>NZ_JBHUQN010000001.1:530880-3390337 GCF_042674385.1 Paenibacillus sp. NPDC056933 | reverse complement strand
GGATTAGGTGCAGTTAGTGACGCAGCCCGGCCCCCGTGATTTTCCGCGGTTCCGCGAATCACGCCATAGATGTGATCCCCGGAAGCCTCGGCTTCGCTCAGCTTCTTCAGCAAGAGCATGCCAACCCCTTCGCCTCTCACATACCCATTCGCTTCGCTTGAGAATGTCTTGCATCGCCCGTCCTCACATAACATTCCCGCTTTGCTGAAGCTGATCTGTAGCTCTGGCGATACGATCGTATTTACGCCTCCGGCAATGGCCATCTCACAGTCACCACTCTGAATAGCTCTTACCGCACGGTGAATGGCGACTAGAGAACTGGAGCAGGCCGTTTCTATCGGTTCGCTCGGTCCGTGAACGTTCAGAAAGTAACTCATCCGGTTCGGTCCGACAGAGGGAACCATTCCTGTAGAAGAATAACCTTCAATGGTAATATTCGCACGCAAGAGCAAATCGTTGTAACCACTTGCAGTGGTACCTGCAAATATTCCAGTATTGGTTCCAGACAAGCTTTGAGCTGAGTAACCAGCATCCTCGATCGCTTTCCAGACATAGGTCATTAAAAGCCGCTGCTGCGGGTCCATAAGTTCTGCTTCTTTTGGCGAAATGCCAAAAAAGAGTGGATCGAATTCATCAACACCATTGATAAACCCGCCCCACCGGCAGTTCATTTTATTCACTTCAGTCATAGGATCGCCATAATAAGTCCGCCAATCCCAGCGCTCTACTGGAATCTCGGATATGCAGTCTTTGCCTTGAGCAAGGTTCTCCCAAAAGGCATCCACATCGTCTGCCATCGGGAAGACGCCACTGATACCTACGATTGCAATACCATCCTTAACGCTGTTTGATTGCTTCAACTCCTGGTCTGTAGCTGCATAAAACGAATCAACGCGACGTTTGTTTTCTCGTTTAAATCGAGGCTGCTCTGGATTAATCTTCGTCTCTTCAATTTGTTTAGATGCAGCAACTGTAGCTTCCGCTTTAACATAAAAAAATGGAGTCAACTGATTGAAAAACTCACTAATCAAAAACGTCACATACTGTTGTATCGTCGGATATTCAAAAAATAGCGTCGGTGAAAGTTCCAGATTATACAACTGATTAAGTTTATTGGTCATCTGAGTGAACGTAATGGAATCGAATCCGTAATCGGTTAATTCGGTCTCGGTATCGATATCGTTCGCATCTACTTTAAGCAAATTAGAAACGGACTGAACAAAAGCAGTCTTCACTTTCATAATCAATTCTTCATTCGTCTCTATACTACTAACTGAAGCTGATGAACCGATTGTCTCGCTTACCACTTGCTGACGTATATTTAACTTCCCACTTTCGTCCAGCAGTTTTTGCTTGAACCGAACAGCATCGCCTGACACGATCATTATCTGATCTTTACTAGTGCTCCTTGCCCGTTGAAAGAACTCAAGACCGTCTGACGTATTCAATGCCTTCATACCCCACTGTTGGAACAAGTATGCCGCTCCTGCTTCATCGACCTGCATCCCGCCTTCCTTCCACAATGGCCAGTTGATCGAGAGCATCCGCTGTTGTTTACTCGAAGCATTTCGATACGTAACGTAGGCATCCATAAACGCGTTGGCTGTAGCATAATCGGCCTGCCCCATATTGCCCAAAATCCCTGCGATGGAGGACAAAACAACAAAAAAATCAATTGTTTCTTCTCTTGCAGCCTCGTCCAAATACAACAGACCAGTCACTTTCGGAGCTACTACATTTTTAAATTCATCTGAGTTTTTGTTCATGATAAGACCATCACGAATGATTCCTGCTCCATGAATAATACCATTTAACTTTCCATATCTTTGGCGAATGCCTCGGACTAAATCCATAACCTCAGTTTTGTGTGTTACGTCTACCCGCAGGTACTCGATTTTGGCTCCAAGCTCCTCAAGTTCCCTATGCTGAGCTTTCATTTGCAAAGAAAGCACCGATTTCCCGATCAGAACTATCGTTGGGCTTATGCATTTGTTGACGATTTCTTTGGCAAATATGCGCCCCAACCCACCATTACCACCCGTAATCAGATAGACTCCGTTGTCCTTCCATGACACATCGGAATGTTCATAGATTGGATCAGCTTCTTTCCAATCACGAACCATTCTGGTGCCATTTTGATAGCGAACAAAAAGGTCTTTACAGTAGCTGTTTTCTTTTAATATCGGTACAATTCTATCTGCATCTTTCCATTCATCCGTTTCAATTATCTGTCCGGCAAATCCCTTCCACTCCAAGGCGGCTGTTTTTAGCAAACTAGAAAATGCCGAATACAGTTGCTTTTCATTATGAACAGGGACGACAATCTGCATACAAGCGGATGTTTTTTCTGTAATGATAGCCTTTAATCGTTCAAAGAGTTGAACAGCATACTCTTCAAATCGTGGCCCGAGCTCTTGATGTCCAGATTGCAGAACAATGCATTCAGAATCCATCATCAAACGTGCAACCTTCTCATTAACTTGATCAGCCAACTCACACAATACAATTATTGAGTTTGTGCGTATTTCAGCTTTATCTGTGGTAGTAATGGGCTGCTCCCGCCAAGTCGGATACATCATAATCGCACTTGAAGATCTGGATGTTGACTCGCCCGAGACTGCATTCGTCCTCCTGCTCGTAAGCCCCTTCATGCTAACGCATATTGTTCCATCTTCGTCACAAAGCAATATCTCCATCTTCTCTACTTTATCTCCAGGCTGGCTTCCCTCACTATAACGGACATACGCCCACATAGTGGAGGTACAACCACGGAGCAATTCCAATTCGTTTAAAGCAAAAGGCAAGATCGGGTTCATCTGGTCTTTGTCTACTAATGTGCCTGTGATATCTACATGGAACGCTAGAGTGAGCTGAAATGCAGCATCCATAACGCTCGGATGTAGAATGAATTGCTCTTGTGTGTCCATCACAGACTGCGGCAGAACAAGCTTACCAACCAGATAGTCCTTACCCCTGTAGATGTGTTCAATGCCCTTGTGGGAAGGCCCATATGCAAACCCAAGTGCATGGAAAGACTCGTAGCAATCACTGGACTGTAGCACATTTTCACTTTGGTTAATCAAGCTTTCAATATCCAACTTCGTGTATATAGTAGATTGATGGGAAATAGCAGAACCTTGTGCATGGAGAATGGTATCCTCTCCATGCATACTATTATCACTAAAAATTTCGAAGGAGATATCTCCATTCTCTTCCGGATACAAACTTACATGTACTTGAATAGGTTCGTCTTCCAACACAAAAGGTCTGGACCAGATAATGTGCTTCAGTACAATGTTCTCATGCCCTAAAGCTCTATTCGTGGCATGTTCAATTGCGACCCTGGCCATCTCCAGGTAGGCAACGCCTGGCAATACCCGTCGTCCTTGAACAACATGATCTTTCAAGAAGAATTCCTCTCCGTCGAAAGAGGAACTGTATCGTTGTTCATCAAGCGTAGAAGTATTTTGGTGAATTAACGGATGGAGCGTTGTCATTTCACGTCTAGTTCTTCTCTCTTTGGTTGAGTTTTGTACCGTAGGTGCCCAATAACGTTGCTTGCTAAAAGGGTAGACGGGCAATGGAACCCTAGATCTAGATTGATTCCTATGCAGGCGTTCCCATTCGGGATTATATTGCCGACTGTACTGTGCAGCTAACTCATTCAGCATTTTCCGATACTGCTCTGGTGTTAATTGCTGCAAATCCTCCACTTCGGCATAATAAGCATCTCCGGACTCAGCCTCAATACCTGTATCGTTTAAATCATCTTCGTATGCGGCAATATCATTAAGTCGTTCGAGTAACTCATTAGTACTCTGTGCAACAACTGCCAAGCGGAAAGGGAAGTGGCTGCGCCCTTGTTGAAGAGTATATGCTATATCCGCTAATTCAAAATTTTCTGACTCTCGATGCAGCCACTCAATCATTTCTTCGACTTTTTGCTTTAACGCCACCTTCGTTTTTGCGGATAACGGAAACAGGTGAGCATCGATTGTTGTAACGTTTTTCTGCCTACTGACCTTTGTAGCTTCTTCAAGTATCATATGGCAGTTTGTCCCGCTAAATCCAAATGAGCTTATCCCTGCCCGTAATGGATACCCCTCCACAGGAGTCCAGTCCATCAGCTCCGTATTTAAATAAAACGGGCTTTCCTCAAAATCGATGTACCGATTAGTTTGCTGCACATGTATGGTTGGCGGAATCTGCCTATGTTTCATGGCCATCAACACTTTAAACATACCTGCAATGCCTGCCGACATAATGGTATGTCCGAAATTCGGTTTGTGCGAGCCTATGGCGCAGTATTGTTTTTTATCTGTAAATAGGGAAAATGCTTCGCTTAATGCTTTAACCTCAATCGGATCCCCCAATTTAGTGCCTGTTCCGTGGGCCTCGATATAGCTAATGGTTCCAGGATCAATATCGCTTTTTTCATAGGCCTCACATAAAAGAGCTTTCTGAGAAAGCATACTTGGAGCTGTTATTCCTTTTGTTTTTCCATCCTGATTAATTGCACTGCCTTTAATTACACCATAGATATGGTCACCGTCCGCCATAGCACGCTTTAATGATTTTAATACTACGGCTCCAACACCTTCCCCAACAACGATGCCGTTGGCTGAATCGTCAAACGTCTTACACTTACCGTCTGGCGAAAGCATATTCGTCTTCGATGTCATGACATAAAATTCAGGCGAGCTAAGTATAAAAACACCACCGGCTACTGCAATCTCGGATTCCTCTTTACGAATGCTCTCGCACGCCAGATGGATGGCTACTAAGGCTGAGGAGCACGCCGTATCGATCGCAAGACTTGGCCCCTTAAAATTCATGAAGTAAGATATCCTAGCTGCCAATATGGCCATATCGTTACCTAAGAAAGTCTGTGAGCTTACGTCCTCGCCTTCCAATGTCCGTTCTTTATAATCTGAGCTTCTTCCGCCTACGAACACTCCGACTTTTTTTCCTGACAGTTGTTCGGATGAATATCCACTGTCCTCTACTGCCTTGTATGTCTCCTCCAAAAATAACCGTTGCTGAGGATCCATCCGTTCAGCTTCTGCTGGAGATATGTGAAAAAATAAGGGATCGAAGCTATCGACTTCTGACAACAGCCCTCCCCACTTGCTAACTGATCTATTTTCTTGCGCTGGATCCGAGTCATAATAGGATTGTTGTTCCCAGCCAGGACGGTTAATGACTTGAATGCAATCATCGCCTTCCTGCAAATGATCCCAAAATTCATGAATGTTCTCTGATCCAGCATATCTACCTGAAATTCCGATGATTGCGATATCTGACTCTCGCACAACGCTTTCGGATGTATTGTCGCAATTAGCTTCCATAGGGTCAGCTTCACTTTTTGCCTTTCCATAGGTATGTAAAATGTGTTCTGTTAGCATATCTATGTTGTCATAATCGTACATGACTTCAAATCCGAGACCAATTTGTAGCTTACGATTAACCTCCTCAACGAACTCCACTCCCATTACAGAATGCACGCCCAATTCACCGAAGCTTGTTCTAGCGTCAGGTAGTTCGCCATTTGTTTCCTGAAGAAGGCTATTCAGAATCTGCTGCAATAACAAAGTCGTCTCTGGCTTGCTGGAAAAAGCACTTCCTATATCAAGTGACCTCAGATAATCAACGAGTGAGGAAATATCATTGTAGTCAAAGATTAATTCAACACCTAGTTGGGTGCCTAATCTTAAGTTAAGCGCTTCTACGAATTCGACAGCAACTATAGAGTTGACACCAATATCTGAAAACGGAGCATCTAAGCTAAGCTCATTACTCTGTTCGCCCAACAAGGAAGCTAAAACATCTTTTAACTGTAACTCAAGCGCTTCACTTTCTGTTTTTTCGTCTATATTCAAATTTTAAACCTCCCCCACAGACATTTTCTCGCCAACGGCCATATAGAGCTGGCGAAGGATCGCATGATCCTCACTCTTCACCACATTACGCCACTGTACTGAAATATCTGCTAACACTTTGCTAGGCAAAAAACCGTCACGCACTAGCTTTGACGGAATCCCAATCCCTTCCGATTTGAAAAACTTCTCATCTCCGACCACTTCGCTATGAGCACTTATGACTTCAAAATCAATATTTGAGAGTCCTCCTCTTTTCAAAATCAAGGGTAATTCTCTGCCTATTTTCGGGTTCCCCCCTTCTTCCGATCTGGATTGACAATATGCTTCATATAGCTCTCTTAACGAACCAAAAGAGGGGAAGGTCATAATATGCATTTCAAAATCGTTATCCACAAAAACAGCTTTCCCACCTGGCTTGATTATTCGGCAAATCTCACGCACAGCACCTACCGGATCAGGCAAATGCTCGAGCACGAGCCTAGTAATGGCAAAGTCAAACGAGTTGTCAGGGAAGCCCGTCGTCATGATTGACCCTTGTACTATTTCATAACGATCAAACTGGTTCTCCTTCAAATATTGGGCGGCGTATTCCACTAGAATAGAATCAATTTCTAGAGCTGTTATATGGATATTGGGTAACGCTTTCAATAGATTCTCAGTCACAAATCCCGGTCCCGATCCAAGCTCAGCGATTTTCATGCCATCTTCCAGACCGAATTCGACGTATCGCTTAAACTCTTTATCCCAAAACAAATCAACCTGAGCCTTTAAACGATTAATTTCTTTATCAATATTGCTTGCGATCGTACTAATCTGATAGGAACCTTGCGAACTCATAATTTGCCCTCCACCACTTTCAATTTTTCTTGCAAAAAAGTAGCAATCTTATCGGCAGCTTGTTTCCAGTTTGGATCCAACATCATATCATGACACATATCAGCAAAAATGATCGGTTCAACATGATAAACTTTACCTAGGTGTCGAAGTGATTTTTCCGCAAAAAGGTTATCACACTGTGATCCAATAATAAGAAGCGGTACCTGAACAGGAAAGATTCGCGGCACAATTCGTCTGCACATTTCCATGCCTACTCTGTTAGATTCGGGTTGAAGAAGTGCAGCGAAACGAACTGTCTGTTCATCACTTAATCTATTATTGAACAATAGAGGGTATGGAAATTTTTTGGTGCTTGTTTGATTAAAGGCGTTCAACTGAAACATCCATCCTGTTTTCTTTAGAAATAATCTCATTAAAGGACCAAACATACCGTTCGGTGGGACAGATGAAAGTAATACAGCGGCTCTTATCGTTTCTGGCGCTGTATGCATAATTTGTTGCACGATTGCCCCGCCCATAGAATGACCTATTAGAATCGGCCTTTCGTTCATTTGGCCAATCGCTGTGACACAATCCTCTTTGTAGTCGCGGAGTGAATACGAATGCAGTTTATCACGCCCTTCACTATGACCATGTCCACGCAAACTGATCGCATAGCATGAAAATCCAAGGGCGGAGAAGTAAGGTATAAAATATTCCTCCCAACACCATGCCCCGTGGTAAGCTCCGTGTATGAACAGAATAGGTGGAAGCATTCCTGTATTTTCATTACGCTTAGATATCATTTCGATCTTCATTAAACAAGGCTCCCTGTTTTAAATGCGTTGATACGTGCATTAACGAGTGCAGCTGTCTCCCTCATCATGGTAATGCCAATCTGGTCCACATGACGGTTTCTCCAACTCTCCATCCCTGTTCCCTTAACCCACTGGTTAAAGGATCCTAGTGCAGGACCACAATGTATTTGGAAATCAACTTTATGTTCCAATTGGCCACTCATGGCAAGTCGTGTTGAATGTCCAAAGTACCATCGGAAAATCAAAGCCATTTTGTGTTTGGTATTTCGCTCAGCTTTTTCAATTTCTTGTGGAGGTTGATAATCTAGAACTTCCTGATACACTTCTTCAAACGAACGATTGAAATATTTCTCTTGAAGCAAGAGCTTCGTTTTTTCATCTATCTCATCAATCGAATTGTACTGCTTATAGAGCTCATACAGCTTATTAGCCCGTACGGAAAAAAACAATCCCTTCTTCAGTACTTGTACTTTTGCTCCGATCTCGAACATATCGCCTGCTGGTGCATACGCAGTATCCTGTACATTAGCCTCCTGCAGTAAATCTTTTGCCGCATCACTTGTATCTGCCTCTATAGTGCATTGGTTGATGGAACCTGTCACGATAAAGTCTGCACCAAGCATAAACGCAGCCATTGCAGCGACCGGAGTACCTATCCCCCCCGCTGCACCAACCCTAATCCTTTTACCATAACCATATTTCTTCATCATCTCATCGCGAAGCAATGTGATCGCCGGCATTAATGCGTATGCTACACCTGAATCTGTGTGCCCCCCAGAATCAGCTTCCACACATATGTCGTCAGCCATAGGTACTTTGCTCAACAGTCTAGCTTCAGTAGCCGTGATTTTATTGAGCTCAACAAGCTTATCAACCATTCTCTGCGGTGCTGGACTTAGGAAAGCTTCCGCAACCTCTGGTCTTGATAATTTAGCGATGATTCGATTTCCAATGCTGATGCCTCCGAATGCTGTTTCTGTCAACCCTTTTGCTCTGTAAATGATCAAAGATGGAACAATGCCCATAAAGGCGGATGCTTCAATATTTTTTATACCGTACTTTAAAAATAAGGATATCGTATGCTCCTCTACCGACGGATCGGACGGGTTATGAAGTAGGTTCATCCCGTACGCTTCGCCTTGGCTCAGCTCCTTTTGAATCGACTGGATACTTCGTTCAATCCTATCTAGACGAAGTCCCCCGGTACCATAAAATCCAAGCATTCCGGCTTTAGCTACACGTATAACCATTTTTTCGGAAGCGATGCCGCGGTACATTGCACCTGTGACATAAGCATACTTAAGACCATAATCCTCCTTAAATTGCTTATCACCCAATGATTCGCCTGTGACCAGACCTTCTACAATTTTGGTGTTGTTTGTGCCGGTAACCTTTTCAGTCATCTTATCTGTAGTCACACTTGAGACAGGAACGATGGGCGTTGCTTCTTTCCGTATGTAGCCTACCAACTTGGTCAGCACGTTACCAGGTCCAACTTCTGTGAAATCGACTTCACCCAAACCAAGTAAATAGCGAATAGTGTCATTCCACTTTACTGGACTAACAATCTGTTTGATTAGATTGCTGCTGATATCTTCCTGCAAATAAGGTTGTGCGTGAACATTAGAAATAACAGGAATTGACAACTTGGAAAAGCTATGTTCAGCCATAAATTGTTCAAATTGTTGTTGGGCCTCTGCCATATAACGAGAATGAAAGGCTCCACTCACATTCAGTGGCACATACATTTTGGCCCCCGATTCTTCAAAAATCGACTGAGCCTGTGCAATATCATTCTTCTGTCCAGCAATAACAACTTGGGACGGTGCATTGTGATTGGCCACATCGATACCTGTCAGATGGTTCTCATGTAAAATATTACGCACCTGTTCGATGGTTAAACCAATAACCGCAGCCATTCCACCCACAGGAGCCTGGCTCATCAGTTCTCCACGTCTTTTGACCAGTTTTAAACCTGTTTCAAAGTCAAATGCTCCAGCGGCTAACAATGCGTTATACTCACCTAAACTGTGCCCAGCTACATAATCGGGCAATTGGTTCGTTTGCTCCACTTTTTTGTAAAAACTGAGCGCAGATACAACGTATAAAGCTACTTGCGTATATTGAGTTTGACCTAATTGTCGATGCGGATCTAAGAGACAAAGCTCTTTAATGGAATACCCCAGAATTCGGTCTGCTTTTTCCGTCAAATCTCGATATTGATCAAACAATTCTCCCCCCATACCTTTGTGCTGAGATCCTTGTCCAGGAAAAAGATATACATTCATTGAACTCCGCCCTTTCTTATTCGAATTGGTTTCAGATAGGCCACTCAATTTTGCATATATTCGCTTATAATTGGCTTCATTACTTCCAAACGGTGTCATAATCGAATAACACTCCGATTGGGATTGTTCAGATAGTATCCTTTTGGCTAGATTAGTCAACGTTCCCGATGGGCCTACGTCAAGATAAACATACTCTGATTCTCTTTCCAGTAGACGGATAGCCTCTTCAAAATGTATTGGGCCTCGTACAACATCCCAAAAATAATTGTATGTAACCGTTTCTAATCGCTTCCCATAACGTGACGAAAGAAAGCCAATTTGTGATGGCCCTAATGTCTTAGTTTGGGGAGAAACGTTAAGTTGTTCCGCAGCATTATCAATCCATGAAGAATGGAATGCAAACCGTACTGGCAGCGTTTGGGTAATAATACTCTTAGCTGCTAAACGTTGTTTAATGGCTTCAATATTCCTCGTCAAACCTGATAAAACAAAGTGTGTATCACCCGTTTGAGATGCCATCTCACATTCCATTTTGAGTTGCGGATCGTCTTCATAGTGACTGTAACTGCCAAGTACCGCCAACATTTGTCCAGCCTGACAATGCGTTTCTATAGCCTTCGCATGGGCAAGTAACAAATGAAGTGCATCAACAGGGGCTATTAAGCCAGCGACCGATGCAGCAGCGAATTCCCCTACACTACTTCCAAGAACACATTCTGGGATTATGCCATCCGCTATTAGTGACTGAGCCATAGCGAATTCGACCATAAATATGGCCGGATGTGAATACAGTAGTCGATCAAATGGTTCGTCCTTGCGGTTGCTCGTGTTAAACATTCGAGAAATTACAGATTCACCTATTTCCGCTTGTATCTGATCGTCGAGTACTTTCATCCAATAGCGGAAAGTTGAATTGTTCTCATACATGTCCTTGCCCATATGAAAGTATTGGGAACCTTGTCCGGAAAATAAAAATACTACACTTTTCCCCATAATCCACTATCCCTTTTCCATGTTTGATTTTTTCGCATACGGAACTGAACAAAATGCTCTTGGTGTTCTAAAGCAAAATAAATATTATTCGTGAGCAAATAGCCCAGCATACGACTGCCAGGCTCTTCGCCGTAGGAATGCCCTGAGTATATCCGAACCGATGGACGTACAATACGTTTAATTTTTTGAATACTTTCATACATCTGATGTGCAGATCCCCCAACCGTTTCACATGATCCACAGCCTTCGATAAACACCGTATCTCCACAGAACAAACTCTCAGTTAGTAAATAGCATGTGCCTCCTAGCGTATGACCAGGAGTCAGCAAACACATGATTTGCGTCCCCCCTAACTGAAGATGGTCAAAGTCATTTAGAGCACTTAGATTTTTACTTGAGAACTTGTAAAATTCTATTTCAATGCGGGACATATAAACCTGAGCTCCATAATAATCAACCAATTCAGGTACCATATTGATATGGTCATTGTGGGAATGTGTTAACAAAATCATTGATGGAATAACGCCAAGCTCTTTACAAGCTGCTTTAATCATTTGAGCATCCCACGCCGGATCAACGATTGCCGTTTGCCTGGTCATTCGGTCAACAATAATGTAAATATAGTTTACAAGGTGTGGAGGTCCTGCTTTTAACGTCGTAATTTCGTACGTCTTATTCTCGCTTATGTCAAACACAACCTTAGCCTCTCATTTAGTGTATTTAGGAACGGTGTGAAGTCGATACATAATTTTTTGGGATAGGTTATCGAACACACATACATTCCGAAGATAACGGATACTGTCTGATATTGAGGAAAATTGGTAAACAAACTTCGTACTATTCCAGCATCCACGGTTGTTGGTTTTTGAAGTTCATACAAAGAAAAACAGGTAGTCAGACCTGTTTTTAATACTTTAGATAAGGATTCCTTTGCAGTCCAGAACATAGTAAGCGTTGCTTCTGTGGAAAACGGTAAGTCCTCGATGAAGCCCTTCTCCCAATCAGTCAATTGCGATAAGAACAAGTCTATTCTAGTTGGGTCAATTCGTTCGATATCGATTCCCATGGGTACCGCTTCAGGGAAGGCTAATGCTGCCCCGAGTTCGTCACAATGGGTGATGCTTACTTGCATATTTTGTTTATTTGGATGCACTACAATTGGGTGGTCCAATATACCTCTATCGATCCAAATCTGATTTAAACGCCCCTCCCCAATCGCCCCGGAGAGCGAACATTTAGCAGCGTATCTTCCTGCTAAATAGCTTTGCTTCCTTCTATCCGCAAGACCCTGATTTAGATAATCCAGCTCGTATGGATGCAAAATATCTACCACTTGTAGACATTGAGTATAATTTGAGGAATAGCACAAGCTAAAGCGGAAATAGCGCTGCTCACCCCTCTCGGTATCGGACCATTCATGTTCGACTAGTACAGGCAGTCGGACCAATTCTCCCCCACCTCTATTCTTCTTGTTCTACTTGAAGTATGTGCTTAAATCGGACAATATTTCCTCTTTTTCTTTTACGTATATTACTTTTATAAAAACCAAAAATAAGCCAACAAGACACACCTTTCCTAGGTCGTCTGTAAGCTTATTACACACTACAACGTAGTAAATGACTATAAACGATTCATCCATTCAACGTGCCGAAACAACGATTGAATGAAACAGATAATTGTAACATTAAGGCAGATAGGTCAATATTGTCAATTTCTTTTGGAATTGATAGGCAATAATGATCATATAAAAAAATACATTGAAATGAACTTTTGTACTTCCTTTTCTTTCCTTCTAAGTATATAATGATCCAGTGTTGGTTTGCAATTATCATTTTTGTAAATTTATTTCAACATTTTTCGACATAGAATGATCTTTTTTTTGAGACGAATTATTTTTTTACAAAAAAATGTTATAACTTCATGTACAAATTTACATAGTTATGATTTAATTGGATAAAACATCTAATTAATGGATGAGTAAGGGTGTTAAGGTATGAAATGGTATGCACTCTCAGTAAAAACAGGAGAAGAAAACAAAGCGAAGTTATTTTTACAAAACAAGTTTGACCCACATGTTTTACAATGCTTAGTGCCCAAACGTCTTGTTCCAGAGCGAAAAAATGGCGAGGTGTGTCATGCAGTTAAATTGATATTTCCTGGATATTTATTTATTAGAACCCACATGACATTCAAACTCTATTATGAGATAAAAAAATCGCCTAGAGTGTTAAGTCTTTTGAGTTATCTGAATCCTAAAGATCGGTGTTGTGATTGGAGCAAAAAGTCTATTTCGAAAATGGATGATTCCATTGAAGAAGATACATTTTTCAAGAACGTGCCTGATGATGAAATGAGTCAAATTCTCAAGTTGTTGGATGACACGGGTATGCTGAGCTACTCCCAAGTTGTCGTTCAAGATTCTGAAGTATTTGTTCAGTCTGGGCCTCTAACAGGGATGGAAAGCATGATCAAGAAAATTGATAAACGCAAAAAAAGAGCAAAGGTCTCCATCCATTTCTTGGATTCAGATAAAGTGATCGACGTCGGAATTGATGTGATTTCATCTCCGTCTATCACGGAACAATCACAAAATAATCGTTTAGGAGGAACAAGCATTGGCGGTTTTGAAAACAGCGGAAACTAAGCAATTAGGTCCAAAGAAAGCAGCTCTAAATTTTATATTCTTCACCATATTAATTGATTTTTTAGGTTATGGTATCATTGCTCCACTATATGCATTTTACGTATTGCAGTTCTCCACCTCAGCATTTATTATAGGTTTGCTAGCCACTTCTTACGCTCTCATGCAGTTTATATTTTCACCCATTTTGGGGGCTCTATCAGATCGATTCGGCAGGCGTCCTATCCTCTTACTTTCACAACTAGGTGCAGCTATCGGTTACATTCTCTTTGCAACATCAGATCAGCTCTGGTTATTATTTGTCTCCAGAATGATAGCCGGCTTAACAGCCGGGAACATTTCAACAGCCCAAGCTTATATCGCCGATGTCACCTCCATTGAGAATCGTTCTAAAGGATTTGCCATTTTTGGAGCCGCATCCGGGTTGGGTATTGTATTAGGTCCACTTATTGCTGTTGTCGCCGTAAAACATAGCCTTGCGTTACCCTCTTTGATCGCAGCAGGATTCGCACTGTTGAATTTAATTTATGGACTGTTTGTTTTACCAGAATCACATGTAAAACGGACAGCACGCTCGTTAACCATCTTTAATCCAATCAAAACACTTGTAAAATATTTATCGATGCCACGTGTAAACATCATTACACTTGCCATATTTATGATGTACCTATGTTACCTTAGTATTCAGACCATTTTGGCACTATTTGCGGTCGACCGCTTCGGTTATGGGCCTTCACAAGTGGCATACATTTTAACTTATGTTGGCTTTCTATCAGTCGTCTTTCAAATCGGCTTACACAAAGTCATTAACAAATTCCCAGAATACAAGTTGGGGGTTTCAGCCTTTGTAATCATCGTTATGGGATACTTAGGAACAAGCTTTTCGTATGATCTATGGATGTTGATTATATCACTGACCGTAACCTCTTTAGGAAATGCCATTGTACAAACCATTTTGTTGGGACGACTCTCTAAACTTGCTCCTGAAAGCGAGCAAGGTTCCATAATGGGGGCATCTCAATCTATGAATTCACTTGCTGCCATTATTGGTCCAATTCTCGGAGGACTGCTGTACCAATATTTTGGTGCAGGAGCACCTTATCTGGGCGCAGTCGTCTTCGCACTTATTGCTCTCAGCTGTTTCACATTCTCATTTAATAAGGTTGGCCAGACAAGTACAAATCAAAAAATGATTTAAGGAGAGATCAAATGGATAAAACGAATAATCTTAGTACAGTTAAGGAACATGATCTTGTTATTACACATCTTACCGGAAATATCTCTGTAGACGATGTAAACCACTGGTATGATGATTTCATTTCTGTTTGCCAACCATTATTGGATAATGGACAAAAATTCAAACTACTGGTTAACAGACTACCTTATCAAGCGGAACACTTTAATGTCCAAAAGACTTGGAGAGAAAAGTTCTTTAATGATTCTTTACTCAAACAATGTAATGCCATTGCTTTTGTGATTGAAAGCGGGGACGTTATGAGTCATTTAAAAGAGACTTATACTTCCGAGAAGGTTCAATTTTTCAATGATTATTCAGAAGCTCATCAATGGATCACTAACTTTACTGCATCTTAATATTAGAAACAAGGGAGAT
The DNA here is from genome assembly GCF_042674385.1 of Paenibacillus sp. NPDC056933. Lineage (NCBI taxonomy): Bacteria > Bacillati > Bacillota > Bacilli > Caryophanales > Paenibacillaceae > Paenibacillus > Paenibacillus sp. NPDC056933. The sequence continues at coordinate 3,375,290 of NZ_JBHUQN010000001.1, read as the reverse complement.
TGCCCAAGTCTCCTCCCTAAGGCCGTCGAGAAAGTATCGATGGCTTTTTTATACTCAAATCCCTCAGCAATCATGTACTAACACTCGCCGACACATGTCATAATCAACCACATTCGTAGGCGGATGATTCATGCTGATATCCTGCCATGTAAATGCATTATCCCCATCGTCTACCCCTTTCCTCTAGTAAAAATTAACGCAGCTGAATTAACCATGGATTGTCAACATTAAATCAGACAACTTTTTTTAAGGGCTACTTGACGATACTGAGCAGGCGTCATGTACCCCAGTGATCCGTGAATTCGGTGCTTGTTAAACCAGTTGACGTAGTCGTATAATTCCAATTCCGAAATTCCATCCGGTAGATAAACTCCCTTTTCTTGGGGATTAGAGAAAATAGTTCCTGACAGACCCTGAAATGCCTTATGATTGATATTGCCCAGTGCTTGCTCCACTTTCCCTTTCTGATTGCCAGCACCAATCCCTGTAAACCTCACGCCTATACCCAAAAAACGCGGGCTTTTCGTCATGCCGCCGATTAATCGAAATATTTAATTCGCAGGTTGCTAAATACTGCCGTCCCGCCTTCAGCATACAGCGTGATCCCGCGGTCACTCCATTTTGGAAAAATGACATTGGATAACACCAATGAACCATCATCAACGAAGACCTCGATACTGGTCTTGTCTACCAGAATCTTGAGATGAACCTTGTTCTTCTCGGGAGCAAATGCCGCCTGACTCTCCAAGTCTCGCCCACTCTTGTCAGGATTCCCGGTATAGGTCCGGTTCACATAGACATAGCCACCTTCTACATTGACACCTGTATCCACATGTCGGCTCTGGTCGTTGGATTCACGAAGCCTTAAACCAATATTATTGATCTTGGTCCACGATATATCGGCCTCAAGCTGATACGAATCTCCCGTCACATGAAGTGTATGAGATCCCTTCACTGTAATCGGTTTAAAGGCAGTCTCCGAAACCACCGCCTGTTCCAGAGACTCTATCGGTCTTGAGATTAGTCGATACTCACCCGTTTTTGTTGTAATCAGTTTAATTTCACGAACAATCGAATCCATGCCGTTGTAACCTTCCTGCAGTGTGGGCGTATTGTTGGCATAGCTCCAGTTATTCATCCAGGCGAATGCGTAGCGGTGATCGGTTTTGTCAGTGCTTGCCCCATCTTCGAATGTAACTCCTCCATACCAGTCGAAGCCATAGTCCATCCATTGTGGTTCATGAAAGTCGGGAACAAATTCTTTGCCATTAAAGCTTCCGGTCCAGTAAGCGTAGGTGTTGGGTTGTCCTGATGATCTGCCGTTTGCGCTTACGCCAAGCACCCATTTATAGGTGCCGTTATCTGCCCGCATCACAAATAGATCAGGACATTCCACCAACCCTATGTTTTCCGTGAAGAAGCCGCTGGTATATCGCCAATTTTTCAGATTAACCGATTCATAGAATCCAATCTTCGTCCCTTCAGCCAGAGCCATAACCCATTTTTTGGATTGCTCATCCCAGATGATTTTAGGGTCTCTAAAATCCTTTTGTCCCGGATTCTTTATTACCGGTCGATCTCCATAAGGCTTAAATGTTTTCCCTTGATTGGTGCTGTACCATAAATATTGTTCCTGCTGTCCGCTGCTCGCAGAGGGCTGCGTCATAATCGCAACAATCGCTCCCTTGCCGAAGCCTGCTGTACCTGACTCATCCACAACCAATGAGCCAGACCATGGATCACCGTTCCGGTTCGTGTATTTGGGGATTGCCACTCCTTCATCCTTCCAATGAACCAGATCGACCGATGTGGCATGCCGCCATTCCGTACCATTGCCTGTGGGGTAATCACCATTATACAGATAATAATAGTGGTACTTTCCGTCCAGATATATCGGCCTTTGAGGATCATTCTTCCACTTGTCTGGCGTTGTAAAATGAAAGCTAGCTCGCAGGCTCGCGCCAGGAGAGGCTACTCCCGTATCCGCTGTAGGCCATGGGCTGTTGGTCAGGATCGGAATGACAGTGAAGGCAAGCGTGATCACACCACAGACAGCAGACCAAATGATTATTTTCCTTCTGATTTTGTTATTCATAACAGATACCTCGTTTGTAAAAAAAGAAAATGCCAATAGTTATCGACATTTTCTTTCTTTTAGATTCTCTGCGGAATTTGTTTATTCCACTGTCAATTGTCCTTGTGCCAGAATGCTGTCCTTCACTACGGATGTTTTGGAGCCTTTGATATTCACCAGGAAACTTGGTGCGAAGGTAGAATGATGATCTTCAAACATTCCTCGGTTGGTCATATAACTAGTGATCACTACGTTGTTACCTTGAACCTGCGGAATAGCAAAATGTGCGTAAGTCCAGGTAACATCCTTAGGATTCAGATCTTGATGTAATACAAGTCCAGTACCATTCAATGGCTTATATGGTCCCGTCAGAGAATTAGATACATATCCCAGCATATAGATATCTTCAGCATCGATACCATCCACAACCATTTTGGCTCCTCTTGTGTCCGTGAACAAATACCATTTTCCATTCAATTTAAAGACATTTGCACGTTCAATTTCATCTGTTACCGTATTGGATGCAATCAGCGGCTTCATCACTTGTTTTAAGGTATAGTCGTCATTCAGTTCAATGATCCCCAAAGCGCCATTGGCTAAGGAAGCTAACTTTTTATTAGGGCTTTGCAGCAATTTCTCTCTCTCGGTTTGGAAAAATTTCTTGCTTCCTTCGTAGAAGACTCTGTTATTGAATGAATCCTCACCCTGGTAGCCCGTCTCTGTTCCAGTATTGGCTTCGAAGACAAGGTATTTGTGACCCTTATCTTCAACGTAATGAGGATCTCTCAGCGTATGATTGTCGGAATAATCCCCACCGCTGAAAGCCTGCTCCACGGTTTGATACATTTTGCCGTCACCATCAAAGATCGACTTGAAATCTTCAACACCCTCCACCTTGAGCGTGTCCTCTGTAAGTTCGGAGACATTGATTTGAGCAGTCGTCAGGGTTTGCTTGCCATAAAATCCATTGGCCGGGTCCCAGCCATGACGATTGGTATAGAAGAGACGAATATGGCCATCCGTAGTCAGCGTAGAAGAGCCGGACCATTCCTCTTCCTGGTGGTTCAGAATGGGGTCGTTCGGAACGTCCTTGTCGGTGTTTTTGAACACTCTCCCTGCATTTTTCCAGGCATCAATGGACGTGTCTCCTGCTTTTTTGTAGAACATATAGATGAATGTGTCTGATCCCCGATCCGGGTCACCCGCCAAACCAAAAACGATTTGATAACCATGATAGTCAGCTACGGTACCATCTGCATTCTGCAGTGGCCAGGTATCCCACACATCCATGTCGATGACATTACCCTTCTCATCATATCCTTTTGCAGAAGGTAGATTTTGGATCGTAGATGCGTCAAACTGAGGAACTTTGAATTGTTCTTTGATTTGTTCCGCAGGGATTTTCAGGGCGTCTGTGCGTGTAATATGGGAGAATCCATAACTCTCTTTGTAGTCTGAACTTTCTTTTGCAAAAGCCGAAACTCCCCCACTTGCCAATAGTGCTGTTGCAAACGTTACTGCTGTCGCTCTTCTCACAATTTTCTGGAAATTCATTGGATTTATCCCTCTCTCTTGTCATTTTTTTCCGGAGAACAGAAAAAGACCTAAAAATCGTTAGGGTATGGTGGATACACCGATCCCAACGGACTTTTAGGTCTTGCCTGCTTACCAGTAACAATCCCGACATATTCAACTGTCGATAACTATTCTATATCGTCGGATCAAAACTTGGCTATAGATCGAAATTCCCGATTCGGATCAAGGACCAGAGACTCAGTTTACCAAGCATAAGAATCAATCCGAGGATGGATGAAGTCGATGATCTATCCGGTTGATCTCCATGGCGATCACAACCAGTTGACTTTCGGTAAAGGCATATCCATAATCCTCTTCAATCATTTCACCGATCTTACGGGCCTGTGTATATGCTTCGGTAAAATTCATCTTTGCCATCGCTACAAGCTCCGGATTCAGTTCATTGCGGAGTCTGCCTGATTCATCCGTTTGCAGCATATTCTCAAGCTGGGTCAAAAGTCGCTCATAGTTCGCAGACCCTCGATCCAGTACACCGGCAACTTGTCCTACACCTTCCGCGATATCCCTGATCATGGCCGTCTTTTCCGGAGCCTTATGGCGCATACCCGCATTCTTCCAGGCAGTATGAATATGCATGGCGATATAACCAACCTCATCATCCGGAATGACCACCTGCAATTTCTCGTAGATCAAACGCTTGGCATGAAGCCCAAGCTGGAACTCTCTTGGATAGAGGATACGAATCTCCTCAAGAAGCGTATTCCGAATTTCGATTCCCTTGCCAATCCGCTCCAAGGCGAACGAGAGATGGTCTGTAAGAGCGATATGGATATGCTCATGAAACGTAACACCAAGTGCTTTCTCGGCAAAAGTGATGATCTGCTGGGTGACCGCGATTTCTTCTTCGGGCAGGGTCCCCAGCATTTCCTGAAGGTGGTTGTACTGTTTTGGATCAGTCATCACAAACACTTTTTCAACAAGGCTTGGGTCTACAATATCATTTTTTCCTTTTTGGAAAACAACCCCCGGCCCCATGACAATTTTCTCTTCTCCATGATCGTTAACCACAGCGGCGTTATTGTTGAGTATTTTTTTGATCTTCATGTTATCTCCTATGCCTGTTCGTTAAGTTTATCAGCTTCTGGTCGAACATCGCGATCCACACCGAGCAGCAAGGTAACGGTAAAAGCCGTGGCCAGAGCAAGCACAAAACCTATCAGATAATGAACAAGATTCATCAACCCGGGCTGTACGATAAAAGCGATCATCGGCAATCCGGTTAGCCCAAATGAATTGGCGACAACCTGATAAAAAGCGACATATGCCCCTCCGGCGGCTCCTCCGGCAGCGGCACCCAGAAAGGGGCGCCCAAGTTTAAGATTCACACCATAGGTGACTGGCTCGGTGATACCGAACAGTGCGGTGATCGAAGCAGGCAATGCTATTTTCCTCAATGCATTGTCCCGGGTTCTGGCATACACTGCAAGACCGGCTCCTGCTTGCGCGATATTCGCCATGGACCAGATCGGAAGCAAGAAATTAAAGCCGATATCCGGATTGGAAATCAGTCCAACTTCGACAGCCTGAATCCCGTGATGAAGACCGGTGATCACAATGGAGCTGTAGACCCCTCCAAGCAGAAGGCCAAAAAACAAGCTCCCATAGTTGAAGATGTGTTCCAGAATACTTCCGAGCGAGCGGCCCAAACCAAGAGCAAAGGGTTCAATAACCAGTACCGCAAGAGTGCCCGCGATGCTAAAGCTTAAGAAGGGAACGAGAAGAACAGCTCCGGATGACGGTATCCATCGCCGTAGTCCTTTCTCAATTATCGTTAACATTAGCGTCGCAAGAACGGTTGGGATTATGGCTCCCTGATACCCGAATTGCGGTGACATGGGCAAAACTTGAGCAAAGGCCGGATCTCCACCGATTTCGTTGAACGGAAGAATCCCCGGATGAGTCATGACAATCCCCACAGCGGCACCAAGCGCCGGGGTTCCCCCGAACCGCTTGGCCGTGTTGTATCCGAAGAGAACCGCCATCAACTGGAACGCTGAGCTCGTCAGCAGTGACAGAATCCGGAACCACATTTGGCCTGGATCATCCCAACCGAATGCCCCCGCAAGTCCCAAGAGACCCAACAGCAGTCCAGCCCCGACGAAGAGTGGGATAATGGGCACAACGATATCAGAAAAAAATTGGAATGCGTCCATCAACCTGTGTAACAGTGCTCGTGAATGAAGACTCTTATCATTCGATGACCTGCTAGCAGTAGACTCGGACGGCAGTGGATGGGAATCAGTATGATCTTCTTCGTGTAGCCGTGGTGTGACAGGTCCATTCGGGCCGTCTTCTTCTGATATGGACGAAGCAGTTGACTGAATTATGCCATTCACCTGACGATTAACCTTTGAGACAAGAGCGGGACCAAGGATAATCTGCAACTGTCCAGCACGAACGTACACCCCTTGAATTTCCTTTATACCATCAAGACATTCTTGTTCCACCAGATCACTGTTCTGCAATCGGAGTCGGAGTCGTGTCGTGCAATGGGTGGTTTCGATAATATTGTCCGTTCCACCAGACAATTCAATAAGTTGCATGGCTAATGCCCTAGCGGAACTACGCCCCGTTTTGACACTCCGGTCATCTTGCGGCATGAATGCTCCTCCCTGTTACTTAGCATTAAACGGACATCGAAGGACCGACGTCTATCAGTGAAAGTTGATCTTATCAAAAATAACAATTCCGTCATTTATGGCAATATTACTATTGTGACCACTTCACTTTCCAAAATCAATGGTCAGTAAATACCACTACTCTGAGGACAATGACTCATCTTGGATCAATTATGAGGAACATCCGGTGGCTAGTGGGGAAAAGTGAAAACTAAGAGCTCGCATTGGACGGAGGTCACTGAAAAACTTATCTTTTTGGGTAAGTTCAAGCAATAGACGAAAAAAATGCGTCACCTCATCCGAATTTTCCGGAAGGTGTCGCATTTTTATGTGTTAACCTGGTTAGCCCCGACACTTTTTTTGCCATTACGTGCTCTACGAATCGCCATATGGCCTGCCTTACATACGTACACCCCTGCATCTTTGTTAAATTCGAATTCGTCTTCCTTCTTGCGAACGCCTTGGGAGATCAGCGTGTTAAGCTTGGAGATGAGCTCCATTCGTTTTCCTTGCTGTATGCAAGATTGTCCTTCTCCGAATAAGCCGTGTCGCCAATGGCCGCTGTAATGATTCGTTCCTCGGTCATGGCGATATGCGTCTTGTAGCCAAAAAACGAATGCATCTCCAATGATAGAGGTGCTTTTTAAGATGCCTTGTGCACGAGCCAGTTCGACGGTTTTACAGATTGAGATTTGAGGCTGGAACAAGGGGCTTTACGCCATTCGCTATACTAATTATGCAGCAAAAAAGTGTCAGACTTTTTCAGTGGCCTCATCTTTAGCTGGTTATTTGCTCCCAAAAAGGGGCCAAATTGACCGATATAACCTCAATGACTTCTTCAAACATCGTTTCTATTGAGCGATCTTGAGGGTTCCGGCTCAACTGCAAAGCCGATCCGAATATGCTCCAACTGATAACAAGTGCCATAGCTTTCAATTTTTCTTGCGAAAAGCCCTGTGTGTCCACTTCATTTATCCGTTTAAGCAGGAGTCGATGAAGATCCTGATGCATGGTATTTTCAAACATCGCTTCAAACTGCTTGTCTCCTGGCGAACTACATTGTTGAAACCGCAAAAGAAAATCGAATATGGTTTGAATAAGGATTCGCAAATTGTCCGCATTGCATCTTGTTTCTTCAGGCAGTCTATCCCTTATAGTCATTTGGAACTTTTCCGTCATCCAATATTCAAGAAAATCATATTTATCCTGAAAATGTGCATAAAACGTTGTTCGATTTATGGTTGCTTGATTCGTGATATCGTGCACAGAAATGGAATAGACGTTTCTCTTTTTCTCAACCAAATCGTTAAAAGCCTGCACGAACATTTGCCGGGTTCTTTTAACACGCGGACCCTCGGGATTTACCGACATTTTACCCCCCTCTTTCTCTTGAACTCAAATAACAGACAAAAGGACAAAAATGTTGGGAACCCAACAAAAACAGCTTTTTGCAGGTTGTTTGCACTGGCCCCATCCTTTTATCTTTTACTTAGGAGGTTGGCTAGACTATTGTTCAAAAAGTTACTGAAAATCATTGAACACTTCTGCGTTGTTTTTTAAATCTTGCTCGCGTACCTGGAAACGTACGCTTCGCAGATTTTAAATAAACGACTTGATCTGTTTGTGTCTGATTCCGCTGCTTTTTTGAACATGAACTTATACGAATATGATTGCACAAAGAAAATCGTATGACAAGAAAATCTCTATCTGATTTGCAAACGAAAGGATGAGTGCAGAAATGATTGTTGTTTCAGGAGCGAATGGAAAATTAGGTCGGAAGGTCGTAGAGGAACTTCTCAAGCGAGTTCCTGCCGGGGGTATTGGTGTAAGTGTCCGTGATGTGAAAACGGCACAAGATCTAGAAGAACGCGGAGTTCGTGTTCGGCAAGGAAATTTCGATGATTCCGAAAGTCTTCTCCACGCCTTTGAGGAAGCGGCTCAAGTTCTTATTATCTCGTCCCACTCCTTGGGAGAAGTTGCTGTTCGTCAGCATCAAACCGCAATCGACTCGGCAAAGAAAGCTGGTGTTAGTCGACTGCTATACACTAGCCAAATGTTCTCATCTGCAACGTCGCATTTTCCTCCCATGAACGTCCATGCTGCTACAGAAGAGATGCTAAAATCTTCAGGAATGGCTTTCACATCGCTGCGAAACGGCTTTTATGCATCATCATCGATAATGTGGATGGGTGATGCCTTGAAAACAGGGGAATTGATTGCTCCGGAAGATGGTCCTGTTGCCTGGACCAGCCATTCTGACCTGGCTGAAGCCACAGCGGTAATCCTGACAGAGCAGAGATATGACGGAATAACTCCTCACCTTACGGCTTCCGCAGCGATTGACATGGATATGATCGCATCGATTGCTTCCAAGGTCTTGGATCGACCGATTCGGCGAATTGTCGTGACGGATGATGAATATCGGAACCACTTGATGTCCCGAGGGCTGCCGGAAGTGATGGTCGACATGCTTACGGGAATGTTTCAGGCAAGTAGACAGGGAGATTTCTCCCAAACCAATCCCGCTTTGGAAAACCTGATTGGCAGATCCCCAGTGAATTTTACAGATTTTCTAAAAGACTCGATTTCTCAATAACACTTTAACAATGCCTATTTAGAAACAATGGAATAGGGGTGTCCACCAAGGATGCCCTGATCCGTTCTTTACAAAAGTCGGGTGCTTTTGAAAAAAAATTTGAAAGATTGAAGTTTTTCACGCAGCTGCATTTTTTCTTTTTCTACTAACGTTCCCCGTTAGTTCAATCAAATACTCACTTAATTCATTTTACGGCATCTTTTTATTTGGCAAAAATACAAATTTCGCATCTATAATAATGTGTAAGACGATTGGAATCCACAAGACGCCTGTTCCCACGAAAAGAATAAACAAAATAGCACCTAAGTAGGTAGTAAGTAATACCCCTTTCCAACCTTGATATAAATGAACAATTCCAAATAGCAAACTAGAAACAATACCAATCGTGATGACAGACAGTTCAAATGGAAGATGATTTAAATAATATACTACCACTCCTCGGAAAATGATTTCTTCGCAGACTCCTGCAGTAATAGCTACTAAGAGAAAAAGTAAACGTTCTTTAATTGTTGAGGGTAACAAAAATTGAATGCTTTCATCAGATAGAGCATCAGATAATATTTTTCTTAATTTTTTTGAAAAGACAAGAATTAAAATAAACATTCCAATACAAATACCTACTCCTAATCCAGCTGCCAATAAAAATTCTAGTTGAAAAGGAAATAAGGGTTTATCAAGAAAAAATAAGTTGTTTAGAGAACGTTGTGTAGTTACCCAAAAGACAAATACAATTATGATCAGTAACCATTGAGTAATCATAATTCCAATGAACAATTTCTGTTTATTCACAAAATTTTGTTCAACCTTTTTCATATAAAAATAATCCCAGATTGGATAACCTACAGCAATTATTAGTAAAAGTGCAGTTAAAAAAAGCATCTTTTTATCACCCCTTCATTTATTATACAATACTACTAACGATCAATTTTATTGACTATCAAAATACTTCCTTTCTATTAAACTAAACTGCCCTTTAGGTTTACGAAAAAAGGAACAGCTGCCAAACGGCAAGCTGCTCCATGCTATTTTAATAAACTTCCGAAACTGTTATTAGAGGAGCGGTATTTATTTTCTATCCAGATGGTAGATTACTTGCACAACACCAGAAGTAAACGTTCTTGTATGAACCGTTTTCAAATTCATTCTTTGTTTCACATCAATAAATAACGGTTTCCCTTCTCCCAAGATAACAGGGTGAATGGATAATCTGAATTCATCAACTAGCCCTAAATTAATAAAAGTAGTAATAAGATTTGCTCCACCATATAACCAAATATCTTTACCCCGGCTTATTCTTTAATTTAATTACTTCTTCAATAATATTATCATTAATGTAGATCGCTTTTTTGTCAGTCACTTTTTTAGCCTTGGAAAACACATATTTCTCTTTCGTGTGAACCGTATCCCAAAACTCTTTCTCAGCATCAGTATTTTCACTATCCGGTGTAAATTCTCCCCATAAATCATAGCTTTTTCTTCCGTATAAAATAGTATCAATTTGATTCAGAAACGTATTAAATTCCATATCAGAATCCATGATGCACCAATCAACTTCCCCATTTTCCCCTTCAATAAAACCATCTAAAGTAACCGCTAAATCTAAAATTATTCTTCGGTTCATAACTTACATCTCCTTTCATTAAGATACCCTCACTATAAATTTAAATCACGACAAATCCTGTCATAGTTAAGAATTGTTTCCCGTTAGCTTAACGGGCCTTTGTGCTTTGGTTGGACGTCAGAAGATCAAGCTCTCTTTTCGTTTCAGGATGAACTACTATGTTATCTGTTAGGTTTAGAGTAGTATCTTTTACTCTTTTCCCCCATTTTCTTGAAAAAGAGCGCCAATCACATACCATTTCGATGACATACTTCTTAGGCATGGGTAATGACTCTTTTGTATTGGGGTTAATAACCCAGTACTCCCAATGGTGCTTATTTTTATGCTGGTGACGAAGCCATGCGTATTTCCATTTCAACTCGTCTTCTAAGGTTAACGGTATTCCAGAGTAAAACTTTTTAGCGTATGGAAAGAATTCAGCCGGTAAAAATTTCGACCAATCATGAATAATCCCCTGAATATAGAGGCCTTCTTTCCAACATTCAATCAGTACATTCAATTTATGATTAAGGATATACAAGAAATAATTCCAGCAAGCTTTCAGCATTGAATAAAACCTCCTCTCAAGAACAAAAACAAACCTCATTCCTTTTGAAAAGAACCCATAATTCCGATGCTATTAGAATAGTACTGCTCTGAGAAAACAAAAAAAGAATCCCACCTCCAAGAACAATGTCTTGGGGACGAGATTCGTCGTGGTGCCACCCCAGTTTACTAATCTGTCATCAGATTAGCCTTATCGAGTACGGCATGACATTCATGCTTATACTCTAGCTCTGTAACAGGAGCTCCTGTCACACCACCCCCTGAACAGGTTCAGGTTACGATGTGATGCTCAAAGATTTGATTCAATAAGGTCCCCCTTACTCCTTTTCAGCTACCGGAGCTCTCTGTAAATGTACACCTTACCTACTCTTCTCATCATTGCATTTGTTCAATTTTACCAATCTAGTATTGAGTTTGTAAAGACAGCCGACTAATTAGCCGGCTGACTACTTGAGTTATCATTCAGAGTTCTATTGGGGACTCACGACAAACTTATGCTTCTTATGTCTCTCTAATTTGTTTGTAACGAAATCCCCATGAACGGGTCTTATATACGTAAGGTGGTGAACAAGTGGCCGATGTGGAACAAATCTACGAACAATATTTTCAGAAGGTATATTTATTTGCGTTGTCTTTAAGCAGAAATCAGCAGAGCCTTGCACAAGCTTCAACTGAGCAGCAGCCTGCCTTTTGAGCTGATAGCGAAAAATAAATTGGAGAGCACGGGTCTGGCCAACTTCAAGGCGTATTGGCAGCGCTCAAAAAAAGCCTCGTTTGTAAAAGGCCTGCTGCTCGCGACAGCCGTGAGCGGAGCCTTATATCTCGGCTATGTCGGATTATTCCAATGGAATATTAACGAGGTTCCGGCCAGTGTCATTGAAGTCACGCAAGTCAGTCGGCTCCGAGACGGCAGAATCGCGTATCATGTGAAGATGACCGACGGTTATCGGGTGAATCAGGTGAATTACACCTTGGAGGATGACGGGAATTTCTATATGACACCGGTCCGGCCTATGATCAAATCCAAAAAATTCGCTGAGATCAGTCTTGGCAATATCTACAACTTCGTGGATCTCGATCAATTAAATGCCAACCGAAAGGACCCTAAGATCACCATTAAGGCCATTTATTACGGGCCCAGGGACAATCCTACGCTGCTCTGGAAAGAAGGCATGGAGCTGCCACCTGCAAGCGATGTAATTGAAGCACAATATGCGAATTGGGATTAGAAGCTTGACCTACCCGGGAGGTAGCGTCGGGCCCCTGCCCCGAATAACTGCAAACGCGATCCAGGTCATTTTCTGTTCAAACCGACAGGTTTCCGGATACATGCTGATACTTACAAATATAGCTGATATATTCTTTGGCACTTTGGTTAATTTCTTCATCAGTGGCTTGAAATGAGGCACCAAAGACTGCAAAATGCGGTAACGCTATGGCGCCAACATGATTGATGCTGGCTTTGAATGGCGTCACTACCTCATCTACAGTAAAAGACACTGAACCATCCCGCGTGTAATTATCCTTTTTATCACCAATGGACATGGCCAAGCCCAGCTTTTTCCCATACAGTTTGTTACCTGCTGATCCGTACGCCCATCCGTAAGTAAAAACATCATCTAACCACTTTTTCAGCAAAGGCGGATAGCTGTACCAATATAATGGAAATTGCAAAATAATATGATCATATGCTTCCAGCAACTTCTGCTCTCTGGACACATCGATATTCCAATCCGGATACGCTTTATAAATCTCATGGATTGTAATATCGCTCGAGTGTTGCTCCAGTTCTTCTTTCCATCGCTGATTCACTCTCGAAGCCTCCATATTTGGATGCGCCAAAATGACAAGTGTTTTCATGATTAACATTCCTTTCTATATAAATTGAAACTAAAGAATATGTACACTTGCCACTCCGATGACAGAACAACCTTCCGATCGCTGTTATCCCCAGATTTTTTTGATTCCCTTTTCAAAGGGAAAAATCCGGGGATAAAGGCGAGGGGTATGCTTCCGATGCAGCTTTCTTTACAGAAAGCTTGTAGCTCCGCTTCTTCAGGTTATTTCTATCCTCTCCGTTCTCGTGTAAATGTTTTGTTCAATTTATAAGGTTCAGCTATAGGTTTATTTTCGAATATGGCCATTATCATATAAGCCTGTGCAAAAGAAAATACACACTCGAAAGTAAGATGGTTACTTCAAAGTGTGTATGGACTTCATCAGCCATATTATGAGAAAATGAACATTTATACCACATCATCAGGATGTAACATGAACGAGGTGATATCTCATGAAACAATATAATCTGGGGATCGAAGCGACCCTCGAAATCATCGGCGGCAAATGGAAGGCGCTAATCATATGTTTGCTAATGTCCGGCGTGAAAAGGACAGGCGAATTAGAGCGAAGTATTGACGGAATTTCGCAAAAGGTCCTGATCCAGCAATTACGCGAGCTTGAAAGGGATGGCCTTGTCAGAAGACATGTCTACCAGCAAATGCCGCCCAAAGTCGAATACAGCCTTACAGAGTATGGAGTTACCGCCAATAAGATTGTCGATGTGATGTGTGCATGGGGACGGGAAAATATAGCATTAAGGCAACAACAAGGAGAAGAAATTATATTATCGGAAAATAAAGAGCCTGCTTTTTGAGCGGGTACCCATAGACAGACAATTTGAGAAGAAGGAGCATTTCAATTTGAAGAACTATCTTGTATTCGGTGCCAGCAAAGGATTAGGAGATGCATTTGTCAGAGGTGTGCCTGAGCATGGCGATAAAGTCTGGGTAATATCTCGCACGAAACCTGATAACTTGAAGCTGAACGATGGCGTAGAACGAATATGGATACAGGCAGATTTGTCCGATCTCCATGCAGCCAAACGGATCAGCGATGCGCTTCAGAACGAAACACTGGATGTTCTCATTTACAATGTGGGCATTTGGGAAAAGGAGGGGTTCGAGGACCACTATACGTTCGATAACGATACCCCCGCCGACATCAGTAATCTGATTCATGTGAATATAACATCCGCGATTGTATGCATTCAGGCATTATTACCCCACCTCAGGAGATCGACAGCTGGCAAAATCATTCTGATCGGCTCGACTGCGGGTCTGAGCAATGCGAACAGTACCCAGGTTTCCTTTGTGGCCTCCAAATTTGCCATTCGAGGGATTACAGAGGCCTTGAGAGAACATACAAGAAACGATGGAATTGCGGTTACGTGTATTAACCCGGGAGAGCTTGCAGCCGAAATTCCGTTTAAAGATGGCATTGACCGCGCTCTTTCCGAATATAATGGTACACGCATCCCTCTACAGGATATCGTTTCTATCGTAAAATGCATCGTCAATTTGTCCAAAGCAGCCTGCGTAAAAGAAATTAACATTCCGGCCATAACGGATTTGAACGCTTAATTGAAAGCCCACCGGGTTTATAAATAATTCTCATGCAGTTCAGTAAAAATTATACGTATCAAAATCGGCAAAAAGCCCGCACACTAGCGGGCTTTTTGCCTTTTTATTATAGAATATAAGGCTAAATTACTTCGAAGAATAATGGTCGGCAAGTATATACGACAACTGATCATTTGGAAGTTTCATTGCCCTGTTCACAGTCTGACAAGTCACCTTGAGGCTGTCATGTACTCCACCAGTGCTCGCAGGGAAAAATCGGAGGTTGAGCATAGCAGTATACTTCCGGCGGTCTGCGGCAGTGCTTCATCATCATACGGATTACGCAGCACCAGATTCAGCAGCGGCTTAACCGCAGCCAAGGCCTCAGCCAGCGCCAGCTGACCTGTGAATAGATGGGCATTAAGGGTGCCCTGGATCACGACATCTGCATCAGCAGCTTTCTGTACCAGGGACACGATCTGCTCGGCATCGGGCTTCATTGCACAATACCGGGCCTCCACAATCAAACCTTCATCCTTCAACAGCGATTCCAGCCTGATTTCGGCAGAACCACTATTATCGGCTTGGGTCAGCTGCTCCTGCTGCGGCAGTATCAGTAAATATTTCAGCGAATCCTTGAGTGGGAGCAGGCCCTGCGGGTCCCGGCTAACTTTCACGGTCATACGAGCCAGCTTCAGTGCCGTTTCCTCCCACTGCTCTCTGGGAATCGGCTGTGCCGCTGCTCGGTACTGCTGGAATTGGTCATACAGCTGCCGAATACGAAGAACCGACTCGTCGATTCGTGCCTCGCTGATGCGCCCATCCCTTACAGCGCCCAGAATACCCGCGATCACCTGATCCTGGAACTCTGGCGTATGGCACATCAGGATCATATCATTCCCCGCCTGAACGGCAAGCACACCTACCTCTTCCGGGCTGAAATGTTTGCGGATGGCCCCCATTTCAATATCATCGGTGCAGATCACCCCCGCAAAGCCCAGTTTTCCCCTTAGCAACTTCGAAGCAAAATATGGGCTGAGTGACGCTGGAAGTCCCCCGGATTCTGGAATGTTGGGAAACACCAGATGCCCCATCATGATTGAATCCGCTCCAGCTTCAATCGCCTCAACAAAGGGAAGCAGCGGCCCCTCCATCAACTGTTCAAGCGTTAGTTCACATTCGGGCAGCACGATATGCGAGTCTCCGCTCACTTGCCCGTGGCCGGGAAAATGCTTTGCCGTCACAGCAACACCCGCTTCATGCATTCCCTGAATATAAGCTCGGCCGAAACGGGCCACCAGCTGCGGGTCCTCTCCGAAGGATCGAACGCCAACGACCGGATTATCAATATTCGTGTTCACATCCAGCACAGGTGCCCAGTTCATCGGAATGCCAAGCGAATGCAGCTCACTGCCAATGAATTTACCGAGCAAATAGGCGGCTTCCGGGTCTTCACTTAACCCGACTGCCCGGTTCCCAGGGATATAGGGGAAGAAGGATTTGAACTTGGACAAGGTGCCTCCCTCTTCATCTACCGAAACATAATAGGGCAAAGGGCTGCCGCCATCTTCGGCTATCCTCTGTACTTCTGCAAGCAATGCCAGCGTCTGCGGCTCACTCTCAATATTGTGTGGAAAGATGCCTATTCCACCAAAACGGTGCTGCGACATTCTGCCGCGGAACTCCGGCTCGGCCCGGGTCGATGGCGTGCCAACTACGCACATCATGGCTATTTTGTCCTCCAGGCTCATTACCGTCCGATTGGCTTCTGGATGGATTACGTTCAGGCCCAATTCGTGATAAAGCGTTCGCTCCAGATAATCATGCAGATAGAACCTGGATTTTACAAAATGCTCTGCCATATCAGAGGGCTGGTAACGCTCCAGCGCTGCCTTCATCCGAGGGAGGACACCATCACGCCCGCGGCGATTTCTCGTATAGTTGTTATGGAGTGAGCGCCACTCCGCATCGTCGCCGGGATACAGCTCCCAGCGGTAAGCATATTTGTGAATGGCCCGCGAACGATCTGTCGCAACCTCAAAATCATGCATGATCGCAATAAGTTCCGCCTCTTCTTTATGCTCGTGTACTTCGTCCATCAGCTTCCAGATCACGTCATAATAATCCTCCACCCTGTAATTGCCCAGACGATTATGTCCGATAACAGGATCAATGCCATGAAACCGTTCCAGAAAACGGTCGATGAAACTTGCGGCATCTGCCTTGCGGTTCCAGGCCAGATCCGCATGCAGCAGCATGGGGTACCAGGTGGTTTCGAAAATACCATACGGAACACCGAGACTGAAAGGCCCCGTCCAGTTGGTGGCAACCACACAGTCCAGATCCAGCTTGTCGGCTGTCTCTGCCCATTGGAGTAGATTATCCGTCCGGTTCAAAAGCACCGGATAATTCTGATGCTCAGCCCAGTCAAAACTGCGGACGGCTGGCGCTCCCATAATTTCAATGCCGAGCGACCTGAATTTGTTCGCATGCGAAGTGACCTCTGCTACGATATTGCGACCGTTGTAGATCCAGATCATCGCCGCACTTCGCTGATCCAGCTTAGCCAGTTCATCTGGCGGGCATTTATCCAGCATGTCATGCCAGAAAATCGGCTGTTTCCCCCGCTCTGCCGTAAATGCAATCAGACGGTTCAAAAAGGCGATAAAAGCTCGTTCCCGCACGCCTCCAAACTCGACTTTGCAGCGTTCGCATTCGCATAGGCTGTAGACCTCGTCACACCCGAGGTGGATATAACGCGAATCCGGGTGGGCGTCGATCATCTCATCAAGTAAGGTGGTTATCAATCCATACGTCTCTGGATGCGATGGGCAAATCTCCCCGGTGGACTGCTCTGTCTCGCGAAGATGCCGCCAACCTTCGTGGCGTAATACATATTCCAGATGTCCGAAGCTCTGCTGGAGCGGAATAATCTCTATAAAGTGCTCATGGGCGGTCCGCTTCAGTTCTTCCAGCTGTGAGAGGCTTAACGCATGCTTCGGGTGTGCGAATTCCGGATGCGTGCGGAATGGAAATTTATCCTCATATTCAACCAAAATCGCATTCGTCTTATAACGAGCGAATTCCGCCAAATACCCGATCAGCAGTTCCGGCTTCGAGAACGTCTGCCGCAGATCCAAATTCATTGCACGCACCGCTGTATCCGGCCAGTCTGTTATGGACACTGTCGGGATGTCTCCATCCGATCCACGCAGTTGTACCAGAGTCTGCAATCCGTAGAATAGACCCGCCGCATCCAGCGCGTAAACCTCTGCCCTTCGGGACGATACCTCCAACCGATATCCTTGTGCCCGCCCCGCAAGTCTGGTTGAATGTGTCTCGTCATTTCCGATGAATGAACTAACATCAGCGATGACCAGGCCCTTCTGTTGTACTCCCATAGCTTCATGAGGTTTAGGAGCTTCTTGTGCTTCTTGTGCTTCTTGTGCTTCTTGTGCTTCTTGTGCTTCTTGTGCTTCTTGTGCTTCTTGTGCTTCTTGTGCTTCTTGTGCTTCGTGGGCTTCTTGAGCTGCATGGACCTCATCGACTATCTGCTGCATTTGCTTCCCTGGCAGACGTTCGATTACTAACAAATATCCTCTATCTATCCTGGAGCATGTATATTCCATCCCGGGAAATGCCCGTCGGCAATGAATTTCCAATCTGGGTTCATCCTGTTCCATGAAAAGGCTCAGTCTTTCCTCGCCATTCAAGCGCAAGGCGTCTCCCTCGGTCGCTGCAATCTGCTTCGGTTGTGGTATCAAGCTCTGCATCGCTCTCCCCCTATTCTCGGCTCTGTGGACTGATCCGACCATTCTTCCAACACTGCAAAACCCTCAACTTTCCCCCATCCAGATTGAAACTAACCACATCTGCAGGCGCTCCGACCTTAAGTCCAGCGGCCTGTTCAAGTCCAAGCAGCTGGGCTGGATGCACCGATGCACAATCCCAGGCATCGGCAAGCCCAGACAGCCCCGCTTCCACTAGATAGCCCACCTGATCCGGCAGCATCATCGCCGAGCCAGCCAACAACGCCGGCTGGCCGGCAAGGTGCAGCCGACCTTCCACAGTCAATACCACATCTCCGCCGATGTGAAGATGATAAGAACCTGGCGGCATGCCGCTCAATGAGACTGCATCGCTGACCAGAATGGCGCGCCCCCCCTTCATCCGGAGAATCACGGCTAGTACGGACAGCGGAAGATGGTGACCATCCGCAATCATGCAGCCATACAACTCATCGGCCGCAAGCTGTTCCCACAGGTAGTTGGGATGGCGCGGAAGCGTCAAGTGCGTACCGTTACCAAGATGCGTGGACATGACAGCTCCTGCGGCCACCGCCTCCCTGATCTGCTCTGGCGTTGCTGCTGTATGTCCAATCGAAACCAAAATGCCGGATTCGCTGCAACGGTTTATAAATGCAGCCGCACCAGGCCACTCCGGGGAAAGCGTAATGATGCGAATCAACCCTTCAGCAGCTTCCTGCCAACGGCTGAGGGCCTCCCAATCAGGAGCAACAATATGCTGCCGCGGGTGTGCGCCGCGCGGGCCGTCCTCCGGCGAGATGAACGGGCCTTCCAGATGAATGCCCGCAATTCCCTCGGCCGCATCCGGGTTCAGCCGAACGGCTTTCGCAATGGCGGAGGCCGCCTCAGCCAGCCGTACAGAACTGTTCGTAATTAACGTCGGACAATAGCTTGTAACACCTTGGCTTTTCAGTTTACGGGTCAGTTGCAATACCGTATCCGGACACAGCGGGGCTGTGTTCAGATCCAGCCTCCACCCGCCATTCACCTGCAAATCCACCAGTCCCGGTGCCAGCCAGGGCAGGCAATCTACGGAAAGAGCCCCTTCAAGCTCAGCAACCCCAGTGATACGTCCCTCTCCAACTGCCACCTCAATGGGCTTCCCGGTCCGATAGTGCCTCCCGATTATTGGCGCACTCACAGGCCGTAGGCATCCCGGTCTGTGAACATCGTGATTTCGGGATGTCTACGCAGGATGGTGGCAGGACATGCCGTGCTGATCGGATCATGTAAAGCTGCCGCGAGCGCGCTCCGCTTGGATGCTCCTGGCACAATCGCGAACAGCTTCCTTCCAGCCATCAACGTTGGCACAGTCAGGGTCAACGCCTCCGCAGGCACATCATCCAGTTGGGCAAAGCATCCATCATTCACCTGCTGACGGCGGCAGGCTTCGTCCAGCTTCACCGCTTTGACGACCCTCGAATCTTCAAAATCGGCAACAGGCGGATCATTGAAGGCAATGTGCCCATTTTCTCCGATTCCGAGACAGACGATATCAATGGGAGCCGCACGCAACAAATCCCCATATCTCTGACACTCCTGATCCACATCGTGAAGCCCATCAAGCAGTTCCACCCGCCCAGGCTGCACCTGACTGAACAAACGTTCCGTTAAATATCGGCCAAAGCGCTGGGGAGCCGTATCCGCCAGACCGATATATTCATCCATATGAAAGGCGCAGACCCGTGACCAATCAATGCCTTGCTCCCGTATCAGACCTGCATACAATTCATTTTGCGAAGGCGCGGCAGCGAACACTATGCGAACCTGGCGCTCTGAATCCTGAAGCAGCTGTCTTAATCGGGCAGCCACCGCAGCGGCAGCCGCTACCCCCATCTGATCCCGGTCGACATAAACCTGTACAGACATGCGCTCAACGACGTGAGTTCCCATCGGTTTTATCAAGCCATTTCCGTTCATGCTTCGTTAACCTCCTTCAAGCTTGTTTCTCTCCCGATTTGTTCATTTGCCGGCATTTAGCATCAGCAGCGTTGTATGCGGCGAATCATGACCTGCTGCATAGTAATATCCGTTGTAACGGATTCTGCGTGGTTCAAAACCAACCTGCCTTCCCGGCCCAACTGCTTCCGATCCAAGCGCTACACCTCCATCCACTCCGGTGATTCCGCTGATGTACCGTCCGGCAGCATAAGTGAATCTCCCCTCGACTCTCGCTCCAGCCAGTACTGCGCCTGTATCGTAATCTCTAACTTTCAAGGTGACGGATGCCCCTGATCCGCCATAGACCAGATTCATGTCCGTTACAATCATGGGCTTCAGTATGGTGCTACCCGTGGTCGCCGAAACTTCATCAGTGAGTGGCCCAATATTACCACGCAAATCGCGGGCTGCAACACGGTAGTAATATGTCGTATCCGGCAGCAGTCCCTTGTCCTGGTAATTCAGGGCGCGGGCGAATCCGACGATATCTGCAGCCACAGGCGTGAACCCCTGTACGGTACTCCGATAGATCACATAGCGTTCCACTTCCATGTTATCCGAAGCCATTCCATAATTCAGATGTATAGTCTGATAATCAGTGGCCTCGATGGACGGAACCCCGGAAAGAGCTGAAGGGGCTACCTGGTCATCCGGCGATGTCCACACTAAACCGCCTGGTCCCCAGTAAGAAGGAAGTGTCCGATAGGAATCATAGTGATGGACGGCAATGCCCCCGAAGGCGCTGCTCTGCCCGTATGCTGCATACACCTTATCCAGCTCGGCTTCCATGTGGATGCGGCCTTCCTCCCAGAAAGTAATGCTCTCTGGGTCGCCGCTGTTAGCAATATCCAGCGTTTCTACACCAATCACCACGGAATTTGGCTTGCCGATCTGATCTGCGTATGCCAGTTCTCCAGCAGCCCCGGCAATAATGCCAGCCGAACCATCCGCTGTATCCCGGTAATCCATAATGGAGATATAGTCTGATATATCCTGAACATGCTCAGACAGCCATTTGCTGGAGCCATTCCATGAAATATTCGCTGCTTGATCCGATGTGTCATACCACTTGGGCACAGCAGGACCGAGCGGAAGCCGAATACCTGCGGTATCCCGGCGACCAATCATCTTTTGCAGACCATCCAGGTATTCCTTCTGTAGAAAATGACTCGGATCTTTGAAGTCGGGAGAGATATACGGCTCAATATCCACATTAATACCGTCAAATTTCTCCGTATCGCCTGCTGCAAGATTGTAATTGATCACCTGCTCCATTTCCTGCACGGCATGATGGTGATATTTCTCGTAAGCGCCCATATAGGCCGGTGTAGTGCCCCCTGCAATTAACGCATGCACCTGCAGATTTTTGCTGTGCGCCCAGCTCACGAACGAACGCAGCTCCGCTTCCTGCGCTTCCAGTGCATCGTATCCGGCATAACCTCCCACTGCAAGATAAAGCGTCTGGACCGGTGTTTGGCCGAATGTCTGCGTATCCGTGATGAATGACTCCAGCACCTGGCGCGATCCAGGGTTCAGCAGCAGCTTATAGCTCTCCGGTTCCCAGATCCACATGGCGCGCTCCTGTACAGGAAGGGAAACGGCAGACTCATGTGTCCCGGTTCCAACCTGAGCATACACCGTCGGGCTATAACCATAACGCTCCGGGGCGCTGGCCGCTCTGGCCTCCAGACTGACCGTGCGATTGCCAAGTCCCGCCGTGTCCCAGGTGTATACATATGCGGGGCCTTGCTGAACAGCCTCTTCCCAAGGCCCGCGGTTCACCCGAACCTCTACCAGCATGATTGGAAGTGGCGAGCTGGTCTCGATCGACACCTCCACCTGACCGCTAAGAGACACGCTCTCGGACGGATCGGTAATGGTTACTACAGGCACAGCAGCTGCCGGGTTATTAACGGTAAGGATGGATGGCTCGCCCCATACCCCGTAACGGGTGGACGTATCCAGACCACGAACGACCAGCTCCACCGTCCCGTTATAGCCTGAGGTATCCAGCATGTAAGACCATGTGCCGCTATCATCCCCATCCGGATCATTCAATACCACTTCGAACTGGGCCGTTCCATCCACAAACAGCCGAATATCATACAGATTGGTATAGCTTCCCCCAATTTCAACCAGCCCTCCATCCGACACATACCCACCCGCAGGCGCATCCAGCGAGATTGAACCCGCTGCTTTTGCCTTGCCAGGTAAAGCTATTCCAATCGTCACCATACAGATCAACAGAAACAATCCCAGTCTGAATCCGGAGTACACACGCAGATGCTGCCTTTTCATAAGCGAAGCCTCCTTTTTCCATTCGTTAATGGTCTAGGATTTCCGTGCCGTACCTTACGTGCATTCGCTCATTTCGCGCTCAGCTGTACATTCTGAACACGGTCATACGCCTCCTTATAGGTGTTTAGCAGCTGATCTACCCCAAGATTGCTAATCTCCTCGACATACTTCTCCCAATCCGCCAGACTCCGGGAGCCGGTCACAAATTTGGCAAAGCTCTCGTCACGGTGCTTCTTGATCGCCTGCCCGGTAATGGATATGATTTCGTTCTCCCCCTCTGTAAAAGCAGGTCTTGGCTGCATTGCGGGAGGATCATACTTCACCGCTTCTTCATAGGCATGTTTCAGGTCATCCGAGAACAGCGACAAATGGGCGTTGAAATCAATCCAGGTATAGGTCCCACTGGTCTGAAGCCCTGTTTGCTTGCGCATTTCAATGACATCGTTATACTCCGGCTTGAACTTGATCGTATCGCCTTCCTTTACATAGGTCTCGCCCTCTACACCCCAGCTGCTGAGCGTACGACCTTCTTCGGAATAGAAAAAGTCCATGTACTTCATCACATCCTCCATGTTCTTGGAAGTGGAAGCCACCGTCAATCCGCCTTCCATATAATGAAAATACGGATTCAGCTGTTTGCCGCCAGAGATGCCTGCCGGAGGGGCCAGGAATTGCATGTTGAATTCGGGATTCTCCTGCTGCATGGCATTGTTGAAGAAGTCAATTCGACTGATATAATCAATCGTTACGAATGATTTGCCGGTAGAGACCATATCCTGCCACTGCTTGGTTTGTAGTGATAAGAAGTCGGGTGGGACCAACCCTTCATCGTAGAAACGTTTCCACATTCCCACCATGGCCTTGTAGTTGTCTTCAGTCGGTCCATAGCGCCATTCCTTCTGGTCAAAATCATAGTAGGCACCCTCACCTGTTCCGTAGTTCACCGTCATATTGGCATTCATCTCATCCGGGATTTGGCCGTAGCGAATAGAGAGCGGGTAACTGTCCGGGTATTTCTCCTTCAGCGTCTTCAGCGCCGCATGTAACTCTTCATAAGTTGTTGGAACCTGGATGCCTTCCTTGTCAAAAACATCCTTGCGGTACATCCAGATCATGCGGTTCGTCTCGCCAAAGCCCTGATTGGGAAACATATACATTTTGCCGTCGGCGGACAGGGCAGCCTTCGCCTCTTCGGGATATTGCTTCATCCATGCCTTCAGATTCGGCATACTGTCCATATACTCCATCAGATCAACCAGTGCGCCCTGCTGACCAAACTTGTTCGAATCCTTGCGATTGGGCATATACATCAGATCAGGCAGCGCTTTGGAGGCTATTGCCAGATTCAAGCTCTCATCCAGCTTGCCGGAAGGTGTCTGCACCTCCAGCGTAACGCCGGTCTTTTCCTTCAACCAGCTCCAAATGGGCCAGCTTTTGGAATAGGGGAACGTGGCATTATTGTCCAGCAGCGCCGTGAATGTCTTTTCTGCCCCGGCGGAGTTATCGCTTCCCCCGTTAGAGTTCCCCTTGGTATTCGTTTGCGGGTCGGCACCATTGCCGCCACTGCACCCTGCAACCATCGTTACTGCAATCAGCAGGGGAAGTATTACCGATTTCCATTTGCCCATAAGCTTCTCTCCCTTAATCTGAATTTGCGGTGCATCCCTTGTGTAGCTTTAACCTTTCACCGCTCCAACCATGGCTCCCTTGACGAAATACTTCTGTACAAACGGATAGATGACCAGAATAGGCAGCGTTGAGACCATAATGGTCGCATACTTCAGCGATTCTTCCACGACCAGATTATCTCCCCCAATGGACGTTACATCGCCTGAACTTGCACTGCCAGCCAGCACCAGATTACGCAGCAGCACCTGGAGCGGAAACAAATCGGGAGATCTTAAATAGAGCAGCGGGAAGATGAAGTTGTTCCACATACCCACGGCATAGAAAAGGGCAATCGTGGCAAAGGATGCCTTGGACAGCGGCACAATAATACGGATGAAGATGCCAATATCGTTCAGACCGTCCATACGTCCCGATTCCTCCAGCTCTTTGGGGATGCCCGAGAAGAACGTGCGCATCAGAATGAGGTTCCAGGTGCTGACTGCCCCCGGGAGAACCATGCCCCATACGGTATCTACCAGATTCAACGAACGGACCACCAGGAAGGTCGGAATCATCCCGCCGCTGAAAAACATCGTAATGACAATCAGGATGGTGAAGGTATTGCGCAGCGCCATATCCTTTCTGGATAATGCGTAGGCTCCGGTCGAGGTGACCACCAGCGAGATCAGTGTGCCAAGCACGGTGTAAATGATTGTATTTCGGTAAGCCGTCCAGATTTGCGGATCTCCCAGCACCAGTTTATACATGCTCAGGTTAAACCCCTTGGGCCAGAAGGAAATATTGTTTTGCATGACGTTCACGTTGCTGCTGAGGGAGACGGCCAGCATATGAAGGAACGGATAGAGTGTGACCACAACAACGAGCAGCAGAATCAGGGATGCCACAACGTTAAACCAGGAAAATCGGAGTGATTTCACGCTACACCTCTTTCTACCATAGACTGGTCTCACTTAATCGACGGCTGAGCCAGTTGGCTGTATAGATGAAGATCAGACTGATGACTCCCATGAATAAATCAATGGATGCACCATAGCTGAAGTTCCCCTGTACCATGCCCACCCTGTAGACATATGTGCTGATAATATCTGCCGTATCGTAGATGGCCGGATTTTGCATCAGGAAGACCTTCTCGAAGCCGATCTCCAGCACTTTGCCGATATTCAGTATCAGCGTTATAACGATGGCGGGAGATATACCGGGCAGGGTGACATGCCAGATTTTGCGCAATCGGCTTGCTCCGTCCATATCCGCGGCTTCATACAATTGCGGGTCAATCGCCGTCAGCGCGGCCAGATAAATAATGGTCTCCCAGCCGATGTGCTGCCAGATTTCCGAAAGGACGTAGATGCCCCGGAACAGCCCGGGTTCATTCATGAAATTGATCGGCTCGATGCCGATCCCTGCCAGCAAATTGTTAATCAGCCCTCCGGTTGGGGAGAGGAACATAATCACCATACTTGCCACAATCACATTCGAGATGAAATGCGGCAGATAGCTGACTGTCTGTACAAAACGTTTGAATGCCGCCCTTCGTACCTCATTGAGCAATATGGCCAGCAGGATTGGGGCCGGGAAGCCGAACACCAGCTTATACAGTCCCAGCAGAAACGTATTCTTCATCAGCGGCCAAAAATCAGGATTCTCCAGAAACATCCGGTAATATTTGAATCCCACCCAATCACTGGCCCAAATTCCCTTGAATAAATTGTAATCCTTAAACGTGATGACCAGACCAAACATCGGCGCATAGCGGAAGATCAAATAATACAGGAGGCATGGCAGGAATAGCAGCCATAGCGCCTTGTTCCTGTTCCAGGTTCGGACCAAACGCGACTTCCGCCGAGGCGGCCGGTGCGCTTCTTTTTGCAGTTTGCTTTGTATTACGCCAGCATCAGCCATCGGCATGCCCCCTCTTGCTTAGATGATTGCAATTGACTTGTATGTCAGCTAACTTACCCTGAATTCCCGGGGTTCGTCTCCGAATTATAGCGACAATCCTTTAGAAAGCGCTATCTACATGTTATATAACTTTTCGCCTTTACTCCTTTTTTCCAGATATCCGCGTATAATTCAGTAAAAGTGTATATTGTTTGTGTCAGCTTTATGCCGCTATGATAGGATTAAATCACTTGATCCGGGGCTGTACTTAAGGGGGAATATCATAATGAAGGGACTGCTTACAAGCAAATTCGCACTGAATGGACTGTTTGTCAAGCTAATGCTGAGCTTTCTCAGTGTCATCCTGATTTTGGCTTCATTTAACCTGTTCTCCCATCTGTACTTAAGCAACAAGGTTTATCAGGAGATGGTCAGACAAAATGAACTGGGACTTGCACAGACCGTTGAAGGGTATGAGAATCACTTCCGACTGACCCAGAATATGATTCTCGCCCTCACTCAATCGGATACCTGGACAGCTAACCTGGGCATTTTGAGCCACATTAAGGAGAACCGCCGTTACGATATTCCCACAGAGGTCAAGTCAGACCT
Organism: Paenibacillus sp. NPDC056933; assembly: GCF_042674385.1. Taxonomy (NCBI): domain Bacteria; kingdom Bacillati; phylum Bacillota; class Bacilli; order Caryophanales; family Paenibacillaceae; genus Paenibacillus; species Paenibacillus sp. NPDC056933. The sequence continues at coordinate 3,348,677 of NZ_JBHUQN010000001.1, read as the reverse complement.
TTCCACGCTGTACGCCAATCCTTTTTTGCATATCGACAATTTCATTCTCTATTTCAAGCAAGAAGACTATGTACTGGAGAAGGAAGGCCTCAGCAGTGCCAGCGATATGTTCGGGAAATATTATTATAGTAAGGAATATCCGCCGGATTACTGGAAAACTCAAACGATGAACAACCAGTTCCTGAAAGTGATGCCTGCCGCAGCTTTCACTGAAAATACTCTTCATTCTTCACGCTCTCTCGGACAACTGATGCCTGTCATGATGAAGGCCATTCCTTACGAGGATGTGTACGGGATTGTTATGCTGAACCCACAGCGTATGCAGGATACGTATGGCGATGCCGGCAATAATCCGTTCTACATTCTGGACAATGAGGGGCACCTGCTCTTTACCACAGTGGAAGGGAATATGCAAAACCCTCAGCTCCCTGCAGACGGAAGCAAACATGAACGTATTGGAGATCAGTATTACTTCTATGAGAAAGGCAAGCAAACCGGCTTCACCTATGTCCGAGTCACCCAGGCGGCAGTAATTGCCGCGGAAATGCGCGGTATGCAGCTGCTACTGGCTGTCCTGCTCGGCGCTGCCATACTGATCAGTGTGCTCTCCTCCCTGTTTTTCAGCCTGCGATTAAACCAGCCGCTTCAGCGACTCATTGCAGCCCTTGACCGAAATACGGACAGCGGACCGGACAAATGGAGCAGTGTAAAGGAGTTCGCCATGATCGGCGACCGTCTGAGCTCCATTCTGGAGAATAATCGCTACATTCAAAGCGATCTCGCACAGAAGAACTCTCTTGTACGCCAGTTTGCCTATACTCATAAAGTGAAGAACATCCCGCTTAGCTCCTACCTGGCGGAGCTTGAGGATGTTCGGCAACCCGAGCAACCCTATGTCTCCATACTGTTCAAGGTTGGCTTTAAATCCCTGTCGGATGAATTCGATCAACATACCCTGTTATTGTGGAAGCTGATTCAGAGCCTCTTCACCACCAGTAAAAATAACAGCGTTGCACTTCAGCCCGAGCAGGATCAACTGCTCCTGCTGCTGTTCGATCCCGGTCCGCAAAGCGGTATTTTACAGGCGCTGGATACACTAAAGGAATTGCTCGCTACCGAAGAATCCCTCTACCTGACCATCGCGGTAAGTCCGGTATATTCCGGGGAAATTCCATTTACCGATGCGTACAGCGATCTGTCCAAATTGTTGAAAGAGCGGAGACTGAATGGGGAAACGCAGATTATTGTAGAGCCGCGCGCTTCCTCCTCGAATGCCTTCCATGTGAAGGTGACTTATGGGGAGGAACTGCACAATCTGCTGCAATCCGGTAATGAGGAGGCTGTTTTCGCTTGGCTGGATCGCCAGTTGGAACAACTGCAGCATAAGGATGCAGCCGCAGAAGATTTCCGCACATTTGCAATCGGTATAGCAGAACAAATCGGCAAGACGGTTATGAAACTGAATTTGACGCACATCGAATTCGAACTTCGCTCTTCTCCTCCCGGAGAAGCATTAGCTGGTTTCCATTCCGTTCAGCAGTACAGGAAATGGCTTCAGACGCTCGTTACACCGGTACTTACGGCCGTCCGCAGTCGGTCGGAAACGCGCGATCCGGTCATCAGCTTTGTGCTGGACTATCTGGACCATCACTATGGGGAAGATATTAATCTGAATATTGTTGCGGATAAGTTGAATCTAACTTCGGGGTACCTTTCGAGTATTTTCAAGGAAAAGACCAACATCAACTTCAGCGAATATCTGAATAATCTGCGGACTGAGCGAGCCAAGGAGTTGCTTGTGAATGTCGATCTGCGAATTCAGGATATCGCCACACAGGTCGGCTATCAGAATGTCAACTCATTCATCCGCATGTTCAAGCGTCGGTACGGGATGACCCCCGGAGAATACCGCAAACGTCATGCTGGTGATGCCACGTTCATCTCCTCCAGCAATGGTTAGACAGGCGTGAGCGGACAAGAACTGAAAATAGCATATAATAAATACACAAATGCCCGCTTGTAGGCGTGCATTTGTGTATTGTCTACATTAGAATTTGGGATAGATGCACAAGAGCCATCGAAGGAATTCGCTGTTCTTCAGGAATATTCTCATAAAGTACGTGCCCTTTCCCCGCTTCAATCATTTGTTTGCGCATGGCAGCAATACGGCCTTTGCTGTGATCAATAAAACGAAAATCAACCTGTCGCAAACTTTGCATTTCGGTCAAACGCTCAAAAGCTTCTGCCTTTATTCCCTTATGTATCTCTTTCAGTCCCAGCACCTCCAATCCGCCCGCAGTCCACAGACTCTCAATCTCTTGTAATGATTTCATGAAATCCAGCTCAAGCTGCCTAAGATTCTTCATGTGTGAGAAATCGCACAGCCTCTCGATTTTGGGCAACGACAGATGCAGAAAGACTAGATTATGTAATGCCCCTAATGCTTCGATCTCGCTCAAATTCTTTACGGACGATAACCTTAGCATACGGATATTCGATTCAGCCAGTACTTCGAGTGAACCAGTCAATGTACAATGATCGATTGCCAAATACTCGATAAATGGCAAGCCTACAACAAAATCAAGCTGATCAATGTCACAGTTCAGGACGAGGGTACTCAGTCGAATGCAGTCCTCAATGGGCGAGAGATCCGGAAACTTTCCGCTAAGTGCAAGGTAATTTAAGTATTTATACTTCCGAATGAAGTCCAGATTTTGCTTTTTGGGTGAGCGAATGTTCAGAAATTCCATGTTTTGCAACGCACTGAGTACATTCAAATCTTGCGGCTGCTTAAGATCCAGCTGCAAAGCGACGACATGCTTTAAACCAGCGATTGTCTCCAGAAATTCTTCGCTATAACGCCCATTCGCGTCTGTGCTGGATATATGCAAAATTAAATCCGGTCGTTTGGCAAACACATGTTCATCCAGTTTCCTCAGATCATACACCTCGTCCAGCCCGACAACAAAGCTAATCGTCGCCCGATTCCGCAATTGATTGATAGCATTGTCCATTTTATCCTCGTTCCAAGGAACTCCACTCATCGAAGCGGCCCAGGGTTCGTTCATTGTTGATCACCCTCCATTTCTCTGATATTCGCCCATTCCCTATTCTTCCAGATATCAGGATTATCAATAGCCTGATTTTCTCCACGCACAGTGGAATCATAGCTATCTTTCGCACTAGTATACCAATCAACAATAACTAACTTTCCATTCAAACTTTGTACAAGAAATTCAGTAGGTTCAGCAAAGTTGCCTACATCCTTTTTAACACGTGCATCTAATTTCAGATAGAAAAAACTACTATCTCCTTCAATAAACTCTACTTTTCCAGCACCGATATCAACGCCTGTCACCCGATTATGAATGAGATTGTTCTTGAGGAATAAATCATATTGAGATGTAATTTTTTTTCGAGTATATTGTTTAAGGTTTCCGTTATCGATATAGGTATCCAAATCAATGTCTGAACCGTTCCAAATCGCCTTGTAATATTCAGACAGGGCTTCCGCACACATTTTATATGCCGTTTCAAAATCCCAAGAAGACAGACCACTTTTGTCTTCAGCTAAAAAATCGGAGGAATCTTTAGATAAATCTCCTTTTGTGCTCAACGAAATTTCTGTGTTTTTAGCATCCTTCGCCTGAATATCTCCTGCAACAGCAGCAGTATCCTCTTCGTTAATACTAGTATTAGTCTGTTCGCATGCACTAAGGGTAAATAAAACTACTAATAACAGATGTGCACGTTTCATTCCATTTCCTCCAGTGAAAAAGTTGATGCCGCCCGTTGTTGTAAGATCAGCTTAAATAGATACATTACCACGTTTTATACTCGATCTTCCACAAAATATCATCCTTTCCTGAAAAACCAAGGTATCTCATGGCACATACCGTTTTTTCAAATGAAAATGAAACGAGCACCCGCTCCTCCCCTCGGAAAATGAACTGAACCCCCGCACGTCTTCATGCGAGGGTTCAGCATTTCAAGAAGAAGGCGCTTAGCGCTTCATCTACTCTACATGAAAATAATCAAAATCGGCAAACCCTCCGGTGGACTTGGTTGCATAGTTGAACAAAGCAAAGCGGTAGCCCATAAAGTGCGGCATCGTATAAGACATCTGTAGTGTGTTCCCGATCGATGTCCAGTTGGTGCCGTTCAGACTATATGCAAAGTAGGCCTTGTCCGTTCGATTCGTAAAATCGCAGATCACCCGGAAATATACTTTGTTTTGGTTCAGCGGCACACTTGCCACCTCGGTCATCGTCCCGGAGCCGGCATTGGCCATGACGATGGATTTGGCATTCCCCGACATCTTCACGCCAACGAAGCCATACCTGGCTTGAAAAGCGGCAAGACCGGCATAGTCGCCGTCCTTCATACCTGCCGTTTCCATGGCTGTAATGCCTGTACTTTTGGGCCCAAAGGTTCTTTGGGTCAGCGTATTGCGGGCCTCCAAAATGCTGGAACTTACTTTCCCTGTCGTGAGTCTCATGAAACCGGGACGTTGGGTCAGCGACCAATTTACCGGGTCTGGATTGTGATTCCACTGCCAGAATTTCGCAAGACTCGCGCTTTCCCCTCCAGCCGAAGCAGTCGTAGAGAAGGAAACATCATCTACATAAAAATTTATAAGATCATGGCTTGCATCCGGGTTCGCGCTGTAAGGCGTCTCAAGGAATACAAAGGTCTGCGACAGGTCCGCATTAGCCGGAACGGTGTACGTTCCCTGAATGGTTCCCCACTGTCCCTTGGTCAGCGTCGCGCTGCCCATAATGGAAATCCCCGTATAGCTTGGACCATTCTGAATACTGAGATTAAACGTTTTGGTTGCAGGTCCCGTAGTATATTTCACTTTGGCCGAGAAAGTATATACGCCACCCGCCGTTACTTTACCGGTAATCACTTGTTTCACACCCGCTGCCGTCTGTTGTCGACCACTGACAAGCAAGCTTTTGGAACCTCCAGCATACTCTGAGGAGGTCACTGCGATCGATGCCGTATTATTGCTGGTCCATGGACTCAGGCTGGCATCTTCAAAACCGCCATTGACTATTAACGGTTGAACTGCGCCCGTGTCTGTACCTGATCCGGCGTTAAATTCGTCAGAGCCATAAATCTTTTTCGCCGGATACCCCTCCACCGGAACATTCATCGTCAGCGGAACCTTGCCATTCACCCCAAACACAGGCCAGTTATCGGACCATGTCACCGGAACCAGATACGGAATGCGTCCAACCGCACCACTGTCTCTGAACAACAATCCATACCATGAACCTGAGGCTGTGTCGACAATGCCTCCCTGTGCTATGCCTGAATCCCTCAAAACAACGCGGCCTGTATAATTACCTGTCAAACTGTCCGCGCGATATGCAATCTGGACACGCCCTTCTCCTGTAGGCCAGGCAATTAGGAAAACATAATACTTTCCATTGATCTTCTGAATATGGGCCCCTTCCGCCTTCACAACAAAATTCGAACCGGCCACATTGCTGGCGTTGGCAATAAGGACCTGATTCAGCCCCCCGGCTTTGACTGCCGTCGCCTCCGCATTAAGCTCAACGATGCTGATTTTGTCAGTACCATGCACCAGAAAAGCCCGTCCGTTGTCAAAAAGAAGTGAAGCATCATGATAATAACTGCCTAATGTGGATATGGTCCAAGGCCCTGTCTCAATATTGGTCGATTTGTAGATATAAGTTTTGCCCGTAGAGAGCGAGCCAAAGGCTACGTAATAGATACCGTTGTTGTATCTCAGACTGCTTGCCCAGGAGCCTCTCCCACATTCATTCTGACCGTTGTTCAGGTGATGAGAGTCGGTATTTGCGTACGTATCATATACATAATTCACAATTTCCCAATTTACGAGATCGTATGATTTCATGATGGGCACACCTGGGCTCATATGCATCGTGGTGCTGGTCATATAATACGCGTTGTTTACCCGAATGACGTCACTGTCCGGTACATCGGCATGAATCACCGGATTGCTGAACGTCGTAGTCGCTGAAGCAGGAGCAACAGGAATCGCCATCACAAGCAGCGGGAGAACCAGTAAAAACATGCCCATCCTTCTCAACAACATTTGCATGGCCTCCTGATCATTTCATGGAATCATTGCAACAAATGCCGAGCTGACCTTTGGGATCTAACCATGGATCACAAGGAATACTCCATATAATCCACATACGCATCCCATGTCCCATTATCTGTGGTTACTACCAGTTTGACCTCCTGCGGTCCAGTTGCATGGGTGATGTTGGACAAGGTTTGAACGGTAGGCTGAGTTCCGGTGAAATAAAAGGAACCATGTGTTACGCCGCCAATCACCAGATCCACTCTCGCTGTACTGCCGTTGTTGGAGGCTCCACGGACCGAGAATTGATGCGTCGGATTGCCAAAATATTGATTATACGCCACAGCATCCTCATTGGCATATAACGCTACCCCGTTGAAGGGGGAACTGATCGCTCCCGCATATGGACCACTAATCGTCATGCTCTCAGCCTCAACCTTGGTCACCGGATTGCTGGATGTGTTGTTGCCAAACTGCCAGTAATCCAGATTGAACAGGTTAGCGCCGCCTGTACCCGTGAATACCAGATACAATCGGTGTACACCTGTGGCATTATTTACAGTGGTTTGAACTTCCTTCCAAGTTTGTGCACCACCCGTTGGAGTTACATTAAGCGTGCCAACAAGCGGACCTGTCGCGCTGTCGAGACGAATTTCAATTTTGCCGCCTACGGTTGAAGCGACATTGGCTTTGAAGGTATTAGCGCCAGCAGAACCAAAGTCCACGTTACCCAAAGCGATCCAGTCGCCATTATGAATATTCGTGACATTCTGGTTGCTGAACGGTCCACCACTAGCCTGAGTCGCCTCGGTTGTAATTCCCGCCTGCCATCCAATCGTCTCAGCCTCCACCCGGTTATATGGGTTCAGATTGGCGATCTGCGAAATGCCCGCCAGGTTGCCCTGCACCTCCTGAATCGTTCCATCGGCATTATGCACCAGCCTGTTGATATTCGGCGAACGGTATCCCTTGCCATCACCATGCTGAGCTTTACTCACCGTTTGGGCATGGTACACGGTGTACCACTGGTTGTTGAAATTAAATACAGCATGGTGATTGTTCCCCCCAACACCGAAGAAGGCATACGGATTTTTCAAAAAATGACCTTTGTACGTAAACGGACCCATTGGATTGTCACTTACCATGTAACCAATCTCTCCAGCCGGATAGGCAGGCGGGTGTGTACCGGAAAAGTTAATGCAGTACGAGTAATAATATTTACCATTGTACTTATGAATGCCCGAGTCCTCGAACAAATAAGGTGCATCAATCATGACCGCACTTCCGACAACACTCGTCATATTGTCTCCCAGTTTGAGAACACGGGCCGTTTTGGGATTTGCTATCGACGCCGGATCGGAATTATTCGGAATGCCTCCACCGACATACAGGTATCCCGTTCCGTTGTCATCAACCAGCAGAGCCGGGTCAAAAAGCCATGTTACACCTGACATGCCAGGTGTACTGTGTGTTACCAGCGCCTTGCCCAGCGGGTCGCTCCACGGTCCAATGGGTGAATCCGCCGTAAGTACACCAATGCCTGATGCACTATTTGCAAAATAAAGGAAGAACTTATCCTTTCCTGCTATATTTTTTTTGGTAGCTGCTGGAGCCCATGAGCCCCATGCCCATTTGGCAATGCCTTGACCATTATTGGCATTATTGCTGCCTGCCACCGGAATGGCTCCATGGTCTGTCCAGTTCACCATATCGGCAGAGGATATGACATGAACTTTGTTCAGCATGCTAAAGTCATTCTCTTTAACCGTACCATTACTATTGTAGGCATAGGCATCACTTGACATATAAATGTAAACTCGGCCGTTGTGTACAAGCACACTGGGGTCGGCTCCCAATTTATGATCCATGAGCGGGTTCGCGTTTCCAGGAAGCTTCGCGAGAGGCTGATTCGCAGCATGGGCGAATCCCATAGGCAAACCACTGAATAACAGAACCAATGCCAGCAAAAATACCAATCGTTTTCGCATCATTCACTTTTCCTCCCAATTTAAGTTGAATTTGTGTTAAAGACTTGAAGCTGAATCGCTCACCTCTTTTCTGTGCAGATTGCCTCCTGGAAAAGCGCTAGCATATATGGTTTAAGCCGAGCCGATCGCAACCTGTTTTGCAAGGTTTACCATGACTCAGACACCAACCCTTGATTAAACAGAAGATAGGAATCAGTCCAAATCATATAATTACTCCGGTTGTTTATTGGAAACGCTTTCAATATGATAGACCAAGAAACGTTCACCTCGAAGTGCAGAGTGATTTATGTAATTATTTTCTATATATGTCATTTTATATAATCATTTAAAGACATCATATCATACTTTATTCAAAATACAACCAATTCTCTTGCTTTATCCTCAAATTTTGATGTGATGTCGATGAAGATCCTCTCGTTCACTTCTCATTTGTCCTTCCTCCATTTATGATAGAAAGAGACTACTGGAGAATCAGTTACGGAGGCTGTGATGATGAAATCTGCTAAACGCATGAATTATTTTAAAGAGGGAATTTTCACCCGTTTACTCGAGATGAAACGGCAACGACTGGAGAATGGTGAACCTGTCATCGATCTTAGTGTGGGCACACCCAATATTCCTCCGGCACAACATATTATTGACGCTTTGGTTGAAGCAGCAGCAGACACGCAGAACTATATATACGCCATCAATGATCAGAACGAGCTGCTGCGGGCTGTTAGCGAATGGTATCAAACCAGATACCAGGTGCAGCTGAACCCCATGACCGAAATCTGCTCATTGCTTGGTTCCCAGGAGGGATTGGCTCATATATCCCTGTCCATTGTTGATGAAGGGGATCTCGTGCTTGTTCCCGATCCCTGTTATCCAATTTTCGCGGATGGACCCTTACTGGCGGGAGCTGAATTGTACTACATGTCGCAAAAGGAAGAGCACGGATATGTCATTCAACTTCAGGACATCCCGGAGGATATCGCACACCGGGCCAAATTCATGCTGGTTTCCTATCCCAACAATCCCACTACCGCGATGGCACCGGAGCAGTTCTACCTCGATTTGATTGCATTTGCCAAGAAATATGATATTATCGTTCTCCATGACAATGCCTATAGTGAGCTTGTGTTTGATGGACGAGCGTGTGGAAGCTTTCTTTCGTTTCCCGGGGCGATGGATGTGGGCGTGGAATTCAACTCCTTGTCCAAAACCTATGGGTTGGCAGGAGCGCGGATCGGCTTCTGTGTGGGTAACCCGGATATCGTATCCATGCTGAAAAAATTAAAGTCCAATATGGACTATGGCATGTTCCTGCCGCTCCAAAAGGCTGCCATTGCAGCAATTACCGGAGACCAGACGGAAGTTGGCCGGGTGAGAGCCATCTACGAGGAGCGCAGAGACATCCTGTGTGAGGGCTTAAGCCGGTTGGGATGGAAGATCGCGAAACCTGAAGCTACGATGTTCATCTGGACGCGAATTCCTGCTCACTATGATACGTCAGAACAATTTGCCATGGACTTGGTCACCCGAGCAGGGGTCATCGTAACCCCCGGAAGTGCCTTTGGACCTTCAGGCGAAGGATATGTTCGTTTAGCATTGGTTCAGGATGTTAAGATGCTCCACCAGGCTATAAAATTTGTGGAAGACTCCGGTATCCTAAACTAGTGATTTATGCAAACAAAACAACCGTATAATTGCAATTTATTTTACCGTTATAAAGCGAGCCATTAGGCTCTCTTTTCTTTTTTTGTGCCTTTATGCACCATATTTTGAATTGTTCATTATATCCTCCCCTCTCCATCTATCGAAAAGCAGCCCAAATTCCGACATATTACATAAGAGCTAATCAGCTCATTCATTACAGATTTCGGGGGGAGATGGCAACATGTCACAGCTTGCAAAAAAGAGGGGCTTCAGATTATCAAGCATCGCTAACACTTTGTCCATGGTGTTATTAGTCATTATCGTTGTCGTCTTTTCTATTCTGGGAACGTTTATGTTCTCCAGTACCCGAAGCATCCTGATTAAGCAGCAGGAATCTATGCTTCAAACCAAGACACAAGCCATCGTCAGTGAATTCGATGCACTATTTAAGGAAAAAGGTTCACTTGTTAAACAGATGTCTACAAATAATCTATTTAAACAATACATTGAAACGACGGAGCCCGGAACGGTAAAAACATCAGAATATGCCGCAGAGACGCAAGCCACATTGGCAGCCATTGTTGCGGCCGAGCCTTCCTTTGCAGATGCGTGGGTAGCAGGTGTATCCGGCAAAGGATTCTGGTTCCAGAATGACGGTGTATCATCCGATTCCGCGTTTGTTATCCAGGATCGTCCGTATTACAAACCGGCAGTTGCAGCAAACGGCTTGTATTACTCCGATCCGTATGCAGATATTGCTTCGGGAAATGTACTCATGGGTATCTTCTACCCGGTTAAGAATGACAGCGGGGAATTAATCGGGTTTGTCGTGGCTGATATCGCCTTTAAAGACATTCCTGCCATTATGAAAAGCTACACGCTCGGAAGTACAGGGTATTCCATCCTAGCCTCCAAAACCGGAGAGCTTTTGTACCATCCAGATCAGAGTAAAGTGCTTAAAGAAAAAATAAATGAGAGTACAGGGGACCTCGGTGACATTGGTAAAAAAATGATTGCCGGGCAATCAGGAGTACAGCTGATTAATGACAATGGAGAACGCCGATATATCGGGTATGCCACCAGCAAGGATACCGGATGGTCGGTAGGCCTCACCATTTCCGAGAAAGAAGTCATGGATGAATTACAAACCTTTACTACCATTACACTTGGCGGATTTATTATTGCGGCGATTGTGCTCGTTGCCATGGCGTATATCACCCTTCGTTACCTGCTGAGATCCATACCGAAGCTGCTGGAGAAAATCAAGTTGATTGAGAACGGGGATTTAACGGTTCCGTTTGATACCAAATCCAATAATGAAATCGGGCAAATTTCTCAGGGGATTTACCATATGGTGCAAAATATCCAGCGAATGCTGCAGATGGTTGGCAGTTCCGCTCAGGTCTTGAATCAGTCTTCTGACGATCTGCAATCCATTTCTTCGAGAACGGCTATAACGATGAATGATACAGCAACCGCCGTCAATGAAATCGCGAATGCAACCAACTATCAGTCCATTGAAACCGAGAACATTTTACGCAAAACCGGAAACTTGTCTGGACAAATTGATGAAATCGCAAGCGATGCCCAAGCCATCGAGACGATGGTGCAGACTTCTGCCAAACAAAGCGAAATGGGGCTCCATGTAGTGGAACAGTTATCCAAATGGGCCGCAGAAAATCATTACTCCACACAGACCATGTCATCCATTATTCAGGATATTGATCTGAGTCGTAATGAAATATCCAGCTTTGTAGACACCGTGAAACAAATTGCTTCACAGACCAATCTGCTGGCGCTAAATGCTTCCATTGAAGCTGCGCGTGCTGGTGAACATGGCAGAGGTTTTGCTGTCGTTGCCGAAGAGGTACGCAAGCTTGCTGAGCAGACTGCAGAGGCAACTGAAGAAATTAACAAAAAGGTACATGTGATTGAAGAGAAAACAAACATATCCGTAGAGCATACCGCCCGCAGTTTGAACATTGCTGAAGAAAATGCCAAGTCCGTAGAGAACACCAAACAGGTCTTCTTTAACATTAACAAGGATTTGGAACATTTGAAATTGCGCATGATTCAGATCAGCAGCAACACCGCCAATATTCATAAGCATAAAGATGAGATTTTGCAGGCACTCGAGATCATTTCTTCCACAACGGAGCAGAACTCCGCTTCAACCGAAGAGGTAAGCGCGAGTACACAGGAACAACTGGATAGCATCGAACAGGTAGCGGAACTCTCGAAACAATTGAATCAGTTGTCTACGAAGTTACAGGATGAATTAACCGAATTCAAGGTCGAATAAAACCGTTGGTCAAACCTGCCCTCCTCTTTTCATTTGAGCTGAGTGTCGAACAGGACTGGAGGATAACTCAAGCCATGACTGGAGAACGAATAATCAATCATGGTGACACCTCATCATTTCTCGATCCTTCCGGTGAAGCGTACGCCAGATTGTCATTGGTAAAGGATAAGGAGTCGCTCCATCAAGCGTTACTCATCAACTAAATCCCCCCAGGTACAGTGCACGTGAGCTTACGTTTATGAACGTGAGCTTCACACACTGTAGACTGGGGTCTTTAGTATGTTCTGACTATGTATTCGATGGTGTTGCCTCGCATAGTTAAACATGCAAACAGGCATAAACATAAACAAAAAGGGCTCTCCCATAAGTCATGAGCATGACATGACGGGGGACGCCTATTGTTAGCGGTATCTTGCTCTAATGAATCTGGCACACGTTAATTGCTACCATTTGCACAGTTCTGAGATGTAACGAATCACAGAGACGTTATTTCGTCAATTTGCTTGATTTTTAGGCCCTGACGCCGTTTTGCACCAAAATAACGTCACTGAAGTTCGTTAGAAATTGCTTGCCTTGAAAATCCGCATTAGGGTGCGATAGATTCGTTAGCGCTTTGAGGCGAGAATGGAATCAATCCCTTTCGAGCCCCACCTAAATTAACATCGTTATACTGACCTGCGCCAGTTGGAACGATACATCAGATACAGGAAGTACGGCGTTCCAATGATCGCAATGAGTATGCCTGATGGGATCTCTGTTGGCGCCATGACCGTTCTGCCGATCGTATCGGCCAATACCAGCATGACTGCCCCCGCCAATGCGGATAAAAACATGGATCGTCTTAATTTATGTCCCGTCAGTAGCCGAACCATATGTGGTGCAATCAGACCAATAAAACCAACGGTCCCTACACAAGCAACAGCTCCTGCTGCCAGCAGCACACCCGTCGTCATGGCCAGTAATCGTGTACGACGTACACTCAGTCCAAGTCCTGATGCACTATTATCGTCGAATACCAACAATTCGAATCTGCGAGCAAGCCACCAAGCCACCGGAACCAGGATAACTAAAAATATACCGATTGTCCTCACCTGATCCCAGGTACGGGCATAGGTACTTCCGGTCAGCCAGATATATCCGCTGCTGCCATATACCGCACCACGTACAATCAGAATCTGAATACCTGCTCCAGCAATGGCAGACATCGCGATCCCCAGCAACACAACCGCAGACGGGTTAAGCCCTTTCTTCCAAGAGAGAGAGAATACAACCACTGCGGCGATGGCTGCACCGATGATTGCCGCTATGGGCAACAAATAAACAGGAAGACCTGGCAACAAAATAATGACCATCATCGCCCCAAGCCCTGCGCCAGAGGATACACCTACAATGGAAGCATCCGCCAGCGGATTACGTACTGCCATCTGAATGAGTACACCGCTGATGGCCAGTGCAGCACCCGCACCTGCGGCTACAAGCGTACGCGGAATGCGAAGCTGAATCAACGCGGAGAACAGTCCATCCGATTGGAACAAACTCGGCAACAGATCGGCCAATGGAATTCGCATGCCGCCAAACATCGTACTGAGCAAAATCAGAAGCACGGTTATAACCGAAAATAATATGGCCATCGGGCCGAATGCAAAATGACGTGAAGGCGCTCCTGTACTCATTGAAGCGGACATGCCCGACCCGTTTGCTGTCTTCATGCGTGTAAGTACAAGCCAGATCAGCCATGGCGCACCAATGATCGCCATTACAGCCCCTGTCGGCAGCTCCATGCTGGAGTTATGCACCATCTTGGCGAGTACGTCTGCACCAATCAGGAGCGCCGCTCCCCATATAAAAACACCGGGTAACAGTAATCGATTGGAACGTACACCACTCAATCGAACCAGATGCGGTGCCACGAGTCCCACGAAGCCAATTGGCCCGATTACACTGACGATCACCGCTGCCAGCAATACCGCGATAATCAAACCACCGGCACGAGCGAGTCCAACCTTTAGACCCAAAGAGGAGGCCGTGGATTCATCCAGCTCCAGCATATCCCACTGTCTGGACAAGATTAGCGCGAGAATGGTAATACCAATTACCCAAGGCCAAGCATAAGTTACGCCACTCCAATCATTCTGAACGAGTGTTCCCGAACCCCAAAGAAAAAGTCCCTGCGTTTCCATGGAGAAAAAAATATGCAGTGCGCTTGTAAATGAACCAAGCACCATCGACACGATCATACCGGATAACGCCAGTCGAACGGGGCTGGATCTTCGTCCTCCGCCCATGAAATAAGCTGCGAATGCCGCAAGCAACCCCCCAAGAGCTGCGAATAGAAAAGGCGACTGACTCAATAGGCCCGGAAAGAGAATGGCTCCCAGCACCACGATAAAATATGCTCCTGCATTAATACCCAGTGTGTCTGACGCAGCGAGCGGATTTCGAGTGATCGTCTGCAACAGCGCTCCCGCAACAGCTAGCGCCCCTCCCGAGATAATACCAATTACCGTACGTGGCATGCGCAAATCCCAAATCATATTGTGTTCCAATGTATTCTGTCTGCCCGTAAGTGCGTCCCAAACGGTGTGCAATGAAATGGCTGCCTCTCCATAACAAAGGCTTACAAAAAAAAGCACGATGAGAGCGGATAGACCGCCCCCATATATGCTTATTGTGCGCCAGTTCATAGCTGGCTTTGCTCCCTGAACCGAACTCATTTGGTGATCGCCTCAACAACCCCGTCAACTAAGACTTTGGAGGAGATCGGTCCACCAAATGTCCAAGTTGTACTATCGAGTTGATAAATACGTTTATCCTTCACAAAGTTCAGCCCATTCCAAACCGAGTTATCTTTCATCGCTGTGCCAAAAACATCATCGTCTGGCTGTGTAATATAAATGAAATTACTGTCCTGTACAGTCGACAGGGATTCAATACCTACAGTAGAGAAGCCATACCCTTCAAGCTTGTCCGGCTGCCAATCGTTAACCATACCGATCTTGTCCAATGTGCCAATGACGACCGAATTATCGGTAAACATGCGAAGACTTGCTGCATTTTGATACGTGAATGCCTGTGTCAGAGCAAAGTGGAAATTATCTTTACCTGCAGCAGCCAGCTTTTCTTTGGCTTCTACATAATGCTGATCGAGTTCATCGAGTACCTTCTTCGCTTGGTCTTCTTTTCCAAGAGCAACCGCGATATTGTTGAACGTTTCCGTCATTTTGTCATAAGTATAGCCATCACCCGTATACAGGTCATATTCAAGCGTTGGTGCAATGGCATTGAGCTGATCATAGATATTCGAATTTGAATTGGCGATAATCAGATCCGGCTTCAAGGCTGCAATCGCCTCCAGATTTGGCTCGTCACGTGTTCCAACATCCGTCACCGTGTCATCCAGAGCTGCTTCGGGAGTCACATAGACTTTATAGTTGGCGTTGTCTGCACTACCTACTGGCTGAACACCCAGTGCAACTACATCTTCCGTATATGTCCATTCCAGTGTAACAACTCTCTTAGCTGGTTTGTCCAGTTTGAGCTCTCCACCACTATGCTTAACAGTAACAGGACCTGCTGTCTCTTCAGCCGGAGCACTACCGGAATCGGCATCCTGACTTGGTTCAGTAGTACTATTGGTTTTACCGCAACCTGCCAGAACCAACACAAACGCCAGCATGATTAGAAGTCCGTTCAAGCTTTTTTTCATATCTCTTTCTCCCCTGTTTATATGTATTTATATGATAACAATTATCATTATCACTTATGGATTATCCTGTAGAATTGCGATTTTGTCAATTCAAAAGAGTTATTATTATCATTTATAATCGCTCCCGTCACAATATGAGGAGTAAAAAATGAAAGAACCCGCGATCTAGGCGGGCTCTCCAGCGTACAAGAAACATCCTGCTCTCCGATGGGAAAGATGGACTGGGTCCCATTGTGGAAAACAGGGATCATTCGAAGATATTCCGTATCTTCTCTTTCCCATAACTAACTCAACTGCATCGTTGTAATGCATGTATTATCTTCTTCATATGTAGACAGCTGTGTCTCTGCGACCTTACCATCGTGCACCACACGAATGAGGTATGACTTATCCCTGGCTAACCAGAAATCCATAAAACCATTGGAACCGGCTTTTATCTCAGCATCTTTCATCAGCGTATTGCCTTCGGAGTCATGGATCGTCACCATGAATTTCTTATTTTTCATTTCGCCCTGGCATCCGGTCAGGCTATGAATTGCACAAGGGTGAGTTTGCTCCAAGTAAGGCGCAATGGAAAGAAAAAACTCATTTTCAGGCAAATCGTAGGTTGTCGTTTCGTTATCCTTATCGGTAACCGTTAATTGAGTCGCGTTGATCGAGGCAGATTCCGGTGTCTCTTTGCCTGTGCTGATATCTTCTACCAATTTTCTAATATTGGGTGCTTCGGCGTTACCTGCCTCCTCCCTCCCCACATTACCAGTAATCAGATAGGCTCCCAGCACAATGACAACTACTAAACTGGCAAAGATCCACATTTGTTTTTTCATCTGACGTTCATCTCCTCGTCCGTTTAGGTTTATTATAAGGGAGAACGTACCATCATGGACTTAATCGACATGGAGTTCACCAGATATTCACATATCTGTATGCTCCATTCGCATCATGTTAGATGGTCATTGAGGCTCTATAAAAACTGCCAAAAACCGGCGATCGGGTCACTCCATTGTCCTTCATCGAATTTGACATATAAGTACAGTGCTCCATAAGCTTGTACGCATAAGGGTATAGTCTCTTCCTGACAAATGTTGTGCATATGGGCTACCGCTCGCACGATGGTGACATGGTAAGCCTATCATGGCATGTTCCTATCCAATCCTATATAATAATATAAATTCTGGAAATCACTTTGAACAAGTTGAATCAATTATACGTGTCTAACCCATTCTAACTTGAGGAGCAGGAGGAATTTCCATTGAAATGGCACCGTATACATAAACAAAAACCTAATGCTATACATTCCGTCGACTGGACCGGGTTGGTCCCGAAACATATCGCGATCATGATGGATGGAAATGGGAGATGGGCGACGAGAAGAGGGTTGCCCAGAAGTGCCGGACACTATGCAGGAATGCAGACGATGCGGGAAGTGATAAGCATGTGCCACAAAAACGGGATCGCCTCTCTAACCCTATATGCGTTCTCTACTGAAAACTGGAAAAGACCCAAGGAAGAGGTCGACTACATCATTAGTCTGGTGGTCGAATTTGTACAGGATACAACGGTCCAGGAATTGAATCAGAATAATATTAAAGTTAATTTTATTGGTGATATCTCGAAATTCCCAGAAGAAACACAGGAAGCAATGCGCAAAGTAGTGGATCTTACCCAAACTAATAGCGGAATGGCCGTGTACTTTGCGATGAATTATGGAGGAAAAAACGATATTGTGCAAGCCATCAAAATGTACATTGAAGAGAACAAGGAAACCTCGGAAATCTCCGAGGCGGAATTCGAAAAGTTTTTGTATACAGGACAGAATCCTGCCCCCGATCTGCTGATCCGGACAAGTGGAGAGAAACGGCTAAGCAATTTTCTATTATGGCAAGCCGCCTATTCCGAACTATGGTTTACGGATGTGATGTGGCCGGACTTCAACGAACTATTGTTATATGAATCCATCCTGGATTATCAGCAGCGCAAGCAAAGAGCATTAGACGATGTAACAAAATAATTCATCTTTGTTCCTGTCGATCCTCAGCCTAGATGTGCTTTTTTAACCAGGGCTGGATAACAGGGAGAACGGTACTGGGCTGCATTGCTTTGGTGTGATCCATATCCTCTCCCTTGATGATTTCGACGGTCCAGCCGAAGTTTTCAAGAATTTTTTTATTCTTTTGCAACAATCCAGCAATATCCACTGTCACATTCCCAAACTTTTCACCATATACAATTGTATCTTTCTCACCTGCAAAAGTTAATCTCGGGATACTCAGCTGATCTTGAATGAGTTGGTCATCAAAATCCAATAAACTTTGGTACATGGTGACGAATTGTTTCGTTTGAGCCGGATCAATTTTGATCTGAATGTTGTCCCAGTCGACCTCATCCGGGTACATCTGCTCCGAGTTCATCGATGCTTGTCCTTCTTGTTCATGTTCCAATTTCCCATGTTGCTTCAATGCTTCTTCATATGTCCTTGCCGTAACTACTCGCATTTCCTCATAAGGTCCTTTATATGGCGGGAATCCTCCCATAATAAGACTTTCGATCCGGTCGGTCCGAAGTGCGAGTTGCAACCCGACAAGGGCCAGCCAAGAGTATCCGTAATAACTGAATTGATTCACATTCATTTGATCTGCAATTCGTAATAAATCCTGGGTTATATGTTCGGGTGTGAAATGATCCGGATAAGGATGTGCCATATAGTGTCCTTCATAATCAAAATGCAGAATCTGATATTCATCCGAAAGTCCAGCAATAAACTTTGCACCCAATTCAGGATCAACACCCCATAACTTTAAGGTTTCGGCTACTTGTCCGGTTACGGACTTTTTAGCGATGGGTAGCATAATGAATTTGCGATCGGAATTTCCGGTTAGACCCACTTCCAGCTCTGAACCATTTTTCATCTTAATCATTTTCTTCAATTGAACCACTCCTTTGCAGAGTAAAACATTATATGCGTTTTTTGGGACTATCCATGTTTTAACCAGAGCTTCCTCTTGCTTAAGTATCTTGTCCAGCTTGAAGGTGTCGAACGGCATATCTCAGTGACCTTCATACCTTCGGTAGCTACCAACACCGTGATTCTCTTACAAGACTTGAGGGCTTGGCTTCGGAAACGGAGAGAGCGGCGGCGATGTCTGTTAACTTCATCGTACCGCCACTCTTCAGCCCCTTCGATCATTCAAACTATCTTTTAGAATAAATAGACTTATCGACTGGATAAAAGACATAAACTTTTATTTTTATGCTCACATAAACTATATTAAGAATTGGAAACAGGACCAGCTGGGCCAACTGCTCCGATCGCGCCAGCCGGACCGGCTGGTCCCGGTATACCAGGGACCCCTTGCAGTCCGGCTGGTCCCGGTATCCCTTGAGCTCCAGTCGCTCCTTTGGTACCTATCGGTCCAAGTTGGCCAGGAATCCCTGGAGAGCCTTGCGGTGCATTAATCACAATTTTAGGTTTAACCCTAAAAAAAATCTTACCCTTAACACCACAATGCAATTGTTTTTTTAATTTACGTCTACAAATACGTTTCCCATGACGATTTATCAATTAGCTCACCTCCGTGATATTTCTCCTCATACTATGTGTAACAATCACGGGGGCATAGACAGTTAACCATAATTCGGAAAATTATAGTGCCTATTATGAGAAAAGTTGTCTATTAAATCGATTAATTCACATCACATCCTTCTGCTGTTCAATGTCCACCTCCCCACCATTTCAGTTTTTTTTGCAATTTAATTATTTTCTTTTTAGTGACTACTCCTTTGCAGTTTATACATTCAGTCTATAACATTGATGCAATATTCCGGTTTTCATTATAAAATGCGGATCAAATATGGACTTTGGCGCGTTATATGTTAGTGTAGCACTTGAAGGTTTTACTTGAAAGATGAGGAGTAGAAGCAAATGAACTTTACATATACACCTGGTCAGATTGCAACTGAACTGGCTATTAGCACAACCACGTTGAGACGCTATGAAAAGGAAGGCTTGATTCCCCATGTTCCACGGACCCCAAGCAATCACAGGTACTATACATCCATTCACTTTCAAGCGTTCATCGTGATTCGTTCGTTATTGAAGGGTTATGAGATTCCCGTTGTATATGAAGTGATGAGGAAAGTTAAACGTGGTGAAGTCAACGACGCACTTTGGCTCGTGAACCAGCAGTTGTATAACAGCCAACTGGAGAAACAACGGGTTGATGAAATATGGAGCATGATTCAACAGACCAATTTTTCAGAATATAGGAATGTTAAAATTACGAATGCATTGACGATTGGGAAAGTCGCTGAAGTAGCGGGGGTCAACACCTCTGCCATCAGGCATTGGGAAAATGAAGGGTTAATTCGTTCGGAACGGGACAAGCACAATGGTTATCGAATGTACACCAGAGCTGATCTGAGAAAGATATTGGTCATAAGCAGTTTGCGAAAATCCGTCTATTACATTGAACATATGAAAGAACTTTTAAACTCGCTGGATACTCAGAATTACACCCACATCCAGAACGCCTTCCAGCTTGCTTTGCAAAAGCTAAACAAGCAACTGACGCTTCAATTTGCAGGAATAAAGGAACTTATGAGATATATTGAATTACATCCAGGAACTACAAAGGTAACGTCGAGTTAATACTTCTTCTAAACTTCTGGTCCACTACCATATTGGCTTATTCAACAGAGAAAAATTAGTTTCCAAGAAAGAAAACGTGCAATCAGCGCACACCAGAACTAAACGATGCACGCTGTTAAATCACACAAATAAGTGTTCATATTTCCGAATTTGAAATTTTAAAATTTGTGATATTCTTCCAAGCTCACGTTCATGTTCTTCAATGAATTGTATAACTGAAGATCGATCGAATTGAAGATTTGTTTCAAGCGCGCGTGCTTGTTTTGAAAAATCACTGCTAAATGGCTTTGCTTTGATTTTACGCAATGCAACACTTGTTGGCATACTCATGGGATAGTCCGTTGTATCAGACAGAAGGCTTAAACCATGATCAAACAGCGGACAGAGTCTATAACCCTTAGGACCATGTATAAAAGCAATATTATTCAGATGTCGGTCTTCATTTAACAAAATAGCATCCAAAGGTAACATCAGTGAGAAGTACTCTAGCGTATCTAATTTCAATACATCGTTGAGAAACTCAACAACGGATAACACTAAATCTCGTGTGCTCTGTCCCTGCTGTAAATCATCAAATTTAACACCATAGCTCTCCAAAATGCGATGCAAAGTAATAATACTCTCTCCTGGATGAAGAAAATCTTCAGAGTAGCAGCCCTCATACTTGATGTTGTCCTCTATCAGAACACATTGTTTGTAAGGAACTTTAAGTTGTGTAGGGATGTTGGAACGATGAATCAACTCGAACGCTACCCATTCTGCCAATCCCTCATACCCAAACTTATTAGCTTTCGCCCACTTATCATCAATTTTCCATTTTAGTTGGTCACCCTTGCTACTACTCACAAAAGTTTGACGAATATTCTTGTTCACCTGCAAAACGGGGATGGACATCGGCACAGGTCAACTCCTCATTAGAAAATCGAATCCATACATAATCATCATATAACACGCCATGTGTTTGTTTTACGATTTCCGAAGCTACATAATCATTCAGACCCAATGATTGCAAAATTTTATCGGCATGGTGTCTGGTGCGAGGGAAACATCTGGATTCAAAGTAATCCAGTACATCGCCTACGGTCACCTTTGACTTGTTTGGAAAGGGAAGAAAAACAGGCAATACATTGTGGTCTTGCCATACTTCAACCGTTTGATTTCTATAATCCAGCTTCACTTTAGCAATGACTCGATCATGCTCCAAAACCTCAAACTCAAGAGGAGGAGCGATAACTTTGTTAATTTTCCTCATATGCTTCCCCCATCATTTTTTCAACTAACAGATTTTGATATTATTCGACAACATTATATCATTTCTTGGATCAAATTATATTTCATCCGTCTAAATTCTCAGATATAAAAAAATAACCGTGACTCCCAAAAGGGAGCACAGCTATTTTTTAGTTTTCTAATTATCGAGATATAATTTCAAATCAGTTTTCAGACGTAAGATTGTGTTTGAATATTGTTCTATTCTTTCTTGTAATCTTATACGTTCATGCTCATTACCAGTAAAACTTATTCTTTTAAAAATATCTTTTGCGTTATTTATATCTTGGACATAGGTATTAATTTTGCTTTTCCCCCTATATCTCATACTATCCCCATCTATTTCGAGAAGTGCATCAGACAGCCTTTTATCAGGATCTACTAAAAAACTTTTTAATTGTTCAATGTTAGCTTTGTGGATAAATGAGTCCGTTTTAAGATCCAATATTCCAACTAATCCCCTCTCAATTTTGGACAACATTGTTGTCCTCACTGTATCCAATTTGTTATCTTCTACTATTTCAGGTTTTGATCTATTTAAATTATTCAACCATTGTATTAAATATGCTAGTGCGGAGATCGATATTTTATTATTGGCCAAACTTTGTTCGATTTCAGAATGTGGATAATAGCTAAATACCTTTACTCTTGCCGATACAAAAGCAACACTTTTGTTCATTTTGCGTGCGAGCTCACTAAACGAGCACTTTTCCCAATAAATCCACATATCGTAAGTGTGTTTAGCCCATTCATATACACTCCAATCTGATTTGCCACCTTGGACTGATCCTAATCTTTCTTGTTCTTCTTGGATACTTTGTGGCGGCTCAACTAGATACACTGGAATTGTTCTTTGCATTAATTTTTTTGCTGCATGCCATCTTCGATGACCTGATAGAATTACATACTTATGGTCTCTTTCATAGCAGGTTATAGGAACCTCAAATCCTTTGTCTTTAATTACTCGTTGTAATTCTTCAGTTTTAATTGTGTTATCCATTCGTGGGTTCAACGGATTTGGTATAACATCCTTTATATCCGCCCTTATTAACTTGGAATAGTTAGTCAAGTCAAACTCCCTCCTTGTAATTCAAGGCTCTTACTCTTTAACATTTCCATTAAATCATTTAACTCGTCTATTAATATTTGTGCTTCTTTCCGATCCTTACATTCGATTTTTTGAATAGTTGCTATCGAATCATCCATTGTTTTATATATTCCGTTGTAATCATCATCTTTTCCCGAACGATTGATCGTCATTTCGATCTCTGATTGTTTCAACGTTTTGGTAGTGTCCGAAAGAAAGGATATAATCTCTTTTTCACTAGCATTACACACGAAATTTCTATCATTCATAATGTTGCTATTAAAACATTTGTTTTCGTATTTTTTTAACATTTGTTTTCTTATAAAATCCTCATCTAGCGATTTAACCAAGTTAGGATGAAATTCACACAACCGCTTAATCCAGGTAATGATATAGTCAAGCATAGAGATCGAATACATACCATTTTTCAGTTTGTCTTCAATTTCAACACGTAAATAATATTTGTAAACGCGGATTTTTGCAGCTATTTTCGTTCTGGGTACACCTATTTTTTTTGAAAATTCTTCATATGCAATACCCCCGCTGAATATCCAACGATCGTATATGTTTTTCGCTATTTCGTATGGCGTCCATTCCACTTGTACACTTTGTAATGAGCCTAAACGATCTTTCTCCTCAGCAGATGTAGTAGGCGCGTCCACTACAAATACAGGCATCTTATCATGGCCTAATTGTTTTGCCGCATACCATCTACGGTGTCCAGACAGTAAGATGTAGTACTCTCCTTTTTTATAACATGTTACTGGCTCTTCCCAGCCCTTAGTTTCTATTATTTGTTGTATTTGGTTTGTATCAACGGCCAAATCTCTTCTGGGGTTATTGGGATTAGCAAAAATATATTCAATCTGCACCCACTTAAAATCATCAATATTCTGCTGTGGTTGACCATTTATATTGAGTGCTGAAATTTGCATAAGTAACGCCTCGTTTCTATTGATAATTTTTTGGGTGTCGAAATCGCATTTTTTTAATATTTCATCAATATTTATTCTTAATTGAGCTGCGGAGATCGTAAAGTGTTCTATTATATTCTCTCTGCTATAGCCTTCTATTAGCTTGTCAGCAACTTTCTGTTCTATAGTAGAAAAGCTTCCTACGCTTTCGATTTGAAATATCTGATCCTGATTTTCTTCAACCGCTATCACATCTATAAGCTGTCTTTCATCCTGGCTTCCTTGGTTTGAATTAATTGATTCATACAAGTATAGCTGACGTCTAATTACATAAAAATGCATAGCTTGAACGGCCATATTGTAAGAACATCCGAGTTCTTGAGAGATAACACCTGGTGACATTCCTAATAGATTCCGACTCATTATTTTAAGGATTATGCTGTTTATTTTTTGGCTAGGTCGTACAATATTGTAGTGTTGTATTGTAAACTCTATCATTCTTCCCTTTACAAATTTATAAGCATAACGCCAGAAAAATTCTTTTCCTTTTTTAAAATTGAATTTCGAATACGCCTCTATAACTCCTAAATAGCCTTGTTGTGTAAGATCGTCCAACAGCCACTTGTCATATAACATTCTAGAGTAGAAAAATTTTCTTGCTGTTCTTTTTACGTTTTTAGCATGTTTATCTATGACTTCTTCTATTGTTATCTCTGTGGATTGAGGCTGATTCAAACGCAAGTCCCCCTCTCCAGATATCATCATTTCTATAATTATAATTTAATAGTTGAGGGAAATCTTTCATTCGTCAAAGGTTCTAACTTATCAACAGCAAAGTGGTTTTTATGACAAAATATCTTATTTAGATTCCCATAGAAATAATTTAATTCTGGTTGATAAGAACCTTAATATCTCTTTTATTACGAGAATACATAGGATTCCCTCAAAAAAAGCCCGATGCATGTTCGATAAAATATCGACACAGATCTGGCTCTTGCTAAGAGACGTTAACTCTTCTACTTATACAGTTTTTATTTGCTTGAAATAACCTTATTTTTCTCAAAAAACGAGTAACTGATATCTGAGATACTCCTTGGAGGCATACAACGGGTGTCCAATTGTATGCCAGTTCCTAGGTTCAAAAGCGCTTAGTGCGAGAGAACATCCCTTTCGGGGCAAGTCCTCATACTTTTTATTTTATGAATCATTTTCTCTACTCCACTGCGTACTCCAATTTACATTTATTGTTTCAGATAGCCGCACGCATCATCACTACTCACCGCAACTTAAGACAACGCCAGCATGGCGTTCATGTCTTCCTCCGCCGTTGTGATCAGCTTCAGACCAAACAGATCAACGAGCACATCCAGCACACCAGCCGAAATAAACTCTGGCGGTTTTGGTCCAATACGAATGTCCTGAATGCCGAGACTAAACAAGCCGAGCAGGATGGCAACTGCTTTTTGCTCAAACCAGGACAGGACAATGCTGACCGGCAATTCGTTCACCGTACAGCCAAAAGCATCCGCTAAGGCCATTGCAATTTTCACCGTGGAACCGGAGTTGTTGCATTGCCCCAGATCGATATAACGCGGAATGCCCGTATCCCCCACTGTACCGTAATCCACATCATTGAAGCGGAATTTGCCGCAGGATGTGGTCAGAATTACCGTATCATTCGGCAACGATGTAGCCAATTCACGATAATAGTTGCCGCCTTTACCCGGTGCATCGCAGCCTGCAATAACGAAGAAGCGACGGATATGTCCATCCTTTACCGCCTGAATAATCTCGGGAGCAAGTCCAATCACCGTCTCATGGTGGTATCCGGTCGTTAACACTTGCTCGGACTGGATATCAGCCGCAGGCAATGATAACGCTCGTTCAATCAGGGGAGAGAAGTCATCGTCCATAATTTTGGCAACCCCCTCCAAACCAGCCACTTCGTACGAGAAAAAGCGGTCTGCATAGGTTCCCTTAATCGGCATGACACAATTGGTCGTCGCAAGAATGGCACCTGGGAACTGCTCGAACAATCTGCGTTGATCATACCAGGCTTTACCGATATTGCCTTTCAAATGAGCATATTTCTTCAGGGCCGGATATCCATGGGCGGGCAACATTTCTGAATGCGTATAAACGTTGATGCCCTTTCCTTCTGTTTGGCGTAATAGTTCTTCCAGTGCATAGAGATTATGTCCCGTTACCACAATGCACTGTCCTTCGATCCGGTTCTGGCTAACCGTTATCGGCTGAGGAATACCAAAACGGTCTGTATGCGCACGATCCAGTACATCCATAATACGAATCGCTGCATTCCCTACTTTCATCGCCATATCCAGATGTTCCTGCACATTAAAGTTGGAATTGGTTAACGTCATATACAACGCCTCATGTGTAATGCGATCGACCTCAGGATCGTGATAGCCGAGCTGCCGCGCATGTGTTGCATAGGCAGCGATTCCTTTTAGCGCAAAAATCATCGTATCCTGCAAGCTGGCGATCGTTTCATTTTTGCCGCATACGCCAACCACGGTACACCCGCCGCTGGGCGTCTGTTCACACTGATAACAAAACATATGATTCCCCTCCTATTTGGATTAAACGATGTTCGTTATCAAATAGCGTAGCAGACCCATAAGTGACCAAGTGTGATGACGCACACAGTTTTCGATATCCTTCCAAGATCTCTTTCCGTTCCTAAAAAGTGCAACCCACAGAAGATACAACTCGTAATCCTAGCAAACGAATGAGATTCACCAGACACGGAGATTCTACCTATGAAGTTCATCAAAATGATGAAAATTCACTGATTCTTATACGTCTGCAAGGTTATATACACAAAGAAATATAATATCCGAAATCTATGATCCAAGGAGCTGGTCCCCCCATTGCAGCATTACAGACACAGTACAGAGGAGACACTTCAGGACGTACAGAGTTCCAATAACGGACTCACAACCTCCGAAGCTGAGAAGAGACTGGAGACAGAAGGATATAACGAGTTAAAAGGAAAAGCTGCAACACCCATCTGGAAGCTGTTTATTGAAAATTTTAAAGATCCCATGGTCATTGTGCTGCTTATCGCAGCCGCTGTTCAGATCGTCCTTGGACACCTGATCGAATCGCTAATCATTTTTCTCGTCATTCTGTTAAATGCGGTAATCAGTGTTGTGCAGACCAAAAAGGCCGAAAGTTCTCTGGATGCACTCCGGCAAATGTCTGCTCCCGAGGCCAAGGTCATTCGTGATGGACAGAAAAAAACGATACCCGCGCGGAATCTCGTTCCCGGCGATATTGTCCTGCTCGATGCAGGTGATTATGTCCCGGCAGATGGCCGCATTTTGGAATCAGGCAGCTTGCGAATCAACGAAGGCATGCTGACAGGAGAATCCGAAGCAGCAGAGAAACACGCAGATGCCATCCCGGAAGAAGCTCCAATCGGGGATCGCCGCAATATGGCATTCAGTGGATCATTGGTGGTGTATGGTCGGGGTACGCTCGTCATTACGGGTACGGCACTGAAAACGGAAATCGGCAAGATTGCCGAATTAATCGAAAATGCAGAAGCGAAGGAAACCCCGTTACAACGCAAATTGGAATCGTTCAGCAAGAAGCTGGGCTTTTTCATTTTGGGCTTGTCCATCCTCATTTTCGCCATCGAAGCAGGGCGAGTCTGGTTAACGGAAGGAACAGAAAATATCGGCCCCTCTATCGTCAATGCGTTGATGTTCGCTGTGGCCGTAGCTGTCGCCGCCATTCCTGAAGCCCTTTCCTCCATAGTGACGATTGTATTGTCCCTGGGAACGAATAAAATGGCCAAGCAGCACGCCATCATCAGACGTCTTCCTGCCGTGGAAGCCTTGGGTTCTGCCAGCATTATCTGTACCGACAAAACAGGAACGCTTACTCAAAACAAAATGACTGTGGTTGACTATTATATTCCCCATGGCACCAAAGACAAATTCCCGGATGATCCCAAACAGTGGTCTGAAGAGGAGCGCCGATTGTTACATATTGCAGTACTCTGCAATGATTCGAATATTAACCAGGAAGGCAAGGAACTCGGTGATCCCACCGAGGTGGCGCTTATTGCCTTCAGTAACCGGGTGAACAAGGATTACAATGAAATTCGTGACCAGTTCCCGCGTGAAGCCGAGCTTCCTTTTGACTCGGATCGGAAACTGATGAGTACGGTGCATACGTTTGAGGGACAGACGGCTTTGTTGACGAAAGGTGGCCCGGACGTACTGTTCAGTCGCTGTAGCCATGTATTTATAAACGGGGAAGTCCAGCCCTTGACGCCTGAGATTCGTGCACAGTTTGAAGAGAAAAACGAAGCGTTCTCCAAACGTGCCTTCCGTGTGCTGGCTTACGCCTACAAAAAGTTTGATGACAAAAATCAGGTCACGCTAGAGGACGAATATGATCTGACGCTCGTTGGTCTGACGGCCATGATTGATCCACCGCGTGAAGCGGTATATGGTTCCATCGAAGAATCCAAGAAGGCGGGCATTCGCACGATCATGATCACCGGCGATCATAAAACAACAGCCCAGGCCATCGGTATGGATATCGGACTTGCAGGTCCGGACGACCTGGCCCTTACCGGAGCAGAGCTGGACAAACTGTCGGATGAAGAACTCGATCAGCAGCTCGAACATATCTCGGTGTATGCACGCGTCTCTCCTGAAAATAAAATCCGCATCGTGCGTGCATGGCAGCGCAAAGGTAAAGTTGCAGCCATGACCGGAGATGGTGTCAACGACGCCCCTGCACTGAAACAGGCCGACATCGGTGTAGCGATGGGCAGCGGGACAGATGTCGCGAAAGATGCGGCAGCCATGATTTTGACGGATGATAACTTTGTATCCATCGTGAATGCCGTCAGTGTCGGGCGCATGGTGTTTGATAATATCAAAAAAGCCATTGCGTACCTGTTTGCAGGAAACTTGGGCGCGATTATTGCCATATTATTTGCACTTGTGGTCGGTTGGGTGAACCCCTTTACAGCCCTCCAGCTGCTCTTCATCAATCTGGTGAATGACTCCCTGCCTGCCATTGCACTGGGTACCGAAAAAGCTGAACCGGATGTCATGCGGCGCAAACCGCGGGATATTAACGAAGGCATCTTTGCCGGCGGAACGTTGCAGGCTGTTATCACACGTGGTGTTCTAATCGGGGTGGCTGTCATCGTGTCCCAATATATTGGACTTGGGATCTCGGAAGAAATGAGTGTGGCTATGGCCTTTACAACCCTGATTCTGGCACGGAGTCTGCAAACATTTGCAGCGCGTTCCAACACACAGACGATTTTCCAGGTGGGTTTCACCACTAACAAATATGTTCTTGGCTCCATTCTGGTGTGTCTCTGCCTATATGGAATCACACTGATCCCAGGGGTTCGCAGCATCTTCGCCATCCCTTCTGTGTTTGGCTGGAATGAGTTCCTGATGGCAGGAGGACTCGCTCTCGCCGCGGTCATTCTGATGGACATCATCAAATGGATTCGCAATCGTGGCAAACAAACCAGCGCAGCTTAACAGTAACAGGCGTTCCTAATCAACAAAGGGCGCCTGTTTTTGATTACATCAATTTTCCATCCTGCCGCCAGCATGTGCTAGAATTCTGACGAACGTATGACATTATTGCCATATATAAAGATTAGGCGTAAAATGGTTTATTGATTTTGGGTGCCTGTTGACCCAATTGAATTCATAGACAGGAATGGTCATGTGAAAGATAAAATTGTAATGCCTCTCTGGACGTGCTGCCTGTTCATCGTTGTGATGAATACCACCATGTTTAACGTCTCTTTACCCGTTATTATTCACGATCTTCAGATTACATCGGACCTGGGGTCCTGGGTCATTTCTAGCTACTCCATTGGTTATGCCTTGTCGACGGTGATTTACAGTCGATTGTCTGACCGTATTCCGGTGCGCAAGCTGCTGACGGTGGGCTTGCTGATTCTGGGTTTATCTTCATTGCTCGGATTATTTGCACACAGTTTTGCCATCCTACTGATGACACGCATTCTGCAATCTGCGGGTGCAGGAGTTATGGCCGGTTTGGGGCTTGTTATCGCGAGCCGTTACATCCCGGTGGAGCGACGTGGAGCTGCTATCGCATTAATCTCGTCAGGCAGTGCCATGGCGTTTGGGCTTGGCCCCATTGTGGGTGGACTCATTAGTGAGTACTGGGGCTGGAATGGACTTTTTGCCATAACGGTGCTTGTCCTGTTTGCACTACCAGTACTGCTCTATTTTCTACCACGTGAAACGGCCAAGCCGGAGAATCCTTTTGATATGATCGGTGCAGCATTAACCGTCATTAATGCAACCACCCTTTTGGTTGCCATCACCCAGCAGTCATGGCTGTGGTTGGCCGTCGGTGTCCTTTCCCTTGTTGTGCACATCGTGTACATTCGCAGGGCGAGACTTCCCTTTGTAAATCCACATGTATTCCGAACACCAGGGTTTACCCGGCTAATGATCATCGGTTTCTGTGTTCTGGTCGTAAATCTGGGCAATCTGTTCCTGATGCCGCTAGTACTTGCTGATCTGTTTGGACGCTCGTCACTCGCTATTGGTTTGCTGATTGCTCCTGGAGCCATCGTGTCGGCATTCTGTACCCGTTTTGTAGGTCGCTGGATCGACCGTTACGGCAATATGCGTTTTCTGATGATCGGGCACATTTTACTTGCCGCAGTGCTTGCTCTGTTTATGCTGGGACTGAATCAGTCTGCTCTAATTATCACCGGAGGTTATCTCTTCTTCTCCCCGGCTCTCTCCGCCTCGATCGCTTCGCTGAATAACGAGGCATCTCGGATGCTGCCCAAAGCGCACATCGGTTCCGGCATGGGCTTGTTACAGTTGATCCAGTTTTTTGGCGGCTCGGTATCCGTGGCTGTCTGCGGGCTGCTGCTGCACGGCATTCCGGGTGTTCGAGTAGAAGAAGCCTATCATGTTGTATATGGATGTCTGCTCCTGGTCTGTCTGGTCTCACTTGTGATCGTGATCTGGCATAACAAGGCTGCACGATCAACTTCTACGGTTACGATGACTGAGCTTGGATAGGTTGCAAGTATGAAAGTAAGCTACGTCGTTCTAAAAAGCACTTATGTATTCGTTTGAAGTAAAAGGCCCGCGCATGGCGCGAGCCTTTTGTCGTTCACGAGGATATTAAAACGGTGAATCATTCTGTTTGATCACTCGTTCTGGCTTTCAAACAAGCTATGAATGCATTAAAATTGGCAGCGATCTCTCGTACATTTTCCTCCAGCAGTTGCTGGGCTTCCTCCGGCGTCTCCGATTCACTCTCGGCATCTTCGCGCACCATCGCTTCTTCATGAACCATAACCAGGACCGCAGGAGATTCCGAGTTCTTTCGGTAATCCAGTAAATAGTTGTTGCCGCTGCTGACACTCCAAGCAAATGGAATGATTCGGCGTGGATCGGGATTCACATCGTCTACCAGATTTATGTTATTCACAATGAACTGCTCATCGAGAGCAGAGAAACGGATTTCCCAATCGATGACCTCTTCATGTTCAATCACATCAAATGCATTACTGCCAGCCTTCTGCTGAAACGCGAGATACTCATGCGGAAATACGATATCGTAATACTTCTGAATGTTCTCAATCTGCATATTACTCAAGCACTCCTTTCCATCCAGTCCTGTCACAGTATATTATTCCCCATCTAATGCTGCCTTCCAGGCTTCCTCCACCGCTACAGGAGCTTTGCTGCTGCTCTCGCCGCCACCTTCCTCCGTCCAAAGTGGTGGATAATACGCAAATACTTGTCCTGTCTGAAGCTGTCCCATATCGTTCTGCCAACCCTTCCAGCGAAAGGTCTGATAGTACTGCTCCAGATCACCATTAGCCAACCAGTTAATGAAGCCCGAATAAGCCAGTTCTGTTGATTCCCATTCCAGTGTGTCGGGGGCAAAATAATAAACATGTCCTGTACGGCCATACTTGCCCATATCCATTCCGAAAAATCCACCCGCCGCATCGTAGGCGACGACCATTATGCCTTCCAATGCGGGTACACATGGCTTGTCACTCACACCATTCCAACTGGTCAGACTCCCGAAGATGCGGTCACCACCCGATCCAAGCAATGTAATCCATCCATCATCCAGCAGGATGCCCGCTGTCTCATAGGCTACGGCTCCCAAATAGGATTTGGTGCTGATCTGAAGACGATAGAGCGCATCCTCTCCGGCCTCTCGCTGTGCAGGAACATAAGTGTATTTATTTTGTCCCTGGTCCAGCAGTTCCTTGAGTTCCTCCCAAGCGTGATTCTCCCGATCCACTAATTCGTTTGCGGATAATGTATGCATGATCATTGCTCCCTTCACTCAAGCTGTTTCTGATTCGATAGATGGAGAGGACAACCCCTTTTTTGGGAATTCTCACCCATTAAAATAACTGAGAAGTAATTATATCATTCTGGCAAGACATGCTTCGGAACTGGTTTTCTATGAGCATATCACGCCCTATTTCACCAATCAAATCTGCTATAATCAAACTTTATAGCTAATCCATAAGGAGGAACCATCTTGTATCGTATTGCTGCAATTGCACTCCTGACCCTGATCCTGTTCACAACGGGTTGTCAGAAAGAGGAGGCTTCTAACATCCATTCTCCCGATGCTGTGCAGGTACCGGATTCCCAGGAGATTTATTACATATCCCCACAAGGAAACGATTTGAACAACGGAACCATTCAATCTCCCTGGAAAACGTTGCAGCATGCTGCCGACCATGCCACTCCGGGAAGCACTGTTTATTTGCGGGAAGGTGTATATCATCAAAAGGTTAAAATCACACGGAGCGGTAATTCCCCGGGCAATCCGACCCTATTTTCCAGCTATCCACAGGAGAAGGCCATTATCGATGGAGAAGGTCTGTCTGTACGCGGCATAGAGGGTCTGATTGAAGTTGAAAATGCCAGCTATATTGCGATTCAAAATCTTGAAATTCGCAACTTTACAACCACTCTTCGGGGACAAGTGCCTACGGGTATATATGTTCACGGAGCAGGAGAGCACATTCAAATACTCGGTAACATCGTCCATTCCATTGCAAATGATGCCAAACCTTCAGGACCGGATTTACGGGGCAGAGATGCCCACGGGATCGCAATTTATGGTACGGAGCATCCCCAATCATTGCGAGACATCATCATCAAGGACAATGAACTGTATGATCTCGTGCTCGGTTCAAGTGAATCACTGGCGGTCAACGGGAATGTGGATACGTTTGCCATACTGGACAATACGATCCATGACACCGACAACATCGGCATCGATCTGATCGGGTATGAAGGAACTTCGGAGGACGACAATTACGACCAGGCGCGCAACGGGATTGTACGGGGAAACGAGATCTATAATGTCTCTTCCAACCTTAATCCGTCCTACGGAACTCCTCTTCCCAATGACAGCAATTCTGCCGGGGGAATCTATGTCGATGGAGGCAAGAATCATATCATTGACCATAATCGGGTATACCGCAACGATATCGGGATCGAGATTGCTTCGGAGCACGCCCGACGTTCAACGAGCAACATTACGTTGCAGGATAACCTGATTTTTCACAACAGGCTGACAGGCATCGCCATGGGCGGCTATGATGAGGAACGCGGTTCTACCGTGGACAGTACGATGATGTACAATACGTTAGTTCAGAATGACAGTCTGGGTACAGGCAATGGACAGCTCTTCATGCAAGCCAATACGAAGAACAATACGTTTAAGCGTAACATTCTCGTATCCGGCAGCTCTGACGTGCTGATATATAATGAGTACACCAGTAATTCAGGGAATGTATTTGATCATAACGTATACTACTCCCCTGGACCGCAAGATGAAGCGTTATGGGTCTGGAAAAATAACCAGTACTCCGGCTTTAAAGCCTATATGAAGGACTCGGGCAATGATGCTCATTCTCGGTATGTGAACCCGGACTTTATCGACGAGGACAACCAAAACTTCAGTCTCACTACCGATTCTCCCGCAGAAGGATATGGCTATCAGGGTTCGAGATAAATTGAAAGAACAGGCAACCGAAGCCAATCAAACCGAGTTTGTTTGTTCATTCCGTTCACACAGATAGAAAGGAGCCTGTGCTGCTCCATAGGGGCTTCTCCTTATGATGCACAGGCTCCTTACTTTTTCCATATGAAGTTCAATTTGCTTCCTTCTTTACAAGCTCTGCAGAATGGGTCACCCGGTTTCTCCCATCCGTTTTGGAGGCATAGAGTGCCTTGTCCGCTTTTTGAAACAAAGACTGCTCTGTATCATCCTGCGAAACCGTAGCCGCGCCAATACTAACTGTAACATTATATTCACCCCAATCGGCAGAGGCAACTTGCAAACGATACCTCTCGGCTGTAGCCACAGCTTGCTCCCGATCACAATCGGCAAGAATAATAACAAATTCCTCTCCGCCATAACGCGCCACCACGTCTGTACTCTTTGACATCGATTGCAGCAAACCTGCCAGATTTCCCAGTACCAGATCCCCTATCGGATGTCCATACGTATCGTTGATACTCTTGAAATGATCAATATCAACGACCAGAAGGGAAAAGTAACGCTGAGTTTCCCGGAAGAGTGCCAGGCTTTCAAGCATTTTATCCTGATAAAATCTGCGATTCCTAAGTCCGGTAAGCAAATCCGTTGAAGCCATCGTCTCCAATTGATCATTCACTTTCATAAGCGCCTGCTGCTTCACTTTGTATTCTTCATGCAGCCGCTCAAGCTCCTTGTTCGCTTCGTGGGTGGCTTGATACAACTCCTGCAGCTTCGTTTTGGTATTCAAAATATCCTTCTCATGCTCAATTCGCTTGCGCATGACAACCACAACGCAATCGATTACGCTTTCGCCGTTGCGGTTCTGACGAACCCCGTTCAGAAGAACTGGAATATCCTGCTGATCGCTGGTGCGAAACGAGAAGTACATCTCATCCACATGCCCATATAACTGAATATAGGGGTAGAAATACGTATGGAAAAAAAGCTTGTTGGTCACCGACATGGTGGACTCGATATGCCGTCCCAACAGCTCATTGCGTTCATATCCCAGCATGGTCAGCATGGTTTGGTTAATGGATTGAATGATTCCCGAATCAGCGATCGAGAAGTAGCCACAGGGAGCCACATCTAATTGATTATCCATGAAATAGTTGCCTTTCCTCTCACTATACTCTACACGCTCTGCAAATAGTCTTTAATGAAACGGCTTGTCTCTCCAGGCTGACTCAGATGTGGATAATGCCCCTTCGCGGTCATCTGCTGAAACCTGCTGTTCTTCAAGTGTGCATGCAAATAATTCCCGACTTCAACGGGAGCAATGCTGTCATCCGAACATTGAAGTATCAGCGTCGGCACTGAAGCCCGCTCCAATTCATCCCGACAATCCGAGAAAAACGTCACCTCCGCAAATTGTCTGGCAATATGCGGATCTCTTGAGCAGAAACTCTTCTCCAACTCGTCCGTCAGCTCTTTCCGTTCCGGATTCTGCATCACGATTGGAGCCAGATAACTGGCCCATCCGATAAAGTTCATCTGCATCATTTCCAGCAGCTCATCGATGTCGCGTCGGTCGAAACCGCCATAATAATTCGGAAGATCATTAACATAACGCGGAGAAGGGCCCAGCATTACGATATGTCTAAAATAATTGGATGCCTGGATAGATGCGAGCATGCCAATCATACTGCTGACAGAATGCCCGACAAATATGGTGTCTCGCAAATTGAGCGCTTCCATGATCTCCAGCACATCCTGTGCATATCCATGCAGACTGCTATATTTGTCAGCATCATAATAAACAATTTGAGATTGGCCAGAGCCTACATAATCAAATAATACGATTCGATAGTTATCCATGAAGCTCGGAACGATATAACGCCACATATCCTGATCACATCCAAAACCATGGGCAAAAATAATCGTTTGACTGCCTGAACCGAGTACCTTCACGTTATTGCGTACAAGCACATCAACCGTCATACCAATCACCTCTCTGAGGTTATATCCTTTTGTTTGATTCTATCTGGTTATTATATCGGAAATTGCTGAGAGATGGATAAAAAATATTAATTTTTCCAGTTCAGAGGGTAATTTAAACTTATCAATATTAATACCAACTCAACTCCAGGGTGTAAGCTTTTCCCATTTTGATATATGATAATGCTTGTGATCGGTAATTACATCTAACCGCATGATATGAAGCAACAGGAGGAGATAGACACCATGCAACAGCTAAATGCCGCCCTAATCCGTTTTGTAGAGCAGCAAGATTTATATAATGAAGCTTATGGACTTTTCAAAAATCATGATCTGCGTCCTCGCGAACAACATCGCCAGCCGGACGTGGACGAACGAATCCCGCTCTCTCCCGAGCTACTATATCTGTACAGTCACTATGAGATGATGGATGAACAGGCCAAAGGTACACTCAAAATGAAAAATGCAGCCGTTGAAATTGGTGATGCAGCTCTACTCTCATTTGTCGCACCTGAACATCTCCATCGTCAGCAACTAGGTTACCGCTGGATTGGCATAAACGAGCCTTATGAGGAGTCTGCCTCTTGGCATAAAAGTCATGTCGTGATCGCGAATTATAACGATGATCCATTAATCGTGGATACAGCTGCGCCGGACTCGCCGGTATATGCAGCCTTGGCAGGCCAAGAACCTCAGCTTATCGCCGATTCATTAACAGACTTTTTCACTGCACTGTCCATCCTGATTGAAGCTGCCCGCTCCTATGGCGGGGAATTAAAGGATGAAGAAACCTACGAGACCAAACCGGAGTATCTGGAACATGTTGAACCTGTATTGAATGATTTGCTGGGAGAAGAGCATACTGCACATTTATTTGAGTATTTGTCATTTCGTTAAACTGAAGGATAACACAGATACGGAGGGTTGAATCATGATCTACGTTGCTTTGCTTCGTGGTATTAATGTGGGCGGGAATAACCAAATCAATATGAAGCAGTTAAAGGAAACGTTCGAACAAGCAGGAATGCTGGATGTCGTCACATACATCAACTCGGGCAATATTATCTTTGCTGATCATCAGGAACGCTCGGATGCCAATGCGGAATTAGCCCAAATTCTGGAACAAGCCATAACTGTTGATTTTAGCTTACAGATCAAGGTGATGGTGCGTAATTTGGATGAAATCCGTACTGTTATTCAAGCATTGCCGGAGGAGTGGACCAACGATGCAACCGCCAAAAGTGATGTCATGTTTCTTTGGGATGAGGTGAATGATGTTTCAGTTCTGGACAGACTTCCCATCAAACCAGAGATCGGCACACTGCTGTATGTTCCCGGAGCCATTTTGTATTCGGTCAGCAAAGAAGATGCGAGTAAAAGTGGCATGAACAAGCTCGTAGGATCCAAGGTCTATGCCTATATGACGGTTAGAAACGTGAATACCACACGTAAGATCTATACACTAATGCTGGCAGCAGCGGAGAAATAAAACCGGACCAAGACGGATTATACCGTGTAGCTTATGCAATCAGACAGATATCAATTTAAAGTGAACATCTCTCACTAAAAAGCATGCAGAAAGCATCTTAAACGATGTCTCCTGCATGCTTTTGCCATGTAGAGAAGCTATTTCTTTTCTACGCATATTAGTCATTTATTAGTCAATCAGAATGCGTCTGCGAGGTTGATCATCGCCAGGACGTTTTGGAATCTCGAGCTTCAATACACCATCTTCCAATCTGGCCTTAATATTCTCCTCATCAATATGATCCACATAAAAACTCCGGATAAATTTGCCTGAACGGCGTTCTCGTCGAATGACCCTATTAGAGTCATCCTTCTCCTCATAATCTTCATTGCGTTTGGCACGAATGATCAATTCATTACCCTCAACCTGAATGTCTATATCCTCTTTGGCAATGCCCGGAAGTTCGGCTTCTACCCAATATTTGTCTCCTTCCTCACGGATGTCAGTTCGAAATGGCTGGGAGCCACTTCCAAAAGGTGAGAGGAATGAGGTCTCAACCATGTCATTGAAGGATTTCAACATGTGTCCGAACGGGTCTTCATTTCGTTTACGAAACGGAATCAGATCAAACATGAAAATCATCTCCTTTTGTGTGGTTGGTTATTGTTGTTGCTTACATTGATTATTATAATACCGGTGTAGAGAAGGCTCAAAGTTCGTAAAAGGCGAAAAAAAACGATTTTCTCCCAGCATGGTTCAATATTTTAAAATAAATCCTTTTTTCTTTTATTTTGACCTTTTTTGACTTTTTGACTTTGTCTGATTTTAAAGAATGAATGGAGTCTACTACAGCATTGGATTGATTTTTCTTCATCCCCAGCATCATGATTACCAGCAAGACAACCAGAACAGCTACCAGCATGAACGGAATATGTTTATCCACCTGATACAGCGTTGTTGTCAGTAAAGGGGTGATCACGGCAGATATGCCCTGAATCGCTGCAACCAATCCGGCTGCGCCGCCCTGCTGTTCTTTGCTGACCGAAAGAGAAGCTCCCGCCATATAACCAGGCATCATCAGACCCGAACCCATGCCGAACAGGAAGAATGAGAGATAATAGATAACCAATGGACTGGAAATCAGAAACAAAACCATACTTACGAGCAGAAAAAGGGACCCGAGCGAAATCATTGACCGCGGCTGCCATTTCAACCACTTCATCTGGATCACCTGCATGATCAGCATCGCAGCCCCGGAGAACATCAGTCCAAACGAGACTATTCTTGCCGTAGCCGCCGGGGATAAAGCGAGTTGATCCTGAAAGTAAAATCCGCCGACAACCTGTAACGTCATAATGCCAATCATCGTAACCAACCCGGCAGCCAGGTACATACGCAAACCACGTTGAAGCGGATTGACCTTGGTCGCTTTCTCCTGAATGACCGGATTGGCAGCAGGAATGAGCAATAAGGCAATGATAAAGGCAGCAATTGCAATAAAGATGCCAAAATATAACGGCCACAGCAGACCTATGATGGTAAAAGCTCCTGCAATCGCAGGACCAAATACAAGTCCGAGTCCATTCGCTGCACTAATAATCGCCATGCCGCTTCCTCGCTCTTCCCCTTCGGTCACATCTCCCATATATGCCTGGGAAGAAGACAACACTGCCGGAATGAATGCCCCGATCAAGCTGCGCGTCACAATCAGAAGGGTCAGCAGGAGTCCCCCTCCCATCCAAGCATTCAATCCACTATACAAGGCCAAAGCGAACAAAGCGCAACTTACGGACATACCTATAAATCCAATTAATATAATTGGTTTTCTCCCTTTCAGATCACTGAATCTGCCCCACACCGGGGCCATTACAGCCATCGCAATCGAGCCGAGCGAAATAATAAGCCCGGAATGACTTTCTTTCATCCCCAACTCACGAATAAGCGGCGGCATAATGGGAGCAATCAGCATAAGACCCAGCATGGCTGAAAATACGCTAAAAAAGATACTTCCTCTAATTCTGTTCACGCTCATACACTCCTTTATTTTCGGTACAGTATGTACTGTACCTGGAGTATACAAGGCTGAGATAATCTCAGACTGCCTCCATACGGAGCAATTAACGGTTAAACGGATTATTAATATCATTTTTTCATTTCCGATGGCTTCACGCCGAATTTGCGATAGAATTGCTGTGAAAAAGCACTGATATTACTGTAACCGACCGCTATCGCTGCCTCGGTGACATTGTTCTCCTGATGGCGCAACAATTTCATAGCGTTATCCAGGCGAATCTGACGCAAATATTCAAATACGGTAGTGCCAAACAGCGCCTTGAAGCCTTTTTTCAATTTAAAATCATTGAGACCCACCTGTTTGGACAATGCCAGTAAAGATGGCGGCTCCACCATACAAACCTCCATAATCTCCCGAGCGGTATGCAACTTCCGTATATCCTCTCTGGAGAACCCTGCTGGAATCGGAGCCAGATCAAACAGCTGAATCATAAACCGATTCAATATCTCCAATGCGGTCGCTTCCATCATCAAAGATGATCTATAGGGGTTGTTCAATTCCACAATCAGACTGTCAATCATCGTTCGTATTCTGTGATCCAACTGAAATACGATGGGTTTGAAGACACGATGCCCCAAAATGTCCTTGAACCGAATACATTTTGTTGCCAATTGTGCACCCGCATAATTGAACAACGAGATCGGAATCCCGAGAGCAAAAGAAGTATAATTCTCCTGTGCAGGTGGATGGAACCAGGCTTCAAAATCACGCATCATAAGGAGCGCTCCCTGTCCAGTAGACAGCGTATATTCCTGACCGGATATGTCTACATAACGCGCACCTGACAATGCAAACTGCAGCTCAATGATGGGAATATTCGACGCAAAGAATGTAGGACACGGCTCGCTATAATTAATCTGAGAATACACAATTTCGATACCACTATACGTGGTTACTCTTTTGATATTGCCACTGCCTGCTTTAGCAGAGAGCAGGTACGTATTTTCATCGTGCTGACGGAATGGTTCCTGCGTTAAGTAATGCTGGTATACAACGGCTAACGCATCAGAGCCCATGAGTTTTCACCTCGCCTGTATTGATCATGATCCTCGAAAAGGAATGGATTCAACCTTATTGAGAACTATTCTCAATTAATTTTACCGCAATTTCCCCTTTTCGACCAGTCCCATGACGAGATCGTTACCCTTCATATTGAAGCGGTCGTCCCAAGGGGCATTTTCACATTTTTTTCGCGTAATAATTGAATAGGAAGATGCCCAGCCCAATTTGAAAAATGAAAACACTCGCCAGTACAGTCACGACAATCGGTTCTACACCGATTAGACTAAATAGCACGGTTACGGCCATCAGAATATAAAAAATAGTAATGTTTGTTTTCCAGCCTGCTTTTTCCTTCAACCGAATGGTGCGTTCATCTTGAACATCGATCTCCTTCTGTCTCAATCGCTCAGCATACATTGCCTGATTAGAAGACTTGTTCATCCATATGGAATGCACCGTATTGCCAAGCCCCAGAACCAGAAGCACCGAACCTGAACCGATCAACAAACCCGAGACTCCGCTTAATGCTTCACCTCTCAGAGCAAATCCACCAATACATGTTATAACCAGACCTGCCAATGCCAGTAGTACATGCACCCACTTATTGGTTGCTTTCATCATCCTGCTCCTCCTCGTAAATGAAAATTTCTTCGATGCTCATGTCAAAATAACGGGCAATTTTGAATGCAAGAATAATGG
Source organism: Paenibacillus sp. NPDC056933 (assembly GCF_042674385.1). Taxonomy (NCBI): domain Bacteria; kingdom Bacillati; phylum Bacillota; class Bacilli; order Caryophanales; family Paenibacillaceae; genus Paenibacillus; species Paenibacillus sp. NPDC056933. Next base: position 3,307,776 of record NZ_JBHUQN010000001.1, on the reverse strand, counting down.
AAGGATTGTAACGACCGTTCTCCAATGATCCGATCGTCTGTCTGGACACCTCCAATCTGTCGGCAAGTTCCTCCTGCTTGATTCCATTTTTCTTTCGAATTTCTTCCAGTCTGTTTTTCAATATAATAGCTCCTTCAAAAATGGAAAGTTAACTTTCCGTAAATATATCAAGATTCATTCAACATGTAAAGCCAGCTTTCCATTTCAGGGATTTGTTGTTGATTCCCCGCTATCTCAGCTGTTATTCAGTTGAAAATCGTTCCTGTTTACGTTTTTACACAACTCACTTTGTGTTTTTACCCTTCCGTAACATTTCATCCCTATACTAAAACAATTGTACATACCATCACACACGAAATGGTAAAGGGGATCTGGAACATTGAAAAAGAGAAATCAATGGCTCGCCGTTATGTCCATGACAGCCATACTCACTACAGGAGCAACAAGCTACACGTCGATGGCCAATGCGGCTAACACACTTGAACCTGCTAACGATCATGTCGTACTGCGAACAGCGATACAAAATATGCAGGGAAAAGTCACTTGGGACGGAAGCAAGCAAAGGGTCGATATTCAGCTAGGAGGCATACAGGCACAGCTCCCTGTCGGAACGGCCACAGCCACCATTAACGGTGTGAAAACTCCACTGGACAGCAAAAGCTATATCGCCAATGGAACAACGTATGTATCTCCCAAAACGCTAAAGCTAATCACGAATCAATTGATCCTGAACCAAAATAAAACCGGATTTGAACAGACTGCGGCCTTTCAGATGCCCGGAGGCAAAGCTGAAATATCAGCCTCTACTCCTGATGGTCAACGTCTGTTGGTAACCGAAGCGGACAATGGCAGCATTTCCGTGCTGGATATTGCAGACCTGAATAACATCAACGTTTTGAAGAACGTCAGCTTCCATGACCTCTCCGCCAAAGCGGAAGTAACGAGCGTAACGGTATCCAAGGATGGCAAATATGGGCTTGCCGTGATTCGTACAGGCGATACGGACACTGAAGCCAATAAGGGATTGCTGGCGATTGTTGACCTCGCAACCTACAAAACCGTGAAGACGTATGAACTTGGCATCGGGCCAGACTCCATCGCGTTGTCACCTGATGGCCTGCATGCAGTTATTGCCATTGAGGATGAAGAACTTAACAAAGCCGCCGATGAGATTGATTATGCCAATGCGAAGCGTCCAGGCAGCATCATGATTGTATCTTTTGCTGGCGGAAACGTACTTGAAGGTGAGATCACCAACTTGCCGGTAGACCTGGAAAATGTAGCTGGAGCAAGCTATCTGCATGATCCACAACCAGAGTATGTTGCCATTAGTCCTGACAGCAAAACAGCAGCCGTAACGTTGCAGGAGAACAATGCCATTGCTGTTGTTGATCTGGAGACGAAGAAGATCAGCTCGATCTTTTCGCTAGGCACCACTTCACATCAAGCCGATCTGAAAGATGACGGCATTGTCCAATTTACTGAGAGTTTAACCGCTCGTTATGAGCCGGATGGTATTGCTTTCTCTGCTGATGGCAAATACCTGCTGACTGCCAATGAAGGTGATTTGGGCAAGAATGAATTTGACGATGGTGTAAAAGCAGGCGGACGCAATATTGCGGTCTGGGATCTGCAGGGCAAGCGGATGTACGACAGCCAGAACCTCATTGACGAAGCAACGGCCAAGACTGGCTTGTACCCGGATGACCGCAGTCCCAACAAAGGCAGTGAAGTTGAGAATTTGACGGTAGCAACGATCGAAGGCAAGACTTACGCAGCGGTGGCTTCCGAAAGGGCAGATGCCATTTTGTTCTTCGATCTTGCTGATCCGGTAAATCCGGCTTACCTCGGGCTTATCCCCACTGCTGGTGAATCGCCGGAAGGCATCCATCGGGTTAATGGGCGCAGCCTGTTTGTAAGCGCGGACGAGAGCACAGGGACACTTAGTTTTTTCGCAAAAAAATAGGTCAAGCAACCTTTAGGTAGAAGGAATTAGCTTCACAACCATAAATAAAAAAGACAAGAGAGCATGCTTTCTTGTCCTTTTTATTTTACTGACTCCTATATGCCGGACTTATTCCCAGAAGAATCGGCCTGCAAATACTTTTTCCGTCAACAGCTTGTACGTTTCTTCAGACAATTCTTTCTTCATCTTCGCCATTACCGCTTCCTTGCCTTCGTTATACTGTGAGGACATGCCAATCTCTGCTGTGGTATTGTTTGCATCCAGACGCATGATCGGAGTCTTGGCATCTTTCGTCCAAGGTGTCCATGCCGCCAGTTCAGTCGAGCCACCATTACCCGGGTTGCCCGTGTACAGAAACTGTTTCAGATAAGCTGCCATGGCTTCAGACAATTGCTCACGACCAGGTTTGTTCGTTTCACTGAAATAACCTTCCGGGAAATAGGCTGCTATACCGTCCGCATGTCCTGTATAAAAGTCCATATCCGCTCCATGTGGTGCGCCAAGCAACGTTTGCAACCGTTCGGAGATGACACCAGGCTGTGTGCCCCATGCAAAACGGTATGCATATACCGGAGGTTGTCCCTCCTCACTGGTCAAACGTTCAGCTACACGCTCTGCATTAAAACCTGCATAAGCCTCGCTGCCGTATTTCAGAGCTGCAGCATACTGCTCCGCCTTGGTCTTATCGGTAAACAGGGTTCCATCGTCAATCGATGGAACAAAGTTCGAATCGCCGAAGGCAAATCCGGAGAATTCGGTTTCCAGACTGCCCAGCAGTACAGGCACTTGCGCATAATTACCTCTGATGATGGCGTCAAATCCTTCCTTTGGAATGACTGTACCATCGCGGAACAGGTGAGGGAACGGCTCCATGCGGATCGCCGTGGAACCGAATGCAGTGACCAGCTTGTCCGCAGGCAACTCGCGCAGATAGGTCTCCAGCTGTGCCTGAGATTGCTTGCCAATCCATGTTTTCGCTTCTTCATCCGTAGTCGCTTTGTCCTCTTCCACGAGCAATTTTACGAGCGCATCCCCGGACTTTTTCTCTCCATCTTCCGGTGCCGCTGTGGTCAAGCCTCCACTGAATGCGACGACTTTCTGGTATAGCCCTTTGCTGAGTGGAGATATGAGGGTTGCCAGAACATCACGGGCTCCTGCAGATTGTCCGGCCAAAGTCACATTGCCCCTGTCTCCGCCGAAACCTTCGATATTATCCTGTACCCACTGCAATGCACGGAATGCATCCAGCAAACCGTTGTTGCCGGAATCATCCAGAGCATTGCCGGTTTTCAGCGCCGCGTGTTGGAAGAATCCAAGTGCTCCCAATCTGTAGTTCACGGAAATGATGATGCTGTTCGTTTTACGCGCAAGCTGTTCACCCTGAAAATCCTTGCCTGATCCGGTCATATTCCCGCCGCCGTGCAGGAACACCATCACCGGAAGTTTCGAGCTGGTTGTATCGGGACGCCAGATGTTGAGGTACAGCGAATCCTCGCTGCCGGCTGTATTTTTACCGGATAACTGCAAGCTGTTTGCAGCAAATTCTTTCGCTGGTCTGGTTTCCGTCCATGACTCCGGTTCACGCGGGGCTTTCCAGCGCAGTTCACCTACCGGAGGTGCGGCATAAGGAACACCGAGCCAGCCGAGTGTACCGTATTGTTCATAGGTTTTGCCATCAATGGCGCCATATTTCGTCTGCTGCAACGTTTGAGGTTTGAATGCCTGAACCTGTTTATGTTTCATCCAGCTCTGCTCCAAGGTCTCGCTACCATTCTTGAGCTGTACCTGCAATGCCTGTGCGGTTGCCTCCGCCATCTGGCGATTGGTAAGTTCGCTCATGCCCTTACCTTGAAGCGCCTTCACCCCCTTAACGGATGCATAACTGGAAGCCTCTCCCTGATTGTAGTCTGTACCTTCTTCATATCCAAGTACCTTCAGCAGCATTTCGGCATATCCTTCCGTTGTTAACGGTGCATTGGGTTCAAAACGTTCGCTTCCTGCTGCAATATCAGCCACATACGGATGCAACTTCAAATAGCCAACTACCGGTTGCAGGAGCTTGCCTGCGTGTGCAGCATCTTCATACGTATCCGTGCCGTTGTAGGCGAGTGCCTCCTGTTCCAAACCTGACAGACGCAAGTAGAGCACGGCAGCCTGTATACGGGTTGCCTTTTTGTTCAGATAAGCTTCATTAACGCCCTGACCATTGCCACGAATCAGCTGGGATTGAATCAGTTTGTCCATGGCTGTGGAAGAAGCGGAACCTGACATTCCGGCCGCATACGCAGGCAGACCTGATACACATAAACCCAGAATGGTTGCTACGGCAATCGTACGTTTGATGGTTTTCATGTCATAAATCTCCTCGCTGTCTATTAGTGTGTGATGGAATGAATCAGGCGTTTTTTCATATAAAAAAACCTGAATCAAAGGCAAACAGACATCGCTTAGCGCGGTCTTCTGCCCTCAATCCAGGTTTTGCCTGCAATCAGTAACAACCCTGAGGATCAATGAGGTTAAAACCATTTTCCAGTTGTAAACGCAATCAATAATTTGATAATGAAATCATAAACGAGTAAACCGGTACAGGTATTGCCCGAGAGATCGGTTACAACCCTGTTGTTATGGAGATGTTAGCACAAAATGAAAGCGCTCGCAATACCTTTTTAATCATTCTCATTATGAACTCCCCTAGGGACCCGAAGTAAAGAGCCACCCATGACTAGGAAGTGATCCCTACATGGATGGCTCTTTTGAATGAAGTACACTTATTCCAGCGATCGCGCCAATCTCTCCAGCAGTTCCACAGCCGGAGCCAATACCGCTTCATCGATATCGAATTCCGGGTGGTGATGGGGGGCAGGCAGTTCGCTGCCAACGATCATATACGTAGCCTTGCCTCCTTGCTCCTGCACCCGCCGGATCATATAACTGGCATCCTCACTGCCAAGTGCGGCACTATCGGAAATGACCTCGGCACAGGTGAACCCGGCGATGCCTTCCGCTTCCCGTACCACAAGCTCTGCAAGTTCCATATCACACCGGATAGGGATTGCGCCGCCGATCACCTCCACCGTTGAGCTTAACTCATGCATTGCTGCGCTGTGCTCAATGATCTGCCGCACCCGCCGCTCCAATTCCCGGTTGGTCTCATCGTTCGTAGAACGTGTCTCAATGACCATGCGTGCCTGTTCGGCAATGATATTCGCACCCGTTCCCCCTTCCAGAATGCCCACATTAATGCGAGTATCTGCCGAACTGAAGCGTGGCAGCGCATGAATATTCAGCAACGCCGTAGACGCACCAAGCAGCGCATTGCGTCCTTCCTCCGGTGAAGCGCCCGCATGGGAGGATACACCTGTAAAGCGGGCTTCCAGTTTAGTCGTTGCCAGGAATCCGGCAGACGCCCCTCTGACATGACCCGAGGGTACGCCGGTACCGAGGTGCATGCAGAACAGACGATCCACCTGTTCCAACATCCCTTTTTCCACCATCGCATAGGCACCGCGCACTCCCTCCTCGGCAGGCTGGAACAACAGCCGGACTTTCCCGGCAAATTGTCTGTTACTCAAACGTTCCGCAAGCGCCAAACCGATCGCTGTATGCCCATCGTGCGCACAGGCATGCATGAGGCCTTCATGCGTTGAGCGGAACTGCCCGGCCGTTGGTGCATGCTTGTCCAGCCCGCTTTCACGAATTGGCAGTGCATCCATATCAAAGCGAAACGCTGTTGTGGGTCCTTCCTGCAATCCCTCCAGTTCTGCAACAACGGCGGTAAACCCGCCACGCATCTGCTGCACAATCGCTGGATCTGCACCTTCACGGATCGCCCGCTGGTAGGCATCATCCAGCACTTCCGGTTTGGGCAAGCCTCGCCGGGAGGTATCGTCAATTGCATTCTTTCCATAAGTCACCCGGTATCCCAGTTCCGTTAACACTTGCACCACTTTCGTCGCTGTACGGAATTCGGTGAATCCAAGTTCGGGATGTTGATGCAAATCTCTGCGAAGCGCGATAATATCGATCATTACTTTTTACCCCTCTCTCAACTCTTTCTGCTTCTCAATCTCTCTATTTCCTATAACCTTGCGTTGACCCCTGGACCGAGCGGCAGGTTAAAGACGTACCACAGAATGACCATGACAACCCAGACTGAGAAGAATGCAATAGAATATGGCAAAATCAATGAATAGTATGTGCCCAGCTTGGCGTCTTTACGGTATTCCTGCAAGAATCCGACAAATAGCGGTACAAAGGGCGATACCGGAGCCAGTGGAATGATCACCGAATCTGATACCCGGAAAATGACCTGCGTGAATGCCGGATGGAATCCGAGCAGCATCATCATTGGAATAAATACCGGGGCGAGAATGGACCAGATCGCAGATCCGCTCGCAATAAACATCGTCAGCAGGGCGGACAGGAAAATCAGTCCGATCACGACCGGAATGCCGTTAATGCCTGTTTTTTCAAGCAGATCGGTAATGGTGAGTGCCAGAAACTTACCCATGTTGCTCCAGTTGAACATCGCCACAAATTGGGAGAGCGGGAAAACCATTACGATAAATCCGGCCATCGTTTTGATCGGCTCAATGAGCAGTTTCGGCAGATCGTTCTGGTTTTGGATTACTTTGAGTTTAATGCCGTATGTCAGTGCCACGGTGAAGAAGAACAGTAAAATGACAGGTACGATCCCTGCAAGGAAAGGTGACCCCATTACACTTCCCGTTTCCGGGTTGCGGAGCACCCCATTCGAAGGAATAACCATGAACGCGATTGCAGCGATAAAAATGAGAGCAGCGATTCCGGATGCACGCAGTGCCCGGTTCTCTTCCAGCGTAGGGGCTTCCAGCTTGTAGACACGCTCTCCTTCGTAGCGTCCAAGACGGGGTTCCAGGAATTTGTCAGTCATGAAACCTGCTACGAGGGTCAGGACAATCACAGAAGCAGACATAAAGTACCAGTTATCCAAAACCGTAACGCCCACGTTCGGATCAACCGAAGCAGCAATCTCGGTACTGATGCCTGACAGCAATACATCCGTGGTCACAATCAGCATATTGGCTGTGAAGCCTGCGCCAACCCCGGCAATGGCGGCAATCAATCCAGCGACTGGATGTCTGCCTACGGCGAGAAAGATCAACGCTCCGAGTGGAGGCATGATGACAAGCGCTGCGTCTGAGGACACATGACTGAAGAAAGCGATGAAAATGACAAGATAACTGGCATAGCGTGCAGGTACCCGAACGGCCATTTTACGCATAACCGCTTCCAGGAGACCCACTTTCTCAGCCAGACCAATCCCCAGTACCAAAGCCAGAATCGAAGCCAGCGGTTTGAAATCGGCAAAGTTCTTGACCACATTCGGCAGCAGCCATTGAATTCCCTCCCGGCTCAACAGGTTCTTAACCTGAACCTTCTCCCCATCAATCGGATTGTGTGCTGTCGCATGAAAGAAAGATAACACCAGTGTGGCAACCATCAGCGCAACAATGAGATAGATAAACAATAAAAACGGATTGGGAAGTTTGTTCCCCATTTTCTCTACCCAACCAAAAAGTCCTGTATTCTCCTGCCTGTCAGCTTTCACCATGCAAATACCCCCTGACTGTGATGGAACTGCCTCTCGGTGGACTGAACATGCGGATGAAGGTCATGTCCTCGTGAGCAGTTATTAACGAACATTTAACGATAATGTCGTAATTTTAGGACATTATATAATTAACGCCGCATAAAACTCAATACCTATGTGATGTATTTTGACACTAAAAATAAAAAAAACCGATCAGCAATCCTTATCACACTGTCCACCCCAGATGGACATGAGACATAAGGTTGCATAATCGGTATACTTGTTCAGATTCGATGTTCGATAATCTAACACAAAAGACGATAACGGTTGCTTGGCCGTCCCCGGCGGGTATTCAGCTCATTTCCAGTAATTTCGGCCAGGGAAAAAGCGGTGAGGCTGCCCATAATGCGCTGTACGTGCCTGATGGTCATTGACAATCCTGAAGCCAGTTCACTGGCTGTAAATTCTTCTTTGCCCATTCGGCGTATGTATGCCTTTATTTTCTGGAATGTGCGGATGCTAACTCCTGCCTTGTTCAATTGTTCCAGCAATTCGGTATCACTTGAATACGTCTCGTAGGACAATTCATGGTCCTCGCCTGCCGCCTCCACAATCGTACCATCCGTCTCATAGATAATGATCCGCCCCGCCTCGTCGTCCTTGGCATATTGAATAGCCTTGCGGGCATGCCGTTCGGCATCAAACGCAGTCTCTCCGAACCCGATTCCCGCGAAAGAAAGCAAGTCCGTATCCAGCTCCAGCTGGTGCATCGTCGCATGCAGCGAGTCCATATTACGGGCCATTGCGCCCCTTGATCCGTACATCAGGTATCTTCCTGTGCCATCCTGGTGAAGAGAACCATCGATTTGTTCACAATGCTGGAGCAGGACACTCTTGATCTTCAACTCCATATGCTGCAGCTGGTAACGCTCAGTTGATTGTTCTCCTGCCTCATGCAGCCGGTCGATCTCGATCATAAGCACACCGATCTGACTGTCCTTGAATGCGGAGCTGCGAATCTGTTCAATCAGCATGCGAACGGCCTGCACCGTCTCTAACTTGGTCGAGTCGATTTTGAAGACTGGAACCCCTCTCTCGAAAAGTCCTTCATATACTGCATACAGGCATGTAATCGCTGCCTTGGTGTGCCCTTCCTGCCAGTGACGAACGTGGAATTCGATCATTTCCTGTACATCATAGTCTATGGAAAACACGTATTTGCGTAACTGCTCCTCCGAGAAATTCAGCTCTTCCAGGCTGTCCATCAGCCCCCAGCTCTCATTGTCAGTCATATCAATAGAGATGTCTTTCACGGGGCTGTCCAATGTATAAACGGCTTGGAGCATTGCTTTATATAAACTGGCCCCTGTAGGCGGACAGTAGATGGCATGTTCTTTTTGATGCAACACGGCTTGGGCTGTCAGATAGGGAATCGGACCCGTAAACACCCACCCATGTACATTCTCTCGGTTCCTGGTAATAATGTCCCCCGTTTCCCTGGCGTGTTCATACGGGTATAGCTCAAAGCTCGCCCCCAGATTCTGCTCGTGCAAAGCACGCATGGTACGCTCGATGGACGGCTTCGGCCCAACAATTCCGATACGGTAATACATTCGCACACCTCCTTGTCCACACTCCGCTTCTTCAGACACATATTTCAATACAAAAATCATACCGAACTGAGGTTCCGCTGTAAACCTCTCCATAAACAACCAGTGTAAACCCTAATATATACAGAACGGTTCCAACCTTACTCATCTTCATTTTTTTGATTCGATTTCTTCTCCCTAATCGTAAACTTTACATTTAGTTAATCCAGTGCATACGCTCACTTATCATTCATTGTATACACTGGGTTTTGGATACCAAACTATACATATTATTAGGAGGATGTGTTCATGTTAAACCGATTCAATACCCGTGCGGCCAAAATGATGCTCGCGGTAACGACGATTGTTACGGCTACGCTGGGAGGCAGTAGTGCAGCTTGGGCTGTGGAAGACACCATCTCAACAACTTCTAGTTCACCAATCAAAAATGTCATCATACTCATTCCTGACGGTATGGCTAACGATGCCACCGCTCTGGCCCGTTGGTACAAGGGTTCCTCTCTTACACTGGACTCCATGGCCAGCGGCATGGTTCGTACACACTCTGCGGATGCGCCGATTGCGGACTCAGCCCCTGCGGGAACAGCCTTTGCCACAGGTCACAAATCACATACAGGATATGTCGGAGTGCTGCCGGATAAAGCGACAATGCCTGGACAAAAGGCCATCGCCCCGGGAGATGCCAAGAAACCGGTCGCTTCTATCCTCGAAGCATCCAGACTGGCAGGCAAAGCAACTGGCATTATTGCAACATCCGAAATTATGCACGCTACACCGGCTGACTTCTCGGCCCATTATCCGGATCGTAAAAACTATGATGCTCTGAGCAAACAGCAGGTCTATAACGGCATGGATGTTGTGCTCGGTGGAGGAAGCAGTTACTTGGAGCCTGCGGGACGTAAAGATGGCGAAAATCTGGTCTCTTCCATCAAAGCACAGGGCTATGACTATGTGACTACTCCGTCAGCGATGAAAGCTTCCACTTCAGGCAAGCTGTGGGGCATGTTTGCCCCGGCAGGCATGGATTACAATATGGATCGTGATCCAGCAAAACAACCAAGCCTCGCCGAGATGACGGCAAAAGCCATTGAAGTGCTCTCCAAAGATGACGACGGCTTCTTCCTGATGGTCGAAGGCAGCAAGGTCGACTGGGCAGCGCATGCCAACGATCCAATCGGTATTATCAGTGATGTGCTGGCATTCGATGATGCCGTTAAAGTAGCCGTGGATTTTGCCAAAAAAGATAAAGAAACCGTCGTTGTCGCTGTAACGGATCACCAGAACGGTGGATTGACTATCGGTAACGCCTCCACTACAGGCACTTACGATAAAGAGCCGTTGTCCACATTTATCGGACCTTTGAAAAAGGCCAAGCTGACAGGCGAAGGCGTTGAGTCCAAGCTCAATGCCAAACGTACCAATATCAAAGCCGTGATGAAGCAATACTATGGCATTACCGACCTGACTTCTGAGGAAATCGCGGCCATCAAAGCGGCCAGCCCGGGAAGCCTCAATTATGCGGTTGGACCGATGATCAGCAAACGTTCGGGCATCGGCTGGACCACTGGCGGTCATACGGGCGGAGATGTTGTACTGTATACGTATGCTCCGAACAATGATCGACCTTTTGGTGTCATCGACAACACGGATGTGGCCAAATACATGGCACGCGTGCTGGACCTTGACCTCGACAGCGTAAGCAAACAATTGTTTGTGCCCGCCAAACAGGCTTTTACTGCCAAAGGAGCAGCGTACAAGCTCGATCTGACGGATGCCAAAAATCCGAAGATCCTCGTAACCAAGGGCAACACCAAGCTGGAACTGCAAATCTACAAAAACGTAGCACTCGTGAACGGCAAAAAGACAACCCTGGATGGCGTGATTGTCTACAATGGCGTAGAAGCCTTTGTGCCACAGGATGCAATAGATCTGATTCAATAAAAAAGTGCCCGTTCACTGTGAACGGCACTCTTAGCCAAGCTGCCCGAGAATATTCTCGGGCAGTTTTTTCTGAATTCAATTTTAAACTGCTGGGCAAGAGCCTGAATTCCAATAAACACCTCAACAGCACGTCACCACTTTCGCAAGCTGCTCTTGTCACTGCTCAAACCCTTCGTTGCCTTGGTAGGCCCACGCACAGGCTTATCGTATAATAAGTATAACGTTTATGAATATTGACGCCATAAAGGAGAGGTTCACCTATGTTGATCAGACTAAACTGGATCACACTGCGGGTACGCGATCTGGAAGCATCGCTCCGCTTCTACCACAGTATGCTGGGGCTGCCGATTCAACGCAGATTTGAAAGCCGTGGACGGCAGATTGCCATGCTGGGCCCCGAAAACGAAACGAAACTGGAACTGATTGAAGGCAGCGAAACCATCCTTAAGCCAGAGGCCGGTGTGTCGATCGGCTATGAGGTAAGATCGCTGGACGAAGCCATGGAGCAGCTCGCCGCATTAGGCATCCCGATTGTACGAGGCCCTGTTCAACCCAATCCGCATCTGCAATTTATTTACATAGCCGACCCCGATGGCTTCGAAGTGCAGCTGGCCGAACATACTTGAGCTGGCATGATTATGTATGGTGGCGAGTGTCCGTGTGCTAATTGTACATGCTTACAGCTTCATCCGACGCATTAGCGGCACACCCACGCGGTTCAGAAGCCGATCAAGCAGCAGCCAGCACCAGCGTCTGCCCAAGGGCAGATGCCGCTCATACACGGCGGAATACTCGAAATCCGCCACGGCCCCGCGATTGCGCTTGAACTGGGCAGCGCCGGAACTCTCATGTAACAGATGACCGTTCTCGCGAGCCTGTCCAATCAGGCAGGCCGATAGCATGCGGTACAGCCCGGTAAACTGGGGTACCGCCGTATCGTAACCGAACAGCGGCGTTGTCATCACCCCATTCCGGCAGAAGTATCCCATAACCGCATCGATACGTCCTTCCTTCCGCAAACCGTACAGGGCCAGCGCTCCAGAAGCTTTTGCTGTTGCAATGAAATGTTCACTGAATTGTGGATTGTCATAAGAGTATTTTTCAAGGTACAGCAGTCTGTACAGCTCCGCGATTCGTGAAATATCCGCATCCGTCAGACTCGCTTGTGAAACGATTTCATATCCGTGCTTGGCGAGCAATTCGTAATCCCGTTTCAGCAGCCAGCGCGACTTCGCATTCCCGAAATTTGGATCATTCGCCCGGTACAAGTAGATTTGCCGGCTCGGAATCAGTTGACAGCCTGCTTGCTTCAGCTTGCTCGTCAGATCGGAGTGAAGCCCTGGGCACAAAGAGCGAAATACGACAGCATGCTCAGGATAACGTTCCTCTACTGCTGCAAGCTAGACAAACCGCCTGCTCACCGGACATGGCCGGATACAGGTTTGTTGATAACAGCCAGTTGTTGACGTGTACAACCTTGTTTATTTGTGATCGCTGCATCCCCCACCCCACCACACTAAGGAGCGCGGAAAGTCCCTTTTCCAGCAACGGTTTCCGAAGCAGCGTCAACTCCTGCTTGGCATACCGCACATAATGCGTATAAGGCGAACAAACGTAAGCATTGTCGTACTCTGCCTCATTTACCGTCAACGGAAGAACAAGATCGTCGATCCGGGCAATGAGCAGGGTTGTGTTTACGTTTACAATGAAGTCCCGTGTCCCTTGCAACATCATGGGTTCCAAATAGGCTCTTGCATCTCTGCCGTCCTCCGTGTTGGGCCAGTCCATGTCTTCGAGCGTATTCCGATCATAGAAACGAACGCGATGATCACGTTTTTCACTCTTCGCTGTATCTATACGGGCGCAGCGATCGGGCCCCTTTTCCTTTACTGCATTATTCACGTTCTGCTCCCCCAATTACCCAAACTTCCTGCCAGTACTCTTTTTTTACAAATTCTTATTCCTCCATTATAGTGGGCCTGGATGAACATCGACAATTGTTTCGTTGTAGACGGGCAGAGCAGTCACCCCATCTTAAAACAACAAAGCCTGCCTCCGCATCATGATTGGAGACAGGCTCAGTAGATTGAAATTCGAATGTAGCATAAGTAGGTATGTTAGGTGACTCGGATGCAGCAGGCCGGTTTCAGCCCCGCTTTATTTTTACAGGGTACCGGTTGCAGAACGTACTTCGTTTTCGTCCGACACCAATTCGTTCAGGTCCACGATCAATTGCTCCAGTTCTCCGAAGCTGTCCACCATCTTCTGGGTCAGATTGCGCTGTTCTTCCATACTGGCAAGAATTTCTTCCGTAGCGGCACTCGATTCCTGGGTCACACTTGAAATTTCCGATACCTCATTAACCACTTTCGTAGAAGAATCCCTCATGGTGACAGAACTGCTCTCAATATCGGCCGCCTGATTCAACACTTGCTGAGAGTTACTATTGATTGTACGGAAGACCTCTTCTGCCGTTTGCACACTATCTTTCCCTGCTTGCAAAGCGAGGCGAATCCGCTCGAATCGATCCGTCAACGCCTGAGTCTGTCCTTTCAATCGGAACAAAATGGTTCCAATCTCATTGGCTGATTGACCCGAGTGTTCCGCCAGCTTGCGAACTTCCTCCGACACGACTGCAAACCCGCGTCCCTGCTCTCCTGCACGTGCTGCTTCAATTGCTGCATTGAGCGCAAGCAGATTCGTCTGGTTCGCAATTTCTGAAATACTGTTCAGCATTAGCGACATGGACTCACTTTCCTCGTTAAACCTTCTCATATCACCAGCCGTCGTATCAATCGTTTCATACAGCTCCTGCATCTGAACATTCAGTTGATCCATCTGTGCACTGCCTGTTTCCGTACTCGTTGCCATGCTGGCAGACAGTTCTTTCATCTGATGCGAGTAGGAAGCTACATCGCGGATATGCTGATCCGACAAGGACAAGGACTCTGAAATCTCAGCCACACTGGTGGCCTGGAATTCGACCCCTTTGGCCACTTCGCTGAATCCAAGCGTTACTTCATGGGTGATGGAACCGGTATCGGTTACTTTTTGCTTCAATTGGTCTGTATAACGAGAGAGGCCCTCTACGGATTCTTTGACCCTTACAAGCATCGTTTCCACTCTCATTTTGGAATGCTCCACCTCTTGCCAACGTGCTTCGCTATCCCAAAAGAGTCTTTCATTCAACTGGGAAACCAGCATCAGAATGGCTCCGGTAAGCGCAAACAATCCTACATCCACAATATGGCCAATAAACTCCTCAGAGTTCACCGTCTCGACCAGAATGACCTGAAGAATACTAATGATGAGCAGCACGAGAAATCCGGTCGTGAACAGTTTTTTGTCGGGATAGAGCAGCAATACTGAAGTGATCACCAGACTTAAAGTGATGTTAACACTTCCCCACCCTACATAGACTCCACAGATCGTAATCAGGAGCGTACACAGCCACGGAATGACATGAATATGCTTCTTTTTGACATTGGCGTATGTTACCCAAATAGCGAACAAAACAGCTACCCCATTCGAAACAAGCAGCTTTGGAGTCAAAAAGGACAAACCAAAACCTATAGCAACAATTACCCATAGGATGACACAAATCAACTTGTTCCTTTTCCAGATGATTTCGTCATAACGATTCATGAATTTCCCGTCCTTTTTATGAGATTAAATATGGATGTGAAACATTTCTGTACTATGCTTTATCAGTCTATGGTCCTTGCTTAGGCTTAAATCGCAAAATCCTAGAGCTTTTTTCTAGTACATTAGGTCTTCACAAACATGAAAATATACTTTAAGTATATCGGAATTTAATTATCAATTTTTAATATATGAAGGAATATAATATGTACTAACATTTTAAAATTTCAGTTTAGCTTCCTTAATGACAAATAACCCGCATCAGAAGATACGGGCTTTTGACGTTCAAACCTACTTGCCGAATACAAGTGTGTTGTTAGACGAACCTGCATACTTGGTGACAAATTCGCGTGCGTAACTGGCTGTTTGAACTTCATAGCTATAGTTGGAGCTCGGTCTCCAGTTCGTTTTCGGAGAAGACGGGCTGCTCAGCGCAGGCGTACTGCCTGTATCCGTAAATTCCCCTTTTCCTTTATCGTCCAGAATCCCGCCTTTTTCAGCGCCAGCACCGAAATAGTTATTTTCAGAATAAATGCGTGCCTTTTCACCAATTGTAATGGCCTGGTTAAAATTGTTGGCGTAATTGTTTTTAATATGGAAATAACCGTATCTCATAAGACCAGGACCACGTACATACAGATTCTCGAAATAGTTGTTCGCCATGGTTACATGAGGTACACCATTATAACTGCTGTTGCCATCATTCGGATATCCGAGAATAATTCCGTATTTGTGATTTGCAAATTTGGAATTGCTGATTGTAATATAATCAGCCCGATCCCCAATGTACAGGAGCTTGTCCAGATCACTGCCGCTGGAGCTATAGCTGTGGCCGGAGAACGTCACATGATCGATCCAGTAGTTGGAACCTGAAGTAATATACATTTGAATATCGTCGTTGGCATTAATATTGGAAGCGTGTTCAAAAGTCAGATTCTGAAAAATGACATTGCTTGAGCTGGCCGTGGATCTGAAATGGATATTCGTTAGCGTGTGTTTATCAAAGGAACCTACCAACGTTTTGTTCGATCCAAATTCGACTTTTTGCAACGTAGAGGAAGAAATATTTTGTTCAATGACCAGTATTTTTGCCGCAGTGCCAGCCATATGTGTTCTCAGATCGTTCAGATTGCTGATGTAGATGACCTGACCGTTCTTGCCACCTGTTGTGGCTGATTTGGACACACCACTCTCATTTTTGGCGTTACCGGCAAAACCCGTTAAACCATTCGTGCCTGTGTTGGGATAACTGGCCGCACCATAGGTAGCAGGTGCCGTAGAGACTGTGGAGACTGTCAGCAATAACAGAGTTACAGCAAGTAAAAGAATTGAAAATTTCTTCAAAATTTCACCATCCTTTATAATTTTATCCTGCAATACAAGTAGATTATATCGTGTAACATCGGATGTGACAATACAAAAATTGCAATTCAACCATTACTTTTATTTTTTTGCAACACCAGTCCCCGTATAAGGAAAATAAAAAGGCGACACGAAGTCATCTGCAAAAACCATGACTGTGTATCGCCCTTCCTCTGAATCCTATTTGATCTTTAACTCCAGCTTATGTTTCTCGGCTTCCTGTAGATCATCGTATACTTTGCCCGGTTCACCACGGAGCTTCAATACCAGGGACTGCGGGTCATCCAGAAGATTGCTGCTGAAGGAATAGATCATACCGTCTTCCGTTCCGTTACCTGACACTGAAGATAGTTTAGTCTGCTTCCCATCTTTGGTTGTGGACACAATTTCGGTAGGATTCACCACTTCACTTACCAATAGTTTTGTTTTGTAATCAATCTTTTGATTCGGTTCATAGATAAACCTTGCTCGTGTCACCAGTGGGGATATCTCTGCTTCAGATAACAATACCTCATGACCCCCAATCGTAAATAACTGATTAAGTTTGATCTTCTCTGCCTTGGATACCGAAAATTTAGGATCCAGATCGAAGCTCACTTCCATCGGTTTCGAAAATTGGTATTTGGTATCTTTTTTAACCTTATTCGTGTCAGCCAGCAGATCAGGGACTACAGATGAAATGCGAAAATCGAACCTCACTTGTTCAGGAAGTGGTGTATCACCATCCATTTCAACGGTGCTACGTCCGTAAAGTGTATACTTTCCATTTGGGGTGTACAGGCTGCTTATACCGCCATTGCCAAGCGATTGGTTCGTCATGCCATTGATCATATTCGTTTTGGGAACTGAATATATCTTCTGGGAAGCATCCGTCTGGGCTGTGTACAATATGATCATCTTGTTTTCATCCGCCATCACTGCATTGACGGTTAACTGATATATTCCTGATTTCACAGAACGATCTACGACCTGCACATAACCATTGTTAATTGCGGATGCAATCGTGTTGCCGTCGACATCGGATTCCACCAAATCCCGAAAAGGTTCAAGAACTCCCCAATTCTGTGCGGGCTGGCTGTACATTGACTGTTGTGGTGTAGAACCAGTAAGTGGACCCATCAGCAGCCAACCAGCTGCCAGAGCTGTTACGAGCACCGCAGTAATCCACTTTAATTGCACATGACCTGTCATTCGCCGGGTTCTTGCTTTTGCCAGACCTCGCTGAATCGCAAATGCCGTGTCTGCGGGATTCAATTGTTGTCTCTCCAGCTTAGCCTGGGAAGCATCTGCGAAAAGCGCCTGTTCTTCTGGACTAGTTTTCATACCAATCCCCCCTGTTCTTCATCTGCTTCCGCAACAATTCCAACCCTTTATGCTGCCAGGTTTTGATGGTCCCCTCCGGTTTGCCGAGAATGGAGGCAATCTCAATCAACGTCATGTCGTTATAGTATTTCAGCAGTAACACATGGCGGTATTTCGGTTTGATTTTCTCCAGCATGGACCACATCGCAAGCTTGTTATCGTTAAATCTGGTAATTGCAGACTCGGCTATCTCCTCCTCCAACCCTTCATTGGGCAGTGGCGTGGACCGTTTGCGACGTCTTTGTTCATCAATGCACACGTAGATCAGGATACGAATAATCCACGATTTGAACGCCTTCTCATTTTTTAGTGTGCGACGCTTGATCCAGGCCCGGCATGTCATCTCCTGCACGGCTTCGAGTGCATCGTGACGGTTTCGCAGGTAACTGTAGGCAATGGAGATCAGCGTGTCCTGATGCTCCATGATGGACTGGACAAACAACGTCTCATCTTCGCTCTGTACGAACAGCATCTTTTTCATCTCGGCTTTGGTTTCCACCCCGCAATCCCCTCCTTCTCTCTCTTTCTGTGGTTTAAGACGGATGAACAAGCCAAACCGTTTTTATTTATTTTCCATCACAAAAAAAAGCCCCGCCTAAACCTGAGGAGGAAGCTCTTGTATTGATTTCCGCATCATTATTTAAAGTTCAAACCATTCCAAATTGCTGTCCTCCCGGTTCGTAGCCGTTTTCATCTGTCTCAGCCAGTCTGCTGCAAACTCACCCCCGGTATGAAACAGACAATAGATGTACAACTCTCCCTCTACAACCTCTTCCATTCCCGAAGCTACCTCAATCGAGACTTGTAGTGCTTCAGCCCAGGAAGAATCCTCCTGAAGTAATGCAAAACCATCTTCATCATGCTCCAGCCTGTACAAGTCGGAGAAAGTTAAGGAGTCCGCCAGTCGCTTCATAACCCCTGGTAAAATGACAGGATTTGTTGTTCTAATGCCGTATTCCCGGCCCATCAAGGTACCTCCTTCAACCTTCAATCTAAAAGTTAGCTAAAAGCTACTACTCCTGCTCATTCAATTCATTGATCGAGCGGTCCAGCCATAATTCATACCAATCCAGAAAACCCAGCCGCTCCGTGTTGCCCATATAATGATCCGGATAAATTCCATTACTGTTCGCCCGATCATCGGTCCAAATCTCTCCATAGGAAGATCCCTTCACGATCAGATTGAGTGACACGCCACAGCCAAAATCACTGATTCGCAGCATCCCTGCCGACCATTTCGGATCATAATATTCATGTTCAAGCGCTGCCCACTCGTCCTCTTCCTTACTGTCATCGTACCAGTCCACATCCCAATTCCAGGATTCCACATGTGGGAACGGCTCGGAAATGGCATTCAACTCATCCTCATAATCCATCACCAGATACACGCCGTTCTCAGGTTTTTCCAGCCCATAATAAGGACCTGTTCCGCCACTTCCAATTACGAGCAAAAAAGCTTGATACGCTTCAGGCAGTTCTATCTTCCATTCCCGTTCAAATGCCTTAATCTTGTCCAATGTCCATACCGGAGCCATTTCATATTGATGATTTTCCGCCCCAAACAGATTCCGCTCCGGGTCCATAATTTTGATTTTCTCCAATTTTTGCCGTATGCGTTCCAGTTGGGATATATACATGTCCGGATGCCTCCTTCAATCTGCTCCTAAAAAGGGTCATGTCCCACCCTTGGTGACCTGTCTCTATTTCATACTTCGCAATGAATCTTGTTCACTCACGTACCTATATTGTTAGATTCGAATCAAGTCACTCAAACGATTCTTACTTTGCAGACTGGCCTTCATGGCAATCGAAATTTGATTATTCTCCTTCGTTACCCTGCACGCATAATTTCCGGGTTCCAACTGGAGCAGCTTACCCCCGCACGACTCATCGGGCTCCAGCTCGCCTCCAGTGACATCCTCCGCAGCTCCCAGATACACATGACCGGAAGGAACTCGGATATAGTACACCTCTGCCGTCCCCACTTCCTTAACCGAATCATCCAGACTCCATTGCACCTCATACTGTCCATCATCACCCAGGTTCAGAAACAAAACGTTACCTGCATTTACCTCAGTCAGTTCATCCTCTGCAATAGACCACCAGTCTGGTGTGTCTTCCATCCGATGCTTAAGCGCCGCCAGATCATACAGGCACAATGCTGCCGTATCCGTAAAGACTTCAAATTTCCCGTTCATTCTACGTCTCCCCTTCCTTATTTAAAATAATATCCGCTCCCTTCCCCTCTGATCCGCATGAGATAATCAGAACCCTATCCAACCATTATATCAAGCCCGGCAAACGGGTTAAAGGAACACAAGAGCTATCTCAGTTCATGTTGTATATGAGGTTAATAGAAGGTGTTTGCAAACAAGAGCTCACCTCTTCATTTTAATAGCAAAATGGACGATATAATCATAACTGACTTTTTTTGATTTTGTGGAGGAAACTATGTCAATCAACCTTAGAAGAGAACCTTTCCGCTATACTTTAAAAGAACCCATAACGTTTGAAATCTTTATTCTCAGCATTAACGGAGTATCTGCACCATCCAAACCCATTCAGGCAGAATTATGCGATATCAGCCGATCCGGCTGCCAGCTTTCGTTTCCGTTAAACCTGCATGTCGAGTCCAATGAAATTCGGATCGGCATGAATTTGCTGCTTTTTGAAGACCCCTTATATTTGGAAGGGACATTGCGCTGGGGCAAAGAAGAGAATAACCAATGGCATTACGGTGTACATCTTGAGATTCCGGAAGGAAATCACGAGCGTTTATCCAGAGAGATGAGAATGCTTGCGGGACAGGGCAAAATTATGGTGAAGTAAACTTGGGCAAAACCTAAAAAAACAGCCCAAAATATGGACTGTTTCAATAAATCAACGTTTAGGCAGCTTTGCTGGCCGCAGCTGTATGCTCCATTTTGGACCAGTTCACCGTGGTTTCAAGCAAAAGTGACACCATGACCCCGATGACGAGTCCATTGCTAATGATCGGTATAAGATACATGGGCAAGGACTGAAAGGCTTCAGCAGGGATGTTCATTACAGCAACACCTGTGAGAACAGGCAATGCTACACGATAAATGGTTTTGGAGTTAAAGGTTGTTCCCTCAAGTGTTCTTAACGCCGTCCCGAACATTTGCAGATAGGCTACAAACAGCACCGCACTGCCTACACTGGGAGGGATTTGTGCAAAGAAGGCCGTTACCGGGGGTGTAAGACCCAAAATACATAACATGCCTGCTCCCACGACAAACGCAGCACGACGCAGAATACGAGTGCTCTCCAGGAATCCGATGGAAGAAGCAAACAGACCAAATGGCAGTACACCTGCACACGCTGATAACATGGTGAACAATCCAGTCAGCATATACGAACGTTTATATTGTTGATCTGACGTCCGCACCCCGTATATTTTTTCTACTGAACTTAGCGTTGTGATCGAGTTGGTCATATTGACGAGCCCGACGAAGAAAGCGGTAATTACAATCCCCGGCTCCCACGCAGGTTTCCCCCAAGGAAATAGAGAAATCGAGCTGCCTCCAGCATGACTTGATAACCCGGCATGCTGACCAGGGAACACAAGACTGTATGCAATCCATCCCGTCACGATGCCAATCAGGATGGAATAGTTACCGAGCTTGCCTCTTCCCTTAAGCTGAATCAAAGCGACGAGAAACGCAATAGCAACGGACAAAGCCGCTACAGGCAGGTTGAATGAGCCAAACTCGGTGTATCCAATCATGCCTTTAAAAAAATTCATGGTCAACTGGATCGTCATCAGAAACAACATTGCACTCTTGACCATAGGTGTGAACAGCTTCTGAAGCACATGTGCCGCTCCCAGCCCGCCAAGGATCATCATCGTCAGGCCGGCTAACAGAAAACCCGCAGCCAGTCCTCCCCCAATACGCTCCAGACTCATCCCTGCCGAGGAAGCCGAGACTGTTAAGCTTAGTGTCAGTCCCCACCATAACCCTGAAGGACCATCCATGACTGCATAACGATGCCCGAATATTGCCTGTAATATGC
The DNA here is from genome assembly GCF_042674385.1 of Paenibacillus sp. NPDC056933. Lineage (NCBI taxonomy): Bacteria > Bacillati > Bacillota > Bacilli > Caryophanales > Paenibacillaceae > Paenibacillus > Paenibacillus sp. NPDC056933. Next base: position 3,286,286 of record NZ_JBHUQN010000001.1, on the reverse strand, counting down.
ACACGACTCCAGTAAGTAAAAAAGCATGCTGCATGGATGCAGCGATGGCATCCGGTGATAGATGAAAGTTATGCCCAATCGATAATGGAACTACTACGGTGTTGGTAAACAAAAAGAAGAACCACTGAATGCCTGCCAATGCAAGCGATGATACTCCCTTTATATTGTTTTGCAGCGTTTTCTCTTGATGTCTGTTCATGATTGAGTTAACATTCGCTCCATTTCTATATAATGATGCCTGCAGGCATGCTCAAGTGCGGTAACCCCGTCCCGGTCAGCGATGAACGGATCAGCGCCATGCTGCAAAAGTAATGCAACGATCTGCTGGTGGCGAGAGCCGCCATCTCCCAGAATGACCGCTTCCAGTAGGGCGGTCCATCCCAGATTGTTGATATGATTCACATCCACATCGGTGGAGGTCAGGAGGATTTCCACAATATCAACATGACCTCGATCTGAAGCAGGGATCAGTGCTGTACCTCCAAACCGATTCGTAAGCCTGGTATTCGCTCCAGCTTTGACCGCCAGTTCAACCACTTCACATAACCCTTCCGCACTCGCGTACAATAGTGGATTATCCAGTCGCTGATCCCTGATATTGATATCCGCCCCGGCGTTAATAAGCATACCGACCGTCTCTATCTTGTTTCCGTGCACCGCAGCCATCAGAGGTGTCCGTCCAAGCGCATCCCGAGCATTCACTCCGGTTCCCCGTGTGATAAACCGAAGTACATCATCGGTATGTCCAGCTTCAGCAGCCGCATGTATCGTTTTAAACACGAAGCCCTCACCCTCCAATTCAAACTCACCCTCATGGCTCATGTTCTATATGTCATAATCACAAACTGTTGTTTTAAGTGTTTAAACCTAATGTATGTTAACATGGGATGAGAGTATATTCAAAATACATGTTTTGTTGGTTTCCCATATGATAAACATATACATTGCAGCAAAGGAGAACATTCTTGGATATCAAACAATGTCGTTATTTCATTGCCATTGCCGAGGAGCGACAGATCACAGCTGCTGCTCGAAGGTTGCATATGGCTCAGCCTCCTTTAAGCCAACAGCTCAAGCTGATGGAAGAAGAGCTCGGTGTGATTTTGTTTGAACGCAAAGGGCGCAGCATGGAGCTGACGCAGGCGGGTCGAAGCTTCTATGATTATGCGGTTACGATGACCAAATATATGGAAGAGGCTGTTATGGAGATGCAGAGTTTTCGTTATGGTATTCGGGGCAAGTTGTCGCTTGGGATTAATACCATTTCAGATCGTCTGATCCCGCAAGCACTTCAACAGTTTCGGATGACTCATCCCCAGGTTACCTATAAAATTCAACAAAATGAATCCTCCCAGCTCTGTCAGCTCTTGAGTGAAGGCAAAATTGAACTGGCCTGTGTACGAATGCCAGTCAAGACAGAACAATACGAAGTGTTACATCTTCCGCAGGAAGCTCTCTTCTACATTTCTTCCACACCGCTGGAGGCAGCGGATGAGACCGGGACTTATTTTGAAACGCTGGCCAACATTCCTCTCTTGCTGCCCAGTACCGAAGGGCTTGGAATGTTCGAACTGATTCTGGAGAAATTCCGTGAGCATCACGTAAATCCTTCCATTACGGGAGAATGCTCGGATATTAACATGTTGCTGGAGCTTGTCCGTCTCGGCTTCGCGAGTTCCATCGTGCCCCATACGGTACTGCAGCTATATCACGAGCACCCTTTCCATGTTTACCGTATACAGGATGTACAATCCACGGTAGGATCTGCGCTTGTGTGGCATCGCAATCGCCATCTGTCCAAGCCCGCGCAGCACTTTGTGCAGCTGGTTCAGCAGCTGCTTCCTTCTCGTCAGGTATAACATTCAGCGGATATCTTCCATAAAGAATATCGCCCATAGATACAAAAAAGCAGCAGCCTTGCCGGAATTCCATCCGGAAAGACTGCTGCTTTTTGATGTTCGTTAAGCTTTTGCCGTAAACAACAATTCTTTTTCTTTGATCGTAGTGCGACCAGCAGACTCAATGGACTCATACTGGTGCATGTTTGTAATAATGACTGGTGTAATCGTTGTATAACCGGCTTTTTCGATCTGTTCCCGGTCGAACTCCATCAGTACATCACCTACGGCAACCTTCGCACCTGCTTGAACTTTAGGAGAGAAGAATTGACCTTTCAGCTTCACGGTATCAATCCCGATATGAATCAACATCTCTGCGCCTGTATCACTTACCAGACCAATGGCATGTCCACTCTTTGATAACGAGAACACGGTTCCGTTGATCGGAGATACCACACGTCCCTCAGATGGCTGAATCGCGAATCCTTTACCCATAATTTCTTCAGAGAACGCAGGGTCTGGCACTTCGCTCAGCGGTTTAACTTCACCAGTGATCGGGCTGAATACTTGCTCATCTTGTGCTTTTGCTTCTTCAGTTACAGCAGCAGAAGTCGTTGCTGCTGGTGTTGTAGGTTCAGCAGCTGGCGTAGCTTCAGCCGACTGTGGAGCATTGTCTTCTTGGAAACCAAGGATGTACGTCAGTACTGCTGCTGCTACGATGGCAATCAAACCACCAGCCAGAGCGTAGAGTAGCGTGCTAATTGCCGGACTGATAAATGCTGCAATACTTGGCAGACCCACTAGACCTGTAAGTACATAAGCTTTAACATTGACGATCCCCATGAATCCACCTGCAACAGCTCCACCGATCAGGGCTGCTATAAATGGTTTTTTGAACTTCATATTGATCCCGTACATTGCTGGTTCCGTAATCCCCATAATAGCCGTAAGACCTGTGGAATAAGCAAGCGATTTCGTTTTACCATTTTTCGATCTAAGACCCACACCAAATGCTGCACCACCTTGTGCCAAGTTAGCTGCAAACATCAGTGGAATAATAAAATCGTAACCAAGTGATGTCATCGAACCAACAATGATCGGCAACAATGCATAGTGCATACCCGTAATGATCAGAAGTGACATCGTACCACCAATCAGGATACTTGCGAATATTGACATATTGTCGAACAACCAGGAAATACCACCTGACAAACCATTACCAAGCACTGTACCCAATGGTCCAACCGTCATCAAGGTCAGAGGAACCATAATTAACAGGGTAACCGTTGGAACAATCAGAAGCTTAAGCGAAGCATGTGTAACACGATCAACGGCTTTTTCTACATATGAAGCAATCCAAACTGCCAGAACGATCGGAATAACTGTAGAAGAATACGTTGCCGCTATAACTGTAATCCCCATAAATGATGAGTTGTGACCATCGGCCAGCAATGCTGTAATGCTCGGATGCATAATCCCCGCTGCCAGCGCTGCAGCAATATACATATTGCTACCGAGCTTACGTGCGGCACTGATTGCCAGAATGATCGGCAGGAAGTAGAATGCACCATCACCGATAGCAGATAAAATGATATAGGTTGAACTGGTTTCAGACAACCAACCTACAGCTACCAGGATTGCCACGATCCCTTTGATCATACCGGCACCCGTAATCGCTGGCAGAATCGGCGTGAATATTCCGGAAATAAAGTCGAACAATGCACTTACTGGATTTCTCTTTTTCTTCTCCCCAGTCGAAGCACCGGTTGATCCAGCGTCTGCATTTGGAGATTTGGACATGTTGCCTACAAGTGCATTATACACAACAGGTACATCGTTCCCGATAATGACCTGGAACTGACCGCCGTTCTCCATCACGCCCATAACACCTGGTGTATTTTTCAGCGTCGCTTTGTCCGCCAATTTGTTGTCATTCAGGTTAAATCGGAGTCTTGTCATACAGTGTGTGACTTGATCGATGTTCTCTTCGCCACCAACAAGCTTCAAAATATCCTTGGACAATTGTTGTTTATCCATTGTGTTTTGCTCCTTTTATGTGTAATGAAGTTAAAAAAAAACCTAAACACTGAATAATGACAAAGCAGTTTCAGCTTATCATTATTCAACGTTTAGGTTTTGCCTTTTTTGCAGTAACAATCCTAAATTATTCAATTGTTTGTTCAGTTCTGACAACTCGTTCAATATGAATAGTCAGATATAGGATTTCTTCCTTGGACAACACCCGATTATAGATCTTACGCGTATAGTCACTGATCCTTACTGCACATGCATGTGCTTCCGGATACTGTTTGCTCACCAAGTCATGAAGCGGATTATCTTCTTCTTTATCTTCAATCGCCGTTCCTTGCAACACACGTTGGGCAAAGAACTTCAGATGAGTTAAAAATCGATAATAACTCAATGAATCTTCATCCAACTCAATAACGAAACTCCGTCTTACAATGTTGAGTATATCCTTAACAATATTCGTGATACTGATCGTTTCCCTCATCTCACCGTTCATCTGTGCATTAACCAGATGCATGGCGATGAATGCGCATTCGTCTTCAGGAAGCAGAACACCCAAGGTTTCTTCAATAATCTGCAGCGCCTTGAGCCCAATCGCATATTCCTTGCGGTACATGCGCTTGATTTCCCAGAACAATGCGTTACGAATCAGTAACCCCTGACGATGCCGGTCAATGGCAAAATGAATATGATCCGTCAGTGAAATGTAGATGCTCTCATGTAACCTCTCACCTAACACGGTCTCTGCATAACGGATAATTTCATCCGAGCATTCGACATATTCAACTGGAATATCGGACAGAAGCGTTTTCAATTTCTGCGATACTTCCTTGCTTTCAAGCGAGAATATTTTTTCGACGAGACTCTCGTCTATTGTTTCACCAGTATGCTTTTTGAAGGCAATTCCCCGTCCCATGACGACCAGTTCGTTTCCTCCCGGATCAATCACAGTAACTACGTTGTTGTTCAGCACCTTCTCAATTTTCATTTCTTCACATCACCTTGCACCGTCAAAGTAGTAAAAGGCAAAACCAAAACAGGTCATTCACACGCCCTGCTTCTGGTTTTGCCTGATTGAACAGTAACAATCCAGTATTCATTAGCCTTAGGCCTATCTTACCATATAATTATTCATCTGACAATGTTTTTGTGAAAGCGGTTAATTTGCTCTAATATGATGCGAGAAGATGCAAATCAACTAGGTCTATAGAACTAATGATTAATTATTGCCGCTCTTTAGACTCGCTCCGTTAGTTTCAATAACTTCTTTATACCAATGGAATGATTTTTTCTTATACCGATCAAGGGTACCCGATCCATCATTGTTACGATCCACATATATGAAGCCGTAACGCTTCTTCATTTCTGCTGTAGATGCACTCACCAGATCGATGCAGCCCCACGATGTGTAGCCCATGACTTCAACTCCGTCTTCAATCGCTTCACCCACTTGTACCAGATGGTCATTCAGATATTGAATACGATAATCATCATTCACTGTTTTATTGCCATTCTCGTCTGTGATCAGCTCATCGACTGCACCCAAACCATTTTCGACAATAAACAGCGGTTTTTGATATCGGTCCCAGTACTTGTTCAAGGTTACGCGCAGTCCTTGCGGATCAATCTGCCAGCCCCAGTCACTTGCTTTGAGATAAGGGTTCTGTACACCTGCAAACAAATTCCCTTTGCCTTCAACGCGCTTCTGAGGGTCACCTGTCTCACAAATACTTACGTAGTAACTGAACGATATGAAGTCCACCGTATGCTTCAGAATTTCAGCATCGCCATCTTCAAACTTGATGTTGATATTATTCGCTTTGAAGTAACGATTGATGTATTTCGGATAATAGCCACGTGCATGAATATCGGCAAAGATGTCATTGCGCTGTTCTGCATGCATTGCAGCCACCACATCATCCGGGTTTGGTGTCAGCGGGTACGTAGGCATGCTCAGAACCATACAGCCGATTTTGGCTTCAGGCATAATTTCATGACCCAGTTTCACCGCGAGCGCACTTGCCACCAGTTCATGGTGGATCGCTTGGTACAGGTCCTGCTTGGACAGTTCTGCTTTTGGCGTATAAATTCCGCCGCTCATGAATGGCTCTTCCAGAATGGAGTTAATTTCATTGAACGTCAGCCAGTACTTCACTTTGCCTTTAAAACGGTTGAACAAGACGGTTACATAACGCTCGTAGAACTCGATCATTTTACGGTTAACCCAGCCATCATAGGTCTTGGACAAATGCAGCGGTGTTTCGTAATGAGAGATCGTTACGAGAGGTTCAATCCCGTATTTGTGGCACTCATCAAACAGATCATCATAGAATTGTAAACCTTTCTCATTCGGCTCCAATTCATCCCCTTTAGGGAAAATACGAGACCATGCAATGGATGTACGGAACACTTTGAAGCCCATTTCAGCAAACAGTTTGACATCCTCTTTGTAACGATTATAGAAATCGATCCCGATCAATTTCAAATTATCCTCTGTAGGCCCTTCCGTTCTTGGCGTCGTAATCCCGTGAGGCATTACGTCTTGGACAGACAGTCCTTTACCATCTGCATTATAAGCTCCTTCAAGCTGGTTGGCTGCTACAGCGCCGCCCCATAGAAAATCCTTCGGAAATGGTGTTGTCATATCAATCATTCCTCTCATTATTTATCATTGTATAGGTTAGTTATAGCGTTTAATTCAATTGCAATTGTTCCAATCGTTGCAGAATTAGCTCCAACTGGGCACCTGTTACCGACTTCGATGGACCAAATTGATCTTTGGACATACCGGACATCATACCTGCTTTGACACTATTCTGAACGGCTTCATAAGCCCAGTGTTTATCATTCAAATCCTTGAACGATAATACAGTGGACTCGCCTTCAGGATTCCAGTCGCGACTCGACAGAATATGGTCTACAATCACTGCCATCTGTGCACGTGTTACTTCCGACTCCGGGGCAAATACCTGATTGCTGACACCATTCATCAGTCCCGCCCTGGTCACTGTTGCGATGGACTGACGAGCCCATTCAGGAGCAGAATCCGTGTACGGGTAGGCTGATTCGGAAACTTCAGGTAGATTTAGCTTGTCGGCAAGGACGAGGGCGATCTGTGCTCTAGTCACAGGCTCCGTCGGTTTCGTTCCATGCTCTGTGTTATCTCCATCCTGTTCTCCCGAAGCATCTTTGCTTAGCTGGAACAGGTTGGCAAGTACTTCTTTGTTGTTAAAAGCCGGTACCCAGGACCAATGCTTCATGCCTCCATACAGTCTTTCGCTATCCATGTAAGCATCGTCATACAACGTTAAATTCACGTGTTTCGCACCAAGTTCACTCAAAGCCTGATAGGCCAGAGAACTTGTCCGGCTATCTGTGGTTGGATCATTTTTTGCATGCATGATCCACATTGGAACACCCACAATATCTTTCAGTTCTTTCTTGAATGCTTCTACAGACCCTGTGTAATCCGCCACGGTATCTTTAGCTGCAACGATGATCGCTCCGGCAAACAGATCCGGATATTGAGCCAAAAAGCGAAACGCGCCTCCACCACCACTGGATACACCAGACAGGTAGATCCGGTTCGGATCAACTTCGCCATCTGCAACCAGCTCTGAATCAACTCATATTGTGCGACGAAGTACGCCTGCATCTGGGCCAATTGCTCCGGGTTATCATAGATTTTGAAGCTGTAATTTTCAGGATACTGTACAGCCAGTACCGAAGTATCATACCCCGATTCTGTCCAGACTACGGCTCCACGATTTGCGGTAAGATGACTGCGTCCATCCGTACCAACTTCTCCACCACCATGGAGCCATACCATGAGTGGCTTCGGCCCTTCGGACGGGCTTCGTTTCAGTTGATAGGACAGGGTCGCACCATTACTGCCTGTAAATTGACCTTTTTCAAAATCATCAACTGTGCGTGCTTTCACCTGACTCACACTTTTCTCGTCAAAAGAAAGCTCTGGATACGTCTTGCTGGTTACTGCAAATTGTGATTTCATGCCCCCCGGATACTTGAAAGGCTTTACAGCCATATGGATGGTATGATCCTGAATGGTCAATTTTATCCCGTCATCTTCATAATCGTTTTGCACGATCTCTTCTGCTTCATTTAAGGGATAACCATCATAATTACCTGTAATTTCGAAGTCAGAAGCTTTCAGATTCTGATATTTCTCCATACTCGCAACGGTAATATCAAAGGACTCTACCATCTCTCCCGGATCACCCACATAAGTATTGGCCTGGATTCGCGTAATCTGGGTACTTTCCGCACCAACGGTTGCAGGCCAGATCACACTCAAGCTTAGCGTCAATGCCAGTACCCACCCCATATTTCTTGTGTTCATATTCCATCTTTTCAAAGGATCATCCCCTCCAATGTAATGGTGCAACACACGAAAAAGCGGACAAATACCAACTAAAAGGGCGGTAAAGGAACACCTGGCTCCATCCATATGCCAACTTTCATGTTAGGTTTTGCCCGCTCATGAAACGGGAGAACTACAGTTGCTCACCATTGCTGGCAATCACTTTTTTGTACCAATCGAACGAATCTTTCTTGGAACGTTTGAGTGTTCCGTTTCCTTCGTCATCCAGATCGACGTAGATGAAACCGTATCGTTTGGACATCTCGGACGTAGACATGCTTACCAGGTCAATCGGGCCCCATGCTGTAAATCCAATCAGATCCACACCGTCTTTGATGGCTTCCTTCATTTGTTCGATATGTTTTTTCAGATAATCCACGCGGTAGGAGTCATGAATGGAACCATCTTCCTCTACCTTGTCATAAGCTCCAAGTCCATTTTCAACGATGAACAATGGTTTCTGGTAACGATCCCAGAAGTTATTCAACGTGACGCGCAGACCAATGGGATCGATCTCCCAACCCCAGTCGGAGGCTTCAAGATAAGGATTTTTTACGCCGCCAGTCAGATTACCTGTTGTTTCTTCTTTGTCTGCGGATGCAGATTTGGTTACGGACATGTAGTAACTGAAGGAGATGAAATCAACGGTATTGTTCAGCAAGATTTCATCATCGCCTGCTTCTTTTTGAATCACGATGTTGTTTTCTTCAAAATAACGAGCCATGTAGTTCGGGTATTGACCACGAGCATGCATATCCGTGAAGAAGAGGTTAATCTGATTCTCATGTTGCGCCAGTCGAACATCTACCGGGTTACAAGTCGCCGGGTACGTTTCCATACGAGCGAGCATACAGCCGACTTGAGAACCAGGAATAATCTCATGTGCAAGCTTGGTTACCAGTGCACTTGCTACAAATTGGTGATGCAGCGCTTGATACGTTGTTTGCAATTGGTTGTCCACTTTATCGATCAGGATACCGCCGCCTGTGTATGGGCTAAACAGCATCACATTAATTTCATTAAATGTCAGCCAGTATTTCACTTTATTTTTATAACGGTTGAACACCGTTTCTGCATATCTCACATAGTGACCAATCACTTCACGTCCTGCCCAGCCATTGTATTTCTGTGTCAGACCCAGCGGAGTTTCGTAGTGAGACAAGGTTACCAGTGGTTCAATCCCGTATTTCAACAATTCGTCGAAGACGTCGTCGTAGAATTTCAAACCTGCTTCATTCGGCTCTTGATCATAACCGTTCGGGAAAATACGTGCCCAGTGAATGGACAAACGGAACACTTTGAAGCCCATTTCAGCAAACAACGCGATATCTTCTTTATAGTGATGATAGAAATCAATACCAAAACGTTTAGGGAAACGTTCTTCAATTTTGCCGGAGAGGATCTCTTCAATCCGTGTAGAGGAGATTTCCATGGCGTGTCCACCTGTACGCTTCTCTTTGGGAACATGCGCAATCATATCCGCCGTTGAAAGACCTTTGCCGTCTTTATCGAATGCACCTTCCAATTGGTTGGCAGCTGTAGCGCCTCCCCACAGGAAGTTTTCGGGGAATCCTTTTTTTGCCGTGGTCATAAAGAACAACCTCTTTTCGAATTTTATTTAGGTTTTTTCCGAATACGGCCAATTGTATTTCAGGCTAAAAAACAAGAAAAACCTAAACTCAAGGTAAAATAGCTCGCAAAAAAAGAGCCTTCATTTCACCATCAGTTTAGGTTTTGCCTGTCTGCACAGTTACAATCCATCAAAAGATGTTATTGCGTATTCTGTTGTTTTCTCTTGTAATGTAAGCGTAACATATCTGTTTTGCAAAATCAACTTTCCGCTCAATCCACTCGCTGACCAGTTTGAACGTTATCGAGGCATTCGCATAATGGCTGCTCTTAGTGCATTCGAATCCTCATTTTTGAGGTAGTTGGCAGGACTTTCGTCGCCCAAGGCGGGAACTTTCATGTCTATCCATCGCAGCGCATATTCACCCATTTCACATAAAAGAACCTTGCTAATATCTGCCGGAATCCCCCGCTGTTCTGCACATTCAACCCATTTTGGGTCCACATGCAAATAGGCTTTTTCGAAAAGCAGCACAAATGAGTCCCAACTGAGTTGATTGAACTCCGTCAGATATAACTCTTTCATACTCATGTAAATTCCCTCCCTGTATTAGACATCTTAACCCCGAAGTCCTACGTTAAGTAATTCATCCTTAAGCCGCTTGAAACCGATTCTGGAAAAGGTAGACTTAATTTTAAATATTTTTTGGGGAAATGGATAGTCAAGGAGGAACACAACAATGACTGAAGAAACAAACACATCCGGTTGGGATGCCATTGATAAAGCAGTTGGTGAGTTATATGGAGATCAGGAACCACATCACTATGGTACAGCCATTCCATATATGCTCGGTGGACCTGATCCGTTAAATGGAATTAGCGTCTACAAGGTGGATGCACCCGTGCCTCACTGGCATTTCATTACTTATGGATTTTCGGAACTGTATGAGAAGGAATCGGACGATCTGGAGCACAGCAGTTATGGATTTGAAATGACGTTTCGGCTTACCCGGAGGCAGGAAGAGACTGCTCCTCCGGCTTGGGCATTGAATCTGTTACAGAACGTTGGACGATACGTTTTTACTAGCGGGAACGTCTTTCATGCTGGAGATTACATGGATGCAAATGGCCCCATTTGCCTTGGTTCAGATACGTTATTAACAGCACTTTCTTTTATTGAAGATCCTGATTTGACAGAGATATCCACACCCAATGGAACAGTGAAATTCATTCAGATGGTAGGAATCACGGGTCCGGAACTCGAAACGATGCAGACATGGAATACACGCGGATTGTTAGAAGCCTTTGTTGAATTCATGCCGAAGTATGTCACGGATCTTATGAGGAATTCATATTTGGATATCCCCTCAGTGATTCAGGCTGTTGAACACGGTATTGAACGGGAAGGCTCCAGTACAGCATTTCTATTCATACAACAACTGGCTTGGACACCCCCACGCAAGAGAATATTGCAGAAAAATGCACCCGCTGAACTCCAAATCGGGGCAAAACAGGCCCAAATTATCGGAAAGATACTCCGCAGCCGTTTTTCAAAGGGTGCTCCACTGTCCCTCATCGGATCAGGAGTGAACATTACGTTTGAAGCTGGAGAAGCGCCTTCATTTTCGGAGGATGGCAATCAGATTACGGTGGTTGTACATGAACAAGCCGTATTGGATTTGGCTGCCAACCTTCGCCCTGTCGAGCAATCATTTGAGATTGCTTCATTGCCTGGCATTCTTTTTCGAATTGCCCGCACCGAAATTACCGATCAGGATGGTCATGTGATCGAAACGATCGGTTGATTACAAGGAGGAAACCATATGTCTAGTACATCTACCTTACGGAAGAGCTGGTCCGAGAACGAAATATATGTTCCCGGTATAGCACCTATCCAATATTTATCAAAAACCAATCTGGACAGGATTCGTAAAATCAATCATTTTTTAATTAGCGCATTCCAGCATAGCCTCTCGGAGATTAAGGAAAATCTGTCCAGTACGTATCTCTTTCTGCTTACAGATGCTGACGGGGTGCTGCTCGCCATGGATTACAGCTGTGATCTGGAACAGGTGGTGAAACAATCACCGATCCGTCCGGGCATGGTCTTTACGGCAACGAGCTGTGGTGTGAATGCCATATCGGAAACCAAGGACAAACAGAAACCTGTTCTTCTGCCACCAGAGCAGCATGACCATCCCCTTTTCCAGAGCTGGCACTGTTACGCAACGCCACTGTCTGTCGGGCTTCAGCATGCCGGGTACCTGGACGTCTCCACTATTAATGCAGACATGCAAAGTGAACTGATTGCAATCGCCAAGCTGATTCCAGCCCATATGCAAAATTGTTATCAGTCTCACCTTGCCTCACCGGAAACAGACCAGCCATCGGTTGAGTTCACCAAGCGCCAGTTAACCATTCTGAAGATGATTGCCAGAGGGCTGACGGTCAAAGCCATTGCATTGAAGTTGAAAATTAAGGAATGCACAGTGAATCATCATAAAAAAGTGATTTTCAACAAGTTAGGTGTACAATCCAGCGCGGAAGCTGTTTCAATTGCCAGCCGACTGTCTTATCTATAAGGGTACCCCTATAGATTCCTATAGGTAGTAAACACGAACATCTGTGCTAAGCTTTTTAGGTACGCATGAATTAGAGAGAGAAAAAGAACACACACACATTTTTCAGGAGGGTAATATGTCTATTCCAAAAAAAGCTTTATTGTTTGCCATGTTAATTATGATTCTGCTGGTTGCAGCTGCTTGCGGTGACAAGTCGGATAACACCGCCAAAACGGATGAATCCACTCCGACTGAAACCACCGCCGGCACAGATACAGACACTGCCAAGACGGAAGATACAGAGAATACAGAAAGCTCAGAAGCATCGACTTCGGAGTCCAAGGAAGCCGATAACTCCAAAGATGTTGAACTGGGAACTACGAAAAAAGGCTCTTATACCAATGAATATTTTGGAGTATCACTTCAATTCCCGGAAGCGTGGGAGTTCCAGGATGCTGAAGGCATGAATGAACTAACCAGCGCTTCGTCCGAGGCTATAGCTGGTGACGACGAAACGAAGAAAAAGCAAATTGAACTATCTCAGACCAAAACACTGAACCTGCTCATGGCTTCACAATATCCATTGGACGGAGGACAAGTCGGACCTTCCGCCATGGCGATTGCTGAGAAAGTCAGCTTGCTCCAAGGGATTCGTACAGGTAAAGATTATCTGGAAGCAACCAAGAAATTCATGGTCGACAGCCAGTTCCCGTATGAATATAAGGAGTTCACAACCGAAACCATTGGTGGCAAAGAGATGGATCTGATGCAGATCACCATGGATGCAGGCGATGGTTCAACCATTACCCAGGATTACTACAGCACCATTATTGAAGGTTATGCGTTCAATTTCATCTTCACCTATTTGGATGATGCAACGAAGGCCGAGATCGACACCATTAAGAAATCTGTTCAGTTCAAATAATACATCCACCGTGCCTGACGGGCTTGGAAAAGAACCCCGCGCAATGATCTTCCACAGATCACTGCCGGGGTTCTTTTTATGGTGAAGTTGAATGGTTCAACTTATCCGGAAATCGCCACCCAATGTCCCTCTTTTACTTCCACCCATCTGGACTGTTCCAGATTATAGCGGTCTTCCACTTCTACCGTTTCTCTTGACGTTCCGTTCACAGCATGACGTTTTTTCTTCGCCTCCACAGCCGGATCCGGAACCGGGATGGCTGACAACAATGCCTTTGTGTATGCATGCTGAGGGTTGGAATAGAGCTCCTCACTTTCTGCTAATTCCACAATCTTCCCGTTATACATGACAGCCACACGATCACTGATATGTTTAACCATGGACAGATCATGCGCGATGAACAGGTAGGTCAGACCAAGTCGCTGCTGCAATTCCTCAAGCAGCTGTACAATCTGAGCCTGAATGGACACATCCAGCGCAGATAACGGCTCATCACATACGATGAATTCCGGTTCCACAGCCAGTGCGCGAGCAATTCCGATCCGTTGCCGTTGTCCACCCGAGAATTCATGAGGGTAACGCTGGGCATGAGCCGGATCGAGACCGACCATCTCCAGCAATTCCTCCACACGCTTTTCCCGCTCAGCCGGGCTGCTGGCAAGATGATGAATATCCAAGGCTTCGCCAATAATGTCCATGATTCTAAACTTGGGATTAAGCGAGGCATACGGGTCCTGGAAAATAATCTGCATATGACGCCTCATCGTTTTCATCTCCGCGACAGACAGACGATTGAGCGGCACACCCTTGAACAGCACATCCCCACCTGTAGGCTCATGCAGTCTCAGGATGGCTCGACCTGTCGTGGATTTTCCGCTACCAGATTCACCGACGACCCCAAGCGTCTCTCCTTGACGAATCTCGAAACTGATATCGTTCACAGCTTTTAAGGTGTTGCCTTTACCCAAATTAAAGTGCTGCCGGAGGGACTTCACCTCCAGCAAAGGTTGATCATCCCCCAAATCCCGCGGGACTAACGAAACGAGTTTCGGCTTTTTCTTCTCATCCAGTCGAGGCAATGCATTCAGCAGTCTGGAGGTATACGGATGTTTTGGATTCGCAAAAATCTCTGTGGTTGTCCCGGATTCCACGATCTGCCCGTCTTTCATGACTGCGACCCGATCACACATACCTGCTACAACACCAAGATCATGGGTAATCAGAATAATGGAGGTTCCCAGCTGGGCCTGCATTTCCTTCATCAAATTAAGGATTTGGGCCTGAATGGTTACATCAAGCGCAGTTGTGGGTTCATCTGCGATCAGCAATTCAGGTCGGCAAGCAAGAGCTATGGCAATCATCACCCGCTGGCGCATGCCTCCGGAGAATTCATGTGGATACTGATTGAATCGTATTTCACTCCGGGTGATACCAACCAGCTCCAGCATGGCAATCGCCTGTTTCTTCGCTTCCCTTCTGGAAAGCTTCTGATGTTTAATCAGACTTTCAGTAATCTGTTTCCCTATTTTAATGGTCGGATTAAGAGAGCTCATAGGGTCCTGAAAGATCATGCCGATGTCACGGCCACGGATGCCCTCCATCTCTTTTTGCGTTTTATGGACCAAATCTACCCCTTTAAACAGGATCTCACCCTTTTTCATCTGCGAAGGAGGAGAGGCGAGCAGCCTCATAATGGAACGTGCCGTTACACTCTTCCCACTGCCGGATTCCCCTACAATGCCAAGGGTCTCCCCTTTCTGCACTTCAAAACTGACTTCCTTCACCGCTTGAAATTCACTCTCTCCGGAATGAAAAGAAATGGACAACTCATTTACTTTTAGCAAGGGTTGCATGTGATCACCAGTCCTCATCCATATTTTCACATGTACTCATATGTATTCTCTTCCATACCTTGACAATCGAATAGACTCTAAATAATATATACTATATCAATCGGAATAATGCAATTTAAAATAAGATGAAAGGAGGCTCGCATGGTTTGAATCTTGCAGAAGGCAGCAGAATGTCACGGCTTGTGCATAATCTAGGGTTCATTTATGGCAAAATGCTGCTTCATCCCTCCTATCGATATGTTTTGTTAATTCTAGGACTGCCCGTTAATCTGGTTGTGCTTCTAATCTGGCAATCCAGAAGGAAAAAGGATGGTTGGGCCATGGTTCAACAGGACGTTGAACACGATATGCTTTCCACCAATTATCGGGACAGGCTTCGGACGGAAGTGGAAGAACAGTTGAGGCGTAAACACCGTTTCTTTCGGCAGCGAGTTAGTGAGGCAGAGTTTAAGCGTCAGACGGAGGAGTGGCTGGAAGAATCGGCTCAGAAGGAGTTGAAGGAGCGAACTTTCAGCAAACTTCAGGAACAGGGAAAACAGCGCCTGACAATGGCCGATACATTCCAATCACTAATCGATAAACCTTGGTTTATTGCAATATCGGTTATTCCAGGCTGTCTGATGTACGCCATTTTATTGTTGTATGGCAATCCTTATTTAAAGTACATATTCGAAAGAATTCTGATGACGATTTTTGTCATTCTGGGCGTAGCTGCACTTGTATTCACCATCTTATACCTGTCTCCATTCAATCCGGCGGCCAACATTCTCGGAGAGACAGCGACACAGGAACAGATCACAGCTTTTAACCATGTGTACGGCCTGGATCAGCCCTATCTTGTCCAGCTCTGGAACAATATCAAGGGCATAGCGCTATTTGATCTCGGCAAGTCATTTTCAGGGAATGAAGATGTCACGGCTACGATCGCCAGAAAGTTTCCAATCACGTTAACCCTGGCCGTTATCTCCTTGCTGCTTGCCCTTATCATTGCATTGCCAATCGGCATCATCTCGGCGATCAAGCCCAATTCACTGTTTGACTACACGTTCATGTTTATCGCATTGATTGGATTATCGATTCCGAATTTCTGGCAAGGACTTATTTTCATCCTGAATTTTTCGATCAAACTGCAATGGCT
This sequence comes from Paenibacillus sp. NPDC056933, assembly GCF_042674385.1. Classification (NCBI taxonomy): domain Bacteria; kingdom Bacillati; phylum Bacillota; class Bacilli; order Caryophanales; family Paenibacillaceae; genus Paenibacillus; species Paenibacillus sp. NPDC056933. Next base: position 3,269,993 of record NZ_JBHUQN010000001.1, on the reverse strand, counting down.
TCCCGCTACCTTCAATCCACAGAACTGGCTATCTATGATTATGCCAACGATTGTTCTGGGAACGGGATTAACCGCCGCGGTGGCCCGTATGACCCGGTCTTCCACACTGGAGGTTATTCATGAGGATTACGTGATGACCGCTCGCGCCAAAGGATTAAGTGAGCGGCATGTCATGCTGAAACACGCAGTACGCAATGCATTAATTCCGATAGTGACGGTGATTGGCTTGCAATTCGGAGGCATGCTGGGCGGGGCGGCAGTAACGGAGAAAGTGTTTAATATTAGCGGACTCGGCAGCTACATTGTGGATAAACAATTTATACCCGATATTCCGAGTATTATGGGCGGAGTAGTTTACACGGCAATCACGATCTCTATTATTAATGTGGTGGTAGATCTTCTCTACGCTTTTGTTGATCCGCGGGTACGTTCCAAGATGAAACAATATTAAAGCAGGTGCATGATGACAAAATCGGGTTCCTTATCTCAAGAAATACGCTTTCGGCTTAAGTCGTCACAGGAGTACAGCCAGGCAAACTTCGCCTGGGTCGCTTCCCTTCTATTGACGGTACTGCTGCTGCTTAACAGCTATGACTGGAGTGTTCAGGTGTTCAAGCCATTTCTGCTGACAGCACTCGTTATCTATCTATTTTTCACACTCGTCCAAAGTGTTCTGACGCTTCGGATTCGAAGAGACTTGCTTCGGCAGGGCACAATCTCGGTACGGACTCGCAGGCTTGCCTGGATTCAGCTACTGGGTATCGTATCTGGCAATATCTTTATCGTCACAGCCGCTTTCCACCTGATCAAAAAGACAAAGAGCATTGAGTATACATTTGCGGTGTATATGCTGCTGACCCAGCTGTTCGTTATTGGGGTCTCGGCACTCAATATATTCAAACCGTATGTTTCGGATACGTTCTTGCCAGCCATGGCAGCGCTGGTGTTTATCCTGGTGATTGATCTGGTTGTGCTGTTTATCGTATCCCGGTATACCTCAGGCTCGATCATCCCGCGCTGGATGCTGGGCGTGAGTACGATACTAATCCTGACATCGGTCACAGGGAATGTATTCGCACTGCTGCTGGGGATTTCCATCATTGGACGAATCCGCAGACAGGGTAAACAAAAATCAAACTTCTGGAATGATCTGTGGGAGCGTCTTGCTCCGAATGTCACGGCAATGTCCGGTTTGTTTTTTATCATTTTCCTGTTCTCGATATCGATTTGCAGCTTTTTTACCTTTGACTATGGCATGGCGGTGGAAAATAACTACTCTGCCTTGCTCCAGCCCCCGTCACTCGCCTATCCCTTGGGGACGGATGACTTTGGACGGTGTTTATTTTCCCGGATTGTATTCGGAGCCCGTATATCGTTGATCGTGGGATTCATGTCCACTCTGATTCCGGTATTGACCGGTGGAATTCTGGGAGCATTCTCGGGATTCTACGGAAGACACACGGACAATATCATCATGCGACTGCTGGATATTCTCTATGCCATACCGGGTATTCTGCTTGCCATCGCCATCATTGCGGCGTTCGGGGCCAATACGATCAATCTGATTCTGGCACTCAGCCTGGGCTCGATTCCAACCTATGCACGAACTATGAGGGCCAGTGTGCTCTATGTATCTACATTTGAATTTGTTGAAGCTGCACGCGCACTGGGTTACAACAATCGTTCTATTATTTTTAAACATATTATTCCGAATTCGCTCGCACCCATGATTATCAAGTCTACGCTCACCATCGGCGGGGCGGTCATCGCCACCAGCAGTTTAAGTTATCTGGGGCTCGGCGTGGAGCCGCATATTCCCGAGTGGGGCAACATTCTCAAGCTGGGCAGTACGTATCTGGAAACCCATTCGTATCTGGCCATTTATCCAGGTCTGGCAATCATTCTGCTCGTACTCTCGTTCAACTTTCTTGGAGACGGACTGCGCGATGCGCTTGATCCAAAGCTGGAAAAGGATTAACCGCTTATACAACATAAAGTGATCTGGATTTTACACAATAACGGAGAGGACAGAAAAAAACTGGAGAAGCGAAGCGTTCGCCTAAAAGCTTTCTGAAAGAAAGCTGCATCGGAAGCATACGCTATCACCGGATTTTACCTTTTCATAAGGTAATCAAAAAAATCTGGGGATAACAGCGATCGGAAGGTTATTCTGTCATCGTAGTGATTAAGTGTAAAGTTGTCGATCAACTCAAATTGAATTCTATTGAATATGAACTTATCTGGAGGTATTTCCATGAAAAAACGTACGTTGATAGCATTACTATTGATTCTCGTCCTTGTGGTCTCCGGTTGCAATGTGAAGACCAAGACGGAATCCCAATCGGAAACCACTCCTTCGGATACAACGGAAAATTCGCAAAACCAAAAACCAGTGGACATCGAATTACTGGCTCAGAGCTCTTCCGAAAATGACGTGAATATTATCCGCGACCAGCTCACCAAGAATGGCTTCAATGTAAAGCTGAACCTGCAGCCGGATTACGGTAGCTACAAATCCCAACAGGATGCAGGCAATTATGATATTGCCCTGTCCAGCTGGACAACCGTTACCGGAAACCCGGATTATGCAGTCCGTTCTCTTTTCAAAACAGGTGGGGATTACAGCATTCTGGCTGATGAGGAAATCGATAAGCTTATTGACCAGGCCGCTACTCAGACTCCGGATGAATACAAGGATACATATAAACAATTGGAGGATCGATTGGTAACCGATCAAGCCTATATCGCTCCGCTGTACATTTCCCTGAAAAGTCAGGCTGTGAACAAAGACATTCTGAATGCAGACACCGTTCGTCTGTCCAAATCCCGTGCCATGGCATGGGAACCCATTGAATTCAAAGACAGCTCCAAAAATACAAAAGAACCATTAATACTGACTCAAACCGCTTCCGTCCTGACTTCCCTTGACCCGATCAAAGGAAATGACGGTTCCATCAACCAATTGAACACCAACATGTATGTACGTCTCGTTAACCTGACGGATGACGATCAACTGACAGCAGACGGGTCACTCTCCCACAATTTCAGTATTGCAGAAGGAAACTCGGAGTATTATTTCATTCTCAGAGACGATATCAACTTTGCGAAGATTGAACATAAAAAAGCTGTAGATACGGGTGAGCGTGTCGGTGCAGATGATGTCATTTTCTCTCTTGATCGCGCCAAAAACAAAGATTCTGTACCGGATCACCGGACATACAGCCTTCACGAGCATATCAAGGAGGCCGAGTTGGTAACGGATCTAAGTTCCCTGGAATCCATTCAGCAATCCAGCGGCGGAGGTTCGATTAAAGAAGCATTGGAACAAGGGCTTGGCACCCAAATTACGGAACTGGTCACGGACAAAAACAAAGCCGATAATGCTGCCGGCAAGTATCAGGTCGTGAAACTCACAACCACGGAACCTTTCCCGCAAGTATTGAACTATCTGGCCCACCAATCTGCTGGCATTGTGTCCAAAAAGCAGGTGGAGAGCATCAATACGTATGATGTGGCTTCGTTTGACGTGAATAAGGACATTCCTTACGGCGATCAGAATACGGTGACAGAAGGCGCTGCATACAACAACACTCTGTATGCCAGCGGCCCATATATCTTGGCCTATAAAAATGATTATGAAGGTGTATTCTATCAGAACCCCGGCTACCGTAAAGGCTCTGAATATGCACCCAAGATTTCTCAGGTGAATGTCCGTTTCATCTCGGATGCCGACAGTGCGTTGTCTGCTCTTCGCAGTAGCGAAATCCACTTATACTATGGGGTACCTGAAACGAAGTATGACATTATCAAAGGTGACAGCAAATTGCAATTGCAGAGCATTCCAAGCAATGCGGTTTCCTATCTGTTGTTCAACACAGCCAATCGGAAAGTTGCCAAGAGCAGTGACCTGAGAAAAGCCGTACTGTACTCCATCAATCAGAATGACATTTTGCAGTTCTACAAAAACAATAAACTTAAGGCATACTCTACCGTAAGTCCACTCGTGCAGACCGGGAATGAATTGAAGTCCGATCCGGCAAAAGTGAAAGAATTCTTGAGCGCCTACCAGGCCTCCAAGTAACAATAAAGATAAACGTCTGTCATCTGGATCACTCCAAGATCCGGATGACAGACGTTTTATTTTATAGAGAGAATTAGATTATGATGAGCAGTCTGCCTTGTATCTTCGCTGTATGCCAGGCAACAGAGTAACAATCTGGATCCCCACTCCCCAGGCAAAATAGAACAGATGGATAACAGATACATGCTGGAGCCAGTATACCTGCACCATAATCCAGATAATCAGAGCAAATCCTGTATATAACGAGAACGTCCATCCCCAATATTGATTCGGGTAAAGATTCAGTTTTTCACCTATTCCCCAGTGAGCGTGACGAATGAGTGCAATCGCAATGATCATCGGTACAACGCCGAGAACCAACAATAGTATAATTCCCGGGATCAAAAAACTGCCAAACGGGGAATGCTCCAACAACGAAGGCGGCATACCGACGAGACTTCCCGATGGATCAATAATGAGAACTCCCCCTCCAATAATTGCACCGATGCCCAACAGCCCCTGCATTATAATGAGCACCCACGATCTTTCAGGTCCACATTTATGCTTCCTTTCATCATCATCACCGTTCCTCATCCCTCACCCTCCAGACATGTTATACAGATTTTGATGAATGTTTCACTTCATTTTCACATATGGAGAAGACAGATCCTGTGCTCTTTCTCACTAAAATCGTCCCGAAAAAATTAGGTTATGGTAAAACTTGATAAAAGAACATACGTTCGGTATAATAGGGTTATACTTAATGAGCGAGAGGCAGATATGGACGACAAATTTATTAAGGAACTACGCGAGATTAGTCGGGATGACAGACGAAGATCCGAATTTATGATCCAAGGCATGAAGGAAACACTGCAGGGAAGAAAAGAAGAAAGTATATTCAAACGCTGGATTCGGCGTAAGAAGACAGAGAAGAAAATTTCACAACGATTCAATCAGGATCCCTCTTCGGATCAAAAGTAACCACATAATAAGGAGGCGGAATACGCCTCCTTTGTTATTTACATGAGCAGTTTGCACAAATCCCTCTATGTTCAACTTTGTTTTACGGTAGTATGGCAAATGAACGGACTGGAAAGCCGGATGCCTTTTCCGCCTTGGGTACGATATTGAAGATCACCGCACCTTTGGCTGGCACCTGATCCAGATTCGTTAACAGCTCTACCTGATATGTATCCTGGGCAAGTACATAATACTCTGCCAGAAGTGCCCCGTTCTTTTGATAATCCACGGCAGAATCGGTGTCGAAGGTCTCATGGCCAATCGCCTGTATTTTTCTTTCCTCGAATAAAAACATTAGCGCACAGACTGACCATCCCGGTGCATGACTATTGCCCTCAGCATCCTTGTTGTCGAATGCTTCATGACTCGGCCAGCGTTTGCTCCAATCGGTACGCAGTGCGACAAAGCTGCCTGCTTCGATAACGCCATGCTCTTTTTCAAACTCAAGAATATGCTCGACATCCAGCGTGAAATCCGGATTGCGCTCCACCGCGGCAGACTGGTCAATGACCACAAGCGGCAGCACAAGCTCCTTCAAACCCAGTTCATCCAGATACCGGGTATCCCGCACAAAGTGAATCGGCGCATCGAGATGCGTACCATATTGACCAGGAAACCTGAAACTCTGGGCAAAGAAACCTTGATCGTGATTAAACAGCGTATCGAAAGATGCTGCATCAAAAGCTGAGAAATGTGGAGATTCCGGTCCAAACGTATGGGTCAGATCCACCCACTTCTTTTCTTTTAATAATTGAATCGCTTGAATGAGCTCATTGGACATCCGAATCACCTCATACATAGAATAGAATGGAATAAATTCCTCCTATTATATCTTATTCCACTCCATGCGAAAATATCGAAATGCCAGCTATTTGATAGAATTCATTAACTCGAAGAAGTATTTCGGTTCATGAGTCTGATACAGATTGAACCATGAATCTAAAGTCTCCGGTGTAAATACATCTAGCACCTTCAATACATGCATCGCAAATTCCAACGGAGCTATGCCCGATGCTGTAACTAAATTGTCATCCGTTACCGCCGGTACCCTCTCATAATATTTTTCTCCCTTGTAATGAGGACAAATCATTTTCATATATTCCAGATCGTTGCTTGTATGCCTTCTGGAGTCTAGCAACCCCATCCTGGCAAGTCCAACGGTTGCACCACAAATGGCCGCAACAACATGACCCTTTTCTAAAGCTATCGAGGCTTTTCTCAATATAGGCTCGTGAATGGCTTCCATCCAAGTATTTCCACCTGGCAGAACCAACACATCCGTACTTTCCAACATACACTCATCCACAGAAATACGAGGTAGTATATCTAACCCTCCCATGGTAGTCACCAGACTTTTATCAGGACCAACGGTAACCACTTCTATCGGCGCCAGCTCTTTTCTAAAATACCTTCCCGAGTTTAGTTCAGCAATTAAATAACCTACCTCCCAGTCTGACATCGTATTAAATACATAAAGATACACTTTTTTGGTATGCATAATGCACTCTCCTTCTGTAATCAATTCATCGATTAATCGATATACCTTATTATAAAAAAACTTTACTGACATCTTCCGTCAGTAAAGTTTTTTAAACTTGATAATAATCAATTAACTCATATAGAACTTCAATTAGTTTTTGCTTCAAACTTATGGGTTCAATGACTTGAACAGATTTGCCATAGGGTAAAAGTAAATAGGGTACGTACGTATGAATTGCTTTTTTTTCTAGCAGAAATGTCACTTTCTTCGGAGTCCGCTCTTTGACATAGTATCCTAGAAACCAATGCTGGCATAAGTTATCCAGTGCACTTGTCTCACCCTCAACAACTAGAGGCATGAATCCTTGCTTATTTTCTACTTCCGGAAGCAGGCTTTTCATAAAAAACTCACCTGCCGAGAAATTTGTTGGACGATTGAAAGTCATTTCGGTTTGAATAATCCGGCGTATTCTCCCCACTCTGAAACTACGGATTTCATCTCTTAGATGACAAAACGCAACCACATACCAGTTGTTATTCCAATATACAATTCCATATGGATCAACAATCCTGCATTGGGACTGCTCTTCACGATTGCTGTGATATTCAATTTCTACAGCTGATTCGCTTACTACGCTTTGCTCCAATGTTTTCAGTATGGGCTCCATCGATGGATCTCCAATGGGATTTATTACTTCAAGCCCTTCAACATGCTGCTTGATCATTCTTTCCTGCTCTGGATTGGTATACATCTTCAGCTTTGAGGTTGCTCTGTCTAATGCCTCACCTGAAAAATATCCAGCTTCTTTGGCAAACACAGCAGCGTGAAGTAATGTTGTTTGCTCTTCAACATCAAAAAGAAGCGGACTTTTAATAAACGTATTCAATAGAATATACCCACCATGATGACCCGTGTCCGATATAATCGGCACACCACTGGCTGAAAGGGCATCCATATAACGGTAAACAGTCCTGATATTCATCTCTAACTTTTCGGATATTTGCTTTGCAGTAATTCTTCTGCCTGAGTTCAACATCCATAAGATATTCATCATATTATCTATTTTAGTCATTCATTTCACCTCATTATTCGTTAGACCCTAGAGCCTTCATTATGATAATTGAAATGGAGTTATCAACAACCACATCCTTAAACTCTGTTTATGTAAAATGATTCGAACTCAGCAACAGAGTCGAACTGGTTGATAGATACACCTTCTCTTTCGAGCTGATTCTCCAACATATCTATAAGCTGCAGGACGGCTAGTCGCAACGGTTCAAAATCGGTTGGATCCAACAGTCCAACCAGATCTGGGTACCCATATTGAACGTAATACTCGCGATGCTCACCCAAGTCAATAACACCAGGCCAGCGTCCCTTTTCCGCCGCGTACAATATTCGGGATAACCCGTCTTGCACCCCTATAGCAACGAAGAAAGCTGTTTCGTAATGGCCTTTTTCGCACGCGGTTAACAGTTTATTCATCATACCCTTTTCCTCTTCGTAGTACCCCCGCATTTGATCTTTATAAGAGCGAACCTCTCCTTGGCTGTTTTGATGCTCCGATATAAGAGAAATTGTATCCGCAATCAAATTCTCGCACGCTGACATGATTTCATCTGGAGAAGTACTGAACATAATGGTATCAAGGTATGGGTCCAGTTGATCCGGTTTAATGGGGAGATTTCTGACTTGCTCACGGTAGTGGCCCCAACTGCGCTTATAGTAGATTTGGTTCAAGAAGCCAAGTGACATAAAAATGTTTCCAGAAATCTCTTGAGCCTGGGTTCGACAATAGGACAGATCCTTGGCGCTTTTGGAAAGACGCATTTTAGCCATGCTGATCAAGCATTCCTTTAATACGGATTCGGCTTTGCTGATCATATCAGGTGTTTTGGATTTACTCCCCATGTTGGATATTGTTTCGCGAAGTTTCATGAACCTGGCAAAATCATCATCTGACCGGACATATAACAATTTACAGTCTGCTATAATCGTCGTATTCCACTCTTCAGATGTTGCCATTCTTTCAGCACGATCCCATCCGATGGGCCAGAAATCAAAACTGATACCGTCGATCATAAACTGGCACTCCACTTCTCTACCCTTGGCCGTCGCCGGAATGAAGAAGAAATCCAAATCCGAACGTTCAGTCGCCCGCCCCTGCAAATATGATCCGTAATATCCGACAATGGCAACATCTTGAGGGTAATGGGTCTTAATATGTTTTACAATAATGTCTGAGACAGCAAAAACATCAACCATCAGATCACTTCCTTATAATTCAAGTTAATATTGTCCTCCTGTACACCTTCGTTAAAGTAGCGGTTAGCTTAAAACTGATCCTAGCAATTTTGGGACATTTATCTTATTCGTGGCCTAATACCAAGACACCTTTTAGAGGGTCATGATCTAAGATTTCATTTGAGTATGAACATCCTCAAAACGAAGCGTCTCTTAAATAAAATCATTCCGCCTCAGATTTGAATTATCGTTTCCGTTATTCGAAAAAAGGCTACCACTAGGGTAGCCTTCTCTCATATCTTCATTTTCGAGTATTCACTTTTAGTCAAACCATAGAGATATTCATCGTAATGCTGTCCATTAGTAAATACCATATTTCTGAGTTTCCCTTCTTGGACAAATCCAAGACGCTCATGAAGTTCTAGCGAACCTTCATTAAAAGCATAAACGTGTGCGGTAACTTTCTGATAGCGTAATTCCTCAAAGTAATATCGCAACAATATTTTTACAGCTTCTGAAGCATAACCATTACGCCAGAATTCTCTAAAGATAGCAACACCGTACGTAAAAGTTCCGTTTCGGGTATCACAGTTATTCGAACTTATACTTCCCACTAATACTCCATCTAAAGTCTCGACCGCGAGCATAATTTTATCCCCATCAGGACCATGGGATGCTTGCTGTTCAGCCCAAGCCTTTGTACCTTCTTCCGATCTTGGGAAATTTATTACATCGCAAAGTCTAGCACAGTCAGAATCAGAATCATTATTGTGGAACTTATCCCAATCAGTTGGGAGAATTGCACGTAATCTAACTTTATGACCTGTCCAAATATTGTTTTTCATTTTAGATCCTCCTAAGGTTTATTTACTCTTACCTTACTCATATCTGAATTAAGGCGGAGATCTGGCCTTGGGAGCTATGTCTTCAAAGATTACATCGTTCTCATTCCTTTCAACACTTACATCAAGTATATACCGTAATATTCCATTCCTTCAAATTATATTATTCGTGTACTCTCTTTTCCGCACAAAAAATACACCTACTAAAATGTCACTGGTTCCCCATTTGGGTATGTCCAATTTTGGGTTCACAATCCCGATCAGGAACTGTGGTATACTGTAGAACTGTTGAATCCAAATAACTGAACAAGCGAGGTAGCAATGTGGAAATTGAAGTAAGCACGTTACATGCATTTTCGGACAAGCCTCTTGGAGGAAACCCCGCAGGCGTTGTTTTACAAGCAGAACACTTATCCGACTCCCAGATGCAGGAGATTGCCAGACAAGTCGGATTTTCAGAGACGGCATTTGTTATGCCATCGGATCAGGCTGATTTCAAAGTTCGTTACTTCACCCCTAGTGATGAAGTTGATCTATGCGGGCATGCAACGATTGCCTTATTTTATTTAATGAAAGCACAGCATATCGTTGAGGTAGGTATGTACACACTGGAGACGCTGGCCGGAATACTTGAAGTGGTTGTCCAGAATAATGGTGAAGTCTATCTATCTCAAGCGCTACCGGAGTTTGGAGAGATTGTTGACCGACAAAACATTGCAGATTCTCTGGGTATTCCTGCACATGATTTACACGCCGAATTACCTGTACAGATTGTGTCTACCGGATTACGCGATATCTTCATTGCGGTTAAACATGTTGATGTTCTGTCCAAAATCATCCCTGACTTTCGGCTTATCACTGAAATTAGCAAAGCTAACCATGTCGTAGGTTATCATGTGTTTGCACTCGAACCAGATGCTAAGGTCGCTCTGGCAGAATGCCGGAATTTTGCTCCCCTTTACGATATCCCGGAAGAGAGCGCAACAGGTACATCTAACGGTGCTTTACTCTGTTATTTACATCAATACAACCAACTTTCAGATCCCCACGATACAACCTATACGATTAGACAAGGATACACCATGAACCGTCCTTCGGAGATCCGAGCCAAATTAACGCTAGACCATTCCAATGACATTACAAAGATTCAAGTGGGCGGAGTCGCGGTTCATATAGAGAACATTCGAATCCAACTTTCATGAATTTTGCGCTTGAATCTGATGTAAAAACCGTAACACGGCTTCTTCCAATTGATTCAGGCCGGGTTGTTCTATAGGGAAGTGGCCCGCTCCTTCCAACACTACGCATTCCTTTTCCACTTTCAATCGCTCAAAAAAAGAATGGCTGAACCGTAATGGGGTCATCGGGTCCAGTTCGGGGTGAACCAGCAATACGGGACATTGGTCAAACTCTTCCGGGTTTACCTCCGGCTTCTTATTCAGGAATGTTCTTAATAGTTCCAGCGGGACACGCGTCGCTGCCGCCTGTGGATCATTCATAATAAGTCGGGTTAAATCCGGATTATTGGTAATCAGTTGCATACGCGATACTTGCTTCACAGAGATTCGTATATGATCCAGTAAAGCCGAGAACTGATCCATCATGCGTTTGCCCCAGCGGCTAACCAGACGGTTCGGTGCAAGCTGGTCACGCATATCAGCATCACTCGTGTCCACAAAGGTTGTTACAATCAAGCCTTGTACGTGCTCACTGCGTGCACTTGTGTGATACGCCAGCATTCCCCCGATGCTGCTTCCCAACGCCACGATCGGCTTGCCGTCTTTCTTATATTCACGATCAGCGAGTGAAACAAGCAGCTTGATCCATAGATCATAATTGAGACGTGTGCCAGACAACGCATAGCTTAACCCATACGGTGGAAGATCTGGCGATACGACCTCATAGCCTTGGAGCTGCAACATTCGGGCATAAGGAGCGAGCAACCTGCCATTGCCTCCGGCTCCGTGAATGAACAGAATTTTAATTGGTGACTCGGGCGCAGGCAGACGATCGATGTGCAGATGAACCCCGTTTGATTCCCACCACTCCTCTTCAGGATTCGCATGTTCCCCTAGCCTGAATTCTTCCGGGAAGAAGGCTTGATACTGTTTCCAGTAATGATGTGATGAATGATATGAAGGCAGATTATCCATGCTTTACATTCTCCTCTTGTCGTAAAACCCATTTAATTCAGTTGCATGAGCATCATCTTATATAACCAAAAAAAGCCGTGCATTGCACGACTTTTCATTCAGCATACTTTTGAGCAGCATGATTCTTTGTAAAAAATCTTCATACCTCTGTCAGTCAGGAAACTGTACATTGCCCGGTACAATATAGGCTCCACCCGATCCACTTTCAGGCAAAGCCACAATGGTATCATTCACTACCTGCCCGCGAATATCAGTGATGCGGATGTTCAGTTTTTCTTTGCCCAGTCCAGTTCCCAGGAAATGATTATAGTCCTGTTTCTCCAGATTGAGCCATGTGCCGTCCTTTTGCTTCACTTCGAGCTTCAGCACCGGATATTTATGATTACGAACCTGGATCGCTGCCCACCACTGACTGCTGCCTTCCTTAATCCGATAGGAGACGTTACCTATGACCGGAGCTTTCACGACTTTCCAACTGATATCGATTTTGCCTGCCTTCGGATCCCCAATCAGGTTAAAGGCATTGGGTGAAAGATCCAGCGCACCACTGGCTCCCTCAGGATACAGATCCGTTACATATACGGTCGTTTTGCCTTTGGGACCTTGCACTTCCAGATACGCTCCCGCCAGAGCAGCCTTGACGCCATTATAATTAAGCTGATATGGATTAAGTGCCGTAATTTTCATGTCCGCAGGAATAGGGTCTAATAGCAGAGCCCCTCCCGAGTATCCTGAACCTGTGTAAGTAGCGTAACCTTTGTATGTATCATTCCATGCGGCAGATGCCGGTAATGCAAACAGGACTAAGCCTAACAATAACGAGGTACCTACCCATTTTAACCGTTGAAATCTGCTTTTTTGATTCATGTCAAAATCCTCCTTGTCGTCAAATACATGCTAGATCGCTAGGTTGCTAGGTTGCTAGATTCGAATATAACATTATTTTACATAAATTATGATTATTTTCAATTTAATTAGCTAAATTGCATCCAAAGTCCTGTCCCAGGCTTGAACCTTCACGAGTATGAAAACAACTTGTTTATCTCACTGGAGTCAGGTGCTTAGACCCGACAATGTACTCATCCATTCCTAAAAAAAGAAAAGCGCCACACCGGGGAGAAATTCACTTCTCCAAGCGGTGTGACGCTTATGGACACGAGATCAGAAACTCAATCCATATTCACATCTGTTGGTTACCACTCCGCTTCACAAGCGCCGCAGAGAGCTGCACAGTTCATCCCGTCTGCCTTCGTTTCATTCTTTTCCTCAAGCGAGCATATTGACTATAAATCCAGGGAGATTCTTTCGTCAGAATCGGGCCAAGCACTGCCAGAATCAACACGTATAACACAGCAAAAGATTGAATGGACGCCATCAGGCCTCCTGCCTTACCGATGTTCGCCATAATGATAGAGAATTCTCCCCGAGAAACGAGCGTGAAGCCCACATTGAGAGAAGCCTTTGGTGTCATCCCGGCCAATCGGCCCGCGATCATGCCCGCACCATAGTTACTGACAATCGTCAGAATAACGGCAATAACAGTCATTCCAACCGCCCCGCCTAGGGATGAAGGTTCAATGGTCAGGCCAAAGCTGAAAAAGAAGATGGCACCAAAGAAATCTTTGAACGGCATAATCTGATGCTCAATTCGGCTGGCATGTCTGGATTCCCCCAGAACCAGCCCCATCATCAGAGCTCCAATCGCCTCGGCTACATGCAGCGTTTCCGAGAAACCTGCCACCAGAAAGAGCAGTGTCATAACCGTAAGCAGAAATAACTCCGATGACTTGATGTTGAGTGCCTTATCAATATACTTGATGCATTTCCTGCCTATAATCAGAAATAGCACAATAAAGAGCAGCGCAGACAGGGAGACAAGCAAGACGCTGAGGAATGAGGTAGCCCCACTAAGTACAAGCCCCGTCAGGATCGAGATATGAATGGCGATGAACAGATCATCAAACATGATCATCCCCATAATAATCTCCGTCTCCGGGTTCGCCGTGCGCTTCAGATCGACGAGTACTTTAGCCACAATTGCTGTGGAAGAACTCGTCATAATACCACAGACAACTAACGTTTCTTTGAGTGGCAGCTCCATGAACCATCCCAGCAGCAGACCGGAAGCAAAATTTAGTCCAACGTAGAACATACCTCCGGTCAGAATGGCTTTACCTGACTTCAACAGACGGGATACCGAAAATTCCAATCCCAGATAAAAGAGCAAAAACAGAATACCCAGCCTGCCCATAAATTCAATAAATTCCGAGCTTTCGATAAAACGCAAATCTACAATGCCGATCTGTGGTGCATGCGGTCCAACAGCCATACCAATCAGAATATAGAAAGGAATAACCGAAAATCGTAATCGTGCAGATATCAGCCCCGTAAGTGTAATCAGCGCAACGGCAATTCCCACTTCGAATATGAGCATATCCATAGGCTAGAGCCGTCCATTGGATAACAACCGTTTTAACAGTTTGATCTGATCCCGTTCACCGGCGACAACAATCGTAGCCCCCGCGGTAAAGGTATAGTCTGGACCCGGATTAAACTGCTTCGTCTTGTTCTTCTCCACCACAGCCAGAATAACTGCTCCTGTTGCCTGGCGGATGTTCAGTTCTCCGATCGTTCTTCCTATACTCTCTGAATGCGGCTCAATGCGGAGCCATTCAATTAACAGTCCCTCCAGCATCACTTCACGCTCATCCTGAAACGTTGGTTTGTACGTCATGCCGCCGACAATAGCCGCTACCGCACGTGCCTCATCATCATCCAGTGTGACCAGTGACACCATGTCTCCCAGTTCTTCAGGCGAATCGCCTGATTCCATGTGAAACAGGTCACGTCGCTCATCATTATGGATGACGATGACCAGATGCTCACCGCTGCGTGTATGCAGCCAATACTTACGTCCAATTCCCGGCAAATCCGTCTCTTTAAAGTGCATTATCTGCACCACCAGTCGGCATCCGGTTCAAGGATTCATTGTTCAACACAATATCCGTAATGCGAACCCGCATGGAGCCAGCCGGTATATTAATCGACCTCACTTCTCCCTTGTGTCCAAGCAGTAATTGCCGACCTACAGGGGAAAGGAAGGAAATACATCCCGCATCAGGATCCGCGTCATCCGGCATAACAATCGTGAACGAATCGGATGTGTGGAAGTCAACGTATTCAAAACGAATCAAACTGCCAATGAGTACCACCGAGTCCAGATTTTCATCCGTTCCGAGGAGCAGTTCCTCCACACATGTCGTATAAGTCGCAAGCAGCCGCTCCATCTGGGAACGTTCCGGATCACGCACGTCAAAATAGGCGTCGAGAAATGTTCTTTTCTCTTCACCCAATATAATCAGCTGGTTTACCAGCTTCTCTCTGCAGTTTTGGCGAGTAGACCTATGGTTCATAATAGATCTCACCTCCTATACAAGCCCTGTTCTCCATGTTGATTCGCATGTTTTTCTTCATGATGTTGTACTCCTCCTTCTTATAGATAAAAAAACCACGGATACCGAGGTCTTACTACCATCTTACCAAAACAAATTTTTTAATCCAGTCTATTCCGTTAACTTCGTGTTATATAACGATAAAAGGGCAGTCCATCCAGCTTCCAAACTTAACCTTTACATCATATGACAGATCCATAGAAGATTTTAATAACGTCATAAAAAACATTTTATGGATTTTCATCTCGTATTTTTATTTGGTTTCCTGTATATTTAACTACAAACTTTTATGCAATTTATACAAATAGCCATCCCAAGACTTTAACACAATAAAGGAGTGCATTGAAAAAGTGTCGACTATAACTAAGGATTCAACTCAAGTAACTGCTGCAGAGTATGTTCATTCCGTTTACGAATCGGTTATCGCCAGAAACCCACAGGAAAGTGAATTCCATCAGGCTGTCAAAGAGATCCTGGACTCGCTTATTCCTGTCATTGCAGCTCACCCGAAATATCGGGAGAATGGCTTGCTTGAACAGCTTGTTGAGCCAGAACGTGTCATTACGTTCCGCGTACCCTGGGTAGATGATCAGGGCAAGGTACAAGTGAACCGTGGATTCCGTGTTCAGTTCAACAGCGCAATTGGGCCATACAAAGGCGGACTTCGTTTCCATCCTTCCGTTTACTCGGGAATCGTTAAGTTCCTCGGGTTCGAACAAATTTTCAAAAATGCCCTGACTGGCCTGCCCATCGGCGGTGGTAAAGGCGGTTCCGACTTCGATCCAAAAGGAAAGTCAGATCTGGAAGTCATGCGTTTCACCCAAAGCTTCATGACGGAGCTGTACAAATATATCGGTTCCGATGCGGACGTACCTGCCGGCGACATAGGTGTAGGTGCACGGGAGATCGGTTATATGTTCGGACAGTACAAACGCATCAGCGGTGGACATGAAGCCGGCGTACTTACAGGTAAAGGGCTCCTATACGGAGGAAGTCTTGCACGTAAGGAAGCTACCGGATTCGGATGTGTGTACTTTGTGAAGGAGATGCTGGCATCCAAAGGACTGAGCTTCAAGGACAGTACGGTAGTTGTCTCCGGTTCAGGTAATGTATCCATCTATGCTATCCAGAAGGCTCAAGAGCTTGGAGCTACTGTTGTAGCATGTAGTGACTCTGGAGGTTACATCTATGATGCTCAAGGAATCAATCTGGATACAGTGAAAAGATTAAAAGAGGTTGATCGTCTGCGGATCAGCGAATATGTTAAAGAGCATCCGCATGCCGTTTATACCGAAGGCTGTGAAGGCATCTGGTCGATCCCTTGTGATATCGCACTGCCTTGTGCTACGCAAAATGAAATTGACGAACAGTCTGCTGCATTGCTCGTGAAAGGCGGAGTTAAAGCCATCGGTGAAGGAGCAAATATGCCTTCCACTCTGGCTGCGATTGACCTTTTCCATAAAGAAGGCGTGCTGTTTGGACCAGCCAAAGCGGCTAATGCTGGCGGAGTAGCCGTATCCGCACTTGAAATGTCACAGAACAGCATGCGGTTGTCCTGGTCATTTGAAGAAGTGGACGCCAAGCTGCATGACATTATGTCGAACATCTACACTAGCTGTGTTCAGGCAGCGGATGAGTACGGCTGTGCAGGTAACCTGCTTGCCGGCGCAAACATCGCTGGTTTCCTGAAGGTGGCAGATGCCATGCTCGCGCAAGGTATCGTCTAACTTCAAGAAATTGGGTCGTTGACTCAAAGAGTGTGTAACATCAGAATTAATCTTACCTTTATTGATGAAGGGCAGTTCCCCATGAGGAGAGCTGTCCTTTTTTCATTTTTCTTTTAACTGAAGCGAGCCGTATAAAAGTTCAACAGAACATATAGATACAATGTAGTCTTTATCCTTACTAAAACAAATAAGCCGCCTAAATGGCGGCTATCTAACAGACAATATGGCTTACGAACGAATGGTTTTCAACGCTCCGCTCCAGGATAACACTTGATCCAACATGCCGTTCAGATTGGTCAAATGCAGATCAGCCGGTTTGAACGTTCCGTTATCAAAATCCGTAAACAGCGACAATGCCGGATGAACACGCACGTCCGCAACTGACAATTCTCCGAGAATGCCGCGCAGATGTTCTGCAGCACGTGCACCACCTACCGAGCCATAGCTGACAATCCCTGCAGCTTTATCGTTCCATGCCTCCCGGGCATAGTCCAATGCATTCTTCAGCGATGCCGAGATGCTGTGATTATATTCCTGCACGATAAACACGAACCCGTCCAAGCTCGCCAGCTTCATGTTCCAGGCAGCAGCCTGTTCTGTTGCATCAGCTTCGCCCAATAACGGCAGCTTGTAATCAGCAATATCCACGATTTCGTAGTTGGCATCTCCACGCGCATCTGCAATCTGTTTCACCCATTCTCCGACCTGCGGACTCAACCGCCCTTCACGTGTGCTCCCAAGAATAATTCCAATGTTCAATTTCGACATGATTGTTTCCTCCTCTTGTGTATTGTTATTTGTTTTTCCGAATAACTTATCCATAAATCCCATATTTACACCATCCTGCATCCGTTTAGTTGATTAGCTTTGTATTAAATATAAGTGACTTAATTTATTTAGTCAAGTAACTTACATAAAGTTTGCAAATTATTTTTTATCTCTATCTATCATATCAATGCCGGTTCCTATTTATGTTGCCAGCCCTTGCAACTACATAAAAAAAAGGTCCATTCCCGATGAATCTGGGAATGGACCTTTCTGTTATTTTTCGTCGTAGCCTTGCTGAACTGTCTGGCATCCCTTTATTTTACAGTGATCAGAGCTTCACCTTGGTTCACTTGCCCCTGCTGCTTCGCCTGAATATCCATATATACGGCTCTGCCGTGAAGCTGATTATTG
Source organism: Paenibacillus sp. NPDC056933 (assembly GCF_042674385.1). Classification (NCBI taxonomy): domain Bacteria; kingdom Bacillati; phylum Bacillota; class Bacilli; order Caryophanales; family Paenibacillaceae; genus Paenibacillus; species Paenibacillus sp. NPDC056933. Next base: position 3,251,836 of record NZ_JBHUQN010000001.1, on the reverse strand, counting down.
ATCATCTGGATAATCGGGAGAATAGCGGTGCCCATATTTATGTCAATACAAAAGTTGTGGAACGCAGATCCTGTATTCCTCTCGTCAGCTCACCTGAAGAATAATTGCCCTTTACCAGGGAGAACGAAAATATACCGACTTCCCCTGATGGAAGTCGGTTATTTTCATTCATATTGTCGTTCATGAATTAATTCATTTTCTGTTGCATCCGAAGCAGCATCATGACCGCTTCAGCCCGTGTAAGCACATCCCGTGGAGCGAATGTATGGCCTGCTCTCCCTTGGACAATACCGAGCTGTTGCAGGGTCAGCACGTAGGGGCGTGCCCACAGGGCCACCTGATCCACATCACGGAATGACGGTAACGATGAATTCGTCGAATCCGATTCGTTCTTCAACTGAAAAGCTCTAACTACAATGGCCGACATCTCTGCCCGGGTTATGGCAAGATCAGGGGCATAATTTCCATTCGGGTAGCCCTGCATAATGCCTGCTTCACTTACCGCTGATACGGCCGCGAGCCCCCAAGCCGGAATATTCTCCTGATCCTTGAAGCTACGCTGTGTTGCCTCTCTTTCCCTCAAAGGCAATTGAAGCATTCGTTGCAGCATAACGGCATATTCCAGCCGGGTAAGTATTTCATGCGGTCTATAGGTGCCATCTCCATAACCCAGCACAATGCCCTTTTGAGCGGCAAGCGCCATCGCCCGATCAGCCCAATCCGGATGGCCTTCAATGGCAGTGAGATCTTCCCCGAGAGCAGGACCCTCCTCCGATTCAGAAGTCTCCGTCTCACCCCGAACGATATCAATGTAATATTCCTTGGCCTCGTCATCCAAGCCTTTGACACCGATCGTAACCGGATTGCTGCCAGGGTTCAGGTTCACCAGCGTAATATTGCCCTGCTGCGCCGGGGAGCCGTTCACCGTAATACTCTGTCCGATCACAGGCCAATGCAGGGTTACCGCTGAGGTATCTGCTGGCAATGTTAGCCGGTAGCGAAACTGCTCCGGGGAAAATGCAGGTTCAAGTTTGCCTGGCGAAACGTTCAACCCTGTTAAGTTGGACGAGATGGCAGGTGCAGCCGATGCACTTTGCTGTCCCACTGGAGATGAGGGAACACTTGGAACCGATGGTCCAGATGGATTCCCTGGCTGCACAGGAGGTTCCTCTGGAGTCCCTGGAGTCCCTGGATTCTCAGGATTTCCTGGGTTCTCTGGATTTCCTGGGTTCTCCGGGTTCTCCGGGTTTTCCGGGTTCTCGGGCCCTCCCGGTTCCCCTGTAGCCGGATCAGTCTCTTGAACAACATGCAGGGTATAATTTCGTTGATTGATCCTGTCCGCCGCTGTAACTTCAATAACGACGTCCTGCGTTGGCGCAATTACAGGCACATTTACACCCTGACCCGATTGTGCAGACTGTCCATCAACTAGCAGGCTGGCAGCGGGCTCATACGTACTGGCTGTTACCGTAATGGATGATGCATCCTTCGAGACTTGAATTGTATACTCTTCAAGCTCAGGATCGAATCCGGTCAAGGGCAATCCATCGATAGCCAGCTTGTGTAAACGGGCATCTGCTGCATTGGCAGTAAATTGTAGAACCCGGACTTGGCCCGCACCATAACCTTGTTCCCTGTCTTTCCGATACCTTACCCACACCTCTTCATTCCCGGGAAAAGTCGGTGATGGTTCAACGGCAAAGGAAGTATAGCTCACGCCAGCATTGGTTGAAAACTCCATATCGGGCGTTGTGCCTACAATAAGATTGGCTTGATCGTCCACGGCAATTTGTTCAGGCGCAGCAACCCGAAGGCCATACCATCCACCATTGTCGTCCCCGCCTAGAAACGAGTAACTCCCATCAGGGTTTTGTTTGGTGCTTGAACCTGATCCCTTTTCGGATAGCTGGTGAACCCACTGCATATTGCCTACTTCATCGGTTTTCAATACAAGCATGTTCAGATCGCTATCCGTGCCTGATACCACATATCCCCCTTCAACAGCCAGCTTTACGTCCACACCATGGTTTCCTACAGGATATGTCCTCATCCACTCTTGGTCCAGATTGGCATCCAGTTTAAGCAGCATGATCTCCTGTTTTGAGCCAATGACCACATTTCCCGTCAGAATAAACCCAAAATCATTCACCGGCGCCATAGCCTCAATCGTTTCGCTTGCATCCGGTGTACCATATGTTCTCTGATTGATCTGCACACCTGTCACATCGACTTCTGTCAAGAGCGCATCGGTATACCAGCTGACCCCATCCTGTTGGGTCGAACCTCCAAGCAGGTGGGTGCCCTTAAAGGAGCGAAGACTGGCGTGTATAAATTGATTATAGGGCTGCGCATAGGTTGTATTAAATATCTGACTGCTTCCTGGATTCAGCATCACTGCCATCGGGTCCAGTTCACCGTTTGCAGAACGTCGATAACCGGTTAACAGGATCAGTTCATGATCTGTCTTGAGCAAGGAGCTTACACTGCCCTCGACCACTACAGAAAAGGCAATCTCCTGATCCGCATTCAGTTTGCCAATGACGGATTGATTCAGATCATTGTTATCGATTCCTGCATACATGTACTCATTGTCCCGCAGCGGAATAACAGCTCTCACATCGTATTTCGACTCCGCTCCCTCGGTCAGCTGTTTACGCCATAACTCCTTACCTTCCGCATCCGTTTTCAGCAGCGCACTCTGATTCCCGCTCCTGCCTGCCAAAATATATCCGCCATCTTCCGTTGGCTTGGCATCAATGACCGAAAAACCGTCATATCTGGTGACATCCACTTCCCACGTTCGACCACCGGCGTCGGCATGTACGTTTGGTCCATACCCATACAACAGACTTGTCACCAATACTGCAATCCACAAACTAATTCCCGTCTTTCTTATCCGCATTTGTTCTCCCCCACATGACCAGCAGTGTAGTACCTGCAAATTGAATAACCCTATTTTAAGATTAAAATGCAAAGCCGGCGTCTACCCCCCGGTAGAGAAAACAAAATTCCTGATTCGAATTGATCGAATCCCAGTGTAATGGTAAAGTGGTACTGAACTGATTCAATCTGTTTTTTACTATTAAAGGAAGTGTGTATTTTGTCTAACCAACCATACGCCACCACAGCCAATCCTCATTTGAGAGCGGACTGCGAGCAATGTTTCGGTCTGTGCTGTGTTGCCTTGCCCTATGGCAAATCATCCGATTTTGCTTTTGACAAATCCAGTGGTACTCCCTGTCCCAACCTGCGTACAGACCATCGCTGCGGAATCCATACCCAGCTCCGGCAAAAAGGGTTCAAGGGCTGTACCGTGTATGACTGTTTTGGCGCCGGACAAAAGCTGTCCCAGATAACCTATGCAGGCAAGGATTGGCGAGATCATCCGGAATCCGCAAGCGAGATGTTCGATTGCCTGCCTGCCCTGAGACAACTTCATGAGCTGCTCAGTTATCTGAATGAAATGCTGATGCGGCCAGAAACGTCTACACTTCATGCGGCTCTGCGAGAAAGATATGAGGAGATACAGCATCTTGCCAATCTGGAGCCATCGGCCCTGCTGCGCCTGGACATTCCAGCTCATCGTGCGAGGGTGAACGAGCTTTTGGTCAAGGCAAGTACATTGGTACGCGCCAGTGCACCACCTACGAGTCGTGAACATGGAAAGGGAAAGCAGAAGAGCCAAAAACGTACTGGAAGTGACTTCATAGGAGCGAATCTGACAGGGGTTGATCTGCGGGGCGCCAGCTTCCGGGGTGCTCTGATGATCGCTTGTGATCTGCGCAATGCGGACCTGCGACATGCCGATTGGATCGGTGCCGACTTGCGTGATGCCCATCTTGGCGGAGCGGATCTGACCGGCGGCATTTTCCTGACGCAATCCCAGATCAATGCAGCTAAGGGCAACGCCCGCACCAAGCTGCCGGTCCATCTGCATATGCCTGAGCATTGGTCATAGGCATGATTCAGCCAAGACGCGTAGAGCAGATTGTACAGCAAATAGCCCGTCCTTCTTTAGGCGAAGGGCGGGCTGCTATTTTCTATTTTACAAAGATAAAAAAGCCGTTCAAATGCAATGCCCTGTGACTTGCATTACCGTATTATAACAGGTCGCGGCGAAGGTCCTCAGCCGACTTCGGAGACAGGTGACCCAGCGGAATATCAAATACCGTTTTCGCACCCTTCTGCCCTTCCAGGCTCAGACGCTGTGCAGCTCGGGCATACGCCACAAGCACGCTCGCTGTGAATTCCGGGTTGCTGTCCAGCTTCAGACCAAATTCAATAATTTGTTTCTGGCCTGCGCCTGTAACTCCACTGCGAATGACAAACCCGCCATGCGGCATGCCTTCGTGCTCAGCCTTTAGCTGCTCCTCAGTAATGAACGTCACCGTAGTATCGTAATCCGAGAAATAGTTCGGCATGGATACAATCGTTTCACGAATTTCATCCTGATTGGCACCCTCTTCAGCCACCACATAGCATTGACGCAAATGCTTCTCGCGTGTGGACAGTTCAGGTGTCTCTCCGGCACGAATGCGGTTAATCACTTCTTCGACAGGTACGGTGTACTGAACACCAGCTTTAACACCTGGAACACGGCGGATGGCATCCGAGTGCCCTTGGCTGACCCCTTTGCCCCAGAATGTGTATTCTTTGCCTTCTGGCAGAATGGATTGCGCAAGCAGACGGTTCATCGAGAACAAACCCGGGTCCCATCCTGTCGAGATGACACTCACATGTCCACCTTGCTCTGCCGCAGCATGAACTTCCTTATAGAATTCAGGGATTTTGGCATGTGTATCGAAGCTGTCTACCGTATTGAACAATTTGGCGATGGCAGGCGTCTGTTCCGGAAGATCCGTTGCCGAGCCGCCACATAGAATCATGACATCAATTTTGCCTATGTATTGCTCAGCCGCAGAGATATGCTCGAAACGAACCTCTGTGCCTTCAGCGACCATCTGCTCCGGATTACGACGCGTAAAGACCGCAACCAGTTCCAGATCCTCATTTTGTGAAATGGCTTTCTCCACACCTTTACCCAGGTTACCGTACCCTACGATACCAACTTTAATCATGTTCAATCCTCTCCTGTCTTCATCTATAGTTGCCTACTACTCTAGTATAATGATATAACATACCATGTAACTTGTCAGGTTTCCAGTAGGTAAAGGCTATTTCAACAGAAATTCGCTATCGCATTTTGCTAAACGCGTTCCCCCTTGTTCTAATCATGTTCAATCGAATGCATATCAGGAAAGGCATTTACAGGGGATGTTGCCCCTACAACCGATACGATCAAAACCGTTAAGGATAACAGGCAACTTGCCAATAGGATGGACAGAAAGCGGGCGACAACGCTTATATTTTTCATCCAGCTCTCCCGTTCATTACTCATTGAACGAGTGCGCTATCTTCAGAAATTCTGCGGCTACTTGACCGGATACTCGCAGCAACGGATGAATCTCCTCCGTCACGGTTTCCAACCCGCGAAGGCGATCCGTAAAGTCGCTGTACCCGTAACCAAAATGATCATCCATTGCAAGTTTCATATGCGACTTCAACGGTTCATACAACGAACTGAAACCCATAGGGTTAGGCGCCCCCCACTCTGAGGCAAACACCATCGTTGCGCCATCTTTTCCTGCTGTGTAGAGATCCATATTGGAACCGCTCATTTCGTCGTATGTGCCTGATGGGGAATAAGCCTTCATATCCTGCGTCGATTGATAAGCCTCATATGCCGTACCCGTCAGCAGTACAAGTCCTGCGGCCAGCATCAACCCTCCCAGCACTTTCAATCCTCGATGTAATCCTTTATTCATTCATCCTCAACCCCTTACTCCCAGGTTCATCTATATGTATGCTTCAATCCTAACCAAGAACTGGTGGAAACGGAACAATCCAGGGTCCAGTTCGTTCCCCAACCAAAGTCCAGTTTCTCTCCCCTACCTGTGGCGTAAAAAGATGTTACGCCTTCCTGTCCTGCGGGGATGGATACCATGCCAAAAAACCGCAAATCTCCGATGACGGAAACTTGCGGTAGCACTTTTTTAATGATCATAAACCGACTTCTTCCCGGCCATCTTGCAGCTACAGCTCCAGTGTTAGACCCACCGGGCAATGATCACTACCCATGACATGACAATCGATATGTGCGTCTTTCACCTTCGAAGTCAGTTGATTGGACACCAGAAAATAGTCGATACGCCAGCCCACATTCCGCTCTCTGACCTTCGGCATATAAGACCACCAGCTATACACATCCGTCCGATCCGGATACAGATGGCGGAAACTGTCCACATATCCTGCGGCCAGCAGATCGGTCATCTTGGCTCGCTCTTCGAGTGTAAACCCCGAGTTGCCCAGATTGGACTTTGGATTCTTCAGATCGATCTCCTGATGGGCTACATTCAGGTCTCCACACATGATCACCGGCTTGGTCTGCTCCAATTGCAGCACATATTCCCGGAATCGATCCTCCCATTCCAGTCGGTAAGGAAGCCGGGTCAGATCCCGCTTCGCGTTGGGGGTATACACATTGATCAGGTAAAAATGGTCAAACTCCAGCGTAATCATCCGGCCTTCCGGCTCGCTGTCTTCCTCTATCCCGTACCAGACGGATAACGGCTTGATTCGAGTAAATATGGCAGTGCCGGAGTATCCTTTTTTCACTGCATAATTCCAGTATTGATACACGTCTTCTCCCAGATCCATCTCGATCTGTCCTGCCTGCAGCTTGGTCTCCTGCACACAGAAAATATCGGCCTGACTCTCGTTATAATAATCCATGAATCCTTTGGTTACACATGCCCGTAATCCATTGACATTCCAGGACACCAGCTTCATATCCTCATCTCCTCACATCTCTCCAATATAGCATGCGCGAATTCGGAAGGACAAGCAGATGAAGAGGAATTCCCGTGTTTTTGTCGAATTATGGGGGATATACTCCGAATGATCATGAAAGGAAACATATATGTTGATGACCCTTCAATCCAAGCTGAGTTTGCCTTACCTCCATGTTCCCACACTGGAGCGTGAACGTCTGAATCACCTACTGGCTGAAGGACTTTTTCGAAAATTAACGCTGGTCACTTCGCCTGCCGGATATGGGAAGACAACGCTGGTCAGCCGCTGGTGCAGCCAGATCACACAGCCGTTGGTGTGGATATCACTGGATGCCGGAGATAACGAGCTTATCCGATTCTGGCAATATATCGCTGCCGGTATTCAAACCGCCCTGCCTGAATTCGGTGTGAAGATTAACGCGTTCAACCACCTGCTCCTCAGTGGCGACAACGAGATGGCGACGGTATATCTATTGAATGAACTCAGTCGAATGGCAGGGCCGCTGGTTATCGTGCTGGACGATTTCCATTTCATTCAGGCGGATGAAATCAGGCACGCCTTTGCTTATTTCCTTGAATTCATGCCTGCCAGCCTGCATGTTATTCTGATCAGCCGTGAACTGCCCGATCTTTCACTTGCCAAACTGGAGCTTGAACAGGCGGTGCTCCGGATTGAAGCCGATGATATGCGGTTTACGGAGGTAGAAGGAATATTGTTTTTCCGTGATCTGATGAAACTGGAGCTGCCCGAACAGACCTCACGTTCCTTCGTGGATCGTACCGAAGGTTGGATTGCTGCATTGAAGCTTGCTGCTCTCGCGATGGAAAAGCATAGCTCACACCACGTGCTCAAAGAGCTTACGAGCAACCCTCGCTTGTTTGAATCTTACTTGCTGGAGGAAGTATTCCGCGACCTTGCTCCGGTAATGCAGCAATTTCTGATGGACTGCAGTGTGTTGCCACGCTTCAACGCCGCTCTGTGCGGTGCCGTCAGCCAGCACCCGCAGCCCGGAATTATGCTGGAAGAAGCCGAGAAATCAGGCCTGTTTCTGATTCCGCTACATGATGCAGGAGGCTGGTATCGTTTTCACCCCCTGTTCTCCGCTTTTTTGCTCGCTCACCTCATGAAGTTATATCCCGGCAGGGAGAATGAACGACGACGCAGGGCTGCCGAGTGGTGCATGTCGCAGCACATGCCCGAAGAAGCCATAGAGCAATGGCTAGCCGCAGGCGATTATGATCAGGTGGCCGATCTGCTGGAGAACATGGCGGATCGTACCCTCATGCGTGAATGGTCGACGATTGGTAGCTGGCTGGGGGCTTTGCCTGAATACGTGCTGCTTGCCCGGCCCACCCTGCACTTCTCTTATATACTCTCGCTCCTGTTCGGACGCCAAAGTATACGCTTTGAATCCGAGCTACGCAAAATGGAACGCAGGCTTGCCTCAGACGGGGCGAACTGGACTGAAACCGAGCGTCAATCGGTATCCGGCAATCTGGTGCTGATGCGTTCGCTCTACTCGACGTTCAACGAACAGAACAATCTGGCTGCACTGAACAATCTTCAGCGGTTCCAGGAGCATCTGCCCCATATGGGCAACTTTATTCTTGGTATGTTTGACGGGCCAGCCCATCCTACCATGCTTGGTGCATTCCGTGGTCAACTCGGACAGCTTGCCAAGTCTATCGCAGAGCCCTTTCTGCTGCACATTATCGAACTGATGCGCAATCTGAATCAACCTGTGCTGGCTTGGCTCTATATTGGATTCGGCGAGTTGCACTATCACTGGAATGAAATGGACCAAGCACAGCATTATATTCAACTGGGCATGGAAGCCGCTGATCAGTTTGAAGATACACAACATCGCGCAAGCATCCGCCTTCCCGGCTGGATCTACATGGCGCGCAGCCTGACTCTTCAGCAACGGCATCAAGAAGCGGTGCAATACCTGAACGAAGCAGTGGCTGAACTGGAAGAGCATCAGATGGATGATGCCGTCATTCACGTGCAGGCAGAGCTCGCTCGCATGCTCCTGATGAATGGTGATACCAGACAGGCCATCGACTGGATTGGTCGGTGGAAACTTGCTGCCACAGATCCCATCTCCATCTATCATTTGCATATCTATTTGCAATTGGCACGATTTCTCATCCTAATGGGCAAAACAGAGCAGGCCCTGCCGCTGATTGAACGGCTAGATCAACTGACTGAACAGGAGAAACGCCCCATCGAAGCCATTGAAGCCAATCTGCTTCATGCACTCGCATTCTCCGGCTCGGGACGAATGGATGCCGCACTGATCTATATGGGCCAAGCGCTTCATCTGGCAGAGGCCGAAGACTTTATTGCCCTGTTTTTGCAAGAGAACGCTGCCTCAGCCGGGTTGATCCAGTCCTATATGCAGCTGAAGCCCAGACATGAACGGAGCATCAGAAATAAACCGTCCACCTCTTATGTGAAGCAGGTGCTTCAGGCCTTCAATCCCCGCCCTCTTTTCGGGCAGGATTCCACGGCTCCCCACCTGATGGAAACCATCGCTTCACTCACCCCGAAAGAGCGGCTGGTACTGATCCATATGTCACATGGACATGCAAACCGTGAAATTGCGAGCCGAATGAATATTGGGACGGGCACCATAAAAACACATATCAATCGCATATACAGCAAGCTTGGCGTCACGTCCAGACTGGAAGCCATTGGTAAGGCGCTGGAAGCCGGATTAAACGAAGAATGAAGATGACGGAAGGATGACACACCAAGTCGGTCAAGTCGATCAGTCAGGTCAAACATACCGAAACAGGCTAACCAGCACATTCTGGTTAGCCTGCTCATACACAGGGCGGATCATGATCGGCCTTCATGCAGCCGCGGAGCACCGCGGCTTTTTCATAGCTTCAAATGATGCCTCTCCCCTTCCTCACCTCCTGATGCTGCTCCAAACATGGACAGAAGCTAATTGACCTTAACGAGTTTCCATTGCTGATTGGCCCCGCCATTGTCGGCCCATTGGATCGTTGAAGCTCCCGCACTCATGGACCCTTGATTGATATCTACTGTTAGACCACTGTTGCGGTTCACAAGAACGAGATAACCCCCAACGTCCACGGGCAGCCACTGCTGATTGTTGCCGCCGTTATCCTGCCACTGGATCAGTGCAGCTCCACCCTGCGTGGAACTCGAATTCACATCCAGCAAAAGCCCGCTGGCTACATTGCGGATGATATAATACCCGTTGCCAGCCGTCTCCAGCTTCCATTGCTGGTTGGCCGCTCCGTTGTCATTCCACTGGATGATGGTTGCACCCCCGGCAGTTGAAGCGCCGTTGACATCCAGAGCAAGGCCGCTGTTTCGATTGATCAGCTTGTAGATGGCCCCGCTTTCATATCCTGTACTACCGTTGTATGCTGCACCTGAGATGACATAAGTCGTGACCGAGTTAGCTTTAGCTGTTGCTGTAAACGTTTTGTTTTGAAGCGAAAGGTTCGTCAGTTGCTGCAACTTCTCTGTAGAAGATGTACGATAAGCTTGAGCGGAAGACCCCAGGCTTGTAAATCGGCTCAGATCATAGGTCACCGTTGTATCGGTGGATTCCGAGTTGGTGGTGACCAGCACCACTTTACCTGAAGCAGCGTCATAGGCGGCAAGCGTATTGGCATCACTCATGCCGATAATCTTGTACCCCGGACGAATAAACTTGCTGTAATTGCCCATCACATAATATTTCTGGTTCACAGTGTAGCTGGTGGTTTGGGTATTATTCAGTACGTTTTTGAAAAATCCCCATCCTTCTGCACTGTCTACCGCCTGCCAGTATACCCACGCACTTGCGCCCATGCTGCGCATGTCCTTAAGGATCGTGCGTGACATCGTCAACCCGCTTGCATCGCCATCCCCGTATTCGGATGTCCACAGATGCTTGCCCGCAGATGTCGCTGTATTGCGCAGAGCTGTGCGATTGCTGCCGCCATACGTATGGGTGTTGATCTGGCTGATAGCCGACTTCACGGCACTGCTGTAGCTGTTGAAGGAAGTTGGTGAATCATCCAGACTGTACTCTTCCGGCGCACTCAGCTTCGTGGACAGTCCCTTTGCTGTAAGCGAGGATTGCACCTGACTGAGAATCGTGTTTTGATCTGCGCGGTCAAAGTGCATGCCCTCCTGATCATTGCCCAGTTTCCACCATGTCGATATCGGTTCATTGAGCGGGGTAACTGTGTCAAACGTGATACCCCAGTTATCTCTGAAATGCTTCACAACCTCCGTAAGATAATCTGCAAAATCATCATAGTAATCCGGCTTAAGATTATTGCCGCCATTCGCTGCGCCGGAAACACTTCCACTGATCGTCATCCAGTAGGGTGCAGAGTTCGCAAAGGCTTCAAACACGTTGACTCCATACGATTTGGCAGCCTGTAACATGTACCGCTGATTCGCATCTGCATTCCAGTCATATACGCCCGGAGAAGGCTGATATCCCGGCACAGCTTTGCGATATTCCAGAACATTGGATGATGGATTATCGCCGCCTCCAATGTTGTAACGAAGGACGTTCAGACCGAGCCCGTTGACAGGGCTAAACATCTTTTCTGCATACTCATCCCGATTGGAGTACTCTCCAACCACTTTGCCCCACCAGGCAAGGGATGTTCCCCATCCTTCGATGGTCTGATATTGCTTCGAGGGATCGGCCACAGCTGTGTAAGAACCTGCGGCTGATGCCTCCGTACCCAAGCCCAGACTTCCTGTGAGCAAACTGCCTGTCATCAACAGAGCGGCCATTCGTTTCAACCATTTCATTCGATTCACTCCTTCTGAAGTAAAATGAGTTCCGTTGAGTCTTTTCAGGCTTTACTGTGCAATCTCCCTGAAAGTAGCGTCTGACTTGTCAGCCGCCGTTACGACCGGTTCCAGCCGCAGCATGTTGTTCACATGTCTCAGATAGCGGTCTGGGTAATTCAGGGATGCATAAGAAGTCCATGAAGCATTGGCAAGACCCGTAACACGCTTGAACGTGGCATCATTTTTGAAGGCTGCACTGCCATCATTTTTCACAAGCACAATGCCATCGTTGTACTGCCTCAGGAAGTAGCCTGGATAATTGATGGACTCGAATGAAATCCCAGATGAATCAGCCAGTCCAGGAACAATGCGAAACTGTGCATCCTCCGCTGGGCTGACATTGGCATCTATTCTTGCCTGATAATTGTAGTGGCGAATATAGCTGCCTGGAACATTGTACGATTCCAGCCGTCGAATATCGCCCGGTTGTCCTGTCTCCTTGAGCACAGTCATGTGCCGGACCAACCCGGTCAGACCTGCAATTTCCTGCTTTGCACTCCATGTCAGAAACCCGTCGGCAGAGTCGCTGTAGTAATATTTTTGGGTGGAATAACCGTCAAAATAGATTCGCCAAGAACCGTTATCCAGCTGGACAAGCGCAGGCCCCTCTACCCAGGAACCCCATCCTGCCCAATCTCCCGTCCCTTTTAACGTGTAAGGTCCGGTGAGGGAAGTAGCCGTAGCATATTCGATATACTTGGTGGTCTCATTCTTGGTAAATGCATGATAGGTGGAGCCTGTCTTGACGATGAAGGTATCGATGTAGTTGGGGGCAATGCCTGCAAGCTCTGTGGCAGCAGACCATGTTGTGGAAGACAGCGTTGCATTGGTTGCCGTGATGACATAAGGTTTGAAGTTCTCATAATTGCCTGGGGAGATGGACACGATGATGTTCAGACTGCCATTGCTGTCCTTGAACCATTCCGGTGCCCAGGTATGCGCAATCGTGGTGGGTGTAGATAGCGTAATATTGCGGACAAACGTCCAGTTCACCTTATCCGGGCTGGATGCGATGCCGATCGTATTGCCTGACCAGTTCGTGGTGTAGACAACATAGTACAGACCATCCGTATGTTTCATAATGCTGGGATCGCGGATCAGATTGGCCGGGGGTGTGTAGGCAGGCCCTTTTAGCAAACCATAGTTAGTTGCGTTATAGGATTCGTAGATATACAGATTGGACTCGCTCGTATTGGTAAAAGCCGAGATGGTGTAGACACTTGTCGCTGCTCTGGCTGTATTCGGGAATAATGTAGTGAAGAGAAGTAATGTTCCAAGTAACAGAATCATGCTGGACTTACAAGTAATAAATAACCTGGCACTCGATCGTTTCGTCATGAACATGGGTCATCTCCTTATCCATAATGTGGGTCAGGAATTCCTTTTGCCAGACATCACCTCCCTACAGATCACATAAACTTAAAACATCCCATAATGTAAACGGTTTCAATAAATGATTGTAGCTATCCTCGTCGCACATTTACTTTAACCGAGCTGCCCGGAGATTCAGAATCTATAGACTCAATCATCCGAGCAGTCCCTGCTAAAAGAATAATACGACTAAGGAGAAGCTATCTATTTCCGTTGTACGTGTTACAAAATAAAGATGATCTATTCGACCACAACCCATGGATACTGGGACAAGTTGTCATACAATAAACGCACCCGTTCTGGCGCCCGGCCTTCCTCATCAAACAACAGCAGTTCATTCTCCTCCTGCAGCCAGGATACCGGAATTTTGTAATCCTCCTGCGGACCGATCTGCCAGTAACGACCCAGATGGTGGCCATTCAGATGAAGTGTTCCCTTGCTCATCCCGGTAAGGCGAAGCATCAGGTTCACCCGGTAGTGTCCTGGTACTGCTGACTTGGAGAATTGCCAGCGATACCAGACTGGCTGACCGTTCGTACCATTTCCCACAGGAGTGGCACTTCGGTTGCCACTATAGTCAGCAGTCTGCCCATGCGTTTGGAGATGACCTGACTTATTCGACGCCTCATATGTCTCCCATTGTTGCGGCAGCAAGGCATTCATACCCGCCATACGCCAATCCTTCAATTCATTTTCACTCCGGTAAAGGATCAGTTCCAGTCGATTGAGCGGTGTTCTGCTGTAAGGCATCTCCAGCGTATTGATCTCCCCCGGTCGTAAATAAAGGGAAAGATCCAATGTGTCGAACGAAAACCAGTCCTGATACCCTTCCATCGGCACATCCATGCCATTAATCCGCAATCCTTGGCTGACGGCTCCAACGAGAATGGCTCGATCCATGCCATCCAGTGTAAAGGTTCTGCTCAGAAGCCTGTCCTCTTGAAGATGATGATCATTCACTTCATCGAGGTGAACGATCCCTTGCTCCGTATGCCAATTCCTTCGTATATCCTGAACAGAACCACCGATGTACACAGATCCTGCCAGACCTTTGCTTTCACCCAAATATGGAGAAAAATTCAGCCTGCCCATATGCTGTACCAGCACCTGAAGTGTATTCTTTCCTTTGTTCGTCTGCACCTGCATACCCGCTGCACCCACTTGACGTACCAGTGCCTGCTCCACATGGTTGACATATATTCTAGCTGTATCCTGGAGATCCGGCAGAATAAGGGTGGTGATTCCATTCACTGACCTGTCGAAGTCGCACTCGTATAACAGATACCCAAAATCCTGTCCGTACTGGGAAAAATGTTCGGGTTGACCACTCGAAGAACGCTGCTGTGCTGTCAAGGTCACACGTGACAGGTCAGGGGAATCAGACAGTTTCGGTGGCATTGGCAGCCTGGTGAACTGAGAGTGACGAATTGCTGCAGATGACTCCACAACATGTTCATCCGGTATGCCGCTCTGTAATTTGTTCCTTTCTCCGTATATGAACTCATGTCCAATCAACGTCTGTTCTCCACCAGTCCAGCTGCCGAGAAGCATAATGGTCCGATTCGGATCAGAGATCATACCCGTGACCTGCCCGGAAGAGGAGACGTCTACATCATCAAATCCGATTGCATAACGTAACTGATCTGGCTCGCCTCCTCCATCAATTCTCCACGTACGATCCATCATTTCCTTGTCCAGAACCACGAACCGAATGGGTACACCGCTCGCCTCCAGATGAATGATGCCCGGCTCACGGAAATGAACCAAATCGAAACGATAGACCTCTCTGACCGGATCATGTTCAACCAGCACCTGCATGCTGCTGCCTCGAACATTCAAGACGTTGGATTCCAGTTCCACAACTGAACGCTGTCCCGCCTCCGCAACAATGAACAAGGTCAATTCTCCATTCACCACTTCATTGCCCGTGATCATCGTGCCGCCTGTCAGGTATACATGCTCGGCAATCTCTACTCTGTCCAGTATCGGAATAATCTGCCCTGGGTTCAGGGCTACGGGAATTGTCCGGCCTTCCTCCAGCGTGACATGGAACGTCTCCCGCTCATCCTTGTGACTCTCCAGGAACCATATCTGCTCATTGCCTTTACACCTGCCTCGCACAGAGATGCCTTGCGAATGACGTACCTTGATCTGCTCTGTTGGTACTTCCTCCGTCTCCATCAGCAATGCCCCAAACGCATGGACAAAATAGGATAACGTCTTGGCTACCGCATACTTGGCCGTTACCCGCCCGTACTCGTTCAGCGGCGCATCATAATCGTAGGAGGTAATCATGAAAATATCGCTGCTGCCCACGGTTCTGCCACCGTATCCGCCAAAGTTGGTCCCGCCGTAGAACATGTAATAACTGATTCCGGTGTACCCGGCGCGGAGAATTTCCATGATGCGTTTCTCCAGCAAGGCTGGTGTCTTCTGAATGGCCGAAGGGCCGCCCCAGTTCTCAAACCAGCCGGTCCAGAATTCTGTCACGACCTTCGGTGTATCCGGCTGCTTCTCCCGAAGCTTCGCATAGTGCCCGTCAGCCCCTGACCAGAAATTCGCACCTTCAATCGTACCTTCCGCCCCGCCGACACAGGTGATAAGCGGTACGTCGATCCCGCGCTGAAGCA
The DNA here is from genome assembly GCF_042674385.1 of Paenibacillus sp. NPDC056933. Classification (NCBI taxonomy): domain Bacteria; kingdom Bacillati; phylum Bacillota; class Bacilli; order Caryophanales; family Paenibacillaceae; genus Paenibacillus; species Paenibacillus sp. NPDC056933. The sequence goes on along the minus strand of NZ_JBHUQN010000001.1, from coordinate 3,236,144 downwards.
AACTGTCCCGAAGATGGTTCATATGGGCACTCGCTGCTGCATCATCCATCAGATATCCGTATTCGTTCTCGACCTGTACAAGAATAACAGTGCCTCCGGCAGATAGCTGGCGCTCGCGGATGATTGGAATGATCCGGTCAAAATACAGATCTACATAATGCAGATAGGCTTCATTGTTTTGTCGGAACCTGATTCCCTGTTTCGTCTCCAGCCAATACGGGAAACCACCAAAGTCCCATTCGGCGCAAATGAACGGTCCCGGTCTTGTGATTACGTACATGCCCAACTCTGCACAGAGGTCCAGAAAAGCCCCGCAATCATGGTCTCCTTCAAACGACCATTGTCCTTCCTCGGGTTCATGCACGTTCCAGGCAAAATAGGTATCAATGCAATTCATGCCAGCCAGCTTCGCCTTCATTAATACCTCCCGCCATTCCTCCCTCGGCATGCGGAAATAATGAATGGTGGCACTGTTCAGAAATACTCGTTCTCCATTCATAATGAAGCTGCGCTGATCGTAAGTGAGTTCAGATCGAAGACTGTGCTCAGCCCTGGTCTGTGTATTCTTCTCCTGCTTTTGAAGCAAAAGGGATGGTTTCTCTGTCAAAGATAGGCCCTCCTTCTCTGTGTTTGAGTTCATATGTCCTGTGATTCATTTGCTATATAAGGTGAACTAATGGGATATTTACACTGGCACTCCGATGACAGAACAACCTTCCAATCGCTGTTATCCCCAGATTTTTTTGATCCCCTCTCTCAAGGGGAAATCCGGGGATAAAGGCGAAGCCAATGCTTCCGAAGTAGCTTTCTTACAGAAAGCTTGTAGCTTCGCTTTTCCAGCTTTTTTCTGTCCTCTCCGTTTCTGTGTAAATGATTCGTTCTAATGATATAGTGCTTATTCACACCAGCACTCAGATGACAGAAAATGATATATTGCTTAATCCTCAGTTCACCTGCAATGCTACACCTTCCAATACAACGGTTGTTATGGAATTATCCGTTGTGGGCACTTCCAATCCATTGGCATACACCGGAACATCTTCAAGCTGCTCCATGTTCCGATCCGGTGACGTCTGATATACCTGTGCTGTAGAAGTACTGCTGTGGTCAAACGCCCCCAGCTCAAATGCTGTGCTTCCGGCAGATAACTCATTGCGGATCACCAGCACCAGCCTTTGATTAGCAGCGTCATAAGCGGCCAGTGTTCGTCCATCATCCGTTGGAATAATCGTTGCGCCTGGACGGATGAACTTCGTAAATTGGGCCATGCCATAATACTGTTTCGTCATCTCGTACTGTTCTTCTCCATTAAAGTTGGCATGAATGAAGCCCCAGTTATTATTGGCGCCTTCATCTTCAACGGCCTGCCAATAGACCCAGGCGGATGGCTGCATGATTTTCAGATCGAACATAATACGCTCCGCCAGTTCCTGCACGGAAGTCATGTCCTCATGACTATGCGGCTCGCTGCCACCCGTTCCGTACTCGGACATCCACAGCTTCTTGCCATGCCGTTCAGCCAATGTGCGCAGTTCCTCCATTTTGCTTCCATTATAAGAATGGGTATTGATCTGGGCGATCACATCGAGCGTATCCTGATCATAGAGGCTGAAATTGTGAACTGTCTCGTCAATGCTGTTATCGTCCGCAGCACTGATCACCGTCCCGTCCAGCCCTTTGCTTTTGAGCGATGCCGCAACCTTCTTGATAATCTCGGCCTGTTTATCGTTGGTAAAATGACTGCCTTCCTGCATGTTGCCTTTCTTCCACCAGTCCGAGGATGGTTCATTGAGTGGGTCAAGTGTACGGAACGTAATGCCCCACTCATCGCGATAATGCTTCACGACTTCGGTCAGATAATCGGCAAATGCATCATACTGATCCTCCCGCAGATTGTTGCTGCCATCCACAGCCCCCGTAACCGAGCCACTGATCGTCATCCAGTAAGGTGGTGAATTGGAGAATGCCTCCGTAATGTTGACCCCACGTTCCAGAGAACCCTGAAGTACAGCCCGCTGACCAGCATCTGCCTCCCAATCCCATTCTCCAGGTTCTGGCTGGAATCCGGGAATATCTCCTCCGGGCCGAAGCGCCTTCATCTCGGGGTTCTCCTCACCGCCAATATTGTACCGGACAATATTAAGTCCCAGCCCTTTCTCCGCGTCAAACACCAAATCCATCACTTCACTGACTTTGGCTTGATCTTTCCAGCCACCCAGATCGTTGGCCCACCACGCAAGCGATGTACCCCAGCCTTCAAAATGGTCATAGGACTGCTCGAACTTCAGACGTACCGGCTCCCCTTGGAATGTAAGTGTTTTGGATGATTCATTGGCAAAATGATTGATGATAATTCCTCCTCCAGCGAGCAGCGCGACCAGGGCCACACCTATCAGGACGTAGCTCCGGCTGCGCCACCTGCGTTGTTTGTCATGTTCATTCCTGTCAGTCTGGATCAGATTCTTGTAATCATGCTTGGTATGATCCTTGTTATCCTTCCTGCCGTTCTCAAAAGGGGGTTTGTTATCATCCATGATTCATGCAACCCTTTCCCCATGTGCCGTATCGTATTCGGTCGCTGGCTTTCACGTTTGGCTTGTTCTGCACTGCTGCACCTCCCGTTACTTGATTCCACTGCTGCCGCCGCTGATATTCGCTTCATAGACATAGCGCTGTCCGAACAGATAGACCAGCACCATCGGAATGGTGAGGAACAGCGAAGCAATCATGACTAGGTTCCACGGAGGCATCTGCCCGCCGCCTACCGTTGTCAGAAGCTGAACACCGAGCGCCAGCGGCATTTTCTCCGGATCATTGATGTAAATGAGCGGACCCATGAAGTTCCCCCAGTTATAGGAAAATGAGAAAATGGCGATGGCGGCAAGAATCGGATACGTAAGCGGCATAATGATCTTCCAGTAAATCCCCGGATGTCCCATGCCGTCGATCATGGCGGCTTCATCCAGCGATTTCGGAATGCTCATGACAAATTGCCGAATCAGGAACACGTTGAACGCTCCCGCAAAGAAACTCGGTACGATCAGCGGATAAAATGTATTGATCCAGTCCAGATGACGGAAGATGATGAACTGCGGCACCATCGTCACCTCGCCCGGAATCATCATCGTACTGAGCAAAACAATAAACAAGAACCGACTGCCTCTCGCCTTGATACGAGCGAAGCCGTAAGATACGACCGAAGCTGACAATACCGATCCGATAATGGTAATCACGGTAATAATGACTGAATTTTTCAGATAAGTACCCAGATTGTTATTCGTGAAGATCGTGTAGAAATTGGACCATTGGAATTCGAGTGGTATGAAGGTAAAGGCCGATTTCACGGTTGTTGCGTCACTCGCCAGTGCGATGGAGATCATGTACAGGAAAGGGGAAGCAAGCAGCACTCCGACCAGAATCAAAAAAATGTAGGATATCGTTTTCTCCACAGTGGATGGATTACTCATTCGCTTTTCCCTCCTCGTAGTGCACCCATAGCGCCGATGAACGGAACACAACTAGGGTCAGCGCCATGATGATGATGAACAGCACCCAGGCAATGGCCGATGCATATCCCATTTTGTAGAACTGGAATGCGTTCTGGAACAGGTAGGGAACAACCATCTGACTGGCATTGTCTGGTCCACCTGCTGTGACGATGAATACCTGTGCGAACGTCTGAAGCGCCCCGATCATCCCGGTCACGAGATTGAAGAAGATGACGGGAGTGAGCATTGGAAATGTAATGTGAAAGAAGGATTGCGAACTCTTCGCCCCATCAATGGCGGCGGCCTCGTACAGCTCCTGAGGAATACCTTTCATACCCGCCAGCAGCAGTACCACGCCGCCCCCGACGCCCCATAGTGACATGAGGATCAAAGCTGGTTTAACCCAGTTCGGATCAAGCAGCCAAGCAGGACCTTGAATGCCGAAGATAGCAAGCGCTTGGTTGATCAACCCTTCCGTTGGAGCAAGCAAATGGATGAAGAGCAGTGAGCTTGCAACCACCGGAACGACAGATGGCAGATAGAACAGGATGCGGAAGAAGGTAATACCTTTGATTTTTTTGTTGAGGTAATACGCGATCCAGAGCGAGATGGACATGCCCAGCGGAATCGATATCAATGCATAGAAGAAGGTATTACCTACGGATTTCCAGAAGATCGGGTCATCGGTCAACAGGTTTTTGTAATTGTCAATACCGATGAATTCAGGAGACTGGAATAGATCCCAATTGGTGAAGCTCATGTAGATGGAAAACAGGATCGGACCCAGGGTAAGTCCAAGGAATCCAATCAGCCAAGGCGAGATGAAGATATAAAACCATTTCCCGTCCTTTTTCTTCACGTTAAGCCCTCCCATAACGAAGCGAGCAGACGAAACCCGGATTCATTCCTGCCGAATTCCGTCTGTCCCCTGTCGATGCTATTTATGCATGTTCAAAAAGATCGGTTTTCAGTACCGAGAAGATGGGATGAAGCTAGAAATGGAGTAGCGGAGCGTAGGATGACTACGTGAGCAACTACAATGTTTCCAAAGGAAACATACTTCGTAAGCCTCCCGCTTATTTCGGCTGAATCCCATATTCGATGCTGAAAATGCCACCAGGCATCCTTCGTAATCAAAAGCGGACTTTTTGAACAACCTCTATTTGTAGATTCTTTCCAGTCCGCTCTGAATTTCAGTCACGGTATCATCCAGTGAGGCTTTATTGTTGAAGTAGACACCCAGCTTGTCGTTAATGAGCTTCATCATTTCATTCCATTGCGGATTGAATGGCTCTGCATAGATGGTGGATTCGCTGAAAGCGGCCATGTTGATTTTCTTGCCGCCATACTCGGCATTCAGGAACTCATCGCTGGATAGACCTGCCTTCGTTGCAGGGGCATCCTGACCGGCTTTGATCATCGGCAATTGTGCTTCAGGTGTAGTCAACGCTTCAATGATTTTGAATGCCTCTTCCTTATGCTTGGAAGCGTTCGTAATCGTGAAGCCATTGAAGAATGCGTTGGTCTCACCCCATATCGGAGATATGTCCCAATTGATGCCTTCCACCTTGGCAAGTGATCCAATATTCCAGAATCCCGTCGTTTCCATGGCAATCTTGCCTTGGGCGAACAATGGGTCAGCACCGATATTTCCCATGTCGGCAATTTCTGTTGGTGTTGGTCCCACGCCATGCGTGAAGGTCAGATCATTCATGAATTGCAGCGCTTTACGTACAGGTTCGGTATTAAAGGTAGGTTTGCCGCTCTCATCGAACAGTGAACCACCGTTTTGGTAGATCAACTGCATCCATTGCGGCCACCAGCTGCCTGGGTAGTACCCCCATTGAACCGTTTTGCCGTTCTCCTTCACTGTCAGCTTCTGAGCAGCGGCGAGCAGATCTTCCTGGGTCCATTCCTTGGTCGGATATTCAACCCCAGCTTTGTCGAACAGATCCTTGTTATAAAAGAGAACCATTGCGCCTGCGCGGTCCGGCATTCCGAACTGTTTACCATCGAATTTCATAAGGTTTGCAATGTCGTCAGAATAGCGTTCTGACATGTTCACATTGTTGGCCTGGATCATCTCATCCAGTGGAATAATTTGGTTTTTGGAGGCGTACGCCTGATAGTTCTCGGCAATCATCATGATGTCCGGTGCGGTTCCTCCGGCGATCATCGTTTGTACCTTCTGGTCATAGTCCCCGGCTACCACGTTCAGCTTCACGTTAATATCGGGATACGTTTGTTTTACAATGTCGAGCCGTTCCTGATAAATCTTCTTCTCGTCCTCGGAACCCCAGATCGTCATGCTCAGATCAACTTTGCCACCAGACCCGCCAGCTGCACTGCCATTGTCCTTGTTGCTACAGGCTGTCAGACCCATAATCATGACCAGCATCACTAACGAAATGACCTTTAAACTTCTCTTCATACGGTACGCCCCCTAATATAATGAATGGAAGAACTTTACTGAAACCCATTTCATGAAATGGGTTTCATAAACCTTAAAATTAAAACCCGCTCCACGTTATGAAAGGGGTTTCATTCACGCACTCATTATATTTCACCCTTTGAGAAAATGTCAACGCTTTCTTTTCCATATATCGGACTCTTATCGTAATGCAGGCCCTGTACTTTGACGGATGATCAGCTCTGGTTGCAGGATCGTCTGCTTCTTTGGATTGCCCTGATTAATTAGTTCATGCAGCTTATCCACGGCTAGCTTACCCAGCTGATACGTATTCTGGGATACCGTTGTTAATTCGGGTATTACCGCGCTGGCAAGCGGCGTATCATCAAAGCCGACGATAGAAATATCCTTGGGAATCGACAACCCATGTTCAATGGTTGCCTTGATTGCACCAATGGCCGTGTAATCATTCACGCAGATGACCCCCGTCGGCGGGTTGTCCCGATCCAGCAGCTTTGCCATTTCACGTTTTCCGTCTTCAATGGAAAAACTGCCGAGCATCTGGCGTTCTTTTGGAATTTCGAGCCCATGTTCACGGAGTTTCTTTTGAACGGCCTTGACCTTGACCATCGTGGTGGACAACTCCCTCAGCCCGCCCACAAAAGCAATATCCCGATGTCCAAGTTCCAGCAGATGTTCCGCTGCAAGAGCTGCGCCTGCACCTTCATCCGTATATACCCGATGGAATCCGCCTTTGGCAATATTGCCATTGACCAACACGATCGGCATGCGTTTGCCCATATCGATCAATTCCTGAGCCATGTCATCCGGACAGACTTGCATATTGATTCGTCCACCTAGAAAAATAATGCCATCCACACGCTTCTCACGCAAAATGGATAAGTATTCGGACTCCCGGCTGTAATCCCCTGCGGTGTTGCACAAAAAGAACGTATACCCCAATCCGCGTGCCTCGTTCTCTGCACCCCAGAATACTTCCGGAAAGAACGGATTCGTAATATCCGGCAGGATAATGGCAATGGTGCCCGTCTCTTTCTTGATCAGACTGCGCGCCTGTGCGTTGGGCTGAAACTGGTGTTTTTCAATAATGGACATAATCTTCTCCCTCGTGCTCGCACGCACGGGTGCCGTATCATTCAGTACCCGGGAGACCGTGGATACGGATACGTTCGCTTCTTTGGCGATGTCATATATGGTGATCGGTGTCATAGCGGAACCTTCCTTTTTCTCTATTTTTCCTGCTTATCATACCAGATAAGGAATTGCGATGAAATGGGTTTCACTGCGAGGCTCCATCACGGCGTCTCCTTCGATGGCATTCAGGTCATGAAACCATTCGATCGGATGATCCATTAACGTTATAATTTTCATCGGATTGGGCCTGCTTTCACCTTCTATTTTACACCATTGTTCCATATATTAGATTGTAAGCGAATTCACGAGGTGATTAGAGGAGTGTGAACGACGTTATGAACATTCAGGTCAGTCCGCTGGCAGAATCAAGACTTAACGCGATGCTGGGAGATCGGCCGGGCTATTTCAAGCTGTTTTATGACACCGATGGATGCGGATGTGACGGCACTGCTGTGCTTCTGATTGTCAACGAGCCAGACAGTGATGACATTCGGATTGAATCCGATTCGCTTCCTTTTCTCATCAACAAACAGCAACAGATCTATTTTGAGCCTTGCCTTCGCCTGCAATCGGAGAACAGTTTCCCTTCCTACCGACTGAGCAGTGATTCCATGATTTACGGAAGCAATGTCAAGGCCCATGATCTTCGCGACACGGCAGACATGGCCCCGCAGCCGCTCAGTTGGTTCGTACGATAACTCCACTGATCTTGAAACTACAAATAGGACAAAAGCCGGTACCCATAAGGGTAGACCGGCTTTTGTTGTGGATTTCTCATCATAATAACTGTCATGGAATCGATATTTGCCCCGCCCAATCCAAGGCATACGTAGCAGAATCGTAAGCTAAGACACCTATGGTGTAGCTACCCGCTGCAGTTGGCTTAAAACTGATCGTTTCCTGTGGAAGATTTCCTGTACTACTTTGGATAGCCAAATCTAGTCTTAGTTGATTATTCTGGATAGGCTCAACTCCCGGTTTCCATATATACAAATCCAGGTCTGCACCATTTTCATTATTAATAATCAGTGTGTTGGCGAAAAAAGCGTCTGTGCTGTTAACCTTAATGCTATATAAATTAATGTTGCTCGCTGCTATATTGGTCTGTGCTCTAATATGATTACGATAGTTATCAAAGGAACCTGTTGAAGAACCAGAAGCAGCTTTAATAGTTTGATGTCCTAGGATGAGTCCATTGCCATATACTTTATCATATCCTGACATCCCATAATCTTCTATCTTAAAATCATAATTAAGACTCCCATTACTAGCTTGAAGCATAAGTGCTGCTAATCCGGCAATCATAGGAGACGCCATTGAAGTTCCAGAGTAGGTAATATATTCGCTAGTAGAGTTCGCCTTAGCCGCACGGATAGAAGTTCCAGGTGCTGCAAGTGTAGGACCTTCGGATCCTGTGCCCCGGTTGGAGGAAGGATTTAGATACCAGCCTCCTTCGTAAGGGTCAGCCACATTTGCAACGGACAACACGTCTGAACATTTGGCAAAATGATTAAGTGAGCCATAGTCAGATCCTCCTGATGTATTCCCGGCAGCCACTACTGTAAGTATTCCATTGTTTGCCGCACTAGACACCTTGTTGCAGAAACTTGCATTAGCCGAGCCTGAACTGCCCAAACTCATATTAATGATATCAATTCCATATGTGTCCTTATTAGCAATAATCCAATCCATCGCATTCAGTATGTTCTGGTTAGAACAATTCGTATTACTAGAGCATACCTTGATTCCTACTAGAGCTGCACCTGGGGCCACTCCGGTTTCTACTCCGGGATCTCCTGCTCCTGTCCCAGCTGCAATACTGGCAACATGTGTTCCGTGACCCAGATCATCATAAGCTGTAGTTGAGGATGTATTTACAAAGTCCTTCCAACCTAAAATTTTTCCTCCACTCAAATCAATATGACCACCATCAATACCCGTATCAATTACTGCAATAACTGAATCATTTTTGGAATATGACGCCTTTCCATCACGATTACCTGTTACGCCATAGTCACTTCTTCCCTTTTTAATTCCAGTCATCTCGGTAGCACCATTCAAATAGACCTCTGATTGATGTTCATCCGGCTCACCATATACAGAAACTACATCGTCCGGGGTTGAAAGGGACGCTATTTCCTCCAAATGAACCAGTTGTTCAATTTCGTCAGTTGTTAATGCGGCAAAAAAACTATAACCACCAAAACCATTCAAATCTGTGATATTACCACTGAATATTTCCGATTCTCTTTCTATGAATTTTTCCTTCGTTACAACTGCATCATACTTGAGCATGATACTTACCTCAATTTTTTCTTGTGCATATAATGCTTTAGACTGAAGTCTTTCTTTCAATTTTTCCAAAATTTTTGAAGGAACTGCCAAGGTGTTATATTCCATCCTATTAAGGTTGATAGACAGACTACTCTCCGTCAGATCGGATTCAGAATCCATTAGATTGACTTGTACTTCAGAAGTGGGCAGAGATTTGATAAAGGGAAAATGATCTGGAGTAATTTGAACCCCATTCGCACTAACAGTTGCAGGCAAAACAAGAAGACAGGATAAGAAGCAAAGACTAATACGCTTAACAAATTTCTTTGAATTCATGGACTGGGCTCCTCCTTACTAAATATAATGGAATTCAAGTACTATTTCGAAATAAAAAACTAGAACACCAGGGTTCCCCCTTTCTTGTAAATGAGTTCAGTGATGATTTTCGTTTCATTAGTTGTTTGGTTATTTTTACAAAACAAGCATACATTAGATTTTCACTTTTATATCTCACAATTTGTTTAGGTTATCAACAATTCTACAAACTCTCCCTAAAATTCGTCAAACAAGGTCTTTCCAATCCAAAACCTATCATTTATAATACACTTATGGAAAATAATGTTTATATATTACAACGAGGTGAACAATGGATATTTTATCGACCAAACCCATAATCCTTGATAATCACTGTTATATTGATATCGATCAATCTATTCTCATGAAAAACGGTCTTCCTTTCTCCCTTTCCAGACTAGAACTCCGTCTCCTCCAACGTCTCGCTTATAACCTTGATGAAACAGTCCCCTTGCTTTCGATTTATAAGTTCATGTGGCTCTCAGAGGAAAATATAGATCTTCATCTGCTCTATGTATACATAAACCGAGTTCGTAAAAAAATTGAGGACCATCCAAGAAAGCCTCGATTTATTATCTCTGTCAGAGGAACTGGATATATGCTGCGCTCCTATAGTTCTGAAAAATCATAAAAGAAGCCCTTAACTCCGCCAAATCTCCCTAGAATCAGCGTAATAAGGGCTTCTCAACCTAATTAATAGATGGACACCGTGTCCGATGGGAGTGAAATGGTAGAGATTGCATCCCATTTACTCACTTCCTCTATTTCGGTAATCGTCAACTTGGCAAAAAAACTGTATCCTCCGAATCCCTCCCTGTCGGTGACAGCGTCCTTAAACGCAGAGAATTTCGTTTTCAAAAAGTTTTGTTTGGAGATGTTCAGATCATATCTAAGCATAATACTCACTTCGATCTTTTCTTCTGTTTTATTCAGTTTATATTCGTCTATGAGCGTTTGAAGTGGTTCAAGGATCACTATGTCTTTCACGGTTCTATCTCCATCTTCTTTTTGTTTCTCACTTTTCACCTTAGTTGAAGGGCAGTTTTTTTTCACTTTCACTACTTTGACCACGGGTGCCCTCAGTTGAGCTTCTTGAGCTGAGGCTACTGTAGGAATGAATAAGAGACAAGCGATGAAGCCAATGAATACTTTTCTTCTTGTTTGCATCAAGTTCCCCACCTTCTCACTCTAAATTTACAATACTTTCCTATTCAGACGTAGATATAACAGTAAATGTTTCGTTGTTAACCTCACTTTTCCCATAATAATTTTTCCTATTGATGTCATTGGGTCTCTATTTTATAAAAAAAATAAAACCTCCTCGCCCTTAACTAAACAGGCTTGGAGGTTCAGATGTATGCTGGTTCAAACGAACCAAAATCGTTACGGTTTTAACATCCGATCTTGTCAAATGACATCATGGCGCTTATTTACTTTGTTTTGAACCGGGAAGATGCTTCAGCAAGCTGTTTGGTCAACCCATCGATGGTCTGTACCATCTCTGACAGATGCTCGGTCATGCCTGACTGTTCCTCCATCGTCGCGGTTACTTCCTCCACGGATGCAGACACTTCTTCACCTGAAGCAGACAAGTTCTGTGCAGCTCCAATGACGTCATCCTTATCGCGTTCGATGGATTCAATCTCGGAGGCAATGGCCTGAACCTGATTCATCATCTCATTCATATTTTGGGTGACAAAATTGAATGTCTCCTTGGTCTGGCTCACACTGCTCTTATGCTGTTCAGCAATCGCCTCAATGGCTTGTACACTCCGGTTATTCTGCTCGACATGATCAATCGTCTGCATCACAATCCGGTTGATATCCTCCGATTGGGCTGTGGTCTGCTCCGCCAGTTTGCGAATCTCCGATGCAACTACGGCGAAGCCACGTCCATGCTCGCCCGCCCTTGCCGCTTCGATGGAAGCATTGAGCGCAAGCAGCTTTGTCTGATTCGCAATCTCGGTTATCGTACCCGTAATTTGGTGAATACCGGAGGAACTTTCAGCGAGTTGCACTGTAATCTTGGAAATATTGTTCACTTCGGCCTCGTTCTGCCCGTTCACCGCAATCAGCGCATCAATGACCGCGTGGTTGCTCTTGAAAGCATCCGTGATCTCATCTGCCTTGAGCTTCACCGACTGTGACATCTCATTGACGTTCTCGATTTTATCGCCCACATTCATGAATTTATCCACGATAGCTTCCGTATCATTGGCCTGAGACTCCATGGCTCGTGAAATTTCAAACGCCGTTGTCGTTGTTTCGGTAATGGAAGTCGAGGTCTGCTGGGTAGAGTGATCCAGTTCGGTTGTACTTGTTTTCAGCACGCTGATGGAATGGTTCATACTGGAAATCAGCTGTTGGTTGCCCGCAGCCATCGTGTTAAAGCTGTCCACCAGTTGTTTGAATTCTCCGCTATATTTGCCCGTAGCTTGTACGGTCAGATCCCCGTCTGCAAGCTGTCTGAACAAAGACGTCAGTCTCGTAATTGGTTTGGTAACCAGTAGTGAGATCAGTATTCCTGCGATGACAGACACTGCAATCGCGCTGAAGAGCACAATATACATTTTATTGGCCATGGCAAGCAAGGGCTTCCGTACATCACTTAACTTATCTTCAACAATGATGGTCCAATCCGATCTTGGAATTTTGGAGTAAAAGACGACTTTATCCTTTGTGCTAACATCGCCTTGTTGCAACTGCTCGTTAGAAGGCAGATCAATCAGTGACTGATATTCACCAGACTCAAGCTTCTGCCCCGCCATCTTCTCATCCGCCGAATTGAACATCACTGTACCCACACGGTCCAGAATAATGACTTTCCCCTCTTCATTAATGTTGATGTTCTGAAGCTGGTTAACGAAGAATGAGGTCGAGGCCGTAGATGCGAGCACGCCTTCCACTTCCTTGTTGTCATTATAGATCGGCATTGCAGAGACGGTCCCCAGTGTTCCCAAAGATTCAGAGATCACACCTTCGCTGATGATGTTCTGCCCTTGCAGTGCCTGTTGGAAATACGTACGGCTGGCGCGTTCCTCACCGAGTATTTCAGGATTGTTCGCTGCGACAATGGTACCCTTTCGGTCCAGCAGAATAAGAACGCTGTTGCCCTTCATCCCTGCCAGGCTGTCTGCTAAAATTTTGTTAGCCTTGTCCACGAGTTCACTATTTTCCGAGAAAAATGTTTCACTCTGCCCTTCTGTATTCCGAATCTCCAGTAAATCCTGGAATGTTCGATGCTTCGTAATCAGAAACGTCGATTGTTCTTCCAACGTGAGTGAGGTGAACAAGCCCGCACCAATCCGGTCAGAGATTGCTTTAATCTCATCCTTGCTTTTGTCGAGCGTAATGACTGCCGCCACGCTGTAAGATAATACGGCAGTTACTGCCAATACAATCGTTACCAGCAAACTGATCATTAGCGGTAATTTGACTCTGAACGACATGTTGATCATGCGCTCTCTCGCCTTCGCGATTACCAAATGAATCCACCTTCTCTTTCATCCTTGATTGTGTCCAATATTGTATGGGTTAACTTTATATCGGTAGATATCAATCAATTGTTCAGCAGAAAAAACGTTTGCCCTGAAAAATGTTTTTTTTAAACTCATATTCATCTATTTAAAAATAAAACTATAGGTAACTATTAATATTTTTTCTTTACTCAATTTGTAAAATAAAGGTATAATTTTCTTGAATTAATCTATCGTTTCTTTTAGTGAAAAGGGTGAAAAGTCAATGAAAAGAAAGGTTTTACCCTACCCATTTATTGCAGTCGTAATGACTTTACTTCTCTTCATTGCGGGGTGCAGTTCAGGAGAAGAAACACATGAATATCTTTCAATTACAAACACGGAATATGTTAATGGAACAGATACCGATGATGGTATGATCATGAGAGCATACACATACGATATCCAAATGAAGGCTCTAGTTAAACTAGCTGATTTGCCTTATAACTCTCAATATCCCTTAACTGTAGCTTCCTTAGCAAATGACACCATCTATTATTCAGGAGCAGGAAAAGATAAGGGTGACGAGTTGTTTTCCTATGATATTCAGACACAAACGATTCAACAATTAAGCTCAGGCTTATTTGCAATTAATTCAATTATTCCGGATACCGTTGATCATACATTGGTTATGGCAGCTGTTAAAAAGGGAGAACGTCCTGTCAAAGTCATTTTCTTTGATAAGAACACGCATGAAATGAACATCTTGAATGACGAGGATTCGGATACAACTACATGGGATATTTCTTTTAACCCGGAAACGAGCAAAACCTATGCCATCCAATATTCCGAAGAAGAGCAATATATTCATATGGAGCAGTCCAATAAGGCGCAAACACCGATGGTTCCTCCAAACCATAGCATTATTGAGATAGATCCTATTTCCATGCAGACCCGTAAGGTCATTGAACTGGATGAGGAACAAATCTTAACTCTGTCCGCACGTGCAGATCAGATCATGATTGCCACGGCAAAACACATCAATAAGCATCCCATTGAATACAGTATGGTGAATATCAGAACAGGCGAAAGAACGAATATTCCCCTTCCTATAAAGGCCAGCAGCGAATTGTGCTTATCCAAAGATGGACAAGGTTTTTATTTCCTTGGGGAGTATGTAGATGCAAACATCAAACATGAACGGGGAATCTATTACTATAATTTGAAAACGCAAGAATTCGAAGAGGTATTTCTTCAAAAAGAGGGATTCATTAATAATTTTATGCTTCTATCGAATCCATAATCAATCCGTAATTAGGTTCTTACCAATAGGCAGAAAGGAGATAACAAATGAGAATGGGATCTATCACAGTACAAGAATTAATACAACAAGCAATGAATCAGTATGTATCCTCAGATGCTCAAATACTAAGTATTGAGAGTAACCCTATCGGTATGGGATCTCAGGCCGTGGAGTTGCTTCGACATCATATTGAATTCCTGTCTAATGGAGAGAAAAAGGACATTTCTCTCATTACGAAGAAGGCCACATTCATTGAACGCACTACCTTGTCCAGATTATTTTCACAGGGAGTCAATGTGCCCTTTAGTCTATCAAATGAACCTCATACTGAAGATCGCAGCTTGATCTGCATTCAGGATGTGGACTACCAAACTGATTATAACCATCTCGATATAGATCTGCTTCAGAATAAAGAATTACGAGCGCTGGCTTACATACATGGAATGAATATGGGTTCGAAAAAAGAACTGCCCTGGATACCCACTGTGGATCGAAATCACATCATCGATATGATGGAAAAACGTTGGAGACCTTCGTGGAACGCCGCCATTGAAAGCCTGGCATTCATTGAGGAATTTGGATTACCGACCATATCGAAAATTGAAGCTGTTGCAAGTAGCATCGTAGATGATCTTGAAGTTCTGATGAGGGATGAACATACACATACGATGATCCATAATGATCTGAACCCCGGCAATGTATTGGTACACAACAATGAGGATGTCTATTTTATCGATTGGGAGGAAGCAAGGTATGGTTCCCTGTTCTTTGATATTCCTCTGCGCTGTAGCCACTTGAGACAAGTAGAGATTTATCGGGAGGCTCTAAGTTCCCATGGATATAATATTCCACAAGGCCAATTCGAAAAGTATTTCTCCCTGGCGTCCCGTTATCTGGGCATCCGTTATATGAGTTGGAACCTTGGTGTCTGGGAACAGCACCCATATGCAAAAGACGACTTAAAAAAATACATGAAGATGGTAACTCAACCTTTGTTCTCCTGAACCCTCCTCATTCCGGGTCAGGCATAAGCTGTATTCGCTGTTTTCCCTCAGGTAATGTGTGGTTTATTTCCTCTATGATAAACCTCCATTACCTCTTTTAGCATGTCCTTTTTCAAATTTAACAGGTGTTAATTGAAAAAAAATATTGCAAACGGAACGTTGTTCCATATATAATCGGAACAACGTTCCGCTTATATTCATCTTTAGCATACAAGGCGGCGCTAGTCACAAATTGATGAAAAAAGGAGAGTATTATTATTATGGTAGTTAAGGTTAATGCGCCCACTCCAGTCGTCTCGGTGAAACCGGTAGTGCTATCAGCCCCGGGCCGTGATGAGGATTTGCAAGTGCGAGTGTCTGCGCCCGAGATTGGGCGCGAATTGCCTATTATTCTTTTCTCCCACGGCTTTGGTGGGTCGTTGGACGGCTACGGCCCGTTGGTCGACTTCTGGGCTGCTCAAGGCTTCGTGGTCATTCAACCCACCCATCTCGACTCAAGGACGCTCAACCTTCCTCCTGAAGATCCCCGTACACCATTGATCTGGCGTTTCCGGGTCGAAGACATGAAGCGCATCCTTGACCAGCTTGATCTCATTGAAGCTTCCGTTCCCGGCCTCAGTGGGCGTCTTGATCGCAGCCGCATCGCTGCAGCAGGACACTCCTTCGGCGGCCAGACGGTGGGCATGCTGCTTGGCGCCCGAGTCCTTGATGCCCACGGCGAACCGGGAGAGGACATGTCCGACTCTCGCATCAAGGCGGGCGTGTTGCTTGCCACGACTGGCAAGGGTGGAGCTGATCTTAGTCCGTTCGCAGCTGAGCATTTCCCCTTCATGAACCCGAGCTTCGCAGACATGAGCACGCCGACCCTCGTGGTCGCGGGGGACCATGACCAATCCCCACTGTCCACTCGGGGGCCGGACTGGTTCACCGACCCGTACTTCCTGAGCCCGGGCAGCAAAAGCCTGCTCACCCTCTTCGGGGCAGAGCACTCGCTTGGCGGAATCTCCGGGTACAGCGTCACGGAAACGACGGACGAGTACCCCGAACGAGTCGCCCTGATCCAGCGGCTCTCGTGGGCTTACCTTCGCAACGCGCTCGCCCTCGACAATTCCAGCTGGCCGGCAGCTCTTTCAGCTCTGGAAGAGAGCGACAGTCCGCTTGGACGTATCGAGTCCAAATAAGGCATTGGTGATCCCATCGACCTGACAATTATAATAAAGCTTAATTACACATCATTTAACAATACATTGACGATCAGATTATAGATCAGAATGAATAGTTCAAGCCGGGATCATATTCATTTCGGAATGCTTAGGAGTATGGCTCGAAGTATGTGAAAGCCACATGGAACACACAAATAAATGTAAAAAAGGAGATACTATGAGTATAGAAATCAAAATCAGCACGCCTGCTCCAGTCCTTTCGTTCAGTCCGGTAGTACTTTCAGTTCCCGGCCGTGCTGTAGACCTGGAAATGCGGGTCACCGCACCGGCGACCGGAAGCGAACTTCCGATCATCCTTCTCTCGCATGGGCACGGTCCATCCAATCATCTCTCCTCACTGAACGGATATGCTCCACTCGCCAACTTCTGGGCAGCACATGGATTCGTCGTAATCCAGCCGACCCATCTGAGTTCGAGAACGCTGAACCTCGGTTCAGATCATCCCGAGGCGCCGCTATACTGGCGATCCCGGGCTCAGGATATGACACATATCCTTGATCAGCTAGACACAATCGAGTCCACTGTTCCGCAGCTTCTCGGACGCCTCGACCGGGGTAGAGTCGCCGCAGCTGGCCACTCCATGGGCGGACATACGATAAGCCTGCTGCTAGGAGCGCGACTCACCGATCCTCACGACGGAACAGAAGTGAACTTGGCCGAGCCCCGGATCAAGGCGGGCGTACTACTTGCGGCGCCCGGCAGAGGCGGCGATGCACTCAGTGAATTCACGATCGAGAATTATTCCTTTTTCTCTACTACCGATTTCTCTGAAATGAAAACACCTGCGCTCGTTGTTGCCGGGGACAAGGACAACTCCCGTCATCTGACGGTTATGGGCGCAGATTGGCACACCGATCCGTATTTCCTTTCCCCCGGCTCCAAGTCCCTGCTCACTCTGTTCGGCGCAGAGCACGGACTCGGTGGAGTGTCCGGCTACGATGTCGCCGAGACAACCGATGAGAACCTTGAACGGGTAGCTGCGGTTCAGAAACTCACTTGGGCTTATCTCCGTACTGAACTCTATCCAGAAGATTCCGCATGGGATTCAGCATGTATGGCTTTGGCAGGGAACGACAACCCGATCGGTCGTATTGAAACCAAATAAGGAAACTGATTGACTGATGGATCGTATCAACTTGGCAGCGGTGATATCATCATGATCAAAATATTCCTCCGATAAAAGAAAGAGGGGCCATCTGTATGGCCCCCCTGTTTAATCGTATATATCTTGTTATGGCAGCAGGAACTTGACCCGTTACTGCTGTCGTTTTTTTATTCTCTGCAATCCTTACAAGACTTGCAAGCCTGGAAAGTAAGCTCGATTCATCGGAAGATTCGCAAGCTTTATTTTTACTGGGCAAATGGCTGGATAGCATTGAAATCTTAAATATCAACAGCAGTCACTCGCTTACAGAGTCGCACGATAACGCAGTCCATCTACGAGCAGAGCAACCATCTGCCGAGCCTGCATGGCATTGCCCTTATGTCCCGCCGCAGAGAGACTCGCTACTGCTCGTAGCAATTCATCCGGTTCAACATCAGCACGCACCTCACCAGCAGCAGCAGCAGTATCAAGCAAGGTTCGCAGCGCAGGATTCAGCCGCTTATCAAAGTAAGCAGGCAGGGTTTCATATGCCGGGTTGCCCGAATGCAGAGCCGCCGCGAGTCCACGCTTGGCCGCTATGAAGTCCACGTATCGCTGCATCCATCGCGCCAAGGCCTCACCGGGTTCATACTGGGTAGACAGCTTCTCCGCCGCATCTGCACAGGCATCGACTTCCTGCCGGAATACGGCTTCGATCAGATCCGAGCGCTGTGGAAAATGGCGATACAGGGTGCCAACACCTACACCTGCCTTCTCCGCAATCTCCCGCACTGGAGCATCCACTCCCGAGGTCGCGAACACCGTCATTGCGGACTGAAGCAGAGCATTGATGTTGCGCTGTGCGTCGGCGCGCACGGGTCGATCTGTGTGGTCGCGAGGTTCCAAGCCTTCACTGGGGTTTTCCGTTTTGTCTTTCATCCATTAGTTCCCCCCATCAATTTAATCCTCAATTTATATTCACAGAATTCATCCATTACCGATTACCCCGAATTATACTATTAACACCCATATGACTCAACCGTATGTCCGATTATAAACCTTTGTGAAAGGAGATTGGCTTCAACCATATTTTCCGAAAATACGAAAAAAACATCCATCATAAAAAAGCTCCTGCCAGCACAAAGTGGCAGAAGCAACTTGATAGATGATTCAGAGCGAACATCGCATCCAGAGCATTGATATGCTTATCGATCATTTTTTGGATCTTTTCCTTAACCCAGCTCCGCGATCCGCTTCCCAATGCGTGGAAATAATCCAAAGGCATTCTCGTAGAATACCTTCTCATGATGCTGCTCCGGCACAAGTCGGCGGACGAATTCTGCATACAGATCAATTGGCGCAAGCGGCCAGTCGGTTCCAAACAGCATTTTCTCGTAATGATCCGAATATACCAAGGCCCGGCGGAAATGATCCATGAACAGGGGTTCGTTCATAAACCGTTCGAAATGGGGTCGATCTCCGACAACAAGACCGGACAAATCTGCGTAAACGTTAGGATTCTTCGCCACCACTTCAGCGGCATCCATCACCCAGGGATCACCCAAATGACAGATCATAAAGTTCACGCCGCGCTGTTGAAAGGCTAATTCGTCCACAGTCAGCGGATGTGCATACTTGAGCAACCCATTCATGGAGTACGTATCCCCTGTATGAATGACCACCGGCACGTTATACTTGGCTGCCAGTTCATAGACCGGTGTGTAGATCTTGTCATACACGTAGTGATGATAGTACCCCGCATATAATTTAATTCCGGCTACCTCAGGCGCTTGCAGTCGAGCTTCAATTCGGTCCAGCTCGTCCTGAGCATGTTCACCACCAAGGTGGTTTGGGTTAATGCCGACGCATTCCATGAGGAATGACGGAACCGTCGCTTCCAAATCGAGTCCCATCGGATTGGGTGAGCTCGAATCCGGGAATGCTCCCTTCGTCTGCTCCGTAACCCCCATTCCGATGCCAAGAATAACGTCATTCTTATCAAACTCCGCTTTGAGGCCAGCGGCAGAGTAATCCACTTTCGATAAATCGATCGCCGTTCGATGAAAGCTGTCGATGTCCGACAAATGAATATGAATATCAATGATCGGCATGTGAAGCCTCCTTTTCGTCGGTAGAAGTTGCAAAGGTTAGCTTCAAAAGGTCATGGACATCCTCTGGACTCAGGGGGATTTGTCCCAAGATCAGATAGGTCGGCTTCATCCAGACCGTATCCCCATTCGGAATAGGCAGATGCTGATGTACGCTGTGACCAAGTACCTGGTTGTTCCCAAATACCGAAGCGTTCTGGTTTGGATATCCATCCACTGCATGCAGCATGTTCTTACGCGAAACCGCCCCTACACGCAAGAGCCTCTTCAATTGAAGACCCGCGTCCACCTTCCCCAGAGGGAACCGTCCTTGCTCGGGGTGTTCGAGCCAACTATCAGCAAAGACAGACGAAGGCTTGAAGAAATGATCTTCCGTTAGCGAGTAATCCGTCAGTGCCAAGCCGCTTTCGTTGGTCACCGAATGCAATTCACAGAGTACAGGTACGCCGGGCAGCATGAGGTAATGCTGGTGTACCGTAATTCCCCGATTCGCTTCATGCTTCTCGATGCGGGTTGTGATCTGAATTCCTTTCCAGATGTTACCATGATTATCCTTTTGCTCCGTCCAAGCCGCGCTTCTCTGCTCCAGCTGACGGCTGAAACCGTTCATACCGGGGATACCCACACCAAGTCCACCGTACCATGGATTCCACCAGGAACGGGGTGCTGCTTCCGGGTACGAACTGTCCAGCCATTCCTCGCCCTGGTGCTTCAAGGAATGCACGACACTTCCGAAGCCGGGTGCAGCTGCCATTGAGAGAACTCCATTGCTCACCATGTAAACGGGGCCTGCCGGACCTTCTTCAATTACCCGATCAACGGTTGCTCCCGTCTGCGGATACCAGAGGGCGGTCCGTTCCTGAACACGATCCTCACCTCGATAAACAGCCCGAACCTTCCAGCCGAATTCGCTTTCTTCTGTCGCAACCTTTTCCTCAGGGGAGAATTCCAACTGAGCAGAGCGCAGGTCATCCTCTCGGTGTAATTCCATATCAGCCGCTAAGTGCTCAGGTGCGCCACCATTCTGCACATATAGTTCCAGATTTCCGGCGAGCGGAACCATTTTTCGTTCGATCAATTCCGCTGTGAGTACGTCTGAAACAAACGGATTGCCGCCACTAAGTGCCAGTTCAAGATGGTTGTCCAGGGTCGGTACAACCGGACTCCGCTGTTTTCGGGCGAAAGATCGGAAATCCTGCCACTTGGCAAAGGTGTTCAAGGCAAATACGGTCGCCTTCGTCCGCACAACGGCTCCTGCCGGAATTCGGCCAAGCTCATGCTCCAACCCCAGGGTGTATTCTGGACGCAGCAGCTTCAGCGAAGGATCCCAGTAGATACCGCATGAACCGTACGCTTCATTACAGAACAGCCAGTTCTCCGTGATTTGGTCGCTATCCCAATGGCCCGGATCACCAGCGTAAGCGTCGCCCATGTCCACATATCGACCTTGGTACGGGAGAATTAGTCGATTACCGTAGAACCCGAAGCTGGTCATTAGAAACATGTTCTCTTCCAGCTCTGCGCTGCGAGTATTTTCAATTTCGTGGTGGAATTCAGCGATCCCATTTGCAGACAGCTTGACCACGGACTTGATCTGCAAACCAAGGAAGTCTTCCGATTCGTAGAGAGCTTCGAGAACCTGATGTTCCCCTTCGGGATAGATGTTCACTTCTTTGGCTTGTTTCTTGGAAAACTCTTCTGCAAATGGCTTACCCAGCTTCGGATAGGTCCACCAAAACGTGTGCTGTGAACCAGGGTATTCAATCCACATGTTGTTATCTTGCTTACTCATATGAAGGGAGAATGCGCCGTTCACGGCCACCCACTGTTCCCCGTTCTCCCCACCATAACGGCCCTCCGTTCCCTTCATGAGAACAGACAGCTTGGTTGTGAAAGAGACCGCCTGCCTGTCTGCCGGAACAGCTGTCACCTCTACTTCTCGCGAATAGAGACCATACGACTGCAAGGTGAAGGACACCGACACAGATGCTTTTCCTTTTGCAGGAACCGTGAAGCGTACCGAGCGTTCTGCCCACTCCAGGAATTCATCCTCCGGCAGGTCAAAAGCGAACTCCGCTTCGGCATCAAAATTATTTTCCACGTTCAGGTACAGCTCGGCCGGGCTACCTGTATAGAGCTCCTTCACGGGCAACGCCGCATTGATCTTGGCCGGGAATTTCGGGGCGACGCCCACACGGAACTCGGCTTTCCTGCCACCGATCAGCCATGTGCTGGTGACCACGGGGTGGGTCTTATTCTGGCTCTGCTCCTCTGTAACCGGATCAAGGTGAAAGTCGCCCTCCACAATTACCGTTTCTCCCGGAGCAACCACTCGTGCAGCGTCCAGCGCAAAACGAATATTTTTGTTGTTCTGGCCCTTGATCTCAAACGCCAGCTCATATGCTGAGCGGTTCTTGATTCGATAGCGAACCTTGTATGCGGAACCAAATACGAGATCATGATCGTCAATCTCTGTGGAAATTTCGTAATCTGGTGTTTCGAGAGCCGTCAGACCGCGACCCGACTTTTCGAATTCAGCTCGCAGGGAGATATCTCCCTTGCTCCAGGTATAGTCAAAGAAATCGAAACCTCGCTCCCGTCGGCCATCCGGCTCGATGACGAGTTCACGCGTGCTGTCTGCATACCAATCCAGCTCCTCAAAATAAGGAGCGAGTGCTTCGGTCTGCAAGATCGTCGGGATGAAGTTCATGAGGTGCACGTTATCATCTTTTTTCTCCCAGAAGAACCCACATTTCTTGTACATCGGCACAGCCTTCGTATTGCCCGCCCATGTGTACAGATCCAGGCGGGGCCACCCCGCTTCCACGGTCTTGCGAACGGCGTTCAGGATCAGATTACGTCCTACTTTATAACCATGATAATCGGGGCGAACATTCAATAGCGGTACATATAAGGCACCCTCGTCAAAGCGGTAGTGGGCGAAACTGCAGAAACCAACAACCTCATTCTCATGAACAGCGAGAAATACATGAAGATTGGACGAACTCTCCATCTCTCGGCGAACGGTATCCTCCGTTCTCTGGTTGGTGCCGCCTCCCCAACTTTCATTGCTGCGATTCCACATATCAGCGAGCGCAGCAGCGTAGGAGGGATCGTATTCAATAATACGGATTTGTTCAATAATCGAAGTTATTGTCATATTTTGATCTCCTTATCTTTATCTATAGGATGGTCTTCGTGATCATTCGATATGGCCTTTGCCCGATCGCCGCTGAGATAAATCAGGCCATGTTTGAAGAAGCTAGCGGTAGTCTTATCATACTATATCTGGAAACATTTTCAGAGGATTAAAAATCTTTCTTTCATCAAAAGCGCCTAATGCACGCTCTTGTTTGAAGGGTCAAGAGTGGAAAAGTCTATTAGGTATGAAAGCAAAAAATCCACGTCTCTGAGTAAGACGTGGATTTAGGTACACGATCAGCTAATAATCTTCAATTATGCCAAAATAGAACGGACATTGCGTAGAACTGATTTCATAAATTCAGAGGTTGGTTCGGCATGCCCCGCAATTTGAATACGTCGTTGCCGCACATCAAGACTCTTCAACTGATCCGTCAGAACAACACCTGAAAATGGCAGGTCTTCTGGTAGTGTAACTTCAAAAGGATAATCCTTGGCTTGGCTCGTTATGGGACATACAACGGCAAAACCTGTTACTTCATTGAATTCATGTTCCGATAGAACAATAGCCGGTCGTCTCCCGGCTTGCTCATGACCCGCTTGAGGATCAAAGTCAAGCCATATCAGATCGCCTCGCTTGGGAATAATCAAAGTAACTCGTTCCCTTCCGTGCCAAAGTCTATTTCTTCATGTCTTGTATCCTGTTTCACTTTAGAGAGCAAAGTCTTTAGATGGTTACGCAGTTCCTCATTGGACTCTACAGGCTTGGTTTTTGGACGCAACAACAATTCATTATCTGCTGTCACCAAAATCTCAATTTCCGAGCCTTCCTCCAGATTAAGACGTTTAAGCAATTGGTTAGGAATGCGAATTGCACTGCTATTTCCCCATTTGCTCAGTGTGGCTGTAGTCATGGCAATCCCACGCCTTTCGTTTGATTGTTGCTCCAATTATAACTCACCTCTCCATAATTGTATATCCATATGATATACATAAAACAATAAAAGGATACATTGTATTCTACCGTAAAATACTGATTGTAAAGAGGGTTAGTCACATTCAATGTAGTGTGCTCAGGTACACCAGATAACACTACAAACGAAAAACGGCTCTTTCCGCCCTATCGGACGGAAAGAGCCGTTATGATGATACCCAGGTCCTCTGCCATCAGCTCGCCTTCGCGAGTTTCGTGCCGCGAATCGATGCTGTAGCGTATACAACGAGCGCTGTCCAGATGAGCGCAAAGCCAACGAGCAGAACCGGCGAGACCGATTCCTTGAATACGAATATGCTCAGTAACAGCATGATCGTCGGCCCGATGTATTGAACGAAGCCGAGCGTTGACAGCGACATCCGGGCGGCTGCTCGCGCAAAAAAGAGCAGTGGCAGCGCCGTAACTACGCCGGAAAGAAGCAGTTCGATGAACGTCGGTGCAGGCAGCGTCCATGCCGTCGTTTTCCCCACAACGGCCAAATAGATCCAATATCCGAGCGCAACGGGCAGGACTACAGCCGTCTCCGAAAATAAGCCTATAGAAGCGTCTTGCTTGATCTTCTTTTTCGCCAGGCCGTACAAGCCAAATGACGCGGCCAGAGAGATCGCGACCCACGGAAACCGTCCATAGTCAATCGCAATGATAAGCACCGCTGCACCAGCGATGGCAATCGCGAGCCATTGGCCGCGGTTTGGCTTCTCACGTAAGAAAACGACCGCTAACAGCACGTTCAACAACGGATTCAAATAATAGCCGAGACTTGTCTCCACAACATGGCCGTTGTTAACTGCCCAGATGAAGATGAGCCAATTGGCAGCAATCAACAGTCCGCTCGCGGCGAGCGACAACAGAAGCGAACGGTTGGTCGCAATCCGTTTTATATCCCCCCAGCGGCGCTGGGCGGCGACGAGAATGCCCATGAAAACGAATGACCAAACAACCCGATGCGACAGAATCTCGCCTGCCGGCACTTCACTAAACAACTTCCAATAAAGCGGGAGAACCCCCCACATAATATACGCGATAATAGCGTTGATCAACCCGTTGTTCATAATCATTTTTCCCCTCTTCTTACTCTGGTGTCTGAACGGATTATACGTCTCGATCTCCTCTCAAGTAAAGGAAAAATAGTTTCTAAACTATTATATATTCAAAATTAGTTTGATTTAATTATTACTTACTAGTCCAGGCTAATACTCTTATCAAAGCAGTATGAATCCTTGTCATAACCATTATGCTCATAAAAAGCATGAGCGTCGGTTCGCTTGAATCCGCTGCATAAAATAATGCTTGATATTCCGATTTCTTTAGCATAATTCTCAGTGTGTCTTAATAGTTTTGTACCTACCCCACGATGCTGAAATTCTTTTTTAACGGCAAGAGCTTGTATATGTAAATAACCAATCGAACCCCCTACGGATAATGCCTGAACTACAGTTACAAAACCAACCACATCATTTTCAAATAATGCAACAAATGTTTTGTAATTCCCGTCTTCATTCATTTTTTCAGTAGTAACTCGAAAGTTTTCATCATTAAGATTACGAATCTCAAGCACATCGTTCCATAAAAAAACAACATCAGTATAATCATTCGCTACAATTTCTCGTATCTTAATTTCCATGCCTCCCCCCCTTTATTAGAAATATTCGTTAAAGGATTCGATAATTGATAAAGCTATCCTGCCCGTTAATTGAACGGATAATTTTTGTAACGAAAAAAAGGTATATCATCGTTCATAAAATTGGATCTTAAAGGAAACTTTTCCCCGTCTTGTAACGTTGATGTTACGTGAATAACAATTACTTAAGGAGGAATCAAGATGAAGCGATTAGTTTCTCTATTGTTGATGTTAAGTTTAGTTGTGGGTGTAGGATCCGTTGCATCTGCTTTGGATCAATCCTTGTTGGATCTACCTTTTAAGGAACGTGCGGCGAATGTGTATAATCCTTCATTAAAAAAGATAGAACTAAATATCACAAAGGACCACAAGTTGACTACAACGACGTATAACTCCATTTATGTTCCAGTGAAGGATGTCTTTAAAGCATCCGGAGCAACAATTAAATGGGATGGAAAGAACAAACTGACTACAATTAAAAATCAAGAACAGGAATTGATTCTAAATTTCTCTGGTAAGAGCATCGCAGTGGGTAAGAACCAAGTAGCTCTTCCGCAAGATTGGGTACAATTGAAAAACGGAGTCTCGAATATCGATGCCTTTGTTCTAACATATATTTTTGAAGTAGCTGCTGATGAGTCCGACCAAGAAAGAGTGGACTGGGAAGAAAAACTTAAATTTTTGGATATCAAAGAAACGACCGGTCTTCCAGGATTAGATAAGTATATGCATGTGTTTGTTGAGTTTAATGATTAATTAAAACCTATATTTTCTAATCCTCTTTCGGTTATCCCCAGGATAGGTTTCTTTTCCTCTTATTAAGAAACCTATCTATGCCACACTATCTTGCACGTTAGAGCCTCGCGAATGTGATGTAATCGACTTGGACAGGCTCTGCCGATTCGATCCGAAGTGCCCGATTGATCTGTCCCCGGTGATATTGCCCATGTAAGAGAACCTGCAACAGGATGTCCCGGACGGATGTTCGGAATGGAACCCCGCTCTGATTCGCATAGTCGATCATCTCGTCCAGCTTGGATTCCTCGAGCCCTTCGATATAGACGCGATATTGTTCGGCGTTTTCTTCGAACATTGTCCGGATCGCCGTCAGGTCTTCCGCTTCCTCCCACAACGAATATTGCGCGCTGCCCTTGCCCTGCAATCGGGACAGCCAGACTCGTTCCGCTACCGCAACATGCCGAACCAGCTTCAGAAGGTCCTTGTTCTTCGTCCCACTCTCTTCGAGCGCGTCCAAGATACGTCCGTCTGCCCAGTACAGGTGGTCCATCATGCACTTGATCGTCTTCATTTCGGTTTCCCCCTCTTCGTCTCATCGCTTATTTGAACTTACTGTCTCCCTTAAGTTTCATCAATGAAAAGAGAATTTCGCCCGATAAAATAAAAAACAATGCTGCTAGCTTAGCAGCTCTACATGGTGCATTTATATTGGATGGTTCAGAGCATTCATCCTTTAATAGTCCCACTCCGTTAAATCCTGGATGAACTTACTCGCAAAAACAAGTTCATCCGCAGTATACTTATCCAAAAAATTCATGAATCGCTCTTCAATTTCCTGATGGATTCGATGATGGATAACATAAATGTTTCGGCCTTTCGAAGTCAAACTATAATAGACTTCTTTTTTATTGTCATTAATCTGCTGTCTTTTGATTAACGCCAGTTTTAGAAGTTTTTTGCTAATTCTCGTGATGGACCCTTTGGTTAATCCGGTTTTTTCTGAAATGGAGGTGACATTAATCGGTGAGAAATCTCCGATACATGCGATGAGGTGAATCTCCGACAAGGTCAAATTCCCCTTTTCGCCAAATTCCTTTTCGAATTTATGTATTTCCTCACTCATTCGGACGGATAACTTGCTTTCCCTTATGTCCTGTTGACTCATAAGATGGATAAAGCTTTTAAAAATCCATTGTTTAGAAAGATCCATTGGCTGCATTTTCTTTGGTCTCCTCTATTCACGTATCTTTCCTCATTATACATGATTGTTTCGCAAAAAAATATTTGAGGCGCTTATACTTTGGACCTCGTGGACCAAAATATCCCGAAATAGTCATAAGAGCCCCAATACACTGCGCATCCCTATATTTTCTCCCAATAAAGCAGATATCGCCATCGTCAAAAGTGGAACGAGATTGAAAAATAATGAGGTTTTATTGGCCCCAATTTGAGATATGCCTTGATTCCGTATTTTTTACCAAGAATTCCGTATAATGACCCGAGAGCAGTTGCGATGAAGAGGTATAGATCCCCTTTGGTTATCAATTTCAATTCAGACAGAGAACCATTTGTAAGTACTAACAACACACCAAAGAAAGAAATTACGCTCCCTCCCAATAAGAAAGCCCGGAAAGCGATGAATTCGAGGCTTCCGGGCATTCTTATTGTTTCTATCGAAACAATAATATTAAAAAAAGTTACTCTTTGCTGATACTCTTAATACCTTCCACAATGCATTGTTCCAATTCACTTTCTTGATCGGAAATTGCCCATGCGATATATCCATCCGGACGTATCATTGCTGTGTGCACATTGTTCCATTCAAGAGCTGGTTCCGCCAACGTCGCGCTAACAAATGTGAAATGCTGATCCGGCAGACGACGAATGATGCCTTCCACGAGATGATCATTAACGAGATTCACCAATACATATTTGCCTTCCCGGAAAAGTTCGTAACTGCTGAAGATATAGCCGTTTTCCTTGCGCAGTTTGATCTCTGCAAGCCTGCGACCATTTAACGGATGTGCAGAAACTGTATCTAGCACTTTATAGCCAACATCCACGGCTGCAATTTGACTCGCTAAGCGGTAGTTTGCTTCCGGAATTTCCAATAAGTTGGATATCAATCTCCGCAGATCCATCGTAGCCGATGAAAAATCAGTACCAAATAGCAGCGTTTGTACACGTGTATTCCTAAGCAATGCTGAATTGACGGGAAAACGCTCTTCATGGTAACTATCGAGCAACCCTTCTGGTGCCCATCCTTTCACTTCCGCTGCCAATTTCCACCCGAGATTCATGGCCTCTTGCAGTCCCACATTCATACCTTGACCTCCGGCAGGGAAATGAATATGAGCAGCATCCCCTGCAAGGAATATTCTTCCCTCCCTGTAGCGGTCAGCTTGTCGGGTAGCATTGCCAAAGCGAGTCATCCAGTACGGATCTGAAATCCCATAGTCGTCCCCTAACATGCGGAGCATTCCCGAGCGTAGTTCCTCCAGCGTGACCGGTGTATCCTTAGGAATAGATTTTCGATCCGGATCGATAAAAACTACACGATGCAACTCTTTAGACACAGGAACGATCATGATCATTCCGTTCTCGTCAAAGCTGGAAACGACACTCGTTGCAGGCGGGCGTTTAAGCACAACATCGCCTTGGACCGAAGTAAGTGTTACATCCGTTCCGTTAAAGGAAATGTTCGCCTGTTTACGTACAATACTTCCGGCTCCGTCTGCACCAACCACATATGCTGCTGTTAATGTCATTTCGCCTTCAGTTCCAGTGGCTATCACTTCTACATAATCTGAATTTGGGGAGATGGACGATACTTCCGTTCCTCGCCGTATTTCTGCACCTAATTCTCTGGCTCTGCGCTCCAGTACCTTTTCGGTTTCCGATTGGGCGATAAACAATGAATAATTGGAGGAAGAGTCAATGACCGAAAAGTCCAACCGAGTTTCCAAGCCTGCAAAATGCCCGGTCGGCAGCGGTTTACCGATCTTCAACAATTCCGTTTTTAAACCGCGCAAGTCCAGAATTTCTAATGTACGAGGATGGATGCTAAGTGCTCTAGAGTATGGGGTGGTATCTTGTAATTTCTCCAAAATACAAACCTTGACGTCCGCCAACGCGAGTTCCCCTGCCAACATCATGCCGACAGGTCCCCCGCCGATGATAATCACATCATAATTCATTTTTATATTTCTCCTCTCTTAGTTGGAAATCGATGCAATTGCTTCCACTTCAATTAACCATTCCTCAAAGGCAAGCGCCTGAACACCTATAAAGGTACTAGCCGTTTTGGGCCATCCGTCGCCGAAAACTTCAAATCCGGCTTTAAAGATCGAATCAACCAACTCAGGCTTATGGTTTACGACATAAATCCTCATTTGAACAATACTTTTCGCTTCAGTATCGATTGCCTCCAAAGCTAATTTCAGATTGGCAAAGACTTGCTTGGCCTGGAGCAGATAGTCACCCTTTCCGATCAGCTCGCCTTTTTCGTTTAACGCAACTTGTCCGGAAATAAAAGCTAACGGAGAAGCGGGTGTAATGACGATTTGTGAAATGAGATTCGTCACTGTTTGTGTGAGGGTACTCGGATTTATTCTTTTCATGATCATCTTCCTCCTCATTTATTGTTTTGTTCAAAACAAAAACTGTATATTGTTTTGTATAAAACAAATTTATAGTATCATCAATATTAAATAAAAACAATATAAACTTTATAAATTGTTTTTATGAAAACAATAATACAAGCCCTATGAAGTAGTCTTTTCGCTTTGACTTGCGTTCGAAGCCCTCGACATGAGGTAAGAACTAGAAACAAATAAGCCGCTGAAAAGCGACTTGGAATGGATTCATTCTTTTAAACACTTCTCTTAGGCTACTTCACATTTACTCGCTGGTTGGCACGTAAGATCCCGTATAACAAGCGATGCTATGGAGCGAAAAGAAAACCTTAGGGGATGCCGGTAGATCTAAACTTACAGGGAGAGATGAAATGAATCCAGTTGTGGGTCTAGAAATTTCAAAAGAAGAAAGCCATGGATAAGCCTTTTAAGCGCGGAAAGCCCGCGGTTGCGGTTCTTTTTCTGTATTTCAAGAAAAACTATCCTGCGTTTAGGGAACATAAGCAGCCGCTCACAAATGAACTTCACTTCAATTGGTGTTAGATACCACCTGGCAATTGGAGGTGCAGTTCAACATTGATCGGCTGCCTTTTTGTTTTTATCCAACTACCTTTCCCGTAAGCGTAATGATGTATTAATTCATTGATGGGAATTGAACCATCATTATAACGATAAAAGAAGAAATAAAGCTTAGCATTGCAATGAGAATATGAAGAACACTGAATGAGATTTTTTCTAGAAAAATTCTTTCTTTTCTTTGAATGAAGCATAAGTAAATGAACACAGTGATCACAATGGGCAAATATTGATAAAGATTGGGTCCATCGTTACTCGTGAATATTTTACTAAAATATTCAATGGTAGTTTCATTAGCAATCATCAATGCATATATAACACCGATTATCGCTGATATAAAAAACTGAAATGCTATCTGAATTATTCTATTCTTCAAAAGGAATGGACCACGTTTTCGGTATAGGTCATTGACCATTATATTTTTGTAGCCTCCTCAATTTTTCAGATTAGTGTTCCTATATTCTACCACACGGCTCGTTCTAGTGATCTAGCGCAGGACCCACAAACTGGAACTTTTCTGTCCGTTAGTTGAATCACTTTACTTTTTAGTTTCCCAATTGGATATCTTCAAATGGTACGTATTTGTTTGGTTCAACTTCTTTGTATACGCGTACATAATTGACATCAAAGGTTGGAAAAGGAGCTAATTCGTTCATTGCTAAGAGCTTCATTTCTTCAATTTCAGTCTCGTTCAAGCCCCAATAGGTTTGCCCCAAGGTCAAATGAGGATAATATTTATCCATTTCAAAGTAACAATCTAAAAGTTCTTGTGATGGAAAAATCGCTTTTACCAATTTTCTATGTAAATCGATCACATTGCTCGTTTCAACACTAAGAAATGTAACAGCACTTCCAAACGATCCCGGTTCTGATAATGATAATTGAAAGCTTTGAATGAAAGAGCATGTTTGTCTTACACTTTCTAACCAATGAAGATCTACTGTAAGACCCCCTTGCGCTTTTACCGTAATGTGAGGCTCCACTACATCGTTAAGACGATGACTGGACCAACGATCACGAAATGCGACTATTTTTTCTTTATAATCGTCTGGAGGGGTAATACCTATGAAATATTTCATTTACAGTCACATCCTTTAGCAAACGATATGGATCGTAGTCCACTTGCTCTTATCTCCTTATTTCCTCGGCTATTTAAAATATCCTGTTCGTTAGCTTAATCTAGACTACAGATATAAATCTGGTTCATTGCAAGCCAATCAAGAGGTTTAAACCGAGGATTATCTTCAAAACGGTTGATGTCCTCACAACTATTTCTGAACAGAGGGCGAGTAAAATACGTCAGCATGCATATGCTGAATTTTGTCCCAGTTACCGGGATTGGTTGTGTCTGGAGAGCGGTGCTCCAGAATAGCCTGATATAGAGCTGTCTTTTGTTCCAAATGTGCAATGTGTTGTTTGGCTTCTTCGAGCTTAACGAGTGCTGCTTCTTTATGCTCCATCATAAGTTTGTATCGTTGCTGAATGGTCGAATCTCCTTCGAGACAGAAATCAACGTACATTTTAATGACTTCAATAGACATCCCGGATTGCTTGAGGCATTTGATGCCATGCAGCCAGTTGATCGACTCTTCGTCGAACATCCGAATATTGTTTTGATTGCGCTGCACGCTTGGCACCAGACCTTTATCCGTATAAAAGCGTACAGCGTGCTCAGTGAGTCCTGTTATCAGGGCGGCTTCTTTGACCGTATGCATGTGAAATCCTCCTTGAAAAATATTTTTTTGAAAACGGCTTGCCTTCGTGTAACACGAAGGTGATAGGCTTATTGTAATGCAAATCCACCGTAAGCGGAAGCCCCGCTGTGGTGCCCGATTTTCGAGTTCGGGGCCGTTTGCGTTTTACATTTACACATTAGGAGGAATTACAATGCAAACCGTAACATTAAACAATGGTGTGAAAATGCCGATCATCGGCTTTGGTGTCTACCAAGTTCCAGATGCTGAAGAATGCGAGAACGCCGTATATGAAGCGCTGATGGCTGGTTACCGTCTGATCGACACCGCCTCCGGTTATCAGAATGAGGAAGCGGTCGGACGCGCGATCAAGCGCAGCGGCATACCGCGTGAGGAGCTGTTCATTACGACCAAGCTCTGGGTTCAGGATGCTGACTACGAGCGCGCCAAGCTGGCTTTTTCCAAATCCTTAAAAAAGCTGCAGCTCGACTATCTCGATCTATATCTTATTCACCAGCCGTTCGGCGACTACTACGGCGCTTGGCGTGCGATGGAAGACCTGTACCGCGAAGGTAAAATCAAGGCGATCGGTGTCAGCAACTTCCTGCCCGATCGTCTGATGGACCTCATCGTGCATAATGAAATCGTGCCTGCCGTTAACCAGGTCGAAACGCACCCGTTTTATCAGCAGATTGAGAATGGTGCTTTTATGAAGGAGCAGGGAGTGCAGCACCAGTCGTGGGCACCGTTCGCTGAAGGAAGGGGCGACCTGTTCGGCAACGAAGTGCTGACATCGATCGCGTCAAAACACAATAAGTCCGTCGCCCAGGTCGTGTTACGTTGGCTTGTTCAGCATGAAGTCGTTGTAATTCCAAAATCGGTAAAAAAAGAGCGGATCGTCGAAAACTTCAAGATTTTTGATTTTGAGTTGAGCGCGGACGATATCGAACAAATTTCCACCCTCGATACGCGGGAAAGTCTTTTCTTATCGTACCGCGATCCCGAAGTCGCCAAGATGATGGGCAACTGGAAAATCGATTTGTAATCCTTGATCGACCGAAACTCATCACGTTTTAAACTCGTTTATTAAGAAAGGACCACTTTCTGCCCCTTAGTTTAACAAAAAGCAGCCGATTACATAAATCGGCTGCTTTCGCGTTTTTATTTAACTAACCTTTCCCTTTAACGTAATAATTAATTATTTCATCATTGGGAATTGGACCAGCATTATAACGACAAGAGAAGAGATACAGCTTAGTATTGCAATCAAAATATGAAGACAACTGAATGAGATTTTTTCTATAAAAATTCTTTCTTTTCTTTGAATGAAGCATGAGTAAATTAACACAGTGATCACAATGGGCAAATATTGATGAAGACCCGGTCCATCCTTACTCGGTAATACTTTATTAATATAGCCACCTATAGTTTCATCAATGATCATAAATGTATAAATAACTCCGATTATCGCTGAAATAAAAAATTGAACTGCTAACTGAACTAGATTATTCTTTAAAAGGAATGGACCCATTTTTTGGTATAGATCATTGACCATTATGTATTTGATTACCTCCTCTTTTTTGAATAGTACTTCTATATTTTACCACACAACTCGTTCCAGTGATTCCGTTCAGCGTTACCTCAAATTAAAACTAACCTGCCCGTTAGTTGAACAAAAGCAGCCAATCACGTTGATCAGCTGCTTTCTTTGTTTTATAACGTTATGGTTTCCCGTTAGATCAATAAAATGAGCTTCTGGCATCCGCCGAGCATAGAAAGACCGCCATTGAAGGCGGTCTAAAAATTTATCATTTCTGCCCGACAATAAGTCCTGGGGATATTAAGATTGCATCTATTTACAAACAGTATTCCAATCATAGAGAGGAGACTTGAGATGATTTGCTGTAAGCCATGATTGGTTTTCTACATCAAAAGGAATTAATTCTGTTAGGTCACAGCCAATCACCCTAATTAGAGCGTCTCAACCAATTTCTGAATCTTTGAGTGGGAAATTAAATATACAGGACCCATTATTCCTATTTTGCCGTCCTTTACACGTATAGCGCTCTCCTGTTCTGCCGCATAAACATCAATCTCTTCAGACAAGGGGAACAGGTAGCCTTGAACAAACGTGGCGTAGTCGCGCTTAGAATGAGATTCATAGGCAAAATGATTAAAGCCAATACCATCATACATCGTACTTGTTTCAACTTCATTGCCAGTCTCTATCAAGCTTAACCATTTGGCAGCCATGTTTAACGCACCAGCGCTGGCACCCATGATAACGGCATTGCTGTTCTTAATCACATCCGATAATTCATATTCCGCCAAAAAATCGTTCTGCAAAACAGGATCTCCACCGCATAAAAAAATGACAGAAGCGTTTTGAATGAATTGCTGGGCATCTTCCTTCTGCATGCGGTAATCAATGAAATGATATTCATCAAAAATAATGTTAGCTTGATTAAACCATGTCCTTTCAATAACATCATCAATGTTCACTTGCTCTTCTTTATAACCAGACGGTTGAGCGCTAATCATAACAAGCGATTTTCTGTCTGTTATATCCTCATGCAATAATTTGACCAGCTTCTCTGGAAAAAAATCATTAAACCAACTGAGATAGTAGTGAGTACTCAAACTTAATTACCTCCATATGTACTATTACATTCGTCCATTCTTAACGATGAAACATAATTATACACGCTAGAAAGATGAACGGTTCTTCAGCCATTTCGTTTACACACCCTTGTACACTTTTCATAAATCCAACTCTATATTACCATAACATGGAATTTGGAGTATGAGAAATAAGTTTCCACGTTAACCTGCCCGTTAGCTTAATGAATCACATATGTAGCCTTAATGCATGCAAACTACCACTTATTCCATTAATCTCACATTGCTTCATTATCATTCGGAATTAATTCATACAAGGCACGAACATCACAACCAATGGAATCGGTGATCGATATGGCAATTTTGAGTGGCATCACTCTTTTGTTCTCGATAAAGTCGTAAACTCGTTCCGGTTTGAAAAGCAATTCTTTTGCCAGCCATTCCGCTGACTTTCCGGATTCCATCAATCGTTCATTCAGTAAGCAACGTCCTAGTTCAAATTTCAAGAAGCGATGACCTCCCTCATAAGATAATAATAGTTAACGTTAAGCATGATCCATAAACAGCATGAATATACTTCATAAAGGAAGCTATAACGATGAAGTTCTCCATTCGTCTGCCAAATTTATTGGGCGAGTTCCATCGCGGCGCTATCGTTTCTCGTTTGCGTAATTCTTTTTTAACAATGGGAAGTGATTCTCAATCTGGTCAATATCATCTTTTTCTAATTCCCATCCTAAGGCATTTAGATTATCAACGATGTGTTCCTTGTTCGCAGCTTTAGGGATCGTAACTAATCCTTGCTGTCTTAAAACCCAGTTTAATGCAACTTGAGATGCTGTTTTACCGTACTTGCCTCCAATTGTGTTCAATATATTTCTTTCTATTGATCCGACTTCAGGAAAACCTTTCATACCAAATGCATGTATATGAGGAGCAAATCCAAACGGTGAATATCCCATAATTGTGATCCCATTCTCTTTTGCAAAGGGTAAAATCTGATTCTCTATGCTTCTATCGTTTAAATGGTACTGAGCTGCTTTCATTAATTGAATGCTAAAGTTACTCACCCCAACATATTTGACTAATCCCTTATTGACTAATTCAGCCATTGCCCCCATCGTCTCTGAAACATCATGTTGTTGACTAGGCCAATGCTGTAAATACAAATCAATATGACTTGTTTTTAAGCGTTCTAAACTTGCCTCCGCCGCTCTAAGAACGCCTTTGTAAGAACAATTTTTTGCAGAGACTTTAGTCACAAGAAAAACATCATTTCTCATACCATGGATGGCTTGACCAACAATTTTCTCTGCTCCACCATTCCCATATTCTTCAGCTGTGTCAATCAGAGTAAGTCCTTTTCTAATACCAAAACGCAACGCCTCTACTTCCTCTTTTTCTTTCTGCTTATCTTCACCATATTTCCAAGTCCCTTGACCTATAACAGGAATGCTTACTTCTGTGTTACCGAGCTTACGATATAGCGTCTACTAAACCTCCTAACAATAATGAAAACTTATTCATATCCTAACATTCTTTGTTCAAGTACATTACCCGTATACTTGAACAAAAATAACCGATCACAAGGACCGGCTGCTTTCTTTGTTTTTATCCGCCCACTAAAAGGCCGTTAACTTAATCCAATAGCTATTCTTCTATAAATGCTTTTCATAAAATACCATTGTCATTTTATCGTTAATTACTTTTGTTGCACCCGTTTTTTTATAACCTATCTTTTCATACAAATAACAGTTTCCTTTCTCTTGTATGATGGTTCCCAATTTCCATGACTTTGCATCATCATATATCTGCTCAACCATTGTAAAGACTTTTTGAGCAATCCCTTTTCCTTGATGTTCTGGCAGTATAAAAATTGGGCTAACACTATAGATTTGATTATCTTTTTTCACGACTCTAATTCCGCCAACAGCAACCTCAAGATGATGAATTATGAAATAATCTGTAGTAGATTCATTGATTTGAGTAATCATTCTTTCTACGGTTTCATTGGCGGGGCTTGTTTCAAAATCCTGAATGAAACCTCCATTTAATATATACCTCCTATTAGACGCTTGTTAAAAATATGACACATCATTTT
This sequence comes from Paenibacillus sp. NPDC056933, assembly GCF_042674385.1. Taxonomy (NCBI): domain Bacteria; kingdom Bacillati; phylum Bacillota; class Bacilli; order Caryophanales; family Paenibacillaceae; genus Paenibacillus; species Paenibacillus sp. NPDC056933. The sequence continues at coordinate 3,199,167 of NZ_JBHUQN010000001.1, read as the reverse complement.
AGTAGATACTGCTAGCCACAAGAACGCCAAGATTTTTGATTACTTTCCCCCAACATGAAACACACCAATCACGTTTTCACCATCCATATCATACAGCGGAATATCATGGCCATCCGCTGCTCTACTGTTCTGTAGTGCAATGGCTTCCTCAGGTGTATTGGGTTGCTCGCCATCCAGGTCCTTTTTCAGTACATATCCTTCTGTACCACCCTCACCAATAGCCTCAATGAGTTCAGGTTCTTGAGAAGTAGGCTCACCAGCAGAACCGTAAGTTTGCCCATTACGATTTTTAGGATAATTCGTTTTCCTAGAACCAACAGAAATAGAACCAATGATGGTTTTCCCGTCAACATCAAAAAGCGGGGCAACCCGTATAGTTTCACTAAGATAATCTGTTTTCATGACATATCCAGCAATGCCGTCTACACTTCCTGCATAGATTAAGTCGGGTAGTATCTCAACGGAGTTAGAATCTTCAATCGTACCAAATGTCAGTCCATGTTCATTTTTAGAATATTCAATAGGCGTTATGAGACTTGGACTAATCGTATTTTTAGCACTTGTATTCTGGGATACCATCAGAGCACCTGAAACACTAATGATAATAATCACGAAACCCGATATTAGGGCGCCCTTAGAGTACATTTTCATAACTGTTCACTCCTCATTCGTTTTAACTCTTTACTCTATAGCCACACTTCCGTGCTCTTTACAATCTAAACGTTACCAATCCATGGAAAGTTACGGTAATCTAATCGTTAATTAAACAAAAATGACAATCCATTTGGTATTCACAAACTCTGTTTGATCAGAGTGTTTGTGATACGGTTGTCCACGCTGCCGTCTTCATCACATTGTTTACGGAACTTCAGCCTCATGCGTGCAGAATTTGTCCAAAGGTAGCCATTTGCATTGGGAATATTTACTTATTAAACTGTGTTCTCATCTTTGTTAAAGTGGATAAGCATTATGAACACAAAGACGGGAGCTTTAATAGACATGAATGTTCTTACCAAATCTATCATTGGTCTGCTTTGCGCGACGACATTAGCGGGCACGTATTTCAGTTATACCGAGCATCAGAACAATCGACAATGGGAGCAGCAACAACAGCGCAATATGCAATACTGGTCCCATATGCAATCGATCTACTTGCGCACTTTCGACTATGCGCTTGCAGAGTCCGTTGCGGCACCTACGTTTTTAGATCGGCAAGCAGCACTACAATCTGCGATTGAAAATGCCAATCTTATATTGCAATTTCTAAGTAGTGCATCTGCTACAACGAACTTTCAATCTTGGCCAACGTACCAATCATTTATCACGAACGGCAGCCGCTACTTGGCCTATCCCGCCAGGGAAAAGGGAATTTCGCTCAACCCGAATCAATTAGAACAGATTCAGCGTCTGAGAAAGTTCGCGAGGACCGCCCTACCGTATCTTGATCGGATGAGAGAGAAAGGTAATGCTACTTCTTCATCCGATATAGAACGGATCTCGACCGAAATGGAAGAGGCCTTGTCTCAACTCGACTCGGTCTCCACGTACGGAAATAAAGCCTTTAACGAGTTCCGGTACAATCAGAATCCTTACGTACCTCCGAAGCCAGGTACCGTTTTCGCCGGTGAAACCACTTTTAAGGCTACGGAGCTTGCGGCCAGAGCGAAAATCTTCATGGGCGAAGCTTGGAATACAGGAGAGGGTAAGCAAATCGTCAAGATGGTCTCCGGCGGGAGCAGCCCCCAATTTGGAGAAGTCATGGATTTTAGGTTATCGGACACCAGTGGAAAACCAACTAGCTCCTATATTGCAACACTGAGTAAAAGCGGACACGTGCTCCAAGTGACACGGAACGGCTCGATCTCCGATGAAGGAGCTGTGGGACAATCTATGGACTTAAAGCAGGCTATCTCGGTTGCGGACACCTGGATGGCGCGCTGGTCTGACGAACGTATGACAATAGTGGCAAAGAAAATAAAAGATACCTCCATTTATCTCACGTACATTCCGGTTCGGGAACAAGTTTCCATTCCGCAGATGCAAGTCGTATGGCAATTTAATCGCCGTACCGGTGCGTTGAAGAGCCTTGATGCGCATAGTTATTATTACGATTACAATAAAACCTTCCCACTTCACCCTAAACTGACAGCGGAGCAAGCCTCTGAAAAGCTCGGCTCAAAAGTAAACGTTTCGGGTAAGCCCAAGTTGGAAATCCAAAACAGCAAGCTTGTATACGCATTTTCCGTCACTGGAATTGAAGGCGTTTCTCACGTATACATAAACGCCCTCACAGGCGCTAGTGAAGGCATCAATTATAACCTGTAACCACAACAAAACTAGGCAACCCCACGAAAACCTCTCTGCGGGCAGCCTAGATTTTGGCGTGCGATGTGGGGCCACCACTTTCTTTTATTCACACTTCTCCTAAATCGAATAATTTATTAATTCTCAGTACACCATTTAATTCAACTATTCTGCCGTTAGCCTAATAAAAAGAGCAGGATACCGAAGTACCTGCTCATTAATGAGTTTTATTCCACTATCGTTTTCGTAGGTTAAAGAAGCATCGATTTCTATTTTAAAACCAAAAAATGATAGCTAAATCAGTTCCTGCTTTCGCTTCAAATACCCATACAACACTATTCCAGATGCTGCACAGATCACAGCACATAAACCAATGAATCCATATCCCGCCTGAAGTCCACGCAGCAGTCCCAACTGAGTCGTTGAACCGTACATATTCTTCACGCCCTCAATCACCCAGCCAATCACATAGTTACCGATTACACTCCCGACACCCATCAGGGTAACTGTGAACGTAATCGCGGTGTCACTGCCGTTCGGATATCTGCGTGCGATAAATGCCATCACCGTTGGATAGATCATCGCAATACCTGCACCAGATACCGCAAAGAAGAATGCAAGACTCTCTCCGCCTGCAAGCGCCACAAACGTACATACTGCCGAGAAAGCCGAGAACAGAATCAGCGACAATACAAACCCGATCCGGTCCGTCAATGGTCCAAGCAGCAGGCGTCCCAGCGAGAACGTGAGGAAGAACGCAGATAATAACCCGGAGGCTTTGACCGTGTCCCACGTGTAGGCTTTTTCCAAGAAATTAACCAGCCAACCCCCAACCGCAAGCTCCGATACCACGCCAAAAGAAAGAATGAGCACCATCAGCCAAAGGGCAGGATCACGTGTTAACGTCTTCAGTGAAGTCCGATCTTCATGAGGAAGATCATCCCCCGGAAATTTGCTGCGCAGCGCCGCAATGATCGGCAGCAGACAGAGTGACAACATCACGAGATACATGCCGCGCCAGTCCAGTACGTGTCCGAACACGCTCAACGACATCACCCCTGTCGCCAGCAATGGCGCTACCGTTGAACTAAGCCCATAGAAGAAATGGGACAGGTTCATCATCGTACCTGTGTTTTTCACAAAGATCCGCGCACCCAGAATCGCCAAGGCAATCTCCAACATGCCGTTACCGATGTACATGAAGAAGTACGATGAAGCAAAGAGCGGATAGGTATGAGACACATAAATGAACACACCCGATAGGATCATCGATGCAAATGAAATGATGCTAACCGCCTTGATGCCCCATTTACGAACCAAAATAGCCGTGAAGGAGCAGGCGATCAGGTACCCCAGTGCATTCAGGGACAATAACGTCCCAAGCTGTTTCTCATCCAGATTGAAGTCGAATTGAATGCGCGGAATGGCCGGCCCCTTAATATTTTCCGATATGCCAAATACGATAAATCCGAGAAAGATCGTTGCCAGTTGCATGGCGTACAGCTTGTTGAACTTTCGTTTGTTGCCTTGCGTACCTGCTTGCTGATTCAAAATAAGTTCCTCCAGTGTGTTCAGGAAAATGATTGCACGTTATAACTACGATTGCAGTACCATCTTCCGACCGCTGTTATCCCTGTATTTTTTTGAATCTTGCCTAAAGGTGAAAACACAGTGATAAAGGCGTTCTTCAGATTGGTTCTGCCCTCTTCGTTATCGTGTCAATGATTTGTACATTTGAAATAGGATACATGGTTAAGCCTTACCACTGCTTCTCAACCACCTGAATGCGATAGGTCAGGCTCTCCAGCGTCACCGCGACCAGCCCCGTAACATATTCGCGCCGAGTGTCTCTTTGGATGATCAACTCCGGCATATGCTCCTGTGGGATCAGGTGATCCCGACAGCCTTGTAACAGGTCATTCCGCATAGCCAGGTCCATTGTATCGCCCGTAACGACAATCGCTGCCGGGTTGATAATCGCAATGATGGAGATCAGCGTCTTTGTGACGAGTTCCCGCAAACCCTCTGTCGTTTTCAACATTCGCAATTGCTCTTCCCGTGACACACCAAATGGTAAAAAGGACACCTCGCCCCCAAATTGCGTATTCCCGGTCAGCGGACGACCATCAATGATAAAACCTGCACCCGGAAAATGATTCTCCGGAAAAGTCACCACCGCAAAGTTCTTCTCTTCCTCAAATTGCTGCTGGTTATACAGTCCATAGACCGTGAGGTTCATGTCGTTGCCAATGACCACTTCCACGTCTTCATACTGTTCCTTAAGCCTTGGTCCAAGCGGCTGATACATCAGCTCTGGTACATCGCAAATTCCAATAACGCCGTTGTGCGCCACCCCAGGTATGCCGATCCCAATCGCCTGCACATTGTGGTGTTGTTCGATCAGGTTTGCAATCAGATCCTCTACCACCGTTACATTGATCTCATCCAAAATAAGTGTCTGTTCGTCCGCCATTTCCCCGTTCAGATTGGCATATGTATGTGTAATCGAGTGAATGCCGCCCTCTGTTCGAATAATCAGGCACAGTACGCTTGCGTAGTCCGCATTGAATTGATACCGACTCGCAGGTCTTCCCCCACTCGATTCATCCGGGCCCAGATCGATAATCTCACCCGTTTGGAGCAATTCGTTCAGGATCGTGCCGCATGTCGCTACGCTGAGTTTAGTCAGGTTCGCAATGGATGCCTTCGTGCCTACGCCCATGGATCTGAGTGTATTCTTCACCAGTTCAACGTTGATTCGTTTTACCTGCTGGGTGTTGTGTGATGTGGGTAACATGATAAGTTATATGCCTCCTTTCGTTCATTTCGAATCATTCAATGGATGTTTTTAAAAGTATTTTAATAATTGAAGTTTAGGGGGATTTACGGGGAAAGTCAATGCTTAATTGAGAGTGAAAAGCGTTTGGATGGGAAGGCAAAAGGACAGTGCAAGATCATCGGTTACGATCCTGCGCTGTCCTTTAGTTAAGGTGACTTTATGTAGACTGGCTCATTTGATTTGCCAAGATGCTCTTCTCCAGTCGGACTTTAAATAACTTTCGGTTTAGATCCTGTTCCATGGAATGCAGGTGATATGCTGCTTGTTTCACGGTATCCATCTCTAGCACACCTGCCTGCTTTGCGATGATGTCCATGGCGTCCAGGATGAGTTTGTTACATGTGACCAGTTGATCAACGTAATCGTCTTCCTGTTCTACGAGTTGTGCGTACTGCGAAGCAAGCTCTTCGCTGTGGGTACTTGTCATGTCATCACTCCTAAAATTGGTACGCATAAGAGTACCAGATATACAAAAAGTATATGGTACGCTCATGCGTAACGTCAAGACCATATGGAAATTTTAGGAGTGATTTAACATGGCAAAGAAAGTCGTCGTCAATATTCATAAACTCACGGAAAAACATAATATCTCGCTGCGCGAACTGGCTCGATTGTCTGATATCCGTCACGCTGCGTTAAGTGAGTTGCAGTCTGGGAAGCGAGAGAATATCAACTTTGCGCACATTGAGCGGATTGCAGAAGCGCTGGATATTGACGACATAACGGAGATTATTGAAATAAAAGAAGATTGATTTAAGCTCGACAACTCATATTTCTTCTCTTATTCTTTCTTGAGTCAACAAATCATACTGGAACTGAAGTTTTTCTATCAATTGGTTACGATCATGATCATTCATAGAGTTATTGCAGTCTCTCAATACGACTACCATACATCTATAAATTAAGTCTAGTGAAGAAGAAGAAATAACCCTCTCTTGTTCACTCTGAAACATTAATTCCGAAATACCTTGTATTAATAATTCTTTAGTCTGAAACTCTCTCACACCAAGTTTTCCAGATATATAATAAAATTCGGATTCACTGAGATTCGATTTATTTATAATTTCAATTAGGCATTCATATACTTTAGACAAACCCTTAATTTGATAAACATTATGTGGTCTAATATGAAAAAACTCTTGCAGGTCAGAAGCACGAACCGACAACTTGTCGTTACTCTCTGATTCATGCAAAAAACTTACATAGTCAGATATTAAAAATGAGTTTTTAAATTCATTCAAAGACTTTTGCTTTTTTAACACTTTTTTATTTTGATTCTCATGCCAATACATAACCTGAGGGATGAGTTCATTTATTAACCATTGATAAGTGAAAAACGGCCCCCAATGATGATTTGTTTTAAAACTTTCTAAGCTACTATTAATAAAATAATCATCAGTCCATACTAGCCATACTTCATCTTCATTATAAACAAAGTACTCAACTTGTTCTGATTGCGGAAATATAAAAACCCTAAAATCACCTGCTGTTTGATCATAAACTTTGAGAATAGATCCATGTGCATCAAATATATGCCAATCCGAGTTTCCGTTTTCATAATCAAACTTTCTGCTAAATTCACGAATCAGGTACCATAAATCTTTTTTTATTTTAAAAAGTCTTATATCGTTTTTCTTCTTATCACCGTTTATAAAAAAATCTCTTCGGAAAACTTCATAGAATTTTTTACATTCTTCCATGTACAGATCGTAAAAGTCATCAATTATTTCCAACATTTGTATAACTTCATCTTTTTCAAGAGGAAGACGAATATTAACCAGAGTAACATAATAGATATCGGGGTCTATTTCTTCGGAATATATTATAAAACTCCTAAGTTTATTATTGAGGTCAGTATGGGCACCTTCAAATAACTGTTCCATTATTTGTGAATGACTCAAAGTAATCATACAATCTCTTAGTCTTAAATTACTAAAAGTAATCATACAATTACCTTTCATATCAGGATATGTAGGTATTTGACCAGCTAGCCTGACATTAGAGAAACTTCTTTCAAAACTATAAAATCTTCCTCTTTTCTCAACCACTCTTTTTATATCAAAAGGCTTTTCCTTAGATAGCGCATTATATACATTCTCTAATTCTCTTTTATTATCAGAAATATTCAAGCGTGCAATTAATCTTGCAACATCTTTATCACTTTTGAATTCCTTAGATAGTTGATCAATTCGTTTCTTAACACCTTCAACTTTTTTAGATGTTTCATTAAAAATACAATGACCTAAAAAATTTGTTGGATACTGGTTTTTATTTTTAACTTGATTAACATTCGGAGAACAAGGAACAAGGTTATATAAACTGTTTACATTAAAATCTTCTGGCAGGCCGAGACAGGAAATTATATCTTGAAGGCTTTCTTTGCTTATAGATTCAGGAATAATATGATCTATATGCATGTCATTGAATCTGATTCTCATACCTTCGTAAAAGCAATTCCCTTCATATTCCAAATAAAGCGCAGCTCTTACTATGTCATTATTTTTAGAATATTTATTGTTCAATTATTTCACCCACTAATCCTATAATTAAAAACAAGTATTCCAATTATTGTGTGAGCCAATATCGATATAACTTATTTTATTAATTTGCATGTTCCAATGGGGCATTAATGTTTTTGTATATCTGAGATACAGATTCATTAAACACCTCAATTTCATTGGAGGAAGACCATTCACATATATTAAAACATAGTTTTGTTTTAACAAAATCATTTGTCTCATATGCCAAAAGGAGTGAATCTTCAATACTATTAAAGTCGACTAGCATTTTATTTGTACTTTTTATTAGCTTTTTCAAAAATATATAAAGAAGGTTAGACAAATCATGTCCATTAACTAAATGATTTTGGTCATATATTTCCTTTTTTACGTTTATTAAAGCAGACATAATTTCTTCAAAATCAAGTGTTTTACTAGACCTGCTTCTTGAGTAATCAATTACAGTCTCTACCATCTTATCTTCTCCTAGAAATGAGAAGTCAACCTCTGATACAAATTTCTTATACTTAAGCTGATTACCCTCAATTCTTTCAGGTTTAAAAGACAGGCCCAAATCATACATTTTATTTGCTAATTTCAAATAGCCTAATTCTACTCCCAATTCAAATAACTTCTCTCTAATTTCTTGAACATCGCTATATTTATCATTTGTATTTTTACCGAGAATATTCAAAACGGTTTGTAGTGCATTAGACTCAAACATCATTACTTCAATATCGTGAAAATCTGTGAGAAATAAATTTTCTGAATTATTTGGTATTTCTAATATCGTTGAAAAATCTGCATCAACAACCCCAAATGATTTCGTGTGGCCTCTAAAATCAAGAATATTCAGTACCTCTTTCACATTTTCGCATCCCCAAGCCACTTTAATTGCTACCTTTGAAGAGATAAATTTATTAAATAGTTTTAAATCTTTTTTTCCTTCAACTAATAAATAATGTCCTAAAAAGGTGCTATCCTGCATAATTGAGTTAGCTATTCTATCAGGCGTGATATACTCTATCATTTTACTCTACTCCCTTTAATTCTATGCTTAAATCCCAATTGTTGGATATTATATCTGGAGAATGAGTTGCAATTAATATATCTAACTTATTTAGTTTATGAATTTCGTATAAATCTGAAATAAACTTATTTTGCCAAGAAATGTGCAATGAAATTTCAGGCTCATCTATTAGAATTAATGAATTTGAATCCGTTTTAAAGATTAATTTGTAAAATAGTATCAATTCGTTTTTTTCACCTGAGGATAACTTTTCAATTGGGATTTCCTGAAAATCTCCTTCCTTCTTTATAACAGTAGATTTAAAAGAAAAACCATTTTCTTTATTAACATACATTCGTTTGTGTTTAAACCTTTCATTGATTATTTTTAATAAAAGCTCAATTTTAACAGATATCTCATCATAAATACTGAGCTTCTCAAAACTATCTTTTATGTATAACATTAAAACATCCTTAACAACTTCTTCAGGATTATCTATTTTGAGTAACGTTGAATCCTTTTCTGTTTCAGTTAGACCAACACGATCCATTAGTTTTCTTTTTTCTTCAAGTTGGTTTAATTTCTCATTTAACATTTCATCTGATATATTTTTTTTTCTTTCTCCCAGTTCTTTTATTAGTCTGTTTGGATATGTTCTATCGAGTTTTGAAGATAGTTCTGTCGATTTTGTTAAATTCCTTTTCATGAGTTCTAGTAATTCACCTGAATATTTTTTCACGGTTTCAATAGGTGCATTCTCGAAATGATCTATTTCTAATAATCTCTGTGTTTCAATTAAAGTTACATTTAACTCATTAAACCTAGTAGTAAACCATTCGGGTGCATTTTGCTCAAGTTGTGATTCAAAATTGTATCCAGTTGTCAAATGAGCGTAACGTTCGATCAACTCCTCAGCATTATAAATATAACCGGTCCTCCTATCTTCCCATCTTGTGTTTGCCAATCGTCTCATTCCTAACATAGAACCAAGGTTTCTAGCTTGCCTCACAAGATTTTGTGGATTGAAGTCCGAAGTTTGTATAAGAAAGGAACTTCTTGATTCTATAGCATTGGTGTTTACAGATATGTAATTCTCATTTGTTTCCTCATGAAACTCCTTTGTTATAGTCCACACTACATTATCAATAAATTCAAATAAAACTTTATCAAAGGTCACAGAATTAAAATAATAGAACTTACTATTAAAGAACGATTCCAAGATTTCAAGAATAACTGTTTTTCCCAATCCGTTTTCACCAATAATTATTGTAGTCCCACGTTCATTATTAATAGGAATTTCGTGATTAAAAACACCAAATAAATTCTCCACTGATATCTTATTTAACTTCATTATTTACTCCCCCTAATAATCAGCATTAAAATAAAATTAACGGAACACATTTGATTTGAACTTAAGACCTAATACAAAAGAACTATTTCCAATATATCACACAATTTGAAAAGAGTAATATACAACTTTTTTAATTTCATCAACCACTAAAAATTAGTTGGATAAATGACCCTGAGAAAACCACTTCTAGCGAAAACTTACTCCGCTTTTGAAAGCTGTTGTTCCGTTAAATTTCTTTCTTATGAAAAAGGAGATTGATTTCTCACCTCAGATACACAAAGTTAGCAATACTTAGAATTCACTATAGTGGCTTATCGGTGGCTTGTTATAAGTAATTGACATGGTGACCCGAACCAATGCGAAGATCCTCGGTGTTGACGATGTTACAGGGACGGTAGATATCGGAAAATATGCCGATCTGATTATCATGGAGCAAAATCCGCTGGAACATATCGAGGCCTTGTCAGACATCTCTATGGTCATGGTCAAAGGAAATCTAATTCAAACACCATCTGTCACAATAATCAAAGAGGTGGATGAAGTGCTTGATTCTGTGTGGTGAGAGCTATTGGGGCCAACACGCTCATCATTGCCTTTACGCCCTCATTCAACAAAAACATGACCACCCGTTAGATGAGTGGTCATGTTCCTCTTACAATGTTCCAGCTTTTTTCTTGATTCGTATCAATGAACTGCGTGTTATTCTAGCATCGTGGTACACAGCGAAGGCTTCGCTGAAATAGTTCAAGTAATCGGACTCGTGGGATTTGGGGGACAAAATAATCATTTTGCGCGCCAATTCGTCACGGTATAGTTCAAATACTTTGGCTTTCCTGCTCTCGTCCAAGGCACTGTCGAACTCATCCAGCATAATGTAGCCCGGATTCGCGTCAATGGTTTTCATGAGTGCCAGTGCAAACAGCAACGAACCTAGCGATTCCTCGCCACCGGATACCCCTTTACCCACCTTGCCGCTTCGGCCTTTCATGCTGATCTCTTCCAGTGTACCCCGGTGCCCTTGCTTGCGGGCTTTAATATGCAGGAAATACTTGACGTTCCCCTGCTTCTGCTCCTGCATATCCCAGCTGACTTCTCCATCGAAGGAGAACTTGTCCATATAATGTACAAAGCGCTGATGAATTCGCCTTACTTCATAATGAATGGTATTCATCAGCTTTTCTTCCAGATCCTCCAGACTCTCTTCGAGCTGCTGCAAAAGCGAACGCGCCTCCAGCACCTCCTGTGCTCCACGGTCATATTCCTGCTTCACTTTCTCATAATTTTCAAGTGCATTCTCATCTACCATCTCTCTGCAAGCGAGCTGCAATTGCGTTAAAGCCATTTCCTTCTCATGTCGCGCTTCTGCTTCATTCCATTGCATCTTGACTGGAAAGTCCGGCTGCTCTTCTGTAATAGCTGCCAATACGGCGGGAAGCTGCTCTGCCCAATTGAGATAAAATTGTTGTTCGGCTGCATAAGCTTGCTCCGCCACACCACAGCGCTCGCTAACCTGTTGCTTCTCCAGCTTCAGATCATCCAGAACCCGATTGGTTGATGTGATAAATTGCGCTTTTTCCCTTAGTCTTCGAGCCGTTGATTCCAGCGTACGCTCCAACTGATCGCTCTCCGCCAGTTTGTCCTCCAACTCGCGCTCTAGCTGTTTAAGGTGTGACTTGCCACTTTCAAGTTCATGTCCCAATTGCCGGAGACGTTCCAGTTCCACATTCTGATCACGGGCTTCGTGATAAATGGTCATGTATTCTTGCAGCGTCTGAAGCTTTAACCGCAGCATCACAATAGGCTGACTTAATGCCTCTTGCTCCAGTTGGAGCTGATCTCGCTTCTCTTTCCATCGTTGGAGTTCATTAATTGTACGTTCCCACTCCTGCTTGACCCAATCTCTTCGAGCCACATCCGCGATCACACCCTCGGCTGTCCGAATCTGATGCAGTATGGATCGAATCGACTTCAAGCGCTCTTCGCATGTATCATATTGCTGATGGACACCCTCCAGACGCTGCTCCAGCTTGAGCAATTCTTCGTCCGTTTGTCTGATTCGGAGTGCAACGCCGCGCGGATTCAGCAGCCACTGCTCTTTTTCCTGCGGTCCCCGGCGGCCCCATGCATCCAGAAGCTGTCCGTCCTGCAAACCTGGCTTCTGGTCCTTCACTTGCGAATGCAGAGTATGAATCCACCACAGGGCTTTCTGCGCAGCCGCATATCGTATATCATCCAGTCCCTGCTTAACCCTCAGACCCTGCTCATCCAACACATCGAGCGCTTTTTCGGGTACAACACTTGGCAATTCGACGTGATACAGATCAGTTGGCGCTCGGAATCCTCTACCATTCACAAACAACGTATATTTGATCGGCTCCAGCCTTTTTTCCAGTTCCAGCGGCGAATGTTCATCCATCTCAAGCAAATCCCTCAACGTATACACCGTGAGTCCCCGTTCTTCCAAACTCCGAATCGATGTATCTTGTCTAATGCTTCTGACCTCATCCCGAGTTAATGCTTGTCTCTCCTTGCGGAGCAATTGCAGCATATCTTCAAGCTTGCGCCGCCCGTCCTGTAATTCAATGCGTTTCTTCTCTAGTTGCTGCGCTTCCAGCTCCAGACGGCTGCTTGAGCCATACTGCGCAACCATCGCTTCTGCTTCTGTTAAATTTATCTCATGTTGCCTGAGTTCATAATCAAGCTTGGCCGAAACCTTCGTTAGCGCATCCCACTTTTCGTCTGCATGAATATGCGCCTGTTTCGTTTCTATAAGCTCTTGCTCCAGCCGATCCAGTTCTTCTTGATGGGTCTGCAGTCGTTCTCTTACCTCTGCCTCTGCATAGGGTACATTCTGAATGCGCTCTTGCAGCTCCTGTAGCTGATCCGCTAACTTTCGGTGCTCCAGCACCCGTGCATCATGTTCTTCGTTAAGGTGATTTACCTGGATCTCCAACTCATCCAGTACACGATCCATGACCTCTTTTTCCTGAGTGCGTTGCTTCATTTCCTCGTCATAACGTTTATGGTCACTCTCCAGCTTCATCCATTTATCTATTTCCTCACCGTGACGATCCTCGATCTCTTCCAGCTTGTCCTTCAGCCTGAGATATTCCTGTTCATATTTCTCACGGAGTGTAGCAGAGGCCGTTAACGTAAGCCGCAGACCAAGTAAACGCCGTTCATTACGACTGAGTAAACGATCCTTCTCCTGCTGCCAATTGCCCAGATTCAGCTTATGTTGATGCTGGTTGCTTTCTGCCGTTTGTAACGCTTGCTGTGCTTCTTTTTGCTCCTCTTTTACACTCTCCCAATGCTTCTGCATCCGATCAATACCCGTCATCTCGCTAAATATACGGAACCGTTCCTCCGGGCGCATCACGGCGAACTGATTCACATCCTGCTGGTACCAGATCAGATAAAACGTATCCGGGTCCACTTTGTACTTATGCTGCAACTGATGCCGATACTCGTGAAGATGGTTGGTGCTGTCCCCTGCCACATAACGACTCTCTTTATGCCAGCTCCATGCTTCCTCGCCTTCGCATATCCAAAACTCTTTCTTCACGGGATCTCCTGGTTTTTGCTCCATATTAAGCCGAAAGCCAACATAATCGGCAGCTTCCACTTGATGATTGCCCTTATTCTCAAACACCAGTTCAATCGTTGCTCTCCAGACCTGATCAGGGGGCAAGTTACGGGAACGTAAGCCATCAACTAGCACCTTTTGAGAAGCCAGCACAGCGCCCATGCAGAAGCTGATTGTCGATTTACCCGATCCATTCGGTCCTCCAATCAGAACATGATCTTGACGATCACCCAGTTCAAGCTGGGTATCCACAAAATCCCGAATGCCGCTAAAACGAATAGCCCAAGGTGTCATAAGTCTGCACCTGCCGTCAGGTTGTAACGTTTGAAGAACTTCAACACATCGTCCATATGAAGCTGCTGAGAATGACTGAATTCGGCAAACCGTTTCAAATACGAATCCGAGAACAGACGACTTCCAATCGTTGTCAGCGCGTAAGCTTCCTCGTTGGAGGGATTCTCATATTTCACAACTGCCCCGAGTTTCATCAGCGCATCCAGGTTCATCAGAATTTTACGCCGCACGTCCAGCGATTCATGCCCGAAGGCCTCAAGCAGCTGTGTAAATAACGTATATTCATTCTGTAAAACCTCCTGATGATAAAAAATGAACATGAGCAGCGCAAGGCTTTCAGATGAAAGTAAATCTCTGGCCTGTCTGGCCGGGACATGAATCAGGGCCACGATCCGGTCTCTGCGTTCATCATAGACGACCTGAAAGTAGCGGCTGATGGATTGATTTACCCTTTTCAAAAAAGAAACGAGTCCCTGCTCATCCTCCTGCTTTAACTTCAAAATCTTCATCACCTCACGCTTGGACAATCCAAAACTGTCACTTCGCACGGATGCGGAAGAAGAAAACATAATCTGCACAAACGCATATTCCTCATCCGGGCTCAGTACCGCGGTCAGTCGTTCCATCGCCCCAAGGGGAAGCTGACTGTGTGTCTCCTCCAGTTCGCCGAACGGCATATTTACCCCTTCCTTTCTCTACAATCTCCCATTCTTTGTCCTGAATTGTTCCTTCCGTTGAACTTTCAGGCTGTAGTTCTGTACCCTCGTCAATCGATGCTTTCTGAGCACCAGTAAGTGCCGCAACAGCCAGCAACGCATTGACTGCATCAGACCAGTGCTGCGATCCCGCCTCCAGCAATAGCTCCTGTAATCCCAATCGTTCTTTCTCCTCCAATACACGCTCCACTTCATCCGTTCGAATGTTCGTCTTGGTCATATGCCATTCTACTTCCTGCAAACGAGCTTCCAGCTCCTCTTCCGTCCATTCCTCTGCCTGAATATACTGCGGCTCAGCGTATTCCTGTACGGGCTCCGTAGAAGGAACATAATTCTCCAGATAGTGCACGGTATCGGCCAGTTGACGGTTGGAGATGGGAGACGCAAACTGAACCGGGACCCACATGCCATCCAGTCTCTCACCGGGAATACGATCCTGCTCCAGAAAGCTCAAAATCTCATGACCACTCGGCAATTCCGAATCCGAACGCTTGAGAAACGATTGAATAATAAATTGACGAATCGCTTGTGGAGATATCTCCTGTCCCACCTCCGTCTGCTGCAAGTGTGAGAATTTCAGAAACTTGTTCAACGTGCCCATCGATACTTGAGTCCCCTCGAACATAACTTCCGTCCCCCGCTTCAAAATTGGGGCAAAGGCAAAGCCTTCTTCAAATGTAGAAAACCGCTCCAGACGTTCATCCATCCGGGCATTTAATTCCTGCATAAGCTCCACAATAATCTGAATCTGTGGTAGCGCATGTCGATCAGCGAGAAATTCCAGTTGGCGTTCTTTCAATTTGTCTACAGCATCTTCCACATTACGAATCATACTCGCAAGCCGATTACCTCCTGAGATACCTTTATCGTCATAAGCCTCACTCAGGTCCGCATCTCGCTTGGCCTGAAACAAGGAACGGGCAATTTCATCCTGCATGTAATACGCGAGCGAATCATTGGCAAGCCGGATGAGCATGTCCATCATGCGTTTTCCCGCATCCATCATCGTCAAGCGTTTCTTGCCGCGAATGATCCAGTTATATTTTTGCAACACATGCAGCAGACGCTCCATCGGAATATTCGGCTCAGTTCCATAACGATTCCGAAAGCGATAAAACAAAGCCTCCTGATCCTCCAATGGCTCGTCCAGTCCAAGGGCTTCACGCTGAATCAGATTCAACATTTTAAGAACCTCTAGCACCTTCAGCGGCTCCTCGAAATATTCACGCAGTTCGGTTAATACACCCGCCAGCTTGACGATATCCCTTAATGCTTCCTTTTGAAGATGGTCCGGGGTATCAGCGCCCAGAATCGAGATCATACTGCCAACCAACTCATCCAACGCTCCATACCTCCCATCTCGGCTTCCTGTTCTCCAGCGTGCCCGAGAGCAAGCCTTTTCTCCATTTCGATCTCAAAAGACGCCCAGCGGTGAGCTTCACCTTGAAATTGCTCCCTTTGATTGGCGGACGGAATCGGAAGAATCCATTTTGTACTTAAAGCTGTGTGAGACTGCAACAGGGATTGCACATTTTTGGAGATAACGAACCCCGCATCATCGACGTCACACCAGACCACCACTTGCTCCAGGTGATTGGAATGTGTCAGCACATCAGCAATAAACTTGCGGTGTCCGCCTCGTAGTTGACCATCTATGCCCAGCACCAAACTGTCTGAACGCATCAAAAAATCAGGCTCTGCTACCATTCGTGTAACAACCGCACGATTCTCCACGATCCAGAGAACACGACATGTCGTATAGAAATGAGTGCTAAATACCGTCAGATCCGTCGTCGCATGCAGGAAACCCTGTGGATACTGAAATCCACCCGTTCCGCTTAATTGACCTGCAAAATAGACAGGTGTAATCACACCTTGACTGGACAATCCGATGACATGCAACGGAAATCCGAGATTTTGCTCGAATTGCTCCAGGAAAGAGAGCTTGTGTATATCAAAACGTTTGGAGCCACCGATCGTACGATAATGTCGTGCCCCAATCTCTTTCCAGTCAAAAGAGGTCTTGACGGATACAATCTCCGCAACAGCTATAACGAACTCGACATACAGTAAAAGTTTCTTATGCGTCCAGGCTAAACGATCCATCTCTAAAGAGTCAGCTATATCGTTCATGCCAGATGTGTGCTTCAATTCTACAATGAACATCTCCACAAAACGCCAGAAGGCTTGGCGGTACTCAACTATTTGACTCGTTTTCGCTGAAACTTCCGGGGAAATGTCAGGGGCCTCTTTTACAGCATTCAGCACAGTCGTTAAAGCACTGCACCAATCCTCAACTAACTCCTGGCTTTTTTCTTCTTCTTGCACCTTTTTCAATTCCAGCAGTTGGTATAGCCTGTGACCCATCCTGTATTCACTTCGTTTTTCCGTCTTTCCATCAGGTTCATATCGAACAATTCGTAAAATAAAACCTCGGTGCAACAACGCTTGTATATCTGATTCCAGTAATCCGCTTCGCTTCAAATCCGTGTCTGTTTTTCGAACACCCGTGCTGTAAAATAAATAGATTGCCCTCTCTTCTATGTCGCTAAAAGCATTTAGGCTCTGATCTTCCTCGTCCTCCATCATCATCGCGGTAATTCTAGCAACTCTTTTCCTGATTCTAGCGGACACCTGATAGACATCCAATGCATATATTATGCCAGCGTCTGTGACTGGATTCTCTTCAAGCTCCAGACCTTTCTTCAAGTAATGTTTATATATAAACTCTTTCATCTCGGGATTCATGATCTATGCTCATCCTTCATCATTAATATCTTGTATTGTTAATATAACACTGGTATAACTACATGCAAATAAAGTCCGCTAAACACGAAAGCTCGAACGCTTCTTTACGAATTTGACCAACAAACACGTAAACATCATGGTGACCCGCACAAATTGTGAAGATTCTAGGGACGACATCGTTACGGGCCCCGTGATATTAGCAAACAGGCTTATGCATGTAATGACCGAGCAAATAGAGGCTAGGTCCTTTCATTTTCAGTTGAATATAAAAAAAGGCTATTCCCAGACGTCATACGAATGACAGGGAATAGCCTTTTGGAGCTTATATTATTCTAAAGAATTTAGATTGGCTGCATGTACTTCTCGATTCGTGACACTTTCGTTTTGGATTGGTTCGGTTGTGAGACACAACGCCAATCCAATATCTGCTGTCCTGATTTGGTTTCATTGATACATTCCATTCTCTTCTCTCGTTTACCTTTCCAGATTCGATTTCAATCGATTTAATTGCAAAAAATGATGTCTGTAGTGCATCTCTATCAACAAAAACCACTCTTGAGCGTTTAGAGCTCCAAGAGCTGGATGAAGTATTTTGTTGTTTACCGATGCTTGGTGTAAAACGGATGCCGTGCTTCTCATCCGGTCCACTACCTCGTGAAGCCCATCGATCAAGGACTCCATGCTCTCGGGTGGTTGCGGGGTGTACTCCGGGGAAGCAGGAACTTTAACAGGAACGGGAGGAAATTGTCCTAATTCAAACACTTGCCTACCCAGTTCTGTTTTTTCCTCCTAGTTTAACGTCGAACTCTTGCTGCTCAAACACTGCTCAATATTATGCAGATGCATGAAAAGCGCTGATTGAATCAAATGTACATACATCTGTCCAATGGACCATTCCTCTTCACTCTTTTTTTTATGTAAGCTACCCATATCCAATTTTTTCAGTTCTGCCAAATATCGTTCTACTGTCGTTTCAAATGATTTCAATACTTCCGTTGTACTTATCATCCTTCAACCAACTCCTCTTGATCTGTGATATACCAAAGTATAAAAAAAACACTACTGACAGGTGTATGTCAGTAGTGCTTCAAGATATTTTTGGCTACTTCCTGCATTCGGAAGCGTAAAGACTCCGGCTCCAAAACCTCGATATCTCCACCCCAGCCGAGTAAATAATGCAATATTTCCTCTGGATAGCGGACCCGAAAATGAAAAATGACACCTTCCTCTTGTTCCTCAAATGCATCTATATAAAAATGAAGGGCCTCCATAATTTTGTCAGTAATTTCAGGTTTAGCCCGAATTAATACTGTTCGTTACGGTCATCAGGAGGTCGATAACTGTTTAGATCAAAATCCGTCGGCAAAAGGAAATGTTCCTCCAACTCTGAAAGTTTAGTCATGCGTGACAAACGAAAATGACGAATGTCTTGTCGCAGATCACAACGTGCAATTAACACCCAATTCTCCTGAACAAGTGAGAGTCCATAAGGTGAAACCTCACGGATATTATACCGATTGCATCCGTTCCTGGCATTTTTTTCAGGTACATAAAGCTGATTTTACGTTGCTCCAAAATAGCATTACGTATCTGGTTAAGATATGTTTTCACTCTCGCTCTGATTAAAGGTTCGACCGTATGAAGCAGTCGCATCGTTTCCCGAACACGCGTGGATTCGTTACGAACGGATTCAGGTAAAATCGCTTCAATTTTTCGTTGAGCCGACTTAGCCTCCATTGCGAAGTCCGTATCCAATCTCTGTTCAATAAAATCAGCTCCCATAAGCAGGGATACCGCTTCTTCTGCTGTGAAGCTTACCGGGGGGCAGAAAATATCCTTCCATGAGGGAATACCCATGACCCGGAGCTCCCATAATCGGAACACCAGCCTCACTTAATGCCTGAATATCTCGATATATCGTACGTACACTTGTCTCCAATTGAGCAGCTAAATCTTCTGCTCTTAACATTTTTCTCCGCTGCAATTCAAGCGTAATCGCAAGCTGCCGCTCCGTTTTGTTCATGTTCCAAGCCCCCACCGTTTCATCATCCAAACTTAACTCATTCTATCACAGTAACTTGTCCTATCGTTTCGTGAATTACAGCAATAGAACATCTTACATGCCACCCCCGAAGATGAGCAAGTCTTAATCCCAAAAAAACTGATACCCTATAAGGATATCAGTTTTTTTTATCTACTTTATATCTGCTTTATATACGGTTAATTCTCTTCGTTACTTCTTACACGTGAATCGCCAACAGCAGCTTATAGATCATTGCCGCAGCTTCCGCACGGGTCGTCATATTTCCCGCACGAACCGTATTATCCGTATATCCGTTCACAATTTTGGCCTGAACGGCTGTATTCAGTGCTTCTTGTGCCCAAGCCGGCGTTTGCGTCGCATCAGTGAAGCTTGATTTTACAGTATCTCCACTCGCTCCCGACTGTGCATCTGCACTTAACTTCAATGCATTCGCCATCATCACAGCCATCTCGGCACGAGTGATCGTCTGATTAGGCTTGAATGTATTATCACCATAGCCCTTCACGATTCCGGCTTGCACAGCTGCGGCGATGTCACTCATCGCCCAGTCTGGCAGACTGCCTTGGTCCGCAAACGTCGTATCCGACTGCATGGACTTCAAGGCCAGTGCCTTACTGATCAACGCAACAAACTCTGCCCGTGTAATCTTCTTGGATGGTTGGAATGTACCATCTGTGTAACCTTGAATTACGTCCATTCCAATCAAGCGATCTGCATAGTCGGATGCCCAGTGACCGTTCAGATCGGACAGATTGGCTGGTACGTAACTGGACACCACGAAGGTACCCAGATGATTCACATTCGTCGTCACCGTTCCTGCTGCGTCTGTCTTCCCGCCGACGAATACCCAGCTCTGACGAGCTTCATTATAATAGTAGATTGCTGGCTGTGTTCCTTGAGGCAGCTTGGAAGCGTCATATTGCAAGCTAAGTGCTGCCTGCTCACTCAATGTCCGTCCGCCAGTGCGGCTGATTTGTACCGCTTGACTCAGTACGTTCAGTGAAGCTGCATTCTGCAATTGGTCCTTGGTCACGACAGATAGTTGCAACGTATCTTTTTGCCCAATGGCTCCAGCCGGCGCGTTGAATTGCACGACGTCTTTGAGACCCGTTTGTACAGGCTGATTCGCTCCTACTTCTACTTTCACTTCAGTAGTTGATTCTGAGCCCGCATCCGGGTTAGTTGGTGTGGTTGGAACGGTAGGCGTTGTTGGCACACTTGGTGTGCTTCCTCCAGAATTCCCACCAGAGCTGCCTCCATTACCTCCACCTGAACCCCCGCCATCATTGCCTGAGCGGGCTTGTACGGTAACCGTACGTTTGACTTCCTGTGCAGCATTGCCGGCAATATCTTTCACGTTATAACGAAGGGTGTAGATCCCCGCTGCTTGTGTGTTCACTGTGCCGTCAATCTGCACGGAACCACTGATGCCCACATTATCGGCAGCCTGTGCTCCGGGCTCGTTATACGTATCTCCCACGGTTAATGTCATCTGGCTGCTGCCTTGCAGGGTGATGACAGGGATTTCGCGGTCTATTTTGACCACCAATGGTAAAGTGTACGTTTCGTTCAGATCGTCTGTCGCTCTGAATAACAGCTTATGCTCTCCAGCCTCGGTGATCTCCAAAGGTGTATTCTCCGTATACGGCTCATACGTCTGACCTCCATCAAGAGACAGCTCGATCGTCGCCGAAGTGGCAGGCGCGTATACTTCGCTGGTTACACTAACCGTTACAGACTGGTTCGTCCATGTATCCGTATGATACGGCTGGCCGTCAGCAGTGGTCATGTTGCTTTTTAACACCAATACCTGATTATTGGTTCCTTCCACAATGACTGTGAACGTTCTGGTATCCGTTTCGCTGCCACGTTGTACCGTTGCCGTCAATTCCAATCGCTCATTATTCTCAGGCTGTGTAAGAAGTTTGCCCTGTTCATCCATCAATTCCGGGTTGGAGCTGGACCAGCTAATCGTGGCTCCATGTTTTCCTTCCACAGGAAGGGTAAGGTCGGAAGTGACCGCGTTCAGATCGCCCAGATCAATCGCTTGAAGCGTATCCGTTACCGCCTGTGCATCACTGTAAGGTGTGGCACTCATGAAGATCGGATTGGAGTAGAACCACAGATCGCCATAGTTCTTATCATTGATCTCATTGAAGCGAGTCGTAGCACCAGCTGTTGTAATTTTCGGATCAAGCTGTGGTTCACCATTTACGGTTTCACCTGTAACATTCATACCCAGATTCGTACCGCGCAGACGGAAATACTTATCCTGATCTGTGGCTTTGATCTTGTATGTGATGACATTGTAGCCTTCAGCGTCTGTCGTCCAATCGTTGGATGTGAAGGTAGCCAGCACTTGGGTGGAGTCGTTGGTGTCTTTGTTATATGCGGCTGTGCCCTTCTCAGCCTTGCCCGTTACATCTCCCGCGATGAGATCGACATGATCTACCACCGGTACTTGTCCAGCAGACATGCCGCTGTTGATTGGTTTTTCATAATTGTTGCTCGTGGTTGGACTCTTGAAACGGATTTTCAGTTCGACTTCGTCACCTTGGGTCACACCCAGGTCTCCGCCCATTTCAGCCTGAGTACCCGCGCCGGAAGCCGTGAAGTCCAGAGCGTTGATCAGATCACCGAATACGGAAAATGATTTCCCAGAACGAAGTCCTTCCAGCACGGCTTGCATACCTGTACCCTCAACCCACGAATAAGTCTTGGCATATTCGCCCGGAAAATAACCGCTGGAATTCGTGTCAATCGTCTTGAAATGGTAATCCGAATTGCCATAGTTCCAGAAGTGGCGCCCTTCTCCCAGCAATGCGTCCCACAGTCCGCCCACCTTGGCGACCATGTAGTCCACACCGCCGTATGTACGGTATTTATATCCATCATCTGCTGTTGGATTTGCAACGTTGTATGTTGTGTTATACCCACCGCGGTCCGGTTCCATCTGATTGCCCAGCATACCTTCGATACCAAAAACCACTTGTGGAGCCAGATCGTTGAATTCACGGAAGTCCGCGATGGTATATTTGTTTTTGCCCCGTGAAGGGTGGTTGATCATCGCATAACTCGTCGTTGGATACTTGGTTGCCAGCCAATTGATAGCAGTCAGGGCATCCTGATGAGTCGTATAGGCACGCCCCCCCGTCAGATCCCAATTCACGACATCAGCCGTATTGAACAGGTTCGCTGCGCGATTCGTAAAACGATATTCAAACTCGTTCGCAGCTTCCAGCGCTTCGGTCGAATTCGGCTCATCCGTGAGAATACCCACCCCCACGTGTTCATGTGTCGGCATGTCCCATTCGAAACCGGAGAAGATTGTTTTGCCTGCGTATTTGCCTGCATCCTGAAGTGCTTTGATCTGTGGCACCTGGTACTCATTCATCCCTTGAGACATCGGAATCGATCCGCCTGGAATGTCTACTCCATTGTGATCACGCTTGGATAACCGCAAATGATCCGTAAGCGCGATCCAGTCCAGACCATACTTCGTCAGTCCCGCGTCGAGTACATTTTCCAGCGAATTCTGAGCATCATCGGACTCAAATGTATGTACGTGCAAGTCTCCCGTTTGCCATGACCCTGCTGCCGAGCTGTTGGTTGGTGTGTTATCTCCCGCATCCGCATAAGTTACCGCAGCAGGGAAAGCTCCCATTACAAGGCCCGTAGCCAGTGGTATAAGCGTAAGCATAGCAAGCATTTTCTTTCCTTTGTTATTGAACAAGATCATCCCACCACCGTTCTGAGTTGTTGTGTCGGAAGTAAATATAAGAGACTTTGAGGGCAGGGTCAACACAATGAAAGCGCCTATTAAAAATTTGACATATCTCTGCATGACTTTACATTTTGTTAACGATTTCTTTTGCTGTGTTTATGAAAATTATGCTCACTCTCACTCCATATTGAGGTGTGGAAATGTGCTATTGAGACGTTGCAAGAGGGTGAAACAAAATTCGAATTTTGTTCACCATTCAGGGAATTTCCACCACTGTTAGTGGTCTATTAGGAATGTGGCTAATGCTTCATCATAATTACCTTCTTCATAGAGCTCTTCCCCTTGTTCAAAAAAAGTCATTTTTCGCATCTCCTTTTTATAATATTGACCCCAACAAATAAGTTGTTGAGGTCAATAATACAAAGGTCAAATTAATAATTAATTATCGATACATGTCCAAATAACTTGGCTGTATTCGCTATACTTTGCCTCCTTTCTATGAAAAGAAGCAAAAACTCCACAAGTTTCCTCTGCAGATAGTTTGCCGCTAGATTTCTGTTGTTCTCCCCATCTTTTAATCTGCTTATCAGCTAGAGTTGATAGTTCCTCGACCTTGCCCTTAAACCTTTGTCAACTAACCTGCTCGCGTTAGCCTAATGAAACAGATAAATATTCTAATCGACATTGGTACCACGTTCCTAACCTTTTCAATGAAACTAAGTTTCTTGCATTAAGTCGGAAAATCAACCACCCTTCGCAGATTTGATTAACTTTACGTCAGCTAATCTCTACGGAAATTTCCTGCAGGTCCCTTGAATGCGGTCTAACTCTTCGGGTAAGCAACCTTGTGAAAAGCATTGATATAACGAAACAGTGCTTCACCATCATCAGGTACATGCGTGCTTCTATCCAGTGGCAGCTTCATTGCCTGATACGGCTCTGGCACCATTCTATATTGATGGACATAGGAGGTCAGGATGAACCCGTTGCGTTGCCAGAACTGAATGCGTTCCTGATGAGCCTCCGTTGTCCCGGACTCCGCCTCGATAATCATACCTTTGATCCCGTGTTCCCTTAACGCCCAGTCTCTGAGCTGCTCCAGCATCCAGGTCCCTATGCCCAACCAGCGCAGCTTCTGTTCAACCGCGAGGTAATCGATGATCAGGATGCGGTCCGCAGCCTTCCCCTCCAGTCCAGTAACAGCCATCGCAACCACTTCTCCATGATGCACGCCCGTGTGTAAATAACCAATCCCCCGGTCCAGCATACTGCGCAGAATCGCTTTTGTCTTAGCGCCGCTTTGAAAAGCCTCATGATAAATCCGCTCCATCCGCGCCCACAATACTTCATCCCACTCCTCTATAGTAGTAAACTCTAATTCCAGCATCTCATTCGCCTCCAGATTTTTATCATAACAAATCCCGCCTCTGCTAATAACACTGTTAAACGTTTGTAAAATGAAAAGAATAAATTTCCAACTAATTATTTTATATATATCCACGTTCCATAAAGATATATCTTTATGGATATGTAAGATAAAAAACTGAAGTGACCCTCCGTTATTCCAATGTATTCTATTCTTTCACATGGTGACCCATCCAACTGATGCAGCTTTAAATCCAGTTCGTGTGCCTTAGCCCTAAAGCTTTATTCAGATTTATCGTGATCACCCTTTCTCTTGCCTGACGATAGGCACTCTACTGTCTCGTTCTTTTATAAATGAGTCAAAGAAAAAGCAGCGTACAAGCGGTGTACACTGCTTTTTACTCGCTTTATCAGCTTACACCGAATTCAAGACATGTAAGAGATATTCCTTCCGATTTAATGGATTATGATCGTATCTTGTACATGATGGCACATCACCATCGAAGGACTGATAGCCATAAAATTCGGATAGCAATACACCTTCACCTTGGGTCCAACCCGGAAGTTGGTTCTTGAATGACTGAATATTCTTAATCGGGATCATGCCATATATCATAAATACCTGGTCATTCTGAATCGGATCCTGATAGGTTGAAGAGGCTTGAGTTAGTTTAAATAAAATCCTACTTAGATAATTAGCAGGAACCTCTAATTCGAACCGATGAATGGGTTCATAAATTTGAGTAGTTGCTTCAGCTAGTGCTCTCATTAACACAAGAGGCGTTAATTTTCGAAAATCACTAGCTGTACTAACTGCACTTGCATAGGCGGTATCAGTAAGTGTTACGATTAGATCGCGAACTTCCCAACCATATAGTCCTTGCTTAAGCGTCTCATAGACGGTTTCTTCAATTGCCTTATGAAACGATAAAGGTAGGGAGCCTAGCTCTACTTCTAGATGATATTCAATACCGGTTGAACGAGGATTCGGATCAATCCGAAAGCCTACAGTACTATAAAATGGGTTTCCCTTGTCTCCCATTCTCTCAACTGCCTCCCCTGTAAAGATAGGCTTTTCAATATAAATAGGCTGTGTCGCAAGAAATTCGATATCGATTTGAGCGTCTTTTTTCAGTTGATCCCGAATCACTTCTTTTTGAATTTCACCATAAAGATGAATAGATAGCTCCCTTTGAAGAGAATTCTGTTTGATATGAATAAACGGATCCTGTTCGGCTAATTTTTTCAATGCTCTGAATAAATGAATGGTCTCATTTTCGTCAGAGGCTTTGATCGTTGTTACTAAACTAGGCGGCGAGAATAGAGTTTCAGTCGTTTCATTGGAAGGAACACCGATGTCATCGCCAACCTGGCACTCTGTTAACCCCATAATCTTTACGATATCTCCACTTACAGCAATGATTCCATCTGTTGTTTTTCCAGAGAAGAAGTGTTTCAACCCCGTGACCTTGTTGGTAAATTTGATAATTTCTCCTGTTTGATTCATCCGATAATAGGAAAGACTCTCACGTATCTTGATTTCACCAGAGAAAACTCGTACGTAAGCGATCTTTTCGTCGTTTTTTCCACGTTCAATTTTAAAAACTTTCCCTCTTGTAAAAGAAGTATTTTCATAATGAACGGAAGAATGGCAATTTTGTATGGCTGTAATCAAATGGGGAATGCCCTCACCAGTAATTGCTGAACCAAATAGCACCGGATAAAGCTGTGCTTGCTTGAACTGTTCTAGAAACTCCGATTCAAAGTCAACGGGAGCTAAGTCTTTAGCGCTGTAAAGATATCGTTCGAGAAAGCGTTCATTATTATCAGCTAAACGATTTGCTAGGCCCTCCATAAATTTCTGATTGTTTTCCGTGAACAATTCCATATGCGCGGCTGATGTGCCGATATTATAAACAAAACCTATTGCTAAAGCATGGGGTGTCAATTTATCATGGATCTCAGTTAGTAACGATTCGTACCTAGCACCCACCCGATCAATTTTATTGATAAAAAAGATTGTAGGGATTTTCAATTTAGCAAGTGTCTTCATCAAAACTCGTGTCTGAGTTTGAACACCTTCGACAGATGAAATGACAAGGATGACTCCATCTAATACTCGTAAAGCCCTCTCAACTTCAGAGATGAATTCGGGGTGACCTGGTGTATCAATCAAATTCACTTTCACATTATTAACCGTAAAGGAAACGACAGCAGATTGAATGGTAATTCCTCGTTGTCGTTCCATTTCCATAGAATCTGTTTGCGTATTTCCTTTATCAACACTGCCGATTTCAGATATGATACCAGTTTCAAAAAGTAATCTTTCAGTTAAACTCGTCTTTCCTGCGTCTACATGCGCAAGAATCCCTATATTTATATTTTTCAATCGTTATCATCCTTTTTATTTTCATATTATTCTCCTTTTGTATAGTCATAGTATTTTTTCGCATACTATTCACGCTCCTTATATGTAATACTCTTATTATACTTTTTATGAATTTTATTACAAACCTTCAACATCAGATGACAATGAATAAAACAAAAAAACGCTATAATAGCGACTTTAATGGGTATATGTTCTTGTCTCTCGACAGTACAGCACTGATTCGTCGTGTTCGGTACAAAATCGGTACAAAAAATGAAAATTTCGAATGAAATTCTGCAAAAGTTTTCAGACATAATTATTAAGTACTTTTATGGAGATTCATCCTCATAGAAATCATTCAAGTATTTGTAATAATTGATCAAATCCTCGTTTCACCCTTGGGAATGCTGTACAAGGACTCTAATGCTTTTTTATCTTCTCCAGCTTGGTCATACATATGATACATAGAAAGGTGATACATCATCTGGAGATCCTGACTTGGTGTTTGGAGCTTATCAATGAACTCCGTTATAAGTGTGTATTGTCCTGTGGCTAAATAGCCGTTTACCTCATCCCAAATTGTCTCGCTCTCGATCGCTGCTGTCAGAGAATCACTCGTACTAAAAGCGTATGTATATCCAATCATTTTTCCAAGGGTACTAAACCTTCTCCATTATTAGAGATCCACTCACTTTCTATCATACCGTTCTTGACTTGAACTTTTGCCTGAATCGGAGGGATAGTCTTGAATGTTGATACCTGTAGAGATTCCAGCTAGTTCGCAAGTATAGTTTGCATAATAAGAAAGGATAATGATTTTGCTTATTGAGCAAGTCATTTCAGTTTCAGCTTGCCCTAAGAGAAAAATCCTACTACTTAGTTGTATACATCACCCGGTTCTATCCCCTGTTCATTGGGGCAAATCAGTTATGTCCACTCCCTGTTAACCTCTCCATTGTGTCCGTTGTCTCATACAATTTGAACATTTTCATGTATTATGGTACTTAATTAGGTTTTAAGTGCATGTGATCGACGTTTAAATATATATCTAATCGGTAATAGGAACATGTTCTTGTCCATTCCGGCAATCGGTACAAGTTCTTGTCCTTGGCTCGGGACAAGAACTTGTACCGATAAAATAAAAAAGCCGCTAAAATAGCGACTTCAATGGGACCATGTTCTTGTCCCTCGACAATGGCTGGCTTCCGTTCTGGCGTATTATACATAATCAATTTTTGATATATTTATCAACCGACTTTTGTAGCGTCTTTTTTTTTGTACAGTCATTATTACAACAGCAAAACTGCTTGTAGCTTAAGTCCTCTTATAAAGTTCCCTACCAAAACCCGCCAGCAGAGCAGCTCCTGTTAAATAGGCCGAACTTAATACATGAAACACCTTGGAGAATGTTGCCGTACTCAGCATTGCTTGAACGGGATCAACGGCTGTGAATTGTCCTCCTTCAAACGTAAATCCCCCTGGTTGATTCATAAATCCGTTTACCGTCGTGATAAATACTGCTGATATCCCTGCACCAACGACAATAGGAATCGTTAGTAACCAATGCATCTTCGGGTTTTTAAACCGTTCCCACGTGTAAAGGTAAATCCCTAGGAAAATGGCTTCAAAAAAGAAGGCGAACCCGACAGCTTATACTTAAAAGAAATGATCCTTCGAAAGTCAAAATTCTGAACTTGAGTTGTCATCGATGATGCTCAGTTCCATTTCGATGTGCCAGTACACCAGATTAACTGGTCTTTAAGCAGCATTGCTGCAAATAGGACGAGAAGATTTTTTTATTCATTAGCATGTGCTTGTTATCCCCATCCAACTTGCTGAGTAAAATCCCTCCCTCCAACAAGGAAAATGCAAATGATGCTAGCGCATCCACATCCAGATCCTCCCTAAACTCCCCAGATTGAATGCCGTCACGAATAATACTTTTCATCATATCCAAGAAACTATGCAGCCCTTGCCTTGCCTGACCACAAAGCTCCAAATGAGTATCGTCACTTTCTACAGCTGTATTCTGCATGGGACATCCGCCAATAAACGGTGGATCGTTGACGACATTCTCATAGACACGAAAAAAAGCAACCAACTTTCCTGACGCAGACTGCTCTTGATCGACCGCTTCAGAAAATTTTCTGGCGACCATACTGGCAGCATAATTGTAGGCTTCAAGCGCTATCTCGTCTTTACTGGCAAAATGTCGATAGATGCCCCCCTTCTTAATTCCTGTGTCGGCAATAATATCGTTTAGCGATGTACCGGCATATCCTCTCTGGTTAAAAATTTCAGCCGATTTCATAATGATATGTTCCCGTGTTCTGTCCCCTTTTTTCATGAGCTCCTCCGTATGAACCTTTTTTTATTTCATTTGTTTTAAATGAATTATTCAATTCGCCTTGCAATTCACTAATATCATGCTAATATG
This sequence comes from Paenibacillus sp. NPDC056933, assembly GCF_042674385.1. NCBI lineage: Bacteria > Bacillati > Bacillota > Bacilli > Caryophanales > Paenibacillaceae > Paenibacillus > Paenibacillus sp. NPDC056933. The sequence continues at coordinate 3,169,884 of NZ_JBHUQN010000001.1, read as the reverse complement.
AAGATACCGATCGGTCTCTTTTCACATTATACAACAGGCCATTCTAGAATGAAATAGCGCTGGCCCATTTTTATTTCATCACTGGCATTCGCTTATTGGAATAAATAAAACTTATAGGGGGATTTTTCAATGACTGTAAAAGTAGGTATAAACGGTTTTGGACGAATCGGACGACTCGCTTTTCGCCGAATTCAAGATGTGGAAGGCGTCGAGGTTGTAGCGATTAACGACCTTACGAATGCTAAAATGTTAGCTCATCTGCTCAAATATGATACGACGCAAGGCACTTTTCACGGTGACATTGAAGTCCATGACGGAACCTTCAAAGTAAACGGCAAAGAGGTTAAGGTTTTGGCTAAGCGGAATCCTGAAGAGCTTCCTTGGGGAGAGCTTGGCGTTGATATTGTTCTCGAATGTACAGGCTTCTTCACCACGAAAGAAAAGGCCGAGCTTCACCTGAAAGGCGGAGCGAAGAAAGTCGTCATTTCCGCCCCTGCTACAGGCGACATGAAAACGATCGTATACAACGTGAACCATGACACACTGGACGGAACGGAAACCGTCATTTCCGGCGCTTCCTGCACAACCAACTGCCTGGCCCCTATGGCTAAAGCTCTGCACGACAAGTTTGGTATCCAATCCGGGCTGATGACGACCGTTCACGCTTACACGGGTAACCAAAACACGCTTGACGCTCCGGATCCAAAAGGCGATTTCCGAGCTGCGCGTGCTTCAGCGGAGAACATCGTTCCCTACTCCACCGGTGCCGCAATAGCCATTGGTCTGGTTCTTCCGGAACTGAAGGGCAAACTGGATGGGGCATCTCAACGTGTACCTGTACCAACAGGTTCCGTGACTGAACTCGTTGCTGTTTTGAATACCAAGGTAACGGTTGAGCAAGTTAACGCTGCTATGAAAGAAGCTTCCGATCCAGAAACTTTCGGCTACACGGAAGACGAAATTGTATCTTCCGATATCAAAGGCATCACATTCGGTTCGCTCTTCGACGCCACGCAGACGAAAGTTCTGACAGTCGGTGACCAGCAATTGGTGAAAACCGCAGCTTGGTACGATAACGAAATGTCTTATACAGCCCAATTGGTTCGTACGCTGGAGCACTTCGCTAAGATCGCTAGATAAATAATCAAAGGATGGAGAGAAGGAAAATCCCATGGAGGATGAACTCCACTTACGATGATCGATTGTTCGGCATTAGTCTGCTTTTGACGGGAGGCGAGTCTGTTGACGCTAGTGGGCGTCTGCGAATGCTGCATCCCAGCTTTCACGTCACAGATCGGCTACGCAAGGTGGAACCACCCACTTCTGCGGTTCTTGAGCAAATCCGCGGCGGCGCCATGCGGACTATCCTGAATTCCGAACCGAAAGGATGATCACATTGAAAATTCTTGTCACGGGAGGCACCGGCCTGCTCGGCGGCCGCCTGATCCCGAAGCTCGTGGAGGATGGTCACCAGATTTTCGCCCTCACACGCTCTGTATCATCTCACGCCAAACTCAAGGCCATGGGTGCGACGCCGGTTGATGCCGATCTCGAAAGCAGCACGCCAATCGTGTTACCGATGATCGATGCAGTTGTGCATGCGGCCGCCCTTTTCCGCTTTTCAGGGCCTCGCGAACCCTTCTTCCGTACCAACGTCGATGGCACCGTAGCCTTGCTGAAGGCAGCCGAGTCCGCCCGTGCGAAGACATTCGTCTACATCAGCGCGGCGGGGATCCACATGGATAACGGCGGTACGCTCATCCGCGACGCCGATGAAAGCGCGCCGACTTTCCCGAACCACTTCTCCGCCTACCTGGCGAGCAAGGCACGGGCCGATTCATTGGTTCTGGCAGCCAACAAACCCGGCTTTCGCACGATCGCGCTTCGCCCACCGGCTATCTGGGGGCCAGGTGATCCGTTTAGCCGAGCGCTTCCCGAAGCAGTCAAATCTGGACAGTTCGCGTTCATCGACCGCGGCGATTATCCATTTTCAACCTGCCATGTGGACAATGTAGTTGAAGCCATACAATGCGCTCTTGAACGCGGAGAAGGCGGCCATGCCTTCTTCATCAAAGACCAGGATGGGCAGATTTTCCGTGAGTTCGTCGCCTCGCTTGCGAACTTGCAGGGCCTGTCCATCGATAAACTGCGTTCGATGCCCTACTGGCTCGCCTCTGCCATTGGCCGACTGTTCGACACGATCTGGGGCGTCACGCGGAAAGACGACGATCCGCCGATCTCACGCTCGATGATACGCATGATTGGGCGTGAGTTCACCGTCAACGATGCCGCTGCACGTCGGGAGTTGGACTATGTCGGAAGAACTTTGCGCGACGCCGGCTTGCAAAGCTATGAGGAACCATCTGCTCGACGATAAGGCTTTGGAAGCAAACGACGGCAATCGATGGTAAGTTGTTCTCTGGACTGGCTCTTTTGGCCAATTTGGTAGGCATGAGCACTACAAGATCATCAAAAAGCCTATTAACGTAATAAAAAAATGGAGCAGTCGCCACCGGCGATACTGCTCCTTAATTTGTTGAACTAAAGTGCTCTGTTAGTTTAGTGATGACTTCATTAACTTTGACTTGTAATTCTCGTCGATATTGTGCCGCTAATTTTTGTAAAGCTTCTAATCAATCATCTAAAGTCCCTCAAACTCCAAAGATAATCCATCACCTTCAGACATTCGTTTAATAACTTTGAGTTCATGAGTAATCATCATTGCACCACCAAATAAATTCAATTTTTAAATCAGTGCTTAATCTTGATAATTGAGAACAGTCTAGTGTATGTCGTTATAAGGCGTTCCCGACAATTCCCCTCTCAAATCATTTATCCAAATAGAGAAAGACCGAAGTCATCATATTGAAAAACCTTTAGCACAGCGGAATATGAATGTAGCCCTATTGGGTCTTGATTATAAAAGGGAATAGACCAAAGTCCAGTACTCCCCTCCTGCGGTAGCCGAGTCCCCCACCCGACCGCAGTCAGGTGTGTAGTTGATTCTGAATTGGTATATTTTTTGAGGTAATGATTTTAAATTTGGGAAGGGGAACTGGTAAGTGAAAGTTGTACTACGAATCTTGATGTATGTCCTCGTTTTTATCATCATTGTGGGAGGGGCAGGCGCCGTCGGCTTCACCCATACCATGAATGCTGGAATGTCGCTCTATAACCAGAATACTCCTGCATTGGATCATGTAAAGGTACCTACATATGATGCTGACAAACCAACCGTAGCTGTTTTGCTGGCTAACGAAGTAACCGAAGTTTTTGATTTTCTTGTCCCGTACGAAATGTTTGCCCTAACGGGAGCTTACAATGTGTTCAGCGTGGCACCTGATTACAAGATTAAATCTTTAACCGGAGGACTGGATGTTGTCCCACATTATTCGTTTGCTGATATGGACCTGAGGCTTGGCAAAAGTCCAGATATTATCGTCATACCGTTTATGCCTATTTTAGATGAAGAAAAATATGCACCAGTCCGTGAATGGATCCGCAAGCATTCGAGTGATAAAACTATTCTTCTTTCTATATGTAATGGCGCGGAAAATCTGGCGGATACCGGCTTGTTGAACGGAAAAATGGCTGCGACTCACTGGGGAGATATCAATCGTCTAATCAAAAATTATCCAGAGATTCAGTGGGTGAAAGATCAGCGTTATGTTTCCCAAGGCAATATCGTCTCCTCTGCCGGCCTTACATCCGGAATTGACGCGACCCTCCACGTGATTTCCCAGCAGTTGGGTGAGGCAGCTGCGAAGAAAGTGGCGAGTGAAATCAATTATCCCTCTTATCATTATGTAACACAGCCTAAAATGGAACCATTCACGGCAGGGTTGAGTGATATCACGTATATTTTAAATCAAGCTTATCAATGGAAGAAGGACAAAGCAGGGGTACTGCTATATCCAGGTGCAGATGAATTAGATTTGTCCGCTGCCTTCGATACCTATGCCGCTTCTGGAACGACGACTACATTAACTGTGTCTCGTGAAAATAAACCGATTGTAACCAAGCACGGCCTGAATTTGGTTGCACGTTATCAGATGGAAGAGGTCCCCGCATTATCAAAGATGATTATCGTCGGCGCCCAAGCCGAGTCTGTAGCTGCTGAAGATATCCATCAATGGAAAAAAACGAGCAATCGTGCAAATCTGCTTTTCTTACACAGGGATGCGCAAGGGAGGTTTGCAATGGACCCTGCATTTGAGGATTTGTCCAAGCAAGAAGATGTATTAACAGCAAAATTTGCTGCCAAGCGACTCGAATATCGCGCTACCGACCATTTGAAGCTGGAGGGAAACCCTTTCTCACTGGAGTCATTTGCTGTGCCGATTATACTTGGCATGCTATCTCTGCTTATCGGATTTTTCATTGATCGGCGATTGTTTCATAGGCGTGGGTAATTTTACAGGATCGACATCAAAAGGATTTGGAGTTTAAACCAGCTTGAATGTGGCTACCGACATATCGAATGAACTCTATAGCGGAACCGTCTGTTCAATCCGGAATGAAACAGGCTATTACATTTAATGTCTTATATTGATGTCCGCCTATTTGCGGCTAATTGCTTTTCAGGTTCATTGTTTCTATTTATTTTAGTCGTATATTATCTAGTCCAGCAAAAACAAAGAGTATTTTATTAACTACATTTTTCCTCATTATTTTATTTAGATATTTATCAAATTGGCAATCGGTACAAGTTCTTGTCCTTGGCTCGGGACACAAACTTGTACCGATAAAATGAAAAAGCCTTGTCATTGAAGTATCTTCCTGGTCGAAAAGACAAGCTTTTGCTTCTGTTTAACATCGTGGGATAACTGTATCTTAATATACTCACGCTTATCACCTCGGATTCCACCTACTGGTTATGACTATTCTAACGTATACATAAATTTCCAACAAAATTCCGCCTTAGTGAACTCGCAGCACCTGCATATATTGCTGCGAAGTTGGTCAATCTCCTTATCCACATTTCGAGAGATTCTATGGTTCTCGGCTAAGCTCTCTAATCTCTACGTTAGTCATATTTCTCTACATGACTTCTCCTCTCATTTACACATCTTATTTCAGATAGAGTGGGGAAACCGGGCACACGAACGCCTCATTAATCCGCGTCCGAGAGACTTAATCTAGATACAAAATCTCAATCTCACCCGGAGCGTAGGATTGCCCTGCGTAGTTTCCCCCCCAATCACAAAGCGATCTCAAAATGGGTTCAAGTGATTGACCCAGTTCCGTTGTTGAATATTCCACCTTAGGCGGTACTTGATTGTACATTTTTCTGCGAATTAATCCGTCTGTTTCCAGTTCCCGAAGTGTTTGAATCAGCATCTTTTGCGATATATTATTAACGAGTCTCTTAAGCTCCCCGGTCCGTTTAGGTCCTTTTATTAAATAGTAGAGAACAAGCCCCTTCCACTTTCCTCCGATAACCTCCAGTGTAACTTCCAGTTCACAGTAAAAAGTTTTCATATCAATGCACCATCTCCCAACCTAAGAATATCCCCTTCATGTATCGCTTAATCCTTCAAGAATCACTGACGGAAAAATTGTACGTTACATGGAGGGGATAATTCAAGCGCGTTAAGTTTATTTATAAATCTTTGTCGTTTAATAATTATTATGTCCTGGTTAAACTTGAGCCACTCCGCCATCTACGAATAATTCAACGCCGTTCATATAACTGCTTTCATCAGAGGCTAGGAACATGACCGCATTTGAGATCTCTTCAACCTGTCCCACTCTGCCGAGCGGAATATCATTTTTTGCCTGTTCCAGGAAATAATCTAGTTCGGAGCCAAATAACTCATCGTACGCCGGCGTTACGACTGTTCCCGGACTAAGGATGTTCATACGAAGTTCGGTCCCTTTCATATCAAGAATCCAGCTGCGGACGAGCTGTCTGATCGCTGCCTTTGAGGCACCATAGATACTAAACGCTGGCATCCCCGTCGAGCCGGCAGTGGATCCCGTTAGTATAATCGAACCTTTTTTATTTGGAAACAAAGGTAATGCCTTTTGTACTGTAAAGATGGTTCCTTTCACGTTGACATCGAAAGTCTTGTAGTATTGTGCTTCTGTAATTTCTCCTAATGGAAGCAATGACCCTAGTCCGGCATTTGCAAAGAGAATGTCCAAGTGTCCCTTCTCTCGCTCTACTGTTTCGAACAATTTATCTAGATCTTCTGACTTTGATATGTCACCTGGAACACCTGTAACATTCTTACCGATCTGCTTTACTGCTTCATCTAGTTCACGTTGTCTGCGTCCCGTGATAAAAACGTAAGCCCCTTCTCGTACGAACTGCTGTGCCGACGCGAGACCGATACCGCTTGTACCTCCGGTTATAACTGCTACTTTTCCGTCAAATTTCCCCATTCTATAACACTCCTATTATAAATTTTTATATTGTATAGGATGCTCTGTCTACCTCATGAACTTCCTATGAACGATAGTATGGAGGAAAAGTTACAAGAAAAACAGTACCCACTTTTTAGTGATATAGTCACCAAAAAGTAATAATTGAGGCGGCACAAGCGTTTGTTTTATCCGCCTAGTAGATGGAAGTAAACTCCGTTAAGTTTGATATGGTATATGTTCTTTTAATTTCTGCCGGAAATTGTTTTCTTTCCAATATGGCTAATGTAGTTCATAAAGTAGGTACTCTGGGTTTGACTGGGTTTTGATTTAGCTTTTACATGTTTACTTCTGTGAAGCGAGAGTTAACGGGTTGTGAAATGTGGGCATTCTCCACTTTATATTTAAACTAGAAAGATTCTCCCAATAACCGATAATGTTGACGCAAATTAACATGGAGAACTATAATTTCGATGTCAAGTTAACCGGGGACGAGTACTTCTTTGATACTTATATCAATTATAAGAAGAAAATCGGTTCTTCTGAAATCTATATCGGGATTAAACCATCCGAATTCTCCAAAGGGGAAATAACCAACGGCAAATTCACGGGGTCTACGCATCTAATCGACTACGATAAGTCAGTGAATTATTCCAAACAGATCCTGAAGGATGATATCGTTCTGAAAGAGAGCTCCATAACCTCTGCCACTTTTGATAAAGATCGCAAGAAAATTCTTAATGAATTCCTTCAAGCGATTAAACCTTATTCAGCCAAACTTAATAACGTATCCGACGAGATCATGTCATTAAAAGACATGAACTAAGTAAGGATTGATTCCTAATTAGTGGAGGTTACAAAATGAGAAAAAAGCGATGGATTGTGAGCATTGTTATCCTGGTAAGCATATTATTACTAAGCGAATTAGTAATGAATTCTAAAGAGAAAGTAGGAATTCTAAACACAACGAAACGAGTCATTGCAGGAGCCCCCCATGTCATTGTTCAAGGACAAACATTATCTTACCAGGGAAAGATTAATTTTAACGACATCCAAAGTGTCGAGAGATATTCGACAAGCGATGAAGGGACGGCCTTATATAAAGCGATAGGGACCCCCGTCCCACCACCCTGGATTTATGTAAGAAAAGAAAACACTACCTTTTTCCGATATAAGCTTCCAAAGCTTCCTTGGAAACTATGATGATACCTCTCACTATCCATCCAACCCGTTAAACTGCCGAAGCATGGTGGTGAAACGATCCAGCTCCTTATCATCCCATCTGGATATACGGTCATAAAAGACGGACTCCTTCTCTTTGAGCGCACTCACCGTCGATTGTTGACCAAGCTCCGTCAAAGACAGCAAAACGCCGCGCCGATCTTCGGGGTCCGGCTCCTTGCTCACATACCCCGCTTGCTCAAGTTGTTTAATCAAACGGCTTACCGAACTGCGGTCCATAGCCGTCGCTTCTGCCAAAGATGCCGCGCTTGTAGGACCGTAAGAGTACAACCACCGCACCAGATGAAAAGCGGCAGGTTGCAAGGTCGCATCAAAACGCTCGGCAGATCGAACATTGAGCGCATGCGAAGCACTAACCAGCGCATGGATCTGCTCACCAAGTGCCAGTTCCAGGGTTTCTCTATCTTTGGTTTTAGCCGGATGTTCACTCATTATTGTTGTTCCCCTCTCCTCGATACATCAAAGTAGGCTTGCGAAAATATAGTTGACAAATATCAATTAAATTATATAGTTGATTTATGTCCATTATATAATTCGATCCTATTCGTGTCAAAAGGAGACCTCATTATGAAAACAACACAACCCATTATTGTAATTACCGGAGCAACAAGTGGACTGGGGCAGCTTGCTGCCATTGAACTTGCCAAACGCGGTGCACATCTTGTACTCACAGCCAGAAGCCAGGAACGCGCCGATGCCACCAGAAACAAAATCAGGGAGATCGCGCCATCCACCAAGATCCGTTTTTTCTTCGGAGACTTATCCTTACTGAGCGATGTCAAACGTATGGGGCTTGAAATTGCAGCTGCTTATCCACGTATTGATATTCTTTTGAATAACGCGGGTCTTCATGCTTTTGAACAGAGAGTCACTTCCGAAGGGTTTGCCGAGATGATGGCCGTAAACTATTTGGCACCTTGGCTGCTAACGCACACGTTGCATACGTCTCTGGTTCAGGCAGGCCACGCCCGAGTCGTCAATGTTGCATCTGAAGCCTCGCGGAATCATGGAAAGCTGATGCTGCCCGATGATTTGACGGATACCGATCCCTTTACTGCACGCGGCTCCTCCGCCATCTATGGCAAAACCAAACTGCTCAATATTATGTTTACTGGCGAACTTGCCCGTCACTGGGATGGAACTGGAATTCGAGTGAATGCTTTAAATCCGGGCTTTAATGTTACGGGTCTTGGTCGGGAGTTATGGTTTGCGAGTGTGCTTGAGCGCATTTTAACGTTTTTGCATATCGGCGACCCACGCCGGGGTGCAGACATTATGACTCGATTGTCTGTGGAGCCGAGTTTTGGAGAAGTTACGGGAGGGTATTTCAATGTTGGAAGCGGGGCATCCATTACTCCTGTGTATCCGGGCGGAGATGCTGGAATGCAAAATAAACTGTGGAGAGTTACGACACAGTTAATGGAGCAACGAGGTCTTTTGGAATAATTGAGCCTTTTAATCATTAGAATTCTTATAAAATCCTGCACCGGATAAACAGAACATTTTAATTAGACAGAAACATGCTTCCACTACAAAAACAAAAAAGTCTTTCAGATCACATCTGAAAGACTTCCAATGTAACTTAAAGACCGACCCTCAACCAAAACGACCACTAATATAATCCTGCGTACGTGAATCGACGGGTTCGGCGAACATGCTCTGGGTAGCGGAGTATTCCACTACCTCCCCATTCAGGAAGAACACCGTCTGCTGGGATACGCGAGCTGCTTGCTGCATATTGTGGGTGACCATTACGATCGTATAATTTTCCTTCAGTTCATGTGTAAGCTCCTCAATCTTGAAAGTGGAGACAGGATCAAGCGATGCGGTAGCCTCATCCATCAGCAGAATGTCCGGCTCGACTGCCAGTGCGCGTGCGATGCATAGGCGTTGCTGCTGACCACCGGACAGACTCAGCGCAGAGCGCTTCAGGTTATCCTTCACCTCATCCCACAGGACAGCAGATCGAAGGCTCTGCTCAACGATTTCATCCAATTTTTTTTTGCCATGAATACCGTGTTGTCGTGGGCCGAAGGCCACGTTGTCGTAGATGGATTTCGGAAAGGGATTGGGCTGCTGAAAGACCATGCCGATCTTCTTGCGAAGGGTTTCCACATGAACCTCACCACTGTAGATGTCCGTCCCACCAACGGCCACTTTACCTTCAATGCGTGTTCCCGGTATCCGGTCATTCATGCGGTTGAGAGTCCGCAACAGCGTTGATTTGCCACAGCCGGACGGTCCGATGAAAGCGGTAATGGCACGCTCCGGAATTTCAATGGAAACTTCTTTTAGCGCCTGAAACGTACCGTAATATAGATTCAGTTTATCAATTTCAATAATAGGTTGCACAGGATACCCTCCTGGGTTGAGATGGAATAGACTACGCGTTGAGCTTATAAAATGGATGTGAGCCATACGTCCCGGCAGCCTCAGTCTGACACATCAGACTTGATTTTTACGTGCATTCAGCCACAGCGGTACACGGAACAGAATATTAATGAGCAGAGCCACAAAGATCAGCACCGCTGTTGTTTTCTGAGCGATCTCCACAGCATCCGGTACAATCGCTTCCGATTGGATATACCACAGATGCACGGCAAGGGTTCCGCCCGGCGACAACAGATTAAAGTCCCACATCTCCCCGGAAGTCGATACCCCCGCGGTCAAAATGATGACGGCACTCTCTCCGAACGCTCGACCTGCCGTCAGGCAGATGCCTGTCATGATGCCGTTAAGGGCGACCGGCAGCAATACATGGCGGATGGTCTGAAGATGCGTTGAGCCTAACGCAAACGATCCATTACGAAGTTCAACCGGAACCGCCCGGATCGACTCCTCCGTAACCCGGGTCAACACAGGTAGGTTCAGAAAGGCAAGGCTGACGGCGGCGCCCAGAATCGTAAGACCAATTTCGAAGTACTCCACAAACAGGGCGATGCCGAACAGGCCGAAAATAATTGACGGAACGGACGACAGTCCCTCCACACAGATGCGTACCACTTCAATGAGTTTGTTGTTCGGCGCAAATTCCGCCAGATAGATACCTGCTGCCATACCGATTGGAATGGAGATCAGGAGGGATAGAATCAGCACATAGAACGAGTTGAACAGCGCCGGGCCAATCCCGCCCCCTTCTTCAATCTCGCTCGGCACCCCGTACAGGAAATCCCAGCTCAGCAAAGGCAGCCCCTTTTCCAGAAGGAGAAACAATAGTCCGACGATAAATAAAATGACGACAATGCCGATACCCCATACCGTGCCTGTAAACAGACGGTCCATCAGCATGGAAGCTCCTCTGCGTTTGCCAAACGAATAGGCAGGGACAGCGTTTGGCTGTTTTTTCATACTCATGAGGAGTGCCCCCCTTTTTTCTGAAACATTCTTACGGCTACAATCATCAAGATGGAGATAGCAAGCAGAATAAAGCCCATCATGTACAGGCCATGATTCCAGGTGGAGTCGAATTCTACGCTTGAGATTTGCATGACAATGTTACTGGTCAGAACCGATGTCGGCGTAAACAGACTGTTGGGAAGCTGTGCCGTATTACCGATAACCATGACCACAGCCATCGTTTCCCCAATTGCACGGGTCATCCCGAGAATAACAGCATACATGATCCCACTTCTAGCAGCAGGCAAAACAACACGAATCACCGTTTGGAACCGGTTGGCACCGAGCGCATAAGCCGCATCACGATACTTGTTGGGTACTGCGGAAATAGCGTCATCACTGATTCGACTGATTGTGGGAAGCACCATAATGGTCAGCACAATGGACGCCGCAAGCAAACCGTCCGCCAGATCGTGGCCGCTGAGATCTCTGAGCCAAGGAATAAGGATGGTCAGGCCCAGAAAACCGTAGACTACGGATGGGATACCCACCAGCAAATCCAGTACGGGCCGCAGCATGTGGCGAAGCCATTTGGGTGTCATTTCGGCCAGAAACACAGCAATGATGACAGAAATTGGAATGGCAAACAGCATGGTAAGACCGGTCAAGGCCAACGTTCCCAAGATAAAAATCAACGCGCCGTAATGTTCATTTTCCGGGTCCCAGTTGGTGGAGAAAAAGAATTCGCTCAGCGACACATCCGCGAAGGTGAGAACACCCGTACGAAGCATGAGTACCAGTATGCATAACAGGACCAGACAGACAAACGACGCACTGCCAATGCAGACCAGGCGAAACAGTTTATTGGACCATCTTAAACGCGCCTTGCGGTCAAACCGGGTTCCCGATCCGGGAGCCTTGCCGATGCTTGGACCAAGCTCACTCGGAGCAGGGCTGTTCGTGGATGGATTTAAATCGATCATGAAGGGCTCTTCCTTTCACATAGAGAAGCCAGCTTGGCGACCGTGCGCAGAAGCTGGCTATCCCTTTCTTATGAAATACGAGAATGACGAACATTTGCAGCCTCGTTATTTAACGGCAGCAAGCGGAATGAATTTCAGCTTTTTCAGCGAACCGTTCTGGAACTTGCTGCTTTGGATATATTCGATGAATGCTTTGGTTGCCCCGGTAGGTTGACCTTTCGTCATGTAATAACCGATACCCCATACTTTGTACGTTTTGTTCAGGACGTTTTTCTCCGTTGGTGCTACGCCATTGATCGATACAGCCTTCATTTTGCTAGTCACATAAGGAAGGTCAATATAACCGATTGCATTTGGTGTCGTTTCAATCGTTGTTTTCATGTCACCGCTGGAACCAACCTCTTTATAGTTGTCTCCTTTGCTCATGAAATCCTTGCCATCCAAGGCTTTTTGTTGGAAGTTAACCCGTGTGCCAGAACCAAACTTACGATTAACCACAACGATGTTCGCATCCGATCCGCCGACTTCCTTCCAGTTGGTTACTTTGCCAGAGAAAATGTCTTGCAGTTGTTTTGTTGTCAGATTGCTGACACCCACGTTCGTATTCACTACAGCGGTGAACACCGTGACAGCTACCGGATTGGCTACCATGCCGTCAAATTTCTTAAATCCTGGTACATCCTTGGAAGCATCCCAGTCCACCGCACCAATGTCCGCAATACCTTTACGAACGGATTGTGGTCCTGTAATGGAACCCGCTGCGGAAGCCGAGATTTTAACTTTGGGGTTGTCTTTCTTGAATTCACTTGCAGCTTGAAGTGTCAGCGGAAGCAATGCCGAGGAACCGTTGATGACAATTTTTCCTTTCTCCGTGCTTTTGGCAGCCGATGCCGTCGTTGCTCCTCCAAGTCCACCAATTAGGGATACAGCCATCAGCATGGCTGTGAAGGGTTTGATCCATTTTTTCATTTTTATAAACTCCTCTCGAATTCTATAATAGTTAATTTCATCTCATGATTGTCACGTTGTAGCCAAATCCTACTTCGTAACGGCTCTCCAACTGCTACCCGTTTGAACCAGAACCCGGTCGTTCTCAATGACAGCCACTTGCGAACCAGCAACCGCGATGGAAGATACATCGGAAGATACCGTGTACAGCTTGGTTTGTTTGCCGCTCACTGGGTCAATCGAAAGGATCACGCTGTTGCTGTCATCCTGGGCCGCCAGTACATACAAGATGCCACCTGACAGAATAGCTTGTTCTACATCGTACTCGGCATACAACGGCGTAGACTTTTGAGATGAATCCACAGACAGCAATGATGCTTTACCGTCTTCCGAAGGTACACTCACGTAGTAGGCTTTTTGGCCGTCAGCAGACCATACAAATACCTTATCGTCTGTTGATGTCGTGAGCTTCACAGCCTCTGGTTTTGCATCTCCTGTGTTATACGAAAATATTTGCTGTTGATTTTCTGAAAAATCGATGGACACATTGTCTTCATCCACATTAGTTGCATCGGACGTTACCTTACCCAGTGTTGTAACGGTGTAGATGAATTTTTGGCCGTCCGCAGAAACATTCAGGTTTTCCTTGTAGTCCACCTTGTCTTCGACCAATTTTGTAATCGCGCCATCTGCCAGATTCAGCTTGGCAATGACGGACCCTTTATCCCCTTGCAGGAAGTAGATTGCATTCCCGTCAGCAGACCATACCAACTCAGGCTTGATGCTGTTGTCGCTTGTGATCAGTTTCGAAGCCTTCGTCTTCAGATCGATAATGTATACGGCTCCTTCCGCATTCGTATATGCCGCTTGCTCCCCGCTCGGGGACACCACGAGATCCGATCCGCCATCAGTCGTTAACAACAGATCGTATTGACCACTTGTCGTATTCACAAGATAATCGGTTCTGCCGTTATCATCGCTCCTGGAGACGATCAGCTTGTCAGCTCCAGCAAAACGTGGATTCTCCACACCGTCGATGAGTGCCACCGTGCTGACTTCAAGCTGCCCGCCTCTCATCACGATGGTTCCGCCTACGCTGGTTACCAAGGGACGAAGGGCAATATAACTTGTACCACCAATGATGGTAACCGGTTGATTCATATTCACTTTGACGTCATCTACCACGATTTGTTTGCTATTGTTTTGGAGTGTCACACTGTGATCGTTCAGCTTGATCACCGTCGTTCCGCTATGCACTTCTGCTTTTGCGCCGATGGCTTTGATCACATCACGAAGTGACACAAGTGTCTCGCCATGTTTAACGATGGAACGAATAACGACGCTGTTACCGTTTATTGTAAGCGTGGAATTTTGCACCTGAGCTGTATTAGCCGCAGGTTTCACTGCAGGAGCAGCCGATACTGCACTAACCACAGAAGTACCTAACACTGTTGCTACCATGGACACCACTAACGCCTTTTTCATTGACATTGGCTCTTGTCACCCTTCTCTTTCACATATAATTGCCTTGTTTTGTCGTGCCCTGTTGTCTGGTATTCTGCATGTATCGTCTTTATGAGAGCTTGTCCGGCTCATCCCCCCAAACTTCCACGTTCATAGTAAAAATGACCTATTACGATTGTAATTATAGGAGTGATATGTAAACGGGAAATCCTGGAATTGTTAACGAATTGTCAATGTTTTCATAACACACAAAAAAGAATCGTTGGCAGTTGACCCACGACTCGTTTTTTGTCCTATTTTCTTAGATAAAAAGTTTCATCAATGTATTAAAAATCGGATTCACAATATAACCTGTCGGATGAATAGAATACCTCTTACCTGAGTTCAGACGGCTGATCTTCTCCATTTCCTCAGCAGACAGCTCAAAATCAAAGATCTCACTATTCTCTCTGATCCGCTTCGGATTGGATGACTTGGGAATCAGGATGACGCCCCGTTCCAGATGCCAACGCAAAATCACTTGAGCCACCGTCTTACGATGATGATCAGCGATTTCCTTCAATACCGGATGCTGCAATAACACTTTATTCCCCTGCCCCAATGGACCCCATGCCTCATGTAAGATCTGATGTTTGCCCATATAGGTACGTAGTTCATTCTGCGGGAATTCCGGGTGTGTCTCGATCTGATTGATCATCGGCAAGATTTTTGCGTGCTTCCTTAATTCTTCCAGATGCTGAGTTTCAAAGTTCGCGACCCCGATGACTCTGATCTTGCCTTCCTCATATAATTCCTCCATGGCTTTCCACGTTTCGATGTACTTTGGCGAGGCAAAATGGATTAAGTACATGTCGAGGTAATCGACACCCAGTTTGTTTATCGTTTTCTGGAACGCTTTCTTGGTCGCTTCATAGCCATGATCCGTATTCCAGACTTTCGATGTGATGAAAAATTGCTCGCGCGGGATCTGACTATGCCGAATCTCTGCTCCCAGCGCTTTCTCATTTCCATAGATGCGGGCGGTATCAAAATGTCGGTACCCGACCTGAATGGCCTCGCGAATCGCTATTGTAAATTCTGCTTCTTTCGTTATCTTGTAAACCCCAAAACCAAGTTGGGGAATGGCAACTCCGTTTCTGGCTTCAACCACTTTTGTATGCAAATTCATTTAGACTGCTCCTCTCAAAATAACAAAATATACTTGATATTTCTTATATCTAGTTTAGTTCAAAAAAAGAGGTTAACCCTTTCTTTCTTCATGAAACAGATCGGTTAACCGTATGTCTTTTAAATAATTCTGCATGGCGATCTCCGCGCCATCAAGATGGTGAATAATCTTTTGTTTCACGTCGTCCACGTCTTTTCCCTGGAGTGTTACATGGGTATGAACTTTAAACAAGTCTTTGCCGGGTTCAACCGCCAGGAATACATCCAGCAACGTGATTTCCGATAAAGGCTGAGCAAGCAATATGCCGCCCTTGGCCCCTTCTTTGGCCATCGTCAGTTTGGCGTTATTCAGATTTCGAATAACTTTTACCGTCGTAGGAACCGGAATATTTAATTGCTCCGAAATCAACTTGGTGGACAAGTAGTTATAACAGTTCTCCTCCGATAGAGCGTGAATATAGAGTAAAATGGAGATTCCTTGAGATAAGGCTGTAGAGTATGCCATTTCATTCATCCTAACTATTTCTTTTCTAAACATACTATATATCTTTTATGTTTAGTTTTCAACTACAACATGATCTCCACAGCAAGATTCAAGAAACATTGGGTTGACTGTCCCTGTCCGCTGTAATATAATTCCAATTCCAACTGTATGTCGCGTTCATCTGCACATTATCCTGAACTTAAGAAAGGAGCTGATGGGATGGTCCGAATCGATGCATCCGGCTCTGGGCAGAGCCTTCTTTCCATATTTGCCTGGAGCCTTTTCTAACAGCATTGAAGGTAAGAGCTTTGCCCCTCTATATATCCATTACGTTATATAGATAGGAGCAAAATCAGATGAAATACAAAAATGCAACGTATGTACTGCCAGCAGAACTGGTGCAGTGCATTCAACAACATATTCAGGGAACCTATTTGTATATCCCGGTCCAGGAAGAATATAAGAAACCTTGGGGAGCATGTTCCGGCTCAAGAGCCATGTTGCAAAAACGCAATAAGGCGATTGCTGAGGCTCATCATTCCGGCATTTCTGTTCGTCTTCTGGCACAACAATATTACCTGACAGAACGCAGTATCCGCCGTATCCTTCTCCAGCATAAACACGGACCATGTTAATACTGCATCATGTATGTCCTTGCTCGTTGTGAATAGCATACGGTAACCTATTTCTGAAGAGTTCAAATCAGGAGGTGCCTTTACTTCATGAGTTTATACGTTAAACCATTAAGTATCGAATTTGAATACAACGGGATGCCGCAGGTGATTACACCTGCCCTGATTGGTGATCAACAGCAGGCCTTTCTGGTAGATTGCGGGTACGTCGGCTTCGTTCCACATCTTGAAGAAGCATTGAATAGACATGAGTTGTCGTTGTCCAATCTGACTGGCTTAATTATTACCCATCATGATCTGGATCATGTAGGCTCTCTCGCAGAGATCAAGCGAACCCATCCCCATATCCGGATTATCGCGCATAAACAGGAAGCTCCATATATTGATGGTACGAGAACCTCATTGCGCCTGGAGCAAGCGCTAGCAGCACTTTGCCTTTTGCCTGAAAAAGAGCAGCCCGCAGCGAAGGAATTCATCTGCATGTTGGAAAGGATTGAGCCAAGTCCGGTTGATCAGACGGTTCATGATCTTGAGCTACTGCCATGGTGTGAAGGTATGGAGATTATACACACACCCGGTCATACACCAGGGCACATATCCATTTATCTTTCCTCCAGTCTTACCTTGATCGCTGGTGATGCAGTGGTCATGGAGAACAATGGGGAGCTCGGCATCGCCAATCCCCAGCATACACTGGATCTAAAGGAAACGATTCGTTCTGTACAACGTTTGCTTGGATATGAGATCGATACGCTCATTTGCTATCATGGGGGTCTTTTTCAAGGGGATGTTCGACGTGCGCTTCAACGACTACTTCAATCCTATGCCCCGTGAAACACTAATGGGGGCTGTCTCAAAAGGAATTCCGCCTCGCTCCAAGCGCTAACGAACCTACCGCACCTTAAAAGGCAGATCATCAACGGTTGCAAGATTTAACGAACCTCAGTAACGCTTTTTCGTCATAAAAGGGCTTCAAAACCTAAAAAATCAAGTGAATCGACGAAATAACGTCTCTGTAATTCGTTAGATCTCAGATCTGGGCAAATGGGAGCGAATAGCGTGTGTCAGGTTCATTAAAACAAAATAACACTAAAAGAGGATGCCCCCGTCATATTCATGACTTATGGGACATCCTCCATTTTTTATGATTATCATTGCTGTCATACGGACGTATGGACTTTGCTTAGTTCACTCTACCCTCGATTTCATCGCTGCATATTTACTGGGAGTGATACCTACAGCAGCCTTGAAGGACCGACTGAACAGATGAATACTCGAAAAGCCAACCTCCTCCGCAATCCGGGTTAAATTATGTGTCCCTTCTCTAATTCTTTTCTGGGACTGCTCTATTCTAATATGTGTCACATATTTGTGAAGGGTAATCCCCAGCTTGCTTTTGAACAAATGCGATAAATGGTTCGTCGATACACCGACATGTCGACTGATGGCAGCATTATTTAATTGAGAGTCGGCGTAGCATTCATGAATATAACGAATCGACTTTTCGATAAATGTCCACCCTTTGGTCATGTTTCCCTCTTGGTCCTGATCGTTGGATTGATTTTTGAAAAACAGATGCAGCAACTCCAAACATATGGATTTCGTGATTAACGAAGATCCTCCTCGTTGCTCCTGAAACTCCTTAAGCATGAGCGCAAATCTTTTTTTCCATTCGATTCGATCGGCTAGCTGCAAATGGGAGATTGGGCGTATGGAAGCCAGCTTCATTTCCCTATCTGCCAGATCAGGTCTTTCACGATGAGTCGCATCTGTAGTCTTCAATACGCTTCGCTCTTCGTCATAAAACAGATCAAAATGAAAAATATACTGAATCAATGGCTGCGTGGAGGTGGATCGAATGATATGAGACATGAATGGATGCATCAGTACAACATCGCCTTCTTGGACCAGGTATTTTACACCACTTAAGAAGAATTCCGCTTCCCCTTGTTCAATGTATGTATACACATGATCGTGGTCTATCCATTCCCCTGCCAAAGAAAACGATTCCGTCATTCTCGCCGCTCTTACGAATGGCGAAATGTGATTCATCCATGGCTCATACACATTTCTTCCTCCCTAATGCCTTCTCGCTGATCTGATTTATATCTTGGCAAACACGCTATCAAAGCCTGCTTTGGACTTGGCAAACAATTCACTTGTATCCAGGGTTGAAGCTGGTGCCAGCACCTCTTGCGATACGACGCCTGTGTAACCAATCGCCTTCAGGTTCTTTAAGAATCCCGGCAGATCGATTACTCCTTCTCCAGGGTATAAACGCTCATAATCCAGCAATTCTTCGATTGGCAGATCATAAGCATCATTGATATGAACATGGACAATCTGCTCCTTCTTAAGTTCCAACACCTCTTCGATCTTTAATCCATTCGTATGCCAATGATAGGAATCCACCAATAAACCTACATTGGGAGCATGGATCGTTTCAATCCAGTCCAGCGTATCCTCCACACTCCAAATAAATGGATTCTTCCATTGAGTGCGCAGATGATGGCAACCGACAAACTCCAATCCCAATCGAATGCCATATGCGCCCAGAATATCTGCACACAGTCTCAATCGTTTGGTAGCGGCCGCCATAAACGATGCTGCTGGCTGATCCGTCGAAGGTAAAATATAGGTACAACAGCTATAACAGTTCAGTGATGCGGAGGCTTCTGCCATTTGAACCAGGGATTGAAGTCCTTCGCGAAACTGTTCATCTGTGGTTCTCCAGTCCACGGTCAGATCGGATGAACCGATGATCACCTGATTGCTTTCCAGCAGGTGCTTGGCCTGTTCCTTTCCCACCTCTTGAATGAATGAGAGCGGATTCAAATCTACAGACTGAAATCCGTATTTTGCAGCATTCGTAATATATTGTTCACTCGACTCGATGTTCCCCAAGCCTGCTCTTGTTAACCCTCTGATCATCCCAATCTCCTCCTAGGACCAGTCAAACAGCACACCGTTATACTGGTCTTTATTCACGTTCAAGCCTTCGTAGGCTTCTTGCGCTTGTTCCGGCTTCATCACATGACTGATCAATGGTTCGATATGCAGCCTGTTCTTTAACATAAGATCCAATACAATATTCGAATTTCTCACCAGGGAATGCTTAACGAATTCGTTAGGCTCCACCGGAAAGCGCCATTCATGGGCACCCTTGAACGTAATGCAGCCCCGTCCATACAGGTGGCAGTAGTTCAATATATCGGTGACATCCGTGTTATATTCGCCTCGTGGACTGCCGAGGAAAATAATTTCGCCAAGCTTGGCGATCCATTCCAGACTTTGCACACCTACACGGGGCACACCCGTGGCCTCAATATGAGTGGATACACCTCTTCCATTCGTGATGGCATGTATCTTTTCTTTCACTTTATCTTCTACGCCATGAAGCGTATAGTCAACCCCACATGCCTGGGCTGTTCGGATTCGTTCCGTTGACAGATCCACGCCAATCACGGTTGCCCCTTGCAGACGTGCCAATTGAGCAGCCAAATTCCCTACCAATCCGAGACCCGTCACGCCAACAACATCCCCAAGTTCAATATGGGATACACGAACTGAGGTGAATGCCACGGTTGCCATGCGCGTGAAGGGCACCCACTTCAAATCCAAGTGCTCAGGTACCTTGATGAAAACGTGATCTGTGCGCACCACTTGATATTCAGCATGTTGACCATAATGGAACACAACGTCCCCAGGCTGAACATGGTCTACACCCTGCCCCACCTCAACCACTTCACTTACACTCGCATACCCCGGACATAAGGGAAGCTTGGCCCACTCTTCTTTACCCGACAACATGGCCAGCTCCGTTCCTGGACTGATGAGGGAATAGATCAGTTTAACCAATACTTCCTTTTCACCTAAAGCTGGCAAAATATAATCCTCTTCCACCATTTCCACTTGCAGCGGACGAGCAAACATGATCTTCCTGTTCTTCAGCGTAGTCCCTCCTTTCCTTATCTTTTTAACTACAATATAAGACTTTTCGCTGGCATTGTCTTTGATTGCAAAACCGATTTTTTATCTAAAACAACGATTTTACAACCTTTGCATGCTAACCCAACATCAATGTAAAAAGACTCACAAGATCTCATGATCTGTGAGCCCCAAATTCAGTCATATTCAGCCGTGGTCTGGTACAGTGCGGTACAACCGTTAGGCGACCGGACGACCGGATACTTCAGAAGTAGCCAGCGGTCATTGAAACCGTATTGGCCGCATGGCTCCTTTTTTGCTAATTTCACAGCTACTCTTGTTACTTCTCAATCGAAAACTATGGCTGCAACCCTCGAACCTCCAACTCATAGATTCGGGCTGCCGTATCGCCGCCCTGCGTCGGTTTCAGCACATTCAGCTTCACATAACGGGCCGTGACCAGAGCAATCGCATCCGACGTTTCGGCTGCGGTATTTCCCTGTACATGAACTACATCTGACCAGTTGGCGCCATCAGCACTGACCTGAATGGAATAGTCGCTTGTATTAAAACCGGACCACTCCCCACCACTCTCTGCATGCTTGATGACAAAACCGCTGATCTGATGTTCTTTGCCAAGATCCACTTGCAGCCAATGCGGCTGATTACCCAGTGCGCACCACTTGCTGTTGCCGGTCACCTTGCCGTCGATGGCCTTCTCTGCACCTTCCGCAGATCCACAGGCATGGTCAGCTGTCGCCTTTTTGCCCAGAGCGACATTTTGGATTCCAGAAGCAGCCTTGCTGACAGTAATCAGTGACTCCTTCGTCACCGTATCCTGCCCTGAGCTGTTGGTAGCTGTAAGCGTCACACGGTACGTTCCTTCCTTGTCATACGTTACGACCGGATTCTGCTCCGTACTGGTCGCTGGACTGCCGTTCTCAAAAGTCCACGACCAGCCTTCCGTCACCTCGGAAGAGAGATCGGTAAAGTGTATCTGCTGACCCGGTGCGATCAGCGTTGCATCAGCCTTGAACCCGGCTTCCGGCTTCGGATAAGTCGGCCACTGGATCGTCACACTGGCCGCCTGGCCGCGCTCATACTGTGCATTAACTGCCACAACTTTTAATATTGTCGTTAGTTCCTTGTTGATTCTCTTCATCTCAGGCACATAGAACACATGATTGGCAGTGGCACCAACCAACGTCTCCGTGCCATCTGGAAGAACACGGTAAATCTCATACTGCTGAACTTCCTCATCCAGTGCTTTCCACTGCAATCTGGCATCACCGTAAATGCCCCCGCGGAAATCGGATTGGATGACATTCAATGCTTGAACTGCTTCAAGTGGCTTCCCTGGATTAGAATTGTTCTGAATGGATAGCTGACCAATATGGATGTCATAATCCGATATGATTTCCTTGCTGTCAAAATACAAAGACAATGCCACAATCCGCTTTCCTTTGTAAGGCGTCAGATTCAAGATGTCCGTCGTCCAACCAGAGGCCTTTTTGTCTTTTACATCCAGAAAGACGAACTGGTTAGGTCGGTCTGCAAAAGCCAGGCCAACCTTCATGCTCGGATTGTTCTGCGTTTTGTACGTGATCGACAGCTTGGTAGCTGGCTCAATCTTCAGATCGGTTTGATACAGCTTCAGATGGGTGGCATTTGCTGAACTTAGCGTACCCGCTACCTTCAGGGAACTGCCGCCATAGTAGGCATCCGACCAATCGAGAGAAGGCTTCAACGCCGTGCCCCTACTCTCTGCTAACCAGCGCCATGTCGGAAGCACATCCTGTAAACTGCGGTTATTCCATCCGTTATCCCGTACCTGCTGGCCATGGACATAGAATTTCTCGCCACTGCCCGTATTGAAGCTGGTCGTGAACGGAAGCTGGTCCACCGGTGAAGATTCAACCACATGGTTCGCAATTCCTTTCCACGCCTTACTTGTCGCCGTATTGGCCGGGTTACCGTTCTGGCCTACCCAGAATTGATTCTCACGGGCAAAGAAATCGGACATGCTGTCGGCACTGTTGAACGCCCAGTCCGGTCGGTATATGCCCAGCGAGGTCACAGCAGGTTTGCCCTCAGGAAACAGCAGATTCCATTTCAGACTGGTGTCGTATCCTTTAGCTTCCACATCAATACCTGCGAACAGTTCGAATGGTGATCTGCCCAAACTTTTGGCTTTGGCCGCAGAACTGCCAAGATCATTCCACCAGAAGTTCAGGAACATGCTGTCCGATACCTTGCTCCCGTTATCCTGCAGGAACATCGCGTTCCGGTCCGTCAGCGCATTCTGCCAGGAAATATTGCCTTCTTTCGTCATGGAATCATACCAGATGATCTCCATACCCGAAGGCTTATGGTCCTGAAGATAACGGAGAAATGCCTTCATTAACTGTGCGTCAGTGGCTGTTCCACCTTCAGTCTCCTGGTTGATAAACCAGCCGTCAAAACCGTAATACTCCGCCACCTCAATCAGCTTATCGGCCGCCGGAAAGGAGCCGTCACTGTTCTGCTGAAGCATTTGCTTCACCCACTCATATTTGCCTCCGTACACGGACGGTGGGAAGAACACCGTGCCCATAATCGGCACCCCGTTCCGGTGCGCTGCATCAATCGTATCGGCACTTGGCGGCACAATGATGCCCTCTCCCGCCGAGCCGCCCCAATATACGAGCTTGTCGACATACTGCCAGTAAGAGAACGTATTCGCAGTGAATGTATCCGAGCCCTGTGAGGGGACGCCGCTGGTTCCCTGATTCAGCGCAGACAAGGCCATGACTTTTGGATCTTTCGTTGCATTCGGGTTAACACCCTCCCCCGTGAAACGGCTCTGAAGCGGAACCGTGCTCCGGTTGAAGGCCGCATCCGGGTCAGAAACCGGATTCCATTGAAGCAATTGATCCGGCAACCAATAGGATGAATACGGTTGCTTCGCCAAGGCCGCTGAGGAAAGAGCAGCGCATACCACTATTACTAATATGAGACTGGCACCAAGCTTTTTCATGTCATACCCTCCAATCCAATTTTGGCAATTCAATCAGGGTAAAAAGAAACGCCCATCAAACCGGACAGACGTTTCCAGATCTTCTTTATTTTCAGGTTTATTTTGGATTTGCAGCTTTCCATTCATCGTATTGCTTTTGCGCTTCTGCAATCACTTTATCCAAACCCGCCGCTTTCAACTTTTCGATCGCTTTCGGCAGATGCTCATCCGGGTCAACCGCACCCGTCATGATGGATGGGTAGAATTCCTTCACAATGGCGGAGATGGAAGCCACTTCTGTCTTCACCGGGTCAGGGTTGAAGTTGAAGCCAAAGCTTGGAGCAACCTTCGCGGAATTGTTGAATTCCTTGAACGCTTCCCACTTATCGGCTGGATCTTCCTTGTGCATGTAGGTCAGGAACAGGTTGCCCAAGGCAAAGCCAGGCATTTGGAATCCGTCCTTCATCGCTGGCAGGTCCTCAATGACGTTATCGGAAATCTTTTTGTAATGTGTACCTTCAATGCCATAGTTGATCAGGTTACGCAAATATGGATCGGTATTCAGCAAGTTCAGGAACATCATGGCCCGTTCCGGGTTCTTGGAGTTCGCCGAAATCGCATGCATAGCGCCTGTTGCCGAACCTGTGAAAATAACCGGATCCTGCATCGGTGTAGTCACGATATCATAGCCCGCGCTTCTGGACCATCCCAGTTCGGCGTAAGGCTGAGTCTGTTCACGGTCAACGAACCATTTTCCCGTCTTAATGTTGTCGATGCCTTCCAATGTCGCTACATCCTTGCGCAGATAACCAGCCTGATAGTATTTGCGGATGGTTTTCAAAGAGCTCTTCAGCTCTTCGGATTCCAACACATTAACGTATTTACCCGTGTCACCATCCATATTGATGCCGACCGGGAATTCGTCACCCAACAGGAAGTCGAATGCCAGATAAGGCTTAAAGCCCTTCGGAACAGCCAACGGAGTAATATCAGCCGGCTCATTGTCCTTGATTTGCTGCAGGTAAGGCTCCAGATCCTCTAATGTACGAATCTTGGTGATGTCCATGTTGTACTTATCCACGTACTGCTTGTTGAAGCGCCATACCCATTGCGAAGCCAACTCTTTGTTGACTGGCACGGCATAGTTTTGGCCACCGATCTGCGATCCTGTAAGGAAGCGTGGATCAAGCTGCTCTTTAATGCCCTGGCCATACTTATCCAACAAATCATTGATTGGCAGGAATGCTCCTCTAGTAGCATTTGGCAAATAGTCATAAGCCCACGAAGAGGTGAAAGCGATATCATAATTTTCGCCCGAAGCGGTAATAACCGGCATCCGCTTGGAATAGTCGCCCCAGTCAATCATCGTGATGTCGACGGTTGTATTTATTTTCTCCATTAAGTACTTGTTCATTTCTTCCTGTACCATTGGCAGATCGCGCTGAGGACCACCAATCAAATATACCTTAAGCTTCACCGGGTCCTTATCGCCGGATTCTCCCCCGGATGCCGTATTCCCGCTAGTGTCATTGGTATTACTGCCCCCACAGCCTGCTAGCATCGTAGCAAAAGCAAGCATTAAGGCAGCCATGAGCAGAGCAATTTTTCTTGTCTTCATGTGTATCCCCCTTATCAATGTTATTGTTACTGCCCTCTGAGGGCAGGCACAACCAGACTTATTCTTTGACCGAACCAATGGTCAGGCCCTGTATAAAATACTTTTGGAAGAACGGGTACGCCAGCGCAACCGGCAGTGTAGCCAGAACAACCATCGCCATGCGGACGGTCTCCGTTGGCAGTGTCGAGGCAATATCGTAAGACACGACCCGGCTGCTGTTTTGCACAACAAAATCCATATTGTTCTGAATTCGAATCAGCAACGTCTGGAGCGGAATCAAATTCGCATTGTCGATATAGAGCAGCGCATTGAACCAGTCATTCCAGAATCCTAATGTACTGAACAATCCGATGGTTGCAATACCTGGCAACGAGATCGGCAGTACGATGCGCGTATAAATACCGAATTCAGTCGCCCCGTCAATCTTGGCTGATTCAATGACAGCATCCGGCACGGTGGTCGTGAAAAATGTACGCATGACGATAATGTAAAAAGCATTCATGATCGACGGAAGAATCAGCGCCCATATCGAATCCCGCAAGTGCAGCACTTGCGTAACCACAATGTAACTGGGAACGAGACCGCCGGAAAATAGCATGGTGAAGAAGGCCAAAAAGCTGAAAAACCGACGCTGTGCAAAATTTTTGCGCGAGATGGCATACGCATACGTGGTGACCAAATACAGTGTCAGCGCGGTTCCGACAACCGTCACCGTTAAGGTAACCCCGAACGATTGGGCCATCTGCTGCCCGGATTCCATAAGAAATCGGTACGCATCCAGCGTCCAGACTTCAGGGATTAACTTAAATCCATTGATCGCCAGCGTCTTCTCATCGGTAAATGAGATGATGATGATGAACAGAAATGGAAAGATACAGGATAAGGCAAACAGACCGATCGCTATATTAAAAATCACATTGGATAACGGCGAAATGGCATTCAAATCTCTTGGTTTCTTTCTGTTCCTCTTCGCAGGGGCAGATGCCCGCTTTATCGGTTCGCTTAAATTACTCATGGACAACACCCCCTTGCCGCAAGCCTAGAATACGGCATAATCCTTTTCAATTTTACGCACAGCATAGTTCGCCAGCAGGACAAGAATCAAACCAACGACTGATTGATACAATCCTGTAGCGGTACTCATTCCCGTATCGCCCATAATGGTCAAGCCGCGGTATACAAACGTGTCGATAACATTGGTGACCGGATACAGCGCACCGGAATCCCGCGGAACCTGATAGAACAGTCCAAAGTCGGAACGGAAGATGCCGCCGATCGCCAGAATGGTCAGAATGATCATCAGCGGCCTGAGTAGCGGCAGCGTAATGTACCGGATCTGTTTCCACTTGGTGGCGCCGTCGATCATCGCTGCCTCATAATAAGAGCGGTCGATACCTGCGATTGCTGCCAGATAGACTACGCTGCCATAACCTGCACCTTTCCACAGGCCGAGCAGAATGAGAAAATACGGCCAATATCCTGTCTCACTGTACCAGCTGACCGGATCTCCACCAAAATACATGATGATCTGGTTGAACACACCCTTTTCCACACTCAGAAACGAAAAGACGAAATAACTGATAATCACCCAGGACAGGAAATAAGGCATAAACATTGCGGTCTGGTAGATCTTCGCCAGCCGTTTGTTTAGCAGTTCGTTCATAATGATCGCAAGCGTCACCGCGAGCACCAATCCGAGAAAGATTAGACCCAGGTTATACAGAATGGTATTACGTGTGATGATATAGGCGTCACTGGTTGAGAACAGAAACTCAAAGTTCTTGAACCCGACCCATTCGCTTTTTAGAACGCTTTCAAGAAATCCGCCCGGATGAATCCGGAAATCCTTAAAAGCAATAATCGTTCCGAACATTGGCAAATAGGCAAAAATGATAAACCACGCTGCTCCCGGCAGTACCAGCAGAAGAAACGCCTTGTTCTTCATCAGACTTTTGAAGATGCCCAGCACGGCTGTCCCTCCTTATAATCGCATTCACAGTTGCTTAGCTGCACCCCGTATTAATCCCCTATAACCAACACTGGCAGACCTAAGCCCTTTTGGTGCTTTGGATTCCTCGTTCACTCCTTCCTCTATTATGCAAGCGCTACCAATTGGGGGATAGTTGAAAAACCCAATAATTTGATGGATTAATTAAAGATCGTGCAATCATTCCATAGCAAAAAAAACACACCCGCACGGGGTGTGTCTTCATTCAGCCGGAGCCCCCGGCTTATTTTTTCATGTAGATGGAGCGCAGCTCCGTAGGCGAAACACCGGCATATTTCTTAAACTGTCTGTAGAAATAGGTGGAGTCCCAATAGCCAACCTCGCCCGCTATTTCTGCCGTCTTTTTGTCCGAATATAACAGTAAATGAGTGGCACGCTCGATTCGGTACTGGTTTACATAATCCGAAAAGGTAGTACCGACCTCTTGCTGGAACAATTGGCCCAGGTAGTTCGGATGGAGCTCCAGCCGCTGACTGAGCGTCTTTAGTGAAAGCTCATCCTGGTAGTGATTCTTCACCACCTCCAGCACAGCCATGATATGCGGGCTGTACGTTTTCTCGGCGGTATGATATGTATTCAGCGTACGATGAACGGTTTTTCTCACCAGCTGTTTCAGTTTGCTGAGCGTATGAATTCTGGACAGGGGTCCAAAGATTTCCCCGTAATCGGGGGCTTTCTCCAATTCCTTGGCAGCCAGCATCAGCTGGATGGCAGAATTAAAGAACAGTGTTCTCGGGAAGCAGCGTTCCTTACCCTCAACCATGAAGAATTCGTCGATGAACCGGTCCACCTCTGTACCTTCCCCATCCCGCAGCAGCTTGTGGAACTGCTCCATCGCTGGCCCAGGCTTCTCCTGATGCGGATTGGCTTCTTCTTCGCTCTCCACATGCATGATGAAGGTATCACCATCCATAAACAAATGATTCTGAAGCCACAGCTTTACGGATTTGCAACTCTTCGGAAAACTCAGATAGGTCGACTCGGATTGGCCGATGATCCCCCATACACGTGCACCTGTGTCCTCGGCAACCGCTTGCTTCATCCTGCTGAGTGCCTGAAGCTGCCATTCATCATGATCTTCCGTACTGGCTGAAACGAATAGCAGCATGATGTCCCCCTCCTGATCGGGAAAGCAGATCACACCGCAGCCATCCGGGAGGTCTTTGTTCCCGAGCAGCTCACATTTCTCAGCAATTCCCGGCAGATACAGCTGGGGATCATCACCCTTGTCATCGCCTACAATCCGCAGAGAAGCCGCACAATAGCCGGACTTGTTCATGGGAATCTCCAGCAGTTGTGCACGCTCCCGAAATTCTTTGGCGTCAATGGTCTCGTTCGCCCACCGCTGCAAAATATTGTTGCGCAGAATCCTCCAACTCTGATCCATCTGAATCTGGCGGATTTCCTCCTGCTCCCAGTCGCGCTGCATATGCTTGATGGTTGCTTCCAATTCGTCCATATTGACAGGCTTGAGCAGGTAGTTCTCCACGCCCAATGCAATGCCTTCCCTCACATATTTGAATTCTTCGTAGCCGCTCAAAATAATGAATTTGGTATACGGACTGCGTTCTTTGATCTCCCGGATCAGCTCAAGTCCGCTCATTTGCGGCATCATGATATCCGTAATAATTAGATCGACAGGTCCCTCGTCCATCATTGCTAGCGCTTCCAACCCATTACAAGCCGTACCCGCAATCTGCATGTTATTCTGATCCCAATCAATGATGGCTTGCATTCCTTTGACAATCAGCGGCTCATCATCGACCAACATTACACTTCTCATCCCGCTTCCTCCCTAGTGACTGGAATACTGATCGTCACCTCACAGCCTTCTCCCTCCACACTGTTCAGGTGCAGACC
The DNA here is from genome assembly GCF_042674385.1 of Paenibacillus sp. NPDC056933. Taxonomy (NCBI): domain Bacteria; kingdom Bacillati; phylum Bacillota; class Bacilli; order Caryophanales; family Paenibacillaceae; genus Paenibacillus; species Paenibacillus sp. NPDC056933. The sequence goes on along the minus strand of NZ_JBHUQN010000001.1, from coordinate 3,140,854 downwards.
ATATTCATTGCCATAATTCAGACGTATGCGGTCATGGACATTCTTAAGACCCAAAGATCGATCGGATGTCTCAGTAGGTTCATCGCCAGCGCGCAACGCGCTTTGCAGTTCAAGTAACCTCTCCGCGGAGATCCCCTTCCCGTTATCCATTACACGAATACGGATCACGCCATCTGCTTCTGCGGCTGTGATGGAAATCCGGTTATCATCATCATTCGTGCGAAAACCATGCACAATGTAATTTTCAATGATTGGCTGGATCAACAACTTGACGATCATGCTCCCCGCCGCTGCATTCTCGATATGAGTCTCCACTTCCAATTTGTCCTCATACCTGTACTGAACCAAAGCCAGGTACATGCCGCACAGCTCTATTTCCTCCGCCAAGGTTACATGCGTCTGCTTTTTGATCAAATGCCGGAACATCGTGGCAAGAATATATATCATTTGCCCAACATCCCTGGCTCCCAAGCTGATGGCTTTCATACGGATGCTTTCCAACGTATTGTACAGAAAATGGGGATTGATCTGGGCTTGCAAAGCCACGAGCTGCGCATTTTTTTGCTTGATCTCCGACACATATACTGTCTCTATGTAAGACTCCAGACGATCACACATATGGTTGAATCTCTGCGAAATCTGCTGCAATTCATCTTCACCCTCCATCTCGATCCGCTTACTCAGGTCACCCTCCTGCCAGCGTCGCATGTAAAGGACGAGCCTGTGAATTTTTTTGGAATATCGGCGAATGATGGTGAACGTTATCGCAAAGCTAACAATGATGCACAGGATGACAATGCCGATAAGACTGAGACGAATGGCCTGAAGACTCTGTTTGATGTGTGACTCCGGAATAATGGCAGCCACGACCATGCCTGTATTTCCGATATTCAGCAGATGCACCTTGGAGCGTTCCTCCAGATTCACCCAATCTTCCGGTAAATTCATCTGCCCCCAATAAGGGTAAACGGTGTTATCATACTTGCCCTGCGAATCGAAAATCACCTGACCTTTCCCGGTCATCAGCATGATCCGACTGTTCTTGCCGTCGAGTCTGTCTCGAAGAAGCCTTTTGATACGGTCTGTATTCAGCTCAAACATAATTGCACCGTACTGCTTCAATGTCACGGAGTCTTTGAGAACATTCGCGTAGCTGTAAGGGGTAGGCTCATCTGCCATTTTCCCTTCGAAAAGCGGCTCGCTGCCCATGTACTGCCACGGTGCACTCCGTAGTCGCTGGAACCAGTCCTTATGGCCTGCTGACAGCTTGGGTTGATAGTAAAAGTGCTGGGTCTCCCGATTGAGAACATAGAAGAAATCCTGATCCGTGCTGTATAACACGACATTTGCAATTGAGGCTTCATCCTTTAGCAGCAGACGCAATTGATAATCAAAGTTCCCGCGCTCCGTACGGTAGCTGTAAGCATATTGATTCAGGCGCCAATTGAGAAAATCCTCATATTCATGAGTCAGAAAATACTTTAAATCGTCGCCGATCATGGCGTCGGTATAAATCTGCTGCACGGCGTTATACAGTCGTTCGTACTGCTGATTCAGATTAATACTGACAATATCCAGTTCCTGCAGACTGGCATCCATCTGTTCCTGTACGACCCGTTGCTCATAGTAGCGGTAGGCCAACACGGAGACACTGATAAATAACAGAACCATGACCATGGAATAAAACAACAGAATTTTGTTGAACATTTTTTTCTTCAGGTAATTCCTATACATGGTTCGTATCCTGGACATTCGTGCCTGAACACCTCCTCAGACCCATTTCCAACTCAGTGTATCACCGTTTGGTTAAATTCGACAATCATCTGCTCCCAGGATACGTAATCCATATTTTGGTTTGTCAAAAGCGAATGGAAGCGCTATAATGGGCGCATTCCCCTATGAATATATGTAATACATACTCGCTTTGGATGCTCTCTACATATGGATCACTCCCCGATAAAATGTACTGGGGGTTCTTAACGATGTTTCTTACTGAAAACAAACTTCAAGCACGTATCAATGAATTATCCGAGCTCCGTTACCGGGATCGTTTACCTTTACATGCTTTTCTTGCCTGTGAAGATCGCAGGGAAGAGATTAACCCTGCCCCTCCGGCGGACGGTAGCGATTGGAAGCCTATGCATACAGGAGAAAACTGGTCCGGTCGAGACCTCTATTTGTGGCTGCGTACAAAAGCCGAGTTCCCTTCCTCCTGGGAGGATAAACGGGTTGTCGGCCTGTTTGATTTTGGCGATACCGGCGGTGGTAACAATTCCGGCTTTGAGTCGCTGTTCTACTGGGATGGCAAGCCTTATCAAGGCGTGGATTCCAACCACAAGGAAGTGTTCTTTCCAGCCTCTGCGGCAGGCAGCACCAGCGAGTTGGTCTTCCGATTATGGTCTGGTCTGGAAGGCGGCGGTCAGCCCCGCAATCAGACACATACGTTCAGGCAGGCAGAACTGTGCTGGCTGGATGAAGCTGTAGATGATCTTGTATTTACAGGGTCAGCGATTCTGGAAACGGTCCGTATTCTGGATGCCCATGCACCGGAACGTACGAAGCTGCTTCATGCGCTCCAGCAATCCTTCCGCCTCATTGACTGGTCGCAGCCTAAATCCGATGTCTTCTATGCATCTGTCCATGACGCAAGGGATGACCTGAATACTCGACTGAGTGCGATGGACAAAGCCTCTGATGTGACTGTCACCTGTATCGGCCATACTCATATTGACGTTGCCTGGCTGTGGCGGTTGAAGCATACGCGTGAGAAATGCGCTCGTTCCTTCTCTACCGTTATGCGCCTGATGGAAATGTTCCCAGAGTATGTTTTCCTCCAAACACAACCTCAGTTGTACGAATATGTGAAAGAGGACTATCCGGAACTGTACGAGTCCATCAAGGAACGTGTCGCTGAAGGTCGCTGGGAAGCGGGTGGCGGCATGTGGCTTGAGGCAGACTGCAACCTGACCTCGGGAGAATCTTTGGTTCGGCAGTTACTGATCGGCACTCGTTTTCTAAAAGAAGAGTTCGGAACAGAATGCCGATATCTGTGGTTGCCAGATGTGTTCGGCTACAGCTGGTCGTTGCCGCAAATTCTGAAAAAATCCGGCATTCATACGTTCATGACGACCAAAATCAGCTGGAACCAATACAACCGCATGCCATTCGATACATTCCACTGGCGCGGAATTGACGGCTCGGAAGTACTAACCCACTTCATTACTACACCCGAGCCTTGGTCCGAGCCGGGTTCCTGGTTCTATACCTATAACGGCAAGATCATTCCGAAGACGGTTAAGGGCATCTGGGATGCCTACCGCGATAAGGAGATGAACCAGGATCTGCTTCTGTCGTACGGATATGGCGATGGCGGAGGCGGGGTCAACCGCGAAATGCTGGAGATGAGACGGCGGTTAGATCAGTTGCCCGGACTACCCAAAGTCACGACAGGACGCGCGGATGATTATTTTGAGAAGCTGCAGGAAACTGTGGAGAAGACCGATTCGTACATCCATACATGGGATGGCGAGCTGTATCTGGAATATCACCGTGGAACGTATACCAGCCAGGCGTACAACAAACGGATGAACCGCAAGCTTGAGCTGGCTTATCGTGAAGCGGAATGGCTGAATGCATTGCAAAGTATTGTGCACAATGACTGGAATCTGTATCAAGCAAAGTCCCTGACAGCGGGTTGGAAAATCATTTTGCGCAACCAATTCCATGACATCATTCCCGGTTCCTCCATCACGGAAGTGTATGAGGACAGCAGAATTGAATATGCAGAAGCCGAGCAGATTGGCCGTAACGTGGACACGCAGGCCCGGACCGCTATCGCTGGCGGCGGAGAATCTCCTTATACGTATACTATTTGGAACGCTTCCCCATGGGTCGTTACAGAGATCGTGAACATTCCTGCGGCTTCAGGGGAACTGGAAACAGGGGCTTGGCTGAGCGATTCCGGCGTAATCCTGAATGCTCAATACCAGGATGGAGGTTGGTCCGTTGAGGTGCAGGATATTCCTTCGCTGGGGTATACCACAATTCACTTCCAGATTAGTACGGTAAACGACAGCCTTGTGCATCCATCATTCACCCATACAACGAATGGGATCGAGACACCGTTCTATCAGCTCGAGTGGAACGAAGATGGACAGTTGACCTGCCTTTACGATAAAGAGTCTCAACGCGAGGTGCTTGCCAAAGGTGCAAGAGCCAATGTGCTTCAGGTATTCGAGGATAAACCGCTGGCACATGAAGCCTGGGATATTGATATCTTCTATCAGGAAAATATGCGAGAGATTACGAAATGCACCAGCATTGAAGTCATAGAGACTGGGCCACTTCAGGCCGTGATCCGCTTCGCTTGGGAATACCTTGACTCCACCATTACGCAGAACATGACTTTATATGCCGGGCATCGGCGGATCGATTATGACACTGAGGTGGATTGGCATGAACAACAGCAACTGCTGAAGGTTGCCTTCCCTGTCGGTATCCGCTCCACCGAAGCGACCTATGACATTCAGTTCGGCAACGTTAAACGGCCGACGCACTGGAACACAAGTTGGGACTGGGCACGTTTCGAAACCGTTGGCCATCAATGGGCTGATCTGTCCGACAGAGGTTATGGCGTCAGCTTGCTGAATGATTCCAAATACGGTTATAACATTAAAGATAACGTGATGCGGTTAACCCTGATCAAGAGCGCGACGCATCCTGATCCACATGCCGATCAAGGGCTCCACCGCTTCACCTATGCTCTTCTTCCGCACCAAGGGGATTGGCTGGTTGGTGGAACCATGCAGCAGGCCTGGCTTCTGAATGTTCCACTTCGATATACACAAGGTCAATCAGAGCAGCCAAGTCGCTCCATGTTCACCTTGTCCGGCAGCACAGCCATGATTTCGGCAGTCAAGAAGGCCGAGGATTCCGATCGTGTCATCGTTCGCGTTCATGATTATTCCGGCAGCATGAATAGGCTGGAATTGACAAGCGATCTACGGATTCATGCGTGGAGAGAATGCAATCTAATGGAAGTGCCGGATGGTGAACTCCTGCATGACACGCTGGTAACTTTTACTCTTGAGCCGTATGAGATCAAGACGTTTGAGATTGATCTAAGGGTATAATCGTATAACTGCAACAGATCAACCAAAGAACCAGCAAGTCCCCGATGATGGGCGACTTGCTGGCTTCTTTGTGCTGTCGTTACAACAAGGGCGCTTTCGAATCGCTTTTATAGCATTCCGAACTGAAAGCAAGTTCGATGAATGATCATGGATTTATTTTACCGTCTCCAATGTATAACGATTGCGTGGAATCTCAAGCCCCAGATTACCCCGCAGTGTCTCATGCTCATATTCGGTACGAAACAGCCCGCGATCTTGCAAGACCGGCACAACCAGATCAACGAAGTCTGCGAATCCGTTCGGCACAACCGTACGAATATTGAAACCGTCCGCGGCTTCGCCCTCGAACCACTCCTGAATCTGATCGGCAATCTGATCCGGTGTACCGATGAAGGATGTGCGAGGCGTTGATGCAAGCAATGCCACTTGGCGGAGGGTCAATCCCTGTTCTCGTGCCTGCTGCTTGATCTTGTCCGTTGTACTGCGGAAGCTGTTGCTGCCCAGATCCCCGATCTCAGGGAAAGGTTCGTCCAGCGGGAATTGGGAAAAATCATAATGATCGAAGTAACGTCCCAAATAATTCAGCGCCTGATCCATACTGACGAGTTCCGCAATTTCCTGATACTTGCGCTCGGCTTCTTCCTCCGTTCTGCCCACGATAGGACCGATGCCAGGGAAAATCAGGATATCTTCTGCCTTACGTCCATACGCCTTCGCTCTTGCCTTAACGTCCTTGTAGAAAGCTCTTGCTTCTTCCAACGTCTCATGACCGGTGTACACGGCATCTGCCGATCTGGCTGCCAGATCCTTGCCGGATTGAGAAGAACCGGCTTGGAAGATGACCGGATGTCCCTGCTCGGAACGTGCCACATTCAGCGGTCCCTGTACAGAGAAATGATTTCCTTTGTGATTCAGCGTATGTAGCTTGGATGGGATAAAGAAAACGCCATTTTCTTTATCCCCGATAAACGCATCGTCCTCCCATGAATCCCACAGACCCTTGACCACGTTCAAATGTTCTTCCGCAATTTCGTAGCGCAGCGCGTGGTTCGGATGTTCGCCTTTGCCAAAATTGAGGGCCGAACCTTCCAATGGTGAAGTGACTACATTCCATCCCGCTCTCCCTCCACTTAGTTGATCCAGAGAGGCGAACTGTCTGGCAACGGTGAATGGTTCACTATACGAAGTAGACAATGTGGCGACCAACCCGATGTTCGAGGTTGCCCCCGCGAGCGCAGACAAAAGAGTAAGAGGTTCAAAGCGATTGAGAAAATGAGGATTGGATTTTTCATTAATAAAGAGACCATCCGCGATAAAGAGAAGATCGAACTTGCCTTCCTCCGCCTTAAGCGCCTGCTTCTTGTAGAAATCCAGATTTACGCTCGCATTGATCGGTATATCCGGGTGCCGCCAAAAAGAGATACTGTTGCCAACTCCACTCAAATTCGCTCCCAATCTCAATCGTCGTTGTGACATATTAATTCCTCCCTATGTTCTGGTAATGTCCCATTCAGTCGGAGTATCCCTTTATGCTTTGTGAGTTATTTCAATCATTTCTTAATGCTGTTTCCGCCTGCTTCTGCTGCTGTTGCAATGCCCAATCCCGGTTTATTCGCCTGATTCCTTTCGCTTACCCGGACTGTCCAGGCAGCTCCCAGAAGTGCAATTCCTGTCAGGAGAAATACAAAAGGAATTCCTGTCCATCCGCCAAGAAAACCACCGATTAACGGTCCAAGTACAATACCGAATTGACTCGCGGTCTGACTGAGACTGACGGCTCTGCCCCGAAAATCGTGGTCAGCATATTTGATAATCAGAGCATTGAGCGCCGGGTACACCGCGGCGAAGAACAGCCCATAGACAAATCGCAGACTTCCAAAATAAATGAGATTATACGCAGTCAGTTGCAGGAGACTGCCTATTCCGCCGCCCAGCAGACCAATAAACAGCGTTTTCTCGTACCCGATCCTCCCGCCAATCCGTCCCCAGCGCGGTCCCATAATCACAGTAGCCACGCCGATCGCCGAGAAAACGATCCCTGCACTGAGTGTTGCACGATCGACGTTTCCACCTATCTGCACAACATAGAGCGTTAGCACCGGTTCGATTATGAGCACGGACGTCGAAACAAGTAAAATCAGACCATAGATCCGCATTAATCCGGGAGTGGAGGCCGCCTTTTTCACATCGCCCAGAATGTTTGTGCGAACCACTGTGCGGGAACTGCGGGATTCTTTGACCCAGATCACCATCACGGCCGAGAGCAGCGTAATGATCCCCGATGCGATGAAGCATCCACGTAGCCCGATCCAATGACTTATCACGCCACCCACAAGCGGTCCAAATATTCCCCCGGCAGCCGTGGAGGTGGAGATGACGCCAAGCGCATAACCAACATGCTTCTCCGGTGTATTAGTGCCGACCAGTGTAATGGAGGCGGGATTGAAACCGGCCATGAGCCCTTGGAATATTCGCACAGCAATAAACGTATAAGGATCATGAACAAAATAGTTAGCCAAATGGGCAATGGCAAGCCCGACACCTGAACGGATCAGCATCAGCTTGCTGCCGTATTTGTCAGCCAGCGATCCCCAGAAAGGAGCACATAATCCGCTGATCAGAAAGCTGATTGAGATCGAGACGCCGGACCAGACTTCCAGTCCACTCTGGATACCAAGATCCTTTTGCAAAAACAGCGGAAAGAATGGAACGGACAAGGTGTATGCCATATGATTGAAAAACAGGCCCAACCACAGAATATACAGATTTCGCTTCCAATGCGGCATCTTGGCATTCTCCATACTATATAATTCCTATATAAAAAGTAGGTTATTAACCATATTAGGGTACCGTTACTGGAAAGTATAATAGAAAAGTTCAATAGACCCATTCAAGAATTAAATGAATGGGTCTGTTGAATGCTTGTTATTTTGAACCATAACGATTACTGCACATGAACGGACATGAACACATCCACCTCATCTTCACTGTCCAAAACAAATCCAAATCGTTCATACAAACGCCGAGCCGGACTGCCCTGTAATACATTTAAAATGACACGCCTTCCCTGAACTTCATCCCGTTCCAGCAGTGTGTTTAACACCTGAGTTCCTATTTTCTGTCCCTGAACATCGGGATGGATATAGAAATGTTCCAGTAAAACGGCCTCCGTCTTGGGTTTCAGTGCTACGCAACCCACCAATTTACCCTCCACTTCAATAATCCATGTATACTCCGGGTCAAATGTATTACGGAAACGTTCACGAACCTTCACCTCATCGTACCTTCCCAGCCTGTTTAGATCATCATACAGAGCCAAGGCTCGCAAATCAGCGAGGGTCTCCTGATCTGCCTGCTCGGATTGACGCAACGTTATCTGGATCATTGGATGGACTCCTTTCCCGGATTAAATACTCTGGATACGAGCCGCCTACGTTTCATCGTCCTCATCCTCTTCTTCCATACACTTCTGAATAAATTCAAATAATCCCGCAGCCTCAACCGACCGATGTCCCCAATCATGCCAAAAGTACAACACCTGTCCCACAGTTCCAGAACTTGATGGGTCTGTGTCCAGACACAGATAATCTCCGCCACCATTGGCAGCAATCGGAATCCATTTGCAGTTCCACAGCACAGGCTTAATCGCATCATCTTCAATCTCGGGCTCCATCTCGTCCGGGTCGAATTCTTCCTGCAAAAACGCCCAGTTCTCCTTCACCTGATCCAGTGGTGACAATGTCAGATTACGAATAAAGGATTGTACGCCAATACTCCAGACTTGTCCGTTATGCACTCGATACAGAGCCTTCATCTCTTCAGGCAATGTCACGCCGAGTTCATTCTCCACGGATCGAAAATCTTCGTTTGTCGCACCGGGCTGAAGATTGAGCGAAGCCTCAAAATCCGCATTTGCGCTCGCGCCTTTTGCAATAATACGTTGCCACAACAGCTCAGCCTGTTCGTTCATTTCACATCATCCACCTTTATAAAAAATAGGTCGTCCCTGCCGGACCGGAAAGCCTACACTTCCCGTTTATCCTCAGGATTATAGATAATTCGCTGATAGTCCATATCCTTCGTATCCATATCGCCCAGGTATATTCACTGATGTTCAGGCACACGTTATATTTCCCCTTCAGATGGGCTCGGTTGAACCCACTAGGGTCCTCCAGATACATATGGTAAGCATGAAGAGGAAGAAAAGATCCTCTTTTAATTACATCTCTTTCAAAATACCTTTAACAAGTCCGATGAAGGTTGTTTTCACTTTCGCTGCCACTTCAATCACTTCATCATGACTTAACGGCTGGTCCAGAATGCCGCAGGCCATATTGGTCAGACAAGAAATGCCCAGTACTTTCATGCCACCATGAATGGCCACAATCGCTTCAGGTACCGTGGACATGCCCACAGCATCCGCTCCCATCGTACGAATCATGCGAATCTCCGCTGGAGTTTCATACGCCGGACCGCTCCACCATGCATATACCCCTTGCTGCAAACTAACCTTCTGCTCCTCCGCTACCTGCATGGCAATACTGCGCAGTTCACGGTTGTACACCTGTGACACATCCGGAAAACGTACACCCAGTTCGGGATTATTCGGCCCCATCAAGGGATTGTTACCCACCAGATTGATATGATCGGTAATCAACATAAGCTGTCCCGGTTCGAAGCTGGTATTGATCGCTCCACATGCATTGGTGATAATCAACTGCTCGACGCCCAGTGCTTTCATTATCCGAACCGGGAAAGTGACTTCACCAAGCGTAAACCCTTCATAATAATGAAGGCGTCCTTTCATCGCAACGACAGTCTTGCCCATCAGCTCTCCGATGACCAATTCATTCGCATGCCCAATAGCTTCAGATTGAGCGAAATAGGGAATGTCCGTATAGGGAATGACCGTAGCATTCTCGATCTCGTCCGCGAGCGCCCCCAGCCCTGATCCCAGAATCATGCCCACGACAGGCTTGGCGTTAATACGGCTTAATATGTAATCTCTGGCTTCCTGAATATGTGTAGATTGATGCATGAATATATTCCCCCTGATAATCCGAGTTTTTGGATTTTTAAAATAGTAACGATAAACCAAGTGTAATGAACAATAGGGATCATGTAAATGGAAGCCGAATAAAGAAGGGCCTCGGTTCTCCTCCCGAACCCGGTTAAGTTTGAACCCCGGACTGTAACACCTCGAAATATTCGCTCAACATTTCATTAAAATCAGGTTCGTCACTCTCAATACGTTCAACATACTTCCATAAAATCAGTTCTTCCGTCTCGATGTTCACAACCTCATATTCCATTTGTTTCGATTCCCAAACGGTCACCTGACCGAGGGCATACTTGGACTCATGAATGAATCCGGTTGAAGGATCAGGGATGAGGTGTGGACCAACACTTTCCGCCTTAACTCGCTCCGTCGAGATCCCCAACGATTGCAGCCGTTCCGCATATTGCTCGGCCCATTGATTCAATTGGTTTCGGATCATATGAACAGCTCCCTATTCAGACTTGACCATCCTTTATGTCATCCATACTTCAACTGTACACAAAAAACCGATCCTCTGTCGAGAATCGGTTCCATTCATTAAATGGACAAGGTATTTCGCATCAAGATGCAGTGACAAGCGGCCTCACTGCTGCTCCAGCGAATGCTGATTTTTGCTTTTCATCAGATCCATCCCCATGCTCAGCAACAGCATCAGTGCAGCGAACATCACGGATTTACCAATGGTTCTTTCAGGAAAGATTATATAGGCAACTAGAAAATTCCCTGCGAAAACAAACAGATAATTACGGATGCGATCCATCTTCTCATCTCATTTCGGAAAATTTAGAATTCACGTAACCTACTGCTCTACATTATCATATTTTTCCATATTAATCCATAATGCAAGTTATCTCTTTCGCCCAATCCCCTCATAGACAGCCTCGCACAGTTCAGTCGTAAACCTGCCTGACATGCCCTCAAGAGCTGTATTCGTGAACGCAACAACGCTCAGCTCTTCTGCCGGATCAACAAACCACGAGTGACCATAGGTTCCTCCCATACGCCACGTTCCAGCAGACTCCGAGGTGCCCGCCTCTACCGGATCTTTCAGCAACGTGAATCCCAGGCCAAATCCCCTGCCCGGCCAATAAGGCATGACAAGATCGCCAATCTGATTGGTCGTCATCTCGGTAACCAGCGCCTCTGGAAGAAGGGAGCCTCCACCTTGACGCAGCGTTTCAAGCAAAAGAAGAAAGTCTCCTGCACTTCCAACCATCCCCGCGCCGCCTGAGAGATAGGCCGATGGATCAAGAACTCTTTCTGGTGCAAGGCGGAAGCCCGCCGTTCCTTCAATAAAAGGAACATGTTCCTCTGCTCCCAAGCGACGAGGTTGACCAGAACTGTTGGAACTGTCAGCATAGGCAGCAGTCATTCTCTCCGGATCCACAGCAACAAAATCCGTGTCCTTCATGCCTAGTGGATGAGTCACGAGCCGTTGTACTGCCTCCCGCAGTGTCATCCCGGTCACTTTCTCAATGACTGCACCAAGCACATCTGTTGCAATCGAATATCTCCACATCTTCCCGGGCTCATACAGCAGTGGAGCAGAAGCAATCCTGAGCAAATTTTCTTCCAGCGTAATGCCAACAATATCCATCCCATCCGATACTCCGGCAAGTTCGTACGTTCCCCCGTTTTCCTGAAAAAAGCGGTACGTTAAACCTGCCGTATGTGTCATCAGATGATGAACCTTCATGGAGGCAATTTCCCCATTTGGCTGTTTGGGACGGAATTCAGGAAGCCATTTCACAACCAGGTCATCCAGCTTCAATTTACCCTGGGATATCAATACCATGGCGGCGGTGGATACAATCGGCTTGGTTACAGAAGCATACCTGAACAGTGCGTTTTCTTGCATCCGTCTGTTCTGCTCCCGATCGGCGAATCCAGCAGCGCTTTTATAAACGAGCTCCCCTTTCCAGGCAATCTGAACAACGGAACCCACGATTCTTTTTTCTGCCAACGTACGGTTAATCACTTCTTCTACAGATGCAAGATTAATCTTCATATCTCTGTCTCCCATTTCACTCTTCCTCTCCATGTGTACCTTGATTATTTAAAGTAAGTGTGCTTATTATATAAATGATCTCATCCGCATTACATAAGACAACGAAGTTATCCGTATGGATCCGCCATAAATATAAAGGTATTTACAAAGTATTTCCTATAATTTAAAAGGGGGCCATCTCATGGACCAAATCGATACCAATATCCTCTTTCATTTGCAAAACCAGGCAAGGCTATCCATGACAGAGCTGGGCAAGCTGGTAGGTTTATCTCAACCCGCCGTAACAGAACGCGTGAAGCGATTGGAAGAAAGCGGTGTAATCGAGGAGTACCGCACCATCATTTCTCCACAGAAAATAGGGAGGTCCAGCACTTCCTATCTTCTTTTTCGCACACGGGATTGTCATGCCTTTCTTGATTTCTGCCGCTCGTCACCGGAAGTGGTCGAATGTCATCGCGTGAGCGGAGAGCATAACTACCTGTTAAAGATCATGACGGATTCAATTGCTGATCTCGAAGCGTTTGGGGACCGATGTGATCCATACGGTACCTACACCACCCTCATCGCGATATCTTCACCTATTGCAACCAAAAATCTCATCGAAGGAACGAATGTGGTATAAATGATTCATTTCGTTCTTAATCTGTCTTGGGAAAACCATGTTTTCTGGCGGACCAGGTGACAAACAAAGCCATAACGATCAACAGGATCAGAGAAATCGGCAGGAAACGTGCCCCCATCTGTTCCAGAAGGATGGCTCCGACGATCCCCCCTCCCCCGATTCCCAGATTCCATGCTGTCACCAGCATGGATTGGGCGATATCGGCACTCTTGCCCCCGGCTTGCGCAATTGCAGTCTGCAGCAACGTTGCTGCTCCTCCAAATGTAAGTCCCCAGGCGCCTACTCCCATAATGATCATCATCGGTTGATGTATAAAAACCCCCATGGCCAGCGAAGCTAGCGCAAATATCACTAGACTGATCAGAATTAACAGCCTCATGTAACGATCAATCAACAACCCAATAATCCATATACCGATCACCGAAGTCACTCCAAAGATCAGCAGAACCAGATCAACCCGTTTGGACAGCACGGTCTCGCCCAGATAAGGTGATATATACGTGTACAGAATGTTATGGGCGAGTACCCAGGCCAGAACAACAAACAATATGGGACGTACCCCGGGAATAACAAAAATCCGATAAAGCGCAAGCTGATGACGAGCAGGCTCCCCCTTATAATCAGGTACTTTCCATAGCACCCAAAATACAAGCGCAACCGTCAATAATGAGATTGTTCCAAAAATAAGGCGCCATCCTGCGTAATTGCCCAAAAAGGTACCCAACGGAACGCCCAGTGCAAGCGCCAAAGGTGTGCCCACCATAGCCACTGCCATCGCTTTTCCCTTTAACGAGCTTGAAACCATCCGGCGTGCGTAACCCGCAGTCATTCCCCACAATACGCCAGCAGATACACCCGCCATAAAACGGGCAGCAAGGGTCACTCCGTACACCGAAGAAACGGCCGTAATGGTGTTAAATACCAGAAAACCAAGGATGCAGAGCAATAACAGCGGCCTGCGTCTCCATCCACGTGTAGCCGTTGTCAAGGGGATCGCTGCCAGAAGAGAACCCACCGCATATAATGTGACGAGTTGCCCTGCCATACCTTCCCCGATCTCCAGATCCTGTGCTATTTGCGGCAGCAACCCCGCCGGCAGACTTTCTGTAAGAATGCATATAAATCCAGCCATAGCCAAAGCAAGCAAACCTGACCATGGAAGACGTTCTCTTACCACTTTGTTCGCGTTCACGAAGACTCTCCTTTATCCTTTATTTTTCCAGGTCCAAAAGCCTTTGGCCTACAAGAATAAGCTTATAAAATCAGGTCCATATTTGGCATACTTAATTAACGGCAAATCGATCGTTTTAGGAAGATAATCCGGTTTATTTCGGTGTTTCACTTCGGATTTCAATGTAAACGCTAATAAGCGGCATCCACGGATGCCGCTTATTAGCGTTTACTATCCTTATATGGCCGCATCCGAACTCGGGTTCACAAAGGGGGAAGGTAAAGGCTTGCCTGTTTTCGTTTAATTCTTTCATTTTAATGTACAACAAAAAATCGGCCACCTTGTGACCGATTTTCTTCTTATCTGATTTATACTCCATACTCTGCACTTCCTTGTGGATTACTCCTTCACACTACCCAGTTGCAAACCGTGGACGAAGTATTTTTGCAGAAACGGATAGACAATCAGTATTGGCAGAGCCGCCACAATCGTAATAGCTGCCCGGATGGACACTGGCGTAACCATGTTACGCGCCGCCCCAATATCTGCACCGTTGGCGACTGCCGCGCTGCTGTTGGAATTCATGGACGAAGACAGCAGCTTCATCAATTCGTATTGCAACGTGCTCAAATTCTGCTTGGAGGAAGCGTACAGGAACGTATCAAACCATGAATTCCACTGCCCCACAGCGACGAACAGCGCCACGGTTGCCAGCACAGGCTGACACAACGGCAGAATGATGGATATGAACGTTCTGAAATCGCCTGCCCCGTCAATTTTGGCCGATTCAATCAGACCCTCGGGGAGCGTCTGAATATACGTACGGATAACAATCATGTTAAACGCACTAATCAGGCCAGGAATAATGTAGACGAGGAAGTTGTTAAGCAAATGCAGATCCTTCATCAAGAAATAGGTCGGAATCAGACCTGCACTGAAATACATCGTGAGCACAACGACAATCGTAATCGGCTTACGAAGGATATAGTCCTTACGGCTTAGCGTATAGGCCAGCATCGAAGTCAGGAACAGGCTAAGGATTGTACCCAATACTGTTCTCGCCACAGAGATTCCGAAGGCCTGGAAAATGGTTCCTCCGGCAAATACGGCTCTGTAGTTCTGATCCGTCCATTCCCGCGGCCATAGATAGATGCCTCCTCGAATGGTGTCATTGCCCGCATTAAAAGATATGGCAAGAGTATTCAGAAACGGATACAGGGTCACGACCGCAATAAAGACCATCAGTGCGCCGTTTAATGTATGGAAGACAATCGGCTCAAGCCGAGACTTGTTCATTCCCATCGATGTGTCCTCCTCATATTAATCGGTCCTCACCGAAACGTTTGGAAATCGAGTTGGCTGCAAATATTAGCGTAATACTAACGACCGTTTTGAAAATGCCTGCGGCGGTAGCAAGTGAATAGTTACCAATCTGCAATCCGTATTTCAAGACAAAGATATCAATGGTCTGAGACCAGTCAACGACAACCCCGTTACCGAGCAGGTACTGAACTTCAAATCCTGCCTCCAGAATCCATCCCATGTTCATGATCAACAGGATAATGACAATGGACTTGATTCCAGGCAGTGTTACATACAGCATTTTCTTATACCTGTTGGCTCCATCAATCTCAGCTGCTTCATAGAGCGAGGGGTCGATAGATGTAATGGCGGCCAGATAAATAATGGCATTCCAGCCTACCTCTTTCCATACATGCGATGCACCGACAATTCCCCAGAAGTATTCCGGGACACTAAGCCACATGATGGGTTCCTGAATGAATCCCAGCTTCATCAAGACCACATTGACAATCCCGCCGTCTACGGATAATGAACTTGCCACAATCCCTGTTACGATGATCCATGACAAGAAGTGGGGTAAATACGAAATCGTTTGAACCGTCCGTTTATAGAACTTGTTTTTGATCTCATTAAGGAGAATCGCAAAAACAATAGCCGTTACAAATCCAAGCACCATGTTAATGACACTCATGGCAATCGTGTTGCGAAGCACGTTCAGAAACGCGTCGTCCGTAAGCAGAAACTTGAAGTGCTTAAGTCCGACCCATTCCTGCTGCGCGAAACTCTTCGCCGGACTGTAATTTTGAAAGGCCATAACCCAGCCCCAGATTGGATAATACGAAAATACCAAAATGTACGCAACAATGGGCAGAGACATGAACATCAATTGCTTCTGACTGCGTAAACGCTTTAATAAAGGCGTCTTGGCAACGATGGTTGGAGCGGATTGATCTTGTATGGCTCCTGGCGTGTTTGCCATCCTTCACTCCTCCTATTAACATACAGCGGCCGTTTGCATGGAAGCCTCGGAAGGCTCCGAATGGCATTCATTCCATTCGTGCCTCCCGGGGGAACATCCACTGCCACTTTTTTATTTTTCTACAGTCCAGTTCTGAATCCGCCATTGCAGTTGCTCGTTAATCCGTTCTTCATAAGCCTTCACGTTAATTTTCTTGTAAGCGTCCACATATTCGTTCCAGATCGAATCGAACTCATTCGCTTTTGACATGATTGCTCTAGGCAAGAACTTCAGGGAAGTATCGGTCATTTGTTTGTTCGCTACCGAAGCATCCGAACCTTCCTTCAGGTCCACCTGCCATGCTGGATAGTACACTGGATTCTCTGGAGCAGGAGAGAAGAAATCACTCCATGTTTTGTATCCATAAGCATCCAGCAATTCTTTATCCTCTGGCTTCAAGCTGTCATAGAATTCTTCAGGCTGATTCGTTGCTCCGATCGCATTGCCATCTTCGAAAGTTCCTTCCATTTTCGGTGCTGCACCGTAGAAGCCTTCTGCCTTGTTAGCCAGCTTCCATGCCGGATCTTCCTGCTGTGTACGTTGCTCTGGTGTACGATAGAATCTTCCTTCATCATTGACCATGTAATCTACGCCTTCTTCACCCCAGGACAGAAGCTTCTGATACTTCTCATCCATAAGCTTATCCAGGAACTCGATGATCGCTACCGGGTCCTCGGCATCTTTACTGATACCAAAGCCGTTATTCAGGTTGATGACCGGTCGGTCAAGGTAGTGATCTTTGATACTTGTATCATATACAAGCGGGAATCCGACGTATGTTTGACTGATTTTACCTTGGGCTACGAGCGGGTCCTCACCTTGCTGGAAATTCCAGTGCTGGTCGAACATGCCGACGACGCGTCCCGAAGAGATTTTAGCCAGATACTGATCATAGTTTTGAACAAACGCTTCCTTATCCAGCAAACCTTCATTATAGAGATTATTCAGTTCTTTATAGTACTGTTTGGAGATATCCTTATCGGCAAATACGGTTGCTACGCCTTTATCATCTACCACGACGCCGCCATCATTCGGATGACCTGTCAGATGCTCCGGTGGATTAAGCAACGGGAAGGTTCTCCAGTCGGAAGCAAGTGTGGTGAAGCCAATAGTTGGTTGACCATCTTCCGTAGTTGGATGCTTTGCAGTATAATCGCGAATTAGCTTCATATAATCATCCAGGGTCTTAGGTGTTGGATAGCCTGCCTCTTTCAGAACTGACTTCTGAATCCAGAACGCAGGACCAGAGTAATAGTTGCTGATAAATTCTCCGGTGTACACGCCGTAGTTCGGCAACCAGTAGATATGTCCATCACTGGAATCTTTCATCCGTTCCCAGTCTTTTGCAAAATGCTTCTTCAGGTTAGGTGCATGCTGCTCGATCAGATCTTCCAGCGGAATAACCGCTCCGGCTGAGACAAGCTTCGTATCGGCTGTAATCAGATCCGGGAAATCTCCACCAGCAATCATAACGCCCAGCTTTTGTTGCAGGTCTCCTACCAGGAACTCCATGTTCAATTTGACACCCAGTTCCTCCTCAATCTTTTTGTAAATCCGGTTGTCTTGAGTAGGTGCCTGATTCGGTGTACCAATAAAAGCTGAGATGTTTAATACTTCTTTGCCGTCGGGTGTAGTCGTTTTGGCGCTGTCTCCGCTACATCCGGCCAATGCTAAACTAAAGGCCAGAACGAGTGAAACGGAACCCCAAAGTTTCTTTTTCTTCAATCCCCCCATGTATTGCCCCTCCTTGGAAGTGGTTTGCCTTACTGCTCTTATTATGAAGAAATGTATGCGGTTACAAAATAAACAGATTTAAGCTCCTCCCCCCCTTTTTTTCAGAATATGGAAACGTAAAAACCGAACAACGAAGTCATTGTTCCTTTACCTGACAGACTGTTGTCGGTATTCTGCCGGTTTCATGCCCAACCTCTTCTCAAATTGTTTCAGGAAATACTGATAACTTCTGTAACCCACTTCTTCTGCAATGGCGCAGGAAGTCTGCTCTGTCTCCCGGAGGAGCTGCTTCGCTTCTTCCATTCGCAGATCGTGTACAACATCCAATACACCCTTGCCATATTTGCGCATGAAAGACTGCCCCAGATGCACTGGATTGATGTAAAATTGCTCGGCAAGCTCCCTGATCGTAAACGTCTCTTTATAATGACTGCGCAGATATTCGGCCACCATCGCCTGGGTTCCTCCAACCTGCTTTTGCCGAAGTGTCATCACTTCCGATTGACATTTCAGACAGAATTCCTCCAGCATACTGGCCGATTCTTCAATATTTCGATGATGCCTTCGACTCATCTGAAGTACGGATTCCTGAATCAGAGTATTGGGTTCGCCCCCTAGCTCCTTGCAGAGAGCGAGACCCCGAAACAGAATTTGGGTCGAAAAAATATGGATTAGTTCCGGTGCAGCCATGTCCTGCTTGAACCTGTCGAACGCTCTCCGAACAGATACCAAGAGCTCTTCAGTCGAACCATTCTCCAACTGCTCCATAATATCGTCGGCCTCAATCAGTGTTCCAGGATCAAACAGCAATGGCTGCTCCTGTATATCCTCAGCGAACATGACACTACTCTCACTGAAAAACAGGAAACGACCAGCCTCTACTGCGGAACTGTAGGATACGGGCAATTCCTCCAGTTCATGCACGGGCAGACCTATAGCCATCTTCACTTCGGCAGAGCCCTCATTCTGCACACTCGCGAGAGCCCTCTCAGCGAAAGCTCGAAGTGAACTTGTCACCCCGGTTGCTTTGGAATGAGCTTCACCCCATACGATGCCACAGGTCGTCTGTCCACTATCGATCAGATAACAGCAGCTTTCTTTCTCTGCTATTTGCTGCAGGACAGAACGGGCATGACTTGAAACTTCCCCTTCAAACATGACCTGCACATAAGTCCACTGATTCGCTCTTTCTGACATCTCGGACATGAGCCATGCTCTCTCCTGACCATCAGCCAGTTCTGCCCCCGTAACCAGCTCCGTTAAAACCCGCCTGATTCGATGCTCTTTCGCCTGTTCACGAATCCGTTCGAGCGTTTCCCGTTCCTGTAGTTCTTGTCTTAATCGTTCCAGCATATCATCAGCTTCCGGTCCAACAACCGGTTTGGTCAAATAATTGGATACGCCCAAACGGATCGCCTGTCTGGCATAATTAAAGTCGCTGTACCCACTTGTAATGACAAATAACGTGGAATCATGCCCCCGACGACGTGCTTCTTCAATCAATTCCAGCCCACTCATGGCTGGCATCCGAATGTCCGTAACGACCAGATCAGGTTGTGCTGTGCAAATGGCATCAATGGCTTCTTCACCATTGGCACATACGCCTCCTATCTCAAACCCATGCTTCTCCCAATCAATCAATAATTGGAGCCCTTCGATGGCAAATGGCTCATCGTCCACCAGCAATACTTTGTACATGTCTGCACCTCCTATTCTTTCAATGCAAGTCTGGCGTAAGGAATATGGTACCCTGCATCTGTTCCAGTCCCGGCTTCACTATTAATCGTAAAGTTCACATCCCCTGCATAAAAAAGCTCCAATCGCCGATAAACATTACGTAGTCCCACATGCCCTCCATCCAATGGTCGGTCGGAACGCATGTCTCTTAGCAGCTGACTCAGCTTGCTTTCATCCATGCCAATACCATTGTCAATCACACGAACATCCAGCCCAGACTCGCTTAGTTTGGCAGTCACTTTAATCAGTCGCCCGGCTTTACGGGCCTGCAATCCATGCTTGCATGCATTTTCGACCAGAGGCTGAATGCTCATCCGCGGTATACGCAAAGTCGTTGCTTCTGGATCAATATCGAAGGTATAGTCAAACAGCTCTCCGAAGCGAAATTTCTCAATTTGCAAATAAAGGGAAGTAAACTGGAGCTCTTCCTGAAGAGGAATCAGATTATCTGAACGACTGAGCAGCTGTCTCATCAGCAAGGACAGGCTTTTAATAATCTCGATGACTTCCGTATATCCATTCTTCGTACTTACGACGAGCAGGGCATTGAGTGTATTAAATAAAAAGTGAGGATTCATCTGACTTTGAAGCATGGACAATTCAGTTCTTACCCGATCCAGTTCCAGATCCTTTTGCCGGATTTCTAATTTGTACACGTCGTTGATCAACGAATGAATCATGCCAATCATCATGTTGAATGTACGAATCAGCCCTCCAATCTCATCCCGCCCCTCATGAATGTCTATGAGATCAAACCGTTCGTTGCGCACCTTCTCCATATGTCTTGCCAGTTTTCGAACCCGATAATGATAGGACCGCAGAATGATGTAAATAAGCACGGAAGGCACAACGATACTGATAGCGAGCAGACCCAAAATGGAATTAAGAGCTTCCTCCAACAGCTGATCCAAATGTCTTGTATCTGCAATTCCAATCAGTTTCCAGCCTTTCAGATAGGCCAGATTGCCGAGTGATTTCTCCATCATGTATTCAGACTTTGCGTTACTTCCAGTTGTTGGCATATCGACCCATGCCCCCAAGTTCCCTTCGGTTACGTCACCGCTGGAGACTACGGTACGATTCGTGCCGTCGACCAGACGAAGCTGGAGACTATCCGTCTCTCGATTCAAAATGCTGTACACTCGACTGACTTCGAGATCGACCTTGGAATATTTCGCGTAGTTGTCATACGAATCGTAGGTATCCATTTTGCCAATGACACTGATTCGTGTGCCCGGATTAAATCCGGAAGTTTCGTTATAATCGACAACCATAATGCCGCCGCTGGTTTTCTCCAACTGTTTTAGACCGGGAAGAGAATCTGCCCCCTTATCCATTACGATGTAATGACTGCCGGTCTGAATCGTCTGGTTATCCGTATAGATTCGTACCTCCAATATGTTGGCAGACATATAACGAGTTAATTTGTCGCGCAAAAATCCATGGTACTCATTGTAATAATCCACAGGAGAACGGTAGGTCCGATCCAATGCTTCATACAACGAATCATCTGCTGCAATCATTCGGCTGAGTGCAACACTTTCATCGATCATGCCCATCAGTTCGCCCGCCGCCCGCTCCATGGACTTGCGTAAATTTTCCTGCTCCCGAACCTTAATGTCGGCAGAGGTACGTTGATAAAAAAAGAGATTAATCGTAATGACCGGAAGAAGGATGCTCAGCACATAAATCAGCAAAAATTTGGATCGCAGAGGAATGTCATTTACTTTATGGAACATCCAGATTTTTTTACGCACATGATCACCCTTAAATTTTGTTTTTGTACACGGATGGAAGCTCGCCTGTAAACGCTTTAAATTTATGGGTGAAATACTCGGCATCATGATACCCCAGTTCGCATGCAATGTCCGAAATTTTCATATTGGTCCGTCGCAGCAGCCTGCGCGCCTCTTCGATACGTATCCGGTGCACATATTCACTGAAACTAACCCCTGTTTCCCGCTTGAATTGTTGGCCCAGATAGGCCGAGTTCACGTGAATATACTGTGCTACTTCCTGCAATGTGACTTTATTCCGATAATGCCTCTTCAAGTAATCAATGGCCTCGGAAACCAAGCCTCTTGAACCGGAGTCTGAAGATGGAGACAAAACCTGGGCTATACGAATGAAGAGTTGCTTCAACGTACCTGATGACCATCCATCGATTTCATGCCACCCTTTCTCGCGAAGCAGTACCATCCCCTCATCATTTCCACTATACTTTCCGAGCAGTTCACCGTGAATGTACCGAACTACATTTGGAATCCATCCAACGTCAGACTTACTCTTTTTATACAACATGTCATCCACTGCTGCGGCGATTTCGGTTATATCACCTGCTTCAATCCAGGCCAGGATTTGACTGGACAGGGTCGTCATTTGCTCAAGATCGTACTCTTCTATCTTCCCTAGATCCGCAGAACCAAAGGGAGTGTCTTTCGCCGCAACCAGGCCATCAACCTGTTTTTTCTCTTCTTTACGTTTGTCCAGCGGTCCGATCAGTTCCAATAACACCTGATGTATTTCCTCGGTAACCAGGGGTTTCAACACGTACTCATCCACCCGGTAGCGTATTGCCTCTTGGGCGTAAGCAAATTCCGAATATCCGCTGACAATAATGACTTTGGCGGTATGTCCCAGCTCTTCCCGCATGGTGCGAATCAGTCCCAATCCATCCAGAACAGGCATTTGGATATCGGTTACCACAAGATCCGGTTCCACAGTACCAATCAGGGCGAGCGCTTCTTCACCATCCGTTGCCGTTCCGCAAAGTTCATAACCGCAGGCTTGCCAGTCAATCATCGTCCTCCAGCCTTCCAGCATAAACGGTTCATCGTCTGCCACAATAACCTTGTACATAGATTCACCCGCCATTCCCCTGTTTTTGTCTCAGTATGGCATCAAGCAGCAAAACCGACAATAAATTTATATTTTTTAGTAATGTGAATGACTCCGATCGACATTCGACATGTCCCCCGCAAAATCCGGCCCCCAGAGAGCATATAAGACTCTCCAGCTTCACATCATGAACGATTCCAAAAAGCCCTACTTGCAACCGCCTCTAATGGGTAGCTGAAAGTAAGGCGTATGATTTCCGATGGAGCTACAGATGCTGCCCCTTAATGATTCTCCAGAACGATTCCTTCGGCTGTAAGTGCTGATCAAACACAAACGGCCAGTTTTTACGTCCACGCACCGGGAAATTGTCCAGCCAGGTATAATTGTCTGCCGCACCCCAGAACGTCACGGACGTAATCGAGGATTCATATTCACGGAATAGTTGGAAAATCTCTTCGTACCGACGCTCTTGCAGTTCTGCCATCTCCGCAGTTGGGGCTGTCAGATCCGTTCGACGGTCTTCAAACTGGAATACGGACAAATCCAGCTCCGTAATATGCAGCTGCACATCCAATGAAGCATAACGTTCAATGGCGAGCCGGATTTCTTCTACCGAGGGACCATGGATATTCCAATGACCCTGCATGCCTATGCCGTGCACGGGTGCCCCCTTCTCCCGTAATGACCGGACCAGATTGTATATCTTCTCACGTTTGATCGGATCGGTCTCGTTGTAATCATTATAGAAAAGCAGAGCCCCGGAATCTGCCTCATGAGCCATTTTGAACGCCTGAAGCAGGTAATCTTCACCTAATAGCTGAAGCCATGGTGTATCACGCATTACAAGATCCGACTTGTCTTCAATCGCTTCGTTTACAACATCCCAGGCATAAATATGTCCTTTATAACGGCCCACTACGGTGTCGATGTGCTGTTTCAGCCTGGACAAAAGCAGCTCTCTGGATGCCAGAGCACCGGAAGCATCCCGGAATACCCATGCCGGCGTCTGATTATGCCAGACCAGTGTATGTCCGCGAACAGCCAATCCTTTTCCTACTGCAAAATCAACGATTTCATCCGCAGCCTCGAAGGTATAACGTCCCTCTTCCGGTTGAATCTCCTCGAACTTCATCTGGTTCTCTGCCGTAATGCTGTTATAATGTTTGGCGATAAACGCCCCTTCAGAATGCAGAGTTTTCGTATTCACGGCTGCGCCTATTTTGAATTTACTATCAAAAGCAGTATGTAGAGACGGAATTTCTGTTGGCATATTGCTTCCCCCTCACAGGTTTTTCCTTATGATATCGTTTTATGAATGCGCTTACTATGAACAAATTAAACCTTTTACCCCCTGATATTTTACTATTTCCATCCAGTTCCGTCCAAAGCAATACAAAACACCTCCGCATTCCCTCTCTGATGACAACAGCGCAACATACCACGGGAGGTGTCTTGTATTGACCATGTACTGACCATGAAAAAGTTGATGATAATGACATAGTGGAAGGATTACAGCTTGTCCACCTGCAATAAGGTCACAGGCTTCACCGTACAAGCTGGACTAATCTGCTCCTCCGTCAGTATGTTCAGCTTGATCAGGCTTTTCAGCTTATGACTGTCCACCTTGGACAGCAGCCGCCAGATGTCAGGATCGGGAAGGGAAGCGTACAGCTTCTGGTCATCATATTCCTTCCGGTGCTGAAGTACCGTTTTTACGGCATATCCGCCAACTTGCGTCTCATAGACGCCCTGCTGCTCACAATACCCGACAATCTCATCCCGTAACACAGATAGACGCTGTTCAATTTCTTTCTGCTGCTGTTTCAGTTCAAAATAAGTTTGCACCTTCTGTTCCATACCTATCACGCTCCTCTATAACATAGGTATGCAGGGAAGGATAGTTTAGGACAATACTACAGCAGTTCATCATGTAAATATGAATTATTGCCAATAATCTTTTTAATCCGCTGCATCACACCTGGACCCATAGGTACATTAGCAACTCGCTTTAATAGAATCCAGCGCAAACAAGCCATCGCTTCAAAAATCTCCGCATCGTCCGGTGTGTATTCCGTTAGACTCTTGAATAGAGCACTGTACACCTTACCGTTTCGTTCTCCCACATATATCGTCATCAAAAAAATGGACCACGCCATATCATACCTCGGGTCGCCGAGCTGTCCATTCGTCCAATCGATAACGGTGTATTGATGATCTGCCTCCAGGACATTTCCCAAGTTGTAGTCACCATGGATCAACTTATCCTGCCTATATTCAATTTGTTGAAGCAGGCTTGTCAGGATCTGATGGATGTCCTCATGGATGTCGATCGAGGGAAAGAAGTATTGAAGGAAATCATATTGGGGAATGAGGTCTGAACCCACGTTCTCCGTACCATTCACCTCATAACCATGGACTTGAATTAATAGTCGGGCCAAATGCTCCAGTTTGGTTTTGCTTAACTTGGCTATAGGCTCCCCATCATAACTCGTTAACAGAACCTGATTCTGGTCCACGTCCATTCCCCAACCGTATGGTTTGGAGACTTGTACTCTACTTTCGTAAAGTTTAGATAAAAGCTCATACTGGTTCTGAATGTTGGGTTTGGAGTCCTTGTTCCATATTTTTAACACACAAGAATGATCGGCGCATTCTACCTTCACAACGTCCGCTTCCAATCCTGGTGACAGGGGGAGCATCTGATATGGCTTTCCCAACAGGCAGCGAATCTCTTCGTCCAACTCGACCCAGCGGATGCTTTCCAACGTTAACCTCATTTTGCCCGCCCCTTCTCTGTAAAATAGATCATTCTCATCCACAACCAAGCCATCCATCTCGGCAAAAGAGGCACTCTCTTCGGATTGAAAGTCTCCTTTTCACTCTAGTTGTCAGGTGTAATAAGTCCTTTACCAATGAAATTGGCAGACACAGGCTTCTTGTCCAGTTCTCTGGACCATACCGATAATTGTCCCGTATGGTGAATCTCATGAGCAATCACGTGACGCATCACTTCTCCCCACGACTCCTTGACTAGGGTACGATCCAATTCAGGATCGATATAGGGTCTCTTTTCCATGCTGGGATTCCAGGAAAGAACAAATGCCTCCACATCCGGTCGCAGCTTGCGTTCGAATTGTCGCACAGCTTCCAGTGTTTTATAGTCTTCAAAGTTCTCCATACCATCTGGTTTACCCTGCAATACTTGGAGCCAGCTCCACTCTACATCTATGATATGAAAAAGCGTTTGCAATATATTGCCTACTCCGCCTGTTCGGGGCCGAAGCAGCTCTTCCAGCGGTACGTCCTCACACCACTGAAACCATTGCTCACGCACGATCCAGTTATAACGAAAGAAAGATTCCATTTAGCCATTCTCCTTTTCTATATAAATTGAACTAAAGAATATTTACACTTGCACTCCGATGACAGAACAACCTTCCGATCGCTGTTATCCCTGGAATCCCTTTTTCAAAGGGGAAAATCCGGGGATAAAGGCGAGGTGTATGCTTCCGATGCAGCTTTCTTTCAGAAAGCTTTTAGCTACACTTCTTCAGGTTATTTCTGCCCTCTCCGTTCTCGTGTAAATGTTTAGTTCAATTTATATCATGCGATTTAAGTTTTTTGATCAGTTCCATATTGGCAAAAGTCTTGTCTGAGTGTTCAAGGTCTCCGTAAATCCCGCTAATCTGATCAAAACCCGATTTGGTCCAAAATCGTAGTGCAGGCCAATTTTTGAGTGCCACGTTGATTCTGATTTCCTTATAACCTAGCTCGGAGAATAATCGGGTTAACGCTTGGATCACTTCTTGCCCATAGCCCTGCTTCTGGGTCTCACTATGGATATACAAAAATTCGAGATAAACGGAATCCGCCATGGGGTAACCATGGTACAAGCTCAACACACCTATATTTTTGTTTTCCTGTATCGTACGAATGGTCTGAATTCGGTAGTTCTCCAGTTTTCCTCCAGGAGGAAGGTTCCCTTTTTCAAAACACGTTCTCACATAATCCGGCTCATGATCTCGTCCGTCCCATTGTTGCACATAGCTACTCGTATCAACAATGGATTGCAATTCGAAAATCTCAGATTCTTTCAAATCGGAAATGAAGAGCCGGTCTGAATTCCACTCTGCTGGGATCTGTTTCATATCAGCACCTCCGATCTATTCGTGCTTTCTATCATAACCCATGATATGGTAAAAACAAAAGAGCTGCGATCGTCGCAGCTCCCTACTCTTTTTCCGTCGTCATTCTCTTAATGTTCTTTTATTAATCGTCAATTCATTTCATCCATTCATTACATTTTCGGTATCCACCACATTCGCAAACATGCTCAGAACCGAATTGTGGTGTTCTATAATCTGTTCAGCCTGAAGAATGTTGGAATTCCATGTGCTGTGAGCATCACGAACCAAGGTCACTGCATAACCAAGGCTACTTGCTCTGCGGCAGGTCGTATCCACGCATATCTCCGTCTGCATGCCAGTCAGAATAAGATCCGTCACTCCGTTTTCTTGCAATTTCAGATTCAGATCTGTTTCGTGAAACGAGTCAGGTGTTTGCTTTTCAATAACAAGGTCACCAGTGATCGGCGCAATGGACGGATGAATCGCCCAACCTGCCGTTCCACGCTCAAGGGGACTGCCTGCTCCTTCACTGTGCTGAATGTAGATGACGGAGTGACCTTTTTCCCGAGCCTTGGAAATGATGTGTTGTACTCTCTGAAGCAATAAATCCCCCTGATATACGGGATCTGATTCATCGAACATGGCTACCTGAACATCGATTACAAGAAGTGCACAGTGGGTTGGCATCTTATATTCCTCCTGAAAAATAATATTAAATCAGCACTTGTTATGAATACTTCTTCCGTTTTCGCACCTTTAACAAACTTTCCAATCCCAGATCGATCAACACAAATATTATAGCAGCTAGGACGCCAAATAAGGTTACAATCAATGACTCTTTAAAATTTAAAATTTCTTCTCCAGCGCCCATTAGTAAATAATAGATATACATACCTAAGACCCCAGCACATGCGTAACCCAGTATTCTGAAACTTAGATACAAGGCTTGATTAACGAAACGAATTCGACTCAGCAGATAATCCAGCAATAAAGATAACGGCAGCCCGATCAATGTGATCAGGGGCGACGCATATACAAGATAAACAAGAATATAAAAATCAAAGCTGTAGGATTCATTCATGGATATTATACTTGCAATTAAAGTAAAACTAATAATGGTTAGAACGGTTGTCAGCAGCTTTCTTCCAATGTTCATCTCACCACTCCCATAAGGTTATCCCTATACAATGAATGTTCCTATGCGTCAGATTTTGCTGGTTGCCACCCGATTTCTTGGGACCATATATGAGCTTTCTCTAATATGCTCCACACCATCGGTCCTTTGCCTTCCACGTATTTTGACCGCTGGTCCTTGTATAAGGCCATAAGCCTGTGCTTCTCTTCTGCATATTTCAATCGTTCCTCTGGATGTTCCCTCAAATAATCTCTAAAAAGCAAGTTCATCTGCTCAGAGAAACTCCCCGCTTGCCTTACGTGTACATGTGTTCTCCTGTGTCCGGGTACTTCGCGAAAATATCGTTTGGTTTTATCCGGATTATCTTCTCTGAATATGAAACCGACCGCTTCGATTTCTTGTTGGTAGTTAGGCAAATCTTCGTAATTGGATACGGAAATTTGTATATCTATGATCGGTTTGGCATCCATTCCAACGATGGAAGTTGATCCGACATGGTCAATCCGTAAGGCCTTTTCTCCCAACGCCTCTCTTAGACTCATTCCGGTATCGAGGAACATATGCCTCCAAGCCGGATCATACGTTGCAATTCTCCATTGATTTTCCATGAAATCCTCCCTTCAATTCCATTAAGTATAGTTTCTATTCTCAATTCTCTGCACGATCTCTATAAACCAAGTGAGATGCTTCCTCTCCTGAAAGAAAACCTAATTTGGTATATAAATAGTCAGCCTTGTTTCCTATCGTAACGAACAAACGAATGGTTGGAGAGAAGTCTTCCAGAAGAGAAATCGCCTTGTATAACATATACCTTCCCAAACCCTGATTACTGTAGCCCGGCTTAACCGATATATCATATACAAGAGGCATATCCTCCCACATCGATATCAAACAAAACCCAACAACCTCGTTCGTCTTCTTATCTACTAAAACCGATGATGCATTTAACAGCTCATCCTGACGGTTATGTTCAAAATAATAACTCACGTCATTTTGATATGTATCCAGATTTCCTTCATCCATTCCTCCACGATATGATTCGTTCATGACTTGAACAATGCTTGGCAAATGCTCCAATTGGGGTTTAATAGTAATAAAATCAGTACCGAGATCATTTTCAATCTTCTCTGTAGGTCTAATCATACATTTTCTTGTGTTTAACACTTCAAAACCAGCTGACTTCAACACATCAATATGTTCAGCAAGAACATTGTAAGCATCTACCTTCGACTGTTCCCTTGAATTTTGAATGGCATAATTCTTTAAGAAATGAACCAGATCTACAGTTAACATAGACGGAGGAATCATGAAAAACGATCCGAGTTCGCTGCTTGTTAAAGAAATCCCGCCCACTCGTTGAGTGTCTTGATAGATCCAATAACAATCACTTGCGCTTAGCATCATTTCTTGAAGAGATCCCCAACTGGGTCTAAACCAAATATTCTTTCTATATGTCGCAAAGTACTTGGCATAACTGGTTTGATTCGCTGCGACTAGCGAATATGGAGTATTTTCATTCATCGCCTTTTCCCTTCTCTACTACAACTTATTTCTCGGTGGTAATCCCAATATGGTGTACTATGTATTCTACTCTCTCAGCACACAACTCATTATTTGGTTGCGGCATATAATATATAAACACGTGCTACTAAACTTTTGTTTGATAAATTACGAGAATTGGCAAAAAAGAGAAGGAACCAACGTCCCTTCCCTTCCCTTCACTTTAATTGTAATCACACTTAAATTTTGAAAACTCAGCTTCCGAACCTTCACCACTAGCATATAAACCAATGAGTACCCCTGTAAATCCTCCGGCAACTTCCGAGGAAAGGTATCTCGTCTGTGCCGTGCCTAAAAGGATTTCCTTGCCATCTGCCTGAATGAAGAAGCTATAGCGCTCATGACTTGACCGTATAACCAAAGTGGCATGATGCTCTTTTCCCCGTTCCACTTCATTTTCGACGGATTTTATATCCCCAATATTCAGACGCTCAATCACCTCATACCCGCTCTGCTCTTTCCGAATGGCCAGGTCATAATGATGCTGTTCATCCATGTAGATGGTGATGCCTGCCTCGCCATTCGTAAGACTTACATCAACAGAGATGGTCGCGTCAAAGTCTTTTTGACGTAGGCCAATGAATGTCGGGGATACCGGAACATCCAGTGTTACTTCGGTTCCTTTTAACTTTATTTTGCCTTGCTCTAACAAGTAATTTTCTGTATTGGGATGACGAAGATAACACCAGTCCAGATTCCAATCCGTGTTCTCAAACGTATAGCTTTTTTTCTCTTGTTGAATAACTGTGTCGGGAATACGATCGGTTTCAAAGCTCATAAGCGCGGTACCTTTATGCCCTGCCGTAAACCAGCCTTCCTCATCGAAGGTAACCGGCGTAAGGAATACTTCTCGGCCAAGATGATGATAGGTAAGCCATTGGCCTATCTGACGGAATCCCAAATGGAAAATCCACCAATTCCCTTCCTGGTCCTGAACCAGGTCGCCATGACCAACCCCCTGCAGTTCATAACCGCCCAAGTTACGATTGGTCAGAACAGGATTCTTGGCATAGGGTTCGAAAGGACCTGAAGGTGAATCTCCCCGGGCATACGTGACCATATGACCGTATTCGGTTCCGCCTTCCGATGCCATGAGGTAATAGTATCCATTCATTTTATACAAATGCGGGCTTTCCAGATAACGGCCGCCTGAACCTTGCCAT
This sequence comes from Paenibacillus sp. NPDC056933, assembly GCF_042674385.1. NCBI lineage: Bacteria > Bacillati > Bacillota > Bacilli > Caryophanales > Paenibacillaceae > Paenibacillus > Paenibacillus sp. NPDC056933. The sequence continues at coordinate 3,110,248 of NZ_JBHUQN010000001.1, read as the reverse complement.
ATTGAACGGCTCGGGGTCTTTTTGTCACCTGCTTCAATGTCAATCTCACACTGAATGATTCCGCCAATGCCTTCATCGTCGGTCCCATTGCTCATAAAGAAGGCCTTACCGTCCTCAAAATACAAATCCGGGTCGATTCCTCCTTGATGCACAATAATGGGTTCTGACCACTCTCCGTATATATCATCTGTCCAAATGTAAAAATTCTGACGCGTGGTGTCGTTCGTCGTGGTCATATAGAATCGCCCGTTATTGTATCGTATCGTAGGGGCAAAGACGCCACCTGAGCTGCTCACCGTCTCCAGTTGAATCTGGCTTTTTCGGGTTAAACAATGACCGATTTGGGTCCAATTCAATAAATCTTTGCTTTCAAAAAGCGGGACACCCGGAAAATACTGAAATGAACTGCACACCAGATAATAAGTGTCCTCCACCTTGCAAATGCTTGGATCTGGATAGAACCCTTTAATGACCGGATTATTGAATTTCATTTGATCCACCTCTTTTTCTATAATTCGCATATTTGAGAATCCAACTTCATACGCAGATAAAAAAATTAAACACTATCGCAATCATACTTTCAATGCGTTAGAGTTGAAGGGTGAAGTTAATTTCATTAAATGAATATATATGTGATTTCAATAGATCTGGTTAGGAGATTATTAAAAATGATTAAAGCGAACGGAGAAGCAAGATTCATACCGTTATACGAGGCACTGGCAAGCGAGGTTCGATGGAGAATTATGGATTTGATTGCAGATCGCGGAATGAATGTGAAGGATATTGCGGCTGCGTTAGAACTCAGCCCTTCCATCGTCACGATGCACATCCGAAAGCTTGAGCAAGCCGGACTGATAGATAGCCGCAGGATACGCCTGAATGGAGGCACGCATAAATTATGTTTCCTCAAACCAAATAACATTGAGATCGAACTACCATCCGCCAGCCGGACAGCAAGAGTCAGAGAGCAGACCATTTCAGTGGGTCACTATACTGCATTTGAAGTCCATCCTACTTGCGGTCTTGGGACGCATGAGAAAGAAATCGGTGTTTGGGACGACCCACGATACTTTCTCGATCCTGAGCGGGTTCACGCTGCCATCCTCTGGTTTGGAAGAGGGTATGTCGAATACAAAACACCTAACTATATGCTTCCTGATCAGACTGCCAGAAGCATTGAAATTTCAGTGGAAATGGCTTCTGAGGCCCCGGGTTTACGAGATCATTGGCCATCAGATATCCGTTTTACGTTTAACGGTATTTCACTTGGTACCTGGACAAGCCCTGCTGATTTCGGAAGAGCTGCTCGGGGCAAATATACACCAGCATGGTGGCATCGCAATGTGAATCAATATGGATTATTAAAGACGATTCGTGTTGATGACTCGGGTACGTATATGGATGGAGAGTGGATGTCAGACGTGACGATCGAGGATATCCAACTGGAGGAACCATTCTGGACACTTCGATTCACGGTTGACGAGGAGGGGGCTAACGTCGGAGGATTAACACTCTATGGTTCAGGGTTCGGCAACCATGACCAGGATATTGTCATACGCGTACATCGTTAATCTTTCTTTATGTAGTAACGAATAATCCCGTTCTTCTCTTCAAACGCATCCCTTATTTGAAAGAACGGGATACTGCTTTACGCCGTTAAAGAAGTTTTCTATATTCAACTCCATGAACATGAATAAGTACGTTCTGGGCTGCCAACCTTTCGAAAAAATCCAACATGTCCCCAAAGGGATTCTCAAAATAGGCGATCAGGTGTTCATAATTTGCAGTGGATTTTAAAAAGTTATAGAAAAAATAGGGGTCCATGTTACCCACATCATCTTTACTGCCGAGAGAAACTTCCAACGTTTGGCCTGTTTCTGCATTCTCGAACAAACAATGCTCTCCGTGAACATCGAAATGCCATTTTCCACTTAAATATTCTTCACCATTTAATACTTCTTCATTGGAAAGCAAGTAGTATGCTCCATCGATGATCTCTTCCTTTTCAGCCTGGCTGGTTTCCAAGATTAATTTGTCGATCAGTTCTTGTGCAATTCTTTTGTACGTGTCCATCGCTTCCAATAATTCATCTGTTGTTTCTTTGGTTAAAGCGTGCATCTCTTTCCCCCAGCCTCTTTTCACCATTTACTTAGTTCTTATATGCCTTACCATAGACCCATTTTCCAGTTCTTGTTCCAATAACAAATCCAGCAATCCATCAGGAACTAGCTTTACATCATCCAATGTTGTTGAAAAATAAGTGATTGGTTTCCAACATGCCTTATAGCGGATAGAACCTTCTAATCCAACAAATTCTTCCTGATTGTATTGAGATTTATCTATAAATGACGCTTCATAGATAAAGTCAATTTCATGACCTAATTCATCTTCTATTCCAAAAATATTTTCAATAACGGAAATTAATCGGGGCTCTTCGATCTCTTGATCCAACTCTTCTTTGAGCTCCCTGATCAGAGTTTTCTTACTGTTCTCACCGAACTCTATCGTTCCACCAATAGGTCTGTAGAAAGTAGTTGAAATATCCGGGAAGTTAATTTCCTGAACCAAAATGCGATCTTCTTTCCTCAAAATAGCTAGTGAGACAGAACGAATTTTCATTTTTTTCTCCTTAACCTATGTTTGTTTCTATTCCTTTGTACTAAATGTTTGAATGTACTTTCTGGCATCGTCTCTGAATGTTTCCGTATAATGATCGTTTGTAAAATCTTTTAACACCTTTCGCCAGAACGCTATTGCAGGAGTGTTACTCTCCATCTGAGCAAGTGCCCAATCTGCTTTGTATAACTCAAATGTCTGCATCGCAGCAGCATATCCAACTCCACTTCTTCTAAACTTCTTCAGGATCATAAAATCATAGATTACATGTGTAGGATCTGGATCGGTATCTACATTTTCAAGAAGTACAGTAACAAAGCCTGCTATGGTGCCAGAAATCATAATGAAATATGGCCTCCACCTGTTATCACCTTCCCAAATGTATTCAATATTTACATCGTATTTGCCTTCTTGATTGATATCCTCGTTTGTAAATTCGCTGAAATCATAATGGTAGAGTTGATACAGATTCAATAACATATTTTTCTCTGCCAACGTTACCGGAATAAGGTCTACTATTATAATACCTCCTCTATTGACGGCTCGAACGCATCGCCTTTACATGTTTTAAACTGCTATCGTTTATAAAGTTTGTATATTCTTCGGATTCAACAGCATAGATCGCCACTTTCCCTTGTGAATTATGATGAATGCCCCAACCGTAACGTTTACCCAAGGAAGAAGTACGAAGACAGGGTTGTCCTTTGGAGAAAAACTTGGTTCTCTCTATGGATCTTTGTTCGTCGGGAATATCATTGCGCTGCGCGAACACTTCAAACATGACATCCTCTTGGGTATATTGATAAGGGTGGTTTGTTATCATTTCATACTGTAGAACTGGAACGGTTTTGCCGCCGTTTTTGGCTTTGGGGATCTCTGCCACTTTAACAGGACAATCTTCTGCTACTGCAATAAAAGTTTCATAATAGTTCATGTCTTTCATCTATATATCCTCCCATCATTTCAGAAAATTAAAGGATACGAATATACAATCCAGCTTGAGCTGTTTTATACATATTTCTTAAAAGCCTTGCTGGATTCCCCATCGTACCCTAACTTCGTATAAAAGCCATGTGCCTCGTATCTGGATGAACCGCTGGTGAGAAACACCTTTACACAATTTTTCTGTATGCATACATCCTCTATATACTTCATAAGTTCAGAACCATATCCCTTGCTCTGCACATGCTCCGTAATGATAACCCGCTCAACCACGCCAAACGGTCTATTTTCCACCAAAGCGTCCAGACAAATATGTAAATGCGCTGTCCCAATAACCTGATCACCGACTTCGTAAACAAATAAGAAACTGTTGGGATTATTCCTTACTTCTTCAATCCGCTCCGCCAGTACCTTCGTATTCAGGTTGTTTGGTAATAATTCGTTGTACAACCTTTCAATAACCTCGACATCCCTTGCTTCGGCCTCTCTGATCATCAGATTCCACTCCTCATTTTAAATAGTAACTTAATATGATGTCACCATTGTCCTCGAATTCACCCGTCTCCTGAAATCCGGATTTCTTATACAAAGCGTTTGCCACCCTGTTGTGCGGTACATGAGATACCCTGATTTGTTTGCAATCGGTTCTCTCTTTTAACTTACTTATTACTTCTTTGATTGCCAGTTTGGCATATCCTTTCCCCTGATATTTCTCATCAATCATGAATCGAAGTATCCAATAATACCCATCATTATATATCTCATTATCAAATAAAATAAAACCTACCATGCGGTCCTCTGCAAAAATCCCGAATGGCTTCGAGGTGATCTCCTTTGTCGCATGAATTAAGGAATCTGCATTGCTTGCGACCAAATTCAGTTGGTCTTCACGCGGTTTAAGCTGAATGCACGCTAATTCGTTCTCTGGGGTTATACGTTGTAGATTCACTTGCTGTGCTGCTGCTCGCACATCGATCTCTCCTTGCGCTAAAATGATGACTACGTTACGTCCATCATAACCCAAAAAGTGGTATATGCGAACAGTTCTTTCCTCTTTTCTCACCTGCTGATTTGTACTTCTTTTCCTTATAGATTCAGAACAAAAAACCACGGTTTCCCGTGGTCCATCCATTCCAGTATGTTTTATCCTACACCGACCCACTTACCAGTCTTCCTTCAAACCATACCGTTTGACGCGCAGACCTTCTGGCAACCGCTTCTGCCGAGCAGCTGGCTTCTACCAGTACAAAACTAGCTGTGTCCCCTACCTTTGGCCATACCTGTTGCCCCTCCGAATCCAGCGGAGTGATGCCATTTGTTACAAATGCAAGCGATTGAGACAAGGACCGTTCATCGCTATATCCGTACAGTTCGGCGAAACGGCCCGCTTTCTCCAGTTGATCTCCATTACCAAAAGGAGACCAATGATCCGTCAAACTGTCCGTCGCCAGCTTCACCTTCACCCCATGTTTATGCAGCATCGGGAGTGGCATCATCATTTTGCCGATAGGCACGGTCGAAGCCACGCTCATACCAAGGGAAGCCATTCGCTTGGCCATATCTTCCGCTTCCTGCTGCTCTGCTAGGGCGAACCAGAATGCATGACTCACGGTAACTTTGCCCTGAAGCCCCGCTTCTTCGGTCAGAGCAGCCAATTGCAGCAACGTTTGTTTACCTGATTCTCCAGCTTCATGCAGATGAATATCAATGCCTGCCTGGTGCTGAATAGCCAGTTCAACCATCGCGTCTAGGGACTTTTCCATATTCCCGTCTACGGTGCTAGGGTCAAGTCCGCCTACATGAGTAGCCCCTTCAGACATAGCTCGACGCATCAGCTCTACTGAATTTGAGCGGAGCAGCCCATGCTGCGGGAAAGCCACGATTTCAGAGGAGATTTTGCCCGAAAATGTCCCCAATACCTGCCGTGTTGCTTCCAGTCGCTTCAACCCGCTGACCGGTTCAATATTGCAATGACTGCGTACATGGGTGGAACCATATCCCTGAATCAAGGTCAGAATGCTCTCCGCCTGACGCTTCGCATCGGGTAATAGCTTGGGCAGCAACACCTTCTCTTCTTCGATACGTTCGAAAATGCTGGAGATGCGTCGCACCGCTTTCCATGGTCCGTCGTAATACGTTTTATCCAAATGAATATGCGCTTCCTCGAACGAAGGCAACAGCAGCAATCCTTTACCATCAACCTTTGGCAACTCGCTTGTTAATTCCGCATCCCCATCCACAATGGCTGCAATGACTCCATTTTCAATCCGCAGATGACCAAGGCTTGTCCGGGTGCCAGTTACCTGCCCGTCTTCCATTATATAACTTTGCTCCAATGATACGTTGGTTAACCAATATTCCTGTTTCAACATGGTCATTCCCTCTTTCCACTCGGTCGATCTTACATCGAATACCGATTCATCTGTGGTCCATGGTACCATAGGATTTCATTCAGCAAAAATAGTTAAAATGTTGGTGTTCCATACGATTTTCGTTTAGATATTATTGGACTTCCCCATTAGTATACGAAGTGTAATATATCCAAAAATTTGAATCACAAATACCATAACCACAAATTCAACCAGAATGCTGTTACCTGCACTTAAATCAGTCATGATATCTTTCAAAATGAGGCCAGGCTGCTTCAGGACATCCCAACTATTCCAGCGATTAAATCTCCCAATGTATACCCCTAGGCTGCTCAGGAGTAAAATAACGCCTACAACTACCATGCTGCCAAATTGGTTTAGTCGTTTATTTAACAATTCGTGGATTTGATGTATCGAGCAGATGGACAGAAGTAAACCCAGTATGGCTACGACAAACGTTAGGGTGAGGCTATACCAAAAATCAATATGAACCCAGAATTTAGTTTCCCCTTGAGGATCAAAGTATCTAAATGCATGCAGAATTTCTGTGAAAAGATATGCTGAATTCGGCAGAAAAAACAGCCAGCATGCACACATCACCCCGACCAGTGCGATGCTCGTTTTTGTAAGTTTCTTATTGCTGACATAACTAATGGTTGAAGAAACGATGAATGGTAGCCATGCCAAGAAAATGTCCCACGTTAAAAATTGATACATATTCGTGTTTGTTTTGGAACGCAAGTATACAGCAACAAATAGACAACCTATAGTAGCAACGATTAATACAATGCTTATTTTGAAATATGTAACTGATGTTCTGTTATGGTTCATTTCTTTTCCTCTATTCTGGATGATCCCTGTGTTCAGATCCCTCTTCATTGTTGTTGCTTTGCACACGCTCCGATTTAACCGCTCAACTACGCCAAATGGTTTCACTTCTTCAATCCGCTTCGCCAGTTCCTTCGTATTCCAGTTTGTAGAAGCAACTTCCATCATAACCCAAAATGTGGAATATGCGAACAACTTATAATTATCAGAGCCAGCGCGAGCGCCAGTGGCTGGGCTGTTCTCTGCCAATCGTTATTATATTTAATGAATCATACACACTCTATTTGGCCTAATTCCACGGATCAGGCATCGTTACGAATCGTAGACACCTTATTCCCTTGCTTTGCGGGTCTTTACGCATCAATCTGCAGGTTTTTACTGGAATAAGACGACTGAGATTCGTTAGCTTTTGCATTTCACGCTATTCCTCACAATAAGGTGTAGTAGATTCATTAGTGTCGTGGCCCAGAAGGAAAAGAAACTTCCGCAAATATTTTCGTTTTCGTCGCCCTTCTCCATTTTCCCTACTCCCTACTCCCTACTTCTAACATCGGAAAACACAAAAACAGGCACTAGGGAGCACCCAGTGTCTGTACGTATTCAGAAGTCTCAGCAAGTGAACACTTAGCTATTATCCTGCTGCTTCTTTTTTATATGAGCATTATATGAACATATTATAATCAGAAATTAAACCGCGCATGCCCGCCATCGGTTACGCCTTCGATCTGCTCGATATCCAGTAGTCTGCGCTTCATCTCCAGCCCTCCGCGAAATCCGGTCAGCTTGCGGTTGGCCCCGATAATGCGGTGACATGGCAGCAGTACCGGAATGGGGTTGGCTCCATTGGCGGCCCCAACAGCCCGTACCGCTGAGGGTCTTCCCACTGCAGCTGCAATGTCGCCATAGGTTCTTGTCTCACCATATGGAACACGCCCCAGTTCGGTCCAGACCTGCTGTTGGAACAGGGTTCCGATCAGATCAAGCGGGATTTCATTGGTAAAGGCTATTTTTTCTCCAGCAAAATAGGATTGCAGCCAATCCATCATGCCCGTCTGCTTCAATGCTGCTTCATTCTCTTCAAGCTCCACTCCAGGCGCAATGCGGCCAATCCAGCTGCTCCAGTCTTCCAGCGATTCATTGGGCATAATAACTCGGCATAACCCCTTTTCGGTGGCAAGCAATACCCACGGACGACCGTCCAGTTCCATTTTGGTCCACATGATGCTCTTTCTCATACGTCTATCGTCCTTTCCCCTCGTAGGTTCTATATCTGGTTTCTTTTCTCGTTATTCACACATACTACACACGAACCGTTTTTTTCAATTTTCGTTTCATGCTGCGGATAATCTGCTTTGTCTCCGGGTCAACACGATAGGACTCCGTTATTTTCTGAAGAGCCTTATTATACGTAAAGTCATCCAATGTATTGTCCTGCAGCAGATAACGCATAGTGACTTCTGGCTGCTTCACATAAGCGATGGAAATCGCCCAGGCCACAGCCATTTTCACATAATACGCCTCGTGCCTGATGTTATCTAATGAAGAAAGAACTTCATCAATATATTTTTCTTCCATATAAAAGTTCAACAGCATCACAACCCCAAAGCGAATGTCATACTCCTGGTTGGATACCAAATAGGGTTGCAAGAAATGCCACACCTGATCCAGATGTGCCTTTGTATATTTCAGGCCGCCGCAGAAGCTGTCGCATACCGACCAGTTATCTATTTTGGGAACAAACCAGGCAATATGTTGCAGAAGTTCCTCAATATCTGCTTGGGCATGACCGATGACCATCGCTTGCAGCATCACTTCTTCAAAATAATCATCGTCAGCGGTTTTCAGATAGGCACGCCAGTCCTCTTTGACGATTAGTTTCGCCATCTTGCGTATTTCAGGCAGTCTCACACCTAGCAGATTCGTGATATTCGGAATGAGCGCAGCCGCGAATTTCTGATATTCCGGTTCGACCAGAGATAACAATTGTGTTCTTACAACCGATTCCACATGACTCCTCCTCATCGGGGTTTCTACATCAAGTATATCCCGACAGCATTCATTTGTAAGCCCATATCGAATGTTTTAGCAAGATTACAATATCCATTTCCAGTGGTTGCTGTTTAATTTCCGTCCCATTTCGTTTAAGAATACGGAGTTGAATTCCATTCAGAAAGGAGACTGCATATGAACCGATCCCCTTCCATAAAAGATTTTTCGGTTGAAGAGATCACGGAACTCCTTGTTCAATCTGTGCAAACCCAGAACCTGCCCGAATTTTACAAATGGGCCAAGGAGCTACATCCGTACGATCTTTCACTCGTATATAAAAAATTCCCTGAAGAAGAGACGAAACGCTTCTTGCTCTTATTCAAACCAAACGTTCTCGCCGATATGGCAGAAGCGCTCACGCTTCACGAACAGGTGCATCTATTCGAACAGTTAGGCCCGGAGCGCACTCTTGAAGTCATGCAGCAAATGGACAAAAGTGATCTGATTCGCTTCATGCATGATCTGCCTCTCAAACGAAGGGAAGAACTGCTATCTACAATGAACCTGGATCACTCTTCGATCATCCGCTCCGTGCTGAACTATCCACCGGAGACGGCGGGACGAATCATGACCGATCGATACCGTACCCTGTTATCGCATGAAACCGCAAAGGAGGCGTTGAGAGAATCACAGACTACGCTGCACATCCCTGCGGCCAGTTACCTGTATGTCACTGATGATGAAGGCAAGTTGGTTGGTGTCGTGAGCTATCAGTCCCTCGCTCAGGCAGATGACAAGACCAAAGTGGAAGAGCTGATGACCCGGCGTGTCATCCATGCAACTGTCGATATGGACCAGGAAGAAGCTGCACAGCTGTTGCAGCGTTATGAGTTTATGGCGTTGCCTGTCGTGGATGAGAACCGGAGATTATGCGGTGTTATCCAAATGGATGATGTCATTGATATTATTATGGATGAAGCCAGTGAAGACCTTGCCAAGATGGGTGGCGGCAGTAAAGACATCGATTTTGATACCAAACCACTGGTTGCCGTCAGACGTCGCCTTCCTTGGCTGATTTTATTGTTATTTATCGGACTGATCTCGGGCAGCATCGTGGATTTTTTCGAGGACACGCTGAATCAGGTTGTGGCACTGGCGTTCTTCATGCCCATGATCGCCGGTATGACCGGGAATACGGGTACACAATCCCTTGCTGTCGTTGTGCGCGGACTGATTGGACGCAAGCTTGACAAAGCTACAGTGCTCGCGTTAATTGGACGTGAGATGAAGGTAGGTACGATGATTGGATTCGTATGCGGCGTGCTCATTACAGTTATCGCCTATTTTTGGCAAGGTGACTGGCTGCTCGGCGCCATTATTGGTGTATCCCTGTTCTTCACCCTCGTCATCGGCACACTTACAGGTACCTGTATTCCGCTCTTGTTAAGCCGCTTCAACGTCGATCCGGCTGTCGCCTCCGGTCCATTAATTACAACGCTCAATGATATTCTGTCGCTGTTTATCTATTTTGGCATCGCAACCCGTTTCCTGGGAGCATTGATGTAAATAACTGCTTTTCTCTACCGGGAAAACCATAAAAATACCATAAAACAAACAGACCAGATCCACCGGATCGGTCTGTTTGTTTTATGGTTTATACAAGACGTTTGCTTGCAGCAGAAATCTTTTTGCCAAACACCTATGTCATTCTTTTGTTTTTATTATAGATATCGAAAGCTACTGCCAGCAACAGTACCAGACCCTTAATGCCCTGCTGCCAGTCTATCCCCAAACCAATCAGGGACATGCCGTTGTTCAGAACCCCCATAACCAAACCACCGATGATCGCTCCAAATACAGTCCCGATTCCTCCGGAAGCGGAAGCTCCGCCGATAAAGCAGGCTGCAATGGCATCCAGCTCAAAGTTGGTACCGGCTCTGGGGGTAGCCGCATTCAGTCGTGCTGCGAAGATCAGGCCGGAAATGGCCGCCATCACGCCCATATTTACAAATACCCAGAATGTCACTTTTTTCGTTTTCACACCGGACAGACCGGCAGCCTTCTCATTGCCTCCAAGTGCATATACATGGCGCCCCATTACGGTGCGGTTCATGATGAAGGAATAGACGATAATCAATACAAACAGCAGAATCAGAATATTCGGAATGCCTGCATAGCTCGCAAGCATAAAGGTGAACAGATTCGTTACTGCAGCCACGACCAGCAGCTTGAGCAGGAAGAGCCCCTGAGACACAACCTCGAATCCGTATTTACGCTGGGAACGGCGCTCCCGCAGTTCGTTTACGATATACCAGACCGTGAGAACAACACCAACGATGATGGACACCAGACCCAGACCTGATAACTGAATATCAGGCAGGAAGCCTGAACTTATTTTCTGGAACCCGCCTGGAAAAGGAGAAATCGATTGCCCCTCCAGCACGATCATCGTCAACCCCCGGAAGAGCAGCATGCCTGCCAGGGTTACGATGAATGCCGGAATCCGCACATACGCAATCCAAAAGCCCTGCCACGCCCCAATCAGCGCACCAACCACCAAAGCAGCAATGACCGCCAGCCAGGCCGGAAGCTGCCAATCAACCATCATAATCGCTGCAACCGCGCCTACAAAAGCAGCGATCGAACCTACCGACAAATCGATATGTCCGGTAATAATGACCAGCACCATTCCGATCGCCAGCACCAGAATGTAACTGTTTTGCAGGATCAGATTTGTTATGTTAATCGGCTTGAGCAGCAATCCACCAGTCAGCACCTCGAACAACAGCATAATTACAACCAGTGCGATAATCATGCCATATTGCCGTATATTGTTTTTGAACAGTCTAGTTAACATTTCCATGCTTCCCGCCTCCTGACTTGGTCATATATCTCATCAACGTTTCTTGCGACGCTTCTTCCCGGCTGACTTGCCCCGTAATTCGCCCGGCATTCATCACGTAGATCCGGTCACATAGGCCCAGCACCTCTGGAAGCTCGGAAGAAATCACCAGCACGCCTTTACCCTCGGCGGCGAGCCGATGGATTATGGTATAGATTTCGAATTTGGCCCCGACATCGATCCCTCGTGTTGGTTCATCCAGAATGAGAATATCCGGACCGGCAAAAATCCATTTGCTCAGCACCACCTTCTGCTGGTTCCCGCCGCTCAAATTTCCGGTTTTCTGCAAAATGCTCGGTGCTTTGATATTCATGCTTTTTTTCATATCCTCGGCTACCAGCACTTCCTCTCGTTCGTTCACGACCGCATTTCTGGTCAGCTTGCCAAGACCTGTAAGCGAAATGTTCCGCTTGATATCGTCCATGAGAATCAGACCGTATTCCTTGCGGTCCTCTGTCACATAAGCGAAGCCGTTCTGAATCGCCTCAGTTACGCTGTTGTTCTGAATGGGTTTGCCATCCTTGATGAGTTGGCCCGTAATGCCGCGTCCATACGATTTGCCAAATATGCTCATGGCAAGCTCGGTACGTCCGGCCCCCATCAGACCGGCAATGCCCACAATCTCCCCACGCCTGATGTTCATGTTGACCTGATCCAGCACCTTCCGTTCAGCATGATGCTCGTGATACACGGTCCAGTCTTTCACTTCGAGAATCACTTCACCGATTTGCGCATGACGCTCCGGATAGCGGCTCGTCAAATCGCGGCCTACCATTCCGCTAATAATCCGATCTTCCGTCACCTTATCCTTTTTCATATCCAGCGTCTCAATGGTCTTGCCATCCCGCAAGATTGTTACCGAATCGGACACCTTGGACACCTCGTTCAACTTGTGGGATATCAGAATACAGGCGATGCCCTGCTTCTTGAATTCAAGCATCAACTGAAGCAAATTCTCACTGTCATGCTCATTCAGTGCAGCAGTGGGCTCATCCAGAATGAGCAGTCGTACCTTTTTGGAGAGCGCCTTTGCAATCTCAACCAGCTGCTGCTTGCCCACACCGATGCTGGATACAAGACTATTCGGATTTTCGCTCAGTCCCACTTTGGCGAGCAATTCCCGTGTGCCGACAAACGTTTCTTTCCAGTCGATGATCCCTTTGCTCGCACGCTCGTTACCCAGATATATATTTTCCGCAATTGAAAGGTAGGGAATCAGTGCCAGCTCCTGGTGGATGATGACAATACCCAGATCCTCACTTTGTTTAATATCCTTGAACTCACACGGTTTGCCCTGAAATAAAATCTCTCCTTCATATGTTCCATGTGGATATACACCGCTAAGCACCTTCATCAACGTGGATTTCCCTGCACCATTCTCACCGCATAGTGCATGAATCTCACCTTCTCTGACCTTGAGATTGACATTTTCCAGCGCTTTTACGCCGGGAAAGGTTTTGGTGATGCCCTTCATTTCCAGAATAATTCCGGCCATGAGATCTACTCCTTTCAATCGCTAGTTCAATCCGATTTCTTCCTTGGTATAATATTGACTGCCTACAATATCCTTCTCTACGTTCGTCCGATCCACGGAAATCGGGTCAAGCAAATAGGCCGGTACAATCTTTATTCCGTTGTTATAAGATTTATCGTCGTTCACTTCCGCCGATTTCCCTTGTAATATGCTATTGGCCATCTCTACCGTCTTCTCCGCCAGCTTGCGGGTATCCTTGAATACGGTCTGCGTCTGTTCTCCGGCCACAATGGATTTAATCGAAGCCAGTTCGGCATCCTGACCTGTAATCACTGGCAACGGCTTGTTTGCTGTGCCATAACCGATACCTTTCAATGATGAAATGATCCCGATACTGATCCCATCATAAGGGGATAACACCGCATCCAGGTTGTCTCCCGAGTAATAGGCACTGAGCAGATTATCCATACGCGATTGTGCCAGAGCGCCGTCCCAGCGCAGCGTTGCAATCTGGGCCATCGTCGTCTGCTTGCTTCGCACAACCAGCTTGCCGGAATCGATATATGGCTTGAGGATTGACATTGCACCATCAAAGAAGAAATAGGCGTTGTTGTCATCGGGGGAGCCGCCAAACAACTCTATGTTATAGGGTCCTTTCCCTTCCTTAAGCCCGAGCTTTTGCTCGATGTAGGACGCCTGCAGCACACCCACCTTGAAGTTATCAAACGTCGCATAATAGGTTAAATACGGCGTATTTCGGATAAGCCGATCGTATGAAATGACCTGTATGCCCTCGTCATGCGCTTTCTTGATTACATCTGTCAGCGTATTGCCATCCACAGAAGCAATCACCATCACGTCTACACCCTTGGTGATCATGTTCTCAATCTGAGAAATCTGATTCTCCACCACGTCCTCCGCATACTGCAGATCCGTTTTGTACCCCTGCTCCTGAAAAAGGCGGACCATGTTCTCCCCATCCCCAACCCAGCGTTCGGAGGATTTGGTAGGCATCGAAATGCCGACATACCCTTTTTCCTTACTGCCTGTTCCACTCTCGGCCAGATTGCAGGCAGATAGCACTATGGTCATCACCAGAAGCCAGATGAGCAGTGCTCCTTTTTTCATAAGAACTTCCCCTTTCCTCAAATCATGTGAACTTCAACGACTCATTAGGATAACGCTTACAATGTATCGCATTTATGTAAGCGGTTATTTCTTTCTGAATCCATCGTAGCATGCCGAAACAAGAGAGGTCTTTGCTGCATTTGAACCTTTTTTATAAAATTTCAACTTTTGTAAAGAGCGGAATATGGAACTACGGATGAGCAGACTTGCCGTGCAGAAGAAATAATGCGGACAGCAGCTAACAACAAAAAAAGGGAGCTGCTCCGCTTGATACAAGCAGAACAAATCCCTTGATGAATATCCCTTGTTCAACCAGCCTATCCTCTCTTGGATGACGTCACAATCCTCGTACCTCCACTTTTGCGGTACTGTGCAGGTGAAATGCCCATCGTTTTTTTGAATGCGGTACTGAAATAATGCTGTGTATCGTAACCCACATGCTCAGCAATTTGGTGCACAGGCAGTACCGTAGAATCCAGCAGCTGTACTGCCTTCCGGATGCGAGCATGCGTAACAAGGGTCACGAAGGAATCATCCAACTCTTTTTTGAGCACCCGACTCAAATATACCGGAGACACTTGCAGACGGGAAGCAAGCGTGTCCAGTGTCAGATTCCGATTCGCATATTCCGCTTGAATAAGCTGTCTTGCCCGGCGCACCAGCGGTGACAGCCGAACTTCGCCATATACCAATTCACGACACTCGCGATACGTATTCGGCGCTTCCTCCACGGTACCGGTATGCATCTCCATATGGGCGTGGACAGCGATGTTCAGGCATGAAATGACGGTCTGCTCAATGGAAGACTCCAGATCTTCCGATGCCGCCTGCCATAAACAGATGCCAATCAGTCCATTCGGGTCCCGGAACAGCACATACGGCAGGTCCCCCAGTAATTCGGCAACGATATTTTCCGTGGCAAAAAGGAATAATTGACGATCATTCTCCCGCATAAGGGTCTGGCGTGCTTCTGCCGCGGGCCAGCGTACGATTCCAATCTGCACAGGCGGTTCCGATGGCAGACGCAAAAAGGTGAGCTGCTCGATCAGCCCTTTTCCCTCGATTTGGCCCTCCAGCCAATCCAGGCAAAAACGTTGACGAAGCAGCGGAATATTGCGTTCAATCTGATCTGCAGCCTGTTTTACATATGCTGTTCGCTTATGCTCTTCATCCATACGCTGACGCAGACGTGCAAGTGCAGCATACAGCTGCTCCGATTGTACAGGCTTCAAGATGTAATCCTCTACCCCTAGCCGAACAGCCTCCTGTGCATAAGCAAATTCATCATGTCCAGACACGATCAGACAGCGGCAATTGGGACAATGATCCTGAAGGCCGCGTATCAAGTCAATCCCGTTCAGAAAGGGCATGTTCATATCGACCAATACGATATCCACGCACAGATCTACAGCCAGTTCCAGCGCTTCCTCCCCGTCCTCGGCTTCTCCGGCAACCTCCATGCCCAGTGCAGTCCAGTTGATCGAATCCCGGATGCCTTCCCGAATAATGGGCTCATCATCAGCAATCAGAACCCGGTAATATCTCCCCAAAGGCTCTGTTTCTGTTGCAGCCGATGCTGTCATCCCTTCCGCAGAAGTCCATGTTGTTGATGCTGTAAAATGTTTCATTCGCTCCCCTCCCTCGCTTTACTGTCCAATAACTGCACCGCCGGAAGTTCTTGCAGTAACGGGTGAACGATCGTCACGCATGTACCATTTCCTTCCTTGCTGCCCAGTACAATACCGTATTCTTCGCCGAACGTCAGGCGAAGACGGGCCTGTACATTCAACATTCCGTAGCTTTTTCCCGCTTTTCCGGACAGCGACGCCGATTCCAAACTTTCCATAGGGGCTGCCAGAAGCTGTTCCATTTCTGCCAACCGCTCCCTGGACATGCCTGCTCCATCGTCCTGAATCAACAGCAGCAGTTTGCCCTGTTCTATTTTGGCCTCGACCCGAATCTTGCCAGGCCCTCGCCTGCCCTTGATCCCATGATAGATCGCGTTTTCTACAAGAGGCTGGAGCAACAGTTTGAGCACAAACAACTCCCGTATATCATCGGGAACAATTAATTCATACTGCAAACGATCACGGTACCGGGTCTGTTGGATTTTCAAATAACTGGTAATATGTTCAAGCTCGGCGTGTAGTGTAAGGAAGTCATTCCCTTTGCTGAGACCGATGCGAAAAAGCCGGGACAGGGCGCCAACCATCTCGGATACATCATCCGCGCCTTCCTTGCGAGCCATCCAATGGATCGTATCCAGCGTATTGTATAAAAAATGAGGTTTGATATGCTCCTGCAAACTGCGCATCTCTGCCTCCCGCTTCTGCCGCTCCTTTAATTCATTAAGGGATATGAGTTGCCGGATCTGTGCCAGCATGCGGTTAAAACTTCTGCCCAGCATACCGATCTCATCAGCACGGTCGCTCCAGCGGCCCGACATGAGATTTCCCGTTTCGGCCCTGCGCATGTAAGACATCAGCCGGAAGATCGGCTGCGCAATGGAGCGCGAAAACCACAGGGAAGTGCTCAGACCGAACAAACA
Source organism: Paenibacillus sp. NPDC056933 (assembly GCF_042674385.1). NCBI lineage: Bacteria > Bacillati > Bacillota > Bacilli > Caryophanales > Paenibacillaceae > Paenibacillus > Paenibacillus sp. NPDC056933. The sequence goes on along the minus strand of NZ_JBHUQN010000001.1, from coordinate 3,093,452 downwards.
AACCACGAATACAAAACTGACCACATAAAACTGAATTTGGCGTACCTCCGTTATGGATTCCCGGGCGGGAAACACCCCTACGGTTCTCCATCCCGTGAACGTGGAGGATTGATACAGAAATAACAGCTCCTTCCCATCAGCTTCGGCGTTAAATGTCCCGCTGTCACCAGACTTGAACCAGTCTGCAGGAATCTGTTCAACCAGCGGATGCTCCGGCATATAGACGCTCCGTCCTTCTGCATCCGTCACCATCACATAGCCCGATTTTCCCAGGGTTACATTTCTGGCTGCCTGAGAGACAGATCGCAGCTTGAGGTCAATCATAATGACACCCAGTACACGACCTGACACTTCATCTGTTATGGAGCGCGCAACCGATACGATTTCATTATCCTTATACCGTACATGTGTCGTAATATTTCGCTCCCTTGGCTGACCCAGCACTGTAAAAATGCCAGGATTCGCCGAAGCCCTTTTGTACCAGTCCTCCCGGGTTAGACTTTGCTTCGCGCGGGGGTACATTTCATTGCTGATATAGTCACCGCTTCCATTAGCAAGAACGATTCCGGCAATCTCAGGATACAACGTCGTGAACCCCTGCAAAGTTTGCTTGATTCCATACAGCTGATCCTGATCCGTTACATTTGGTTCCCTTTCCGATGTAATAGTGCCCGTGCCAGTATCGTTATCCGACGCCGTTTTTCCTTTCATAAAAGCGATAATGTCGGGATCAAATGCAATCAGATACGTCATGTTTTGCAGGTTCTCCATCTTGCTGTCAAGCGCTTCATTTACTTTGCCGATGAGCTGCATCGTATGTCCCTCAACCTGTCGCTCCACAATCCGCTCTACGGTCCAGTTCACCAACAACCCCAGTCCTACAGAAGGCACGATTGCAAATAACAAAAAGAGCAGCATCAGCTGATAACGGAGCGGCATATTACGCAAGCGCAAACGGTGCAGGCTCTTCTTCATCCTGTTGCGGATCGCTTCCCTGCTCCGGCTGCTCCCCTGCCGATTGGGTTTATTTGGCATAATAATCATCTACATTCGCGCTTGTCACCACAGAGATTCCGGTATCCACCGTTACCGGCAGCGGTGCATTCTCACCTGAAGTGGATGGGGCAGGTACGGTTAGCTGATGATGCAGATGGAATAAATATTGAAGCGACCAGTACCCCATATTCCAGGTTCCCTGCGCAATTGTAGCCGAAATCGTGCCGCCCTTGATCATATCCAGCGTGGCCTTGTTTGTATCAAAAGATATAATTTTGAGCGAACGTCCAACCTTGGAATTCTGGACAGCTTCACCCGCACCTGCTCCTCCGGTCGCCTCGGTCACAAAAATACCCGCCAGCTTCGGGTGTGCCTTCATCAGTCTAAGCGTCTCGTCCCTTGATACCATCGCATCTCCGTGTCCATCCGCAACTTCCACCACCTTCATGGATGGATAACGCTGCTCAATCGTATCGCGGAAGCCCTTGGCGCGCTCCTCATGATTCTGCTGTCCAGGCAGAGTCAGCACGGCGACTTCCCCTTCGCGGGCCATCAGCTCGGCCATTTTGTCAGCAGCCGTTACACCCGCCTTGTAATTGTCCGTTCCGAGAAAAGAATATGCCCGGCTTGCGGGTGCATCCGCATCAAACAATACGACGGGAATGTCCGCGTCGATGGCCTTGTTAATTGCGGGAATCAGTGATTGCGGATCGATCGCAGAGATGGCAATTCCCGCTGGTTTGCGTGCAATGGCCTGTTCGATCACCGTTGTCTGTTCCTTTGCATCGTACCGGGTAGCACCGCGATACTCCACGGTTACGCCAAGCGCATCTCCTGCGTCCTCGAAGCCTTTCAGCGGGCTCTTCCAATATTCCAGCCCGGACTGGAATGTGATCATCATGTACGTTTCGCCAATATCCCCGCGCAGTCCCCTGTCTTCCCAGGAGCCATTCACCTGGCTGGAGTATTCGAACCGAAGCACATACAATGCAAATGCCGAGATTAGCAAAATATAAACCAGCAGCATTTTTTTCATTCCGTTCACTTCCTCCAATAATCTGTCGGCTTGCATTTCGATTAAATTGTAAACGCAATCATAAAAAAAAGAAACCACTCTTCATCTTCCAGTGATATCCTTCTGTCCCTACCCAAGGACCTACCTGCTGCAATAATGTACTATAAGCCTATGCAATCCCGCAGTATGATCAAGCAACAAACACACTGGGAGGCATTATGAATTTCACATCCTTTTTGATCTATTGCATTGTCGTTACCTTTACACCTGGACCCAGCAATATCGTCATTCTATCTTCCACTCAGAAGGTAGGCCCGCGAAAAACCATGCCATACGTTGGGGGCGCCACACTTGCATTTGGTCTGCTGCTTACCGCTTCAGCATTTCTCAATCATCTTCTTGCTGGAGTACTGCCCGGCATTCTTCGTGTAATGCAACTGGTCGGTAGTATGTATATGATATACTTGGCCTATCAAGTCTATAAAATGGGTTCCACCGAGACAGAAGCAAAGCACATTACCGGTTTTCTGAACGGTTTAATTATGCAATTTGTGAATCCGAAAGTAGTCCTGTTCACGTTCACCGTCATTCCCAGTTATGTATTGCCTTATTACGATAGCTCGTTATCATCATTTCTGTTTGTCATGCTGATTACTGTAATTGGATTTCTGGCCTATTCCAGCTGGGTCGTATTTGGGGCAGTATTCAGAACATTGCTGAATCGTCATCAAAAAGTACTGAGTATCCTTATGGCCCTCTTTTTGCTATACTCAGCCATTATGGTGTCAGGAATCATCTAGCGCTTGGAGGTGTATAGCGTGGAATTGTTCAACTATAAAAAAACACAAGATGTACTGGCTCTATCCGCCAGCTTTACGGATTTTACCTATAAAAAGCATTGCCATGAAGAATATGCGGTTGGGGTAACCCTGCGCGGCATTCAGCAATACCATCTGGACGGACATTATCAGGCCTCCCATAGAAATGGCGTGATGCTGTTCAACCGCGAACAGTCCCATGATGGAAGCTCCTATGACAAGGCTGGCATAGATTATGTGATGCTGTATCTCAAGCCGGAGTTGGTCGAAGAGATTCTGGGGAAGAAGGAATTGCGCTTTTCCACCCCTATCGTTTATGATCCCCAGCTCGCTCGAAGCATTCTGCTGCTGAACAATGCTGTTCAGAGCAGTCAGGACGAAGCAAAGTGCAGTGAACTGCTCTTCGACTTGATCCAATTGCTCTCCCAATCTGAAATGGACACCAAGCTTTGGCGACCTCAGGATAGTCTGGTCCGAAAAGCCAAAGAAATGATGTTTTCCAGCATCGAAGATGTGCTGAAACTGGACGATCTGAGTGCGGAATTCAACATGTCCAAGTTTCAGTTTATCCGTGAGTTCAAATCACAAGCCGGCATATCTCCTTACCAATTTTTCCTGAACTGCAAGGTGGAACGTGCCCGGCAATCCATCGAAACACACAAGGATATCTACTCTGCTGTAGCCGAATGTGGATTTGTAGATCTGACCCATCTGAACAGACACTTTAAACGGGTATTCGGTATCACGGCTTATGAATATATGCTGCAACTCAACTAATTGAATCGGTACGACTGATCCCACCTTATGCAGAAAATCCCCGCATGCAAACGCGAGTATACCTCTACGTTCCATGCGGGGATTTGATTTTTTTCTTTCTTTTGCCGTAATGATGTGTCTCCTCCATTAGACCTTCTATCATGTACGTTCATGTACGTCTCTTTCTTCTCCAGATCCAGCCCATGACCAATACAAGCAATAAAATAAGTCCACCATATATCATGAGATACAACGACCAGCTTTGTCCATGAATGGTTTCTCCAAAATCATTCTGACTCACTACTTTTCCTGTTCCTAACAGCTTTAACGCGTCTCCAGCTTGATCAAGGGAAACATTTCCACTACAAAGATTCGTATGCAGCTTACTTCCCTTTTCATCCTGGTAGGCAAAGATCAGATAGGATTGATTCTTTTCAAATTGAATCCCGCAAGATTCTGAGCCCGCATCATTTCCCATGATAATCATTCGTTTGGAAGAAACGCCCTTCCATGCGGTGTCCACCTCAAAGGTATATGCTCTCAATCGGTCAGGGCTGAATATTTGCGTCCCCCCCTTTTTCACCACTTTACCCGTAAAAACCGATGTGTACGTCTTCAGTTTCTCTTGGGCGTTCGAATCGACACAACTGCAAGCATAAGCTTTCACTTCCCAAAATCCCGTGAATCCAGTTGAAATGACTAACAGAACCAACGTTATCAAGACTAAACGTTTCATTTCCGTTCTCCTTCTTCCTGAATTGAACATGCCATGATATGTAAATTGCTAAATTCCTCCAAATTCCATAATTATAAATTATTATAACATAATGATAATCCCCATAATGGGGATTTTTTTCGAGCTATCACTTGGTTTGTGATCCAGCTGCCTTTTATTATTTCAGAAAAGACTGGGAAATTTGTTTCGCCGTATCCATCATAACCGAATTGCTGGACATCACCGTTAAAATACTCGCTCGTGTATTCACATCCATCTTCTTCAGTACGTCTATCGTTTTGGCAGAGTCGGCCTGGAACAATTTTTGGATCAGCAGGGCTGCACTTGGAGAAGACATTTTGGAGAAGGTTTGAACCAGTTCCTTGACCGATTGGTTAGCTATGTTGCTATTCTGCTTGTTGATTTTACGCTGAATAAGCGCAAGATCATGATCCGTAACTACAGAGCGAGGCTTCATTTGCATCGAAAGGCTGGCAACCCGGTCCGGGTCCATTTTACTCCAAATCAGCGCCCTTTGTTCTGGGGACATTTCGGTCATGGCATACACGATCTCCAGATCGGTCAATTGTGCGAGTGCAGCAGCAGCCTTGTTTGCAGGCATACCGGCATAAGTCTTGGCAACGTCCTTCGCTGCAGCCATATGAACCGTTGACTGTACAGCCGGAACCACCGAAGTTGTGGAAGCTGTGGCCTGTGGCTGAACGGATTTCTGTGCTTTCAACGAAGCCATGGATGATGCCTGAGCTTGACTGACTGGATTGGCAGATGCAACAGTCGGTGTTGCATGAACTCCAGTCACGTTCTCCACGGCATGCAGTACGGCGTCCTTGACAGACGGAACCAGAAAAAATGCGGATGCTCCGGCAGCGCCAATGCAGATCAGGGCAACAAGCCACCCCATCCCCGATGATTTCTTTTTAGGCAGTACTTTTGGCGTGATTTTGGCTGGCTCAGATTTGATCTCGTTATTAGGTGTTTTAGCATATGTAGTTGAACTAATGGATTGAACCCGATTCGGCCGGCTCATCATGATCACTTCTCTCTTGTACTGGAGTTAAAGCTCAGTCTAAACCTTCTTCATTAAAATTTGATAAGAAAACCGCATTACATTTTTTAATCTTTTCCAATTTGAATGTTGTACACTGGACTTGGTAAGCTTAACCTGTAAGCTCGATCTGGCTGCCTCCAAATTAAAGGAATGGACCGATTCTAATGAAAAACATATTGCTGATTGAAGATGAGAAAAACCTGGCTCGCTTTATAGAACTGGAACTACAGCATGAAGCCTACACGGTAAGTGTAGCCTACGATGGAAGAAACGGACTTGAACTGGCACTCGAAAAGGAGTGGGATCTGATCCTGCTCGATCTCATGTTGCCCGGCATTAATGGCGTAGAAGTGTGCCGAAGAATACGCAACATAAAACAAACGCCAATCATCATGATTACGGCACGGGATGGTGTTATGGATCGGGTCATGGGGCTTGACAGTGGAGCCGATGATTATATTCCGAAGCCTTTTGCAATTGAAGAATTGCTGGCACGGATGAGATCCTTATTTCGTCGTTCCAACACGGTCAGCGAAAATTCTTTACTAATACATCAAGGATTGCAGCTGGATCTGGAGGGGCGCACTTTTCAGAAATACGGAGAGGCTGTTGAATTAACGAGACGCGAATTTGACCTGTTAGTGATCCTCATGCAAAATATCGGCCGTGTCATGACCCGGGAAATGCTGCTTGATCTGGTGTGGGGATACGATGCTGACGTAGAGACGAATGTAGTGGATGTGTATATCAGTTATTTGCGCAGTAAAATCGATGCTCCGGGCTCCCCCAGCTTTGTTCAGACGATACGCGGTTTGGGTTACGGGATTCAGAAATGATTCGCTGGATTCGAAAATATCTTCCCCGTGCCCATTGGTCTATTCGCTGGAAACTGACGATCTGGATTTCGCTCTTGCTGGGCGCGCTGTTTATTGTGTATAACATTGTCCAATACCTTGTCATCAACGAATGGCTCATTGTTCAGGAAAAGCAAAACATTGAGAAAAGCATGAATGAGATCGAAAGTTACCTGCAAGAGAAAGAAGTGTCAGCAGCACAAATCGCAGATAACCGTTCTTTGATTACCAAGTTAAATCAGGAGAATCAGATGATCCGCATTCTGGACCAGAAAGGAACTGCGCTGCTTGAAGTGACCGACCGCCTTCCTGAACAGTGGATTGAGCCGCAAACGGTGCAAAAACGCATTTTGATTACTGCATGGCATTACGAAGATCACCTGCTTATTATGAGGTCCCCACTCATGACCACGAAGTTTAGCGGGACGATTGAAATCGTGACTAACCTGGAAACTACGGATAAATTAAGCGATATGCTATTGCTGGTGATGTTTGCCGGGGGAATTGCAGCTGTGGGATTAAGCATTCTGGGCGCATTTCTGTTATCACGCCAATTCGTCAAGCCCATTATGACTATGAATGCAACGATGATCCAGATCCAGCAGAAAGGACTTCATGAGCGCGTCGATGTGCCCGATCAACATGATGAACTGTCCAATCTCGCCCGGATGTTCAACCGCCTGATGGATGAACTGGAGCTTTCGTTTCAGCAACAAAAGCAGTTTGTCGAAGATGCTTCGCATGAGTTGCGTACACCCGTTGCCATCATTGAAGGACACATTTCCCTGTTGAACCGTTGGGGCAAGCATGACCCGGACGTCTTGAATGAGTCCCTGGATGTCTCGGCCCAGGAACTTAAACGGTTGAAAACCATTGTGAATGAACTGTTAATGCTCAGCCAATCCGAGTCCGGGCACATTGCAGTAGACGCTGCGGTCGATCTTCGCCAGACTGTCCAGCATGCGCTCACCAACGTTGTGCAGTTGCACCCGGCCGCTGCCTTTGACATTGATCTGGAGCACCTATCCGGTATTGAAGTGGAGATCCTTCCTCAACATCTGGAGCAGATTCTGCGGATTTTGGTTGATAATGCCGTTAAATATTCACCGCTGACCAAAGAGATTCAGGTCTGCGGAACGCGACGTGACAACGATGTCTGTATTCAGGTTGCCGATAAAGGCATGGGGATTCCAAGAGAAGACTTGCCTTTTGTTTTTGATCGTTTCTACCGTGTCGATAAAGCCCGCAGCCGTGAACAAGGCGGTACCGGCCTGGGACTCGCCATTGCGGAACGTCTCGTCAAACGGTACAACGGAAAGATACTCATCGATAGCCAGGAAGATGAAGGAACTACCGTGACCATTCTGCTTCCCGCATACCCGCCTTCTGAAAGGCGGCAAACCGAACCCGGTCATGCATAAGAGGGCTGCAAAACAGCCCTCTTTTCCACCACTGCAGCATGGAATCCCGATTCTGAAACAGCTGATCTGAAGCTTCGGATGAACAGTATTTTATTTGCTTTTTTTTGAATGGGATGCTTTGGCCTGTGAACGGATGACAAGCGCTGGAAGTTTCAACCGGATGAAGATCTGTCTGACTCCCCACGCACTTCCCACACCAAGGAGCGCGCCGGCAGCTACATCCGAAGGATAGTGTACGCCAGACCATACTCGGGCAAATGCAATACAAGCGGCAACGAAAACCCAACCCCATCGGTACCGGACGTGACCCAGCCAAAAGGCAGTGGCACATGCAAATGCAACCGTTGCATGATCACTTGGAAAGGAAGCATCCGCACTATGGCTGATTAATTGAATGACCGAATGAGTCACAAATGGGCGATCTCTGTACAGCAAGTGACCTATAATAAAACTGGCGGCGGTACCGGCACATGCTGCCAGAATGGCTTGCAGTGCCATCAGGAGGTTTCTACGACTCTTTGATACCCCATAAGCAAATATTCCTACCGGGAACATAAAAATCGCAAATTTCGCAAAGAATATCATGATGCCATTCAAGTATGTGAGCTGTGCCGACTGCAGGTTAATCCAGTGAAAAAGCTGGTAATCTATTAATATGAAAGACATAGGCAATCCCCTTTTCCCAATTTAAAGAACCTGCATTTGATCATAACCCTCTTTTCTGGGAACAGCTTTAAGGGGAGATTAGAGAACGATAAGAAAAAAGACACCTGGAGGAACATAACTTCTGATGAAATATTTGAAAAAGACCATTTCCATCCCACTGCTCGCCGCAGCACTAAGCCTTGCTGTATTTGCAATCATTGCCCTGTCCATCAGCGATAACCAGATCCATCAATTTGACGATTCTCTGATTGCGTGGATTCAGGGCATGGAATCTCCCAGCATGACCCGGTGGATGGAGTTCTTTACCTGGATTGGCAGCGGCTTGCCCGTCATCGGTATTACAATCATTTCAATGATCGTGTTGTATGTCTTTTTGAAGCACCGACGGGAACTTCTATTTCTGGGCTGTGTCATCGCAGGTTCAGCGATACTGAACACCTTGCTGAAGCTCATGTTTCATCGTGCGCGTCCAACCATTCACCGTATCATTGAAGTAACCGGATACAGCTTCCCCAGCGGACACTCCATGGCAGCGTTCAGCTTGTACGGGGGACTGGCTTTTCTGATCTGGAAGCATATACCTACAGCAGCCGGGCGCGTATTCATGATCATTGTGAGTGCAGCTTTCATCCTGACCATTGGCATGAGCCGTATTTATCTGGGCGTGCATTATCCCAGTGATGTAGTCGGAGGTTACTTTTTAAGTGGATGCTGGCTTGCCATATGCATATGGTTCTACCAGCGCTATTTGGAACGAATCTCCCTGCTACAGTCCAGGAAGCTGGCCTAGACCTTGTCTTTTTTCACAAGCACTTTTCAGAAGGATGTGCGCTAATCCGCCAGCGCACATCCTTGATTACACCCTTGTCGAATACAAAAGAACCTCACGGCGTCCTGCTCCAGTGAGGTTCTTTACGTAATTATGAAACCATTTTACAGTGGCAGCTTAGAGTTCCTCGCCATTGGATTCAATGACTTTTTTGTACCAGTAGAAACTCTTCTTCGGTGTTCTGCTCAGATCACCATTGCCGTCATTGTCTTTGTTCACATGAATGAAGCCGTAACGCTTCTTCATCTCACCCGTGGATGCGCTGACGAGGTCGATACATCCCCACATCGTGTAAGCGATAAGTTCTACACCATCGGCAACGGCTTCTTTCATTTGTTCAATATGACCTCTCAAATAATCAATACGATAATCATCCTGAATGGAGCCATCTTCCTCCACCACATCCACTGCACCCAATCCGTTCTCCACAACCATCAATGGAATCTGGTAACGGTCATACAGGTGGTTCAGTGTGTAACGCAATCCTTTCGGATCGATCTGCCAGCCCCAATCGGATGCTTCCAGATACGGATTCTTGATGCCGCCCAGCAGATTTCCCTCTGCTCTATCCAACGACTCATCCGCACTCTCGACCAAAGACATGTAATAGCTGAAGGAATAGAAGTCTACGCAGCCTTCACGCAGAGTCTGTGCATCTTCCGGCTGCATCTCGATCTGGATGCCTTCTTCGGCGAAGAAACGTTTGGCGAATCCAGGGTATGCTCCACGAACCTGTACGTCTCCACAGATCATGTTGGACAGCTGGTCCTTCTTCTGGGCGAGCAAAATATCGTCCGGGTTGCATGTATTCGGATAGGTTGTCATGAAAGCGACCATACAGCCGATTTGGAAGTCAGGATTGATTTCATGTCCCAGCTTCACCGCTTTTGCACTTGCAACAAATTGGTGATGCAGCGCCTGGAAGCGGGTCTGCGGATCATCGATGCCGTCCGTCAACGTTTGCTTGCCTTCAAAGAGGATTCCTGCAGCCATATAAGACCCCAGTGGCATCGTCAGACAGTTGATCTCATTGAAGGTCAGCCAGTATTTTACCTGGTCTTTGTATCGGTTGAAGAGGGTTGTACAATACCGGATATAGCAATCGATGACTTCGCGGGAAGCCCAGCCGTTATATTTCTCGGTCAGACCGAAAGGTGTCTCGTAATGTGAAATGGTTACGAGCGGTTCAATGTTGTACTTTTTCAACTCGGCAAAGACGTTGTCATAGAACTGCAATCCCTCTTCGTTCGGCTCCAGATCGTAACCGTTCGGGTAGATTCTGGACCAGTTGATCGACATGCGAAACATTTTGAAGCCCATTTCGGCCATCAGGGCAATATCCTCTTTGTAATGACCGTAAAAATCAACCGCTTCGTGGCTCGGATAATATGTGCCCTCTTCCAGTACTGGTGTAATCCGTCGTGGTGTTGTGTGAGTTCCACCTGTCATCATATCGGCAGTGCTTGGGCCTTTACCACCCTTGTCCCATCCACCTTCAAACTGATTGGCAGCCGTTGCGCCACCCCAGAAAAATCCGTCTTTCATCGACATCATCCATTCCTCCTTCATGATCTTCGTAACACTGTACATTCAGTGTACCATCCATACCCTGACACCTATTGTCATGGTATAATATTACCATGGAAAATAACCGATTATTCAGAATGTTATTGCTGCTATTGGAGAAAAAGAAAGCTACCGCCCCGGAACTTGCGCGTTTGTTCGAGATATCCGTGCGTACGGTCTACCGTGATATCGACAGACTGAGTGCGGCGGGTATTCCCGTATACACAACAACCGGAAAGCATGGCGGCATCCATCTGATGGACAACTTTGTGATGGACAAATCCCTGTTGTCTGAGGATGATCAGAATGAAATTCTGCTGGGACTCTATAGTGTCAGCGCCATCCCTCACCTCAACAGTGCGCATATGCTGAAACGACTGACTGCTCTGTTTGACCACAAGCTGGATTGGATCGAGTTTGATTTTTCACCATGGGGCAGCATTCCGCTGCAGGAGAGAGAACTGTTTAATCAGGTCAAGCAGGCGATCTTCACAAATCAATGGATAACGTTTCACTATGTCAATTCGGATGGAGAGAAGAGTGTTCCAACCGTGGAACCGCTCAAACTTTTGTTCAAGAACAGTACTTGGTATTTCAAGGGATACATCCACGATGAGCCTAACCGAAACGAATTTCAGACGTTCAAAATGAAACGCATTACCCAACTGGAATTTCTTCCGAGGGTTTCCAGGAACAACGTGAACATCGGTTCAACTGAAAATGAGGCTCACGCCTCTATCCATCAAATTCCTCTGGAACTATTGTTCTCAAGCTCTATTGCGTATAGAGTATATGATTTTTTTGAACCGTCACGCATTGAAAAAGAGCCCGATGGCAGGCTGCGCGTTGCCCTTGAACTGAATGAGGGAGAATGGCTGTACTCCTTCCTGATGTCGTTCGGATCGGACCTGACCGTAGTCAAGCCTCCACACATTGGACAGGAACTGCTCAGACGACATATCAAAGCGGTAGAACATTTGCAACAGGTCGTTAACAACGAGCTGGAAAATGAATGATATAATGAAACTATGATCATCTTGTTGAATCTTTTGGTTTCATATCCGTCCATTTCCTGAAGGAGGTTTGTCCATGCAAGACATTAGACGTAACAATGTGGAACGATTCAAAGGTTTCGGTACGCTGTATGACCAGAACCGGCCTGCTGCGCCCACCGAAGTCGTGGATATTCTGACGAATTATTTGGGCAGCAAACCTCGCATGGTCGCAGATGTTGGCTGTGGTACCGGTTTATCCTCGTGGATTTGGCTGGATCAGGCAGAACGAGTTATTGGTGTGGAACCGAGCGACGACATGAGAGCTGTTGCGGAGTCCAAATGGGAGGCGGCAGGCAAGCCGGACCATCTTCGCTTTGTGTCCGGGCTGTCTCATGAACTGGGACTGCCCGATGGCAGTGTGGATATCGTAACCTGCTCACAGTCGTTCCACTGGATGGAACCCGAGTCCACACTACGCGAGTTCGCGCGTGTACTTCGTCCGGGAGGCATTTTTGCCGCTTACGACTGTGACTGGCCCCCTGTGCTGGATTGGCAACTGGAGCAAGCGTATCTACAGCTGAATACCGAAGCCGATCATCGAGCAGCCAGTCTGGCCCCTCAGGAAAATCAGGCACATAAATGGAGTAAAGACGGACATTTGCAGCAGATTCAGCAATCCGGCTTATTCCGTTATTCGCGTGAAATTGTGTTTCATCACCGGGAAACATTCGATGCAGACCGATACGTCAATCTGGCCCTTAGTCAAGGAGGATTGCAAACGGCGGTTAAGCTTGGAGCCACTGATCTGCTCGCGGCAGCAGACGAGTTCAGACATTTGGCTACCCGCATATTTTCCGGTGAATCCAGAGAAGTTTTGTTCTCTTATCGGATGCGACTTGGCATCGTCTGACCTCAAGCTAAGCTCATCAAAATTTGCCCCAAAAACAAAACACAAAGAAGAAACTCACAAAAGAAACCTGCACCGTCACTTGAATCGTGATGGTACAGGTTTCTTTATTACAGATTGGATCAAGAGGAGAACAGATCGCTTAATTGTCCCTCCTGTACATTCAATGCCAGCACCAATTTGGATGGGTCATGCTTCGAATAGATCACGTTAATGATATGACCCTGCTGCACTTGAGGCAGCGCAGACGGTAAGATCTCTTTTTGTGTCGTCACATTAAAGGTTTCTCCATTTGACTTCGTGATACTGAGCTGGAGCTGAAGTTTGATTTTATTATGGCCTCCGTTTCCAAGCGGGGTAACATCGAGAATTTTGGCCATCGCTTTTTCGCCCGTTCGGGCAATCTCCACCATCTCGGGGGCCACACCTTGCTGCATCATCTTCTCATCCAGCAATTGCTGCATATCTCCCTGTGACAGTCGCCCTTTCAGATCCAGCCCTACCTTGCGCTCATCCTTGACGGAGACGACTAACGGAATGAAGCTGCCCGGCTGGAACTGAGCCATAGACGTCAACGGTATAATGGTTCTTAACTCGGTATCGTATTTCTCCCGCCCTTTGCGGGAAACGGTCAGAGCCAATCGAACTTCCGGCTGCTCATTAATATACGTTCCCGTCTGCTGGACGCTCTTAATGACACCAACCGCTGGTAAACCTGATTTCACCCGTCCTACGCCAAAGATATTACCCAAAATGGAGGGGATAAAGATCAGCCCAAATCCGGCAAAAATTGCCGGTGTATACCACCATGCCTGCATAATGATAAAAGGATCATTCCACAGCTGCTGTGCCAGAAACGGGGAGAACCCTACCCCAAATACAGTCAATACGCCAATGAATCTCAGGAATCCTACCATATCCCCCACCCTCTCTATCTCTCTTTTATTCGTTGTTAATTGCATTATTGAAATAGTAGACTACCCTCTCGTAACCCGAGCATCTTCTAGACGGATAACAGTCCCATATAGATCAGCTCAGAGGGATTCGCTGGATTTTGGCCCAATCCCACCCGATCTCCCACTCGTGGAATCTGCATCTTGGACACCAGAGTCTCCAGTGTTCGCTGATACTGATTGCCGTTCGTCTCTTTCACATCCAGAACAAGCACAACAATCGGATCAAAATTGATCAATTTACCTGTATCCGTAATCGTGAGTACCGTGGCAGTTGCAGTTAATGGAAGAGCACCACTTGCTGCCAGTTGCGCCTGCTTCGCTGAATCCAGACTCTGATTGATGGCCTCCCGATGTTCCTTCGATACAAAACCTTTCATCATCATGCCGGTGAGTCCTTTATTCATCATTTTATCCGCCTTGGCAATCGCATCTTCCTGCTTGTTCTTTTTACCAAACCATCCCATTGTGAACACCTCATTTGTTTTATTGTTGGTTATAGTTAAATTATAATCACGAGGGCTTGTCCTTGAATACCCTTCTGGCCGCATACAAAAGAAACGAAAAATTCGGCAAATGAAACACAGAATGATCGTCTCTTTTGTATACATTGGAGTTAATTCCGCAAAAAAAGAGCCGCTACACGGCTCTTGAATGAAGGATCAGCAACTATATTTTGTGGCAGATCCGTTGTTGACGTACAAAACCCACCCTGAAAATGGCCTTTTCAAGCTGATTTTCCATTTATTTTTTGCGTAACAGATAAACCAGCTTCCGATAATACATGGCAGCTTCCTTATATTTACGCTGATCCTCGGACACCACGGCCATTCCCTCATATAACGGTTCAAGCCGCATGAAATGCTGTACGGACTCAAAGTAAGGCAGACATGCAAGTGCACGCTCCATAAACACCTCGCGATCTCCATGCGCTAGAGCCAGATGGCTCTGGTAGAACGTTACGCTCATCTGCTGATCCTGGGTCATTGCACATTTCAACAGTTGATCCACACTCTGCGCAAGTACACCCCAATTCTTTCGTGCCAGTGCCACTTCACACCGATACACACTGACTAACGGCTTCATAGCCTGCTGGGTTTCTTCCGGTTCCTGCTGCAACAGGGATTCGAATCGCTCGATCTCCGACTGTGCCTGATCCAGTTCCCCCGTCATGGTCAGCATGACTATTCGATTGTTCGCAATAGCTGTGACCAGATCTCCCTGATTCCCGGCATACACCAGATTCGCCTCCGCCATCGTCAATGCCGAGAGTGCCTCCTGCACAAGTCCCATCGCAAAGCAATATCCGCTGTACGCCACATATAACCCGGACAACCGATGGAAAAGCCGCTGATCATAGACATGTCTCATGGTGAGATCGAACACCTGCTTGGCATCTTCGTACTGTTTGACTTGAATGTAGGCTTCCATCTTGATATTTTGCACAGACAGCCAGAATTCACTACCAGGAAGGGCCAATTCACTGAGCCTCGTTGCGTGCGTTAACACATCCACATAGGCAAGCTTGGAACGATAGTATTGCACTTTGTAATATAATAACGCCTTCGCTAACGGACGCGGCAGATCAACATCGTCAGGACGGCCGTATTTCTCCAGATAAAAATTCAAATAGGATGTATGTATATATTCATAAGCTGCTGCATCATTTAATTGCTGATAATAGACCGCCTTCATCAAGGCCGTGGTCAGCTCTACAGTCAGCGAATCATCCCGATCCTCCAGCCCGTGCACGATATCTTCGGATATAGCGGAGGCCGGAACTGACATTTGTTCAAATATGGCTTCAGCCCGCTCCAATGTTTCTTCGTCCTGCGCTGAAGCATTCATCAAATAGGCTGGTTTAACGCCCAGCCGCTCAGCAATAGCTGCAGCCAAGTCTTCAGGGAGTGGATAACGATCCGCCAGAATATTGGCAAAGTGAGCCTGCGTGACCAGACCTTCTACAAGGTCTTTACGGGAGATTTGCTTTCTTTTGCTCAGAAATTCAATCCGTTCCTTCAGCATGGCTCGTATTCCTTTCGTTTCAATCCTTAGAATCTTCTATATAATATCATCCCGGAAGAGAAGCTGGAATACCTGTCTTCTGGTCATATCCATCGAAACGGTTTCCGTTTCGGAGGCAATTGTTTTACAATAAGGAGGTATGTACAGGAATATGATCCATTAATGATGACAAGAGTTGACTATGAAAGGATGCAAATGAATGATTATTAAACCAAGAACACGTGGTTTTATTTGTACGACTTCCCATCCTGTAGGCTGTGCTGCACAAGTACAGGAACAGATTGATTATGTGAAATCCCAGCCAAAGCTGGACGGACCGCGTAACGTACTCGTTATCGGGGCCTCTACGGGATATGGACTCGCTTCACGCGTCGTATCCGCATTTGGTGCCGGAGCCAACACCATCGGCATTTACCGCCCAAGCAGCTCCACAGAGAAACGTACGGCTTCAGCAGGCTGGTACAACTCCGCTGCATTTGAGAAAGCTGCGGAAGAAGCAGGACTGAAATCGTACAGCATCACAGGTGATGCCTTTGCCAATGAAACAAGAGAAAAGGCCGTTGAACTGATTCGCAGTGAACTCGGTCAAGTCGACCTGGTCGTTTATAGCGTAGCCTCCGCACGCCGTACCGACCCCAACACAGGTGAAGTATTCAACTCAGTGCTCAAACCGATTGGGCAATCGTACACGAACAAAACAGTCAATTTCCATACCGGAGAAGTGACGTCCGTTACGATTGATCCGGCATCCGATGAAGAAATCCGACAGACCGTGGCCGTGATGGGCGGAGATGATTGGGAACTGTGGATGGATGCCTTGCAACAAGGTGGTGTACTCGCCGACAATGCAACAACCATTGCCTTTTCTTATATCGGTCCTGAACTTACGCATGCCATCTATCGTGATGGTTCCATCGGTCAGGCCAAAAACCATCTCGAAGCGACAGCACACAAGCTGAATGATCGCCTGAGTGCAACAGGTGGACGTGCTTACCTCACCGTAGCCAAAGCTCTGGTAACCCAATCGAGCTCTGCCATTCCTGTAGTGCCGCTGTATATCTCTGCATTGTACAAAGTCATGAAGGAAAAAGGCTTGCACGAGGGCTGCGTGGAGCAGTTACAACGCTTGTTTGCTGAACGCCTGTATACGGGAGGAGAAGTTCCAACCGATGAAGCAGGGCGCATTCGTATCGATGATTGGGAGATGAGAGCAGACGTTCAGGAAGAAGTGGCGAAGCTCTGGAGCGAGCTGACCACAGAGAACATCTACGACCTGTCCGATCTGGAAGGTTATCGCCGTGAATTCTTCCAGCTGTTTGGTTTCGAGACCGACGGCGTGGATTATGAAGCAGATGTTGATCCAAACGTTGAAGTACCGCACTTGCGTTAATTGAAATGCATATTAACCTACGTGGGCTGGAGAAAAAGCAAGGTTTGCGTTTCATGGTGAAATAGTAATTAGAGGGAGCCGACATGGCTCCCTTTTTAGGTTCATTTTACAGGACGGGTGTACACTCTTCTTTTCTCTTCTTTTCTTTTCTTTTCTTTTCGTCCCGCCTTCTTGTTCACCACTCCTTGAATCAGATCGACTTGAGCAGCTTTTTCAGCCCTTTTGGGACTGTCTTCTCTACCGTAATGGAACGCGCTCCATGCATCGTTGCAAAGAATTGGAGCCCCTCCCGAAAATCCGCGATCCATTCCTCCACAGGCGGAGCGGTCTCTTCCATAGATAACAATCGAACCGTCAGCACGCCCGTTTTGCGATCCAGTCGCGGGTCCATGCGTCCAATCAGCCGATCTCCGTGAAGAATGGGCATCGCGTAATATCCGTAGGTGCGTTTCACCTCTGGTGTGTAAATTTCCCACTTGTAATGGAAATCAAATAAATCCACAATCCGTTCCCGTCTCCACAGCAGGTTGTCCAGCGGGGGCAGGAATCGTACCGGACCTGATGGATCAAAATGCGGTTCTTCCCTTTTCATCTCAAGCAACAAACCTTCATCTTCTGCACGGATGTAATAAGGCGTCGCAACGTCCTCTACCTCCAGCGGGATCATGCGACCATCTGCGACACGTGCAGCCATCTCATTCCGACGTTCAGCAGCCGTGGATCTCACCCAGCCCAAGCGTGGATCCCGAACGTCCACGACCCGATATGCGTGAATGTACTTGTCCATCAGAGCCTGCCTTTGAGTCAGAAGATCGATCTCCGCTGTCATGGATTGGCCCTGCTCCATCAATCCGGATTCCGTAATGTGAAAATAACGTTCATTCCCCTGCCTTGCCACAACACGAATGGCAGCCGAATCCAACAGCAAGTTCAACGCGAGTGTGGTGTCCTTTGTTTTCGGTACGTCGGGACTGTCCCAATATCCACTTACCCGTTCGACGGCACGAAAGGCTCTTGAGGGTAACGGCCCCTCCTCTTCCAAACGCTTCAGCACATGCTGCACTGTCTTCTCCAGCCCTTGCAAAGAGGGAGCCAGACGCGCCCGTAATCGGGCACGCACAGGTTCGAACAAAGCATAGTCTTCAATTGGAATAACACATGCGGCATTGGCAAAATATTCGAACACTTGATGATTACTCAGCAAGGTATGTAAATACTCGGAGGTATAGCCCGGATCACGAGCGCCCAGCACCAAATGTTGATTTCCGGTTACGGCTGCGACTGGATCAATCTGAACGCAGCCAAGGGAGCGGATCAGCTGCATGACCTGTTCGGGTCCCGAGGGCAAGGTAGCGGCAGGCCAACGTGCCAATAAAGATTGCGTTTGCAGCAAAAAACGCCGAACGATTCTTTTATTCATGCGCAGCACTGTGGTCATATGTAGGGTTCTTCCCTTCAATTAAGATATGAGGAAATATAGCGGCAGCAATTCAAATTCAAATTCAACAGATATATTGATTTTAACAGCCAAGGGTGGAGAGGATTCAACTCTGACTGATGACTGTGACACATAAACTTTTACAATAAACAGGGTTGTTTTATTACCTCATACACCCTCAACTCGTTAACATGGTTTTCAAACTATCTTTACTTAGTAATTAAATTATTTTTCAAGAACTTTATCTAACCATTCTCCTAGCAGCTCAGTCCCTGAGAATTCGAATTTAAAATTAGAAATATTAAAACTTAAAGGTTTCATTTTAATATATTTTTGAGGGATACGGTGTTCCCTTGTGTCTAAACAATTAATTGTATGACCAAGACCATGCTCTAACAGCTCTAACAAATGATCTACTGTGATAATAGGATCAAGTAATTCACAACCGCTTCCTGCACCAATATTTTCATTGATGACAACACAGTATGAAATACGCTTAGGAACAGTTTTAGAGTAATCCTCCCCTAAGTATTCTTTAAGAATCGAATTTAAATTCTTTTCAACCCATTCTTCTGCTTTTTTTATCTGTTTGATTCCTTTATTTATCGCTTCATCAGTACCATACATTTCTCTGGCACTTGCAGGAGGTATTCTCCATTTAAGTTCTATTATCAATAAATCCAAACTCTTAGGATCTAAAAGCATTAAATCCATGCCTTCTCTTTTATCTTGAGCCTTTGTCTTTTTACTTATCACTATTATTCCACTATTTTTTAATTTCTTCTTGATATATTGAATTTGTTGATCTTCACAATCGTTAGAAAGACGGCTAAATAACTTCTGATCTTTTTTAGGAAGATATGCAATTAGATTCCTTTCTGGTCTAACAAATGATGCAACAAACCCAGCTGGTAAAGCTAACTCATTATTTTTCAATTGAATAAAAAACTGGTAACAAGGGTCGCTGTTATTTGTATCCACATAAGTCAAGTCATCCACAATACTTTCAATCACTTTAGTTGAAAATCCGGTTAAATCAACCAATTGGTTGACCCACCAATTTTTATGGTTTATTTTCACTAATCCATCGGCTCTATACTTTCCAACAACTACATATTTATTTTCTCTAAGATGATTTATAAACCAGGCAGTGCACAATTTATCGATTTGTTTACTAACTTCTTTAAATTCTGCTAAAGTATAGGCTCCCAGATCCCATTCTTCAGGCATATGAAAATCACTCATATGAACTTCTTGTATAGCTTTCCTATCAACGCTATTAATATCATTTATTTGTTTTCTTTCTCTATAAGCCTGTCTCCAAGAATTATATGCCAAAAAACCATTATTCTCTGAAGATGAATGAAAGGATATTCTATTATCTAATAACTTAATATGGTATTGTCCTTTTCCAGCAGAATTAAACAAGTTATAGAACAAGTCAAGTTTATAACAGTAAATTATAAATTCGATTATTTCTTTTCTTGTTGGTTTAATCAAATTATTTTTTTTAGGCTTTTCTTCACAAAACTTATATATTAATTTAATAGCCCATTTTAAAGATTCTTGTATTAATACTTCATTATTCCTAAAATCCATTTTTATATCGGGTAATG
Organism: Paenibacillus sp. NPDC056933; assembly: GCF_042674385.1. NCBI lineage: Bacteria > Bacillati > Bacillota > Bacilli > Caryophanales > Paenibacillaceae > Paenibacillus > Paenibacillus sp. NPDC056933. The sequence goes on along the minus strand of NZ_JBHUQN010000001.1, from coordinate 3,073,423 downwards.
CCCTTACTCTTCCTTGATTGTGCATAAATACAAACTCTGAATGTATAATTAAAACTTCTTTTAATGCCTCTTTTCTAGAGAGCTTAAAAACCGAAAAATTCATTGCATATTCATCAATGAACTCTTTTATTTTAAAAAATTCCCCTACCCCCTCTTTTGAATCTGGATGTAAAACATAATTACCTTCTCTTTTTATCATATGTATACCTCATTTCCTAATAATCTTTCCCTAAAATATTAGGGGCGATATTATTACATAATACTATAATTTATTCCAATTTTCGACAAAAAGATTTAAAAATACCCCAGCCAATAAAATTTTTATTTGAAATATGTTTGGAGGTCACTCATTCCAACCGAAGGAAACGCTTTTGGGTACGTGATGCTTACACAAACTCCACACATTATAGACAAAATAAAAAGAAGCACCACCATCCTGGGTCCGCTTCTTGTGTTTGACCTTTTGCAATTTTTCCTGTTTCGTGGGCATGAGTCGAACATGCTGGGATAACGCTCCATAATCTCCGTTTACTCTTCGACTTTGCTCAGGGCACCATTGTCCTGACCGTTCTGCTTTGCGCAATGCTTTTTGCGTTTGTGTACGTGCCATTGTAATGAACACACTCCCTTGATTGGTATGCACTCAATATATCATGTGCAGCCAGACAAGTGAAGGTGATTAACGTGGAACCCTTTTTCGCCTCGATTGCCACGTTTCCACAGGTTCATGGTCATCTTCCTCGATCAGTTCCAGTGCCTCTTCCATTCTTCTGGACTTAAACAACATGATCAGGTCTACTAAATCTTCCCGATCCAGCAGCTTCACCCCGTTGACCGCCGCCAGCGTCCGGCATGCTTCCGTATATCTGGCTGAAGTGAGCACGATGGATCGATCTGCCTCATAATAGCGCATGGACGTGTAGATTTCCTGCACTGCGCTTAGCCCTACCGGATGATTTGCTCCGTAACGCTTGGCCTGAATGACATTACGTCTGCCTGCTCTATCCACAAATACAAGATCCGCGCCAAAATCCCGGCTGCTTGTCGTCTTATGTACTTCGTCATAACCGAGCTGTTGGAATAAGTGATACAGATACAGTTCAAACTCCGATCCATCCTGCATTCTATCAATATCCTTAATCGTAATCTTACGCGGATTCGCTTCACTTCGTATACGTTGCCCTCGGTGAATCACACGGCGAATGATCCAAGCGATGAGCAGTAAAAGGACAATCACGCCTATACCCACAGTGGTCACATTTTCATTCCAGTTCATGTCTGTTCTCCTTGTCGTTCCTCTAATCTGTCAGGCTCTTACCTGATTAGCCAATGTCACCGGACTAAATATAGCAGACTTCTCTCACAACAGGAAGAAGATGAATTCCCTGTAACCGTTAAAATTCGCAAAACAACAATAATCATATATTCTAATGATAAAAGGTTACAGACACTCAGGTTGAATTACATATGCATGAAATGGTAGAATTCAACAATCGGTTCTATTTTGAATCGAAGAAAGGTGGTTTGTAACTTGCATACATCCAACAAACGAAAGTCCAAAACATGGGCTGCCCTCATTCTCAGCGGCACGCTCCTCTTCAGCCTGCATACACCAAGCTACGCAGCAGAGTCAAATGCCCCACTGCCCAAGGCTGCATGGACCTCATCTTCACTCGCACTCACTGAAGTGAATACGGAGAAAGACGTCATCATCAAGGAATTGAATGCTGTGCCGTCCAAAAACCTGGTGTACGTTCATTCTTCACAGCCCGTGATCAAAACAAGCAGCAATACCAAGCTGGATTGGCAGCTGGATTCGCTCCAGGCACTGGATGCCACGACAGGACAATTGAAGTGGAACGTTATTTTCCATGAGAAAAGCGGCCCTTATACGACGTACTCCAACTCCCTCTATTCCAGCAACGGCACAGCCTATGTATATATGGAATATTCCGATGGAACCAAGAAAGTATATTCGTATAATACATCCGGCAAAACCAACTGGGTCAAGACCCTAAATAATTCATCTTCCATCTACCTGCTGGATAATGATACATTACTGGTTGCCTCAAGCGCAGGTGTACAATCGAATGGTTCCGTGCGTTCGGCTATCTCGCTATATGACAAAAAGGGCAAACTGATCACGGAAAAGTCCATTAACGGCGCTGTGCTCAAAGCAGGCAGCAATCGAATCGTCGTAGACGCCAGCAAACAAACCAAAGTCGGCAACTTCTGGCAAGCAGCAGCAAATCCCAAAGTGGAGATCTATGATCGCACGCTGAATCGTCTTTCTTTCTATCAGTTCCCAGGTAATGCCAACACCCTGGGAGACGGCGGCGGTGAATCACTGGCCATTCTGGATGATGGCTCCGTGATCATGCGTGCGAATTTCGCGAACACTGGCAACAAACTGATGGGCTTTGGCACCGATGGCAAGATGGCCTGGGGCCGTGCCATTGCCGGTGATGCCTATGTTCAAACCGCTGGCAACGGATATACCGTGTTTACAGGTCAGAAGCTGGAGCTGTACACCATGAAGGGCAAAGTCACAGAGCGAACGTTCAAAGATCAGCAGGAAGCGTTGATGGTTGTTGAGCGTACACAGGATGAAAATTACAAACTGAATTTTGCCAAGGCAGGTTATATCCTTGATCCGCAGACATTGGACACCGAACATGAATATGTATTTGCTTCCTCTCCTGGATTGCTCGATGGATATTCAACGTACAATGATCATATCATCTATCAAATCAATAACGATGTATTATCCAAGTATGTATTGAAGACAAACTCAGCTAAATAGAAAATAGAGCGCTCTGGTTGACCGACTAACGGTTGGACAGGGCGCTTTTTTATTTCACAAAAAGTGCAGTCCCCTCTCTTTTATCCTCTCTGCGCAAACTGTTATAATAGTATCGTTAACTTTTTCACCCTACTCTTAATTGGCAAAAGGAGCGTAACCCTCCCATGATTATTCAATTCATTCGGTACAGATAACTGCGGGCATAACATCAACCTCTTTTTTTAAAAAATGTACGATAGAGGTTTATTTGTTATGCCCTTTTCTTCAGTTATCCAGTTCTGAATGAATGGGGTGCTATTCCATGTCAATCCATCGCAGAGAACGTAGTGCTGCGCTTATTCAAGCCTATATCCATATGCTTAAGTGTCCCGTCTGTCATCGCACAATGACAATGATTAGTCGGGACAATATTCAATGCAGTTCCAGACACAGCTTTGATTTGGCAAAACAAGGCTATATCAATTTTATGACACGCTTTTTCAAGGGCAACTATGACAAACGTTTATTTACGGCCAAAAGGAATATTTTAACTCAATCTGCGATCTATACGCCTCTGATTGTACTCATTCGCAATTGGATTGAAGATTATACTACTGACAGCAGTCAGCCCTTGCATATTCTGGATGCAGGTGCAGGAGAAGGAACCCTGTTGGAGCAGATTACACAGAATACTCCGGCAGTAGGCTGGGGGATCGACATTGCCAAAGAGGGGATTGCCATGGCTTCCTCTACCTACGACCAGCAAGTCTGGTTTGTCGGTGATCTGGCTTACAGTCCCTTTGCAGAGGGGCAGCTGGACGTGATCCTGAATATCCTCTCCCCTTCGAACTATGAAGAGTTTGGACGGATTACGAAGCCTGATGGCTTGATCATCAAAGTGATTCCCCGTGAGCGATATCTAATGGAACTCAGGGAGCTTTTGCTCCCGGAACGACAACACCATATAGACAACCGGGAATATGTATTGGACCGCTTTCGCAACCATCACCATTTTATAGAGAGCATTCCGCTGACATACACCTTGCCCGTAACGGAAGTTATGGTGAATTCAATTATTCATATGACACCCCTCTCTTGGCATGGAACAGAATCAGCCATAGCCAGCGTTCAAAGGTCCTTGTCGCAGATCACCATTGATTTAGAAATACTTGTGGGGAAACGCAGATAAGAACTGTAGCCATTGAGGCTGCAAGCATCCTAAGCAATCTCCTGTTCATTGAACAACCCAATAAAGCCGGGATAGTTCCTGTTGGAACTAATCCCGGCTTTTCCATGCAAGCTGATGACACCTGACTGAAGTACTGAAATCAATTATTTCCAGTTTTCTTCAATGAATTCATCCCGTCCGGATAACGCACGGTCTTCTTTATAATGCTTCTGATTCTTTTTGTGGTAATCTTGATGGTAGTCTTCTGCTGGATAGAATACAGCAGCGTCCCGAATCTCGGTGACTATCGGCTGCACGAATCGACCACTGGCTGCAAGTTCCTGTTTGGACTGCTCAGCCAATTCACGCTGACGCTCGTTATGCACAAATACAGCAGTTCTATATTGAGTACCCCGGTCCTGGAATTGCCCTCCGTCATCGGTCGGGTCAATCTGAGGCCAGTACAGCTCCAGCAGTCTTTCGTACGGGAATACCTCAGGATCAAATGTAATCTCAACAACCTCAACATGACCGGTCTCCCCGGTTTTGACCTGCTCATATGTTGGATGATCGACATGACCGCCAGTATAGCCGGATACAATACCATGAATGCCTGGCTGCTCTTCAAACGGTGTAACCATACACCAGAAGCATCCCCCGGCAAATGTTGCTTTTTCCATCCCCACTCATCCCTTCGTGTATATAAACAAATTATAAAACAACAAGAGGTTGATTGAAAGCCATCATCATGGCTCTCAATCAACCTCTTCATCAAAACTTGTATGGCTGATAACTGAATTCAAGAGATCTTGAATTTGTTACCCGCGACTACGACCCATCGAACGGAAGATCAAGCTCACAATCGCTACCAATACGATGGCACCGATTAATGCCGGTACAATGTGGAATCCGCCCATTTCCGGACCCATGTCTCCCAGAACGACTCCACCTAACCAACCGCCGATAAATCCGGCGATGATGTTCCCGATTACACCGCCTGGAATGTCACGACCAACGATTAAACCTGCCAACCAACCAATGATACCACCGATAATTAATGACCATAACCAACCCATATCATTCACCTCTAATTAAAGTTTTTGTTGTTGTCTGTCTACTATTAACCGCTACAGAAGGATTTAAACAATTGGCATGAAAATTGTTGTATATTACCTTTTGTTCATATGCTCTTTCCTCTGTCATACAACATGTAACAAACCACTGAAAACAGTTCGCGTCACTTTCCGGCATCTTACACAGTTCAGGACTGCGATATGTACCTCCCGAAAGTCATTGTATGTTGGATCAGACAGCCTTAGTATACCCATTTGAGGTGATAATATTTTTGGTCTATTTTAAAAATTTAACATACAGCAAAGCAGCCGTTCCGGTTACGGTTTTCCCAAAAAATTTATAGTCTATTAATAAAAACCTGCACGCCCCTTGCCTGGCTGTGTCAACCAGTTATGTTTATGACTCTTGTCCAGCTCTCCCCGCATCGACTGAATGATTTGCACAATGTCCGTATGTCCATTCTGATGCCATTCCAGAGCTGCGCTGACATACAGTTCTCCCAGCTGTGCAAGAGAGAAGGTATCCGTCAATCGTGCGGCTTCAAGCGTTCCCTCTTCCCCCGCAAAGGTTTTGAAACCGCGCTGATGCAAATACTGCAGACGCAGCGCTTCGTCCGGCAGCGGTATTTCATAAGCCCGATCAAACCGACCGGCACGGTTCATGAGCCCTGGGTCTATTTTCTCCGGATAATTCGTTGTACCAATCAGGAAGATCCCTTCTTTGGACGTTGCCCCATCCAATGTATTCAGAAAAAAGGAACGCACTTCATCCGGCATGGAATCAATATCCTCAATAATCAGCACCATCGGTGCCAAACGTTTGGCTGCTTCGAACACTTCACGCACCGATTCACTGTTTGTGTATTCGGTAATTTGCCAATATGCAGCAGGCCCCGGAACGCTTCCCGCAATGGACTTCACAAGAGTAGTCTTGCCATTTCCAGGGTGTCCATAAAGCAGAATCCCCCGTTTATACGGAATATCGTAATCTCGATAAAAGGAGCGATCCGCCTGGAAAAACTGATCCAGCGAGCGGAAAATATCCTGTTTAATTTGCGGAGAAAGCACAACCTCATCTCTTCCCACAGCCCGGGTAATGGATTCGACATGACGGTCACTGCCATTGCGTGCATCCGTGTAAACCGTAACTTTTTTCATATTTTGCTGCCGTTCCCGTTCCCGCACACTGCCCAGAAAATCCTTTAATTCCTCTTCTCCTGTAGCAAACACAAAATCCTCTTGGTAGATCCCGTTCTCCCGGAAGAATGGAATGCGGACGAGCGCTACGCCCCACTGGGGATAGGCAAATACATTGTTACGAATCGAATAATGTACACCATACGATGGTGTATCTCCATCGTCCTCATAGTGCAGTGTACGCAGCTCAAGGTCTTCAAAAATCCGGGCAACCAGCTCCACTTCACCACTGTTGCTTTGCAGATCTTCTTTGAGTAGATCCCAGTATTCACTGTTCGGATCATCGCTGGCATAAAGTTCATAACGAACACCGTAACGATTGCCGAGCGCTTCAATGATGCCTCGAATCAGGCGGGCATATATGGCATAGCCTTCGTTTCGAATATGACTGTCTAGTTGCTCCTCATAGGAATAGATGACTTGATTATGATTCGTTTGTTCTTTCTCTATGGTCATTACTTCGCTCCCTTCACAGCGGCAAGTGGTTTACATTTGGCTACAACTTGAGCCAGACCTGCGCCGGTAACACTATCAATAATTTCATCGACATTTTTATACGCTTGCGGAGATTCATCAATAATGGATTCAAGTGAACGCTGATTCACCACTATCTCATCTACTGTACCCACACCCAGCGCCGTGGCAAAATCCTCAACGGTAACCAGACGCTTCGTGGCTGTACGTGAACGAATGCGTCCTGCACCATGGCAGATCGAATAATAGTTATCGGCTCCCTCGGGTTGACCCACCATGATATACGAAGCAGTCCCCATCGAACCAGGAATAAGAGCGGGATGACCTGTTGCCAGGTATGGCTTAGGATTATCCGGATGCCCTGCAGGCAATGCTCGTGTAGCCCCTTTGCGATGAACAAAGACCGAGCCTTGATCCGCGTGTGATTCCTCCCATGCATAGTTGTGCATCAGGTCATATAGGGTACGGAATTCGCATTTCGGACCAAACACATCCCGAAACGCTTCGCGAATGGCATAAGCAATCAGATGGCGGTTAACCACGGCATAATTCAGCGCAGAATACATCATATTGACGTAATGGCGACCTTCCGCATGTTCAAGCGGCGCAAAAACCAGTCTTGGGTCGGAAGTTCCCAGCCCATTTCGCTGCATCACTTTAGCTATAGCCGATGAACTGGTTTGGCTTACATACCCTCCCCAGGCCCGGGAACCGGAATGGATCATGACAACAATTTGTCCATCGTACAAGCCCCAAGTTTCGGCGATCTCTCGATTTTCCTCGGCAATTTCAATCGCTTGAATCTCGGCAAAATGGTTGCCTCCACCCAAGGTTCCCAGCTGACGATGAGCACGATGCCACGTCATATCTGGTACATGGTTTAACACTTCCTCATCATAGCTAAATTTACTGCTTTCTACATGGGTGATGGAAGTCGATTTTTTCGGTGTATAACTGTCCGGAATATATTTTTTGGGTAAGCCATGTAAACCCTTGCGTACAATATGCTCCAGACGGATATCCGAGTAATGACCACGCTGATTCGCCTCCATCGGCAGCACTTTTTCAATGGCTTTCACAAGTTTGCGGCGCAGCTTCACGTCTTTCAGATCGTCCTTATGCAAATTGGTCATATGCACCCGCATGCCACATCCGATGTCACTGCCCACGATGGATGGAGATACATAGCCACTCTTGGCGTCCCATACCGCCGTCGTTCCGATGCAGGTACCTACTCCGACATGCACGTCAGGCGTGTAACTCATGTAGGAGATGCCCGGAATTTGCAAATTGTTATTCGCCATTTCAAACACCTTGTAATCCAGCGAGGAGAACAGCTGTTGTGCCGCATAGACGGTTAAATCTCCAGCAGGCAGCTTGACTTCATGTCGGTAGCCACCTGTGATTTCATTTGGACTTGTAAATAAATGAGGTTGTGTATTCATAAATATTTATTATTCCTTCCTGTATGTTCAGCTAATTGAGGTTCACTTCAAAAATTGAACCTAACGTTCTTCCGATTCATATCCTTATTCAGTACAACAAAAAAAGAAGTCACGGACAGTTCGCCCGTGACTTCTTCATGACAATAACGGATAACAAAGCAGCATGAACATGCCGCGTCTGTTCTCCATTGCTATATAAGCCGAGAGTAGCATATCGATTAATAACGCTCCAACCATAAACGATATGCATCTTCCCCTATGTCGCCCGTATGAGGCCAAAGAGACGATGAACTGGATATACAATTGTGTCTGTGCTTTGTAGTGTCATTGTGGATTTCAAATCATAACCAACCATCATATCTCTCGGCCTCCCTTCATTAATATTATGTTTATATTAAGCGGACTCGTTTCAGTGTGTCAACCCTTTTCTTGGAAAGTCCCCTATTCTGCATATGTATTAGATTTAACTTCGTGTCAATAAATTATATAAAAAAGCAGGGTCTGTAAGGAACAGACCCTGCTTACTCAAGCATATCATGATGTTAGATATCGATTATTTAGGGTACATGTTTTGACAGATTAGACTTTACATCTTGTCATTTCCCTGCTTGTTTTTCCAGTTCTCCCACAGGGTTCTCATCTTCTTTTTCAGGGACTTTGGAGGACAGGAACCAACCGCATACTGCAATGGTAATCAATACGATATAGAATCCAAATTTCCAAATTTTATTTTCCGGGAAATGCTCATTGAGTACGCCCAGTGATGGGTGTGCCAATGTAATGACAGCCAACTTAACCCCCACCCAACCTACAATAACGAAGGCTGCAACTTCAAGCCCTGGACGGGAATGAAGCAGCTTGACGAAGAACGAAGCCGCAAATCGCATAATCACGAGTCCGATGAATCCACCAAGGAAAATAACGATAAACTGTCCACCGTCAAGTCCGCCAATAGGAGGCAATCCACTTGGTGGCAATGCCACAGCAAGGGCAACCGCTGCCAGTATGGAGTCAACAGCGAAAGCGATATCCGCCACTTCCACCTTGAATACAGTCATCCAAAAACTGGATTGTTTTTTTGGTTTTTTGGGCGTGGAATCAGCCGCTTCATCTGTTTTGTTTCGGCTTCCCAACACCTTTTTGACAATGTGGTTTATTGAGATGTACAAGAGGTACAGGGCACCAATCGCTTGAACCTGCCAGACGTCCACCAGGAATGAGATCAGGAACAGTGAACCCAATCGGAAAATGAACGCCCCCACCAAACCATAAAACAACGCTTTTTTGCGTTTATCATCAGGTAGGTGCTTAACCATAATGGCAAGAACTAGTGCATTATCCGCTGCAAGTAGCCCCTCCAGGACTACTAGGACGACAAGTACCCACCCATACTCCAATAATAATGATAACTCCAAAATTGACTCCCCCTTAGTTTCCTTATGATGTACAAAAAAAAGGACCTTTACCATCGCTGGTAAGGTCCTTTATATTCACAAAAAGAGACCTTTACCCAGCATGAAAACTTGGTAAAGGTCTCGCTAACAACAAAATTGCTGCCAATAAAGCCGGGGATATAATCCCGAACTGACGACTTTACTGTGAAAGCTACTCCCCTTTAACATCAGGAAATATGTAGTTTTTAGTTGAAACGGTTTAATAACCTGTTCTCATCATATTCATAACGATATGCAAAGTCAAGCTTTATTTGACTGTCTGCGATCCAACTTGCGAAAGACGAACCAATCATAGACAAAATTGCCCAGCGGGACAAACGAGACAAAAAATAAAGCAATCGGACGGCGTAAACGCCACTTTTGCGTAGTATACAGACTAACCATAAATAACATATACATCAGAAATAAAAAACCATAAATATTGCCAAACCATACGACCGCCTGTGGCATAATCCCCGCATCACGTAAGGGAAAAGCAATAAACAACAACAGCACATATGAAAGGCCCTGCAACCACATCATCAGTCGAAAACGCCCAAGTGGTGAATGTAACATCATTTTCCTCCTGCTTCTCATACACATGACAAATTACTTGCAACCTGTTCAGTATATCACAAAAAGGCAGTTCCCTCATGCTTACCGATTTAGCATAATATCCCTTCCATATTGTTGCCATTTAGACTCTTCGTTCTTTTCAAATATTTTAATTTCACGCCAATATTTCATAGGAGCCAAATCCACTCGTAACACATAGGATACATGACGAAGATTGTTACGGATGTCGGACAAGGAGGAGCCTGTTGATGAAAATAGCCATGGTTGCGCCTGAAAAACTGCCTGTGCCGGGTAACGGTTCAGTCGAAATCTGTATTCTGGGTATTGCTCGCGAACTTGCACTCCATCACCAAGTGACGATCATTAGCCGTCAGATGCCAAATCTTGCTATCACAGAGCGAATGGATGGCATTACGATCCGACGCGTGCCCGCAAGCAGCCCTGCCGAGTACACCAAGTCAGTCATCCGTTTATTGAAAATTCACCCCTTCGATCTTATCCAGGTAGACAACAGACCTTATAGCATGGCTGCCGTTAAACGCGCTTTTCCCCACTTGCCTGTGGTCCTCTATCTTCACTCGTTAACCTTTGCTCAACCTGGGCCTGCAAGATTAGCGCTGTTAAAACAAGCCAATTGGATTGGCGTCAATAGTCAATCCCTGAAACAAAGGCTTGGTCGAAGATTTCCTTCCCTGAAAAGACGTATGGGTGTCGTACCCCTGGGCGTGGACCTAGACCGCTTCTCGCCTGTAAATAAAGGAGAACAGCAGCTTCTGCAGAAACAGTTCGGAATTACGGTGCCATTCTCCATACTATATGTGGGCAGACTGATTCCCGGGAAGGGCGTGGATGTGCTGATTCGCGCAGTATCCCTTCTTCAGCCACAGGTACCCCTACAATTGATCGTTGTTGGAAGAGGACCTCAAGTGTACGTCCGCAAACTGCGACAGCTTGCAAAAAAATTAAAGGTTGATGCATCCTTTCGGGGCCAGGTCGCCCATAAACATATTGACCGTTTGTACCGGGCAGCCGATTGTCTGGTTTGTCCTTCACAGGAACATGAGGCCTTTGGGCTGGTTAATGTGGAAGCTATGGCTTCCGGACTACCTGTCATCGCTTCAGACAATGGGGGCATTCGTGAGATCATTACATCCGGAAGTAACGGATACCTGGTGAAAGAGTATAACGATCCCCAAAGTTTCGCTACCTACCTGTATAAACTGGCAGACAATCCTTCACTTGCCCGTTCCCTTGGAGAAGCTGGTCGTGTTAGTGCCGTTGAACATTTCAGTTGGGCCCGAACAGCCATGCATCTTGAATCAGCCTATACAAGACTCATCCGCGGATAAATGTTGGTGCACCTGTGCTTTTCGTCAAGCTTTTTCACGTGACTGCCAATCTGAAATAAAACTGTCCATATGCGGAACAGGGACATACATCATTTCAATTAACTCCACAATAATCATATCTTTCATGGCAAACCTCACTTTAGCACAGGTCTGTTGGCGGAAAGCATCATAGATTCCCGAGCCTGTCCAGCAGCCGTGAGGAGTAAGATGCGGATGATTAACAATATATCCAACCGTCCCAATGGGCGGAACTACGACCTTAATGGCTTCGCGGTCCACTCGATTATCGGGATCTTTGACCAGAAAGAGGGTATCGCCTACATTTAAAGCTTCTACGCCATGATAATGTTCCATTCCATACATGGCTGCAAATAATTTGGTACTCATCTCAAAAGCTCCTTTTACCCATTTTTTTCGAATTTAGAAGGGGTTGAAATTATTGATCTTCCTCATAGTGCTTCATCCACTCTATGAGTTGTTTACGAATTTCTTTACGATATTCTCGGGGCTCAAGGACCTCCGCTTCGGGACCAAATTGATATAACCATTTCAGAAATTCACGACTACTGTTCAGCGTAACTTCAAATAACAATCCACCATTTGGCAAATCCGTCATTCGTGGACGAACAAACATCTCTTCTTCTTTTATGTAGGGGGCCACTTTCTCAGTGAATCTTACTTTGAAATGAATAAGTTTATCCCCACGATCAATGGACCATGTGTTTTTCATGAACTGCGTTATGTTGAAATCACCCATTACAAAATGGGTATTGGTACGTACAACGTCCAGAAAGCGACTGATCCTAAACAAACGAACTTTCTTCAGCAAGTGGCAGTAACCAATCAAATAGAAACGCTGATCACGCGGAATGAGGAAATAGGGATCAATGTCCCGGACCGTAATTTCATTTTTCGTAAGCGTGTGGTACTCGGTTCGAATCGTTTGCTGGTCCAGAATGGCTTCAATAACTGGAATAAGCAGATTCGGATATTTCCCTTCTTCCCGATATGCAGGAGTCCCCATACGAATAATACCTGCAATATTCTCTACAATGTCACTGTTTCTCGATTTCATCTTGGTATGGGCTGTCATTACCTTATCAAAAGCCGAATCGAATTCAGCCGGAAGTTGTGACGTATCCACTACGGATGGAAGCATGGAGAAGACCATCGCTTCCTGTTCCGTAAAATCCAGAGGATACATGGAAAATTCACCAATAAACCGATACCCCTTGCCATAACCTTCGTTCATAATAGGGGCAACCCTGTCCAAAATTCGGAGATCGCGATAAATCGTGCGCACAGTTGTACCGCATTTCAACGCCAATTCTTTGGCGGAAATTCCGGGATTCGCTTGTATAGCCTGAAGTATACGCAGCAGACGAATTAATTTCTCTGTCATGTCGTTTCTCCCCTTCGATATTTTATCGGCAAGGAAAACTAGTTCCTTTAGTACAGTACTAAATCTTTAGTCCCAAACTTATTTTCGCAAATTCACCTTACGTGTATAGTTCAATCGGACTTATTCAGCTTATTAAATATACATTCTCTTACTTGCTTGCGTAAAATGTTAACCTCAAGTCCTTATACCTACGCCTGATAGCCTATGTAGAATTCAAAAAAATGAAAAAAGTCTTGTCTCTTTGACCAGAGACAAGACTTTTCCGTTGTTTAATTGTGCAATTGCAATAATTCATTCAGCACATTCACCATATGTTCGCACAGATCAGGGATATCTCCCATCTGATCTTCATTCACACTGCGGTCAAAATGGACTTCAGTTGTGACATCATACGTTGCTGGCTGTTCTTCAAATATATAATGAATATGCTGCACCCTTCGTTGTTCCGGCCAGCTCTGTTGTAATACAGAGCTAATCGCCGGACACTGGATCTCCGGCTCCTTAATCATCATGCCAAACCGCAATCGCAAACGGCAACCCGCTTGACCACCCGGTATCTCCAGAATCTCAGTTGCCAATTCCTCAAGCGAGGTGCTCAGTACTATTTCACCTGTGACTTCCGGGCAATCTCTCAGGCAGAACTGCAACGTGAACTCTCTGGACATGTGCGCCATCTCCAGCTGATCCTTACGATCCGTTATGGAAATAAGTTCATCCAGATTATCGAGATCATACAAGTGATTTTCAAAGCCTACTTTCAAATTGTCATATATCGTTGGATCAAACATCATGCGAAACCTGCTTTCTCGTGAAAATTATACCTGGTTGCTCCGATCATAATATACGGCAACGCTATGCTCGTAAATAATGTTCGTCCCCATACAAAGCTCAAGTCAACAATTAACCAACTGCGGGAATGGTACATGTATCTATACCATCATAACGAATAATGCGGCTGTGCAGCAATCTGTCATCACTCAAAACCGCATTGCGATCCATCGCATTTCCCGGGCTTTACGTAAGGCCTGCTCCAACATAAAAAGCCCGGTCATCATGACCGGGCTTGCGTAAAGTACAGCATATTGGACATGCTGATCCTCTATTCTTCTTTGGCTGCTTCTTCTGCTGCCGGTACAGCTTCATCAGCAGAAGCCGTAGGCTCTTCCTCAGCTGCTTGTGGCGGCATCACGGAAGCGATGATGGAATCAGCTGACGTCACCAGAGTCAGACCTTTATCCAGCTTGATATCTGCCGCCGTCAAGCGATCACCAATTTCCAAGCCGCTAACATCCACCTCAATGGAGGTTGGCAGATCAGCTGGAAGCCCTTCGACCTCCAGTTGAGTTTCCTGTGTTTGGAACACACCGCCTGCTTTGGAACCAGCAGCGGTACCTTGGAAGTCGATCGATACACTTACACTGATCGGCTTGTTCTTGGAAATTTGCAGGAAGTCCACATGCAATAGACGTCCATTACGTTCCTGCTGATCCTTGATCAGCACCGGAACCGTTTTGCCACCCTCCACTTGGAGATTGAACATCTCGGAGCGGCCTGTACGTGCTACTTTCAGCATTTCTTTTTCATCCACATGTATCGCGGAACCTTCCAGTCCCGGGCCATAAACGACAGCCGGAACGCGTCCGCCTTGTCTTAACAGGCGCAATGCTGCACCTTTCTTTTCAGTTCTTGGTGTTGCCGTAAGTTGAGCCATTTTTCCGTTGGATTTCATGATTGAACATCCTCCTTCAAGGGATCCTTACTTCATATTTGGTAGGAAGCATAAGCTTCTCACTTCGACCAGAATGGCCTTTGAATGCTGTGGCCAAATCTGGGGCCATATCTATATTTACCCCAATGATAGACCATCTCAAACACTGGCTTGTATAGTTTTTTTATTTTCCCGGGCAACATGTGCCCTTTTGTTAAACAAAAAGGCAGCCGGAATACCATCCGACCGCCTGTAAATTATGCACTCTTAACCCCTGTATAGAGCTATAACCTAGCCATTTTAAGCGCTGTTACGATCTTCCTCTTCCCCGCTTTCGCGGATAACTTGCATCTGATCCGATCCACTGTGAACGACAATCTGCACATCTCCGTCTTCAGGAACAATGTCTACATATCGATCTCCGCAGGTATCCTTGGCTTCCCACTCATTTAGCCGGATGATTAAGCCCAGATGATGCAATCCTGGAGCCACCCGAAAGCGGGCTTCTGCTCCATGGCCCACTCGCTCCAGCGGGAAGGCTCCATCCTCCATTCCTGTGCCCCATACCCAGACATCCCATCCCTCATAACGTTGATCTTCCCGTTCATATCGGAGTGTGACAATACGCGAAATCGGTTTGTGGATCTTGATATTCAGTGATGCCTGAATCCCGCCAGCCTCCGCGATAATCTGAGTCTCCCCTGCTGCCAAAGCACGAACAATTCCTGCTGTACTGACAGCAGCATGATCTGGACGAGTCGAGCTCCACCGTATCTTCATGCCTTGCAAAGGCTGGCCGAATTGATCCAGAACCAGAGCACGGAATCGACTGACACGTGTTGTGTACATCACTGATTCCCCTACTATTTCAATTCGTTCCGGATGGAGGTGATCGACCTGCAACGAACACTCTGAAGTGATCGCACCACATTGGACGCTAATGGTCGCTTCCCCGGTCTCCCCCGTGTGAATGGTTCCATCAGACTGAATCTCGATAACGTGCGGGTCTGAAGAACTCCAGGTCACGGATGCGTTCTCCATCACATTGCCGAAGCTGTCTTTTACCAATGCTCGCAATCCGGCAATCTCTCCGGAATTGTATACTAGACGGGGCGCGTGGATCTCAATTACAGCGGGCTCAGCACTCACAGCATACTCAGTGTCATACAGTACCATCAAGGACCATCGTTCAACCAACACAGCACCTGTCACGGTCTCAATTAAGTCCGTTCCCGCCTGATGATCATTCACCACAACATGCCAATTCCCTTCCGGCAGACTCACCTGCTGTTGCTGCCCTGTTCCGTTGTAGATCACAACGATCTGATTCCAGGTATCCTGATTCGCTCCGTCCTCCAGGATAAATGCAATTACATTTCCTTCTGCACGCATGATGCGAAGATGATTCCGTACCTGCTCGGCGTTAATCATCCGAAAAGCAGGATGTGTGCGGCGCAGATGAATCAGGCCGCGATAATAGTCAAAAACAGGTCTGAAGCGAGCTTTGTTAGCCCAAGTGATCGTATTCACGGCGTCCCCGCTGCGATAGCTGTTGTGATCTCCTGCTTTGGATCTCAGCATCTCATCCCCTGCATGAAGAAATGGGATTCCCTGTGAGGTAAGCAAAATCCCTGAGGAAAGCAAGGAACGACGGACCATCTCATGATTAAGCACATCATCTGCATCAACATACCGATAGGGATCTGCTGCTTTTACAGCCGATTCTGCGCTTCCGCCCTCCAACGGCTGCCCGTCTCTCCATACCGGGAACCCAAGAGCATGTCTGAGATTCATTGTTGTCGCAATTTTGTCCCAGAGGTTCAGATTATCATGGGCTGTCACATAATTGACGGACTCCACAGGGGAAGATGTAAAATCATCCAGCGCTCCGGCTACACCCATCGCAATCTCGTACTCTTTACCGTCTGCTCCAGTAACAAATCCTTTACCGAAACCATCACTATCCCCTTTGATGGCACTACGGAAATGGTCATTAAAAACGGAAAATCCCTGCCCACGCTGTGTTCCTTTTAACGTTTTCCGCTCCAGTGGTGAATCTCCGCCTGTCCATGGTTCTCCGTAGATCATAAAAGCTGGATCAATCTGTTCTCGCAACTCACGGGTCAGCTCATTCATGGTGTCCGTATCGATCAGACCCATGAGGTCAAAGCGAAATCCGTCCACATGGTATTCCTCTGCCCAATACAAGAGGGAGTCCAGAATATATTTTCGCACCATGGGCCGTTCCGTAGCCAGTTCATTGCCTACACCCGAACCATTGCTCAGTGTCCCATCCTCACGGTAACGATAATAATAACCTGGTACAATTCGTTCAAAAGGACCCTCATCTACGCCATACGTATGGTTGTAGACCACATCCAATACGACGCGAATGCCTTGTCGGTGCAGAGATTGAACCAATGCCTTGAACTCCCGGATTCGGACCGCAGGATCACGCGGATCAGTGGCATAGGAGCCTTCCGGCACATTATAATGCTGCGGGTCATACCCCCAGTTGTATGGGACTCTGGCATTCAAACCAACGTCCATTGTGGTCGCCAATTCATCAACCGTCTGATAATCCGCTATTGGCAGAAGATGCACATGGGTGATACCAAGTTCGACAAGATGGTCTATACCAATGCTGTTACCACCTCTGTCCGTCAATCCCGAGGCGGTAAATGCTAAATATTTACCCTTATATGGAATTTCGGCATGGGGGTCGGAAGAGAAGTCGCGCACATGCAATTCATATAGAACAGCATCTGCCTGACGCAGAAATACGGGCTTCACATCCTCTTCCCAATCCACTGGATTGGTTGTACTGGGATCGATTATAGCCATACGCTGTCCATTGGCCGATACTGCACGAGCATAAGGGTCTGGTGCCACTTCAACTCGCTGATCATCATGCATAATATGATACATATAATAATGTCCTGCCCAATCCCCTTCAAGCTGTACGCTCCATATTCCATCCGGGTCACGGGTCATCGACCTTTTCTGTCCGTCATCATGTTCGGTTACTTTCCCACTTGCATCGTAGTTGCCTTCATTCTCAAAAATGAGTATGGATACCTGCTGTGCTGTAGGTGCCCACACCTTGAATGTGCTTGCCGCACGAGTATATGTTAAGCCAAGATCGTTGCCTTCATAACGAAAAGATGTCCATTCCGGCATCGTTCCCACCGCCTTTATATCCATTGATTTCGTGTTGTCCCGATGTTACGGAGCGAGACGTCATTTGTCAACCCGGGGTTGTCTGTACTCAACATATCGGTTGAACAGAGGCTTTCAATTAGCATTTTAAAATGCAATGAACATACTCATAGCAATCGCTTTCAAGATACAGCATATGTAAACAAGCGCCATAGATTGACAGCATTTGTACTGTCCTGATGAAAAAAGATGCAAAAAAAGAAGAAACACCCTCGCTCCACATGGGAGGAAGGTGTGGTACGAATGCTCATTCACCTGAGTACATAACTGTCATGGATAAAGGGGGAACGCTGACCTGACCGTCTTTGATCGTACGCAGCGCCTGTACACCTGCTTTTCCTTGCTCTACAACCACATTCCATTCATCTAAGGAAACAGACATTGTACGCGTCTCTTTGGCAGCATTGTAGATGATGACCAGTCGGCCCCAAGAATCTCCGACAGGCGTGCCCGCCAGTTCATAGGCCAGCACCCCTTTTCCTTTTTCAAGCCATCGAACATGCTGCTTAATCTCTTCCCGGGTGCGAAGGCGAAAAGCAGGATGCTCGCGCCGAAGACGGATCAGGCCACGATAATAATCGTATACTGGCTTAAACTGCTGCTTTTGTTCCCACCGAATGGCATTGACTGAATCCCCGCTCTCATGACTGTTGGCATCGCCGTACTTGCTTCGCAGAAATTCATCCCCAGCCGCAAGCAATGGAACCCCCTGGGAGGTTAACACGATGCCAGCAGCAAGTAGACAGCGCCGGACCGTTTCATTCTCCAGTATGTGATCCGGGTCAATATGCAAATACGGCTTCGCCCGTTGTACAGCCTCTTCCACGCTGGCACTGCCTTTCACACGACCATCCTCGCTGTATGTGATAAACCCCAGCGGATCATCCAACCCTTGAGTCTGTGCGACTTTGTCCCACAGGTTGAGATTATCATGTACGGTGACATAATTAATCGTTTCCGATGGGCCAGCTGTAAAGTCGGTAATGGAACCCCGCACGCCTGTCCATATATCCTCTTCCTTCCCCTCCGCTCCTGTAGCAAAGCCGGTTCCCGTTCCATCACTGTCGCCTTTGATCGTTCCACGGAAATTATCGTTAAACACCGCAAATCCGGATTCACGCTGATCTCCCTTAAGGGTCATCTGATCCCCAAGCGGTGATTCCAGCGCTCCCCAGGGCTCACCGTACAAGAGGATGGATGGAGAAACCTCGGCATGCAGTTCTGCTGCGAGCTCTTTCATCGTTGCCGTGTCAATCAGACCCATCAGGTCAAAACGAAACCCGTCCACATGATATTCCTCTGCCCAGTACCTTACGGAGTCGATAATAAACTTGCGCACCATCGGGCGCTCAGTTGCTACTTCATTGCCTGTACCCGATCCATTGCTGTACGTGCCATCCGAATTGTGACGGTAGTAATACCCTGGTACAAGCTTTTCAAATGAGCTGCCAGCGGTGTCAAACGTATGATTGTACACCACATCCATAATGACCCCGATCCCCTTCTCATGAAGGGCGAGCACCATCGATTTGAACTCTCGAATTCGGGTCTCCGGCTCATCTGCACGTGAAGCATAGGAACCCTCGGGAACGTTATAATGGAGCGGATCATATCCCCAGTTATAACGTGAGCAATCGGAGGTCCCGTCATCTGCCTTCGATTCATCCACTGTCGCAAAATCAAATACCGGAAGCAGATGTACATGCGTGATTCCCAGCTCAACCAAATGGTCGATCCCCAGCGTATTCCCGTTTGAATCGTGCAGACCTGTCTCGGTAAAAGCCAAATATTTTCCTTTGTGCCTCATGCCGGATGACTCATGGATCGAGAAATCGCGCACATGCAGCTCGTATAAGACGGCATCTACCGGGCTCGCCAGTTCTGGACGAATATCCTCGTTCCATCCATTCGGGTGGGTCTGCTCCAGCCTGACGATGACACCCATTTCTCCATTCATGGTCACTGCCCTTGCATAAGGATCGACCGCAATCTCCTGCCGTCCGTTATCAAAGGTGACCCTGTACATATAACGATAACCGTTCCACTCGCCTTCGAGCTTCTGGGACCAGATGCCCTGGTCCTGTCTATGCATGGGTATTTCTTTCTGTACCGCCTGATTCTTCGATTCAACGGCACTTTCCCCTGTTGAAGGCGGGTAGATCAGTACATCCACCTGCTTTGCGGAAGGCGTCCACACTTTGAAACTACAGGCTTGTGGTTCCATCGTGACACCCAGATCTCTTCCTTGGTATGTATCCTCCAAATTCCATGCTGCAAGCTTGTGATGGTCGTGAATCATGATGTATACTCCCCTTTCGATAAGCAATATAATGGATGCGGAACGAATGCTCCTTACTTTTTATACCCCTTCTGTCCCCTAACCATAATCCCGGGGTGAAAAAGACCATAAAAAAACAAGCCATGCTTTACGTCGTTCTACGTAAAACACAGCTTGCTCCATTGTGCCTCTATCACTTTCCGTTCAGCTCCGCATACGATGCTTCCAATTCGGTGATGAGCTGGTCGCCACCCGATTTTCTCCAGGTTGCCACTTCCTGCTCCCAGCCGGCATCATCGATTTTGCCCATAATGTACTTGGTCTGTGCATCCCAGATCATCTGGTCCAGCTCCTGGCCACGCTCGGTATAGATGGCAGAAGACAAGGTCAACGCCGGATTCGGAATGGCATACTGCTCATTTTCACGCGCCATCTTCGTGCCCTTCATGCCGATCGGTACATCGACAAGTTCAGGCACGTTATAGCCTTCAATGCTTAACAGATTGTCCCGATATGGCTTTACTTCACGCTGATACCCGTCAAAGTCCTTGAACTCGGTTTTTCCGTCCGAAGTCTTGGTATAGTGTACATCTTCGAGACCCCGCAGTTGAAGCGTGCTCAGTGGTTCGTCCATCAGTTGGTCCAGAAACGTCAGCACCTGCTTTAGCTGTTCTTCATCCGTTACAGAAGCTTTAGGAATGACAAGCATGCCATAGTTCCCCGGTTCCCCGGCAATTCGAATGCCGTCCGGTCCCTGGAACGGGGCCACATCAATCTCGCCATCAGGCACGTTTGGCGTCAGCCGCTGCTGGAACGACTTTCCGTTCTGGGCGACACCGTTGAGCTTCATGGCTACGAGACCGGAGTCGATTTTTTTGTCCGCATCGGAAGGATCAAGTGCAGGAAAGTCACTGTTAATCAGCCCCTCACTAAACAGTCGCTTGAACAGCTTCATGGTGTCCACATATTCGGTGGTCAGAAATTCAGGGGTCAGTTTGCCCGCATCGTCCACACCCCACTTGTTCACCCCACCAATACTTACGGCAATCCGCGTCAGCGGAGAGGATACGCCTTCGTTGTACTTTTTGAATAATACCGTTCCATACGTATCTTCCTTGCCGTTGCCATCAGGATCATCCTTGCGAATGGAGCGCATCACTTCGTACCAGTCATCCAGCGTTTTGGGTACATCCAGCTTTAATTTGTCAAACCAGTCCTTACGGTACACGATAGCTGTACGCCCGATATCACGAAAGTTGGGTACCCCGTAGATTTTTCCCTCAATTTTGATATTGTCAAAATAAGCCTCGGATTGGGCAGACAGGTTTTTGTAATCTTTCAGGTAAGGTCCAATTTCCCAGAACAGCCCCGTTTTGGCTGCGTTAAATGTTGTGGGCACATAGTTCACTCGCATGATGGTCGGCATCTCGCCCGAAGCTACCATGACGTTTACTTTATCATCAAAAGCAGACTGCGGAATCCACTGTACACTGACATCCGTATTGGTATATTCCTCAATCTTTTGTTCAATTCCGTTCTCTTTGGCCGGCACATCACCTACCTGCATCAAGGAGATCGAAATGGGAAGCTTGCCTTCCCCTGCCGCAGGCGCTTTTTCTCCCCCACAGCCTGCAAGCAGTCCGGCGGACATTGCACCAACCACAACCAAACCGCCTAAACGGGACATCCGACTTTTTGGACTCATGAACCATCTCTCCTTTGGATAAGGTTATGTACACAAACCACTCCGTTGACAGAACAACCTTCCGATCGCTGTTATCCCCAGATTTTTTTGATCTCCTTCTGAAAAGGGAAAATCTAGGGATACAGGCGAGGTGTGTGCTTCCGATGCAGCTTTCTTTCAGAAAGCTTTCAGCTCCGCTTCTTAAGGTTATTTCTGTCCTCTCCGTTCTCATGTACATGTTAGTTGAACTTGTAAAGTTCCATCTCTACTCCTGCCAAAATAAACGGAGCTACCGATTTCGGATCATTAATCCGAATCGATTCAGTCACATAATACTCGTATGACCCGTCACGATACGGAGTACCACCCAGACCTGCACCGCCGTTACATTGCGTCAGGGACAATACGCCCTCCCGATCGGTTTGCAGCAAATGCAGCAACAGACCCTGATACCCCTTTTCTGCAATCGCCTTGAATTTGCCGCTCAGGTAACCCTTACGTACTCCCTTCGCCAGTGCGTACACAAACATTGAGGTTCCCGAAGCCTCCAGATAATTGCGTTCACGCCCTGGCTGATCGAGCAAATGAGGCCATAATCCGGATTGTTGATCCTGAACATGTACAAGTGCATTCGCCGCACGTTCGAAGATTCCCACAATCTGTCCGCGCTGCTCATGATCTACAGGCAGATGATCCAGTGTATCCACCACCGCCATCACATACCAGCCCATCGCCCGGCTCCACACATGTGGAGAACATCCGGTTTCTCCTGAGCTCCAGCGCTGCTCCCTGCTTTCGTCCCAGGCATGGTACAACAGACCACTGCGTGAATCACGTGTACGCTTCTCCACCAGCAGCAGCTGCAATGCCGCCTTGTCAAACCACTTCTCCTCGCCAGTAACCGCACCATACTGCGTGAGGAACGGAGTCGCCATATACAATCCGTCCAACCACATCTGGAACGGATATATCTTCTTGTGCCAGAATCCGCCCTCACTCGTACGGGGCTGTCCTTTAAGCTGGACCATGAGCAGATCTGCGGCTTTCCGGTATTTTTCTTCCCCCGTTTTATCCAACAACAGGAACAGTGATTTCCCCTGGTTAATCTGGTCCAGATTATATTCCTCGACTGTATAGGAGCGAATTGATCCATCCTCCTGGATAAAGTGATCCATCAGCTCCCGGATGTAATCGAAATATTTTTGTTCTCCGGTATGGGTGTACAACTCTTCCAGCGCTTTCAACAGACAACCATTCTCATAATGCCAGGTGGGATACAACTCATGATTGCGATAACTTTCCATGAACTGTTCGGCCATCCGTACCGGTGTGAATTGCAGTGTTTCTTTCATGGGGTTCCTCCGCTTCCGGCTCTTTATTGAGCCTGTTTTTTGTAGTCTTCCGCATATTCCTCACGAATTTTGGTTCCGCCCGCGTTAGCCCAATTCTCGATTTCCTGTTTCCAGCCATTTTCATCGATTTTGCCCATAATATATTTGGTCTGTGCATCCGCAATCATCTGATCCAGATCCGCACCGCGATCACCATAAGTAGGTGAGTATAATGTCAGCGCAGGATTCGGTACAGCATGCTCTGCCAGCTCTTTGGCAAGATCCGTACCTTTCTCGCCGAGCTCAGTATCCTTCAACTTCGGAACATTGTATCCTTCAACATAAGGCAGGTTATCACGATAAGGCTTCACTTCACGCTGGAACGCATCGAAGTCGCTCATCTCCACCTCATCTTCGCCAGCTTTCTTGTGATGTTTGTCTTCAATGCCACGCATCAGCAGGGTCGCCATCTCAGGGTCCATCAATTTATCCAGGAAAGATAGGAGGTTTTTCAGCTCTTCTTCCGACTTCACCGTCGCTTTCGGGAATGCCAGAATACCGGAGTTGCCCGTCTGCCCTGCCACACGATCTCCATTCGCTCCCAGCAAACCGGCGATATCTACAACACCATCCGGATCGTTCTTGGACAGCCGCTCCTGCTGGCTCTTCCCGTTCTGGGCCACACCAACGCGCATGCCAACCACGCCTGAATCATACTTTTTCTCCGCTTCCGTAGAGTCAAATACGGCAAAGTCCTGATTCAGCAATTTCTCGCTATACAAACGTTTCAGCAAATCCAGTACCTGCATGTATTCCGGTGTCATGAACTCTGGCGTGAAACTGCCATCTTCCTCTACCTTCCACTTGTTTGGTGCACCAAAACTTACGCCAAGACGTGTGGTGAAGGAGTATTGATCCTCATTATATTTTTTGAAAAGCATCAGTCCAAACGTATTATCCTGACCGTCTCCATCCGGATCGGAGGTCGCCAGCGTTTTGATCGTTTCATACCATTCATCCGGTGTCGTCGGCACCTTGAGATTCAGCTTTTCGAACCAGTCTTTACGGTAAATTACCGTCGCCCGGGCAATATCAGAGAAAACCGGAACCCCGTAGATTTTACCTTCCACCTTGATATTGTTAAAGAAACGCTCGTTCTGCGCAGACAGATTTTTATAATCCTTCAGCAAAGGTCCAACTTCCCAAAAAACATCATTACGCATGGCACTGGTCACGGTTGGGTTATACTGAACCTTCACAATTTTGGGCATATCGCTCGATGCAATCATGACATTAATTTTGTCATTGTATGCCGAAGCAGGAATCCACTGAATGTCCAATTTGGTATTCGTGTACGCCTCAATCTTCTGCTGAACCTCATTGCCTTTGCTCGGTACATCTCCCACCTGCGCTATCGCGATGGACACATTCTGAACACCGCCCTCGGCAGCCTGACCTTCATCCGATCCGCATCCTGCCAGCAGACCTGTAACCAGTGCCACTGTACTCAGGACAGCTACGGCTTTCTTTTTTGTTGCTTTCATCCAATGAAACCTCCCTTTTTTCTGCAGTGATGACCCTTTTACGATCCAAACATGTGCTAACTCAGCCTTTCACCGAACCCAGCATCACTCCTTTGGCAAAGTGTTTTTGCAGGAACGGATAGACCAGCATGATTGGAATGGTGGAGAACACGATAACCGCCATGCGAATGGTGAGCGGCTGAATCTCGGTCTCTTCGATACTGGTATCCCCGATTCGGCTCTGGGCCAGAATGACAATCTCACGCAGCCACACTTGTACAGGCCACTTTTCACTATCATTGATATAGATTACGGCGTTGAAGAAGCTGTTCCAGTGAGCCACCGCGTAAAAGAGGGAGAATGTTGCCATGGCTGGCATCGACAAGGGCAGGACAATCCGGAACAGTACACCCACATCATTACATCCATCAATTTTGGCAGCATCCTCCAGTTCATCCGGAATGGCCTGGAAAAAGTTCTTAAGTACGATCAGGTTAAACGCACTGATTGCGGTAGGCAGCATCAGGGACCATAACGTATCGGTTAGATGCAGGGATTTGACGACAAAGTAGGTTGGAATCATCCCGCCGCTGAACAGCATCGTGAACAGTACCCCCAACAAGATGGGCTGACGTCCACGCAAGTATCTTCTCGAAAGCGGATACGCCATGAGCGACGTGAATAGCAGGTTAAGCAGTGTTCCAATGACGGTGATATAGATCGATACGCCCAAACTGCGAATCAAGGTGTCTGTAGAGAAAATGTAACGGTACGCGGCCAGTGAGAATTCTTTTGGAAAAAGGATGAATCCTCCCTTCGCCACTTCATGAGGGCTGGTAAATGAAACCGCCAAAATATAAATGAACGGGATGACGGTCACAATTCCGATCAACAGCAGCAAGCCATGATTGACAATATCAAAAATTCGGTTGCCCCACGTTTTATCCTGTTGCATCTTAATGTTCACTCCTGTCTGGTGAAGAACGTCTGCTGCCAAGCGTTAGTAGACGCCTTCCTCCCCGAATTTTTTGGCCATCGTATTGGCACCCAGTACAAGCGCCAGCCCGACGACTGATTTGAACAAACCGACAGCAGCACTATAACTGTATTGTGCCTGTGTGAGACCTTTGGTGTAGACATAGGTATCGAATACCTCACCCACATCCCGGTTCGTCGGTGTCAGCATCAGGAAGATCTGTTCAAAGCCTGTATCCAGGAAGTTGCCCAGACGCAGAATAAGCAAAATAATGATCGTACTGCGAATGGCAGGCAGCGTAATGTGCCAGGTCTGACGCCAGCGATTGGCGCCATCCATCCGCGCAGCTTCATAGAGCTGTGTGTCTACACCGGACAGGGCCGCCAGGAAAATAATTGTACCCCAGCCTACCTCTTTCCAGATGGATTGTCCGACAATCATCGTTCGGAACCAGCCGGGCTCAAGCAGGAAAGCTACTTTTTGTCCCGTTATGCTGTAGAGCAATTCGTTAATGGCACCGCCTTCAGTTGTGAACAGCATGTAGAACACACCAACCACAACGACCCAGGAAACAAAATGCGGAACATATACAAGAGTCTGTACAAATCGTTTGAACCGTTCGCGGCGAACTTCATTCATCATGAGCGCCAGCACAATGGGCAGCGGGAAGAAGAACACCATGTTATAGATTGCCAGTAAAAATGTATTCCGGAATAAGGTCCAGAACTGTGGTTCTCCGAAGAAACGCTGGAAGTGTTTGAACCCTACCCAGTCACTGCCCAGAATGCCCTTGTAAGGCGTGTAATCCTGAAAAGCCATCGTAATGCCATACATGGGTATGTATTTGAAAATAACAAAATAAAGCACACCCGGTATCAACATAATGTAGAGCCACCGGTTTTTGATGATGTCCCTCCACAGCAAGTTTTTGTCACTGCGGGTAGCGGGCCGTGTCCGAGCCGCCGTTTCGGCTTTCATAGTGTCTTCCTCCCCACTTTGGAAACGATTACAAAATATCACTTCCTGAATTCATGTCTTCATTGTGGAGGATAAACGGATAACTGGCTATCGTCTCGTTTTAGCTTCCTGTTTTCCCTTATGCAGCAAGGTTTCTGGGCATTATCGAAATCGGTTGACGCTCATCGATGAACCGCATTTAACCCGGATACTCCCGTCTTAACTCTGCTTTATTGATGCACCGAAGCATCGCCAGGAACAAAGAAAAACCTGCCTGCCATAGCAGGCAGAGCAGGCCTTTCGTTTATCGCTGCTGCTCCCGATATTTTCCGGGAGTGGTTCCTGTAATTTTACGAAATGTGCGGATAAAAGCGGTAGGGTTCGTGTAATTGAGTTTCTCGGCAATCTCAGATATTTTCAGGTTCGTTGTCTGCAGCCAGGTCTTCGCTTTTTCCATACGGTACTGTGCGAGGTATTCGGTAAAGTTTACTCCGGCTTCCTTCTTGAACACACGGCTCAGATAGACCGGATGAAAATTCAGTTCTTCAGCGCAGGCTTCCAGCGATAATTCGCGATCATACCGTTCCTCGATCAGCCGTATCATGCGTCGGGCAATGTTCAGATACTGTGATTCTTCCTGCTCGCGCCAGTATCGAATGACAGGTTGAAATAAACACTTGCGGAACCAATTCGTCATCTCATCCAGTGTGGATAACTTCAGCAGTCGTGCCATGGAAGCCTTCTCGCCCAATACTTCAGCTACATCTCCTCCTTGTTCCTGAACGAGCTGGTACACACGGGATAACAGTTGAACCATAATCACGGGGTACTCGCTAAAATGCAGCTTCTTGTCTGCGAGCAGACCCAGATATTGTGTAAAGTATGCATTGGTTTTCTCCTCGTCTCCTTGCTTGAGCGCTGAAGCCAACTGATCTTCAATCATCCTGAGCTGTGTATATAACGCTGCCTCCGTCTGACCTCGCGGTTGAATATCCTCGTAATGCAAAATAATGCGACTGCCCAGACTTACCCTGCCCTGAAGGGCCTCCCGGCTTTCCTGATAAGCTCTTGGTGAATCTCCTATCTCTGCATAGGAGCGGCTAATGCCGATACTTACAGGCAGATTGAGATAGGTTACAACCCGCTCACGGATCAATTCAGCCTGGGTATGCATCCATTCTTTGAGCTGTACTTCATCAACCACCACCGATGCAAGTATCGTAACCTGAGCGTCATCAATCATGACAGGGGCAAATCGAATATCCGAAGGCAGCAGTTCACCGACCATATTGTTTAACGCGAACAACAGCAGGTCCCGGTCCTGCTCTTCATACCTTGTCCCTTCAAGGGTATCGATTTGAAGCGTGAGTACCCCTAACCGTGACCATGATGTCGGAAAATCATACAGCTCTCCCTGATATCTGAAGTCCTCTTCCGATATTTTGCCTGTTAGCAGTTTGGTCATAAAGAATTCCTGCAAATGAACATGCTGACCCTTCATTTGCTCGCGCATCGTTTTTTCCGAGCTGAATAAGGTCGTTAATCTCTCTTCGATGTAGATAAATTCATCCTGACGGCGTCCTGACGGGGCCAATGGAGAATCCAGTCCCTTGGTAAACTGCAGCAGTCTAGATATCGGAGAATACATCCGTCGACTGCCGTAGATGGCGACCAGTCCCGTCATACATAACATGATCAGTGTAGCCACTCCTGTAACCAATGCAATTTTTTGCGACTGAGCGGTAATCTGCCCCAGGGACACCACTGATACATATAACCAGCCATTGAGCGGCGACTTTCTGTAACTAACCGCAACCTGACTTCCCTCCACCTCAGCGTTGAAGAATCCCTCCGCTAGACCCGTCGTCTCCACTTTCTCATGAATTTCCTGATTGAGCATATCGTATTTCCCGTCTTGTTCCATATCATTCAGAAAATACTTCTGGTCCCGATCGAGCACATACATATCACCTGAATTCGGATTTCGACTTAGAAATGTGCTAAGCTCCGCATCAGCAAGATCGATCACGAGTAGACCTTTAGGTTTCACATTAGTAGGCACCATCGGGATTTTGAATACCATGCTCACCACATTGTCCGATGATATAAGAGTAGGCGGGGGTTCCTGTGCTGCTTCACCCATTCCGGCAGAAACCGGAACACTTTCTTTGGCTGAGCTCCTATTTTGAGTGACCCAGAACAAGCTGTTTGTATATTTTAAATAGGAGCCAATGCGGTCCCGGATACTGAAATCATCCACTTTCCCAAATGATCGCATTGAAACGACCCAATCTTCATCCAGATTGACGAGATAAGCCTGATCGATATTGGTAACCGCCTGCAGATTGTTGAATCCGGACGTCAGATCACGTATTTCCTGAAATTCGCTGCTGTCCAGCGGTTTCTTCATCGCTTGTAATACCAATGGAGAATTCACATACTGGATGGACGACAATTGCAGGCTGCGCAATACTTGCTCTACCCGCATTTGGGTCTGATGCAAAATCTGCAGATTACTCTCACGCACCTTCTGTTCAATGTCACGCGAAGCAATCGAATACGAGACTGAACCAATCACAATCACCGGAAGGGCTCCAAGGATCATGGTAAAACAAAGCAGACGCAGCAAGTATTTAGGCAAAAAGAGCATCCTCCTTTGTATGTATTTTGCATTATTTAAGCGAGAACGCTTTCGGAATGGACTTCCGGTGCAATGCAAAAGGGTTGTATAATATCGCTTTCATTGGATTAATTTACTATTGTTATTTTAAAACCCATTGTTATTCAAGTCCACTATTTATTCTTGAAGGTTGACTTCAAGGTTATTTCCAGTTTATATTGGTTGCATATTCCTCAATCAAAGGAGAGATTTTGATGTCGGTGAGCGTTCTTAACTAACCAAGTTTCATATTCAGGAGTTTGGCCTTTGATTCACTTGTGCCTTATGGCATACGTGTGTTTCATGATGCGCCGTAGCCCCTGTACTTAGTTAAGAACAGCGGATATCATAAATCGCCTCCGGGATTGTACGTGTCCGGGTCTATTTCCGCGCTGTGTTCAGCGTGGATTTTTTTGTATAGACCTGTAATGGACCCTGCTTTCCCATACGTTAAGGGGCGGAGAATGACGTTTGTTCATTCTCCGCCCTTTTTGCGTTTTTCCAGGAATATGTTCCATCGCTTTAACCGTACTTCCATTTTAATTCTCAAGGAGAGATCAAGAATGAATGAAAACACGCTAAACAGTCTGGGTTACCCCCAAATCCAAAAAAATCTTGCAGCCTGTGCCACATCCTATTTGGGCAAACGTTACGCAAGAGACATGAGACCGATGGTTGACGCACGTCTGATTGAAATCCGTCTGGAAGAGACGGCTGAAGCCGCAGCTTTGATTCGCTTTGGCGCCAGTGTTCCCATTCCTTCACTGGAAGGGATGGAAACCATTATGGACCTGCTCGGTACCGGTTATTTATTTAGTGAACGTGATTTCAGCCATCTCGCCCAATTTCTGCGCAGCTGTGCACAGCTTATGAAGTACATGGAATCGAAGTCCGAAGCTGCTCCCACAGTCAGCCGTTATGCTGCATCAATGATGGAAATGGAATCCCTGTTAAGCGAAATTGAACGCTGCATCCACAGTGGACGCATACAGGATCAGGCCAGCAAAGAATTGGTTCGCATCCGCAAAAAAATGACAGTAAATGAAGAACGCATGAAACGCAAGCTGGATTCTCTGGTAAGCAAACACCGCTCCATCATGCAGGAAAATGTCATTAGCCAGCGCGGTGGAAGAACCGTGCTTCCCATTAAGAAGGAGTTCCGCAAGCTCGTTAAAGGCAGTGTGCTGGATGAATCAGGAAGCGGTCAGACCGTATATATTGAACCGGCTGAATTAGTAGGTTTGCAGATGGAACTGGCTTCCCTTCAAGCCGAGGAATCACGAGAGGAGATGAAAATTTTAGGTGACTTAACCTCTCTGGCAGAGTCCTATCATCGTGAAATTGCGCTAAATACAGAAACGATAGGTATTCTGGATTTCCTGTTTGCCAAAGCGAAATATGCAGCGACGATGGACGGTCGTATTGTACACGTGAATGCCAATGGAAGGGTTCGGATACAGAATGCCCGCCATCCGTTCATGGGCGCATCCATGGTTCCGCTTGATTTTGCAATCGGTCACACATATTCCTCCCTCATCATTACAGGGCCGAATACAGGCGGCAAAACGGTCGCCCTCAAAACATTGGGCCTGCTCACCCTCATGATGCAATCCGGTCTTCTGGTGCCTGTTTCTGAAGGTGGCGAGATGGCGGTATATCGCGAGGTTGCCGTTGATATCGGCGATGGACAGAGTCTGGAGCAAGCACTCAGTACCTTCTCCGCTCATATTCGCAATATGATCGGCATCCTGGAGCAAGCCGATTCCTCAACGCTTGTGCTTATTGATGAGATGGCTTCCGGCACGGACCCCGGTGAGGGAGTAGGCCTCTCCATCGCCATGCTGGAGGAACTGCACCATCGCGGGGCTACAGTGGTTGCCACAACCCATTTTGGTGAAATTAAACATTTTGCGGCAGCTACGCCGGGTTTTGAGAATGCACGAATGGAATTCGATACGGTCTCGCTCCAGCCTCTTTATCGATTGCGGATTGGAGAAGCCGGGGAAAGTTACGCCTATTCCATCGCGTTGAAGTTGGGAATGCCACAGCGCATTATAGAACGCTCCAAAGTGGTTTCCGACCAGGGCGTCTCGCAACGTGTCTCTCCAAGCCTCAGTCCATCCGTACCCCTTGCGAATTCTACGCCATCGCCAAGAAGCAGCACAACGGAACAAGAGCACTTAAATAAAACAAGGAACACAGTGAAATCTGTCAACCCGTCCGCACAAACTGGAACAAGAAAGCAATCCGATAGGTCTGAAACATTAGAACCCACTTCCCCAGCCAAAGCATTCCGTAAAGGAGATCGCGTGTATGCAGCCTATCTGAACCAGTCAGGAATCGTCTGTGATCTGGAGGACAGTCGTGGAAACATCGGAGTTATGCTGCGAGGACGTAAAGTCAAAATTCACAAAAAACGCCTGACTCTGCATATATCCGCACAGGAACTTTATCCAGGCGACGACTATGACCTCGACATTGTGCTGGAGACCAAGGAAAACCGAAAAAAACGCAAACTGATGGGTCGCAAACATGTGGAAGGACTGAAGATTGAATTGCCTCCTGAAGAATAATCACAAGATTGGTATAATGGGTTGAGTTAGTATACAGTAATTAGCCTATCGATCGTTAGTGGTTAAATATTCACAAGGGGGAAGGAAGACCCGTATGTCTATTGAGCAAGATACAAAGAAGGTGACACCAGAAGTCCTTGTATGTCCTTTATGCGGTGAAGCCAATGGCTGTTCCTATGCAGCAGGCCGTCCACACTCAGAATGCTGGTGTAACCAGGCCGTGTTCCCAGAAGGGGTATTTGACCGCATTCCAGCAGAACAACGCAGGAAGTCCTGTATATGTAAGACATGTCTGGATACGTATAAAAAGAAAGCAGAACAAGAAGAAGAGCCCCACAGTTAACCCTGTGAGGCTCTTCTTCTGTCCATATTACGTTGTATTGGAATGAAAATTTTTATTTTTTCATTTGATGATAGTGCTCTACAGCCTGCTTCAGTACAGGATGGCTCTCATCCATGGACGTATACTGGCCGAGTGCTGCTTCAATCCCTTTTTGCTGGATCGTAGTTTGGAGTTCCAGCGCTTCCGGATCTTCAGGAATGTCAAACTTGCACGCAGCCGCCATACCCATCGCCAGATGGGTTGTCTCCGTTCCATACTCGTAAGCCTGGAGAGCCGGACGAACCAGACGGTCATTCGGGGACAGTTTCCGCAGCGGTGAACGTCCTACACGAGTTACTTCGTCCGTCAGATGCGGGTTAACGAACCGTTCCAATATTTTGGCGATGTACAGCTGATGATCATCCGCATTGAAACCAAAACGCTTCACCAAAACTGCCCCGGTTTCCTGCAAAGCACCATATACGATGGATTTTACTTTTTCATCGGCGATAGCCTTCTGAATCGTATCATACCCGTTCACATATCCAATATAGGCGGCAATACAATGTCCTGTATTTACGGTGAACAGCTTCCGTTCAATATAAGGCTCCAGATCATCAACATACCTTACACCCTCAACCGGTTTGAACGCAGGAGCCATTTGTGAACGGTCAACAACCCATTCATAGAAAGGCTCTACCTGTACATGTAACGGATCTTCATGATGCTGAATCGGTACAATCCGGTCTACGGCTGAATCTGGAAAGTATACGTACTGATCAGCAAGTTTGCGGATATGCTCATCCAGCAAGCCATATACATGTTCTTTCAACTGAGTGCTGGCTCCGATTGCATTTTCACAGGCAATAATGTGAAGAGGCTCGAAGACATCACCTGTTCCCAGTCTGGCCGTAAGACCCTTGGCTATACCGGGAGCAATATGTTTCAGTATGCCTACACCCACTGCGGTTGTGATCAGTTCAGCTTCTGCAACATTTTGAGCAACGGTATCCAGATTGGTTCCATCGATTGCGCTCACACCAGTGACGTTCTCCAGGTCCTTGGCCTCGTTAGCCAGTTCAACGGTGTACTCTCCGCGCTGCTGTAAAGCCGTAACCAGCTCCTGATTAACGTCCGAGAATACTACCTTGTATCCTGCACGGGACAGGATCAAACCGATGAAGCCACGTCCAATGTTACCTGCTCCAAAGTGAAGGGCCTTCATAGTTCCATTTCACTTTCCAAAATGGTGATGACTTCTTCGGCAGTTTTGGCCTGACGCAGTGCTTCCATGTTCTCTTCCTCCGCACAGATCACAGCAATGCTGGTCAAAATCTCCATATGTTCTCCGCCCTGAGCGGCGATACCGATCACCATATATGCTTTTTCTTCCCCAAAATCAACACCCTGCGGGAACTGGATCACCGATATACCTGTGGACAGGATAAAGGATTTGGATTCCTTCGTGCCGTGTGGAATTGCCAGTCCATTTCCGACATACGTGGAGACAATTTCTTCACGCTCCAGCATTTTGTCAATGTATTCAGCGGTGATATGTCCAGCGTCTTTCAAAATCTGACCTGCCATGCGAATCGCTTCATATTTGTCCTGAGCCGTTGCATTCATGATGACTTTATCTTTCGTTAACACACTCATTTTTGTATACCTCCAATTTCGATTTTGCTGCGGTAAAATCCCGCCAGCTCTTGGGATAAATAATGAATAAGATCATCCCGATTCCCTTTTTCAAGTAATGCAATCATTTCTTCCTGTAACAGCAGCGCACTGATCTCACTTAGTACCTCCAAGCTTTCCTTGGACAACTCTCTGGGCCCAAGCATCAAGAGCACGTGACTGACACCTGCCGGGTCTTCGGGGGTGCGCAGAAGCGGCTCTGACAACTGGAAGAGCGTGATCGAAGGCCTGTAAATGCCATCACTGCGTGTATGGAACAGCGCGAGGGAAGTCCCCGGAATTTTCTGGCTTCCAACTGCTTCACGCTCCTCCAGCAGCCTGGCAATCTCTTCTGGGTTATTCAACACACCGGATTGATGCAACACGTTGCACATGGCGTTGGCCGTTTCATAAAATCCGATCTCCTGATTATCCAGCGGGAACACCTGAAATTTACCAATAATCTGCACGATTTCAATCAGTGTGGTCTCCAGTCCCACCGGATCGGCGATACGGCCTGTTGTCCTTGAATCTGCTTCAGGTGGGGGACTATGTTCCCGCTGAAGCGTCGTTGTCCTGATGAAATGCCTTAAGCGTTCACTCTCTTCTGCTGTCAGCAGTGGGCTTACCTTGTAGTATTGATGTTTATCCATTGGCAGATCGACTGTAGAGAGAACCAGGTCATATTCCGCCTTGGGAATACGTGCAGCTTCATACCATGACACGCTGTCCACAATTCGAATTTCGGGAATTTCCTTGGACAGACGGCTCGATAACATCCGTGAAGATCCGATCCCGCTCGTACAGACGACGACAGCCCTGACTTCACGCTTCAGCACCCGCAGCCGTTCAATGGAAGCACCGAAGTGCATAACCAGAAATCCAATCTCCTCATCCGGCACATCCGTATTGGGCCAGGCCAGTTGGACCGCTTCTTTTACATCCTCAAACAATGATTCATAATCCTTGCGGATTTGCTGAAGCAACGGATTACGGATGAGCTGACGCCCCTTCATGCGTTCCAGCACCGGCTCCATATGGGCAATCAGACCTTCACGGAGCAGACGATCCTCATGGAACAAATAATGGGTCTTCTCCTGCATCCGATCTGTGAGGGAACGAACCATATCGAGTAAGACCAAATCGTCTACAGGCAGCAGACGCGAGGAATGAATGGAATGCTCAATTTCAATCAGCAACCTGTGAAAATATGCCTGTTCCTCTTTGGCAAACTCAAGCCCCAGCTGGGCAGACAGAACACCGCACAAGCGGGAAGCCAAGTATTCCGGTACCTTCTTCTCGCCATCCAGCAGATATCCGCCGTTCTTATTGTCCTGATGAAGGCTCCGCCCAATGCCAAAGCCTTTGCGGATACGAACAACCGCTACGGACAATTGAATCAACAGCTTCATGTATTGCCGCTCCGGGATATTTTCCAACCAATCGATATCCGGCTGCCACAACGCATTTTCTATTGTAAGTACATCCTCATGCCCTATCATTCCCAGAAGTTTGCTGTTTACCTTAGAGACTCCCTGCTCCACATGTCTCCCGAACAAATCGGATTCATCCAAGTATTCAAGAGCGAGCGCGGATATAGCCATGCGATGTGCCACTTCGCTTCCATTGATCTTGACCCCATATCCGCGCCTGCGAACCAGCTTCAATCCCGCCTGGAGAATACGTGGCTCAAGGTCATCCAGATCATTGCTTGCCGTAGACACCGTAACCTTCAGATCTGAGGCCAGTGCAAGCAACTTCACAGGCTCAGCTTCATCCAGCAAAATGCAAAGCATGAAGAGTTTACGCTCTTCGGGCGTAAACTCCACATATTCGTTCAGCTCAAGTTGTTGTCGCAATACAGCCAGATCATCGGAACCGGGATCGATTCGGACCCCGGTTCCCGATTTTTTTTCCAATTTCATGCCAAGGGGCTCAAGCCACTGTTCAATCATCTGCAACTCCCGATGTACGGTACGGGTACTCACTTTGACCGCAACAGCTATTTCGCCAGCAGTTACCTCATGCGGGTGCTCCAGCAGGAACTCCACGATTTCACGCTGTCTCCTTGTAATATTGCTCATCAGGAGTCGGATTTGAGGCGCTCCACCAGTGCCTCATATTCAGGACTCTTCAGGAAGTTATCGATGGAAATATGCTCTGCATTTGGAGCCACCGTTTTGGCCCGGTCTGTCAATGTTTTCTGTGTGATGACGATGTCGGCATCTTGCGGAATTTCACTGATTGCCGTGTTGGTTACAGCGACATCCACACCGGCTGCCTTCATTTTCTTCCGCAGAATCGAAGCTCCCATGGCACTCGAACCCATACCTGCATCACAGGAGAATACAATTTTATTGATATCCGTTTTTACTGCCGAAGAAGCAATATCGGCTGCACGGTCAGCTTCCCGATTGTCTTTATCAACGGTGAGGTTACCCGTTTTGCCCTGGTTTTTCATATCCTTCATACGGTTAGAAGCACTATCCAGATCTTCGTCGTCTTTCTGTTTACCTGTTTTGAGCAGTACGGATGCCACAAGGAAGGAGATAATTGCTGCTACAGCTACCCCTGCCAGCATGCCAAAATATCCACCCTTAGGTGTTAACAACGAGTAGGCAATAATACTTCCCGGTGACGGTGCTGAAACCAAGCCAGCTCCTGTCAGCATGAAGGTCAATGTACCTGCTACACCACCAGCCATCGCAGCCAGAATCAGTATCGGTCTCATCAGAATGTAAGGAAAATAAATCTCGTGAATCCCGCCAAAGAAATGGATAATTACAGCACCTGGAGCGGAAGATTTAGCTGATCCCCGACCAAAGAAGCAGTAGGCCAGCAAAATGCCGAGTCCAGGTCCTGGATTGGATTCAAGCATGAATAAAACGGATTGACCCAGTTCTCTTGCTTGATCTGTACCAATCGGTGTCAAAATCCCATGGTTGATGGCATTGTTCAGGAATAATACTTTTCCTGGCTCAATGATCAGATTGACCAGCGGGAGAAGACCGGCATTCATCAAAGTTTCTACCCCGGCCGATAACACCTTGCTAATCGCTTCAACGAAAGGACCGATGCCTTTAAGGGCCAGAAGGGCCAAAATCCCACCAATAATACCAGCGGAGAAGTTGTTAACCAGCATCTCAAATCCAGATTTGATTTTGCCCTCGACAGCCTTGTCAAATTTCTTAATGACCCAGGCTCCCAATGGTCCTGCAATCATGGCACCAAGAAACATCGGAATGTCACTGCCGACAATCACCCCGATGGTCATAATCGCACCGACTACACCACCACGTTGGCCGTGTACCATGGTACCGCCTGTGTAACCGATCAACAAAGGCAGCAAATATTTGATCATTGGATCAACCAGCAATGCAAAATCTGCGTTAGGGAACCATCCTTTTGGAATGAACAATGCCGTAATCAGACCCCAGGCGATAAATGCACCCATGTTCGGCATAACCATACCGCTCAGGAAACGTCCAAACTTCTGAACGCCGACCCGTATTCCTCCGCTTTTTTCGGATTTTGCGTCCACTGAACTCATATCGAAAACCTCCTCAACATATTAAACCTTCATTCCACTGAATTTTTGACAATGGTGATGATCCAGACGAACAAGGTATAAATCTGAAATAAATCTTCATTTCACAAACATATCGTAAATGAAAACGGTATCTTCTACAACGAAATGAAAACCTACTTCCGTCATGAACGTTGATGACAAGATTTAAATTTGAAGGATTGTCCGATTTATTTAACCTTTTAACTGAAATGACTCTGTCATATTCCCTTTCACGTATCATTCCCACGAAGAACCCCATTTTAATGACGTATAAAATGTAAATATATGCCACATGCATGCTGCGCGAATAACAGAAAAAAGGCGCAGCTGCTCATCCTGTTTCAGATGAAGCAATTGCGCCTAAACTATGGTCAAAATCATCAGTATCACTAACTGCATATATTTCAATGGATTACTCTTTTCACGTTAAACGGGCGTTCGTATCAAGCTCTAGCTTAGCTCTTCACCCTGGAATTCGTAAAATAATGTAAAATAATATTATTCCGTGTGTTTACGATATGCGTCCGCATTCATCAATGTGGACAGTGCTGCTGTCAGATCGCCCTCAACACGGATCTCAATCATCCAGCCTTCCTCATATGGAGAGTTATTAACCAGCTCCGGGGAATCCTGCAATGCGTCATTTACAGCCACAATGGTTCCACTTACAGGAGAAAACAAATCCGAAACGGTTTTGACGGATTCAATCGTTCCAATGCTGTCTTCCGCCTTTACATCCGATTCAAGGTCAGGCAATTCAACAAACACAATGTCACCCAGCTGATGCTGCGCGAATTCGGTAATGCCAATACGTACGGTATCCTCCCCTACGGTCTGCACCCATTCGTGCTCTTCACTGTACAGGAAATCACTTTTCAATTCGCTCATCGATATCCGCCTCGCTTTTCATTAATGAGTGCATGCGCTTCTTTGACCTTAACCTTTTTCCCAGAACATAGCGTATGATATTTCCCAATCAAATGTCAAGATACCTCACAAATTATTTGATTTTCTTTCTTATATGCCTGTAACTCAAATGAACACTCCCTACATATAATGGTGAATATTAGAAAAGTAAGCGCACTCTTTATAAATAGACGAACGTTATAAAATAAATTGAAAATATCATTCGGATTTTTTATTAATTTCTATGATATCGTTCTTGACATCAATAGTCGATTCAGGCTTTAATGAGAGTAGTAAATGTGTTTATTGGTCTATGCAATGCCCGCGGATGAATGTAAAGGGAGAGATTACCCTTGACACCCGAATCAGGGTGTACATGCGGTAACGCCGAAGGAGTAAACCACCGACAAGCGGAGGTGAATCTCTCAGGCAAAAGGACTTTTACGGGACGCAACTCTGGAGAGCATCTATTCGCCCTGTATGGGCGTTACGATCACCCAAGGGGAAACCTGCTGCATCATGCGGCGGGGTAACTCTCAGGTACCAAGGACAGAGCCTAAGAATACAGCGTGCTTCTGGCATGCCGATTCTTTGGCCTGTCCTTTTCCTTTTTCCCAAAAAAAACGAAAACAGGTTATAGAGCGGCGCTGCCTATAGCGTCTTTACCTTACTTTTATAATAAAAGTTGATGCCAGATTCATTGCTCCACGGTTATACACTCGGCCGGTTGACGGCCCATGACGAGGTGATTGGATGTCCGATTTGCTTAGAACCCCACTCTTTCCACTCTATCAGCAATATGAAGGCGTACGATGCATTGATTTTGGCGGCTGGGAGCTCCCGGTACAATTCAGCGGAATTCAGAAAGAACATGAAGCGGTGCGAGAACGTGCCGGACTGTTTGATGTATCCCACATGGGTGAATTCACTGTCCAAGGTGAACACGCGGAAGCTTTTCTACAGCACATGACCACCAATGATGTAACAACACTCGTTCCCGGTCAAGCCCAATACACGTTAATGTGTTATCCGGATGGCGGCGTGGTCGATGATCTGCTGATCTATAAACTGCAAGACCAGCATTATATGCTAGTGGTCAACGCATCCAACATCGATAAGGACTGGGCATGGCTGCAACAGCACATGATGCCAGGCGTAACAATGACCAATGATTCGAATCAGACGGCGCTCCTTGCTCTGCAAGGTCCGCTGGCAGTGGACATTCTCGGAACGGTGACAGATACCGATGTGTCTTCGATAGAGCCCTTCCGTTTTGTGCCGAATGCGGAGGTATGTGGGGTTACATTGCTGTTATCCCGCACCGGATATACCGGTGAAGACGGCTTTGAGCTCTATGTTCCTGCCGAACAGGCCGCTGCCGTCTGGAATGGATTGATGCAGGCGGGAGAAGGTCATGGACTTGTCCCGGCAGGACTGGGTGCCCGGGATACGCTGCGCTTTGAAGCCAAGCTTCCCCTGTATGGGCAGGAATTGTCTGCAACCATCTCGCCGCTGGAGGCTGGTGTGGGCATGTTTGTGAAGCTGAATGCCGGACCTTTTATCGGACATGAAGCCTTATTGCGACAAAAAAATGACGGGCCTGCCCGCAAGCTGGTCGGTATCGAAGTACTGGAACGCGGCATTCCACGCCCCCATTATCCGATTTACGCCGAAGGCGCACAGATTGGTGAAGTGACTACAGGCACCCAATCGCCTACGCTAAAACGCAATCTGGGGCTGGCCTTGATTGACAGCAAATATGCTGCACTGGGTACCCCGCTGGAGATTGAGATCCGAGGCAAGAAATTGAAAGCCGAGGTTGTGAAGACCCCTTTTCATAAACGGACACGTGCACCAAAGACACCTACTCAAGGAGCTGATCAAGCATGAGCAAGCACCGCTACATTCCCATGACCGAGCAGGATCAGAGTGCCATGCTGGCAACCATCGGCGTGGAAACGATGGAGGATCTGTTCCATGACATTCCACAGGAGATTCGCTATCAGGGTGAACTGCCCGTTTCCTCCAAACTGGATGAATATGCACTGACACGTCATATGTCGAAGCAAGCGGGAGCCAATGCCAACTTCGAGACACACGCCAGCTTCCTGGGCGCAGGCATTTACGATCACCACGTTCCCTCTGTCATTAATCATGTCATCTCCCGTTCCGAGTTCTACACTGCCTATACGCCCTATCAACCCGAGATCAGCCAAGGAGAATTGCAGGCGATTTTCGAGTTTCAATCCTACATCTGTGAGTTAACAGGCATGGCTGTAGCCAATGCCAGCATGTACGATGGTGCAACTGCATTTGCGGAAGCAGGCAATCTGGCCGCAGCGGCAACCCGCCGCAAACAGCTGATTGTATCACGTACCGTGCACCCTGAATCCCGTCAGGTATTGCAAGCTTATGCACACGGCCTCAATTTGGAGATTGTTGAGATCGGGTACCAAAATGGTGTAACAGACTGGGATGCCCTGCAAGCTGCCGTGTCCGATGACACCGCAGCCGTTATGATTCAGAGCCCGAACTTCTTCGGCGCCGTGGAAAATGTAAAACAGGCCGCAGACCTGGCGCATGCGCACAAGGGTCTGCTCGTGGTCAGTGCCAACCCGCTGTCACTGGGTCTGCTGGAAGCCCCAGGCAAGCTGGGTGCTGACATCGTCGTTGGCGACGCGCAGCCTCTTGGCATCGCCGCTTCACTCGGCGGTCCAACATGCGGATATTTCGCCGTATCCCAGGCTCATATGCGCCGGATTCCTGGCCGAATTGTAGGCCAGACCACGGACCGCAACGGCAAGCGTGGCTTTGTACTCACGCTGCAAGCACGGGAACAGCATATTCGCCGTGAAAAGGCGACGTCCAACATCTGTTCCAACCAGGCTCTGCTCGCGCTGAGCGCCTCTGTCTATATGTCCATTATGGGTAAACAAGGCATGATCGACGTCGCTGATTTGAATTTGCAAAAGAGCCATTATGCCCTTAACACGCTTACCGCAATTCCAGGGGTTTCTCTTACGTTTACTGTACCTACCTTCAATGAGTTTGTTGTCCAACTGCCTGAAGGAACGAATGTCGATGCCCTGCAACTGAAATTACTCGATGCCGGCTTCATTGGCGGGTATGAACTTGGAAGAGAGTATTCCGAGCTCGCCGGACATATGCTCATTGCCGTTACCGAACGACGCAGCAAGGAAGAGATAGACGAATTCGCACGTGTATTGGAGGGATCGCTGTGACTCAGGAAACGACAACAAAGACAACGACGACGACATCATTACAAGGACAATCGGAAACGGTAGCCTCTTTGTCCACTTCGGGTCAATCTGAAACTATCACAACAGTCACTACTCAGGTTGCCTCTCCAGCACCAGAGCAATCGTTGATTTTTGAACTCAGCAGTCCCGGTCGGGTCGCGTATTCCTTGCCAGAATGTGACGTTCCCCGGCAAGCTGTCGATTCGCTGATTCCCCGGGAAATGCTGCGGTCGGAAGCAGCAGCGTTGCCTGAGGTTTTTGAAGTGGACGTCATTCGTCACTACACTGCCCTCTCCCGTCGCAACTTCGGGGTAGATAACGGATTCTATCCACTCGGCTCTTGTACGATGAAATATAATCCGAAGATTAATGAGGATGTCGCCCGTTATAACGGATTCGCGAAAATCCATCCATATCAGCACGAATCCAGTATTCAGGGTGCACTTGAACTGCTCTACACGTTGCAAAATGACCTTGCAGGCTTGACGGGCATGGATGCTGTTACGCTGCAACCTGCTGCTGGTGCACATGGCGAATGGACTGGGCTCATGATGATCCGTGCCTACCATGAAGGTCGTGGTGAACAGCGTACAAAAGTCATCGTTCCTGACTCTTCTCATGGGACCAACCCGGCAAGTGCAACCGTAGCAGGTTTCGAAACGGTAACGATACCATCCCGCGCAGACGGTCTGGTAGATCTGGACGCACTTCGCGCAGCTGTTGGTTCGGATACCGCAGCGCTGATGCTGACCAACCCGAACACACTCGGACTTTTTGAAAAAGACATTCAGGAGATTGCCTCCATTGTGCACCAGGCTGGCGGTCTGCTGTACTACGATGGAGCCAACTCCAACGCCATTATGGGTATTACCCGTCCTGGAGATATGGGCTTCGACGTAGTGCATCTGAACTTGCATAAAACGATGAGTACTCCACACGGCGGAGGTGGACCTGGGGCCGGCCCGGTTGGCGTGAAGAGCCGCTTGATTCCGTTTTTGCCAAAACCGATGGTCATCAAAACGGATGAAGGTATGTATGCATTCGATCGCGAAGGGGATCAATCCATTGGCAGGGTCAAAGCGTATTACGGCAATTTCGGTATTCTGGTGCGTGCCTATGCCTACATTCGTACCTATGGACCAGAAGGCTTGCGCCGTGTATCGGAATGTGCGGTGCTCAACGCCAACTACATGATGGCACGTCTTGCTCCTTACTACGAGATTCCGTATCCAGGCGTGTGCAAACATGAATTCGTGATGTCTGGCCGGGGATTAAAACAGTATGGTGTACGCACACTGGACGTCGCCAAACGTTTGCTTGATTTTGGATATCACCCGCCAACCGTGTACTTCCCGCTGAACGTTGAGGAGTGCATCATGATCGAG
Source organism: Paenibacillus sp. NPDC056933 (assembly GCF_042674385.1). Classification (NCBI taxonomy): domain Bacteria; kingdom Bacillati; phylum Bacillota; class Bacilli; order Caryophanales; family Paenibacillaceae; genus Paenibacillus; species Paenibacillus sp. NPDC056933. The sequence goes on along the minus strand of NZ_JBHUQN010000001.1, from coordinate 3,030,501 downwards.
CCGACGGAAACCGAGAGCAAAGAAACACTTGATGGGTTCATCGATACGATGATTCGCATTGCCAAGGAAGCAGAAGAGACCCCTGAACTGGTACTCAATGCCCCTTATGGCACACCGGTTACCCGTCTGGATGAAACTACAGCAGCCCGTAAACCTGTACTGAACTGCGCTTGCAGTTAAAATCTGACTATTACCGAATCGTAATTTCAATACCCGCACTACTCTTGGATGATAGTGCTGAAGATTAGAAATGATAATTCTAACGGAATATATACAGACCATAAAGACAAAATGACAGCTGTGCTCTGCGCGGCTGTCATTTTGTCTTCTCCTATTATTATTCCATCTACAAACATAGAACAAAGCATATGTACCGACCACGCAGCTCGACTGCCGACTGAAGTCCGGTGTAGGCCTTCCAATTCCCCAGATCCTTCTTGCCCTAACTCGGTCAGGTGTAACAATTGGGCTCCCTTGTCGCAAGTATAAGAAATACATACTTGAGAACAAAAAAAGCCAGTATCTGCTGTAACAACAGATACCGGCAAAACAGCTGCACGACTGCAGCTTTTTATCGGAAAAAGAAACCCTTAAAATCGGGTGGAAACCCCATAAAATTACATTACGCTTGAATGCTTTGAACCAATTCAACAACTTGTTCAGCCGTTTGCATATCCAGAGCTTTGGCAGCCAGTTCCTGCATGTCCGCACGGGACAGCTTGGTGATCTGACTACGAGCTGGCAGAATGGAGGTTGCGCTCATGCTGAACTCATCCAATCCGAGACCGAGCAGCAATGGAATTGCTGTTGCGTCTCCAGCCATCTCTCCGCACATGCCAGCCCACTTCCCTTCACGATGCGCTGCATCGATTACCATCTTAACCAAACGCAAAATGGCAGGGTTGTAAGGTTGGTACAGATAGGAGACACGCTCATTCATACGGTCAGCAGCCATGGTGTATTGAATCAGATCGTTCGTTCCGATACTGAAGAAATCAACTTCTTTGGCGAATTGATCCGCAAGAACTGCTGTCGAAGGAATTTCGACCATGATGCCCAGTTGGATGCTGTCTGATACCGCAATACCTTCAGCTACCAGTTTTTCCTTCTCTTCGAGCAGGACTGCCTTCGCTTCACGGAATTCGCCCAGTGTTGCGATCATTGGGAACATAACACGCAGGTTACCATGTACGCTTGCACGCAACAAGGCACGCAATTGTGTACGGAAAATATCCTGACGGTCCAGGCACAGACGAATTGCGCGGAAGCCGAGGAATGGATTCATTTCTTTTGGCAGATCCAGATATGGAAGCTCTTTGTCTCCACCGATGTCGAGTGTACGAACTACAACAGGTTTGCCTTCCATTTTTTCCAGTACCGCTTTGTAAGCATTGTACTGAATGTCTTCGGAAGGGAGCTTGTCTCTGCCCATGTACAGGAATTCGGTACGGTACAGACCTACAGCCTCGCCGCCGTTCTCCAGAACACCCGTAACGTCATTCGGTGTACCGATGTTGGCTGCAAGTTCAACATGAACGTTGTCCACTGTTACGGTTGGTTCGTCACGCAGTTTTCTCCACTCGGCACGTTGTGCATCATACTGCTCCTGTTTGGAACGATACTCCGCAATGACCTCATCCGTTGGATTAACCAAAACATGACCATCCAGACCGTCAACGATAATCATATCGCCTTGTTTGGCTTGAGCCAGAATGTCCTTGGTTCCCACAACAGCCGGGATTTCAAGAGAACGAGCCATAATTGCCGAGTGAGAAGTACGTCCACCAATGTTGGTTGCAAAACCTTTAACATATTGACGGTTCAATTGAGCTGTGTCGGAAGGCGTCAGATCCTCAGCAAGCACGATCACTTCTTCACTGATCTCAGCCGGACTCATGAAGTCGATACCAAGCAAGTGATTCAGCACACGTTTGGTAACGTCACGCATGTCAGCCGCACGTTCCTGCAGGTATGCACTCTTCATGTTCTCGAACATGGAGATAAATTGCGATGCGGTCTCGTTCAATGCGAATTCTGCATTAACCTTCTCATCAGCAATTTTCGCTTTAACCGGATCAATAAGTTCCGGGTCATTCAGAATGAGCAAATGCGAAGCAAAAATTTCAGCTTTTTTCTCGCCAAGCTCTTGTAAAGTACGCTCTTTGATCGCCTCAAGCTCAGCCTGGGACTTGCCCAGCGCTGAGTCGAGTTTTGCGATCTCTGCGTCAACGTCGTTGATTTGGCGTTTTTCTACAGAGTAGTCGGGATGCTCCAAGATAAACGCCTTGGCGATAGCAATACCCGCCGAAGCCGCGATCCCGGAGACATTAAGCATTAATTTCGCCCAGCCCTTCGTTAACCATAACATCAGTCAGCGCTTGAAGAGCTTCCGCTTCGCCTTCACCTTCAACGATGATGTTGATGGTGTCACCTTGTTCCAGACCGAGGGAAAGAACGCCCAGGATGGATTTCAATGTTACTTTTTTACCGTTAGCTTCTGCAAAGGATTCTGCACCTTTAAATTTGTTTGCTGTATTAACCAGGGCTGTCGCCGGACGTGCGTGGATACCATCTTCGTCTGTAATTCTGAATGTTTGTTGCATTACAATCATCTCACTTTCAGTAATTTGGTTTAGGCATTGCATATATTAACTCTTGCTTGCCATTGGGATAACACTTCTTATTTTATCTCAATAATTGGCTGATCGCCAACTTTGAGCACACCACTCTTCTTGAGGGTGACTGTTGACCCTTCTGGCAGGTTGGTGAAGATGACTGGTGAAATGATCGAAGGAGCGTTAGCTTTTACATACTCCAGATCGACTTCCATGATCGGTTGGCCTGCCGATACCAGATCGCCTTCCTGTACAAGCACGTTAAAGCCTTGACCTTTCAGCTTCACCGTGTTTACACCTATATGAACAAGCACTTCCTTGCCACCGTCAGACATAATACCTACGGCATGTTTGCTTGGAAATACGTTAAACACTTTACCATACACCGGCGATGTAATGGTACCATCATGTGGCAGAACAGCGAAACCATCACCTGTCATTTTTTCAGCAAAAACCGGGTCAGGGACGTTTGTGATATCCATCAATTCACCGTTTACTGGCATGACGATATCTTCGGCAATAATGCGTTCACCTTCTGCTCCCTGTGCCTTCTCCTCTTCAGGAGTTGGTGTGACATCAGCAGCTGGTGTAGGTGCCGGGGTTCGTCCTGCAATGATATCCTGCATCTGCGATTTGATTGTATCTGAACGTGTACCGAAGATGGCCTGTACATTATTACCCACTTCCAGTACGCCAGATGCACCCAATTGTTTTAAACGATCTTTATTAACATTGGATTTCTCGTTCACTTCAATCCGCAAACGAGTAATACATGCATCCAGATGTTTGATATTCTCCTGTCCACCGAAGGCGGCAAGGATATTGTGTGGCAGCTCATCCGTTGATCCTGAACTTCCACCGGAAGATGTCTCAGGTGTAGCCTCTTCACGTCCTGGTGTTTTGAGGTTGAATTTGCGAATGATGAACCGGAAACCGAAGTAATAGATCACCGCAAGAATCAAACCTACGATAATAACATCCCACCAAGGAGTGCGATTCGGAATGATTCCGAAGATCAGGAAGTCAATGAATCCACCGGAGAACGTCATCCCGATTTTGACGCCAAGAATTTGCATCGTCATGAAAGACAAACCTGCAAAGATACAGTGTACTGCAAATAATACAGGTGCCACAAACAGGAACGAGAATTCAAGAGGTTCTGTAATCCCTGTAAGGAACGATGTCAGCGCAGCTGAACCCATGATTCCTGCAACATATTTTTTGTGCTCCGGTCTTGCTTCATGGTACATCGCAAGTGCCGCAGCTGGCAAACCGAACATCATGAACGGGAATTTACCAACTTGGAATGTTCCCGCTGTAAGGTTCACACCATCACGCAGTTGATTGAAGAAGATTTGCTGGTCCCCACGAATGACGTCTCCAGCCTTGTTCACATATTCTCCGAACTCAAACCAGAATGGAGAGTAGAAAATATGATGAAGACCGAACGGAATCAATGACCGTTCCACGACTCCGAAAATGAATGCCGACAATGTCGGACTTGTATCTACCATGAAGTGAGATACGGCATTCAATCCATTTTGAATCGGAGGCCAGATAATCACCAGAAGCAACCCGATTAAGAGGGAAACGACTGAAGTGATGATCGGCACAAAACGTTTACCTGCAAAGAAACCCAGGTAAGAAGGTAACTCGATTTTGAAAAACCGATTGTAACATAGCGCGGCGGCAATACCTATGATAATACCTCCGAACACGCCTGTACTCAATGTAGGGATGCCCAGAATACTGGCATAACCCGGTACTTCACCAATCATAGCCGGTGTAACGCCAACGGCAGTACCCAATGTGACGTTCATAACCAGATAACCGATGATGGCCGCAAGACCTGCTACGCCTTCGCCTCCGGCTAAGCCGACTGCTACACCGACGGCAAACAGCAATGCCAGATTATCAAATACGATCTGACCCGCGTTCATCATGATCGTGGCAATTGAATTCACCCAAGGAGTGTCCAGTGCCGTTGCATATTGCAGAAAGTCCGGATTAACAAGCATGTTACCAATTCCGAGCAACAAACCTGCGGCTGGCAGAATCGCCACCGGCAACATAAGTGCCTTACCAACTCTTTGCAATACACCAAAAAGCTTTTTAAACATCGCTTCGTATTCACCCTTTCGTCTAAGATTATATGTTGTGATGCAAGCAAGGGGAAAAACAAAAAAGGCATGAATTAATAAAGTGAACTGTGCCAACCTTCGGGTATAGCATACCCTGTATAAGGTAAGAACAATCACACTCTAATAACTCATGCCTGATCGAATCAGTAACACGTCGCTTATGTTTATTCAGTTGCTTGATTACGGAACCATTGTAGCACCACTTCAAATTCAGTGCAAGCCTTTACACAAAAATTCTTAAATTGGAATTCCACCTGTGGAAATATTTCACTTGTTGTCTTCTTCTTTCCTTTGATTCAGACGCTGCAAATGAATCGTCAGATACCCCACTTCGGCAGGATATACCGGAAGATTCAGTCTCTTCTCCATTACTTTCGTCAGTTTCCATGCAAGCGAGTACATTTCAGGGTATTCCAACTTCAACAGAGAATCCAATTTATGGAGTTCTTCGACTTTGTCTCCCCGACGTACACGCTCAAGGGCAAAACGAAGATGAGTCAACAAACGGGAGTAATCGAGAGATTCCGTTTCAAATGAATAGTCGAGTTGGTCAGAAACCAGATTCACCAAATCAGTGATCAATTGGGAATGTTCACGCACCTGAGTTATGTTCTGATTCGTCATCGCACTGTAAATATGGAGTGCGATAAAGCCAATCTCGTCTAATCCCAAGTCTACGCTCATTTTCTCCTTGATCAGTCGGACAGCGTACTCTCCCATCCGATATTCGTCTGGATATATCTCACGGGTTTCATATAGAAAAGGATTCTGAATGACAATTCCCTGTTCCTTGCGTTTTAAAGCAAAAGAAATATGATCAGTCAAAGCAATATGAATATGCTCGTTGAGTGGAACGTCCGTACGCTCTGCAATATACGTAATGACTTCGTTAATAATCTCGATCAACGCCTCATCCACCTGTGGAAGAAGCTGTTTGTACTGCTCCTGCTCCTGCTGATTTCTCAAAATGAACATCTTCTCCACAGCCATCAGTGGAATAATGTCATTGGTTTTCCGGTTGAAGCCGATGCCTTTACCAATCACGACGACTTCCCCGTGGTCAGGATGCTGTGCAATAATTACATTATTATTTAGCGCTTTGTTTACATGCAGGCTACTCAATGTTTGCACCTCTTTTTTTCACACCATCATAGGTATGATTCACTCACACCCTAGTAAAAACGAAAAGACATCCGGAGCGGGCAAATCGCGCCGGACGTCTCGCTTAAAAAGTAACAAAAATTCGCCTTAAGGTCAATAGAGCACGAGTGCATGATGAGACCATCTCTTACTCGTCAACGCCAGCTCTTTCCACAATCTTATCGATTATGGACGGTGTGGTTACAGGCTCACTTTGCTGAACGGCAATAGGTGCTGATGTTTTGGGCTTAGTCAGTCCTTTGATTAATTGCTCCACATCAATACCGGAGACGCTCTTGAGCATCTCTGGAGCCGTAGCCATGAGCTCGGTTACGTAGTTGCTTACACGTGCTGCACCCTCACCTTTACCTGTATCCACAACAGTAAGTTTATCAATTGCCGAGATCGGCTCCGCAATTTTACCAGCAAGTTCAGGCAGCATTTTGACGATGATATCGAGTACGGCAGCTTCGCCAAACTTCTGGAACGCTTCTGCCAGCTTCTCCTTTGCTTCTGCTTCCGCCAGACCCCGCAAACGAATAACCTCTGCATCCGCTGTACCTTTGGCACGCTCTGCATCCGCCACGGCCTGACCTTCAAGACGCTTCTGCTCGGCAGTCGCCTTCGCATGCGTTTCAATGGAGTACTGTACCGCATCGGCTTCACGCATTCTTTTGGCTTTATCCGCTTCGGCAGCCTGCTCCACCGCATAACGATCGGCTTCTGCCTTTTTCTTCACTTCAGCATCATATTGCTTCTCACGTACGATAATTTCTTTCTCTTGCAGATCAATCTCACGTTCTTTACGAACAAGTTCAACCTTCATCTCTTCTTCCACCACGGTTTGTCTCGCACGTGCTTCGTGGATATGGTACGCCTGATCAGCTTCCGCTTTCGCCGTATCCTGATCCCGTTTAAACGTCGCTACTTTCAGTTCCTTCTCTTTGGCAGCTTCAGCGATATTCGTATCACGCAGCAACTCGGCTTTTTGCCCCTGCTCTTCCGCATTGGCCTTCTGAATACGCGCATCCCGCATCGCTTCCGCTTCCGCAATTTCGGCATCCCGCTTGACAGCTGCTATTCTCGGTTTACCGAGGGCATCCAGATAGCCTTGTTTATCACGAACATCTTTGATGGTAAAAGAGACAATTTGCAGCCCCATTTTTTTCAGATCTCTGGCAGCTACACCTTGAACCTCTTGCGCGAAGCGATCCCGGTTACGGTATACTTCTTCCACCGTCATCGTTCCGAGGATGGCCCGCAAATGCCCCTCCAGAACTTCCTGTGCTTCGCCTCTCAACGATTCAACAGGCTTACCAATAAATTGCTCGGCTGCAGTGGCCACGTCTTCTACAGAGCTTCCAACCTTGATAATGGCGACACCATCGGCAATGACCGGTACACCCTGTTCCGTGTATACTTCTGGTGTAGAGACGTCCAGCTTATGGGACAACAGCGAGATAAACTCAGATTGCTGGAACACGGGCAAAATAAATGCACCGCCGCCACGAACAATTTTAATTTTGCGACCAGAGTCATCATCGGAAATGTTCTTGCTCCCCAAGAATGAACCCGTGACGATCATCGCTTCATCCGGTCCAACCGTTTTGTACCTCGCCCAGAAAGCCAAACCAAGAATCAAAATTACACCGACTACAATTGCAGGAATTAACAACACATCCCAATCTAAATTCATTCCACATCTCTCCCCTTATTCATTCATGATGTGCTTAAACTGCTTATTGTTAAACTTTCTTAAACATCTTTAAGTACATCTTCATCCCATTCCGATACACGCAGAACACCTTCGGTTACATCCACCACTACAACACGCGCTCCCGCCGCAATGGGACGATGTTCAAAGCTTGATGCGGTATGAACCGTATTACCAGAAGCAATTTTGATCATGACTTCACCAAACCCTTTTTCTGGCACCGGAATGGTTATCTCACCAATTTTCCCAGACAGCTCTTTCATTGAAAATGCAATGGAGACATCACTGTTACGCATCGGCTTGATATAAGCAAAGAATACCAGCATGGCTGCAGCTATACCTATAAGCAGGGATAGTATCAGTGCCGACATGGCAGTCATAGAGCTGTAACGTGTCAGCATAATGCCAGCCCCGCCAAAAGTTGTAATGGAACCGGCAAGCACAACGGGTTTGAAAAAATCAAGGCCAGGCAATTCAAAGGCCCCGTCCAGCAAACCGTCAATCAAGTCACCTAGCACAAGGCTGACGACCGCAAATATCGCACCTCCGATTAGACACCCCCAATAGATTGACTCCATATCCCGTTCCTCCTCTCTTCTGCCGCAATTCCATACTTACTGGGCATTCCTCATGTAAATAAATACGTAGCAAATGTCAAAATGTTTCAAAATGTTTCCTCTAATGTATTCTCAGCCCGATAATGGTTATTTTCAATACATTCTTCACTTATTGCTTCATTTTTCTTTATCTTGTGCGATCATGCCACGCATAAAAAAAAACCGCAGGTTTCCCAGAAAGGAAACCTGCGGTTCAAAGACAGGATAAATCTCAATGTACTTGATGTTACAGCGAAGCTTTGTAGATGGATACGACATCTTCACGTTGCAGTTTTTTGAAGTTACCGAATGGGCCGAACAGCATCGCTTTGTCTGCCATGACGTCGATTTGGCTGTCATCGATATCGTAGTCAGCCAAACGGTTAGGTGCACCAATGGATGTCCAGAACCGGCTCAACGCTTCAATGCCTTCCTCTGCAATCTGTTTGTCCGATTTGCCTTCAGGGTTCACTTCAAACACATTAATCGCCAGACGTTTGAAACGATCGACATTTACATCCAGGTTATGTTTCATCCAGTGCGGGAACAGGATCGCCAGTCCTCCACCATGCGGAATGTCGTACACAGCGGATACCGCGTGCTCGATGTTGTGTGTCGCCCAGTCCCCTGCAAGACCCATGTTCAGCACGCCATTCAATGCCATTGTTCCGCAGTACAAAATCGTCTCGCGCAGCTCATAGTTCTCTAAGTCTTCGACCAGACGAGGTGCTGCATCCATGACGGTGCGCAAAATCGTCTCACAGAACCCGAGTTGAACCGGTGTGTTGGCATCCAAATGGAAGTAATGCTCCAATACATGGGACATCATATCCACCATACCGTATACCGTTTGGTCCAGAGGAACGGTATATGTATTTACCGGATCAAGAATGGAGAATGCTGGGAACGAATACGCGCTGCCCCAGCCCAATTTCTCTTGAGTATCCTGGTTGGTGATCACCGAACCCGAGTTCATTTCTGAACCTGTTGCAGCCATTGTCAAAACGGTACCGAGTGGAAGAGCGTCTTGCGCAACGGCTTTGCGCTGAGCAAAGTCCCACATGTCGCCATCATACTTCGCACCTACAGCAATCGCTTTGGAACAGTCCAATACACTGCCGCCGCCTACAGCGAGGATCAGGTCGATGTTGTTCGTTTTGCAGAGGTCTACCCCTTTATGCACAGTCGAAAGACGCGGGTTCGGTTCCACACCCGCCAGTTCGGTAACTTCTGCTCCGGCTTCCTTGAGCAATCCGATCACCTGATCGTACAAACCGCTGCGTTTGATACTGCCGCCACCATATACAAGCAGAACCCGTTTGCCGTATTTCGGTACTTCGGTTTTTAGTGCTTCCAGCTGACCTTTACCGAATATCAATCGGGTTGGATTATAAAATTGAAATGATCTCATATCTATGTCGCCTCCAATGGAGTTTAGAATTTTTTAGTGCAACTCCAATTATAGTACCCCGATTATATAAAAACAAATCGATAGCCACTCACTTTATATCAACCCGTCGATTTGTAAATGGGGACGGAACATCCTACTGCACGAATACTCTGCCATATGAATTGATGCCAGCTCAGGTTAAAGGGATACAACGACTCCGTGTCCATTTTCCCATGTCAACACAAACCAAAACACCAGCCCAAAAACTTGGCTGGTGTTCCTTGTTATACATGTTTATTCCGTGTATCCCATGCTGCTTACAAAACGACGGAAGGCTTGTCGTCCTGCTTCATCATACTTGTAGACGCCTGCATGCTCCAGAATCTCGGCGAATTTCAAGCCGACTTCCTGTTGTACAAGAGCTACGGCTTGTTCCTTCGTCAGGTTGGGACTGAAACGTTCGATCATTTCTTCCGCCCAGCCCAGATGCTTGTTCAACACATGATCGGAAGCTTTGGCTGCCTCGGCAAGTTTGGTATCTCCAGCAAGAATATCCGCGATGCCGTCCAGTTCTTCTTTCAAACGACCTGGCAGGATTGCAAGCCCCATCACTTCGATGAGCCCAATGTTCTCCTTCTTCAGATGATGCATTTCGCGGTGCGGATGAAAAATCCCTTCGGGATGCTCATCATTCGTGCGATTGTTCCGCAGAACGAGGTCCATCTCATATCCACCATCTGCACTGCGACGAACGATCGGGGTAACCGTGTTGTGCGGAACCTGCTCTCCGTCCACTTCACTGAATGCCTCGATCTCCACAGCAGCATCACTATAGACCTTCCACGCTTCATAAACGGCATTACCCGCTTCGAGCAACTCTGCCGGATCATGTGAAGCCAGTCGCATTACGGACATCGGCCATTTCACGAGACTAAGCGTAAGCCCCGGCGAACCTGCATGGCGGAATACCGCCTCTGGCTTCGCATTTTGAATGGCAAAGGTGTGACGTCCACCCTGGAAATGGTCATGGGTCAGGATGGAGCCGCCAACGATGGGCAGATCGGCATTGGAGCCAATAAAGTAATGCGGATACTCCCCCACGAAGGCCAGCAGCCTGCGGAGTGTGTCCTTGGTCAATTTCATCGGCACATGATCGTGATGGAAAATAATGCAGTGCTCGTTGTAGTACACATACGGCGAGTATTGGAAGAACCAAGGTTCACCGTTTAATTCCAGCGGAATCACACGCAGGTTTTGACGAGCCGGGTGGTTGACCCGACCGGCATAACCCACATTTTCACGACAGAGTTGGCATTTCGGATACACCGGAGGTGGAAGCAGTTTCGCCATCGCGATTTCCTTGGGACTTTTCTCCGGCTTGGACAAGTTAATCGTAATCTCCATGTCGCCATAAGCGGTATCCTGTGTCCAGTACACATTCTTGGAGATACGATCCATCCGAATATAGTTGGAGTGAATCGAAAGCTCATAGAATTGGGAAGTAGCCGCCTCAATGCCTTCCGTTTGCTCCGTATGACGGAAGGCCCGCACCACCTCGGATGGACGGGCCATTAATTGACCCATAATTTTCGCATCAAGCAAATCACGGTACGTATCGGTATTTTCAGGGATAAGTCCAATTTCAAATCCATAATCAATCAGTGTATCCAGCAACGGTTGTGGTCCGTCCAACACCGTCTCGTTCAATACCCCGGCATACGGCTCGGAGAACCCGAACTGTTCCAGCAGCAGATTACGGCTGTAATCCCGATCCGCTTCTTCAATCAGCTTGTTGTGCAAGGCAAATGCTACCAGACGTTCAATGGCATGCAGTGCTTCCTGCTGCTCCGGTGTCCGCTCTGTGGCACCTGCTGCAATATGAGTCTGTGACATATGATTGTTCGCCTCCTAGTTTTTTCCGTAGCCGTTAGGGTGAGACTGGTGCCAGCTCCATGCGCTTTGAATAACATCCTCAAGATTCGTCCATTTCGGGTTCCAGCCCAGTACAGATCTTGCTTTGGCAGACGAAGCCACCAACACAGCCGGATCACCCGCACGACGTGGTTCCTGTACAACCGGAATTTCAAGGCCGGTTACTTTCTTCGCTGTCTCGATAACCTGTTTCACGGAGAAGCCTTGACCGTTACCCAGGTTGAACACGTTGCTGTTCTCGCCTTTGCGGAGATAGTCTACAGCCCGCAGATGTGCATCCGCCAGATCACTTACGTGGATGTAATCACGTACACAGGTTCCGTCTTCCGTCGCATAGTCGTCACCGAACACAGCGATGTGAGGACGTTGTTTTAACGCCGTTTGCAGCACAAGTGGAATGAGATGGCTCTCTGGCTGGTGATCTTCACCGATTTTACCGCTGTCATGGGCTCCGGCTGCATTGAAGTAACGCAGGGAGACGTATTTGATTTCCTGTACTTTATCGAACCAGGACATCATACGCTCCATCATCAGCTTGGTTTCGCCGTATACATTCGTAGGCTCTGTCCGGTCGCTCTCCTCAATCGGCACTTTCTCCGGCTCACCGTAAGTAGCAGCTGTAGAAGAGAAGACAATGCGACGTACATTTGCTGCATTCATCGCTTCCAACAGGCACAGTGTGCCAAACACGTTGTTGTCATAGTATTTCACGGGATCTTTCATACTCTCGCCAACCAGCGAGTTGGCTGCAAAGTGGATGACTGCATCGATGGAATTCTCCGCGAACAGCTTCGCCAGAAGTTCCTTGTCACGCAGGTCCCCTTCATACAATTTTCCGCCCAGCAGAGCTTCACGATGCCCTGTCTGCAAGTTATCCAGGACAACCACCTCTTCCCCACGTTCCAACAAAGCCGCTACCGTATGAGAACCAATATATCCTGCTCCACCTGTCACCAAAATTGCCATCTTACTTCGCCTCCTTCAATTCTTTAACACCGTCGCCTACTCCACACACATAAAAATCTCCCTTGAGACTGGTACGCGCTTCATACGCTGCGCCCACTTCGCTGACAAAACGCTCTACATCATCTTCATGCACAAGCGATACGGTACAACCGCCAAATCCCGCTCCGGTCATGCGTGCACCAAGTGTTCCCGGAATTCGCTGTGCTTCCTCCACCATCACGTCCAGCTCTTCGCAGCTCACTTCATAGAGATAACGAAGGGATTCATGAGAAGCATTCATCAGCTTGCCGAAGGTTTCCAGATCGTTATCACGCAGTGCATCCACCGATGCAAGTACACGTGCATTCTCTTCCACCACGTGCTGGGCACGCTGTCTTACCTTCTCATCCTTGATGTGATCCTGCAGTGTGACGAACTGTTCTGGTGTCAGTTGCGCCAGATAGTTCAGTGCAGGCAGTTGTTCTTTCAAGATCGAAAGTGCTTGCTCACATTGGGAGCGACGCTCGTTGTATGCCGAGTCCACCAAACCGCGGCGTTTATTCGTGTTGCCAATGACCAGCTTGTAGGCGCCGGTACGGAATGGAACTTTTTCATACTCAAGGGTGTCGCACATCAGCAGGATTGCATGATCCTCTGCGCCATTGGCTACAGCAAATTGATCCATGATTCCGCAGTTGACGCCGACGAATTCGTTTTCCGCCTTCTGAGACAGCAGCGCCAGTTGCACCGTATCAATATCATTCACACCTTCGAGCGACTGGATCGCATACCCGGTAAGAACCTCCAGCGATGCAGAAGAGGAAAGACCTGCGCCGTTCGGAATTTCTCCGTGGTAGAGGAAGTCATAACCTTTGGATACCTTAACACCTTTGCCTTGCAGTTCTACCATGACGCCGATCGGATAATCCATCCATTCCCCTGTTTTCTCTTTGCCAATGGAAGACGTATCCAGCGTTCCTTCATAGGCCATATTGGTGGAAGCCAACTGCAACTTATTGTCCTCACGCTCACGGATAATCAAAGTGGTACCAAATTCAAGCGCTGCCGGAAGCACGTATCCACCGTTATAGTCGATATGCTCACCGATCAGATTCACCCGCCCAGGGGCATGGAATACACGGATGTTCGCTCCACTCTCTCCGTACTTGTCAATAAACTTTTGTTTCAATTCATTTATGTTCATTGCTGCTGCACCCCATCTCATGGTTGTTGGTTTTCTTAATGTTATTATACAAGAAAGCGGTCCCCCTTGAAATGAAGCCATGTGTGTTCCATATGGATAAATGTGACCTTAAGGCGTATAATGAATGGACCATCAAGGAACGAAAGGAATATCATCATGACTGAACAACGTATGGAAGGTACAGCAGATCACCCAATAAAAAACAATCCGGAAACCTCGGGCAAAAGTGGAGCACTCAGTTACTCGGTTGCCTCCAATCCGGTTTATTATGAAAAAGGGGCATTGCATGTCCTCTTTGCAGGCGCAAGCCAGACACTTCCCGGTCACGCCCTTGGACCGAAGCTATACGATTATTATCTTTTGCACTATGTAGAAAAAGGAGCCGGTACGTTCCGCACCGAACTGCATTCCTACGAACTATCCGCAGGAGATTGTTTCCTCATTCAACCGGGCCAGCTTGTAAGCTACCAATCCCATGCCCGTCATCCCTGGCAATACCGCTGGATGGCCTTTACCGGAAGCCAAGCTGCGCAGCATACGGAAGAAGCGGGATTCCGGCCAGAGAAATCCGTTTTTCATGCCGGACCATCCTGCGGAATTTCGGATTGGTTATCCTTGATGCAGGCAGCTTTTGCCGAGCGAAAAGAAAGTTCTCATTTTACATCACTGGGTACGTTATATATGATTCTAGCTGAAGCACAAAATCACCTTTCTCAGGGCCAAACCTTAATACCGGGTGAATCTTCAATACGACGAACTGTGAAACAGATGATCCAATACATGTCCACCCAATATGCCTACCCTGTCTCAATCGAGCAAATGTCAGCGAGTCTTGGCTATAACCGTGCGTATTTGTCCCGCATTTTCAAACAGGAAACAGGCCTTTCCCCCGTCACCTACCTGCTTAAACTGCGGATCGACAAATCACGCCAGTTGCTGCGGGAACGTCCCGATCTGTCCATAGAACAGGTGTCCGCCTCTGTGGGACTGCCGGATGCGCTCTATTTCTCGAAACAGTTCAAACGATTTCACGGTGAAGCTCCCAGTCTGTACCGGGAGAACATTCTTACGAGGCCGCAAACGCAAGGGACACGCAAGGGACACGCAAAGTCCCCCCAAACAATCGATGATCCCTCATACTGAAAAAGGAAACTCACTTGCTTACATATAGATAAGAAACGATAAAAAGGTGCATCCCGCCAATATGGCTAAGATGCACCTTTTAAACTTTATTTATTTGAGTTCTTTAGTAGATGATGAAAATGGGGACCTTTATTTATCCACAGGTTCCGGACTCAGAATCGATTCGATGCGTTCCAGTTCCTCTGTGGAGAATTCCAACTGGCTGAGAGCAGCCACATTCTCTTCAATCTGGGCAGGACGACTTGCACCGATCAGCGCAGAAGTTACGCGGCCATTACGCAGTACCCAAGCGAGAGCAAACTGGGCCAGACTCTGGCCGCGTGCCGCTGCAATCTGGTTGAGTGCACGAACTTTGCGCAGTGTCTCTGGCGAGATGTTGTTCTCATTCAGAAAGACAGAGGGTCCCTTGGCACGTGAATCTTCTGGAATTCCGTTCAGGTATTTGTTGGTCAGAATGCCCTGTGCCAATGGACAGAATGCGATGCTGCCTGTTCCATACTCATCGAGCACGTCCTGTAACCCATCTTCAATCCAGCGATCCAGCATCGAATATTTGGGTTGATGAATCAGCAAAGGTGTCCCCAGTCCCTTGAGAATTTCCGCTGCCTGCTTCGTTTGTTCTGCAGGATAGTTGGAAATCCCCACATATAGGGCTTTACCGGAACGAACAATATGATCCAATGCCATCATCGTTTCTTCCAGAGGTGTTTCGGGATCATAACGATGGGAGTAAAAGATGTCCACATAATCAAGGCCCATGCGCTTCAAACTCTGGTTTAGACTGGATACGAGATTTTTGCGGGAACCCCACTCCCCATAAGGTCCGGGCCACATATAATAACCGGCTTTGGTGGAGATGATGAGTTCATCCCGGTATGGCTTCAGATCCTGTGCCAGCACCTGACCGAATAACTGCTCTGCCGATCCTGCCGGCGGGCCATAATTGTTGGCAAGGTCAAAATGCGTAATGCCCAGATCAAACGAACGGGTAATCATGCTTCGGCCGTTCTCCGCATTATTAATGCCGCCAAAATTATGCCATAACCCGAGTGAAATCGCTGGCAGTTTCAATCCTGAACGTCCAACACGGTTGTATTTCATTGTTTCATAGCGTGCTTCGCTGGCTACGTAGACCATCATGAATCCCTTCTTTCCCCAGGTTCCGCCTCTTGTGCCCGGCCCGTATGCCGGAGAAAGCGGTCATTCAGACAAACGTTCCCTTCCATTTAACCAAGAAGCTGGTCCACCTTATTCATTACCTCACCGATCGGATCTGTAATCAGCAAATCAGCCTGCCGGTCGTAAGCTGTAGGTGTAGCATTAAGCAAGACTGTATGTTTCCCCTGAAAATACGTAATTAATTGTGCAGCAGGATACACGGTAAGTGAGGTACCTCCGACCAACAACAAATCTGCTGCAGACAGGACGTCCACCGAACGATATAATATCGTCTGGTCGAGCTCCTCTTCATATAACACGACATCCGGCTTAATCACACCACCGCACGCAGTGCAACGAGGAACCTTGTCTTTTGCCGTAATAATATCATTTAGCGTATAGAACCTTTTGCAATCCATACAGGCGTTTCGATGAATCGAACCATGAAGCTCCAGGACATTGCTGCTACCAGCCTTCTGGTGCAGCCCGTCGATATTTTGGGTGATGACCGCCTGAAGTCTTCCTTCCTGCTCCAATCTGGCGAGCAAATGGTGGCAGCCGTTAGGCACCGCATCGGGATGAAGCATTTTGCCTCGATAAAAATCATAAAAAATATCAGCATGCTGGTCAAAAAAATGTCTGCTGAGCAGCTCTTCCGGCGGATAGGGTGAATGCTGCTCTGTCTGGTACAAGCCAGCGGCAGAGCGGAAGTCGGGAATCCCGCTCTCCGTTGAAGTTCCGGCCCCTCCAAAAAAAACAATGTTGGAACTTTCCTGAATCCAGGCAGCCAGTTGTTCCGCTCCGTTCATCCTCTCTCCTCCTTTTATGAGATCAACCCTGTGAAGAACGTTCTCAGGTGATCTTCAGCTCATGATAATTCTGAATGATAACATCGGCGTCATGTAAATAGTCACTTCCCTTGACTAGTGGACAGAAACCAATTCGATAGGACACCCCCGCGTTCCGTCCCATCTGCATATCCCCATTGCTGTCACCGATCACGACAGCCTCCCTAGGATGAATATGTAATTCACGGCAAGCCAGAACTGCAGCCTCTCCATCCGGTTTCCCCCGGCTTACCCGATCACTGCCTACGATTGATGTAAAATAGGATCGGATTCCCATCCAATCCATATGCTCTTCCGCAGCAATTGTGCTGTCCGAAGTAACAACTGCCAGCGGAATACATGCCACCTGACAGCTCTGCAAAAAGGCTATAAGTCCAGGCATCGGTTCAGCCCTTTTACGCTGTCTCACCTCATGCATGGCTACACTGGAAAGATGGCGGATCGTAGTGATTGCTTCATTCCATGGCATACCCGCTGCGTACAACTGTCCAGCAAGCAGTCCGTTGCTCTCGTCCACCGTGGCAATCGCCAGAGGTCCCTGAAGATCATATCCGATAAGATGGCCTTCACGATCGCGAACTGTACCCAGAACTTGCTCACGCTCCACCGTGAACGAGGCCCCGAGCTCTGTCAGCTTTGATTCCAACTGATTCAGCAAAGACTCTGCCCACGGGCCCCACAGTTGCAGGAAATCGAGCAGCGTGCCATCCTTATCAAACAGAATGCCTGCACACGGTACTTGCTTATCACGAATGTGGAGCATGGTCATTCATATCCCCCCAGTTGCCCGGTCAGTTATTGATAGTTGCCCTTAAAACGTTAACAGGCCGTTTACTTGATTGTGTTCAGCCAGCCTTGAATCGTATTAACCGTCTGGGAGAGCTGCTCCTCCCCACTGACTCCAGCTTCGCCATCCCCACTCTGGTGACCATAATCCCCAAATTGGGAGTGATTCCCGCCTTCAATGGTGTAATACACCGTATCTTCCGGCAAGTATGCACGGCCACTCTGGTACTTCGTTGTATTCACAACTTCATCATTGGTACCCAGAATAGACAAGGCCGGAATTCCCAATGACTTCACACTGCCTTTTTCATCGGGATAGGATGCAAGGAAAAAGATGCCCTGAAGTGCATCCGGGTGGGCAGCGGCATAGCGTGCAGCCATTGATCCACCAAGTGAATGTCCTCCCATAACAAACGGTTCATCTGGATAGGCTTTAAAAATATCATCTGCCAGATTCTGCTTCAGCACAGCCAGGTTTACCGGCATTTTGGCAATAATGGTATGGTGCCCGGCTGCTGCCAGCTCATGAGCAAGTGGTGCATAACTTTCAGGCTTAACCAATCCGCCTGGATAGAATATAACACTGGGCCCCACAGGTTTGTCTGGCACAAAATCAATCCAGTTTTCTTTTTCATCCACAGTCACCTGATTGGCTGTTTCCATGGCAGTCTGAGCCATCTCCTGTGGCCCGTAAGGGGTGAACAGCTTCCAGGCAACAAATCCACACCCAATAACAATGAGCGCCAGAAGAACGAGCAGGAATTTCCCAATGCCCCTCTTCTTGCGCCCTGTATTATATCGATTTCTCAACGTTCATCACCTTTCCACGCTTCCGCAGGTGCCGCGGCTTGCAGAACGGGAGCCTTCATTCCCGAGGCTCCCGTTCTGCAAAAGTTCATCGCTATTCGGCCTTGGCCTTGCGGTAAGCATCCATGTATTGTTCCGCTTTGCGGCGGACATAGCTCAAGTCCCCCGTCTTCACAGCTTCCGTTGTCAGGTCCGACCCGATACCTACGGCAACGGCTCCTCCCTTGATCCAGTCACCCAGATTGGACAAGGATACTCCACCGGTAGGCATAAAATTCGCTTGCGGCATAGGTCCCTTCATCGTTTTGATAATGGAAGGATCGTAGAGATTGCCAGGGAACAGCTTCACAATATCCACGCCAAGTTCCAGTGCACGTTGCACATCCGCAATGGTCATCACGCCTGGCAATATCGGAATACGGTACAGGTTACAGATTTTCACCGTGTCCGGATTCAAGGAAGGACCTACAACAAACTCGGCACCAGACATGATCGCAGCGCGAGCTGTTTGAGGTTCAAGCACGGTCCCCGCTCCAATAATGGCAAATTTCTCTGGATCTTGTGTGTTCCAATGGTAGACACGGCTTAGCTTCTCGATGGCTTTGAGTGCACTGGGCACTGTCATGGTAATCTCAATAACCTTGATGCCGCCCGCGATGGCTTGCTCGGCCATGGCGATCACCTGGTCAGCAGAATCTGCACGCAGAACCGCAACGACCCCATTATCCGTTATTTTTTGCAGCAGCTGAAGCTTCTTCATTTCATTCTCTCCCTTGTCAATGTGGTTGTGTATTACAAGCCTTACATTCATGAACGAAGATGAGACATATATGATATCAGCAGCGACTAGCGCTCAACATGTGCTACATTGTTCAGCTTGGCCTCGACCTGCTCCCATGTCGGAAGCGCCTCCCAATCGCCAACAGCCTGTATAACCATGGAACCGGTCAAATTCCCGAGCCGGGTCGCCTCCTGAGGAGAATAACCTTTGATAAGGCCGGACAAAAAGCCAGCACAGAATCCATCTCCTGCCCCTACCGTATCCAGGACATGATCCGCCTTGAAGTACGGAACTTCCGTTAGGGTACCATTCACCAATACGTAGGTCAAATCAGGACCGCCCTTCACGATACAGACCGCATTCATGCCGGATAAACGCTCAAGCACTTTTTGATCATTTTCTTCGTTATACAGAAGCTTCATCTCATCCAGACCCGGCAAGAAATAGTCTGCCTGCTCAGCCAGACGCAACAGGACAGGACGGGCTTCTTCAACTGACCACAGTTTAAGACGCAGATTGGGATCAAAACTCACTTTCACACCAGCCTGTTTGGCTATATGTATAGCAGCTTCAACCGTAGCAAGTCCCGATGCGCTGATTGCTGCGGTAATGCCTGTAACATGAAGGATTTGCGCACCCGCAATATAATCCGCATCAAGGTCTTCTGGAGTGATTGCACTTGCAGCGGATAGCTTCCTATAATAATGTACCGAGGCTTTCCCGGAAGCGTTCTCACGAATCATCAGACCAGTGGGCTCCTTCTCACTTATCCTAGCTCGTGATACATCTACACCTTCACCGCGAATAGCCTTCATGATCATGTTTCCCATCGGATCATTACCCAGACGTCCAAACCAGCCGCTGGTATGCCCCAGACGGGATACACCAATCGCCAGATTACTTTCTGCGCCCCCAAATGACTTGTCTAATGTCGCCGCATATTCAAGACCTCTTGTATCCTTGGCTGTCAGCAAACCCATGCTTTCACCAAACGTAACAATTTCAGGGCTTTGGCGGGTATTCGTCGACATGACTTCTTCCCTCCTTATATTTACAATTCCTCATCTTCTTTATCCATTGTCATCCTCTGTGCAACCGTTGTCAATCCCGGAGCGTTCATTTTGTTGTCACAGCTTTGAGAAAGGATAGCGCTTACTCATGTGAATTATATCACAATGAAGCACACACATTCATATTACCCTTAGTACAGATACAAACGGCCCGTGCCAAAGGGTCAACAGGGGGGCTACACCATGACCAAGCCGACAATCATTCGGGAAGATCAGGATTCTTTTTTTTACAATCTTCGGTTCATGCTTATTGTCTGTGTTCTTGTGGGCAATGCACTGGAACCACTTATTACACGTTTTGCAGGAGCGGAAGCTCTGTTCCTGTGGATATATACGTTTCACATGCCGCTGTTTGTATGGGTGACCGGCTATTTTGCCAGACACTCAGTTCAAGGTGCACCCGGACGCAATGTGCTTAAACAAATTGCAGTTCAATACGTTCTTTTTCAAACCTTATATGCACTAATGGATTATACGGTGTTCCACACACCCCATATGCGCTTGTCTTTTTTTGCTCCCTACTTGTTGCTGTGGTTTTTGGCCAGTCACTTCTGTTGGAGACTGCTGCTCCGTCTTTCGCTATCCTGGAAACCGATGTATCGGTTGATGACCTCCATTCTGCTTGGAGTTATCGCCGGGTATTTGCCAATTGACGGATTCTGGCTTAGTTTCAGCCGGACCTTTGTTTTCCTGCCGTTCTTCATGATTGGTTATGATTACGGGGGAGTGATTCGTTCACGTTTGCAATCAGGCTTGGCCCGCAATGTGGCAGCTGCTTTATCTGCTGGACTACTAATTTGGATTGCTTTTGGAGGACTGGGAATTTCCGCTGGCTGGTTAACGGGCAATATGACTTACGCAGAGCTTGGTCGTCATGAGTGGTATGCCGGAATCTATCGACTTGGGGTCTACACACTGGAAATGGGATCAGGAGCATTATTTCTCGCCTGGGTTCCTTCTCTGACATCCAAACTGACAGATATGGGACGACGCACCCTTTACGTTTTCCTGCTCCATGGATTTCTTGTTCGTCTTACGGTCTGGTCGGGAGCCTACAATAATATGGAGACCAGCTTATACATTCCGGTGATTGTATGCATTGCGTTAATGTTTGCTATAACACTTGCTCATCCAGTGGTCCGTCATGCCTTTCGGCCTCTCATTGAACCCGATCTTTCCCGCTTTCACTTCAATCGCCAAGGGGGATTGAAACGTTCAGCACCCTGGTTCAGATAAGCTGAGGCCCTCTTTTCCCCATCGAAACCGACTTGTTTCAGGCTAGAAATTACGTGGTAAGTAGCATTACGCGCTACAACAAATAACTTATGATATAAGGAGTGATTTGTAATGGCACGTCCACAAACGTCTGAACGCAAAATGAGCCGCGAGGAAGCAGGCAGATTGGGAGGCAAGGCTACATCCAAAAATCATGATCGAAGCTTCTACCAGATGATAGGAAAAAAAGGTGGAGAAGCTACTTCAGATGCGCATGATTCCCATTTCTATAAGGAAATTGGACGCAAGGGCGGAGAAGCTACTTCAGAAACTCATAATAAGGAATTCTATCGGGAGATCGGACGTAAAGGCGGTAGCAGTTAATATGTCCTGATGCATTATGTGTTGCATTAAACCCGGGGCTTCATTCCACTAATGGAATGAAGCTTCTTTCTATTGATTGTAGAAATATGACGACGGTTGTGATAGACTCTATAGAAAAACCGGGTTGTTCACGGGTTTAAAGCACCAAAGAACTTCACAAACTACGGGAAGCTCGAAGCCGGCAATGTCGGTCTATTTTTTAGAGTACGGATGAAAATAAACGACAGATGCACTGCCATTTATATTTCCATTCATGTTGCTCAATATTATATATTTGGGGGGAAATACACCATGTCAGCCAAGAAGATGCGTTCCGATATGATCAAAAAAGGTTTTGACCGTGCACCGCACCGCAGTTTGCTCCGCGCAGCGGGCGTTAAAGAAGAGGACTTTGGCAAGCCGTTTATTGCCGTATGTAACTCATACATTGATATCGTGCCAGGCCATGTCCATCTGCAGGAATTCGGTAAAATTGTAAAGGAAGCTATTCGTGAAGCCGGTGGCGTTCCATTCGAATTCAACACCATCGGAGTAGATGACGGAATTGCCATGGGACACATCGGTATGCGTTACTCGCTGCCGAGCCGTGACATTATCGCGGATTCCGTGGAAACGGTTGTATCTGCACACTGGTTCGACGGCATGGTATGTATCCCGAACTGCGATAAAATTACGCCCGGAATGATGATGGGCGCACTCCGCGTGAACATCCCTACCGTGTTCGTCAGCGGTGGACCTATGAAAGCGGGTCGTGACAGCAATGGTAAAGCGCTGTCCCTGACTTCTGTATTTGAAGGTGTCGGTGCTTACCAAGCAGGTAAAATCGATGATAAGAGCCTTCTTGAGCTTGAACAGTTCGGTTGCCCAACTTGCGGCTCCTGCTCCGGTATGTTCACAGCAAACTCCATGAACTGTCTTGCTGAAGCGATGGGACTGGCTATGCCAGGTAACGGAACCATCCTTGCCGTTGCTCCTGAGCGTCGTGAGTTTGTTAAACAATCCGCGACACAATTGATGGAACTGATTAAAATGGATCTGAAACCACGTGATATCGTTACTGTAGAAGCCATCGACAACGCTTTTGCACTGGATATGGCCATGGGCGGCTCCACGAACACGGTACTGCATACGCTGGCACTGGCTCACGAAGCAGGCATCGATTATCCAATCGAGCGTATTAATGAAGTGGCTAACCGAGTTCCGCATCTGGCGAAGCTTGCACCCGCTTCCGATCTTCATATCGAAGACGTTCACAATGCAGGCGGCGTAAGCGCAGTTCTGAACGAATTGCTTAAGAAACCAGGCGCGATCCACGGTGATTGTATTACCGTAACAGGTAAAACCATTCGTGAGAACGTTGAGGGCCAAGAGATCCAGGATACCAACGTGATCCATCACCTGGATAATCCGCATTCGGAAAAAGGTGGACTGGCTGTATTGTTCGGTAACCTTGCACCACAAGGCGCCATCATCAAGGTTGGTGCTGTTGATGCTTCGGTTGGTGGATACCACAAAGGTCCTGCCATCTGCTTTGACTCCCAGGAACAAGCGTTGGAAGGTATCGCTAACGGCAAAGTCAAAGAAGGACATGTTGTCGTTATCCGTTATGAGGGGCCAAAAGGAGGACCAGGTATGCCTGAGATGCTGGCTCCAACCTCTCAGATTGTAGGTATGGGTCTGGGTGCCAAAGTCGGTCTGATCACCGATGGACGTTTCTCAGGTGCATCCCGCGGAATCAGTATCGGACATATTTCTCCCGAAGCTGCTGAAGGCGGTCCAATTGCCTTCGTTGAAGAAGGAGATATCATCGAGCTGGATCTGAACAACCGCATTATCGAATTGCACATCAGTGACGAAGAGTTCGAACGTCGTCGTGCAGGCTGGAAAGGTTTTGAACCAAAAGTTAAAACCGGTTACCTGGCCCGTTATTCCAAGCTGGTGACTAATGCAAGCAATGGCGGCGTACTGAAAATTTAATTCAATGGCATATTAACCGAGATTCTGAAGAGATATGCTAATAGAAAAAGGGTTGCTCCTCGCCGACATTGGCGAAGGGCAACCCTTTATTTTAGTTTCGCTCGGGTACGAGATCGTGTTCAGGAACCAGCACATCCTCAGGAGATTGCTCCACTGTCGCTGCTACCAGTGCATGCTGTCCATAACGTTCCAGCAACACGTCCATAGGCATGGCAATCATTTTGGGAACCAATTGTTCTGACCGCTGCTTTAGACGTTTTGTCCCCGCTGGATGAATTACACTCAACAGAAGTTTCAGGTACACTTTGGATGCAGAGCTGAACGGCCCAGGAGCCAGTTCCTTCACCGTGAATCCGAACTTCTCCGGTCCCCGGTTAATCATGCTGACACCATACAGAGCCTTGGCTGATTTCAGTTCAGGGTCAAGTACGACCTTACTTGCCAAATCAGGCAATTGCTGTTCCATGGCCCGAATCATGCGAATAGCCAGATGCATACTGGATCGTGAAGTCATTCCCAGATCGAATAATTTTTTATTGTCAAAATGAAGTTCAATTACCGGATCTCCGTTCTGAATCACATGACCATCATTCATTTCAACCAATGCTCCGTGATACACACGCGAGCGGAAGTGAAGCAGCGGATCATTTGGTGAAGCTGTTTGCAAATGGTACACCCAGTGGAATAATTTTTCCCAGCCCAGCCATAACGCAACTACCATTTTCTTCCAAAGTGATAAATGGGTTTGTGGCTGACTTGAACTCTTAGGTTCGCTCACCGTAACGCCTCCCATCAACGTATCGACGCGCACACTTTGTAATCCCTGCCTGTCTGCTTCCTTCAATACGACTTCCAGCGCCTGGAGCATCTGCTCCGGCGCGTGTACATCAGCGCCGAGGGTGGTCCCTCGATCATGCAGTAACATGACCTCTCCGCCTCTTAGCTCCTTCAGCATTCGTTCAGTCAATTTCTCTGCACCCACACTGCTTCTCCAATCCTCAAACATGGAAGACCACAGTACGATCCGACGATCTTTTTTACTGAAAAAATCAAACAGATTCATAATCCCCCACGGCGGACGATAATAACAAGTTCTTGCCCCTGTAACCTCCTGTATAATCTGACCCGTCCGTTGGATCTGATCCTTCACCGTGCGCGGCCGCATTAACCAATTGGTTTTGTGAATATAATTATGAATTCCAATGAGATGACCTTCCTCATGCATGCGCTGAATGAGCTCGGGATGACGGGCTGCGTGCTCCCCCACGACAAAAAACGTGGCCTTCGCTTCATGCTGCCGGAGCAAATCAAGTAACCTGGGCGTATACTCCGGATCTGGACCATCATCAAAGGTTAAGGAAAACTCCGTCTCACTTCTCCCACGTCTAAACACACGAAAACCGAAAAGTCTGCTAACCAAACTCGGAATAAAGGCGTAAAAAGATGAAATGTACAATAACCACAGTAATATACTCTGAAGTAAATTTGTCATGCTACAAACTCCCCGCTTCTCTTGCTGAATTACCGTACCAAAGAGCACTAACCAAAATAAACCGCCTTTAATTTTATCATAATTCAGACTTTTCTTGAATCCTCTTTTCCCAAAAACTCAGCAATCGTGTACAATAAATGCATCCAAATTTTTACCTTAGCATTATGCATAATTCGATTCTACTCGCTCCCGGGTACAAGATCTAGATGAATAAAAGCATTTCGATCTATATCTTGCTGATTGAAAAAAGCTCTTTGGATTTATGCAAACTGCTCACCTTAACGACGTACAAAGGAGCCCTGCCCATGCTACCGCTTTACAGAAAATACGGGCGCACCGTCTTTGACATTGCGCTGCTCGTGTTAACCGTGTATTTCATCATGTACGGTTTCAGTCGATTATATCAATTGGCTGCACCAGTTTTCCTCTCATTTATAGTGTATTGGATGATCGAACCTCTGGCAAGATTTCTGCATCGTAAAGGATTGCCCAAAACCTTGGGCGCCGCCATTTCAGTTTTGTTGTTTCTAGCAACTATCGTTGCTGCCTTTTTTGGATTGGGACTAATCATCGTATCCCAGATATCTAACTTGCAGGATAATTTCCCTTATTATATTGAAATGGTCCAGCGTGAATTCACCAACCTGGTTTATTTCATTCAGGATAAGTCGGATGCATTACCTGACGGAATTACCGACAAGGTTAGTGACTATTTTGCGACATTAACCGGATTTCTCTCCAAATGGGTAACCAGCGGTGCGCAAATGGTCATCGGTTTTCTGAGTTCATTTTCTTCATTTATTACCAACTTCGGGATTGCCATTATTCTCGCGTTCTTTTTGAGTATCGAGATTGAGTCCTGGCGCAAATTTGCCCGGGCCAAAACGCCAAAAACGTTGAAGCTGGCTCTTGAATTTATGCGTAATCACGTGTTCAAGACGATTCGCTCATATTTGAAAGCCCAGATGATCATGATGCTGATTACATTTGTATTGATTTATGCAGGCTTGTTGATTCTGGGAACCTCAAATTCCTTCACTATCGCAGCAATTTGTGCTGTTTTTGACCTTGTGCCTTTGCTGGGTGTTCCTGTCATATTCATTCCGTGGATTGTTTATCTGTTCATCGTGGGGAATAGCAGTCTTGCGATTGGCTTAATTGTAGTACTTGCTGTAACCATGCTGACACGCCAACTCCTGGAACCGAAAATCTCGGGTAACTCGATCGGAGTATCATCCGCATATTTGATGCTTTCCTTTATGCTAATCTCTCTCTCCGTTTTTGGTCTGGCCGGTGTGGTGTTGTCTCCAGTGCTGCTGATCCTGCTCAAGGAACTGCTGCAGCAAGGATACCTCCAGCAGTGGATTCACTTGCCAAAAGATGAATTCGAATCCTCCCCGTTAGTTATGGACACACCGGTTAGTGAAGCCTCCGGAAGGGCTGCTGAGGCTCCGGTGCAGGAAGCTGTTCCTGTCGAAAATCATGAGGATTCCGCCAAATAATCCATCACTTTCCTGAATATTAGTGTTGCTTGATGACGGCTGTTCGGAGCAACATTTTGGACGAGAACAGCTACAGCATATTGGGGTTGATGAGTTGGCCCATACCCGATGAACCATTGATGATTACGTTTCTCTCCGCGCTGCTGTACCTGTGCGGTACCTGACTTCCCTGCCACTTGCCACCGTGCATGTTGCAGGGATTTTCCTGTTCCATCACTCACGACCTTCTTCATCCAGGACAACAGCTGATGTGCTGTTGCAGGAGAGATCTGTCCTGCTGCCGAGGGTGAGTCATGCTGCGGCATTTCCAGCATCGTATCACCGTCGGCATATCGGATACGCTGAACGAGACGCGGGGCGCTTACCTTCCCCTCATGAAGGAGTGTAACAATCAGGTTGGCCGCTTGCAGCGGGGTCACCAACACGTCCCGCTGACCAATAGCTGTCTGTACCTTTGCACCTTCATCCTGAGGTGAGACTGAAGGCAGCCTTACTCGTCCTGCCTCCTCATGGTCGAAATGCTGCAAGATCGGTATTCCGGCGACCTGCTTCCCCTCCCAACCTACAGGACGCCCCAGCCCGAGTGCATCCGCCGTACGCTCCAGCTGCTCCATACTGAGCCGGCGGGCCGTTTCAGCAAATACAATATTGCAGGACTCGGCAAATCCTTGCTCCAGATTTAATTCCCCATGCCCATGTTCCTTCCAGCAGGACAGCCCATATTTCCCCCAATCGCCACCGCAATGGAAGGTCTCACCTTGGGAGACCGCCTGATATTCCAGTGCCGCTGCGGCTGTAACAATTTTGAATATGGAGCCTGGTACTGCCCCCTTTACAGCTCGATTCATCCAAGCCGTTTGGTTGGGCTTCACATGCCGTGGATCATAAAAAGGTCGCGAAACCATAGCGCGCACATCAGCATGGTTCACATCCAGCACAACGATTGATCCTTCCTTCATGCCGGAGTTTTCCACAATGTGCTCAATCCCCTGTTGAATCTTCGCATCAATGGTCGTCTCCGCACGTAAGGGATAGTGTGTATTGGATGGTGCAATCACGCGGGGCTGGATCGTCGCAATAACCTCTCCTGAAGCTGTAACCATACGTGAGATCAGAGTAGGTCCTATTCCCTTCAACAAAGGTTCTAATGTTCTCTCCAGCCCAGCTGCTCCGGATTTTATGGCAAAAGGCTGCTTTACTTCATCTTTATGAACAGGCTTCGAATTCAGAGGTCCAGGCTGTTCAGCAAGATAACCCAACCATTGCATGCCTGATTTGCCCCGCCCATAACGTGTCATCATGGGGTATACACTCGCTCCATATACCTGCAAATCACGCAGCCTGGCAACCTGAGAATCGGTCAACGTGATCGGCTGGCGTGTCCCTGCTTTCCAGAAATGAGGTGCATTCCCCTGGCTCCATTCTTTTTGCAACAATTGCAAATCGGTATGTAATAGGGCTGCCATTTCTTTAACTCCGGGTTGCGCCACTTCTAACTGATTTGATTGACTTGATGAATTGGTATGCGGAAAAAGGACCAAGCCCCATTCCAGCTTGCCCGTTAAGGACTCCCCTTTGTAATCGGTAAAATGCCCACGCCCACTATCCAGCACAACCCCACGTTCTCGCTGCAATACGGACATTTCACGGATGGTACGTTGAAATCCTGGCATTGTGCGGTTGACCTGAACGATCTGAACCCAAGCCAAACGAATCATAAGCAAAGTAAATATACCTGTCAGAAGAATACATGCAATATAAAGACGTCGTTTCAGTTGCAGATGCATAAGGCCTCACCCTTCAACGTTTTGGCATAGTATTCTTCATTCAAGCTGGGATTATCCGGTAATGAAAAGAAAACCTGTCCCAACAAGGGGCAGGCTTCTCGACTGGATCAAATATGTTTGGTTTAGACCGTAAAGCGAGATAACGTATCTTTCAATTCCGTTGACACATTTTCCAGTTTTGCAGACAAGTTTACCAGTTGATTACTGATATTTTGCTGTTCACTGCTCAAAGAAGCAACTTCTTGGGATGTAGCTGAAGACTCTTCAGCTACTGCACTGACATTACTCATCGCTTCGGACAACGTTCCTTGCGATTTATTCAAATCTTCGATTGAACCTGTGACCATGCCCAGACTCTCCACAAATGCACCCATTTGTTGCTGTACTGAAGCGAATATGACATTGGTATCTTTCACAGCATCCATCTGTTCTTTGAACAACGGATATGCTGCAGACAATTGATCAACCGTCTCATTCATCTCAGTCATGATTTTGTCCGTAATATCTCCAACCATATCAATGGATTGTCTGGATTGTTCAGCCA
Source organism: Paenibacillus sp. NPDC056933 (assembly GCF_042674385.1). NCBI lineage: Bacteria > Bacillati > Bacillota > Bacilli > Caryophanales > Paenibacillaceae > Paenibacillus > Paenibacillus sp. NPDC056933. The sequence goes on along the minus strand of NZ_JBHUQN010000001.1, from coordinate 3,001,330 downwards.
GCTGACGAACCTCATTCGCCACCACCATAAATCCGCGGCCTGCCGCACCGGCACGGGCTGCTTCAATCGTTGCATTCAATGACAAAATGTTGGTCTGTTTTGTAATGTTTTGCATAACATCAAGCACTTTCAGAACGGATGACGTACTCTCTTTCAGTGAATCAACCTTATTGACGAGGGCACCGATCATCTCTTCAGTCTTCTGTGTTTTGGTCATCAACTGGTTCAAATGATGTGTTCCAGTCTGACTGGACTTCTCGACATGACGGGCTGAATCGCCCATCTGTTCGTTAGCAGTGACCACACTCTCCATCTGACGGGAGATATTGTCGGTCAATTCATTTCCACGTTCAGCTTCTGTTGCCAGACTGCTTGCACCGCCAGCAATTTCTTCTGTAGCCACGGCAATCTCAGAAGCAGAGACTGCTGTTTTCTTGGAAGCACTGCTCAGTTCTGAAGCAGTATCAAGTACTTCTTGCGCAGAACGGTTGGTTTGCTCCACCAGCTTCGTAATCTGTTCCATCATGAGATTGAATGCAGCTGATAATTGACCAATCTCGTCCTTGGATGTATAAGGTGTGCGTACTTTAAGATTTCCTTTGGCACCTTCCTGCATCAGATCTTTCAGGCTACCCAATGGACGTGCGATCATGCGAACCATCCATATCCCGATTAATACGGCGATAGCAGCATCTACGAGTGCCATCCACAATGTCAGTGTCAGAATGCCTTTGGCATCTTTCACCAGCATAGAAGTTGGGACCATACCGATCAATTTCCAGTCGGATGAATCCATAGTACTGTACACTGCCAGCATATTGGTCGAATTACCATCCACAGTATATTCTGTAGTCGTGCTGCCGGATTTTTCTGTTAGCTCTTTGATAAATGTCAAATCCGTATCTTTCCCTGCACGATCAGCAATCGTTGATGCTACAACTTTATTATCCGGAGCGACCAGTTGAAGTACTGACCCTTCTCCCAGATCAAGAGACTTCAATTGCTGCTCCAGAACTTCCAGCTTCAATTCAATGATTAATACATAGGATTGGGTTGTCCCTTGCAAGTTTTTCATCGAACGGGCGATGCGGAACGTTGGTGTACCACCATCTTTTTTGGCTTCAGTTGGAAGCCAGCGATATCCGCCTGCATGAACCAGTTCATCATACCAGGCCTCATTGCGAATATCACCCACGGATGAACTGCTGCTTCCTGTTCCCATAGTAGATCTTGTTTCGTCCGTCGGCACAAGATAAATCGCTTCCATAGATTTATTCGTAAATGCAATGTTAGACAATTGTTTATTGATCGAACTTGAATTGATAAACGTATCATACGCTGATAAATTCGTATCAGACATCTTTTGCAGCAAGGACTGCATCTCTGGATCAAAGAAAATCTGTGTCGATGTATCTACAAACCGTTCCAAAATAATGTCCATTTTTTGTTTGGTTTGTTCAATTGTTTCCTGGTTTGATCGGGAAGCATTCTTCTCAATCGTATCCTTGGCTTTAGCGTAGGATAATAGACCCAAACTAACCACAAAAATCATGATGCCCGCAAAAAAGATCAAAAACAGTTTAACGCCTACCGATTTAATCGGGTTAGCCTTCTTAATTTGCTCTAACGTTGTTCCCCCGACATTCTTCCAGTTTTGCTTTTTCCACTGGTTTTTGGTCTTGTTCCATCCCAGCTTCATCTTCCCTGAGTCCAATTTAAAGGACTTTCTGCCTGGAGTATCCCCAGTCTTACTTTTCACTACTTTTTCTTTCTTTACTTTCTGAACCTTCTCGGGCTTAACCTTCTCGGGTGTTGTTATTTCTTCCCCACTGTCCTTCTGCTTCTTTTGAACCAATCCCATTCACCTGCCAGTAATTTACTTGTTGGATTTTTCTTTCTCTCCCCTATAAATATGTAGTATTCGACAGCTTTCTTCTTTCCCCTTTCATTTTCTCGAAATTTATTACAACTTTTTTCCTATTTTTCTATAAAAAAAAGACCCCCATATGCCGATATACGGAGGTCAAAATTGGATATTTTATAACACTATATTGTTAATCCATAGTATTATTTTGTTGAAAACTAGGTATTTAAACCTATTTCTTTTTTCTCATCATATCGAAGTAGGAAACCGGTTGATCCACCTTCATTTTGATACGCTGTAGCGGGTGACGGGCTGCATCGAGTACGTTGCCTTCTTCATCCTGCAATTCCCCAACCACCTGTTTAAAAAAAGTACCTCCCGGACCGAAAAACTCGATTTCCTGTCCTGGTTTGAAATGATTACGCTGCTGAATCGTCGCCATTCCTGTAGTCGCATCATAATCCATAACCAATCCGGCAAAGTCGTAAGGTACCGCTTTTTCTTCCGGCTCATAGATATGATCCTCATGGTCCGGTGTATCATAGAAAAATCCGGTATTGAGCGGACGATTCGCTGCCTTGTTCATTTCCTCTACCCACTCAGGCTTCAATACATAGTTCTCCGGGTCAGCCATATAAGAATCGATCGCCTGACGATATACGTTAACCACGGTAGCCACATAGTGAATCGACTTCATGCGTCCTTCAATTTTAAAACTGTCCACACCCACATCAATCAGTTCCGGGATATGACCAATCATGCACAGATCCTTGGAACCCATAGAAAAGGAATTATCCTGCTCCTCGAACAGAGGCAACTGATTCTCTCCCAATTTGAATGGTGCAGGTGCCTGCATTTGCATTTCTTCTTCGCTAACCCACACGGTATCTTCCCGGGCATCTTCAAACAGATCATACTTCCAGCGGCAGGATTGGCAGCAGCCACCCCGGTTGGAATCCCGGTCCGTAAAGTGGTTGGACAACACACAGCGTCCAGAAAAAGACGAACACATGGCTCCATGAATAAAGGCTTCGATCTCAATGTCCACGTTGGCCTTGATTTCTTCAATTTCCTCAAAGCTTGTCTCACGACCGAGAACAACGCGCGGAAGACCTTCATCCTTCCAGAACTTCACAGCTTGCCAGTTCAGGGTGGATTGTTGTGTACTCAAATGCACTTCCAAACCCGGTACCGCACGTTGAGCTACCTCGATGATCGCTGGATCCGCTACGATAATGGCTGCAATTCCTGCATCATACAAGTTTTGCAAATACGCTTGAATTCCTTCGATATCTTCATTATGTGCATAGATATTGGTTGCCACGAATACCTTGGCACCATACTTTTTGGCGAATTCCACACCTTCACGCATTTCTTCAAAGCTAAAGTTATCCGCATTGGAACGCAGTCCGTATGCCTGACCACCGATATAAACAGCATCTGCACCATAATGGATTGCAAATTTAAGTTTTTCCAAATTGCCTGCCGGAGCAAGCAACTCCGGTTTGTCCAGACGGTTACGTTTACCCGAGAACTTCCGTTGTACCGCCACTGTTTCCATTTCGTTCACCTCGTCTATTAATACACCTGTTCTTTATAGAAAAATCCGAAAGACAACTCCCGTTCAGGGTCTTGCAATTGACGAACCTCATCCAGCCATTCTTCACAAAATGCATACGCATCGGCATCAGCCGCATAACTGTCCAGAGCTGTACGGTATGCACGTACGACAGCTTCGTTGTACGCAAGCGGTTTTAACATGCCTTCAATTTTGAAACTGTGTACTCCAGCCTCCATCAACAGATGAAGATCTTCGAGAATACAGATATCCTCCGAACTCATGATATGAGTTCCATTCACATCTTCATAGATCGGAAACTTCTCATCCCGGCGTTCAGCCTCAATCAGAAATAAACCACGCTCTTTACCCAAGTTTCCCTCTACCGGGCGCCCCTGATGGGCCATATAACTTTGTACCAAATTCCGTTTGGAATGATAAATGTTCGTCATCCCATGCACTTGAACCTGGGCTTCTACTTTCAGAAAAGGGACCATTTCTGTCAGCTCGTCCATATTCAGTTCCCGAGCGAGCACGACACGGCTCGCACCTTTGGTTCCCCAGTAGTTAGCCGTTGCATAGTTGGTTGATGTCATCTCAGCATTCCAGTGCAGACGGATCTGCGGGGCATGCTCCTTAATGGCAGCAAGCACGGATGGGTCGTTAAACTCTACACCGTCAACACCGATCTTGCCTATTGCCTGAACATATTCCGGCAATTCTTTCAGCAACTCGTTGGACATCAGATTGTTCATGGATACATAGACACGAGCCTGATTTTTGGCTGCGATGCCAACCACCTCGGCCGTCTCTTCCACACTGAAGCTGCCGGGAAGACGCATGCCAAAGCGATCATCCCCAATTAACAAAGCATCTGCCCCTGCTTGGAGCAGTGCTTCTGCCTCTTTCACATTTGCCGCCGTTACGAGCAGTTCATGTTTTGTACTCATATACATCCCCTCCGCTTATTGCGCAGCCTTACTTTTGGCTATATTTTGCTGGTGTTCCTTGTAGGTCTTGGCAAACAGATGTCCGAATGAACCATCCTTCTTGGTCACATAGAACAGGTAATCCGAAGCTTCCGGATTCAACGCTGCCTCAATGGATGCCAGACTTGGACTTGCAATCGGTCCCGGTGGAAGCCCTTTGTTCAGATACGTATTATAGGGACTCTGCACCTTCAGATCCTTGAACAACAATCTGGCCTTCGGTTTATCCAATAAATACTGTACTGTGGCATCGATCTCCAGTTTCATATCCTGGTTGATCCGATTATATATCACCCCAGCAACCAGGGCGCGTTCCTGATCCACCACGACTTCTCTCTCAACAAGCGATGCAATGGTTAACACCTCATGCAAAGACAGATTTCTCTCCTTGAGTTTGGACGCCAAATCAGGAATAGAATTGACCTTGGTCTGGAACTCCTCAAGCATTCGCTGCATGACTTCTTTAGTAGAACTTCCCTCTTTCAGCTCATACGTCTCAGGGAACAGGTATCCTTCCAGTGCATATCGCATTTCTTCATCTACCGGAACATCCTTGATAATGTCGATATCAAAAGCAGATGGATCATTCGCAAGCTTCATAAATTCCTCACGATTCACAATGCCTTCAGCAGATAGTTTGTCCGCCATTTGCAGCACCGTGTATCCCTCAGGGATAGTAAACTTCACCATCGATTCCGGCACAACTTCACCGTTATTCAGCTTATTAATAAGCTCATCGTATGTCACGCCCGGATTCAAGGAATATGTACCTGCCATAAAATTCGACCCTTGTTTTTTCCATTTCAGATATCCCTTAAAGGCTAAACCACTTCGAATCAGACCTTCTTGCTCCAGCTGGTCCGCAATTTTGGAAGTTCCTGATCCGCTCTTGATCTCGAACACAATCGGTTCGGTGGATGCTTGTACCGGACGCATCATGCTCCAGACATATACACCTGCTCCTCCGGCAGCAACCAAGATGACTAGCAGAAAGACTAATATCGCTTTTCCTTTCAAAAAAGAAACAACTCCTTTACACAACCAAAAAGAGCGGACTTCTCCGCCCTTCCGGTTTCTTCAATTTGAAGCTGGTTAATCTTCGTCAATGGGGAGTGTACACTCATCATAAAGTTCAGAGATGTTCTCCCACTCATCATCATCGTCAATCGTGACTAATTCCGGCATGATCTGGCCTTCACTTCCCGGCAAAACCCGCAGAAGTTCAACTTCGTCATAAGGACGGAGTGAACTGCGGAGCACCGCATACTGCTGACCCTTTACTTCAAACTCGGCCAGCAAGTCATACGGATGCGATTTACCGTTCTCTTCTTCCAGCTCAACATGAGCACCAAAAGCCAGACGCAGCGAATCTGTCCATTTCAAGTCTTCGCGGCTGTATTCTGTCATTTAGTTCGCTTCCTCTTCATCTTCTGCAAGAAATGTATTAAACGTCTCCTCGACGATATCCCATTCGGCATCATCTTGGATGACGAAAAGTTTAATGTCGTCGCCCTCTTCTTCATAACGGAATGCATAGACATCCGTCTCTCCATCTTCGGGTTCAACCGGAGCAACCATCATGTACTTGGCCTCCGAACCGTCCACTTCGAATTTCATGATGACTTCAAATTCCTCTTCATTACCCTCGTCATCCGCAATGTAAATAATCTCCGATTCTTCTTCCATACCCAGTTGATCTTCAGCCATTGTTGATCCCCCTCACCTTTTACTATTGGCATCCAAATAATTTTGCAAAATCAAGCTTGCGGCCATTTTGTCCACAACCTGCTTGCGTTTTTTGCGACTAACATCCGCTTCAAGCAGCGTTCGTTCAGCTGCCATGGTTGTCAGTCGTTCATCCCAAAGGTGAACAGGTAAATTCAGTTCGCCCCGCAGGCGTTCGGCAAAAGCGATGCAGATTTCACCACGCGGCCCTACGGTGCCGTTCATGTTTTTGGGAAGTCCGACCACAATCTCGCTGATCTCATGCTCACGCACAAGTTCCGCGATCCGAGCGAACTCACCTTCATCCCGGCGGCGTTCAAGTACTTCCAATCCCTGGGCAGTCCAACCGAAGGCGTCACTAGCGGCAACTCCGATTCTTCGGTCCCCATAGTCCAAACCTAATATTTTCATCCATGCTCTCCCATCCTCAAGCCTGCTCAGGTCGATTAATATTCGCCTTTTCAAGCTTCAGGCTGTCTTCTGTCGGTTCATTTCCCGCTGCCTGCATGGCTGCATCACAGCGGAAGCGATGTACATTACCGGTGATTGGCCAGATAAGAACGAACAAGCTCTTCAATCAGCTCATCGCGCTCTTTTTTACGGACCAGACTGCGTGCATTGTTGTGACGAGGGATGTATGCGGGATCTCCAGAAATCAGATACCCGACAATCTGGTTAATAGGATTATACTCCTTATCCACCAGTGCATCATATACCGTGAGAAGAATCTCTTTGGAGGATGCTTCCTGCTCGTCGGCTTTCACATTAAATTTAACCGTCTTATCCATGGAGTCCATTGATGGCACCTCGCTCCTGCATGAACATGGGGACCATGTCCTGCCGAATTGATTTCTGCTTATATAATAACATATTCTGACTGCCACAAGTAAACAAAGGATAAGGCAATTGTGTTTTTTGCTTGTCCTTTACTGGATTCAGCCTGCTGCATCATTCGATTTCAATCGCTAATGAGACAAAAGTTGGGCGGGAAGAAGCATCCTAACCAGCCTCCATATAAACGAATGGAACATTTTCGAAGCACATTTTGGCGTTTGAAAGCCGTTCGTTCGATTTATGCAGTATGCTCACTAACCAATGAAACCGCCAGTTTCAACGCTTCATCCAGCTTGGTTGCATCCTTGCCTCCGGCTTGCGCCATATCAGGACGTCCGCCACCTCCGCCGCCGCATACTGCCGCAACTTCCTTGACGATTTTACCTGCATGCAATCCTTGTTTTACCTGTTCAGCAGGGACAGCTACAACGAAATTCACTTTGCCGTCAGCCGGAGCACCCAGTACGAGTACAGCATTAGGCAGTTTTACTTTCAATTCATCAGCTACTGTCCGCAGTGCATCCATGTTCGGAGCATCTACACGAGCTGCAAGCAATTGTGTATTTCCTGCTTGTACCACTTGATCTGTCAAAGTGCCTGCTTCCATGGCACTCAGCTTGCTTTGCAAAGATTCAGTCTCTCTGGCAGCTTCCTTCAATTGCTGATTCAAACCTTCAATGCGTTTAGGCACGTCCGCCACATTCGCTTTGAGCAGGGATGCGGATTGTTTGAGCAATTCAAGTTGACTTTCTACGTACAGATACGCGCCACGGCCAGTAACAGCTTCGATCCGGCGTACACCGGAGCCGATTCCGCTCTCGCTCACCAGCTTGAAAATACCGATCTCTGAAGTATTGTTTACGTGACAGCCGCCACAAAGTTCCAAACTATAGTCCCCGATTTGTACCACACGTACGATATCGCCGTATTTTTCACCGAACAGTGCCATAGCGCCCATTTCTTTGGCTTCATCAATAGCTTTCAGTTCAATGTTTACATTCAGACGATTCCAGATCTGCTCATTTACCTGACGCTCGATCTCTGTTAATTCTTCTGGCGTAATGCTGCCGAAGTGAGAGAAGTCAAAGCGCAGACGTTGAGGCTCTACGAGTGATCCTGCCTGATTCACATGAGTTCCAAGCACATTCTTGAGCGCTTTGTGCAACAAATGGGTAGCGGTATGGTTTTTGATAATATCGCCACGTTTGGATGCATCCACTTCAGCATTAATTACTTCACCCACATGCAATTCACCGGATTCTACCGTCACCAGATGCACATGTTGTCCCAGCGGAGCTTTGAACAAACCTTGTACTTTTGCCGTTACGCCAGCTCCGCGCAGCAAGCCCTGATCACTCACTTGTCCGCCACTTTCCGCATAGAACGGAGTCTTGTCCAAAATGACCTGACAGGTCTGTCCTTCGCTTACGGAGTCTACCAGCGCATCACCGGCTACAATGGCTACCACTTTTGCTTCCGTCAACAGGTCATTATAACCAACAAACTCACTTTTAACCGCCAGATCGGCAAGTGGTCCACCTTGAACCTTCATGCTTTCGCTTTCCTGACGGCCTGCACGTGCCCGATCACGTTGCTCTTGCATCGAAGCATCGAATCCTTCACGATCTACTGTCAAGCCATGCTCTGCTGCGTAATCTTCGGTCAGGTCAAACGGGAAACCGTATGTGTCATACAGTTTGAATGCTTCTGGACCACTGATTACCGTGCGACCTTCGGATTTGGCCCCAACACTGATATCTGCCAGAATAGCCAATCCGTCGCTAAGTGTTTCGTGGAAACGCTCTTCTTCCGTTTTGATCACTTTGGCGATAAACTCTTGCTTGTCTACCACCTCTGGGTAATACACTCCCATCACTTCACCGACTGTTGTTGTCAGTTCATACAGGAACGGACGGTCCAGCCCCAGCACTTTACCGTAACGTACTGCACGACGGAGAAGACGGCGAATTACATATCCGCGTCCTTCATTGCTTGGCAGAACACCATCACCTACAGCAAAGGCAACCGTACGAATATGGTCGGCAATCACTTTCAGTGCAACGTCAATCTCTACGCTGTCATTATATTTCACACCGGCAAGAGCCGCTGTTCTTTGAATCATCGGTTGGAACAGATCGGTATCAAAGTTGGAATCCACATTTTGGAGAATGGATGCAAAGCGCTCCAGTCCTGCGCCAGTATCAATATTTTTGTTTGGAAGCGGTGTGTAGCTGCCGTCCTTGTTATGATTGAACTGGGAGAACACCAGGTTCCATACTTCCAGGTAACGTTCGTTTTCCCCGCCTGGATACATCTCTGGATCATTCATGTCATTGCCGTAAGCTTCGCCGCGATCATAGAAGATTTCGGTACAAGGTCCACACGGGCCTTCGCCAATATCCCAGAAGTTCTCATCCAATTTGATGATACGCTCAGCAGGCAATCCCACTTTTTCGTTCCACAGTTTGAAAGCCTCTTCGTCTTCCGGATATACCGTTACCGAGAGACGTTCCGGATCGAAACCGATCCATTCTTTGCTTGTGAGAAATTCCCATGCCCAGGTAATGGTCTCTTCCTTGAAGTAATCTCCGATGGAGAAGTTGCCGAGCATTTCGAAGAACGTATGGTGACGACGAGTTTTACCGACATTTTCAATATCGTTCGTACGAATACATTTTTGGGAGTTTGCCAGACGCGGATTCTCCGGTTTCTCCCGACCGTCAAAATACGGTTTCAGCGGTGCCATGCCTGCATTGATCCAAAGAAGGGACGGATCATTGTGAGGTACGAGCGATGCGCTCGGCTCAATTTTGTGACCTTTACTTGCAAAAAACTCTATCCATTTGGACCGGATTTCACTGGCTTTCATACGTAGTGCCTCCAATTAATTATAATAGTCCGGTGCATATTGGCCCCGGGTTGATAACAAATAAAAAAACAAACACAAAAAACGCCCCTGAATTTGTCAGGGACGATTATAATCGCGGTACCACCCTGGTTATTGCTGCTCATCCCTTGCTGCCCGGATAAACAAACAATCTCCTCGTTGATGCGAAATAACGGTCGCTCCCGGCAGGGTTGTCCTGCACTCCGAAATCAGCTTTCCGCCGCTTCAACTTTCAAGACTTTTCCAGCCATCGGGATCAGATTAACGTCTGCTCCGAAGAAGTCTATTCTCTGAGGAAAGGAACCCTCGGCGTACTTTATTTCATCATCGATTTTTCATTCTAAACATACCCCTCCATTATATCGATATGCCTGGAGGGTGTCAACGCAACCTTGCGGATTGCAACACTGCATCATTCAATCGGTTTTTCGTTTGATGTAATAGGCAAAAAAATGCTGCGCAATAACTTTCAGAACAGCAATGACCGGCACCGCCAGGATAAGACCCACAATACCCGCCAGTTCACCTCCCACAAGCAGCGCGAAGATAATCGACAACGGGTGCAAATGCAGTGTCCGCCCCACCACCTGGGGAGAGATGACGTTGCTCTCCAGCACTTGGCACAGTGTGTTCACAACGACAACAAAAAGCACCATTTTGAACGATACCGTGGACGCCATAATCACTGCAGGAGCAGCGCCAAGAAACGGGCCGAGATAGGGCACGATGTTAAATACGGCGACAATGCTGGCAAGCAGCAGTGCGTAAGGCATATCAATGACGATGTAACCGATGTAGGCAAAGATGCCCACAATCACACAGACAATAAACTGTCCGCGAATATAGTTTCCCAAGGCCGTATCAATCTCTTTCATAACCGATACAATGGCTTTGCGTCGCGAGCGAGGCAAGTATGCCACAATCGTACGCTCGAACACCTCAAAATCTTTTAACATATAGAAAATGAGAAATGGCACGATAAATACGTTAAACAAGACATTAATGGTTGTCCCGATATTATCCATCAGCGCCGTTATCCCCTGGGTAAGCCGATCCTCCATCTGAAAAAACCAGCTGTTCATGCCTGTACGCACACTTGGCGGCATTAATTTGTGATCCATATTGTTCATCAGACTCTGGGCGCGCATCGACAACTCAGGCATATGCTCGTTCAGTTCCTCCAGCTGTTCAATCAACACCGGAATGACATTCATCAGGATAACCCCGATACAGGTGAGAAAGAAAGCATAGATTAACAGCACGGCAATGGTCCGAGGGACTTTACGCCCTCCGAGCATGCTTACTATCGGATTGAGTACATAGGATATGATGAGGGCCACAATAAAAGGTGCCAGCACTGTTTTCAGAAATCCATATATATGAAGCAGCAATGGCCGCAGCAGCCAGATAAAATACAGGATAATCAATCCGAGTAGCAGCCAGATGGCATAACGGAACAGCTTGTTCTTGGTTAATTGCTCCACTTGTATCTCTCCCTTTTGGACTGGCTCTGAAAGTCAGTATATGTAAGGAAGGGAATATTTATTAACGTATTAAAAAAGCGCCCCCTTCATGATGAAGGAGACGCATCTTGTGATCCGGGGTAGCATATATTCATACAAGTCCCTTGAACCACTATGTAACCGCAGCTATATACATCTGTTAAGATTTATAACAGCATTCAATGACAGTCTTTGTCATGAAACCGCATATAGAAGAAGTTAAGCTTCTTATTAAGAAGAAGCATGAAGATGAGGGAAGTCTTGCGGCAGCTCTTCCCCGAAGAACAGATCATCGAGGGAACTAAGCGTGCCGTCTTCCTCTACTTGGTACACGGACATTTTCTCACCGTTCACTGTTAGTTCGATAAAGCATCCCCAGCAATAAAACTGGTGGGAACCGATTTTCCCAATATCTTTCGAACTACAATTTGGACATTTCATATTCATTCACCTATCCATTAACAGAATGAATGGCATTTTCCAAGCGCTGTTCACTCAGCGGCGGCACCATAATGGCACTTTCCCCGATGGACATATCGCTTGTACATGGCAGCCATTTGCGGCCCTCAATCAAATCGGACACAAAACCGTCCGTAATTTCAATCCCTATTATTGTATTTCCCAACTCCTGGTCAAAATAAACATCAGAGACACGTCCGAGCAGCAAACCTTCTTCGGTGAGCACGGACATCTCCTTCAATTTAGATTGACCGAGGAGGTACGTGTGTTTTATGTCGTCGGCTGCCGTCTTGCGGACAGCCTGTTGATTACGGATCATGACGGCATCTTCGCCGTAGGCAACGATATCTTGCCACTGCACGATTTTGACATGACTGGTAAACAGGCCTTTGTTTTCAAGTTCAATGCCTTCAATTTTCCAATCGTCATTCACAATGAAATCCTGGATTTTACCGACCTGCTTCCCGTCCTCAACGTCAAAAACGGCAAGTCCGATCATTTCCTGAAGCTTCATCGCAGGGTCCCCCTCATCTTCTTATCATTAAATAGCCGCGGCGCTATTGCTAGGTATGCCCAATGTTGATGAGTGGCAATCAGACGCCGATCATCAAAACCGCTTCTATCCAACCGATGAAATGGAACTTCTTCCCTCCTTCTGTTCCATGTGCAATGAGCCCCTTAGGCTCTATTACGCAGTCGCCCCAGAATGGTTCCAATTTTTTCGGCGGTTATCATGATTTCTTCCGTAGTATTACCCAATCCCCAGCTAAAACGAATCGCGGAATGCAAAAATGTATCTGGCAGATTCATCGCTTTCAGCACATGGGATACTTCGAGGGAACCGGAAGTACATGCCGAACCGCTCGCAACTGCGATGCCTTCCATGTCCAGATTCATGAGCATCGTCTCCGTGGATACTTCCGGAAAGCTAATGTTCAGGATATTGGGTAGCGTATATTCCGGATGTCCGTTGACGTGAAAATGCTCCGCTCCTACCTGCTTCTCCAGTTGTTCCAGCAGCAACGATCGCAATGCCAGATCATGTTCACGGCGTGCCTCCGCTTGTTCTCCTGATAATTTCAACGCCTCCGCAAATCCAGCGATACCCGCTATATTCTCGGTACCTGCCCGTCGCTGCCGTTCCTGAAGGCCACCATGAGATCTCGCTTCCAGCACAATTCCGCGCCGCACATATAATACACCCACGCCTTGAGGGCCATTGATTTTATGAGCAGAGAAGCTAATCAGATCCACAGGCAGTTCGTTGCAGGAAATTTCCTGGGAGCCTAGAGCCTGAACTGCATCGGTATGGAACAAAATATCATGTTGACGAGCCAGTTCACCAATTTCGCGGATCGGCTGAATCGTGCCCACTTCATTATTGGCATACATCATCGTGATCAGCACAGTATCCGGCCGAATGGCATCTTTCAGCTCTTCCAGACGTATTCTTCCGTATTCATCTACAGGCAAATAGGTCACGTCATAGCCTTGGCGCTCCAGCTCCTGACAAGTATGCAGTACAGCATGATGTTCAATGGCTGTTGTAATGATATGTCGTCCCTTTTCTTTCCTCGCTGAAACTGCACCAAATATCGCTAAATTGTCGCTTTCCGTGCCACCTCCGGTGAATACGAGCTCATCCGGGAAACAACCCAAAGACGCCGCTATGGCATCCCTTGCTCCACTGACGGTCCGTTTGGCTTCCCGCCCAAAGGCATGAATGCTCGATGCATTGCCATATTGTCCTGTCATCACTTTCATCATCGCTTCCGCGACTTGTGGATGCATAGGTGTCGATGCGGCGTGATCCAAATATATTCTTTTCATTGATTTCACCCCGTTATATGTTGGACTTCTATCTTTTCATGATGTAATTGAAAATTTAAACAACTGCTATTGTGTCGCATCTTCGTGTATAATGTTTAATATCCATTTAAAAGGAGAGATCGGCATGAGTGATCAGGTTCTCAGTCAAATTCTGAATCAGCTTCAGCAAATGGACAAGCGTTTCGACAACATCGATGGCCGTCTTGAGAAGATTGAAGACAGGCTCGACACCATGGATAGCAGACTTAACGTCATCGAGGAACAAACCAAAAACATTCCACTGCTGCAGCAGGCCGTTATGGAGACACTGGAAGTTACTAAACGTCTTGAAGCTTCACAATTCTCTTATGAACGTAAAGCAACTGCTGAATTGAATACGCATGAGCACAGCATTGATATTTTGAACCGCCGTCAATTGCGTATGGAAGCAGATATAGAAGCACTTAAACGTTGTTAGATTCTCGAACTTCCGACTACATCGATCCAGTGGCACCTCGAAAACTGATGCTTTCTTTAGTCCCTTGTTACATAGATCGTGTTCATTCCAGGTTATCGTAGAAGTGGAAGAATCATATTGCAGCTTGTTTCATGGCTAAAGCCCCCATTTATGGGGGCTTTAGTGTGTCGTTCGTGATGCTCATCATCAACTATGTTAAATATAGAACATGTAGGAATCTTTTTGTTCCTGATCCTGGAATGTAATCAGATCCTTCAGCGTTGTTGAATCCAATACTTCTGCAATGCTGTCACGAATGCGCAACCACAAGTCGCGCTTCGCCGGATCATCTTCCTCAGTGAAATCCACTGGAGAGATTGGACCTTCCAGTACACGAATAACATCCCCTGCCGTTACGGTAGCAGGATCGCCTGCCAAAATGTAACCGCCGTAGGCACCACGGATACTTTTAACCAGTCCTGCATTACGCAGGGGAGCAATCAATTGCTCCAGATAATGCTCCGAGAGCTGGTTGCGCTCGGCAATACTTTTCAAAGATGTAGGGCCTTCGCCTATTCTGGCTGCCAGCTCCATCATGATTGTGAGGCCATAACGGCCTTTTGTCGATATTTTCAAAGGAGTCACCTCTTTCCATTTTCAAAAAAAACATGTTGTAAAATATTAAATAACAGGATGTGGCACAAGACTGCTTTCCATGAATCCGCCACAGCGGGATATGATAAATACAGACCTAGTCCCATTAATCCTCCGTATTCCGATCATAACCCTCAGCTAATGTTAACATATCTGCATGCTTTATGGAAAAGAAAGATTGACAATATTCCAAAAATGTACGCCTGGAGTGGACACTATCCAAAGTTGGCCGGGTGTATCGTAACTTGAGTCCGGTTATGCTAGAATAGAAACGAAACACATTTATATAGAGAAATGGTGATAACGATGTCCAAAACAATTGAAAATACACGGGTCGTCGTTGGCATGTCCGGAGGTGTCGATTCTTCCGTCACGGCACTGCTGCTGAAGGAGCAGGGTTACGATGTCATCGGCATTTTCATGAAAAACTGGGATGACACCGACGAGTTCGGCCACTGTACCGCTGAAGAGGATTCAGAGGATGTACGCCGGGTATGCGAACAGATCGGCATTCCATATTACACTGTCAACTTCGAGAAAGAGTACTTTGATAAAGTATTTACCTATTTCCTTGATGAATATAAGTCGGGTCGGACTCCGAATCCTGATGTCATGTGTAATCGCGAGATTAAATTCGGCGAATTCCTGAACAAAGCACTGGATCTCGGCGCTGACTATGTGGCTACAGGCCACTATGCCCGCCTCATTGAAGAAGATGGAACATTCAAACTGCTGCGCGGTGTGGACAGTAACAAAGACCAAACGTACTTCCTCAATGCACTGAATCAGAATCAGCTGTCCAAAGCCATGTTCCCGATTGGTCATCTTCCAAAACCGGAAGTGCGCAAGATTGCAGAAGCGGCTGGCCTGTACACTGCAAAGAAAAAAGACAGCACAGGTGTCTGCTTCATCGGTGAGCGCAACTTCAAAGAGTTCCTGAGCAATTATTTGCCTGCCAAAGGCGGAGACATGGTTGATATCGTTACCGGCGAAGTCAAGGGTCGCCATGACGGCCTGATGTACTATACGCTTGGACAACGTCAAGGTCTTGGCATTGGCGGTTCCGGCAATGGTGAACCCTGGTTCGTCGCCGACAAGGATCTGGAGAAAAATCAACTGCTTGTCGTTCAAGGCGATGCACATGCAAGCCTGTATTCAACCGGTCTCACTGCAACAGGTGTAAACTGGATCGCAGGTGCAGCACACATGCCCAACGAGCCATTCCGTTGTACCGCCAAATTCCGCTATCGTCAGCCGGATCAGGGTGTAACCCTGACATGGCAGGAAGATGGCAGTGTGGATGTACAGTTTGACCAACAGCAAAAAGCGATTACGCCTGGTCAAGCCGTTGTGTTTTATGATGGAGATGTATGTCTCGGCGGCGGAACGATCGATCAGGTTCAAAAAGTGCCTGTACCGGCGTTGCAGTAGATTTAATCACAGAAATGAATCCATCCCATACGGATTTTGCACAATACCCTGTATTCCTATAACAAAAGCCATCTTTCATGTATACCATGACGGATGGCTTTTTTCCTTCTTTTTCCTGCAAAAAAAATAAAGTTTTTCATTTATGCAGCCAGCCACATGCCAACAAAGGATGCAGACACCCCCAGCAATACCGAACTGATGATATACAGAACTGCTCTTGAGTAGCGCTCCTGCCCCATCAGACTAAGGGTTTCATATCCAAAGGTGGAGAATGTGGTATAAGCTCCGCAAAATCCGGTTCCCACTATCACCCAGACTGCATCCGGGATTGAAGCTGACTGATGCCAGCCATAGAGCAATCCAAGGAACAGAGAACCACTGATATTAATGACCCATGTCCCCCATGGGAAAGCTGTTCCGAGTGAACCGGATATCCATCGACCTAAACTGTAGCGAAGCACTGCGCCCAACATTCCTGCAAGGCCAATCCAGATGATCATGGGGCAACACCGTCCGGCTTCGATTTACCCAACATGCGCTGTCCAGCCTTAATCCCCAATGCACAGAGCAACAGCCCTGCAAGTAAACTCACAACGAGGTACGAAATAGCCGTCCCCCACATGCCTCCCTCAGATAAACGGACCATATCCAAAGTAAACGTGGAGAATGTGGTGAATGCGCCGGTAAACCCCGTACCCATCGCAAGGCGAAGTTGAGGCGTTATTTTGCCGGGAACAGCTATGGTGAAAAACCAACCCAAAAACAGGCTGCCGATCGCATTGATCAGCAGCACTGCCCAAGGGAAACCTTCATTGGCTGATGGCATCCATAGCTGTATCCCATATCGGCACAACGTACCCATAATTCCACCGATTCCAACATAGACAAGTTCTTTCATCGTTCAAGCATCTCCCAGGTTATCGATCTTAAAGCTCTCTGCGCCACTGCTGGTTTAGACGAATCTTGGATTCATTGCCTTGTTCCGTTGCTTCATAGAAAATGCGGCGTGAGAGCTGTTTCGGCAAATATTCCTGCTTCACATAATGGCCCGGATAATTATGCGGGTATTGGCAGCCTTCATGTCCCAGCTTTACTGCACCGGAATAATGAGTATCCCTCAGATGAAGAGGGGCCTCAGCCGATTTCACCTCATCGATGGCATTCATCGCTTTCGAGATCGCCGTGTACACCGCATTGGACTTCGGACTTTCAACAGCAAAGAGGAATGCTTGGGCAATGTTCAGCTTGGCTTCAGGCCAGCCATTATTGCGATAAGCATCCAGCGCCCCAATCGCCTGAGTCAGGGCCTGCGGATTCGCAAGTCCAATATCTTCACTGCTTGCCGCAATCAGACGACGAATAAACGTCATCGGGTCCATGCCCAACTTTTCTACCGCATATAAAAACGAGAATAGCGCCGCATCGCTGGAACCCCTGATGCTTTTATGAAATGCCGACAATACATCATATTGTGTCGATTCATCTGCCTTCACAATCGGCCGACGAATAGATTCTTCTGCTACATCGAGCGTAATGTGAATCGAGCCGTCTTTCTCTGGCGGTGTAGTTAGTGCAGCAAGTTCCAAAACGTTCAGTGCACGCCGAATATCGCCATTCGCCATTGTCGCAATATGCTCCAACGCCTCCTCGTCTGCCTGCAGGTCCATGAATCCCAAACCTTTGTCCACATCCGCCAGTGCCCGGCGCATCGCAATCAGGGAATGCTCTTTGTTCAAAGACTCCAGCTGAAACAGCGTGGAACGGCTCATCAAGGCCCCATTCACATAATGAAAGGGATTCTCAGTCTTATATATAGGATTTGGTGAAAATTAATATCTCCTAGATTTAAATTAATGACGGATTGTAATATGAAGTGCGACACCTACTGGAAATAAATAAAAAAAGGGCCCATAGCCGGATCGTGTAGAATGAAGGTTCCTACACCACATTCACACAAGGAGAATCCACCATGAGCTACACACATCTTAGCATAATTGAGCGCAGCAAGCTAGAAATCCTCCATCGGAAGGTCAAAGTTCAAGAGCCATCGCAAAAGAATTAGGAAGGCATCCTTCGACGATTTGTCGTGAATAAGCCCTCCCTACAATTCGTTTTGGATGGAGTGAAATTCATGCGTGATTAGCACTTCACCCTTCCCCACCAGTTATAGGTGACAGAAATTAAAATATGATGAGAAATGCCAATACCCCATGGATGCAATTTTATCCAACGCTTACTGCGTAGCTTCGGTTGAGATGGGTCACTTTCACAGAAAGTTCTAATTTTCAGCTGTTACACTAATGGACAAAACCGAATCAACATGGACAGTATGAGCAGCTGATGCAGGTGGTTTCTATGACGATAAAGGAGGATGGGCAAATGGAACAGTAAACGCATAATCAGGAGGGCTTGATCCAGCCGCCCATGAGCCCAGGAAGACGGATGTTAAACAAAGTCCCGCAAGTCACCATCTTTTTTTTGGATCATTAAAATCTTGGCAACGACCGTTGGGGAGACGGCAGCGGACCTGCTGAACCAGTGTGGGAGAAACAACGCAGACTTCCTTATTATAAACTTGGATTTGGATGGGTATTTTATTTAGAGAGAATAAAAATATAATAAAGTTGTGGGAAACCACTTTAAAGAAAGGAAATTATATATGCAAGAAAACCAAAATAAAATGATAATTTTACTTAACAAAGTGCCCCAAGTGACGATTTTCTTTTGGATCATCAAAATTTTATGTACCACTGTTGGTGAAACATTTGCTGACTTCATCAATTTCAACATTGGACTTGGTTTAACTCTCACTACCATTATTATGGGAGTTGCGTTTTTTATTGCATTGTTTTTTCAATTTAAAGCAAACAAGTATGTTCCAGCCATTTACTGGGTAACCGTTGTTCTTATAAGTGTATTTGGAACACTGGTAACGGATAATTTGACAGATAATATGAGCGTACCACTTGAGGTTAGTACAGCTGTTTTCTCGGTGCTACTAGGACTGACTTTTCTATTTTGGTATCTTAGTGAAAAAACACTATCGATCCACTCGATTTTTACTAAAAAAAGAGAAGTTTTCTACTGGCTTACGATCCTTTTCACCTTTGCACTTGGAACTGCAGTCGGCGATTTATATTCAGAACAACTTGGTTTTGGTTATCTTAACACAGGAATAGGCGTTGTTATTATTATTGCTCTTGTGTTCTTAGCTTATAAATTTTTGAAACTTGACGGGGTATTAGCTTTCTGGATTGCATATATTTTAACTCGTCCGCTTGGAGCGTCACTTGGAGATTACCTATCTCAACCAAAAGTAAATGGCGGATTAGGACTCGGGACAACCGTTACGAGTGTCATTTTTCTTATCGCTATTTTAGCGATCATCGTTTTCCTTGCCGTTTCAAAAATTGATACAAATGCTAAAAGTGATAAAGCGGAAACAAACCAAAGTAATGCAAATAAGAAACATGTGCTAACACAAACGATTGCTGTACTCGTAATTTTCTTAGTTGTTGGTATAGGCGGTTATAACTGGCGCAGTAATTATATTGGATCACAAAGTGCTGCTGAGCAAGCTACGTTAGGAGGTGAATTAAACGATTTTGTTAAAATTGAAAATGATATGCTAAACGATGTAAATAAAAACGACTTTGCTACAGCAAAAAAAGGCGCTGATAATTTGGAACATCAATGGGATACACAAGAACCTAAGCTTCGAAAAATTGACAGCACTACATGGACGAAAATTGATGGAACAATTGATGTTGTATTAGCAGCAGTTCGTTCATCGAATCCTGATGTAAACAAGTGTAAAACAGCACTTAACAATTCACTTAGTACCATAAACGCAGCAAATAAATAATAATCTTAGGAATCGCCAACCGCGATTCCTTTTTAAATGGAACTTTTATTAAACTAAACTCCGTTAAGTATATTCCTTCACAACATCGATAAATTAACATACATTTATTCAATTCAATGCCCTTTAACAGAATAAAATTAATTGGGGATTTTGATCAAACTTTTCACAACGCTGTGGTCGTCTTCGGTTGGAAAAACGTATGTATTTCTCAAATGGATCCGGACCGGGTAGCCTCCATATTCTTGCAGCTGGATCCCTGTTCGGCAGTATAAGGTCCTGGCTGGCATGGATATATTAAAAGTAAACATACCGAACACGCACGTGTCCACTATTCCAGCCTAAAGACACTCCTAATCCCGTCTCCTTGTCACTAAATGGCTTACTATATTCTATGAACGTTAATTCAAGTCTCTTGTTTAGTGTTGATTTGGGATTCATTTGGCGCGCAACGTCAATGGGTTCTATCCGATTTCTCTCAGGCTCGTCCAGAAGCCTGGAGCGATTTTGATTCGATCTGTAAAACGAGCGTTCATGGCTGCCGACCTTCTGAGACAATCCAATTGCAAATGGTCCACGGAGCCCGTGGACCATTACTTCTTCTGATGATAGTCTAGCCGTCGAGCAGCGTCATCTGTTCTTTCATATAACGCGTGCCGTGAACGACATTCTTGGGGCTGACCTGATCGATTCGTTCGAGGTCCTCCTTCATGAGAAGGATATCAGCCGCGGCCGCATTTTCCTCCAGATACTTGATACGCTTCGTACCCGGGATAGGCAGCCCCCCGTTGGCAATCGTCCAGGCAATGGCCAATTGGGATGGTGTGCAGTTCTTCTCCATCGCGATCTCCTTAATCTGTCGACAACCTCAATGTTCTTCCGGAAGTTGTCTCCTTCGAACCGCGCTCTAATTATTAGAGCAGCCCAAAGCAACACAACACACGTCGAATACTTATTCCGATAATACCATCAAACAAGCAATCTGATTACACTCTTCGGCGAACCAAACATCTCCCTCAGCACAAACCGCAATGCCATGAGGTTCTGCATTCTTTGTTGGTATTTCATACTCAGTAATAACTCCTTCTGTTGTAATTCGACCGATTTGATTCGCTCCCCATTCTGTGAACCAGAGATCTCCTTTCTTCCCGGAAACAATGGCATGAGGACGAGCGCCAGGCGTCGTTATAATATATTCCTTCATCTCACCTGATGTCGTTATTCTTCCAACTTTATTTCCATTAATCTGTACAAACCATATAGCCCCATCAGGTCCGCTTGTTATGCCGACTGGACCCGAGTTAGGAGTTGGAATTGAATACTCCATAACTTCACCTTTTGTGGTTATTCGACCAATTTTATTGCTCAGATTCTCGGCAAACCACAATGCTCCATCTGATCCTTGAGTGATAAATGAAGGAAATGCTTTTTGATTCGCTAAGTCAAACTCCGTTATGTCACCAGATGTTGTTATCCTTCCGATTCTGCCACTGTTCGTTTCTGTAAACCATAATGCGCCATCAGGTCCTTCTGTAATGCCAAAAGGCGAAGAGTTTGGCGAAGGAAGCTCATATTCTACAAAAAGACCATTCATCGACATTCTCCCGATCTTATTTGCTTTATATTCTGTAAACCATAAGTCGCCAGATTGATCCGAAACGATAGTCATAGCACCTGCATCCGATGTTGGGATAGAGAAAGAATTCATTTCACCATTGGCAGTTATTCGTCCAATTCGATTCCCTTTCTGTTCCGTATACCATAGCGCTCCATCTTTTCCAACGGTTATTCCATAAGGCCCCGCATCTGATCTAGCGATCGCATATTCGTTTATCGTGATCCTCATTAGACTACCTCCATTCAATCATTAAGAACACTGTTTCAATTTTTTAAGCACATCCATATTTCCACTTACAATCACGCCCAAATATTGATTGATGAGGTTGATATCACAATCCCACCATTTGATTTCCAATAACTCTTGAATGATTTCTGGCGAGAATCGCTTGCGTATTTCCTTTGCTGGATTACCTCCTACGATCGTATAGGGTTCCACATCTTTTACGACAACGGCTTCAGCAGCAACAATTGCCCCGTCACCAATGAGTATACCCGGCATGATGGTTTCACACCTTCCGATCCAGACATCATTTCCAATGATCGTATCACCTTTGATCAGTAGCTCTTCTAAAGATGGAGTAAATGCTTCCCACCCGTTTCCAAAAATGTTGAATGGATAGGTTGAACCGTCCATTCTGTGATTTCCACCATCCATAATAAATCCGGTTTCAGGTGCAATCGAACAAAACTTACCAATTATTAATTTTGTTCCAATGATTTCATAAGGGTACAAAACTTGATCCTCAAATGATTCTCCGTTAGATGCATCATAGGATGAGTAATCCCCTGCAATTATATTGGGTTTTGTAATCATGTTTTTAATAAAATTGTAGATTTTTATTTCCGGGTATAGGATATTTCTCATTTGGATTCGGTCCTGTCATTTTCAAATCATCCCCTTCATCACAATTTATCTGCCATCAATCGATTTTTTACAACCAATAATTAGCCACAAAAAAACCTCCTTTCCGGTTAACGGATAGGAGGCACACATATAAACAAAAAGACGTGCTGCTATACAAAAAAGCAGTCGTACTTAATGTTAATATATAAAAGCCCACACTACTCCTATCCCGAAAACCTGGAAATATAGATTTTCTTTGTGGATAGGATTAATAGATCATCGGCTTTTGGTCACCCTTTCATTACTAATTAAATTAAAGTTACCATACTCCATACATGGAATCAACCCCCTCTAACCGTTTGTGTCTCTCCCAATCGTTAGAAATGGTAGGAGTTTTTTTCCGAAGCTACCATTCTATAAACGAGTCTATAAACGAGAAAATACCTGCCCCTCTCCCGGGCAGGTATTAAAGGTGAATCGTATGAATGGCTTACCAACATCGATCACTAAATATTAGTCCAGAAGGCTGTAGATCTGAATGCTCTCCACCTTGGCATCCTTGATATGAAACGACATCACATCCACATAATTAGATGGCTCGTAACGGAAGTCATCCTCCTCATCAGGGGCTCCATTACCAAGCAGTTTCCCCTCAGGGTAGGCATTTTTGAGTGTATCCAGACTATCTCCTGCTTTAATGTTTCGTACTGTCGAGTACTTAGGATCTGTAATTTCGATATGAAAAATGGAGTCTTGTTTCCCCTTCGGTATACTGATTGTTTTAATCTCCAGACCAGGATACGTATAAACCTTTTCTGTAAAACCGATTAACGTATCCATGTTTGTTCCATCGTCAGCACTGTACGTATGAGATTTCAGGTTATCCGGTTTGCCCAGCATCTGTTCCATCTGATCTTCATTCGCTGTATCCGAAATCGCAATGGTGTGCTCATTATAGACAAAAGCAAGCTCCTTCAGCACCACATTGCCTTCCTTCTCCATCGAACCTTCTTTAATAGCTTCAGTACCCTTTTCTTCAGAACTTTCGGAAGCAGGCGCAGTAGAATTGGTTGTACCTTCGCCTTTGCTTTGTTCATTCGCTGTGTTCTGTCCGGTTGCTGGAGATGTAGCATCAGTGGACTGACAGCCCGTTAATGCCACCGTTAGTAAAGCACCTAGTACGATAAAACCTGCAGCTTTCTTTGTTAACTTCATCATGATCCCTCCATAAATGTGTGATTTGTTCTTATGAAGTGATTATAAAAAAAACATTTGTTAGTCTCATAACAGAAATGTACCAATCTTGTAACGTTACCTATTTAGGCGTGGGTCTACGCACGAGGCAAAACAATCGTAACGGTCGTCCCTTTTCCCAGTTGACTTTCCATGTCGATATATCCATTAAACCGCTCTACAATCTCTTTGCAAATGGAAAGTCCAAGACCTGAACCATTTGCTGTACTTGCATTTTTCGCCCGGTAAAAGCGTTCCTGCACTCGCTCCAGCTCATCGCCCGCGATGCCTATGCCTTGATCACGTATCCGTATAACTACCTCGCTTGGCGTATGTTCCAACTTCAATTCGATTAGCGATGGACTGCCTGAATATTTGATGGCATTGTCCACAAGGTTGGTGATCGCATGGGACATCAGCATTGGATTTACGTTGGCATAAACTCTAGTCGTACCCTCATCATCCGTTTCTTTCTCCGCTTGACTGACTCTGATCTCGATCCCTTTATCCTTAGCCTTGGCTCCCATATTCATTGCGACTTGTTGAATCAGTTCGATCATTTCCGTCTTCTCGACTTCCAATTCGTTAGAACCAACCTTTTCGAATCGGGATAGCAATAACAGTTCATTAATCAAGCGCGTCAGCCGATCCGATTCCTGCAGCAGATGAGCATAGATTTTTTGCAGCTCCTTGTTCTCGTTCTCCCCTTCAACCAAGTATTGAGAGAAACCACGAATGGCTGCCAAGGGTGTTTTTAACTCGTGAGATACGTTGGAGACAAATTGTTTCTGGTACTGAATGTAATCATGAAGCTGCCGCCCCATGGAATCCAGCCCATCTGCCAGCATGCCCAGCTCATCCTTCCGTTTTAGATGAACTCTCCGAAACTCCTGTCTAGAGAAACTTTGCGCAGCGCCAAGTAGTATCTTAATCGGCTTGGTTGTGTTGCGTGCAATCCACAGACTGGATAACGTAATCAGCACAATAAATCCGCCCGCACCCGCAAACAGGATATAACGGATTTGATCCATGATCGCATAAAAGTAGGAAATGTCCTCCACGAACTCATACACATAAGCGTTTTCGTAGAATTGATCCTGAATGGGAGTCGCAAAATAAAGCAGATGATCTTCCGTGACGGTGTAGGCATAGCTGCCACTCAGTGCTTTCTCAATATTTTTGTCAAAAATAAGCGGTTTGCCATCATTAATGATGATGCCATCCACAGCCAGGCCCAGCAACTGCTTGGAGCTGTCATAGATACGTACTTCCTTGCCTGAAGCTTTCAGCTTCTCCAGAGCAAGTCTGACAATTTCCTTCGTCTGGGGCTCTCCTGACGATGACCTATGCTGTGCCAACACCTCACGGAAGGACAACTCGGACAGATCCGCCTTCTCCATCATCTGTTTTTCAATGGTAATGAAGCTGTAGTAATCGATGGCTTTATTCACCGCAAATATGATGATGCCAAAGGACAGCACGGAGAAAAATAAATAATTCAGCAGTAACCGGGTTGCATACTTCAGGCCTCGCCACCTCCAAGTTGATAGCCAAATCCATAGATCGTCCTGACATACTTCGGTTCGTCCGCGTTATCCTCCAACTTCTTCCGTAATCGCATGATGGTCATATCCACACTGCGACTGTCTCCCATAAAGTCATATCCCCACCCGATCTGCAGCAGTTCATCCCGGGTAAAGATTTTTTCTGGCCTTTTGAGTAACGTTTCCAAAATTTTAAACTCTTTGGCCGTTAAAGACACAGGTACACCGTTTTTCAGCACCCTTCGGCTTTCCAGATCAAATGTCAACTCTTCATGAATGATGCGTGTAGATTTCACTTCTGTTCCTTCACTTGATTCCTCCTTGCTTTCGTTTCTTCTCAGAATCACCTTGATCCGAGCGAGCAATTCACGATTGTCAAAGGGTTTGGTCATGTAATCTTCCGCCCCTAGCTCTAGTCCCAACACCTTGTCGATTACCTCATTTTTAGCAGAGAGCATGATCACAGGAACGGCACGTTTCCCGGTGATTTCCTTGCACAGGTCATATCCGGAGCAGTCAGGCAGCATCAAGTCAAGCACCACCAGGTCCGGTTGAAAAGTATCCAGCAGCTGCAGGGCTATTTTACCGTTTTCAGCTGTTTGAACGACGTAGTTTTCTCTTCTCAGTACGAGCTCAATTAAATCTCTGATTGCGACTTCATCATCAATGACAAGTATTTTCTTCAATGTGCACCCCTTCTAGCCTTGTTCCCCAGCTTGAATCATAATTTACCCTCATCTTAGCACAGACACTTTAGATTCCTCCACCAACTGGAAGATGAGCTATATTCCACTGAGCCCAACATAACTTGTAATAAACCCGAAGAAAGGAGAACAATCCATGGATCT
Source organism: Paenibacillus sp. NPDC056933 (assembly GCF_042674385.1). Lineage (NCBI taxonomy): Bacteria > Bacillati > Bacillota > Bacilli > Caryophanales > Paenibacillaceae > Paenibacillus > Paenibacillus sp. NPDC056933. The sequence goes on along the minus strand of NZ_JBHUQN010000001.1, from coordinate 2,975,210 downwards.
GCTCTGGGTACTCATAGTTGGTGGACTTATTGGCTGGTTAAGCAGCAACTTGATTGGGCAGGACGTACCGGGCGGTGTACTTGGGAACATTATTGCGGGTTTTATCGGTTCCTGGTTAGGAACGTAATTGCTGGGACCAAGGGGGGCCGGTGATTGGCGGATTTCATATTATTCCAGCCATCGTTGGCTCGATTATTGCCCTGCTCATCTTCTTCGCTCTGGCACGCGGCGGAGCCTTCCGAAGACGTTAACAAAGAGAGGCGGAAACTGATACCGTCGTTCATTAGATATTTTTATAAAGATGCTGCCAGGGCATAAAGGTACAGGATAAACAAAAAAAGACCGAAAGCATTCATCGATGGAAGATGAACACTTACGGTCCTTTTTTTATTTTTGTACTGATTTCATCCATTCTTTCAGTGCCTGAACAACCTGCTGAAGCTGTTCCTGTCCTGTAACCTTAGGCGCGCTGTCTCCCTTTTGCATCCCGTAGGAGCCAAATTGACCATGGTTGCCACCCTTTATATTCACGAATGTCGTGTTTTTCGGAAGGGTACTTAATGAGGTTTTAAGACCATGCGTTGATTATTTAGATGTACATCTAATCGAAAATCGGACGATGTTCTTGTCCCTCGACAGAATCGCTTTGCAGGGAGCAGATCTTATCTGCTGCAAAAAGGAATTCGTTTAGCCAAATGCAATGGTAAGCCATTCGATATCCGGGCTATGGTCCAGAAAACCAGACAGGGAGATTGGGTCAGCGCTGCCCTATTCACCAAAATCTGCAACCCTAACAAAGTAGCCACGAATTATAATCAAGGCGGCACCATTGGAACATTCAGCAAGACGATGAACGGTGCCGATTTCAGATCCACATTCACCCCACAGCTGGAGACTGAACTCAAAAGACTTGGCGTTGCCGTTGGCAAAAACTTTGACCGCCATTACAATGGATTCCATGAACTTGGCTTGGATGTGGCTGTCGATTCAAAGGGGAAAACTTGGATTCTGGAAGTGAACACGCGGCTGCAAATATACCCACTCAAAGCATTAAAAGATAAGAGCTTATATAATAAAATTCTGCCTTATGGGAAGCATTATGGACGTTTTAAATAACCAAAAAGTTAAACGAACCCACCTTAATAACTAAACTGCCGGGCTTTGTGCCCGGCAGTCAGATTGAAGATAAACTCCCGCAAAATACTACAGCTACGGGAGTTTTTTATGTTTTGCATCCATATAGGTATTCGCACCATGAATTTCAAATCCTCTACAATGTATCCACATTTGTGTCAAAATCCTACAATGGGGTCTCATTTGTGTCGTTAGACATAACTTTTAAATGAAACCCTCATCATTTTCAAGCATAGCCAACACCCAAATGCCACTATTCGTACAGTTCATGATAATATTTTGCAAATAATGTATTCTTATCTCTTTCAATATAATTCTCAATATTTCATACTCTAACACAAAAAATCAACCGATATGAGCTGATCTAGTATTAGCAACAACTTGAACCATCACTAATCCCGCTGCAAATCTATTCAGTTTGTTTCTTCTTACGAAACGTATACAACCAATGTGTAAACGTTCCGAGCGATAATACCATCATGAGCAACCACACCAGCCAACCGATTAACGGGATGTTCATGAATGCCACAATTAGTGATGCTCCAATGACCAGTCTAACCCATTCATTTGGGATCCATTTCTCCTGTAAAAAGCCACCGATCATATGACTAAAGGACGTCATCCCCATGATCAAGGCTGCAAACAAGATCAGAAAGACAACAAGCAGTAAAGGAATACCCACTAATGTCACAATACAGAGTAAACTGAAAGCAATGAGGATTGCACTGCCCAGAGAACCCAAGTAGAACTGTTTCCTCCAAGATGCGATCGGCTTTCGCTTAACCCACGCTTTAGCTTTGCGCCCTCCAACTAAATAGAAGAACAACGGTATAAGAATCAACAAAAGACTGCCTGCAAGTTGAATAAGCCATAGCCCAGCGACAATTCCTCCACCGATGAGGAGGCTGTTCTGCGTACCGGTATCCAGCGTAATATTATAGATATCGTCGCCGGTGACCGCGCCTTCATCCTGTGTGATTTTTCCTCCTATGACCACGACGGTTCCGTCAACCCTCGCGGTTGCGGAAAGGTGTAGGTTCCCGTTTACTACAATGACAATCCCCGATGCGTGACCCAAAATGTCGGCGTTTCCTCCAATAACATACAGATCGTCAACTGTTTGTCCTACAGGGACAGTTGTCTCTGAATGCTCAAACAAGCTGCGAGCAGATACCCCTTGCGGATAAAAAAACAGGATTGCCGCGGTAAGGAGTACAATTAAAGAAAGTATTTTCTTTTTCATCATTTATTCCCCCTCACATAGCGGTCGATCGCAGCACTTTACGAATTGACAGAACGGAAGCAAATAACACGATCAGCGAGAGAATGACCACAATACCCGAAAGCATCGGCATATCTGCTACTGCATGAGACACTGTATAGAGCAGCGCTCTGCCAATAACCAATACGCCCTGCATAAGAGGAATGACTATAGGTCCGGCTGTAATGACTAACAGGACAAAAACCATCACAGAAAGCAGCGGTACAAAGATCCATAGCTTACCAAGGTTCCGTATTGAGGTTTCTCTTGCAACGGCCTGCATAACCCGGGTTTCGAGGTCATCCGGCTCGGCCAGCTCATAGATAGCTGATGAGAACGTTTGTTTTAGATCCGTCAATTCAAGCAGTAAGGATTGGCAAGACGAGCAGTTTTCCAAATGCGTTTCGATTTGCACTTGTTCCTCATGCCCCAACTCCCCATCCAGGTAGGCTGATAACTGTTCTTCGGGGTGCATGTTATTCCCCCTCCCCTTTGTTCCATATCTTCCGAAGCGACATTCTAGCCGAGAACAGCCGGGATTTGACGGTCCCCATCGGGATTCCTGTCAACTCGGCAATTTCTTCATACCGAAAACCTTGCACGTCATGCAGGAGAAGGATCTCCCTGTGATCGACCGAAAGCCGTGCCAGTGCTTCTTCCATCGAAAGCTTCAGATTAGGGTCACTGGCAGAATCATCAGGGATGGTCTCTTTCAACGTTTCATAGGTCTCAATGGTCTTGGTTCTTTGTTTCAGTTTATCCTTGCATAAATTTGAGGCAATGCGCATGAGCCAACTGGAAAACGCATGAACATCATCCAATTTGCTTAGCGCAAAGTAGGCTTTCATGAAAATTTCCTGGGCCGCATCTTCCGCCTCTCCGCGGTCTCCAAGCATACCGAAGGTATGGCGAAATACAGGGCCTTTATAACGGATCACGAGTTCTGCGAAAGCTTCCTGGTCGCCCCGTCTTGCCCGATCAATGATCCGACTTAGCTTCTCATCCACCACGCTTTTTCAACTCCTGACGATAAGAAAGCTTTCCCAATAATGCCATACTCTTATGCCTCTGTAAATGCTCGGGCCTAAGGTTTCGGCAATGTGACCAGTCTGCCTTGTGTAAGACTGCTATCGAGACAGAAACTCGTTCACTCATGGAACATAGTTATATTATATGGTAATGTCTTTGGCAACCAACGAGCGAATGCTGGTTGACTTCTCAAAAGAGCAACCCGGCAGTCTTATTAGTGCTCCCACAAAAACCTCACTTGGCCTGTGACCAAGGAGCTCCTTCAGTTCACCCCATATGTTTCCTTCTTGCGAAATGCCCGGAATGGATTTGGCCCACCGGTTCAGAATCGACGCATGCATACCGGCGTGCCGTCGGATACCCGCAGCGTCAAACATGATGATCGCACTCATAATTGCCGCAATGGCAAATCCGCTAGAATTAAAACCTGATTCCGATTGCGGTGGCCAGTGAAGTCACTGCTGCGGAGTGTGAGCTCGCCATCCCGCCTGTACTGAACCCGAGCCGGACATTCCAAATACGGTGTGTGATGAGATATATCGGTACCTTAATAATCTGAGCAGCTACAATCGCGCAGAGAGCGGCAATCAGCGGAAAGTTATGCAGAATAGCCATAACCGCTTCCTCCTTTCGTGTTTGATCATTCCCTAACGGTTCGCAATTTTCGGAGAATCTCTAGAAGCATTACGTTGAAACTGACCCATACACCGCCGAATACATATCCTGCGAAGACATCGCTAGGATATTGCATCTTAAAATAAATCCGGCTGATCCCTACCGCGAGGCAGATCAGGATGACACCCATAATGATGGGCACACGGATATAATGAAAGCTGTAATATCTTAGCAGTAGAAAAGCCGAAAAGCCACACACCGTCAATGAAGTTAACGTTTCTTCACTCGGGAAAGTATTAAAAAACTGGAAGCCAGCCGTGACGGGCCCTGGACGATGGAACACCATGCGTAAAATCTCGTCAATGAACTCCCCTCCGGCAACTACCCATACCAGAAAGATCAGGTCTAACCTACGCTCTTTAATGTGCAGCATGATCCATAGCGCCGTCAAAGCAAGCAGCGGACCATAGAAATATAAGGTGCCAAACTTCGAAAAGACATGCATCCATTCACTCCATTCAGTACCGAACGTGGCTGCAACCAGATAGGATACGATTTCATCGAACTGTCCGAATTCCTGGGCAAGAAAGTCCTGGATCAAACCGAGCATCAGCGAGAAGAACAACACGAAAAAGGCAAACGAAGCGAGCAACAGAAAACGAACCTTACCAAACGAGTTAAAGCGGCGCCCACCTTGTATGAGCAGCTGCATAAGCGCTTCAACCACCTGACGTTTATACTTACGATATACATAGATGACAACGGTCAGGAGTGCGGATACGATACCGAAGATAACCAAGTAATGGTTTACCGTTGAATGATACTGTTCCCATTTAGGGCCAAGCACCTTGCCCAAGGAGATGAACAAGCCTACCCAGAAGATCGCGCCGGTATAGGCAAAGAGAGCGTAACGCTTGAACGACATGCGTGTAACCCCGCAAAAATACCCCGTGATATGCCGGACGCCCGGAATGAAATAAGCTACGAAGAGCAGTTTGTCTCCATATTTCTCAAACCAGAGGGCCATTTTGTCAACGCGTTCTTCCGTAAGATGGACACGATTTCCGTATCGCGTTACAAACGGCCTTCCCAAACGGTAACCAATCCAATACGAAAGCGTTACTCCGGTCAAAACGCCTGCGCCGGCCGACACGATACTGATTAACCAGCTCAGCTTTTGTTCATATACAGAGAGGCCGATGTAGCTCATCATCACTTCCCCTGGAAGTGGCAATGCCAGCATTTCGAGGCACAAGAACAGAAAGATAAGCCCATACCCGTAATGTTCCAGCAAATGGGTCAAAATGTCCAAGATTGATCACCTTCCGAAATACAGGCGGATTGCAGGACGAGCAATCCGCCTTATTCTGTTGGATTTATACCGTGGCACCTTTATCGGTGAGGCCGACCTCCCGGTACTTCTTACGATTCAAGGCTTCATACAAAATCGGAATCACCACAAAACTATTTAGCGTGGATGTGATCATACCGCCGATGACGACGACACCCAGCACCTTGGAGATGACCGTTCCGTCATCTCCCGAGAGCGCGAGCGGAATCAGTGTCAACACAGTGGTGGCGGCCGTCATAAAGATTGGGCGTACCCGGGACAGGCTTCCCTGCATGACAGCGTCCCGCAAGCTCAGGCCTTCGCGGCGGTTGCGCTCAATTTTATCGATAAGTACGATACCGTTCGTAACCACGATACCTGTCAGCATCAGTACACCGATCAGCGCGGCGAGGTTCCACTGTCCATGTACCGCATATAGTGCGAGAACGACACCGGAGAGCGCAAGCGGAATACTGATAAGGACGGCGATTGGAGCCCGCCAGCCTCGGAAGACGAAACTGGTAATGAGCAATACAAGAAGAATCGAGATAACAACGGCAATGGTCATCTCGAAGATCATTTGTGTCACCTGTTGCGTGATGCCGCCGAGCGAATAGATGACACCTGCCGGAAGATCCGTGGTTTGAAGCGTCTTATTCACCGCTTTCGATACACCGCTGATATCACTGGAAACAATACGGGCCTGGACTACCGTGTAGGGCTTGCCGTCGCGTTCTTGAATGGATGAGACGGTATTGCTTCTAAGGATCGTTCCGAGTTGATCCAGCCGGTAAACCTTTCCGCCACTCCCCTTCACAGTCTCGGCTGCGAGCGAAGCCAGCACCTGGTCCGGAGTATAGACGGGAAGCGAACCCTCAACCTGCGTTTGCCCTGTCTTCACCGGGTCGAGATAGACGTCGACAGGGATGATGCCCGTTCCGCTGGAGACCGAGATATCAAAGTCTTTTCCTTTAGTCATATAACGGGCGAGCACCTTGTTAATATCACTTCTGATCACTCCGGCTTTTAATACTTTTCCCCGATCCAGCGCAATCCTAAACTTAGGAATTCCGTTGGTCAAATCCGTTTTACCAACAACGCTCAGACCGCCAATTTCTGAAAGGTTAGAACGCACAGCAGTTGCCGCTTTATCCAAAGTTCTTGCATCTGAGCCGCTAAGCATGATATTGATCGTAGAATCATCGCCAGCGATGTTTTGGTTCGTGATCGTTACCGCTGCCTCACCCTGTTGGCTGCCCAATCTTTTCTGCAGTGAAGTGATATAGTTGTTCACCTGCTTCTTATCTTTGAGCGATACCGACAAGTTTGCGATATTCGGCTGCTGAATATAGCCGCCCCCCTGGTCAAATACGTCATCCGCCTGCGGCGTGAACGAGGAGCCAAACGTCGACGAAAATGAAGCGACCTGTGGATCTTGCTTCAGCACCGTTTCCACACCCTGTACCGCCTTGTCAACTTCGGACAGCGGTGTACCTTTCGGAAGCTCAAGCTGAACAGCAACCTGACCGCTGGCTGCGCTGGGCAGCAGGCTGAACGGAAGTTGCGAAGCAAAAAACGCCGCGACGATGAAAATAACTATCGATACTCCGATTACGGTTTTCTGGTGTTTGAGCGCCGCCGTTAGAAACGGCTTCATGGTCGGTTCCAGCGTTATCGCCTTTCCGCCCGGTTTATGCCAGCCAATATAGGCGAATGCCGGGATCACAAGAATGGCAACCAGGAACGAAACGGCGAGCGCGATGACGACAGACCAGGCAAAGCCGGAATACGACGCGCCGATAATGCCGCCGACAAGTGCTATAGGTACGTAAATGGCCACCGTTGTCGCCGTGGAGCCAAAGATGGCAGGAAGCATTTCTACCACGGATGCAGCCAGTACATGCAGCGTTCCCTGTTCTTTCTTTTCCTGCATTTTACGGTGCATGTTGTCGAGGATAACGATCGCATCGTCGACAATCCGGCCCATGGCCACAATTAATCCAGAGACAGTCAATATATTGAGAGTGACACCCATTGCCTTTAGGATCGCCGTTGTTGCAAGCAGTGAGATTGGCAGCGATACGGCTATAAGCAGGGTCGAACGGACATTTCGGAAGAAGATCAGCACGCACAACATCGAGAATACACAGCCAAGAAGTCCTTCACGGACAAGTCCCATCAGGGAAGCATTCAAATCATGAGCGCGGTCTCCGGTAAGTGTCATAGTGACATCGCCGCTCTGTATGGCAGGTAAGGCGGCCACACGCGTTTTTACCTGGTCCGCAACGTCTGTAATATTGGCGCCTGGAGTTTTAATTACATTAATTAGAACACTGGCTTTGCCGTCCGTACGAGACATCGTTTGTACGTCGTTAAGAGAGCGCGAAACGGAAGCTATGGTCGATAATGGCACGCTGACGCCATCGTTGTTCTTGATGGCAATGTTTTTAAGGTCTTGCTCCGTCAAATCCCAGCCTTCCACCCTTACCGGGAAAGGGGATTTCACATTTTGTATATTGCCCTGCAGGGTTGGTACTGCAGCCGTTACTGATTTGTTGAAATCGTCGAGCGATAATCCAGCTGCAGCAAGGTCTTTGGTACGAACCAGAACCACATATCCACTTTTTGCTCCCCCGACGGCCTGGACGTCCGCAACACCGGGTACAGATTTCAGTTGGCTGACAATGTCGGCCTGGATCGTCGAGCGCAATGTATTGTCATCCACTTTCCCGTTATTGGCGGTCAGGCTATAGGTAAGAACCGGGAACGTGCTGGTCGTCAGCCTCGTAACGGTTGGTGTGTTAACACCGACCGGCAAATCTGCGTCACCCAGTGCCATTCGGATATCCCGCTCGGCCTTGTCCATGCTGTAATTCATCGGGTAATACAGATTCATCAACAATCCGCCATCATAGGATGTTGTTTCGAGGTTAACGATTCCATCGGTTTTACGGATCGCTTGCTCAAGCGGCGTTGTAATATCGCGTTTTACCTGATCTGCCTGGTAAGCGGATGCCCGCAGCGATACCATGAGCGTCGTGTTATTGATACCAGGCAAATAATCGCGCTGCATCTGGATCGCGGCAACCGATCCCCAAGCAAGCACGAGCACAACTACGATAGTCAGTATAGCCGCACGCTGCATCACGGCTTCAATTAGTTTCTTCATATCTAACATCTCCTCACTTTCTTTCATAAAGGAAAGGACTTCTAAAGACATGCGTTTGTTCATTACGTAAATAAATTTATTTCTGGCATCCATCCATCAGCCGGTCATAGTTCCATTTATCGGCTCATCTTGGAATTGACCGGCCATACTTTACTCTCCACTCTTTCATATATTCCGGTAACCTTTGTGAAGCTTCGCTGCACCAAATCAGCTTTAGAAAGAAAAGTATGAATGGTGATAGCAGTACCCGTGCCCAATATAAAACCTGAAATGACATTCAGCGGATAATGAACGCCTGTCCAAACCCGCGAAACACTTATAAAGGCAGCCAAGGATAACCATGCCCACCCCTCCTTGCGATGGTTGAACCAAATCGCTGCTGCTACAACAAATGCCGCAGTAGCGTGATCACTTGGAAAGGAAGCATTGGCGGCTGCTGGATAAGAACATGAACGTGGTGATCGACAAACGGGCGATTCCGATAGAACAGACTGCCCAAAATTGTTTTATCTTTATGTATTATCGAAACACTCACAACTGTTGTAAATGACTGAACCAGCACTCGTTAAGCTAACCTCCCGTTAGCATAACGAAAAGACAGCCGATTAATTAGTGGGCTGTCTATTGCTAGGGTTAACATTCTGATGTATTTCACTAGACTCTCGAAAAACTTAAGTTTCCAGTTGCGTTGAAAAAGAACATAAAGATCTTGAGTGACAAGTGTTCCATGATTACGCCGCAGCAGGACAAACGTGGACTCATCTGATTCATTAAGCCCCAGTGTTTCCATCAAGCGCACAATTTCATTCTTATCAGATGAGCTGTATGTCGGCTGGGCTAACAGCGAGTTAAGTTGAGCAAATCCTTCCAAAACTTCCCGACCAGATAAGCTCCTGTTTTCCATCCATTCATCGGCGTTTAGTATCTTCGCTCAAAGAGATTTTCTACATTGTATGAAGCAAGCCTTAGCATCATTTCCTCCTTTGACTAACAAGAGTCTCAGCCCTTTCGGCCATGAGCTCTGAATTGATATTACTGATGCCGAACCTGGTAAGTTTATGCACGACTTCGCTTGCGGACGGAGCATTTTCAATGATGATGTTCACAACTTCATCAGCATCATCGACGAGCCGGATATAGCGTTTGAATTCCTCCTCTGTCATATTCCCACTAACTACGAAGAGTTGATGAAGCAAATCCAACACTGGCATGTGTAGCTTACCATCTGGGACTTCCGGAACTGTCCAGAACTTGCTATCAAGAAACAACATTGAAGTAATAGGAGCTTTGTTATCTGTGTCTCGGTAATAGACTTGGCCCGCGTCTTGGAACACTTCTTGGATAGTTCCTCCCCGCCCTTCAGAAAAAACGATACCGCATGAAGCAAGCGTCAGGAGAACATCCTCCCGTATGCTGTTTAGGAAGTATTTCGCCACATGGGTCGCAAACGGCGTAAATGGTTCATGACCATAATGCCATGTCGGCAATGCCAAACTACGATTGAGAGGCGTGAGTTGGTCCTTAAGTTCATTAGCAATTTTCCAAGCCGGAAGCATCCATGCATGGAGATCACTTAACAAATCTTCATTGATTGTCCTTCCATCTTTACCAATGAGGTGATGCATGTTTTTTGGAAATTCATCAAATGGTTTTTGCGCCAACCTATTGATTGCGGAAGTAAGTGATTCTGCTGAACGTCCTGCGAAAAGTGCACCAAGATGGGTCGCTTCCATGCAGCCTGGTCCGCCACCACTAACGACGATGAAACCAGATTCAGAAAGCTTCTGAGCAATTCGTGCAACCTCGCGATATGCATTGCTGCCCCGTGGCTCTCGATGCCCACCCATGATTGCGACTGGACGGCGTCCTGCCTGCATCTCTGTTTTCAGAAATGAGTTCATTTCCCGCACAACTGAGGTGTCATGCAAAGCTTCCATCATCGCGGCGTAGGGGTCCGAGATGGTAGTCCCCCCTTGTTGATGAAAATATAAAAAGCACTGGAAATCTGGCGTAGCAGGTAAACTAAGTGCATTTTCTGGATTAAAGTGCTCAAGTAACTCAAATGGATTATAGAGCTTATCGTGAATTGGATTGAACGGGGGATGAGTGATCAGTTCAATTGGTTTTATCATTGTTCGCTCCTATTTCTCAGTTTTTAAATTTTCATGCTTTGTCAGGTTCGTTAAAAATAAGGTGGGCGATCTCATCTTAATTTCTGCCAATAGATAGACTTGGCAGTTTCGGACTTAATTTAACCAGGAGCCTATTTAATTATTCTGACGTTGTTTTACCGAATTAATGGATAAAAATTGAGTAGTTATATCCTACTCGGTAATCAGGAAAGAACTTGTTCCAAATAAAAAAGCCGCCTTATAAGCGACTCACATGCGAGGAACTGTATTTATCAAATAAGTTATTGTTTATTGACGCATAACGGCTAGTTCCAGGCTGTGTTTGACCGTTACATTTAAACTAGCTAGAAATGGCCGATACATATTAACCATCTAACCATTTCCTGGCATTCGGTGGGAAATTTTCTTTCTTGATAAATTTAACATCATCATCTGTAAGCGCATATGAAGTAGTATTCTCTATTAACCTGTTTGAGAACTGTTTACTTATAAACTGATGAATAAAATTCGATGTGTCATTAGTTTCGAACGTATGTACAAGACCACAATATGCTCCATATTATTTTGCTGTCAAATCGAGGCCAGCGACGATGCATGGCCCGTAGCTTTTGCAGAGTGCCTATCTTTCCGCCCCTGCCGCAGGCGATCTCCAGTACGTGCTTCCCCTGCCATCGACTCCGTTCATGACTCTGAATCAGTCGGGGATAAATCGGTATAGACATATTTTCGGTCATCCCAAATCGCATAAAATATGCCCGCGAGCCCCCTGTATTGATGAACCAAAAGGACAGAATGACTGGAATGATCAATAAGCAGTAAGTAATGGTCGAAGGTACAGCGCAAACAAGCACGGATTGTACGCGGTAACGGGAACCCCAGCGCACCGAGGTGAGGATAACAATACCGATTCCTTCACAGAATAACAACCAGTCAACCGTCAGCAATACCTCAAGTGTCTTTTCTGGCTCTGCTTCTTCCAATATCACATCCACACCGGTGATACAGCCGCAGATTCCCGCTCCAAATGTCGCTGTTGTAAAAAGCATTACAGAGAGGACATTTCTAATATTAACCAAAATATCGCCTCGGAAATGTCCTGGTGGTTAAAAGCTCCCCAGTCTGTTGATGCCGTTATCGGGGGTACAATCACTTACAGCATGACCGTCACCAACAGCGGCAGCTTTATTTTATCAATTTTTATGGGTTTATGCTTTTGTCACGCGACACGATTTCTACCATGTTTATGTTTAGATAATAATCTAATCAGCAATGACATAATGTTCTTGTCCTTCGACATTATTAAAATTTAAGGACAAGAACTTGGACCGACTGCCGTCGTACTCTGTTCCACTCCATAATGAAAAAAACCAGCTGGGTTAACCGAGCTGGGGTTAATAAATTTACTATTTTTGTTCACTTTCTATCTTTAACTACTACCACTGTGGTGTCTTTTGATTCCCTTGACTTTCGAATCAGGTGCTTCGAATCCCCCTAATTGGGACTACTAGAGTCTCACATAGCTTCTTCATTTAATAACTTCAACCTTTTTATCCCCTGCTGACTTCGCTACCTCTAACGTTGTTTTAGCTTGGATAGCGACTAACACGCCAGTAGCCAGCATAGAAACGATTAAAGCTGCGCTGAGGGCTGTGGAAATTTTCTTCTTGACCATAACCATACCTCCGATATCTATTATGTAATAAGCAACTCAAGACTATGACCAGCCGAGGGTGGCTACATGACTGCGAAAAGGAAATTACAATATTTCACTTTTCTTGTTAGGTAATCCACTTGATGAGTGTATTATAACGTACTGACAATGATTGTAAAAGGTTTTTTTTCCTTCTGTTCAATTAAAATAAAGTATTAGGCGCGGAAAATAAAGTTGTAGACTAAGCCACCGTCATATGGCCTCTTCCAGCACATTACACTGCTCACACTCTACTCCTGTATGATTTAACATCTATCAAATCGGCAATAGGTACAAGTTCTTGTCTTCGACTCGGGACAAGAATTTGTACTATAAAACAAAAAAAAGCCGCTTAAATAGCGACTTCAATGGGAATATGTTCTTTCCCTCGACAGATCTGCCAATCGTTAAAAGAGCAGGACATCCTTACTATTAGGGTACCCTGCTCTTTATTTATTTCGTATGTCTATCTAACCGGTCTTCATCCAAGCTTAGCTATTCAAAAATTCGATAAGCGCTGCATTAAATGCTTCAGAATGTGTCGCGTTAAAGCCATGCGGTCCACCTTCTACCACAACAAGTTGGCTGCCAGCGATGGATTCATGTGTACGCTGTCCACTGACTTCCAGTGGCACAATAGAATCGGAATCACCGTGAATAACCAAGGTCGGAATATTGAATTTCTCCAGATCTTGACGGAAATCGGTACGTGCAAAGGCAGCAATACAATCCAGGGTTCCCTTAGGTGATGCGAAAGCAGCAATATCCCGGTTATATAGACGGAACGGTTCGCTCACCAGATCAGTACGATCTCCTGCAGCGAAAAAGTTTTTCGTGAATGCATCCAAGAAGGCTAGACGATCTCCCTTAACCCCATTTTGGAATTCTTCAATTGTTGCATCGTCCAATCCTCCCTGAGGATTATCTTCGGATTTATACAGGTAAGGAGGGACAGCTCCGGCAAAAACAGCTTTGGATACCCGCTCCGTTCCAAATGTTCCGACATAGCGAGCCACTTCACCGCCTCCCATGGAGAAACCGACCAGTGTAACATCGCGCAAATCAAGGTGTACAATCAATTTATGTAAATCTGAAGCAAATGTATCATAGTCATAGCCATCCCAAGGTTGGGAAGACTGACCAAAACCACGACGGTCATACGTAATAACCCTGTAACCAGCTTCTATCAGGGCAGGTACTTGCTTCTCCCAGGATCGTCCACTTAAAGGCCAGCCATGAATAAGGATGATGGGTTTCCCCTCGCCGTGATCTTCGTAATACAGTTGAATGGGTTGTGCATTCTCTTCGCCTACGTTTACTTTAGCCATGGAAAATCCCTCCATTTAATTAAGTTTTATTTGGTTGATACTAATCAAATGCTACATATGGAATCTATTATTGTCAATTGTACTCAAGAAATAAATCGTTAATTTATAGATATAATTAGTCTATGATGCACTTGATTGACGATCCATGAATAATTTATAGGGAGTAGACATTATTGAGCATTACATCTTTATTAAGGTGAGTGATTTACCTCAGAAGTCGCATAAATGATCGCTTTGCAAACCTTACCATCTACCGAAAATCTTTTGGTTGTGGCAAATGGCGCCCGAGCTTTATACCCCTCGTGCGTGCTTCGCTCCCGGACAGTAATCCATTTAACTTTCCAGTCTTGTTCATGTAGCAGGCCCATTTCCCAAAAGGCAGGCTCGGTCCATGCCGACTCTTCAGCCTCAGCGTGTTCCGCTCCTCGAGCCCAAACTTTGACCCGATAATAATATCGTTGCCCCGATTCCAACGGTGGCCCCTCGTAGGGAACAAGAACAGATTGCTCGGAATAAGTGAAATGATTCCAGAGTAGAGTATCGAATTCTGCACTTAATGATACTTGCAGCTGAACGCGTTTTTGAATGACCTACGTGTTGTCCGATACGATATGCCAACTGAACCGAGGTTTCAGACAACCCAACCCGATCGGATTATTGAAATGTTCGCATCGAAGCGTTTTCACTTTTAGCATCGTGAAGACCTCCCATTAAACCTTTTACGTTACTAATATAATTAAGCGCTTACAATGAATGGGCGTCAATGTTGTATCCTTTTATTATAAGTGCTTGATTTACTGGTCTTCTATTTGTTCAAGCAACGCAAATCATTGATCAAATTCGTAATTTAGTGTATTTTGGCACTAACCCTCCCTGTTACAGCTGGTTGCGGCCGGCATCGGTGCGACCGTACAACCGAGAGAGAGGCTAAAACAACATCCGGAATGGTATGATATCGTATCGATTCCTATTTCTGCGCCCACTCCTGTTCGTCACCTGGAGTTGATGTAATATGCTGACCGATTTATCAGCAAAGCACAGCAGCAATTGTCGGAATGGCTCATCGAATTTTTAAAATTAAGAACGGTTTAAGAACTACTGGAAAAGAGAGGTTAACTTTTGGAGAATTCAAGCGGAGTATACGCAGTTACTGATCGCCTTGTTATACGGCAATTTGGTTTGCACGATGTGCAGTCGTTTTATCAATACCGGGCTAACCCGGATGTTTCCCGGTTTCAATCCTGGGAGGATTATACGTATGAAGATGCGGAAGCGTTTGTTCAAAAGCAAATGATGCAAAGCCATGATCAACCGGGTACGTGGTTTCAATACGCCATTGCTTTGGCTGAGTCCAATCAAATTATCGGAGATTGTGCAATTCATACACTTGGAGCCGAACCTCGAATCGTGGAACTCGGATTTACTCTTGCACCAGAATATCAAGGAAAAGCATATATGCATGAGGCTCTTTACTCTGTACTTGACTATGTTTTTGGCTCGCTGAACAAACATAAAATGATCGCTTTTACCGATGTGCGAAACGAAAAATCCATTCGCGTTCTGGAGCGTTTAGGGATGAGACGTGAAGGGCATTTGCTCCAAAATTACATGTCCAAAGGCAAATGGGTAGATGAGTATCAATATGCAATGCTGCAATCGGAGTGGTTAACCAAGCGTCATTAACAAATCACGAACGTAATATGCTTAATGGAACATCAAAAATTAAAAAGCCTATATTCTAACAAAAGAGCAGCCTGCTGGCAGGCTGCTACTTGAATACAACTTGCATCCTTCCTGTCTCCCGATCCACTATTTATTTTGATATTTTCAATCAAAGAAGGTAATTTTTTATTTAAGATGCCTAAGTAAGCGCTCCAAGGTCCAACGTCTTCCCGGTATCTTTCCGCCATCACTCGAACAATTTGCGAGATATGCGTCAGATCATGTACAACCCACGCGGAGAGCAGCTCGCTTATTCGAACGACACCGAATTCCGGATGCAAACCGTTCTGCTCCAGATCAAAGTTTTTCTTCGCGATCAGCCTGACATAAGCCAGGCTATCCATTCGAATGTCATGGAACTCGGATAATGCTTCTTCTACCGTTCTTTTCGATTGGCGATTCAAATGAGAGAAGCGGTCAAACGCGGTGAAGGATATTTTCTCCCCATGAGCAACAATGGTTTTTAATCGTGTGACCCAGTTCCATTTTTCTGCTTCTATGAGGTGTTCAATGACTTCGACCGGAGTCCAGGTTCCTTCCCCTTCATTGTTACATAGCCACCCCTCCGTTAGACCGGATAAGAGACATTCCAATGTTTTGGGTGTACGTTCCAACATATCCAGGGCTTCATAAATATTAAAATTCATAAGCAGTCTCCTTTTCGGGTTCGCTTCAGTTGAATATGTTCTGTCCATTTCGGCAATCAATA
Source organism: Paenibacillus sp. NPDC056933 (assembly GCF_042674385.1). Classification (NCBI taxonomy): domain Bacteria; kingdom Bacillati; phylum Bacillota; class Bacilli; order Caryophanales; family Paenibacillaceae; genus Paenibacillus; species Paenibacillus sp. NPDC056933. Next base: position 2,959,091 of record NZ_JBHUQN010000001.1, on the reverse strand, counting down.
CTAGTTCTTCGTTTCAAACGTGTTATCCTTTGCGCCGGGCTGTACGTTCGATGCCATCAGCAACAATCTGAAAAAGTTGCGGTGGCAGATCATGTCCCATGCCTTCAAGCAACATGAGCTCTGCACCAGAGATGACTTTCGCTGTATCTTCGCCACATGCTGGGACAAACATCGGGTCGTCCATTCCATGGATAATTAATGCTGGAACTTTTACTTTTGCCAAATGCGTACGACGGTCGCCAGAAACTGCAATTGCTGCAATTTGTCGCCCAACACTGCCCGGATCATAAGCTCGCTGGACTTCCTCTCGAATGAGTGAACGATACTCGTCCTCTTCGAACGGATAGCCGGTGCCGGCAATGCGTTTGGCAAAAGCCAAGCTATGAGCTAAATACCCTGCCTCATCCTCCATCGGATTCGGTGCAGGCCGAGTCATCAACGCCATGACTTCCGGAGATGTTGGTGGAAGCTCGGGGTTTCCTGTTGTTGACATGATGGAAGTAAGGGACAGAACCCGTTCAGGGTATCTGCTGGCTGCAAGCTGGGCGATCATGCCGCCCATGGAGCGGCCAACAAAATGTGCCTTTTTTATCTCAAGAGCGTCTAGCAGTCCAATTGCATCGTCAGACATATCATCGAGTGTATATGGAATATCCGGGCGCTGTCCCAACATTAGTGTTTTTGCGAGTGCTTCAAAATCCAACGTAGCGTAGTGGTTAAAGTGTGTGGATAGACCGGTATCCCGATTGTCAAAGCGAATGACTCTAAATCCACGCGCCGCCAACATTTCACATAATGGAACGGTCCAACGGATCATCTGCGTTCCAAGCCCGGCGATCAGAAGAACGGTTTCGTCAGTTTCGTTGCCATAGCTGTCATATGCGAGATCAATGCCGTTTACTTTCAGAATATTCATTGTTGTTTTCTCCTTCATTTAAATGACTTTAGGAAGCTCTGTAACGGGTAGCAGGCGAGAATCTTCAATGGCCGCAGTCCGATGTCCAATACCTGCCAGGTATGCTTTATGATTCGAAAAAGCAAGAAACGACTGCATGCTGCTCTTACGAATCAACATGACAAGATCCCAATTTTCGTCTTCGGGGCCAATTAGATATTCCCCACCATTGCCCATAAAAACGATCTCCCCCTCACTTTCATGTAAAAACGGAAGCGTGTGTTTAATATATCGGTCGAAAGCTTCCGCCCCACTGATCGGTTCATTAGGAGTTAACTCAGGGTGAGATGTGTAGTCTGCAATATCACGAAAACGCAGCAGATTTAACATGAATATACTCCCCTCAATGTTTCGTCGTACAAACTTCATGCCAGTGTTTTGAGTCGGTTCAATGTAACGAATCAATTCAGTCACGTTCATAACATTCCTTTCATTATTTTTTCTTCTATTGTCAACAGTTCTGACGTTGCTCTTAGGTCTCTTCCTTTATAAATGCATTCTCGGCTAATGTTTTGATATGGTCTCTGATATCGGGTGCCCAGTTGTCAATCAATTGGTGGAAACGATCCTGATTCCCAGCATACAGTGCTCTCAAGGCCTCTTCGTGCTGAGGGAAATCGCCCGCCATTGCTGTCATAAAATGATAACTTGCTTCTTGTGCCGCGCGAACCTTACTCTCATTTTTCCCGGAACGTCGAGCTTCATCGACCAGTTTTCGCAAAGTTACAGAGGCTCCTCCGGGTTGAGATTTAAGCCAATCCCAATGTCGAGGAAGCAAAGTAACCTCACCGGATACCACCCCCAGCTTGGGACGACCAACCCGACGTGTTGGTTGTTCACTTTCTGCTGCATCCGGTACATGTCCAGCCGAATTGCTTAACCGTTGAAGTACCTCGGCTGTTTTCCCACGGAAATCAATATCGATTGGTTTTCCGGTAAAATCATCAAAGATAAGCAATTGGGCGAATTCTTTATCATTCAGGGTATCCTTTACGATAGCAACAACGTGCTGTAAGGTACCTTCGGCAATGCGCTCTATCCCTACAAAGGCAGTACAGCTTATTTGAGTGGGTACAGTCCTCATGTTACACCTCTTTCTTTTCAGTTCTTCTCTGATAATTATACCCGGGTAAAAAAATAAGTCAATATTACCCGGGTATAATTGTTGGTGCATTAAATTCGTCACCCATTTAGATAAATATCTAATTGAAAATCTGTATATGTTCTTGTCCATTCCGGCAATCGGTACAAGTTCTTGTGCATCTAGTCCCCGAAGTACATCACTTCCCGCAGCCCTCCTGCCGCGAACTGCAATGGCGTCCACGAATAGATCCAATCTCGCGTCGTCTGTGGTTAAACATAAAACTAACCTGTATAAATTAACTCATTATAATACGGTTCCCATTCTCCTGTTACAAACCTAGCATTGACTGCTTTTTCTAGACTAACAGGTGACCAAGACTCCAATTCGGGAACATTTTCAATCTCCGAAGCACTGGGGTCTTCATTCACAACATCACCTTTATGATCCACCAACTTATATCCATCTTCAGTTTCCACTTTGTACAACGGAAATGTCATGCTTGGTACTGGCCCATTTCCAATCACATTCCAGATGCCATCTTCAATCCTAGAATTTACAGTCTGTATTAAGAAAATGATTGGTTTCGACGTGATTTCACTGACCTTTGGGTGTTCCATTGATACCAAATCATATACAATCATACAATCTGATATCCTTCCTTTAGAAACAACTTGTCCATAACAATAACGACCCTGATTAATTCTTATTGCGAAGACATCTCCTATCTTTGCCGTAACCTTTTTTGCCATTATTAGTCTCCCTCATTATTTCTTTTTAGGTGGGCTTATACCATATTCTTTCCACCTTTTGTTGGTTTGTGAATATTTTTTTGGTCATCTCATTCCTACCACCGCTCATTTTTTCTTCATTATAAACAAAAAAAGCCCTATAAGATGACCTTTTTCAAAGTGTCTATCTTATTAGGGTACATTTTATAATTGGTGATCCTTTCTTTTATATATGTGATTAAATGCATATACTGTCAGATCGTTTAAATCGATCTGACAGTATATTAAGAATGCGCTAAGTCTTAATCCATTGACATATACAAGTTCCTTTTCAACTATTTTCTTCTACCATTTTCTTATATTCAATTAACGCTTCAAGCTTATGCTTTCTGATCCAAGCCTCGTAAACGAACCCCATATTTTTGGCAGCTTCTTGAGCATAGGCTATTGGAGTTTCGCTAACTTCTCTATATCCGTAAAGTTCCGTTCCATTCCGTCAGGAACCTTGACAGCTATGATCGGCATACCTTTAAAGTCAAAGAACCCCTTTCTTGCTGGATAGACACATCGACTATTGCGCCTTTGATTTCTAACCACGAATGAAGTAAGGCGTGCATTAAGCATGCCAGTCCTGTTGAAATCAACACCAGGAATTAGCTTAACCATAGTTCTGACAAAACGGATATATTTTATTCAAACATATCTGTTACTGCACCTCTTGATGCAGAGGAAACTAGTCTAGCATATTTGGCTAGTACGCCAGAACTTACTTTAAGCGGAGGTTGCACCCATTCTTGCGCCCGAGCAGCCAACTCTTCTTCTGTCACTTGAACCATTATCTCCTGTATTTCGCTGTCAATGGTGATTATGTCCCCATTCCTCAGCAGAGAGATCGGTCCACCTACCTGTGCTTCGGGTGACACATGGCCGACTACAAATCCATGCGAGCCACCCGAGAACCTACCATCTGTTATAAGGGCAACTTCCCCGCCAAGACCTTTACCTACAATTAATGCGGTAACGGATAGCATCTCAGGCATACCTGGTCCGCCTTTGGGACCGCAATAGCGTATGACCAATACATCTCCTTGTTGAATTTCATTTTTCATAATAGCTTCCGTCGCTTCCTCTTCGCTGTCGTACACCTTTGTCGGACCGGAAAACTGCTGTTTCTTCATACCTGACATTTTGGCAACAGCGCCTTCAGGAGCGAGGTTACCTCTAAGCACAACCAATGGTCCATTTGGCTTAAGTGGTTTATCTAATGGGCGAATAATCTCTTGGTCATTTTGAAGTGGAGTTGCTTCGGCTAGGTTCTCTGCCAAGGTTTTTCCAGTGACTGTAAGACAATCACCATGAAGGAGTCCCTCAGCGAGCAATAACTTCATTACCCCCGGAATACCGCCAACTTCATTCAAATCCTGCATGACATATTGGCCGCTAGGCTTAAGATCTGCCAAATGTGGAACACGCAAGCGGATTCGCTCAAAATCGTCTAATGTTAAATCAACTTCTACCGAATGCGCAATGGCCAGCAAATGGAGGAACGCATTTGTTGAACCACCCAAAGCCATCACAACGGTAATCGCATTCTCAAACGCCTTCTTCGTCATAATGTCTCTTGGGTAGATTTCCTGTTCAAGTAGTGAAATGACCTGTTTACCTGCTGCTGCACATTCAGCTGCTTTATCAGTGGAAATGGCTGGCGTAGAAGAGGAACCGGGTAAACACATTCCCATTGCTTCTGCCGCTGCGGCCATAGTATTAGCGGTATACATACCCCCACAAGATCCTGGACCCGGGCAGACGCTGCATTCTACCTTATGAAGTTGTTCATCTGTCATTTTTCCATCATGATATTGGCCAACTGCTTCGAAGGCTGAAACGATATCAACATTTTTACCGTCGAGATTGCCAGGTTGAATCGTTCCGCCATATACGTAGACGGATGGAATATTCATCCGTCCGATTGCCATCAAACATGCAGGAGTGTTCTTGTCACATCCACCTATGGCTACGATGCCGTCAAAACGCTCGGCCCCGGCGACAATTTCAATAGAATCTGCAATAGCTTCCCTGCTCGGCAGCGAGAACAACATTCCTCCATGCCCCATCGAGATCCCATCTGAAACTGTAATCGTATTAAAAATTAGTGGAGCACCGCCATGGTTACGTGCACCTTGCTTGGCTTGAATAGCTAATTCATTTATGTGCATATTGCACGGGGTTACCTCACTCCAAGTACTAGCTACGCCAATCATTGGCTTTTTGAAATCCTCATCAGTAAAACCAACTGCACGCAGCATCGCTCTGTTCGGTACACGGTTAACACCTTCACTGATTACCTTGCTTCGAATACGAAGATCGTTTCCCTTTTCCATCTTTCCTTGCCCCCTCAGTTCAAAGTATTTCGTTCAGCTCCTGCATCGGACGGATGAAATTTTGTTTCATTAATACCTGAGCATAATCGCTATCCTTGCTCTCAAAAGCTTTAATAATGGAATCATGCTCTTCGACAGAAGCTTGTGTGGCAGTAATAGGCTGCTTTAAGAACACGTATTTAAATCGCCGAATGTGAATCTGAAGCGATGCACTGAATGTAGTCACATATGGATTATCTGAAAGCTCCACGATCTGGTTATGAAATTGTTCATCCGTCTCCATTGCTTGGTAAGGTTGACCACTCTTAATGGCACTTGCAAATTCTTGATTAATTGCTCTCAGTTGCTCTATCTGCTCTGGAACAATAATCTTAGCGGTAACCTCAGCTGCTAAGGCATGAAGAGCTGCCATAGTTGAATACATCTTAAAAATATCGTCTTTCTCGATTTCCGTTACTTTTGTTTCTTTTCCAGGATGCATGGAAACGAGACCTTGTACTTCGAGTAACTGAAATGCTTCCCGAACAGGTGTCCGGCTTACTCCAAGCCATTCCGCCAATTCAGCATCAATAAGCTTTTCACCTGGTTGTAGCGTACCATCTATAATCCATCGTTGAATCTGGGAAAATGTTCTTTCTTTTGCGGACATCCGGACAGGTGATGCAAAATCTTTAGGTATCGGCATTGTTATCATCCTTACTTTCAATTTCTTATATGCAATATATCGCATACATATATTGAATGCAACGTATAATTTATTTTTTTGTAGTTTCATTTAAATTAGATACATCCCTAGTCAGTAATGGGACGATGTTCTTGTCCCTCGACATTCCTGCAGCTCTGGTTTCGGTTCACTTTGCATAAGCGAAAATTGAAGATAAAGGTTATTCCATACCGTTATTATTATTACTTTGGTTGATTAAATGTTTTTTGCTTCGTCTTCTGTGATTGTCCCAATATCAAGCATTCGCCATTCATTGCTGAAGATATTTCATCGTGAACCTCAGTAATTTTATAATAAAGTTTTTAATAATCATTTTTCTACTTCCTCTCATATGGTTGATTTACTTAATACATGCGCTCTTATACTAATCTTGGCGTATACTGAGGAATTTATTTCTGCACCTGATTTATCGCCCATAAGTAATATCACTACTTGAAATAAGATAAAGAAATTTCTAAGCAATCTTTGATGAATGTATCAAAAGTAATGGTTTCTTGGTCCACCAGTTGGCATATCGCGACCGCAGTAAAAGCCAAGAGCACTGATTAAATCCAGTGACCTTGGCATTGTATAATAGGTAGTAGGCTTCCCTATTAATATTTAGTGTTGTTGTATTTCTATCTCCTTAAACACTCTTGCAGGATTACCCCCAACAATCATGTTGTCTGGAATATTCTTGGTTACCACTGAACCAGATCCAATCACGACGTTATTACCAATGGTTACACCTGGATTGATTACAGAGCTTCCGCCTATCCAAACATTATCTCCAATAGTTATTGGCTTTCCGTATTCAGGATCTATGTTTCGTTCGAATGGATCTAAAGGGGGGGGGGCCGTGTAGCAGGTCCAAGCAAACAGTGATTACCGATCCGCACTTCGCAGACATCCAGGATCGTACAATCAAAATTGGCATAGAAGTGTTCCCCAACTCCAGATGCTTTTGCCGGGTCTCTTGGGATCTAGGGCTGATGAACCGGGGGATTAAAACACTTGTTTGCTTTACTGTTTATGTTTCATGTACGCTTTTTTTATCCTGGAACGTGCTATCAAATTAAGTGTACACAGAAAAACATCATGATGTGCCGTTACCTACAACACCATTAGAAGTCAGACCTCGATGAGTTTTAAACCAAAAAATTGTGTGCTCCTTTGAAAATATTCTTCAACTTTTTCACCATATTTAAAAACAATGAAGCCCCGATAATCAGATCTCCAAAATAATAAGATTATTACTTCTTTTCATCTAACATCTCCCGATCCCTGAAACCTTTACCACGCGCATAGACACTATGCACCAGCTCGTCACGCAGCAAGTCACAGAGCTCATGAACACGCAACCCGACATGAAAAAGACGGTGAATACCAAATAATTGCTATCCCGTTTGCTATTGCTCCTCCGCACTTCACGCAAATAATAGCATTCTGTTCAGTTCTGGAATGCCATTTGGATTTGCGCCTCGCGGCTCGCGGCTTTCGTATCGGCTCAACCGAATTTGTCGGTATCATCCCTTTATTTTGCAATCATCGTAGAGATAGTCCTTTCTCATCTAAGTGCTTTAAGAGTGAATCGAACATTGGAGTCATTTGTTGGTCCCTCATTTTTTGGTTATAGAAGACGACGAAAAATGAGACCACCACTCCCACTTAGGTATTCATCTAATCGACAATGGGAACATGTTCTTGTCCCTCGACACGTTCCGATGGGCGAACTGAGTTCGTTTTACGTGTATCCTGTAACCCCTCTACACCCGCCTCACGATAGGAAGCACGCCAACGTTTCCCAGCAGAACGGATACGCTCCAGACCAATACATTTAACATCTAAGCCGGCTTCTTCAAAAATTTCACGGGGAGGTTTACCCTGTTCATTTTGCGCAATGAAATGGCGCATAAATTCATCGGTGTATGCAATCGCCTTTTCACTAACAGCGATTACATTTGAATTTGGTTTTAATTGTTCTTGTTCTTTCTTCGTCAGTAATCTTTTCGTCATAACATATCCGCTCCAACATCTTTTTTTCATTATAAACAAAATACCCTATAAGATGGACTTTTTCAAAGTGTCCATCTTATAGGGGACATTTTAAACAGGATCAAGGTCGGTTTCTTTTATTTTAGCTGCAAGAAAATATTATACAGAACCTGAGCAGCTTCTGCTCTGGTTGTCGTTCCGGCAGGACTCAAGATGGAATTGCTTCGCCCATTTATGAAACCCATTTTAACCATTGCAGCCATATCATCAGCTGCGTACTTCGCTACATATGCCGCATCTGTAAATCTCTTGAGATCCTCAGCTGTACTGGTCTGCTGGGTTTTTCCCATTGCCCGCAAGGCCCGCATGGTCAGCACAGTCAAATCTTGTCTAGCAATCTCCGTTTCCGGATAGAAGCTGCCGTTCGAGCCCAGGGCGATCCCGAGTGCTTTGGCGATTCCAATTTCCTCATAATAGAGATCTGTTCGCTCAATATCACTGAAGGTGGTGTCGAACTCCGTTTTAAGCTCCAGTGTCCTTACCAACCAGGCTAGATACTCACCTCTTGTGACCTTTTGGCCGGGACCAAAGCTTGTTGCTGATGTCCCGTCGATGAATCCTTTGGACGCCATTGTTTCAACCGCTGGTGCATACCACGAATCCTTGATGACATCATTGAAGTACTTTTTAGTATACACAACTGCATATTCACCTGTGTTTGCCGCTGGAAAAACCATGGCTTGTAAAGAACTATCGTATCTGGCATTCAGTAGCTGAACAAACTTACCATTTGCAGCCACATACGAAACTGTAAGGTATCTGGAATTGGCCAATTCTTCAACACCAGGAGCATAGGGCAGTCTGATCTCAGCCGGTGCATTCAGGGCTACCATTTCTACTCCATCCAATTTGACAGTTAATGCAATAACAGGTCTGTTGGCTGTTACGGATTTTACTTCTGAATCAAGCTTTGCAGTATCTAGCCGGCTCAGTGCCAGTTCCACACTCTTGGCACCTGATGCATAGTTCAGCATATTAGAAGGTACGGTAATGGTACCAAATTCCGTATTAATCTCTATCTTGATGTTGCCATGATCTGCGGTTAGTGCAGCTGCAGGAAGCTCAATTACATAGGAATTTGCTCCCTCTGCTTTCGGTATTTCCACCCTGAGCGTCTTAACATTGCTGCTGTCCGCTTGCGCATGCTCCAGAGCCTTATTAAGATCTTCCTGCCGGATGGGTGCTCCTTTAGCTATTCCGGTTTTGGTATCCGCCTTTGGTGCCACAATCTTGATCAAGTTCCCTTTGACTATTACGTTTTCAGGAGTCGGTGAAGGTGCTTTGACTGTCACAGGTGCATCCGTTGACACCGGTGTTTCCGTCGGATCTGGATTTTTGACCGGATTGCTGATGACGACTATAAGGGATTGGCTGGCATAATGAGTTGCCGTTTCTCTATATCTCACTTCGTAGATTCCGTTGCCAAGACCTGTAGCCTCTGTGCCTGTGATCGCATTCCAGTTGCCAGTGTCTCCTCCCTCTTGCCGGTATTCCATTGCAGGACTTACACCAGTTATCTTACCGTCCTTGGCCCCGGCTGCACTGACATTTACAGCCTTGACCTCTGCATTGGACGGCGGATTCTGCTCCTGCTTGGTTCCGTCAGGAACGACGATAAGGATAGCAGGACTTGGATTGCTCATATCTGTTCCGGCGTACCGGAGCTCATAGCTGCCGGCCTCCAGGCCTTCAATACTGGTTCCACTGACCGGCATGTATACACCGTGATCCACCTTCCGGTACTCCATATCGGCAGTCACATTTTCGATTCTGCCATCATTTCCGCCTGCCGCTGTAGGCGGTGTAATGACCAGTCCATCTGCTGTGGGTGCCTCTCTGCCTTCCTTGGCTTCATTGCGAATGTCTACGGTTACCGGCGGACTTGCCTTTAGGCTGTCTGTGGCTGCGTACCGGATCTGATAGCTGGCAGGCTCCAGATCGCTGATAATTGTACTTGTAACAGGTACGTAATCCTCTTCGCCCAGCTTCCGGTATTCCATCGTATCATTTAAACCCTCAATTTTGCCTTTTGTGTTGGTATCCGAATTGGCGTGTGAGATTACCCACCCACTCGCATCTGGTGCAGCCTGCTCCTGTGTCTGCCCAGCCGGTATAACTACTTCCTTATCCAGGCTAGCGCTCAGCGAATCGGTCTTCATATACCGGACATAATATTTACCGGCGGTGAGGCCTGTAACCTCAGTTCCTGCAATTGCAGTATATTCTTCTTCGCCTTCCTTCTTATACTCCATTTCGCTTGTAACACCAATCAGTTTGCCGTCATCTCCACGGAGAATGGACGGTGCCACCCCGGCCGGTGTTACTGGAGCTTCGCGATCAGGAATGGATCCGGCCTGGAGAACTTCCCATTCCCATAGGCCGACACCGTTATCGCCTGCCTGTGATTGCTTGGTCAGGGTCACCCGCAGTGCCTTTACATTCAGCACTGGATCAAACGTATACGGATTGGAGGATTCCGCCGGAGAATGTTCAACTACTTTGATTCCTTCCGTAACCGTTCCCGCTGTTACCCATTCATCGGTAGCACTATCCGCCGGGATGTAGGAATATACAATTTTGGTAGGCGGCTTGATCCCGCCGGCATCTGACCACAGCACGAGATTCGAACTCCGGATGGAGGCACCCTGCGGCCATTCATATTGCACCCACTCCTCTGCGCCTTCGTGACCCCAGGTTCCCCAATGCGCGATGTTGTTGCCAGCCTTCTTCCCGTCATTCACTGCCGCCAGGCTCTCCCAAGGGGAGGTGTAGCTGGATGAAGCATTTGCGAGGAAGGCCATATTGCCGTCTCTCGGACTGAGCAGACGCAAACCCATAAGCAGCTTTTCCAGCGCCAGGGTAATTTCTCCGTCTGTGGCATTCATATTCTTGATTACAGCAGAAGCTTCTGTCTTCGCCTCTTCAATTGGTCCAAGGCCAGGATCTGCAAAGTTCGAGGCATTTAATGTATTTACATAGTTATAGACCTTGATCAGTTCTGACTTATCTACCGCGCCGGTGTAGCCGTTTACCTTCCACTCCAGAATACCGCAGCCATTAACTGAAGGTTTCATGTCCATACGGACACCTGTAATATATGCGGGCTCAAAGGTAGTTGTATTATACTTATTTAGCTCATTGCCAAGTCCCTTAATGCCCCGCGGGGTGTACCATTTCCCATCTTGGCCGCGAAGCATTAGCTGCATATCCTTTGGACGGAAGTTCCCGCCGTTGTCCTGAAATACGTATACATCCATGGAAGAGGCCAGGAATGGCTGATCCCATTCATACGTCACCCATGCCGGATCTCCTTCTCTTCCCCAGTTATGCCATGCACTGTTGGTTGCACCGCGGTTCGGCGAGAAATCTGCCGAGCTCTTAGGTTCAATGCCGTTATTCATCGCTTCCGGATATCCGTCGCCACCAGAGAAGCTTGCCGCGGCTTTGGCTGTCAGCGCCGCATTCTGCAGCCCAGTATTCACGACATATACGGTAGCCCGAACCTCTAGTACACTGCCATTGACGCTTCCCTTGGCTTCAAATTGGCCTGTATTAGCATAGCTGACCGGATCAATAACATCCCAAGTGATTTCCTGCTCCTGATAGCCGTCCTCTGACAGAATATAGATTTGACTAGGAAGTTCTGGTTCAGTATTCTTCTTGGTCACTACACTGAGTGCCCGGTAAACATCCACTGTATCTTCCTTGATCTCAATGCTCACATCCTTGCTGGCCTTCTTGTCTCCGTCTGCCGCACTGAAGGTAAACGTGTAGGTGCCGGCCTTGCTTACACGCGCATAGGCAGCTGCTTTGTCACCATCCACAAAAGAAATATCCGCCGAACCTTCAGGCTTTTGCTTCACGGCCCAAGTGTATTCCAACTGGGGTTCTTCTGCCTCGCTATGCACAGGGTCAGGAATAGCCTCCCCGGACAATACCACGATACTGTTATTGGCAACATCCTGAACCGCAGTCACTTGGCCAATTGCTGGAGGTTGTTTATCAGGCGGTGAAGCCAGCTCGAAGGTTACCTGCCCGGAGCCAGTCAGTTGTCCATCATTTGCAATAAGCTTAACGGTATAAGAGCCTTCTTTGGTACCCGTAGCCTGTGTCATACTTGCTTTCGGATGATTAAAAGTTAGCTTGCCGCCTTCCGGGGCGCTGATCACTTCCCATTGATAGGACAGAGTCCCCTCCGGGGCGCCATCGTCGGTCACAATTCCATTCAGCATAAATGGAATCAACGCCTGCGGATGTTGTGTTGCCAGCTCTACATTCATTCGCGGAGCTTCATTTTCACCGCCTGCTGACCTTTCAATGGTCAATTCAGCACGCTGCACACTGCCCATCTGAAACATGGCAACGCCTTCATTGTTCTTAACATAGAACTGTCCAGCAGCTGCACCATTCAGCTTCATGGTATAGTAGCCATCCTCCATCCCCGCTCCATCGAATGAAATTCGTGAAGTATGCTCTTTCCCGGAAAGATTGAGGAGCTGGAGAGTAAAGCCCTTACCATCTTTTTGAATTTGCGCGTTTTCTATTTTATCGCTTTCCAGCTCCAAATAGATTTTCTCATCGATCAGATTGATCCGCTTGCCGAAACCGTCTTTCAGCGTAATGTTGTAGCTGTCTCCTTCATCAGTCACCAGCGCTCCATATCCAAACAGCCCGAATATGGGATCTGTAACAATATCGGAGCTAATGCTGAGTAAGGAACCATAGAGGCCTTCTTCTGATTCACCCGAAAAATCATTCCAGCCGTTACTCATGACGCGTGAGCCGCCATCGTATACGTCCTTCGTACCCGTGCCTCCCTTATACATCGAATATCTCCAAGAGGTGCTGCCAACTGAATTCGCCGAAATCTGTCCCATATTGACAGCGTTAAAATTCGAAATTTTCGCCGCATAATTGCGCTGCTGTGCAATTGCGGTCTGCTCCACCGATCTGCCATCATTCTCATACCTTAGCCAGTCATCCATAATGTATCCTGCTAAAGACGCAGTATATTGGAAATTCCACCAGCCTTCACCCCCGCGGAAGACGGGCACGGAATAATGGAACCAAGTAGGCTGTATCCCGCGCATGGCACGTGTTTTCCAATCGGCCATTTCCATACTTTTCTCAGCTGCGCCTGTAAGCGCGTCTGCAGGATAGTAAGTGCGCAGCGCCTTTGCTGCTGCATAAGCCCCTTCTTCGCCAGTATTATCATATTCAAATTCCGAGCCGTAAGGATACGTGGCTCTAGTCATATTGCGTCCCTTGTCGAGGGCGAAGTTCTTCTGCAGATTGGCTGACTCGGTCTGCATCCCCTCTTCTTTCAGCGCTTCAATCATATCCGGGACTTGCTGCTCGCCATAGAATCCGATGGCCCCGGTGGAAACACGCTTATAGTAGATGTTATAAGCTTTCTCCAGATAAAACTGAGGCGATTCCCGGTACTCGATCAGATTGGGATATGCCTTCTGAATTCGGTACATGTTGAAAAATCCGGTAGCTTCCATGATTTCGGAGAATGTACGTGTATAAGGCTTATCTTTGTCGGTGTACGCTCCAGAGTCTTTCAGCCAGTTCGCAACGATATAGCTATCCTGAGTATTCTTCATGTATCGTCCCCACATGAAGTCGATCAGGTATGTTTCAATTGAGCGAATTTCATCGGGGTTAGGGGCCAGATAGTTCTTCATCGTCATGAAGTTGATATTGTCATGGCTCCAGTCATCTCCCCAATGGTTTGTGTTGAGATCCATGCCGCTTGACAGGTACCAGTCGAAATAGTTACCGTAAGTCGGACTATCCGGGTTCTTATCCTGTGTTTGCTGGGCCATGAATTCGGAATGGGCATCCGAGATTGCATCCAGTTCGGCTAGAACATTGAATTCAAATTGAGTGAATTTATCCACCCATTCGTTGCCGTCTTTCAGCTTATAATCGATACGCACGCTGTTGTTGCCGATCGAATCAAACCGAAGTGAATAGATATGATGCTGTTCACCATTTACGATTTTGGTCTCCACAAACTCAACCGACTCGTTGTAGCCGGGGTTTCCGTCAGGCAGTCCACGTCCGGCCCGCGAGTTGTCAACCATTTCCTTTCTGCTCTTCCCAGGCTTGATATCCGGAATATGCGCTTCGTCAAACGGATCATTTTCCGCCACATTTTGAATATCGATGGACTGTACTTCAACGATACTGTCGTCATAGTGCAGGTCTAGCTTTACAGGCATATTGATCGCTGTCTGGAAGCCCGGCACCGCTACGGCATCAATCATGCCTGATTTATATAAGATGGACCGAAGATTGGCTTCGCGGTCTTCCATTGAGGTCGAACTGTTATTTGGGCTTTGGGCGCTTTCCTGCGGAGTATTGTCGCCTCCACGGACCGCTGAGAATTTGAACTTATACGTCTTGGACTCATCTGGTCCTAGGACGAGGCTGGAAGCATCGGTGAAGTATCCGCGTCCCGTTTTTTGGATTTCTTTGGAGTGGATATAGAGCACGTTCAGCCCCGGATACCAGCCGCCACTGTCCCCTGTCCAGTTCTTAAAGGTATCTGCAGCACGCCGCTCTCCAGCTTCATGCATCCAATAATCCACATACTCGATTCGAGCGCCGCTTTCCGGCACCGGGGTGAAGAGCATGAAGTTCCCCTCACCACTGGTGCGGATAGCATAGGAATAGCCGCTGTCAGCACCTGCGAAATTATGCACCGTCACACGGTCATCATAAGTATCGGATAAGGTCTGGTATTTGTTATTCCATGGCATCGGCAAACCGATATCCCCGAATTCAATATACTGACTGCTCTTGTTCTTCACTGTAATTTCCCACAGCATTGAACCATCATTGGTCTCCATATCGAAAACTGACTTCACATCAAAGCCCTTCATTACCCGCTGGTCCGTAGAGGCCAGGTTATGTCCGATAAAGTTGACTTCTACCTTCTTGCCGTCTGCTGATGCTGTCTTGTTAATATAGGGGTTATCAGGATTGATGGTCGAATATTGTGTAGATCCTCCGGCGGCCAATGTTTTATTGGTATCAACTTCTACAAAGCCGTCCCTGTTGTCAGGGAATTGTCCATCGGCACCCGTACGGTAAGAGAAGATCATTTCACCCATCCACTGGTGCTGGGTACCATTCTGCGGTGATGTAGTGTTAGGCAGGACGAAATTGATGGGCTCCCCCTGTTTATTGGTAGGATTGTTGTTAATGTAGAGCTCTTCTATCTGGCCTAAGTCGCCGACTTTGGCCGACAGGCTGGCATTGGAGATACCTGTCTTTACTGCAGCCGCCGCGACATCAGGCAAAGCGCTAATCTGCAACGGCAGACTTGGAAAAGCCAGTAGCAGCGCGATCATTAGCGGCTTCCACTTCTTCGAAATCATTGTCATTATAACCTCCTGTATACATGTGATCCTATCGATTAGGGGATTAATTCTCTTAAACCGGTAAGTAAAGTGCCCTCTACGAATGACCTTTGACCGATCAATAGAAAATGACGTTCATGCTTTCGGCTAAAGTAGAGCCTTGAAGTAAATTGTTAAGATAATCCGTGACTTCCTCGTACATGGAGCTTACACCATTTAGGATCCTTTCAGAGGACAACTCCTTCAACGTCCCTGCATACGAAAATTGACAATATGTTGATAACGTAATTTTTTTTCGTGTAGTACTTTCCATCAAAGCGCTGCACTTCTATTTTTGTGCTTGCATTTGCTTCATTGTCTCCCAGCGGCGCCGGTTGCTAGCGCAGTGAGGGTAAAATCTGCCCCAAGCTTCATTCATGTTTTCATCGCCTCTGACTCCCTTCGAACTCGATCTTATTCCTGACACATCAATTTCGTCGTATAGAGGGAGTTTGCTTTAACCTTTCACCCCGCCGACCGTGAGACCTGAGATAAAGTACCGCTGAAAGAAAAGAAACAGAATCAAGATGGGCACAATGGCAAGCACGGCTCCTGAGATCAGTTCCTCATAATGATTGCCCAGCGGGGATACGAAGGAAGCCAGCCCAATCGGCAGGGTAAATTGTTCCGTTGTCCGCAGCACAATGAGTGGCCAGAGAAAGTTATTCCAGCTGTTCATGGCCTGCAAGATAGCAATTGCGCCAAATGCCGGGGCCATCAGCGGCACCATGATACGGAAGAAGATGCCAAACTCGGTACAGCCGTCAATTCTGCCAGCATCCATAAAATCCTTGGGCAAACCCTGAGCGAATTGTCTGAAGAAAAAGATCGGCAAAGGGGCCACCACAAAAGGCAGAATGACACCCCACACTGTATTGATCAGCTTCAGTTTAATTGTCAATTCATACAGGGGCAGGATAATAATTTCCATCGGAATCATCATCACAACCAGCACGAGGGTGAAGATCAGATTCTGTCCTCTGAACCGGTACACGCCAAGTCCGTAACCGACCATGGACGAAAACAACAGGCTCAAAACCGTGAACAACGCGGTGATGACCAGACTGTTTTTGTACCACGTGAAATAATGGCCTGCCGCTCCCGATCCGGCAAAGATCGTCTTATAATTGTCCAGGCTCATTAAGGCCCAGTCCCAACGAACGTTGAGGCCGTACCGGAACAGTTCGGCAGCTGGCTTCAGTGAAGCAAGCATCAGTGCATACAATGGAAATAACATCAAGACAGCCAAAACTGCAAACAACACCAGTAACAGAACAGAAGCAGCACTAATTTTAGTTCTCTGTCCACTCAAGGTTCTAATCCTCCTTCCTGAACATGCCCAGCACGGTCAGCTGAAGCATGCTGATCAGGAGCGTGATCACCAGTAATGTGATGCCGATGGCTGCACCGAATCCGAGATTGAAATATTGGAATCCCTGCTGATAGATATAACCCACCATCGTCAGTCCGATATTTTGCGGAGAGGGTTTGCCTGCCCAGAGCATATAGCTCTCCGTGAACATCGCATACCCGCCATACAGCGTAATCGTAATCACATAGATGGTAATCGGCTTAAGCATGGGCACCGTAATACTCGTGAATTTCCTCATCACTCCAGCACCATCAATATCTGCGGCCTCATACAGATCCTTGGGAATGCTCTGGAGCGCAGAGAGAAAGTACAGCATGTTGATGCCCATCCAGCGCCAGCCTGCGAGCACGACCAGTGCAACCATTGCGAGTGACGAACTGTATAACCACTGCTGGCTTGGAATGCCAAAGACATTCAGGACGGAATTCAACAGTGCTCCGTCGAGTTCTCCGAAGATGAGCCGGAATACTACCCCCGCCACAACAACCGACGTCAGTGCAGGAATAAACAGGGCTGAGCGAAACAGGTTTCGCGCCATCATGCGACTGGAATTGAGCAATACGGCAAGCACCATGGGTACCGGAACCAACAGCAGCAGCGTCCAGAAGGTGTAACGTGTGCTATTCCACAGTGCAGCCCGAAAGTCGGCGTTCCAGAGTTTGCGGTAATGCTCCAGTCCCACAAACTGAACATCGCCAGGGAGAACCTGCTGAAAGCTCATCATTCCGGCCCGAAACAACGGATAAGCGAAAAAAATGAGAAATGACAAGATAAACGGCAACACAAACCAATATGGAGCCCATGTTCTGGAATTCACTCTGATGCTCCGGCGCCTGGTGGCGCGTACAGAAGCAGTTGTTTCCTTATGAAGCTGCACTGTGGACCAACCCCCTACCTGGAATAAGCCATATACTCTATATCAAAAACGATCCCAACAATACCGTTTACCGAGTCAATTCAGCCTGCACGTCATTCAGAACTTGTTCAGGATCCTTCAGATTAATGAAGATCTCTGGCATCGCTTTGTTACGCACCGCATCGAATACTTCAGGCGACTTCTCCCGAATGTGGACTGGAGAAATCTCATCCTTAACCCCCAGCAGGGTGTCAAAAATATCATCACCGAAATAATCCGTATATTTGTTCGACTCCTTCATGGCTGCATCTGTCCATACGTCTGTGCGGATCGGGTCGAATCCAAGCTGCTTCCAGATCTGAATGTTACCCTCTTTGGACAGTTTGGCATAAGCGAGAAATTGCTCGGCGAGATCAATCGATGCGGACTGGTTGGTAATGGACGTCGCTGTACCTCCCATGCCTGCGGAACGATTACCGCCCTCCTCCCAGGCCGGCATTGGGCGAATGATCATCTTGCCCTTGAGATCCGGAATATGATCGGTGAACCGGTTCATGAACCAGAACGGCATAAACACTGCTGCTGCACTCCCCTTATCCATATATCCGAAGTATTCTTCCGTGTCATGCCCTGCACCGGGCGCGACAGCAGCAACACCTTCTTTGACCATTTTCTGAAAGAACTTCATCGTTTCAATATTGATGGGGGCGTTCACCGTTACATTGCCATCGGCATCCACCTGATCCGACTTCTGCTGGCTAATGGCCGGCCACCAGGACCAGTTCCCGTTACCTTCAAACGTGATCATCGGTTTGCCTGTCTTCTCGAGCACCTGCTTCCCTGCCTGCTCGAAATCACTCCATGTTTTGATGTCATCTGCGTTAACGCCCGCTTGATCCAGAATGTCCCGGTTGTAATACATGACGGTGGCTCCTACATGATAATCGATACCGTAGTATTTACCTTCCTTGCTGTAGATCTCCACCCGGGATTGCACAATGTTATTCAGTTCGGGCTGAATCATGTCAGTCAGATCCACCAGCTGCGGTACACCTTTCATAAAATTGGGGAACTTGCTCTGCTCGATATCAACCAGATCAGGTGCGCCCACACCGGATTGCAAGGCAAGCAATAGCTTGGTATGCATATCGTCATATGGAATCGTGGTTGCTTCCAGTTCAATCTGTTGGTCAGGATGCTCCTGATTCCACTGCTCTGCCATGCTCTCATAAAACTTCTGATGGGCATCCACAAAAGTCCAGAAGACCAGTTTGGTCACTCCTCCGTTTCCTGCCTCTCCAGATATCCCGCCTGATGTTTCCTTTGTTGTACTGCAACCACTCAGAGCCATCACCACCACAAGAAGACATACCCCTAACCATACGTGCATTTTCTTCATGTTCAATCCCCTTCCCAAGGTTGTAATCTGAATCCGTTTAAGGATAGAAAACCGAAATTCGTAAGCGCTTTATTTTCTATGTTACTTGCTGTATCATAAAAAATAAATGCTTGATGCCAACATGAATTTTAAATATTTCAACCTGTTCGGAGGTGCCAGATTGGACTCGCCCATCCTTCATTTCATCACCCCACCCATTCCCTATTTTATTGATTGCGGACGTGCTTATTACGAAGCTGGTGAATATCACATCAGCCGCAGTGACATCGGTGTCTTTGATCTGATTGTCGTTACACGTGGTTCACTCGCCATTAGCGAAAACGGGACAGAATGGCTTCTGAAGCAAGGAGAAGCACTGATCCTTAAGCCGGACGGACACCACTACGGCAGCGCAGCCTGTAAGACGGAAACGGAAATGATCTGGATTCATTTTCAAACCTATGGCAGCTGGAGAGAGTCTGCCAACATGGACGAATGCCTCGCCAATCAGGCCGAACTAATCGAAGCACATAAGGTAAGCGCGTATCTGAACCACTGTGATGTCTGTTCCATCTTCATCCCCAAGCATATGCACATTACAACCAAAGACATGGAGCTGCTGGAGCATTTCTCTCAGCTTGATCAGGAGCCTCAGTCCATGCGCAACTGGAAACGACAGGCGACCTTCCAGCAATTTATGCAGCATCTGGACCTTGGGCTCTCCTCACTGTCCGACGTTACCGCCATCCGGATTGCCGAGAAAATTGAACTCTACATCCGCCACAATTACCCTCTACCGATCTCCAACCCATTGCTGCAAAAGGAACTCAACTACCATCCAAACTATCTCGCACGCAGCATGCTGAAAGTGTACGGTATGACACCCATGGAATATCTGCTGCATTACAGAATCGAACAGGCCAAAAAGCTGCTGCTGCAAACCGCCTGGTCCGTTGCTCGTATCGCCGAAGAGATCGGCTTTAATCATGTATCCTACTTCTCTTCCTGTTTCTCCAAAAAAGAGGGCATCTCCCCTTCCAACTTTCGCAGCAAGTTCACCAACACAGAAAATAAACCGACTCCTTCAGAACCGATACCCTGAAAAATAAAAAGCGTCCGTTCACCAGAGATCGCGTCATCCTACAACGCATCCCGGGCCTATCGGACGCTTTCCCTTTATGTCTACCCTTTTTGAAGAAGCTCTTTTCAACCCAAGCTTCACCCTTACCTTGCCCTGCTTCTGGTTCCTGTTCCGCAATCGTCACTGTGGCAACACCTTTTAGCTCGGTCCCTTCCACTGTTCCTAGAACGGTATAAGTGCCCGCTTCGTTCGCTCATCATCTTCTCTTCCGGTAGACATCCCCCTTATTTGCACTCCCGAATCCAAACGCTCATTTCTCCCTCATCCCGATTGGCCCAAGTGAAGTAGGGAATGAAACGAAGCTCGGCAGGCTGGACATCCCAGTGGACATCCCTGCGATACAGATGTGTTCCCCAGTCTTCATGGGATATCATTCGCTGCCCAATGGTTGTAAGTTCCGGAACTCCCAGAGGCATCCGCTCCCCGCTACCGATATGAAACCGGGCGTCCCGGGGCAGCTGAATGCGATGCAATCCGCGGCCATTGTCGACTTCTTCAAGACAGTACATAAACGGTCCCCGCTGTATGGCTACTTTTCCGAAAGTGGCTCTGATCTGATCGTGTCCTTTCATCCGCAGCAACTCCATTGGGAAGAGAAGCCTGATCTCATCACCGGCTTTCCACGTACGGGTCACCTTCATGTAACCGCATTCAAAAATAAGTCCACCCTGTTCTGTCTTCTCCCCATTAATCCACAGCTCGGGAATTTCGCACCAGTCCGGCTTTCTCAGAGCTATCGTAAACTCCATACCCTCCGAGGAATCGGGCCGAACGATCAGCTTCACTTCTCCGGTGGAGGTATAGTCAGACGCCATAGTTAGCGCTGTTCTTCTACCCTTAAGTGTGAATTCCCCTTCCCCGCCGATGTACAATTGCACATACAACGTAGCCTCTTCCACAGCTGGTGTATACACATATTGATCCAATGAGGCCAGTAATCGTGCAATGTTCGGCGGACAGCAGGCACAGCCAAACCACCCTTGTCGGCGTGTTCGCACGTGGGCATAATTAGGATTCACACGTTGAATCTCCGGATCGACTTCAAGCGGATTCACATAGAAGAAGCGTTGACCATCCAGGGACATTCCACTAATCACCGTATTGTACAGGGCTCGCTCCATAACGTCCGCGTACCGGCTATCCTGCTTCATCTGAAGCATGCGCTTCGCCCAAAAGATCAGGCCAATCGAGGCACAGGTCTCTGCGTAGGCGGTATCTCCCGGCAGATCATAATCGCCTGTAAATGCTTCTTCTTTTGCTGATGAACCAATGCTTCCCGTAATGTACATTCGCTTGCTTACGGTGTTGCTCCACAACCGTTCACAGGCTTCTTTCAGCGATGTATCCCCCGTCTCTGCAGCTACATCTGCCATAGCCGCACACATGTACACCAGTCGAACCGCATGGCCTTCCGCTGTCGACTGCTCCCTAATGGGAAGATGGGACTGGGAGTAGGTGTGCCTGTGAACCATGTCCAACCCATCAAAATGTACGGTACGGCCCCTTTGTTCCCATTCTTCTACAAAAAAATGCGGACTCGCTCCCCGCTGATCCAAAAAATATCGGCTCAGTTCGAGATATTTCTCTTCCTTTGTCGTCTCATACAGCTTGAAGAGTGCAAGTTCAATCTCCTGATGCCCATCATAACCAGGCAATTGTCCCGGCTCTGTACCAAACACGGTGCCTATATGATCTGCCAAGCGAACAACCACATCCAGCAGCGTACGCTTGCCCGTGGCATGATAATACGCCACACCAGCCTCAATCATATGTCCTGCACAATAGAGTTCATGGCATTCGGCGAGGTTCGTCCAGCGCGCCCCAGGTTCACGCAAGGTAAAGTATGTGTTCAAGTAACCATCGGCTTGCTGCGCCTGTGCTATGGTCTCAACAACGGAATCCACGAGGACTTCCAGTTCCGGATCGGGCTTCGCAGAGAGCAGATACGCAGCTGCTTCAATCCATTTCGCAACATCGCTGTCCTGAAATACCATGCCATAATGAACGCCCTCTTCCTCCCCTGCAGCGATGCGAAAATTCCGAATGGCCCGGCTTGGTTCAGCTCCTTCGATACGGTCATTGAGCGCTTCCCATTGATAGGGAACAACTACGTTGCGGACCAGTTCAATATAATGCGACCAGAATGGATCATTGATTTTATGGCTATACCTTGGCGTCTGTGGATGGTGCGGTACATCTGGTTTTGTCATGGGAACCTCTCCTTGTTCTATTTAATATCCTTATTTTACAAATCATTACATCAGGGTGAAATCATCATTTCCAACTGAAATTTACATGATTGCAACCTTTCACGACCGCCTTCCTTGCTACAATGTTCTTATTCAGGCTTGTCTCCTCAACAAGATACACGGCGGCAGCTTATAACCATGATAGGCAAAAGACTACCCGTACCATATACCGCTGGCGTAGTTCTGTATCCCGTTACAATTATTATTTTTAATGTGTGGAACAAACTGGTCAGTATAACAAATCCCTTTACTTATAATGTATAATATAAATAATGGCTGCCCCTCAACAAAAATGTTGGGCAACCATTATTTTTGTAACATTTAGATTTTAGAGTTGTCCAGATTCTACTTTTCTAGGTGTGTCAGCAATCGGTAAATGACCGTCACCGCTTGCGCGCGTGTGGTCTGGCCATTAGGGATAAAGCGGCCATCCGGCATGCCTGTAATTAAACCACCCTTGCGAACAGCCTCTACTGCTGCTGAGGATTCCGGAGAAAGATTATCCAAATCAACAAACTTCACAGAATCATCTTCCCCTTCGGTTGATAATGTCACATTTAAATTTTCTGCAAGCCGATAAATCATCACAGCCATTTCCTCACGGGTAATTGGTTCATTGGGACCAAAAGTGCCATTTGCTTTGCCTTTGACAATGCCCAGCTTATGCGCACTTGCGATTGGAGTGTTATACCATGTGCCTTCTTTGATATCGCTAAATGCAGGTGTTGCTGTTTCATCCAACAAATCGAATGAGTTCATCAACGTTTTGAGGAATTCTGCTCGGGTTACTAGAGATGCCGGATTGAAATCTCCAGCTCCCGTTCCCTCAACAGCTCCTCTTGCTGCTAGGGCTTCAATGCCTTCCACAGCCCAGTTCACATTGATTAAGTCCTTGAAGGCAACGTTTACGCCAAGTACTCCGAACATGCCGTTCTGCTGCATGTTAAACTCAAACATTTTAGTGGATGCATCATACTTACCACCGACTACAGCTTGGGCCACTCCGGCATCGTTCAGCGTAAATGCAACCACCTGATGCCCTTTTATCCCTGCCTTCAACTGATAAGGCATGGCTAGTCTAAGTCCTTTTCCATGTAGTTCTTTAGAAGAAATACTTTTCCCATCCGCATTCACCGTGATGTTGGTGACCATTTCAGCTTCAAGAAGTTTTCCAGCTTGTTTTGGCAACTGGCTTGGTTCCACGGCTTCAAAGACCACTCCTAGATTATTGATGTCCTTAATCGTAGTCAGGAATTGATGAGGTATCGTCAACACGGCTGATCCCATTTCAATTCTTACACTGGTTAAAGATTTCATAGTACTAAGCGTCTTCCACGGGAGCAAGGCTTCGACTTGTTGTGTTTCCAAGCCCTTTTGGATGATAATGGTTAACTTCCCGTCCTTCGTATCTTCCAGCGCTGCTTTAATATCGCTCTCTGTGAGCTGAACTTTGTCCTTACCATCTTTGTCGGTGGCAACTGCTTTTACATTGATTTTGCCTTGACTAATGGTAACTGGCGTAACTTCTTCCGGATCCGGAGGAGTAGGAGCTGGTGCTGGAACTGGTGTTGGAGCCGATGGCGATGGACTTGGAGTCGGTTTAGGTGTAGGCAACAGTTTTAATCCCGCAATGGCAGAATCCAGCGCGAGAACCGCAGCATCAATGTCAGCCTGTGAAGCGGACCCACTCGTCAACAATTGTTCGGCAGTCGAGATCTTTTCCGCTAAATTCTTCCAGCTTGCCACCGTGTAGCGTTCTTGCTTGAACGCTCTTGCTTCATTCAGCTTTGCTTGAAGCGCAGCTGTATTCACTGGCGGATTTTCTGTAACCATCAGGACCGTGTACGTCTTCGTTGTGATTTGATCAGAACCGGTTAACGTCACTTTGTATCCTGTCTTCAAATCAATGGCCGACGTCAACCCATCGGATTCGTAAACCGCAAATGTCACACTTGCGGGAACGTTTAAACCAGTTTTAAGTTCCTCCAGCGTTGTCGATTCAGGAACAACGATTTCCTTGGCCAACTGATCCACAGAACCGCCCGGAATGTTGATCCCGATAATAGTTACATTGTGTTCCTCTACGGGCTCTAGAGCTTCAAAAGCTTCGAGCAACGTTTTGTACGCTGAATCGATATCTCCTTCGGTCGAAGCGTCATTATTATACACGTCACTAGCTAACTGCAAAGCTGCTTGCAACGTTTGCCATTGTTCCGGTGTGCCAACATAGTTCTCTTCATTCACGGAAGGATCTGATGCAGCATCAATTGCCGCTTTCAGGCGGGACTTATCGTATTTGACATAAATACGAAGGCTTGCTCTTATGTCGGTTCCTTCCACACTGCCAAGCACAACAAAATCAGTTGCGATGGATAGCTTATTTTCGGGAATCTCATCCCATACTACATTAGCCAGCCCTTTCGTTTTGTCTTCATAGGTCACGGTCACTTGTGAAGGCAACTCCGGCATGACGTTGATGGTCGTATTAACTGATGTTGGCTCAATGGCTGTTATCGCACCATGGTCCGTTTGAGGTGGTTCTTCCCCTTCAGGTTTGGCCGATATAGCACGCCATTCTTTTAAACCGGTGTATACCGAACTGCTTTGGTTTTTCATCGTTAAACGTAATTTGTCGGTTGTGACTTCATTAAAGGTGACTTGGTTGAATTTACCCTTTTCCATTTCCTTCTCACTAAGTCCGCTAACCGCCACATACTCGCCCGTCTCCTGATCCCAATACTCAAAGTCGTAATCGGCAGGAACCTGTACGCCGCCTCCATCATCATAAAAGTACATTGAGCTGCCAGACAGGGTCACAGGCGTTTTCCATGTATACTCCACCCAATGACTCTGGTTAGGCGATCCCCAGTTTCCATACTGCGTTTCGATCTCTGGGTTGCCGATGCTTCCAGGGACTAAAGGAATATACCCGTCATTCACCGAGTTCAAAGATTCCCATGCCGATGTATAAGAAGCACTCGGCGTAGCCAACAGTGCAGCATTGCGGTAACGAAGACTCTCCTCAGCAAGGCGAACTCGATTCGTCATGGACTGCACTTCATCAAGCGAATAATCATCTCTAGCAAGCAGTTCCTTGGCTTCAGTCAATGCTGCTTGCAACGCCTGCCACGACTCCGGCGTGAAGTCATCCGCATTGCGGACAAGTTTGCCCTGTGGCGATACCCGGTCTGCAAACTTGGCAATGACATTAGACAATTCAGCTGTCGCTACGTATACCGTGATGGGCACTTCTACCTTCGTGATTGCATCCCCGTCACTGACGCTCAACTCGTAGACGTATTCGCCTACCGCGCCGAATGTCACATTCAATGTCGCCTGATCCATTGCCTCTGCCTGTACTGCACCAGCATCGCCTGATACTAGATTCCATGCATAAGTCAAACGCCCGCTTGGCAGACCATCATCTGTAATTACTGGCGCCAACTTCAATGGAGCTTCTTGCTCCACGTTCACCGGCAGGTCTAGTTGCACTTTTGGTGCAAGATTTTCCGAAGGCGTAACGTTCAGGTCGTTATTGTAGATTTGAATTTCCTTAATTCCTGTTGAATAGCCCGATGCATGCGTAAAATGGACTCGGATAGCCGCTGTGTTCACCGCACTGAATTCAACATTATTGTAATTTGCGGCCACATAATTCGGATAACGGAATTGCCCTTCTACAGGCTTCCATGTGGTGCCGTCCGCATCCAAGTATTCCAAACCAAACGTTTGTGGAGCTGCATAGCCGTTTGGCCGCCGGTCATTATAAAAGTACACTTTTACGTTATCCACCGTTTGGACTCCATCAAATTGAAACGTGACTGAATCAGATGGATTCGGCGAGCCGCCGAACAACGCAGTATTCGAGGTATGGTTAATGGATGCAATCGTAGACCCGTCTGCCAGTCTGTTCACATTGGAATTGCTATGGATATAGCTGGATTCAACCGTAGTACCAGCTGCCGTCGCCAGGTTTACGCCGTTATGCTCCACATCAACTCCAGCTTTATTGAACATGTCCACTGCTTTTTCATTGCCTGCCAGTGAAGTATCGTCTGCCGAAGCCAGATTAACAGCACTACCCATTTCATAAATAACGTTGGTGTTTGTGTTGTCTCCAACCGCCCCCGGCACGTCCCCGTCCGGTTTTTCTACCTTGCCTGTTGCTGTATCAAAGATGATATGCGACATTTCATCCGTAGTCATGACACGTTCGCCATTGATGAACAATGAGTATCCCACGGGGATATCCTTGTAATATGGATCGCTATCTCTATATTTGGCCGGGTCTTGCCACACAATGGACAGATTGGCATCATGGTAACGCACATTGTCCACGGCGAAATGGTCATATTTGATATCAAGTGGCCATAGCTCGATTTTATCGTCCGCTCTTGGTTGAAGGCCTGCCATATCTTCCATGACGGAATAATTCATCATGCCCAGCGTATCGTGGTGAATCCAGGCACGAACCATCTTGCCACTTGGGTTTGGCGGATTTTGTGGCGTCCAAGGTGTACCGAAGAAATAATCCTCCAGCCAGAAAAACTCATTGGAATCCAGGTGATCCGTAATGCCTGGTTCAACCGTGTGTAACCATGCACCCCAGTCAAATAATGTTTTGTAGGTGTCGCTGTTGATATTCTCCACCGGGTAATGACGCAAGGAAGCACGAATCGTGTTGATGTAATTTCCAAAGTTGCACCAAGCGAACTGGTCCGTTCCGAACGCGCTGGTCTCTCCATTCTGGAATGCTTCCACACGTTTCATGATACTGTGCTGATCTGCCGTAAAGAATGGGAAAATCGGGTAATAGTTCGGATCACCGTAATCGGATAACTGGGTCAAGTACTTGGATTCGTATCCTGCCTCCCCTTCTTTCGGCACTACACCGAAGTTAAACACAAACATATTGTTGTCACGCCATGGATTGAATACGTCTTGTTGGTTGATGACTTTTTTGTGCAAAAAGCTGCCTTCTCCGTTGGTATCGGCTTCGCCGTCACCGTCAAAATCTGCTTCGTCGTACCACATGTTGTTCAAAATGGCGTTCCGAATTCGCTGTGCCACCTCTTCCATTCGCTTTGCGTTTGCGTCATCCCCCAGTTGTTCGTACATTTGTTGGGTGGCTACTGCGTTTGCATATGCTGTAGAAGAACCGTCCAAACGCGCATAGTTTCCGTTTCCTTTCCAGTGCATGGACACGGTGTCTCCATCATTGCCGGTAATTGGCCCGTGATTGTAATAAACCAAATCAGGATTGGTTCCCCTGAAATGATTCAGTGTGCCCGTCACATCGTTTGCCGAGAAATCAGCGAATTTTTTCAACACCTTTTCTCCGCCACCATAAATCTTGTAAGCTTCCCAACCGACTTGCGAGGTATTTTGCATCATATCCCATGTCCAGATATTCGGTCTTCCCGGATTGTTTTTGTAGTTGGCGTTTTCAGAATATTCGCCTTGGGCTAGCCAAGTCCCATATGCATAAGATGGGTCTCGCAGCCACTTCAAATCCTGCAACACCCACGGAACACTTACTGTGATGCCGTTGTTATAACCCAGCACCCCTTCCATGTTCATCGGGAATTGCCAGTCGTTTCCGGGAATGTTCGCTTCCAGCAAGTTGAAGCGATTGGACCACCAACGATAATACAGAACCTTTTTCACATTTTCGTCTGGAATATCGATGTAGGGGATATTTTGTGCCCACCATTCGTTGTATTCCTTTACTTGATCATTGAAAGCCTTTTCATTATTGCTTGCTTTAAATTCAGCATACTGTGTTTTCGAGGCCGGGATTTCTTCCGCCAACCACCCCATGACCACTTTTTCATCCACCGAGGTACCTGCAGAGACCGTAATCTCTTTCACCAAATCATTGCCAACAGGGGTCATGCCATCCCCGCTGAGATGAACGTCAACATGGGACATCGCTTCCACATACTTTTCTCCGGCACGTCCAACCATGATTGGGGCAGCCACCCGTTTACCGATCAATTCATCTCCCTCGGCTTCGGTTACAAATGGCGATTTGACGGTCATGGTTAACGTAATTGGCGCATTACCGTTATTGGTTAACTTCAGTAAAGTAACAGCACTGTTAGAGGAGGTAATAAATTTACGCTGGCTGATGTCCAAACCGCCACTCATGTAGGTTTGGTCAGCATGGCTAGGGTAGTTTTTACGAGCAGCCTTGTCTTCCACTACGGCTCCCGTAGAAAGAGTTATGTTGTACATCGTATCCTTGTTGAGAGTATCCGCATAGTGTACCGTCCCAACAAAACCGAGCTGCCGGTTATCCTGCGTTTTCATGTACAGCGCGCTCCCCCGGCTGAAGAGCGTGTTGGCACTGCCATCATCATTGTTATCGTCTGGGATGACACCCTCGTTTACCAGCAACTTATCGAGCCATGGCAAGTCGGCATGATCTGCAGCGAACTGGTCAAAATCAAAATCTTCGATCGCTTTCATCATTTGACCGACAGTTTCCTGACTGAAATCCACGGGCTGGCTTACGATCTGATTGTTCTTCCATGTTGCATCGCCGTAGTCGGTACCTACGCCTTCATGCACAAAGTCTGTCGTGTAGTTCGCCGATGCAGGTATGATGCCTGTATTCAAGGTTACGACGGTGGCCAAAGCGGCCACCCACATTTTTGTTGCCCATTTCCTCTTCTTTGTCGCCATTGCTTCGTCTCCTCCTTATTAACCTTTAATTCCCGTCAACGTAATTCCTTCTACGAAATATTTGTTGCCGATCAGGAAAAACACCAGGCAGGGAAGTGTTACGATGAGTGCAAGCGCCATGACCTGCTCATAGTTTGGAATACGCATTCCGTTCACCATGTACAAGCCCATAGGCAAGGTATAATCAGCCTCTGTTTTCAGATAAATCATGGTGTAGAAAAATTCATTCCAACAGTTAATGAAACTGAACAGTGCAACAACGATCATGGCAGGGCGAATGAGAGGCAGCATGATTCGGTAATAGATGCGGAAATAACCTGCGCCGTCGATTTTGGCCGCCTCGCTCAGTTCAGCAGGGATTGTCATAAAAAATTGTCTTAGCAGAAAAACGAAATATGCATTGCCGCCTGCGCAAAAAAAGGCTGGAATAATTAGGGCAGGTTTGCCTGCAAGCCCAAGCGATGTATATAACGAAAATTGCGGCAGCAGTGTAACTGCACTAGGAAGCATCATACTGCTGATAACCAGCACAAACCAGGTGCCGCGCATGGGGAATCGTAATTTGGCAAATGCGTATGCTGCAAAGCTGGTCGTGATGACGGTGCCAATGACATACGGAACAACGATGGAGACCGAATTCCATAACTGCCGCCAGAACTGAATCCGTTCCAGTCCTAGCCTGAAATTCTCGAACCCAAGCTCCTTCGGAAAAAATACAGGCGGCCTGGCCAAAATTTCCGAATGACTCACCATTGCACCGCGTAACAGCCAGTACAATGGAAAAGCAAAAATTAATGCAAGCAGGAGAGATAACACAATCAAGCCGAAATGAATTGCTCTTCTTCGGTTTTTAGCCTGCTTGATGCTCGTATACTTCATCGGTGCAGGTGCTGTCTCCATTATCTCACCCACTTTCGTTTGCCCTTGGCATCATCACGTTTAAGCGCGCCTTGAAAGTAAAACAACACGCCCGTAATCACCAACGTGATGAGAAATACGATCCAAGCTTCCGCCGATGCCAAACCTCGCATGCCCACTTGTACAAAGGAATGGTCGTAGATCATGACGTTGATAAAGTATGTCATTCGGTCAGGCGCGCCATTTCTCGACAATACTACGCTTTGAGTGTAAATCTGGATCGACGTCATCATACACATGATGAGCTGAAAAAAGAGTACGGGTTTAATCGTTGGATAAGTCACCTTTAAAAACTTGTGCCAGGCATTGCCTCCATCCATCTCAACGGCCTCCAGCAATTCTCCGGGGACATCCTGCAACGTGGCGATAAATACAACAATCGTCCCGCCGCATGTCCACAGGCTCATGATAAACAAGGTGTAAAAGATCCGAAGTGGGTCGTTGAGAAAATCCCATGGAGCAATGCCCATTTGTAGTAGAACCCAGTTGACGAGCCCGCCTTTGGCCTGATTTTGCAATAGCATCTGCCAAACGATCGTTGTCGCCAGCATCGGTACGACGGATGGAAGAAAAAAGATAGCTCTTAGCACATTTCTCCCAAGAAACTTGCGGTTCAGTAGCAAGGCAACGATCAGGCAGAACACGATAACTAGCGCAACGTTTACAAAGGCATAGACCAGCGTAACCGTAATCGATTTTTTAAATTCAGAGCTCGGATTGCTGAAAATATACCTGAAGTTATCTAGCCCAATCCATTCCATGACCTGACTGCCGCTCATAATCGTAATTTTATGAAAACTGTAATATAAACTGGCGAGCATTGGGTACATCGTCAGCACCAAAAATCCGATAATGGCGGGGGCAGCAAATAGATATCCGGCAATGGCCTCTTTAGTGGCACCTTTTGCAAATCTTCTGGCAGGAACGGTTTCCGAACCGATTTTGCGTTCTGGATTCATAAGCATAGCCTCTCTTTTCGAATTCAAACTTCGTTCCTATGGTTAGGAAACCTTTCCGCTTTCCCACAGCGACTTAATTGCCGGCATAATCGCATCATAAATTTCTTTGACGCTTTTCTGGCCGGATAGTGCTTGGTCGATCGACTTTTCGTATTCCGTGTTCATTTTCAAGTAAGCCGGAACATAATACGCTGGCCATTGGACAATGGCATCCTCTGTCGTAGCATAGCTAAGGATGGTTTCCTTTGCGCTGGCTGGCAGATCAGCCGTCCATTGTTCAATTAAAGCCGGATCTGTATACCAGTCCGCCTGATTAGGCAGCCATGCTCCGCTTTTTAGCAAGTCTAGGCTGTTTTCCGGGTTAACCATATAGGCGTAGAATTTCTTAGCCTCTTCGATATGTTTGGAGGTATTGTACACAACTAGTGGAGCTCCAGCATTCATGGTTACTGCTTTCTCCATTTTCGGGAGCACACCTACACCAATATCCTCATTGCCTTTGATATTCGCTAAATCCCAGGATCCGCTCACAGCCATAGCATAACCCCCGCTTAACGCATCCACAGCGGAGCCAATTCCAGAACTCCAGGTATAGCTAAAGGCCGAAGCAACTTTGTCTTTGTTCACAAGATCAGCCAGTTTTTGAATACCTTCTGTCGTTTGTGGTGAATCCCATTGAAACTCTTTTCCATCCGGGGATACAATGCCCCCTCCATTGGCGCTCGCTGCCCAGAAATGGTGAAATTCACGACCTGCCGTAAAACCAAGACCATAGTTTTCAGTCAATGCAGCATCGAATCCAGCATCGGCAGCTGTCTTACCACTCGAATCCTTGGTTAGCTTTTTAGCATTGGCAACAAAGGTATCCCAATCCCAGGCTTCTTCAACCTTAGTAGGTGGATATGGGACGCCTGCCTCATCAAATTTCGATTTGCTATAGAACAGCAGTTCCATTTGGTTGGACAAGCCTACACCGATAACTTTCTGTTCTGGGGTATGGATGGTGATTGCAGGAAGTTTCTCCGGAATGCTTCCATCCGCAAGCAGGTCGGAAATGTCCTCTAAAATGCCCATCTCATTATACTTTTGAATGTCAGCTTCCCCCATGTAACTGATGTCCGGCAGTTCTCCGGATTGAAGCCTCGTCTGGATGAAGGTGTCAAATGTGCCGTCTGCCGGCAACACCTGCGCATTAATTTTCACCCCGGTGTCCGCTGTATATTTTTCTGCAGCGGATTCCACCAGTTGCTTCTGTACATCATCCCCCCAATACAACAACTCAAGGGTGATGCCCCCAGCAGACGGATCCCCGTTGCCTGCTGCTGCATTTTTGGCATTACCGGAAGTGTCCGAATTGCCAGAACAACCTGCCAGCGTGGAGAAAGCCAAGGTTAATGCGAGAGACAGAACCAACTTGCGCTTACCGAACCTCATGTTTGTTTCCTCCCTTTTTCAATGCTATTTATTTCAAGTCAACGAATTTAATCGTTTAACTTAAAAACATGGTCTTGCATCATATCCGGATGATTATGTGGTGCTGATCGTTAATCAAGTCTGTACTTCCTTTTATAGAACAAGTGGGAACTGCCAAGTTAGAAGACTCGTCAAAGGCAAGCGCAGAACTTTCCATTTTCCAGGCGAATGCTCTTTTGCAACGTTCCTTGAGGAGCTCTGAACTCTAAGTCTTCTTCACGAAATACGTACCTGGACGGATACGCCGCATAACTTTTCACGGTCCAACCATCATGCTCTTCTGTCACGAATCCGTTGACACATCTTAAAGTGCCTCCTTCATCTCGATAGAGGTACGTCGTAGTTCCAAACCCCAGCAAATAAGCTACTAATTCCTCACCCATATCCCAATCATCCCCCGATACATCGGAGAACAAAGCGGCAAACAGCGGATCGTCTGCTCCCACGAACACCGATTGTCCAAAACGATTACGCGACAATTCCGGCATGTTCAAGTTGGGTGCAGATACACTATACGTCGATGCGGCTTCACCTTGCTCCAGCCTTCGCGGGGTGGATTTTACATTCCAGTCATAGCAATGAAAGATTGCCATTGTAGAGCGATAAGCTGCTTCCAGATATTCTGTATTACCGAGATGTTCATACGCAACCAATGCCGACGATGCCGCTAGTCCGCCCCATAAGGAATGGATCATTGGAGACAGTGCTTCCCACCATCGATCCGGATTCTGCAGCCTATAGTCGTTGCTGAATCCGATATTTGCCAAAATAAGCTGACCATATTGTGAAGCCTCGTCGGTATGCCCAAGGAAACATAATGCTGTGCACGTTGGACCAAATCCGGCATTATCATAAAAGTGCTCTGTAACGGCTCCGCCGTAGTGCCGAACACCAATTTCCATTTCCCGACCAAAGCGATCCCATAGCTGTCGTAGTTGATTATGTAATTCAGCATATCCTTTGTCTTTCAACGCTTGTAGTAGTTCACGTATGTAAAGAATAAACACGCCATTTAGACGCGATTCGTCCTTTTCTCGCTGACCTAAATGGCAATCTGGATCAAGTCGCAAACAAATAATTTCGGCGGCCCATTTCAAATACTCGGAAGGAGAATGCAGATGAAGCAGCTCTTCATCCATTTGTGATAATAGATAAAAAACGTGCGCGATATAATCGAAATCGTAGATACGATAAAAGTTACCGTACAAAGGTTGCGGACGGGAGAGATCACCTTCAATGAACCAGTGCACCTTCATATCCAGCACCGCTGCTGCTTCCGCCCTCATAACCTGCTCGGGAACAGGTGAAGACTTCAGATTTTCCATCAATAAGAATGCCAATTTTCCCAGTGACTCACCTTGGTTAGATAACGGACGGAACGCATGGGGCCGAACCGCTGCCTCTCCGCCTTCATAGCTATTTACTGCCAGCCATTCTGCTCGCTTTTCAAGCAATGTATGAACGGGTTCAAGGACATTCCAAACCAGCATGTCACGACGTCCGTCCTTGAGTATCAACTCCAGCTTACGTTCTCCCGGTACGTCAGCGGGTAGGGTTACTATGAACTCCTGTTCAACGACGAGGTTGCTAATTTGATCAGAGCCCACGTCTAGTGACATAGACTTTCCTGAAGGAATCAGTAGTGTCGAGATATCCTTCTCTTCGATGTCATTCGTGTGTCCAGGCGCACTGTGTAACATTAACGTCCTTATTTCAAGATCCCTAGGCAAACGGACTGAGGCTGTGAATTGTCCTCCTTCAGGCACAACGGGTGTATAGCTCCAGTGAGGATGTCCGAGGACCTTACCTTGGTGGTAGAAATCCGCCAGGTTCTGGAATGACACAAATCCGTACTCCCAATTTTCCGCTTGTCCAGGCATTAACGTTAAAGATTTGTAAGCGTCATCATATATCCAATCGTTAAGTACCAAATCTTTCAATGAGGTCCCATCCTCCACCAAAGAAAGCCTGTGGTATAACAAGCCGTCCAAAGATGGAGAAACTTGTTCTAGAAAGCGGTTACAATAGCGACAAAGAGAACCCAGGGTGGATGTATTCCCTCTGAGCGTGTAGATCCCCAGATGAGGCCCTTCGTTACTTCGTCGTACAGCAGCAAATTTGGCAAAGTTCCCTCCGATGTGCGTATATACGGCGCAGGATTCATGCATGTTACGGTACACATCTTGCGTTCGGAACATAATGTAGGCGAGAGAAAACCAAACGTGCAACCCTTGAATATTAATGGTCTCATCCGATTCATTGGTCAGTTTGATACCCCAGCGGAATTGATCGCCTTCCAGCAAATATGAAAACAAGATCTTGACCTGTACGTCTTTGAACTCCACGGTAAGATGGTTCGTGCTATGTTTCGTAATATTTGGCTTAAACATCGAGCTTTGAACAAACCTGTCATTCAACTGCAAACTCCATTCTCCAAAGAGCTTATCCTCATCATCTTGAAATCCAACCTCTCGCAAATAATGAGGATCTACTACCCAATTCATCTCATGGGGATCATCTTTCATCACCAATGACTGAACGGTACCACGTTCACCAAACTCGATCCTAAATTTTTCATTACTAAGAATGGTCACTTAGATCACCCTTTCCTCGATCGGAATTAAGTTAAACGTTTAAATTATTTTTGAAAAGAGAAACTATAATTCCTCTATGGTATTGCGAAGCCTACCTGCGTTTGTTCTATGTATGGAAACTGGCATGCTCCTTTTTAGCTTCTAAGCTTCCAGAATCCGAACTGAATCACGCTCGATCAAGCGGCATTCCGGCATGGTTAGGTTTTGAACATCTTCTCCATTGATTAGACGGTAAAGGGTTTCTATCGCTAAATATCCCATCTCATGAAGCGGTAATCCCATTGTTGTCAGACGTGGGCTCAGGTAATCGCTGAATTCCCTATCATCAAAACCAACTACAGAAATATCATCAGGGACGCTAAGCCCCTTTTCCTTCGCGGCCTGAAGAACCCCGACCCCCATAACATCGTTCATTGACAGGATCGCAGTCGGCGGATTGTCCATGTCGAGTAGCTCGTTAGCGTATCTATAGCCAGAATCTCTTTCCCAATCCCCCATCTTTATTAAGGAAGGGTCAAATGGCAGTTCAAAATCGGTAACTGCTTTGTAATAACCGTTTAATCGGCGTCTTGAAGGGATTGAATCCATTAAACCACTAATAATTGCGATGCGACTGTGTCCCTTTCGTACCAAGTACGACATCGCTTCATAAGATGCCTGTTCATCATTATACTGAATTGAAATATCGTCTTGTGTGTAACCGTAGGTATATATAATTGGTTTACCTTCAACATTGATCAGACCTGTCAAGTCGCGAGTGTGAACTCCAATATAGATAATGCCGTCTACCTGTTTACTAAGCAGTTCGGATACGGCATTGGTTGCATACTTACGATACGCTTCGACGTCCTGAAAATTGCGACCAATTCGCTTGTCTAGCCTAAGGTTGACGAGCAGGATATGAAGGTCATGACGGTCTCCAAAGTCGTTGATGCCATCGATAATATCCGGAGCATTAAATACAGTCACATCCTCCGTAATAACACCAATTGTGTTGGTACTGTTACGTTTAAGGCTTTTAGCAATCTCGTTCGGTTTATAGTTTAATGCTTCGATGGCCTCCTGGACCCTCCTGCGCGTTTCCGGGCGGACATTGCGAGTGCCGTTAAGTACATAGGAGACTGTAGCAATAGAAACATTAGCCCTAAGTGCGATGTCCTTTATGCTGGTTTTTCTCATAAGTCTCTCCTGTCTAAGCATACGAACCATCGTTCATTAGCTGTTTAAACGTTTAGATAAAAGTTTGATATTTGAATAATACCTTACAATCACTGATTAAGCAATCGTTATTTTGGGTTTTACTTCCACTTTTTTTTACTGAGACACTAGCGTTGACTATATCATGACTAATACTCTCTTTTATTAGACTTTATATTAGCCTTAAAGTTCCATACCTACTGAGCCTAACAGCTCATTTAGCATATCAAAAACAGCCGCTCGCCGGCTGCTCTGCTATGTTTATACTAACGTTTCCCGTTAGTTGAAACTCAAAAGAGCTACAATCTTTCAGGACGCTAGCCTGACCACAAATCTGTTGTCCATGTCTGCGATCCGGCGGGTGCTGCTGCCACCGGCTGGCATTCCAGGTTTTTGCGTTTGAAAGGCGCCACTGCTGCTTCTCCCTCCCGTAACCTGCAATGGTCTAAAGAGCAATCCGTTGATTATGGCGGATACTACTTTTTAATACGTAACGCATATAAGAATCCCAACTCCCCTTTATATATTAAGGGAAATTGGGATTTCGTTATTCAACAAAAGCGCCTGGTTATGAACAGGCATAACAGTATTTAGATACTTACTCTAAATAACGTGAAGTTATTCCCTGTTAGGATACCTGGGGCTGGCGAAGTTCAAGCCGATCAGCAATTTCTCCTACAATGAAAGGGCCTTCGCGTAAAAGTTCAACAATGTTCAATCGATTGGGTTCGGCAAGAGCACTCCATTTTGTCGTATCCATTGTTTTTCCTACAATGTACATTCGAATTTTCATTAATTCTTGGAGATCTTTTTCAAGTGGACCGTCATTTCTTTGAATTTTTCATGCCGTCTGAAGTTCTTCCAAAAGCTCAGCCAATTTACCGTTAATTGTCATTGAAAGTCCTTCCTTCATGCCCAATTTCAACGTTGTCTTGAGTTCTTCGGCTGAACCAAACGCGATCTGAACCGTAAGCTTGGTTTTTCTTTCCTGCTCAGTGAATGTGACTGTGGCCAAATGCTCCGGCTGACCTGCGACAGGATTGGCTTTTTCATCCGCAAAACCGCCAGTATAAACAATTCGTTCCGGCTCTACGATTTCCTGATAAACCGCCCTGCTCCAATGTCTGTTACCCTCTGGCGATTCCATGCAATAGTGCCAAATCCCCCCTGGGCGGAGGTCTATGTTGCAAACCGGGATTGTAAATGGTCCCGGTGCCCACCAGCGAGACACATGCTCAGGTTCGGTAAATGCCTTGAATACAAGCTCTCGAGGTGCATCAAAGACACGCTCCAATGTAAATTCCCGCTCTCCTACTTTTGAGGTGATGTTTTCCAATGTGTTGCTTTCTGTCATTACAAATCTCTCCTTATTGAATATTTGACATCGGTCTACAGCCTATTTGGTTCGCTGAAAAACGGCCGTGTCATCTTATGAATCAAATATACTCCAATGGGAATATTCCTGTAAAGGAATATTTAAATTTTTTTTATCCCTACACGTTAGTCCGCAGAGCTCAATTTTTGTGGTTATCGAATTTCAATCCTCCATCCCTTCAAACGTTCTGCACCATAGGTAAGGGTATAGATTTGAATTAGTTGCTGTATTATTGTTATCTGTTCTGACATAACTTTACTGTTCGCTTTCACAATAAATACAGGATGAATATCGTTCTCGCTAAATTGGTTTATAATCCTTGTCAGAACTTTAATATCACTGTTTAGAGAATTTAAAGTTTCTTCAAATCCAAAAACTTGATATGGGCTTAGGTTATGAACCTGAAGAATCCTATTAAAATTCATATCTGAATTGCGTTTAAGTAAATCAGAATTTTTAATCAAATGCAGAGAAGTTGATTTTTGATCATCAGATCCAAATAGATCGAGGTTAATCCATTTATTTTGCTCACTGCTTATTGCTTCACAACTGTAAAATAACCCTTCATGCCTTGGCAGAACTAATGCTGGATCAATGATTTCTCTGCAGTGCTCTATCATCTCTTGCTTTTTTTTATTTTCTTGGCGAAATTCTTTCGGTCCCTTTGGGAAAATCTTATTAAATTTTTGATAAAAATATCGTAGGAGAAGAAAAACCACTCTCGATTGATATTTCAACCAAACTTAAATTTGTCGTTAATAATAGTTTTATCGCATGCTCAATTCGTAAATAATGAAGTAAATTTTGCAGCGTATCTCCTATTAATAACTTAAACTGTGATGATAAATAATCTAAATTTAATTACTCCTCTGTCATTTTGGAAATTTCATTCAGAGAAGCCTTGTTGGTGTAACCTTGGTTATTAAATAAATAATCGTAGATTTTCCATATTCGTTGTAGCTTAATTGGGTTACTTTCGAAAATTCTTTGGACATCAAAATTCGTAATAAGCAGATCCAACAATGGTTCAATTATATTCATTAAAGTTATGACGCGTAGCTCACTCTTGTTGTTTACAACTGGAGTTATTAGCGTGCAGATGGCTTCATTTATTTCTTTTATTCATTCTAACCCTAGATATGCTCCAGGGCCAAATTCATGAGCAAACCAGATTTTTGATAAATCCGAGCAATGATCCTTCGCAAATTCAGCATCGATATTGATAAGGAGTACCAAATTATCTTCATTCGTGTGTAACAGACGATGAACTTGATTGATATTGAAAATTTCAATCCCACCAACTCTTAATGTTCTATTCTCGTCTGCAATGGCAGCATGAATGCTACCTTCCAGTACAATTACTACCTCAATGGAATTACTCCACCGAAACGGTTCATCTTTGATTCTAAGGAACTGCACTTTTAAGGGAGGATTTTGGGTCAAATAACTGCTCATTTTTTATGTCCTCCTTTCAATTCAACGATGATTTAGCCGCAGATCAATGATTCTAAGAAATGTACCTAATCCTATTCTCTAGTTCCTGTCTACGTGGTATGGTCGCATCTCGAAATCGGCTAAGATCGCTAACACACAACTTGTCCAGTAGAGTATGCATGCTCTACCTGGACGATAGTTCTTGGCTATCGGCAGGCATGAACTTGTACAGATAAACAAAAAAAGCCGCTCATATAGCGACTAGCAATGGGATCATACCCTAGTCCTCTCGGTATTAATCTCCCGACATGCTAGCTACATTTTGCAGCTTGTTCAATCCTTTTAGAAGAATGGTCGTCTTTTGAATATCGCCGCCACGATCAATATATGCAGACCATTTTGGGAAAACCTCTTTGAAGAATTCATTTCCTAGATCGGTTAAATCGGAGCTTTGTAGTGCTAAGTCATCCTTGAGCGAGCCATCCTCTTGGAAAGGTTCTATATCCGTTAAACTATGCTCTATTAGAAAATGCATTAGTACCGTTGTCATTGAAGTAACTTGTTGTCGATAAGACAAGCTTTTGCTTCTTTTTAACATCGTGGGGTAACTGTATCTTAATATACTCACGCGGATCACCTCGGATTCTAACTACTGGTTA
The DNA here is from genome assembly GCF_042674385.1 of Paenibacillus sp. NPDC056933. Classification (NCBI taxonomy): domain Bacteria; kingdom Bacillati; phylum Bacillota; class Bacilli; order Caryophanales; family Paenibacillaceae; genus Paenibacillus; species Paenibacillus sp. NPDC056933. Next base: position 2,919,481 of record NZ_JBHUQN010000001.1, on the reverse strand, counting down.
TGGATACAAAATCTCGATTTCACTTGGAGCGTAGGATTGCTCTGCGTATTGCCCGCCCCAACCACATAGCAATTTCAAAATGGGTTCAAGGGATTGACCCAGCTCTGTTGTTGAATATTCAACTTTTGGCGGCACTTGATTGTACATTTTTCGATGAATTAATCCGTCTGCTTCCGGCTCTCGAAGAGTTTGAATCAGCATCTTCTGCGAAATATTGTTCATGAGCCGATTGAGCTCTCACGTCCGTTTAGGTCCTTTTATATATAGTCACCAAAAGTGATAATTGAGGCATTACAAGTTATTTGTAGCGCTGGGCGGTCCGTTCAATGGCATCAACAATAGTTTCATACAGTTGCGGTGGCATTTCATGTCCCATGCCTTCAAGCAACATAAGCTCTGCGCCAGAAATAGCTTGTGCCGTATCTTCTCCACAGGCAGGGACAAACATGGGGTCGTCCATACCATGAATAATTAATACTGGAACCTTCACTTTTGCCAAATGCGGGCGGCAATCGCAAGATACGGCTATGGCTGCAATTTGACGTCCAACACTGCCTGGATCATATGCTCGCTGAACTTCCTCTCGAGTGAGTGAAAGCTAATCATGGTTTAATAATCCAGGTTTTCATATTGGAGTGTTACTGTCTTAAAAGTCGGTTATATGTTCCAATTAATTTTAACAGAGCATTAACTTTTTAAAAAGTGGGAGGCGTCACTACAGCAATGACTATAGTTTCTCCTTTCCATACATTCTTATAGCTATGCGGCGTCCTAGCATCGAAGTAGATACTATCTCCCTCTTCTAGCGTATATCTGTCATTTCCAAGCACAAACTCCAAGCCTCCCGACTGCACATACAGAAACTCCTCGCCTTCACTGTGTCCTACACCAATATCTCCAGAGGTCGCACCTTCTTCAAGCACGCCCATTAATGGCCCCATCTTGTTTTTACTTCCCTCGCTCAGGGAATACCACGTAATACGAGAGCCTTCAGAATGCACCAGCGGTTTACGTTGGTTTTTTCTCACAACAACGCTGTGCTCTTTCTCTCCAAATAGATCGGTAAAATTAACGTTCAACGCATTTGCAATCCGTTTGAGCACACTAATGGATGGATTCGCTTTGTCACGTTCTATTTCACTGAGAAACGATAATGAGATGGAACCAGTTTTTGCCACTTCTTTAAGCGTTAATTTCTTTTGCTTGCGTGTATTTCGGATGACCTCGCCCATCGAATTCATGTTGCATTTCTCCTACATATTCATTTTTTCGCTGTTAGCGAAATTTATATACTGATATTAATCAAAATAACTAGCAATAGCAAGCATTCTGACATAGGTTCAATTACGGTGTAAAAACGTTGATTTAACAGCATTATTGGACTAAGATTTTAGTAAGGCTGATGTGCAAATAAGTTCCCGGGACATTTTCACATAATTCTTTTTTATATAGGATTTCATTTTCAGCGAAATTTCAACGAAAGCGATGTGGCATATGACGAAGCTACCTAAGATTTACACCGTAGGTGATACTACCGTAACTAGAGTTACTGAAATGGTAATCAGTGGCGTTCCACCTGAAGTTTATTTTCCAGGTACATGGGATCCTACTTTGTTGGAAGAATACCAAGATGCCCTCCCCGATGGCTTGATTGACGAAAATACGCAACTGATTGTGAGTATCGGCACCTGGGTCGTGAAGACGCCCCATCATACGATTCTTATTGATACCGCTACAGGTAACGATAAAAACCTGCCACTGAATCCGGATCTTGCCAATCTGCAGTTGCCTTATCTCAAACGACTTCAAGAGGCAGGCGTTACTCCAGAAGAAGTCGATTACGTGCTGCTAACTCATTTGCATGTGGATCACGTCGGTTGGAATACCAAGCTAGTTGATGGCAAGTGGGTACCGACATTCCCGAATGCAAAGTACGTATTCCCGCTTAAAGAACAAGAGTATTACTCCAGTGAAGCAAGCCATAACAAAGAAAATGAAGCAAACTTCAATGTTTACGAAGAAAGCGTACTTCCTGTCGTAGAGGCAGGTTTGACGGAAACGATTGGTCCAGAAGGCGGAACGTTTCTAGAACTATTTACATTTATTCCGACTCCAGGTCACAGTATTGGACAAATGTCCATTCGTCTTTCATCAGGTGGTGAAGAAGCTCTGTTCGGAGCCGATATCATGCATCATCCATTCCAAGTCTTAAGACCTGATTGGAATTCGATGTATTGTGAATTTGGTGATCAGGCTCGAATCTCGCGCCGCTGGGCTTTAGAATATATCGCCGATCGTCCCATTATTTATTTCAGTACGCATTTCCCAGAGAGTTCAGCCGGTTATGTCACCCGAAGCGAAGATGGCTTCAACTGGCGGTTTATATAATACATCATCTATTTCATCAAAGAGAGGCGAGCAATATCATGTCTAACAACACATTCAATAAATCCATTTCCATCATATCTGAGAATTTTAAAATAGCTAGTGATACGCCGGGGATTGAGTTATCCGTCCTTAATAAACGTCCTGCATCTATGAATGTCTTCTCTAATGAAAAAACGATCGTCATGGTTCATGGTGCAACTTATCCAGTGGGTAGCCTGTATGATGTGGAGCTTGACGGATTTTCCTTCCTAGATTACCTTGCTAGTCACGGCTATGATGTCTATGCGGTAGATGTTCGTGGCTATGGCGGATCCACAAGACCATCGGAAATGGAACAACCTGCTGAGCAAAATCCTCCGCTTGTCCGTACAGAAACCGGAGTTCGTGATTTCGGATCGGCTGTAGACTTTGTCCTAAAACATCGTAATCTATCCAAGGTCAATGTACTTGGGATGTCTTGGGGCGGTACGGTAGCTGGGGCATATACAAGCCGTAATAACGACAAGGTGAACAAGTTAACCCTTATAGCTCCTCAGTGGCTCAGCACTAAACCAATCCCGATCGATACAGGCGGTCCACTTGGCTCTTACCGCCTTGTGCCCGCAGGTTCTACGAAGGAACGTTGGTTAAGTGCTGCTCCTGAAGGGAAACGTGACACTCTGCTCCCTGAGGGTTGGTTTGAGAAATGGGTTGAAGCAACTCTTGCTACTGATCCTAATACTCAGTCTGTACACCCTGAACATATTCGCGCTACCAACGGACCGATCCTAGACATCCGTGAATATTGGACGGTAGGCAAAGCTTTCTATGAACCTAAAGATATCACCGTACCTGTACTCCTCCTTCATGCGGAATGGGATATTGATGTGCCGTTAGATTTGGCACAAAACTTCTTCACTTCCCTAACCGGAGCTGCTTATCGACGTTGGGTTGAAATTGGAGAAGGTACTCATATGGTACTGCTTGAGAAAAATAGAGTTCAGGCGTTCCAAGCTGTTCAATCATTCCTAGACGAGAATTATACACCGGCGGGTCAATAACAACGCGCAAGTAGCGGATATCAATACGATCTGACACCCGCAGCTTATTGCTGCGGGTTCTTAATTACACATTACATGAACAGTAAAAAAATCTGTATCGTTAGAGGAGGAAGTCCATCATGGATCATACAGTTATTACATCCGCACAAGCGCCAGCGGCAATCGGTCCTTATTCGCAAGCTATTAAGAATGGAAATGTGTTGTACACTTCCGGAATGCTCCCGATCGATGCTGAAGGTCAATTACAGGAAGGCATTATTGCACAAACTCAACAGATCCTGACGAACCTTCAGAATGTGTTATCTGAAGCTGGATTCTCCCTGGAAGACGTTGTGAAAACTTCTGTTTTTATGACGAACTTAGATCACTTTGGACAAATGAATGACGTTTATAGTCACTATTTTGGTAACCATCATCCCGCAAGAACTACCGTTCAGGTAGCTAAGCTACCCCGTAGTGCTGAGATTGAGATTGAGCTAGTTGCTATCAAACGACAGCCTAACCTATAAGATGATCGGATTAGCTTAATTTTGAAAGAAGGCGCATTGGCTTGCGAACTTATCTGCTTCTCTTATTTTGTGCGACGCTTTATGGAAGCAACTTCGTACTCGGCTCACTCTTACTGCAGGAGTTTCCTGCAATGCATCTTTCCGCATACCGCCTTGCCGTCTCCTCCGTGTTCCTGATGGGCTATCTGATTTTGTCCAAACGTATGATACGGTTGACTGCACGGGATGTCATTTACTTCATCCCGATTGCCTTGATTGGAATGCTACTGCATCAGGTATCTTTCTTTACAGGATTGCAGACGATAGATGCAACTACGGCTTCACTCATATTATCGCTCTCTCCTATATTTACTGCTCTACTAGCGAGAATCTTCTTAAGAGAATCATTCCCTCTGCGCATGGCGGTAGGATCGCTGGTTGCACTTATTGGTGTATTTTTCGTAGTCAGCCAAGGCAGAGGATTACATCTATCGCTAACAACGGGGATGGGAATCATGTTTATTTGCATGCTCGCATTCTCTGGTTCTACGATCCTGATGAGAAAACTCACGGAAAAAATGGATGCCCTCAGAGCGACTGCATATTCAACGTTGCTAGGCTGTCTGCTCGTATTTCCGGTGGCAGTATGGTACGAACCTGATGAACAGAACTCTCATTCTTTGGGGTGGTGGATACTCTTAATCAGTTCGGCTCTGCTCATTCAAGGCTTATGTGCAATCATTTGGAACAATCAAATTCGGAAAGTTGGCGCTGCGAAAGCATCCGTATTTCTGAATCTCCAACCATTTGTGGCTATGGTGCTTGGATATCTCATGCTTGGTAACCCAGTCAATTTCACACAAGTAGGTGGTTCCATCCTTATTGTAGGCGGCGTAGTTCTTTCTACTTTGCAGAAGATACCAAGATATAATTCGCATAACAAGGTTTTACCACTAACTACAAAAAAGGAATAAATTCGATTGACAACTTGTGTCCAGCTATCATGTACACCTGATCATAAGCTAACAAAAGCAACCGATCCATTGGGTCGGTTGCTTTCTTTATTTTTTGGCTATGTTAATCCTTAATGTTGATATTTGATATTCTCGTACAAAAGGACTTCCTGCCGTCAAACGTTTAACGACCTTACGAACACACCTCTCCAACGTACACTTGGGTTCGATTCATCGAAATTTTTGCCACTTTGAAGCAAATTCCAACCGAATCTTTTCCAAGGCATTGTCGAAATGGATGGATCACTTTAGTGGTGTTGCTACCAAGTATTCGCAAAATTATCTGGCGTGGTTCCGTTAATTAGAAAGCTAGGAATATGAGAATACAACGTCGAATAAGAAAAATATGTTAGTTTTATCTTGTTTATTTGCTATAAATGAAACAAACAACAAACTTAGAACAACATCTTTCTTGTACTACGTTAACAGAGCATGTACTATAAATCGTATTTTTAACAAGCGTCTCAATAGGAGGTATATATTTAATGGAGGTTTCATTATGTAAAGCAGATTTAAACGATGCAGTGACTATTCATGAAATGAAAGTCAAAGCATTCATGCCCTTGTTGGAAAAATATCAGGATTTTGAAACAAGCCCCGCCAATGAAACCGTAGAAAGAATTAATACTCAAATCAATCAATCTTTTACAGATTATTTCATAATTCATCATCTTGAGGTTGCTGTTGGTGGAATTAGAGTCGTGAAAAAAGATAATCAAATCTATAGTGTTAGTCCCATTTTTATACTGCCAGAACATCAAGGAAAAGGAATTGCTCAAAAAGTCTTTACAATGGTTGAGCAGATATATGATGATGCAAAGTCATGGAAATTGGGTACCATCTTACAAGAGAAAGGAAACTGTTATTTGTATGAAAAGATAGGCTATAAAAAAACGAGTGCAACAAAAGTAATTAACGACAAAATGACAATGGTATTTTATGAAAAGCATTTATAGATGAATAGCCATTGGATTAAGTTAACCGCCTTTCAGTGGGCGGTTAACTTTTGTATGAAAATCAACAAGCAAATTTAACATAGCCATTTTTTAAAAGCTATAGTTTCTGTTATCTGAATTACATCCTGTCATTACGCTGATCATTATGATAGGCTTCTTCATTAAAGTTATGTTCAAACTTTTTTTTCATTTTACTTGCTACTAAGTGGGTTCGGCGTGAATGAACAATGGCTCTAATGACAAAAAACAGAAGTAACAATACAATAATAGAATAAACGATAATCATCGACAAACTCCTCTCTAGAAGGTAGGTGTCACTTCTTTTACCATTCAACCTGATCAAAACGCATGTCTTTGTAGTAGAACTCTCGATCCAGTTCCGTAATCTCTCGTAGAACTCTACATGGATTTCCAACAGCTATTACGTTTGCAGGGATATCCTTGGTTACGACACTACCAGCACCAATGACACTTCCTTCGCCAATCGTGACTCCTGGTAGAATAATCGCTCCGCTCCCAATCCACACCCCATCTTCAATTACCACTGGTAATGCAAACATCCCGCCTTCTTTGCGCTTTACAGGGTGTACAGGATGACTCGTTACAGCAATCGTTACATTTGGGCCGAACATGACATCATTCCCAATCGTAACTTTGTAGTCATCAACCACGGTTAGATTGAAATTGATATATACATTATTTCCTACGGTCGTATTTGAACCATATGACATGCGAAGTGGCGGCTCCATCCATACATTTGCTCCCATGCTGCCAAAAAGTTGTTTCATTAACGTTTTTCGCATTTCAACATCGTCTGGATGCAAATTATTGATTTCATAGCATAGTGCCTTACCTCGCTGGCGTGCTTTGGCTAACTCCGCAGCCTCCTTCGGGTAATTCGCATCATCATCCGTAAATAATTGTTTGCTTGCCATTCGTTCTTGGATATTCATACCATCTTCTCCTTTATGAAAAGCTAATATTTATTAGAGTTAATTACATAATCCTTAGTGGAGTTTGGATTTATGTAAAGTTTCTGGTTAAGTTGTTGAGCCACTTGAACTGACGATATCGGGCGAGAGCAATTGGCAGTTTAACCAACTCATCTAAGCTGATGACGAAATATAAGAAAATGGGAGACACTTGCCAAACAAAAGCACACAGGTAACTAAGCGGTAGAATAATAAGCCACATAACAATAGTGTCACACCATAATCCAAACTTCGAATCTCCACCAGCCGGGAATATACCCGCTATGGTTGTGGAGTTAAATGATTTGGCTATACAATAATACGCACTAATGTATAACATACTATCTAGATAACTTTGCGCAACTGGATTCAAATTGACGATAGAGTAAACCAAAGGTTTAATAAGCAAAATTGTGCAGCCTGCAATGACTCCAAAAATTAAAGCGTAATAACACATGTTGTTACCCGCATACCTTGCTTTCTCCATTTCACCCTGTCCCAAATACTTTCCAACCAGCACAGATCCCCCGGTAGCTATGCCTCCACAGAGAACAACCGCTAGATTTTTAACTACAGAAGCTATGGAGTTCGCCGCTACCATATCGGAGTTTACATGGCCTATAATTGCAGCCGTAGCGGTAAGCGCTCCTCCCCATACGATATAGTTTCCTTGTACAGGCAGTGTATATTTCAAGAAATCCTTCAATAAATTTCGCTGAATACCATCACGTACAGGTAAACGAAAACGAATGGTTCCCTTGGTTAAGGAGTGAAGCAAACAACATGCTAGTTCAATCATACGTGCCAACACCGTGGCAAGAGCTACAGCCGCAATCGCAAGTTCCGGATTGGATGGAAATAAAACAAAAATGCAAATGGCATTAAACAAAATGTTTAAGATCAAACATAAGGAACTAATCCACGCACTGAGTTTTGCATTTTCCATACTTCTAATTACACTTAGATACATTTGCGATAGTCCCATCACAAGGTAAGAAAAGGAATTAAACTGTAAAAACTTTGAGCCATATTGAATCAATTCAGGATCATTGGTAAACAAGTGCATCAGTGCCTCTGGAACCAAGAAGGAAAATAAAAAAAACAAAATTGATATACCAAATGAGAACACGCAGGCAATACTAAGAATGCGCTGTATGGTTGGTGTGTCCTTCTTCCCCCAGTACTGAGCCGTGAGGATACTCGCTCCTGCTGACAACCCCATATAGAATAATGTTAGTGTAAACGTGATTTGTCCTGCGAGTGATACGGCTGCCATTGCAGATTGACTGATCATACCCAGCATGATTACATCAGCAGATATCACCGTTGCTGATATTAGATTTTGTAATGCAATGGGGATAACAAGCGATATTAGCTCTCGATTAAAGTCTCGTTTGCCGAAACCTTTAAGTTGCATGCGTTTTCTCACCTATATCTGTCCTCTCCATTGATTTCCACAATATAAGAATAGGATACAATCGTTGTTGTTTCCATCAATATTGGCTATAATTTTATTAATATCGTATACATTTGTGTAAAGAAGGGATTCTCAATGACAGATTTAGAGGTGTTCTCTGATTTATCAGAACGGTTGGATTATAATCTTCCTGATTTACCCCTTTATGTCCGTAAAGGAAGCCTTCATCAATTTAATAATCATGCAGCAGTTGCACATTGGCATGTGGATCTGGAGTTTATCTATATATTAAAGGGATCAATGGATTTCTCGGTTAATGGAAGTATCACTCGATTGCATCAAGGAGATGGACTTTTTGTAAATAGCCAACGTTTGCATTATGGTTACGCTGTTGCGGATCAAGATGATTGTTCGTTCCTAGTGGTCGTTATTCATCCCTCTATCCTTGGTGAGAAAACTTCATATCTTCAGACGTACTGGGAAGAGAAATTCAGTTCCAAAATGGCTGATTTTGTTGTGTTCACGGAGCAGATGGCCTGGCAACCAGACATAGTACAGTCCATTCAGGAACTCTATCGGGAAATGTATAGGGAACATACGCCTCCCAATCCACTTCGTTTGGTATCCCAAGCGTTGTCGTTGTGTGCTACAATTGGCGATCAGTTGAAGCCCGTTTCCGGTCAACCTGGCATATTAACGCATGTTCAGGAAATGACACATTTCATTCATCAGAACTATGATCAAAAGATAACACTGGAGGAGATCGCATCTGCCGGAGCTGTTTGCAGAAGCCGTTGTTGCAATTTATTTAACAAATATGTGGGCCAGTCGCCCAACAACTATGTCACACAATATCGACTTCAGAAAAGCTGCGAAATGTTAAAAGAAACACGGAGATCCATAAGTGAAATTGCACTTGCCTGTGGTTTCCAAAGTTCTAGTTATTTTTCTTCCATTTTCCGTAAACAGATGGGTGTAGTTCCGCAACAGTATCGTAGACAAGTGACGAACAGCGATCCAACGTAACGTTCTTATCCAATGAAAAATAGGGCAATCATATGATTGCCCTGTCATTTCGATAATACAATTCCTGTTGACAGACAAGTATTACTGCAAATCCAGTATTTTTTGAACGGTTAGAAGAACACCATTCTCTTCGTTTGATTTCGTAATGAAGTTTGCTGCCTTTTTCGTATTCTCACAAGCATTACTCACTGCAAAACTGTATTTGGCGATGGCCATGAGCTCCACATCATTCTCACCGTCACCAAATGACATCGTTTCCTCATATGTGACATCCAACATTTCTTGCAGTTTCTTAACGGTCTCTCCTTTGTGCGTGTGCAATGCCGTAATATCCAGCCATTTAGCCTCCGAGTCAACAATGTAAATTTGTCCATTCAACGTACCCTCAACATGAGCTCTTAAAGCTGTGCTACGTCCTTCCGTATCAAAGACCGTAATTTTGATAAAACGACTCTCGATAGTTTCGAAGGAATCTGTTTTTATTACACGTTCATAAGAGCCTCTAACTACGTTGTACATATCTTCTGAAATGGAAGAATGAACGTAAGCAGCATCGCTTGCACATACGATAAGAGTCATAGTTTTGTCAAAGTCTTGAATTCGATCAATTGCCTGCAAGGCTAGATCCCGATCAATGCTGAATTCTTTAACGACTTCACCATCTTTTTTAATTCGAGCAGCACTGTCACCCAGGATCCAAACTCCTTTGCCATGCTTGTCAAACAATTTTTCAACACGTTCACATTGTTTGCCGGTACATGCGACAAATGTGACTCCTTTTTGCTGCATCTCTGCATAAACTTTTTTGAAGAGTTCAACATCGTACAGACCTTTATTGTTCAGAAACGTTCCATCTAAATCAGTGACTACCAGTTTGATCATACTTATGCCCTCCATGTTTTAGGTTGTTCTATTTTTCCTTTTGATTGAGATGATCTTCTTTATTCAAACGCTTTATAATGAATATTTAATAAGTGTCCAAAAAAAGATTCATCATGAGTTGTCTACATGTATGATTGTGTGATCTCTCGCTACAAAGCAAGATTAAAATATGTAACGGTTTCATGTCAACATTTTTTTGTGAATGTAGATTAGTTGTTTTCTTGAATATTGTAATTATAATTCATAAAAAGTTCTCCCCTTTTGGGGTCAGACTGATTTTGGGTGCCCCTTTTATTCGCTTAACCAAAAGGCCACCCATTTCCTGCTCCAATGTCTTTAACCGATAGCTTACCGCAGCTTGTGACAGGTGCAGTAATTCGGCCGCTTTGCTTATACTCTCGGTCCGTACGATAGCTAAAAACGCTTCAATCCCAGGAAAATACATAGAATACCTCCTCAATATATAGAAATAATTCATATAGTTCACAAAATATTTGAGTTTTACAACATTATACTTTATGTTTAAAATTATTTTTAATAAAGACGAGGGGGCAAATGTTTTTTCACTGGAGAGTCCTCGTCCAGATTGCTGTTGAAACGGCAAGAACAGCATAGTCTTTTCCATTGCTCCAAAAGTTGTTTTATTATCTGATATTACGTTAGGCTCAGGCATAGGAGAATCAGTTGATAAAATACAGCCATAAAATTAAAGAGTATGAATCTTGATTTTCCAATTGACGGTGATCTACAGTTTGATGCCGCGTTTTCCAAAGGATAACGAGCATCAAATGGGTTTTATTCGAAGAATGGTATAGGTTATGAAAGGTGGTTTAGCAATGAAGATTCTCATCGTTGGTCATTTTAACGAGACCTCAAAATCAAATATTGCAGAGTATTTTCCGCAAGACTGGAACGTTGTAATTGTCCCGCCCGGACAAGAAATGCTGCATCATATTGAAGATTGCCAGGTACTCATCCCTGAACATATTAAAGTGGATCACAGCCTGCTTGCTAACGCCAAAAAATTAAAATTGGTACAGACGGGTGCTGGATTTGATAATGTCGATGTCCCTGCCTGTACACAGCTCAGCATTTGGGTGGCCAACGCTGCAGGAGTGAATGCACAGGCAGTGGCCGAGCACGTAATGGCACTGATATTATCTTATTATAAAAACATACCGTTTCTTGATACTTTCATGAAAAACAAGATGGATGAAAATCAATTGGACTATACAGGGAGTGAATTAAAGGGCAAAACGATTGGGATTATCGGTTTGGGCGCTATCGGAAAAAAAGTAGCTGCGTTTTGCAGGGTTTTTGATATGAATGTGCTGGCTTATGCGAGAAATGCCATTGCACAATCGGACGATTTTGTGAAAATGACGGATTTCGATACTCTGCTAAGCACATCGGACATAGTCAGTGTACATATACCCTTGAATCAGCAAACCAAACAAATGATCAACAAAGCGGCATTCAAGAAAATGAAGAATACCACTCTTTTTATCAATACAGCCCGCGGCGGGATTGTCAACGAAAGAGACTTGATTGATGCATTAAAAAACGGGGATATTTCAGGCGCATGCCTGGATGTGTTTGAATCTGAACCGCTTCCTATGGATAGTGAGCTCAGGAATCTGAGTAATGTGATACTTACTCCCCATACAGCAGGAATGCCTGATGGTCGCAAATTTCATAAAAAAAGATATGATTTCTTTATCAAGAATATAAAACGTGTAGAAAATGGTGAAGAGCCTGAAAGCAAGCTCAATCAGTTACTATAGTTATGGTGAAATAAATATGAGCTGCCAGTTCATTTTCTTCAAGATCCCTGCTTTACGCCATAGAAACTGGTTAATGAGCATCAGATCTATACAATGGTTTTCGATTCACTGATTCTCCATAACAGACCAATATAGTTCCATATCTGCCCCATCCTCTTGCCAATAGGCTTCTATAATGGGCATAAATCGCTCAGAAAGCTTATTGAAGTAATTTTTTTCTTCCTGCTCGATCCAATGACTCTTTGTAGAGCGCTTGAATGGCTCTACAAAGTCACTTCTTCCAAGGTTATAGCATTGTTGTATCCCCTTGTCTATTTTTTTACAGCAAGAAGAGTTATACCGTTATACTTGGAATATTTACTAAATAAAAATTGCTAAAATGTTATCCGTTCCCCAAATACTTATTGCATTTTGGGCTATACTCTACTCTAAATTGATTAGATAGATGCCTAATCGGGGCAATCGGACCAGATTCTTGTCCATTTCGACAATCGGGACAAGAACTTGTTCCTATAAAATAAAAAAGCCGCTAAATAGCGACTTTCAATGGGACCATGTTATTGTCCCTCGACAGTAATCGTCTACGGGATAATAGTCCGTTTTCAGCCCCTTCAAAGAGCCTTCCACGGCCTAGTGGATATTCGAAACGGCGCTATTCCAACGTCATATTTCATGTATTGAAAGTTCATCAATTTATGCTGTCGGCTTCATGTGAACCAGTAGTATAAGCAAAGTCATACTTAACCCGCGCCTCTACAACTTGAGTGTAATTTTCTCTTCCCCACTGCCTTAGCTCTTTCATCGGCAGAAGCAATGTTTCCCCTAATGTTGTTAGTGAGTACTCAACACTTGGAGGTACTGTAGGAGTAATGTGTCGTTGGACCAATCCATCACGTTCCAGCTTGCGTACCGTCTGGGTAAGCATTTTTTTAGATATCCCCTCAACCCTCCGGAGCATTTCTCCATATCTGATTTTACCGTTTTCCATGGCATATATAACAAGTGCAGTCCACTTGTTAGAGATTATGTCAAGAACCTTGCTATAGCCGCAATTGGATACCGAAATATCAGATTGTTTAGTTGTTGATGAATGTGCCAAATAGTTCCCCTCCTATGCACTATGAAGTTCCCAGGACACTTTAAAGTGCCTACTTATATCATTTTATTTTTTGTATTACTGTATGTCTATACCAGTACTGAGAAGCTTGAACTAGATCTGCCATAGCAAAGATACCGCTTAAGGGCGAATCAGAGTGTTCCAAGAGCAAGTAGATGCGCTCCCGAATGGGGTTACCTTGTACTGGATTACTTCGATAGGTAGGTAAATAAACATGACAAATATTATTAAGATGCATCCCAAGCTATATGTATTGGATAACGGTCGAATGAGCATGGATAAAAATTGGATCATCTCCATGCATAATCCAGCAACAATTAATAATCCGAATGCCCAGACACAATTTGTGGAGTTTCCAATCTATACGGTATTGATTGATCATCCTGAGGGGAAAATCTTGTTTGATACAGCCTGCAACCCAAACTCAATGGGCACTCAAGGGCGCTGGCCACAATCGACTCAACTGTCGTCTCCATGGTTGGCAAGCGAGGAATGTTACCTGCATAACCGTCTGGAGCAGCTTAAGGTTAGACCCGAGGAAATCAAGTATGTCGTTGTCTCCCACTTGCACCTGGACCATGCCGGATGCCTCGAATTGTTCACGAACGCGACCATTATCGTCCATGAGGATGAGTTTAATGGAGCATTGCAGACCTACGCCCGCAATGAAAAAGAAGGGGCCTATGTCTGGGCTGATATTGATGCATGGATCAAAAACCAGCTGCAATGGAGAACGATCAAACCGGGAGAAGACAACTTGGATCTGGTGGATGGTATCAAAATCTTGAATTTCGGAAGCGGTCATGCATGGGGAATGTTAGGTCTTCATATCGAAATGCCAGAAACCGGGGGAATCATACTAGCTTCCGATGCCATCTATACCGCGGAAAGTTTTGGGCCTCCGGTTAAGCCGCCTGGTATTATTTATGATTTGATCGGCTATCGTAACGCAGTAGAGAAAATTCGTACTTTGGCTGCCCGCACGAATTCCCAAGTGTGGTTCGGGCATGATACGGATCAATTCAGAACTTTGAGAAAATCTACTGAAGGATATTATGAATAGCACAACTTTCGCCATACGGACGGAAAATCATCTATGCCACCATTAACCCCGTATGCAGGCTTCGCGCAGCATCGCTCTTTTTGGGCAGTAGCACCATGCTACCGAATGCCGTATGATACCTCTCATTAAACTACCCTTTGAAGTAATTTAAAAGTAGCCGGTCATTCTGGTCGGCTACCATCTTGTTATGATTGAACTGTCGTTCACTGTGGAACACTCTAAGTACGTTTATCATCACATATTCGATCCCGAAAAGAACTTATTTGAGCAATATGATGTTGGGCATGCCACAAAAATCTTTGAATTGCGATATCTAAAGTCATTGTTCCGTGAGTTGGACTCGCAACTAACCTTGCAAAGTCCGTGGGTTTCATTTTGACTAATAACATCTTAAATCTATTATGAAGTGCTTCCAAAAGTAAGATAGATGTCTCAATTGGCGTATCCTTATAATCTATTAATTCTGCCCACAAGTCCTCACGAAATGTCCCTGCAAGTGGTTGTTCTTCGGTTAATCCTCTTTTGAAGCGAATATAAGCGTTCATCTCTGCGTCTGCTAAATGATGAACCACTTGTTGCAAAGTCCAACCCCCAGGTCGGTACGAAGTAGTTAATTGTTCAACATCCAAACCGTCAATGACTTGCCGAAGTTTATTTGGGATCTCATCTATTGATTCAATTAATTGCTTACGCTGTTCTTCGGTAGGATTCTCAACTGCAGTGAAATGGCCGATTGGATAACGCATTGAATCCATGATTGCCCTCCTTTTCCTCATCCTTACGTACATATCCGCTATTTGGGAAGTTAAGTAAACTTCCTGTTATTTTAACGCCTTTAGCAAGCAATAGCTTTGGAAATTCCATCTATACGGGCATTAGCTTACCGCTGTAGGTTTTCTTTTGCTCCTACTAGCCATGTTGTAGAAAGGAATTAAAGAAGTTAGCGTACCTCAAATTATGAAGGGGGCCGGCTTAACCCATGGCGGGTTTTCATTCGAGAAATGATTGAAATATCACATACCAAAACCTACAATTTTTATGTCTACAAACAATTCGATATAGCTCTAAAAATATCCTTTCCAATTATTTGAACTAACCTGCTCGTTAGCTTAAGCTGAAGTACTTTCTCCACCGTCGAATCTGGACGCTTGCTCTTCTTGCGAATGGACTCGACCCAAGTGATAACGACTTCTGCTTCCACCTATTTTCCAGTCTCTTGTACTTTTTAGTAGATTCAGTTGCTGTTTCAAGAATCGGTTTTCTGCCTTAACTTTTTCGAGTTCTGTCGTGTGTTCTGGACCTCTTCCGTAGCTATAATGCTCACCAACTGGTTGCCCTTGCTGCCATTACAAAAACACCTCCAAGATGATCTCCCTATCTTACGACAAGGTTTCATTCTCTTGAAGGTGGATTAACTTCTCTCCAGACTTGAGGCCCACGTTTTAAAGCAATCTAGTATCTCTTCTAAATTTGTTGCTCCCCCTGCACCGTGAAACACTCCATCCCTCACATTAACATGAGGTGTTGGTACACTTTTGCCGATCCATCATTTAATGGCGGCCCTACCGGACGAATCTTAGAGCAGATATGTTTAAAGTATTCGATGATCTTTACTGGCTCATGGGCTTTACACTTTTGGTTGATGGCTTGCCTGAGTCCAAAGAACCCCCTTATAATCGTCCATCATTATCTTGTTCCTCCTGCACAATTCGAGCAATGTGAATGATTAAATATAATAATTCTTCGTTTGATATCGTGATCTCCAGCATATTTTGCACGTAGGTTTTAATCATCTCGGCGCATTTGTATTCAAGCGGATGCTCCTTTACCATGTGCTGGAATATAAAATCTTTCGCCGAATTACCTAGACGCCCTTCTTGTAAACGCTGAATGAAGAATTGCAAATGTGTGACGAGTCTCACATAATGAATGGAATTTTTGTTCAATTGCATATCAAAGCTGTATTGAATCAGGTTAAAAATATCTTTTAACATTTTAACGGATTGCATCGTGCGCTCCATTTTCTTCTCATGTGTTTGGGCATTGACGAAATGAAAGGCGATATTTCCCGCTTCCTCTTCCGTAAGCTCAATGCCAAGTTCTTGATTCAACATGAGGACAGCTTCAACGCCCAGTTCGAATTCGACAGGATGAAACCTCTGGATCTCCCATAACATGCGATTCTGTAATGACACACCTTTTTTCCATCGTTCAATAGCAAACGACAAGTGATCCATAAGCGTAAAAAAGATTTGATCGTCGAGTGACAGCTTTTCTTTCGCATTGGAAATCAGTTTGTTAATGACATTCACATGTGATTCTGGCATGTTTTCGATGGTTCGAACGTAAGCCTGGGCAGACGGATTATTTTGCAGAATGAATCGTTTCTGGATATGCTCTTCATCGAGTTGCTCCCCGACTTTGCCTTTGAATGCCAAACCTTTACCCATGACAATCACTTCTCGCCCCTGTTCATCTTTGGTCAGAAGCAAGCTGTTATTCAATATTTTGATTACTTTCATGCATTCATCACGATCCTTTATTCTTTCGTGACCGCCTGATCCGAATTACCGATACATTTGCCATTCTGCCTGATGACCTGCTGATACCATGAGAAGCTTTTCTTTTTCAACCGCTTCAAGTCTTTCAGATCCTGTTCACCACGGTTTACATAGATCATGCCGTAGCGTTTCCCATAACCCTGATGGGTGCTTACCACGTCAATAACGGACCAAGGGCAATAACCAATCACATCCACCCCATCCGTCAGAGCCAGTCTGATCTGTTCCAGGTGTTTCTCGATAAAATCAATCCGGTACGTATCGTTGACCGTGTGATCTGCTTCCAGTACATCCGGAGCTCCTATGCCATTTTCCGTAATTAAAACCGGGAGACCATATCGTTCATATACTTTACGCAATGTTAACCTAAGACCAACCGGGTCTATGACCCAGCCATATTTCGTTTTTTCCGTATAAGGGTTCTCCGCGGCCCGGTATACTCCCTGCTCGCCAAGCATAATTTGCTGATCACCCGCACGAGCTGTAACATCCGAAGCATCGCCCATACTGGCGGCAATGGTTGCCGTTGAGTAATAATTGATAGCCACCATATCGGGGCGGCCTGCCTTGATGTCATCCATGTCGCCCTGCTCAATAACCGGCTCGATGCCACGTTCCTGTAAATAACTCCAGAATAATGGATTGTACCGTCCCCACACTGATAAGTCGAGAAAACCCCATCCGCGGATCGTCTCCCAGTTATGAGCAGCGATTGCATCTGCTGGTTTGGAGGTTGCCTGGTACATGGAAGTCATGTTTAATGCAGGACCGATCTTACCTTGCGGGAGCATATCATGAAATAACCGCATCGTTCTGCCCTGAGCTACAAACATGTGATGATTTTGTTGATACAGTTCCTTACTGGAAGGCAAACGTCCGCCCTTCGGTGTACCAATGGCACCCGGATGGAGAATCATCGTATTTTGTTCATTAATGGTCAACCAATATTTCACTTTATGCCCGTAATTCTCAAACAAGATACGCCCGTACTCGACAAAAGCATCGATCGTCTCCCGGTTGTTCCATCCTCCAGTTTTCTCAAGCTCGTAGGGTAGGTCGAAATGGTACATGGTTACAATGGGTTCAATGCCATGGAACAGCAATTCGTCAATCAATTGATGATAAAAATCGAGTCCTTTATTATTAACAGCACCTGTGCCTGAGGGCAAAATTCGAGTCCATGCAATCGAAAAACGATACGCTTTAAGGCCCAGCTCTGCAAAAAGCTTCACGTCTTCTCTGAATCGGTGATAGTGGTCGCTCGCAATCGTGAAATCGGCGGTTCCAGCCGGATGATCACACATATCAATCACGGACTGGCCTTTGCCATCTTCGTTCCAGGCTCCCTCCACCTGATAGGCAGAGGTAGAGCCTCCCCACAGAAATTCATTGGGGAATGGTTTGATGTGTTGATATAACATCTCAAGCACTCCTTCAATTTAATGTTGAATAATGACAGATCCGTGTTACCGTCGTTACGAAAGTTGGATAATGGTCGCTCCAACATCCACACGACTCTGCTTCTCCAGCTTTATGTCGGGGAAATGTTCCGAATTGGCGATAATAATCGGGGTTATGACTTCGTAACCTTCCAACTTGATGGCATCGATATCGAAGGTGATCAATAAGTCACCCCGTTTAATCCGATCCCCCACTTTAATGGAAGAGTGGAAATGCCTCCCCTTTAGATTGACCGTATCTACTCCAATATGAATTAATACCTCTTCTCCATCATAACCATTTAATTTGACCGCATGTTTGGAGTCCATGAAAGCCGTAACTTCACCTGATATCGGCGCATACAGTTCTCCTTTTGCAGGAATAATCGCAGCACCCTTACCCAACAATCCCAAAGAGAAAACATCGTCTGGTACACGGTCAAGATGGACCAATTCTCCTTGCATTGGACTGGCGATCGTAAGCGGGCCTGATTCATTTGGGCTCGATACATTCGCATTTGTTGTTGCAGCAGACTGCATGCTTGGGGTGTTGTCTTTAACCAGCTGCTCGGAAAGCGTCTTGTCATCGTTAACGTTGGTATTGCCTTCTTCATCATCGTCCACTGGATCTTCAAAACCAATGATCCATGTCAGAGCAAAGGTAACGATAAAAGCAATCAGACAAGTCACAATGGCATGAACGATGTTCATCGGATTGCTGCCAATGAAGGCCGGCAACGCGGCAAGCCCCGGAGAAACGAAGGCATAACGCACTAATCCGGTCAGACCAGCGTATATCCCTGCTACGCCACCACCAATCATTGCGGCAATCAAGGGTTTCTTCAGTTTCAGTGTTACGCCGTACAAGGATGGTTCCGTGATGCCCAGCACAGCGGTGAAACCGGATGAAGCAGCGAGCTGTTTCAGTTTTTTGTTTTTTGTTTTTAATGCTACAGCAAGCGTTGCTCCACCTTGAGCAATATTGGACGCGAGCATTCCCGGACCATTGATCATTTCATATCCATTTTTGGTCAGTTGACTGGTTGCAATCGGCGTCATCGCCCAAGCAGTACCTGTCACGATCAGGAATGGTTGCAAAGTTCCCATTAACAAAGGTATCAGCCAACTGGCTCTGGCATTAATCGCTTCTGCACCCATTGCAACCAGATCATTCAGGTATGTTCCGAATGGCCCGATTGCCACTAATGCAAGTGGTGCTGTAATCAATAGTACAATCATCGGTTTCGTGAAAAATTTAATCTTGGAAGGCGATACCCGATCCGCGAAACGTTCAATGTAAGACATGAGCCAAACGACAATAATAATCGGCAGCACAGAGCCCGCATAGTCGGTTAGTCGAACCGGAACACCGATGAAAAAAACATCTTTTCCTTCCGCCATCAAAGCGCTCCATCCCGGGTGTAACAACACTCCGGCAACCGTCATCGCCAGAATTGGACTTGTCTCAAACTTGATGGAAGCTCCATAAGCCAGCAGAATGGGCATGAAATAAAACGCTGCGTCCGCAATGGTATTAAGGATATAATAGTTTTGGCTTTCTGTGGTTACAAGGCCTGTCAGCACAAGTACGGCTAATATCGCTTTGATCATGCCCGCGCCTATAATTGCCGGGATTACCGGAGTAAATGTAGTTGAGATCACGCTGATGAATCTGGAAATCCAGCTCTGTTTTTGCTTTGATCCATTATTTTTGCCGGAATCCGATTTGGAGTCCCCGCTACCGGTTGCTGAACCCATCTGTTGAGTGATAACACGATAGACCTGCTGTACCTCATTGCCCACAACAACCTGGTATTGTCCACCATTGTTCACAACGGTAATCACACCTGGGAGTGCTTTGAGTTTTTCAGTCTCTGCTTTTGAGATGTCGTGCAATTCGAATCGGAGTCGGGTTGCGCAATGCGTAAGCCGAGCGATATTGTCTCTCTTTCCCACCAATTCAGTAATCTGTTGTCCTAATTTGCGATAATCCATGTTTTTGCCTCGTTTCTGAATTTAGAAATAAAAAAGACCAAAACGATATGCCTTCCCCTACTCACATAAGGAAAATGCAAAATCATTTTGGTCATGCCTGCTTTACCAGTAACAGCCAAACACTGCTAATATTCAATTCGTTATTGATGTAAACGTTTACTGGATCATAATATCACATAATAATTCAGTTAGCAATCACAGTATTCGTCATTTTTCTACATTTAGAGATGAAGGGTTTAGCATCTCTGCGTCATATGATAGATCTTTTCAAACCTCAGCTCCAGACTTATTTTCATCTTCTTAGATTCATCATAGTACAGTTTCTATCGTTTTTTGCTTGCTGCCCAGATATCAAGCTGTCATAGTTTCTCTGCAATTACGGGCAGTGTCGTCTACTGGATCAAGGTGTTTAGAAGTTCTAGAATTTTAAATAGAAAAAAAGTGTTTTCTCATCTTTATATTTTGAGTTTGAGTACAGCAAAATATCCACAGCACCAAGTTCAAATCTGTTCTTCAAATAAAACGGCAAGCAAGTAAGTTAACAGTCAACAGAAAATCAGACAGCTTCATGTCAAGGGTTGTACTTGCGAACTTGATTGATAATACACCAGAATTTGGAGTAGACGTGAGGATATTTTTACATGTGTACCAACCTCTTATCTATTAGTAAGAAATGCCTACACGAGACTTAATATTAGAGTCATCTTTAATTTGATTGTACGTGAATTCTGCTGTATCCCTCACCGATATTACAGTGCCACCTTCAGGTAGGACATTACGCTCTACACGATACTCACCTACATGATCTCCATCCGGTAAATACGTAGGACACACAATCGTCCACTCCAGTGTTGATTCTTGAAGCAACAAATATACTCGATGATGTTCCTCTGCAGCACGGGTGGATTTACGTCTGGATTCACTGGATTGATATCGCAGAACACTTGGAGAGAGCCTGCTTTGTAAGATACCAGCTGTTCCTATAGTAATGATCCGTTCTATTCCTTCTTTAAGCATTGCATCAATGATCAACGGCATACTTTCGGATAGCGTATTGGTCCCATCCGTGTTCAGTGCACTAATAACGACATTGGCTCCATGGATAGCACGTATAATATCCTCTTGATTCAATACATTTCCTTGAATGATTGTTAAGTTTTTATCATGAGTCTGGCATTTTTCGGGATTACGAACCAGTACAGTTACATGATGTTGATCCTCAATTGCGTTGGCAACGATATGACTTCCGACTCGTCCAGTTGCACCCAATACTAAAATTTGCATAAAAAACTTATCAACCTCCATGTTCTGCAATATGATTTCTTCCACGGCGCATCTGTTGTCTTTTGAATAATTACAATTGTGGCAGGCAACGAATTTACTATAGCAATAATGAGTGCAGTATCTTATAAAAACAAAGAGCCGCTTATTCGCGGCTTGCCTAGAACCATTTTTTGTTTTTTTACTGTCTACTTGACGGGGAGCAGTTCAGACCCTGCTCTTGTTATGTTTCCTTCATTTGTTCCACATTTTTATTTAATTGCACTAATATTTTTCTCAGCACATCCAGTTCCGTATCACTAATATTCGTTAATAGTTCCTTCGCAAAATGCTCTTTTTCCTTTTGTGATGTTTCGATCAATTCTCTTCCGTAATCTGTTAATTGAACCAAAATAATACGATTGTCCTCATCTTTTTTTCTTCGTGATACGATCTTATTGTCTTCAAGTTGTTTGAGATGCCTCGCGATAGCTGCCTTGTCAAGAGTCACTTTCTTTTGTAATTCCCCTTGACTGATTTCAATCTCTTGATATATTAATGCGAGTATTTCGAAGCGAGATTGGCTGATACTGATGTAAGCATCAAATATAGTATTTATGGAGTTGTTTACACGATACATTTCGTATAATAACTTCGACTCCTGTGACCAATCTTTACTCAAAACCATCACATCTTTCATCATAATATTTTACTGCTACGTGTTTGCAATGTATTAGACAATATACAACTTAATTTCTTTTTTTACAAGTCGGTCTCCCTACAGCACTACGAAAACGTGTCGTTCTTTCGTTTTGTTTCCACCCTCTCATCCAAACCTAAAAGCCCTCTCTCCAGTAGAAAGAGGGCTACCATAGAAATATTTCTTCAGTACACTGACAGAGTACCGTCGTAATTTATTACTTGTCCATTGTGGTTTTCATCATCCAAAACAAAGTTAACGATTAATTCCGCAGCTTGAACAGGTGTTTTCACAAAATCTCCTGTCATATTCCCGTTCAAATCTGTCGAAACCGCTCCAGGCATCACGGTGAAAATTTCTACTGGTATATTCTCCTTTTCAAAGCTCATTCCCCATGACTTCGTCATGACATTCAATGGAGCCTTGGATGTTGTATAAGCAAATGCATTGAAAAATGGTAATGGCTCAATAGGTATACTAATATTTTGAATCATGCCCTTGTTGGCAATCAGCAGAGGGAGCAAACCTTTTGAAAGCGCAAAAGGACCGATAAAGTTGACTTCATACGTGGTTTGGAGATCCTCAACGGCAAATTCCCATCCAACTTTATGCATATCGCCTGGAATACCGGCATTGTTCACCAAAAGAGATAACTCTTTGTAATTCTGCGTTATCGTTGTCACTGCCTGATCAATGCTGTGTAAATCAGCCAAGTCTAACAATAGCAAATGCGCATCACCAAATGCTCGAAGGGCAGTTACTGCCGTTTCTCCTCGCCCCTGATCGCGTGCTCCAACCAGAACACGATATCCTTCTTTTAACAACTTTTTTGCGATCTCATATCCAATCCCTTTATTCGCACCAGTTACTAATGCTGTCTTTGTCATCTATTTTTCTCCTTTTCTACGGGCAATCTTAAGTTCACTGCTCCGTAATCCTTATTGTTGATATATCAACGTTGATGCATCAACAGTTTATGATATATTTTCTTTTATGGCAAGCTAATTCTTATATAGTAATTTTTCGGAGGGTGTGCGCCTTAATACCCTTTAGACTAATCTGACGGTTTAGTTGAACAAAGGCAGCCGATTGGCTTCCCGCTTCCTCGTGACCGGGAAAGAGCAGCGATACTTCCGCCCGACTCAGCTCGGGCATGCAAGGCTGCATGTTATGTTCTGCAAGAAAGGAGATCAAACTCGGCATCATCCCCGGCCTTACTTGATGCTCCTTATCGACCTCGGACAGTAAATGGCGGAATGCCTGAAATCCTTTTTTCCTTCTTGTTCGATCTCGATCATCCGTTCAGTAAACCAAACCCGCATAAAATAAATCAGCAGATCCTCTTTGCGTTGATAAAACTTGACAAAAGTGACCTTGGATATTTCAGCACTCTTGCAGATATCCTCAAGCATAACCTGGGTGAACATCCTATCCTTCATTAAGGATAATCCCGCTTGTAGCGTTTACGTTACGTGAACAATATTACTTTAGGGAGAATCAAGATGAAGCGGATAGTTTCTATATCGTGTATCAGCCGATGACTCAAATCAAGAAAGAGCAGACTGAAAAAAACAATTTTTTTTGGATATCACAGGAACGACCGGTCTCCCAGGATTCGATAAGTATATGTATGTGTTCGAAAAAAGGAGCAGCTTGCCAATCGGCAAACTACTCCATGACGTTCTAACCAACGTTTTCTTTATCTTAACCTTAGATGCATTTTGCGTAGGAAATCAGATCGAATATGGAGGCATCCATACGTTGCTGGATTTCGTTAGCTAATTGGAAACGTATGTTTTTTTCGCCATCTTCATTACGTTCGATTTGATTGTTGATTGCAAATACATTTTCAGCAAAAGATTTAGTACCCATCGAGGCTAAAAGGGGCTTCAATGCATAGTCAATTGAAAGCAAGTTCGAAATGGTGCCTCCCACAAAATACGAAGCTACAATTTTATCTTTAAAGCCTTTTTGCGGTAATAAATCAATATAAGCTTTAAGGACGCCAGTATAGGTCGTTTTATAAACCGGACTTGCAACAATGATTCCTGTTGCTTCTTCCACTTTGGCATGTGCGCTTAATATGGGCTTGCTATTGAAATTCGCATGCATCAAGTCAACTGGAGGTAACGATGACACATCAATGATCGCCACTTCGCAGCCCTTTTGCTCCAATTTCAACTTGGCATATTGTATGACTCCGTTTACCCGGGATCTATTGTTGGGGCTTCCAGAAATGATCGCTATTTTACTCATTGTCTGCTTAGCTCCGTTAGTTGTTTTTGAGATGATACGTAAGCTAATGTCATACCATGCTGTGGTGGTAAGCCCAATAGCACTCTTCCGTATAGCTCAAGCCCTGTGGATGCTGTAGTCAGCGCATGATTGGAGCCACCTCTAATGTCGCGGAAGATTTGAGACAAGCGATTGGAATCGGCAATGACACTCCCTCCGCTCTCCGCCATTAGCATGTCTACAGCTTCCCAGCATAACATCGCTGCATAGGTCATATCCGTTTGAAGCTGAGCCAATTCCTTTAGACTGAACCCTTCTGCATTTTGCACGTGATGCTCCATATGATCAATGGCTCGACTGATATGAAGATGAGCGGATTCAACCTTCATGGCCGCAAGCCCTACTTTATACTGAATATGTCCTACTTCCGCTTGAGAATGATGGATAGTCATTGTTATTCCTCTATGAGGCGCTTTTTCAACAAAATACTCGACAGCCCCTCTGGCAAGTCCGAGAATCGCGCTGATTCCGGTTGTAATGCTTGTAATAAGCTGTACATAAGGTCTATATCTGTCACGCCCTTTTAATTCAACAGACAAAGAACTTATTTGTTTCGTGTCCTGGGTGACAACATATTGATCCGGAATAAAGACATTTTTGATTTCCAAACTGTTACTTGCCGACCCTTTTAAACTCATCGTATACCAGTCATCTACAATTGTAACTTCACTCATCGGAACAACGGCTAACATCATCCCCAAATTCCCGCTTTCTTCCATGGACTTTGCGTCATTCAAATTTAACAAAGCATGGGTTGCATGCTTGGAACCTGAACCGAATCCCCAAAAGCCCTCCTCTACCAAATAGCCCCCGTTTACTGGTTTCACTACCGCTTTGCGTGCTGCCAAGACGGAACAAAAACGCACCTCCTCTTCCTGTCCGAAGAGCGAATCTAATACGTGGGGCGGTAAAGATAATGAAGCTGTATAGTTGTTTCCATTTATGATTTGAACGACCCAGCCAACAGAGCCGTTCCCCTTGGCTACCTCGGAAATAATTTCAACCATGGCCCGGATACTAACCTCGTGACCTCCGTACTCTTTTGGTGTGCCAAGTTTAAACAGACCAGCATCCGAAACTTGTTGAATAACCTCTTCAGGAATATGTCTTTCTTCATCAATAATCATTCCGAATTTTTGAAGGTAGGGAACTAGCTCTGTAGCGTTGTTTAGTAATTGCTGTTCAAGTACGGTGAGTTGATGTTCTTTACTTAAGTTAGCCATTCATATATCGCTCCTTGTTTTTAATTATACACGTGTATATTTAAAACGTGTTTGTAGAATAAATAATATGCTGTATAATGAGCGTCATCAACCGATAAAAACGCCAAAATGTCGAAAAACGATACACAGAGAGGAATCTGTCATGGTTAATAAAACAACGGAAGACCTTAGAGTCAGAAGAACCCATAAGCTCCTGCACAATGCTCTATTTGATCTAATGGGAAAACACTCATTTGAACAGATAACAGTGAAGCAAATTTGTGATTTAGCAATGGTGCACCGGACTACGTTCTATACGCATTTTCAGGATAAATTTGATTTACTTTCATGTGCCGTGCGTCAAATTGCCGAGGAAGAATTTAAGAACTTCGCCGAGGTATCCCTTTCTCCATCTGATAATTTTCGGGAATTGTTTTCTATTGCAGCGAAACATAAAACTTTATTTTCACAACTTCTATTTGAAGAAAGAGATTCTTTAAGGAATTTGTTACGGAAAGATATGGGAGCAGGTATGAAGAGGTACTTGGTTGAGCATCGCTCCATTGAAGTAGATTCCATAGAAATACAAATTAAAATAGAGGCTTACATTGGAGCAGTTCTTGGCGTTTTAAATTGGTGGATTAAGAACAACATATCTATGGATGAGGAAGATTTATATAAAAAGATGAATATCTTTTCAGAATGGGATTTCGCGGAATAATCTCGTTTTTTACAAATAATAAGCACGTGAATATAGGGTGCTAATTGGAACCACCCTGCCCAATTAGCTTAACAAAAAGCCGGTCGACTATAGTCGGCTGGCTACTATTTTATTTGGGACTCATGACAAACTAATGCTTCCGGTTGCGTTAAAGAAACCCACATAAAGAACTTAATATGGCCAATATACGCCACACATTAATAAGAAATCTTTTCTATGCCAGATTGAAATTATTAGAATGTTATACATCTTATCTATTGATCAGTGATGAATCACAGTCTATGGATAAATGTGTATATTCAGAAATATTCCTCGTAATTCCTCTCATTTTATACGGACAAATATGTGAATTGTATACTGATAATTTTTATGTAGAGACTAACGAAGGATTTGAATTTCTGAATCCAAAAAGCCGCTAAATTAGCGACTTTTAATGGATACATATTATTGGTCCTTGATATCATTATTGTAAGTACTCCAGTCTGTTTTAAAATTAAGTTAGAATTTTAACAGGTCCAATAAGTCCGCTAGGCTCCTGCTGGGCAAACGATGAAAGAAAATCTCGCTGATCTTTTACCAATGTATTTGTAACTTCGATGGTCATTTTGTTTATCCCCTTCTTAATGAGATCCGTAATCTCAAACCGATAAGGTGGACAGATCCGAACTCCAACATGCTCACCATTTAGCCACACTTCTGCCGTTTCAAATACCTCGCCGAGATCTAAAAGCACTTGAGTCGCCAATTCCTTCCATTCAAATTCCGCTTCATAACGAAATGTTCCGGAGAAGTGAGGTAGATGATCAGGTAAACTCATATTAATTAGTGTACTTAATATGCCCCATTCCACAAAGTGAGGATAGTATTCAGCATTTGAGATAGAAACCGTCCATTCAGCTTCCAGATCCATTGTGTCTTCCCCCTCGATACACAGCGAGCTTACGGCATAACATTCAAGATTCTTTCCGTGAATCAGGATAATGGATTCAAAGGGGTTAAGGACAAGTGATACCCACTTCGAATCCTTCTCTATTGTATTCAAGCTGTTCAAACGGTTAAGAAATGCATCATAGGTATACAATTCACCTTGTACAGGCAAAACAACCTTTGTGTGTATAATTTCAAATGGACTTTCGTTGAAAAACATGAAAACATTCAACTCGTTATGAACATAGTGATAGTTTCGTAGATAAGGTTGAAACGTATCAACTTGAATATCAAAATGTCCTTCTCCGATAAGATCTTGTACCAAGTTGTCCAGGGATAGAACTTTAACGTTCATGTGATTGGCAAGTCGTATAAGGTCATCGGGAACGTCAATACCTTCGCTTGATCGTGCTGGCAGCCCATCAATGAAGCGAATGGCAAGTCCTTGTTCGGCAAACTGGACTAAACGCTGGAGCATCGCTGCAGGAAGAGCTTCTGAATAAGGTACGATCAGGCAGCTGAAATCCTCCTGGGTAACATGCAGTCTGCCGTCGATCACACTGGCCCCTTCCAAAAGAACATCGATAGGAAGAATGTCGCAATCAATTTGACGTTGCATCAAAGCCTTTACGGGCTTATGAAAATACATCGATTTCCCCGCCCATTCAGCTTCCGCATGATACAAGACACCAGCAGATGCCACATGTCTTCCTCCTGAAATCAGGTGACTTATCCGATTCATATATTGATTTAAATACTTATAATAACGATACTGAGGATTTTTCCCACCTGCATACATATGCGGCGGACAGTCCGGATCCGGGAACGATTTTTGAGTAAAGGCATGTGGTACGAAGTAGTTAACACCGCGGACCAGCATATGGTCGGTCAGCCACTTCATCAGCTTCAACCCTTCTGTCCAACCATAGGCTCCATACAATTCGCACATCGTCCGTCCTTGTTTTTTTGGATCAATATGCCCAAGGGATACACCAAGCTTAGCCAGGCCATAGTGGAAGAATTCACTATCTGTCTCCCCTGATGTCGTGCGGAAACTTAATTCATCGAAGCCAGGCACAATCTGCCATAGTACTACATCAATCCCCGACATATCTTGTCCCCAGAGGGAGCGAAAAAAGTGTCCCGCGCCGGGGCCTAATCTTGCATGGACGTTATTATCTTCAAGTACATGTCCGATATATTCGACCCCTCGAGCTCTGCACCAAGCTCCAATTTGATTGCAGAAGTTGTCCGCGTATAGCTTGCTAACGATATTCATATAAGCGTACCGTACGATACTGGATTGTTCACCCACATCCTGCCAAAGTAGATACAGGTGCTTTCTGTAATCCTCACCCAACGCCTGCTCAAGCAAAGCGTGTACTTCATTGCTCCAAGGGAGTAGTACTCCTTGTTTACCGGGTTTCGAATCAAAGTCAAACGTTGTTTTATCATTGTAAAATCCGGGTTCGTCCGAAAAAAATCCAGCAAAGGTCTTCCCGAAGTCTGCCTTGTAACGTTTATAAACAGCCTCATAAACCACATCGAGCAAAATATGAACCGAATCCCGATCTAGCGGGTTCAGATGGTCTTCCTGTGCCTTGCTGCCGCCATCTCTATTTTCCGAAATAATAAACATACGCCAATATCCTTCAGGGATATCCCAATAAAGGGTGCCATTATGCACAAGTTCTGTTATGTCGACACATTCAGGAAGCAATTTTCCATCGGATGGATTTCGGCGAACAGCCACAACGGAAACAAGTTTGTTGTGACCACTTGCGTTTTGTTTAAGGGATACGGTAGGTCGAAGCCCAGTCATGAGCAAAGTATCTAGCAAAAAAGATGCTCCTTGGGCTGGCCCGATCATATCGATATAACGTTCACCCAAAAACATCCGATGAAGCTCTTCAGGCGCTTCTTTCACTTTGCCTGCCGCATGTCCCGTTGGGAAATGATCGTCATCAAGTAACCACACCTTCATGTCACGCTTTCGAGCTTCATCCATAATGATATCCATATCCGACCACCATTTCGGTCCAAGAAAATCAGGATGTGGACGTGCTTCGATGCACACGGCCCCAATGCCTGATTCATATACACGGGCCATCTCTTCCCGAATTACCTGTTCTTCCTCTCCATGCTGCCAAAGAAAAGGAAGGATATAGTTATGTTCCTTACCCTCAAGAACCTCCATTAAACGATTTCTCATGATTCCCTCCTGTTTCGGCTCTATTTCAATCAGATGATGTCTAATAGCCCTAACTGAAACTTATATCCGCCCGTTTCAAATCAGTAGCGGGCGGATATAAGTTTTGATTGATCCATTATTTCTGCACTTTCGTATACCATTCTCTAGCCCGTTTCGTAACCTCTTCGCCACCTGATTTATTCCATTTATCTACAAACTCATCAAATTTGCTGATCGGATATTGTCCCAGAATGATTTTGGTTGCATATTCAACGTAGAGTGTACGATTGTTAATATCCGGGAAACTATCGTATACGCTGGCTGGCATACCGTCTCCAGCAATGACTTTTGCATATTTTTGCGCTTCCTGCATGTTTCGTGTGACCTGATCAATTGCCCATTTACTGTCTTCGGATGAAGTACTATTGAAAAGATCGATAGTAAAATCAAGTGTAGCTAGAGTGGAATAAGGATTAAGAATTTGATTTTCCTGACTGCTCTTATCATCTGGCAGTTTGACGGCTTTGCCATCTTTCATCGTATAATGCATGCCTTCCACGCCTAGGAAGAGATCTTTCCAGTTCTTTTTGTCATACATGTTGTTCAGCAGCTTTAGAGTGGCCATCAGTTTGTTCTCATCCTTATTGTTCTTGATGACCCACTGCGGAGGAGCGAATCTTTTCATGGTGTAGAATCCTTCATAGCCCTCGACTTCCGGTACAGGGAGCACGGTAAAGTTAGCCTTCACGCCCGTGTTGTTGTTTAGATTTTCGAGAACCATATTTCCATGTTCTACCCAGTGAAAATAATTACCTACCTTATCGGACTGAATTTTGCCATCCCACTTATCCTTCGTGTTCAGAAGTGACTCCTTGTCGATTAGTCCTTCCTTGTACAGTTTAGCCGTGAACTCCAAGGCCGATTTCATATTCGGAGTCACCGCGGAATAAGTCAGCTCACCATCATAAATGTCCCACTCGGGATATCCTTCAAACATAGCTACCCCGTACATGGCGAATAGATGATCCATCCATCGTGCTTGCTCCCTGCCTCCAGTTGGTATCTCATCCTTCTGACCATTGCCGTTTGGATCTTGGTCCCGGAAGGCTTCAAGCACTTTTACATACTGGTCTTGGGTCTTTGGCATCGTCAGACCCAGTTTGTCGAGCCAATCCTGGCGGATCATACCAGCGTATCTCCCGTATTCCACGACACCCGGAATATAATAGACTTTCCCCTGACCGGTAGGATCGTTCGCCTTGACTACATCCCACATCTCCTGCGGAATCGCTTCCCATACATGTGGTGCATATTTAGGCAACAGTTCAGTCAGATCGGCAATCGCACCATTTTTAGCCAGACTGTCTTCAATTCCTTGCTGAGGTATGAATAAGTCCGGCATTTCATTAGCGGCGATCTTCAAGTTTAGCTGATTCAGATAGTTGGTGCCCCCGTTCCATTCCACGTATGGATGAATAACACCCACGCCAAGCTTTTCCTTATAAAATTCATATAACTTGCTGCCTTTGGTGATCGGCTTATATCCAATGTTCGTTCCCCATACTTCAATGTCGACAGTACCGTCTTTATTGGTGGAGGAATTCTGACTTGAAGTGGAAGAATCACCAGCAGAGTTACAACCGGTTATCGTACTTATGGCAAGGACACCTGCGGCCAACATTAATCCGATCCTTTTAAAAATCATGTTATTTCCTCCTTTAATCACCGTTAAATTTACAGACGTCCCATGTATCTTCACTAAGATTGTGCTAACCTTTTACGGAGCCGAGCATGGCTCCTTTGACAAAATATTTTTGTAAAAATGGATAAACGATGATGATCGGTACGATGGCAAAAATGACAGTCGCTGCTCTCAATGTCCGCTCGTTGTAGTTAAGGTCAACCGTTGATGCGGCCCCAGCCATCATAACGCTGTCGTCGGTGATGAACTGTCGAATTTTGATCTGAAGCGGAAACCAGTTTGTATCCTGCAGGAAGAAAAGTGGATGCTGGAACTGATTCCACAGCACCACACCGTAGAACAAAGCTAAGGTAGCCATTACGGCCTTGGATAGCGGAAGTACGAAATGAAACAGCATTCGGAAATAGCCGCAACCCTCCAGAAAGGCCGCTTCCTCCAGTTCTTTTGGAAATTGTTTGAAAAAAGTTCTCATGATGATTAAATTAAATGGATTCAGAATATGAGGCAAGATCAAAACCAGTGGATTATCATAAAGACCAATACTTCGGACGGTCAGAAAATATGGCACGATGGGCGCTTTAAAGATCATTGCAATTACAACGCATATCATTATCACGGCCCCCCAGCGGAACTCCGACTTCGACAGCGGGTACGCGAACAAGGCTGTCATCAGAAGTGCCAAAATCGTCCCAATAACTGTGGTTCCAACTGTCAGAAAAAATGATCTCCACAAATCTGGACGATCAATAATATACAGCCAGGAGTCAAATGTAAATTGTTTGGGCCATAGGGTCACCAGATTCATATCCACTGCACTTTTGGAACTAAGTGATGTGGAGATCACGGACAGAAGCGGGATTATGGCCGCAATAGAAAACAAAATGAGAAAAACGGTAACTGCAGTAACAAATACTTTTTCTCCTCTCGCTTCAACCATCTCTACCATAGCCCCCCATCTGACACTTTTTTGGACAATTTATTAAAAACAAACACCAGAATAAGTCCAATTACAGATTGAAATAGCCCGACTGCAGTCGCGAAGCTATACTGCGCTTGCTGAATGCCTGTCCGGAATACATACGTGTCCAAGATATCTCCAACACTGTACGTCATCGGGGTAAGCATGTTAAACACTTGATCGAATCCGAGATCCAGGAAATTCCCGATTTCAAGCAGGAAGAGTACAAGTATAGTAGGTAAAAGAAGCGGAAATGTGATATGACGGATTTGTCTTATCTTGGATGCACCATCGATCATCGCGGATTCGTAGAGTTGTGGGTCAATAGCGCTAATAGCGGCCATATACACCACTGTTCCCCATCCGGCATCTCTCCATATGGACGAAATCGCATAAATGGGCCTGAAGTACGCACTCTCCTGCATGGCTAGCACAGGTTCAAAGCCAAACCACCCGATGATGATGTTGAACAATCCACTCAATGAAAAGAAATCAAACAGAATTCCGCCAACGATAACCCAAGACAAAAAGTGCGGAATGTACAGCGCAGTTTGGATTCCTTTTTTTAGTGCTGATTTTCGAATCTCGTTAATCATTAGCGCAAGTAATACAGGGACGGGAAATACTAGGACAAGTTTGAGAAAGCCTAAAAACAGCGTGTTTCCAAACACACGAACAAAATCAGGATGGTCGATCAGAGCTCTAAAATGCTTGAGACCTACCCACGGGCTATCAACAAACCCTTGAAAAACCGAATAATCCTTAAAAGCGATTACAGCACCGCCCAGCGGAATGAATTTAAATACAATGAGAAAAATGATACCCGGAATGGCCATCACATATAGCGGCCAATACACCTTTATTCGATGAAACGAAAAAACGTTCAACTTATCTCCCCCCTAACATTCTATTTTTGAATCCGCTTACAAATATAACTATACAAGCCGATTACCCCTTACTCAATTGGGCATTTTTAAGTTAAAACATGTGTTTTTTAAGTGAAATAAAAAACCACTCCAATGGGAAGTGGCCATTTCTTTTAATAGCTTGTAAGTTTTTTTCGGTATTCTCTAGGTTTACAACCTGTCAGTTTTTCGAACATCCGCGCAAAATGCTGCGGATCCGAATAACCTATCTCATGGCAAATTTCGTAAATTTTCAAATCGGTCCCCTCCAACAATTCCTTAGCTTTACTAATTCGGATTTGGGTCAAAAAATTCAAATACGTCTCACCTGTCTTTTGTTTGAAATACTGGCTTAGATAATACGGATTGATGAAAAAACGAGCAGCTACTTCAGCAAGGCTGATCGGTTCGTTATAGTGGTCTGTGACATAATCCTTGATTTCCGAAATCATGTCCTTCTTTTTGGGAATATGATGTTCCAGCTTAAAAGCAATAATTCCACGGATGACTTGTACCATCCACGCCTCTAAATACGCGAGAGTCTCGAACCGCGAAATGCCCTCCAAAGACAAAATATGGCGGCCCAACAATTCGTTCTGCTGCAGTTGTTGAATAGACATTTTCCGAATGCTCAATAAAAGAATGTTTAAGCACTGCAGCTGGAGATCTGCAGGACTAATACTGTGTTCATCTTGTATCCGTCCAAAAATCTGATGAATAATGGCTACACATTCTTGTTCATCCATGTTGTCGATCGCGGCTTCCAAGTCGGTGATGATTTCTTCGGGAACAAGTTTACTTCTTTCCGAAAGATTCATGATCTCGGAGAAAGGAATGACGCCCTCTGCTCCCTTAATCAATTTGTAACTTAGTGCATTCCGCGCTTCTTCAAAAGAATGGCTGATTCCCACGGGGCGGTCCTGTACTGTCCCGACTCCAATGATGATGGAAAGCTTCAGTTCGCGAGTCAAGACCTCTTTAAGGCGATGTATCGCGCGAACCAGTTCTGCTAACTCAAATGCAGCACCATGAGTGAGAACCACCGCAACTTGTGCGCCTGAATAACGAAACCGATACACGCCATCATACTTTCTTAAGATCAGATCAATACGTCGAAATACAGGATCAAATCCATACTCCCTCAGAAAATCAACGTTACCATTCATTTCGATCAAGATAGACGCATACCTTGAATTCTTCATAGGAATGTGGTTGACCCGAAGCAGCTCTTCAACAAGTTCCAGGTGATCATTACCTAGATCGAGTACATCTCGCAAGGCATCTTCTTGGATGCGACTATGGAACTCCTGCTTCAAGTTGTCTATTTCCTGTAATTTCATTCTCTCTGAACGGATCTCCTCCATGACCTGACATACACACTCCCGTAGCTCGCATTCTTCAACAGGTTTGTTGATGTAAAAATTCACGCCTAGCTTCATACCTGTTCGAGCGTATTCAAAATCCGCATATCCGCTTAGCAAAATGAACTTGCTCTGAATATCTAGGTCTTTTAACCTTTTGATCATTTCCAATCCATCGGCCTGAGGCATCCGTATATCTGTAATAACAATGTCCGGTTGCCACTTTTGAATAATATTGAACCCATCTATTCCATTGTGAGCTGCTCCAACGACTTCACATTCAGGAATGTATCGGTTTATTATTTTTTTGAGCCCCTCCAAAATTCCCTTCTCGTCATCCACTAAGATGATTTTCATACATGTCACCCTCTCCCACTTTAGAGCTAACTAGACTGAACTTTAAATTTTAGGAATCAATATTTCAACTGTCATTCCGTTCTCGACACCTGGAAAAACAGTGACATAATACTGATCTCCATAGTGAAGTTTGATTCGTTCGGCTATATTTGTCAGACCTAGACCGTTCCCCCGCAATTCATCTGCCTCTTCAAGCTTAAACTTGTTCGAAGTAGTGTTTTCCAGGAGAGAACACAACTCTGTCTGTTTATCTATAGACATCCCGATTCCGTTGTCCGAAATTCGGAACAAAATGTCTCCTTTGACTGTCCAACTCCCTTCGATCTCGATAGTCAACGTCCGGCTGTAGGTTTCAAAACCATGGTTAATGCTATTTTCTACTATAGGCTGAAATACCAAGGGGATCATGCTGCAATCAAGCATTTCATCTGGAATATTGACAACCAATTGGAACATGTTATCGAATCGGATATTCTGAAGTTCCAAATAATTGGCGGTGTACTCCAGTTCATGCTTTACAGAATGATGACTTCTTTCTTTTCCTAAGGTTAACCGAAACATACGAGCCAGAATTTTAATCATTTCTGCAGTTTCATCATCATCCTTCACTATAGCCTTCATACGAATGGATTCAAGGGTGTTGTATAACATATGGGGGTTAATTTGATTTTGAAGAGCAAGAAATTTGGCTTGACGCTGCTTGATCTCCGCAACGTACACATCCTCAATCAAAGTTTTGATTGTGATGATCATTTTATTGTAGCTGTATACCAAACTTCCGATCTCATCGGTGGTCTGATCTTTCTCTATCGGGAGATATTGACCGACTTCTGCTTGCTTCATGCTTCTTCTAAGTGCCTTGATTGGTCTCGTAATTGTATAGCTTAACCAAAGCGAGATCAGGAAGATAATCAGGCAGCCCATCAAGATAACAACTACGGTCAGAGCTTTAATTCGATTGATTTTTTGTAGCAATTTAGAACGTGGGATTTCGGTTTTGATGAACAGTTCTCCCTGGGATGTGACTTCCGTTAAAATAATGTGATCTTTGCTTCCCATACTCCAACGGACATCAGAATCCGTTTTGAGCAATTGCTCCCAGGTTATTTGACCACTGGCTGCGTCAGAATGGTAAACGGTTTCTCTTCGGCTATTGCCTATAATCACACTTATGCCATACTTATCCCGCGCCTGGATGAATTCATGCTCAAGCTGGAGCAATGTGAATGGATCCAAATCAATTAAAAGAATACCGGCATATGCTCCCTTGGAATTATAAAGAACTCTTCCCACCGTCACGACGGCTCCCGCTCCCTTATCCTCATAATAGGAACGATCATGTAAGCCACTTATAAAGAAAGTCTGCTCCCAGTTTCGGAGCTTATTATACCAATCCTGTGATAACAGTGTGTTGTCATCCACTCTGCTTGTTGTATTTGTATATTGGTAAACACTGTTGTCTCGGCTGATCAACATTACAGTGCTGATCTCGGATTTAAGCAATGCAACCCTCATGAGTAGTTGCTGGACGGCTACCCTTTGATTCACAACCTCGTTCATAGGCATATTCGACTCTTCTCCGAGTTTGTAGATCAATTCGTTGTCAATTAGTACTGATTTCGTGATCTTATCATATTCCTTAATAAATTCGTTTAAGGAAGATTTGATTTGTGACGTATACAAAGAAGCAAATTCTTGAGATGAATCTTCAAGCTCCTTAGCGGATCGGTGAAATATGAATGCGCTTACAATTAAAACTGGAATGATACATGCCAGCAGGTAACTTAACATTAACTTATGTTGAAATCTCATATTTTTAATCCAAGTATGTAACTTTCTTATCCAGTTGTTACGATTCATACGTAGCCCTTCCTTTATTGTAATCTTTATTAATATCCTCAGTAATTCCGTTAACTTTACATCCATTTTCTATATCTTGTAAAGAGTTTTCAATGAAAGTAGCGGGAGATTGTATGAGTCCCTCAGCAGTAACTGGACTGCTGAGATACAAAAATCCCCTCCGGTTCCAGTGGCGAGTTCATTGTAACATGACCTCTTTTTTCACTGTCTACCATGAGGGAATAATATCGGCCTCTAGTAAGTACTTTTTGTTTTTATTCTATTCTAAATATAGGCACTAATCTTTGACCCGTATTTTCTCCATATGACGAGAAAATTATCGGATCGTCCATTCCATGATTATTAGCTAGTGCATTAATACCCAACGCTGATCATGATTTAAGAATGACAATACTATTTTCACACCATTGGATTAAACTGGTGAAATGATTTTTTCCATATTGATTTGTAATCATCCAATATTTATGATTTTTATCCTTGTGATCCATATTAAGAAGCCATTTTTCCAGTTCTTCGAACACTCTTAAACTTTCTTCAAGTTTACGTTGATACTCCTCGATGTGCATGATGATCATCTCTGGCGAAGAATTACTACCAAAAAAAACTCGTAATAATAACTCGTTCTTTTTAAGATCTACGACATAATCTGTTGGTTGAGATAACCATTGAGATAATGTCTGTCTCCCTTGATCTGTTATTCTGTATAGTTTTTTATCAGGTTTTCCGTCTTGATGAATAATTTCCATATCAATATCTGAATTATCAAGTAGTTCAGCCAAACTGGGGTAGATCTGCCCATAATTCTCATTCCAAAAATAACTTGTACTTTGTTCCATATGCTGTTTTATATCGTAACGGGTATGTGGTCCCAAGGAGAGTATGCCTAACACAGCAAACTTGGTGTTGGCTCTCCCTGATCGATTTGCTATTTCAGTTTCCTCCTAAACCCAGACATTGCAGTAGTTGGGGTTCTAGTGGAAGAGTCCTTTCCATTTTAGATTTACTTCAATCCGGCGTCTTTACTGAGGAGAAAATCAAAGCGATTCAGAAAAACATTGTAGGATAGACATTGGTTAAGATTAATCTTTGAAGAACGGCTGCTGTATAGCAGAGACAGCGACTTTAAATGGAACCAAGTTCTTGTGCTATCAAGAAATCAATGCAATAAAAAGACACTGATATTCTATCATCAGTGTCTTTTTATGGAAACTATCCCACCATCATCATGTTTCATCGTTGAACTCGGAATAATTCACTTTAGCCCTATTCGCTGTAACTGACTTAAAGCAACTTAATTAGCTCTTCTAGCTCATCAACCAAACCTTTTGCGGATTCAAAATTAGTATCTTTTAAAGCCAATTCTATTTTCATTTCAACTGATTTTTTCTTTTGTTCAGTTTCTAAATAGTCTCTATTAAAATGGCTCGCATAAATCATCTGTCTAAATTCTGGCATACTCATTTTTCTAATCGTCTTATCGTCAATGATTAAAACATAATCCATACCATTTACAACAGAATAGAAATCATGAGAAATCATGAGAATCGCACCTTTATAGTCCTCAATGGCTTTCTCCAGTGCTATTTGTGTATAGGTGTCTAAATGGCTTGTCGGTTCATCAAGAAGCAATACGTTTGCTTTACTGGCAGAAACTTTAGCTAATTGAAGCATGTTTTTTTCTCCACCAGATAAAGATTCTATCTTTTGATTAAGGATTTCTCCTTCAAAGCCATAGTTTGAAATATACGATCTAATCTCATCATATGTTTTAAACCCAGCATCGATGAATTCATCTAGTATTGTATTGGAATCCTTTAGCATTTCGCCTTGGACCTGAGATAAATAAGCCACTTTGACATCCGTATTCATTTCAATTGAAGCATGATTATTTTTAAAGATTTCTCGGAGTAAAGTCGTTTTACCGGTACCGTTTGAACCGATAATGGCTACTTTATCTGTAGAGTTTATCTCAAAGTTAACATTGTCTAAAAGCAACTCGTCAAAGGCAACGCTATAATTATTGACATTAACAACAGTGGTGTCTTCAAGTTCATTATCAATACCAAAACTGATATTCGGCTGCTTAATATCGACAAATGGCTCTTTTATTCGACGTGCTTCCAATCTCTCTTGAAACTTGACTCTGGCTTTTAACGCTCTGCCTCTGGAGGCTTCCGAATTATACGTGGCGATCTCTCTAAGATTGTCGATGATGTGATCGTATCTCTCAATTTCTTCAGCTTCAGCAACCGCGATTTCTTGCAGCTCGATCTTAGTCTGAAGCAGCGAGAAGTTATAATCAATATATCGCCCATCAAACTCTTGGATCTCCGTGTTTTCAAGGTGTATAATTTTGTTGAAACAATGATTCAATAGATATCGGTTGTGCGTAACAACTAGCAGCATTCCCTTGTGGGAATTAATAAGTTTTTTAAGCGCATTTAGGTTTTCAAAGTCCAAAAATACATCGGGTTCGTCCATAATCATTAAGTCTGGACGCTTAAGCATTTCCTTCATCACTTGAATAAGTTTGAATTCCCCACCACTCACGTCGGATATACTAAGATCTTTGAGCTTCATGAGGTTGGCCAGGTTTAGCTGCTTATTAATGGTGTTTTCGAAATTATCCCCATCCATCGAATCGAATGCGTCTAAAGCGAATTGAACCTTTTCCAGCAACGAATCCATATCCGATGTGGTTTCCATTTCAGCATAAATCGATGTGATTTCATCTTGTATCTTAATAAATTCTTCTCCGATATATTCAAAGACGGTCATTTCTTTCGTTTTGTCGACTTGCAAGAACTGACTGACATACCCGATTCTGCATTCCGGGTCTATCTCTAACTTGCCCTCGAACAAATATCTTTCCGGGTCCAACAGTATATCGATCAACGTACTTTTCCCACTGCCACTCGTCCCGATAAAAGCGCAATGTTGCCCATCTTCAAACGTAAATGAAATGTTTTTATATAGTTCTTTTTGCGGAAATGAAAAGGATAAGTTTTCAACTTTTATCATAGTGTTACCTTTCTTTACAACTAAAATGGTGACTATTATTAAATGTATTGTCGAACATAGACTTTTAGAGTAACACTGTTTACCGCCAAGTTCAATCCATTTGTAGTCCTTACCCTCACTTCGAAATTCTAATACTTTCTTTAGAAAGGTGGGTTGTTGGACGATTTTCAGAATCAACCATTGCATACTTCGAGTTTTTATTCCATTTTTCAACATCCGTGATAAAATTGATATACTAAATAAACTCTATACAAGGAGTATTTATAAATGAAAGCTATTCTTATTGACGATGAACTTTTAGCGTTGTCTTATTTGGAGCTTCAATTAATGAAGATGGATAACTTTAGCCTTGAAATTATTGGTAAATTCACAAACCCCTATGATGCCATGGCTATAGTAAAACATACTAAAGTGGATATCGCGTTTATTGATATTGAGTTACCTGAGATAAATGGTATTGAACTAGCAGAACGATTGTTGGAGGATCATCCTGGTCTGATGGTGGTATTTGTTACAGCCTATCAAGAGTACGCTGTGGAAGCCTTCGAATTAAACGCCATGGATTACATTGTAAAACCGGTCCGTTTTGATCGGTTGTCCAAAACGATGAATCGGATATTGAGCAAGAACAGAGTCAGTTTTAATAACCCTGACCCACATCCACATCAACCCCTTAGGATGACAATGTTCAGACAAGTCATGATAGAGGAGCCGCAATCACCTGGTCAATTTTCGTTAATGCAATGGAGAACATCCAGAGCACAGGAACTTTTCCTGTATCTACTTCAGCACAGAGGACAGCTAGTTCGTAAATCATTTATCGTGGACTTGCTATGGAGCAATATAGATTTAAACAAGGCATACTCACAACTGTATACAACGATTTACCATATTCGTAAAAGTCTTACCCCCTATGAAAAAAGATTTCAGATAAAGAGTGCAAATGAAGGTTATCTGTTGGAGCTAGATAATATTATTTTGGACGTAGCAGTATGGGATGACTCTTCACAGACTATTGATATTTCAGAGAATTTAGCGCTTTATCTTGAGAAGATGAGCAGCTATACAGGTGATTATTTGCAGGAATACGATTATTGGTGGGCCGAGGGAGAAAGGCAAAGACTTAAACAATTATGGCTAAATACGGCTTTACGCTTAGGCCAGTGGTATGAGGATCAGCAGAGATTTAACGATGCTTTGACAGCATATTTACAAATACGCCATCTATATCCAATGGAGGAAAAGTCTTCATTTGCCTTAATGAAGCTG
The DNA here is from genome assembly GCF_042674385.1 of Paenibacillus sp. NPDC056933. NCBI lineage: Bacteria > Bacillati > Bacillota > Bacilli > Caryophanales > Paenibacillaceae > Paenibacillus > Paenibacillus sp. NPDC056933. The sequence continues at coordinate 2,878,612 of NZ_JBHUQN010000001.1, read as the reverse complement.
TATGACAAGATGAGCGAACCACAAAAAACTCTTGAGTGTTACCAAGAACTTACGACACAACTAAAAGAGGAATACGATATTCTCCCAGGAAACGATATTCAACTATGGGTTAAGGAATGGAGAAAGAAACAACTCACCTTAAAATCAGCATTTTAAATTCGTGTGTCTCCTTCTATTCCTTGAAGGGAGATTTCAAAGCAATAAAACCGAAATTGTTTGTCTTTAACAATAATAAGCAGTATTTTTATAAGCCCCACTATAAAGTATAAAAAAGGATTGTTAACGTTGCCATCATTCTTTCATATTAAGAAAAACATATCAAAACACAGGATGGCTTGGCTTATCCTCATTTACTTAGCAGCTTTAATCAGTATGAGGCTGGCATGGTATACGGAGTTCTCCTCTCCCAGTCAGCCCCATGCAGCTCAGGGGGTACTTGATTTATCTCACTGGAAATTTGATGATCAACAGACGGTCACATTGAGCGGGCAATGGGACTTTTACCCGGATACCTTCATTCCTCCCGGCACATCCTTTAATGACACATTACATTTTGCGAATTCAACAAAGGTTCCTGGTACTTTTAATGATACGAGTCCAGAGTCCGATTTCGGAACTTATCGACTTCGCGTACTTTTGCCTACATCAAATACGTCCTATGGCATTCATATTCCTGAAATAAAGACTGCTTATCGCTTATATATTAATGGAAGCCTTTTATACGAATCAGGCCATCCTGATGAAACTTCGATTGGAACGATCTCCAAGGTTGTACCCTATACAGGTAACTTTACAGTGGAGCAGTCCACAATGGATATAGTCATTCATGTCAGTAATTTTCACTATCATAACGAAGGTGGAATTATTCAATCCATAAAGTTTGGAACTCCATATTCTGTCGTGAATGAAAAACATTTTAGCGAGAATATGCAATTGCTAGTCTGCATTATTCTGCTGCTTCATATGTTATATATCGTTATCCTGCTTTTCGTCGGTCACCGAAAGAAAGAGCTCTTTTATTTTGCCGGAATTATTCTATTTGCCTTGATTGCTACGTTAATGGATGATGACAAAATGCTGCTTCAGTGGTTCCCGATTAATTTTGAATGGGCAATACGCATGAGAATTATTGGATACTCTGCCCTTTCATACTGTCTAGTATTGTGTACAAATCACCTGCTGACTGTACATAGTTTTAAGAAACTGATTTTTATTTTTTCTATTTTCTTTTACTCATATGCAACGACTACTCTTTTCTTTCCTATAGGTTGGCTGGATTACACGTCTAAGATTCTAGGTGTTTTTATGATCTCAGCTATCTTACTTGTACCTATTATTTCAAGACAGGCCGTCAGGACAGGTCAAGAAGCAGCTATTTCTATCCTACTTGCCGGAATTGCCGTTTCGTTCAATATGGTATTCAGCGGATTATTTAAGTCCTGGTTTAATAAAGATCTGCCTTATTACCCTATTGATCTTATTGTAGCTTTTGTTGTTTTTGCCTCCTTTTGGTTTGTGCGCTTCACTAAAACTGCAATACGTGCTGAAAAACAAGCGGAAGAGCTCAAAAAAGTGGACAAGCAAAAAGATGAGTTTCTCGCTAATACGTCACATGAGCTTCGGAATCCGCTCCATGCGATCATTAATATGGCTCAATCGATTATTATTCGAAGGAGTAGTAAGCTAGATGCACCTGATCATGAAGATTTGATGCTAATTACTAAAGTTGGGCAACGCATGTCACATCTGCTCAATGACTTGATTGATATTACCCTTCTTAAAGAAGGCCGGATTACGCTAGATACAACAAGTGTCTCTTTACCTGCAGTGGCAAAGGGAGTAGTCCATATGCTGAACTATATGACGGTGAATAAGAACGTAAAGCTACAGAACGAGATTCATGATTCATTGCCTAACGTAGCAGCTGACGAAAACCGACTTGCCCAAATTATGTTCAACTTAGTTCACAATGCTTTGAAATATACGAAGGAAGGCAGTGTTTCCCTTCGTGCGGAGACCCAGAATGAAGTTGTTTATGTCCATATTATGGATACGGGAATTGGGATTAACGAAGAAATGCAACAAAAAATATTCTCCCCATATGAACAAGCTGATTCCAGCATAACTTCTCAAGGTAGCGGCTTAGGTCTAGGACTCAGCATATGCAAAAAATTAGTAGAACTTCATGGCGGAACATTGGAGCTTAAATCTGTGCTTGGACAAGGATCTGTCTTCACATTTTCCCTACCTCTTGCAGAGGCCATACCAGCTATAAAAGGTTTAAAGAACGGTGAAGTGATAGCGGGGCATTCTGTTCAGTTCGTACCAAACGCGATGAACGTAAATATGGAAGAAGCTGTTTCTTCAGAGAATAGATATAAGGTAGATAATGTCACGGGGGCTATCCTTTTAGTGGATGATGATACCATCAATTTGAAGGTAATAAAGTCATTGCTGGAGCTGGACAACTATGAGGTTACCGCCGTAAATAGTGCTCAGAAGGCCCTTAAACAAATTAGCCATAAACAGTGGGATCTGGTTGTAACGGATGTCATGATGCCGGAAATGTCCGGTTACGAGCTTACTGAAATGATACGTAAGAAATTTACTATTTTCGAGCTGCCTGTACTGCTATTGACGGCAAGAATCAGACCGGAAGATATTCATACTGGCTTTCTTGCGGGTGCTAATGATTATTTAACAAAACCGGTTGAAATGTTAGAGCTACAGTCAAGAATTCGCGCATTAATCCATTTTAAACAATCCGTTGACGAGCAATTACGCATGGAAGCTGCATGGCTCCAAGCTCAGATTCAGCCTCACTTTTTGTTTAATACAATCAATTCCATTGCTTCGCTTAGTCTATTAGATCCAGATCGCATGATTACATTGCTCGAAGCATTTGGTGACTACTTAAAGGGAAGTTTTAATTCGAAGAATTTAGAGCGTCTGGTACCCCTGTCCCATGAACTTGACTTACTACGAGCGTACTTATATATCGAAAAGGAACGATTTGGAGAACGATTGGAAGTGGAATGGAATCTGCCCGATCATTTGGATGCAAAACTTCCGCCACTAACAATCCAGCCTATCGTAGAAAATGCAATTCGTCACGGAATATTGAACCGTACAAGTGGAGGAAAGCTAACCCTATCGGCTTCGAAAGAAGAGGATTACATCAAGATCATTATACATGATAACGGAGTTGGTATGGATGAGACAAAGCTGTCTTCCCTATTAGATGGCAAGAAAAAAGCTGGGACATCCGGTGTGGGATTAACGAATACGGATCGACGCCTTAAAAAAATTTATGGACAAGGCTTAATGATTCAAAGTATACCTGGTGAAGGAACTACGGTTTCATTTATCGTACCGAACTCATAAGAAAAGTATAAAAAGAAGGAGCGAGCATGATTACATGTGGCTCCTTCTTTCTAAATTTCTTAGATGATCTCAGTTCTCGCCCTATTCCTTATTTTTACTGTCCATGAGCTTCAATATTTGTTTCAAATTCACCGTTAAACTCTTCGCCTTCAGTATTACCTTCAGGAGACTTTTTCAATGGCCACGAGTATCACATAGGGTCTCTGATCCCCCCCTGTGAAATACCAGTGGTGTTTTTATTGAAATTTCACATTCCATCACACTTTAGTATGTTCTTTATCTATGACCGCCCTCACAATTAACCGATGTGTTGGATTAATAAGGGGATCACATGTAATTAATGTAAGTACCTTTCCCAGATGCGGGTCTTCAAGTACGGATAAATCCGTTGGTTCTACGACAGATATCTTATCCACGACGTATACGGTTTTTGATTGGTCTGTCAGAGTTACTTCAATTTGGTCCCCAATCTCAAGCTCGCCCAAGCGGTTAAATAAACGCCCTTTTTTATGTGCCCGATGAGCTGCTATTGCCGCGTTACCTTCCTCACCAATGGGTGACGTTTCCACAAGATGCGCTGCAGTTACCTTCATATTGTCTGCCGTTGCATCTTCTAGGATCGGTAAACGAATATCAATCTTATCAATTTCAATGATTCCAACAGCACCCGGAGAAACATCCTGCTGCACGTCTGCATCCTCTATTTCGGATTCCATGGAGATAGGATCCTGATTAGCTTTCTCAAAGGTGTGATTGACTTTAGTCAAATCTGATTGAAGCATCTCTAAATCATCCATAACCTTGACTTGTTGCCAGTCATAATACTTTTCCTGTAAAAAAGGGTAAATGATAAAGGAAACTCCTAGGAAAATGAGTAAAGAATATATCCTCTTCATGTAATAGCTCCTTTGTTATTAGACAAATCGTTTTAGCATTTATATTATCTGAAGCACATATACAAAAACTGAACATGCTTTTGCTGATTGGCCCTTATGTATCCAAAGAATCATGGAAGGCTTATGCTGTCAGTAAGAATATTAAAACAGGCTGAGCTCGATTCCTTAACGGATAAGTTCAAATCGCTTTATCCATCAAAATATTCCGGATTACCAGGTTCCTCGTTTCCTAAATACATCTCTTTTTTGTCTCCTTTGAATAATTGCACAATTTGCTTTCGTAATTTCGAGGGAAATAACGGTTGTTCGATAAGATTTTCAATATCAAGCCATTCGTACCTCACCTGATGTTTGACGCCATGCAAAGTAGAATTATCAATTGGTTCTGTGTGTTCGCACAAAAAGACAAAATCTACACGATGAAATGCTTCACCGTATACACCTTCAATTACAAATTCCAATGATTTAGGAACGATATCTACTCCAAGTTCTTCTAAAGCTTCACGCTTAACAGCTGCGGTTAATGTCTCCCCTGCATTTTGGCTTCCACCAGGCATTATATAAAAAGCATCACCATCATCATCTATCTTAATCGCTAACATTTTTCCATCTTGAATTATTAATGCCTTTACGGAATTTCTTATCTTTCTCTCCATCTTATCTTTTATCTCCTATAGTAAATTAATTTACATCGTTATAATTGTGATCTAATGGTCCTTCAAATAACAAAACCAGGCGAAGCAAGGGATCTCATTATGAATTCATTATTCTGAACTCGACTTGGTAATTTTGAGTTGGTAATCTTCATGTTTTAGGTTTGATTTGATTACCCTCTCCCTCATAGTAGAAGATCAAAACTTTAAAAAATTTTTTCTTAGCTTCAAGTTCAATGCGCTAAACGTTATGTTAGCATATTTGTCTCAACAAATTCTGAACATAGATTAGCTGGTATAGCTTAACAGTCATCGCAGACTACAACTAGCCGGTCGAGAATACATTCTTGGCTTCCTCGCTATATATCCTGGCATCTGACAAAACGGTGAGACAAAAAATTCAAGTTCTTGTTTCAAGTCTTGCATACTTAAAACAAAAAACCGCGCTATGCGCGGAGTTGAATCAGTGTATGTTCTTGTCAATTAGGGGAACACGCATAATTGACCCTATAAACTGCTATTCCCCTTCATCTTAAAGGGTTATATGCAAGTGCTACATCGAAATGAAGTTCATCCGTTACGATTTATACTTTGGCTGGCCATTTTAACGTTCTTCAGCGTTATGAATGAAACCATGTTTAACGTATCATTGCCGGATATTGCCGCTTATTTTGATATTGCACCGTCGGCGGCCAATTGGACCAATACCTGCTTCTCGCTATCCTTCGCCATTTTTTAAGTAGAACTTAAAAGCCTCCCTCGAGTGGGGGGCTTTTTGTCTTTTAGTATTTTTTTATTTCATGTAGCGATATTCCAGGAGGTCCTTCAAATTTGAGATTTTCTGCAGCAGCTTCTCCCCAACATTGGTTTCCCTCACCAGTTTCCGTTCCAGTTCTTTATCCACCAGTCTTTTTATAGACAATACGTCCGTTCCGTTGCATAACACATCTTCTTTTGAATTAAATTTCTGATGGGCGACGAGCTGCATGCCAAAGGAATTAAACAACAAAGTATATCCTGCGATGCCCGTTGTAGATTGATAGGCTTTGGAAAAACCGCCGTCAATGACGACCATTTTCCCGTTGGCTTTAATGGGGTTCTCTCCACTAATTTCTTTAACTGGCGTGTGACCGTTAATGATATGTCCATGATCCGGATTCAAATCAAACTCCAGCAGGATTTTCCGGCAGATCTCCTCATTTTCACGTAAATAGTAGTAAGGGTTCTTTCTCTCCTTATGGGTTTCTTTATCCTGGATAAAGTACCGTTCAAAGGTGGTCATTTCTCTCTTTCCAAAGAGCGAGGAACATTCCCCTGTCCAGATGTACCATACCATATCTGTCGCTAGATCATCTGTCTCTTCCGGATGCGCAAAGGAGTAACGTAAGTAATATTCAAAAACATCGAGCAGCTGACGGCCCGAATACGTCTTGTCTTCAATCTGCATTTCTTCCATGTTTCCTTTTTCATCCAAAGGAATACAGCCGTGAATTAACAAATTTCCGTTGTATTTTAAATAAAGGCTGCCCTTTTTCATAAGAAAATTCATATGCTTGGCCAGCTTTTCGGAATGCTGCACGGAAAACAGCAGCTTTTCCATCACCTCCTGTTCTTCCTCCAGCAATTGTTCAGGCTGCTGCGGATTTACGGCTCTGAAACAGGTGTTTTCCAGCGGGTACGTTTTTTCGCCGATTTTGATTTCATTTTTGTTGTAATCAATCTGCTCAAGCAAAAGTCTTTCAGACATATTAAAGTATGGGCGTCTCTTGATAATCGGGATTTCAAGCTTAAACTGGATCATAGCAATAGCTTGATGAATTTTGGTAATCTGCAGGATTTCCTGCTCCGAACCGTTATGGTCGGACTGCAGCTTGGGTCTGAAGGCCGGATTGTCATCATAGTATTTCTCCGCCAAGTTTAGCAGTGGGCGAAGATTGATTCCGTATACGTCTTCGATGATGTCCAGATTGTCGTATCTGGCGCCGATCCGGATAATATTCGCAAGACAGACCATGGAACCCGCATAGGCGCCGATCCACAGGACATCATGGTTCCCCCACTGAATGTCTACAGAATGATAGTTGATTAGCGTGTCCATGATTTTATCGGGGTCCGGCCCCCGGTCATAGATATCTCCAACTACATGAAGATGGTCAACCACTAGGCGCTGGGTCGTATAAGCAAGGCCGATAATGAGCTTGTCCGCCTGGCCCAAGGAGATAATTTGCCGGTATATTTCCTCATAATAAGGATCCTTATTGTTGGTCGAATCCGTTTTGTATAGAAGCTCTTCTACAACATATATAAACTGCTCCGGCAGAGCTTTACGCAATTTCGAGCGCGTATATTTGGAAGAGGCATAAGAAATGAGCTTAAGCAATTGTTCAATCGTTTGTCTATACCACCGGTTCAAGGCTTGTTTATTGCACAGGTCCGCTTTAACCAGCTGTATTTTTTCTTCCGGATAATAAACTAAAGCCGCAAAATCATTTATTTCATCATCCGTCCAAACCTCACGGAATAAATCCTTGATTTTCTCCTTTACATTACCCGAACCGTTTCTTAGTACATGCTGAAAAGCATGAAACTCCCCATGCAAATCACTGACATAATGTTCAGTTCCCTTGGGAAGATTGGAGATCGCTTCAAGGTTGATGATCTCTGTTATGACTTTTTCTTCCGTATCATATTTCTCGGCCAATAAATCTAGAAACTGCTCATCCATAACAGATGTCCCCCTTCATTTTAATCTGCTCTATAAATGATTATTTTTTACATACGGAATATTGGTCTTTCGGAATGCCAACCTCTTCACCTGTATGGTTAACAATAAAAGTAAAATTATTTATGTGGTGATATCAGCATCGCCTTCCCCCATCATGGTATAACCCCCTGTTGCCAAACTTCGCCTAAAGACGCTAGCCTGACCACAATCTGTCCAGGCTTACAGACGCATCACTTGGTGAGAAATTATTTTCGACGTAATAGGGTTCTTCAACCTCTTATCACGTAAAGCTGCACCTAATTCTACAATATCTTTGGCTAATGTAACATCATAGATCCAGCACTCAACCTTGTTCTTGGTTAAAATTTGTCCATCCGCCCAGCAGCCCTGCCAATCTAGTTTAGAATAATATCACTCTCACATGCTATGTATAAATAAATCTGTAATTGTCACGGACTTCCCCCTTAATACCCTCTGAGTCCATTATACCTGAGTTGTTATACTTGTTATCCCTTTATATCATATTTATAATGTGTCTACTCCCTTTCATATTCTTGTCCATTTCGGCAATCGGTACAAGAACTTGTACCGATAAATAAAAAAGCCGCTAAAATAGCGACTTCAATGGGAATATGTTCTTGTCCCGCGACATAATAACCCCCCTACTAGAGCATAATTATAGTTTGCTTCAGGTAGGAGGTTTTAGACTATTGATTCAACAACTAGTGTTCCCCGTTAGTGTAACCATCCATCATCATCTCTGCAGTTCCCGAAGGAGTTAATGCACAATGAGGACTGGGCAGTTTGATAGCTGTGAAACCTTGTGGCTGACACTTCCAAGCATCATTTCTTTTATGCCGCTTAGTCCACGACTTCCAATAATAATAAGTTGCTGCTCAGTATCCCTTGCATAATTTAATATTTCATGTGCAGGGTCTCCCTTAAGATGAACTTTTTTCGGGTTAATCCCCGCAGATTCTAATTTTGATTTGGCTTGTTGTAATAGTTCCAAACTCGCTTTCTCCATTTCGTTCAATATTTCTTCCAAGAAATTCTCTGGTACATATGTCATGCCATTCGATACATATTCCTGGCTGACATTAATCAAGGTAACTTGAGTTTGTTTGTTTCTGGCTATTTCAACGGTTACATCGAGGAGTTTGTTCGTTATTTCAGCTTTATCAATGGCCACAATAATGTTGTCAAACATATTTATCGTCCTTTCCGTGCAGCTCGTATCTATCTCGGCTACCTACAAAACGGTTTCTTGCTGCTCCTATACCGACTAAAAAGAGTAAGACCGAAGCGCCAAGCAGAATGAAAAGTGGCAGTTTCCAACTATTTGTCGCATCATGCAGATATCCTATAAGAGCAGGACCGACTGCGGCAAGAAGATATCCGATCGATTGCGCCATGCCAGATAGTTCGGCTGCTTGATGCGCATTTTCAGTACGTAATCCAAAAAACATCATGGACAAACTAAAGGCGAAGCCTCCGCCAATTCCGAGTATGATGATCCACAACAATATGATATCGGAACTTCCGTAAAGAAGTCCGAGCGTTCCCGTCAAAAGCAAAGTGGTTGTGATGACCACTAACAAACGTTGGCTAGACATACGCCCAGCAATAACAGGGACAAGAAAGGTAAAGGGAAGCATGGCTAACTGCATGAGCGAGAGGTACCATCCTGATTGGTTGGAGTCAATTCCTTGCTGCTTTAAAATTTCGGGCAACCATGCGATCAACACATAGAAAACCATGGATTGTATACCCATAAACAAGGTTACTTGCCAAGCAAGAGGGGATCGCCAAACATTCACATCGTTGCTGGCCTTCTGTTGACTCGTCGTGGCAATTTGGTTCGTTTGATTTCTTAATTGGGGTAACCAACAGAGGATCGATACGAAGCTTAGAATCCCCCATATGCCCAATGCTCCCTGCCATTTGAGACCTGCGTTCACGGCTAGCGGTACACTGATTCCTGATGCGATTGCTCCACATAAACTCATTGAAATGGAGTAAAGACCTGTCATGGAACCAATTTTATTTGGAAAATCCCTTTTGATTATACTTGGCAATAATACATTACATACGGCAATTGCGAATCCAAGAATTGCAGTCCCTATATACAGATTAGCTGCGCCAGATAAAGAACGTATTACAATACCAACAGTCAGAAATAGTAGTGCAATCAAAATGATGCGTTCAACCCCATATTTTCGTCCTAATGTGGGTACTAGAGGTGATAATAAAGCAAAGGCAAGCAAGGGTAGCGTTGTTATGAGGCCTGCTAATGTATTTGAAATTTGAACGTCATCCCTTATGAGACTCACTAAAGGCCCGACCGAGGTTAAGGGAGTACGTAAATTAGCTGCAATAACAATAATGCCGAGAATGATAAACCCTATAGAGGATGGTACGGTTTTTTTATTTTGTTTGTTCGGCATTCTTTAATTCTCCTTTCTGAATTCATACGTATTGTTTGTTTCTTGCTGATTGAAAAAACGATCCATAACATCCGCGCGGACAACAAAAGTATATTATAGTATATTATTTTTTACAATAAGTATTTTATGATATAATTAAAATCGTCTAAAAACAAAAATACAACTCTGAATTCCCGTCATGGAATTCGGAGTTGTAGCATAAGTAGAATTTTCGATTTTTAGAAACCATACTTTAAGGAGATATGGAGCACTGTTTCGCTATTCGTATGATTGGTATAAGAGTGAGGACAATCTGCACGAAAACTGATCGTATCATATTGATTCAATGTGTAAATCTCTTCATTGACTTGAATTTCAATGGAACCAGTCATTACTGTCGCAATTTCTGTTGTATTCACATGATGACCTTCAGGGTAATACGAGCTATTTGGCTGTAAGTAAGCCCGACACATTTCAATATCGTTGCTTTTAAAGACTGGTTCAATGATCCAATTTTTTTGATCATTAGAAAATCGCAGTCCTTCGCCTGCTCGATACAAACTAACAGGGTCTTCTGATTTGAACAAAGCCAATAGCGGTAAAGATATGCCTTTAGAAATTTTCCATATAATCGCCAAAGTTGGATTGGTCTCGCCACGTTCGATATTCCCAAGAGTAAGTTTGCTTACGCCCGTTAATTCGGCTAAGTCATCTAAGCTCATGTTTTTTTCTTTTCTGTACCTTTTCAAGGCACCGCCAATTTGTAATACAAATTGTTTTGATTCATCGACTTCATCCATTTGAAATTCACCTCAACAAAAAACAGTTATAGCTAGTATATCGTCTATCTAGATTCTTTTCCATACGATTAGTAATTGATGGTGAAAATCACTCAAACCTAGAGATTAACACAAGACTTCAACAGTAAATCCACCAGGGGCTTCAACATAAAAAGTATAGCCGTGTGCATGCTTAGGTGCTTCTACTTCGAAGCCATTGTCTTTCAAAAGGCTATATATCCTGTCAACCTCTTGTTCGGTCGGTTGGGGAAATCCGATATGAAAAGTCACTGGATAGAGTACGTTTTTACCCTTCATTAGAGTGAGAATAAAGCCTTCATCATCAAGCATAACTGCAAATGCGTTTCCTCTCGTACCTTCACATTTCATACCAAAATAAGTCTCTAAAAACTCGCGAGCAGCTGGAACATCAGTAACTGTTAGGTTCAGATGATTTAATTTCATAATTACACCCTTTCCTACATAATTTGTACGTCCTCCGTAGAGCTTTATCTTCAATCCAAATAATACCACATAATGGAACTATTCGGTCCGTTACTTCAATGAAAAGTCGTTTTATTTTTGTTCTTACCAACCTTATCCCTCACTTCAATAAAAAGCTCATGATAACCGCCATCCATATATTTCCCTGGATAGGTTAATACATTTGTATCTGGAGAATAGTGCACGTCATCCGTAATATCCGTTCCATCCAAAAGAACAGATAATGTATCCAAATCCAAACCTGATCCGTTATCGGTCAGCTCGACCTTTAATTCATCAAGTGGAGCGTTTAATGCTTCATTCTCAACGGGGGCTATAGGTTTAATGTTTGGAACGTCTTTATCCTCATCCATTTCCTCATAGATGAAGGTAATATCATCTACCCAAATAGAGCCCTTATTTTTTTTGCTCATATTCGATTGTTTCAATTGGAAAAACAATTCAAGGACAATCGGGTCTGGTTTACCCTGCGGAACATCCGCCTCGATATATTTCCAACCAGACCAGTCTATACCGGTTTGAATTTCATCATAAAATTCAGCCTGGAAAGAAGATCCGCCTTGATCTCTAAATTTTGTTGTTAGCAAATGCCCTTCCTTGTTCCCATACACCCACATGCCTACTTTAGTAGGGTAACCTGTTACTGGGATATTCCCTGTTTTATACCCTACTTCAATTTGAGAGGGGTTATCTACGATACCAATCATATCGTAATCAATTCTAGCCGAATATTGTCCATTTCTTACATGCTTCTTGTTGTCTTCCAGGTGTAGTGTTGCATCATACATACGTTTAGGATTAAACTTCACATCTGAGATTCCATCTTCAAAATCTTCAACCATGACAGATGGCGCAGTATCATCTGCAGCATAGATATAATTATTTTGACCAATACCTGTATGCAAGGTTCCTCCTAGCAACGTTACCATTGATATAATCACTTTTGTCTTTTGTAGTACTTTGGCTTTCATTACTTTTCCTTCACTCCTTAGTGGAAATAGTATTCAAAGAGTACTATAACAATGCATTGTAAAATGGATACACCATTACTATTAAGAATCCTTTCTATAAGAAAGGAACTTAACATAAATTAGAGCAGTGAAAATTAGTTGCTTATCTAATCGGCAATCGGTACAAGTTCTTGTCCTGGCTCGGGACACGAACTTATACCGATAAAAGAAAAAAAGCCGCTAAATTAGCGACTTTCAATGGGATTATGTTCTTGTCCTTCAGCAACTACTCCAAAAACAACATAATACCTCGTATAGATACGAATAGAGAAAATGTAAATACGATCATCATTAACCAGCCTTGCCGCTTTTTATTTTGCTTGAATTCTTGTAGCCCCATCACTAATATTGATAACCCTAAAGCTAGAATCATAAATGGTTGAAAATCAAAATTATTTGATATTATTCCATAACCTGCTATTGCTACTGTGATAATTGAAAATAGTATCCGCAAAAACATTAACAAAGCTTATTCCCCCTTTAAGGTTTAACGCTCATTTCTTGCTTTAGTATGCAGAAATTTTTTATACCAAACCATTACTTGCTGGATGTTGAAAGCCCGCCCACGTAATCTCAGGCTCATCTCCTACTATGGTTATCAGACGCTCCTCCTAGACCTTAAATGTTTTCCTTTATCCAAGAACGCAACTTATCAGCATAGAAAGAGCGTTCATCTGGATCGGACGGAGAACCCTTTGACAGATAAAGTTGATCATTCACATATCTAGGGTAAACATGGAGATGATAATGCCACACGTCTTGATTGCCTGCTGGCTCATTATGTTGTCGCGTAGAAATCCCATCACATCCATATGTACTTTTCATTGCAAATGCTGTAAGCTGAGCCGCACGGTGAATTTCAACAGCGTAATTCGCAGGGAGTTCAAAGATGTTCTCGAAATGTTGATTAGGAACAACAAGAACATGTCCTTTATTGTTTGGCCACCATTTGCTCGCTATAAATGCCGTTACCTTTTCATTCTGATAGTCGATATCCCTTTGTTTTGTCCCCTGATTAGGTTGCTCGATACCCCAAATATGACAAAATGGACATTCGTATCCTTCGGGCCTATGTGAAAATGATGCTGCCATCTTTCTCATCCAACTCCTTTCAAATTTTTCCAATCCACTATTAGACGCAGGCAATTTCTGTTCGTTGCATTATTTTGCCCGATTAGCTTAATAACCATATTTTATAATATAAATTCTTCTACGCATCACCGTAATTGCGATACCCCTTCAGACCGTTCATTACAAAGGGAAGGACAAGGTCTGTAAGACCCCCGGTTTGATTATTCCCCCCAACATTTAGCCAAGAATGTGCAGCGCCATAAATCGCTGATCCTGTTATCGCCGAAATAATCTTTGTATGCTGGGCATCTGGTAGCAGGTGCTTCTCCCCTTTTGAGAATATGTCTTCTATGATTTGCTGCAGCATCCTCTTGATCTTCTCATCCACGAGCGAAGCAATCGATTTGGAATCCATTCTGCAATTTCGATAAAAATCTAGGATGTACTGATGCGTCAGCAGGATCAGCTGTTCACATATTTCATCTGTAAACTCATCCGCATTTATCACTTCTTCGGGAATCATCCCGAGAAAAAAATGTTCTGTGATTTCTTCAAGCAGCGCATATTTATCCTCATAATGAGCATAAAAGGTGGCACGGTTAATCGTAGCCTTTTGGGCGATATCTTTTATGGTCATGGCATCAAATCCTTTTTTCTGCAGCAAATCTCTAAAGGAGTTCCTTATTAACTGCCGTGTGCGCTTAACCCTTGGATCTTCCTGATTTACCATATGATTCTCCCTCCAAAACCATCAAAGTTCCTAATCCGTTGTTTAAGCAGCTTTTCACCACATCTGGTGGTTGTACTCAGAAGAACAGCGTTCTATTATTGTAACCAACAGCTGTCGCTTAGACAACTCATCACTTATTTGCAGGAAGGAAGGATTCAGGTTGAACATAAACCCACGCAGAATTTTGATAGTTGGGGCCGGTGTGATCGGCAGTTTATATGCGCTCAGATTTGCACAGTCGGGGGTGGACGTTACCATGCTTGCAAGGAGAAAGCGGCTGGAAACTCTTCGAAGAAATGGGCTTAGGTACCATGACGATGGAACGATAAGACAGCTATCCGTCAAGACGATCAGCAAGCTTGCTGACAACGACATCTATGATTTCATCTTTGTTCCTGTACGTTATGATCAGGCAGAGGCTACCCTGTCTGAGATCAGGCAAAATCAGAGTACAACCATAGTGACCTTGATCAATACTGTCGGGTATGAGTCCTGGCTTGAAATCGTGGGTGACCGGTTGCTTCCGGCATTCCCCGGGGCAGGCGGTGATCTCAAAGGAGATGTGCTGCATGCGCAGTTTGGTTCCAAAACGTATTTTGGTGAAATAAACGGACAGGTGTCTGAAAGAGTCAAAGAACTTGCCGGATTGCTTGAAACTGCAGATTTGAAGTATGAAATACTAGTAGACATGCATGCCTTCCATGTTTCACATGCTGCGCTCGCTGCAGTCAACAAACATTTCTATACTGATGACGGGATGGTGGATCCGGAGACAGCAAGAAGTGAAAGAATTCTTAGCAAGCTCGCTGCAGACATTAAGCAGAATATCCGTCTGGTAGAGCAAGCTGGAATTCCGGTAATTCCGGCCGAAACGAAATCATTGGGAGACTTGCCAGAGAAGGAGATTATTTCACAGTACCGCCAGATGCTGAGCGATGACTTTGTAATTGATGTCAAGCTTGGAAATAAGGCGATTAGCAGAAAAGCAGAAATCCTGTTATTGGATGAGCACCTCCATAAAAAGCTGTCCAACATTTAATTAATGAAAAGGTACTAGTTACAAGAAGATCTTTTTGTTGAACCTCCTTATTCATTACAGGGCGATTTTCTGTAAAGATATGATCCACGGTGTAAGTAAATTTATAGTCCCGGTCATCCTCATAATACTCGTATTATGAGGATCAACCAGTTCGTTCTGGTTGATCCTTTTTTCATTTGACTTTCTTGGCTGGCATAGCAAAAATCCCCCTGGTTTTCAGTGTTGAAATCCTTCTATCATGATCTCTTTTTGTATTCCTTCGAACAGTGGTTATCATTCTTCGCTCCAACATTGCGTATTATTTCCATTCTCATCATTCCTCTCCAAGAAAAAAAGTAAAAATAAATACAATCAATTGATTGTATTTGAGAACGAATATAGAATTTTTTTAACTTTAATTAGAATCTATAGTATACTCTTCTGTTGTGGTAGTGTTTACTGGTAGTTCAGTCGAAAGTCCTATGTACCAAAGGAGGTCGGAGTAAACAAAGTTACGATCCGGTTCAAACCCGCTTTCTTTAGAACTATTCTTTGTTTGGAGCACTGGAACTTCCAAGAACCAACTCAAATTTAGTCCCGTCTTGGGCGTTATACAGATGGAGGTCACCGCCGTGCAGCTCTGCAATTTGCTTGGCAATGGCCAATCCTAGACCAGAGCCCCCATCCTCTCGCCGAGTGACGTCCCCTCGGACAAAGGGATCAAACACGATTTTCTTTAACTCATCAGGGATACCCACACCATTATCCGCAATTACTAGAGAGAGCCGCTGCTCCGATTTCTTAAGCTGAATGGTAACTTGCGTACCTGGAGGGTTATGCTGCAGAGCGTTAGACAACAGATTAATTATTGCCCTGCGCATCAGACTCGTATCACACTCCGTCATGACTTCCTCTGCAGGAATGTCCACCTCCATCTGGAAATGTTTCTCTTCGAATGGCTCATAATAATCAGCAGCGATTTCCCTCAACAATTCGGCAATATCCACTTGTTCCGTTACAAGAGAATAATCTGGCCGATCCAGCTTGGATAGATTGAAAATCTGATCGATCAGCTCTGTTACATGTGTCGCTTTGTTAAAGATCAGCTGCAGACACCTCTCCTTTTTTTTCTCATGTTCGAATATTCCTACCTCCAGTGCCTTGGCATACCCCAGAATCGTGGTGATCGGCGTCTTCAGATCATGAGAAAGATCGGCCAGCATTCGCCGCTTGCCATCCTGGAGTCTTCGATTCTCCGCTTCCGACTGCTCAAGCGATTCTGCCATATCATTAAAGCGTTGCTGAATGACAGAAAACTCATAGCTAGCAGTAATGTTTAGACGCTCACTATATTTGCCCTCCTCCATCCGCTGTATGGCAGATGCAATCTGCTCCAACGGTCCGGTAAACCGTTTGGCTGTCCAAAGTGCATACAAAAGACTGCATGTGCCAAGCAGCACCAGGAACAGAAGTAACTGCAGTACGTTTACTTCAATGGTCCGGCTATTCATATCCATTACCAGAACGAGGAAGGTCAGAGCGACTACACCGAACGAAGCAGCAAAAAATACATAGGACTTGAACAAAGCATAAAATAACTTGTTTCTGTTCACCGGATATCCCCCTTCTTGGCGAACTTGTATCCAAGTCCACGGATCGTTTGAATATAGAATGGCTGCTTGGGAGATTCCTCGATTTTATCTCTCAGTCTGGATATATGAACCATGACCGTATTGGCATCCTCGTAATAATAATCCGACCACACTTGCTCAAACAGCTGTTTTTTGGTAAAAACACGTCCGGGAGATTGCATTAACGTGGCGAGCAGTTTGTATTCAATCGCGGTCAGGGGAATCTCGACTCCGTTCTTTCGCAGTATGTAATCAAGGTGGCTCAGGCTCAGATCCCCGAAAACCGTATCTTTAGGCTGGTCAAGCTCAGTTTTGGTTGTCTCATTAAAATCATAGCTGCGGCGCAGCATCGCCTGAATCCTTGCTACTGCCTCCAATGGATTGAAGGGTTTGGATATAAAATCATCTGCGCCCAATTGCAACCCCCTAATTTTGTCTTCATCCTGATTTTTGGCTGACAATATAATGACTGGCAGCTTATACTCCGTACGCAACAATTGCAATAACTGCATTCCATCCAGCTCCGGCATCATAATATCCAGCACGGCAAGGTCGATTTTTTCCCGCCGCATGCATGCCCACGCCTCCGCGCCGTTATAGGCTTCCACGATCCGTATGCCTTCCTTAGCAAGAAATACCCCCAGCAGTTCTACGATCTCGCGGTTATCATCAACTAGCAACACTGTTCTTAACACAAACCGGCCCTCCAATTCAACATTATATATATGCCCCTAGTGTAACACGCCGATCAGCGTTTGGGTTTCCATTTAAGACTAATTTAAGAATGGGGACAGATTGATGTAAGTTAGCTGCGTTATTGTAATCAATAGTAATGCACATCACTATCAGGAGGTGTATGGAATGAAGCTTAGGTGCGCATTATTCACTCTGATCTTTCTTATCTTGAATGCAATGGGGGAATTCACCAGTGTGGTTGCTGCCGATGAATCGCTCCGGTCAGCCCAACTGGAACAAACCCTGGATTCTATTGTAAACGAGGCGATGACGAAGGATCATATCCCTGGTGTAGCCGTTGTTGTAACAATGGGGGACAAGATTATTTTCAAAAAAGGGTACGGCTATGCGGACATCGATCGAAAAATCCCAATAGATCCGGAACGAACCATCATGCCAGTCGGCTCACTGACTAAGAGCTTGACAGCAACGGCAATTATGCAGTTAGAAGAACAAGGGAAATTGTCTATGGAAGAGGACGTAAACTCCTACCTCTCTTCATTCCAGATCCCTTTGTATCAACAGCATCCCGTTACCTTGCAGCATCTGCTGACCCATACCGCCGGGCTGGATGAAGCTTTATACGGTATCGCCGCCGCTTCACCATCCAAGACTGTTCCTTTAGGAGAATTCCTGAAACGATACATCCGTGAGCAGCCACCTGTCCGCACGCCTGGCAAGGAATATGCATACAGTAATGCCGGATTCGGACTTGCAGCCTATGTCTTGGAAAAGGTGAGCGGCAGATCGCTGGATGATTATCTGTCCCGCCATGTGTTTGAGCCTCTGGATATGCCAAGCGCTGCCCTCAATGCGACGGAGTCAGTCGACATGGCCCGTTCTTACACGTATCTGAATGGGGAGTACAAGCAAGTTCCCTACTCCTATGTCAATATGCCAGGCGCGGGAGGCATAAGCGTAGTCCCCTCGGAATGGGCGCATTATATGATTGCTCATCTGAACGAAGGCCGTTATCAGGATAATCGTATTCTCAGCTCCGACTCGGTTGAAGCCATGCATTCACGACATTTCTCGGAGCATCCGGATCTGGAGGGTTTGGGCTACGGATTTTATCGCACCCGGACGAAGAGCGGCCTGCTGACACTGTGGCATACGGGCGATATTGATGGCTTCTCAGCAAAGATGGAATTGATTCCTTCCAGGAAGAGCGGGATCCTTGTGATCAGCAATGCAACTTCAGAGGGCATCTCCGTCCATGATAAGGTAACGGCAGCCATCACTGGTTTACTTTCGGAAGGCGATGATCATGATGTACGACACAGCGATGCTCCGGCGGACAATTTACAGCAATATGAACGAATGTATACAATGAACCTTGGACCTCAACATGGATGGGGAAAATGGTTTCGATGGCTTGGAGCAAAGGATTATCAGGTCAAGAGTTCGGGAGATGCTCTGGTCGTTAAGGGGGTCTTTCCAGGCGGAAGCGGAGAAACCGAGAGCAGAGTCTATATCCCCATAAGCGAAGGCTTGTTTCAGGATCAAGTCCGCGAGGACACCCTTTCGTTTCACCAAGAGAACGGATTCTGGAAGTTAACCTTTACACAAGGTGTAACCATCCTTGAAAAACCGCCATGGTGGTTACATCCGGCCACCTTCTTTGTTACTTATGTTGTTGTAGGCCTGTTCTGGATTCTTGTGTGCATAATCGGCATCCTGCAATATTTGCTGCGTTTCATCAAGAGAAAGAAGCAGCCCTTTCCCGGACCTGTGGCCTGGATTGCATCCCTGCAAACCGTCTATTTGATCGGACAATTCCTGTATGGAAATTCGGAAGTTTTCGCTCGTGGTTATCCAACTTGGTATGCCTGGGGATTCTCCTCTCTTCCCTTACTTGCGCTCGCTGGGGCTGTTATTTTGGGTGTCCGGACATTCCGTTTTCGGAAATCCGGTACCGGGAAGCAGCAGTTACGAGCATGCTTCTCTGCGATGACGGTCATTCTATGCCTGCTCTATGACTTGTTTTTGTTCTATTGGAACATGCTCTCGATTCATTACTCTTAAAACTGGGTATACCTGTTTGCACGAACGCAAGCAGTGGGCTGGAACCGGTAGCCTGTTCCGTAATTTATAATAGCGGGGTTACGAACTTCACCTCCGGAAAACGGCTATCCGGTCCTTTCATTAAGATTCCGCCTTGATTTTTCAGATACATATCGAAGAAATCCAGCATATAGGCATTAATAACGGAGTTCGCTCTTTCGGGTGCGATCTTTCCTGTAATGCCCAACATATTGAAAATCGGAGAAATGAATTGTACATCGGCAAAATTCAAATGCTCGGTATTTTCGATATAGAGAACTTGTCCCCCCTCTTCGACCGTTTCGCGCATCCGTTCAAGCTCCAACTTTTTATCTTCCGTTACTTGATCCTCCCACTCTCTTGTTGAGCCCATACGGTTAATCTCTGCATCCGTGTAGACCCGGTTATCCACCACCATTTTTAATTTTTCGAAATAGCTTTCCGAGTTGATGAACAAAAACGGCTTTCGCAGACCCTCTCTGTCACGCAGACGATAAAGCCCTCCATCAAGGTCTATTCCAACCGCGATTCGTGGATCGTAAGAAGCATCATAGGCCGTCGCTCCGCCGATGGAATGACCGAACACCCCAACATGACCGAGGTCCATCCTCCCTTTTAGATGACTTGGAATCTGCCCCGATTGGATGAGCTCGAATTGGTCCAGCGCAAACGCCACATCGTCGGTTAGAATTTTTCCCAACTTGTCGCGACTTTCTCTACTCGTCCGGTAATCCTGGTCAGGCGAGAATAAGTCGTTGGTTGTGCTGGTTGTGATTCGACCGTCCGGAAACTCGGTTGCAAAGGTATTGTAGGTGTGATCGATCACTGCCACGATATATCCGTGACTCGCGAGATTTTCGGCTTGTGACGTGTGGAAGAACCTGGAAGAGATGTTGCCGGGATTCGCAAGGATCAGCGGGTATGAAGTCTGTGCCGAAGAGACTTGGGCTCCAGTATAAGCATGACTGGATATGTACTTCAGGTGTTGAAAAGTAAAGCCGGGAAGGCCATAGTTCGCGGCCATATAAGGTAAAATCCGGGTATCGGGAATAAGGGGAGCGTAATTGCCAGTCCCAGCTTGAGCCGGATACCATACCTGAACTATCAATTCTCTCTTACCATCTCTGGCTTCGTCAAACATCTCTTCCCTTTTTGTATCCACGAAATGAAAAGTTTGCGTTCCTACCTTAAATTTGCCTGTCGGTTCAGGTAGTTTAAATACAGGAAAAACATACATGAGACCCGCTGTTACGACCAGCATTATCGCTATTGCGGTATACGCTGAACCCAACATGAATCGTGGGATTTTTTTTTGGTCGGTTTTTTTAAAATAGCTATAACCTGAGATGGCTAAAAAAATGATCGTTATGCAATATGTGAAAAATAGCTGAACTCTGTATCCTTCCACCGTCCAATGAATGACCAGTAAAAGTGTGGCGATCCCGCTTGCAACGAATACCGGAATTCTACGCCGTCCTTTTTTTAATAGGACTGTTAATGCAAACAAGCCGATGTTTGATAAAAAAAGCAACAGTTCAAACAGCCTCATCTCGATTCTCCTTTTAAAAAAATTCTATTTTCGTTTGTTCCAATCTTATTCTGCCAGGCTGGCCTAAGCTATCGATTTGCCTTACATCTACCTTACAAGTTTGTAATTCGACCTTGCGGTATTGGAGGACCCGTAAAACCGTGGAATTGAGCATACGAGCCGGTGCATATTTAGATCACCATTTAAATGGAATGACACCATGTTTTTGACCTCGGCTTGGGACAAGAACTTGGTCCTTAAAATAAAAAAGCCGCTATAACAGCGACTTTGAATGGAACATTGTTCTTGTCCTGCGAACCAGATTAGCCGACCACGTTCGATCAGTTTCTCTCTTGTTTTGCCATCCAACTGACTCATGTAGAATGAGAGCCGAGAGTAACAAGCCAAAAAATGGCTGGAAAAGCTGCAACTGCCCAACTCCTGCTATTCCCCCTTGCGCAAGGCCACGATACCAAAATACGAAGCCAATATACATACTAAAAGCGAGACATAAGCAAAACTAACGAATGACGAAACGCGGATATCACCCCAAGATTGAGGCAGGTAAAGAAATGAGAGTAACCTGTGGAGAGAGGCAAAAGACCAAGATAAATAATGGCGTGAGCGGATATAACATATTGTAGAGCTAGTCCCGACAATACGTACACCGATTGCATTTGAAGTCCCCCTCTTCTTTTTACACCAATTCTCTTTAGCTAACTTTATCACACTTTCTGATCGGTAATCGCGATAAGCTTTTGCTCAGGCCCTATTGCTTTCATCCCAACTTCGCATTAATAGTTCCAGTGGTCCACGACCATACCGTTTCTTCCAATGTAACGATATGGCAATCGCAGTAATATAAAAGAGGAAAGCATAGATCGTTGAAAATACGACACTGCCATTCTCTAGCATGCCAATCCATTGAAGCGGGGCAAGCCCAATGACGACGTGGGCTACATAATGCGTAAGGGAGAGTTGCCCCGTGCTGATCAGCGCTTGAACCCATTTACTTTCTTTCCATCGCTCGGCGACTTGAATGCATAGCACTAGCACAGCAAGCGCAGATGCGGCGGCGGCACCGACATAGATCAGGTTTGGGGGCATCGGTTTGCTGCCGAATAGCGACTGAGCCCCTTCAGGCCCTAAAACCGGCGTGAATTCTCGAACAATAAAGCGAGAACCGACTTCCGTCAATAGCGCAATACTTGCGGAAATTACAAGCAAGCGAGATCTTGCTTCTTTTCGTTTCAACCACTCCTTCCGGCCAAGCCATAACCCTAGCAAAAAAAATGCCAACCATGGGAATAACGGATGAAATCCGTTAAACAGCAGGTTGCGTACAAATCCGGACCATGTCCACAGCTTGACATATTCGTGGTAATCTTCAGACCAACCGTAACTGTAATCGAGAAATATCAATTGAAATACCGTTGTTATAAGAATAAATATAATCCAGGCAAGCAACCTTTTGTTTGAGGACTGGAGCAATAACGCTGATAGTGCAATGAACACGGCGTAGTAGTGCAGGATGTCCGCACTCCAGCCGATTTCCAGCAGAAATATCCCGGCGAGGAACAGAAATGCTGCCCTGCGATATAACGTTTTCCGATTTGCCTTCAACGTCTGCTCTTCTCCCGAAGCCCTAGCCCGAGCCGTCATGAGTGACACTCCAATTCCCGCAAGAATTACGAATAGAGCAGAAGCCCTTCCCTCAAAAATCCCCGTTGCCGTCCTCAACCAATAGGGTCCTGCATCCTGTGCTCCCATGGCCAGCTTATAATTGACTATGATCATGCCAAAGATGGCTAGGGCTCTTGCCAAATCCAGGCCGACAATTCTTCCGTTCGATGCTCTCTGTTTCATGTCTTTCCCTCCCGGTAGCCATACCTATAACGTCATACTTTAGGGTGTCACCTCTTGAAGTGGATGAATATTTTGCAGAAAATCAGCGATTTCATCCATGTACCCCTTCGCGGTAATGTTCCTCGGCGCAAACAAGCTGATCAGTAACGCACGCGTCGGAGAATCGGCCGTCGAAGTGGTGAGCATGGAGTGCTCCGTGTCAGGAAGCACTTTGACTCGCAGTAATTCGGATGGTGATACATGTGCCCTGTAAACCGTCTCTGTTTCTTTCACATCTACGTTAATATCGTGGTCACCGAGCATAAGCAGAACCGGGGAGCTAAAATTTTCAATATCATTTGTAGCATCGGCAATATAGTTCTGGCTTACGAACTTCCAGCGTTCCCTCGACATGGCATCTTTTTGGCCCGCAACGCTTATATATTCCTCATAAGAGCTGCCTGCCTTTAGCAGATTTTTAATTCGGTTATCATCGTTCACCTGTTTCTCAATCTCATCTAAAGATCGTCCTTCCTTCGCCATTTGACTGCGCGTGTTGTACTCTCCCTGCGACAGCCAGTTGATTGCCGGAGAGACAAGAATACTAAATGCTAACCGCTCTTTACCGGCTAGTTTGGGAATAACCCATCCTGCCTGGCTTGCACCCCATACGCCTATGCGATTCGCATCAATTGCGGGTTGCTGCCTCGCCCAAGCCAATGCCTGCTCTGCTTCCTCCACACGATCATCCATACTCTGGTCCAGCCAGTTGCCTTCCGATCCTCCGATGCCCCTCTTGTCCAGCGAAAGTGAAGCATAGCCAAGGGCAGCCAGCCGTTCCCAGAGCGGTTTATACCCGTCATCATGTGTCGCATCAATCGGGCCATCTCCATGAATGAACAACACTAGACCAACCTTCCCGCTATAATTCTCGGGTAACGTTAATACCCCCGTCAGTTTACCTTGAGGGGTATCGATTTCCACGGTTCGTTCGTCCATATCGAAACTGTTTTGTTGTAAAATATAGGCGCCTGTCACGCCCACCAACAGCAGGACGATCAGGATTGAAATTCCCCATTTCTTTTTCACGTTTCACTACACCCTTCTTCTTAAGTATGCCTAACAACACGCGCAAGCAGTTCGTAATATATGCTTTCTTGGGTAAATAGAGACAGGTACGACTTTTCTACAAGAATTCGTGGTCCGGTTAGAATAAGAGAGCTGCGATCGGCGAAGGCATGAAATGGATTGAAGTGTTGCTCTAAGCCTTCCTCGCCTTGTATCGAGAACCGATAAGATAAATACTCGCCAGCTGGCAGAACCGTGTCTCCTTCCTTGTCTTGGACTTCCGTGCACAGCCTTACACGTTGGCCTCCCTCATACACGTAATGAATGTCCGCTTCAAATAACTCTGGCAATGCATGACCCTGCTGAGCCAACATTCGAGCATTCAGTTCGCTTTCAATGTCCGTTTCAAACCATGAAGATAGGACAAGCTGATTGCGTTGAATAACCTCGAAGGAAGCAGTCTCCTGTCCATAACGCTCATTCTCATTTAGCACCTTACCGATAAAGCCACTTAAGGTTCGCAGCTTGGCAATCTCGGCTTCCATTTTGGAAACCGACTGTACAAGCAATCCATGCATGTCATCCGGTGTACCTTCTTCGCTCCAATCCCTGATGGCTTGTACGGACAACCCGACTTTACGCAGGAGCAAAATATGTGCCAATCGGTAGATCTCGTTGATGCCATACATCCGATATTGATTTTCATCGATATAAGACGGGAACAATATACCTTTTTCCTCGAAATAACGAATTTGATGGACGGACACGCCCATCAGTTTCGCAAGCTCGCTAATCGTAATTTCCATTTTCATCTATTTTCCTCCCCAATCTCCATGAATATGAACTAAGCTTATACCTTAGGCCTGACCTAAGGTCAAGTCACAAATATGAATAAACTTCCATAAAACCTGTTCAGTTTAACAAGTGCAAATTTCTTGTCATCAGCCATCAGGAACTTTGCAAATAAAAAAGCCGCTAATAAAGCGGCTTTGCATAGAACGATGTTTTTGTCGCGTAAAAAGACTTTAATTGTAAAAATTCCATCAAGCGTCAAAATAGAAGGTTCCTTTCGAAACTTAATCATAGGCTTTTCCGTTCTTAAATACTTCATTTTCAAATTATTCAAGTTATTTCACAAAAAGAAAAGAGCTGCTTGATCATTCGGCAGCTCTTTATTTATCTTTGTATTCGTTTCTTATTGTTTAGTTGGATCAACTTCCGTTAGCCTAATGATAGCGGGGATATTTCTTTAATAATCCAAAAAAATCATTTAATACATGACGATTAAATAGAACAGAGCTGCTAAGACAAAACGGTATATTGCAAACCATTCCAATCGGAGTCGCTTAATTAGTTTAATGAACGTCACTACTGCAATCATCGCCACAAGAAAGGACGTCGTAAAGCCAATCAACATTAGAATGATATCGTCAGTATTCAGTAAATAGCGACTATCGTACAAATCCAACAAGCTTGCCCCAAACATAACAGGCACGGAAATTAGGAACGTAAAGTCTGCGGCCGCTTTTTGGCTAGTCCCAAGCAAAAGACCACCTGAAATCGTCGAACCTGATCTCGAAAATCCCGGCCACAAGGCCAAACATTGGAACAGGCCAATCCCAAGAGCTTGTTTATAATTAATCCCATCCATCGTATCAGCGGTTTCGGTTCTTCTACTCCGTGCTGCGATAATCATCAATAAGCCACCCGCAACTAGACCGATCAAGACGGGAGTTGGGCCGAATAATTGGCTTTTTATTGTATCCTTGAAGAGAAGATATACGATTAATGCTGGCAACATAGCCAAAATCATATGAATTACACTTAATCCTTTACTCTGGGAAAAATCCATTCTAATCAGATTAGCCCCAATCTGCAAATACCTTTTCCAATAAAGAATTAGAACCGCCATCACTGCACCCAGCTGTATAACAATTTTAAAAGTTATCGCAGCGTCTCCATCAAAGCTAAGCAAATTGCCTGCTAAAATAAGATGTCCAGTAGACGATACCGGTAAAAATTCAGTTAAGCCCTCTATTATGCCAAGTATTATTGCTTTAATTACATCTGTCATCAGTGGATGTCCCCTTTTCGGAAATAAACTTGTTTAACATTTCCCAGTATAAGGGGGACATCCACATATCCCCATCGATTCACATAACAAAATTCTATTCAGAATGACATAATTGTCACTTTTTTCATTTTGTAGGAAGCAACTCATCTGTTCTCCCGGTAGGCTCATAAAAGTTTACCAGCATCTCGCCTTCAGCCCTCGCTCGAATAGATGCCACCCTCGTTAAAGCTATGTGCAATCTTGATCTCGCTTCCCGGGCAATCTGGGCATGTCAAGGTTTGTCTGATTTTCTCCCAATCCACTGTTTATCCTCCTGTAGAATTACGAATTTAAACCAGTTTTAACGCACAAAAAATTCAACAAGCATGTCTCTGAGCGACCTCAGTAACCGATTTCCACGCTTCCTTCGAAGAATCAGATAGCCTAAGGTTAACCCCAGGGAATGAAGAAGAACCGTCACATTCTCATGGCCGGCTCTTCTTCATTAAATTTTATAGATATCGTGAAATTATGTCTCCTGTGCAATATGTGCGTTATCCGGCGCTTTTTGGTTCATGATCGGAACCATGACCAGTGCGCCGAGAAGAAATAATAATCCTGCACCGCCATAGATCGTACCCAGCGAAAAGGAATCCTTTAACGCTCCAGCGAAAGACATGGAAACGACCATCATGCCAACGAACATCGGATTCAGAACCCCATTCACTCGGCCGACAATTGAAGCCTCTGACCATTTCAGAATCATCGTGCTGATCCCAATATGAATGCAAGGGAAAACAAGTCCATTCAAAAATTGAACGGTCAGGGTGAGCGGAACGCTTGTCGAATACCCTACAATGGCTGTGCAGACTGCGCCTGCGATCATACCTATCGCGAGAAGAATCTGGGGCGGAACCCGCTTGGCGAAGACGGCTACGATTCCGCCACCAATCAGCATAGCTGCACCATTTACCATCAGCAGATATTGCAGGAACTCCTCACTCCTGCCCAGCCGCTCCGTTACGATAAACAGGTTGAGCGCTTGGGCTACGCCAACAGCGAGTCCCGCGAGAATAAACGCAAGTCCGAGCATCCGCAGAACTTGGCTTTGCCAAACATAGCGGAAACCTTCAATAAATTCTTTACGGAACTGCCCTTTTACAGCGACAGTTTGAGCTCGCATATTATCCTCTGGCAGACGAATAAGAACGAGTGCGGAGAGCAGAAAAACCACGCCCATGACAGCGATCGATATTTCAAGGCCAAATGTGCTGTAAACGAAGGTTCCGAACATAGGACCAAGCACCATGAAGATGGCCATCAGCGATTGGAATAAAGCCATCCCTTGCTGTAGCTGTTCTTCGGGCACATGATACTTAAACAATCGCATGCTTGAAGGTTGAGAGAACTGCGAAAGAATAGCCGAGATGAATGCGACAAGGTAGACGGAGTGCCAAGAACCGTAATGTATGGTCAAAAGTACAACGAATACCGATACCGCGGATAATAAATCGCACCAGATCATCGTTCGCTTCGGCCGCCAGCGGTCGGCAAATGTACCTCCAATGAACGAAAAAACAAAAATTGGTGCGAATTCTGCTACACTGATTAACGAAATGGCGTATGGATCATTGTTTGTTCTATCCGCAACGTACAGGAGAATAGCGAAATTACGTACCCAGATACCAACCTGCAAGAGTACGCTTGATAATAAAATCGTCTGTAGGAAGCGATTGCGAAACAGGCTTGGTGCATTGGTGCTGTTTTCGTGCCTATTCAATCTTTTCAACCTCCAATTTGTCTATAAAGATGTCCATTTTGAGTAAGATATGACTCTCCTTTCAATTCTTAATTATACGGATTTCACCATTGTTCACCTCCTACTAAAGACTGAAATTTCAGAGTGCGTCTCCCAAAACTAACCGTTTCCTGACGGTTCCTCGTGGCTCCTCCGACTGCCAGTTCGCGCGGGTTCCCGTTCCGAACCTTGGCGGCCTTGATCATGGGGCCAGTGTCCACCACGAAATGCAGCTGCTGGTTCAATCGTTCGCAGCAACTAGGTTAACCATATTCGATCTCCAGAAGCCATTACAGGGGAAGAATTGGTCGTTAACGGTTTATGCTGAAGAGAAAATGCAAACACAACAAGCCCGCTTTTCTCTCTTCGGAGCATTCGAGAGAATAACGGGCTCTAAATTTGGGATATCCTGTTGCCCAATCAAATATTACTGTTCGACTACAAAAGTGGTTACGCTTTGGGCAGGAAGGTTGGCCGTAAATCCATTGCCGGATGCACTAATTGCCGTCCCTGCTGCCAAATTCTGAGTACCATCGGTTACCCATGAGGATACAGTCGAAGCTGTCCCATTCTGTAGGGTAAACTGTTGGCTTACTGCTGAGGTGTTTTTATTGACAGCAACAATAACCACTTTATTTTCACCTTTGTAGGCAGAGATAAATACCTGGGATACTGGATTTTTGGTTGCATCCACCCTTACATAACCTGGACGGACAAATTTGGAGTAATGTGCCATGCTGTATCCGCGCTTGCTGATGGTTCCATCGTCTTTAATTGGACCATAATTTCTCCGGATGTACCACCATACGTAGGCCTGGAAATCACCTTCAACCATCGCATTATACATGTGCTCCGCCACATCAAGTGCCTCCGGCCAGCGATCTGCAGAGTTGGTCTCACTGTTTGGATAGTACACTTCTGTCATCCACAGCTCTTTGCCGGCTCCCTTTTGTTCATACAGCGGATAAGGAAAATCACTGAACCGTGTTCCGTACGTATGTGCTCCAAGAATATCCAGATTCGAGAGGGCTTCCGGATCATTCAGAAGTAAGTCCGACATTTGTTTCACGTACGAGAATGATTCTGGAGCAATGACCCTGTTATTAATCGTACTCGCATTTTCTTTCATAAAACGTAAAAGCTCCTCGGGAGTCCACCATGTCCAGTCATGGGCGTAGTCCGGCTCATTTTGAACCGAAATTGCGTATAAATCAACGCCATTACTCTTCATGTATTCATCAAATTCATTCAAATATTGCGCATAGTCATCGTATTTATCATGTCTAAGCCGTTTAGCCTGTGTGTCCTGAAAAAATGCAGTCATGTTGACATTATCTATGTTCGGCCCTCCGGTTCCCGTTGTCACCAGCTTCAACGTACTGGTTCCATTCACCATGGGGACTTGAACCGATTTTTCCTTCCAAGTTGTCCCGCTACCTGTTGCTTCAAATGGCACATTACTGAGCGCTTTAGTGCCATTTACATACACATCCAGATTTCGTGTTCCGGATGGCAATGCATAGCGGATTTTAACATTTTTGGTGCCTGTACTACCGATCAGAATGGTATTCCATTGAATTGCCGAGCCAATGGAATTCTGAAAGCTCACGTATCCGGTTCCGGTGTAACCCGCATTCGAATTTTCCACTACAGCATCAGTTAGCGTTGCGCTCGTCTCCGCTTCATATGTTGTACCGTTGCCAGAAGGCATACCAAGCGTAAAGATCTCTGTCATGTCACTCGGAGGATTCCATGGAGATGCGAATACGATTGCTCCGAGTTCAATCGCTTTCTTGGCCGTTTGCACTTCTCTATGCCAATTGCTTTTGTTCTCATCAATAGGAATCCGCAACACCGAGAACCCTAATTGATTGTCCCCATTTCCAAAAGCAGTTTCTCTCTGTGCTTCCGTAAGGTCACCAATCCAACCGGTGTGATTCATTCCACCAAAACCTCGAATCAATTGCTTGGATGATGACACATCTACTACAACATCATTGGCCGCAAAAACCGTTGAGGAAGCAGGTACAAAAAACAGGGGCAACGCCGTCACAGTGGCAAGCATGATACACAGCGATTTTTTAATGAGTAGATTCAAGGTTTTCATCTCCTAATTCAAAATTTGGAAATCGGCTCATTATTTTTTCATCTACTTATCCCTTCACACCGCCAATTGTCATACCTTGTACAAAGTATTTCTGCAAGAACGGATATACCATCAATATTGGAACACTTGCAATAATGGTCATCGTGGCTCGAATAGACGTAGGCGTAACCGCTGTTCCGCTGCTCTCGGCAGACTGATAAGCATCACTTGCTGATGCAGTCGCTGATG
The DNA here is from genome assembly GCF_042674385.1 of Paenibacillus sp. NPDC056933. Classification (NCBI taxonomy): domain Bacteria; kingdom Bacillati; phylum Bacillota; class Bacilli; order Caryophanales; family Paenibacillaceae; genus Paenibacillus; species Paenibacillus sp. NPDC056933. The sequence continues at coordinate 2,848,380 of NZ_JBHUQN010000001.1, read as the reverse complement.
TCGTCGAGGTTTGCAGAATCTTCATCAATTCGTATTGCAGAGTACTTAATTCTTTATTGGAGGAGTTGTACAGGAATACATCGAACCAGGAGTTCCATTGTCCCACGGCCACAAAGAGTGATACGGTAGCCATTGCGGGTATCGTTAGCGGCAGGACAACGCGGATAAATGTCGTGAATTCCCCTGCTCCGTCAATGCGGGCTGACTCCAGAATGCCTTCAGGAAGACCTTCAATAAAGGAACGGATAACGATCATATTGAAGACACCAATTACACCCGGAATGATATATACCCAGAAGGAACCGATCAATCCGATGTCACGAATCAGCAGATAGCTCGGAATCAGACCCCCACTGAAGTACATCGTGAATACAAAAAACATCGTAACAAACTTGCGAAGCACAAACTCTTGACGACTGACTGTATAAGCTAACATCGCTGTACAGAAGACAGATACCACAGTCCCAATTACCGTACGCAGCGCCGAGATCAGAGTCGCGTGATAGATATCTGATTCGCCAAAAATATATTTGTAATTATCCAGCGTCCATACCCGCGGCCATAAATAAATTCCACCCCGGATGGCATCATTGGCATTATTAAAGGACACAGCAATCATATTAATGAAGGGATAGATGGTAACAACCATTAGGCACACCATGAATATAATGTTGAATGCATCAAACGCACGATCTCCAGCACTGCTATTCCGCAAGCGGGATGTTTTTCCTGTTCGCATGGCATAGGCCTCCTTTTAGAATAATCTGCTTTCTCCCATTTTTTTCGCTATAAAGTTCGCGGAGAAAAGGAAGATGAAGCTGACTACGGTTTTGAATATGCCTGCTGCTGTACCTAAGGAAAAGTTCCCCATCCCCAAACCATATTTCAGTACAAAGATGTCCAGGTTCTCCGAATAGTCCATATTCATCCCGTTACCCAGCAGATATTGCGGTTCAAATCCGGATTCCAGGATACTTCCCATGTTCATGATCAACAAGATCACAATAACCGGTTTTAAGCCTGGCAGTGTGATGTATAACATCCGTTTGAAACGACTGGCTCCGTCGATTTCGGCAGCTTCATATTGCGCTGGATCAATGGCTGTAATTGCCGCCAAATAGATAATGGTGTTCCAGCCGACATCTTTCCACACCTCGGTTGCCCCCAGAATACCCCAGAAATACTCACCTTTCCCCATCCACAATATCGGACTATCAATCAGGTGAAGCTTCGTAAGTAGCAGATTGATAATTCCGTCCGGTGACAGGACAGTCAGTACAATGCTGGAAGCGACAACCCACGAAATAAAGTGAGGCAGATAACTGACGGTTTGCACAAAGCGTTTAAAAATTACATTTTTCAGCTCATTCAATAGAAGAGCAAGTGTGATCGCCGTAACAAATCCAAGCACCAGTTTGATAGAACTCATCACCAGCGTATTTCGCAGCACCCGGTAGAAAGTATTGTCCTCAAACAATATACTGAAATGGTGCCAGCCTACCCATTGCTGATCCGAGAAGGATCTTGCCGGTTTGAAATTCTGAAAAGCCATGGTCCATCCCCATAACGGCAGGTACTTGAAAATAAAGGCCCACACGACAAAAGGAATACACATCCAGGCAAGCGTTCGTTGCTGCACAAGTCGTTTGAAAAATGAATTTGTTTTATTTCCTTTTGGTCCCGAGGCAGGAGGCATCGAGTTTAGGGCAACATTTGGTTTCTCCACGGTGAACCTACTCCTTTCCTATTCTGTTATTCATACGGGAGGTTGCCTGATATCTTGGTTTTTCGACTCCCCCATGCATGTAACAGTTTGTGTTCAAGCGTTCACATTACCATTTTCCTGCAACACGATCCTGAACGATTTTGGTAATGGTCTCTTCATACCCTTTCTTCTCCAATTTGTTTAATTCCGCCATGTAGGCATCCCACAGCTTGTCGAAATTGGATGGTGATCCCAAAATCATTTCCGGCAAATATTTACGTTGCAGATCATCCGATTTGGTGATGAAGATTTGCTCAGGTGATCCTTGCTCCAACGCGATGGACCATGCCGGGAACCATGGACGCTCTTCCGGTTTGTTAAATAATTCACTAAATGTTTGGATGCCGTAGGCTTCCAGGAACTTTTTGTCTCCCTCTGTATATGACGCATAGGCTACCTCAGGCTGGTTACCCGGACCGTAAGCGTTACCGTCTGAAAGGGTGGATTCACCACCATAACGCGGCCAGTCTGTTCCGAAGTAAGTAAACCCGAATTGGCGGCTCAGTTCCAGATCGTCATGGGCTTTACGCTGATCCTCATTGGCAAAATAGAACCGGCCTTTTTCATCGACACTATACGTTTCGTCCTTAATACCCCATTGCACTAAAATCTGATTCTCTTCTTCGAGCAAATTATCGAAGTATTTGATAATACGAACCGGATCTTTGGCATTCACCGAGATGCCAGTTGCATAGTTGTTGACGAAGCCTGGAGGATCAATATATTGATCCTTGATTCCTTCATCAAACACAATAGGAAGCGGCGCATAACGTTTCTCATCAATACCTGCTGCAAGTAAGTTTTTGGTCGCGTCTCCAACCTGCCAGCCGTAATTGAAGTAACCGAGAACACGGCCTGAGGTCAGCTTTGCCAAATATTGATCTTTGTTCATCGTGAAAGATTCCGGATCAAGCATGCCTTCAGCATTGATTTCATTTAACTTCTGAACCCATCTTTTCTGAGAATCAGTCCCTGCAACTACTTTCGCTTCATGGGTTTTCATATCCACCATGACGCTTCCATCGTTCGGATATCCGGCCAGATGCATCGCTGGATTCTGCAAGGTGAAGAAGTTATTGGCCACACCCGCAAGTGAAACGAACCCGATGGTCTCCGCACCATCTACAGTCGGATGCTTTTCCTTGTAATCCTGAATCAGATCAAAGTATTCATCCAATGTGGTGATTTTGGGATAGTTAAATTCCTTGAGTACAGAACGCTGAATCCAGAACGCCCCTCCGCCTACATTTGGATTACCGGAATACTCGCCCTGATTAGCCGTGTAAGGCAATGCATATATTTTTCCATCTACTGAATTTTTCATTTTATCCAGATAAGGTCCGTATACCCTTTTGATATTCGGTCCGTATTCCTCAATCAGATCATCCAGTGGGATATAGGCTCCGGCATCCAATAACTTGGACATTTCACCACTGGAGCTGATGACATCGGGATAATCTCCACTGGCAATCATGACACCAGCTTTAGTGGCACTATCACCTACAAGGTACTCCATTTTCCAGTCCACACCCGTCTGCTCTTGCAATTCCTTACCAATCCTTGTTTCACTTGCCAGTGTATCCTTCTTGCCTGGGGAGAACATGTAATACGAGAATGTCACTGGACTGTTTTCATCATCATTTGACGCTGAAGGTGCTGGGGATGAATTGTTCTGACTGCACCCGGCCAGCAAGGCTGTCAGCAATACGGCCAAACCAGCCGTTTTAATTTTTGGTTTCAACATGTGAAAATTCCCCCATTCAATTTTGGCCCAGACTGGATTTTCTTTACCATTTTCCTGCTACACGATCTTTCACTGCCTGTGTTATCGTATCTTCATATGTTTTCTTGTCCAGTTGATTCAGTTGACTCATATATTCATTCCATGTATTTTCGAAAACTGAAGGAGAATCCATAATCATTTTGGGCAAGTATTTCTTCTGTAGGTCATCCGCTTTAGTGATAAACATCTGTTCAGGAGAGCCTTGCTCCAGCGCAATGGACCAGGCAGGAGACCAAGGACGCTCATCCGGTGTACTGAATAATTCTGCAAATGTCTCTACACCGTATTTTTCGAGCAGAAGCTTGTCACCGTCGGTATAACTAAAGGTAGCCACCTCAGGTTGATTGCCCGCTCCATAGGCATTACCATCCTCCAGCAATGAATTGTTGCCGTAGCGAGGCCAGCTGTAGTTGAAATAGTCAAAGCCGAATTTTTGGCTTAACTCTGGATCTTCGTGGTATTTACGCTGGTTATCATCCTTGTAATAGTATCGTCCCTGATCATTTACACTGTACGTCTGATCTTTAATGCCCCATTGAACCAGAATCTGGTTTTCTTCCTTGAGCAGATTATCAAAATATTTAATAATCCGAACCGGATCTTTTGCATTTACGGTAATACCGATACCATAATTGTTCACGAAGCCTGGCGGGTCGATGTACTGATCTTTGACATCGTTGTCAAATACAATGGGCAGTGCAACGTAACGCTTGTCGTCAATACCAGCTTTCTTGAGGTTGTTCGTTGCGTCGCCGACCTGCCACGAATAACTGAAGTATCCCAGAACACGTCCGGACGTCAGTTTTGCCAGATACTGATCCCGGTTCATCGTAAAGGATTCAGGATCGAGCATCCCCTGTGCGTTAACCTCGTTCAGCTTTTGCATCCATTGTTTCTGATAATCAGACCCGGCCACCAGTTTGGCCTCATGGCTCTGCATATCCACCATGACGCTGCCATCATTTGGATAACCTGCCAGATGCATCGCGGGATTTTGCAGCGTGAAGAAGCTGCTAGGCTCACCCGCTAGTGTTGCGAAGCCGATGGTCTCCCTCCCATCGATTTGCGGATACTTTTGCTTGTATTGTTCAATCAGATCAAAATATTCGTCCAGCGTCTTGATCTTGGGGTAGTTGAACTCTTTCAGTACAGCACGCTGAATATAGAAGCCAGTCTGGAAATTGGGCTCCGAAATATAATCGATGTTGGCTGTGTATGGGAAATAATAAATATTCCCATCTTCCTGTCTGAATTTGTCCATATAGGGACCATATACTCGCTTGATGTTAGGCCCATATTCTTCAATCAGCTCATCCAGCGGTATAAAGGCACCTGCATCCATCAGCTTGGCCATTTCTCCGCTGGAGTCGATAATATCGGGATAGTCGCCACTCGCGATCATCACACCTGCCTTGGTAGCACTATCGCCAACCAGATACTCCATCTTCCAGTCAACCCCAGTTTGTTCCTGTAGCTTTTGGCCAATGGTCGTACTGCTTGCCAGAACATCCTTCTTCCCCGCGCCGAACGTGAAATATTTGAATGTGACCGGGGTGTTGTCGTTACTGTCGGGAGAGGCGGCTTCCGGATTGGCTTTGTTGCAACCCGCAAGCGTTGCGGCCAGTAAGATGGCCAGACCTGTTACAAGTGCTTTTTTTCTAAACATTCAACTGTTTCCCCCTTAAAATATTCTTTTTGTTTGTAAGCCTATTCAATATAACAAGATAGCGCTTTCAATGTTACCCATGAAAGTGTACCTCCTACTTTGAAAAGTATATTCGTCGCTTCACTCGTGCTGCATTGCCTTCTGGTCAAGCGGTAGCTTTATCTGTACATGCGTTCCTTTTCCTTCCCATGTCTGGATCATGAATGAAAAGCGATCCTTATAACAAAGTTTTAAGCGACTATACGCATTCTTCATGCCGACATGCTCTCCCATATCGGTGTTTTGATCCAGGTAGCTGAGTAACTCTTCTAGTCTGGATGGTGACATGCCTATACCGTTATCCTCCAATCTGATCATGAGTTCATCAGCTTCAACAGAAACTTGAAGTTGGATCATGCCTTCACCCGGAGATGACTCAATACCATGAATACTTGCATTTTCAACAAATGGAAGGATAACCATCTTAGGGACACGGTACATAAGTGCGGCAGGGTCAGCCACAATGCTATATTGGAGCTTTTCTCCGAAACGGTATTTCTGGATTTGCAAAAAACTCTCGATGAGCTCCAGCTCTTCCTTTACCGTGACATCATTCTGATTCCAACTGATCGATTTGCGAAACATTTTGGCCATGTTATGAACGATTTTAGCTGTTTCCTTCTCACCTTTGATCAGGCTTCTCATCCGAATGGATTCGAGGGTATTGAACAAAAAATGCGGATTGATCTGACTATGGAGTGCATGAAGCTGTGCTTGCTGTTGCTTTAATTCCAGGTCCTTCTTCTGGATGTCTGCCACATATACCTCATTGATCAAATTATGAATCGTTTCGGTCATCCGGTTGAATTCCATCGTGAGTTGACCAATTTCATCCCTTGCATCTTCAGGGGGAATCGTTTGAAAATTCTGTGTTTTTACTTTTTTCATATGTTTAAGAATCCGTACCAGTCTGACGTGGAGCGACCTTGACATGGCGGCAATGATGATGGAAGGCAAGACAAAATTAATACAAGCAAGCCAAACAACGAAGGACCGGGATTTTCGAACTTCCTGCAAGACAATTTCTTCATCCATGACCCCTTGCAATGACCAGCCCTCCAGATAATTAATGCCTGTATACGTACGCTCAAACTGAATCGTTTTGTTCGGAAATTGAATATCACTAAACAGCTGCTCCACCGGTGATTCTTCTGCTGTCAGATCGTTTGTAAATTGGATATGTCCGCCAGGATCAACCAGATACACTTTTCCGTCAAAACCGCTGTTATGGAAGTGTTGTTTGATCAGATCCATGTTTAGGTCAATTTTAAGTAGTTGCTCTATGCCGCCTGTATTCAGGTTGTTGAGTCGTTGAACCAGGCTCAGCGTCTGATCAGCAACGATTAGCGCGGGATAAGGAGCTGAGTAGGACTGAGACTGAATGTACCAATCCGAGTTGCGAATTGCGTCACTTAAACGTTCAATATAACCAGAGGACAAAATGGTGGGATTATCTGTGTATACTTGATACCAACGGATTCCCTGATTCATCTGACCTGAGAATTCACCTTGTAAATACGAATTGTAGGCTTCAATATACTCGAATTGACTATTAAACTCACGGGTAAGCGTGGCATTAAACACAGGATCAGCATATAAGGAATAGGACAAGCCAACACCCTGGTCGATATTTACTCGCAGTTCATTCTTCAGATTGTTCAAAGCCATTCCTGCATCACGGGTTTTCTGACTGCGAATATTGGCAGCCGTGACATTGTAGAACACCACATTGGTGACAACGATCGGAATGAACACGGAAAGGACATACATAAGCAGCAGCTTGTCCCGAAGCTTCATATAGTTCAGGTTCCATTTTCTCATCGCGTCCCTCGCTGCTCAGTTCCATTCAGTACGTTGCGATATTCTGTAGGGGACAGCTTGACCAGCTTCTCAAACTGGGTTACAAAATAATCTGTATTCTGAAATCCTACGCGCGCAGCAACCTCGTACATCCTCATATCCGTCTGCCGCAGTAATTTCTTCGCTTCTTGAATACGGAGACTTAGCAGATATTCATTGAAATAGAGGCTGTAGCTTTTACGAAACAATCGTCCAAGATAGACAGGATTCATAAAGAAGAGCGCAGCGATGCTTTTGAGACTGATATTCTCGGTATAATGTGCATCAATATATCGTTTGATCTTGTTGATGTCCCCTTTGGATTGCTCCATCCGCAAGCGGGAAATGTATCCTTCGGCTTCCTCTAGTGCTATTAGAAAAGAGTCCTTCATGAGCCGCAAATTCCAACCTACGTAACTTTGTTCCGCCAGTTCCTTCAACCGCTGCAACCCTTCATCATTGCCGCCCATTTCTTTCGCCACAGCTAGGATGCCTGTTATGCAACGCAGAAGAGAACTTGAAACAGCTTGTGGGGTGAATCGACGTACACGAAACGACTGGAACATGTCATCCACAATCGTATGGTAAGCATGTTGCTTTCGCTCTTCCAAGCTCAAGATTAATTGATCAACATCATCCTGATTCACATTGAAAACATAAAGCTGTTTATCCTTGATCTCTGTATACAGCACGGCACCACCATTTTCTGCAAATTTATGCTTGGCCGCTTCTTCCGCCTCCTGATAAGACTGCGGTACACAGCTAATCTCTTTTACAAGCCCACCTGCGTAAAGACCGATATCCACATTAAGTCGCTCGGTCAGCGCCATGTGAATTCGATCCAGCCTTTCCCTAAGTCCTGAGCCCTCATTCTCGTGTTCGTTCATAACAAGCAACAGGTCGAATCTGCCATGTTGCTGCTCGATAACGAACATATTAGAGGAAAGATCCTCTTGAGAATGCAGAGCTTCACGCAAATTTTTTCCGCTGACTTTTTTTTCGTGTGATCCCATCTGAAGTTCAATAAGAGCATACAGTATACCGGAATGTCGATTTATCCCCATGACCTCGGCATACCGATATTCATCTTCCCTCCGCACATTGCCTTTGATGATATCTTCCAGTATGATACTGCTGGCCTGTCCCTCAGCCAAGAGCAGATTTTTTCTTTTCTTATAAATCATGTTAGCCAGCTTTTGCAATGTAGTCGTCATTTCTTCATCATCAACAGGTTTCAGGATGTAATCATGAACCCCATATCTGATGGCCTGTTGTGCATACTTGAAGTCATGATAACCACTAATGATAATGAACACCGGTTCCACATGAGGCAATTCATCCACTGCTCGTATAAGCTCCAACCCGTCGAGGATCGGCATCCGAATATCCGTAATAACCACGTCTGGTTGCAGGCATTCAACCATCTTCAGCGCTTCAAGTCCGTTCTCCGCTTCTCCCACAATCTCCATATCAAGTTCATCCCAGCCAATTAATTCATGCATTCCCTTACGAACATATATTTCGTCGTCTACTAGCAATACTTTTAACATCGATTCGTCCCCTTTTCCAAACGAAAATAAACCGACGGCAGTATCTTCTCCTATCGGCGATCAAGTATAGTTTAGAGTCGAACTCTGTCCCACGATAGTAAAATCCTGGAGACTCAGGTCGCCCTCCAAAACGCATGTCTTGGATGTAATCTGCTACGTGCGGTGAAGATCAGTTCCATCATTTCCTCCAATCTCCAATCGCGTTGTATATGCCCATTTCGAAAACGTTTGCAAATTAATCCGAAAATGTTTAGATAGTTTCATTTTATAAGTTCCCATCTGCCATTTCATTGCACAAACTGTTATATTTATTGCGTGAAAAGACTAAGTGTTCCTTCGTTTATATGAATGTCTTAGGAGGATGTTTTTCCTTGGCTAAAGTTTTAGTCCATGTCTTGGGTAAAGCATACTACCGCAAATTAGGATAACAATCTGCCCAATAAAAAAGTTCTGCTAGAAATAGCAGAGCTCCAATTCAACAGAACAGTTTACGTAACCATCTTTGCAAACATGCTTAGATTTTCACGAAATCAATGCTCTGTATATTTTAATATCTACTCCTCGCTTCGTCGAACGTCCTTCACCAACGAATATATCGTTATTCAAAAAAGACAAAGCTTTGCTATTTGTAATGATTTTGGGGGAAGTACGAAATGAATCCGTTTTCATTTTTTGTTGAAAGTCCCGTTATTTTCGAAGTAAATTTCGCAGGATTGCCCTGTATGATCTCTCCCCTAGCACCCGTACATTTCGATCATCAGAAGGTCGATAAGCAGTTAAGCTAAAATGACTCGGCAGAAGAAAATGATCCTCTAACAAGTTCAATTCAGTCATCCGGGATATTGGTTCTATCATTTTTGAAGGCGGTTCGGAGAAGGTCACTTTCACAAATAATCGAATGAAGAATGTAATGCATCAAGGATATGTCCCGCGGCTTCGATTTCGCGATTTTACGGCCGTCTCTGAACGTATAAGTCCTGCTCTCTCTTCAGAATTAAAGTTTTTAACAATAAGCGAATGACCCTTCCGCCAATATAACAGAAGGGTCATTTACCTTAGCAAGTTCAATAATAATTTCTAATAATATTTCTTTAGATGAACCTTCAAGCTGGACAAATATTGCATTAATCCATATGAGAGCCGCCGTTAACGTCGATTTCCTCTCCGGTAATATAGGAAGCTTCGCTTGATGCCAGGAAAGCGATAGCTGAAGCAATCTCTTCTGTTTCGCCTGGGCGTCCCATCGGAATACTCGCGATCACACCACTGGCTGTCTCTTGATCAAGTGATTTCCAAATGTCCGTATTCACGAGTCCAGGTGCAATACAGTTTACCGTAATTCCATCTGCCGCTACCTCGCGGGCAAGGTTTTTGGAGAATCCCAGCACAGCAGCCTTGGAAGCAGAATAGTGAGCTCCGCCAAAGACACCGCCCCCCCGTTTGGCAGATACGGAAGAGAGACTAATAATTCGTCCATAATGTTGCTTTTTCATCGGCTCCAGCACTGCCTGTGAGCACAAGAACAATCCGAACATATTTACGTTGAAGACACGAGTAACGTCCTCAAGTGTCATTTCCTCAACAGTGGCCTTTTGGGATATCCCCGCATTATTCACCAGAATATCAATTCTTCCATATTCATTCAGTACTTTTGTAACCATTTCACGATTCGATTCTTGGCTAGTTACGTTCAACTCTACCCCGATCGCTTCTCCACCTTCGGCACGGATGGCATCAACGGTCTCCTGAATTCCCTCCTGATTAATATCGGCGATAACCAGTTTTGCACCTTGTTTGGCTAAAGTCATTGCAATCGTACGCCCGATTCCGCGTTTTGATCCGCTCCCTGTGACGATAGCTACTCTATTATTTAATTCAAACATGTATAGACACTCCTTATGATTGGTATGATTGTGGAATAATAGTATGATCCGACCCTTGGCTGCATCGACGGTGTAGTGAATGTTTTAACGGATGTCCTTTAACATGGTTTGCGCAGTCTGAACGATGTTCTCTACTGTAATCCCATTCAATTCAAGCAGCTTTTCGTATGGTGCGGATTCGCCGAATTGGTCCTGTACCCCGATTCTGCGAACAATGGCGCCACCTTCCTCAGCAACCACCTCACTAACTGCACTTCCCAGGCCATTCAGGATGTTATGATCTTCTACTGTGATGATGCGTCCGGTACTCAAGCAGTCAACGACAGCCTGTCGATCCAGTGGTTTAATGGTATGCATATCGAGTAAAGTGACGGAAACGCCCTCATTCTCTAATAATTCAGAAGCTTTCAAGGCCAGATGAACGGTATCACCGTTGGCAATGATGGCAATATCCTTGCCTTCCTTCAGTGCCTTAGCCTTTCCAATCTCAAATTCTTCGTCTTCATCATAGATGACCGGAATCGTATCACGTGTAAAACGAAGATATACAGGGCCGTAATATTCTGCCGCTTTTGCAACAAGTTTGCGAGTGGATGCGTAATCTGCACCCATAATAACCGTCATGTTTGGAATGGAGCGAAGTACGCCCATATCTTCAATGGCCTGATGACTTCCTCCGTCGTTGGCTGGAGTCAATCCGCCATGAGAGCATGCAATTTTGACGTTCAGGAACGGATAGCAGACTTCCTGACGAATCTGTTCTGCCATGCGCAGTGATCCGAATACTGCATAGGTGCTGATAAACGGGATTTTACCTGTCGTCGCCAAGCCGGCTGCAAGTCCAGCCGCGTTTTGCTCAGCAATACCGACATTGATATGTTGATTCGGAAACTGATTGGCAAACTCCGTTGTTTTGCATGACTTGCCAATATCAATATCTACCACATAAATGTTCTTGTTCTTTTTGCCAAGTTCCACAATCTCATGTCCAAAACCGTCACGCGTCGCTATTCTTTTCTCAGCTACGTTCGTTTTTTGTGTGCTCATTATTTTAGACCTCCCGCAATTTCTTCCAAAGCCTGCAGATACTCTGCTTCCTTCGGAGCAGCACCATGCCAGCCACATACATCCTCCATAAATGAAACACCTCTGCCTTTGACCGTATTGCATACGATACAAATGGGCTTGCCATGCTCCAGATTTCGGATTTCATCCAGTGTATCTACAATCTGCTGCATGTCATGGCCGTCGATTCTTCGGGTGTCGAATCCGAAAGCTTTGAATTTCACTTCCAGGTCCAGATTAGGCATGATTTCATCGCAAGTTCCGTCAATCTGCAAGTTGTTGTCATCAACAAACACAATCAAGTTATCCAACTGATATTTATTAGCAGTCTGAGCAGCTTCCCATATTTGACCTTCCTGACATTCACCATCCCCCAGCATGGCGAATACCCGATATGATTTCTCATCCCTTTTGCCCGCTATAGCCATACCTACTGCGCAGGAAAGTCCTTGACCCAGAGAACCTGTCGAGATGTCAATGCCTGGGCATTTTTTCATGTCGGGATGTCCCTGGAATGGAGAACCGTATTGTCGAAGTGTGTGTATGTTCTCGAAAGGAACGAAGCCGCGATGAAGCAAAGCTGCGTATTGAATCGGACATACATGCCCTTTGGATAAAACAAAGCGGTCACGCTCTTCCCATTTGGGATTGGCAGGATCAATGTTCATTTCATTGAAATATAGAGCGGTTACAATATCTGCTGCGGACAGTGAGCCTCCAGGATGCCCTGACTGCGCTTCATAGATCATCGTTATGGCGGATTGTCTAAGTTCTATTGCTTTCTGTTTAAGCTCTTCGACGCTGAGTTTCGTCATTTTGCTCACCTCGTTTTAAAATTTTGATCTGTTAAGTTATCATGTTGTTCACTTGTATCCTAAGTTTAGGCAAAAAAACGAGCAGTTAAATGATGCTGTATACCCGTTTAATTGTTGTGATCAGCCCAACTTGCTTGAATTTGCTTGATCTAAGGGACGTCCTGGATTCACTTTGTGACTTTTACCTGATTGCTTCACAAGGAAAACGATAATAGTTGCGCTTATAATCATGCTTATTCCCAACACCGTCAGTCCGAGATTGTGACTGCCGGTCAAATCGTTGATGAACCCAACAAAATAGGGTCCAAAGAATCCACCCAGATTACCGATACTGTTGATTAGTGCAATTGCGCCACCTGCAGCTGCACCAGTAAGGAAGGATGGTGGTATTGCCCAGAAAGGTGAGTAGGCTCCAAATGCTCCACACAGACTAATCGTCAGGAGTACAAACGCACCGATCAGACTGGTTTCTGCAACGTACACACTGGCAATCATCGCAGTTGCACTAACGATCAAGCATCCAGCAACGTGGAATTTGCGTTCATTCTGTCTGTCTGAACTTTTACCGACCAGATACATGACAACCATCGCACAGAGATACATGAATCCTAGCAACCATCCAATACTCTGTAGGGACCAGCCCGTTGACTCGGTCAATCCTCTCGAAATCGTCGGCAAAAACATGTTGATGCCATAATATCCAAACATCCAGAAGAAGTAACCCAGAGCTAGAATGAGAACGTCCTTGTCACGCAATACTTCGAGAAACGTGGGCTTTTTGACTTTCTGCTTTTCCAGCGCCTCTTTACGTGTAACATCCAGTAACCAGGTCTTCTCTGCACCTGTCAACCATGTTGCATCTTCAATACGATCCGTCAAATAGAAGTAACATACAACACCGAGAATAATTGCTGGTATCGCTTCCAAAATGAACAACCACTGCCAACCGGCGAGTCCCAACCAATCAATTTGTAGCAGGAATGTTGATAATGGAGATCCAATCGCATTCGCTGCCGGAATGGCAATCATGAATCCTGCAATGGCTTTTGCGTGATGCTTGGATTGATAGAAACCGCTCAAATAATGTACCATACATGGATAAAAACTGGCTTCGGCTACACCGAGTAAAAATCGAACAGTATAAAATTGGATCGGAGTTTGAATGAACGCCATCACAATTGCGATGATACCCCATGAAACCATGATCCGACTGATCCACCGTCTGGCACCTATCTTGGTCATCATTGCACTGCCGGGTACCTCAAGCAAAAAATATCCTAAAAAGAAAACCCCTGCTCCAAAGCCGTACACAGCCTCGGAAAATCCGAGATCCTCATTCATTCTTAAAGCGGCAAAGCCGATATTCACCCGATCCAGAATTGAAATTGCAAAGCATAAGAACAAGAAGGGAATCAATCGCATAGTTACTTTACGAACAGTGGACTTCTCGAGTTGATGTAGATCCATATGAAAATCCTCCCAATAAATGATGCAAAGCCATTGCCATATTAAACGCTTACAATTCCAATTTAAAAATTAATGCCGTCTTATTCGGGCATCATTTTCTAAATAGAGCGTTTCCAAGTGCTTGTAAACGTATACACCTCCTGCTTATTTGTAATCTTGTTAACTTGTATCCTAAGTTGATCTGTTCTGAATATAACAACTTGTTTTTTAATTGTCAACACGTATTCTTTAAATCTTGTATTTTGAAATTGGAAAATAATCCCTATGCTGAAGGAATGCATAGGGATTATCGTTAATCTTTCCAATAGCGGTTAAATAGATTCTGCATGTGCTGTGTCATCAGCCTGGCAGCCTTATCTTCCTGCTTCTGCTCAATCGCGTCAATAATTTCCTTATGTTCGCTGAAGTTCGTATCGCGGTAATCCGGACGGGTAACCGTACGATCCCGGATAAATCTCCACATCTCCTGTTGCTTCATCGCTTGGGTAATTACGGTCATGAACTGAATAAACAGATCATTGTGTGAAGCTCGGGCAATCTCCATATGCAAGCGCTCATCGGTCTCGGGAACATAATGTCCCCTGGCTGTCTCTGCTTCCATCTGTTTGATGGTCTCTCGAAGCTGCTGAATCTCGTCGGCCGTAGCCCTTTGAGCTGCCATACGGGCAATAAGTGGTTCGATGTTCATTCTGGCTTCAACAATATCCTCCGGGGATACGGAGTTGATGAAAGACTCATCGGTGAACGCTTCTTCTTGAGGCATGGTGCTTTTGACGTAGACACCCTCACCCTGTCTGGAGTAGATGTAACCTTTCATCTCCAAGGCACTCAGTGCTTGTCTGATCGGAGCACGACTTACGCCGAATTGCGCGCATAACTCCCGTTCTGTGGGCAGCTTGTCTCCAATCTGGAACGTGCCTGATTGTATTTCAGAGAGAATCTGATCGTAAATCTGAATGTACAATTTGTTACTTGATACGCGATTAAATTGTATTGAAATCACTTCCTTCTGCTGAATTCATGACTCCTGATCACTAAAACGATATCAATAAACATTATATAAATTAGAATCTTGTTAGACAACATGATTATTAGACAAATGTGATCAGATTAAGCACAAATACAACGTTTTTACACGCAATTCAAGTGTGATGATGTGATGGCAGTTCGGATTGCACGGCTGGTCAGCAAATTCAAAAAAAACATGATCGCGATGAAGCGATCATGTTTGGGTGGCTCCAAAGCTACTTGAAACCTTGAATTTAAGACTTGTCTGGCAGTATGTTTTTGTCAAACTCCACTTCGAACAGATATTCATCCAGATCAACCTTCATCGCTTCGTTAAAAATGTTGGATGCGATCATTTTGCAACCAACTGTAGTGATGAGTACAATCTCCTCCGAACTGAATTCACTTCTTAATCTGTCGTATATGGATGTATCAATCGTATTCAGATTGTTCACCAATCCACGTCCATAATCAATCAGTACTTTTTCAATTTCGGTGAATTCGAACTCATTGAAACTGATGTTCAGATCCCGCAGGAGCTTCGCATGATAGGTGGAGCAGACGAGACATTCGTTCTCAGTCGAGATCGCATAACAATAAAAATAAATGGCACGGCTACCAATGATCTTTTGCAGCTCATTGCGCACCGGATAGAATTCCATAGCTTCAAAAGATGGCATGGAATATAGCAACGTTCTGACCATATTGGTTACACGACTGCCGCTTTTGATTCGCGCATCGACGAAATCCTTCGCTTCTTGAGACATTTCTTCGTATTGTAATGCAGGTACTACACTGCTCATATTGTTTTCCTCCTCTTGGATCATTGGATTCTAATACGGTTCATTCGAATTGCGGAATCTCGATTCTCGGGATTGCCTGAATTAATGACCGTGTATAATCATGCTCTGGATCATGAAAAATACGTCTGGTCTCGCCTTCTTCTACAACTTCACCAGCTTTCATAACCATCACGTGGTGTGAAATGCTGTATATCACTTCAAGACCGTGGGCAATAAACAGATAGGAAAGTCCTTTCTGCT
This sequence comes from Paenibacillus sp. NPDC056933, assembly GCF_042674385.1. NCBI lineage: Bacteria > Bacillati > Bacillota > Bacilli > Caryophanales > Paenibacillaceae > Paenibacillus > Paenibacillus sp. NPDC056933. Next base: position 2,832,457 of record NZ_JBHUQN010000001.1, on the reverse strand, counting down.
GTTGAAGAGTTTTCAACAAGTCCAGGATTTGTGCCTGAATCGTCATATCCAGCGCCGAGGTTGCCTCATTCCTCCGGAACTGGCAATGCCTTTGGCATCTTTCTGTCAATGTCACAAAATGGATTTTGAGCACGTAATATGTCGAATTAGAGCTGGGAATATAACGTTGTTAGCGGTTTCAGAATCATTATTCACGATCATATGTATGTATTTGAAACGACACACGAAAAAGCCACTAAAAAGCGGCTTTTCATATGTTCTTCATTGGGTTACAGACCATAGACTTAGAGTTCAATTCCCTCGCCAGGTTCAAGCACTTTGCCTACCCCGATCGGGAGAAGTGAGACAAAGGACTGTGGATCTTGCTTAATAAACCGGAACGTATTGAAGTGAATGGGTACGGCTTGTTTTGCTTGAAGCCAATCTGTCGCAAGCGCAGCGTCTTCAGGTCCCATCGTATGGTTATCTCCAATCGGCAGAAAAGCCAGATCAATATCGTTACGTTCTCCAATCACTTTCATATCGTAAAATAAACCTGTATCCCCTGCATGGTATACGGTTTTGCCTTCAGCTGTGAATAGAATTCCGGTAGGCATCCCTGTATATATAATCGTTTTGGTCTCCGGATTGACATAACTTGAACTATGGAAGGCTTGAGTTATTTTCACTTTTCCAAAGTCAAATGTGTACGCTCCGCCAATGCTCATCGGATGAGTTCGAACGTGCTCCCACCCTAACATGTCAGCGAGTTCTGGAGATGCAATCACCAGTGCATCGTTGCGCTTCGCAATGTCAACTGTATCCCCCACATGATCCCCATGTCCGTGGGTTAACAGGATTACATCCGCTTTCACAGTAGCTGCATCCAGGTCCGTGTTTGAGTTGCCTGTAATAAACGGATCAATCAGAATGGTCTTTCCGTTTGTCTCAATTTTCACAACAGAATGTCCATGATAAGATACTTTCACTAATAGTTCCTCCTCTTAATTTGTCGATTTTGCCATGTTTCTACGGATTAACGCAATGTAACAGACAACTGCGGCGATATTGGATAACATGCGATGACGGTCCCCATAGGTATAGCAGATTGTCCACCACCACTCAATAACACTACGAATAGTATGACGCCGCTGATGGTTGCCAATGTAATTCTGCTGACGAAAAGAGTATGTCCGCTAATTCTACTAGACAGTCTACCTGTAATTTGCGAGCAAAGTACAAAACCCCTTAAGGCCACAAAAACACCCTGCCAGGAAGTCACACGCATAAGCAGTCCTCCCGCAATCGGTGCAAATATTGGACCTGCGCCATTGACCAGCATCAAAAGTGAGAAAAACCGGGTCAATTCAAAGCCTGAGGAGAGATCCCTCGCCATCGATCTGGAAATGAAACCGAAGCTTCCTGCAAGTCCCTGAATAAATCTCAGTGCAATAAAAGACCAGATTGTTCCGCTTAACGGGTGTGGCAACAGATTCGAGATTTCATAAACATGCCCATCAAAAGCTGGCAATCCAGCAAGCTTTTGATGGGCAAATATTGTGCAGCTTATGCTACCTGGATTTAATTGGGGATTAGAAGTTTTGAGCTACGTTACGGGCTTTTTCAATAGCATCTGCTTTGATCTGTGGAGCGCGTTCTCCTGCTGTGGAGATTCCTTCCACGAACAGGTTGTCGAAGTCTGTAATACCTACGAAATTCAGGACCGTTTTCAAGTGACGGCTGGCGTTCTCCCGATCTGCTACAGGACCTTCTGAGTAAACACCGCCAGTAGCCTGGATATGGAATGCTTTTTTATTTTCAAGCAATCCGACAGGACCATTTTCGGTGTATTTGAACGTTTTTGCTCTAACACAGAAGGAATCGATGTACGCTTTCACTACAGGAGGATAAGAGAAGTTCCACATTGGAGTGACGAACACATATTTATCTGCTGCTACGAATTCTTCAAGCAAGTTATTCAATTGAGTAATCTTTTGTTGTTGCACAGCTGTCAATTGATCAAACGCACCACCGGTTTGCAGTGTGCCCCAAGCGCTAAATACGTCAGCATCAATCTGGGGAATGTCACGTTCATACAGATCTACATGCACAACCTTGTCTCCAGGGTTGCTTTCTTGGTAAGCTTGTACAAATTGTTCTCCGACGGAAAGGCTATACGATGCTTCAGGGTTACCTGGGTGAGCTGTAATGTATAGAAGTGTTGACATGATTATATCTTCCTCTCGTTTATACGAATTTTTGTAAGTTGTGTATTTATGCGATGAATGGGGCAAGACCGTTGCCATATGACCAGTTTTCTTTGGTAACCTCAATCAGATTGATGAATACATCTTCTTTTCGGATGCCACTCTTCTGATTCAGCTGCTCGGCAAGTGCCGCGTAGAACTCTTTCTTCACTTCGTCAGAACGACCGGCGTTCAATGTAATTTGAACAATGAGGAAACCGTCACTTCTTTCGATATCCAGGCAATTCGGATCAAAACTGAAATTTTCGCGATCCAGTTCTTCAATGATCAGAAAACGATCGTTTGCAGGTACGTGCAGTTTATCTACGATCGTTTGCAAAACAACTTCACCGATTTGGGATTTCTCTTCACTTGAGCGGCCTTTCAATGTAACGATGCGTGTTAATGGCATGTGAGTTACCTCCTTGTTTTGTTTTTGTTGATATGCTTTATTTTATCTGCTAGAATCCAGAACACGAATGTATATGAGTTCGTGTTTGTTCGTGTCACAGTAGCTCAGAATATGAAATTCAGGTGATCATATGGAAGACGGGAAATTTTCGAAAGATTGGCCTCATGAATGGATCAAAAAAATTCGTTCCAGACCTGCTAGAAACGGCTTATCCAAAAGGATGCGGCAAGTGGATCTGGCCAAGCGTGTTGGCGTTGATCCGCGAACGGTACAGCAATGGGAAAACGGAGATCGGCTTCCCAGCGTAGGTAATCTCAAACGAATAATTCAGGTATTTTGGGAAGAAAGACTTTTTCTGGAAGGCGAACCGCGTCAGGAGGCGGAGGAACTATGGCTTGCTGTAAAACGCTTTTCGGAAGCACGTTCAGCTACCCATCGGGAGTTTCCAGACTTTGACGTTGCCTGGTTCGAAACGTTGGTTACCATGGAAGAAATGGAACCGGAACCAATCCATGATAAGCCATTGACTTCAATTAAGGTAGCAAACCGATTACCGAAACTTCCTTCTCTCTTCGTTGGGCGGAATCAATCCAAAGTAGAACTGACGGAACGGTTAAGCGTGCACGCCCTGGTTTCGATCGTAGGGCCCGGAGGAATCGGTAAAACGTCTCTAGCCGTTGAGGTGGCTTCAGTCCTTTCCGACAAATATCCGCAAGGGGTCTGGATGTTCGAATTCGGCGACATAATTGAACGGGATGATTTGGGTCAGTTGCTCTTATCCACGCTGGGGCTGCATAATCAGGCGAACCGGACAGACCTTCAAGCCGTGCTGGATGCTGTCTCCAGCCAAAGCATGTTGTTCATTTTCGACAACTGCGAACATGTCATCGATGCCAGTACATCTCTGGCCGAGTTGCTTCTGGCGGCTGCACCGGGATTGACCATTCTCGCAACTACCCGGGAGCCGCTCAATATCTCTGGAGAATCTGTCTACCGAATTCCCCCATTGTCTTTTCCCCCTGATGAGCATTCACTGCATGATCTCACCGAACAGGAGATTATGGGATTCGAAGCCGTGCAACTGTTTTTGGAGCGGGCGCGTATTGCGGCGCCCCAATTTCAGCCTACGTTGCCAAAACTCAGACTTGTTGGCGCCATCTGCAAAAGGGTGGAGGGAATCCCGTTGGCCATTGAACTTGCTGTTGCCCGGATGAACATTCTGACATTGCAACAGATTGAAGAACGTCTGGCCAACTTGTTGACATTGTTGACTGCCGGGAAGCGAACAGCTGCACCCCGGCAACAGACGCTGAAATCCACGATTGACTGGAGCTACAATCTGTTGACCGGCAAGGAACGACTGCTGCTCAGGCGGCTCAGTGTATTTTCGGGAGGGTTCACGTTGGAGGCAGCGGAAGAAATCTGTATCTGTGAGCCTGGAATGCCTGATCGGGAAGATCGCATCACTGGGGAGGATATGCTTGATCTGTTGTCCGGCCTGGTCAACAAATCTCTCGTTTCCAACGAGATTGGCGAAGACTATTGCTTCGTCCGTTATTTCATGTTGGAATCCATTAAGGAATATGCAAGCGGGAAGCTGCGGGATGAATCCGAAGAATGTAAGCGTCAAGCGCTCTACGAGCGCCATCTACGGTATTACAGTCAATGCCTGCTCCGTGCGGAACCCAAGTTCAGGACCCGCGAGCGCGAGGCGTGTATTGAAGAAGTGAGACGGGAATATACCAATCTACGCTCGGCTCTTCAATGGTCTTATGCCAATCCGCAAGCTCGTTCGTTCGGACTACATATGGTGTCCAATCTGTATTGGTTTTGGCTTCATGAGGGCAGGCTGAAAGAAGGACTGTTCTGGCTAGACCGCTTTTTGGACAGCGATGTGAATGCTGGTTCGCCAGACGCCGATTGCGCCAAAGCCTTGCATGGACAAGGCGTCATACAATTCATACAGGGAAATATGGAAGGTGCAATGGCTGCGGCGACCCGCAGCGCGGATCTCGCCCGCGATCTGAGAGAAGCCTCTCTCTTGGCCTCTTCCCTTCGGCTGCTCGCATTTCTCCACATCAAACTGAATCGCATGCAAGAAGCCGAGCCGCTCGTGCAGCAGAGCGTTGAGATGGCGAGAACCTCGGGTGATTTATGGAACTTGGCATCATCGTTACATGCCTGGGGGAAGCTCCGTTTGGAGCAAAAGCAATATTACGAAGCTTCATTACTCCTGAAAGAGAGCGTTCAATTCTTTGAATCGGTTCAGGACCAATGGGAAGTATCCGGTCCGTACGAGTGTCTGGGATACTCTTCCTTGAAACTCGGAGAACTTGCTGTGTCGATTGAATATTTCAAAAAATGTATCGCAGCGAGCCAGATCTACAGAGGATCTTGGGTTCTTTCTCGTGGTATAGAGGGATTGGGCATCGCACTATGTGCCAAGGATGCCTTCTCCGAGGCTGCACTGCTTCTCGGAGCCGCAGAGAAAGGTCGCCAAAGCCTTGACGGGGAAAGCACGCCGAATTTCCCTGCGGAGCACCAAGAGACTGTACTCGCACTTCAGCATGCTTTGGCAGATCAGGAGTTGCATGAGTGGTGGAACAAAGGCAGAGGAATGTCTCGATCTCAAGCCCTTGCATATGCATTGGAGATTTAGATAGCACTACTTCGAATAAGTTGTCGCCTGCAATCCATTTGTTTGATTGCTATAACCAAAACAAGCGCCTGATCTCTTCGCATTCGGAGAGACCAGGCGCTTGTTTGTTATTAGGATGCGATTTTCTTTTTGCCTTTAGGCCCCGTTTCTGGGAGCATTGCAGTTGCTATAATGACGAATAATGTCAAAAAGCTGAAATAAAGCAATGCATCGTGACTAGATTCAGTGTGAATAATCTTAAACTATCCTTCCCGTTAGTTCAATCAAAATGCGGCGTCTCATAAATATGGACGAATAGCCACTTATGCTCATCACTAATTTGACTTAGAATTACCGTAGAAGATTGAAAAGGGCTGTGATTCCAATGTTCATCAAAGAGACAAATGGTTGCAGTATCGCATCCTCCGCAATGGGTCCTCTCTCGCCGAACGGTTACCAGAAACACGGTTAACGTTGGGATTACCTGACCATTCATAAAAAAGAATATCTGAACAGCCCATAGTATAGAGGTCCGATCATGATAACTAATGTTATTAACATCCAAACTCTCCTCGTTACAATCGGTAATTCCTCCAGGATTTCGTTACCTTCGTAGTCCTTTAGAAGCATCGTAAATGATATATCCCATAGAAAAGCTGACACAGTAACAAATTTCCAGACAGTGGGATTAAGAATAGTGGTATCCGTAAGGTATGGAGAGTTTTAATGCTGCTGCATACTCGGATTAAGTGACTAACTCCCATTATGACATCTATCATTCATCCAACATCTTTAATGTTTAACTAAATCATAATTTAGACTAAGACGCATAACTAATCCCCCGGTAGAGATTCACCGGGGGATTAGTTATGCAGATAGGTTACACTAATCAGAACAAGTTCTTTACCATTTCGGCAATCGGAGCAGAACTTACGTGAAATTATGGAATGATTATCGTATGAGCCGTAATTATGACATTGGGAAAAGGAACACATATTTAGAAAAAGTTATTCAGTATCTGTTCGATCTCACCTGGATTTGTGATTTCAGGACCGAAAACAGCTCTAGGTTGCTTACTGTTATTCCAAGGCTCCAACGTACAAGCATCATGAATATTTACTATTTTCCATGTCAGTACATTGTCAAAAGTTGTTCCTGTATTCTGTCCATGAATATGATTGATCCAGATTGGTTCTTTGATATTAATGAATTCCCTGGGAACCTTAAATGCATCGCGCCAACTATAACGGGCCGCTTGTTCTCTCAAATACTCATTCACATTGACAAGTGTTACACCGTAGCTGGGAAGCCAGAAAAAAAATTTACCCAGTCGGTTTTGTACCGAGTCGTAGATGTAACCGTATTGCGGTACCAGGGCTACCGTGTCTTTTTGGGGTTTATAGGCATGCAGCTTTTTTATAAAATCTTTGTGGTACATATCGTCACTGGACAGATAGACGCGGTACAAATATTTGAACTCTTCAATATCTTGGATGACATGAGCTTGGTAGTCTATAGGTGTAACAAAACAGATATTGGAAGGAAGGGGAGGATATTTTTTTAGGGCCCCTTGTATGAGCTTCTCAGACTTCGGATCATACAGCACGTAGCAGGTAAACTCCTGAGAAGATTGAAGGAGCAGGCTCTTGAGTGCATATTTCATGAATAGATCTATTCTGTATTCTATCCAGCGCTTGGTCAGTCGATCCGCTGTCGCTCCCCAGTTATTAAAGAGCATTTCTACAATAATCTTTTTTTCCTTAGACATTCTCTTAGCCCTCCTTTGACGTTCAGGGATGGTCTACGTATTAACCTGTGCCTCCTCGTTTGCCCTGAATCTATCAAGAACGCCCTTGGTCAGATCATGAATTCCCTTAATACTTGTTCAATCTCGTCTCCACTCAGCCGGTCTTTAGGTGGAACCTTTTTGACCGAGGTGTTACTGGAATGAACAACATTGATATAATTGCGTGGAGGCAGCAACTCATGTGGCAGATCAATGACATTTCCATGGGTGCCTCTCCCCGGTAATTTGACGCGGTATCCTGAGGCGTATTGCTCCGTTTTATACAGATACACATAGAATTGCGGTGAACGATGAAACGTCGGTGCCATCTCATTATTGACGCTGTCCCACAGATACCCATTCTGGTTGATTAGTGCCATCGTCTCTGTCTTTGGCTGCACGTTATATAGCTGCTGAACAAACGTTCTATGGTACAGGTCATCCGAATCCAGTCTGGCAATGTAAATGTCTTCATGTCCTTCCGCAAAGGCAAGTATGGCACGAACGCTCTCGATATGCGTTCCGAAACGGATATTGGCCGGCAAAGGTTCCTGCTCTGCCAAAATTTCCTGCATCAACTCTCCAGATTCCTTCGAGAGCTTCACTACGGTCAGGAAATCCTGATTCGTCTGCGCCTTGAGGCAGTTCAGCGTAAACCTGCGAAAAATGTCCATTCTTCGCTCCAGCCATTCTCTTGTCAGACGCAGCGGGTCAAAACCATAGTTGTTGAAATTAATCTCGATCACGACTTTTCTTGTCATAATTTCGCCTCCTCATAAAATCTATCATCTGTGGTGTGGCAAGGACAACTTTCAGAAAACAGACAAGTCATGACGTTGAATCTCTAAACCTCGCAATCCATGCCCGTCTCAACGAGCTTACTGTCTTCATCCAATTCTGCCGACTCTATAATGTATGAGTAACTAAGCAAGACGTAACGGACACTTGAACTGATCTTGATAGAGTATAAGATGAATATCCCACCAAAAGTGTAGACAGTGTGTAAAAAGTCCACTAAAGGTTTCAACTTTACGGCATCCAATACGAAATGGTTTACCGATGTGACCTACCCTCCATTCGATCTTGCTGATCAGATTTACGAGAAAAATTTTGCATAAGCTCTTACTGTTTGGTGCAATGTAGTGATGCAGGGATTTTAAAGATTTGATCACTACATGGAGGGATCGTTTTGGCTAAGAGCAAACAGCAACAAGAAGCACATGGAATAGGACAGATCGAGCAGCAGCTGAACAATCAGATGGAGACTGCCGCAGAAATTCAGGGACAATCGAAACTCGACCAAGAAATAAAAAAGGCCACTCACAGTCATATGGATCAATCGAATGAGCTTTCAGAATAAGGAGAATTCTCATGAACAAACAAAGAGCGATTGAAATTTCTGAATCGGCCATTATGAAAAATGTAACTTACAACGATAACCCTATCTTTATCCAGCATGTCAATGAGGATGAAACAGCTCGGATCTATCTGATCGGAAACTCGGAGCAGGAATTAACAGTTCCTTTATCCAGTCTGACTGAACATCCTTAGAATAAGGCGGATGAGGAGCACTCCCACCTTTTATAGTGCAGCCGTAAAACTTTTTGCCTACAATCATGACCACCCGTCCAACGGGTGGTTTGCTCTTGGGATATAACCCCTTGTTGCCAAACTGCGCCTAAAGACGCTAGCCTGGCGTGAGCATCAAATAGACCCCACCTAGTTTAGGATGGGACCAGTGTAAGATGAATACAGATTAGTGCATACGACAGGTGTCCGGAAGCTGAGGAGACCATGGCATGAACGCTGTTAATGCTTCCGGCTCTTGCAAGTCAGTCAGCTGTGGCAACTCCTCAAACAGGTACAGCATACATCTGCCGCACATGCTGTACCACCTTGACCTGCGGTGGTACCACCGCGATCTCACGACGAGTCTCCGTCGTCATTTCATGTAGCGCCCGCTGCAGCAGCCGCAGATTTGCTCGCCTTCGTCAAGGGCATACGTCACGGTTTCGACAGGTAGCTTCGAGAGATCCGTTTCACGCTTGCCACTCGTTTTCCGGCGCTCGTAATTAATCTGTTCGTTCTCCGGCTCAGGCTCAGCGGTCACTTCCGCTTCGTTAAACAGATTCAACTCCAGTTGATCTGGGTGCGTCTTCTCGCTGGAAGCACCGAAACGCTTCTTCTGAGCAAGCCGGAACTGTTCTTCGTACCAGTTGAGTTGGCCGACAATTCGGCATTTTGTTTCTCCAGCTGAGCATTTTGCTGCTGGAATTGTTCCAGGGTAAGGGATTCCGGTTCCGTTTTCATAATAAACATGTCGCTTGCTAAGTTCGTCCCCACATGAAGTTCCCAATCACCAAAATCGAAGAGGTCCTTTCAATCCAGCAAGGACCTCTTCAAAGGTGTTACAGTCATTTTCCTCATCAAGGTCTACTTCTGAACCAAAGCTGATAAGTCCCCTGTAAAAACCAGTTCCTCGTTGTTATTGAAAGTCGAAAACCTCACTGTAACGAGTCCTGTGTCATTTTTCTCTTTTACTTCAATAACTTCAACATGGGCATTCAATATGTCTCCTGGATATACTGGTTTAATAAATTTGATATTATTGAATGCGGTTCCAGCAATTACATCATCGCCATAGCTGCCTGTTTCAATCCATAGTTTAAATGTAACAGCTAAGGTATGAACCCCAGAAGCAATGATCCCATTAAAGCGTCCCTTTTTTGCTTTATCTTCATCCAAATGCATATATTGCGGGTCAAACTCGGATGCAAATCTCATAATGTCCTCTTTACTCATTTCTAAGAACTTTGTTTTAAAGGTCTGTCCAACAAAAAAATCATTGAATTTCATAAATAAAAACTCCCTTACTGAAGATTATGGGTTGAGTGAATATGTTTCTTAAATTTTCAATGGTTAAGATCGCTGAAACTATTTTTATGATTCATTAATTAATATTTATATCTCAATTATAACACCTAATCATAGTACTTGGTACTAACTTATGATTAGAAAAATTCTCACGAAACTGCAGTACCAGTTTTGTGAGAAATTGTCCGCTTATATTGTGTTTTCATTCAAAACCATGTTCTTAAAGATTTAAAGTCATCAAAATGCTGCTCCTTCAAAAGAGAAAAAATGAATCTTCTGATAGAAAACCTGCATGGTCACCCTTCTCTAATGATCCTATACATCAACCCTTTCTGAGTTAAAAGAAGGATCAGACTGAGCATGTTGAGGTGTGTGACGCGAGATGTTCTTAACTAGTAGGAAGTAAGTCAGAATCGCAATGATACTGGTAAGTAATAAAGTGAGTCCTAACGGGACGGCAGTGTCTTCCCCTGCGATACCGACCAGAGGAGCGACCAACGCACCTAAAAGAAAAGGAACAACTCCGAGTAATGCTGCTGCACTTCCAGCCATCTTAGCTTGACTCTCCATGGCAAGTGGAAATGCCGCAGTAGAAGTAATGCCTATAGAGCAAACAAAGAAGAACAATGGAATGACTAAAGCGAACAGCGGGCCATGAACTGCAGTTACCACCAAGGCCGCCACGCTTGCCACTAAAGCAAGCCACAGTCCAGATAATAGGAGGGTCTGCTCAGGGATACGTTGTGACAACCGACCCACGATTTGGGAACCGATGATCAAACTTATCCCGTTCGAAGCAAACAATATAGCAAATACAGTTGGTGTGACTCCATAGATATTTTGGTAAATAAATGGTGTTCCTGCTACATATGCAAAGACCCCAGCCGTCATGATTCCCTGTGACAGCATGTAGCCAACAAACTTGCGGTCACGTAAAAGCTTTCTGTAACTCCCCAACTGGTATTTGAAGTTGGGAGTCACACGTCGTTCAGGTGGATTTGTCTCCTTTAAACCCCATTTTGTCATTATTAATAAGAAAATCCCCAAACAAGCAAGTGAGATAAACACACCAATCCATGTCGTGAATGAAAGAATGCCACTTCCTGCGATCGGTGCTGCCAAAGGCCCCAAATTCCCTACAAGCAGAAGCAAAGAGAAAAATTTAGTGAGTTCATGTCCACTGTATAGGTCCCTAGCTATCGCGCGAGAAATGACAATCCCTGCTGAAGCCGAAAATCCTTGAGTGAAACGAAACAAAATCAATAGCCCGATATTAGGAGCATAAGCGCACGCCACGGAACAAATAATATAGGCTGTCATGGAGATTAACAACGGTTTACGTCTACCATAAGCATCACTCAAAGGACCCATAACCAGTTGTCCCATACCTAGTCCTAATAAACAGGCAGTCAGACTAAACTGAACAAGTGACGCGTTTGTATTGAAATTTTCTGCAATCTCAGGAAAAGCCGGTAAATACATATCAATAGTAAATGGGCCTAATGTTGAAAATAAACCCAGCAACAACGCCAGGCCAAATACATTCCAATTATTGCTCTTTATCATTGTTGATTAAATCTCCAATTCATTACATAATTTAATTTATTTGAATGTAGACCCCAGTCAATATGCACATTGCCACAATAACTTCAGTACTGAAAGACATATGCGATTTCTACTAAAAGTGTGTACCTTGAGCGATAGGTGAATTCCAGACTTTCCCCTCCTTTTGAACTTACTTTCAATAAAGTATATTCCCATAAACTTAGCCTGAGCATTTACATTTTAGTTCTCACTCTACAAGCCTATTCGAAGTATAAGACATAGAGTTAACTGTATGTCAAATCATTTATTTAACGCAGGCTAATAAGAATTTATCAACCCTCTTGGAATCGACACTTCATTTCGTTTATCGATGAGATATTTCACCAGTCTTGCCGAAACCTCTCCAATTCCACTCGATGCACCCGCAACATAACCTCCCTGACAGCCTCGATGAACGAATGGATGTTTGGTGAAATCCATTTGTCTTTATGCCACAGCATCTGAGTATACACGTACAAATCCGTGGTACCTGCCTAATCGGTAATCGGTCCCTGTTCTTGTCCCTCAACAACACTATCGACGTTTAAACAGAAACAGACTAGTTCATGTTAATTTCCCACCTGGAGAAACACACATTCCATTGTTCCTACATGGAATTACGTATCTATATAAGTTATTTTTTCACTTTACGTTTGGGTTTCGTCAGGTCAAAACTATGTTTTACCATATCGTGAAGATCATCCTCCGGAAGGTTTCCATCCAGGATGATTGTATTCCAATGTTCTTTACTCATATGATATCCGGGCTTAACTTCTTCAAATGCGTTTCGAAGGAAATCAGAGCGATCAGGATCACATTTCAAGTTAACGCAAAGATGATCATCTTTTTCAAATATTAACGCAAAGATCTTCTCGTTTCCTTTGTGGCGTATGGCTGTCCAACCCTCTCCAAAAGGATGATCCTCATATGAGACTGGATAAGACAAACAGTATTCTACGATTTCGTCTAATTTCATTTTGGTCTTCTCCTATCTGTTAAGTTATTCATGATTGTTGTTTTGCTTGTACCATGCTGCAATTTCTTCCATCCTTTGTTTAATTTTAGATTCAGATCCCTGTGTTGTTGGATGATAATATTCGCGTCCGATCAGGGACTCTGGCATGGTCTGCATCCTTGTTAGCTTTTCTTCTGTGTCATGGGCATACTGATACCCTTTGCCATAATTCAGCTCTTTCATAAGCTTCGTTGGAGCGTTCCGAAGTTGCAAAGGAACAGGCTCACTCATGGAATGTAAGGCGTCTTTTTTCGCATAACGGTAGGCCAAGTAAGCTGAATTTGATTTGGGAGCCAGGGTCAGATAAATAACGGCTTGTGTTAGATGAACATCACACTCAGGCATCCCTATAAATTGACATGCCTGGAATACCGAAACAGTGATTTCCAATGCCCTATTGTCTGCCAAACCCACGTCCTCACTTGCAAACCTGACTAGCCTACGAGCGATAAATAAAGGATCTTCACCTGATTCCAACATTCGAGACAACCAATAAATAGATGCATTCACATCACTATTTCGCATGGATTTATGCAATGCTGAAATGATATTGTAGTGTTCTTCTCCATCTTTGTCGTACAATAGTGATTTTCGATGAATAATTTGAAGCAGCCCTTCTTTGCTAATTTCAATAGCTTCACCTTGTTTCTCTCCATTTAGCACAGCCATTTCTAAGGTGTTTAATGCCACCCTGGCATCGCCATTTGAATATTCTGCAATAGCAGATAGTACGCCGTCTTCAAAACCGATCTTTTGATCTCCGTATCCTTTAGGATCCAAAATCGCTTTTTCTAACAACTCAACAATATCTTCACTGCTTAATTGATGAAGGACAAATACTTTGCTCCGAGATAGTAAGGCTGAGTTAACTTCAAACGATGGATTTTCGGTTGTCGCGCCGATGAGAATAATGCTTCCTTTTTCCACATACGGAAGAAAAGCATCCTGTTGTGCTTTATTGAAGCGATGAATTTCATCGATGAATAGGAGGGTTTTCTCCCCTAATTGCCTGTTTCCCTCAGCTTCCTTCATTACATTTCGGATATCTTTAATACCGCTAGTTACAGCACTAAAATCAATAAACTTAGACTTGGTTTGATTGGCAATGATTTTAGCTAGCGTTGTTTTGCCAACACCTGGAGGACCCCAAAATATCATAGAAGACACTTGATCATTTTTAATCATATCTTGCAGAACTTTTCCAGGGCCAAGTAAATGTTTTTGGCCCATAAAGTCTTCCAACGATTGAGGACGCACACGATTAGCCAATGGTCGATCATGTTCATTATCAAATAATGTTCCTTGTATCACTGTATCACTCCCTTTTGTAGAACAAATGTGTTCCCTTAAAACTCTATAATGGTTAAACCAAGTCCTTTTGATGTGTTCCCCAACCATGTACTTTCGGCATGATAAGAATAGATACCACCTCGAAAAATTCAATTTAAGGGGAATGATTATACATAAATCAAAGGTTCTGCTTTCGGAATTCTACAGGAGTGTAGCCAGTTTCCCGTTTGAAAAATTTACTAAAGTGAGTAGTTTCCTGAAAGTTAAGCCTTTCTGCAATGTCGCTAATCAAGTAATCTGTATGCATTAATAAACGCTTAGCTTCAAGACTTATTCGAGCAGAAATAAAAGCTTTAGCACTTATTCCTACAGCTGCGACTGTAACCCGTGTTAAAGTTTTTTCTGTGCAATTTAAAAGGGCAGCATAGTCACTAACATGATTTAATTGGGCATAATTTTTCTCCACTAATTCTTGAAATTTCAAAAACTTTTTTGAGACCTGAGAAGTAGAAGGAAATTTTTTTTGCTTATGAATAATGTTGAGCCAAGTTACGAATGCATAAAGCTGATAGCGTAACAACATATGAACATCCTCTTTGGCTCCTTGAATTATAGAGTCTTGAATCATTTGCTCTATTAATGTGATCGCTCGATGCAGCTCTGCATTATTTAAAGTTAAATGATTAGGCGTTCTTTCGATATCCATCATAAAATTCAGTTCATTCATCGTAAGTGAAGTAGGAAGAAGAAATTCTTCGCGGAATAGAATAACCCATCCTTCCCAGTTCTCATCGTGTCCAAAATTATGGACTTGTCCAGGTGTTACTGCTATCAATGTTCCTTCCTTACAAGGGATGGGCTCAAAATCGATCCATTGAGTACACGTTCCTTCGGTGATACAAATGAGCATATAAAATTCATAACGATAAGTGATTTGCATACGATCCTCTGGAGTTCGCTTTTTGAGAGAAGATACACTGAAAATCTCCAGATCGTATGGATGAGAAAACACGGGTTTATATTTAAGAGGCCTTATATTATTTTCCTGTTTGAATGGATGAACGATTACACGAACCTCCTTTAAGAGTATTTGTAAAATCAAAATGTCCGTAAAGTGTCAATTATTTTCGCGTTTTTGCCTTCATTGAATCTGTTAAATGACCTAAAATGATCATATCATAATATGGGGACGAAACAAAACCGGTAATAATGTGCGTAGAAAGTGATTGATC
This sequence comes from Paenibacillus sp. NPDC056933, assembly GCF_042674385.1. NCBI lineage: Bacteria > Bacillati > Bacillota > Bacilli > Caryophanales > Paenibacillaceae > Paenibacillus > Paenibacillus sp. NPDC056933. Next base: position 2,817,401 of record NZ_JBHUQN010000001.1, on the reverse strand, counting down.
CGATTGCTCTTGAATTTATTTGAGTATCAGCACCCAAAATAAGGGAGGGTAACATGCAGGTTAATAGCATAACAGCAAAAAAAATCTTAACTGAAATGAAAGGAGATTCCACTGTTGGTTTCACACATTCGTTAAATCCTTATAGTGGTTGTGCTTTTGGATGTAGGTATTGCTACGTTAGAGAAATGCCCATCCAAAGGTACAGCGATACTCCCTGGGGAGAATGGGTAAGCATCAAAACAAATGCTGCCGTTAATTACAGGAATGAAGTGGTAAGTCTCCGTCGAAGAAATAAACCCATTAATCTCTTTATGTCTACTGCAACAGATCCCTATCAGCCACTGGAACGGAAGACGGAGTTAACACGCTCTATTTTGGAGGAAATGGTCCAACACCCTCCAGATTTCCTTCAGATACAAACACGAAGTCCTCTTGTTGTAAGGGATCTTAATTTATTACTTGAACTAAATCAAAAATGTGAGGTCCTTGTCTCCATGACTATAGAAACAGATCGGGAAGATATGAAAAGCTTGTTCGCTCCCCATGCTCCGGGGATTAAGTTGCGTTTGAAGGCATTAAAAGAAGTGAATAACGTGGGCATCGCTACCCAAGCTTCTATTTCGCCGGTACTTCCATTCACTCCAGATTTCCCTAAAGCACTGGAGTACATCGTTGATCGCATCTACATCGACACCCTTAACATTGGAGATGGAACAAGGGGGAAACGTTCCGAGCGCTTAGGCATGCCATTTTTATTTAAAGAGAACGAGTTGTCTGGATGGTATCAATTGGATATTCATCTTAGAGTCGAAAAGTATTTTAAAAAGTTTTTTCCGGGAAAAATGATTTTCATTTCTTCCGATATGGTTTATCCCTTAAAAGGAAAAGTATTGTGAATAGGCGGGTCCTGTCCTACTTTTAAGGTATAGGAAGATAAAGGAGAATGAACAGTTGAATTTTACAGAAAATGATTTTGAAACAGCAAACTTAAACCGACCAAGTGCGTGATCCCTGGTTGTTAGTGGTTGCCCTGTTCTTCCGAAGTGTACTTTTTGCCTATTTGCTAGTTTGGCGTTTGTCTTCTTGTAATGCAAATAGGTAAGAAGTGATTAACACGACATGTTCCCTATCCTCTCGTCCAAGAATGGAACTGAACAATTAAAAAACTAGACAATAAGGAGGAAGGATGGTTATATAAGTACAAATATAAATTCGATCAAGGAGTCGTGAACTAATGAGTATAGTAAAATTACCGAAAGCTGCGGTCTTTGGTGCTGCAAATGGTGTGATGTTCATGACTTTTTTTGGGGCTCTTTGGGCATCCATTGGTATTATTGGTTCACATGGACTTGGAGATCCTTGGTCCCTTGTTCTTTCAGGTATTGTGACATTAATCTTACTTAGCGGAGCGATATCTCTTTTTGGTAAAGCTCGTAATATGAACCATGCTGCAACACCAGAAGAGATAGAACAGAGGAGAAACATAAATCGAAAATTTGGTTGGGTCTTTGGTCTGGAAGGGCTTGCTATCTTTATCGCAAGTGTAATATGTAACATGATTAATTATTTTGAAGTCTTTTTTCCTGTCATGGCAATCATTGTCGGTATCCACTTTTTTCCTTTAGCTCGATTGTTTCGAGAAAATTTTTATTATGGTACAGGTATAACACTCTGTATTTTAGGCGTGATTACTTTCTTCTTACCAATAAATGCTACTGTTAACCATGTATCCCTGATTGCGACATCTACTTTTATCGGTTTCAGTTCGGCTCTGACCCTATGGGTGACTGGTCTAAGAATTTGGACTGCTATGATTAAACAATTGAAACAAATATAAAAATGAAAGAGGTTTGAAGTGAACTCCCGATCGTGATCACACCTAACAAAAACTTCAATTTTTCTTTTCTGTGTGCTCTTCTCCCTCGAAGAAAAACTTATGCTCCCCTTGACCGCCCGGCCGTCTACTTAACTTTTGACAGTTAAGGGACAGCCGGGTAGGAAAAATTGTAAACTTCAGTTAGACATTTATCTTAGCAGGGCCTTGCTTTGAGACGAACTAGAATGGCTCTCTCCAATGACCAAGCACTTCCTCCAGTAAAGCATCTACTGTTCAGCCTCGCCTGCATAAAGATTCCCGTGACGAACTCATGCTGCCTTGTCAAATGCTGTAGCTCCGTATACGTTTCATCCTTGGTCCGATGCGGCGTACTTCCTCGCGTCCGGCTCGAATCCTGCTGCTCCATTGGACGGGTCCAGCTCCATGTAGCTGGTTCCGCGATTATCGGTCAGCACGAGCATACGCGAGCCGACGACGGGGACGCGGTCGGCCCTGGTGCGCATGTGTGCAGAGACGACACGAGGAGCACCGTCGACGATGTAACCTACCTCGACCGTGAATATTGGGAGATCGAAGAGCCAGCTGTTCTCGAAGCTCACGGCGGTTAGCGTCCCGGTGAATAACGAGCCCTCAATGCGGAGGCGCTCGATGTCAGCCTGACGTCGCCGGGCATGGGCGATTGAGCCGAGCAACCGCAGGAGCGCAATGGTGGCCCAGAGGGCAAAACTGGCCCCGACGACAGCGCCAAGCTCTGGCGGGATCGTCGGCGACGTCGCGATGGCCTCGAGGTCAAAGGATCGCGACGGATCACTTGTCAGCATCCACAGCAGCAGGACTCCCGCGGCTGCGACGAACCCTCCTGTGACCGCGAGCGACGCAAACAGGCCAGCGACCCTGATCTGTCCGAACTGCTCGATCGCTCGCGAGTACAGTGTGACGGTCGCAGTGATCGCGACGTACAGCAGCACCACAGCGACGCTCACCGTGACCGGATGACCGAGGAGCATGCTGATCGACGTTGTCGGCGCTAGGCCGAGCAGGGCGCCGAACGGCACGGAGCCTGTCAGAGCCCACAGTGCAGCGGCTGCGAGCAACCACGGCAGCAGCGGAGCCGCGCGTCCGACGCGACGTCCCGGCCGGAGCTCCGTCATCCGTCCGCCCTTGTCCATGGTGGAGAATAGTGGCAGCGTCTCGATGTGCTCCTGCTGCCCGTACTTCTGCTGACCCTCCGCAGCATCCCTCATCGGCATGGCCCTCCAGAGGGAGTCCCCGCGGAACGGCCGGGTCGATCAACTATTTTTCGTTCGCATTGACGCTGAGAATATTTAGCCATACACACCTTCACATCCATAATTTTTTAGCTATATCATACCAGATATTTACACTACATCCCACTGTCAAATGCCCTTCTTAGTTAACGAAGATAAGCACTTACAAAACGCGTTATGCCCTATTTCTCTGTTCTCGGAATCGTAAATAAACCGCATCTTCATATGCCCCAATCCTGGTTGTGGTGCAGCACAACTGGCGAAACCATTCTGCAACATTTCCATCTGCTTTGCCCCTGGTGACAGCTACGTTGGTATCGCCTCGAATTGTTCGAATCCACTCGTTTCATGATCAATGTCTCCTCGCCTGGCCCTGTTTTTTCGATTATCCTTGAAAAAGGCTACTCTGCATCAATATTTTGACATCCTATATACGGGCCACAGTACCAACCTCAAAATCTTGCTGCCCCAAAAAGCCAATACGGTCGTTCCGGTCCATGAGCTACGCTTATTCTGGCTGTACTGATCGTTGATAATATAGGTCCGGGTGGAAGCAGGGCTTTTCAGACCGAGCTTTTCCCACTCCGCTGGATCGTTTGAACCTCCAAGTCTTAGAAGCATATTCGTAGACTCCTTATTGATGTTAGCTGGAATTTTCTCGTAGGCCTGGGTGATTTGCGTATGGAATTCGTCGATTGGATTTCGGCTGGCAATGCTTTCCAAGTGGATGCTTTCGCGAAGGTAAGAAACGTATGCCAGATGTTCAGCCCAGAACTCGTCGATATAGAAAAGCCGTACCCGCTGCTCCGAAGGGCTCATCGGCTGCTCGCCTTTCAAAACTCGGAGCCGCTCCGCGTATAGAATTCGCCTCTGATCCTCCACCATATCCGAATAACTGTTCAGTTCCTGGTGGATATCGAAGTTTTGGCCCATAATAACGCGCTGAATATGCTCGATTTTACTGCGGAGCAACGACTCCTCGAGAGCCCCATCCTGCCTAGGAGTGCGAACCGCTTTATGGATGCCAAACTGAAGCATCAACTCGTCTTCCAAGCTTACGAAAAATACGGAAGCTCCCGGGTCACCCTGGCGGCCGGCACGCCCGCGCAGCTGGTCGTCAATCCTCACGCTTTCGTTCACATGCGTACCCATCACGTATAATCCTCCCAGCTTGGCGACTACTTCTGCCTGCTCGCGGTTGCCACCGCCGAGCCGAATGTCGACTCCCCGTCCTGCCATATTCGTAGACACCGTTACGGCACCGATTTCTCCCGCTTTAGCAATGATTTCGGCTTCTTTTACGTCGTTTTTCGCATTCAGAACATGGCAATGTACGTTGGCGCTCGCCAGCGCTTCCGCCAGCTTGTCTGACTCCTCGACGCTAGACGTACCTATGAGAATCGGACGTCCCATCGCATGGACAGACGAAATTTCTTGTACAAGCGCCTTAAGTTTGGCTTCTTTATGGGTGTAAATCCGATGCGGGTGGTCGATCCGTATGTTTGGCTGGTTCGGCGGAATTGGCACGACCTGCAGCGCATAGATATTTTCGAATTCCATTGCTGAAGCGTGCGCCGTAGCCGTCATTCCGCAAATTCCCGGATACAGGCTAATGAAGTGTTGGATGGTAATCGTCCCGAGAATTTTGCCGCCTGCCTTCCACTGTAGCCCTTCTTTGGCAACAAGCGCATTTTGCAGCCCGTCCGGCAAATACCTGTTCTCCGCCACGCGGCCAGTATATTCATCAATTAACTCGATTTTACCGTCTCGGACGATGTAATCGACATCTTTCTTTAATAACGTTTCCACATGCAGCGCGCAATTTAATGACGTTAACAAATGACTATTATGGCTATCGTACAAATTGCCGCATCCGAGCAGCGACTCCACCTTCGCAGCGCCTGCTTCATTCAAGTAAACGTTCCGCTGGAACTCGTCGAATTCGTAATGCTCTACTTGTTCGAGCTGCCGAGCCACTTCTGCGAAACGAATGTCGTCGCTCTTGGAAGAGCCCGATTCTCCGCTAATGACTAGCGGTACCCGCGCTTCGTCGAGAAGCAGTGAATCCGCTTCGTCAACGATGACATAGTGGAAAGGACGATGCACCATATCAGCTTCGTTTAGTGCAATCGTGTCGCGCAAATAATCAAAGCCCGCTTCTTTAGCTGTCACATAGGTTATATCCTTGGCGTACGCTTCCTGTTTCTCGAACAGGCTCATACCCGCTTGCACCGAATTTACGCTTAACCCGAGAAAACGATAGATCGGGCCCATCCACTCGGCATCTCGATTTGCCAAATAATCGTTAAAAGTCAGCACATGAACGCCTTGGCCGGTCAGCGCATTTAGATATGCAGGCATTACAGCAGAGAGTGTTTTTCCTTCACCCGTATGCTGCTCGATCAAAATCCTCTCATGCAGAGCGATGGCAGCCATGATCTGCACATCGTAAGGCTGTAATCCGAGTTTTCTCTTCGCTGCCTCGCACACCAACGCATAGGCATCGACAAGCAGCTCATCCAAAGGCGTGCCCCTTTTTGCTTCATCTTTCAGGCGGAGAGATTTCTCTTGAAGCCGCTGATCATCCCAAGTCTCCAAATTCCGATTCCTGATGAGTTCCACTTTGTCTCGATAGCTTTTCAACTGCTGACGGATATCGCGGTCTTTGAATTCTCGCATCAACTTGCCAACTAAATTCATTGGTTTGATCCCTCCTCTGTAGAAATGCCCGATTCTATAGTTATGAAAACCGCATTAATAAATCACACTAGCCACTAGCGAGTGCAGTACATCTTTCGATCGTTGTTTCCCCAATTCCCTTTTTCAGACGGGAAACCCGGTGATAGGTTTATACTTCAATGAAGCTTTCTTACAAAAAGCTTGTCCTATTAGATTGTATTCCAGGACAGACAAAGGCTACCTGAACGTAAAGCGAAGTATAACCAAGTAACATTACGATAATGCCTATCTTGGCAAACGTTCTTCTCCTTCTTTATCTATAACTATTCAGCCAGTGAATCAGATTTCATCTCCCAACTTATTGCCTATCATTTTCTTATTTTTAGATATGGCTTTACATACGCAATTGCTTGGAGGAAGTTTCCATATTATCTCAAAATCTTGAAACAAATAAATTCGCATATCCGCGGATAGCAATGCCCCAGAAAAATAATCTTTTCCTCTTGGGTCGTCTTCCGGAGTTCCATTCTTATTTGGGGTAACATGGCTTGCAAATTGCTGCCTCTTCCGAGCAGGTAGATTGAATTAGCGGGAGTATTATGATTATGGTAATCGGTGGTCGAAACAAGTTCTTATCCCTTGACAAAAAAAGCCGAATGGATCGTTCTCATCCACTCAGCTCTTAGGGTTATTTTACAATCATTTGTATAACATCACTTACCGTTATTCCACTTCCATTCATGTACTCTTGATAAATGCCAGAAGCTTTTCCCGAAAATTGTGTATTTGCCACCTCAACACCGCTATTATTCGGAAAGTGCCGGTTTTCCTGGCTCCTCATTTGCAAGCAGCTCCGGACTAACGGAATGTCGTTCGAACTTAACTGCATCGACCCTCGTATAGATCATATCGGCAGGAAGCGTTGGTGGGTCTACTGTTGTTGGAGTCTCCCTGGTTAAGCGAACATACTCACTGCCGTCTCCCGTAAAGTCGAACGTGCCCAGATTAACCCAACCTGATGAGCCGACCGTTGCATCGATATACGTGACCTCGGTACCCGTCTTATGCTTCACTTCCACTTTGACATGATTATCGTTTGCCGTCGTATGGACGAGCTTGAAGATGGAGACCGTATATTTCCCCTCCGGAAACTGGCCTTTCCACGTTGCTGATGATCCTTGTACTGTAGTGTAACGCGACTTAACCCCAATTTTGTATCCAGCTAGATTGCTTTGGTTCCAAGACCCTTCTGTCGTGTACAACCCCGTTGTATTTGTACTGTCGACGATAACCGTTAGGTCCTTGATCGTTATGGACAAAGAAGGAGTTGTTAAGGTCACTCCGTCAATCGTGACCGTGGCCCATACCTCAATGTGATCCGTTGCCGCATCGAGATTTAGAAGGGTTAACCTACCGCTGCTATCCACTTCAGCCAGATCCGTACGGTCAACGAAATACTGCACATTGGCCTGTGACAGATCACCGATCAAACCGTTATCCAAATAGCCGGTTACGCTCAGTTGTGCGTTTTGAGTCATTTGCAGCTCGTTCCGATCGGACAGGATCACCGCCGATTCCAATTGCGGTATCCTGTTCGAATCCACCCACATGATCGCATCGGCTACTACCCTTGATTTATTGGCCTTATTGGTTAGTTCCACGTAGCCACTATCGCCTGCAGCAAAAGGATAGTCACCTAGGTGTACCCAAGTACCATTGGCCGTTGTCTCATCAACGGTAACTGTTTCGGAGCCCCCGCTATAATAAACGGTAAATGAGGCATTCGTTGCCCAATTTTCAGTCGCAGCTGTTATCTGCGGAAGCTTGTAATACACACTGTAAGTAACACTTTCCGGCAGCTCCGGCCGCCATTTCATTTTGCTTGTCGCTGTGCTGGCTGTCGATTTGGCATACACATAGTTATCATAGTAATAGTCGTTAGCCGTCGTATCCCTTATCCAAACACCTTCTGTCTCCGCCTCTGTATTATCCACAATGATAGATGAACCATCCTGCCCATCATCGGGTTGGACTGGAGTTTCCGTTACCTGATCAGGCAGATAGAGTGTCCGTTTGCGGGTCTGTTTCCCTTCCGATTCCACATAATACGTGAAGGTTTGGGATAAATCGTTCACCCGTACCGACCATTCCATCGGATAGATCGTATCCGGGATGGTCGTATACGTAGCTCCGCCATCCAAGGAATAATGGATTGTCGCTGGTTTTGTCGTTTTGGCCTGCACATAAGCATCATAAACCGTTTCGTCGGGCTTAACGATCAACATGCCTTTAACCGCATCGATTGGACTGTGGGTATCGAAGAAATAGCTTGCATCCGATGGATCAGCAGTTCTGACCTGATGCAGCGGCACATCAATGTTGAGTCCTTCTACAATGATAGCGGTGATTCCCTTGCTTGAAACCGTGGCCTGAATGATTCCGCCACTCATAACCGTTTGTTCTGGTGTGCCATTATCGCGGATGATCGTTACGGTATAATCTTGTGTCGGGTTGAACCCAATGATTTGTTCATTCAATTCGATTGAAGTCTGAACTTCTTCTGACGATACGTTGCTTAACCCGATGTAGAATTTATCCCCGCTCTCTCCTGTTATCCAGTTCAATTGAGGGTCGTTAGTCTGGATAATTCCTTTGGGCATCCAGAGCCAAACGTCGGAATTACCATAAAATTGGCCCGGTTTATTCCCATAGAGGTGATATTTGAACCATAAAAAATTTGTTTCGAATACCGAAGGAAATGAAATACTCTCATTCGACTTCAATGATTGTTCGCTAATCAAATAATCCATCGTTTGCCCGAGCTGCCCCGGGATGTGGTGATAATAGATGGATGTAGCCCCGCTAGGGCCTTCCAGAGGAAAGTCCGGTTCAAGTTGGCTAACGGCGAAACCTTTATAGTAATAACCTGGATAACTGGAATATCGACCAATAACCGCATTATGAGCAATATCCTGCAGCAGTTTATCCCCTGTATAGAGCGACAATCTCAGCATGAATGGAGCTTCCTGAGCATTCATCCGATAATAGCCGGTTGTACTTCCTGCTTCGAACGTCAATCCGCTCGGTGAAACAAGCCAACGATCCGCTTGAACGCCTCCGGCTATATCTTCTGGAAGCTTGAGCCTAGGATATTGAAATTTACCGCTTTCTGGCCAATGGAACGACTCCGCGTAATTATACGTCTCAGGCTGCGGAATCGTAACGTTACCTTCCGGAACCGGACGAGCAACGAACATGGTTGCATACCGTTTAGCTTCCTTATAAGCGGCATTCAAGTATTTGGGATCCTGCGTTTCCTCATAAAGCTCCAGGATCTCCATCCACAGCTTGCTATAATAATAAATGAACTCATTTTTACTCACATTCACAGATGCAGGCGTATCGATATGCTGCAAGATATAGTTGTCTGCTGCATCCTTGGCAGCCTGTAGATACTGTGCCTCTCCCGTCATACGATACATCATCAGGGGCTGAATGACAGGCCCCCGGTCTTTCTGATCAGGGTCACGCATGAGGTACTCCTCCTGTGCCATCGCCCCAATTCCTGCCGAAGTTCCCATCATCTGATTGACAGCGGCTACGCTTGAAACATCGAACGGCAGGGTGGCCATTTTCCATAACGAAGGCACGCCGTATACGTTCTTCTGCGTCGGCGACCATCCGATACCATTTCGCGATACGCCATATTGGACGGACGGCAATGCTCTCTTATCGTAAAGCTGGTCATCCCCGGTCAAATAGTAAGCTCCCAGAAGAACCGCATTCGAACTTGTTCGAACGCTATCCTCGTTTTCGATATCAATAAAGCCCTTGGCACGGCTCCACCACCCGCTGGGTGACGGGACATAATCAACAGAGTCATCCCCTTGCGGCTCTATCTTAAGCAGATCGATCATATTGAACATCGCGTCAGTAAGCGACAGGTTCGAGACATTTTCCCGGTATGCAGAATAACCGTACTCATTACGAAGAATATCCGCGTAGGACTCATACAGATTGCTTTTTTGAGCGATTAAACCCATATGGAATTGATAGGTGTTTTCCGCGGTCATTTGCGAATAAGTCCCTAATTGAGGAGCATACAGGATGGGCTGCACGCTGCCTTCGTTGTTGACAAGGCTCATGCCAAGCCGTTGTTTCGTAACGCCTCCCGTCGGTTCAAATTCAACCGGAAGCTCTTCCGATGCTACAAATACCCCATATGTCAAAGGATTCCCTGAACCGTCATTCTTCTCAACCAGACTCATCGGGGCGCTCAGCTCCCTCAAGCTTGTTGATTCCACCGTACCTACCATTTTTGCATGCGACCTAAATCCATTTAACACTTCATTGACGCCGGAGATCAGCTCTGTTGTAAAGGACTGATATCCGATCACATAATTGCCATCACGGCGAGGCGTGAAGGCGAAGGAAACATCTGGTTTATCCCCTGCCATGGACCAGTTCACTTCAAAATCGTAATCACTTCCATGAGAGGAATCAGTTAATACCGCCGTGTGGTTGTCGGGAAAAGTGATCCCGTCGAATGTAATCCAGCGTTTGTTCATGGTATCGTAGTAATTGGTTCGGCTCCCCGCATTCCCATCCAATAAAACCCATTGCTCCTCAAGTCTTTCCGCCACAGTATTGATCGGCACCCAGTTTCCCGTGTCCGTGTTCTTGTAGAACATGTCACGAACGATGGATTTGCCCCCATCCCATGCTGCCTCATAGAAGGTCGCCTTATAGTCTGCATTTTCGATGCTTCCTTTTTCCGTGTAACTGAGATTAGCTAATGTGCGGCTCCGCAGCGGGGGCAACGGCGGTGCTTGCTGCTGGATATTCCCTTCGAACTTGACTGCATCGGCCCGAGTAATAATCGTGCCCGTCGTAGGTTGTGTTCGAGTCAGCCTGACAAATTCGGTATCATCACCACTGAATTCATACTCCCCCAAATCCACCCATCCGGCCGATGGACCCGACGAAGGTCTAAGATCCATAAACATGACATCTGTAATCCCGTTATGAACAATCTCAATTTTTACATTACTATCTGCTTTATCTGCCCAATCAAGCTTATAGAATGATATTCTCGCCGTCCCTGCTTCCAAGCGTGGATTCCATGTGATACTTCTGCCTACGGCATCCGTATATTTGGAACTGGAATTATTGTATCCCTTCACTCCTGCGCTTGTGGTCCAATAAGGAGCGGAGAACCCGTTATTCGCGTTACCCGCATCAGGTGTCACAACATCATTGATCGTGATGCTCCCGTCATCGATGATAATCGTCTGATACGGTAAGGTTTCCGCATAAGCGGTCCTTATTCCGACCAGGCTGAAAGGAATTACTATCGTCAACATGAAAACGATGAAGAAAAACAGCTTCCTTTGGATCATACAAATCACAGCCTCTCTTCTTAATGATAACGCTTCCAAAAAATGATATTCCTTTGCTCAGTCGATCGCAAAAATGCAATTAACCTTATCCTTTTGGCTAATCCCGCTCTGTCGTTTTTATATTAGCATGTCACATCACCGTGAAATTTCTTTCATTTTAAGAATTTCTTATACGATTTTAAGTAAAAAAGAAACCTACATCCTCATTGATTGCTCAGTTGCAGTCAGATAGAATGTAGGTCTTCCAAGTGGACCAATCCATTATAATGGAGGCTGCACCAGCAGCAACTTTCCAAGCTGAATGACCGTTTGATCATACCAAGCGGGATGTTGCCGAACATGCTCCATACTCCGTGCATTGCCACTTGCCTCAAACACGGCCCGTTTGTCTGTCTTCTCGTGATCGATTTCGAAACGAACTGTATGTTTCCCATTGGATAGCTCTGGCAAGAAAACATACTGATTACGATTATGATCGTTATAAGGTGTGAAGCGATCGATAAGAAAGGGCTCCCCTCCATCCACCGTTACCTTCAATCTGCCTGAATCCGGCCCCCCGATATCGAATAATCCGATGTGGGTTCCCTCAAACTCCACTGTGATCGTCTCTCCAGGATCGACTGCTCGCCATAGACCGGGGAACAACCAATCGTACTCGCGCACTAAAGGAAAATCATCTGGGGTCATGTAAGTCCACCCTGAGGAAAAATGAGTAAAAATATCCAGTGGCAGCATGGTTGCATACTCCCAAGGATTGGCCAGGATCAAAGGTTCCTGTGGCAAGTGTTGTTCGACCTTTCCCACGTGATCTCGAAGTTCTCTGATTTTCTCAAACGACCGGGTGATAGTGTCCGTGTAAATCTGGTGTCCTTCGGGAATCGTTGGATGGATCGAATCATGCGTAAAAATAATGGCTCCGGGAATGGACACGGCTGGCTCTGAGGTAAAAATAAGCTTTCCATCCGAAACCAATTGACAGACCGCTACACCCAGATGAATCGAAGGAATGCCGTAATAGTCGGCGACTTCCTCTTGCATAAGAGCTCCCTTCTGGTATTTGCCGGATTGAAATGAGGTCAAATCCCGCTCCTTAACCGTATATACGAAAAGAATATCGGTAAAACGGCTCCGCTTGCGGATCTGTCGGACAATTCCTTCGATTCGCGCCTTGGATTCGGGAACTCCCCCATCGTTTCCAACAAATTCAACAAATACGAGATCAGGCTGATGACTCAGTACATCTGTCTCCAAACGGGCGCAGCCGAGGTCCGATCCTGTCCCATCAATGCCTGCATTTACAGTGTGGATATCCGCATTGGGATATTGCCCTCGAAGCCATTCTGCCGTCATAACTCTGTATCCTTTAGAACGTGTATTACTGCCGCCGAAATAGACAATAGTTACGGTTTCCCCATTTTCCAACTTGTGAATGACATTAGGGAGCCCTCTTCGAGGGAAAAATTCCTTCATCGCGACTTCACCCGACCTCACTTAGCGTTTTTAGAAGCAAAAAATTTTACAGCAAACACTTCATAATAAGGAGAACCATACGTAGCACTGAAATCAAGCCGAATTCGGGTTACCCCTTTTGTATTCACCTGATGTTTATTCAAGGAAAGATAATTCCCACGGATATTCATTTGACTCTCAGTTCCGTCTTCTAAGGTTAAGGTCACATCATAATCCTGGATAAGTGGCTCAATCGGATCGTCGAAATGCTCCAAATTCAGCTGCGAATTGAAAACAAGATGGATTTCATTCAGATTCTTGGGGCTTGCAAAACCAAATTCCAACCATTCCTGTCCTTCTGTACGTTCAGAAATCCAGCTGTTCGGCAGACCATAAGGTCTGGAGAAGCCGTTGATGACATTCTCAGGGCTATACATATTTTGGGATGGCACTAGGTCTTTGAAGCAAATGCTCTTATTAAGCTTCTTCAGCCTGGAAGGTACTTCTGGTCTATATTGGAAGCTGACTGCTCCTGTCAACTTCTCTTCATTTCCGTGTACGGCAAGACTCGCCGGGCCTTCCAAAACGATGTAGATTTTGTCATCAGCCGGTTTCTCGCAGCCCAGGTCCAGCGTAATCCAGTCATCAAGACCACCTGGAATAATCAAAGGGTAGTCTTTCAGCTCGTTGGTGGGAATATAGTTTTCCTTCCGTTCCCCGCCAAACAGCTTCACTTGCAACGTTTCCGAATGCTCGGATCTATTTTTAATGTTGATTCGCACACTTTCAGCCACAGATGTCTGAATCGGCAAGACCAAACATAACGCTTTGTCCAAGGATATCTCTTCGGTTGGATGAAGATGTTCATAGCTTCGCTGAGACGAGGCACGAATTGTTAATCCTTCAGCGAAATAAGGATCCAACTGCTCTTGAAGCCCTACAATCGTTTGCCCGTCTCGAAGCAGCTGCACCTGAAGCTCACCCATATGGGCTTTGACGATGGTCGAAGGGTCTGCCTCGTATTTCAAGCATAACGCAGCAGCCGTTCCTACCGCCTGCCCCATACAACCGCAAGTTGCCATGACCCTTGTCGATCCAAAAGCCACATGGGTAGCGCTTATATTACGACCAGCGAACATCAGATTAGGAATATTGCGTGAAAATAAGCTGCGGAAAGGGATATTATACAATCCCGGCACGAAATTCCATGCTGTAGCCGGCCCCTCATCGTAAATGCCTTTATTCGCATGCAGATCCATATACCAGCCTCCGACGGATACCGCATCTTCGAAATGAGGCTTTGTTGTAAGATCGTTCTGAGACAGCATGTGCTCCCCTATAAACCGCCTCGACTCCCGCTTTCCCGGAATCGGGCATACATAATCCAAGATGAGATTGTCCACATCATCAAACTCGCCACTATTTTTGATATAATCCCATATCCCGTACACCAATTTCCGCAGTTCCAATGCGATGTCTTCATTATTCTTGATAATATCCATATGTCCGCCGTATTCCAGCCACCATAATCCGCCAAGCCCGTTGATTTTCCTTGGAAAAGACCGATGGTTTAAGCCTTTTCTGATACTATCGAAAAAGGCCAACTTCGTAATGTCATATGCAAAGCCTGGTCTTTTGTATGGAACGGGATAGTTTACGTCACGGGCTTGAAACAGAATCGTATCACCCATGGTGTAATGATCCGCCACTTCAGGAGCTAACTCCTCGTTGTATTCATGCTTCGCCTCTCTTCCCCATCGGAAGTGAGCCCCTGCTTGGTATCCAACAATTCCATCGCCGGAGCAATCGATGTAGGTTTGGCTTTCAAAACGAAATTTTCTTTCGGAAGCCAATTGAAGGCCTTCCACCCATTTGATTCTCCCGTTCTCCATGACCGTTTCATGCACACATGTATTCAGGAATAGAGAAATGTTAGGCTCATCATAAACCATGTCGAGCATGACCGTATCCGAGAGCGAGAGCATAAGCTTCTTGTTATATAACGGATTATAATGAAAGATCTTCAGCTTGAGTTCTTCCACCAACCCGCCCTCGCGTGCATAATAGGATGGACTGTTTCCGAGATATGCCGACCCGTTGATATGAACCCTGACCTCGCTGCTCGCGTTTCCCCCAAGAACCGGCCGATCATTAATAAGTGAAACTTGCAGCCCTTGGCGTGCGGCAGCAATGGCAGCGCATATCCCAGCAATACCTCCGCCTACGACGGTTACATCTGCTTTCATAAGCTCCATTTTGATAACCTCCATGATTAGATGCTTCTATCATGGTAATGGTTTTGGTCCTCTTTTTTTTACAGGATTTCGCGAAAAAATCATAACTTTTTTGCATCCTTATTTGGATTCGTACCGTGTCATTTTTATCCGGTATTGCTTGGGCGTATCTCCCGTATATTCTTTAAATAGTTTGCAAAAGTAACCTTCATTGACGATGCCTACTTCTTCGCACAATTCCAATAAAGAATAATCCTTAGCATTTAATAGTTCGAGAGCTAGTTGGATTTTTTTTCGATTGATGTAGCTGATCACGCCTTCGTTCATTGTTTTTTTGAATAAACTGCTAAAATAGGATGGTGCCAAATTCACTTCCTCAGCAATAGCCTCCAGCGTTAAACGCTGTTTCAGGTTTTTCTCTATAAAATGCATAGCACTCATGATTTCTGCACGATGTAATAGTTGACCCGCGTGTACGTATTCGAACGTGAAGTCGCCAATATAGGCGAGCTGCTCCTGAAATGCCATAAATTCCATGGGGAATTCTGCTGCTTCCGTGTACAGCTTGTTCCCCGATTTAAACTTCTTGGTAATGTCCCTGTATAAGTCTCTAATCATCGGTGCCATGATGGACTTGTGGATTTTATGGTCCGTAACAAATTGGTTCAGATCGGCGATTGCATTGTCCAGCTCTTCCTTGGAAATCTTCCTTTTCACCCATACCAGAAAATCAGCCAGCTTCTGCTGAAAGTCTGCTTTTTTGTCATTATGGTATTGGAACCGATGCATGGGTGTTTTTACGACTTTCTCTGTATGGTAATAGAAATCCTCACTCACATTTTTAGCTTCCGTATACGCTTGTTTGATCGATTCCCAACCTCGGTACGGACCTCCAAAAGCGACGGATACCCTTTGATTCAAATATTGATGTAAGTGGGAGACGATCTGCACTCCCAAGGATTGGCAAGCATATTCCGTTTCCATATCACTGCGGTTATTTTCCCAGGATAAAAAACCAATAAAACGATTATCGGACAGATCCGCAGCTACGCCGCTGCCACCATTCATCACCGTCTCTTCAATTACATTCGTAATCGCATATTTCAAGATGTTTTGATCAGCGGCTGAGTATTCGTTTCGGAAACTTTCATACGTATTCATTTCAACGATGAAGCAGCAATAGTTGGCTTGAAAGAAATGAAACTGCATGCGATTGGCAAAATCTGATGCCCGATGAGAAGGAATTTCGCCTCTGATCAGTTCGTTAAAAAATTGCTTGCGGACTCTATATTTATTTTCAAGCACGGATACGTTTAACGATTGGAATTCCGCTTCTTTTTTCTTAAACTCATTTAAAATTCCGGCTGCCTTATTCAAAGCTCGATCCAAATCCGCTTCCCTTAGCGGAACCTTTACGATGTACTCCAATACGTTGGCTTGAATAGCTCGCTGGGCGTATTCAAAGGATGAATAGGCGGTCAAAAGTATGTACTGGGTATGGGGGAGCTCAGCCTTGAGCTGCTCAATCATGGAGATTCCGTCCATTCGCGGCATAACGATATCGGATATGACAATATCCGGTTTAAGTTTTATGATCTCCTCGATCCCATTCAACCCATTATTTGCTTTTCCCACTAGAACAAATCGCTTATCCCTATGAGAGAGCTCACTAAAAAACAATTCCAATCTTTGTATGATCAGGTCTTCATCGTCAACAATGAAGCAGGTATAGTCTCTCATCATTATGCATCTCCTTTTTGTAATTCTGAGGGGAATAAAGCGCGTACACGGGTTATCTCCTTAGGTATGCTAATGATTTGCAGTCCGAATTGGTCTCCGTAGTGAAGTCTTATTCGGCCATGAATATTATTCAGCCCGATTCTTTTCCTTTTCACTTCCATTTCACTCGGTTCTGAGATTAAAATATGCTTTAATCTATCAGCTGGAATTCCCTCGCCTTGATCAACAACTTCTATGATGACGATACCGTCTTCCCTGTACGCATGAATCGTAATAGGTCCCTCAATTCCCCCTCCGTTATAACCATGGAAGATGCTATTCTCCACAAGAGGCTGCAGCAGCATTCGAAAAACCGGAAAATCCATTAATCCTGCTTCGATATTTTCAATCAAGTGGAAGTTTCGGTTATACCGAATGTTCTGGATCTCGATATAGTCCGCTACATTTCGTAATTCCTGGCGTAGGGAAACCTTCTCTGAGGCATCGTCTATCCCGTATTCCAATAATGAAATGAGCGATGCAATCACCACATCTACTTTCTCTATTTGGCCGAGACGTATAACATTGCTGATCGAACCAAGTGTATTATACAGAAAATGAGGATTGATTTGAGACTGTAGCACCTGGATTTCCAGCTTTCGCTCAAGTTCATTATGAAGCTCCGCTCGCCGAATCAGTTCCACAATTTGCTGCAGCATCCGATCGAATGCTCGTGAAAGATCTCCAAACTCATCGTTTCGATTAATCGTTATTGTCGTTGTGAGGAAACCTTGCTCCACCTGCTTCATTTTTGTTTTGAGCGTATAGAGTGGTTTTCTTATATATTTGGCAACCAAAAAAGAAATGAACGAACTTAACAGAAAACCCGCAGCTAGAAGCTCAATATAATAGGTTTCCAATCTGGACAAAGCTGATTTCAAGCGTGATTCATCGTTGATCGAGATGATGGTCCAGTTGAATTTCTCCGTCGGTTTTTTCAGAAGGGAGACCGGAATGCCATCCTTGGTATGCAGTTGAAGGCTTGTTTCTGTCGTATCCAGGATTTGTTCCGCTGACATTTCCCCGATTGAAAACGTATGATCTTGAATATTCAGTAGTCCTTTATTTCCAGAGAATCCGGCAATGATTTTACCTGACGCGGTAATTAGAGCCAGATTCATTTGTTCTTGTTTATTAATCTTGAACAAGGTTTCTTCAATGGCATTTAGATCCAAATCAACCGCAATGGCCATAGGAAACGGAGCACTGTTCAGATATCGAACCATCGTAACGGTCCAGCCGGAATACTTCGATTTGTAAGGTTCACTAACAAAGGTGGTCCTTCTGTTCTTCTCAGCCGCATCAAACAAAGGTTCTCTTTCAGATAAAGGTTCATCGAATATCCGGGTAGCTGTACTTCCGCCCAGAATGGATAAATCGCTTTTGATCAAATAAATATTACTGACGTAATTACTGTTGAGTTCATAGAGCTCTCTTAATTGCTTTTTGATCACTTCCGTATTCTCAATATTGGCTTTCACTGATGTTTCGACCGAGAACAGGATCGTCTGGAAGGAGGAAAAATTAACGGTGAAATACTGGTCTACCTTTTCAAGTATTTGGTTGGTGTAATAAAGGTCATTGGTTCGTATTTCCTTTTGGACATAGCGATAAGATAATTGACTTATCAAGATGATGCAGCTTAATACAAATGCAAATACGATAAAAAATAATTTTAAAGGCAAGCTGAATCTTCTTCGCATCGATCATCTTCCTTTTACTTCCGTAGTAAACTAAGAATAGCATATGACAATAAAGAGAGGGCTACGAATAGCCACTCTCTTCGTTTATATTTTACTTGATAAGGCCGGCTTCTTTAAATTGCTTGATTGCTGAATCCTTATATTTCTGCATGTCAAACTTGGTATCCAAGGTTTGGAGGAAATTGTCCCAGTTGGAAAGAGGATCTTTGCCCGTCATAAATTTAACCAAGCTTTCATTAATGAAACGTTGGCGGTCAGCATCCAAGGTATCGCCGGGGTCTGGGGTCAATAAATTTCCGGGCAACGTTGGCCCCACATATTGCTGATTATTCTTGAATGCCTCCGCCGTCTTCGGATTCTGGAAGCTGAAGTACTCCGCATCATCACCACGGCGCGGCATTCTATAATGATCGACCCACAGATACTTCTCTTTCATTTCTTTCGATAACTCGGAGGTTTTATTTTTGATTTTGCCGTCCACCACATCCCAATGAATACCTTTAATTCCGTATGCAAAGTTCGGATAGGCTTCTTCGTCCGTAAAGAGATAATTCAGCATGGACAAGATTCGAATGATTTTGTCCTTATCCGCTTTCGCAGAAATAGCCCATGAATTGCCTTGGAACGATTTTCTCTCTACAATTTGATCACCGTAGGGACCTTTCATCGGAGGAATGACAATCCATTCCGGCACCTCGCCGCTAATTTCTTTCATTTTCTGCTGATAATCCGGCTCCAGCCTGCGGGCATCTCTGATCATGAAGCCAACTTTACCCTTAAACATCTTTTGGTCCAACAGATCAGGCGAATTCATCGTCACCCAGTCTGGGTCTACCACTTTAGCTGCCATCATTTTGTTAATGTAAGCAAGCGCCTCTTTCATTTTGGGATCGATAAATAGGAATATCGGTTCATTATCTTTTATTTCAACGGCCGAAGGAGGATTGACGCCAAACATCCACATCAAGCTATCAAAGCCGTAAGTTTGCAGATTGCCTTCTTTATTCATACCGCCGATGAATCCGTACGTATCGTTTTTGCCATTACCGTCCGGGTCTTGCTCTGTAAAGGCTTTCATAACTTCGAACAGCTCATCAGGTGTCGTTGGCACATCCATATTCAGCTTTTTCAGCCAATCGTTGCGGATGAAGAAGCTTCGGCTGATACCGTTAACATTATCATAGCCTGGAACTCCGATCGTTTTTCCTTGATAGGACATTGCCTCCCAGGAGTCGTCGCCAAATCGTTTCTGCAATTCAGGGAATTGATCCAGATACGGTGTCAAATCTGCAAGAACGCCTTGGTCATAATATTGAGCGAGATCAGCCCGGCTCTTTAAGAAGATCAAATCTGGAATATCTCCACCAGCAATGAGCGTATTCAGTTTGGTTGTTGCTTGCCCAGCTTGAGGAATCATCATATCCAAGTCGATGTTCAGCTCTTTCTCCAACATCTGGCGTTGAATATCTTCATCCCGTGGAGGGATTGGAGCAGCAGCATTGAAAGTACCTTGGTTAAACATCGAAATTTTCATTTTGGTTTCAAACTGACCAGACTGCCCTTGCGAATGACTAGAAGCTGTTGATGTAACCTCTTCGTTTCCTCCACATCCTGACAGTAGCGTTCCCAGTCCTAAGATTGCCGACAGAATAGCATATGAAATCTTCTTACGCTGCATATTGTCCTCTCCTTTGCTTGTATATTATCACGGTTTCCCCGTAATAAGTTAGGTTGGAACACCTTTTAACCTTTAACGGATCCCAAGAGCACACCTTTGGTAAAATGCTTTTGTAAAAATGGGTAAACAATCAAAATCGGAACCGTAGTCACAACAACGGTAGCCATCTGCACAGCGAACGTACTTACAATTCCGGAATTGGCGAGCGACTCAGCGCTTTGTGTTGCGACGTTAAGCAGGATGTTGCGTAAGAATACTTGAAGCGGCATGAAGTTGGAATCATTGATATAAACAATGGCATCGAAATAACTGTTCCAATGCCCCACTGCGTAAAATAAAGAAATGGTGGAAATGACGGGCAAAGACAGTGGTAAAATGATCCGCCATAACGACTGAAGTTCACTTGCACCGTCAACTCTTGCTGATTCCTCGATTTCACCAGGCAATTGCTCGAAAAAGCCTTTAATGATCACCAGATTAAATGCACTAATGAGGTTTGGAATAATTAATACCCACGGACTGTTTAGCAACCCCAGAGAGCGAATTAGCAGATAAGTCGGAATTAACCCTCCGCTGAACATCATGGTAAACACAATAAATAGTAAAAATGGACTGCGTCCCGGCAAATATTTTTTGGATAACGGGTATGCCGCGATTACTGTAAAAAATACATTTAACGCAGTCCCTACAATCGTTCGAAACAACGTAATTTTATACGCCTGCCAGATACCATGAGAAACGAATACTTCTTTATAGGCCAGAAAGGTAAAAGATTCTGGTATAATAACAATCCCTCTTCTTAATACTTCTGATTCTGGCGTCACTGAGACGGCAATCACATATAGAAAGGGCAGTAAACAAAGTAGTGATAAAAAAATAAGAATTACATAAACGACGGATTGCCAGACTTTTTCCCCGATTGTCAAATTGATCATTTTAAAAACCACCTCACCAAATTTGCCCATCGAATTTTTTGGCGAGCTTATTCGCTGCCAAAACTAAACCAAATCCAATGACAGCTTTAAACAATCCTACAGCAGTAGCCAAGCCAATCTTAAGACGCTCCAACCCTTCACGGTATACCCATGTGTCGATAATGTCGATCTTCTCCTGGTTAAAGGTGTTGGCAAACATGAATATTTGGTCAAATCCAGCATCCAGAATATGGCTCAATTTGAGGATCAGCATCAGAATAATGACTCCTCGAATGCCTGGTAAAGTGATATGCCAGAGCTGTCTCCATTTGGAAGCGCCATCCATTCGAGCCGCTTCATATAAGCTTGGATCAATACCTGCTAATGCGGCGAGGTACAGTATCGCTCCCCATCCAATGTCCTTCCATATTTCAGATGCGATGACCAGCAGTCTTCCCCAAGCAGGCTCCGTTAGAAATGAGATGGGCTGAAAACCACTTTCCTTCAAAATCATATTAAAAAGGCCATCACCTGGGGCTAATAATGCTACCATCAATCCATATACAATGACCCAAGACAGAAAGTGGGGTAAATAAGTAATGGTTTGTACGATTTTCTTAAACCATTGGGTATGAACTTCATTGAGCAGTAAAGCAAGTAAGATGGGAGCGGAGAAACCGAACAATAGCTTATACAGCGATATAACAATCGTATTTTTCATGATGTCCCAGAAATAAACGCCGTTCATAAAGTCCGTAAAATTCTTAAATCCCACCCACGGGCTATCCCATACTCCCAAAGCCAGGTTGTAGTTTTTAAAAGCAATAAGGATTCCCGCCATAGGAATGTATTTAAATACGGCAAAGTAAATCAAGGCCGGCAATAAGAGAGCATACATCACTTTATACTTTTGTATTGTCCTTATCCATGACTTCCGCTTTTTGGAGAGGGGAATGGCGTCCGCTGTCAATTTCGCTTGCATATCATCACCTCTTCTTCGTTTGTATTTGTATATTAGCACCCCCCTGTCGGATAAATTTCTGAAATTTCAAGAATTTCTTATAAGATATTAAGGAAGTGTCTTAAATCGTTCCACCAGCTCATCCCGGCAAGTGGGACAAAAGCTTGTACCGCGAAAATATAAAAAAAGCCGCTAATATAGTGACTTTAGCAACTTTCAACGGGTCATGTCTTGTCTCTCGACAAGTGTTTATAACATTAAAAACCAACAATAACATTGCTCTTTGTTCTGGGGTTGACTGACGGATTGTAATATGAAGTGCGACACCTTGGAAACACTTGCTCGAGTAGCGCTCTGCTGTTCAGTTTCGCCTGTATAAAGATTCCTGTAACGAATTCATTCTGCCGGGTCAAATTCTGTAGTTCCGTAAACGTCTCTTCCCAAGTCCGGTGGGGCTTTACATCGCCGCTATTGTTCAAATCCACTCTTTTCATGCATGATGTCTACAGCTTTGCCAAACGGCTCATTTCGTTTCCTAAACGCCTGCACCACACTCGAACCTTTCGCCACATCCACACCGACAACAGGTTCCAACTTCCTTACTCCTTGTCTTGAATTTCGCCGGCCTTTCCACGATGGTTCCAAACCCTTAGCTTCGCTTGTTATACAGGGTCCATCGCCCCAAAGAGGTTTTTCCCGTGAAACGTTTGGGCAGCTGACGAGAGCGGGATAGCGGTATAACTGGAACTAAAGGGTGAAAATTCTTCTCTCGCCTGATTTCATCTCTCTCAGTAGAACGATGGGGTTATTCCCCTCCTAGGAAATTTATTAATTAGGGTACGTAGTGGAAACCTTATAAACTTCCTGATACAGCTTCTTCTTAATTTTTTCGTATTGTGAGTCAGTCAACAACTCTGGGTTGCTCATGATGTTTAACAGTAGTGTATCCTGATTTTCCCGAAGGGGAGGCTGGATGTGATTGTACTTATTCAATCGAAAACCGAGTCGTTCATAAAACAAGACCCTTTTTTGTTGTATCTCAGTCTCAGGGGGCTCGATTTCTAAAACAATTGGTGAAGTAGATTGCCTAATAAATCGCTCCACCAAACTTTTTCCTATACCTCCACCACGGAACGATGGTGCCACAGAAATATGCTCAATGAATCTGAATGTCTCGAATTCTCTGCTGGCGAGAAAGGCAATCACGTCGTCGTTATCATTATGCTCAATTAATAAGTGGTAAGTCGGATCCTTTAATAACTCCTTTTGATCTGAATAGGTCCCGAATTCTGTAGTTGGAAATGATTCCTCCATTATTTTATAAATTTGATCAAATGTTTTTCTTGAAATCACATTGCTCACTCCCAATTGTTATTGTTTGTATAACTACTTTAAACTCTGGTATGATACCAAGGTCAAACATGATTATTCATACTACATTCATTTAATAGAGGTGTAGAGGTGTTGAAAGACTATTACAAAATAAGTGAAATATCAAAACTATATGGAATTAGCGTCGATTCGTTACGCTATTATGAAGAATTAGGTGTCTTAGAACCACAACGTGAAAAGAATAATTATCGAATTTATAGCCTTAAGGACATTAGCAAATTGAATATAATAAGGGATCTACGGTTACTTGATTTCTCTATGCAACAAATCAAAGATTATCTGGATAACCACAGCCTTGATAAGACCTTGGAAATTCTATATGAAGAACAAAGGCTTATACAGGAGCGAATTAACAAACTGCAACAAAGAGGGAAAATGATTAATGAAAGGGTAAACGTTATATCGGCCAATTCGGAAATAAAAACTGGCGAATTCAAAGTAGTGAAGTTTCCGGATCGCCCATGTCTTCAGCTTAATTTGCGAATAACCAGAGATGAAGAAATGGACTTTGCCATTAAAAAGCTTCATTCCAAGCACGAGAATAGGATCTTTGATTTTGCTAATCAAATCTATGCGTCTTCCGTGAAAGTTGATGAAATGATTGTAAATAAGCCAATAATATTTGACTCTGTGTTTTTTATTTTGGATCAAAATGAAAAAGAATATGATTATATTCTTCTTGAAGGAGATTATCTGACTTTTTATTACCGCGGAGGTTATCATCAAACTTCTCAAAAAATATTTGAAGTAATTAATTATGCAAAGGACAACAACTTGCAGTTGCTAGGCAATCCTTTTGAAATCTACGAAATTGACAATCGAGAAACCACAATTGAAGATGAATATTTAACACAAATACAAGTAAGAATCAGTTAGTAATTTTAAAGAATGGAAACTTTCTAAATCATCAAGTATGTACTCTATATCTTCACCTGCGATTCAATTGCTATGAGTCTCCGATAGTATCCCTCATAATTGGTAAAGATTAATTATTGCTGAATATGCAATCCATTTAGCGTAACGATGCTGCCGTATATTTTCGCGGCAGCATCTTGTTGTTTCTTTATATAATTCTCGTCCCCGTTAGAATAATTATAGGGTGGTTAATAATTTTTCACTGTTATGAATAAAGAGAGGATTCATGAAAGATCCGGTTTGCACATCTATAATCAATAAAGCTGGCTTATGGATCATAACTATCCCTCCTCATCTTCTTCTTTAATTTCTAGAGGTTAGAATTGCCCGTAACCGTAATTATATTCATCATTTTTTACACCTAATCAGATATTAGACAAAGTTCTTGCCCTCCGTTTGGGATAAGAACTTTTTTTTCTGAACAAAAAGCAAATGTTGCGGGGGACGCTACGTCACAATCTATAATGAAAAAAATTAGATAAAAGGAGTTTTAATTATGACTGTAACAAAGGCAAAGGCAAAGGAACAGTACAAAATACTGTTGAGAGCATCACTAACACTAACAGCATTTCTTTTTATTGGATTGGTTATTATTGGAATAGTTAAACGGGGAGAAATGTTACCTTTTATAGCTTCCTTATTTATACCAAACGAAATTAGTATTATATCTGCAATCATCATAGGTCTTATTTCTGGTTTGTTTATAACCACTATTGTTTTAGTTACATTCTTCAAAACAAGAACAGAACTACCAAAAACCGAAGGATCAGATATGATTAAAAAAATAATGATCAAACCAAGTGGTGTAGCTGTATCTGCAATAGGTGGTGGTGTATTTGAAGAATTCTTTTTTAGAGGTGTCCTGATCGGATTATTTATTGGATACTCTTTAATAGTGGATTGGCTAGTCATTCTAATAAGCACTTTTCTATTTTGGGTAATACATGTTCCACAATATAAAGGTGCAACCGGTATCCTTATAGGTGTGTTTGTAAATGGGTTGATTTTTGCACTACTCTTTTATTTTACCGGGTCGTTAATCCCGCCAATGCTTGCCCATGGAATTTATAATACTTCTATTGGAATTATTCTGGCGAAAAAATACAAAAAATGATTTCTTGAAAAGAGGAAATTAGATGAGATTAACGGTGAGTAAATTTGCAAAGCTAGCAGACACAACGGTTCGTACGTTACGACATTATCGACAACTTGGAATTTTAGTGCCCTCACAAAAAAATGAAAATGACCATTATGTATATATCAATGAGGATTTTAAAAGGCTTCATGAAATTCAATTATTGCAAAGTCTGGGTCTTTCATTAAACGAAATTAAAACCTGTTTGGAAGATCCGAAATATTCTTTCAATGAAATAATTAGAGTTCAAGAACAATCCCTTCAACAGAGGAGAGAAGCAATTGATTGTTCTTTAGCATTAATTGAACGAATAAAATGGTTAACCGAGCAAGATCAACTCCATGAATCAAACTCAGAAATACTCATGCTGCTTATGAATTCCATGCGTGTTGAGGAGGCTCAAAAAAAACTGCTTCAAAAGTACTTCTCTAAAGATATTATTGATAAGGTGTTTCCAGAGGATATCTCGAAGCAAACGTACTTGGATGGACAACTATACAATTTGTTATTGCTTGTCCATCGAGCTATCGTAAACGATCTTAAACCAGATCATCCTGTCATACAGCAGCAGTTGCATGGCATATTAACAGATACTCCAGTACGTAATCTGATTTTCAATGACGAGGTAAATAACGAAGAACTGTATAAAAACGTAAAACCCTATGAGTCGCTGGTGCCTAAGCATACCATGGATTTTTTAAAAGAAGCATTTGAGGTATTAAATATTAAGAAGAATTCTTCTAGAAAGGATTGAACCGAATCCCCTTCTTCTTCCCGATCCAGTATGGTTCCTTGTATTTTGTTGAATTTTTATCCATAAAAGAAAAATATATGATATATTTGACGAGGAACTTAAAACAGATTCAGGAAAAGAGGATGTTATATGAAAAAAGTCTTTTTATCTTGTTTTGCCATGCTCATGTTTTTGATTCCATTTTCCCCTGTGACTTCCGCTGCGAGTGGAGATCGGCTGATTTATGACACAATGTATAATGTCGCTGGTGGAGGGTTAGTGTCAAACAATAACAGGTTTTCGTTTCAATTTGATAATTATGGTGATGCGCAGATCTGGGACGTCAAGTCTCGCACGATGATATGGAACTCAAAGACTAAAGACACGAGAATACATAAACTCCAGATTAATTATTTCAGCGGCAAGTTGGTCATATCCGATCCGCAAAACACACCTTATTGGACATCGGATAACCTGGCGTGGGCTAAGGCATGGTATGGAGCAGACAATGTGCCAGCCAATCTTAGAGGCAATGTGTTGATCATGCAAACTGACGGCAATCTGGTACTGTACAACAATGAAAATCCGGCCTTGGGCTGGTATCCTGTCTGGGCTTCCAATACAGGTGGACATTAGACACCATAACAGTGCCTTGCAAGTGGATTCACGCTCTCATCCGTTATATTATGTAATGTGATTTTTTTTAAAAGTTGTTGTACACCAAAAGATCTCTTCACTAGTGAAGAGATCTTTTGGTATTTCCCATATACAAATCGACATCTGCAATTCAAAAATTCAATGACTCGTCTGCTCCAACCATACAACAGACCAAATGCAGCACAGGTTTGGGATTCAACAAATCATCAAATCATTTCAGTTTCTTGACCATTCTGTATAACGACATCGTGGGTTTATTAATTTCTGAGGTAATTTCATAGCCGAGTTTTCCATATAATCTAGCTGCCAGATGATTCTCCTTTTTCACTGTTAAGGAACTGAATGCATAACCTTGTGAAATAGCTTCCTCCTCAGCGAAATGAATAAGCTGGGAACCTATACCCATGCCTCTGCTTTCAGGCATCGTTGCCAGTGAAGCAATATGAAATTCACCTTGAAATCCTTCTTTTAGTGTTAAGGTGGAAAATAACCCCATTGGGCGAACCAAATTGTACAAAACGAGTCCCATTTTTCTAAGCAAAAACAATTGTTTCATCGTAGACCCGGTCAACTGATCGAGAACTGTGACTGGCAAACATGAGAGATCATTCCATAGGTTTTCTCTCCTAATTTTGCTTCATATGCGTACTGATGACTAAAACGATTGTTTTTCGTCTGCCATAATTTTCTGAATGCAGCATCGACTACGTTCTGATTATTTGAACCTGCGATGGAGTGAGCCATCTTGCCAATTGCCATTACATGAAGCTTGGCTCCGAGTAACGAATAAGAACTGGCTTTGTCGATTGAAATTGTTGTCATCTTATTGATGCTCCTGTTCATCGGACTGATTTGAAATTTAAAGGTTCGGAAGAAAGAGTGAATCCTTCAACTGTAATGTGGATTTCACCGATTTTAGAGAAAGTGATCGTACCCATAGAGCGTTTGATCAACATGTTTGTCCTCCTTCACGACAATGTATTTTGCTCATTAAGTTCATTGGGTTGATACTTTTTTATACAATTTGATAGCTTTAACTATCATTGAATTAAATGTTAATCCGTTCACCTTCTATAGTCAATATGACAACTGTCATGCAAAGAATAAATTCCTGTGAAAAGTTATCACGGGAGAGTTTGCTAGTATATGTATAGTTCTATGCTCAAGTGTATGTTGAACGAACCCATTTCCCCAAGATTCCTCGCAGGTCGATCCGTCGCGTCCCCAATAAAAGAGCAGCCTGATTCATAAACTGCACCTCCATTCTTTAGTCTAACAAATGGGGTGCAGTTCACTTGGCAGGCTGCCTCCTTGATGTAATTTAGTTATCGTTCGGAATTAATTCATACAAGGCACGAACATCACAACCGATAGAATCGGCGATCGATATGGCAATTTTGAGTGGCATCACTCTTTTGTTTTCGATAAAGTCGTAGACTCGTTCCGGTTTAAAAAGCAAGTCTTTAGCCAGCCATTCCGCTGACTTTCCGGACTCCATCAATCGTTCATTCAGTAAGCAACGTCCTAATTCAAACTTCAAGGCTCGAAGACCTCCCGCGTAATATCGTATTTTACCTTAAGGGTTGTCCATTGCCAGCATGAGTATACTTTATAAAGGGAGCCATAACGAAGAAGTTCCTCATACGCCTGCCCCTTTTGTTAACTAGACAACCCACTCATTCGATTTTTAAGTTGATTTTTGCAACATCTAAGCTCATGATTCCATGAGTAGGACTTAGAAATTGTTTTGAGGATTCAATTGTGCTTAATGAACGAAGTAACGTGATAAAGTGATTGTGAAGTGTTTCAATTAGTATCAATGAAAGTATCGATTGGTTCATTTTTATAGTCAAACCATTCTCCCCATAAGTCCTCCCTGTATAACGTAGATGTGGGAGTATCCTCCGTGAGGGCTTAACCTGTAAAAGACCATAGTTTGCCGTTGTTTATGCGGGCGCCAGGGTCTTTTACATTTTGTTATTAGTTAGGCATTTCGTTAAAGAAAGCTACATCATCAACTGCCAACCTCACCGTCGGATGTCCGGGCTTCGCAGCCTTGCCAATGGCGATTAACATAATCGGAATATAGCGTTCTGATATGCGGAAAGCTTCCTTGAACTTTTGTTTGTCATAGCCGCCCATCGATACCGTGTCGTAGCCTTTAGCACGGGCGACAAGCATGAGCTGCATCGATACTAGCCCCCCGTCGGTATACACTTTTTCGTGGATAGCCTCGGGTGGCATGCTCGAATACATCCCAGTATAGCGTTCCACGAACGATTTAGCTGTTTCTGCAGGCATGTAACCCGCTTCGACAGCCATTCCATAGATTTTCTCGGCCAATGTATAACACTCCAAATCTCCGAGTACCGCAATGACTGCCGAAGCCTCGACGACTTGCTGTTGATTGAATGCGATTGGAAGCAGCTTCTGCTTCAGCTCCGGCGAATCGATAACGAGAAAACGCCATGGCTGCAGATTAGCGGCTGAAGGAGCCAACGTGGCTTGTCGCAATATGTCGGTCAATTCCTCCCGCGAAATCTTGGCTTCGGCATTATAACTACGAACCGAACGGCGTTCTCCAATAACATCAAAAAAAAGTTGATGCCCCATTGTTACAGATGGTTGTGAAACCGGCATGTTTCTTTCCTCCCTTTTGAAAAGCAGCATTCTTTATTTTCTTTCAATACAACATAAGTAGTTTGAACAACACTTGTTGTATTTATATGGTATAATACCAACCGAATGGTACGCAATCATCAATAAACATAAACCGTTGGATAGACAACACAACTTCTATAATGTCGTTTTATTAGGGGGGGGATCTTAACGATGACAATTAAAAAAAATGATGCTGATCCTCGTGTGAAACGTACACGGCGACTCCTTCAGGACGCCTTTGCTTCATTAACTCAAGAAAAAGATTTTGAATCGATAACCGTTAGGGATATTGCAGAGCGTGCAACGGTTAACAGAGCGACTTTTTATGCGCACTTTGTCGATAAATTTGAGATTCTGGAAGCAAAATTAATGGAATCATTCATGACAATCATAAATCGCAGAATAAACGGTCACGAAGTATTAAATGAAGAAACCATTCAGAGTGTTTTTCTGGGTGTATGCGATTTTCACGAGGGTTTAAGCACGATGTGCAAAAGAAGGTATACATCGCTTGGATCTGTATTCGAAATTCAAATAAAGGAAAAAATCCAATCGATTCTCCTATCCTTTATAGATAAAGACAAGATGCTATCAAGTCCAAACGCGTACTTATTAATAAATACATCTTCTATCATGTTAAGTTGGGGGATGTATGGGGCCGCTTACGTTTGGAACAATGAAGGGTGTCAATTAAGTGCGGAATCATTCGTTAAACAGACAATGCCCTTAATGATGAACGGAGCCAAAGAACTCCTCGGATAGCACATGGGATACATTTTAAGGGACAACTTGCTTCTCCTCAAATCCTTACCCTTTCCTACAAACTTCATCATGAATTGCATCAAGCCAATGTTTATCAAAATGGTCATGCGATTCATTTTTTTTGTTTATGTAGTTTCTTCCCTTCATCAAGTAACAAAAAAAACCAGCCCCTATTAAAAATACATAGTAGGCTGGTTTTTAACATTTCAACTGCTGCTCGGTCTGCGTATGCTTCGTTTGAGTCTGTCGCTTACCCACGGCCGCCCTGAAAGGAAGGATATTTTGTCATGCCTCCATCAACGAACAGGGTAATACCTGTAACATAGCTGGATTCCGAAGAGGAGAGCCATACGGCAGCCGCTGCAACTTCTTCCGGCTTTCCGATGTAACCGAGCGGCACCAAATCCTCAACCGATGTCCGCAGTTTGGGATTGGCGAATTTAACTGCGTTAATGGGTGTGTTGATTGCACCCGGTGCGATGCTGTTCACACGAATTCCCTTTGGCGCAAACTCCAGTGCTAGCGTCTCAGTCATCATCTTGACCCCGCCCTTGCTCGCGGCATAATGAAGGAAATGCGGCCATGGGATAACTTCATGTACACTGGAAATATTGATGATTTGGCCTTTGATATCATGCTCCAGCATGTAATTCACGGCCTCCTTTGAACCGAGGAACGCTCCGGTTAGATTCACATCAATGACCCGTTTCCAGTCTTTCAAACTCAGCTCCTCTGACGGAACCTCGTTCTCAATGCCGGCATTGTTGATCATAATATCCAGGGAGCCAAAATGTTCATGCGCCGCCTGCACCAGCTCCTTTACGTCCTCTTCCTTGGAGACATCTCCCTTTACTCCAATGGCCTGCCCACCGTACGATTTGATTTTTTCAATGAGGGGCTGTATGTTCTGATTACTACTGTAGTAATTGATCAAAACATTTGCTTTTTCCTTACCAAAACGCAGTGCCATTGCTTCTCCCAGGCCGGTAGCAGCTCCCGTAATGACAACTGTCTGTCCTTGAAGATCCGTATACATCCTAAGTACCTCCTGTCTGCATGGACTGATATGTTCAAAGTTACATTAACCAATTCGTTCCGCCATAAACATGATCTGACCAGTCCAGGGGAGTTGACCACGATCCTAGTATCATCATTTATATTCATATTCAGTCACTCCATTAATGCTTTGTTTCCCAAACCTACATAACTCACGCACCTCAGCGTAAAACAACCACAAAAAAGGCCAACCACTAAGTGCCGGCTGACCTGATAATACGAAAAAAACCGTTAAAGATGACGACTTTCAATGGGCTAGAATCTCTTCCTTTGACATCAAATCAATTTTGATCATAGCAAAAAACGTTCGTTCCCATCATAAACCTTATTTGGACATCTTTCGTTCTACTAGTTGTGAAAGGCACCTATTCGTTTGAAGAAGTCTCCAAAAATGGATAGAATTCACCTTTTTCATATGCGCTCATTGATTTTGATCAACAATTTCTTTAAAACTTGCTTCTCCTCGTCGGTAAGGACTTGAACGATTTCTTCCTCCACCTTTTGGAATGATTCTTGAAAGTCTTCAATCAGTTCAATCGCTTTTGGCAATACATATATATTTTTTTGCCGTTCATTATTGGTAGGAATTTTGCGCTCGATGAACCCTTTTTGCTCTAGACCTTGAAGCATGCTGGTGATACTGGCCCCACGTAGATGAAACCGATCTGCAAGATCCTTTTGAATAATATGATTATCTTGGTTCTGATAAATATAGTCGATCACTTTCCCTTGTTGAGCGTTTAACCCCAGCTCCTTTATACTCTCGTCTGCTCTCTTCTTTAACTTGAGACCAATAATCTGAAACAAATCCAGATAAAGTGTATCCTTTGGGGACTTCATGATTGACCTCCCTGTCATTGTTAGAAATCTAATTGTAAGTAACCTAACTATACGGTGATCCTACATGCTTGTCAAATTAAAATTAGTTTGTTGACAGTTAGGAAACTAACAGTTAATATTCTAATTGTTAAACAACAAACACTTGGAGGAATTCACATGGAGAAGGTCATTCAAAATCATGCGTTAGAACAAGTTACGGCGATTACAAATGTACGTATTTTTGATGGAGATCAAATTATTGCTCCCAGACATATTGTCATTAAAGGGGATTCCATTATTTCAGTGGGCGGAGATCTTCCGGCAGATGCAACGATTATCGATGGAGAAAATGCGACTCTACTGCCTGGTCTGATTGATGCACATGTCCACACCTCGATCGGAGGATTACGAGATGCCTTAAAATTCGGCGTTACAACCGAACTCGAAATGAACGGCGATTTTACTCAAAGAGGTCGCGAGATTCAGTTGAAAAATGTAAATGACGTCGCTGATGTCCGTTCTGCCGGCACAGCGATCAGCGCTCCGGGTGGACACCCAGATGAGTTACTGCCCGATGGAGATGAAATACCGGAATTCGTATTGAAGGAGCTAGAGAAGTTATCCGAGGAAGATCGGGAAGCAATGTTGGCTGCATACGCTCACGATCACGAAGAAATACCGCAAGTGACAACAGCGGAAGAAGCGATTAAGCATGTGCATACCCAGGTGGAAAATGGAGCCGACTATATTAAGGTCATGATTGAAGAAGGAACGGTCATGGGGGCACCTGGCCTGCCTGTACTAAGTGACGAGATTTTAAAAACAGCCGTGAAAGAAGCCCACAAGTTGGATAAGCTGGTCATTGCCCACGTCTTGACGGCTCTTTCATCGCAAGAAGCTATCGATTTTGGAGTCGACGGTTTAGGCCATTTATTTATCGACAGACCCGAGTACACATCCGACTTAGTGAAGTCCATAGCGGGTTCAGGCGCTTTTGTTATACCGTGCTTGGTGTTGAATTCATCGATTATAGGAAATCCGGCATCGGAATTGGCGAATGATCCACGTGTTCATTCCAAGTTAAGTCCAGACTGGATCGATATTTTGAACTCAAGCTTCAATACGTTTCCGCAAGGTAATATGGAGAACAGCTTTCAGAATGTGATGGATCTTCACCGAGCCGGAGTTGATATTCTGGTAGGGACGGATGTTGCGCCGGTTCCCGTTCCGAATCTTGGCGGCCTTGCTCATGGTGCCAGTGTCCACCACGAAATGCAGCTGCTGGTGAAGGCCGGGTTCACTCCGATCGAAGCTCTTCAGTCGGCTACTGCCAAACCGGCTCGTTGCTTTGGTCTTCACGACCGCGGTCGTATTACCGAAGGTGCGCGCGCTGATCTTATTCTTGTAGACGGTGATCCAACCACTCATATTTCAGATACCTTGTCGATAAAATCGGTGTGGTTCAATGGGCTGCAGCAACTGGATTAATCACATTCGATTTCCCTGTACAATGAATTCGAATTGTTTATTTCAAGTCGATGCTCATCGTTTTCGAAGTTCTATAAACGAGTCATAACCCAAGAAGGCAGGCGATCACATTGATCGACTGCCTTTTTGATTTTATTGAGGTATAGCGCCTCCATATTTTGTTTTAGTAGAATATCAATAGTTTCCTTGGAAGCATTCATTGCCGCCAGACTGAACGGAAATAGACAAAAAATACCAGTATAAAAACTGGTATAATAAAGGTGAATATCTTCTTGTTTCTATAATTTCAGATCTTTTGTATTAGTCCGATACAACAAATCCATCGAAGTTCTCAGGTCCTACACGGATTGTACCAAGCAAGTTAGAACTGATAAAAGCAGTATACGTCAATTGAGGAGTAATGGGTGGATTAAAATCATCTGCTGAGAACGTAATCACTTGAGGTGCAAGCACGCTCAAACTAAATGTGGACGTTGCCGAATAGATCACAGGATCTGTTGCCAGCGTACCGCGTACAATCGTTATAGTAACCCCAACAAGAGCCAGCGGTAATGTTACAGAAACGGTTCCTTTTAACTGCACTCTAGGGTTAGCTCCAGCCCCTGCTGTTAGCAAACCAATCTGACCAAACAATTGTGGTGTGTTAATTACCAGGATGGGTATAGCGATCGAGTTTGCCAAACTTGCATTTTGCGATGTTCTCGCATCCAGAAATGTTGTCATGGTGTTACCTCCTTATCACGAAGATAATATAATATATTCATAGGTAACTTGTTTGCTTGGACAGTAAACATAAAAAAATAATGGGGCATTCCTACTAAAATAGAAGAAGTGCACCCCCACCAGCGATTAGCCTCGTTAAGGTTCGAGTGGAGCCCCATGCTGCTCTATTTCACACAATGATAAATAAACGATTTATTTTCAGAAGAATTCGCTTGCTTAAATTCCCAATCACCATACGTTTCAATTTGTGTAAATCCGATTTGTTTTAACGACTTATCATATTCTTCTTGAGTTCGAAACCTTATCTGCATTTTTTCATGAATCAGGACTTCGTCTGTCTTTGTATTTTTTATAATTTCATAGAAAGTGTAAACATCTCCCTCAAACCCTTCATATTCGGTATAGATTTCTAGAGAATCTCCACTAAGTCTGTCTTTTGCTAAGTCAGGAGTCTTGTCCATCTCCCACTCTTTCCATACTTTTGCCAAAGGGTTTCTTGTATCAAAGATAAAGTGACCTCCAACTTTTAGGGATTGAATGACATCTGAAATGACTTGCTCCCAACTATCATCTGTAAGAAACACCTGTGCAACATTGGCTGTCATGATCACCGCGTCATACGTATTGAATGGTAAATCTGTACTATCACCTACAATCCAATTTACATTGCCTGGATGATCTTTACTTTTTGCCACATCAATCGCTTCTTCATTAGGGTCTATAGCCGTGATGATATAACCGTTTTGAGCAAGATGAGTAGTCCACCTCCCTGTTCCACAGCCTAGGTCCGCTATAGATTCTACATTTAATTTCTTTAGCAGTGCTAAGAAAAATTCATCGTCTCTTCCCCAATGGTTAATCTGGTCATATACTAATGGAATCATATGTAATGTCTACCTACTTTCTAATGGCATTTACTATAGGAATAAAACAAAAAATACTAAAGCTATAATAAATGTTTCCATAAACAAGTGTCAAAGGTTTTGTTCATTGATGTGAATATGGCTTCCTTTCAGTTTCTTTTATAAGATTTCGCTTCTGCTGCGAGAATTAGAGTATAGTAAAAATAGTTAAAATATATTCCAGGAGGCTACAGCCATGTCACAGGAAATTTGGATTAACCTGCCGGTCAAAGATGTTGAGAGGTCAACTGCCTTTTTCAATGAGATTGGATTCCATGCGGTGAGTGTTGGTAACGAGAGATCCAAGCTTGTCATAGGCCAAACAACGATTCTGCTGTTCCCGGATGCGGCGTTTGAGAAATTTACAGGTTCAAAAATCGCAGATACCTCCCATAGCGCAGAAGTAATATTTTCCATTGGCGCTGAAAGCAGAGAAGAAGTAGATGCCTTTATTCAGAAAGTGGAGTTTGCCGGAGGAAAGATCTTTGGCAAGCCGAGTGAAATGGACGGCTGGATGTACGGAGCTGGATTTGCCGACCTGGACGGACACCGCTGGAACCTGCTGTACATGGATGAGAGCAAAATGCCGAAACGCTAATATGAAAAGGGGCTTTTCAAAAGCCCCATTGATTAGACAGTTTCTTAACAGTTCTTAGTGGTCGAGGAATACAAGCTGAATGAAGAACAACACCGCAAAAATGTAGAATATCGGGTGAACATCCTTGCCTTTTCCGCGGAGCAGCTTGAGTACAGGATAGAAGATAAATCCTACGCCGATTCCTGTTGCAATGCTGTGAGTTAACGGAGTGAGTATGATAATCAGGAAGGCAGGAAATGCTTCTTCGAGATCCTTCCAATTGATTTTGCTGATTACGTTAATCATAAAGTACCCTACAATGATCAGTGCCGGAGAAGTGATCGCCGGTATTCCTGATATCACACTCACGATAGGTGTGAAGAACAAAGTAAGAGCAAGCAGTACACTAACCGTTACTGCCGTCAGTCCGGTTCTTCCTCCCGCAGCCACCCCTGTGCTGGACTCGATGTAAGCCGAGGTTGGACTCGTTCCGAGCAAAGCGCCAGTGGTAGTCCCTACAGCATCTGCCAATAGGGCACCGCGTGAGCGCGGAAATTTACCGTCCTTCAGCAGCCCTGCTTGTTCAGCAACGCCGAGCATCGTACCCGTCGTATCAAACAGCGTGATCAACAGGAAAGTAAATATGATCGTATACAAGCCATTGGAGAATACGCCTGCCAAATCCAGTTGGAAAGCCGTTGTCGTAATGCCCTGCGGCATGGATGCAATTGATTCCGGCATTTGAAATAGACCCAAGATCCAGGCAAGTATCGCTGTAATCACCATTCCGATGAACAGATAACCTTTCACATTATAAGCCATAAGCACAACCGTAATAATCAATCCGATAAGGGTCAGGTAAGTCATCGGCTCTGCCAAGTTCCCGAGAGTTATCAAATTCGATTCTGAATCGGCAATAATCCCGGAATTTTGCAAGCCTACCGTTGTGATAAAGAGTCCAATCCCTGCTGTTATGGCATGTTTTAAGCTTGCAGGAATGGCATCAAGCAACATGTAACGAAATGAAGTAAGCGATAAAATAATAAACAAAATCCCTGCTATAAATACGGCTCCCAGTGCAACCTGCCAAGAAACGCCATACCCGGCGACTACGCTATAGGCAAAGAATGCATTCAGACCCATACCGGGCGCCAAGACGATCGGATAATTGGACCATATCCCCATAATCAGAGTCGCCACAATACTTGCCAGCACCGTAGCAATGAATACTCCGTTAAAGTCCATTCCCGTGCTGCTGAGTATTCCTGGATTTACGATAACGATGTATACCATCGTGAAGAATGTCGTGATCCCTGCGATGATTTCTGTTGAAACGCTCGTGCCTCGTTCTTTTAGTTTGAACCAATTGTCCATGGTAAAGATAGCCTCCAACCTTCAAATTATTCTCCAAAGCTAAAAACAAAAAAATCCTAATCGAATATAGGATTGTGATAATATCGCTCCTATATTCGTCATTAGGATTTAACAGCTAAGCTTCTTAAACCAAAAATATGGATACTCATATCTGTTCAACCTGATGTCCATTTCGTATTTTAATAAATATAACATTCATTGTCAACGAAATAACCGATTTGTTCACAGTTAATTACGAACTATACAGATATGATATTAATTATTCATTCGTTTTTATGCTTGTTACAAAATTAGCCCATTACTCTCAATAACTTGTTTATACCAGTCAAACGAGTCTTTGCGGTATCTTTGCAGCGTACCGTTCCCGGCATTGTCTTGATCTACATAAATGAAGCCATAACGTTTACCCATTTCGGATGTGGAACAGCTAATAATGTCGATAGGTCCCCAGCTTGTGAAGCCCATCAAATCCACACCATCCGCTACGGCTTCTCTCATTTGCTCGATGTGCCGACGCAGATAGTCAATCCGGTAGGTGTCATGAATGGAGCCATCTTCCTCCAGCTTGTCGGTAGCACCAAGACCGTTCTCAACGATAAATAAAGGCATCCGATAACGGTCGTACAAACGGTTCAGTGCAACACGAAGACCGATTGGATCGATTGGCCAACCCCATTCAGTAACTTCCAGGTGAGGGTTTTTCACTTGACTAACCAGCATACCGGAATTGCTGTTGTCATTGGGGTCGTATTTTCCGATGTAGGTCATGTAATAGCTGAATGCAATAAAATCGACCGTGTTATTCTTAATAATTGCATCATCCTCAGGTTCCTTCACCAGCTCGATTCTGTTCTCCTCAAAATATCTCTTCATGTAGGACGGGTATTCACCTCGTGCCTGAACCTCTGGATAGAACAGATTCATCTGATCTTCCTTCAGCGTTTGCAGAACGTCCTCAGGTTTGCTTGATGCGGCGTACGTTTCCAGACGGCAAATCATGCAGCCGATTTGGGCGTTTGGCATCTTCTCTTTACCGCTTTTTACAGCCAGTGCGCTCGCTACAAACTGGTGATGCGTCGCTTGGTAAGCAACCTGCTCTTTGCTGCCTTTGATTTTATCCTCAAGGATACCGCCACCCGTATACAGGCTTGTAAGGATCATATTCATTTCATTAAACGTAATCCAGTATTTCACTTTGTCTTTATAACGGTCAAACAGGGTGTTGGCGAATTTCAAATACAGGTCAATGAGCCTGCGGTCTTCCCAACCATTGTATTTCTGAGTGAGATGTACAGGCATTTCGTAATGGGAGATGGTCACGAGCGGTTCGATGTTATGCTTCAAAAGCTCATCCAGCACATTGTCATAGAACGCCAGACCCGCTTCATTAGGAACCTCTTCTTCCCCTGTAGGGAAAATGCGTGTCCATGCCATAGAGATCCGTAATACTTTGAATCCCATCTCGGCGAACAAGGCAATGTCTTCTTTATAACGATGATAGAAATCTACTCCGTTGCGTTTTGGGAAATATACATCTGTGTTTCCTCTCAAAAACTCCTCAAGCTCAACGGAATTGACATCAAAGGTAAAATCCTTGCCATTGCGAAGTTCCTTGGGTACGAATGGAGCCATGTCCGAAGTGGACAACCCTTTCCCGTCAGCATCAAATGCTCCCTCCAACTGATTGGCTGCTGTAGCGCCCCCCCACAAAAAGTCTGCTGGGAATACTTGTTTATTTTCTTGTTTTGTCATGATGGTTATGCTCCTTTTATATGATAGTTTGAGTTTAAAATTAAGATTACTTCATATGAATAAATGTAAAAAAACATTTAGCGAACGGTGACAAGAAGCAATTCATTCATTGAAATCACCCCCTTCACATGTACTGGCACAACATCCAGATAATCCGGCGTATTCGCCACAATGACGGGTGAAACGATGTCCAGTCCTACAGCCTTGATATTCTCCAAATCGAATTCAACGAGTATTTCACCCGAGCGGACTTCTTGTCCCGCCACCACTTTGACATCAAAGAACTTCCCTTTGAGCGAGACCGTATTTAGTCCGACGTGGATGAGTATATCAATCCCGTCCGTGGATTGAAGCATAATGGCATGTTTGCTTTTGGCCACCATCGTGACTGTTCCGTCAAAAGGTGAGGTCACTTTGCCTTCTGTCGGTCTGATTGCAATCCCTTTACCTGTCAGCTCGTCCGCAAATGTTTTGTCTGGGAGCTCTGCAAGTGGAACAAGTTCTCCGGTAAGTGGACTCTGTACCTCGCCTTTCTTCTCTTCGATGGAACGAACCGTGACTGGCAATTCGTTTTCCTTCGGCGAGGTTTCAGGTTTCACTTCCATCGGTGGGGAGTTTAACGATACCGAGGGCTGTGGCTCGGAATCATCCCATTTCAGCATCAAAGTCAAGATGAACGAAACGACGAAACTAATGGCGACTCCAATTAACGCATACCAGAAGTTCGACATCCCACCCTTCGGGTCGATGTATAACGGCAGTGACAGCAATCCGGGAACAGCAAAGCCAAAACATTTCAGGCCAACTGCTGTTATAAACCCACCGCCTGCGGCTCCACCAACGAGCGAAGCGTAGAACGGTTTTTTCAACTTTAGCGTAACTCCGTACAACGCAGGTTCCGTAATGCCCAGTAAAGCGGAAATGCCACTCGACAGTGCAATCGACTTCATGTTGGGGTTTTTCGTTTTGAGAAACACCGCCATTACCGCGCCAGCCTGACTCATGTTTGTGACGAGGTTGATGGGTAACAAAAGCACATCATAACCAAGTTTGCTCAAATTTTGCAGTGTGCCCGGGAAAAATGCATAGTGCATCCCCGTCATGACGATTAATGGCATCAAACCGCCAAGGATAATTCCCGTCAAAGGACCGGAATGGGTGAAGAGCCACGATGTACCCATTTCCAAATAAGTGCCGATGTAAGTACCTAACGGGCCGATGGCAATCAACAGAACCGGAACCGTAATGACCAGAACAATCATCGATGTAAAAATGACTTTTACCGGCCCTGGAATAACCTTGTCTACCCAGCGATACACGTAGCTAAGCAACCACACACCCAGAATAATCGGTATGACGGACTGCGTGTAATTCACGATCGACACCGGGAGCGAAAGGAAACGAATCGGTTCAAGATGATTGGCATTGAAAGCATCCAGAATGGTCGGATATAACAGTGTGCCTGCAAGCGTCAGAGCGATATACTCGTTCACCTTAAATTTGCGAGCGGACGATACGGCTAACAGGAAAGGCAGAAAATAGAAGGCAGCATTACCGATGGACGCCAGCACCTGATATTCGCCGCTATTTTCGTGCAACACTCCCAAAGTCAGCAGCAATGCCAGAATTCCTTTGAGCATACCAGTGCCTACAATAGCTGGCAGAATCGGTGTGAATATGCCCGAGATGGTATCCAAAACGGCGTTGATGCCTCTGGAGCGCGGAGCCTGTTTGTCATGCTCCGTAGAGGTGCCCTGCTTCAGTTGACCCTCCAATTCCTCATATACCGCAGCGACGTTATTTCCGATGACGACCTGGAATTGATCGTTCTGAAACTGGGCACCCAGGACACCATTCAGTTTCTTAATCTGCTCCAGTTGAACCTTCTTCTCATCCTTAACATTGAAGCGGAGTCTGGTGATGCAGTGCCAGGCCTGGATGATGTTTTCTTCTCCTCCTGTTAATTGGATGATCTCCGTGGACAGATCCCTGTGGTTCATGCTGATTCCTCCTCTGTTTTTGGCGAAAAAAAAACCAAATGCTAAACCGGTCCGCTGCATGTGCAGAGTCGGTAACATTTGGTGGTGCCTGATCGAATCAGTAACACTCCATATTCAATTCTTATTCAAACGTGATGTTCAGTCCGCATCGGAATGCGACGTCACTCTCTCGATGTGAATCATTAGGTAAACCATCTCATCAGGAGTAATCGTGAACTCATGCTGCCGTTCCATAAACTCCTTTATTTTTTGCGCACATTGGAAGCTTGAAGGGTACCTTTCCGATAGCACGTCATACAAGAAATGCTGATCCTTGAACGATAGTACCTCCCGATTCATTTGGCGGACGATGAAGTAGCGCAAATGAGTGATGAATCTGGAATAGTTCACTGATTCCTGATCCAATGCAATCCCAAAATGATGGGACATGATCTCCAGGATGTCGTTAATGATTTTAGTGATTTTGATCGTTTGGTTCATGCTGCCGGAATCGAACTGCGAATTCACAAAATGAAGGGCAACCGAGCTTGCTTCGCTAGAAGGCAAGGATACTTGAAAAGCTTCGTTGATTCGTTCCACGGCGTATTCTCCAATGCGATATTCCGCAGGATACAGATGGCGGATATCCCAGTGTAGCGGATTTCCTATCTCCACGCCGCTATTATAGCGATCCAGGGCAAAGTGAATATGATCAGCAAGCGTTAACAGGATGGAGTCATTCAGCTTTTTTCCAATGATAGTCTGTCCTGCTTCAATGATCTGATCGGTAATATCAATGACGTGCAGCGGTATATCGTTGAAAAACTGCTCCAATCGCTGGTACTTGTCATTCGATCCGATTCTGAACGTTTTTTGAATCTGGTCCCGTTCAATCCACTGCCCCTTTGCTTTTTTGAAGCCAACTCCTGTCCCAATCACAATGACCTCGCAGCCTTCGGCGTCTTCCGCCAGGGCGATGTTGTTGTTAAGCGATTTTTTGAACCTCATGATGTGTTCACCCCCCTAATATGCAAAAAGCACCACCATTGTCCAGAACACAAGCTTAAACAAACTTGTGAATTCCAGACTGTGGTGGTGCCTGATCGAATCAGTGACACTCCTTATTAGCTGTATTCTAAACCAGCTATGTAATCGTTGTCAATACCATTGTTCTGGAATAGTTATACACTTCCAAATCTCCTGTCTTTATTTGGATTGACATAAAACGTACATCCTATTCTTGAGATCAAAAAGATTAAGAATCTCCTTTTCATTGCCTTCTGTTATTGAGGATACGGGGCATCATAATAATATCGGATCAGGATATCCTGATCGTAGTTACCGAAGCCCTTCCCGAACAGCGTAAGTCCGCCCCGCCCCGGCACTCCTTCTTCCGGACTTAATCCAAAGGTCCAATATGTGGCCGAGTGGAGATCCAGATCATGAATGCGGACATCCGAGATGCGTTGGCCGTCGATAAAGGCACCTTCCCGATTGATACGCAGCACTTTCAGCACACCATATTGGTTGACGTCGGATTTCCACCATTGCGGTGTAAGTTTGCCCTTGCGGTCGCCAAAGTCACCGGGACTTGTCCAGGTTCCGAGGTGGTGACCGTTAAGAGAGAAACGGATGTCCGACGGCCAGTTTTCATTGACTTGCGGAGCCTCCGAACCAAGCTCCAGTGAGATTTCAATCTCCCTTAGTTCCTGATCTTTATACAGATAATTAGGGATTTTATATTCGAGGAATCCGCGTGCTAACCAGAGTATTCCGGCATGGACCCGGTCCGGGTCCATGAAACAGGCCGGCGTATCATATTGTCCGATCATCCGGGTTGTCGTCGCTATGCCGCAAGTTGGCCACGCTTCGTAATCTGTGTATTGCCCTACCGGAATGGACACCTCGTGAAATGATACATCGCTTGGTTCCGGTGACAGATTAATCATCATGAACTCTTGCAGAATATAACAATATTTATATGTTCCACCGTTCTCCCGCTTCATTCGGCTGCCTACAATCCCGGCCTTTTGCAGCTTGCTTACATGAGTACTCACGATGGCTTTGCTCAGATAAAGCTCTTGGGCAAGCGCGTTGATATGCATTTCCCGGTTTTGCAGCAAGAGACGAACGATATTTAAACGCGCTTCGCTTGCAAGCGCCTCGTATATGATCAGTGAAGATGCATCCGTACCAAGCATCATGGATTCCGCGTCCTTTCTGTTTTTGAATTCGTTATTTAGCGAACCCTATAAAATAAACTTGCTCCTATATTGGCATTATGATACACATTAGATAACAAATCAATATTTTGATTTTGCTTTTAAGCGAATTCAATTCGATTTGACAGTCATGTTTAATCCCACTAATTAATTCTATGGAGGTTTTCATTTTGCTTACATCCAAAATGCTTATCGATAAAGATTTTCAGGTCGCCGAAGTTGAT
This sequence comes from Paenibacillus sp. NPDC056933, assembly GCF_042674385.1. Taxonomy (NCBI): domain Bacteria; kingdom Bacillati; phylum Bacillota; class Bacilli; order Caryophanales; family Paenibacillaceae; genus Paenibacillus; species Paenibacillus sp. NPDC056933. The sequence goes on along the minus strand of NZ_JBHUQN010000001.1, from coordinate 2,774,129 downwards.
CCGCGGCTTTACGGTTCCTTCGTTGAACATTTGGGACGTGCCGTTTATGGTGGCATCTACGATCCGGGTCATCCGACAGCGGATGAACAAGGTTTTCGTCAGGACGCGATTGAAGCCATTAAAGCACTGAACGTACCCATTATCCGTTACCCTGGCGGGAATTTCGTATCCGGTTACAATTGGGAAGACGGTGTTGGCCCGGTAGCAGAACGGAAACGCAGACTTGAGCTGGCCTGGTGGACGATTGAAACCAATGCGGTCGGCACTAACGAATTCGCGGATTGGGCCAAGCTCGTCGGAACCGAAGTCATGATGGCAGTCAACCTTGGTACAAGAGGTATCGACGCTGCAAGAAATCTGGTGGAATACTGCAACCATCCGTCCGGCACATACTGGAGTGATCTGCGTATCTCTCACGGCTACAAAGACCCGCATAAGTTCAAAACATGGTGCCTGGGTAATGAAATGGACGGACCTTGGCAGATCGGTGCGATGACCGCACATGAGTACGGACGTATTGCCAACGAAACGGCCAAAGCGATGAAATGGGTTGACCCGGACATCGAGCTTGTGGCGTGCGGCAGCTCCAGCCGTGGCATGAGTACATTTGCGGAATGGGAAGCGACAGTCCTCGATCTCTCCTACGAGAATGTGGATTACCTGTCCCTGCACGCATACTACAACAATAACAAAGACAACACATACAATTTCCTGGCTACATCGCTGGATCTGGATCAATTTATCGACAGCGTTGCCTCGATCTGTGATTATGTGCAAGCCAAAAAACGCAGCAAAAAGAAATTGATGCTTTCCCTGGACGAATGGAATGTCTGGAACTCAATCGGCACAAGTCGTATGGAAGAACGCTGGCAGATTGCACCTCCAGAGTTTGAAGATGTGTATACTCATGAAGATGCACTAGCAGTGGGCTGTTATCTGATTACTTTGCTCAAGCATGCGGACCGTGTGAAAATGGCTTGTCTTGCGCAGCTGATTAACACAATTGCACCAATCATGACGGAAAATAACGGAGCGATCTGGTTCCAGACGACGTATTTCCCGTTTATGCATGCATCCAACTTCGGACGTGGGACTGTGCTTCATTCCATTGTCTCTTCACCAAAATATGATTCCAAAGACTTCACGGATGTGCCTTATCTGGAAGCCATCAGTGTTCATGATGAAGAGAATGGCATGATCACCATCTTCGCGGTCAATAGACATCTCGACGAACAGATGGAACTCAATGTAGATCTGCGTTCCTTCGGGGAAACTACCTTCATCGAGCATATTGTACTCGAGAATCCTGATCTGAAAGCCGTCAACACCAAGTCCAATCCCAATAATGTAGTTCCGCACAACGGCGGACATACGAAGTTGGATCAGGGTAAAGTCCAATCCGTTTTGAACAAAGCATCGTGGAACGTTATTCGACTTAAAACCAAGCAGGCTTGAGTCAAACAGATCAGATAACTGCATTGATACAGCAATGAATTGCCGAAACGCAAGTACACGGCAGTAACACATATCGAAAAGACCTTCAGTCTTCTAACGAGACTGGAGGTCTTTTTGATGATGTTCATCATTTTTAAACGTGTACAATCACTGCTCTCACTTATAAAGGACTATACTTGCCGGAACTATAAGTCTTGCCATCCAAGTGGCAAGGCTTTTTTTGAACGTACTTGTTTGGCTTTATTTATGTAATCTTTAGTTTTTCTTCAGATTTATACGCATTAATTCCTCAGTTTTTTTCATTATGATTTAAATATCGACAAGAGAGGAGGTAAAACAATGATCAGTAATACGATTTTGGAACTGTTTAACCAGTATGGCTATCTGATTTTTTATTTTGCCTTCTCCCTGGGGCCTTTCGGAATACCGATTCCAAACGAGATCACGATTATCAGCGGAGCCATTCTGAGTCACACCGGTGTTATCAACTGCTGGATCACATACTTGTGTATTTTATCGGGACTTTTAACGGCCATTACGATTGCTTATTTTGCAGGATCATTTTTTGGGCCAAAGTTAAAATGCAGATTTCAACATAATAAGCAATTCATCAAGGCTGAACGGTTATTGGACCAATACGGCAATTGGGCGATGTGTGTGTGTTTGTTTATTCCCATCTTGCGATATGTTCTTCCATTGGTGATTGGAATAAGCAGTGTGCAATTTAGAAAATTTGCTCTTGTTTCCTATTCCAGCGCTTTATTGTGGACCATAACTTATTTTATAGCAGGCACCTATTTGGGATATCCCCTTCTATCTGCACTTCATTTATTTCAGTTTTAATCCATTTTGACATCATACTTATCCCACGGAGGTAGAACCATGAATTCCAATGAAACGATATTATTTCTAAAAAGCTTTCTGCACAATCCCAAAAATGTAGGTAGTATCATCCCCAGTTCCCGATTTCTAGCCAGCAGAATGGTTGGTCACGCACCATGGCCCGAAGCTAAAGCTGTCGCCGAATTGGGTGCAGGCACCGGGGCCATCACTCAGCGTATTCGTCAACAAGTACAGGATTCAACGAAAGTGTTATTATTTGAGATGGATGAGATCATGAGAAATAATCTGAAGGTCGCATACCCGAGCTTCTCCTGTTATCCGAATGCTGCTCACTTAGTAGAATCCATGAAGCAAGAAGGCGTTCAGCAGCTGGATTTTATTTTTAGCGGATTGCCATTCTTCAACTTTGAGCCTGAATTAAGAAATACCTTGGTAGATCAGATCTATAAGGCATTGCAACCTGGAGGATTATTCATCGCCTTTCAATATTCACTTCAGATGAAAAAGCTGTTATCCGAACATTTTATCATTGAAACAATTGATTTTGAGCCTTTGAACGTCCCTCCTGCGTTTGTTTATGTCTGTCGCAAAAAGGAAACAATTTAAACATTCTTCGGTTATCGTTTACACATAGATTAAAGGAGCGTTGATTAATGCATACTGTACTCGTTGTCGATGATGAACCCGATATTCGGGACGTCATCCATGTCTATTTGCGTAACGAAGGATATCACGTCATTGAAGCAGCCAATGGAGAAGAAGCACTGCGTGTCATACAAACAACCCTGATTCACCTCGTAATTCTGGATGTCATGATGCCGATTATGGACGGAATCAAAGCCTGTTTGAAAATAAGAGAAATCTCGTCTGCTCCCATTATTATGCTATCTGCCAAGGAAGAGGACATTGACAAAATTACTGGCCTCACAACGGGAGCCGATGATTATATGGTTAAACCGTTCAATCCGTTAGAATTACTGGCTCGTGTTAAGGCTCAACTTCGGCGTCAATCTTTAATTGGAAAAGCAGAATTCAATTCACTCATTTTGATTAGGGACCTGGCTATTGATACAAGTAAACATTCCGTGAAGCTGAAAGAGAACGACATTCCACTAACACCTCTGGAGTTTTCCATTCTGGTTCTGCTGTCCAGTCATCCCGGACAAGTATTTAGTTCAGAAAAGATTTACGAAACCGTATGGAAAGAACCCTATGGGTACTCGGATAATACGGTAATGGTCCATATTCGTAATCTGCGGGAGAAGCTGGAAATGAATCCAAGAGAACCACAATATATTAAGACCGTGTGGGGAGTTGGATATAAAATTGAGTAAACCATCAGGCCAATCGAAACAGACGAAAAAAATACAGCTTCATATTCTCAATCGAATGGTGATTAGTTTTATCATTTCAATTGTTGGCTCTGTATTGATCAATAATATCCTTATAACGATTTTTTCGAAAATCAGTGAAGGGCTGGAGTGGCGATGGCTTCTCAACATCTTCCCTTATGTGCTGACACCCATATTTATCTTGATCTTTACGTTTACTTTTTTGATATCTACTCGGAAAATTGTAAGAGATCTGATCTCATTGGAGCAAGGACTTCAGCTCATATCTGAAGGGAACCTGAACTACCGGGTATCCGTTAATCGTCAGGATGAATTGGGACGAGTCGCGTCCAACATCAATCACATGACTGAACAATTACAACGACAGATTGTGAAGGAACGTGAATTGGAGAAATCCAAGATGGATATGATCACAGGTATTTCACATGATCTGCGTACACCACTGACAAGTATTATTGGCTATATTGAGCTTCTGAGAACAGATTCCTTTCAAGATAAAGCGGAATATACCCGGTTCGTAGAAAACGCGCACAACAAAGCAACGCATCTGAAAAAATTGCTGGATGATCTATTCGAATATACACGGCTTACCTCTGTCGATACCCAGTTAAATCTAAAGAGGATTGATTTATTTCAACTTTTGGACCAGTTATTATTTGAATTCGAGCCCTTGGCCCTGGAGAATGGCATTCATATCGAGAAAAATATCGGCGATTATCCGGTCATGGCATTCATGGACAGTGATAAGATTGCACGTGCCATCGATAATCTCCTAATGAACGCCCTCAAATATTCATTGAAGCCAGGAACAATTTACATTCGAATGAACAGGCACCCTGAACATATTACGATTGAGATAGAGAATAAAGGAACACCTCTTACGAATGAACAGAAAGATAAGCTGTTTGAGCGATTTTATAAGGTTGATTATTCAAGGAGCAGCGAAGGCATACAAACGGGGTCTGGCCTGGGCCTCTCCATCGCGAGGAATATTGCAGAGTTACATCAAGGCAGCTTAACACTTCAGCATATCCATAACGTATTTACGTTTCAGTTAAATTTGCCTTCCAAGGTCCAGTCATACAACAAGGGAGGACATATCAGTGAACAGATCTAAATCATCTCTTTTTCTGCAAGCTTTTCTGAAAAATCCAAAACGAGTGGGTAGTATTCTGCCCAGCTCCAAACTTCTGGCAACAAAAAATAATCCAGTCTGTCCGATGGAATGAAATTCAAAAAATCGTAGAGCTTGGTCCCGGAACAGGTGCCATCACAAGACTCATGTCAGCACATTTACCAGCTTCCGCAACTGTATGCCGAATATCCTGACTACCTGTTCCATTCCAATGCCTCCTATTTGTTGAAAAGAATATATTGTCTACACCTGTCGCAAGAACGGAGATAAAGATGAAGAAAACGAAAAGAGCCCTTATCATTAGCGGCTCAGGATCGGAAGTTAGTATTCTTCAATCTTGGTTGGTTTTGTTTTATTCGCTCAGGCTGTTCCAGAAGGATTGGAAGGCACCTTGATCAACTTTAAGAAATGCCGGTACATTGCCGTAACGTACCAAACCTTCACCAAACAGAAACAATGAAACCTGGGTTTTGTCTTCCAGCGTCAGGTAGATCATCTTGCGATCTTCCTTACTGTAAAGACTTTCTTCCAGTTCAGGGCTCGTTGCGATCGGTTTCGCCTCATATATCGCCGAGATGAAGTTGTTAAGGGATTTGTCTGCCGGTAGCTGTCGCATTTGTTGCAATCCGTTGTTCCAGCTATCAAAGGTCTCCCATTTTGCCGAAGTGATGTGGCCTTCAATATTCAACTTGCCAATCAGGTCAGCACCTCTGCTGATTGTCATATCGTTAGTCTTGTCGAACAACTGGGCATACACTTGCCCGTCGATCTCGGTATAGGACATAATGCGAAAATCTGTGCCGTAACCATTTACCGCAAAGATATCTGCCTCGCCAATATTGGAAGCCAGTTCCTTGTACTCATCCTGTTTGCTGAACTCATCGATGCCTCCGGTCGTGGTCCCGAGCTTCTCCCCGCGCAAGGCAAGCACATCTGCACCTTCAAGCGATGTAGCCGATTGCGTGTAGACGTTACCCTGATAGACCACCAGTTGCATCATGTCAGCCATGACACCCTTGCCCTTCGCATTCGGCAATTCGGTCTTCGGAATGACAACCGGATCATATGATCCGTTCGGAGTATTTGTCCCATTCGTTGCCACTTCTGTCTCAGGTACTATCGGGTTATTCCATTGCTGCCATACGTTTGGTGCAGCAAGCCCTATGCTTGCAGCTACAACGACGCTTGCTGCGATATATAGCGGTTTGCGCTGGCGTTTAGGTTGTTGATGCTGTGTATTCAGCCGTTGCTCTACCCGTTTTTTCATTTGATCGTCTGTTTTCATATGATCCACCGCTTTCTTGTACTGTTGTTTGAATTGTTCTTCGTTCATGGGTGCTCCTCCCCTTCAAGCTCCAGTTTTAACAGCTGTCTTCCCCGCTGTAAACGCATCTTTACCGCTGACTCACTAATCTGCAGAATCTCGCTGATTGCTCGGATTGGATAATCTTCGTAGTAATATAGATGAACCACCGCTCTATACTTCACAGGCAATGACAGCACCAGCTCAATCAAAGCCTGATCTTCGGGGTTATCCGTCATGAGCGGCTCTACACCCTCCAGCTTGACTTCCCGTTTGCGCCAGCCTCTGCCTAACAAGGATTTACAATGATTGGTGATTACCCGAATCAACCATGCTTTTTGATGCTCTGCATCGTTGAACGTGGGGGCTTTTTCAATAAGTTTGATGAAGGTATCCTGAGTCGCTTCCTCCGCATCCTCTCGTCTGCCGAGGTGCACCATGGCAATCCGGAACAGCGTATCTGCGTATGTCTCATAGATGTTCATCACATGATCGCTCGGCTTGGGCACTGATGGCTGCATGGTTGTTTTGCCCTCCTTTATATCCTTAACACTTTTACGGACGGCATTTGGTCACATTTTGTTTTATAAAAAATAAAAAGCTATTCCACAGGACTGTGGATGTCCCCCGAAATAGCTTTCTATTCTTTAGTTTGAGTTTTATATCGTACTCCTAATGATACTTTTAATCAAATAGGGTCATAGGTTATTTGGCAAGCCCCATATTAATCAAACTAACATTAGACAACGTAATCGTTGTGTTACCGTCTAGGGCTCCAGCAATGTTACCCATGTCAAACACAATTCGGCTGTTCGTATAGCTTGGTTCAGTTGCTTCGAACGTGTAGGTATACTCCTGTTCCTCTGTGGACAGGTCCACTCGCTCTCCAAAGAATCCGTGCCAAGCGTAGCCTGCTGGAACGTCGACCCAGCCGATGCCAATGCCCATTTTACGTGGTTTATCCGCTTTGGCATTGAAAGTAAGTTTATATTTATAACCCTGTTGCATCCCAAAGCCTTCATTAATAACCTGTCGATCCCACGGATTGTTCCCTGCTTGACCGATCTGGGCTTTCAGCTGCTGGTTCGCTACGTTAATCACAAGATCTTCGGCGTTTCCATCCGCGTGTTTAAACCAGCTTTCGCTACCTTTTGCAAAGTCGCCATTCGGGATCAGGTTGACATGTACAGGTTGCCCCCCTTGTTCTGCGTTCTGATTAACCTCAAATAACAGCACGTTTTGGATAGAAATGTTATGTGGGCCGGCTGCCGGAGAACCCAAGCCAAATGCAAGCACTGCTGCGGCATCCGCGGTATCGCCCATGGTAAATGTATATGCATACTGCTGTTTGCTATCGGTTAGCTCTACTTCCTGATCCATATACTTCTTGAATTCTCCTGAGCTCTGCGACACAACGGCTTGCATTTTTTTGGGACTGGATGCCGATGCTTCAAATGTAAGCCGATACGTTTTGCCTGCCTCAAGACCGATCTGGCTTTGTTGCAGCAAGGCATCCCACCAATTCGTGTTTGTGTCCGGCAATTCAATCGTCATGCCGGCATTCTCTGCATATGTTGCTGTCAGAACATTCGGGATCAGATCCCAATGATTGCCGTCTGCTGCAAGTTCTCCATTTTGAACTTTATTCTGTGAAATATCCGCCCAGCGAGTATTATAATTCTCGCCTTCAAAATCAATATAATATTGCTTTCCTGCCGCCAAGGAAACTGCCGGGAAGTATACTGTTTTGTAGCTCTGCCATCCACCTGTATCCCCGAGATTGAGATCCGATTGTGCAACAATGATCCCTTGTTCGTCTTTGATGCTGAAACGAACGCTAGAATCGCTTTTTCCACTTCCCATACGGGCAGACAGGGCGTAAACGCCGTCGTTCGCTACATCGATCTTGTATTGCAGCAGATCACCTTTATCCATGTAGCTAACATGCTTGCCTCCTTCGTCGGAATTCTCCAGCTGCAAGCCTTGCATATTCCATGCTTCGGTTGCAGGCACGTGTGCGTAGCCATTGACCGATACAGGTTTGCCGCGTTTCGTCAGACGAACATTGTCTACATAAGCTGTGCCCTTGGAGCTTCCGAACAATAGTCTAAGCTCAGCATTTACGGCGGACACGCCCTCGCCAATCATGATTTCTCCGGTATACGTCTTCATCTCCTGTCCAAGCTGAAGATTCTGGCCCTGATGGACCTGAACGGAATGTCCGTCAGCGCTGATCAGATCCATGTTCATGCTCCGTGGGGTATCAGCCTTAGCATCAAAGGAGAAGCCGTATGTTGTATTCGCCTCAAGCTTCATATCCGGCTGGGCTACCACAACCTGCTCAGGATCACCATTCGTTTGTGTCACATCAACAACCAGTTGGCGCTCCATGATCGGGAATTTCGAAAAGTTATTTACACTAATCTTGGCTGCAGCACTTTCCTGAATGCTGCTGGACCAGAATCCCAGACGTTCCTTGCCTTGATCAAACGTTCCATTGAAGATGAAATTGCCATCAGGCAGTGCTTTGCGCTCCGCAATCAACGGATCAGCCTCCCCGATCTCGATCAGTCGAGCATTGGCAATCAGAACGGTTTTGTCATTCATTCCTAAATTAAACTCGAATCTGGCATTATTATCGGAGCCATCCCGCATGTTGAATGTATATTCGTACGATTTCCAATCTGTCGTCAGGTCAAAGGAATGTTCACCTGAATAATTCGTCCAGCTTTTTTCAAATTGGGTCACTTTGGAACGGATCGTACGGTCAGCCGATGCTTTGGCGTCAAACTGTATCTTGTATTTTTTGTTTTTCTTGACGTAAATCGGCATCTGTGTGAGCTGAACCGAATAATTCTCAGTTCCGGCTTGCGCAATGCTTACCTTAGCCGCTTCCCCTTTCTGCTCATCTTCAACAACGGTGACCTCACCGGCTCCCCCGGCGTTTGTAATGAACTGCCATTGAAGAGGAACACCGTTGGAAGCAGAACCTTCCGTAAACTGATCATTATAGATCTGATTTCCATCGGCTTGTGGTTCACGTTGTGATTCAGGCTCAATTGGATTCGTAGTAACATCAGGCCATTGGTTTAAATTTTTGTATGAGTAGACACGCACAAAATCAACATTCATCGCTTCAGAAGTAAAAACGCTTTCCGGCGCCCCCGGCCAGTCTCCCCCAACTGCCAAATTCAGAATCAGATAAAATGGACGATCAAATGGTGCTGGAAATGTATAATATTCCGGCTGACCCGCAGCCTTTGTCTGCCAGTTGGTCACTTCATGATGCAGCTTGCCATCCACATAGAAACGAATCATGCCTGGAAGCCACTCCACCTGGAAATCATGATAATCGTCAGCAAAGGATTGTCCTTCCGGGAGCGTGAGGCTGCCCTGATTGTGTCCATGAGAACCATCAGGCTTCACAGCGTCATAATGCAATGTGCTATATACCTTGTTGCTGCTCTCTTTCCCACCGATTAGCTCCATAATGTCAATTTCTCCAGAAGCAGGCCATCCTCCATAATGCGCTTCATCTGTCGGCATCATCCATATGGCTGGCCACATGCCCTTTTCTACAGGAATCTTCGCACGTACAACCACCTTGCCGTAGGTCCAGTCGCCTTTCCCCATGGAAATCAGTTTGCCAGAGGTGTAATCTTTACCGTTCTTCTGGTCGCGTTTCGCTTCAATTTGCAGCACACTTCGATTTTGATCCTTTACAATGCGCGTATTATCTGGACTATAGTACTGCAACTCATTGTTGTAGACCAGTCCGGTATCCTGCACCGTCCATTTGGAAGAATCAATGGCCGAACCGTTGAATTCATCATTCCAGACAAGATCCCATTGATCATGGGGAATCGTTGTTGCAGGAATCGGTTTTTCACCCGACGGATTACTTGGTGTTGTTGGCGTTTGTCCGCCCGGAGCAGATTGTATTGGGGCATTGCCCGCATTCGTTGAACTGCCAGGCTGAGATGTAGTGGCTTGTTCCTCTTCTCCCGTCATGGATGTGCGCAATCCTGATTTTACTTTCTCGCCATTGATCACAACATCGCTCGCATCCACACTTAGATTTTTAATTTTACCCTTCGTATCAATCCGGGTCTGATGCGCTTTCTGAAGAACGGTCAGGGAATCGATCAAGCTATTTTCAGACAACTCTACGATGGCTTTCTGCATGACAATCATAGCTTGAATATTGCTTTTCTCCGAAATGGCAACTCGGACAGGTTCCCCGCGTTTGTCAATGACGATGCGATTAAGCTTGGAGTTGGTGATGTCTATCGAATGACTGCCTCCACCTTTCACTATGACACTTCCAGTTACAGTGACCCCCTGAAGCACAACGGAGCCATCCCCAATTCCCCCTGCAAGCAGCAAGTTCCCATTCACAACTGTATTTTTCAAGGTAATATTGGATGCTCGTACAATCAAGTTGCCATCCACCCGGGACTCATATGTACCAGGAGAGGCTTCGACATTCGCAATCATGGCGGACAAAAGCCCTGCCGTTTCTGCGCGTGTTATCGGGGATTTGGGATTTAATTTGCCTTGGTATCCTTTCATAATATGTTCACTCGCCAGATAAGTAAGCGCTTTCTTAGCGTAACTGGAGACATTATCCGCATCATGAAACTTCAACAGTTCGCTTTCCTTTTCGGTATCCGTCGAAAGCTGGAATGCACGATCCACCATGACCGCTGCATCCTGTCGGGTTATCGGCTCATCAGGAGACAGATGGTCAGGATCTGTTCCCTGTATAATCCCGGAAGCGTTTGCACGTGTCAGCGCATCATAAAACCAAGCTTCTGTTGCCATGTCTGCAAATGATTTGGACGGTCCGCCTGCAAAGCCAAAAACCCGATCCAGAATCGAAACAAATTCAGCCCGGCTAATCACCTGATTTGGCTTGAACGTACCGTCTGTGTACCCTTGCAGTAAAGCCAGCTCTTGCATCCGCATAACAGCAGATTGTGACCAGTGTCCCGTGAGGTCTTTATACGGAACAGAGGATTGCAGGCTTTTCGCCTGCAAGTCCCCCGTCCCCACTTGTCCCTGTAAACGTTCTGCTCCAGCGAATGCTGGCAAAACGAGTGAAGCCACTAAACACCCTGCAACCATACTTGCTAATCCTCTTCTCATCTTACATCCTCCCTCAGCTCTGTTTTTAGTGCCTTGCTGTTCTACTCTTTAACTGCCCCAATAACGATACCTTTGACAAAAAAGCGTTGCAGAAATGGATAGACAAGCAGAATTGGAAGTGCACCGATAAAAATTTGTGCTGCGCGTACCGTTCGCTGCGAGATATTCTCCAGCATAGAAGGATCCACATTAATTTTGCTGAGATCCTGCTGAACAATGATCGTTTGGAGCAGGGAAGCGAGTGGATAATTTTTAATATCAGACATGTAGATCATGCCGTCGAACCAGGAATTCCACTGATATACCATGGTGAACAAGGATAGTGTAGCGATTGCCGGAAGCGATAATGGAACGTATACCAGAATCAATGTTTTGATATGGCCTGCCCCATCCAAATAGGCGGCTTCTTCAAGTTCTTTGGGCAATCCCCGGAAGAAATTCATCATGAGAATGACGTTCCATACCGACAGAGCTCCCGGCAGAATAAGCGCCCAGATCGTATTCATTAAACCCAGCTTCTGTATCAGAATATAACTGGGAATCAATCCACCGCTGAACAAAATGGTAAAAACAAAAAACCAGGTGTACAATGAACGCCCTTTGAAACTGATATCTTCCTTTGACAACGGAAAAGCTGTAATCAGCATGATGACCATACCGATGACGGTAGCAATTACTGTCCGCTTGACAGATACGAGAAGGGAGTTAATAAAGTTCGAATTTCCGAACGTTTTTACATAAGCGTCGGTTGTAAAACCAATGGGCCAGAAGCTGACCAGATTGGAGGACGCGGGCGCCATACTGCTGAAAGAAACAGCTAATATATGAATGATAGGCAAAATGCAGAGTAATGATAAAATACCAAGAAACGTGTAGTTAACGATGCTGAATATTCGATATCCTCTAGTTTTGTAATACAAGCCCTTTTCTCCTCTCTAAAAAACTCGATAATTGGCCAGTTTGTAAGCCATTCTATACGAAACGACAATCAGAATTGTAGCGACAACCGATTTAAACAATCCTACTGCTGTGGCAAAACTCATTTTCCCGTTTAAAATCCCCAGTCGATATACAAAGGTATCAATGATGTCCCCTTTGTCATAAACGAGTGGATTATACAGATTGAATACCTGATCAAAGCCGGCATTCAGAATATTGCCGATGGAAAGAGTCATCAGTACAATCGTAATTGGCATCAATGCCGGAATCGTAATATGCAGCGTTTGTTTGAACCGATTGGCCCCATCCACTTCGGCCGCTTCATAAAGCGCAGGATTGATCCCTGATAGAGAAGCCAGGAACACAATTGTCCCGAAACCAAATTCCTTCCAGACGTCACTGACAATGAGTGTGATCCGGAACCACGTTCCATCTCCAAGGAAAAAGATAGGCTCCCCTCCAAATGCAACGACCAGCTGGTTGACCATGCCCCCTTGCGGTGACAGAATATCGAGCAAAATTCCGCCGAGGATAACCCATGATAGAAAATGCGGCAGATATACAAGCGTCTGACTCACTCTTTTAAATGCAACCAGACGTACTTCGTTTAATAAAATGGCAAACAAGAACGGAGCAAGAAGCCCTGCAACAATTTTGAAAAAAGCAATCACCAGCGTATTCCAGATCACTTGACCTACATCGGGATATAAAAACAAATATTTAAAATTATCCCACCCTACCCATTTAGACTCTGAAAATCCAAGGTATGGCTTAAAATCCTGGAAAGCAATCACAATGCCACCCATCGGTATGTACTGAAACACCAGTGCCAGCAATACAGCCGGAACGAGCATCATATGCAAGGTCCAGTTCCTTTGCATGTTCCAGCGCTGCTTCACCCTGGCAGGACGCCGCTTGTGCGTCGTTTCTAAAGTATGTTCCTTCACCCCTACATCCCCCATGTCTATAAATTTGTATTTTACAAGTCATCGTGAACTTGTATATTAAAATTATAGCAATCGAAATTTGCAATCTATATCCTAATATTGCAACAACGATATCACTATTTTAATGAGATTGGGGAGGTTTCACTTTGCTCAGCCGTTTGAATGTATTTACCAAAATTACGTTGTTATTTGTGATGCTGCTTATTCTGGTGCTGTTCCTCTACACCTACTCGAACAGAGAAAGTGTGCGAGTCATTGAACATGAAATCCAGAACAACACCATGAATCATCTATCAACGTTTGCCGACTCTGTAGAATCCAACATTTACCAATTGTCTCTCTACGGAATGTCGATCGGACAGGATTCCAGCATTCAGGAATATCAGCGCCCGGACTATAAAGATGTTCCTTATGAGCGTGTCAAAGTGGGGAGTGCCATTCTGGAGAAGATGAATCTGTATAATGCAGCAAGTAAATGGCATTCGACCATTACCCTGTACTTCCCCCGAATGAAAAAAGTGATATCAACCGATTATTATGCTTACATTCCATACAGAGATAATGAATTTACAGAACCGCTGTCGCAATCCTGGACCTATGCCGACAATCATTTTATCTGGCACACGACTGATCCGACGACTGCGATGGCCAAACCTGATAAAGCGAAATTAATTACCAAAATCAGTTTTCCGGTTCACCATTTAGTATCTCTGCTCAATCAAAACAAACTAAATAACAAAGGTGATCCATTCATGTTTCATCCTGATTATGGCTTAATCAGCAACAGCTCCGGAATGGATACACTGAAAGCCATCGAGTCTTCGCTGAAAGATACAAAGTTGCAGGCCAATGGAGGATTCACAACCACACTGAATCAAACGGAGTATTATGTCTCGTACATACAATCCAAAAGCCTCGGCTGGTATTATGTGGACTATGTGCCGATGCAGCAAATCCTGAGGCCAATTACAAGCAGTCGAAATCTCTTCTATGCATCAATTGCTGTTCTGATTGTGATGAGCGTTATAGTTCTGTATACACTCTATCGAAGCGTGCAGCTCCCTCTTCTCCAACTTGTAAGAGGAACGAACCGCTTATCCACCGGGGACTTTTCCGTTCGCCTGAATTACACGGCCCGCAATGAATTCAGCCTGCTGTTTGCCCGTTTCAACATCATGGCGCAGCGAGTTCAGGAGCTGATTGAAAATGTATACGAGGAGAAATTAAGAAGTAGAGAAGCTACGCTAAAACAGCTGCAATCCCAGATCAATCCCCATTTCCTGTATAACTGCCTGTTTTATATCAAAAATATGGCGAGGATGAAAAATGAAAAAGCTGTAGTTGCCATGGCACTTAATCTGGGAGAATATTATCGGTACATAACTAGGTCTGAAAAAGACCTGGCAACCATTCGTGAAGAGTTGACCATGGTCAAAAATTATCTGGAGATTCAGTCCCTTAGACTGGAGCGAATGCATTTTACAATTGACGTGCCCCATGCTATTTTAGATAAAACAGTGCCCAGATTGACACTTCAGCCGATCATTGAAAACGCTATTATTCATGGTCTTGAGCCCCGATCCGAGGATGGCGAGATCAGAATCTATGCCGACTGCAAGGACGATGTGTATACCATTACCGTGGAAGACAGCGGACTTGGCATGACTGATGAACAGTTGGATCAACTGAAATCTGATCTGCTTAAACCGCTCGATGAGGATATGGGTTGCGGTACTTGGAATGTACATCAGCGATTGTCCTTTATGTATGGTGAGGCGGCAGGACTGGCCTATAATCACTCTTCATTAGGTGGCGTTAAAGTCAATATCATATGGCACGAGAATACAGATAAGTAGGTGAACTACCTTGCTGCAATTATTGCTTGTGGATGATGAACGTTCAGTTGTGGAGACGCTAGCCGAAACGATTCCGTGGGAAAGCTGCGGGATCGGCACCGTCCATGAAGCATTATCCGGAGCGGTGGCGCTCGAAATCATGGAAAATCACGACATTGACATTGTTATCACAGATATACGCATGCCCGAGATGTCAGGTATTGCACTTATTACAGCCATCCACGAAAAATGGCCGCATGTGCAAACTATTCTATTATCCGGTCACGCTGATTTTGAATATGCGAAGCAGGCGATTGCTCAGGAAAGTTTTGATTATTTGCTGAAGCCTGTTAGTGATGAAGATCTCATCGAATCGGTCCAGCGCGTCGTCAACCGAATCAAGGAAAAATGGGAATCGGCTGCTTCTTACCAAAGGGCCCTGCACGTCTTTCAGGATAATTTGCCATTGCTGAGATCCACGATGCTGCATGAGTTGCTGACAGGGAAAATCTATGATCAGAAGACGCTGTCAGAGAAGCTTGATTTGCTGGAACTACCCTATTCCGTCGGGGAGGATCTCGGTATGCTGGTCATTCGCATGGAGGAACATCTGTCCGAGATGGCACAGAGCGACCTTGCTTTGATGGAATATGCCATTTGTAATATCATCAGCGAAGTAATGCAGGGTCATTTTCATATTTGGCATACACGGGATGTTCACGATTACATTGTTGTCCTGGTCACGATGAAGCCTGCAAGCAAGATGAGTCTTAAGAAGGACGAGAAGCCTCAAACGTTGCTTGAGCATTATGCGGCTCAGATTCAAACGAATGTGCAGTCGTATTTGAAGGGTGCAATCTCCATTTCCGTGTCCAACTGGGGGAAATTCCCTTATGAAATAGAAGAGATTTATGAACGTGCGGTTATGTCTATGCGCAAACGAATGGGACAGACTCAGGGTTTGTTCGTGACAGCTTCAGATGAAACGGATATCCATCCTCTTCCTGCCATCAGATCCCTATACAAGCCGCCAACGTTAATTAGCCTGTTGGAAGCAGGACGATTTGAGGATGTTGATCAAAAAATCGAAGTTATTTTTGAGGAACTGCTGCATTCGGGCGAGCAGCATGATATCGCCGAGTCAACGATTGAAGTGTATTATGCCTTGGCTGGTGCGTTTGCCTACATTATTCATAAAAACGGCAAGCAGATCTCGGCTGTACTGCCAATGGAATCTTATCGCTACTTTCAAGCTCCCACTTACTCTACCGCCCAGCAATTACAGGAATGGTCTATCCGTACCCTCCATTACATACGTGATGACGCTGATCAAGAGCTGAAGGACAACCACAGCACCATTGTTCGCAGCGTTAAAAGTTTTGTGGATTTGCATTTGGCATCAGACGTGTCGCTGCCTGCAATTGCCGACCATGTGCATCTGCATCCTGTGTACTTGTCCAAGGTGTATAAGGCGGAGACCGGAGAAGCGCTTACTGCATATGTCTACCGATTAAGAATGGAAAAGGCAGCATATTATTTACGTACGTCCACAACCAAAGTTTTTGAGATCGCCGAACTGGTCGGTTACAACAATACCGCCTATTTCATCCGTGTATTCAAAAAATTCTATGATGTTACTCCACAAGAATATCGGGAAAAACTGCCTGTATAAATGAACTGGCCTTTGTTTCAAAGCTTTGATTCAAAGCTTATTTTCTGGCACCCTACCCCTTCCCATTTGTTCAAAAAAGCATTGCAGGAGAATTTCTCCCGCAATGCTTTTTTGATATTGGAGCCGCAATAATATATTCATCGACCTACCCATTGTTATTTTCCGCTTTTCACGGATTGGTACCATTCGTTTACTTCTTTGGTAATTTGGTCCCCACCAGAGGATTTCCATTTTTCTACAAATGAATCAAACGCATCAACAGAGGTTTTGCCATAGATGATTTGGGAGAAGGTGTCTTTTTCCATCTTCGTTAAAATGTCATTGTTCATCTGCATGGTCATCGTAGGTGCGCCTGTAAACATCTGATTGAAAACAATATCCTTTTGATCCAGAACAATCTTGGCTGCATCAAGCATCGGTGTCGGTACGCCAGATTTGATTTTTCTCTCAAAAGGCGTCGTTGGAGCTTCACCGCTTGCGAGCTTCGCCAATGTAGTCATGCTCAGACTTGGAATCCGCGCTCCGTCAAAGGTCAACGTGTATTTCTCGGGAGCAATACCGCCTGTTAGACTTGCATCGGTTGATGGTTTTCCGTCCACCATAACCCAATCATATCCTTCGGCAAATCCGAATTCAAACTCATCACCCTCTTTGGGGTTAGCATAATGATCAAAGAGTTCGTTCTGATAAGTGAAAAAGACTTCCGGATTCTTCATGTCCTTGTTGATGAGTACTACGCCATTTCCATTCGATGTACCGTGTCTGCCGGCCTGACCGTCAGGACCGGAAGGAATAGGATAAGCCTTGTATTCCGCGTTTGGATTGTTTTTCTTCACATCCTCCAGCGGCCAAGACGGCATCCAGTGAGGGCCAACCACAATCCCTGCCTTGCCAGCAGTGAATTCTTCGGCAGCCTTCGTTTCATCATATACGCCTGCTTCCTCCGGTATGTAGCCTTTGCCCATCCAGTTTTGCAATCTTTCCAGCGCCTGTTTCGCTCCTGGTGTCACGGAACCGTATTCCAACGTTCCTTCTTTCGTCAGATTCCATTGGTTTGGCATCGTACCATATGCGCCAAAGACCCATCCGGCTTCAGACATCCATGTGTTCAGCCAGTTCTTGAAGCCGATGGTCAGTCCATACGTATCCTTCTTTCCGTTTCCATCCGGGTCCTGATTCGTAAACGTTTCCATGATTACTTCAAGCTCATCCAATGTTTGGGGTGCTTTCAGATTGAATTTCTTCAGCCAATCCTCACGAATCCACATTACTGGGTCACCGTTATAGGCATAATCCAGAATAGGAATACCAATTCGTTTGCCATCCTGCATATATGGATACCATACCGAAGGATCTTCATTTACAGCACTTTTCCATGTATCGCTCGCATACGTATCAAATAACTCGCCTGCATCCACAAACTTTCCGGATTCAATCAATTCACGTACCAGATTGAATTCTCCACGATACGAGATAATATCAGGCATCTCCGCATTGGATGCAAGGGACAGACGCAGCTTTGTCTCGAAGGCATTGTTGGTGGATGGAGATATCCACTGATTTTTCAGTTCGATTCCAAGCTTTTCCTTGGCCCATTTGGTATGAACGTTGTTATCCTGGTCTTCGCCTGGTTTGAATTTGACGTCTGGCCCCCAAGGCCGCAAGTAACTAATCGTCACCGGAGGGTCATACTTCCCGTCTTTAAGCTCCAAAGCTTTAGCTGGAGTGGTCGGTTCTGCCTCTTTACTCCCCCCATTGCTGCTGCATCCACTCAGGAGCGCTGACAGGGACAAAACACCTACCAATACCAGACTTCCTATTCGTCTCTTTTTACTTGTGTCCAACTCAATTCCCCCAGTCTATGTAATGTTGCTTACAGATTAATAATAATGAAGGAATGATATTAATGCCCATACTAATTTTGCAACATTTATTGCACTAATTTAGGATATTGGAAATTGAATACCTATATTAAATAAATACAACTATGCGCTGTCACAAAACAAAAGCAGCCGTTAAACGGCTGCTTGCGATGACTGTATATTAATTGCTCGTATATTTAACCCAGTCGTATTCTGCATACAATGGATTCGCTCCGTTATAGGGACCTAACCAGCTATCTACCCCGGTTCCATTCCATACATTCATCATGATTTTACCAGGTGTTTTCGGGATATTACTGGTTGCAGTGTGTTTCAATACGCCATCAACGTACCACTTGATATGCCCTGCCTGCCAGTCGAAAGCATAGGTGTGAAACCCTTGTGATGCATCAAAGCCGAGATTGATAATCTTCTCATGATTACCAACCCCGTTTGTATAATAATTAAACTGGACTTTGGTGGTGTCTTTTCCCAAAAATTCAATATCAATCTCATCCCATTGTGTGCCATGAGCAGGCCCGGTGTACGTAAAAAAGGAGGAGACTATGCCTGTGTTCTTGGCAGGTTTCATGCTGACTTCGTACAAGCCGTACCCGTAATTATTGGTGGAGCGATATTCCCCGCAATCAAATTTGTTGAGAGCAGAACTGGTCAAGCCCAGCTTGAGTTTGCCATCACTTGTGAAATTAACATTGTTGGCCCTCCAGGTACAGTTGAACATTCCTCCGTTAGAGTAACCATCTGCCTTTTGCCACGTACTTGAGTTGAAGTAGCTTAACGGTTCCCAGAACACATACCCTGCGAAAGCGCTTACCGAAAAGAACAAAGAAACAACACCCGTTACCACCAATGTGTACCAAGACTTCCTTTTCATCATACACCTCCATGAATGATTCCAACCATGGAAGAGTTGAGGCAAGTGATCCGCCGGAAAAACCGGTAATCCTCTCGCCATAACCTACTTGTATAGCGCTTACATGGTTGGTGTTTCCATTTTATATGGATGTGGACCGACTAACTATAGCAAACTTTAAAGAATGGATATTCATTTTTAAAGATTTTTGTGCAAAGAAATCTGCATTTAATTACTTTATAAATGCTTTTTTGTATTCTGAATGTAGACATAATAATAGCAAGCCAAATGCACGAAATTCACAAGTGACCATACAACAAGCCATATGACTGGAGACGACAGGGTAGTCCAGATACCGAACGCAGGCAGCACACGTCCTCCGCCGACAAACGTTACAAGCGGGGACAGAGACAAGAGAATCAGAATCGGGATCAGTCTTCCGACAGTTATCAGAATTAATGTGCTGATCGTCAGGCGTTTGTTCCTCCGACGGATGCGAAAATAAGCGAACATTCCCCATGCAAGTGTAGCGAGGATCAGCACAATCATGAACGTTTCCAGATTACGGGCGTTTAGAAAAGAGGTTTCGGGCTTCTCCCCTCTCATGATATCTGTAATCCCATTAATAAATGAGGAGTAATTCACAAAAGCGTTTATACCCGAATTAAACATCAACACAATGCCCATCTGCTCGTTCAAATAAACCACTTCTTCTGACTTGTATGTCCAGAAAATGCCGCTATGGGAGATCGTTCGACCGCTGGACTCATCTTGGTTTGCAAGCCAGCCCATGCCGTACGGCCCAATATCTCCTGCTGCATGATATTGTTTCATCAGCACGGGGGAAACGAGTTGGCCCTGAAATTGGGCAAGCATCCATAGGGACATGTCTTCAGCGGTTGAAACGATACCGGCAGGGCCGTCTATGAACCAAAGTGGTTCCGATTGACCTATGGAACGTCCCAAACTCAAGTAATGTCCTAGCGGTATCATTTTGTTCTCATTGATTTGCTGTGTTGTACTGACACTGAAGGTATGGTTCATTCCCAGCGGTACAAAAATATGTTTTTTCAGGTAATCCGAAAAGAGCTCCCCGCTGACGCTTTCCACGAGGTTCGCCAGCAGCACGTAATTGGGATTATGATAGCTGTAGGCGGTTCCGGGGGTATGGGCAAGTTGAACCTTGTTTAATAATCGGTTGGCCTCATGCAAGGTTTGGAATTGCGGAGTTCTCGTCATATCGGGATTTACTTTGTCATTGAGACCGCTGGTCTGGTTCAATAAATGACGGACCGTGATGTCATGAACACGAGGATCCTGTGGAGAAAGCTCGGGAAAATAGGAAACGTAAGCAGTATCCAGATCGATCAGACCCTTGTCCACCAGCTGCAGAACGGCCAATGCAGTAAAGGACTTGCTTAACGAAGCAATGGGAAACCGGGTGTCGCCTGTAACCTGTTGCCCATCCGCGAATGTCCCATAGCCTTTTGCGTAAAAGACCTCAACGTTATTGACAATTGCCAGTGAAGCAGCCTTGATGTGATTGGCCTGCATGCTCCGATTCATATAATCGTCGATGTCCTGCAGGACTTCTGTCCTGTCTCGGGCTTCATTGGCGGAAACGGAGTTTGCCCACATGCTACATAACCACAATAAGCAGCTAATTGTGATATACATTCTTTTGTTCAGTTTTAACATAATAACACTCCTTGAATTCAAGATAAGGAGATGTTATCAGATCATTTTCAACTATTTATCAACTTGGGTCCCAATACTTGCCGTCACGCTTCCGCCGCCGTGAGTTCCGTTTGCAATCTGGAGACTGCCTTCATGTTTTACGCAAAACACCTTGCAAACGTAAAGTCCCAACCCGCGATGTTCGGTCGCATCCCATACCTCGCCTCGGTAAAAAGGAAGTATAGCTTTATATAGGGCTTCGTTCGAGAAGCCTGGACCGTCGTCTGAGACGGTAATCTTCATGGTACCTTCTTGAATGACATAGTGAACGTTCACTTGACTGGCTGCGTATCTCACCCCATTAGCTACCATATTCTCGAAAATTTGCATGACGAGATAGGGATCTACATGTATTGAGGCATTATCATATTCCAAGGAAGAGACGAAGCGTATACCGAACTGCCTTGCGATTTGTTCGGCGCTGCCGTCCAGCAAAGCAGTCAATGAGAGGGTATCCATCCACTGGCAATTCAACGGGACATCCTCCAGCCTCTGAATGGAGTTCATGGCCTCCGCATAGCTCTCCAGACGCTGAATGTGAAGGTTCATGGTATGAATTAAGTCGAGCACCTTTTCTTCCGACAACTTCTTCTCGGGCAGATAGGTAGCGAGAAGCTCGGCGTTTCCTTTCAACACCGACAGGGGTGTTCTCAGGTCATGGGCAAAAATTGCATTGATCTGCTTGCGCTCCTCAACCGACCGCCAGAGCGTCTTTACGTTTTTCTCCAATTGTGAGCGCATGTTTTCAAATACCGCAATCAGCTCGCCCATCTCGTCCCGGCTGTCATAGGAAATGCGGAAGCCTAGATCGTTGGCCGAAATGTTCTCGGATGCTTGTTTTAATAGCTCCAGCGGACGTTTTAGTTTCCATCTGTAAAATAGAACCGCCATGGTGACAATGCCAGCGGCCACGGTTAGCAGCACCGCCGTGACCAGGGATGGCAGTACCCAATCCGTCTCTCCGAAACGCAGCCGCAGACTCTCCGCCCAAGCAAACTCCATGGTTATGACGGCCAGCACAACAATGAGCGTGACCACGCAAAGCAGAATAAAAGATTGCAGTAAGGTAAACCGCTTTAGCAGCAGCCTATTCATGAGCTTGGCCATTTGTATCCGACTCCCCAAACGGTCTCGATTCGGTTATCACAGCTGTATTCCTTTAATTTGGAACGAATACGCCGGATATGCTCTGCGATCACGCTGCTGTCGCCTTGATTGTCCATGCCCCATATCGTGTCGTACATGCGTTCTTTTTCAAACACCATGCCGGGATGCATGGACAGCAGTTCGATAATGTCGAACTCCTTTTTGGCCAGAGGAATGCGTCTTTCCCTGTAATAAAGCTCCCGGGCCGTATAGTCAATAACCAAATCGTCGTTAAACTTCACCGAGGATTTGCTTTGGATTCGCTGTTCCCTGCGTATATGCGCTTCGACCCTGGCCCCCAGTTCGCGAATGCTGAAAGGTTTCAGGATATAGTCATCGCCTCCAGCCCGAAATCCGGCTATTTTATCGGCATCTTCAATTCGAGCCGTTAAAAATAAAATTGGGCAAGTGACAAAGTCTCGGATTTTCTCACACAATTGAAGACCGTTCTGCTCAGGCATGTTGATATCCAGCAAAACGAGATCGGGTTGTTGTTCCACTTTCCTCAGCGCTTCCCGGCTGTCCTTGGCCGTCATGACGGAATATCCGTTGATTTCAAAATAATCGGTCAGCAGCTTGCGAAGATCTGCTTCATCGTCCACGATCAATATTTTAGGCATTTTTTGTCTCCTGTATCTCAAGTATTTGAATTAAGCATAGCATAAAGAATGCTTTATTATGGATAGGAAGAAGCTCCTCAAGACAAAAAAATTACCAGTTACAAAAACTGGTAATTTAAGGGAGGATATATATTCTTATATCTGTAATTTCAGATCCCTTTTTATTGATCCGAAGTATACGTTAAATGAGGAATATTGGTGGATTAAAATCATCTGCTGAGAACGTAATCACTTGAGGTGCAAGCACCCCAAACAAGAGCTGTGGTATTATACAGAAACGCTTCCTTTTAATGGCTGTTAATTTTCTCAAAGTACGGGGCCAGCTTGGAGGAAAGCTGTTCAAACTGCTGCTGTTCTTCTTTGGTCAACTTCTCTTCATGTTTGACTCCTTTTTCATCAGTAATCTTCAGCTTTAATTGCACCACCTGCTTGGTTAGTTCCATATATTCCTTGAATTCGTCTTCCGTGAGCTTACCTTTGGCAGCTTGAAGCATACCTTCAATCTCTTGATATTCTTCCTGTGTACCACCGTGCTGTTCAATGGTCGTAGAAGAACCAAAAATATCATCGGCCAGATAGGAAGCAGCGAAGGCGGCAGACGGAATCAGGATTGCTACTGCGGCAATCCCTGCGAGCATGCGTTTTTTCATCAATAATTTACCTCTCTTATCATTCATATAATGTTGATAGGACTGTTCGACGCGTCGATACAACTCGGGTGGGCAATGCATCGAATCCGCCACCTCGCGAAGCTCTTCACGCAACTCCTTGTCAATGGACATACGCGTCTCCTCCCGTCAATTCGAATCGTTTACGGAGTTCTTTCCGCGCAAGATGATGTCTGGATTTCACTGTGCCCACGGGAATCTGCAGCATGTCTGCAATTTCTTCCAGAGTATAGTCGTGAAAATAGCGCAGGATGACGACGACACGTAGTTTATAAGACAACTGGCGGACAAGGCTGAACAGTTCATGCTGCGTTTCAGACTGCAGGACAGCTTTGTCCGTCCAGTCGAACTGTGGTTCACAAGTCATCTGGCGGTTTCGTTCAAAGAGGCGCATTCGCCGCCAGGTCTTTCGTTTCCAATCCTGGACAAGACGGACAGTGATTCCGTGCAACCATAACCGAAACGGCCGATTCGGGTCGTAGTTGTGAAATGACCGCCACATGCGCATGTAAACTTCATTCACAATATCCTCAATTTCCTGTTTGTTGTAGACGAGAAAAGCTACTGTACGATAGACGTCTTGATGAGTCGCCTGATAGACAAGCTGAAAAGCCGACTCGTCGCCTTGCACCGCTTTTTCAAGCCACGGAATTAACTCTTTATCATTCATAGGGGCCCCTCCTGAACGTGTTACAATCCTTAATTCGCTCCCGTAGAGAAAAAGGTTCAGTAAGAGAATAAACTTTTGCTCAATGATTCCTCTTTGTTTCCACTGTCGATATATTTTCACCTTTTATGTAGGGGTAACGCTTATAGGCGCATGCGCATATATTGGCTTATTATTTAAGTTGGAGGTTTTTTTATATGTATTTAACTTATCCCTATTGCTACAGATCCCCCTTTACGCCCATTTGGGCCATATCCACAATCGAAGCCATCGAATTGATTAAGGAGGCCGTTCAAGGAGAACGGAGCGATGAATTGTTTTACGACTCTCTAATCAAACTTGCCCCAAATTCTTATCAAGCCGAAATTATCGAAGGAATTAGAAATGATGAACGTGGGCACAATCAAATGTTTCGACAAATGTATACGGATTTCACAGGACAACAAATTATGGAAGCGAGCAATGAAAAAGCGGAGCCAGTTGAATCTTATATTTTGGGATTACAAAAAGCTTTTCAAGGTGAATTAGCCGCAATTGAGAAGTACAGAAGTATTTGGTTTGGACTCCCGCAGGGCATATATAAAGATACCCTGTGGGGTATTATTATCGACGAACAAAAACACGCAGATAAGTATAATAATTTATTAATATCTAATCTATCACGATGAAGTTTAGCATTGCGGAATTTAATGGATCAAGAATTGTATGACTAGATAAAAAGGAGCAGTTTTAGACTGCTCCGCCATAACCAAGTGAATCTGGAATTTCTTAATGCCTCATTTCAATAAATAAATATTGGACAATACATCGTTGAACCATGGATTTAATCAAAGCTTTATACAGCATGAGTCTCTTCGATTTGTTTAATTACTCTCGCCGGATTGCCACCAACTACCATGTTGTCCGGAACGTCCTTAGTTACAACTGCTCCAGAGGCAATGACGACATTATTACCTATGGTTACACCTGGATTGATGATTGCTCGACCACCGATCCATACATTATTTCCGATGTTTACTGGCTTTCCATATTCCGGTCCTTTATTTCTTTCCATGGGATCCAGCGGATGTGTAGCAGTGTATATATGGACACCTGGGCCAAACATACAATGATTACCGATTCGAACCTCACATACATCCAGAATTGTGCAGTCAAAGTTAGTATAAAAGTGTTCACCCACATGGATGTTATAACAGTAGTCAAAACGAATATTGGGTTCCATTCCTAAGTGTTCGCCTGTAGATCCGAGCAATTTTCTAAGTATTTCTACTCTTCGTTCACCATCCGTTTCAGTGGTCAGATTATACATTCGTGTCATTTGTCTGGCATATGCCCGGTCACGTGTAAGTTCTGGATCCCAAGACTTATACAATTCTCCATCAATCATTTTTTGTTTTTCTGTTTTCATAGTTGTTTTTATCCTTTCTGAGTACAAGAATCAGGGCATTTAGTAAGACCCAAGATGCAGAAGAAATTCCAGGTAAAATAAAGAGAAAAAGCAAGACATTACGCGTAATTTTGGGATGATTTGTGTTAAATATCAAAGTGAGCCTCACCTCCTCTTCTCTACTAGCTGCAGCGAATAAGAAAGGCTTTCCAGTGTCATTTTGATTAATCCACACATGTAATCCTCATCTGGATTATCCAGCAATATTAAATGGGGCATATGTAACTCTGGAATATACTTTAGACATTCATTTCGAATTAACTCAACATCTCCCGTGCTCATTAAATCACCTGTCAAAGCAATCGTTTCCGGGTTCATCACAGCGATCAAACTCGATACTGCACGGGCAGCTAAAGGATGGAACGTGTCTCGATTATGAAGCAGCCTAAACTGTTCAGCATGAGACAATTCAAAAGGAAGAAAGGCGATCTCTCCGGCAAAATGAGAATTTCCCCTGTGAATGTGTCCATCAATCATGATCCCTGCCCCCGGTAAAGAACCTTCAATAAATGTAGTAACGATAAGGGATTTTCTCTCATGGTATCCCCGTCTTTGATAAAGTCCGTAAACCGTTAGGTTCATGTCATTATCCAGAATAACCTCAACCTTATGCTTTTCATGAATGGGAGCAACTAAATTGACATGTATTAGATTCGGAATATCACAAGAATTAATCACTCCTTGATGCACTGCCCCTGGAACGCCAATTCCCAAGGCTCTGATTCGGGGATATTTCAATATAAGTTTGTCAGTTAACTCATAAATCAATTCTTCATTCATTTGTTCAACTTCCTGATATCCTTCTTCTAATGACTCACCAGCCAGATTAACGACACGGTACGTTAGGGAATGAACCGTTACTCCAGCTTTCACAATAATGCAGGCGATATTTGCAAAGTTCACGTTATACATGTACATTTGCGCAGGTCTGCCTCCATTCGATTCCTCCAAATCCAACTCAATGAGTTCACCTGTGCTAAGGAGTTCATGGAGTATATTACGGCATGTCGCTATACTTAAACCTGTTGTCTCTGCCACCATGGATTTGGTTCCCTGCCTCATGTTTCTCAGCGCTTCTCGTACCAATTCCTGGTTCATTTTTTTGACACGCATGGTATTGTTAATCAAAGGTTCCATTGTTTTTCACCTCCACCCACTTTTGATAACACTTTCGTTAAGTATTAACATAATGTATATCCCTTTTGTTGTCTACACTTTTGTGTTCAAGTGATCACAACTGGGGGTAGTACCAGCGTAGCTGACACCACCCGCGAAGTAATCATTGGAAAAAATCTTCAAAAGCCCGTTCCATTTGATCACTTTTTTCAGAGACCGCGAACAGTATAAATTGGTCCTTCACCCTCCAAACATGCTTTTTCACGAGATGAGATGTTTCCGGGCGATAATCTCTAAACTAAGGTTTGCGCCTCAATTCGTTTCTGAACCTTCTCTTTGACAACATCGACCTGATTGATGTCTTTTACTTTCAGTACCAAAAGCTCATCTGCCTTCACATTAGAAGAAGCAGTGAACAGAACGAAATCTTCAACCTGTTCAGGAGCAATCTGGTAGAGCTTTTGCAACTTCGTCATATCGCCTTGGTTCATTTCTTCTAGCTGAACTGTTTGTTTGATGTGTTCTCCAACCTCTGCCGCTGTATGAATCGAGGTATGGTTCTTCTGTATTCGAGCATCCAGTTAACCCGCCTAATAAGATTGTCCAAAAAAGTAACTGGGATTTGTGCAAGCAATGCTTCCACTTGCATCATGATTTCTTCAAGCTGTCTCGAAAAATAACCCATACTGCTCCAGTAAGGTTCTAAGCTCGATTTTCGCTGCAGTCAGTCCTTCGGTAAGCCCAATCGAGTTGGTGGCAGCTTGACGGAGCTGCGCTGCGCGTTTGGAGCCAATCGCTCGCTTCACGTCTTCCTTCCATCGGTGCACGATTGCACTCGCGCCAAGTAATACGATCTTCTGCGGAGTCGGAAATTCACGAAGTGTGATAAGCGAGGCCTTGCCTTCCCAATCTTTAAACACCAGGCTGTACTCCGGAAAAAAGCGATCCAGCCAGTTTTGGATACGCCGTTGGACTTGACCGAAATTCACCATCACCTTTTCTCGAAGGTTCATGAGTCGGCATAAACGCTCGTAGGCAATGTAGGCTCGCTGTACTTGCCATTACGAACTAAATCGGCAATGAGTCTAGCATCCTTGTAATCATTCTTCGTCGGTGAATTGTCTTCCAGTTCTTTGCTTTTATTAACGTGATGTGGATTTACGATAACCATTTTGATGTTTTCTCGATGCAGAAATTCGGCCTGTGGAAACCAGTAGTGTCCGGTTGGCTCAATGCCCAAGATGACGTCCGTCTTGGCGTATTGCTGTTGAATCTCCTTCATCCACGAAACGAGTTTCGTCAGGCCAGCTAGTGGAGTACCTCCTGTATGGGTAATTGTTCTTTGGTGGAACGTTTCCCAGTTTACAGAAGGTGCTTTTTTTATTCAAACCCCAAATTCATTCTTTACAGGAATGGCTCCTTTTATGGAGTAATGTTTACGTCAACAGACATCAATTTCGTCAATAAAGATAATACTAATCTTGCATGAAAACATGAAAAAAGGCAGCCATAATTGGCATGCCTAAAATGTACTGATTAACTTAACTACTTTTATTGTTGGATGAGTTCACCATACGCTTTTTCGAGTTTTGACGTGTATCTTTTCCATAAGCTTCTAAATTACCACGAAAAAGTCGATTCACTGTTTTTGACTTAGCATCATCAATATCACATTGAAAGACTAGCATAATATGCTTCAAGTATGCGTGAAAGTAATCTTTACTAAGTACACTTCCCCGATTCACTTTCATTCTTCCTCCTCCTCAAAGCAACTTTTCCATCGCCATTAACATCAATACCCTGGTTTTTGAAAACGCCTACCTCGCGATAACCAGCTGTTTTGTATAGTCTTTGACCAAGTCCGTTAAAAGAGAACGTGGAAAATACAATCTTTTGAAAATGGTTGGATCTCGCGATTTCTTCTAATTTCGAGAAGAGCTTTTCCCATACCTATTCCCCTGTGTGAGCGTTCGATATAGATGGATAGATCGGCAACACCATCATAAGCAGCTCGATGAGAATATCGATTCAGAGATGCCCATCCTGCGATCTCGTTGTTTAGCATTTTCCTTTTTGTACCGCTGTAAGGCGACATCGCCAGTGCCTTATCGTTCGATGCAGCGATCGGCGTATTCATGTTGTCGATTGCATGCTACTGCCACTGTCTGGCTTTAAGACAAGAGCGCGGATAACCATCCGATGGGTGTTTTGTTTGTTCCGATCGTCATATATTCATACGCTGTGGAGACGATCCAACATTTTCGAGGAATTAACCTGCGGCTCACGCAACTTGGTTCAAACCTCGATATGATCGCGGGAATGGTATTTGGACTAGCATCCTTCGTTCTTATTATCGTGACGACCGTTGTTGCCGTTCCTTTTTTCGCCGAAGCCTTTTGGTTAAACGGCCGCTTCTGAGCTATTCATTTTTGTCGGTGACAATTGCCTTTGCGGCCGGCTTGTGGATGATCGTCCTGAACGGGCGGCAATATCATCGTCCTGCACGGCCTTGGTTTTCATGCTCTACAGTTTTGCCTTTTCTCGGCTGGCTTCTGGAGCGTTTAGGGGCCGGAACCCGGCGTGCGCAAATGCTTCTTCATTTAGGAAGCGCTGCTTGGATCGCAGACTGCCGCGGGCACCGAACTGTTTTTAGGTTCATAGGCAGGTATGAATTAACAAAACATAAAATCGAGTACCCTTTCAGGGGATTTTGTACGTAATGTCCAATAAAAAGCCGGTTTTTCCTGAGTTAAAGGAATTACTGGTATCTGTTGGGTAATAAAGTAAC
The DNA here is from genome assembly GCF_042674385.1 of Paenibacillus sp. NPDC056933. NCBI lineage: Bacteria > Bacillati > Bacillota > Bacilli > Caryophanales > Paenibacillaceae > Paenibacillus > Paenibacillus sp. NPDC056933. Next base: position 2,744,575 of record NZ_JBHUQN010000001.1, on the reverse strand, counting down.
CCTACAATCGTTACTACTATTATATACGATACGTAGCGCATCGTCCGATCCAGCCTATAACAACATGGGGAAAATGGATGAAAAAAGTGCACTTATGGCATCATTTTAAAAACGAACATTATTGGTACAGGGTAACGCACCCTGTGTACGACGTGCTTATGGGCACATTTCGAGATCCAAAAGACGTGGAAAAAAGTGCAACTGTGCGTGATCTGGAGCAACGGGGAAAAGTGAATAGCGGCAACGCCTTCTCCTTCGTCATTGTAAGCTGCGTAGTTCTGCATGTTGTGTGGCTTTGGGCCAGCCCCTCAATTAATGTCTATGAGCTTTTAAACCTTCGATAAATATGCGTTGTAAACCATCAAGAACTCGTTGGCTCGTAAAGCCTTCATCTTGGAGATGGTAATCGATATTGTGAAGCACGGCCAGCAGGGCTTCAATGGTATATGGAATGTCCACCCCGGATACGTCTCCCCGTTCAACCGCCTCATTTAGCAGATTTCTGCTTATATTGCGCATCCATTGACATAACGGAGATTGTAACGGACGATGCCCGGTTGAGGCCCGACTGACCTCACAGAGCCAAGGAACTTTCGCCTCTAAAAAAGAAACATATCTTACGATTACATGGTAAAGCCGGTCCAAGGGAGCGGTTTCTGGGGATTGATCAAGAAATGTTTGAACTTCATCAAACAGGGGTTGGTATTCTTCATACGCGATCTCCTGACATATATCACCCTTATCCGAGTAGCGGCGGTATAGGCTTGCTTGTCCTACTCCAGCAGTCTTCGCAATCTGATGCATATTGACATTGTCAACACCGTTTTTGATAAAAAGTTCTCTAGCAGACGCCAAAATTCGTCTTCGGTTTAACTCCTCTCTGGGAATTTTCAGCGAGGCAGATTGCGATTCTGAATTCACTATAAACATCTCCCTTTAGCATTAATTTAACTGTTAATTAAAGCGAAAAACGGACAAAATGTCCGTTTTTGTGTATGGGACATGTTGTCCGTTAATCATATTATAATACATTTCGTGAAAAATTAAAAATACATTCATTCGGGTGAACGATGAACCTTTTTTATTTCTTGGTATAGTGGTTTTTGTAAATTGGAGATAAATGCGGTTCAATGTTCGTCAGGTCCAGCTCCTTCAAACTTGCGATCGTAGGAATAAACTGCTCGTACGCTTTTTTGTTACCGCTCGTCGCATCTGATCCGGTTTCGGTCGATGCTTTCCTGTTAACTTCAGAGTTAAGCTGCTTCTGTTCCATAGATTACCCTCCATCAAATTTAGTCAGGCTTACAAATCCGGATGTCTCTTGTGCCATTCAGTATTCATTTCATAAGTATTGCCGATACCTAGTACTGTCGCTTCTTCGAAGGGGCGGCCAATCAATTGCATATTAATCGGCAGACCGGAAGGTGAGAAACCGCAAGGCATACTCAGGCTAGGCAAGCCAGTCAAATTGGTAGGAACCGTAAGTGAGTTCAATCTGAATACACTAGCACTATCATCTGCGCGCGGCGCAGTGATAGGTGTTGCTGGCGTCAACAAGATGTCGATTCCGGACAATGCATTCAAAAAATCATTGACAATTAGCTGCCGGGCCCGCTGAGACTGGAGGTAAATGGAAGCCGGAATATCTCTGCTGCTTTCAAGAAACATTCGGACGTCGGGTCCATACTGTTCGAATTCAGTCTCAAGCCACTTCTCGTGGTTCGAGTACATTTCCGTCATCATAATGGCCATCGTCGCGCTTTTAACATGTTTGATCAGGGGCAGGCTAACTTCGATGATTTCCGCTCCCAGTTCTCGGAATTTATTGATAGCGGCCTTCATCGCAGCTTCCACTTCCGGCATCAAATCCTCGTAATAGTAGCTTGTCGGCAATCCGATACGTACACCCCTGAGACCATTCGGATACATCTTGATACCTGGCGCAGGCAGATCGACCGTCGATTCATCCTTCGGATCGAAGCCTGACATCACATCCAAGCACAGGGACGCATCCATGACGCTTCGGGTCAACGGACCCGAGTGGTCCAATGACCAGGCCATTGGAATGATACCATACCGGCTGACCCGACCGTACGTCGGCTTCATTCCTACGACGCCGCACAATGCGGCGGGTATGCGGATCGATCCTCCGGTATCCGAGCCTGTTCCCAGATAAGTAAGTCCAGCCGCCAAAGCAGAAGCCGAGCCGCCGCTTGAACCTCCCGGTACAAGTTCAGTGTTCCACGGATTGAGGCAAGGACCGAAGTGCGGGCTAGTTGTTGTCAATCCCGCAGCGAACTCGTGAGTCTGTACTTTGCCTAGCAGAACTGTTCCAGCCTCATGTAGCTTAGTTGCAACCGTCGAATCGTAATCGGGGACGAAGCTGTTTAGTATTTTTGAACCGGCAGTTGTTCGGATCCCTTTAGTGTAATATAGATCCTTATGAACGATGGGAATCCCGTGAAGGGGCCCTTTGTACCGACCATGCATAATATCGCGTTCCGTTTGCTTCGCTTGTTCAACCGCCAGCTCGGCCGTTTGGGTAACGAAAACGTTCAGTTTCGGATTCAAACGTTCGATGCGATGAAGTGCATGTTCCGTAATCTCTACCGGGGATATTTTCCTTGTCCGGATCCCATCGGCTAGCTCATGAATAGCAGCAAAGGACAGTTGGGAATTTAATTTACTCATCTATTCATCCTCCCTATCTTTCGGACACGTCGTCCGTCTACCAAACTAATTACCATAGATTCCGCTAGGATTTGTTTTTCTTGCGAATAAGTATGTCAGGATTGCCAACAGGGCAATGGTAAAATATACAACAGAAAAAGGTATCTTTAGATCTATCAGTCGTCCGACCAGCGCAGGGCCGAATGCTCCGCCTAGCAGATAGGCCAGTGTGAAAATACCCATCCCCACACCCAGCTCAGCCGAACGGAGTGTCGTCGAAACTAAATTGCTGCTAGAGGTGAGGACACCGTTAAATCCAATCATAAGCATAATGATCAACAAAGCGTCGATCCATGGCGGCAAATGTACGGATACACCCAGTAGTATAAATCCGCCGATGACAAGACTTTGCGATATGACAAGCACGCGAGAGCTTCCGAAACGATCTGTCCAACCTCCGATCCGGGATCCGAGCAAGGCTGCACAGGCGGCACCTGGAAGCATCAGCAGACCGATTTTGCTAGTCGGTAAATGAAAGGAATTCTTCATCATGACAGGAAGAGTAAAGGTTAACCCCGTGTTGCATACGAAGGTAAGAAATCCAATTCCTAGAATCCGTCGGTAAGGAACATTTTTCATGAAAGATGCATCGATAAATGGATGTTCTTTTTTCTGAATATGAGTACCGAACCATAGAAGAACTGCTGCTCCTGCAATGAGCATAAACCAATAGTTAGTAACCCCTAGCAATACAAACGCCAGTCCGGTGGAGAACAAAACAGCTCCGAGAATATCGAATGAACTGCGGTCGTGTTTCTTGCTTGGAACATATTTGAATACCAAAGGGATAACAAATAGGCTTAGACTGGACACGATGAACAAAGCGCGCCAGCCAAAGTATTGCTCCACGAAACCGCCGAACACAGGCCCGAAGCCGGAAGCAAAGGCAATTGTGGCGGACAACGTTCCCAGTACCCGTCCCTTGACGGCAGGCTTAAAATATAGGGTTACTGCCGCATAAGACAGGGGCGAGATGGACGAAGCCCCTGCTGCTTGCATTAATCTCCCAATAATGACTTGCAAGTATGAAGCTGCAAAGAAGCCGATCATAGAGCCGAAAGCAAAAAGGATTAAACCAATGACATACAGCTGACGGAAGGAAAAGGACTCCGTTAACTTGCCGTAAGTACCGGCGCCGATGGCCATCAAAATGCTATATCCGACCATGACCCAGCTTACTTGCGAGGAGGTCAGAGCAAAGTCAGCGGAAATCGACGGTATAGCCAAGTTAAACATGGTCATATTGATGTTTCCGAAAATAATGAGTAAGCAAAGTGTCCCCATTAATTTCCGCTCATTACCGGATAAAGCCATTGATTGAGTATCCATAGCCTATTCCTCCATTACAGGAAGTCAGGAAAGGTGTGGCATGTTTGCGCTTGATCTCTATCGTGTCCCAAGAAAACATAGGACGGCCGAACATCCTCAATCAACTCCTGCATGCGAGTAATCGATTTGGCAGCCATCTCTTGATCGAATGTCAAGAACGGTACGCTACTCTCGAAGTTCTCCCGAGTATAAGCAACATCAATCGTCAGAAGCACTGGACCCGACTTTTCCGTTGTGACGAGGACTGATTGATGGCCAGGGGAATGACCTGGAGTAAAGAAAATTTGAACCCCCGGCATCAATTCATGGTCACCATCAATGATTTGATATTGTAAATCGGGCAGCCTGCACTCTAAAGGAGAGTAATCCTCATTACCTATGGCCGCATCATACTCTGCCCTTTGAATAAGGATCGGCGTATTGCGGAAATGCCCGTTTCCCCCAGAATGATCCAAGTGTAAATGAGAGCTAATGACCATCTGAATATCGTCAGGTCGATAACCGACACGCTTTAACACATTCACGATCGAATCGCCTTCTGACATGTTGGGGACGACGCGCCCTTCACGTCTAGTCCCCTTGTAGTAATCCGGATTGTTGATAAAAGCATCGGGCATTCCCGTATCGATAAGTATTGGTCCGCTGGTCGTTTCCAACAGAAAGGACCACACAGGCATTCCGACTAATTTTCCGGGGGCAAGGGTTCGATTAACTGCCGATTGATCTAGGAAACATTCACCTACAGGTAAAAAATACAGCTTCTTGACATACATCCCAATTTCACCCTTCATATTATAAATTCGGACAACTTGTCCGTTTTGTTTTTTGATTATATCGGACAAGTTGTCCGGTGTCAATTCGTCATCAGAAAATAAGGCCGATCATTTTGCTAAGGTATTTTTTATGTTTGTCAACATTTCTATATTATGCGAAAGGCATGACCACTAGAGATATTCATGATCACTTAAATCAACTCTACGGAATCGACATATCCCCAAGCTTTACACTGCTCGAAGAAGAGCCGGTTTACAAGGAAGGGATTACCCCTGACATCGCCGGTCGAATTGCGGCAAGCGGTCAGCTTTTTGACACCGTTCGCCTTGCGGAAAAACGATTCCCCAAAAATAGCAAAAAGTCTGCTGGATCGATTTGTCCAAACAGCCTTTTGGGAGTGAATTTCCTACTTTACTTGAATATTATTTTGTTGCATCCACAAAGCCTTACTTTGAATCAGCATCTACTACACTCTAAGTTCCGACTTTGTTTTAGTAAACGGAACTTAGGGTGTTTTATCTGTTTATTTGTACATTTTCCCAGTAAAGTTATACTGATCCTATCTGAACTGTTCCGATACTCACTCTTTCAATGTGAAGCCAGATTTCCCAGTCAAAAATTCGAAGTTTCAAAGGCAGTCATCAATTTTATTGCCAAGCAAGTCAATGTCCTACCAGAATTGTATGTCCAATACGATTGGTCCGGTAGGTCGATTACGTACCATCGGACACAAATCCGGGAGTTCTTTGGGTTCCGTGAGGGTACCATTCAGGATGCACAGGAAATGATTGTTTGGCTGAACAAGCACGTCCTTTACCACGATCATGAATTTGAACATCTCAAAGAACATGTATATGGTCGATTCCGCGAGTTAAAAATTGTCCTTCCTCCCCAGACCGGATCGAACGACTCATTCGATCCGCTATTCACACCTTTGAAGATAATTTTTTCCAAGCCATTTATCAAAAACTACCTTCCACAACCCTGTTTAAGTTAGACTCCTTGATTGAAAGCATCTCCTATTTGGAAACCGATGACGAAGATCATGATTTACTGGCATGTGGAGAAAAACTCGACTTGCATCTACTCTCAGCTTAAATCATGTTCCTCTTCCGAGATTGCCACCATGATCGAAGGGCTGCTCCGGCATTGTACCGATATGGAAGTGGAGAAAAACTATGTGGATTCTCACGGCCAAAGCGAAGTAGCCTTTGCTTTTTGCCACCTACTGGGCTTTCATCTTATGCCGCGATAAAAGCGATCCATTCACAAAAGCTGTATCGTCCAGAGGCAGGAATGACAGATGCATACCCCCATCTACAACCGGTCCTGACACGCCCGATCAACTGGGAGCTGATCCGACAGCAGTATGAGCAAATGGTGAAATATGCTACAGCTCTACGTTTGGGAACCGCAGAAACGGAAGCCATTCTGAAACGATTCACACGGAATAACCTGAAGCATCCTACGTATCAAGCTTTAGGAGAGCTGGGAAAGGCAGTGAAAACCATCTTCCTTTGTAATTACCTACACGCTGAAGAGCTGCGCCGCGAAATCAACGAAGGGTTAAATGTTGTAGAAAACTGGAACTCGGCCAACAGCTTTATCTTCTATGGCAAAGGAGGAGAAATTGCGACCAATCGTATGGAAGATCAGGAAATGGCCGTTTTATCCCTGCATTTGTTACAAAACTGCTTGGTATACATCAACACAATCATGTTTCAAAATATTTTATCAGAGAGGAAATGGTTTGAACTGATGAGTCCAGAAGATTTCCAGGCACTAACCCCAGAGCAAAGAATTTTCAGGACATGATGATCGTGAAAACACTCATGTATACCGATGTCCGCGTCAGTGAATTAATCAACATCAAGCTGACGGATATCGATTTTCATTACTGCCAGATCCGGATTAATAAAGGTAAGGGCAGCAAGGATCGGATTGTTCCTTTCCCACAGACCTTTAAAGAGCTGCTGGCCATGCACGTCGATGTAATGAAAAAGAAACAGGCGGTCTATTTATTTGAATCCTCCTTGAAGAAAAAATATACGGATCGGGGAATCCGTAAGATTTTGGCCAAATATTCCGAGGAAGCCGGGCTAACTGAAAACCTATCCCCGCTCAAGCTGCGTCACTTTCTGTTGACCTGGCTAAAAAAGCAGGGCATCGATGACGCGCTCATACAACCATATTCCGGCCACGAAAGCCGTAAATCGCTGGAAGTGTATTCAAAGTTGGCGATCACCGATGCACAGTTTGAATACAACGAGGTTATCAATAAGTTCCCGATATAATTTCTGCTACTTTGCGGGTGGTATCAGCGACGCTGGTACTACCCCAACTGGCAAAGTTCTAAGCCATCTCCATAGATATTTGATTGATTAAAAATTTCTAAAACAAAAACTCCTCGACATGCGCCGAGAAGTTTCTTGACCATTCTTTATTAAAACCGATGGAGTGAAAAAGGGGAAATGTTATGTTCCGTTTTCCCTGATATAATCAACTCACTTAAAATTACAATTACGTCATAATGCATTGTAAGTTCCCCCTCCTTTTTGGTCATCTCGGATCACGGATTTCGTTCGCCTCTATTCTTTACTGGGCCGTTAAAATCAGCGGTCCGTCCGACGTGATTGCGATTGTATGCTCATATTGCGCCGACAACTTGCCGTCAGCTGTTCTCGCCGTCCATTGATCATCGTCGATCGTGATGCGGAACGTACCTTCATTGATCATCGGTTCAATCGTGAACACCATGCCTTCCTTTAACCGAATACCTTTACCGGCTACGCCGATATGCTCGTAGTTCGGCTCCTCGTGCAGGCTACGCCCGATCCCGTGCGCCAACAGATCGCGTACGACCGAAAATCCGTTTGCTTCCGCATGCTGTTGAATCGCTGATGTTATGTCGCCGAGCCGCCCACCGGGGAGCGCCTGGGCGATCCCCAGATCCAAGCATTCCTTGGTCACCTTCATTAATTTTTGCACTTCCGGCCGAACATTGCCCACCGCATAACTCATGCACGAATCGCCGAACCAGCCGCCATATTCCACGACGATGTCGAGCTTTACCAAGTCACCGTCCATAAGTGCCCGGTTCGACGGAATGCCGTGAGCCACCACATCATTGATCGAAATGCAGGTTTCGGCCGGGAAACCGTTATAGCCTTTCGTAAACTGCTTGCCGCCCAGCTTGGTGATGTGTCTGGCAACAAAGTCATTGATTTCCCGTGTCGTGATCCCAGGCTCGATCAGTTTGGTCACCTTGCGGTAACAGTCTGCAACGATTTGGCTTGCCGGCTTCATCTCTTCGATTTCCCTAGGTGATTTTAAAATGATCATCTTTGGTTGTACGCTCCCTATCCATTTATAATTTTAAAAATAGGACAATATCTCGGGCTTCCTCGTGCAGCTTTCCGCGGCGAAGCGAAAGCGAGGCGCAGCCGACCAATGCAGCCAGCAGCATTTCCGCGCGCTGTAGCCGATACAGCGCTGCTTCCGCGTTTCCGTTGGAAGTGGCCGCATGATCCACCGCAAGCCCGGTTTCCAGCAGCGTGGCAAACGGCACGATCACCTCCTGGTGAAAGGCGGCAGAGAGTGTGGTCGAGCGAGCTTCAGGCAGCGAGGAAAAGCCCTCAATGGCCAGCTTATGCAGCAGATATAGGGCGTGGTCTTCCGCCCAAATCTGCAGCAGCCGGACGCTGGCAACGGCGACGGGACCCAGCACTGAACCAGTGGTCGTTTCACGGCTGCCGCTTTTGAAATCCGCGGCAACCGATCCCAAATGTCCATCCACCGATGCCTCCCCCGAAGCCGAAGCACGCGGTTGCTCCAGCCAACCCGATGCCCGCTCCAACGCGTCCCACAGCAAATCGTGGAGTAAATCACCCTTATTGCTGTAATAATGATATACCGTACCATAGCCGAGTCCTGCCTGTGCGGCTACATCGCGAATTTCCAGTAAGGGCCCCTTCTTCAAAAACACATCGGCAGCTGCTCTACGGATTTGTGCCAGACGTCGCAGCCGGATCTCTTCGTTTTGTTCTTTTGTGCGTGGAGTCATCTCGTCTGTTCACCTCTTTTTTTTGACCTGCTATAATGTCAATATAAAACATCGGCTTGCAAATAACAAGCCATGACAGTACGATCTTTATTTCTTATAAGGAAAACTCATCGTAGTAACCTTTTAATAACGTCACATCGGTAACGAACAGTGTTTCTGTCAAGGTTATAAAACTAATTCCTGAGTTATTCTACAACACCTCTACATCAGAGAGATTTCCTGCTCTCCAACCGTACAACAGTTTTTATTCAGCAAGCCGAAGCGACGTACTCCGATATAACAAAACAAAAAAAGTCGCTACTAGAGCGACTTTCCATGGATTATGTTCTTGTCCTTCGACATTAAAGGGTAACAATAATCGGACCATTTTTAGTAAGAATTATGGTATGTTCCAATTGAGCTACATAACTTTTTTCTGTAGCAAAGGTCCAACCGTCCTCTTTTTGAAATACTTCTTCTTCCAAGGTCGAGATAAATGGTTCGAATGCGATAACCATACCTTCCTTCAATAACTCATCATCCGATGTATCATTATAATTATAAATGTGGTCAGGTGCTTCGTGTATTGCACGTCCAACACCATGTCCTGTAAGGTTTTTAATAACCGTTAATTCATGCTGTTTCGCTGTTAGGAATACCGCTTTTCCGATTCCACTTTTTTTGGAACCGGGTTTTGCTTTCTTAAGCCCAGCCTCAAATGCTTGTTTAACCACGGCGCATATTTTCGTTAGCACTTCCGCTCCTTCGCCTACTACAAACGAAATCCCTGTATCTGCGAAATAACTGTTTTTTGAACCAGAAACATCTATATTTACTAGATCCCCTTCTTGAATAATCCGATTCCCGGGAATACCATGTGCCACTTCTTCATTAACACTAATACAAGTATAGCCAGGAAAATTATATTCACTTTTTGGGGCTGAAACTGCGCCCTCTTTCTCAAAAAGCTCTCCGGCTATATCATCAAGTTCTTTAGTCGTTATGCCAGGAATGGTTCTTTGTACCAATTCATCTCTAATAGATGCGACAATTTTGCCAATTTCCTTCAAACCATTAAAGTCTTCTTCTGTTTTTGCAATCATTTTGTCTGACCTCACTATCTTTTATCATCAATTAAGACCTGTATAATCCACTTTTCGATGTTCTTTTTCTTTTCGATACAAAAACATCCCATTAGATAATCATATCCAAAGGTGCAAAGCTTCGCAACTTTTTTATAAACGTCGTGGCCAAGAACATCTAACAGACAGGTTGAGCTGTGTTTGCTCTTAGTGGAAATAAGGTGTCTGTTTATTAAGTAATCGGTATCGGAACAAGTCCTTATCCTTGCCTTCAAAAAAAAAGAAAGCCCCTTATGCCTTCAAAGGGGCTGAAACATCGGATCAGGCCTCTTCCTCTTCGGCCTGACTAGGCGGAGCCATCAGACCTTTGACGGCACCCATAAACGGATGAATGGACTTAATCATGCCGTAGCCCATTTTCACTACCGGCATAAATTGCTGGATCATGCCGAATAGCCGCATGCCGCCGCCAAGCATGCCCCCAACCGAAGCTGCACCGCCAAGTCCGCCAAACAGCGACCCCATCATGGGCAGAAAGGATGAAACCTGTGCGCGCGGCACGGGGCGCGAACGAGTATACGACTTGCGCGTGCCATTCACCCTTTTCCGGTTCTGAGAACGACCACCCTTGCTGCTTGAAAAAGCCTTTCGGTTGGAACGACGGGAACTGACCCCAGTTTTCACCGTTTGCGATACTTTTCCTCCCCCGGAAAGCACCACGCCTCCATTATTCACGTCAGTGATGTAACCGATGTATGTTTCACCACTATGAAGAGTCACGCAGACGGGCCGGGCCTCATACCGCTTTGCCTTTAGGCGTATTTCGTTGGTTTTAGCCATTGAATTTCACCTCGCTCCACTGATTTACTTCAGTTTACGCGATAACTGGACTGCTTGCCTGTGCGAATGGGACATCCGTGCGGTATTGACTATAGGTCAGTTCATCAAAAACAATGATACCTATATAACGCCTCCAATACATCCCCCTATCGGGGTGCTGAGCCGATCTGAAGGGGGAATGGCTTCCGACCGCAGATCTAGTGTCTATGAGCAAGGATGTTAATAAGTTTACCAAATGGATCGCGGACAAAGAATCGACGAACTCCCCAAGGCTCATCTGCAGGACCATATTCTATCGTGTATCCAGCACTCCTCATGCGTTCAAACACCTCATCGACATCATCAACTTCAATCGAAAGATCAGGCGTAGGTGTATTGGAGCCGCCTTGTGAAGCGAAACTTATTTGAACGTTCTCCTCCCCGAGCAAGCCATATGTCTCAATCCAACCATGATCCATTAATAAATCAAGTTCAAGCACTTCCTGATAAAAGCTTTTTGCTGCCGACGTATTCTGCGTATTAATATTGGTAACAATTCGTTTTACCCGCATGTTGAGACCCTCGATTCCAATAGTATACTTCCCCAATTCAGAAGAATCGCCTTTATTTTACATTATCATCTGGCATCACGTTATTCAATCTTCCAGCTAGCAAGTTGAACAAAAGCAGCCAATCATGTTCTGATCGGCTGCATCTTGTTTCTTAATCTATAAGCGTGCGGTTTTCAATATGGACTAATTTTACCAGGCGTAAATGCCTTTCTCATCCAAGAATTCACCATTATGATGTTTGCCATCTGTTGCATAGCCCACTATAATCGCAGCGGCGGCTTCTTTCGATTTGCCGCCTTCCGCATTACCGTTAAGATCTGTTGTTGTGAATCCGGGCGTTACCGCAAACACTTGAGCTTTGCTGCTTTTCAGTTCATAAGCCATCGAAACGGTCATGGCATTGTTGGCGGTTTTGGATGAGTTATAATCGAATGCGTTTAAAGCAAATCCTGCATTTTGCATATGATCCAGAGAAGCCATGTCGGTCGAGACATTGACGATTGTGCCTTCGTTGTTTTTAATCAACGGGAACAGACGCTGGTTCAAACGGAAGGTTCCAAAAAAGTTAACTTCGAAAGCGTTTCTCAGATCCTCCTCTTTGGTATCGGTAAAAGAACGAGAGAAAGCACCAGGCATACCCGCATTGTTGATTAGAAGTGTTAAGTTCGGATAATTCTGGGTAATCGCAGTGGCTGCCTGTTCGATGGTTTTTAATTCACCCATGTCGATTTGTACAAATTCTATGTCCAACCCTATGGAAGTTAACTCGGAAACAGCTGCTTCACCCCGTTCGGCGCTGCGTGCGCCAAGGACAACTTTCCAGCCGGCTTGACCTAACTGCTTTACGATTTCGAATCCGATTCCTTTATTGGCTCCTGTTACAAAAGCGGTCTTTTTCATGCGAATCCTTCTTTCTCTAATTTGATTTTCATTAACAATGTATAAATTACTATGCTACACTTAGTGTAGGTCAACAATAAATTTTGATAAAAGAGGGTTAGCATGTTAACGATTGGAGAAGTGGCAAAGAAAGTCGAGATCACGATCGGAGCGATCCGCTTTTACGAAAGAAAAGGATTGCTGAAACCTGCTGCGCGAAGCGAGCAGAATAACCGTCTTTATTCGGATGATGATCTGAATTGGCTGGTATTTATCAAATGTCTTCGTGAAACCGGTATGTGTGTGGAGGACATCAAAACGTATTATGACAAAGTAAATGAAGGCACCTCAACCCTGCCGGAAAGAACCAAACTGATACAAGATCAAAGGCAAAAGCTGTTGGCAGATATCGAGGAGAAAAAGGCACAGCTCGTTCATTTGGACAAAAAATTGGAGCGTTATTATCGTGGGGAAAATTATTAATATAAACCTTCCGAGTTTGTGGACCGTTCTCATACAACGTTCATGTATTTTCATCAAAAAAAGCGCTCCCTATAAAGGAGCGCTTTAGCTTTTTCAAAACCTTCCACAATCAAAATACTCCAACAGCAGAGGGGTAGTTCGTGGAGAGTCCAAGACATTCGCAAAAAGACGCGACCCTCCCAAATGCTTCTCATCACTCTGGCGTGCTGTTTACATCCCTGTTTAAATCTTTGCCTTCTCCTCCTCTGCCATCGACCGGATGTAGAAAGCACCCAGTACCGAGCAAAGAAGGAATGAGAAGAACGCGATCGCCGCGGCTTGTTCACGCTCCTGGAAGACGCTGAACACCTGCTGCATGGAGACACCCAGCATCTGCGGAGAGTTGGCTCCGATTAGGTAGGGCGCGGTGAACGAGCCAATGACTCCCATGAAGACAAAAGTCAGGGCTACAAGAAATGTCTTGTAAGACAGCGGGAAAATAAACCGTGTAAACAGTGTCAGTTTGCCAACACCCACGTCCTTTGCGCTCTCAATGATCGACGAAGGAATGCCCGACAATGCGGAACTGAGCAGCATCGTCGTAAATGGAATGTTGAACCATAGGTTCGCGATGATGATTCCTTTTTCGTCAAAAATGATGCGTGGTAGCGTGATTCCTACCACCTCAAGCATACGGGCAAGCCAGCCGTGGTTGCCAAGCAGGTTGATCAGGCCGTAGGTGGCAATGACGCCAGGGATGAACAGCGGGATCATGTACGTTTTACGAATCAGATTGACTATTGGCCCCTGGTTGAAGCGCATGTAAATCGCCAGCGTATAGCTGACCAATATCACCGCAACACACGTAATGGCGGTCACTCGAAGCGTAAATACGATATTGCTCTGCATCCCCTTATCCGTGAACAGATACATATAGCGGCTCAGATCGTATCCACCCGAACCGTTGCTCAGGCTCATGATAAAGGATTGGATGATCGGGATAATGACGACGATCAACAGGATGGCGAAGGAGGGGAGCACCATCGCCAGACCCGTAATTGACTGTCTGGTTTCCTTACTCATTGCGCGGCAACGTCGCTCTGCCAGCGTTTGTTAATCTCTGTGCCCAGATCCCCGATGTTGAATGTGCGGAAGCCTTCGGCTACACCGTCGAACTTATTCTGCATATCCTGAGACATGTTGGAGAGCTCAATGCCCGGGAAGCCGTTCATTTTGTCAACAATGACTTCCTGCGCTTCGGGAGACAGAACGAAATTCAGGAATTCGTTGATCGCTTCCTTCTTGTCCGACTCCTGGTTGACCATCAGGTAAGTCGGTCCGCCGTTGAAGCCCGGCGTAATCTGCTGCATCTTGATCGTATCCGGCAGCAGGCCTTCGTTCAGCTGCTGCAGCACCATGTCCGACCAAGCCGGAATTAAGGATACTTCGCCGTTCATCAGCAAATCAAGCGTGCCCTGGTTTTTCTTCGGATAGATGCCCTTTCCGTAGACATACGGTCCAAGCTCTTTGATGGTGCTGAAGCCGCTATCCCACTTCTCCATGATTGCCGGATCGGAGTTATGAATGTCTTCTTCCGGCAGATCCTTATAGACGATCGTCTGAACGAACGAGCTTCCGGAACCGCCCGTAGACGGGTCGTTATAGGCGAACTGCTCGGGGTTGGCTTTGATCCACTTCAGCAGCTCGTCCAGTGTAGTTGGCGGATTAGAGATTTTGCTACTGTCATAGGCCAGAACCACGGCAGACGAACGATACGGAATCGCGAAGTTATCCACATCCTTCATCGTGTCCGCGTTGACTTTGCTCAGGTTCGGGACGTCCTTCTCATTCAGTTGCGCCCAGATACCATCCTTCGTACCCTGCGCGACGGAGGTGATGCCGTCCTCGTACAGGTCGATCCCTCCTGAGCCCTTGCCCGCCTTCTTAGCGGCCACGATCCGGTCGTAGGTCGGCTCAGCGCCGGTACCGGATGGGATGTAGACCAGATTCACGTCGATATCCGGATGCTGCTTCTCAAACATCGGCTCCAGGGAATCCCATAGGTCCTTGACGTTTTGCGAACCAGTAAAATAGAAGTTAAAAGATACCGGATCGCCTGATGCCGCAGCGTTCCCCCCGGTGGAGCTGCTTGTATTCTCGCTTCCGTTTCCACACCCAGCCAGCAGTGACATGGACAATCCCACAACAGTCAACAATGATACAAATGGCTTCTTCAAACGCATATCATTCATCCTCCTCAGTTCGATTCATCAACCGGAAATCCGGTCATTTTCGCTATCGAGATACCGACGTCTTTTCCTACCTGCAGCTGCTCAACGAATTCCTTATTCAGAAAAGCACGTATGATGCCGAAATCTAGCAGTTCCACGGTAACTTCCGCGTAATGTCCCAGAATCATCACCTGCTTGATCTTGCCTGCCAAAATACCTTCACCCATCGTAGTACCACTCACCTGAACGTCTTCTGGGCGAACCGCCGCCGTCACCTGGCCGCTTAAGCCCTTCTCGTTCGGCAGGCGGAGATTTCCAATGTGTATACTCTCCCCTTCCGCCACCCCCTTCAGGAAATTCATTTTCCCGATAAAACCGGCGACATATAGTGAAGCCGGCTCATCGTAAATCTTCTGCGGCTGAGCAATCTGCTCGATGTGCCCGTGATTCATGACAATAATACGATCAGATAACGACAGTGCTTCTTCCTGATCATGCGTGACGAAGACCATCGTGAGTCCGGTCTTCATTTGGATCTCACGCAGCTCCTCGCGCATTTCGTGCCGCAGCTTGGCGTCCAGCGCCGAGAAAGGCTCGTCCAACAGCAGTACCGCCGGGTTGAGCAGCAGGGACCGAGCCAGCGCAACCCGCTGCTGCTGTCCGCCTGAAAGCTCGGCCGGATACTTCTTCCCGAAGCCCGACAGCCGGACCAGCTTGAGCGCATCCTCGACCGCCGTGCGGATCTCCGCCTTCGGCATTTTGCGAATCTTCAGGCCGAACGCCAGATTGTCGTATACCGACATATGCGACCACAGATTATAACTCTGGAACACCATTGAGGTCGGCCGTTTCTCCGGTGGAAGTTGAATGACACTCTTACCCTCGATCAAGATGTCACCGGAGTCCGGTTCGAGAAAACCGCCGATGCTCCGTAGCACGGTGGTTTTCCCGCACCCCGAAGGACCCAGAAGGGTGACCAGCTCGCCTTTTTCGATATCAATGTTGATGCCGCTGACCCCGTCACCGGTTTTGTAGCGCTTGGCTAACTCTCGTACAGACAACTGCATGCTTCTGCCTCCCTTTGCCCCGGTATGTAGACCGAAACATTTCTATTTCATTTGAAAACCACTCGCCAGCACGTCCGCGCTTACCAGCCGCTGGGCTGCCACCAGCAGGATGATGGTCGGCAGCGTCAGGATGATTGAGAATACAGCCCCGGCACTGCTCGGAAAGTCGGAAATAATGGAGTACATGACGATTGGCATCGTTTTGTAATCAGGAATGCCGACCAGGAACGTCCCCTGCGCTTCGTCGAGCGAATTGAGGAACGTGAAGATCGAAGCGACCAGGATGCCCGGCATCGCCATTGGAAGTGTGATGCTGCGGAACACTTTGAACGGGCTCGCCCCGACGTCCCGCGCCGATTCTTCCTGCGCTTGATGCACGTTACGGAAAGCGGAGGTTGGAATCCAGGTCATGAACATCAACACGTTGATCATATGGATTAGCACAACGCCAAGCAGCGTATTCATTAGTCCGATTCGGTAGAAAAGGACCGCGATGGAGACGTACAAGCCCATTTTCGGAAAGGCGTGCGTCAGCAGGAACGAAAACAGGAACATCCGCTTCAGCGGAAACTGGAGTCTTGCAAAGGCGTACGCTGCTGGAATGCAGACCACGATGGACAGCAGGGTCACCAGGGTGGCAATGAGGAACGACAGCGAGATCGACGAGACGATATCGTCCTTCGCCAGCACGAACTCCCACCATTTGAAGCCCCATACCTGGGGCAGAATTTCCGGATAATTCCATTTTTCGCTAAAGGCAAGCACAAGCAGGTTGACCAACGGACCCGCAAAAAAAACAGCGAACACGGTCAGCAGCACAAATTCAATAATTCTTCTCGGGCCTACGTGTTTCCAGTACCAAAACATGTCTCTTCCTCCTTGCTATTCGTCGATTGACGAACGATCACTTCGCTTTCGTATTCGATCAGGTGCGGCACGCTCCCCTCGCCGCTGATCAGACGGTCCAGAATGGATACCGCGTCTCGGCCGATTCCAGATGCATCCACGCTGACGGTAGTCAGTGACGGGTGATACATGTCGGCCACTTCGGTATTGTCATAACCCATAACAGACACTTCCTGCGGAATGCGGACGCCGCGCTCCAGCAGCACTTTCATGGCGCCCAGTGCGAGCATGTCATTGGTGCTGAACAGGGCGCTGTATCGTCCCTCCCGGAATGCCGCATAATGCGCCTCCATCAGCTTCCGGCCAGAATCGAAGCTGGATTCCGATGACTCGACGATGGTAAATCCGTCCTGGCCGGAACAAATACCGAGGGATTCCAGACGTTTGCGGAAGCCCCCCAGTCGCAGCGAGTGACTCCGATGCTCTCCGGGTCCGGCGATAATGAAGAATCTGCGATGTCCGCACGCGTACAGATGCTCTGCAGCCCGTTCTCCGCCAGCTTCGTCGTTACTCACGAGATGCACCACATCCGGATCTTCCGTCGATCCGTTCACCATCAGGTACGGAATATTGAAGTTTTTGACGTAGTCGATGACATTTTTCTGCAGCCGGCTAACCAGAATGAGTCCATCGACCCGCTGCTCCAGCATATAATCGGTGGAGCGCAGTGACATCTCCCGGTCGGTTTTCAGGAAGATCGAGTAGCCCAGCGCTTCAGCGGCCATCAGAATTTCGTCGATGATTCTGCCATACAGCGTGTGGGACACGATTGGCAGCCTGTCGCGAAAAACGATTACTCCGATGTTGTGCGTCCGCTTGGCGACCATCGCCCGGGCGACGGCGCTCGGCTTGTAGCGAAGCTGCTCGACCGCCTTGAGAACGCGTTCCCGAACTTCGGGACTCGCGTAGCCGTTTCCGGAGATGACCCGAGAAGCAGTCGATTTCGATACGCCGGCGAGCTGTGCCAGCTCCCGCAAACTATGATTCAGCTTATTGTCCAATCCCTATTCTCCTCTGCATACTCCATTTCTCCCCGGACGGCGATCAGCTTCCCCGGATCGCGGGTTGTTATCGAATTGACGCCCCACTGCGCAAGTCGCCGCATGTCGTCCGCCTCCCTAACCGTCCAGACGTAGAGATCCAAACCATACCGCCGCACGGCTTCCGCTAGTTCTGGCCGCACCACCTGATACGGCACGTTAAGCCCGAAGCAGCCGACTTCGCGGCCTTCTGCACATGCCTGAAACATGGCCTCGTCGTAGCGCAGACTTTGGAAGCTCTGAATGTTCACATTAAGCAGCCTGCGGATGTGCGGAGCATACCGACCGGCTTTGACCGCCATCCCGTATTCGCAGCCACTGAGGAACACCATCTCCGCCATACCCATCCGTTCAACCAGGACGGATACGGGCTCCAGAGCGCTGTCCGTTTTGATATCGAGATTCATGATTTTACCGGCTTCGCGGATCTGCTCAAGCACATCCTGAAGGGTCGGAATTGGTGCCGACATGCTGGCGTTCAACTCCTTCAGCGTTATTTCTGCAAGGCTGCCGCGGCTGCCGTCCGCCAAAGCAATATCGTCGTCGTGTGCAAGCACCGGTACGCCGTCCCGAGTCAACCGAATATCGTCTTCATAAATATCCGCGCCAAGTGTCAGGGCCGCCTGTAGCGACTCGAAAGAATGATCGGGATGACCCATGCAGCCGGTATGGGCCGTGATCAGTGGGAATTTGTTCATCGCGGGTACCCTCCTTCTTCGAAATAGATCGCGTTGGTAAAGGCGACACGTACATAAGCGCCCCGTACGGTTCCCCACAGCTCGGAGCGAATCCACCTGCGGGGAATATCAGGAGCAGACTGCGTTAGTTGGATTTCGAACTGCATCATCTGTCCGTCCGATGAAGAGGGGACTTCCAAGCTTAGTTCCTCGCCCAGATTGGAGCACAGCTTCAATCTGCAGATCTGTTTCGGCAGCGACCACAGTCCGGCGCGGACCGAGAAGTCCAGCGTCAAGTTCACCAAGATCGGCTGGGCTGCGGCTTCCTGTCTCTCGACGACCGATGGAACCGTGGAGCCGATTGGATAGTCTGCACCATCAGCGTTCAGCTTCAAGGTCAGTAGAGGACCTATCGTTACGGATGCGCGCCCTTCCCGCAGCGCCTGAATCAGTGTTTCTTCATGGATCGACAGGGCTGCCGCATCCCCGTTCTCTGCCACTGCGTCGTCCTCAATGCCCAGATACGTGACCGAGATTGGCTCGTCCGTCTCGCCCTGCGCGTGCCAGTCCCTGCCTGAAGTGGCTGCTATCCGATACCCTTCGTTCAGCTTGTCTGTCCACAGGTCAAATGCCCGCCGATTGTTCGTCTGGATGGAAGGGAACGTGCCGGACCAGACTTCGATATAATCGACGGCGGACCAATTTTCGATTTCGTATTCCCAGAAGCAACCGGTACAGGCCGGACTGCCGATGCGGAACGGATGCGCAAGCCCGGCGATTCCGCCGAGCCGATGCACGGCCTCAATACCCGCATCGATTCTATCCCGATCTACTTGACGCCAGTCGGCAAAAGCGCTCAAGCCTATCGTCACCATATGACCGTAAAAGGTCGTCCACTCCATGCCGGGAATAATTCGCAGTCCGTATTCCCGCTCGATTTCTTCTTTGCCAATCAGGCCGGACATCGTGTTGTGATCGGTCAGCGCGATGGCGTCGAAGCCCAGATTGGCCGCTCCTGCCGCCAGCTCCTCCAGTGTTTGGCTGCCGTCGCTGTGCAGCGTATGCGTATGCAGTTCGCAGGCGAGCCATTTCATATCGCGTCCTCCTCCGTCGTCCAGATTTGCAGGTGGTAATCGCAGGTATCCGTCACGATACAATGCAGGCTGAGTGTGACGCTCCAAGGTCCAGGAACCAGTTCGCCCGCCATCAGGCCGGGTGAAGCTTCTCGCTCTGATACGAACAGCTCCTGCAGCTCGTCTTGGCGGTGGCACGCTCCTCGGTATCCCCGCGCGTCGTCCAGGGAGAGTGTCATCAAATTTTTCAGGGGGAGATGTCGATCGGCGTTCTCCATTGCGTATTTCCGATTTTCCGGCAAAATATATAGGTCGTAACTATTCTTGAGTAGCTGTACCGCCTTCTCCCGATTCTCTAGCGTCTTCGGCGCATATTGTAATCGCAGGTTCAGCTTCCCACAGCCCTCGTCCAACTCAAAAGGAATGCGGATATGCGTTTTGGAATCCTCCGGAGATGCATATCCTTGTAGATCCAGCAGCTTCACTTGCGCCGCACCACCTTTCATTTTTCCGTTATCTTCATCATTTACGTTATGCACTTTTGGCTGAATGTGGGACCGTTCCCACATCTACTCCTTATGTTACGGGTGAAAAATCAGGTCCGTATTTGCATCGTGTTAATATTCTGTAAATGCAAAAAAGGCCGTGCTTCTATTAAAAGAAGTCAGGCCATCTTATCTTTTTATCGCTAGATTGTTATCGCACTGGCATATGAGAGGTATCCACCTTTCCGTAGCCCTTATTATTAAATATATTGACAATGATAATCGTTATCAATAATGTAGGTGTACACGATTAATCCCAGGATTATCGGCAAACTATGATTGAATTGAGGTACGCATGTGAAAATTGACGTTAATCAGTTAGCAGAGCATTTTGCACAAATTCCTTTTCAAGTAGAAGGAGTATATCGGTATGCTACCAATCCAGGGGTGCCTAACGCTGACTATACAGATTCTTTTCCTGGATTTGTGTTCCCACTTTCAGGCAAGATACAATTTCTATTTAATGGAATGCCTTATATTCTTTCGCCAGGAAAAGTGGTGCATGGTGGTGCAAAAATGAAATTGGATAAAAAAGTGTTTGATAACACCCACTGGGAATATATTCTTGTTTTATACCGAATATGTAACTCAGAATTAGAAGATTCAAGCTTTTCTCATCAGCATTTTGAATTATCAACGGGACAATCTCCTCGTCTTCTCGAATTAATTATGCGGCTTTGGCATGTGTATAATCAGCGTGGAGGCATTTCGATGTTTCAGACGGAAATGCTGTTTCGCGATGTACTGAATGAAGCCTTAATAGGTGTTGTGAATAGGCAAAGTAGCAGTGAATCACATGCTCTATTCGAACAGGTATCTAATTATATTCATGAATACTATCACCAAAGCCTTACGATAGCATCGCTCGCAGAACAATATAACGTCAATCGAAATCGACTTTCTTATGTATTTAGAAGTCATTCAGGCATGGGACCAGCAGAGTATATATTAAAATACCGTTTACACACGGCACAGAAAATGTTAATTACGAGCGATGTGCCCGTACAGCAAATTGCACAAACGGTTGGAATTGCAGACCCCTTTTATTTTAGTAGAGTGTTTAAGAAACAATTTAATTTTCCTCCTACTGAATATCGACAGGAGTTCATTAATAATCCATGCCAGCTTCAACAGGCATCCATTCTAACCCAAAAATTAAATCAGTATACTAATAGGTAGAAAGCCAAGGAAACATCATGTCGGACGTTTTAGTCCAAAAACAAGGAGGGATTATGATCCATTACCAAGCTATTAATCTGAGTGAGGAACTATCTAATTTAAAAGATCTTTGGTCTCCGAAATTCATTGGTGAAATGAATGATGATCAATTTAAGATCGTTAAGATTGCTGGTGATTTTGAATGGCACGTTCATGAAGTAACCGATAAGTTATTTTTCGTGCTCGAAGGGGAGATGATTATTGATTTTCGGGATGGTCAAGTGAAAATCTCCAAGGGTGAGATGTTTATTGTCCCGAGGGGACTGGAGATCAAACCTTCCGCCGAAAAGGAATGTCATATCATGTTGATGGAGCCAAAAGTGAAGTAAGCACTGGTGAGACTGAGTCCGAATAAAGTGAGACAATAGCTTAAAGACCACTCGGCATTCAGCATTCAGCCAGAGTGGTCTTGTTGTCTTACCAACGTTTGTACCCCCAGATACGCATTCATTAGATAATGTAAAATAACTGCTCGATCTACGTCAGCCTTGTTGAGTTATACAGACTCATTTCCAAGTAAAGAATCGAACTGAATGTTTAAAGGTTGCTGAACGGAAACGTACCAACGTACCTGATTCGTAAGATCCACGAGGGTGAGGAAGTGCCCGTGACCAGCCCCAGTATCAATACCTAATTTTCCATCGCCTGACCATATCTGCCACGGAGGGATGTGAAACCGGAACGTTGACGTATGACCAAAAATGATAGTATACCTTGAGTCCATTGGACTTTCCAAAAACGGTTGTCGAATTTCGGTCAGATCTTCAGGCGTCTGAAAGCCCAAAGGAACACCTGGTCGTATTCCGGCATGCACAAACAAGTATGATTCACTTATAAAGAAAAGTGGCAGGCGATCCAGAAAGTTCCGATAAAATTGAATTTTATCCGGACTAACTGAATCCGAATTTTGCATACATTTCAACCACTTACGTTCATTGTTCCCTTGTAATGCAATCGCTCCTTGTTGGGTTAGAGCATCTACCAACTGCAGAGTTCCCCAGGAGTCGGGACCTTTATTTACATAATCCCCAAGCAAAACCAATTGGTCACGATATGCGCGATATCCCGCAGCATTCAAAAGCTCTTTTAGAAGATGTCCATATCCATGGATATCGGACACAGCGAGAAGTCTACCCATTTTCCGGTTCTGTTCCTCCTAGGTAAATCATAGTTTGCTCTGAACGAAACTGCAGCCAACGCACAGATCCGGGTTCAATATATTCTGTGTTGAAAGCATGAACACTTTGATTATCCTTGGTTTGCATAATGATCCTCCAATGAATGCCCTCAAAAATGGATTGTTTTACCCAAACTTGAAGTTGATTAAAAGCACCATCCTCCGGCTCGCTAACAACTGTTATATGTTGTGGGTGAATCATAACAACTGCTCGTTGACCGGCCATTCCATGGTTCATGATTTGCCCGGAAATGCACTGACCTTCTGCCAAAACTACCGATTTATGTATGGTATAGCTTCCGGAAAGTTTGTTGTGATAACCCATAAGCTGGGCAACCCAAGGGGTTGCTGGGCGATTGAATAGCTGATGGGGTTCAGCGAACTGATCGATTCCTCCGTCTCTCAGAACCATGATTCGATCCGCCAGCGTAAAAGCCTCAAGCATGTCATGAGTAACGTACAGCACGGTTGTTTCAAGATCAGACAAAAGGGAAGCCAGCTCGCTGCGCATTTCGGTGCGCAGCTTCACGTCCAGATTAGACAACGGCTCATCCATCAGCAGGATGGAGGGTTCTGTTGCAAGTGCGCGCGCCATCCCGATTCGCTGCTGCTGTCCACCTGAGCATTGGGATGGCAATCGATCCAGCAAACCTTCCAATTGCAGCATGGTTTGGAGGTGATCAAGCCTTTGTTTTCGCATAGTTGATTCCGTTTTGGATCGTTTCATGCCATATTCAATGTTTTGGCGAATTGTCATATGCGGCCATAATGCGTAATCCTGAAACACCATATTGACCGGGCGCTTCTCTGGAGGCGTAAAATCTTTCAAGCTATCCACACATTTGCCATCCATTTCGATTACTCCCCCATCTACTCTCAGTAACCCGGCGACGAGTTGTAGCAAAGTGGACTTTCCACATCCCGAAGGACCGAGAATGCAGATTCTTTCGCCATGGTTCAATGCAAAAGATAAGGGGCGAAGAACCTCCTGTTTGTCAAAGGACTTGTGAATTCCCTCAAGTTTAAGAATCGAATTCATATGATGAACCTCCATGTGTTATTCGTTGGTTTTCTGCTGGAATGGTCATCTCCGTACGCTTGCTTCGGCGATTGTCACTCCATCGAAACATGCATTCCCCTGCAAACTGAATCAGGAGGATGAGAAGAAGTAACGTCATTCCACTTAGAACTGTAGCTGCTGTTGCGTATCCGTATCGGCCGAATTCAAAGGCTTGGTCAATTACGATTGGCATGAGAACATAATTTGCTGGCTGCAACATGGAAGCTAAAGCCAAATCGAACACACTTGTTCCAAAAGCAGCCAGCATCGCAAGAAGCAATGATCTGCGCACCAACGGCAGAACGATATGTACCATTCGACCAACCGTTCCGGCTCCTTGTACAGCTGCTGCATTTAATACAGATGGCGAGATGGTTCCGAACGATCCCAATTGAACGCGAACGGCATAAGGAATAGCTCCCGCTATAACTGCAATGACAAGCAAGGCAGGTGTGCCATATAGATGCAGGTGCAAGTATTCAAGCCATTTCTGATTCCAGACGAAGATATAACCTATGCCCATAACAATTCCCGGCACGGCCAGAGAGACGATAGAAAATAATTGTAGTCCCCCCTTCATCTTCGATTCGGTAAACGTAAGCACGTACGCGACTATGAAACCGATGATAATACTGAGTACTGCTGCAAGTGCAGCTATGGCGAGCGAATGGACCATTCCTTCTATAAAATTGAGCTGGGTATGATCTGCTGCAGCTTTGGAAAAGAGTGAAAGATAATGATCCATTGTTAAGTTTTGAAGCGTGAAGCCTTCGCCTATCCTTTTCATGATGGACACACACAAGCTGCTTCCTAAAGGAATGCCAATACTTATTGCTATCGAAACCATTGTAATCGCATTAATTAAATAGCTTTTTTGGGGTTTCCTTTTCACGCTTTTGGTTGCCTTAGCACTCAGAAAATCAAATCTGGATTTGCGCAGACTCATCACAAGAATGAACATCGCCAGGCTTAATAAAACTACTAAATAGAAAGCAAGCACGCCGGCCATATCAAATCGGACCGGTGATTGATAGATCGCTGAATAAATTGAATAGGTTAGCGTTGGAAAACGATACACTGTCGACAGTGCCGCCGGCAGCCCAAAATCCCCTACTGTATCAATAAATACAAGCGTAGCTCCAGCGATGATCGATGGTACCGCAAGCGGAAGCTCTACAGTACGCCATACCGTCCAAGGACCTGCACCGTTCATGCGAGCAGCATGTCCATAATAACTAACACTCCATTCTGCTGAAGCGAGCACTGCTAGATATGCCAAGGGGAACTTGCTCAAAGCCATAATGACCATTAGCCCAACGGGTTGAAATAAGAACGATGTTAACCATTCCATGCCAAGTAAACGACTTGCAATTCCATCGGCCCCTCCGAAAAGCACCCAGCCTTGTGCCAGCATGAAAGAGGGTGTAATGAGTAAAAGCCATACTCCTGCATCCAATAGACGTCCTGTTGCATACTGCCAACGTGCTCTCATCATGGCAAGGCAAGTACCGAACACAGTTCCTAATAGGGCTGTTCCAAGGCCTAGCCATAACGAATTTAATAATGATTGACGCCATAACGGACGTTGAAAAATCTCGCCAAGTAATCCGAACCCCTGAAAATGTATGTTTCCAAAAAATATGCCAGGCAAAAAGGCATTTAACAGAACAGCCAGCAACGGGAGAAAGATGACGATGAATAAAAGAATTCCAATGCCCAATCCCCAACGAGTACCTGAATTTTTCATAGATAATTCCTTATTTTACGTTTTGGTCTGCAAACCATGTTTTAATTTCCACTTCGTGCTCCGCAGCCCAGACGGCTGGTGGAATCATGAATGTTGGGTTCAGCTCACGGTCTTTCCGAGGTACTACGCCCTGCACAAGTGGTGTGAAGAAGCTGTCGGAAGAGTCCAGAGAGGCCAGCATTTGTTGGGTTTCGGGTTTGAGCATAAATTCAATAAAGGCTTTTGCCGCAGCCGGGTTTTTGGTATGTTTACTGATCGCAGCGACTCTTAGGCTTCCTGGGGCCCCTTCTTCCGGCCAAATAATATCCACTGGTTCTCCGGATAGCTTGAGGTCATAAGCATTGCTTTCCTGCAGGGCGGCAATATCAATTTCTCCCGAAACCAGAGCACTTCCTAAAGGTCCGTTTTTGGGATATACTCGTAAGCCCTTATCCATCATTTGACTATACTTTTGCTCTGCATCGGAAATTCCCCAGTGGTGGAACAGGGAAGAAACGAGCGGATATGCAGGCGCTGCAACCGCTGGATCAGCCTGGCCTGCATTGCCGTCATACTTGAAGAAGTCATCCCATGACTTGGGTGCCTGTTCTTTGGTAAGACGATTAGTGTTGTATGCAATGACAGCTGAAGCATGAATAGTGATAGGCGTATAAGCGTGGTCTTCAGGAATAAGCGATGCTCCATAATCGCTAAGGTTTCCGATGTTATCCGGAACCCAATCCGTCATGAGGAATCCTCGATCTGCAAGATTTCGAATGGAACCGTGACCATCCATCATAACTACGTCCCATTGGGGGTTGCCCTGTTCCGCTTCAATCTTGGCCAGCGCCTCTCCTCCACCATAATGGACCGCTTCAATTTTGAAGCCAGTCTGCTTGGCAAACTCAGGAGCTACAATATCCACAAAATCATTGCCATATAAATAAATGGTCTCCCCCGTATCTTCATTGGAAGAGCTGGCATTCTCCCCTTTGGACGATGTTGTTGATGTTTCGGATCCCCCCGAAGTTGTGTTGCTGCCCGTGACGTTTCCCCCACCACATCCTGCCACGATCAATACAAGTAATAGACTGATTCCACTCAAACGTTTTCTCCAACTAAAATTCATGTTTATCCCCCTAGATAATATTTTTAAAGCCTTTAATCATCATAATGGGGATCTTGAAGATTCATATTATGCTAGAGTTAAACTTGTTTTAAATATTATTAATGAATTATATAATAAGATAGATATTATCTATGTTTGGACAAGAGGAGGCCCTACATATGAACTTGCAGCAGTTAAAAGTGTTTGTACATGTTGTGGAAATGCAGAAATTATATTTGGTTGCGGACAAACTTAATATTACGCAGCCTACAGTGACGTTCCATCTAAACAAGCTTCAGGATGATGCCGGCGTGGCTTTGTTCCATACGAAAACCTATCATGTCATCAAATTGACTGAAGCTGGAAAATCACTGTATCATTACGCTGCACAAATGGTTGCATTAAACGAGGAGATGCTTCGCACGCTTGAAGAACAGAGGGGAACAGCTTCCAGGCGTTTGAGGATTGGAAGTACACATACCCCTGCTACATATATCCTTCCTGAGTTGTTGTCCAAAGTCAGACAAGAACATCAACTTTTTTTGAGTATCGATGTCAAGCCTGCAGCCCAAATCTTGGATAAGATTAAACATTATGACCTGGATGTCGGAGTCATTTCGCTTGCGGAGCCAGATGATACTGATTTTATCTATGAGCCATTAATGAAAGATGATCTGGTGATTATCTTTCATCCAGATCATTTCCTTGCTGCTCGAACAAATATCACCTCGAAAGATTTAGCAGGGCTCCCCATCATTGCTCATGAAAGAGGCTCTACTAGTCGCCAGCTTATCGATCAATGGGCTGCCAACAATGATATTCAATTTACAGAGGTGATGGAATCGTCAGGTTCAGAAGCATTGAAATCAATGGTACGTCTTAACATGGGCATAGGGATGGTGTCCCAAGCTTCAATCCTTCAAGAACTTGTCAAGGGAGAATTGAAATCCTGCTCCATTCCTGATTGGAACCCTGTAAGGACCATATATGCTGTTCGTCACCGTAACAAGCTTCTTACACCTTCGCTGAATCTCTTTTGGCGTATGCTGATTGAGAGTTTCAACTCACGAATAAAATAATAAACATAACACTCTTTTCCTGGATAAAGTCGTTCTTTATTCCACGCCCCATCTCAACTCGGGACAAGAACTTGACGCTCACCGGTCTGTTCTGCTTTTTCCACTGCATCAAGTAACTGATGCAGTTCGACCGCATCCGCAAACCCTGGTGTTAAGGATGTTGCATTCTGGATATCTTCGGCAAATTTGCGGTAAGCCTGAGCCATATTCAGAATAAATCCTGAATTCCAACATAACCGTCTGCCAATAGATCTTTCACATCATTAATGGCTGGGGCTTGTCTGGCCTGTAATCCAATGGCATTTGCCAATTGGCCAGAAACTACCCACTCCTGCATTTCGAGTGCTTCAGCCGTATTTGATCGCCGACCGTTTCATTTGAAGTGATGCTTCTCCTTACTCCCCTAATCCCATATAACAACCATATCTTACTTTTAAGTTCGTATGGAACTTTAAGGTGCGTACTTCTCATCTTTCTTGTTCTGAGTCACAATAATGAACAGAAGAAGAGAGGAGAAATGCCCAATGAAACCCGAACAATCTGTTACCCAATATACTGCCCTTGTCATCGGTGCTGCAGGAGTCATTGGAAGAAATCTAATTGATCATCTTATGACCCTTCCCGAATGGGATATCATTGGGGTATCTCGCCGCGGAGGGAAAGATGCTCCAGGTTTACGTTATATATCTGCCGATTTACTGAACGAAGCGGATACTCGAGCGAAACTGAGCGATTTAACGACGGTTACTCATATTTTCTATGCTGCTTATCAGGATCGCCCGACGTGGGCCGAATTGGTGGAGCCGAACCTGGCGATGCTCGTCCATGTGGTAAATACAATTGAACCAATCGCCCCCAACCTGCAACATATCAGTCTGATGCAGGGTTATAAAGTGTATGGCGCACATCTAGGCCCCTTCAAAACACCTGCAAGGGAAACGGATGCTTATCATATGCCGCCTGAATTCAATGTGGATCAGCAGCGGTTTCTTGAGGATCGCCAGCCAGCAAGCAGCTGGACCTGGTCAGCCCTGCGCCCTTCTGTTGTATGCGGATTTGCTCTTGGTAATCCAATGAATCTTGCGATGGTGATCGGAATGTATGCTTCTATCTCTAAAGAGCTTGGCTTGCCGCTTCGCTTCCCCGGGAAACCGGGAGCTTACCATTCCTTGCTTGAGATGACCGATGCATCGCTACTTGCACGGGCGACCGTCTGGGCAGCAACGAATCCGCGCTGTGCCAATCAGGCGTTCAACATTACCAACGGTGATCTCTTTCGCTGGGATGAACTCTGGCCCAAAATTGCTGACTTTTTCGAATTGGAAACAGCTCCTCCGCTAACCCTTTCGCTTGCAACCGTAATGGCCGATAAAGAAATCCTGTGGAATTCGATGATTGAGAAGTATGGCTTAATGAATAATTCCTATGAGTCCGTCTCTTCATGGGCATTCGGTGACTTTGTCTTCTCATGGGATTATGATTTTTTCGCAGATGGTTCCAAAGCCCGCCGGTTCGGCTTTCATGAATTCATTGACACAGAAGCGATGTTTATGGACATATTTACAAATTTAAGAGAACGGAAGATCATTCCGTAATGAAAATATGATGAAAAGGCCGATTCCTCTCTGGAATCGGCTATGCCTTATTGTTTTTCAATCATTTGAGTTTGGCGGCTTGAATAGAATCTTCCCTCGATCACCATAAACTTTTTCCACATGCATATCCCCCCATCTGCACATGAGATGAAGAATCTCTTTCAAACTCCACCCATATTCCGTTAATTCATACTCCACCTTTGGCGGAATTTGGTGATGTGAGATGCGTAAGATGATCCCTGCCTCTATTAATTCATTTAGCTGCTGCGTCAACATCTTCTGTGTAATGGCGGGGATCAGCTTCAACAATTCCCCATTACGTTTCTTACCAAAAGTAAGATGGAATAGAATAACTGGCTTCCATTTGCCGCCAATTACTTCAAGAAGAGCCTCGACTGCAGTGTTATATACTTTGATGGGTTCCTGCATGCCACATTCCTCTCCCTTTCCAATATCAATATGCTCTGATCATATTCCAGGATTCAAAAATTTAATGATGTTCTTCCATACCAATAACTTCCCTGGCCGCCTCTATGAAAGATAAAATGACTGGCGAGATCCATTTGTCCTTGTGCCACAACATCTGAGTATGCACATGCAAGTCAGGTATTTCCCACGGAAGCGCAACAAGCTCGCCCCGTGTAACTTCAGCTTTTACTGTCATTTCAGGAAGAAAGGCGATGCCGATTCCCGTTATAGCACATTGTTTAATAGCCTCAGCATTTTGAAACTCCAAATACGTAATGCTGTCCATACCTTCTTTCTCGAATCCCCGGTCAAACATGGTGCGGTACGTACAGCCCTTTTCATTTGTCAGGAACACTTCGCTATGAAAATCCTCCAGTTGCAGCACCCTTCGTTTCGTGAGCGGATGGTCCGGAGCAGCGTAAAGGCGGAACGTTTCTTCTACCAACGGTTCCACGGTCAGGCCGCCTGAACGAATGGATTCATCCAACATAAAGACGACATCCGCAGTGCCATCAAAGAGCGTTTGCTTAAGTTGTTGATTGGGAACGGAACGAAAAATGAGACGCACTCCCGGATGACGCGAACGAAACAGATGAAAGACAACAGGAAGCCGATAAGCGCATAGAACCTCATTGGCACTGATGGTCAGAGTACCGCTTAGATTCTCATCGTCAAGAACCATGCTGCGAGCTTCGTCCAACTGGTTAAGAATGCCTTGGACATGCGCTAAAAATCGTATACCCGCATTTGTAAGCGCGAGTTGTTTGCCGAGGCGGTCAAAAAGACGAACGCCAAGTTCATCCTCCAATGCTTTGATTTGCATCGTGACGTTCGAGGGAACATAATTCAGCACTTCCGCAGCCCGCGTAAAATTTAATGTGGTTGCAACTGTGCGAAATGTTTTCAGTTGGCGTAGTTCCATCCTGCAGTCACCCTCTTACTTTCAATTTTATTGAATACAGTTTTGAATTCTATTCACTTTTACTGAGAGTACCACAGGTCTATACTGACAACAAGAAATCACATGCCACAGATGTGGTTTTCATTTGAAGGGAGAGAAATAAGATGGATTATGAAATTTTTAATTTGGGTGATGTGACATTGCAATCCGGAGTAACGTTACCTAACGCTTTTCTGGCTTATAAAACGTATGGAACATTGAATGAAAAAAAGGATAATGTCATCATCTATCCGACCGCATTTGGAGATCAGCATATTCAGAATGAATGGTTGATTGGCGACGGCGCAGCCTTAGACACGCAAAGATACTTCATTATCGTTCCGAATCTGCTGGGTAACGGATTATCTTCGTCTCCCAGCAATACGCCGCCTCCATTTGACCGAACTCACTTTCCGCAGGTCACAATCTATGACAACGTTACATTTCAACATCGGTTGGTCACCGAAAAATTCGGCATTCAGAAGATTGCACTTGTTGTGGGATGGTCCATGGGAGGCATTCAAGCATTTCAATGGGGAGCAAGTTATCCAGACATGGTGGAACGAATTGCGCCCATCGCCGGCATGGCGAAGACTTGGCCTCATACGTTTGTTGTCCTGAACGGGGTAATCGCTCCCCTCATGGCTGCCTCCCTCTTCGATGCAAACAAACGACAAAATTTAACTTCTGCAGACTTGCGGGCTGTAGGCCGTGTCTATGCGGGATGGGGTTTGTCACAGGCGTTTTACAGAGAGGAACTTTATCGGGGGATTGGATATGACTCATTGGCGGATTTCGTAGCCGGGTTCTGGGAAGAGGCGTTTATGAAAATGGACCCTCACAATGTGTTGGCGATGTTATGGACAGGCCAATTCGCAGATATTAGTGCTAACCCGATGTATAACGGGAATTTCGATAAGGCCCTTCGGAGCATTACAGCGCGTGCGTGTATCATGCCCGGGACCACAGACCTCTTTTGCACGGCGGCCGATAACGAATACGAGGCTCAGCGGATGCCTAATGCTGTGTTTTGTCCCATTGATTCGATCTGGGGACACTTTGCCGGTCGCGGTATGAACAACGTTGATAATCAGTATATTGAGGACAGCCTGAGACAATTGTTGGCGTATAGTGTAGACGAATAAATGTTCATTAACATCGAAATGGCAGAAGTTTGGCAAAAGAACTGGCCCCCTCCTTATAACAAAAAAGGTAACAAAATTGCGCGTATAGGGAGACAATGCTATTGCACTTATCACACTAATCCAATTTAAGTAGTACAAAAAGGTTTAATTGAGCAAGTTGCTCCTATTTCATATAATGAAGTTAACTTCTATTGTTATGTACCATAGTTGCAGAATAACGATCATGACTCTGACCAGTATGCCTATTTACGATCATCAGGAGGACATCTATGAACATTCCCAGAGGTACCTATGGCTTTCGGTTCGCCGAAGATAAGGAGCTCCAGCTATGCGTTTTATTTGCAGCAGGATGTGATTCGATAACCGACCCTACTTATCACTGGGATGGACTGGAACGTACGGATGGCCCCCTGCTGTTATTCCAGTATACGCTCTCCGGTGAAGGTATTTTTGAGTCGAAAGGCCAGATTCACCATGTCACTACAGGACAGGCTTTTTTGGCCGAAATTCCAGGCCCGCATCGCTATTATTATGACTCGGAATCGAAAGAACCGTGGGAGTTCCTGTTCCTGCTATTCCGGCCCAAGCTGATTCTGCCCCATTGGCAAAAGTTCTATCGTGAGGCGGGGGAAGTTCCTTATCTCCCCATCGATTGTACACCAGTCCGGCTGTTGCGGATGATTGTGACCGATGCGGCAGCAGGCCGGATCACCGATCCTCTGATCGCTTCGTCTTGCGTTTATCAGTTCATGACAGAACTGGTCAGATTACAAAAAACAACGCTACGGAACAGGGAAAGCTGGTCGTATAACATACAACGTGCAGCCGAATTTATAGAGCATAACTATTCCAGGATGATCAGTATTGATCAACTTTCTGAGCATGTTTCCCTATCAAAATATCACTTTATCCGTCGGTTCTCCTCCAGCACAGGCTTGACACCAGGAGCTTATCTGACCCGCGTACGTACCGAAAAGGCTATGGAACTGCTTCGAGGGACGTCCCTTAGCGTTGAAGCCATCGCCGAACGAGTCGGTTACTCCAGCGGAAGCTATTTTATCAAGGCATTTCGCGGTTTGACCGGGCTTACGCCGGGTGAATTCCGCAGTGGCGGAGAAAGCCTGGCTTATCGCAAGCTGTTCTTCGACTAACCGCAATATTATGCTATTTTACCTTCAAGATTACAGTGGATTATTAATAAACTCCTATACTATGATGTAATTAGTAAGAGCAATAATTAATCAGTAAAGGAGTATTACCATGAATCATACACTTGCAGCATCAACGCCACCGCTTGGCTGGAACAGTTGGGATTGCTATGGCGCGGCCGTAACCGAAGACGAAATCCGTGGTAACGCGGAATATATGGCAGAACATCTCAAAGAATTTGGCTGGAGCTATATTACTGTCGATATTCAATGGTATGAACCTCATGCAAATTCTTCGCAATACCGTCCATTTGTTCCGCTGGTCATGGATGAATATTCCCGTCTTATGCCTGCGGAGAACCGTTTTCCTTCTGCCGCAGGAGGACGTGGGTTTAAACCGTTAGCGGATTATGTACATAGTCTTGGGTTACAATTTGGCATTCATATCATGCGCGGCATTCCGCGACAAGCGGTTCACGCGGCTACTCCGATCCTGGGCTCAGCCGCAACTGCACGTGATATTGCCCATACGAACTCTATCTGTCCATGGAACACGGATATGTACGGTGTGGATTCAACTAAAGAAGGAGCACAGGCTTATTACGATTCCCTCTTTGAACTGTATGCTCAATGGGGCGTTGATCTGGTGAAGGTAGACGATATTGCCGCTTCAAGACTATACGATACCCATCACCCGGAGATTGAAATGATCTCTAAAGCCATTGAACGCTCCGGCCGGCCAATGGTGTTGAGTCTGTCCCCAGGACCAGCTCCGGTAGAATCCTCTGCGTTTTTCGCTGAACATGCCAACATGTGGCGTGTCACCGACGACTTCTGGGACCTTTGGCCATTGTTACTGGATATGTTTGACCGTTGCCGGACATGGCAGGGTGTCCCCCGGAAAGGCTGTTGGCCGGATTGTGATATGCTGCCTTTGGGACACATCGGTATTCGTTCTGTGGATGGCGGAGGAGCGGATCGTTGGACCCGGTTTACGCCTGATGAACAGTTGACTATGATGTCACTGTGGAGTATTTTCCGTTCCCCGCTCATCTTTGGTGGTGAACTGCGAGACAACGATGACTGGACGCTGTCGCTGTTAACCAACCGTGAAGTTCTGCGCATGCACCGAGAGAGTTTTGGAGCCAGAGAAGCTGTTCGTCGAGGAGATCTTATAGTATGGACAGCTCAACATGCTGAAGGGGCCACTTACGCTGCTGTATTCAACATTGGAGATAGCGCTCTTCCACTGGATATGAACATAGAGGAAATTGGAATCTGCGGTATAACCGAAGGTACTGAACTGTGGAGCGGAGAACCAGCCGAGTTCAGAGAGACATTGTTACATGTGACTGTACCGCCGCATGGTGTGCGACTCTATGAGTTTGTCTAAACATACAATGCTTCAAGAGATCTGTTCTATCAGAACAGATCTCTTTCTTTATTTCAGCTAACAATTCGAATGAATCAGTACGTGCGAATCGTGGAGTTGCTCTTGCTATGAAAGACAAAAAAGCCGCTAGAATAGCGACTTTCATTGCTTTGTGTTCATTTGTAGTGAGGAAATATCCGGGTACTCCAGTGTTCTCTACTACATTTAATTGTTCAAGGACACTCTGGCTTTTTCTTTCACACGTTCTACGGCGATAGCATAAACGCCCTTGCTGCTTCACTTAATCGGTACGATACCTTGATCCGTTTTCACTGGGAGCATGCCGCGTGCTTCCCGTTTCCCAAGAAGCACGTTAATTCCAGCTGAAGTATTTGGCTCCTGCTTTCCGTACACGGCAAGCCCTGAGCGTACGTTCTGTAGATGGAGCATCTCGTAAGGATTACCGAGCGATAACAGCGTGTATCGCTGATTACGTCTGTTCAACTCATTAATTAAGGCTTGATAGTCTGTCCATCCGAACTGACTGGCTGCATTACGGAATTGGTAGGAAGCCAGGATAACATAATCTGCATGAGTCATCGCCTGGAGCGTTTCATTCATCTTCCCTGGACGCATAACGGTAACCTCCGTTTTTATCGACTGGCTCTTTGCGGCTTGCACCAGCTGCTTCTCTAGTTGGTTCCCCTGTTCTTCTTCAGCTGCAACAATAACAACCCGGTCGCCTTGGTGGATTGGATCTGGTTTCACACCTTCACGGCTTGCCAATAAGGTGACCGCTCGCTCTGCGATGCTCTGTTCGACCATGCGATGGGCCTCCGATCCGATCACAACCTCCAGCTTGGATAGCTTGCTTGCAATCGACTCGCTGCGTTCAAACAAACCATATTTTGATTTCATCTCCAAAATTCGCTTTACGGACGCGTGGATGGTTTCCTCCGAGATAGTCCCTTTTTTAACAGCGTTCACAAGGGTTTGATGGGCAGCTGCCGAATCTTGCGGCATGAGGATGATATCCACACCAGCGGAAACCGCGCGTTCTACCGCTTTATTTTCCCCAAAATGCTCTGCTATCGCGTTCATGGTGAAGGCATCCGAAATAATGAGACCTTCGTACCCCATCTCTTCCCGGAGGAGCCCAGTCAATACCTTTTTGGATAACGTGGCAGGGATCGGCACACTTTTTCCGTCGTGGAGTGAAGTAACATGTTCGTTGTCTACAGCAGGGAAAGCAATATGCGCGGTCATGATCATATCTACCCCATTATTGATCGCAGCTAGAAAAGGTTTCAGTTCCACTGCATCAAGCCGCTCTCGGTTATGAGTTAGCACCGGCATTCCAAGATGGGAATCTACCGTCGTATCGCCATGCCCCGGGAAATGCTTGACTGCGGCGATCATCCCCGATTGCCGTAGCCCTTTGATCGTTGCAAGGCCCAGCCGCGTCACCAAATCCGCATCCGAGCCAAATGATCGCATACCGATAATCGGATTGTCAGGGTTGCTGTTAATATCGAGTACTGGTGCAAAGTTAATCTGCAGCCCAAGTGCTTTCAGCTCCTCCCCTGTCAGCCGTCCAGCCGCTTCAGCCAGCGCTGCATCTCCGGTTGCCCCAAGCGCCATTTGACCTGGCAGATTCGTCCCGCCCGGAATTCGCTTAATAACACCACCTTCTTGATCGATGCCAAGAAACAAAGGAATGTCGCCTGCTTCCAATTGCAGATCATGCGTAAACGTTGTAACCTGTCTAGCGTCTACAATATTTTTATCAAAAAGAATAAATCCGCCCAAATCTTGGTTATGAATACTGTGCTTCAGTCCTTCATTAATGGTCGTTGTTACTTTACCGTTCCATTGCCTGATGTCAGGCATGAGCATCTGACCGACTTGCTCGCTGATGGTCATATATGAAATGAGCTGATCCCAATCGTGTGCCTGAATGGCTGCATCACGTTCGAAGCGAATCACTCGCGCCATGAATACGGCAAATTCCGCTCGTGTGACAGGTCGAGCCGGGCGATAAGTACGATCCGAATAACCGCCTACCAATCCGTTTGAGCTCATGATACGAATAGGCGCTGCCGCCCAATGTTTATCCGTATCAGTCAAACTTACGGGATGCCTTCCTTCCACGAGTGAATATGCGCGTGTTAGGAATGCCGTAGTCTCTGCGCGATTAATCGGTGCATCCGGCTGGAAGGTACCGTTAGGAAACCCACTGGCAAGTCCATGCTTTGCAGCAATGGCGATCTCGCGATAAAACGGATGGGTTGTCGGAACATCCGAATATGTTGTTCCTTTCGCTGATAGCTGAAGCTCTTGAGGATAAAGCTCACGCACCATGAACGTGACGGCTTGTGCCCGGGTTACAAGCCCCTCAGGCTTAAATATCCCATTGCCGTATCCAGCCACAGTTCCCCGTTTTGCCATATATGAAATACCGTCTTCTGCCCATTTTGAATGCTGCAGATCGACAAATCGTTCTTCCGCAGCTGCACTTCCTGCCCATAAGAGCATAGAACCGAGAACGGCAGCAATCATTGTCATCCGTTTGATATGCATCTGTTTCACTCCTGTTGATGTTCTGTGTTTCGATCATTAGACGCAACCAAGCCCCACTTTGTTTCCCTATTTTATAGTCAAGCTCACTGTAAGTAAAAAAAGGATAGGTTCGAAGTAAAATAAGTGCATGATCCTCCTTTCTCGTTTCTCCCCCAGTGAATTGAAAGTAAAAAAACTTACTGCTGCTCGTCAATAACGTCTATATCACCTGCTTCTTTTCTCGTTTACAATATTTTAAGCAAGTCACCATTAACTATCGCGAAAAAGGGGGAGCAATATGAAAAAGAAAACGAAAACCTTGATGTTGTCTTTATGTATGTCGACCTTATTACTCGCAGCCTGTGCAAATGGAAGTAGTAACGAGCAAAGTTCGACCAATACAGATTCGGATGCCAACGAGGGCGGAACAACAACCATTCACACGGTAACGTCTGAATACTCTTCTGCGAAATATCCAAAGGGCAATGATATCACAAACAATGTGTGGACTAAGCGATACAAGGAGAAGTTTAATATCGATGTCAAAACAGATTGGGTCAGCGATGAGTACGAAACCAAACTGAATTTGGCTATAGCATCCAGCGATCTTCCCGACGTGTTCAGGGTCAATCCTTCACAATTGAGGCAGTTGGTCGAAGCGGATATGGTGATGGACCTTACCGATGTCTTTGAGCAAAACGCGTCAGACCGTCTCAAAGGTTACATGGAAGCAGATGCGGACAGTTACGAGTCTGGAAAGAAAGACGGTAAGCTGTACGGTATACCGCAGATGCACTGGGGATTAATTGAACAACCAGACTTCATCTGGATCCGGAACGATTGGAAAGAAGAACTGGGTCTCCAGGATCCGAAATCTGTGGAGGACATCAAGAATATTGCATTAAAATTTATGGAAAAGCACGGCGGTTATGGTATAGCGGTAGATCAAACGTTGGATTACCTCAACTTGCTCGCCATTGCATGGAATGCACATCCGGATATGTGGATGGAGGATAACAGTGGAAAACTGGTGTATGGCTCAGTTCAGCCTGAGATGAAGAATGCACTGGCTGAGTGGTCGGAATGGTACAAGCGAGGCATCATTGATCCGGAATTTGCAATCAAAGACTTTAATGCAATGAACGCGGATATCGTAGCCGGCAAAGTAGGCATGCAGCCTTATTACCAGTGGTGGGGTTATAATCCGGGTGTCGATACGGTATCCAATCTGGGTAAGGACGCGATCTTTTACCCTTATATCATTCCGACCATCGATGGAAAGGAAGCGAAACAATCTATCTTCTTCGCCAACAACAACTATATAGTCATGAAAAAGGGATTCAAGAGCCCGCAAGAAGTGATCAAGATTTTGAATGACTATGCTTATATTGTGGATGAAGGCAATGGCAAGGAATCCACAGAAACACTGTCTGCCTTGCTGGACAACGATATTGCTCATGTTGTCGGAGCGTTCCGTGTACTTAATCCGAACTCCGACTACGAGCAGTTTGAGGCTGTATCAGCAGCCCTTCAATCCAAGGATACCAGTGGACTCACGACTTCGGGAATGTGGCAAAAATATAACAACAGTGTTGAGTTCATGAAGAATGCAACACCAGGAGCAGTCGGTGATTATTTGCAACAAGGTGCTCCCAAAAATGCATATGGTCTTGCCAAAAAAGTGCTCGACAGTGAGAACTATATAAAGACGGCTCTATGGGGTGTTACACCAGAGATTCTGTCGAGCTACGGCACAACCTTGGATGATATCCTGACAGAAGGCTTCACCAAGATCATTATGGGTAGCGAAAGTATCGATTATTTCGATGTAGTCGTCCAGAATTGGCGAGCAGCCGGGGGCGATGACGCAACACAGGCAGTCAATGAGGCCTACGGGAAATAAAAATGCTGTTGCCATGAACGGAGGAATATGAATGCTGAGAAAATGGAAGCAGCAGAGTCCTTACCATCTAATGTTGATCCCAAGCCTGGTCTTGGTCTTTATCTTCAGTTACATCCCTTTCTACGGGCTTATTATTGCATTTCAGAAATACAATCCAGGCCTTGGCTTCAACTCACCATGGGTAGGATGGGATAATTTTACCCATGTATTTAATCAGCCGAATTTCGTAAGAACCATCTGGAATACACTGTACATGTCTGTCTTCAAGATTATCGGTGGCATTATCGTGCCCGTTATTTTCGCATTATTGCTTAACGAAGTACTGAATAGTGGAGTCAAACGCACATTTCAAACTCTGGTATATATACCGAATTTTCTCTCTTGGGTCATTATGGCCGGCATCATGCTGGATATACTTAGCTCCGATGGCATCATCAACACATTTTTGGGCGTATTCGGGATTGCGCCTATCTCCTTTCTTGGCACACCATCCATATTCCCATGGACGATGATCGTGAGTGACATCTGGAAGGGATTCGGCTTTGGCACGGTTGTTTACTTAGCAGCCCTAACCAGCATCGATCCGGGACTTTACGAGGCAGCGGTGATTGACGGAGCCAAACGATTGAAGCAGACCATTTATATAACTTTGCCCCTGCTTATGCCGACGATTGTCTTAATGACGGTGTTATCACTGGGTAACGTCCTCAACGCAGGCTTCGACCAAATCTATAATCTGTACTCCCCTGTCGTGTATCAGACCGGTGATATTATTGACACCTATGTATACCGTCTGGGAATTCAGCAGGCACAGTATTCGATCGGAACCGCAGTCGGTTTATTCAAATCCATCATTTCTAGTGTTCTGGTGGCCGTATCGTACTTCCTGGCCTACAGAGTAGCTGGCTATCGTATCTTCTAGGGAGGGACTGTCATATGATTCATGATAAAAGTATGAGCAGGCGGTTGTTTCATATCATAAACTACACGATATTGCTTCTAATCTCTCTACTCTGCATCCTCCCGTTTATCAACCTGTTGGCTGTTTCATTCAGCAGCAGTTCGGCAGTATCGGCCGGTAGCGTAACGTTCTGGCCGGTTGAATTCACGACAAAAGCCTACGAATTTGCTTTAACTGGAGGGTCGTTCTTTTCCTCTCTCTGGGTTGCTGTCCAACGAACGGTTCTCGGAACGCTTGTGAATCTTGTTTTGATCGTGCTGACTGCCTATCCACTTTCCAAATCGAAACAGAAATTGATGGGGCGCAATATTTATATGGGATTTTTCATTGTCACCATGTTGTTTAGTGGAGGTTTAATCCCCACCTATCTGGTGGTCGTCAAAATGGGACTGATTGATTCGATTTGGTCTCTGATCCTGCCCGGTGCTCTTCCCGTATTCAGTATGATTATTCTTATGAATTTCATTAGGGGGCTGCCAGAAGAAATCGAGGAATCAGCGATCATCGACGGTGCCGGGCCAGTACAGGTATTGCTTCATATTTTACTTCCGCTCCTCAAGCCCGCTCTTGCAACTGTCGGCTTATTTAGTATCGTCGCCCATTGGAATTCGTGGTTCGATGGTATTATCTATATGAACAATCCAGAGAATTACCCATTGCAAAGCTACTTGCAGACCCTTCTGCAGAGCTTTGAACAAATCATGCTGAAATCAGGATCCGATTATACCCAACTGCTATCCATGATGAATGCCAGAACTGGACGCGCTGCTCAAATGTTCTTGGGGGCCATTCCAATTTTGCTCGTGTATCCGTTCCTCCAGAAGTACTTTACCAAAGGGTTGGTGCTCGGTAGCGTTAAGGGGTAAAGCATAAGGCTTGCAGAATTGACTGCAAGCCTTTGTGTTGTATTCCCTTCTGTTACCCCAGAGAACAATACTACTTGTTTTCTGATATGGCAGGCAGCAAGATCGTAAATATCGTACCTTCACCCATTTGACTAGCTATCTGTATACCATAGGACCTGCCAAAATGAAGTTGAATACGCCTCTGCACATTCTGCAGACCGATTCCCGTGGTTCCGGAACTTGCTTCGAGCTTTTTCTCCATAACGTTCTGGATCGTATGATGATCCATACCGACTCCATTATCACAGACTTCGATCGTAATATCACTGTCCCTCGGTTGAATGCGAATGGTAATGACTCCGTCTTCTTCGAGTTCGGCCAGACCATGAAAAATCGCATTCTCCACTAGAGGCTGAAGGATCATTTTGGGCATACGATAACCCATCAGTCGATCCTCAATTTCATATCTCATCTGAATACAATCATAATACCTGACGTTCTGAATGGTCACATAATTGGCTATATTATCGATCTCCTCACGAATCGTTACGAGAGTTCCATCGGATCTTGTCGCATAACGGAGCATCGAGATGAGTGCATCTGTCATTTCCACGATTTTGTCAGCTTGCTGCATGGATGCAATCCATTTCACCGACCCAAGTGTGTTATACAGGAAATGAGGCTTGATCTGGTCATGGAGCGCACGCATCTCGGCTTTGGCTTTCTCTATTTCTTCCTGCTGCATCCGCTCGACCATACGCTTCAATTCATGCGACATCTTGTTAAATCGAATGGATAAATGTCCAATCTCGTCTCGCGAGCGAATATATTCGACTTGTTCAAACTGCCCCTTCTCGACCAAGGCAATGTTGCGCAGCAGTTTCTTAATGGGGGTTGTGATGACATGAGATAGAAAGATGGATATTATGGCAGCAAAAAGAAACATGACAATGGCCAACGTCACCAGATTGCGGCCCAATATTTTGCCATCAGCAGTCAGCTCATCCATAGGCATATATAAGTATGTTGTCCATTTTTGCTGACTAAGGGGACTTGTCACCACGACATTCATTGTTTCGGATGGGCGAACGTTGTCCCGGAATAGTGTGCCGATCAAACGCTCATTCACGTTATATACAATCTTGTCATTCTCATCAATGATCATGAACCTGGAGCGCAGCCCTTCCTGCAGGTTACGATTAACGATTTCGATGAATTTGATATCAATGCTGACGACGATCACGCCAAGCAGTTTCCCGCTAGCGACATCATGGATTTTTCGAGCGTGCGAGACTGCCAGAATTTTATTCTCCAATTGCTCATCCATTCGGGTTGTCAACGTGATGGTTCGATCTTGATCATGCATGAACTTTTTAAACCACAACTCGTTTGCCACTTTAAAGTCAGGGTCAATGGGTTGGTGAGGACTGACGAACAGATCTTCCCCCCCGTTCAAATTGTAAAGGTAGATCGAGAATACGCGATCCTTCATCATGATATAATTCATCAAAATATTGTAGGCAGCTATCTCATGCTGCTTGTCCCCATCGCGCAGGAAATCCTGGATCGGAAAACTTCCTTCATGTGTCGCAGATAGATTGTTGCTTAGTCCATTACTGGCCAGCAGCGAGATTTTCTCGATCTCTTTTAGAAATTCGTCAATGCGAATATTCGTCTGTTTGGCCAGATCGCCTAGCAGCTTCGTGTAATTCTGTGCCAATAACCGCTCAGAGGAGTAATACGAATTGATCGTCATCACAAATACCGGAAGGATAATGACGGTTATACAAATGATCATAATTTTGTACTGGATTCGAAAGAGTTGGGGACGCCTCATAAGATGCACCTCTATTCACGGATTACATGGATCCCTGCTGCCGTTCTCGATATTCCTCAGGAGTATACCCTACAGATTTCTTGAAAATCTTACTGAAATATGTGTAATTGTGGTAGCCAACCTTATCTGCAATTTCATACACCCTCAATTCCCTGCTGAACAGATAAGCCTTTGCATGTTCGATCCGAACTCGTGTCAAGTAAGAGATAAAGTTCTCTCCCTTCTCCTGCTTGAACAATCGGCTGAGATACGAGGGATTGACATTAATTTGGTTAGCTACACTTTGCAATGAAATATCCTCGGCGTAATACTTGTCGATCAACTCAATGGCGAGGTCAGTGTAGGTACGTTCCTGCATAATCTGGGAATCGGCTTTAAAGTAATACGTAATATGAGCCAGCATTTCTTGGTGAATATCCTCCCAATATTCTCCCTTCAGAACGATTTCATAAGGGGATCTCTCCTTAAAAGAAGGTTTCCCTCTTTCTGCAGCCCGTGATAAATGGGAGTGTATGGTTTCCATCACCATAATATACTGCTTACGGATACTGCTCTCATCCGCTAGCAGCGTCTCCAGATTAGATCGTATTCCTTCAAGGAAATCCTCTGCCTTTTTGTAGTCTTTACTTACCCACAATTTGAGGAAATCCCGTTCTTGCTGGGAGCTCAGCATTCCGTTCACTTCTTTCCGAGCTGGAGCTCGAATCACGTCCTCGTAATACAGTACCTGGTTGCTGCCTGTGAAGAAACCCTGCCTTAGGGCGAATTCCGCTTCTTGGCATGCCGCTCTTATACAATGGAAACCGGAAACGATTGTACTTACACCCGCGGTAAGCGATAGATTCATAAAGTCCTTCATGGAGGATAGAAGCTTAGTACATCGTTTATTTAGATCGGTGTGTACTGATCCACTCTCAGGACAGACATTGACAATAATCCAATACTCAGACGAACTTTCAACGAAAATCTCCTTCTCCCATTTGGACGGAATGATCTCTTCCATAATATTGAGAATGGAAAATCGGAGTAATTTCTCTCCCTTTTCCACATATTTGCTCTTTGCATCCTCGTAATAGTTTACGATGAATTTGATGACGACCAGCTGATTCGATCTGATGCGCAAATGCAATTCTTCAGCTTTGGTGACTATATCCTTTTCACTTATGAATCCGCTTACAACATCTTGAAAGAAGCTATCCTTTAGATGTCTAAGACTCTTTGAATAATCATATGCCATGGAGGGGATTTTTGTCGGGTTAACCTGTTCGCTCTGCAATTTCTGTTCAATGGCGGTCAGCAGATCGATAAGGGAGGTTTCTGTAATCTCGCTTTTAATCAAGTAGTCTGAGGCACCCAGTTTTAATGCCTCTTTCACATAATGAAATTCGTCAAAATTACTAAGAATGACATACTTACAGGTGTTCAGTACGATCGAAGCCTCTTGTATAAGCTGTAGCCCATCCATAATTGGCATCTTGATATCCGTAATGATCAGATCGGGATTTACTTCAAGCGCAAGGTCCAAGGCTTCTTTTCCGTTCCCCGCTTCACCAACTACATGGAAATTGTACTCTTCCCAACTCAGCATGGAACGAATTCCAACCCGCATGAGTAATTCATCATCTACGATCATCAGTTTATACATGCGATCCTCCAATTTTCATTAGTCATGTCCTTTTCTCCAAAACACCATTGAATCCCATTCTTATCAACCAATATTACCTCATATATTAGGGCCTTTGGCAACCATATACTTTGTATTGGGAGAGAAAACAATGGTAGATGAAACGACAGATGATCAGGAGTGAAATGCATATTAGATGAAATGGAAAAAGCCGCTATATTAGCGGCTTGGAAGAGAACAATGTTCTTTTCCCGAATTGCAAGCTAAATATTAAACCAAGAAAGCTTTGGAGATGATA
The DNA here is from genome assembly GCF_042674385.1 of Paenibacillus sp. NPDC056933. Taxonomy (NCBI): domain Bacteria; kingdom Bacillati; phylum Bacillota; class Bacilli; order Caryophanales; family Paenibacillaceae; genus Paenibacillus; species Paenibacillus sp. NPDC056933. Next base: position 2,700,284 of record NZ_JBHUQN010000001.1, on the reverse strand, counting down.
ACCAACAAAATAAAGAGAACCAGAATTGCACCGATGGACGTGAAACTACCATATCCACCACCAAGTCCTCCTACATTTCCACTTCCATTTCCATATCCTACTTCACTCATGCTTCTTCCCCCTCTTTTGTGGTATGTGATAGATTATTCAGTTTCGATTAATTTGACAAGGCTGTGAATAAAAAAGGGCATAATCGACTTCATCTGCCCGCAGGCGGCAACGCTTAATTTGCAGCGAGAGCAGGGACTGGGCACCGCAGAAAAAGGAAAGCTCGCCGATCTCGTGCTGCTTGAGAAGTCAACCCACTGGAGGATATTCAAAACACGACAAGCCCCTCCCTTCAATACGAAGTGGAAGGGCTCTTTTTTGTATTAACGAAAGTGGAATAAGCTCACTTTTCTTGCGTCGGTTGTTTTAAATAGCTACGCAGCAATTTACTTTAGGTGGGTTTTAAAGCTATCTCCGGCTTCACCACCAAAAACGATAAAACCACCTTTTGGAAGCTGTGTCGATTGTTGATTGGTCGCTACGGAAAAGTGAACCACTTCACCTTTATCGTTATACACGGCATACCCTCCGCTTTCCGGAGAATCAACTGTTAACGATTTGTTCGCCGAACGGGAGTCGATAGCATACCACCGGGCTTGCCCGTTTGACGGAATGGTGGTAACTCCTGTTTTGCCGGCAAAGATCGGTGTTATGGCAGCCTCAGCGATGTACTCCTGTCCATCCTGAATCAAAACTTCAGCTCCATTCTTTGTGTAGAGCTGCAAGTCGAATGCATCTCTTCCATTCATAACAGGAATCTCAACCACATTCTTTGCGTTGTTCGGATCAATGACTTTTGTGCCATTCGTGTATCCATTCTCCGTATCGACGGACAGATTCTTGATCAGCATCGAAGGAAGCAGATAGAAGATCGACGTTATTTTTTCATCCAGCGCGTAATATTTCGAGCCGTTGCGTGCTTCCCATTTTGCTTTCGTTGTTACGTCCAATGGATTTTGTTCCAGTTTTTGATAATCATAGGTATTCATCACCGTTTGGCCTAAACCAGGCAACGTTATATTTGACTGTACTTTAACATACACCTTGTCGTTACGTTCTTTCTCAAAACGGACCTCCACACTTCCATCGGGACTCGTAAATTTCCCTTCACCTGTGTACACATAGCTCTGCTCCGGGATAAGTCCTCCCTGCAAAGCCGGCAGTTTGAACTCGCTATTTTTAATGTCTATATTCAGCGTTGTACCTACCGTGCCATAAAGACCGGAATACGCAGTCAGCTCGGTCGGCATCTTCACTTTGACGGGTGCTGAGAACGTTTGATCGGGCTTGATTTCCTCGATGATACCCTGATCCTCCAGAACCTCCAACAGAACTTTGCTGGCAAACATCTGGTTATACATAGAAGATCCGCCAGAAGAAAGAACGGCCATCGATATATCATGTTCAGGTATAGTGATTAACGAGGCATGATACAACATGGTGTCTCCACCTTTGGTAAGTGCAGTAATGCCGTAATCGCTGAACGGTGCGAGTGCAACAGCATCCCAACCAAGACCGTAATTGAAGGTATTTCTCTCTTCAGGCACCCAGATTCCATGACGATATTCATGATTTTGCATGGATTCTGCCGAAGATTTGGAAAGAATGTCGGGTCTGTTCCCCATCAACACTTCAGCGAATTGGCTCAATTCTTCTGCAGTCGAATAGATACCGCCTGTACCGATAATATTGGCATTTTCTATAGGGAGTTTCGTTTCAATCGTAGGCCAATATGTTTCAGATAATCGTTCTCTATCAAAAGAATCGAGTGGTGTCTTGGTTGCTTCCAGCTGTAACGGATCGCTGATGAACTTGGCGATATATTCGCTATAGCTTAATCCACTCACCCGTTCAACCAATATCTCAAGCAATTGGAAACCATCATTGCAATAAACAGAATAAGCTCCCGGTTTGGATTTAAGCTTTTCTGACTTTAGTTTGAGCAACAATTCATCATGATTGCGGGTATCATTATCGTTAAACAACATGCTGTTCCCATAATGTGTGCCGTAGAGCCCTGATGAATGGTTCATCAGCATGCGCGGAGTAATTTGAGTATATCGGGCATCCGCCATTTCAAAGTCTTTGATATACGAAGTCAGGGGCTGATCCAGATCTACTTTGCCGGAATCGACCAGGATCATGGTGGCAGCCGTGACAACCATTTTGCTAACCGAACCTATTCCAAACATGGTGTCCTTGTCGACTGGTTTCCGGGATGCCTTATCGTGAAGGCCAACACTATCCGATAAAATGATCTTTCCTTCATCCATGATGGCATATTGCAGTCCTGTAACCCCATAATTTTGCACCATCTCTGTGGCAATTTTGTTGGCCTGAGCTTCAATCGTTGAGCCCTTGTTCGACTCTGCCATGGCATGTGTCATCGGTGTGATCACAAGCACAGCCGTGCATAACATACTGATTAATTTTTTCATTTAATAACTTCCTCCCTTATGATGCTGCTTGTATGATTGGATTCATCATATCCGGGAAGAGGCATTTAGAACGATAATGAGCCGTGAACGGAAAAAAACAATCCCTGAACGGTATGTTCAGGGATTGTTCATGTCAAAAGGAAGCACGACCATGTTATTGAATGTTCGATGATGATTCTCAATACTCATATGTCCACCATACTTTTCGCACATTCTCGATATATTGGTCAGACCGATCCCATGATACTCCGGATTGGGCTTCTCCGTCTTTAAGTGAGCCAGTTTTTGCTCCACATGATTCAGAATCTGGATGACAAGTGCTGACGCTGTAGAATGAATCGCGATCAGGATATATCTGTCTTCGGCATGTCTTACTTTCTTGGAAGCTTCGATGGCATTATCCAGCATGTTACCGAGTACAACGCACAGGTCATATCGATCAATGAGGACATGTTGTGAATGGAGCTGAATTCGGGTATCGATTTTGATCCCGTTTGCCTGCCCTAGAGCAATGGTATTCGTAACAAGAGCATCGATGACGAGATTGCCGGAGTTCACCCGCTGGTATGCTCCTTCAATCTTATTCAATGTGAGTTTAATATGATCTCCTGCCGAATCCAGCTTGTTTTGCTTAATACATTCATCAATGTATAGGAATTGCTGATTGATATCGTGAATTATGCTTTTCACATTTTTGAAACTGTGCACCGTCTTCTCATAATTGGCATCCTGATAATCCATCTGACGCTGCAACTGGGCATTTTCATTCGCGAGCTGAACCTTTTCTACCATATTATCGAATACATAAACAATGAACACATTGAGAAAAAGGGAGCCCAGCACGGAGACGACGTAATATATGTTTTTTTCACTATAAGTCGAGGCCACATTGATCTGATAGATCGTAATGGTGGGTACGATCAGAAAGAAGAAATAATAACGATAATGCATAGCGAAACTTCTCCGTTTGGCAATCAAACGAACAATCTGGATAACAATAAACATGATACTGCAACCAAGCAGCATCACTTTGGAGAACACCCAATGATATTCCACGTTGAAATGATCCCATATGCTATAATCCGTGGAGTCGATCGCACTCATAATATATACGGCAATGTAATTTACCGTTGTGAGCAGTACTGCATAGAGGATAGTAAAAACAAGTTTTATTATGAATTCCACCTCATAGGATTGTGCCAGGCTGAAGATGAATAACAATGCAAAAGCGGATGAAACGACAGGTGAAAATGAAGATACCAAATAGAAATAGCCCAGTACAACAAATACAATGAAATAAATTACTCTGTATGGCTTTTGTCTGGACTTGCCCAGCACGGAATTGAAATAAAAATTCACCTGGAATGCCATAAGTAAAGGAACGACGAAAATAGACAAGTTTACATACATATCCATATCACTGAATCCTCATGATCATATATTTGGTATATGCATCTTTGACTTCCTTGACTTTGGAGCGGCCTATGGGCAATTCCGTACCATTTAACATGACGACCTGGGTACCCGCAAACTTCTGAACATGCAACAGGTTGATGATAATTGAACGATGAATCTGCAGGAAACCATGGTCTTTCAAGGCGGTGGCATAACTGGAAAGGATGCCTTTGCTCTCATGCGAATTCTCCTGAGTCACAAATTTTAATTTGTTCTTGATCGTTAAACTCTTCATGACCTCAATCCAGAGAATATCATCGTATTTCAACAGAAGTTCTTCATAATCCGACTTGATTATCACATACTTTTTATCCATCGCTTTAAAGTACTGGCACAGTTTAATCATTTTCTCCTCGAAGACATGGGGCTGGATCGGTTTGATTAAATATTGAAAGGTAACCACATCAAAGCTCTCCACCATATACTCCGGATAGCTCGTTAGAAACATGATCTGCACATCCAAATGCTTCATATTTCTAATTTCTTTGGCTGTCTGGATTCCATCCATTCCACTCATCTCCACATCCATGATCAGAACATGAAACGTGTCCCCCACGTTTTTATAATGAGAGACGAGCTGCTCACCGGATGCAAATAATGTAATTTGGAAATCAATATTCGTTTTTAGGGATAAGGAGATCAGCATCATTTTTACAAGTTCTCTTTGTTTCTCCTCGTCATCACAGATTGCAACATTGAACATGTGGGAACATCCGCCCTTCTTTGACATCGACTCTGAATTTCACTCTCGAATATACTATTTTATCATAGGTTTCGGAGCGGATATGGGATGAAATGCATTATTCAGACCCTAAAATGCTGGACCCATAAAAACGTATCCCAATAAAACAAAAAGGCCGCTAAAATAGCGACTTTTAATGGGATAATGTTTCTTTGCCACTCAACACAAGACTGCGAGTATGTCTCCCGGCTTGGCATTTTCTTTTAAATGCTTCCTTAGTTATTTCGCACTCCCTTTTTATACATCCTCATTGCAAAAAAGTACGCTACGAGCAAAATCCCAATACACCACGCAAGAGCGATCCATATATCATTGCCAACCGGCTGATCTGACAGCAGCGCACGAATGGCTTCCACGATCGCCGTCACCGGCTGGTTTTCGGCAAAGGCGCGAACAACCGATGGCATCGACTCGGTCGGCACAAAGGCCGAGCTGACAAATGGCAGGAAGATAATCGGGTAGGAAAAGGCGCTTGCGCCATCCACCGTTTTAGCGGACAGACCTGCAATTGCTGCGACCCAAGTCAATGCCAGCGTAAACAGCAAGAGTATGCCGGTTACCGCAAGCCATGGCAGAATCCCCGCCGACGAACGAAAGCCCATAACAAGCGCTACGAGAATGATGACAACGACCGAAATGGCGTTGGATACCAGCGAGGTCAGCACATGTCCCCACAGAACGGCGGAACGTGAAATCGGCATGGTGTGAAATCGCTCTATTATGCCCCGTTGTACATCGGTGAACAAACGGAAAGCCGTGTAGGATACTCCGCTGGCAATCGCAATCAGTAGTATGCCGGGCAACAGGTAATTCACATAGTTATCCGTTCCGGCTTGAATGGCGCCGCCTAACACATAGACGAACAGCAACATCATTGCGATCGGCATGACGGTGACCGTGACGATGGTGTCCATACTGCGGGTAATATGACGCATGGAGCGCCCGAGCATAACACCCATATCGCTAAAAAAGTGTTTCTTTACGGCTTCCATTTACATGGCCTCCTTCTTACCGACGATTGCGAGGAATATCTCCTCTAATGACGGCTGCTTTTCAACATACTCCACCTTAGCTTGTGGGAACAGCTTTTTCAGCTCCGAGAGCGTGCCATTCGCGATAATCCTGCCTTCGTGCAAAATGGCAATTCGGTCGGCAAGCTGCTCAGCCTCCTCCAAATACTGTGTAGTGAGAAATATCGTCGTACCTCCGGCGGCAAGCTCCCGGACAATCTTCCAAACCTCGATGCGCGACTCGGGGTCAAGCCCAGTGGTCGGCTCGTCGAGGAAAACGATCTGTGGTTTCCCCACGAGACTCAAGGCGATGTCGAGCCTGCGGCGCATACCACCTGAATACGTAGACGCCCTGCGGTCGGCAGCCTCAGTCAAACCAAAACGTGTAAGCATATCGTCTGCAACCTGACGCGGATTTTTGAGGTAACGCAACTTGGCAATCATGATCAGATTTTCCCGTCCGGTCAGCATTTCATCCACGGCGGCAAATTGCCCGGTCAGACTGATCTCCTGTCGCACATTGTCGGGCTTGGATGCAACGTCGAATCCGTTTACGGTGACAGTTCCGCTGTCTGGTTTGAGCAGCGTGGTGAGAATTTTGACAACCGTTGTCTTGCCCGCCCCGTTGGAGCCAAGCAGGGCAAAAATACTGCCCTTATCCACCTCGAAGTCTACGCCCTTTAGGACTTGTAGCTGCTTGTAGGACTTTTGCAGCCCACTCACTTGAATCGACTTGATTTGCATATTATCCCCTCCTTAAATAACGGTTACCTTTGACAAATCGGCATCCATGCCTTTAAGAGCGGCATAGGTCAGTTTATCCATCATTGCGCCATCAAAGCAGATGGTTTTGATGGCACGGTAATACTTCTTGGAGAGGACGGACACAGGGAAAGACACATTTTTGAGGGTCGCGTCCTTAAACGTAACGTTGTTTAGCGCCGATTTGTCAAACTTGACGCCGATGAAGGTTTGCCCGTCAAAACACACCCCTCCCAGATCGCAAGATTTGAACTCCACGCCATCAAAGATACAGTTTTCAAAGATGGTTTTTCTGAGGTCGTTCATGGTCAGCTTAACGTCGGTCAGTTTTACATCTTTGAATTTTGCTCCGTCCAGCCCCGATTTGCTGATATTGGTTCGTACAAGTATGGACTTATGGAAGCTCGCATGCGATAGGTCAAGGGTGGAAAAGTTGCAATCCGTCAGATTGGCCTGGTCAAAAATAGCTTCGCGGACATCACTGCTCGCAAATGTGCTACCAGTCAAGTCAGCACCCGTAAAGTCAGAGCCCGGTAACGCACTCCCTTCAAATTTCCCTTTATGCGCGATGACACCCGCAAAGTCACTCTTCACCAGGTTGCTCGCGCTTAAATTGGTTACCACCTGTCGTTCCAGCGATCGGGAAAGGTTAGCCACCTCTTGTACCGTTTGCTCAATGTCGCCGATGCTTTCAATGGTCATTTCAAACGCAGTTTCATTGTCCTTGCCCTCGGCTTTAAGTTCATGGAAACGCTCTTGCAGATCGGAAAGCAGGTCAGCCTTTAATTCTGTAACACTTTTTACCCCATCGTACGGTGCGAACACGCCGTTCAAATAGTTGTTCAATTTGTCATTCATCACATCAACTCTCCTTATAATAAATTTTCAAGCACGCGCTTTGCATACTCCCAGTTGCTTTTGTTGCGGGCATAAGCCATTTTGCCCTTTTCGGTAATCCTAAAATATTTACGCCGTCCGCCCTGAGATTCATCGCCCCAATACCACTCGATATCACCGTCGGCCTCAAGCCGGCGTACGCTGGAGTACATCGTGGCTTCTTTTAATTCATACTCTCCACCTGAGCGCTGGCCAATCAGCTTGACAATTTCATAGCCGTAGCGGTCAGCTTCGGATAAAAGTCGTAAAATCATTGTGTCGGTATGGCCGCGCAGCAGGTCGGATGTGATTTTGTTATCGCTCATGTAAGCACCTCCACATCTGCATCATACGATATACTACTATGACTGTCAAGGTAGTGTTTTAATTATAATACTCTGTTGAATGCACTTCTGTGTTTGTCTGTACGATTTAGACAAGAACATATAGCGTTAAAACTCAAAAAAGCCGCAACAATGCGGCTTTTGATCGTGTATGCTCTTGTCGGCTTATCTCGTGTTAATCAACATTAGATACATCATCTGATCAGCTATGGATATAAGTTAATGTCCATACATTATCTCTAAGTCAATTGCTGCGCAATCTCCCAGACATGTCCTGCCGGATCTGTGAAGGCGGCCGTACGTACTCCCCAAGGCCGATCCACTGGACCGTTAAGCAGAGCAACGCCATGTGGTTTCAATTCGTTACACACTGCATCCACATCTTCCACACGGATGGTAAACTGGAAACGAGATCCGGATTCTCGACTTGCGACTGTTCCAGGATGGATCAGACCGTGTGCTTCGGAAATATTCAGGAGATTAATACTCATATTTCCGAAGTTGAATACGGCAGAAACATCGTCTTCATATACAGCGGACAATCCGAATACGTTTTGATAGAATGCCCTCACCATAGGCAAGTCCTCCACAAACAACGTTATAACATCAACATTCATTGAACCTAATGTCCTCATAGGTATACCCCTTCACATACACTTTTGTTTACTTTAATACGCTCCTTTAATTACAAAAAACGACCCCCGAATGGTTCCAGCTAGTTTAGATTTCTGTCTGGCAAACTTAAACTTCCCTTCTAACTCCTTTGGTACCTCCATCCCCTCAGAAAGCTTAAAACCAACGGCCCGCTTCTTAGGGTCATCAACCGTATACATGACATTGAGACCAAGACCATCTTCATAAAAGACATAGGAAAATTGTATATTCTCCACTTGAAAACAGGACGTTTCCAGAGGCTTGGCCGCAAACTCAATATCACGTTCTTCTTTCAAAATTCGCTTCACATAATCAAGGGTCTCCTGACTTTCGCTGGCTGATACAACCGTAAATTCATGTTTATATTTGTTCATAAAGTAACGGGCTTCATTCGCACGCAAACCAGCAAGCGCCTCTGCTACCGGTGAAGACTCCAAACCAACCGTAGACACATTTTTAAAATCAACGATATACGACATTTCCATCCTCCTTCTCGTTATTTCCTAACAACTGGAATCCACATTTCACCAAATACCAAGCCGTTTCGCTGCCCCATCTCAACCGTTGCATTTGGCCCACCAACATAGGCATAACTCTCTTCTTGTGGCAGGACTTGACCAAAAGCAATGCCAGTAAGATGATTACTCAACTCCTCAGCCGTTTCCCCTTCACCCTTAACAACCAGGTATTCTCCCTTAGGGAATTGGATCACTCGGGTTGCTTCTGGCAGAGATGCTTCTGTCATAACGCCAGCATAATGCATCATCTTGTTATTCACCGCTTCGTTCACAGCAAAAATGTAGTCATTTGTCGCTAGTGCTTTTAAAGTGTCGAGGCTTCCATCTTGTTTCACAGTCGACCAAAAATCCGCCTTTTCTTTGTTGATGCCAGCAAAGTCTGTGTAGGGGCTCTTAAGCTCAGTTCCAATTCCTAAAACGATAAAGCTGTCTTTTTCTTCAAAATTATAATTACTCATCATGAACACCGTCCTCTTTAAATTTATCAATTGATTTGTCTTTTCACTTGATGGGTTTATAATAACCTTAAATCATGTCAAAATATGATACTGTTTAGGGGGCCCAATGAAAAAAGTTGAACGGATTAATATCATCATGCGCTATATCAACAACCGCGCCCACTTTACCATCTCTGAAATCATGCAAGAATTTAACATCTCTCGTTCGACAGCTATTCGTGATATTAAAGAAATCGAAGGCATGGGCATGCCGCTAGTCGCTGAAGTCGGGAGGGACGGGGGTTATTTTGTCATGAATAACTCTGTCCTGCCCACTGTCCGCTTTACTGATAATGAAATCAAAGCTCTGTTTATCGCCTTTATGGCCACCAGAAATCAACAACTCCCTTATCTGAAGAGTCGTCAGTCTTTAACAGAAAAATTATTGGGCCTCATCTCAGAAAATCAGCAGGATGACCTGGTTCTTTTAAATCAAATATTGCTCTTCGAAGGAACTAACCCTCATAATCCCGACTTGCTTGATCTGTCAGACCTGCCCCACCCTATGTTGGAAAAACTCATTCAAATTCTTCTTTTAGAGAGTTATTTATTGGTTACTGTCAAAGAAGAGCGGGAAATAAAGTCTTATCCCATTTATCTTTTGCACCTGTATCGTGAGAAAAGTCTATGGCTAATTGAAGGCTTTGACTTAGAGGATGAGAAGAGACGGATTATATCCGTCGACAATCTCACACAAGTAGAACCATACTCAAAGAAAAAAAGGGTAAGTAAGAAAAAGATTTTAGAACAACTAAGCAAGCAGGAAGAGGTAATCAACCTTGTCCTTGAACTTGGTCCAAAAGCGATTGCTCAGTTCAAAAAATACCATCCTTTAAACTGTTCCCTTGCTTATACGAATCCTTACCAAACCACAGCGATTATAAAGACATGTATCAATGTTTATCATTTAGAAGAATTAACCGAAATAACCAATTGGTTGCTTTTTCTAGGTGGAGATATCAAGGTCAAGGAGATTCCGGAAGAAATCCTAAACGGTATACAAGAGAGATTAAGCTTATTCTGCCCATAAACAATGTTCAGCTTCCCGCTCTTCTCTGTTTTCCACATATATTGCATTTCAATTCATTATTGTCAAAAATAACAACAAAGCCGATCAATTTGCTCCACTGATCGGCTTTGTCTAATATCTATTTATACTCTATTCAAGCTTAACGCTCATTTACAGCGCTGTGTAGAATCATAACACTACTTTAAAACCGCTGTTCTGTTCACTCTTACCATCCACGGTTGGACATGCGCTCATCCGGAGACAATTTAGAAATTTCAATCCCTTTCATAGGTGCACCCAAGTTTTTGGATACTTCGGCAATCAGTTTGTAATCCGTGTAATGTGTTGTAGCTTCAACGATTGCACGAGCGAATTTCTCAGGGTTATCCGATTTGAAAATACCGGACCCTACAAACACACCGTCTGCTCCCAGATGCATCATTAGTGCTGCGTCTGCCGGAGTGGCTACACCACCTGCTGCAAAGTTAACAACAGGAAGTTTTCCATTTTCATGAACATCGAGCAATAATTCATAAGCTACGCCCAGATTTTTTGCTTCAGCGTATAACTCGTCCTTGGACATGTTTTTCACTTTGCGGATCTGGCTGTTAATCAGACGCATATGACGAACGGCCTCAACAATGTTCCCCGTTCCTGGCTCACCTTTTGTACGAATCATGGATGCGCCTTCGCCAATACGACGCAGAGCCTCTCCCAGATCTTTGGCTCCACATACAAATGGTACAGTGAACTCATGTTTATCGATATGGAATACTTCGTCTGCAGGCGTAAGAACTTCACTTTCATCCAGGTAGTCCACACCCAGAGATTCAAGCACTTTGGCTTCTATGTAATGACCGATACGTGCCTTGGCCATAACCGGAATAGACACAACCTTCATAACCTCTTCCACGATGGTTGGATCTGCCATACGAGCTACACCACCAGCTGCGCGAATATCGGAAGGTACCCGTTCAAGTGCCATAACAGCTGTTGCCCCTGACGCTTCAGCAATTTTAGCTTGTTCTGCATTCATGACGTCCATAATGACGCCGCCCTTTTGCATCTCAGCCATTCCTCTTTTTACACGATCTGTACCTGTTTGCATGATTGTATTCCCCCTAATTAAATTTATTGTTTCACTTCATCCTATGAATTAGTATAAAATGAAAATGGACGACTAAAAAGATCCAATATTTTCGGTTTTTATTGTACCACTTCAAAATTAACTTCTGGAGGGCATATGCAATTTCATGTAGCTTACAGTTCATATTTGAACCGAAAATATACCAAGATGAAGGCTCTCTATCATGCGATTCGTGACGCTATTCATGAAGGTAATCTGGTGTATGGCGAAAAGTTACCATCTACGAGAGAGTTAGCTGCAACGTATCACATTTCCCGAGGCACAGTAAATCAGGTATACGATACGTTGACTGCTCAAGGTTACATTCAATCAGAGCATGGAAGAGGAACCTTTGTTGCTTATCAGTTGGATTTAAGCAATGATGCATCCACCGTGAAAGCTTACACTCATCACTTATCAGCTTGGGGGAATCGTATTCAGCAGTTTGAACAGCAAACAACTCAAAGGAATTCACAAACAAATGCACAAACAAGTGATTCCAGAATAGAGCGTGACGAAGTCATTGACTTTAGCAAATACCAGCCTGATTTTTCCAAATTCCCTTACGATGAATGGAACAATCGATTGTATGCAGAGATACGGAATCGCGAGCATCACATAGAAACAACCACCGCTCTTGTTAGTTCAACTGGGGAGCCGAAATTACGAGAAGCCATTGCTGCCTATCTTCGGCGGATGCGAGGGATTCAAGTCGATGCAGATCATATTGCAGTGACTGCAGGATCTATGCAAGCTATCGCTCTACTCACTCAATTACTTGCAGATCCTGGGGATCATGTAGTAACCGAAAGTCCTTGTTATGTCGGGATTTCTCAAGCGATTTTGGCTGCGGGTGCACAGTTGATTGAAGCCAATCTAGATGGTCAGGGAGTTGTTCCCCAGAACTGGGAAGCACGTATGTTGTTTGTCACGCCATCACGACAATTTCCTACCGGCGAAATGCTCAGCCTTGAACGTAGACAAACTTTGCTGGACTGGGCACATCGTCAGGATGCCATGATTGTCGAGGATGATTATGATAGTGAATTCCGATATCGTGGAATGCATGTTGAACCGCTAAAAACATTGGATAAAGCGGGACGCGTAATCTATCTCGGCAGCTTCACGAAAACATTGCCTTTAGAAGTACGGCTTGGTTATGTGGTTCTCCCCCCCACTTTGGCAGATACCTTTAGAAAAGCACAGGCATTATACGAGCCAAGACCCGTCAATCTGATCGAGCAGCGGGCATTAGCAGCATTTATGACAAGCGGCCAATATGAGCGTCATCTGCGTAGGATGAATCGTTTATACAGTCGCAAATTTCATCTGTTACTCAAACTTTTGAACCAGCAACTCTCAACATGGTTTGATTGGGTGGAAAATGAAGCGGGTCTGCACGTGTTTGGCTGGTGGCGAGGTGATGCGACCACTTTTGAAGTCTTTCGGGCAGCGGCTAGATCGGAAGGGGTTGTATACTCAGAGGTCAGCAGTTCAACGTCTGAAGGTACGAAGTATGGTATCTATTTATCATTTGCACATTTGTCAGATGTTCAATTAAAGGAAGGCGTATTCAAATTAAAAAATGCCGTCATAGCTGCATTGTAAGGGCACTCGTCTCATAAATGCAGTATAAGAAGATCAACATTTGGAAGAGGGAGTATTGTCCAGCTTTTCAAGTTTTCCGAATTTGAGAGGCAACTGCGAAAAGGACCTCTCCCCCTCCCTCCAACTTCAGCTAGTCTGATGCGCTCACTAAGTTACAACCATTGCCTTCCTAGCTGAATACAAAAGGTTTCCTCCAACGTTTACTGTTCTTTTCGTTTAAAACACATCTTTCCAACAATAAGTCCCATACCAGATGAACATATAAGATATCCAAAGAACAAGAAAAGTAAATAAACACCATGAAGATCTTCAGGAATCTGTTTTAAGCCTTCAAACCAAGCAAAACGAAAAGGATACAGGATTGCTACCCAAATGATCAGCAATAATAGAAGAAAATTAATTATTTTTAGCACAATAACGATCCTTTCAAGTCCGAGTGGAAACAGTTGGATGTATACGCTGCATCTTTCATTTCGTATACCTTAACGCTGCCCGCACTATAATAGTTAGCTTATGTATTAGACTCGCTACATTCTGAATGTGCAAAATGTGTGGTTCACGTGCGGTCAAGTTGTCAGAAATCTAAGGAACCTGAGACATGCTATATCGGGATGTATCTCCGTTTATAGCGTTTTTGAGACACACTCTAGGGTTTAGCTTTGGATGATGATTACTACGGCACAAAGGTACCTTTCTTTTAACAGAAAGGCCTTCTTTGTGCATTTGTAGCAACGTTTTATGCTCAGTGCACTCTAGGAGCACTATCTTGCAAATTCGTGTTCGATCTTTTCTTCTGTCTTGGCTGTCCTTTCCAAGACAGATATGTCCAGATCCGAAGGAGATACTCGACTGGTCCACTGCTAAATTTCTTAAGATATAACGGACTGAGCCATAATTGAGTACCATAGACAGCAAGTGCAATAATTGCTCCAATGAATACACCAGCACGTCCAAACAGACCCAGACCGTAACCATAAAAAATAGTCGTACAGATGACACTCTGCATCAGGTAATTCGTCAGTGAGAGACGGCCGACCGCCTCAAACCTGCGCATCAGGCTAGAACGGCGGCTTCCTGCGTATAACAGTGCAAATGCGTAAATGTATCCGAGTGCAAGCAACATTCCCCCGAGCGTCCCGCCGATTCCGATTCCGGGCCAACCTTCCGCACCAAATTGTGGCGCTAACACACTGTAAGCTTTGAGTATCAAACCAACTGGAATCAACAACGAGGCACGAAGTAAATACATATGTCTCATTGCCTGAGGATCGCTAAACGTGCCAATTCTGGCAGCGTGCATACCAAGCAGAAACATCGGTACCGTCATTAGCGGGGCTAATACCAGGGCCAACAAGGCAAATGACACATCCAAATCCCCACCGAATGGATCGCCGTTATTGCTGAAATCCCTAATCTCCTCGTAGCTGCCATTACCGTATACATCCTGACTTTGAATGATGTAGTTATCCATATGAGTGGATTCAATAGATAGCGGATTCATTGGATTGGATGCCGGCAAACCAAGCAGCCCTGCTCCGACAAGTAGCAGTACTGCCCAAATGAGCAGCGTTTTTGGCTTTCGATTCAGGAACATCAGCAGAAAGAAACCGAGTACACCGTAAAAGGATAGGATGTCCCCTTCCCAAAGATAGGTTATGTGCAGCAATCCGATACCAAACAGTAGTAGAAAACGTCGAGCAAGATGACACTTTGGTCGTAAATCTCGCGATTGAAGGCTTTCTGACAGTTTGATCATACCGAAGCCGAACATGAATGCAAAGATCGGCATAAAACTACCTACCACAGTGATCTGCAGAAACGAGAGAAATGCCTGGTTTACACCACCGATCCCGAATAGTTGGGGTTTACTCTGGCCGAACATTCCGTATTGGAAAGCCAGCATATTCGCCAGCACGATACCGGCCAGACTGAATCCGCGCAGTCCATCAATTAATTGGATGCGATTTTTTGATGTGCTCAATCAATCACCTCTGTCTATAGCATAAAGATCAATCCTAAATATACGTTAAATCTTTCCAAAATTTCAACTATAACTCTGTCGCGAACTCCAGTACTTGATTCGAAGCCATCCCAGTTTGTACCATGTCCTCTATTTGATTTCCCTCTATTTCCACCTCATCTTCTAAAATAAAAAAAGCCGCTAAAATAGCGACTTTTAATGAGTTATATTTTCTTCATTATTTATTGAAAGTAACCTTCTCTGTACCACTCTCCAAAATGATGGACGTATCCCGCGGCTTCGTTTCTGCAATTTTGCGGCCAGCTCTATACGAGTAGAGTACACCAGCCTGTTTGCGAACAGCCTCATATTCGTTCTCTGCTTCAAGAACGATGAAGTTGGCAGGCTTTCCTTCTTCAATGCCGTATACATCCTCGATGTGCAACGTTCTTGCGCTGTTCTTCGTAATGAGATCAACCGAATTCACAATTTGATCGTAACCTAGCAGCTGCGAAGCGTGAATTCCCATATGTAGCACTTGAAGCATGTTACCTGTACCCAGCGGATACCATGGATCGAAGATGTCATCGTGACCAAAACATACATTCAGCCCTGCTTCCTGCAGCTCTTTGACGCGAGTCAGACCTCTTCTTTTTGGATATGTGTCGAAGCGACCTTGCAGGTGAATGTTGACCAACGGATTGGAGACGAAATTGAGGTCAGCCATCTTCAGCAATCTGAATAATTTGTACGTATATGCGTCATTGTATGACCCCATCGCCGTCGTGTGACTTGCCGTCGTACGGGAGCCCAGTCCGCGTTCGTAGGCTTCCTTCGCAACGACTTCCACGAAACGCGACTGCTCGTCGTCAATTTCATCGCAATGAATGTCAATGAGACGGTCGTATTTTTCAGCAAGGTCAAAAGCAACCTTCATCGAATCCACGCCATATTCCCTTGTGAATTCGAAGTGCGGAATGCCGCCGACCACGTCAACGCCCATTTTCAGTGACTCTTCCAGTAGTTCTGCACCGTTTGGGTAAGAGTGAATACCTTCCTGTGGGAAAGCCACAAGCTGGATGTCGATGTATGGTGCCATTTCTTCTTTTACTTCAAGCATCGCTTTGACCGCCGTCAAGCTTGGATCTGTAACGTCCACATGTGTCCGAACATGTTGGATTCCTTGCGCCATCTGCCATTTCAGTGCTGTTTTGGAGCGGGTTTTAACGTCTTCATGCGTCAGGAATGCCTTGCGTTCCGACCAGCGCTGGATACCTTCGAACAGCGTACCGCTCAGATTCCATTCCGGTTCGCCAGCCGTTAACGTTGTGTCCAGATGGATGTGAGGCTCAATGAACGGCGGCAGTACAATTGAACCATTGACATCAAGTACTTCCTCACTTGCAGTTGATTGCTGCTCCTGTATAATTTGTTCGAACTTCTCGTCCTTCACGACAATATTCCATAGACCTTCTTTACCCCGCAATTTCGCGTTCTGTATAATCATTTATTTTCCCCTTTTCTTTGGATTCTTTGGCAGAAACGATCAGCATTAGTACGATGTAGGCCACCGCTGTACCGACAAGTGCATTTAATGGCGTTACTCCTGGTGCCAACTGGGCGAATGCCACGCCGATAGCCCAAGCCACCATCGCTAACCAGTTTACCGTCTTGAAAGTCATCTCGGCAAACGCTTTATAATTTCTGCGCTTCACGAAGAAGTAGTCTGCAATGATGATGGCCCCGATGGACGGTACGGCTGCGCCAAGCACATTCAGGAAACCAACAAAGTTGTTGTACATCCACATAGCAAAGATAGTACCCACGATGCCGTTGACGATGACGAAGAATTTTTTTGAAATTTTAGTGATATTGGCAAAACCCAGTCCGGAAGCATAAAGGGCATTATCGTTCGTTGTCCAGATATTCAGTCCCAGGACGATGATCGCAGGAATGATCAAACCTTGCAGGAACATGACTTCTGAGATATCTGCCAGGTTATACGCCATGGCTCCGACTGCACCGAACAGGAACATGAGCGAGTTACCCAGGAAGAATGCAATGACTGTTGCGGTAACGGCCTGGCGTGACGTACGGGAAAACCGGGCAAAGTCAGGCGTTAACGTTCCGCCGCTGATAAATGATCCGATACAAATGGTTAGTGCCGCTGCTGCAGTAAGCGACTGTGCTGGCGTGTACTCGAGCAATCCTTGCAGACCGCCCAGCGATCCTGCTCCTTCGAACATGGAGTAACCGCCGAGAATGGCAATAGCCGGAACCGCGATATAACCCAAGATGACGAGCGACTTCATACCGAAGATGGCAGATGCCGTCATAGCAAGACCAAACAAAATAATCAGCAGGTACACGTTCCAATCCATCGCTTTGGCAACCGGAATTGCGAACATAGCCACACCTACCCCGAACCATCCGACCTGTGTGAAGCCGAGCAGGAACGATGGCAGATACGACCCTTTCTCACCGAAAGCATATTTGGCCAGCAAGTGTGTGGACAAGCCTGTTTTCGCCGCGATATGTGCCAGTGCTCCCGTATAGATCCCCAGCACCAAGTTACCCGCAAGCACAATGCCAATGAACTCCATAAACGTTAAGCTGACGCCAAGCGTTCCTCCGGCCAGCATGCTGGCCGAGAAGAAAGTGAATCCCAACATCACGGACAACGTCTTCCAAAAATGGTTTCTCTGCGTTTTTGGCACTTCCTGCCATGAAAATTCTTGATCTTGTGTGCTCATCAGAATACCTCCAACTTAAAGTGTCCTGATACCAAAAAGCAGAAAAAAGAGGCTACTCGTCAAGTCTTAAACTGACAAGTAGCCTCTTTTTTGTATCATAACCCGCGCGAAGACGCAGAGCATCCCTGACGGAATATGCCCCGAATCACGCGTGATTATAAAAATCCGCTGCCCTTGCCAGCCTCTCTGGACTGAATTAAAGGTACCAGTATTCAATTACACTCTATTATTTTGAAAAAAGCTGTAGATGTCAATGTCATTATTATCCAATCGAGACACCAATGGTTATTTGCGTGATATAATCATCCGCCTTATGGACTGCACTTGTGGAGACGTGACGTTCCACCGCTTTATTTGCTCTGCACTCGCCTTCATGGTGAGCGCATCATTTTGTTGCGCTTGTAAGCGAACACTTGACTGTTATCGCAGCTTTAAAGATAATTATGGTTTCACTAAAAATATCCATAAAGTGAGGTGATCGTCATGAATTGGTTAAATGAACTCTATAAATCACAGCAGCGTGAGCCGAAAAAGGACCTCGAACGCTCCTTGGTTGAAGCCATCTTTCGGGTTTATGACCGGTTTCCCCGGATTGGCCTTCGAGAACGGATAGGGCAGCAGGATATGTCTCTGGATATAACGGATGCCTATATTAACGGACGTAACGCCATGATTGAAGCTGGGGTGGGGATCGGCAAGTCTTTTGGATATCTCATTCCCAGTCTGCTCATTAATCAGATGTCCCAGCAGCCAATCATTATTGCAACATCCTCCATTCAGCTTTCGGAACAGATACATAAAGATTTAAGGGTCATTGGTAGCCGGCTCGGATTCACAACAGTTCGCTCCGTCGTGGGAAAAGGAATGGGCCAGTATGCCTGCCGAAGCAGAGCAGCGGAATTGTCCAGGCCTGATGATCCGAACTCTTCACTGTCTGCCCTTGCCCAGCGCGTTTTAGATTATGAAATTGATGAAAGAGCAGATATTAAAGGTGGAATTAGTGATGCCGAGTGGTCCAACGTTTCCGTGAATGATTGCACATTTGAACGCTGCCCTCATAAAAATGCATGCTTGTTTTACGATATGAGAGCAAAATTGAATGCAAAGGCTCACGAGATTGATTTTATTATCGTGAACCAGGATCTACTCATACGGGATTTGATGAAGAAAAAAGAAGGAACCAGGAGCATCATCTCGGAACGGCCGGCTCTGATCGTCATTGATGAAGCACATAATCTGGAAGCAAAAGTTCGAGACGCAAGAACGCTCGAGTTCACTTTTCGGGGGATTTTCCGCATTCTGGATACCACAGTGCAGCTTCTCACGAAGCAGTCCGGAGACAAGAGTCTCCTCTCACAATCCAAGTTTATAAAAAGATGCGTTGAAGGTATCTTTACACAAATAAATGCTGATCTGCTCCACCATGCCAAGCAGGATAGCGACCGTATAAAAGTGTCAGAGATCAAAGGAATACCATTAAAACAAGTTGCGAACGATTTGAAAGATCTCAGTCTTCGACTTTCCATTTTGACATCCCGCCATGAGCGAGAGATTGATGACGCTTTTGAAGCAATAAACGGACTTATTACCCTCTTAAATGTATTTGCTGGAATAGAAGACAACTATCTCTTGTGGGCAAGCAATTCCCTGCGAGCAGCCATGATCAGCATCTGTCCCAAAGATATAAGCCAGTTTCTAAAATACACGTTGTTTAACGGCAAGACATCTGTCATTCTAACGTCGGCAACCCTGTGCCAAGGCGGGGAAACGCTGGAGGAACAATACTCTTATTTAACGCAGTCCCTTGGTTATAAGGGTGATTTTATGGATCGCAAATCCTCGCCTTTTGACTATACAAACCATGCCATGATGTACATCTC
The DNA here is from genome assembly GCF_042674385.1 of Paenibacillus sp. NPDC056933. NCBI lineage: Bacteria > Bacillati > Bacillota > Bacilli > Caryophanales > Paenibacillaceae > Paenibacillus > Paenibacillus sp. NPDC056933. The sequence continues at coordinate 2,680,604 of NZ_JBHUQN010000001.1, read as the reverse complement.
CAGCAAGGTTCCACATTACCATCATGAGCAGCGCGAAGTTTATCTTGAAGCAGCCTACCAAGAAATGGTTCAACTCTGTAATTTAACACAAGGAAGAACTATCGTCCTTTTTTCAGCGAAGGATGACATGAAGTTCATTCATAAGAAATTGATTTCCGGGACTAGTGACTATACATGGGCTGTTCATGTTCAAAAAGAGGGATCTTCCCAGGACGGTGTGATCGCCGAATTCCGGGAAAGTAAAGGCGTGCTCCTGAGTACCGGTGTATTCTGGGAAGGTGTGAATATCGAGGGTCCCGATCTGTCGCAAGTCATTGTTTTCCGTCTGCCCTTTCCTGTTCCGTCGGATCCTATTTATGAATATAAGGCAGCTGTAACGGAGAATCCGTTTACGGAGGTGTTTGTACCGGACATGCTTCTCCGGTTACGACAAGGAACCGGACGTTTGATTCGCAGTGAAACGGACCTTGGCGTATTCAGCATCCTTGACTCCCGCCTCAGCGCCGCGGCTAAAAAAAATTACCGGGAACAGGTGCTTGAAACGTTGCCGTTCAAAAAAGTGACTGAGGATTTTTCGGTTTTGAAGAAGTTTGTCCAAAAAAAGGGGATATGACGTACGGTTTGAAAATGGAACAAACATTTCACATGAAATGGCCCTTTCACCCAAAATACGGAGAGCCATTTACATTTCAGCAAGCAAGGCTTCAATTCTTTTGGGTTCCTCCAAGATCCACCTATGCTACAATATAATTCCAAGCTATGAATACCAAAGGAGGCATTGACATGGTTGAAAAACCAACTACAGAGGAGTATGCAGCTTATTATGAAAGGTACATTCAACTTGTTCCCGAAGGGAACATCATTGAACTGATGGAGCACCAGTCCAACATCGTACAAACGTTGCTTTCTACAATGACAGAAGAGCAAGCAAATTATCGTTACGCCGAAGGCAAATGGAGCGTGAAGGAGGTCATTGGCCACCTTATGGATAACGAACGCATCATGAGCAGCCGCCTGCTTCGCATCGCCAGAGGCGACAAAGCGAATCATCCTGGCTACGATCAGGACGTGCTTATGCAAAACCATCCCTTCGATGCGTACACCGTGGCCGATTTAAACGAAGAATATACGGTCACACGCCGCTCGACCATTCTCATGCTCCGTCGCCTCACGCCGGAGGCTTGGCTTTGCAAAGGGATCGTTAGTGATAACCCTGCTTCGGCTCGATCAATCGCCTATGTTTTGGTTGGACATGAGCTGCACCATCTGTCTGTTCTTCGCAATCGATATGCTGTAAATGTGAAATAAAATTGACACGGCCTTTTTTAACATTTCATTCGTGTTTTGCTACCGGACAGACTTTGAACCTTCGTTCTTTGAAGGATCAAAGTTTTTTTCGTTCCTGAAGATGAACACTTAAGTCGATTCCTTATACTTTACTTCTCAAAAGTTATTGAATCTGCATCCCTTTCCGACGTTAACGTGGAATAATTATTGAGGGTCACAAATGCCGGCTGCGTTCGGTAGGTCATTTCGTCGCCAAAATTGTTGAGAGTTCCCCACGATCCTTACATGGAATTCGCCAGCGCGTACGGTCATTTAAAACCAAAGGACAGCATTGGAAGTTACTGAATGATTGTTCTGGCCTCTTCTACGATTTGATTAATGATATCGCCTGCAGATTGGTTATCTGTTAACATTCTCGTCCCCTGACCTGCCCAGAGAGCCATATATTCCGGATTATTTTGTCGCGCAGAAGCATTTCGAATCTCTCGCGTTAATGTATTTTGGGTAGGGAATGTTAGCGGCTTGATTCGGGATTCTTCCCAATGTTGTATAAAGTCGTTCTTTATTCCACGCGCTGGCCGTCCAGAAAATGCTTTTGTAATTACGGTGCTTTCCTCCGTGCTCTCAAGTAACGCACGTTTATATACATCATGTGCGCCAGACTCAACTGATGTCAAAAAACGAGTCCCCATTTGTACACCTTGTGCTCCTAAAGCGAGTGAAGCCACGAGCCCTCTGCCATCCATAATTCCGCCAGCAGCAAGAACAGGAATATGGACGTGATCTACAATTTGCGGGACAAGTGCCATGGTTCCGATATTTGCTCCACTGGGCTGAGATGATACATCAAAAGTTCCCCGATGCCCTCCTGCTTCACTGCCTTGTGCAACAATCACGTCACATCCGCGTTTCTCCGCTTGAACAGCTTCCTCTACCGTTGTGACCTTACTAATGATTTTGATGCCTAACGATTTTGCCTTCTGCATATGAGACTCGGAAAGCAAGCCAAACGTTGTACTAATGATCGGAACTTTTTCGTCCAGCAAGATGTCAAACTGTTCCTCAAAATGATTGGGTGTACGTATTTCATCTTGAGTACGCTGCTTCACACCCAAAGACTCTCGAATTGGTGTCAACTCTCTGTTTACCGCATCAAAATTCATATATTGATCCGGTCCAACATGAGCAAAAATATTTATGGCAAACGGTGCGTGAGTCCGTTTCTTGATCTCGTGTATAGCATTTCCTAGTTCTTCAGGACTCATATACGCAGCGCCAAGAGTACCTAACCCACCTGCATTAGAAACTGCAGTGACTAGTGGTATCATGCTTGCAATACCCGCCATTCCCGCAAGAACGATTGGATAACGAATATTGAAGCTTTCACAGAGCTTACTGTTTAATTGAATAGGCATCGATATGTTCTCCTCATTCAGTAGATTGGGTTCTTCTTAAGTTTACATCGAGTTTATCCATCTTGTATAATCCTTAAATCAGATGTTATATATCATGATTACAGATATATTTGTTTTCTAAAGGAGGGTCAACTTGGATATTCAGTTGCTGGAGATTTTCATCCAAACCGCTCATGAAGGAAGTATTTCCAAAACAGCGAAAAAACTAAATTATGCTCAATCCAATGTTACTCACAAAATTCAACAGTTAGAGGCGGATCTTCAGACGATATTATTTTATCGTCACAAAAAGGGAGTTACGCTTACTCCTTCTGGCCAAGTTTTAGTAACCTACGCCGAAAAGATTCTAAATACCATTAACGAAGCTAAAGCCGCAGTAGGAAGCAGCTCCATTCCTGCAGGACCTCTTGTTATCGGTTCTATGGAAACAACAGCAGCAGTCCGGCTGCCTTCCGTTTTCGCACAATATCATTTGAAATATCCGAAGGTGGATTTTTCTTTAGTTACAGGCCCCACAGAAAGCCTGCTTCATGGAGTTCTTCATTATGAACTGCATGGGGCTTTTGTTTGCGGTCCGATTGAACATCCAGATCTTATACAAGAAAAAGTCATCGAAGAGAGACTAGTCCTTGTAACTTCAAAAAAATCTTCTTTAATACAATCCATTCATGATTTGCAAAATCATACGATGCTGGTTTTTCCCAAAGGATGTTCATACCGTGCCAAGCTTAACACGATCCTACAAGAAGAAGGATTACTGCCTGTGAAATTAATGGAATTTGGAACCCTCGAAACGATAATTGCTTGTGTTAGTGCAGGTATGGGCATTACTTTACTGCCTTATTCCATCATGGCGGAATATGAAGTACGTGACAAGGTAACCTGCCACTCCTTACCGGAGAAGTATTCTTCAGTAACGACTATGTTTGTTAAACGAAAAGACACCCTCATTACACCGGCGCTATCTGCTTTTTTAGAAGAAACCAAAAAAGAAATGCTCTAGTGATCTTTTGTTTATAATTTATTTATCTGATCCAGATGCCGTGTCTCCTAACTCTCAAAGTGTTAAATGAAAAGACCCCCAATACTAGCGAAAAAAAAGCCGCTATAATAGCGACTTTCAACGGGAGTATATTTGTGCTCCTCGATTTATATGTTTCGGATGAACCAACTCTGATTAACGCATACATATAACTAATTGACGGGCAGTTGAATGCCGCGCCAGCCGCTTACATCACACTGACCATATTTATTATCACCGACGGCCCTCACCGAGCCGTCCGATATGAGACCTACGGTATGTCGACGACCCGCCGCAATGGTATCTTTATACCACCTTTTCATCTTGTCAGTCCTCCTCCTGTCTTTTTTCTCCGAGACAATAAATGATTTTAATTAACTTCATTTTTCCCAAAGTGCAGTAAAATATCTTCCACCGATTGCTCTGGTGACTGCTCCGAACTATCCAGCCAAAACCCGATTTTTGGCGTTTGCTTTATAAACGATGAATACAGATGTTCTACCGTAAAGCCAGTGTACCCGACTTTGCCTCTTAATTGCTCACGCTTTTTAATTACCTCTACATGGGGACACAGCACAACTAACTGAATCGGGTACTCTTTTAACTGCTCCATCATGTAGGATAGCTCCGCTCCATAGTAGTTGTCTTGCAATACAACAGAAAAACCATTTTCATAAAAGGTCTTTGCGGCATTTACGGCTAACCGGTAACGCAAATATAATTGACGAACTGCTTCAGCGGATGGTTCAGCGGACATTTCTTCACGTCCTGTTACAATCATGCGACGGAAGACATCGCCACGCAGATGAACACCCTTTACCAGCTTGGAAGCCAGCAGCTCGGCTACCGTTGACTTTCCAGAAGCCATAACACCTGTGATTAAGTAAATCGCTTCTCCCATGGCAATTTCCTCCTTGCTATAGTATGGAACTCAAAAATATCCTACTTGAATTTGATGTCAACAACTTTTCCTTTTTCTTGAAAACCTATGTTCTGATACACCCTATTTGAATCTGGGTTTTTCAAATCCGCATACAACATCGGCTGTAAGCCCTCTGATTCAATGACCGAACATATTTCAGCCACAACTGCACTTGCAAATCCTCTCTTACGGAAGACGGATGGAGTGTAGACTGCGTTAATTCTTGCATGTCTAGGAGAACGATGTGCAATGTTAGCCATTGAAACAGGATGACTATCTATATACCAGAGATATAAATTCCCTGCCTTGATCATTTCCTCAGCTGCTGGAATCTGACTATCCGGATCAACTGAAAGCCCGTAAGCTTCTTCTGAGAATCCAGCCAAAAACGCTGCTACGATCTCCACATGATGTTTCTTCGCTTGATGCATTGTCCCGCGTACGTTATGTGGTTTTTTTACTTTTGAACAAGAATAAGATTCCATGATCATATGAGAAAAGTATTGAATATCATTTGTCTCGGAATACACCTGTGCAAAGTGTTCTACCATCGCTGGATCTCCAGATACACCTGGCAATGCCGTTCCGTTGAGTAATCCTACGAGTTCTTGGAAAACTTTGTGCTTTTTATCTTCTGCGAGTTCTTTGGAAATCCATAACCAAGCGTTCTGGCCTTCTGATTGGGCAAAGATCATCTGTTCATCCGTTGTTTTTAGGCATCTAGAGTTTCTTGATTCGCAAATACGATGAAAGAGATTGTATTGTACTTCATTGGCTAAAAACATTTTCTGACTGAGTACTCGATCGTTCGAATCCAATTTTTGCAGCATCTTATTTCCTCCTCGGTTGACCCATATAACACAAAAAAGACTCCGTCCCATAAGGGACGGAGTCATCTCCGCGTTACCACCCTGATTGGTGTATGAATGAATACACCCACTCGCCATCGCCCAACAACGATGCTTCTTGGTAACGGCAGAATCCCGGGCCCGTCTACTATTAGTTCGGGGGCCTGCTCAGAGGCGATTTTTGATAAGGATATCCGCTGCCTCGCACCAACCGGCAGTTCTCTGAACGGCGTTTCCATATCTACTTGTCCTCTTCATCGCATTTAAATGAAATTAATTAAATTTACTATATTGGATTAAGGAATATTTTGTCAACTATTATGAACAGCGGGTTAAAGAAACCACTTTTTATATGGGAAACGTGTTTCCGTCTATTATTCATCTACATGGGCAGTGTGCATCGGCTCAGTTTATTTTTCATTGACTCTAGTAACTACAAATGGTTCGTTCAACGCCTGCAGAGCGGCGGCCATGTCGGCAGGCGAAAGTCTGTCGCCGACCGAAATATGATATTGAAATTCATAGAAGCCACCCAAGGTTGCCTTAAAATTGGTTTCCCAGTAATTCGTCATCACCCAGGCATAGGCTTCCGGCTGGGCGTCAGGCGATTGCTGGGTGTGTACCTTTCTGGATTCGTAATCTAGTGTTCCCCACTGCACAAGCGGCGTGTCCGGAACAGCAAGCAGAAGGCAGCGGTCGTTATCCTCCCAGGCAATGCCCGCCTGCACACAGAAATAGTCCAGGCAGGTTCCGGGAATCTGATCCTTCCAGGGGCGAACGAGGCCGCCCGGCTTGTCGGCAAATAGGGTGACTGGTCCTGTGCCTCCCGGGGTAAACGGCAGGGCCAGATACACGTTCTCCGGATTCCAAACGCTCTCTTTATGGAACCGTGCCGAAATGTCCAGCCGGTTTTGACAGGCATATATCCGCAGGAACAGTGAAAAATAGGAGATGCCCTTTAGCTGATAGCCAAGCTCTACGGTAGCATACAGCGGTCCATTCTCCACCGCGCGGACGGAGATGAGCTGACCAACCGAACGCTCCACGTTCAGCCCTTTACGGTTGCGCCCCATCTTTGAACGGATACTCCACACCTGAGAAGCATCGGCAGGGTTTGCTGGATTCGTCACCTCATGGATAGGTGTGAAAGCGCCATACGGATCATCCGCTTTCAGTAATTCTTGCCCTGTCTCCTTATCGATCCACGAGACGATGCCTCGCTCTTTCGACCAAGTCAAGCGTGCAAAAGGTGACTCCAGCCCGTTTTGGGAAACGGAGATTGGTGCTTGCAGTCCAGCCGGAGTTAAGGAATACATATCCTCCATATCGTAAACCTGATCAGCGCCGATTAGCTTTGAATTGGAGGTTGACGTTAAGGAAGAATGACCCTGCTGCGCCACCAGGAGTGGGCGCAGGATCAGTATGCAATTCTCCATCCCTTGAAGCTTAAGCTCCGCTATAATCGTCTGCGGATGGGTTGACTGTTGGATCAGTACCTCTCCTGTGTCTTCCCGGATCACCTCCACTCCGTTCAACAGCTCATCTGGTTCCCATCCTTCGAGCTTCAGCTCAACCAACTCGGTTACCTCTAGTTCCGACAGGTTCGTAACCTTGAAACGGTAAGGACGCCCAGGGTATAAGGTGGCGGCGTTATCGGCCAGCAGTGCCTGATCCAGCGCGCGATAAGCAAGCCTGCTTGCCTCTGCGGCGTGGGCCGTCTTGCGGACTTCGAGCAGCTGCACATTTTTGTGCCACGGTTCAAAAACGGAGGAATGATAACCCCAAGTGTGTTCGGCATACAGAGCAAGCGCCTGCTCCACCGCCTCGATTTCCTGAAGACTGACGCTATTTTGTTCGGGATCGAGCTTTTCCACCTTGCGGAGTGTTCGCTGTGCATCTCGGTAAATCTGGGTGTGCATCGGCGTGGAGCTTACCCCGTCCGACCACCAGTCCGGCCAATCCCCTTTATGCACGGGTAAGTCATCCGTTCCTTCCTCTTTCAGCCGGGCAAAAAAACCGCTCAAGGTGGTCATCTGCACGGAAATTTCCCCTCCATTTTGGCGGTTCCATGCATCGATCCATTCCATGATCGCGCTGTTGGGCGATCCGTTGTCTGTGGGCAGTCCGGACAGCATCACCGGCACGAAATCATACGGATACCGTTCCCTCTCAAGCTCGGCCAAATACCTGTGGATGCGGATGTTTGCGATTTGATCGTGAATGTCCCCCGGTTCTACAAGCCTATGTCCGAATTCATCACGAATCATGTATTTGCCAAGCGCACCGGGGCAGAAGCCGAGCTCGTTGCCAAGCATGTAGTGGTCTCCATTCCAGACCAGCAGGCGTTCCCCGCTTGGGGCTTCCCACCAGAAAGGGGACTGCTTGCGGCCCAACGCATACATACCGTGATGGGTATGTATGCAGCTGAATAAATGCCGGATTTCGTTATCCAACAGGCTGTCGGCATATCCCCAGCTATAGCCATTGATATCCGCCGTCATCGCGCTGTCTATTTGGTGACCGATCGAGGTAGCATAGGTTTGAGCCTTGCTGTGTATTTTGTTCAGTAACTGAAGGTCGGGTAACTCGGTCATATTCAGATATGTGCCGGACAGCTCGATATCACCGCGCCTCACGGCATCGGCAAATGCGACTTTCTCCTCGTCTCCAGCTTGCTTCAGGAATTGTTCCACAGCCCAGAAGGTCTCACAGGTCCAGCGAAATCCTTTCCACTTTGGGTTTATACAGTTGTGCGCATCATTAACAATACACAGCGCCTGACGGATAAAATCGACATGATATTGTTCAATCTTTTCCTGACGGTCGGTATAACCGAGGTCGGTATGGGAATGGTGAATGACGTATATTTTCCATTTTCGTTTAAGCGTCGGGATGGCGGCCTGCTTGATTTGTCGTTCGAGTGTCATATTTATTTTCTCCTTCACTGATGGATTAAGTACCGTTTACAAGCTGGGAAATCCCATGAAACACGTGTTCCTGCATTTGCTTCTCAACATGCAGCGAGATCCTCTCGGGCAAAAGCGCTTCCAAAAGAGTGCCGCCAAATAAATCTTGGGTGTCGGCAATCTGTCCACCCAGGATCAGACATGATGGGCGGAACGCTGCCACGTACGGACGCAGCATATCCCCGAGTCTCTGTCCGTAAAGCTTCCATACCTGGACGGCGGAAGAATTCCCCCTTCGAGCCTCTATGGCCAGGTGATATACATCTTCACCCTCCCTTCGAGCATCAAGGCTGTCCGCCAAGGCCAAAATTCCTCGGCTTCCGAACAAATCATCCACGGTATCTCCCTTGTATTGCTCAGCATACAACATGCCTGAGTCGGGAATGTTCCATTTTCCGCTGACCATGGACCGGTTCTCAACAAAAGCGGAACCGAGGCCAGTTCCCAGGGTAAGGCAAATTAATCGGTCCTTTGGAAATAGCCTGCTGACCCCCAAAGCGAACATGACGGCATCATTGCCAAAACGAATGTCTGCAGCGGCAAGGCGTGTCATCCATATTGGAGCGGAGCGTTCTGCCGCAAGCGTGATTAATTTTTGCCGCAGCAGCGTTTTTATATTGTGTTCATATAGCTGATCGTATTTATTCAATCCCTGGATACGGGAAACGCCTGTTTCGTACTCAAAGGGGCCGGGGAAAGCAAAACCGATATGAAATTTGGGGTAGCTTGCCGCGTTGTCTTTATTTGAATTAAGCAACTCCATCTGGGCAATGTAGGCCGCGGCAAGCTTCTGGATCACGTCAGCCAGATTGGCGGCGATTTCGCAGGCGCTGCCATTGGATAGGGACGACTTTTTGACATAGAGTTGAGGCAGAAGATGCCCGCCCCTCAGGACGCCAGCCTTCAAAAAAGTGCCGCCGGCATCAATGGCAATGGTGACGTCAGTATTCATACGCGCTCACCAGATTTCCAGTGATGTGGGAGCAGGGGGATGTTCCATTCTGGCGAAACCTGTGCCCGGATCAGGGTACACGAGCGATCTCCCACAGACTCCAGACGGAAACATCCGACGCAGGCAGGAACGATATACGCCTCTGCGTAGCCCCATTCCACGGCCGCTGCATCATTATCAAGTGGAGTGAGCCGCACGCGGTCGCCTTCTACGAGGTTGAACATGACAAATTCTCCAGCCGTATCATCGATCCACGCCCCGTCCAGCTTTAATCTTTTTATCTGGAAAAGCAGATCCTCCCGTTCACCAAGCAGCTCTTCGCTGCTGGCTCCCTGTATCCGACCTTCCTTTGGAACCGCTATCAAATGTTCCTGAACGTAATAGGTGTCATATTGGTCCTCCATGTTGGGTCTCGCATGATCGACGTTGATCGGCCGCGGACGCCCGTCTCTGTCGAGCCGCAAATGGTCGTAAATTTTGAAGGTATACCACCATGTTGTCGAAGAGATCTCCAGCACCAGATTGTTTTTGCCCGAAAAATGTACGACTCCCGGCGGAATTAAGAACAGATCGCCCTTATTCGCGTCCAGAATGTTCACATATGCTGCGATCTTTAGCGGTGTTCCCGAAGTATGTGCAGAGTCAACCGCCTGAAGCAGCTCTTCCCCGGTTGTTCCTTCGGTGAAACCCAGTCCCACAAAAGGTTTGGCCCCTTCCTTCTGCTCCATAATGTAATAGGATTCCTGCTGCGTCATCGTTTCATTGAATGTCTGCTCAATGTAATCCTGTCGGGGATGGACCTGCAAAGACAGATGGTCCCCATCTATTGTATCGAGATAATTAAACCGGATCGGAAAGTAGTCCCCAAACAGCCAGACATTGCGCTTCCCCATAATTGCTTCAGGATGAGCTGACAGGAGCAGTGGAAAGGGAAGTTCCAGTATAAAATCCCGATAGCCGATTAGAAGAGTGTTCTCCGGTGCGACAGGTTCAAAACCCCAGGCGCAGTTATTCCATTCCCGGGGCAGGCCGCACAGCCTTTTCAAATACTGTCCGCCCCAAATCCCCGGAGCAAAAAACGGTTTTACTCGAAAAGGCTGACGAGCTGCCGTAGCCAAAAGTCGGCGCAGCATGGGGATGGTGACCAAAACGGGCCTTTCCCAGTTGTTCGTATCCACATAGTAGTCCACATCGTACAAACGGCGTTTCCGATACTCCTCCCAGACGGGCCACTCCAGGAACAAGGACTGTTTGTAGGTTTCGATCGTATCCCGACAAGGACCTAATCCCAGGGAACCCATCCCCTGCTGGTGCAGGTTCTGCTGAGCTTCTCTGGATAAGTCACAAAAAAGAGAAACGTCGGCCGCCCTCCATGCTGCCGAAAGAAAACCAGAGCCAGGTCCAAAGGTCACAACGATGGGGGCGGACTGATCGACTATCGGCAACTGGGCCTCTGCATTTTCAACGGATTCACAAAGCCGCAACTGATGCTCCACATCACTGAACCACGTTTCCTGAGCATGTGGCCGGAAATAATCCTCAACGCTTACGTCCGAGGCTACAACGCCAAAAGTGCGGTTTCCCGTCAGATAAGGGTGAAATTGCTTCAGCAAATCTGCTGTAGGTTTCAAATAAACAGTGCTATCTAATTCAATTAAAAGCCTGTTTTCCCGGCGGCAGCGCGACCGGAGACTTTCCAGACATTCGCTGAATGCGGCGCCGTGCGTACCATCAATGACCATATAAAAGGGAAGCGAATTACTCCGTACGAAGTCGGACCAAACGTGATTAAGCCATTCTTCGTACCCATTCCAGATCCCTGATTCTGTCTCTTGGTTGATGGGAAGCTGTATGAAATTGACTGGCTTGGTATGAAAGGTCAAGGGGGTTATTCGGGGCATGATTTTCCTCCAACTCTATATCGATTTATGTTCATTATTGTATAGAGAGTTGGAGGTGCTGTCTTTAAAGGATCAAGCTGTGTTTTTGTACAATCAGGACATTTGAGGCGGATAGTGCATTTTGCCAGAACGGCCTTCAGCAAACTGAATGCGGCGAAATTTCGCCGGGGAAACACCACGTTCACGGGTAAAAACCCGGGTAAAATAATGCACAGACTGGAACCCGCACTGGATGGCGATATCTTTGATGGGAGTCTGCTCATTTAACAAGAGCCATGCGGCATGCTGCACGCGCCGTTCCTGAATGTAGTGGACGAAGGACTGCCCCAGATTTTCCTGAAACAACCGTGTCAGGTGACGGGATGAAATATGGAGATGCCTTGACACCGTCATAAGCGTAAGCTCATTGATCAAATTATCATCAATATAACGTTTAGCCTGACGGAACAGCGTATTCGATTCCACGGGTTGCTCTCCCGTGTCGGCCGAGTTTGTTGGGGCTGGAGTGTGCAAATCCGCTATGGATAACAGCAAGGAAGCCGAAATTTGTTTTGCAGCAAGAGGAAGAGTTGCCCCGGGCAAGTCAACAGAAGCGATTAGCGCTTGCCATAAATGACCCGTCGCCGTAAGATCCGCATACTGGGCAACGCTTTGCCCAAGCTCGGCAAGACGACGGAAGGATTCGGTATAATAGCCATCTGTGTGGGCTTCATCGAGCTCAAAAGCAACATAACAAAGCGTCAGACCAGTCTGGCTGCGAATTTGATGCCAAGCACCTGGAAGAGATAGAAAGGCCGTGCCTTTATTTAATACATAATGCTGGTTTTGTTCTATGTAGCTTCCTTCACCGTCTACCACATAACAGGCTTCAAAAAAGGAATGCCGATGGAAGGCATTGTCGAAATGATCAGGCATGAATCCCCAATATAAAATGGACAACGAAAGCCCTGACTGCTCCACTTTTGTAATATAACGATTGCATATGTGATTGGCCCTGCGGAAGCTGGCTTCGATGGTCATGGCGTTCCTCTCCCTTCAAGCTCTCATTATACGTTTGCATAGCGCTAAAACGAAACAACCTTAGTCCGGTTGAATACCGAAATAAGGTTGTTCAAGTCTGCTTTTTAAGACTGTCTACTTGACAGGGAAGGTGCGCAAAGGAAACACAGAAAGCATGTTATATACTTCTATGGATCACACTTTTGGTCTCTGCCGCCTCAAAAATGGTCTCAATCAGCACAAGTACTCTGAGAACTTCATCATGCTTAATTGCAAGTTCAGATTTCCCTTCGATTGCAGAGACAAAATTTTCATAAAAGCTTTGCGGTTTCAAATCCGGCTTCTCTATCGCAAACTTTAGCGTGGACTCTTCGGACGGCGGCGCCATCGTCTTGGTCAATCCCTGCCCTGCTTTGATGGGTTTCGGCTCCACATGAGCAACATCCGGATTCCGGGTGATGATCTCCCCGCTCAAATCCCAGTCCCTAATAACCGCCGTACCTTCCGTTCCTTTGATGTACCATCTCGGTAACTTCACATAGTTGGTCGTTCCCACCTCAACAAGTGCCGTCAAGCCATCTTTAAACGTAATATAACTGGTAAATCCATCATCCACTTCGGTTCCCAAAATATAACTTAGAGTAGCTGTCACGCTTTCAATTTGGCTGTCGGTAACCAGAAGCAATTGGTCTAGCAAATGCACGCCCCAATCCAACAACATACCTCCACCGTAATCCTTCAGTTGACGCCAATCACCAGGAATACCATTGGCTCCCTGAACCCGGGATTCCAGGTGGAACAGTTCTCCCAAGGTCTTCTTGTCGATGATGTCCTTGGCAATCCGGAAATCTTCATCCCAGCGACGATTTTGATGCACCGTAAACACGCGATTCTCCTGATTCGCTACCTTGACGATATCCTTAAAATCCGTACTGGTTATCGTCACCGGTTTTTCACAAATGACATGTTTACCAGCTTGAAGGGCTTGGATCGCTATATCTTTATGAACATCGTTAGGCGTAGCAATCAAGACCACGTCCACAAGCTCATCTGCCAGAACGGCATCCAGACTTTCATAAGTTTTGTAGCCGGCTTCCTTTCCCAATTCCATCCGATATTCAACGGTATCATATACACCGATTACGGAAATCTGAGATACAGGCTCAATCAACTGGACATGATAACTGCCCATCCCTCCATATCCAACAATTGCCACATTATAGACTTGGTTATTCATTTTCATCATCCTTCCCTATTCTGACTAGGCCCACCACATATCGTGAGGCTGCTCGCGAATCAAGATAGATTGCAGGTTGGTAACAGCACGATTGAATCCTTCCTCAGTAGACATCAGGGGGTCTTCATGTTCGATGCTTATAACATAGTCATACCCGTAAGTTCGCAAAGCGCTTATAATGTCGGACCATTCAGACAGGCTATGACCACAGCCTACAGAGCGAAAAGTCCAGGAGCGAGTTTGCACATCCCCATATGGTTGCATATCGAGCAACCCGTACATGTTAATGTTATCCTGATCCAGATAAGTGTCTTTGGCATGAAAATGATGGATCGCGCCGGCTTTGCCCAATATTTTAATGGCACCTACCGGATCGATACCTTGCCACCATAAGTGGCTAGGGTCCAGATTTACGCCAATTGCATCACTGGTCTCTTCTCGTAATTTCAAAATCGTATAGGGTGTATGGCATAAAAATCCGCCATGTAGTTCAATTCCTATTTTTACATGATGCTCTTCAGCCAGTTTACCGATTTCCTTCCAATAGGGGATAAGCTTATTTTCCCACTGCCATTTCTTAATATCGCTGTATACAGTTGGCCATGGAATAACGGGCCAGTTTGGAGCTTTCGCATCCTCACTGTCTCCAGCAGTACCAGAGAATGTATTAACGACAGGTACGCCCATGAGTGAAGCCAGCTTGATTGATTTACGCAAAATGTCGTCGCCTTCTCGGGCCTCCTCAGGATCTGGAGAAATCGGGTTGTTATGGCAACTAAAAGCGCTGATGATCAAACCGCGTCGCTCAAACTTCTCAAGATAAGCCTTTCGTTTCTCTTCGCTCGCAAGCAATTCATCTGTAGGACAATGCGCATTTCCCGGGTTGCCTCCGGAACCGATCTCAACGGCATCCAAACCGGCAGCTACTAACTTATCCAGCATGTCATCTAACGACAAATTAGAAAATAACGGATCAAAAACGCCCAGTTTCATCGTAACATTCCTCTCTTTTTGTATGAACTTTAATTGTTTTGGTTTTGGTATATGTAAAAAAGTTGAGTAGCTGATCACATTTTACCGATGATATCAAAAATGCAAAGTACTCTAGCCCCCAACTTGTTTCCACCCTTATCATACAAGTCTGATTAAAGACTATCTTCCTATATTCTTGCTGTTTTATTCCCGGATATTGTCATGCGGTACTTTAAAGGCGATGTGCCCGTCGCTTCCTTAAAAAAGTGATGAAACGTTTTTACGCTACTGAAACCTGCCTCCTCAGCTACTTCGGTAATCGAATAGTTTTCGTTGAGCAAAATCCATTTGGCTTTATTAATTCTATATTCATTTAGAAAAGTTACAAAGGTCATTCCCGTATTCTTTTTGAAAAACTTAGTGAAATAATAAGGACTGAACCCTATATAGTCGGCAACATCCTTTAAGATAATTGATTCTTGATAATGATTTTCTACATATTCAAAGATTCGTTCCAGTTTCATAAGCATCTCCTTGGTCGGAGTCAAGGTATTCTCTGAACTTTGGTGCCGTTGCTGCTCCATACTCCTCGGTATTTCTCTTAGAATAAAAGCCAACATTTCATAAAGCTTGGCCTTGATCATATAAGCATAGCCCTCTTTGCGCTCGATATCTTCTGTGCTTATGCTTTGAAGAAGAGGAATAAGTTTGGTTACCGTTTCATGAGGCCAGTTCCAGCTTGATTGCTCCATCTCAGTAAAGATGTCTCGAAGCGACCGGTCATCGTAAATTAGTGTGGATACGTCCTGGAAAAGAATCAGGTCAAATTGAATAACGATTCGTTCGCTATCCGGGGATGACAAAAAAAAGTGGACGTCCCCGCCATTAATGAATTGAACCTCCCCCTGCTTCAGGCGGATCACCTTATCATTCATCCCCAGATCCAAGCTTCCTTGAGTCACATAAATAATTTCGATTTCCTTATGCCAGTGAGGATAACAAAGCACATCCCCTTTGTGAATAAAGCTCCGAAACGGAAGTCGTTTGTCAAGTTCCGGGATTTCCAGATATAAACTCATTTCCGCTAGCTCCCCTCATTTAATCATATTGCATCATACTTCTCCCGCTCTTTTATCACCTGTTCAATCCCCAACAGAATCAATTTCAACCCGAACTCAAACGCCCCATCTGTCCCCATCTTCTCAAATAGCCCGCTCCCATACATTCTCCGGAACAGTCCCACTTCCGTCTCGCTCATGGAGTCCAAAAGATGCATCATCTCCCCGCTGGAAAGCCCCCCCTGGTCTTTAGAGATAACGGAAACTGTACGTTGATGCTGATATCCGTCCAGAACGAAGTAGAAAACATAGTTCACAAGCGTAAGAACCGCTTGCAACTTTTGCTCTTGCTCAAGTGGCGTCGATTCCATGCAGAGCAGCATGCGGTTGGTGAAACGAATCATGTCCGGCTCGTGGGGCAGTGTGAGCATCATAAGCTGCGTGGAACAGGGGTACTGACGGAGCACACTTCGTATCGTTACCGCAAGTCCCGACATTTGCTCTTTCCAATCCCCCTCCGATTGGAACTCTTCCAAAATTATTTTTGATATTTGGTTGGCCAAATGCTGGTAAAGATGCTGCTTGCTTTTAAAGTACCAATACAGAGAGGGAGCCTGAATACCAAGCCGATCGGCCAATCGTCTCATGCTGAATTTTTCAATGCCTTCTTCCCCTAGAAGCTTCCACGAGGTTTCCAAAATCATATCTTCTGAAATCTGAGGCTGTTGTTTTTTCATTCATATCCGCCCTTTTATCTAACAGTGTAAGTTTATCTTTACAGGTTCATAGGTTCATGATACCATCTAACACTGTAAGGCACAAACTAACACTGTTAGATTGGGAGTTGATATATCGTTCGAATTCCATCATTACAATTCATTTCAAGACTAAAATAAACGAAGAAAGTAGTGATCCACATGGAAGCAGAAAACCTCCATTACTTTGAAAAAGCACCGATCGCCAAAGCTGTAGCTCACTTTGCTGTCCCAATGATGCTAGGCACATCAATGAGTGTCATCTATTCCATCTTGAATGCCTATTTCCTTGGTACACTGGGGAATACGGCGATGTTAACTGCACTTGCACTGACCTTGCCGTTATTCGCGGTCATTATGGCGCTGGGCAACTTAATTGGTATAGGCAGCGGCACATTCATCTCTCGTTTGCTGGGTGAGAAAAAAGTGGATGATCTGAAGCATGTATCTTCATTTGCCTTTTACAGTAGTTTAGTTCTTGGACTTATCGTAATAGCTGTTGGCCTCCCTTTGATTGAGCCTATTGTTCATGGGCTGGGGGCAACGTCGGACTCCTTCGGATTTACGAAAGACTATGTCACGATAATGCTTATCGGTTCACCATTCGTGATCTTATTCTTCACGCTGGAGAATATCGTACGCTCGGAGGGGGCAGCTATCACGTCAATGATCGGCATGATGCTCAGTGTTATCGTGAATATTATTCTCGATGCGCTATTCATCTTTATCTTCCATTGGGGTGTGATCGGCGTTGCATCTGCTACGGTCATCTCAAACATGGTTGCGAGTGCTTTCTACGCTTTCCATATGAGTTATAAAAGTCCATTCTTAACTGTCTCCTTGAAATGGTTCAAGATTACCAAGGACATTCTGAGCAATGTGTTCAAAATCGGAGTTCCCGTCTTTGTTATGAGTGTTTTCTTGGGTGCGATGTCGCTTATTCTTAACCTTTTTCTTGTCGAATATGGGGATGAGGCCATTGCGGGATATGGAATTTCATCACGTTTATTGCAATTTCCTGAGTTTATTCTGATGGGCTTGTGCGAGGGAGTCGTGCCGTTGATTGCCTTTTCTTTTACAGCGAATAAATTACGCATGAAGCAAACTATTGGTTTTACGATCAAAGCGATTGTGGTGTTAGCAGTCGTGTTCGGCGTTATCGTCTATCTGATATCCGACCACTTAATTGGTTTATTTACAAATGACCCGCAATTAATTGAAATGGGCAGCTACATTCTGCATGTCACGTTCCTATCCTTGTTCATTACAGGAATGACCTCGTTGTTTATGGGGATCTTTCAAGCTACAGCGCAAGGAACTGCAGCGTTTATTATGTCAGTCATTCAAGGAATTACTCTGATTCCTGTGCTCTATATCGCCAACCGAATGAATGGCTTCCACGGAGTGGTTTGGTCGCTCGTTATTGCCGATGTTGTCGCGTTCTTTGTTGGGGCCATCATGCTGTATGTTCTGCGGAATAAATTACAGCCGGAATTGGATCATTTCGTACAGTAAAAACATTGTATAGCTTCCCACTAAACAAAGATGTACTAATCGAAATGAGCAAACCGTTCCCATGTCTAGGAACGGTTTGTTCATGTTGTGTGTTTTTATTCAATTACGCTGCAATCGGCCAGGACATCCGGTTTATAGCGCATGCTGTCCGATGCAGTGATTGGACGAATGACTCTGCAGGGAACACCCGCTGCAAAAGAGCCTTCAGGGATATTTTGGGTCACTACGCTTCCAGCGCCAATGACAGATCCGTCGCCAATCGTAACACCTCCGCACACAGTAACGTTAGCTGATATCCAAACATCATTTCCGATCGTGACAGGCTTGGCGTAGCAGAGAGTCTTGGGTTCACCGTTTTGGTCCAGCATTTGTCGACGTTCTGAAGCAATAAAAGGATGAATCGGTGTAACAATGGTTACATTAGGTCCAAAACTGACGTGATCACCGATCGAAACTCTGGCATCATCCTGGACGGTCAGATTGTAATTCGCAAAAAAATGGTTACCGATTTCTGTGTGAATGCCATAATGAAAGAAAATGGGACCTTGGATAAAACAATGCGTACCTTTTCTGCCCAAGATCTGCATAAGTAATGCTTCGCGTTCCTCTGTTTGATCCTCAAAGGTACGACTGTATTGACTACTAAGATTGTGTGAGCGCAGCTTGATGGCCTTAAGATCAGGATGACCGGGACTAAATAAAATCCCCTCAAAAATTCGTTCTTCTTCAGTCATGTTATCAACTCCCGTTATAGATATTTCCATAATAATAAGCAAAATGAGACACGCAAAAGATTGTCAATCATAAAAAATGATTTCCCTCTATCTTCCCTTGCACGAAATTAGCTGAAAGCCACACTTCATATACTACCTTTATAATGATTTTTTATAAAGGATACATTTTTAAAAAAACTTTAAAATAACTTTCCCTTTGAGCAAATTTGCCCAATGGGCAAATTAAAGTTAAAATAATCCTTAGAACGTTATATCTCTGAAAAATATTTCATTTTTTCAGTGCTTTGTAATGATGTGCTTTTCAAAAACACCTTTAGATGAGAAAGGAGCTGTACGCATAAGCGGAAAATGATGGCGAAACAAACCTTGCGGCATTTAAAAAAAGAAGCGACAGAGCAATCGCTTGCTATTGCGGCATTCGAACTTGCGCTTGAACATGGATTGGACGGCATGGTTGTTGAAGATATCGTGCAAAAAGCCGGTTACTCCAGAAGAACTTTCGCAAATTATTTCACATGCAAGGAAGAAGCAGTAGCGATGGGAGCAACAGCGGTCCATAACACTGCTGAATTCGAGAATTTACTCACGCAAATTCCCCCAAATGCCTCTTTGCTTGACGTTCTGTATCAACTAATCCAGATGCAGCTTACAACGGATCTTATCGGAAGATTACGTGAACTTTTATTACTTTCCCAAAAATATCCTGTGCTAGAACCACATTTCCTCAGGGTATTGCACCATATGCAAACGACTGCTCAAGAAACATTGTTGGACTTGTCAGACGGAAACGATGACGAGGTATATACTTATCTTCTAATAAATGCGGTATACGGGATCGTTCTTCCTTTGATTGACGGAAGACTTAACGTATTGCTGCCGGGACAAAACATGAGTGATCACCAAAGGGCTGGGGCTGTAACGTTCGACGAGTTTTTAGAAACCATGTTTGTTTATTTGCGCAAAGGATTCTAGTGCGCTAACAATCCATATTCACCTTAGAGGGAGTGTAAAATAGAGAAATGTCTACATTATTATACAAACTGGGAAAGACTGCTTTTCGCAAACCCGCGTATTTCATCATTGGCTGGATTTTAATTTTGGGGATCGTCATTTCGATGATCAGCTTTAATGGTATTCACATCAGTTCCGAAATGAAGATTGAAGGTACTGAGTCACAAAAGGTTCTGGACCAGTTAGCAAAAGAACTTCCTGCGGCCTCTGGTGGTCAAGGAAGTGTAGTATTCGAAGCCCCTGATAACGAGCGTTTGGATACCCCTGAACGTTTGGCTGCAATTATGAAGGGTGTTAGTGAAGTATACGGGTTGAACGATGTGATAAACCCTGCCGATTATGCAGCTGAGGCAAGCAGTTCGGGTGCAGCCGCTGACATGGCTCAAGCTGCCAATATGCAGCAATCAGCAACATCCTCTCCTCCTCCCTATGGGCCTTTGATTGTGGAGGGTGTGCCTGTTCCTGGTGTCCTAATTTCTTCTGACGGAAAAATTGCACTGTTTCAATTTCAGTTTACTATCGAGCAATCTGCAATTACTCAAGATGTATTTGATTCCGTTATTCATTCCGTCATGACCGTTGAGAATGGAACCAACATTACCGTGCTCCCTGGCGAAACACTCAAAACGGTATCCATCGGTGTTGGTTCGGCAGAGATTGTCGGACTAATCATTGCTGTAATTGTCTTGCTGATAACACTCGGCTCCGTCGTTGCAGCAGGTCTTCCCCTTGTCACTGCGCTTCTTGGTGTTGGTATCGGAGTAGGTGGAGCCTTCTCCATCTCCAAATTTATAGAAATGCCCAGTGTGACTTCCGTCTTGGCTCTGATGGTTGGATTGGCCGTGGGGATCGATTACGCTCTATTCATTGTCAATCGCCAACGTCGAATGATAATTGATCAACGCTTGAGCGCACAAGAGGCTGCGGCAAGAGCGATTGGCACTTCCGGCAGCGCTGTATTTTTTGCCGGCTTGACCGTTATTATTGCACTCTGCGGTATGCTTGTCATCGGACTCACGTTCTTATCCACGATGGCTTTGGTCGCTGCTGCTACCGTTCTTATCAACGTGTTCGTTGCTCTAACCCTGTTGCCAGCTCTGCTTGGATTGGTAGGTGAACGCATCTGTTCGCCCAAGGCCCGCGAGAAAAGCACGAAACATTCTAAACAGGGTGGCCACGGAATTGCTGACAGATGGGTTAAATTCGTTATCCAATATCGTTGGATCACAATTATCGCCATCATCATCGTTCTTGGTGCTGCAGCAACGCCTATAACCAAAATGGAAATGGGCATCCCGGGAGCATCCTCAGCGAACCTGGATACGACGGCAAGACAAAGTTATGATGCCATCTCCGAAGGCTTCGGAGAAGGGTTTAACGGCCCGCTTATTCTGGTCGCAGAACCTAATAATTCTGCCGCTCAGATTACTCCGGAACTCTTGGGCAATCTCGTGAAGGAGCTCCAAAGCCAAAATAATGTTGCACAGGTTACCCCGCTGGGCATGACAGAGGATCTGGCTATTTTCAGTCTCATTCCGAAAACAGGTCCTAACGATAAAATCACGAAAGATCTGGTGAACGATTTACGATCTACCGAATCGAGCATCGCACAGACGAATGATGTTAAGCTTGGTGTTACTGGACTCACTGCCGTTAACATTGATATGTCATCCAAATTGGCACAGGTATTCCCTATCTATGTAGGAATTATTATCCTGCTGTCGCTTATCATTCTACTGCTTGTATTTCGTTCAATCATCGTTCCAATTAAAGCAACGATCGGCTTCCTGCTCAGCATTCTGGCTACATTCGGGATTACTACAGCTGTATTTCAGTGGGGCTGGCTGCATTCTCTCTTTGGCTTCGATACCGGCGGTCCGCTGCTAAGCTTTATGCCAATCATCGTGACCGGTATCCTGTATGGGCTGGCGATGGACTATCAGGTGTTCCTTGTTAGTTCTATGCGGGAATCCTACGTTCATGGTCACAGGGGGATAGCATCCGTTGTTCATGGGTACAACCAGGTAAGTCGTGTCGTTGTAGCCGCTGCGGTGATCATGGTCTCTGTATTTGCAGGATTTATATTTACGGATGACGTCATGATTAAACAGATTGGTTTCACATTAGCTGTAGGAATTCTGATCGATGCTTTCATCATTCGGATGGGATTGGTTCCTGCCATTATGGCTCTTTTCGGTGACAAATCCTGGGCACTTCCGAAATGGTTGGACCGCATTCTGCCGAACCTTGATGTCGAAGGTGAGAAGCTGATTGCTACGCTCAATGCCAAAAAAAATGAACATTCCAGGTCTTGATGTAGCGTGTTATTATGATTTGAATTTGTTTGGATATCAAAATAAGAACCAGCAGCCACTTACTGGCTGCTGGTTCTTATTTTCTGTCATATACCGTTAGCTGAATGAATCTGGTGTCCAAGAAGGAAACTACTTCATTTTCTTGTCCACCATATGGTCATTATATGATTAAATCAAATGTAAACTCTTCCAACTCTTCCTCCGCTTCTTGCATTACGTCTAATAAACGATCCGCGTATTCTCCAAGGTACTTCCTGCTTGTATCAAAATCAATCCATTGAATGGTAAGTGGCATGGAGACGAAGCCAGTCAAGCAATCCCATAATGCATCCAAATTCCGGCCGTAAGAGGGGCCTAACTCAAGTCTTTCCTGAAGAACGTCATGTAACTCTTCTTGGCCATGAATGTCCTTTCCATGGATGACAATGGTTTTCATAATATCTCCCCTTCACTATTCGATTTGTTCAAACGTACGGTAATGATCGGTTGTTTTATAGATTAATCCATCATTGGAGTATAGGATCCGATCGCTTCCTCGCGTTCCTCCTGAATAATTAATGTCTGCTTCGTACCAAGTCCTTCCCTTTTTCTTGGGTAACAACCCTTCTCGATTTTGAAATACATCACCGCCTATACTTTTGCCTGGGGCCACGTTCTCCAAATTTCCTTTGCTCGGCTCCCAGCCTAGTTCCCTGGCCTCTCTTTTGGTTATATAATTTTCTGGCAGTTCATGATGCTCCGAAATATACGCAGCTACTTCATCAAATTGCGTTAGAGGTGAACTAGCTTGAGATGAGTCATTTAATGAAGCCGTTTCGAGTGAACATCCCGTAAACAAGATAGTCGCTAGAATAATAAGCATAGCACTTAAACATTTTTTGAAATACATTGTTAATAATCAATCTCCTTCTGAGCTTTTAGCATCCTACCCATCATAACAAAAAAGCCGCTAAAATAGCGACTCAATGGAACCCTATAGTTGTCTCCAAACGTTCAACCCCCACACAGTAAAGGGGTCGGGCAGAGTAAATTCCCCATCCCAACCCGGCTATTCCCCTCTTCTTACGGTTCAATCCCCCATGCAAGCTGGCCGTTCATATACCCGGTGACTTGTTCATTGTTTGCAAACTGACTGGTGGATGCCTTAAACGAGTAATCGTTAGCCTGGTTGTAATTGGACCAGTTATTTTTGGAGAATCGGGTTTGAATTTCTGCGCTCTGTCCAGGACTAAGCGTTCCAGCCGAACTCGAAAATCCAACTTCCAAAACATAATCCGCTCCAGTAACCGGAGTCGCCAGTTTAACGAATGTGCCGGTTACATTCGCACTTCCGATGCTGGCCCAGTCAGACCAGAAACTCTGTGCGTCTTCCCCATCAATCGTATAATAATACCGCAGTTTTACATCACTTAATTCAATGGGCGAATCACCGCTATTGATTACTTTGAACTTGGGTGAGATTCCGTTAGCGGAACTACTCGTGTTGCCGTTAAAAGCCTGAATTGCCAAGTCACCCGAGGGAATAGGAACACTGCTGTCTACTACATTTACAGTAAGAACAGCATTATTTCCACCGCTGAAATGAAAGGTTATCGCATTCTGGCCCAGCGGAAGCGTGAAAAGGTAGGATTTACCCAGAATGACACCAGAGTTGGATGCCGCATAATCCTGGCCCGATTCAAGTGTATAGTTTCCATTCGTTACGTTGGTAAGCTGTTTCCCGTTTAAGGTAAGAGACACGGAAATATCCTTCCCTAGATTCACGGCTTTATCAAATGTCGCATTCACGGGCGAAATCGAAGCACTTGGTGTTGAATCGACGATTTTAACTTTTAATACAGGATCTTGACCCTGATTCATATCAAAGACAATCAAATGATCACCAGCCGGCAGCCCGGCCAAAAATTCTTTTTTCAGCAGCAGCATACTTCCGTTTAAAATATAATCTTGAGACGCGGTTAATGCATTGGTCCCTACCCGGAGATCGTTTAATGTTTTTCCATTTAAATTCAGGGAAATGGTTTTGTCACTTTGATTGGGTGCATATTTGTCAAATTCAACGGCTGCAGGTGTGATGGATGCGCTTGGATTAGGATGGTTACCCTTTAAATTGGGCAGCTCATCCAGTGTGATAACATAATCACTTTGATAAAGTGTTGTAAGAGTGGCAGGATAATTAAATGCGGAACTCATTAGATGTTCGCCATACCATGGGCAGAAATAGAGCCATCCAGATTTTTCTTCTGTCAGATTCTGAACGCTTGGGATCGTATCGTTCTCCGTCATGGCAACCATTTTCGTACCGTTCGTTAAATCAACCAGCTGATAGAAAATCGAAGTAATGGCATCCTCATTAGGTACGCCAGACAAACCGTCATTGCGGTTGTAGATCGTATTGTATTTATCATAGCCAACAATGTCTACCTGATCATCACCAGGATACCATGCAGGAGAAGTGTTATACACATAGCTGTTGTATGTCCAGATCAAGTTATGCAAGCCGTATGTCTCTGTAAGTTCGGTATAGAGCATATCCCAGAGCTGCTTGTATACGTCCGCACCTGCTGAAGCCCACCAGAACCACGCACCTTCCCCATTCAAACCGCCATTGCCCTCCGCCTCATGATAAGGACGGAAAATAACCGGCACATTGTTATCTTGCAGAATCAGCAATTGTTCTGCTAGATCTTCAATAGTCATCATGACGTATTGATATTCCTTCGTACCAGGAATCACGGCGTTGGCTGTATTAAAATTAGTTTCTGTTGGCTTGTAGGTGGCTTCCTTCCAATCCACATGCTCTCCAAGCTGATAGGTAGTAAAATTTCGAGGCACATTGATGTGCCATGAAGCTGTAGCAATGCCGTCCCGGTTATTCACCCAATCGATCATCCGATCCGTTGTGCCGTCCTCCCATCCGTAGAGCGGATTATAGTTCATAAAATCAAAGCCGCGGATCGCAGGATATTTTCCGGTTAAATTATAAATCCAATCAAACTCCAACTCTGTATTGCCGTCATTCCCGCCTCCATAAATTTCCTGCTGACCGGAGATAATGTGGTTACCGTAAACCTCTGTTAAATAATTCATCAGCAGTTGAGTCTCAGGTGTGGCCCCAGAATCGGTGAGCACCGGTTGTACATCCAAAGGATCTAGAACTGCATGATCCACAGTAAAGGTGTCAAAATAAGCAAATCCCCAGCCTGCCTTCAGCTCAATGGTATTGCTTCCTTGATTCAGCTTATGAAAGCCAAAATTAAAATCATTCCATGTGGTCGTGTAAGGCAGCATATACGAACCTTTGGTCACACCATTGACGGATAAATATTGAAGTCTGCCGTCTGGACTTAACTCCTGCATATAACGGGTTGAGATCGCATACATGCCGGTTTCCGGGACAGTCACTGTGTAGGTGATTGTGCCGGAATTTTGCATCCACACAAATCCACTCCCGGAGAATCCGGGCTTGGGCTGGCCGTAAATTTCAGTCACTACTTGAAGATCGGAGGAAAGTAAAGCGTTTTCGCTTTCAATCATAAAAAGCGGGGTTACTGCATGAACGGGCGTTGTCATCAATCCGAGCAGCAGAATGAATGACATCATCATTGCGCTTGCCTTTTTGAACAAATTTTTCATTTTCATTTTCCTCTCCAAGTGAAATATGAGAAAGAATTGTTCGATCTGTCCATTCATGGTTGCGCTTTCATTGTAAAGATAGCATATGTATCAAGTTTTGCAAATATATGGACGAAAAAAAGTTGTAGTACTTATGTAAATAAAAAAAACGCTATTTAGCGGCTTTCAATAAACAATGTTTTTGTCAGTGACATTCGTGCGAAAGACTGCCGGAAATTTACCCGGCAGTCTTTCGCTTAAAGCGTAGTATGTTTCTCTTCATATTCGCTTGATAATTCTTTAAGCGATTTGATTTTACCATGAGGATGCTGTTCTTGCTTTCGTGACTTCCAGGCAGCTTCCTGCCTTTTCTTCTGGCGAGCCATAAAAGATCTCCTCCTCTGGCAAAATTAGAGTGTATACTACTTCACTATGATGTCATTTATGAATTACTTTCATTCATGGGTATTAAATTTATGTGAACAGACATCATTCCCACGTTTTATTGAGCAGTGAAATACATTGGATTGATTCTGTATCACTATAACAAACAGTCCGCAATTGATGAGACTCCCTTTGTCCGTCATGCCATAATGGCGCGTTAATCAAAAATGGATAGTGTCACATGAATAATATTGTTTAATTTTTGCTGATCCGCTGTAGTCTTAACCAATGTCCGTAGTCCGATCCATGCATTCATTAAATAATGAGAAGTAACTACAGGATCGAAATCTGCCTTGATTTCACCCGTTTGTTGACCTGCCAAAAGAAGGTTGGTCAAGAATTCCTCGGTTCGTAAATAACTTTCATTCACTAAGGATGTAACTTCAGGATCGAGTACACCCAGTTCCACGCCTGAATTTACAAGAAAACACCCTAAAGGCTCTCCTTCATTTCTTACTGTAGACTCAAACAAAGCCCGAATGATCTCTTTGACCGGCTTTTGTGTATGAACTAAAAAGCTCATTTTGTTCAACTGCTTTGTTTCATATCGTTCAAGTGCTTTCATAAATAGAGCATGCTTATCCCCAAACGTATCATAGATGCTTCTTCGGTGAATGCCCATATATTCAACGAGGTCTTGCATTGAAGTTTTCTCATATCCTTGTGTCCAGAACAGATGTATTGCTTTATCTAATACTTCATTTACTTCAAATTCTTTTGATCTTGCCATCCTCATCACCTCGAATAATCATTATACATTTAAGTGCACGATTGGGAAACACGCCTTGTACCAGCGGCAATAAGGTTGGTTTTCAAAAACATAGTAAATGCTTGCCATTTAGCTGACAACTCTTTGAAACTATCTACATAAGATATACCAAATAATAGATTGGAGGAATTGCTATGGTTCGTACGCTTGACGCTCGTACTTCTCTTGGTTCTAACGGTACTACTCCGCTTAATATCCCTCTTGCGCAAAACACCCCTACCTTGGTGGGAATTCTTGGATTGAACATTGTCAATCCAGGTTTAGTTATTCGCACTCAGTTCAATGGAACTTATCGAATTTCGGGTTCTAATTTGTCTTCTCAACCTTCTTCCATTCGGTTCGAAATTTTCAGAGGTTCGACTAATACAGGTACGCCAATTTACGTCGTTTCCCAACCTGTATTTCCTTCTGTAGGAAGCATACTGGCAAGCTTCGAGGGTTCTGATTACAATGTGCCTCCTCCTCCTACCGGGCAGCTTATCTATTCTTGTTATATGACATTTGTTCCGGTATCCCCATCAGAACAAGCCAGCCGTGTTGGTCCGGAATGCTTCAATGCGGTTGCGTACAGCGACGACTAACTTATTTTTATGAAAAGGACGGAAGGAGGCAAATCCCATGGTTAAAACGTTAGATGCACGAACTTCCCAAGGCTCCAACGGGCAGCAGGTGTTAACGCCCAGCTTCACGAATGGCGTTCCGCTATTGTTTGCCCAAGTTGGACTGCAAGTCAGTAACCCGGGCATGGGAATCCGGACTCTTTTTTCAGGGATAGTCGAAATAACAGCAAGTCAGTTGCCTGTTAACGGGGACTTGGTGATCGTAGTGTACCGAGGATTGGGTGGTTCGCAACAGCTTGTTTATGCGACGGGTACAATTGTGTTGGCCAACCCGTTTTTCAGTCCTTGCGTATTAAGCTTTACCGGTTCGGATTTCAATGTGCCACCACCAGGTAATGGACAGATTGTCTACTCAGCGTATGCCATATTCTCCTATAATCCAATTTATAATGTGAGTAACGTTCGTTTAGGTCCTGAGAGTTTCAATGCAACCATTTATTCAGATGATTAAGTAACTAGGTTTGAGGCCTATTATGAGAATAAATTAACCATCTCAAATTATTGAGATGGTTAATTTGAATTTTTCAGAAGCTCATCCATAGCCTGAACAGCAAGTTCAAATGCTTTAATTCTTCGTTCGATAAGCGTTTTTTGAGGGCTACCCGTTTTTGACTTACCATTCATTTTCTCAAGTAATGGGAATAAACCAGTCAAAACATGGCGAGCTTCTGTTAAATCTGCCTCACTGTAATGATAAGGTTTCAGATTCCAAGCCGTTTCCAGCATGGCTAATCCGATGTACAATGCTTTGAGGCGTTTATCTAATAAGGTGGTGTTACTTTCTTTCTGAGCCATATTAGCCAGGGCATTTTCCGATTTGCGGATTACTGATTGAAAGGCTTGGAATGATTCCATTTTAACTTCAGTAGATACGTTATCCATGTATTACAGACCTCTCTTCATATCTGTGATTTTATTCCGCTCATTCGTTCTCTTACATATTATGTCTGGAAGTCCGCATTGTAAAGTTGTAAGTCCGTAACTGGGTCGCCTCCGAAATGGTTGAATACAAAGCGAAAAATCCCGCTCTGGTGCTTGGTCCAGAGCGGGATGTACAAGAATATTTAGTTATTGGCGTTTTCCTTAGTTACCAGCTTCAATTCAGCCGGAATTGATTTTTCTACCTGCTTGCCGCCAAGAACATCCAGAGCGGCTTGCACTGCCAGCTGGCCAATCAGTACCGGCTGCTGAGCAACGGTGGCCGTCAACTTTCCGTCCTGAATGGATTTGATCGCATCATCGTTGCCGTCAAATCCGATCACGGGAATGTCTTTGCCCGAGCTTTGGATCGCTTCGATTGCGCCTAGTGCCATCTCGTCGTTATGGGCAAATACCGCCTGTACGTCTGGATTGCCCTGCAGCAGGTTTTCCATCACATTCAAACCTTTGGAGCGATCGAAATCGGCAGACTGTTTGGCAACCACATCGAGTTTTTGGTCGGCGACTTCATGGAAACCTTTCCCCCGCTCTCTTGTTGCGGAAGCTCCAGGTACACCCTCAAGTTCAATCACTTTTGCTCCCTCGCCAAGGTGTTCTACGAAATATTCTGCTGCCATCTGTCCGCCCTTGACGTTATCGGATGCAACCAACGCCGCCACTTCCCCTTTGTCCGCCGAACGGTCCAGTGTAACCACAGGAATGCCCACGCTATTGGCAGACTGAACGGCCGTGGAGATTGCAGCGGAATCCGCTGGGTTAATCAGAAGAGCATCCACGCCCTGTTGAATCAGGTCGTCCACATCATTGGTTTGTTTGGCCGAATCATTTTGCGCATCAACTACAATGACCTGAATTCCTTGTTTTTTGGCTTCTGCAACTACCCCGTCTTTGAGGGATACAAAGAAGGGATTATTCAACGTGGAAACCGACAGGCCGATTTTTTTCTGTCCATTGCTTCCGGCAGAGTCGGGCTTGGCCCAGCCCGGAGGCTCCAGGGAGCATCCCGCCAGAACGATCATCATTACGCTTACAAGCAATATGGTTAGTTTTTTCATGTTCGCTTCTCTCCTTAAGCCGTTTTCTTGCGGTCCAGCAGGACAGCGATGGCAATAACGACGCCTTTCACAACCATTTGATAAAATGAGTTCACTCCGAGCAGGTTCAAACCATTGTTCAACACGCCGATAATTAGGACCCCGATTAGTGTACCGACAATCCGTCCTCTACCGCCCGACAGGCTTGTTCCACCCAGAACAACAGCAGCAATGGCGTCCAGTTCATATGAAGTACCTGCCGTAGGCTGCGCAGAATTCAGACGGGAGGTCAGAATTGCGCCTGCCAGTGCCGATAACATACCTACCAGTGAGTAAATCATGATTTTCACGCGATGCACTTTAATGCCTGAGATGATGGAAGCTTTCTCGTTGCCACCAAGCGCATACGTTTTGCGACCGAAGGCTGTTTTGTGCAAGATTGTCCAGAGAATTACAAAAGTAATTAACATGGTGATGGCCGGCACTGGAATGCCAAGCATATAACCGCGTCCAAACAGCTGGAACATCAGGCTGTCACCCAATCCCGTAATCGGGTTACCATTCGTATACACGAGTGTCAATCCCCGGAATACTGTCATCGTCGCCAATGTTGCTATAAATGGAGCCATCTTGCCTTTCGTAATCATCAATCCATTTACCATCCCCATAGCACCACCGAGCGCGACCCCAATAATGATTGAGAGAATGGGATCCAGGCCGGACAACATCATATTGGCTACAAAGGCGCTCGATAAAGCCAGAATCGAGCCTACCGACAAGTCAATCCCGCCTGTCAGAATAACAAACGTCATGCCAAACGCTATCAGTGCGTTAATCGAAACCTGTCGTAATAGATTTAAAATGTTAAGCGGTTCTAAAAAGCTTGGATTTAATGCGGATACGATAATAATCAGTATGATCAGCCCTAATAAAGGACCCAATTTCTGTGTCAGATTTGTCAAACGGAAGCCGCTTTTCGCGGGTTGGTTTTCCTGCAAAGTTGTCATATTACTGTCCCCCTGTAGCCAATGTCATAATGTTTTCCTGTGTTGCCTCGTCCTTCGTCAGTTCGCCAGTAATGCGTCCCTCATGCACAACCACGATTCGATCGCTCATGCCGAGCACTTCAGGCAGCTCGGAAGATACCATAATGATTGCGACTCCGCGGTCCGTCAGCTCGTTCATCAACTGATAAATCTCTCGTTTGGCTCCAACATCCACACCGCGTGTGGGCTCATCCAGAATGAGCACGCTTGGACCGATGCCGACCCATTTGGCGATAACGACCTTCTGCTGGTTGCCTCCTGACAAGTTTCGTACCGCTGTCTCGGAGGATTGCGTCTTGATTTGCAAACGTTTGATGAGTGTATCGACGAATTCCTGTTCTTTCTGAGTCGAGATGAAACCTTTACTTGAGAAGCTGAACAAATTCGGTAAAGCCATGTTCTCACGTATGGAGAAATCTAATACCAAACCTTCATCCTTCCGGTCCTCAGTAATAAATCCAATCCCATGTCTTACTGCGTCTGCTGGCTTCCGAATGTGAACATTCTTGCCTCGAATCATAATGTCTCCACTATCCAGTGCTTCCAAACCGAAGATCGCCCGCATGATTTCGGTACGTCCCGAGCCCATTAGCCCTGAGAAGCCGAGAATTTCGCCTGCTCTCACTGTGAAGCTGACATTCTGGAACAATCCTGTGCTGCTTGCGTCACGAACTTCCAGAACCACGTCACCGTATGAAGGATTCCGTACAGGATACCGCTCCGTAAGTTCCCGACCGACCATCTTCCGTACCACTTCGTCAAAGCTGGTCTCCGGGATCGACTTGGTATCCACCGTTTTGCCGTCACGCATTACCGTAATCCGGTCGCAGATCGTAAAAATTTCCTCCATCCGGTGCGAAATGTATACGATGGACACTCCATTTTTCTTGAGAACAGCGATTACGCCAAACAGTTTCTGGATCTCACGCTCTGTAAGTGCCGCCGTTGGTTCGTCCATAATGATAACTCTGGCATCGGTCATTAGTGCTTTGGCAATCTCAATCATTTGCTGCTGACCGACAGAGCATTCCCCGGCAGGACGGTCCAGCGGAATCTGCACCGAAAGCTTGGCTAACTGCTCCGTGGCAAGCGCTTTCATTTGTCGCGTGTTCAGTAATCCGAAAGTCGAAGTTAATTCCTTGCCGATGAAGAGATTGTCAAGCACCGTCATTTCCGGCCAAACGTTCAACTCTTGATGGATAAAAGCAATCCCCATCTTCTCGGCTTCCTTTGGACTGGAAAAATAGGTTTCTTTGCCGTCAATAGAGATCGTTCCCTGATCCCGCCCATGAAGACCGATCAAAATGTTCATTAGTGTGGATTTGCCGGCCCCGTTCTCCCCCATCAGGGCATGAACCTCGCCTTCTTTCAAATTGAAATCCACTCCGCTCAGCACTTGGTTGGTGCCAAACGCTTTATATATGCCTTGCATCTGAATATGCATAATGTCGTCCTCCTTTTAACCGAAAATGACGCCTGATTGTAATATGCAATTGGCATATGGTGTGGCTTCGCCCGTGCGAATGACCACTTTGGCTTGTCGGGTCAACGCCTTGAATTGCTCATGACTGAGGGATACGTCAATAGCATCATCCCCGAATTTCTCGGTAATAAACTGCAAAGCTGCAGGATTTCCTGCTTTGATTTCGGCCGCCAAAATCACTCTCTCGACAACCATATCCTCCTCAATCAGTTCCACGATTTCTTGAAAACCAGGTGTTCCCAACTTCAGGGCCACATCAATTTTGGGTACTCCTTCCGGAATCGGAAGACCAGCATCTGCGATGACAATCATGTCCGTATGGCCCAGATCAGACAGCACCTTGGAAATATGACTGTTCAACATTCCCTGTTTCTTCATTTCAGACTTTCCTCCACTTCATTCCGCATCGGCATGCCTCCTTGCGCTCCGAACTTGGTCACGGATAGCGATGCAGCCCGGTTGGCGAATCTAATGCTGTCCTGTAGCGGCTTACCTTCCGCCAAAGCGACCGCAAATGCGGCATTAAACGTATCACCCGCTCCGGTTGTATCCACTGGTTCAACCTTGTAAGCAGGGACAACGATTTCCTGCTCCCCGTCAAAGTAACGAACTCCGTTGCTGCCCTCTGTAATAAACAACTTGTTTGGATATTGCCGCAGCGCTTCTGCTGGAGTTATTCCCTGAAACAATATCCCGGCCTCATGCTCGTTCGGTGTGATATAAGCGACTTTTTCGATGACTGCATCCGGTACTTTTCTTGCCGGTGCTGGATTCAACAACAAGGGGGTTCCGCTTTGGTCACAAATCTCGCTGACACGAACAACGGTTTCCTCTGGAGTTTCGTGTTGAATAAGCACAATATCGGCACTTTGGATTACTTCTGCCAATTCATCAACATAGGCAGGTGTTACTTCGCGATTGGCCGCCTCAACGACTACAATGCTATTATCACCTTCTGCCAGAACGATATGAGCCGTACCGCTCTCCATATGTGTAACCGGTTTCACATTTTGCGTATTTACACCATTTGCTTTGAAATTATTTAAAATGGCCGTACCGAAAGCATCATCGCCTACCCGGCCAATCATCACAACTTCGGCCCCCAGCCTTGCAGCAGCGACTGCCTGGTTAGCTCCTTTGCCGCCTGGAACTGTTTTGAAACTGTCGCCAAGGACGGTTTCACCCGCCCCCGGACGTCTTGAGGAAGTGACAACCAGATCCATGGAGCTGCTGCCAATAACACAAATTTTAGCCATTCGAATTCACCTTTCTTGTTGTGCCCCGTTCAATGAAACTGACAGGCAATTGTATGTGTTTATTTTCGATTGGTGCTTGTTCTACAAGTTTAATAAGCAATCCGGCGGCTTCTCTCCCCATCTCATATGCCGGTTGGCGAATGGTCGACAAGGCAGGCGATAACAAGCTGCTCATTGGGATATCGTCGAAGCCGATAATCTGCATATCCTCCGGAACTTTGATTCCGATTCGCAATGCTTCATGCAGTACCGCCATGGCCGCGATGTCATTACTGGCAATGACCCCGTCAGTATCGCCGTACTTGCTGAATAGCTCTTCCGCCCATAACCCAACATCATTAAAGGAGAAAGATGTCGTTTGAATTACGCGGTAATCAAGACCAGCCTGACGTATGCTCTCGATGGCGCCTTCAAAACGGTCCTGCGCAGGTTTGATATGTGCTGGTCCCTTCATGACCGTAATTCGGCGACTTCCACGCTTGATGATCTCCCTTGCAGCCAGGCGCCCGCCCTCTCTCCCATCCGCATATACGGAGGGACTGTCCAGCGGCGTCCTGTCCAGAAATACCACAGGGATCTTCAAGCTTTCATATATTGAAGAATGAGGGTAGTTTGTTGAAGAGATTACGCCCACCACATTATTTTGGACAAAAGTCTGAACATAATCCCGTTCCTTTTGTTCATCCTCATCACTATTTCCGAAAATCAGTCTGAATTCCTGTTCCTGCATCCTGTCCTCCACACCGCGTGCAAGCTGCGGAAAGTAAGGGTTTGCAATATCCGGAAGCAGCAGGCCGATCAGCTTGGACTTACGTTTATATAAAGAGCGAGCCACTTCATTCGGAGAGAAGTTAAGCTGCTTGACCGCTTCTTCCACCTTCTTGCGCGTGTCTGCATGAACATAACCTCTTTCATTAATGACCCGTGATACAGTGGCTACTGATACGCCAGCCAGTTGAGCTACATCTTTAATTGTTGTCATGAACGTTCACCCCTATGTGTAACCGGTTACAGATATGAAAATATCATATTTCATTTCGTTTGACAATCCTTTTGTTACTGGAAATATATCCAAGTCGGCTAGAAAAAGGCGTAAGTACTTTCTGGCGTAAGACGTAGGGCTAAAGTTAACAGAAAAAAAGTCCATCCTCGAATGAGGCTGGACTGCTGATTCCGTAAGAATTTCAGAGAGGGGTTAGTTCAGCTTTCGAGCAATGAAATCAGTCTTTGCAGGAGAGCAGGCTCTTCCTTGCGGAATTCCTCCAATCGTAGCCTCACCTTTTCAAACACTGCCTTGTCTTCACGAAGTTCATGACGGATATATTGATCCCTTAGCTTCATTGCCCTGGTGGTTATATCCTGATAACCGTTCACAAGTTCTTCGTCGTATGGGATTATCCCCTCTTCTATCAAATAGGCAATCCGTTCACTCATCATTTTTTTGTGCTCCCAGAGCACATGCAGATGCCTCACATCGTTACGGTCGCCAAGCCGGGGATCGTTGCTCTCTACAGCATCATAGTACATTTGCAAATAATCGTAGACGTGAATTCCGAAAGCCTGTTCTTCGTCAGGATTGTAATTAATGCGGTTCAGATGGGTCTCTCCGTTCAGGTAATCATGCAGTTGGTCGAGCGCTACGATTCTATCGAAAGGATACGGAGAATGCGGCTCGTATTTGTAAAAATAAGTGTGATGATCCGCGGTGAGTTCCTCTGTGAGCAGATGTCTCATAGAATGGACAGCATCCAGGAACTCCGTGAACGGAATCTGTACATTGCGATATACTCCTGTATGGTCAAACATGGAAGCATCAAAAATACGTTTGTCCCAATCGTAACCATACAGAAAAAGATGATGAGGAAACGGTTCTTTTTGATAGGCTGCCGCTGGAGATAACCTGGACTCGTCCAAAAATACGATGCAATAATAGCCGCTGTGAATCTGATCTGCGAAAAATTGGGGCCAGGCGTCCAACGCCAAATGTTCCAGAATCGTATAATTGACGGAGCATGTGAGCAGAAACGGATTGTTAAAATTCAGTTCGTTGGGCTGGCCCCGGAAGAAATCGATATAAAACTGTCTACCATCCTCCAGAAAGGTTTTCTTGCAGGACAACTGAATGAAATTGCTGTAATACCAAGGAATCGTTTCCTCATGTGCACTGGTAATCGAAAGTGTGTAAGCCCACCGCAGAAATCCTTTAAGCGGCGGATTCAACACGGGTAGCTGAACTGCATTCATTCTTTCTCCCCCTTCTGTTTTCTGAGTTTTTGGGCTGCTGCTTCACCTTATGTCTGAGAATTTGCCTTAACTGCTTGCACTACTGTATCCCTTCACAGCCTGTTTCCAGAACACTCGTATAGCTGTGAAAAAAATAAGTGAACCGACCAGCGCCAGTCCTGTATAGAGCCAGCCGAGTTGCCCCAGCAGGAACATGGGTCCGAAATTGGTAATCAGAAACAGCGGGATGATGAAGGTGCCGATCCGTCGGACCCAAGTCGGGTATATTGCCATTGGGAAATTGTTGGCGTCCCAGGCGGAATGGGCGATCTCGGATGCTGAACCTGTCTGAACGAACCGAAATGAAAGTAATGCAGGGATAATCATCAGACAGTATGTGATGACAACAGAGACGAATAGCAGCAGCATAAACCCGGCAAGTTGCAGTAGTGTCAACGGTATATCCATAGCATGCCATCCGATGCCAATCATGACGAGACCAACCAGTATATCAGGAATGGGCAGTGCCAGATCGACATAACGCAAAGAAGCCATAAACTGGAGAGAAACCGGTTTTGTCAGCATTAAATCAAGCGATCCGTCCTTAATATATTCCGGGATCTTCGTGAAATTTGTGAAAAACAGACCGACATACATACCTGTCACTACAGTGTGCATGCCTATAAATAGAAGCAGCCCTTCAGGAGGGATGCCGTCGACGTGAAGATCGGTGCGAAACACAACGAGCACATATAACAGTTTGGCAAGCAGGTAGACGGATTCCACCAGCAGGCTCATCATGAAATTGCCTCGAAACTCCATCTGGGCAATGAGGCAATTTTTGATGAACATGCCATACAAATGTGCGTATTTTCTCAGGACTCTATACATATGGGATCTCCGCTACCCCCCAACCGCTGAATATTTCTTCATGGATATTCGCCACGTTAGACGGGATAGCCATAAAAACAGGAGTATCCACCCGCACTGGATGAGCAATCCTTGATACATTGCCGTTACTTCCGTTTTGCCGCTGAGGACATTGACCGGAAAATAAATGGTATATGGAAACGGTGTGTACTGAAGTGCCCCTACAATCGAATCCCCGAAAATCTCCAACGGAAACATCCCCCCGCTCAAAATATTGACGAGCAGACTCGTAATAACGAAAAAATAAGAGATTTCGTTCAGATAAAAAGCACTTGCACAGATGCAGTAGGAAATCAAGAAATTGAGCAAAAGCGCACCCGTCAGCGTGACGGCGAACAAGATCAGCCGTATGACCTGAAGCTCCAGCACGTCCCCGACGGATGCAACCCAGATAATCCCGACGAGCAGTACAGCAGTAACTCCGTAATAGATCGCCTTTTGTCCGAAAAAGGATACTAGACGATACCCGAAGTAGCTAACCGGTTTAATCAAATATTTGTTAAGGCCGCCGTTCTTGATATCGTCGACGATCTGGTGCTCGAACTGGGTAGCGATCAGTTTGGATACCAAACCCGCCAAGATTGTATACAATATGATTTGATTGTATGAATACGAGAACAGCGCTGCTTCGCCAGAATGTTGATACACTGCTGTCCATATAAAATACTGGACCAGAATCGGAAACGCGGCTCCGAGGAGACCAAGAAAGAAGTGAAATCGGTATTCCATTGATTGCTGCACACCCATCGAAAATACAGCCGTATACAATTTGCGTCCATTCATCCGACGGATTCCTTTTGATAGAGCATGGAGATACTCTCCTCGATCGGCATGTCCTCAATTGTCCAGTCAACGATCGGAAACGAATCGAGCACAGCTCGTGATACTTCTTTTAAGCGGTGTTTGGGCAGCTCCAGGACAACGCTGTAGTCGTCGGAGCTGATTATTTTCCCGAATTTGGCCAAGCGCTGCTCGGCAACCGGCTCCGAGAATTGCAATTTCACAATTTTGTGCTCACCAAACAGATCGTTAATTTTGTGAAGATCCCCGTCATACAGCAGACTTCCTTCGTTAATGATAATCGTCCGCTTGCACAGGTCCTCCACATCCTTCATGTAGTGGCTCGTCAGCAGGATCGTTGCGCCAAACTGCTCATTATAGTAATTCAGAAACTCCCGCACCCTCTTCTGAGAGGGAAAATCCAGGCCGATCGTCGGCTCGTCGAGATACAGCAGCTTCGGTCGGTGGATCAGAGCGGCGATCAGTTCCATTTTCATACGTTCACCCAAGGACAGCCTGCGTACCTGTACATCCAGGAGGTCTTGCACATCAAGCATTTCCGATAGTTCGGCAAGACTTCGACGGTAGAGTGCGTCCTCCACATCATATATACATTTGTTCAAATAAATCGAGTCACTGGCGGGAAGGTCCCACCAAAGCTGGTTTTTCTGGCCCATCACAATGGAAAAAAGCCGTTTAAACTCGTTCTTTCGCTCCCAAGGCACATAGCCGAGTACGTCGGCTTTTCCGCTTGTGGGATATAGAATGCCCGATAACATTTTGAGCGTCGTGGTTTTACCTGCCCCGTTAGGACCCAGAAATCCAACGCACTCTCCGGGGCCGATATCGAAGGAAACGGATTTAACCGCTTCCTTCACAAGTGATTTGCGTGCAAACAAGTTTTTCAGTGAATGTTTGAGTCCTGCTTCTTTCCGGTAATACACAAACGATTTGCGCAGCTCTTGCACACGGATATAGTCCATCCCCGCTCCTCCTGAATGATTGCATGTTCTCCCTAATCGGACGGCTTAAAGTTAAAGCGATTAAACTCCGTTGTTATACAGAAGCACGCATTTCGAGCAAATCGGTGTCAGACCGCAGGCCAGAATCTCCCGCTGTTTTCGCAGATCCTCACCATGGAAAATATCGGCCACACTTTCTTCGTACAAATTACCAACACTGAATTCCGGGAAAAATTTGCATGGATTAACCTTACCGTCTGGCATCACGTCCATCCGATTCGAGATCGAGAAACACTTGGTCCGATTCATGGCTGGCTTTTCGCTACCGCGAATAAAACCTTCTACCTCTTCGGGCTCCAACGCTGGCTGATAGCGGATACGTACATTCCACACACGTGAATTGACTCGTTTAAATTCCTCTATTAGCGTATCGAAACGGTCCGGCGAGATGTGGAACGTGAAAGAGTGCCAGCTGTTCTTGTGGTCGCTCGCAAAGCGGGAGGCAAGATGCGGAAAGTGGGCATCAAAGTAGGTGTCCATTTTTTCCGCTGTATCAGAAGGGATGTACCATGGGAAGCAGAAGTAAACGGAATCCACGCCCATCTCTTCAAAGAATTCCATCAAGCTATAAAGCTGGTCAACCATCTGGTCATTTACGGTCAGAGCTACGGACACTTTGCCTTGGTACAAGCCCTGCTTTTGCAGATCCAACAGCAGCTGTATGGCGTGAATCACTTTTTTGAACGTGCCTTTGCCCCGGATGGCATCATTCTCTTTCTCGAAACCTTCCAGGCTCACCAGCATAACCAGATTCTTTGACATTTTCAAAATGGAATCAAGTTTTTGTTCAATGAGAATCGCGTTCGTACAAATGGTCGTGTGTCGATCTTCCTTGGCCAGCAGTTCTGCCAGTTCATCGAACTTGGAGTAGAATAACGGTTCTCCTCCCCACAGGAACACACGTGATTTGCGTTCTCTCGTTTCGGCCAACAGTTTCTCCACGACAGGAATCTCGATTTCGTCTCTCTTCACTTCACTGGCAAAGCCGTGATGGAAACCGTCTGGATTCCATTCAAAACAATGCTTGCAGCGCAGGTTGCAGCCGTTATTAAGCTTGATTCCGATCTCATAAGGTACGGGTGCTGCATACGTCGGGTCTTCCCGGCGTTTCCTTCCCGTTTCCGCCAGTGGAACGAGGGTTCTTTTCATATTTTGGAATGTCAGCTGGTCAAACGTAACTGCTGTTTTCGGCTGCATGTGTTTTCCTCCCCAAGTGATTGATTTTTAAACGCTGCTTCAGCAAACGTCTGTACATTTCTTCGAGATGTTGTTCCGCGTAATCTAGGGCTTTCCATTCCGCAAATCGGATACCGAAACCGCAGGACTCCCAATAGTTTGAATTCTGAAGCTCATGGTCACCGAACGGCTCTAACATGACAAAAGGGATTCCGTAAGACAGCGAGTCGTTCAGTGACGCTCCTCCCGGCTTGCTGATCATTGCAGCGCAATTGCGCATCAAGTCCGTGTAAACGGAATAATCACCAAGCGGAATTTCCCGAAGAATACCATCTTCACGCACATAACGGTTCATTGGCGGAAACGTATGCCACCCCTGGGCATTCCGGCTCCACGGGTTCCATGAAGCATCTGTTCCGAAGTACCGTGTACCCCCATCGTCCTCTTCCACCTCGGAAGGATCGTACACGATCACATCCAACGGGTAACCGAGTTGACGAAGCTCTGAAATCGTTGCTGCGTACGTCCCGATCCCCCAGCCGCCGCCATGGACCAGAATGCGTCCCGTACGCAGCGCATAAGGCAGAAGTTCCCTTTCATCTGAAGCAATATAGTAATCCGGAGACAACCTTGAAGGCTCGTAAAGCCAGATGTTATCGTAGGCAGGATACGAAGACTTGTGTACCTTAAACGATGGCGTATCGCACGCATCCAACCGGATCAGTTGAATATCCAGAGGCGTCTGTGCCATGGTTTTGTAGCGCTCCAGGATCGGGAGCCAGAAACCGGTAAACACAGCAAAGCGGCATACACCGTCACGTATCCAGGTGTCCAACAGTCGCTGGACTTCCGCCTCATTCAGGGAGGAGTCAACAGGCTTGGCCAGCTTATGGCCCATAAGAGCAACGGAGAAATCGGCATGGAATGCTTTTTTGGTGGAATGAATCTTGCACCTGATTTCTTCGTGATACAGGTTCTCCAGAACGTGAACTTGCGTTCTAACACCTCGATCTTGCAGGTACGTGTGCAGATGCATAGCCGGAATGTATGCACCAAGCGAATTGCCCGACGCAAGCAGGGTAACCGAAACTGAATTCATGCGCAGCCTCCGCATTCCAGATTAGTTGTACACTTTAATGCACAAGTCGGCGAGTATGTTCCTCAGACTTAAAATCAGTTCTCTGCGATGTTCATCATCACGGCCCACCACCGAGATATACAACCGTCCCTTCGGCATGCCCCGATTACTCTGGATTCCCTCGGATATACGACGAGATATGATCAAATGGTTCACCATTAAGGTGTTAGACGAAAGAGGTAAAATTCCGTATCCCCCTTTGCCTGTAAATAGAAGGCCGGATACATGCAGAGCGTCCAGCAATTTTCCGAATGTGAAGCCTTCAGGCAGACCCAAGGAAAGGAAAGTGAGCAGGCCGGTATGGTCATAAATCTCTAAGCCTTTATCGAGATAAGCATTAATGAGGCCCATGGATTTGCGAGCGTTGATCTCTACAATGGGGACGACCTCTCCGTCCTCCAGAATCATGGAGTCGAAGCAAACGAAGCCGTGATAACCATCGTCCGCCAATATCTGGAGTGCTTTTTCCATCACGTCGAAATAACCGACATTTTTCAGCTGAAGGATCAACTCTTCCTCGGCTCGTATAGAACCGCCGTAATTCTGCTGCTGATTCACCATCTGCTGAACGGAAATGAAATCTTTCTCACCGCTCTTTCGAATGAACCAGTGTGAACTGAAATCAATCTCTTTTCTCAGCAGTGGCTCCAGCAGGAATTGTGAGCGCAATCCTCTTCTCTCCTGCTTTACCAGATGCTCTGCTATCCTTCGTTGCATGGCTTCGCTATCGATGAGCAGGTTCCCCTTGCCCGATACACCGAAGGGGTCTTTCAACAAATAGGCCCCTCGCTTCAGCAACGTATTTCCGACAGCCTCCATTTCCACTGCACTATTCACCTCCATGCCGTAGCACTTCACTCCGATTCTGCTCAGGAGTCGGTTGGAGTAGAATTTGGAATTTACACGCTTAACCGTCTCAAGGTCCGGCAAAGAACCCGTTAGTCCGGTTCCATGCAGATACTTTTCCGTATCAGCCGTAACGGCATAAGGAGAGAGACATTGTACATTGTGGGTCAATAACGTTTCAGGCTGTAGCCCGCCAGCAGCCAGAATGAATATGCACGGATTGAAAATGTCCGGTCCAGGAAGAGACTTGGTCTCATCATTCAGATCAAAGTGATAACGGCTTCGGAAAGAAAAGCCTAAACCATTTAGGTAATCGTACAGCTTCGGATCGATTTTACAGCGGCTGTAGAGGATGTCGTCGGGCCCGCAGAATGGGAATAACAGCTCGTCCATACATAAGACAATGGATTCCCGGTCCTTATCA
Organism: Paenibacillus sp. NPDC056933; assembly: GCF_042674385.1. Taxonomy (NCBI): domain Bacteria; kingdom Bacillati; phylum Bacillota; class Bacilli; order Caryophanales; family Paenibacillaceae; genus Paenibacillus; species Paenibacillus sp. NPDC056933. The sequence goes on along the minus strand of NZ_JBHUQN010000001.1, from coordinate 2,638,951 downwards.
GGCATAGCGGGTAACTTTGCCAAGTTCGGATCCCTCCAACGCGTTTCGGGATCAAATGTACCCATAACGACCGTTGGATTCACACCAGCCTCACTTCTGGACATCTTCGTACAATGATTGCTCCTGAGTCTGGCAGCTTTTCAGAAAAGTCATAAATGTGTCGATCGACTGAAGGTGCTCATAATCGAATTGGTCATAATCAATGATAACGTTCAGCTGATCTTCAACCTTTAACATAAACTGAATCATTTGCAGTGAATCGAGACCTATATCGTTATTGAGATCTGTTGCCGGGGATAACAATGGACGAAGTTCCGGTTGGTCTTCTTTGATAGAGCACAAAATGTCTACGATTTTATCGTACATGACTACACTCCTTTAAAGTAATAATGGCGTGAGGGGACAACTGATATTATTACGCTTAAGTAGATGCCATAGATAAAACTAAGTCTGATGTAGAAGCGCCTCCCCCTTCTGAATTTACAAATATTATCTTTTTAATGACATTTTATGTCAAGGGATAAAAACCTACGATGTTATCTTGTGAACAATGCCCGTTGCACACAAAAAGCCGCCATTTCGGCGGCATCCTGCGAGGTGTTTTGGAGCAAAATAATCCATGGACACCCATCTTACTCATCCTTCTTAACATGCTATTCCAATATTTCAATGTACCCTTCTGTTCCATGCACACGAATGCGTTGTCCATCTTGTATCAATTGGGTCGCATTCTCTACTCCGACAACTGCGGGTAAGCCATATTCACGTGCAATCACTGCTCCATGGGTCATCAGACCGCCAACTTCAGTGACCAGACCTTTTATGGATACAAACAGTGGTGTCCAGCTAGGATCAGTAAAAGAAGTGACCAAGATATCTTCGTCTTCCAGGTCGGCATCTTCCATGTTTAAAATGACACGCGCTCTTCCTTCTACCACACCGGAAGAAACAGGTAGACCTGCAATCGCATTAGCCGGCAAATTATCTCGGTTGTACCTACCGGTAATGATTTCACCATCGGACGTGATAACGCGTGGTGGAGTTAGTTTCTCGAAAACGTTGTAATCGTCTTTTCGTTTGCTAATGATCTGGTAATCCAGTTTATTGGTGCGTATGACATCGCGAAGTTCTTCAAAAGTGAGATAATACACATCTTCTTTGTTATGGATAACACCCGCTTGTGCAAGTAGTTCGGCTTCTTTCAGTAAAGCCTGCCTATAAACGAAGAAGCGATTAATATATCCATATTTCGGATATTCCCGATAACCGATGAAATTCCGGATGAGGTCGATCATTTGTTTGGTTTCTTTTGCTTTTTGTTCACCATCTGGCAATTGCTTTAACCGATCTAATAACTCCTGTTCTTTCGCCATAGCTTCCTGTCGCCCTTGCTCAAACTTTCGCTGGCTGGCGTTAGGCTCAAAGTTCTTGACGTTGCCCAGAATTAACGGGACAAGTGTGATTGGTTTTTCGCTCCAACGGGTTCTGGTGATGTCGATTTCTCCAGAACATCGCATTCCGTATTTCCCAAGAAAAGCATAGATCGCAGCCTGGGCCTCCTGCCCACCAGCAAACTTCACCAGATCATCTAAAAAGTTATCATCTTTTACGTGTTGTAAATAAGCAATGACTTCTGGATAGGGACGAATCACATCTGCGACATCCAATAGCGCCAGACCCATTTCCGAAGTAATATTGTTTGGCACAGATTGAGAAAGCGTATCAGCTGCGTTTAGTTCGCCCAACCACTCTTTCATGTTGTCATTGATCCAGGATGAAGCATTCATAGCAGACATAAACACAGCCGTACTCTGCGGGTCAAATAAAATTCTCTTTAATTCCTGGATATCTTCCAGAATAAAATCTAATAAATCCGATCCTGATTTCGTTTGGATGTTTTGTTTTAACTCTTCTATCGATGTTTGACTACGCTTGATCAATTCAGAAACGATGGTCGGATCGTTCTCGAATTGTGCCGGTGCATCTGTATGACTTCTGCTCGGAACCGGTGCGGTTTGATCATTGGGTAACAATTTTATAAAATCTCGCTCTATTATGGTCATGAGTGCGCCTTTTATGAGCGGATCGGAACCCATGGCATTTAAAAAAGGTTCCCTTCTGGCAGGTGAAGCCAACATAGGTGCAACATCAACAAACAACCGCCCACCGGCTATACGCATAGGTGCAGAAGTAATTAACAGGTAAAAAGACAATCCCAATGGTTTTATGGGATCTGTCATCATTTGTTGATGTCCAACGGACAAATAAACATGATTTTCTTGATCATTCGCTTCAGGAATCGGGTATAAAGTCGTAATTGGACGACTCTGGACAATATAAAAGGTATCATCCGCCAAACACCATTCAATATCTTGCGGGTGGCCGAAATGAGCTTCGATTTGTCTTCCGATACGTGCCAATTCCAAAATTTGGTCCTCAGTAAGTGTTTGAGCCTGTTGCTGATCAGGATCGATCTGCCGGGTCTCTGTTCCGCCTTCTTTCAATCCATAGATCGCCCACTTCTTGGCTGCTATCCTCTTATCGACGATTTCCCCTTCCTGGACTTGATAACCATCGGCAGATACCAAGCCTGAGACTAACGCTTCTCCAAGGCCAAAGCTGGCATCGATGGACAATAACTTTCGGTTGGAGGTAACGGGATCAGCGGTAAATAAAATTCCCGAAGCCTGCGGGAAAACCATCCTTTGAACGATAACGGATAAATAAACCTGACTGTGGTCAAATCCATTTTGCATTCGGTAAATCACCGCTCGATCCGTAAACAGAGAAGCCCAGCATTTGCTGATATGGTGCAAGATGGATTCTATGCCAATGATATTTAAGTACGTATCTTGTTGACCCGCAAAAGACGCATGGGGTAAATCTTCAGCAGTCGCACTGGAACGCACTGCATAAGCATGCTCCTCGCCATACTGGGAGAAATAGTGAGCAACTGCTCTCACTACATCGGAGGGAATTTCCATGTCCATAATGAGTTGTCGAATCTCGCGGCTGATTTCACCAATTTGAGCTCGATCTTCTGCTTTTAGCATCGTTAGTCGATGGAGCAAAGCGTGATATGCTTCGTTTTGTTCAACGACTTTTTGATATCCAGCGGTTGTAATACAAAATCCTTCGGGTACATGTATTCCTTTAATCTTGGATAACTCCCCTAGATTCAGCCCTTTTCCACCCACGAGAAAAAGTTGCGTCTTTTCCATTTCCTGAAAACCGAGAACCATAGAACTCATTCCGTATCTCCCCTAACCATTAAATTGTGAAAAAAACTTTTGACAAGAGTTTCGCGGCATGATAATATTAAGATATAGGATGGAATATCTATAAATTAATAAATAAATTAGGAGCGATCTGATTATATCATCGTGCCTTTTTATATGCAATAAAAAAGAACCTGATAAATTATCCAGGTTCTTTTTTATTTGCCCATATTATTACGTTTCATGATTTTTTATTACAAGCGGTGACAGTTTGTGATATGGTCATTGAGGAAGTGCTATAAGCACATGTACATATGTAACCAATGCGAGGAGAAGTATGACCGTGAACGAGATAAAAGCAATTGAACAACCGAACAAATTCAGCAATCCATTATTAGTAACACTAATCGCAAGTTTATGCTGCTTATTATGGGGGAGTGCATTCCCTTCCATTAAGCTTGGGTATGTTGCCTTTGGCATAATGCCAGAAGATATTGCTTCAAAGTTTGTATTTGCTGGATATCGCTTTATATTGGCGGGCTTACTACTCTTGATCCTGTTTCGTATCGTAAGAAAGAAGAAGTTTGGATTGTCCAGGCGTCAGTGGGCAAGTTTAACCATGCTTGGCGTATTGCAAACTGGATTACAGTATATGTTTTTTTACGTGGGTGTATCCAATACAACCGGCGTCAAAGGCTCAATCATGAATGCAACAGCGACCTTTTTCAGTGTGGTTCTAGCCCATTTTCTTTATAAGAATGATAAGCTCAGCAAAAATAAAGTTGTTGGCTGTTTGCTTGGATTCATCGGCGTAATCATTGTTAATTTCCATTCAGACCTACTGGCATTCTCGTTTTCATTCACCGGGGAAGGTTTCGTTATCATGGCGTCTCTTATTTTTTCCATTACAGCCATTTACGCCAAACATTTAACAACCTCCATCGATGTCTTGATCATTACGGGTTTTAGTCTGTTTGTCGGTGGTCTGGTGCTTACCCTCCTGGGATTCTTGCTTGGTGGGAGTGTTACGCATTTTACGTTGGAGTCTACGGGTAACTTAATTTATTTGGTTTTATTGTCAGCAACCGCATTTTGCTTGTGGAATCTACTGCTTAAATATAACAAAGTGGGGAAAGTGTCTGTATTTAACTTTCTTATCCCTGTGTTTGGCGCGTTATTATCAGCGTTGTTTCTGGGAGAAACGATTATGGAATTGAAAAATCTAGTTGCATTGCTGTTCGTGTCGATCGGTATCTACTTGGTTAATCGAATAACCTCTACATAGTCGCAATACCCCCGAATCTCAATTCAAGAAAAAAATAAAAACAGGGCTGCGTTGCTGACCTGCACCCCAATTGTTAGACATTATCAACAATTGGAGGTGCAGGTCATGTTCGCGTCCCTGTTTTTCATTGTAAGAATGACTACAAGCAGGAGTAGACAATATTGCGCAAGCGTCGATGAATATATGGCTCTTGATTGTTCAATAAGTGCTGGGCATACATAACGGTGAGCTTGGAGTCCGGATCAATGATGGCCATGCATCCGGCAGCCCCACTCCATCCAAATTCCCCGAGAGGGCTTAGCGAGCCGCTGCCTGACTTGCTGATATGAGTACGGACACCCAGCCCATAGCCGTATCCGTTCATATGATCCCATGAGTAATCACTACGGGTCATGTCGTTCAGATGGTCCGTACGCATCAAATCCACTGAAGCCTGTGACAGAATGCGCACACCTTCCGGACTGGTACCGCGCCCAGTCAGGGCGTTCAGGAACAAGGCATAATCGCTAACGGTGGACAATAGTCCGGCGCCTCCACTCTCCAATTCCGTACCTACACGGAATCCGTTCCCGTCCATACGTACGGCTTCTTCAAGCTCATCATTGTACACGTACTGCGGTATTAGGCGAGCCTGCTGCTCATCATTCAGATCAAATGCTGTATCATTCATGCCAAGCGGTCCGGTGATTTCTTCCCGCAGATACGTACCAAAGCGTCTGCCGCTTACTACCTCTACCAAGGCTCCAAGAACATCATGACACATGCTGTAGTTCCAATGTGTACCTGGTTCAAACAGAAGGGGTTCATTGGAGAGCGCTTTCGCAAAATCCCGTGTCGATAATGTACCGTTCGTACTCTTCACCGCTTCCTGAATAGACGGTGATCCAACGTCATAGGAAAAACCCGCAGTCATCGTAAACAAATCGCGTACTGTTATCACCCTTGTTGCTTTTTCCAGCCTGACTTCTCCGTTCGACAGTGTTTTCTTCACCTTCATCTCGGCATACTCTGGCAGATAGTCGGATACCGGATCGCTTAGCAATATTTGCCCTCTTTCCACAAGTTGAAGCGCAGCCACACAGGTCATGATCTTTGTCATGGAATAGAGGTTGAAGATCGCTCCATCGCCAATCGGCGTTTTCTCCTCCAGGTTGGCGAAACCGTTACGGTAATGGAAAACGGTATCATTTTGATGCATCACCAGCACCTCTGCCCACGGAATTCTCCAGGATGTGATGCGGTCCATAAATGAAGCAAGTGGTTTAAAGTCCATGTTTCCCCGTCCTTTTATGTAGAATCGTTAGTTATAGCACAATGTGGATCTGTGTTTGTCCAGATGACCACATATTATTAATATACGACCATTCCCATCCATTGACCACTACCGATTATACAATCTTTCTTTGTATTCTGTCGGGCTGAGTCCCGTATATTCCTTAAACACCTTGGAGAAATAATGCTGATCACTGAACGAAAGCAAATCCGATAACTCCTTAAACTTCATCTCAGGCTGGCACTCCATGAGTCTGCATGCCTCCTTAATCCTAAGCTTGCTGTAATACTGAACAAATGTGACATTCGTTACGTTTTTAATGACTCTGCTGACGTACGAGGGACTGACGTGAAACTTCATAGCAATGTCATTGATGGATATTTGAGTATACTTGTTCCGTTGGATGTACTCATCCATTTGCTCAAATAGAACTTCTCTGCTCTTCCGTCCATGGGATTGAAGCATTTCAAAACATTGTCCGATCCATTCCGTTAATTCTCGGCAAAAATCGCCATAAGTTACTCCATCCCATAGCTTTTTTGCTCTGAGATCCAGACCAAGCCTAATTCCCGAACCCTGTTCTTCAATCAAATGTGCGAATGTATCCACTACTAATCCGATAAATCGTTCCACTTCCTTTACATGCACGTTTTCCTCCCTCCATTGATTCATCAACTCGGAGAGCTTGAGGGCGAACTGTTCCTTCTGATGAGCTTGTATCATATGGACAAAAGACGATTCACTTATGGAATCCAGACAGCCTGCTTCGGTTCTTGTCATGGTGACTGAATTTCTGGTATCCAACACCAATCCATTGTTCAATCGCTGATGTGTCAATAAAATAAACGATATTTGGTGGTAAAGTTCAGACAGATTATCGTCGGTTTCCGACCATGCCGGCTGTCCCCCGATGGTTGTATCCATACCTTGTGCATACAGATGCCGCCGCAACGATTCGAGACATTCATGTACAGAAGAATACAGATCGAGAATGCTCCTGTTCACAAAAACGATGTATTGCTGCGGAGTTTGGCTCAAAAACACTTTACAGGGGCGTGGAGCAAAAAAATCCTCCAATGAAGCCTGTAACGTCTTTTGCCCCCATCGTTCCCGTTCCGGGGTGAAAGGCTGCCTCCGCAGAACGATCATCATTTGGTTTAAAAAAGCAGAATGTTCTTCTGGCTTGAGTTCAGCATAATCATGGGGATCAACAATCTCCTGCAATTCATGAAAGTTCCTTGACCTTTGGTTATCAAGCTGTTTAATAACTCTGCTCATGACTTCTTCCAAAGCTTCCAGCTCGATAGGTTTCAGCAAATAGTCGAAAACCTGCAAATTTAATGCTTTTCGCGTATATTCAAAATCGCTATACCCACTAAGTAGAATGACCTTCAAACCCGGCTGGGCAAGCTTTGCCTGCTCAATTAGGGACAAGCCATCCATCTTGGGCATTCGTATGTCGGTCAACAGAAGATCAATGGAATGCTTCTGAAGCGCTGTCAGCGCTTCTTCCCCATTCGTGGCCGTAACAGCCACGTGAATTGGAAAGTTCAGCTTATCCAAAAGCATTTTGATATTGCGTAATATCGGTTTGCTATCCTCAACGATCATGATATTGTACATGGTATATTCCTCCTGTGCTCAGTAAAAATCCTTCGTCATCGAACCGATGATTTGAATGGTTGCCCCTTTTTCCTCGTCCAAATGATTGTTGTATATATTAAAAAATAGCCGATTGCTATACATCAGTTTAAGCCGATTAACGCTATTGACGATCCCCATGTTGCCAAGAGCTGTCTGGCGATTAGCAGGTTGATTCATACCCGATCCGGAATTCTGAATATTGGACAAAATCTCTTTAATTTTATCTGGTGGGAAGCCCTCTCCGTTATCTTTGATCTCCAAAGCCCATAATCCGTTATACTGCTTCACGGTAATCTGGATACGCCAAGGAGGTGTCGTGTTGAAAAATGCATGTTCAATACAGTTTTCAACGAATGGCTGGATGACCAACCGCGGCAGCCGAATTTCACTCGTCAGTGCATCCGCATGGATGTTCCATTCCAAATCATCTTCATACTTTTGCTGTACCAACGACAAATAATGTCTCGTATGCTCAAGCTCATCCGTTATGGTCACATGCGCATAAGGGGATGAAACGATATACCTCAAACTGTCTGACAGATGCTTGCACATATCCGACACGACCCGGGTTTTCCCCTCTTGAGCAGCAATGCTGATCAAATAAAGAACGTTATGAATGAAATGAGGAGCAATCTGAGCTTGCAGTGCGGAATTCCGTGCGGTGACTTCTTCATGCATTGCCTTCTTCTCGCGGTCAATGGACTCCTGTAATCGCTCCATCAAATCCTGAAAAGCTTCATTCAGCAGCAGCAGGTCGTTATTTTTGGGCCGATCATCGATTTTCAGCTTCATATTGCTGTAGTTGATGCGCCAAATCTGACTGCGAAGCTTGCGAATGGGAAGCAACAGGTTCCGTGTAGAGAAGAAAATGTATACAAAAGAAATGAGGATCAAGGCAGTAATCAGCAAAATGGACATGCTTTGTACCGAATGGATCGAACCTAAAGCCGAGTTTTTCGGTGTTACGATAAACGTTATCCACCCCGTTTTGTGAGATGTGGAGTGGGTAACGTAATTATTTTGTTCGTCGACGGCCAGCCCCTCATCGGTTACAGGCTCTGTCCATTCCAATATATTCCCTTTTGGTTCGGAGCCAGTCATTTGCTCACCTTGCTTGTTCAGGATAAAAACATCCCCTGCGGTTATTCCTTCCGTAAGGTTTTGAATATAGCCCTGATCCATCTGAATACTAAGATATCCATATAACTTGCCATTTTGATCGTTGACCGTGCGGACGAAGAAGATGGTATCAGTCTGTCGGAGCAGGATAAAACCGTTCCCGCTCCACTCTCGTCCACTTTTGCTGTTTTCCATCATGGTGCTTAGGATCGTTGGCGGATGTTCTGAACCCAGATACGATGTGAGCAGTACGCCTTGTTTATCATATATGGACATGTCCTTGATGTTCATGCTGGGGCCAATAGCCTGGAACATAATATCTTTTAGCTTCCGGATTTGTTTCAATCTTTCATAATTACTTGGAGCCGAGGAACTCTTGTCCATCGTTGTGAAGATATCCTTATTGGACAATATGCGCTGGGACATCTGGTTTTGCTGCTCTACGTATAAGTCGACCTGTTCTCGCACTTTTGTGGCAGTGACCCGTGTATCCTCCTCTGTTTTTTGTTTGAGCGGCCGGATAACGACAAGGTTTACATAAACAATAAAACAGCCAAGCACGAACAAAAGCAATGCCAGAAATGTTAAAAACACTTTGGTCTGCAAGCTGAACTGTGTAGCTCTATGTATGAATTTGACCATTCTTTGAGAAGCCTCCTGTTCTATTATGCTACGAAACTTAGCTGTATCACGTCTTACTGTATCATGCGTCTGAATGAAATGATAGCGATTTCAAGTTCAGGATTTTACACATAAATGTTCAACCACAGACATGTACCGGAGAAGATTAAGATTTTATAATTGGACTTGCAAACGGATTCATTACATGGTTTAGAGGGGGATTTGCATTGAAAACGCATAAAAGAAAAAAAGCAGCATCTATTGTTCTGGCCAGCTTGTTGTCCATTTCGTTGACCGCTTGTGGGTCAGGAGGTACTGATTCTGGCACGTCTGCAAGCAGCGACAACAAGAACGCCAAGGTCACACTGGAGTTGGCCATTTCCAAGAGCTCTCAGGATTCCGCTTTTATTCAACAGGATGTTCTCGATGAATTTGAGAAACAGACCAATATTACTGTCAATCTGCAGCTCATTCCGGCTGAGCAAACAACGACCGTGCTGCAAACCAAGCTGGCTGTGGATGAAACGCCCGACATCATTCAATATAATTTGGCCAGCGCGATTACGGATCTGAATCTTGAACGCAATTTCGAGATTCTGGATAATGAGCCCTGGGCCAGCAGAATTGTAAACAAAGATGTGCTGTCCTCTGGCGGGCACCTCTACAGCTTCCATGTCAGCCAGGATACGGGTATGCAAGGGGTTGTTTATAACAAGCAGATCTTTGAGGAGCTCGGCTTGTCCATTCCAACAAACTACGAGCAATTTTTGGCGATATGCGAAAAGATCAAAGCGAGCGGTATTACTCCTGTCTTTATGCCTTATAAAGATGCCTGGGCCGCGAACATTTGGCCCGCTGCTGCCTTTGCTGACTTCATTGCCAAAAATGATCCTACCTTTTTTGATGATCTGAATAGCAACAAGAGAAAATGGTCCGATATTCCGGAATTCAAAACATTCCTGGAGCAGCAGTACGAAGTGTATACCAAGGGGTATACCAATACAGACGTGCTTAGCGACAGCTATGATATGGCGGTAGGCAAATTCCTGAACAAAGAAGTGGCAATGATGTTTATGGGAGACTGGTTAATCGAAGGGGTTGCGGAGCAGGACCCTAGCATGGAGCTCGGCGTATTCCCGATTCCTTCCTCAGAGAATGCAAGCCTGGGGGCAAGCCCGCTCGGTGGACAACTGTTCATTCCGAAGAAATCCAAACATCTGGAAGAAGCCAAAAAGTTCCTGGACTTTATCGCCTCCAAGGAAATCGCGCAGAAGATCGTAGATTCAAAGGGTTATGTATCCAATCTTAACGACGTGACGACTCCGGAACTACCTGCGTACAAGCAAGATATCGTAGACCATTACATCACGCCCAAGAAAACCGTGCTGACGACAGATGCTTACATGCTGGTTGATCGCAGTGAGCTATACAGGCTGCTGCAGGATCAATTTGCTGGCGGTCTGACTCCGGAGGAAGTCCTCAAATCCTGGGATGAGAAGTTCAGTCAACTGATGCAGGATAAAGGCATTTCCGGTTTCTAAGCAGTGAAATACAGGGCAGCATGTCATTCTTGAATGATATGCTGTCTGGTCATAACGGAGCGTGAGACATGAAAAGGGCAAAAAACTTATATTCGTATTACATGGTATTTCCGGCACTGCTTATCTACTCCATCTTTTTTGTAGTTCCGGCTATCGCAGCTTTTTACTACTCTTTTACAGACTGGCGGCTGGATCGAATTGATCTGACGTTTGTTGGATGGGCCAATTTCGAGAAAATTTTCTCGGATAAAACACTTATCCTGGCACTTAAAAACACAGCGATTTTTGCGATTGTCACGGTCATTGGCAAAAACCTCATTGGTCTGCTGCTTGCCGTGGCTCTGAATATGAGATTAAAAACCAAAAACCTGCTGCGTGCCATCTTCTATTCCCCTTCGATTCTGAGTATTCTCGTTATTAGCATTCTGTTCACACCGATGCTCCGCACGGAGGGGACGATTAACAGCTTATTGGAAGCTGTGGGGTTACATTCGTTAAGTCAGGCGTGGCTAACCAATCCGTCCATCGTCATCTGGACCATTGCCATTGTCTCCATTTGGCAGAGCGCAGGGTTTCAAATGGCTATCTATCTGGCCGGTTTGCAATCCATTTCCCAAGAGTATTATGAAGCCGCCAAAATTGACGGCGCAAGTTCATGGAAAAGCTTTTTCAAAATAACATTGCCGCTGCTGTTGCCAGCCATCAACATTAATCTGATGCTGACGCTGATCGGTGGTCTCAAAGTATTCTCGGAAGTGTATGTCATGACCGGTGGAGGACCAGGCAACGCGTCACAGGTGGTCGGCACGATTATTCTGCGCTCCTTTGGAGAAGGCAACTGGGGACTGGGTACGGCAGTTAATACACTTCTCTTCGTGGTCGTCACGATCATTGCCATTCCGCTGTTGATTTTTATGCGGCGTAAGGAGGTTACTGAATAACATGGGATATACACGCAAAATCACCATCCGCAACTATGTTGTTGAAGGCTTCCTGATCCTGGCCTCCCTACTCGTCCTATTGCCGCTGGTCGTCCTAATTCTGGGTTCGTTCAAAACGAGCGCTGAGGTACTCAGCTTCTCCTTGAGCTTGCCGGAGACGTGGCAGTTTTCCAACTATGTTCGCGTATTTCAGGAAGGTGGCTTATCCAGGGCATTCCTGAACAGCATCTGGATTACCGGGGTTTCATCCATCATCAACATCATTGCCTCTTCGGCAGCATCATTTATTCTGGCACGACGTGAGACCCGAATTTCAGGCACGATTTACATGTATTTCTTCATGGGCTTGATTGCACCGATGTCAATTATTACGACGATCCGGGTTGTGCAAGGTTTAGGGTTCTATGGCAGCATCAGCAGTGTTATTCTGATCTATGCGGCCCTCAACACGGCATTTAGTGTATTTTTGTATAGCGGATTTATTAAAACGATTCCAAGAGCACTTGATGAAGTGGCTTTTCTGGAAGGTGCCAGTGTCTTCGGCGTATTTTTCCGCATCGTCACACCGCTCATTTTGCCAGTTAATGCAACGGTCGCTATCATGGTTTTCATGTCCGTATGGAATGACATCACGATTCCGGTTTACTTCCTGACAGACAGCTCTACTTGGACGATGCCGCTTTCGATTTATAACTTTTACGGAAAATACAGCCGGGACTGGAATCTCATTTTTGCAAATCTGGTTCTTACTTCATTGCCTGTTTTTATTCTGTACTTGTTTGGTCAGAAATACATTGTCAGCGGACTTACTGCAGGTGCAGTGAAAGGGTAAATAAAATTAGTGCTGGAAATTCACCAATCTTGAATGTTCCAAAAATACTTAATCCCGGACCAAAAACCCACCATTTTTAGGTGGGTTTTTGGTCTGCTCGTGCACTAAACCAGCAGCGAGACAAATTATCGAGTTTCACATGTGTGTTCTAATTAAAAGTGAAACGTTATTTCGTTGTTTTCGCAGTGTGGCGGTAATATTGTATCACCTTGCGATACATCGATTTGTCCTTTAATTGATTGAAAATATAGGGGTCCGGTTTGACGTTCACTTCAATAATCCAGGGCTTCAGACTTCGGTCCAGCCCGATATCCACGCCGATTTGCTTCAGGTGCGGGTATTTTTTCTTCATGTGACGGGCTATGCGTAAGCCAAGCTCATTCATCTCCTGAACCAGTTCATTCCTGCGCTTTGAAGATGCATGGGATTTCAGCAATTCATGAACATCCATCGGCTTCCCACCGCTATGATAATTGGTCACGATTTTTTTCGGATGGCCAAGCCGGCCGATGACCCCCGTAGCTTCCCACTGATTTTTCGGGCTTAGCTGGATCATGACTCGGATATCAAAACGTCTGTTGTTATGCTTAAGCAGATGGATTCCTCTCTGAATCAAATAACTTCTTTTATGCACCTGACGTGTCAGACTTGTATGAAACGACTCAAAACTGTCGAACGTCAGGCGTTTTTGTTCAATCTGATAAGCAAAGTTCTGATCACTCGCCATCTCCGCTTTAATGACACCCATTCCATACGTGCCTCTCTCCGGTTTAATATAGATCATACTGTATTTTTTGATCATGGACCTTAGATTGCTTTTGTTATATCTCTGCGTGTCAGGGATATACGGTTTGATGAGATCGTTTTTGAGGATCACCTTTGTTTTCAACCATTTGCTTCTTAACGGTCGCAATTTATCAATCTCCATAGCACACCTCTTCCTTCAGCAAAGAATCAAATCCTGCTGTTTCATCAAGATCATGCAACATATGCAACAGGGATAAAACAATCCTAAACAAAGGCCCTGTTCGTAAAAAAAATGTTGTTTTGGCGCATGCCCTGACCAAACCATCTCTGCACACATACCATGAACAAGACGTAATCAAATGTGCAAGGAGTTGAGGAAATGGGAGTTCAGCGCGGAGTACAGATCAAAAGTGCGCCTATGATCGATGTTCTAATACCTGCAATTGAAAAAGATTTAAGCACTCTTCCTCTCGTCATCGATAACATTCGCCGTTATGTACAGCATCCGATTGGACGCATTTATATCGTTTCGCCTGCCAGCAACAAAATCAGAAAACTCTGTTCCCGCAAAAATTGTATTTTTGTTAATGAACGGACCGTTCTGCCGATCACCAAAAACGATATACATTATCATTCTTCCCGCTGGAATCGGTCAGGTTGGTTGTATCAGCAGCTGCTTAAAATGAACGGAGATCATATTGTGAAAGCGAAGTACTTTCTGGTAATGGATGCGGATACCGTCCTGATTAAGCCGCATTCATTTACGGTTGAAAACAAGACTGTATTTTACTGCCGCGATTGGAGCCAGCCGGAATATTTCAATACCTATCGTAAGCTGTTGGGCAAGAAAGCGCCCCGTCCCCGCTCTTTTGTGACCCATTATATGCTGTTCGAAAAGTCAAAGCTCTCTGCCCTGAAAAAGAAAATCGAAGCCATCCATCAGCTGCCGTGGTACAAAGCGGTTATTTCCAATATCAATAAGAAGAAGCAGTTCGGCTTCTCCGAGTACGAGACCTATGCCAACTTTATGTACACGAACAGTCCGGGGAGCATGATCCTCAAAAGTGCAATGAACAAAAGTCTGAATACAAATGCTTCTTCGTTAAAAGAGCAAGAGTTCCGCAAATTGGCGCTTAAATACCGTTCGCTGTCCTTTCACAAACGTAAAATCTACAGTAAAGCTCCCAAAGCTTAAGGAGGAAGCCCATGCATATCGTACTGCTGTGCGGCGGCTCTGGCAAAAGACTCTGGCCGCTATCCAATGAGCTTCGCTCCAAGTTGTTTGTTGATATACTTCCCTCTCCCTCAGGTGGAAGGGAGTCCATGATGGGCAGAGTATGCCGACAGCTGGAAAGCTTGCATTTGCTCGATTCAACGATCATTATCTCACACCAGGATCAGGTCAACATAACGACCCGGCATACCCAAGGCAAGATACCCGTTATCGGGGAACCCTTTAAGCGGGGAACGTTTACTGCAGCCGCTTTGGCGACATTGTATCTGCAATCCTTCGGCATAGCTGGAGCAGACGATATGATCTGTATCGTGCCGGCGGATGTGTTCGCAAGCGAAGACTTTTTTAGCAGCTTCAGTTTGCTTCCTGACATATTGAAGCAGTCCGATGCCGATATCGCTTTGATTGGGACAAGGCCTACACATGCTTCGGAACAGTATGGATACATCCTGCCTGACAAGAAAGAACGGGATGCTTATTCGACAGTAGCAGAATTTATAGAGAAGCCGAAAGCGGATATTGCTGAAGCCCTGTTAAGGCGCGGCGCACTATGGAACTCCGGGGTATACGCCTTCCCACTCGCGTTTATGTTATCCCATATTGAAAAATCCGGGCTTCCTGTTCATTATGAACAATTATTAACCTTGTATGAACAGCTGCCTGAACGCAGTTTTGACAAGCAAGTTGCTGAACAAACGCAGCGGTCCGTTGTACTTCCGTATAACGGAGAATGGCAGGATATCGGAAGCTGGGATGCGCTGTGCGCCCAGCTGGATTCGAATGTATTCGGAAAAGGCGGAATATCCGGACAATCTTCGGGTTCCCATATCGTTAACGTACTGCCCTACCCGATCCAGATCATCGGAATCCCGGGTATTATCGCTGCGGCAAGTCCAGACGGCATTCTCATTGCGAACAAAAAAAATTCAGATGAAATTAAAGAGCAATTGGGCAGTTTGCCACTGCAATCGATGTACGGTGAAGCAACCTGGGGCAGCTATCGTGTTATGGAGAAAGCGGTGGAAGACGAAAATACAACCGTAACCACATTGAGTATCATACTTCTGCCCGGCAAACATATCGGATTGCGACAGCATCGGTCAGGATGCAAAGCATGGACTATCCTTTCAGGCAGCGGTCAGGTATTTATCAATGGTGAGATCATGCAGGTGACTACAGGCCATCAGTTCGCGATTACCTTGAAGGGTCTATTTTCTATTCTGGCTGAAACCAGGATGGTCATTCTTGAGGCCCGGATCGGTGGACCGGAGGATGAGGATGAGGCACTTTTTGTAGAAGAGGACTGGAAAGTCATCATAGAACGGGCTGGAACGAACAAATCACTCGATTAATGCAGTATCCGGGTCCATGATATAACATCATAAACTCATGCTGTCGTATAGCATGCTCGACATGCCTACCTTCTCGGAGTTGTACCGGGAAGGTTATTTTGTTATTGTACCCATGTGCGATAATAATCGAATTCTGCAAAATGATGACTTAGCAATTAATGATTACCTCCACCCGCCCGCATAAGCAGGTTTCGTGCGTTTATACACTCCACTGCTAAAGCCATAAGCAAAAAAGCCGCTATATTAGCGACTTTCAATGTTCTTACCCCGTTGAAAATTTAGAGTACTTTTTCCAAAAAGCTGATCGTCCGCTCATTTTTCGGATTTCCGAATATGTCCTCAGGCGTACCTTGCTCTACGATATAGCCGCCATCCATGAAGATAACCCGGTCAGCCACTTCACGGGCAAATCCCATCTCATGGGTAACGATGATCATCGTCATTCCTTCGCTCGCCAGATCCTTCATGACACCAAGTACTTCGCCTACCATCTCGGGGTCAAGCGCCGAAGTCGGTTCATCAAATAGCATAACGTCGGGATTCATGGCAAGTGCTCGGGCAATGGCAACCCGTTGTTTCTGTCCACCCGAAAGCTGATTTGGATAGCTGTTTGCTTTATCAGACAATCCGACACGCTCAAGTAATCGGAGCGCGGTGTCCCGCGCTTCCTTTTCATTTAATATCCCAAGTTCTCTGGGGGCAAACATGATGTTTTTCAGCACACTGAAATGAGGAAACAGGTTAAAATGCTGGAACACCATGCCGATATTTTCGCGTGCTTTGTTAATGTTCGTTTTGGGATCATTCAGATCCTGATCATCTACAATAACCCGTCCAGCTGTAATCTCATCTAACTGATTAATACAGCGCAAAAACGTGCTTTTACCCGAACCGGACGGTCCGATGACACAGACCACTTCACCCTCGATGACCGACATATCAATTCCCTTTAGAACCTGATTTGAACCGAAACTTTTCTTTAATCCTTCAACCATAATTTTACCCACGACGAACCTTCACCTCCAGATAATCAGCGATTTTAGTCAATGTGATGATGACAATCAAGTACATAACCGCAACAACTAGCCAAATGTCAAACGAGGCGAACGTTCTTGCGATGACAATTTTACCGGATTGCGTCAACTCCACAAGGCCAATGACAGACAAGATTGACGTATCTTTCAGTGTAATGACCATCTGATTAATAAACGAAGGAATCATCACCCGTATGGCTTGGGGAATGACGATCTTCATCATGGCTTTGCGATAAGGAAGGCCCAATGAACGAGCCGCTTCCATCTGTCCACGATCTATCGACTGAATACCTCCACGAATAATTTCTGTTACGTATGCCCCTGCATTCAAACTCAGTGTCAGAATGGCGGCCAGGAACAGCGGCATCGTAAAGCCCATGGCCTGCGGAATCCCGAAATAGATAAAGAACGCAAGGACAATCAACGGAATCCCTCGGAAAATATCCACAAATACGGTCGCAACCCCACGAAGGAATTTATTTTGTCCCACTTTCATAAAGCCAAAAATCAAGCCGATGATAAAAGCAAAAAACAGAGATACAATCGTGTATAAGAGTGTGTTTCCCAAACCCTTGAATAGTGAAGGAAGCGATTTCTGAATCAATTCCCAGCGACCCAGGTTGGCAGTTGGAGCATTCTCACCAAGGTATTTTTCAGTAATGCGTTTATATTCACCATTAGCCTTAATATTCGTCAGGCCTGTATTAAACATCTCAAGTAATTCCTGATTCTTACCCTTGCTTACCGCAAATCCGTAGGAGGCTCCCTCTTCTTTCTCGGTAACGATTTTCAAACCGTTATTCTGGTTCACCCCATAGGCCAATACGGGGTGATCTTCAAAACAGGCTACGGAGTTCCCGGTTTTCACATCGTCATACATTTGCGCAGAATCATCAAACGGAACGATCGTAAAGCCGTATTTGGAGGCGATGGATTCAGCAAAGCTGTACCCTTCTGTTCCCGTTTTCACGGCAACCTTTTTGCCTCGAAGATCTTCATAACTTTTCACGGTATCGTTATTTACGCTAATCCCCATAACAACACCTGATGGATAATAAGATTCTGAAAAATCAAACTTTTGTTTTCTCTCATCCGTAATACTCATTCCCGCAATGACACCATCCACCTGATTCGACTCAAGTGCTTGCACTGCTGCATTAAAGCCCAGCGCTTTAATTTCATAGTTGAAATTTTGGTCTTTGGCAATGGCATCGAGCAAATCCATATCGATACCGACAAAATCGCCATTCACATCTTGAAACTCAAATGGAGCAAATGTGATGTCTGTGCCGATCACGTATGTTTTACCTGAAGTGGAAGTTGCACTCGCATCCCCCGACGATCCGGATAACCCCGCCACTAGAAGCAGAATTAGTGATAGTACAAAAAATGAGACCTTGGTTGTTTTCATATGTCCTCCTCATCTCGGTGTTCTCCGAATACTAATGATCATTTTCTTGTCATTGATGTTGCTGTAACCCATCTTTTAGATGTCTTTGCACATTATATTGTTATTATTTGCAGTATATTAACAATCAATGCTTTCCCTCACATTCTTCATTGTCCTCCACGGCGTATTATTTGATTCCATTTAAATATCCACGTTATACTTACCCGTCAAGCAGCCAAACAAACCAGAAATGATCTCAAATCAAAAAAGTCGCCATATAGGCGACTTGGGCTTAGTTCTACTCGAAAAATTTCGAAAGGGGATTGTCCACTTTTTTATCCAGTTTTACCTTGCCTGTTCTGTCCAGCACATAGTACTGATAAAAAGCATCGGTAAATCCAGTGGATTCCTGCATTTTCATCAAGTACGATTCAAGTGCTTCCGCACTCAGATGATCTTCATTCCAGAAATAGTGCAGCATCAAGCGATTTTGATTATACGGATGTTTGATAACATAGGCTCCATTCGCAGATGGCTGATTCATGGTTTTCTTCCATTGAAAATCGATTTTATCAGCTCGGTCCATGATGTTGGTCTTTAATGCTTGAACCAAACCGTTCGATTGCGTATTACCGATCACAATCAGGTTACTGGTACCAAGCTCTTTTTTCATTTTTTTCTTCAAGACTTGACGGTCTTGAATTACATCATACTTCACTCCGGATAAATCTAGAAGTGATGTGAGTTGAGCAACCATCGCTTCCTGTTGTTTGTTCGCTGACTTGCTCACCTGATCACTGAGCACAATGGCCAGTGGCTCACCCTGAAACGCTTTATTCATCACACGGCTCATCGTTTCAAAAGGCAAATTCGGAAGCTGAGTTAAAGATGATTCATACAATGTTTGAAACTGTTCATGCAGATACGCCTTTTTTTCCTCTTTCGACAGTTGATATTCAGGCTTCAGTACAAAGTTAGGCTGATAAAGGGCCTGCTTCATATCGTTTCTCGCCGTTTCCCCTAATACATCTTCTATCGTTTGGAGAAGACCGTCAATCGTAGCATTTTGGTACACATAACGTTTAAAATAGGCTTTCATAAATGTATCAAATTGCTCTTCTCCGACGGATCGGTACAGTTGATATATCGCCTGGCGGCCTTTATCGTAATAAACTGTACCTGCCCAGTCTCCCACCTCGTCATTGGGTGAAGCAATGGCTTTATCCACAGTGGCATCGTCAAATTGGATGGTTTTAAAGCCATTTAGCGGATGCCCATGCTTCTCAGCAAAATACACCTTGGAAAAGTCAGCAAACCCTTCGTCCAGAAAAGATTCTGTCTCCGAATTATTTCCGATTAACGCATGGAACCATTGATGTGCAATTTCATGGACAAATACCGTGTCCCGTTCAGGAAGGGAATTCATTTGGATTTGCCCCATTTGAATGACTCTTGAATACTCGATTGCTACCCCTTCCACATACGATTCAACAATCCGGAATTCCGGATAAGGGTACTTACCATATTTGTCACTGAAAAAATTAATGACTTTAAATGCCTGATCAATATACCCCTCAACCATCTTTTTCTTTCCCGGTTGGTTGTCAAAATAATAATACTCTACGGTAAGCCCATTCCGGGTTACGCTGTCCACTTTGAAGTTCGGGCTGGCAAAGAAAACAAATTCTCTCGTATTCTGGGCCACAGCTGACACCACTTTGCGCCCATTTTTGTCACTATTCCGTGTTGTTATCGTACCAGGCATCATGACCTGATATTGTTCGGGAACATCGAACTGAACTTCATAATCTGCGGAAGTGTAGTAATCCGTTTCAAAGGATTGACTATAGGGTTTGGAATCCCATTCATGCTTGGTCTCGTCATAAACAGACACTACTGGAAACCAGTGAGCTCCATTGATTATATCTTTGTAATACGATAAGCGTTGTGAGCCGTATGGAATCTTCACATTAAATCCTACTTTAACAGAAACGGTTTCCCCTGGCTTGATCGGCTGCTCCAATTTCACCGTCAAAGCCTGGTTTTTATTACTGAAATCAAGAGCTTGATTTCCGCCCGTCACTCGTTGAATATCAATCCCACCAAGAAAGTCCTCTGGTTTCTTATCAGGGTTATTTTTGCTTATTTCTTCATTGGAACGTTCAAACATGGTCGTCTGTGTTGATTTCGAAAGATTGGCATCCGCATAAGTATGAAAAACTAACTCTTTCAATGTATCTTTACTTGTATTTCGGTAAGTAATCGATTCATTCCCCTCTACGGTCATATTCTTCTCGTTCAGCCGGGCTTGAATTCGGTATTGAATAGACGCCTGGGCTTTAACATCTTCTGTGGCTTGTGAAAGCGTAGATCCTGTAGATGGTGTAGCCGCAGCGATACCCGTGCTTAAGATTGGACATGCCGCCAAAATCAGAGTGAGTGTGCTGACGGTTGCTATTCTGATTAGATTTGAAGTTAATGAACTTGAATGATTGATATAAATATAAATCTCTCCTTCGAATGAATTGTGAAGCACTGATGAAAGTATAGTCGGCCAACCTTACACTGGTTTAATGATCAACTTAAATTTCGTTTAAAAAAAGGGACGGTTTTCATTAAACGGATTTCCAGATATCTCCACTTATTTTATAAAGCGTCAAATATTGGACTTCTGGATGAATTGGACATTCAAAGTTATGTATGTTTTTTTATATAAATAATCGGGTAATTGTTCATCATATATTGTTTTTTTGGGAGGTATATCAATATGTTTATGGATTTAACCATCAAGCTAGTGATTAGCTTTTTCGGTCTATGGGCCATTACTTTTATCACAGGTAGAAAAACGCTAAGTCAACTTACACCACTAGACTTCCTAACTTCTTTAGTACTAAGTGAAATTGTGGGGAATACGCTGTATGACGATCAGGTAAAAGTGACTCATCTTATATTTGCATTGGCAGTTTGGACTGCCCTCGCGTACCTTTTTGAGAAAGCAACAACCCGATTTGTGAAATTTGGTTATGTGGCAGAGGGTAGAGTTGCTCTCTTAATTGATAATGGAATCGTAAATCAAAGCTTAATGAAGAAATATGATATTGAGTTTAAACAGTTGCTCTCCATGCTTAGAAAACAGAATGTTTTTTCGCTCCAGGAAGTGAAACATGCCGTCTTAGAAATAGACGGATCGCTGTCCGTCCTTCGCAAGCCTGAATATGAACCGCCAACTGCTCAAGATTTGGGCTTGGAAACACAATCCGATAATTTCGCTATTACAGTGATTGATAAAGGGGAGCTACTGAAGAAGTCGATGAGAGGAAGTCGAATTGATATGGATAAGGTAAGGAAGGAGATGCAGAAACAGGGATACGACAATATTAAGGATATAGCATATGCAGAGTATTGCGAAGATGGGTCGCTTTATATCATTCCGAGAAAGTGAACGAAACACCAATTATAAATAGAAGTGAAAAAATAAACAATCGTTCCGAGGTTAAATACCAAGAAACGATTGTTGTGTAAGAATATTCATTCTGTTGTACTTTGCTGAATCAATGCTTGAATTTCTTTTTGAAGTTCGTCTTCCAAGCAAGCCGATTGCATGATTTCATTAAAAGTAATTAATGCTTGTTTGAATTTACTCTCCCCAAGGTCAGTTAAGCAGGTATAGACCCCTCTTCGATCATCTTCACAAACATGCCGTTGTAAAGCACCACAATTTTGGGCTTCCATTCTCACAACAAGTCGTGATATGGCACTCTGACTCAAACCGATCATGTCTTGCAATTGCTGCAATCTTAGTTGCTTATCATGAGTTTGAGAAAGAAAATAAAGAACATAAAATTCCTTTAATGACAGGCTGTACTTCTCTTCTAAAGCACTTTCCAACCTATTATTAATCCTAGTCTGAATATCACTAAAGCTTAGCCAACGATCTAAAAGTTTGTTATCCATATGGGTATTCATCAAGTGTTCACCTGTTCTATATCGTAGTATTTAGTCAATCGGTTATCTCCCTGGACTTATGTCGATTTGCATATTGTAATTATAACCTTCACGTGGTATCCGTACCAGAGCTTTCGTTATTATAACTTCGATGGCTGGAGACATACACAGCATAAAACAAGCAAAAATCCATATTTAGATTTTCACCATATAACCACTTAGATAGTCATTCGAGAAGACTCTTAACTTCTAATGTTTCCTATGGAGAAAAGGCCAACCATATTAAGGTTGACCTTTTAAGGGTATTTGGAACTAGGCATTAACCGCAACCAAATCAGCATCTTCATTTCCGATGACAGCGTTAGCTAACGTTGGATCGTCAAGTCTCCATACAGCCATCACTGGAATATCAAGAGCTTGTTTAATATCTTTAGCTAAAGGCACTTGATAAGCATGCGTTCTTGGTCTACCCCAAGCAGCAATTGGCCCCTCACCACCAGAGGAAATATCGAACATGTCTACCCCTGCTTTTAGATAATCCTTGGCAAAAGCTATGCTTTCATGAATGCCATATCCACCCTCAACATATTCCTTTGCTGAAATACGCATTAAAAGCGGCATGTGTAATACTTTATTTAATAACGTAGATAAATTGAAATCCTTGCTTTCGCAATATTCGTGCAGCTTTTTTGGATTTGAATATCCCAGTAGGCATTATCATTACACGATCATCAGGCACAAGATGCTTTTCCCAAACATAAGGAAGGCGTCCCAGCGAGATGTTAATCGTCCCCGTTGTAGGCTCAGTCCAATACTCAAATGCATCTCGAATATCCAATATCTTGTAATCACCAAATTCATCTCTTCTGCTCATAAAGTCTTTGTAATCCAGATGTTTAAGGTTTGGTACAGGCCATAATTGACGTCCAACTGCGAAAAAAATGATGATAACGGATATAAAAATCAACCAAAGCATGCCGAAACCCTCTCCAGAGCATCATCGCCTGTTTTTCGCCCCATAGCGGACCCCTCCTCGTTAAAACTCTCCATCCACCAGCCTTCTGTCAGCGCCCGGATTAAATCGATGGATTCATGCCAAACATATAAAAGCATGCGCATGCATGTAATTTAACGTAAAAAACAGATGCTGTCAAGTAAGTTCAGACATGAAGTCCTTTCGGTTCAATACTTCAACCTCCCTGGTGGCCTTCGCACATCTGTGATGTAACGTTAAGGTATAAAGCCTGATGTATACTGAATTGATATACATCAGGTCTTATTTATGATTTATAGCAGTATTTCAACACCGGCTGATCAACCATTTTGCAATTCCAGGTGCCTATCTCGAAACTAATGCGTACTTGGAATGGTGTAATCCACTTTAAGAGCGGTTGCTTTGTCCGGCTTCAATTGAATTGAACGCTGGCATATCGCTGTAACCCCAAAAGCCAGCAAAGCTAATACTACAGCTACCGGAGGTACCCATTTGACACCCCCCATGTCGGCGGCAAGCCCGCCTATTCCGGAGCCGAGCGCAATACCCACGTTTGCCGCCACAGGTAGTAGCGTAGACGCAAACGGTTTAGAATTCGGTGCGATTGCTCCGGATACGTCGAACAAATATAGTTGAGACGCAGCGCTCATGGAGGATGACAGGCATCCGATCAGGAATAGGAACGTCAAGCCGAGCCACAGGTGGGACACGGTGAAGCTTAGTCCTAGAAAAATGACCGCTTGAACTACGAAAAGCCACTTAAGTTTGGATAAGAACTCACCTTTGGCTATTTTGGCACCAATCCAGTTGCTCAGAATGCTGCAGGCTCCGTAGATGAGAAGTACGGCGCTGATCCAACGTGCGGATACACCCATGGATTGCCCCAGTAAAGGGGTAATATACGTAAAGATCACGAAGATGCAGCTGTTTCCAAGGACTGGAATCAAGCATGCCAGTAATATGCGTGGCTTCATAAAGAGAGCCATCTGATCACTAAATGTACCGGCAATGGTTGTCGTTTGGCGCGGGAGTATATGGAACATGAACGCAAACGGCACTGCACCGATACATGCTGTAACGACGAACGTCATGGACCAGCTCAGATGCTGTCCGATGAAGGTGCCTAGCGGGACGCCAAGCACATTGGCAATGGAAAATCCGCCCAGAATCCAGGCTATGGCTTCCCCTCTCCGTTCCTTGTTGACTGCGTCGCTTGCGATCGAGATCGAAAGCGATATCGTAAGTCCGCATGCAATGGCCGATACGATTCGAATACCCATCAAGGAAAAGAACGTCGTTGAGAATACGGTTAGTAGGTTCAATGCAAGCACGATTGCAAACCCGATCAAAATGGAATTTCTCCGAGATATTTTGGCCAGAAAAGCAACGGCAAACGGCGTCCCGATCGCGTAGGCGATAGCGAATCCGGATACGAGCGCACCTGCGGCAGCCAATGATACTTTCATGTAGGTTTCGATTTCCTTCAATACGCCCACAATCACGTATTCGGTTGTTCCTAATACAAAGCTAACAAGTGTAAGTGTTAAAATAAGTAAATTTCCTCTTTTTCTAGTCATGAATAAGCCCTCACAATTCTTTCTAATGTTGCAAGCGTTTCAATTTCTCAAGTGTTTCTCTTCCCAAGCAAATTTCGCTGTCTCATTCCTCCAGTTCGTTATATAGTACATAGTATTGAATAGTGAAATTGTACTGTCAGACATGTTAGACGACAATCAAGGTTGTTGTGGTCTTCATTCAAAACATTATGCATGTTGTCATTTCACCACAGAATCTTGAAGGGAAAACATTAATGAATACACGCCATGAACCCGACCGACTGCATGAAGGTCAAGATTGCATCATTATTTATGTAGGAAAGTTGGCAGACAATCCCCATTGGAGTTTTCCGACCCATAAACATGACGACTTGCATGAAATCATATACGTGAATGAGGGCCAAGGCTCCTTCACGATTGATGGGACGAAGCACTTAGCCCAAAAAGGAGATCTTCTCATTTATAACAAAGGCACGCTTCACGAGGAGAGATCGGACCCGGAATTCCCGTTATCAACCTTTTATTGCGGCTTTCGTTTTAAAGAGGGTACCCGACGAAATAAGGATTGGGTTGTTCCTCCCGGCAATGAGCCAGTCGTTCGTGCAAACCGTTATTCAGAAGAAATCCGTTCATTGATGCAGACCATGTTCAATGAATTTTCAATTCGGGAAGAAGGCTACGACTCAATCTCCCATCATCTGCTGAAAGCGGTGCTGGTGATCGTCGATCGCATGTCACGCCATCAGCATACTGCAGGTGAGATCGTTCGGAGCAATACACTCGCTAAAAGCATTAAAGATTACCTGGACACGCACTACAGGCAAAATATCAAGTTGAGGGATCTGGCAGATCAGTTCCATATTGATTTCTATTACCTGATCCATATGTACAAAAACTGCTATGGCACTTCCCCCTATCATTACTTGATCCAGCGAAGAATGGGAGAAGCGACCCGGTTGTTGGTATCAACCAAGAAAAAAGTATGGGAAATTGCCAAGCTGGTCGGCTACGACAACCCGAACTACTTTACGATTCTTTTTACCAAAACGGTTGGTGAATCACCGAGAAGTTTCCGCAAAAGAAATCAGAAGGACATGTTTGGTGACCCGTCATCCAACTCAAACAGGTAACCGTAATAGATGGAAATGTAAAAGGAATTAATCGATATATATCCACTCACTATCGTAAAAAGAAAATAAAGAAGGCCAACCAGAAGATTCTGGTTGACCTAATAATACGATACGACTGCAATTTAAATGGTGCTAGTGTCAATTACGAATCTGTACTTCACATCGGAAGCTAATACACGTTTATACGCTTCGTCAATTTGGTCAGCTGAAATGACTTCGATCTGAGGCACGATGTCATGTGCTGCACAAAAATCAAGCATTTCCTGTGTCTCGCGGATGCCGCCGATCATTGAACCTGCGAACGAACGGCGATGACCGATCAGGGACATTACGTTTACGGCCAACGGTTCCCCGGGAGCACCCACGTTAACCAGAGTACCATCCAGAGTAAGTAGTGCAAAATAAGCATTGATGTCAATATTCGCACTTACGGTGTTAATAATCAAATCAAAGGAGCCAGCGAGTTTTTCGAAGGTTTCTGGCTCTCTTGTAGCATAGTAACTATCTGCTCCAAATTGCAAGCCATCCTCCTTCTTCTTCAATGATTGTGACAGAACAGTTACCTCTGCACCCATGGCATGCGCAATTTTGACCGCCATATGGCCAAGTCCGCCCATACCTACAACAGCTACCTTTTTACCAGGTCCAGCTCCCCAATGATGCAGCGGCGAGTATGTCGTAATACCTGCGCAAAGTAGTGGTGCAGCCGCATCAAGCTCGATGTTGTCAGGAATACGGACGATGAAGCCTTCGGTTACGACAATGTGAGTGGAATACCCGCCTTGCGTAGGTTCGCCGTACTTGTCAACACCCGCGTAGGTAGGAATATTTCCTTTGAGACAGTATTGCTCTTCTCCTCGACGGCAGTTTTCACATTCACCACAGGAGTCAACCATGCACCCGACCCCTACTCGGTCACCAACCTTGTATTTTGAAACTTCGGGTCCTACTTCTGTGACAATTCCTGCGATCTCATGTCCAGGTACGAGGGGATAGTTTACTGGGCCCCATTCGCCATGTGCCGTATGAATGTCAGAGTGGCATATACCAGCATATTTAATTTCGATCAGGACATCATGAGAATCCAGATCACGTCGTTTAATCTCAGCTGCCCGGAATGATTGGTGCGGACCGTCTACAGCTCGTGCTTTTGCAGTTATCATTAAAAAAGCCTCCTAAAGTTTCATTTCCAAGAGAGTTCGCTCATAGGGTACAAGGTCATGACCCGATTCAAATTTCGTTGAATTCATCCCTGTTTTTTTCTCTTGCAAATCCATCTTAATCCCTCTAGTTAACTCTAGGTCAAATATCTTTATAAAAATTCATTACAGAAAGATTTGAAATCAAACGTATCTATTGTTTGGGCTGTACGATGTATGTCAACTTTGACATCCCACATACAGCGTGGTAGAATCCCGTAAGATCCTAGAGTTAACTCGAAGTCTAATCAAGTGCGAAAAGGAGAAAATCCAATGGCGTATTCGATCAGCGAAGTTGCAAAAGAATTGAATCTTACCGTGTATACCTTGCGTTACTACGATAAGGAAGGACTCATGCCTTTTGTAGAACGTACCCCTAGCGGAGCACGAAAGTTTAAAGAGTCAGACATCGATTTTCTGAAAATCATACAATGTTTGAAATCTACAGGAATGCCGATCAAGGATATCAAAGATTTCATTGAATGGTGCTCCGAAGGCGATTCCACCTTGCAGGAAAGATATAATATGTTTACGGAACGCAAGGCTAGTGTAGAAGCCCAGATGGAAGAACTAAAAAAGACGATGGAAGTCATTGAACATAAACGTTCCTATTACAAGACTGCACTGGAAGCGGGAACGGAAGAAATTCATAAAATAAATAGAATGAGGAACTTTGTTACCCGTTAACAACTGCATACTAACTACTAAAAGCCTAAAGTCAGTCTGTTGACTTTTAGGCTTTTGTTTAAGTTTTTTTATTCTTCAATTGTTTTGATCACTTTTGCAGGTATACCAGCCACAATGGTGTTGGCAGGCACGTCTTTTGTCACAACGGCCCCTGCCGAAATAATGGAATTTTCACCGACGGTTACACCGGGCATAATGGTTGCCGCAATGCCAATCCAGGCCCCTTTTTTGATGACAATGGGATTGGAAATGGTGGATCTTCTTTGGGAGGGTGCAACAGGATGATTAATCGTCACGAGATTGACTTTGGGAGCTATCAAAACATGATCTTCAATGGTTATGCCACCTCGATCCATGAACGTGCAACCTTGGTTGATAAATACGTTTTTCCCCACTCGGATATTTTGACCATAGTCTGTGTAAAATGGTGGCAACAACTCAAACGTTCCATCCACCATTTCTCCTGTTAATTGGCTGAACAGTTCTCTAACATTGGTGGCGTTATGATTCCCCGTATTTAATTCTGCAATCAGCTTTTGTGCACGTTCAATCGCTTCACCAATTTTATAAAACTCCGGGTCATGAATTGAAACGACTTCACCAGAACGGTCTCTTTCAAAGATGTCTTTACTCATTATCATATCACCCTTCAATATTTTTTTAAGACTAGAACATGATTACCGTACAACCTCGATTCCACTCTAGGTCAACTACAATCTGCATTTGAACTATAAAAAAGTCACTAATCAGTTGAGATCAGTGACTTAAAAACTCAGTTTGCCGTTGATACTAAACAGTATTTCCTAAAGTTTTTTGACCATAATCAAATCCGTTTGTTCTTCATCCCCCATATAAAATGAGTGTGTGCCAGTTTGAATAAATCCCGTTTTCTTATAAAAAGCAATAGCATTATCATTTTTTTCCCAGACGCCAAGCCAAATGTTCTTCTTGTGATGTTTTATGGCGATCTCCATAGCTTTATTGAGCAGATATTTACCTAACCCATGTTTTTGGAATTTGTTTTGGATATATATTCTTTCAATCTCCAGCGAATCATCCCCCATGTTCTCGGTTTGAGCTTCATTCATATTTACCTTTAAATATCCGGCGAGATCTTCATCGAAATAGATAAAATAGATTTCTGAATGGCTATTGGATAATTCCTCCTTTAACTGTGTGGCGTTAAACGCTCTTTCCAAATAAGCCTTCATGTTTTCAGGGGAATTCTGGACTTCAAATGTATCTTTGAATGTTTCAATACTTATTTTTTGGAGTTTTTGTAAATCTTCATGATCACATTTTTTTATTGTTACTGCCATTGCAATATGTCACTCCTTTAATGAATTAACTACTTGTCAACTCACTCTTATTATTTTTTTGTTGTATATGCAACAAAAAATTACGCATATTTAATTTATCCTAAAATGACATGGTTTGCAACATAGTCAGATAACTATGCTCAACTTTTTTTAAATTCCATTGTAGGAAGTGGATCACCCAATGGGTGTTCCGTTAGGCAGTTCAATATCTGGTTTCAATAGAACCACATCCCCTTTTTCGGGTATGCCTCCCAGAACTAAGACATCTGAATTAAACCCGGCGATCCGACGCGGAGGAAAGTTAACTATACCTATGATTTGTTTCCCTATGAGTTCCTCGGCCGCGTATCTTTTAGTAATTTGTGCACTGGACTTTTTTCTCCCGATCTCTTGTCCAAAATCAATCTCAAGTTTGATTGCAGGTACTTTTGCCTTTACAAAAAACTCAGCGTTAATAATTGTTCCAATACGAATATCCAGTTTCAAAAAGTCATCAATGGTTGCCATGAAACATTCTCCTCATCTATAGTTCGTATGAATTTTTGCATTGTTCCTTTTAAATTTGATGTTTAGCAAGAGTATAGCTGGTAGACTTTGCCCAAAAGTACACACCCATGCCGAGTAAAGTCATCATCCCACCTACGAATTGAATAACAGAGATCGTTTCTCCCAAAAATACATAGGCAAGAACGATAGCGATAACAGGCTCTCCAATAATACCTACAGATACAGTGGCTGCACCCAACGATTTCAACAGCAGATTAATAATATATTGCCCGAAAATAGTAGGGATTAATGCCAGCAAAAAGAAATACGTCCATTCTGAGGCGTGATAATCCGTGAGTGAGTAACTATGGACCAAACTGTAGGCGAGCATGACACTTCCTCCAAGAGAAAAAACAATAACACTGTAGATATTTGCATCGATTTTATGACTTACTTTTTGTCCTGCCAGCATGTATGCCGAAACCAGAATGGTTCCTAATAAAGATAATCCATCTCCGATTAACGCCTCTCTTGAAATCCCAATGTCTCCCCAAGCTATAATGACTGAACCTACAAGAGCAGTGATCAAACATAAAATAGTTACTAGATTTGCCCGTTCCTTGAAAATGAAGTACGAACCGATCATTACGAATAAAGGTTGCAATGATAAAATGACCATGGAGCTTGCAACAGAGGTATATACCAATGACTCCATCCAAGATAAGAAGTATAACCCTAGAAAAAGACCAGCTAAAAAAACAATTCCCCAATCCTTTTTGCGCATCTCAATAAATCGCAGCTTTTTCCAGGGAACAAACGGAAGCATCACGATGACCGATATAAACAATCTGTACATCCCTGCTACTGAAGTTGGCGTATCTGAGGCTTTTATCATGATAGACGAGAGCGATATGGACAATATGCTGATACATAGTAATACATATGGATGTGACGGGGACAACGGTTTAAATGTGTTCACATAGAATCCTCCAAGATGTTCTATCCAAAATTCTGTGCACAGGATTGTAGTGATAAAACAAAGATTGGATATAATAATATCATCATTATCAATTGATTTGTTTAATAATATCGCTATATTATATATAAATATCATCATTAGAGAGGAGTGTGTTCAATGTCAAAACAACTTCATGAGACCATTCTCTTTCCAGATGCTTCATTTCCATACATTATGTACACAGCTACTTCTTCGAAAATGATTCCTGAGGGACGAGGATTTAATGACTTACATTGGCATGAAGAACTACAGATTACTTTGGTTACTCATGGAAAACTGGTTATACAAGTTAATGGTATGGATCATGAACTAGATGAAGGACAGGCTATTTTTATTAATAAGGGCGTCCTTCATGTGACTACGAACCTCACACATAATGGTCAGTATGTGAGTTTTAATTTCCCTGAGAAGTTGTTGGCTTTTTATGCTGACAGTGCCATGGAGAAAAATTATGTATCACCTTATACAAATTCTTCTTTATTGTCGCTACTGATCAAGGGAGATGTGCAATGGCAAAGGGATATCATTTCTATGCTTCGGGAGATGAGAAAGAGATTTGTTGAGACCAAAAAGTGGGGATGGGAATACGAGGTTTCTATCAAAACGGTACAGTTATGGCTAATTTTGATCTCTAATATTTCGCTTTCTTCTGAAGAAGAACCCAAGTACGTAAAGTTGCAACAAGAACGACTTCAATTAATGCTCAGTTTCATCCATCAGAATTACTCAACCAGCATTACGCTGCAAGAAATCGCTGATGTAGTCCACTTAAGTGTATCAGAGTGCAATCGTAGTTTTAAGAAAACCATTCATATGACAGCCTATGATTATTTAATTAAATACCGGATCAAGAAGAGCATCGAGTTATTAATTTCTACAGATTATACGATTACCGAAATAGCTAACAGAGTCGGTTTTAACCATGTAAACAACTTCATTCAGTCTTTTAAAAAACATCATCAAAGAACACCCAAAGATTTTCGGAAATTCCGAAACGCGAATATGTTATAGGAAAAGAACCGTGCTCGATTATAAAACCCAAGATGTTTAGGGGGCAAAGTCAATCCAAAGATCTGAACCAGGTCCACTGTATAGGATTTCAATAAATAATGCGCTGACGAGAGAACTTCTCTGCCAACGCATTATTTTAGTGATTAATGGATATCTTTCTTTTTAAAATTACCGCCCTTAACTTCGGCTACATCGTAGACTACAATAAAAGCATTGGGGTCAATTTCATGAATGATATCTTTGATCTTGCTTTCTTCCATACGGTTGATTACACAAGTAATTTCTTTGAATTGTTCATTGGAGTAACCGCCATAAGCATCGGTATAGGTTGCTCCACGACCCAAACGGTCACGAATGGTTTCCACCATGATTTCAGGTTGATTTGTGATGATTTTAAAGGTTTTGGAGCCGCTCAATCCTTCTTCAACAATATGAATCACTTTGGAAGCGATGTAATATGCAAGTGCGGACAGGATAGCCCCTTGCAGACCAAATACGGTTGAAACGACAATAAAGACAAACATGTTCAAGAATAAGATTAGATCACTGGTTCCAAAAGGTAATTTTCGCGAAAGCAGAACAGCCAGCATATCTATTCCATCCAAAGCCCCACCATTACGCAACGCCAAACCCATACCAAAACCGATGATAATCCCGCCCACGACGGTAATTAACAAGGTATCTCCTTGTATAATCGTTGGCACATGGTGCATAAGGCTTGTACCAACGGCTAGCGAGGCAATACCGATAATGGAATAAATCGCGAAACTTTTACCTATTTGTTTATAGCCTAACCAGACAAATGGAATGTTGATTACACCAATCAGCATCCCTAAAGGTAAACCAAACAGTTTAGAACCAACGATACTCAGACCTGTTACACCACCATCTGAGACATTGTTGGGAATTAATACGGCTTCAAGACCATATGAGGTTATAAAAGCCCCAATCATAATCAATAACACTTTCGAGATGATTTTCAGTTTGTTTGATTTTTGCGTGTTCCTTTGATTCATTCCTTTTCCCCCTTGGACATTTAACCGATAGGAAATAGTCTATAATAATTGTCACTACGTTTGCAAATTAATCGTCATTAGTTTTAAGTAAAACAAATAAGCCGATCCAGAAAAGGATCAGCTTATTCATATAGCCTTATTTTAGTTATTTGGGATCAAGCACGTTTGTTCTCGACAGATTTCATACGGTTTTGATCATCAGGCACGCGGTCATGACTAAATTCCTGACCTGCTTCTACCTCACCCGGGCCAGAAACAACTCGTGAAAAATTGGTGAACTGCCTTTTTTGCTCATCCAGCTCGTGTTTTTGCTTAAGAAGCTCCTGCGGATCTTGGTCTGCCATATGTTAACCTCCAAGAAATCATATTTATGAGTTTTGCTGGTGTTTGGATTCATCTTGAATTTCTTCTCTGAATCCGGAAATGCTATGTTTACGGCGTTCATTTTTTTCCTCGATTTGCGCTTTTTCCTGTCCTGAAATTTCATCTCCGAATTCCTCGAGATAATCCTTCGCTTCCCGGTAATTTTCGATCGTGTTTTGAACGGCGTTTTGCAAGTGCTCTACGTTATCCTTACGATTATCCGGTTTGCTCATATTTGTCACCTCCCATAAATGGAATCATGCTATTTATACGCACTACTGAAGTTTTCCATAAGAGCGTGTTGCTTATGCATGAAATTCAAAATGTAACTATACTTTGCTTGTTTGATCGCTGCTTTACAGCACAAAGAACCGGATTCTGGTATCGAATCCGGTTGTGTGTTTAATCATTTATGCCAATCTCATTTTAAAATCCTGATAGCCAAACTCACGAACCACTTCGCAATCGCCATCTTTTCTTTTCACAGCAATAGCTGGTAACGGCATGCCGTTGAACGTATTCGTTTTGACCATGGAATAAATCGCCATGTCCTCAAATACTAACCTGTCACCCGTCTTCAGTGGTTGGTCAAATGAATAATCGCCGATCACATCACCTGACAGGCAGGTTTGACCGCCAAGTCGGTACAGGTGGGCTTTCTCCCCTGCTTCTCCCGAACCGATAAGTGGAGGGCGATATGGCATCTCAAGTACGTCTGGCATATGACAAGTGGCCGAGGTATCCAGAATGGCAATATCCATTCCATTCTTATGGAAATCAAGTACGGAAGTTACCAGGAACCCCGCATTCAGCGCAACGGCCTCGCCAGGCTCCAGATATACTTCCAGACCATACTTTTCCTGCATCCGTTTGATACATGCTTCCAGTCTTGGAATGTCATAATCTTCGCGTGTGATATGGTGACCACCGCCGAAGTTGATCCACTCCATTTGAGGCAGCCATTGTCCAAACTTCTCTTCTACTGCATTCAACGTCGTTTCCAGATCATCGGAATTTTGTTGGCACAATGTATGGAAGTGTAGTCCGGATACACCTTCCAGCAACTCCGCCCGGAAATCTTCGTGCTTGGCACCGAACCTTGAACCAGGAGAACATGGATCGTAAATCTCATGACCCTCCTGAGTCGAGCATTCAGGATTAATACGGAGACCCACTTTTCGGCCAGCCTGAAGTGCTTTGTCCTTGAATTTCTCCAGTTGGGAGAATGAATTAAAAATAATATGATCGGAAATCGAAAGGATTTCATCGATCTCATCTTCGCGATAGGCCGGGGCAAAAACATGGTTCTCCTTGCCCATCTCCTCATGACCCAGGCGGGCTTCATACAGCCCGCTAGCCGTTGCACCGCTCAGGTATTCTCCAATGAGCGGATACATCGTGGTCATGGAAAAAGCTTTCTGAGCCAGCACGATTTTGGCTCCTGTACGTTGCATGACACCGTTCAGAATTTTGAGATTTCTCTCGATAAGTCCCTCGTCAACAACAAAGCATGGCGTCGGTAATTGCTCGAAACGCATCTTAACGAACGAGCTCCGATTCCTTGACTTCTTCCGGCAGTTCGTCAACGAGTACCGGATTGAAATCTTCAACCCATGGAAGTCCCCATTTGTTCAATTCTTCCATGAACGGATCCGGGTTGAACTCTTCCACGTTGTATACGCCTGGTTTGTTCCATTTGCCAGTCATCACCATTGCTGCACCAATCATGGCCGGAACGCCAGTGGTGTAAGAAATCGCTTGGGAACCAACCTCTTTGTAGCATTCTTGGTGATCGCAAATGTTATACACGTAGTACGTTTTGTCTTGGCCGTCTTTTTTGCCTTTGAAGATGCAACCAATGTTCGTTTTGCCTACAGTCCGTGGTCCCAGAGACGCCGGATCTGGCAATACCGCCTTCAGGAATTGCAGCGGAATGATTTGTTTGCCTTCGAATTCGATAGGCTCGATCGATGTCATGCCCACATTTTCAAGTGCTTTCAGGTGTGTAAGGTAGCTTTGGCCAAATGTCATGAAGAAACGAATGCGTTTCAGACCAGGCATATTTTTGGCCAGGGACTCCAGCTCTTCATGATATAGCAGATACATGTCTTTTTCGCCAACTTCCTTGAAGTCATAGACACGTTTAATTTCCATCGGTTTTGTTTCGATCCATTCACCATTTTCCCAATATCTTCCGTTTGCCGAAACTTCACGGATATTGATTTCAGGGTTGAAATTGGTTGCGAACGGATAGCCGTGATCGCCGCCGTTGCAGTCCAGAATATCAATATATTCAATCTCGTCAAAATAGTGTTTCAAGGCATAAGCAGAGAATACGCCAGTTACGCCTGGGTCAAATCCACTGCCGAGCAGTGCCGTAATACCGGCTTTTTCGAAACGCTCTTTGTAATCCCATTGCCAGCTATATTCGAATTTCGCTGTATCTTCTGGCTCATAGTTCGCTGTATCCATGTAATTGGTTTTAGTTGCAAGGCAAGCATCCATGATTGTCAGGTCCTGGTAAGGCAATGCCAGGTTCATGACGATATCCGGTTTAACTTCGTTGATGAGGGCGATCAGTTCGTCAACGTTATCAGCGTCCACTTGAGCTGTCGTAATTTTTGTTTTGCCGCCGTCCAGTTTGGCTTTGAGATCGTCACATTTGGATTTTGTACGACTTGCGATGCAAATTTCCTCAAATACTTCGCTGTTTTGAACGCATTTATGAACCGCTACTGAAGCTACGCCACCGGCGCCGATGATTAGTGCTTTTCCCATTTTCCATTCTCCTAACCCAATATGAATTTTTTTAAATTAATTTCATTATTTTTCTCATTTTTCAACTTCCGCCCGTTCTGAACCAACAAAAAAAGCAAGGTGAAAAATGCCACAATCGCGCATCATCACACTTGCTTGTCGATATACATCATAAAAAAGACGCAAAGTCTCCATAACTAAAAAAGTTCAAAAGAACCCCTCTAGTGGAAAGCTTCATCATGTATATCAATATCAGATCAGAGTCTATATAGCAAATAATTCGCCTTTACCACTCTTATTGACCGTTTCACAAGTTGATGTGCAGATGCACTGGTTGTAAAGTAACCAACTTATAAAATTTGAGCTTTTAACTCAATCAATAAGGCAACATAAGTTGCCAATCGGCGTTTGACCCGGCTGTCCGTATGGCCTTAACTTCCTTGGAAGGAGTGGTCAAAAATTATCTGCTGGAAAGACCTGATTAATGTCGATACATCTGCTTTCCAAAATCACAGGTCTTACGATATCAGATACTTTTAAAAAAATCAAGGGATCAAAAAAAATAAATTTATTCCTTTCATTTGTTCACTCCTGATTTGCCTGTAACATCTTCTATGAATCTTCCTCTGTATGACAATGGAAGTTCCCCTCTTTTCAAAGAAATCCCCTTAGTTTC
The DNA here is from genome assembly GCF_042674385.1 of Paenibacillus sp. NPDC056933. Taxonomy (NCBI): domain Bacteria; kingdom Bacillati; phylum Bacillota; class Bacilli; order Caryophanales; family Paenibacillaceae; genus Paenibacillus; species Paenibacillus sp. NPDC056933. The sequence goes on along the minus strand of NZ_JBHUQN010000001.1, from coordinate 2,602,563 downwards.
CTGAAATTCAACTCCTTCTCCCAAGGGAATTACGAAAATAAGTGGTCTTTTGCATTACACAAATAACTGGAATTTATCCGGTTTAATTCCTTTGTATTTTTTAATAGAATTAAATTCATAAATATACAAAAAAATATAAATCATGCGAAATTTTCTTCCAAGTATGAAAGGAGGTGATTTAAAGCAAGTCAATGTCCAAAACAAGCATATCATATCATTTCTTTGCTTGTCCGATTGATAAATTCATTTTAAGAGGAGGATGTACATGTTGTTATTCAAGTTGAAGAAATCGATCAACATTCTTTTGGCCTGCCTTACTGCCCTGCCGCTTATGTTGACGCCGATCCAAGTCTCGGCCGCAAGCGATGTTACTGTAAACTTATCCTCTCAAAAGCAGCTGATCAAGGGGTTTGGAGGAATTAATCACCCCGCCTGGATCGGAGATTTGACGTCTTCACAAAGAGATACGGCTTTTGGTAATGGACAGAATCAGCTGGGGTTCTCCATCCTGCGCATGTATATTGATGAAAACAAGAACAATTGGTATAAAGAAATACCAACGGCAAAACGAGCCATTGAACAAGGCGCCATCGTCTTTGCCTCACCATGGAATCCTCCCAGTGATATGGTTGAAACATTCAATCGCAATGGAGACACTGCGGCTAAGCGACTTAAATACGACAAATACGCTGCGTATGCCCAGCACCTGAACGACTTTGTTTCTTACATGAAATCCAACGGAGTTAATCTCTATGCAATCTCCGTACAAAATGAACCGGATTATGCGCATGATTGGACGTGGTGGACGCCTCAGGAAATGCTTCGATTCATGAAAGATTATGCCGGCTCCATTACCGGTACAAAAGTAATGGCGCCCGAATCCTTCTCTTACCTGAAAGAAATGTCAGACCCCATACTGAATGATCCGCAAGCTCTAGCCAACATGGACATTCTGGGTGCCCATACGTATGGTACGCAATTCAGTAATTTCCCGTATCCCCTTTTTAAACAAAAAGGTGCTGGAAAGGAACTTTGGATGTCAGAGGTATATTACCCCAATAGTAATGCAAATTCGGCAGATAATTGGCCTGAAGCGCTGGATGTCTCCTATCACATCCATAATGCAATGGTAGAGGCAGACTTCCAGGCATATGTATGGTGGTACATTCGTAGACAATACGGTCCCATGAAAGAGGATGGCACCATCAGCAAACGGGGATATAATATGGCCCATTTCTCCAAGTTTGTTCGCCCAGGCTTCATAAGAGTGGATGCGACTAAAAATCCGGATACTCAAACGTTTATCTCCGCATATAAAGGAGACAACAAAGTAGTAATCGTAGCAATCAACCGAGGAACTTCCGCTGTAAACCAAAAGTTTGTATTGCAGAACGGAAACGCGTCAAACGTATCTTCCTGGATTACAGACAGTACAAGGAATCTGGCAGCCGGCTCTTCGATTAACATGACAGGCAATACTTTTACTGCCCAACTTCCTTCTCAAAGTGTTACTACATTCGTAGCACAGTTAAATTAAATACACATACATTTCCTGAATAACCAACAGGAAAGATTCCAATTCCATATTAATTCGTAACCGCATTCAAGGACAAAACCCATGAGACAACCTCTACTGGAAGTTGCTTCAATAAAGGAAGGACAGGCGCTTCGCCTGTCCCTTTTTGTGTCAAATATACATTACAGCGCACTATATTTATATAAAGAGGTTATGATTGGCATGATCTGCTTGTCCCAAATAATACCCTACGCCACCAATCTTAACCTGCTCCATTAATTCCTGGTGTTGAATGCCCATTAAATCCATTGACATTTGGCAGGCAACCATTTCAACTCCCTGCTCTGCTGCACTTTGAATGAGCTCTTCGAGAGAAGCGATGTTGTTATTCCCCATAATCCCACGGATCACTTTTGGCCCAATACCAAACATATTCATTTTGGACATGCCAAGCTTGCGGCTGCCGCGAGGCAGCATTGTATCAAACATACGGCCTATTATCGTTTTGGAGACTGCTTGCCTTTGAGGCTTGCGTATAATGTTCAAACCCCAAAATGTAAAAAACATGGTAACTTTGCGTCCACTTGCAGCTGCACCATTAGCTATAATGAAGGAAGCAATTGCTTTGTCCAGATCCCCGCTGAAGACAACCATAGTGCTCGCAGGTTCAGCGTTAACAGTCTCCACTGTTGAGACCGCAGTATCCTTTGATTTTTTGGACATGACGGCCTCAATAGTTCCATTTTTTCCTCGTACTAGTTGATGCAGCGGGGAACCTGACATTGTAGCCCAAGCTTTCACATCTTCATAAAATCCCGGATCGGAAGCTGTTACACGTAATGCCTGTCCTTCCGTCAATTGATCCATGGTTTTTTTGACTTGCATTAACGGACCTGGACAACTTAAACCACGTACATCCAGTTCTTTATCAACTTGAAGCGATTTCCCGGACGCTAATTGTTCGGAAGAGGTTCCTATTAATGCTGGTCTCTGTTCATTGTGACCCGGACGGCCATGATCTTCGTGCTTCATGGCTTGTACTGGCGTTGGTCGGAATTGCGCTTGACGGTATGTTTTATAACCCCCACTTAAATTTTTGACATTGTAACCATGCTGACGCAAAATTTGCGAAGCAGTATACCCGCGTAAACCGACTTGGCAGTAAACCCAGATTTCTTTGGAGGAATCTAATTCATCTAGTCTTTGACGAAGCTCATCGACCGGAATGGATAATGAATCAGGAATATGTCCATTTTGGTGTTCCAGATCACTTCGCACGTCCAGCAATATGGACTGCTCCGGTTTGCGTAACGATAACTGATCATAAGTGTACACATGCACACGACCGGAAATGATATTATCAGCTGCATAACCAGCCATATTTACCGGATCTTTGGCAGAGGAATAAGGCGGCGCATAACTTAGTTCAAGCTCTGTCAGATCACTAACATGTCCTCCAAAATGAATGGCTACGGCAATATCATCAATCCGCTTGTCAACACCCTCATAACCAACCGCTTGAGCACCCAAAATTTTTCCTGCCGGTGTAAACAACAGTTTAAGTGTAATTGCACTGGAACCCGGATAATACGATGCATGAGAACTAGGATGTACGATCACTGTCTGATACTCCAGGCCGAGACGCTTTAGTGTTTTTTCATTACTGCCGGTTGCAGCTCCAGTCAGTCCAAACACTTTAATAATGGATGTGCCTTGAGTTCCTTTATAAGTTGAATTAAGTCCAGCAATACGATCAGCAACAATTCGACCCTGTTTATTCGCAGGCCCTGCGAGCGGAATGGCCGTCTTTGTTCCATGAATGTAATCCATCACTTCAATAGCATCACCAACAGCATAAATATGCGGGAGACTCGTCTCTAACGCTTCGTTAACGACAATATGCCCACGTTCGCCTAGCAGGATGCCGCTACTTTTCAGAAAGGCTGTATCAGGAGTCACCCCAATGGCGAGAATTACCAAATCTGCGGTTAGAACCTCACCACTTGCAAGTTCCACCCCAATGCCCTTCTCGACCGTACGAAAGCCCTGAACACGCTGTGAAAATAGCAGATTAACCCCTTGCTGCTCCATCTCCTGTGCCAATCCTGCTGCCAGTTCGGCATCAAAAGGGGTTAGTAGTTGTTCATTGCCTTCAATAAGTGTTACGTCCAGTCCAGCCTCCTTTAAATTTTCTGCCATTTCCACACCGATAAACCCTCCACCTATAACAATTGAAGATTGGTTGTTAGATGAATTTATTTGCTTCTTGATGCGATCAATATCAGGTACGCTTCGGACGGTATAAATAAGAGGATGGTCTGCACCCGGCAAATGGGGAATAATCGGACGTGCACCCGGTGACAAAATTAACTCGTCATAGCTTTCTACATATTCACCCCGCTCCTGGTTTTGTACCTGAACGGTTTGATTATGCGGATCAATAGCCATGATTTCACTCTTTGTTCGCACATCAATACGAAAGCGGTCAGCCATGCCTTTAGGTGTCTGTACCAGAAGGCGCTCGCGGTCAGCGATCGCGCCTCCAATATAATAAGGTAAGCCGCAATTGGCAAAAGATATATAAGGTCCTTTCTCAAATATAATAATTTCGGCATGTTCATCCAGACGCCGCAAACGTGCAGCGGCAGATGCACCACCTGCTACTCCTCCAACAATCAGTATTTTTTTGCTCATGATTCACAATCTTCCTCTCCAAATAAAATAGGTATAATCTGTACAATCCGTTCGTCAGCCAGCACATAATTCACTTCAAGGCCATTGCGTTCGGTGGCTACGACACCTGCACTGCGTAGTTTCTGAAGATGCTGAGACACCGTTGATTGCGGAAGACCCAGGCACTCCTGCATATATGAAACATTACATTTCTTTTTACGCATCAACCCACGAACAATGCACAGGCGAATGGGGTGAGACAGAGCTTTCAGTAGATTAGCCGGTTCGTCAAACTGTTTTAAATCGTCACTGTCAAATGCAGAAGTACTCAAACTCATTCCTCCCAAATCAATATATTACAATATTACGATATAGCGATATTATTGTCAAACTGATGTTGATTTATTTCGATCTAACCAATAGAAAAACCGCCAGCGTGTGCTAGCGGTGATTCAACATCAAATAATTAAACAAAGAAAGATTTAGTACCGTTCAACATGACAAAGCCAAAACTCGCCATTACCAGTTTACATAATATTGATTGTGTTATGTAGATTTCCGTTGCAATCCACTTGTGAGAATTCATTTATATCATCCTTGAAAAAGGAGTTGAGAAAACTGATACAGACCGCTTTTCCATACGGGCCAATCATGCCCTCCGTTTTCCTCTTGCCAAATATGTGGAACGTTCTGTTGAGTCAAATAAGCGTGCACATTATCACTGATATGCTTGAGATTATCCTCATCCCCACAGGACAGCCAAAGCTTTCTTACTCGCGCAGCAGTTTCATCAGGATTTGGAACGAGCAACCCCGGATCTCGAGTATTTGGAGCAGCAGAAAAGGCGCCAATCCATGCGAACCGGTCCAGATGATTCAATCCGATATTCAAGGACTGGCCTCCGCCCATGGATAAACCTGCAATTGCCCGGTTTTCCCGCCCTATTCGTGCCGGATAGTTCGATTCGATAAAAGGTATTAAATCGTTAATCAGATCTAACTCGAAACGTTCAAATGCTTGTATTTTTTCAGGATCAAACAGATCTCCTTCTGCCCTGTCATTCGGCATGGCACGACCATTGGGGAAAACGACAATCATCGGCTCAAGTTTGTTATCAGCATACAGATTATCAAGAATGATCTGTGGAGCGCCATGGGTATACCATTCGGCTTCGTCTCCTCCTATCCCATGCAAAAGATAAAGGACATGATACGTATTTGCCGAAGAAAATCCGGGGGGCGTGTACACCATCGCTTTGCGCGAATTTCCAACCGTTGCCGAGGAGTATTCCACCAATTCAATGATTCCGCGTGGTATGCTCTCCCTAAATTGGTCATATCCTTGTGGTGCTGCTGCTAACATACTACTTCTCCTCCTCCGCACTTGCATCTACTGTTTTGCCTTAATTCAGCGTTTAATTGACATAACCAAAACCGAGAATTGTAAAGCATTTGTCCTCGTGACCTTCAGCCATGTCAATCTCGATGGTGTGCTCTCTGGCATGCTTCTCATCAAACAGGAGCATGGCATGACAGTGTGTCCAGTTGATTTGACTTGGGTCAGCTATTCTTACCAGCTTACCATCCACTCTTATATTGGCGATCCCGAACTCGTTACTTCCAGAGTCCTTGTAGACCAGGATAAGGCGTTTGCTCCACAGGATCATCTTAAAGCTGCCATCACCGCTCTCTCGCTTTCCCTTGTGCATCCAGTTATTAGGAAAATGAGGAGTGCCAAAGGGGTCATCATCCATCTCTGCCATTTGCAGATCCGTATCCGTTCTCCCAAAGCCGCCCACCTCGATGTTGGCTACACTATCTTCATTCAGTCGATCCAGGAGCTTCACATCCACAAATTCATTCCCGATTAGCGGTGGTTTATCTATTACATGACTCTCTCTGTCCAGATCAGAATGATTCGTTACATCGAACAACCAGCTTAGACAATCGGCCATGATGTGATGCCCGGCATTGCTCGGGTGATAGATATCGTGGAAGAATTGCTCTCTGGAAATGATCCCTCCATCCTCTGGCGTAAGTTGAAACTGATCCACAACAGCATCCTTCACACTAACCATCGGGAGGTTATAATGCCAACCTACAGGCGCCAATCGATCCTGCAAATTCCAGTCGTTCTCAAACACACTGAACAGCAGTATGACAGCAGGATCATTGTCAGCTCCAAGAGCTTTGAGCACAAGACTCTCATAACATGTTCCTTGGGTCTCATCATCGGCATCGTTCACCGCGAACTCCACAATGACAATGTCTGGCAGGGCTGTTCCTTCTCTAAGGACATCCCGATCATAACGGATGATTCCAAGCTCGGAAGGTGTGCCGCCTAGACCAGCTTTAATAAAACGTAAAGGAACGTTGCTTGTTGGAGCAAACATGTTCCTGAAAAGGCCAAAGGATCGGTAAGCGTAACAACTCGTATGAATCGGTTCAGCCCCGGCACCTTGGGTAATAGAGCCACCGATGTAAGCAATCGTTACTGGCTCACCTCGTTTTGTTTTCTCAATAGCCCTTTTCAGTCTGGCGTTATGCCCTTTATTCAACAACGATTTCGAAATTAACTCACGATAAGCCTTTGATTCAAAGTCCAAATGAGGCTCACGGGTGTCTTGCATGGGAAATCATCCTCTCCCCGGTAGATAAGAGTCATGTCATATACTCAAGTGAAATTTTATTTGGCTAATCAAAGTGTAACGCTCACAGTTGAACTCAACAACCTGATAAATGCTATGTCGTTACCTGACAAAGTATAGTTTTAATCATTTGATAGTTGGCCTAATGACAACAGGTTGAACGAAATTGGCTTAAGCAAAAGTATACGATTGTCCGGCTTCTGCATTGAAGGAAATATTCTCAAGTCCAGGGCCTTCCAACTGACAAAGTCCATCAGTTGTACTTTTTACGGTGACTTCCGTCACTTTCCCCATCATCCAGGAGAAGTCAAGTGTGTAGCCACCTCGGGCTCTGAGCCCCTTGACACTCCCTTCACACCAGCTGGAAGGTAAGGCAGGCAGAAGCCGGATCACGTCGGTGTGACTCTGCATTAACATCTCGGCAATTCCCGATGATCCACCAAAGTTACCGTCAATCTGAAACGGCGGATGATTGTCAAACAGATTGGGCAACGTGGAGTGCTCCAAGAGAGCCCTGACATTTTCGTAAGCCTTCTGACCATCCTGAAGCCTTGCCCAGAAATGAATGATCCAGGCCCGGCTCCAGCCTGTGTGTCCCCCACCATTGTCCAGCCTGCGTTCCAGCGTGGTACGTGCAGCCTCCGCGAGTTCCGGCGTATGTTCTGGAGTGAACAGTTCTCCTGGATACAGCCCGAATAGATGCGAGATGTGGCGGTGTCCCGGCTCCACTTCCTCATAATCCTCCATCCATTCCTGAATTTGCCCGAGTTTGCCGATTTGCGGCTTCGGAATTCGCTTCAGGGCAGCAGCCAGTTCTTTCTGGAATGAATGGTCTCTACCGATCAACTCGGCACTGCGGATGCAAGCAGTGAACAAAGCTTCTATGATCTGAAAATCCATTGATGCACCTGCGCAAAGCACCCCAATTTCACCGCTTGGCAGCTTGTAACTGTTCTCGGGAGAGACAGATGGACTGGTAATGAGGCGGCCTTGTGCATCCTCGATCAGATAATCAAGGAGAAATTGGGCAGATTCCTTCATCGTTTCATAAGCCTGTTCCAAAAATAGGCGATCCTGGCTATAACGATAATGCTCCCATAAATGCAAACATAACCAAGCAGCACCCAATGGCCAGAAGGAAGCTGGAAGATAGGTATCCTGAGGGGCCGTATCTGCCCATATGTCCGTATTGTGATGGGCCGTAAACCCGCGGCAATTATACATTACCCGTGCCGTAATTCGGCCCGGCTCCCGCATTCTCTCAATCAGATCGAACAATGGCTCGTGACACTCTGAGAGATTACAGTTTTCGGCCAGCCAGTAATTCATTTGTGCGTTAATATTAATGGTGAATTTACTGTCCCATGGCGGTGTAAAACTGTCATTCCATATGCCTTGTAGATTTGCAGGCAAAGACCCGGGCCGGCTGGAGGAAATGAGCAGATAACGACCAAACTGATAATAGGTTTCGATCAATCCAGGGTCGTCTTCTCCTTTTTGGAACTGTTCTAATCTCTCATCCGTCGGAAGATCATTGTGATTAGACCTTTTGGTCAGATTCAATGTAACCCTGTTGTACAGTTCACAATAATCCGATGTATGCCGTGCAAGCAACGTATCATAAGGAGTCCGACTAAGCTCTTCCACGTGAAATTCACTGTATAATTCCGGATCTTCCTGACGGAAAGTCGTTCCCGCAGCAAGCATCAGCGTGACCGAGCTCGCGTTCTCCACCAGCAGGTACTCGCCAAGGAGCCGGCAGGTACCTTCATTTGGTATCGCTTTCAAAACAGCTGCAAACGAACTACCGTTTTTACCGCCGCATTCACCACGCATGATGAGTCCACTCTGCTCCCACTTTTTTGTTTTCTCCAAATACCTCCAATTCTGTCGATTAAATCGGGCTTTAACTGATACGGCATTTTTCTGATCTGCAGAAATTCGAATGATGATGGCTTGATCGGGATAGCTGGCAAACAACTCGCGTGTATAACGGATTTCATTGATTCGGTAGCTAACTCTGGAGACACCCCGGTCCAAATCAAGCTCCCGAACATAGTCATCGACAGGACCATCATGATGGCCGAATGATAACTGCAGTTCGCCAAGTGGCAGGTAATGTCGCTGCGCTTCCGGAAGCCCGCCCATCGTCATGGACGCAAGCTCTTCAGCCTCACGAAGTTTCCCTTCTGTAATTAACTTGCGGATATGCGGCAGATTAGGCAGTGCATCTTCGTTATTACGATCACGTGGCCCACCATACCACATCGAGTCCTCGTTCAACTGCAAGCGCTCCTCAGCTACGCCTCCAAATATCATTGCACCGAGACGACCATTCCCGATTGGCAAAGCCTCGTTCCACACCTTCGCAGGTTTGCTGTACCATAATCGATGATCTCTTTGAATCGATTCTTTCATTGTGCACCTCCACTAAAATATCCGATGAAATTTGTAAGAGTTTGATCTAATTTTAAACATCCAAATAAGGAAAGAAAATGATTTATTCCAGCAGATCAGTACTCTTTCATGACGTGTAGATTCGATAGAGATGATTCATTGGAAAATCCACTTCGATATGACACCATTGGATTATTGCGCATATTTTTCTCCAAGCCAATCGTTCATGCGGATATACTATAATTTTTCGGGATAAGGCTTTAATTTGATCACTAATTCGCATGATATACTGTAGCGAGTATGATCGACTAAGGAGGAAAGAAATTGTCACACCTATTTGAAGGCGCTTACAATACTTCAAAATACAGAAATCTGTTTTTGGAAAACGGCTACACCGACGAAGAAATTAGAGCGAAAATCGAGGACACTTGGACCGAATTGTTCTACGGTGAACCCGATACGCGAATATATTACCCCATGGATGAGGACAAAGGATACTTCCTCGATACCGGCAATCTCGATGTTCGCTCGGAAGGCATGTCCTATGGCATGATGATGGCTGTGCAAATGGACAAAAAAGAAGAATTCGATCGACTCTGGAATTTCTCGAAAACGTTCATGCAGCATACCGATGGCCGATACAAGGATTATTTTGCATGGCATTGCAAACCTGACGGCACGCGGATATCACAAGGACCTGCTCCAGACGGGGAAGAATTTTTTGCCATGGCCCTCTTTTTTGCCTCCAATCGCTGGGGGGATGGTCCTGCTCCATATGATTATGCGGAGCAAGCGAGAACAATACTGCACGCCTGCGTGCATCAAGGAGAAAACGGTGAGGGCGATCCGATGTGGGACCCGGAAACGAAATTAATCAAATTCATACCGGAATCACCATTTAGTGACCCATCCTATCATCTGCCCCATTTTTATGAACTGTTCGCGAAATACGCAGATGAGTGCGATCAAGCTTTTTGGAAAGAGGCTGCGGCAACCAGCCGGGCGTATCTGCACAAAGCGTGTCACCCGGTGACTGGACTCTCACCCGAGTACGCCAATTTTGACGGCACACCCGCACCGCCTCAACGTCATGGAGATTTCAGACATTTTTACAGTGACGCTTACCGGGTTGCGGCCAACATAGCCCTTGACTGGGAATGGTTTGCCAAAGATCGTTGGCAAGTAGAGCAGTCCAATCGCATACAGGCATTTTTCAGTGACATTGAAGTAACCGATTATCGTCGTTATACGATCGAGGGTGAACCTTTCGATGAACCATCACTGCATCCTGTTGGACTTCTCGCCACCAATGCCATGGCTTCTCTGGCCGCGGACGGTCCACATGCCAGCCAGTTTGTGCACCAGTTTTGGAACACTCCACTGCGCCAGGGTGAGCGCCGATACTATGACAACTGTCTGTACTTCTTCAGTCTGCTGGCTCTGAGCGGTAATTATCGTATCTATTAATGCGGTCCACTGTAACCAAATACAGAATATTAGTATTAACTTGCCGTAAAAATACAAATAAGAACGGACCTGATTCGCAGGAATGCGAAGCGGGTCCGTTTTTTTTAGGAAGAGGACGCTCTGTGCTTCCACACTTATTTCTCACGCTTAATCTCTTCCCGTTTACTGAAGATTTAGATCGAACTTACTTGGAAATGGACGAGGAATCATAGGAGGCCTGCATAATTTCGAGGTAACGCTTGATATTCAAGCCCTCCAGCCCTTTTACGTAATCATCCCAATCCTTATCCAGACTCTTCGCTCCTGTAATGAATTGCAGAGCATTCTGGTCAATATAATCCTTGAGATTCGTCTGCATCATGCTTGTTTCATCGGCGTTTGCCGGATCCACCCATAGTGCCCAATGCGGAAAAACTTCATCGGGTTCTTTGCCCTCCATCAGGAGTGTTGCCTCATATAGTCGGCGTTCATATCCGTCACCTGCATAGATGTCCTTGCCCTGAACTTCGGCATCACGGTATGCCCTGTGGTGATTATACTGACTCAGCGCACCCCAGCTGTCATTGCGCGGCTCCGCTCCAGTTGGGAGCGGAATGGCTTTGTAGAGTGGCTGCACCTGATCATTCAGAGCCACCTCGCCTTCTTGCGGCTTGCGCCAGCTTGTGCCCTCCTCACCAAGATAAGAGCTCATCGCTCCTTCTTCGGTGTAGAGATAATCCAGCATTTTTATGGCAGCAATCTGTGTTTCTTCGCTTGCTTTGTTTGTCAGTACAAAAGAAGCTCCGGGATCGATCGGATAGTTATAGGTCGCATAATTGGCATGCGGTCCTTTCAACGGAGGAATCGGATTGTAATCTTTCCCATAAGGAGAATCCTCGGCAGTGTTTACAAAAAGAGAAGGGTGCATGGCCGCACCTGCGCCGAGAAGCTGCGCATCCGCGTTATCTCCGATCTTTTTGAAGGCTCCGACATTTTGTGTGAAAGCACCCGGGTCGATCAGACCTTCATCATATAACGACTTGATATAGGCAAGTCCCTCCTTCCACTCCGGTTTGCTTGCAACCGTCTCAACCCGGCCATCCTTTACAATGAGATAGGTTCTGTCATCGTCGTAGATAAACCCGTTCATCAAGTACGGAATGATGTGCACGCCGAAATTTTCAATGGAACCGCTAAGCGGAACTTCATCGGCTTTACCGTTACCGTTCGGGTCCTTTGTTTTGAATGCTTTCAGCACTTCCTTAAACTCCTCTGTCGTTGTGGGCTCGGACAATCCGAGCTGCTTCAGCCACTTGGTATTCATCCACATCTTGTTCGGATAGGAACAGTGAAAACATTCATTCAGGCCCGTCAGACCGTAAATATTGCCGTCGGGCGCCGTATTCATCGCTTTATAATATTCACTGCTGTCCAGCACCTTTTTAATATTTGGCGCATATTGGTCAATTAGATCATTGAGCGGCACAATAACACCCTGCTGCCCAAATTTCAACAAGTCCGTTTGAGAAAAACGGTCCACCCATGGAATGAGTAAATACAGGTCCGGGTAGTCACCCGAAGCCAGTGAAATTTGCCTTTTTTCAGCTGCACCGTCAAAAGGAACCGTCGTCCAGTTTATCTTAATGTTGAACTTCTCTTCCATTTTTTTCGTAAACTTGTTCGTCTGAAGGTTGGTATCCGAGCTTTGATGCGCAAACACGTTAATGGACAGATTGTCCCCCGATGAAGCACCGTCCCCCTTTTCCCCGCTGCCTTGACTTGAGGATGAACATCCCGCCAGTACCACTGACAGAAACAACAAGCAAGCAAGTACAAATGACCCTGTTTTTCTCAAATAGACCCTCTCCCTTATGAATGGTTGTAATGAACTAGCCCTTAACAGAGCCAATCAACATGCCCTGAACGAAATATCGCTGCACAAACGGATAAATAACAAGTACGGGCAAGCTGGCCATAACAATGAGTGAATATTTCATCAACTCGGCCATTTGCTGCTGTTTCACCATCTCTCCCAAATTCATATTTCCCGTGCCGTTGCTCAGAATCAAAATGCTGCGGAGAATCAACTGAAGCGGATAGAGCGATTGCGTTTTTAAATAGATCAGGGCATCAAAATATGCGTTCCATTGTCCAACGGCATACATCAGCGACAGAACGGCAACGATAGGTTTGGCCAGAGGCAGAATGACGCTGAAAATGAAACGGATATCGCTGCATCCGTCAATATCAGCTGCCTCGGACAGCTCTTCAGGGATTGAATTTTGAAAAAAGGTGCGTGCGATGATCACTTGCCACACCCAAACGGCATTTGGAATCAGCAGGGCCCAGCGAGTATCGATCATTCCCATGGATTTGACTACCAGATAAGTTGGGATTAATCCGCCGGAGAATAGCATGGTGAACGTAACGAACATCATGAGAGGGCTGCGCCCAACAAAGGTTTTTTTGGATAGTGGATAAGCAATCATAATGGTCAGTGCTACACTAATCAGTGTACCGATTGCAGTATAAAATAACGAATTGCCGTAACCCATGATAACCTGATCGTTGCGCAATACCGACTTATAGCCGTCCAGTGTTAAATCAATGGGCCACAGCCATACTTTGCCGGAAGAAACCGCTGCCGGGCTGCTCAAAGATGAGCTTACGATATAGATTAGCGGATAAAGTACAGCAATCAAGACCACCGTCAGAATAAGGTAAATGATAGCCATAAACACACGGTCCCCAAAAGATTCTCTGATCGTACTTCTCGGATTAACCGATGAACGGTTGGCTTGGGATAACAACTTGCTCATCGTATGAACCCCCTCCCTTTTGCCGTATTACCACAGGCTTGTATTGGATAGACGCTTGGCGACAGCATTGACTGTTAACAACAGAATCAGGTTAATAAGCGAATTGAAAAGGCCAACAGCGGTAGCAAAACTGTAATTGGCGTTAAGCAATCCCATCTTGTACACATAGGTGGAGATGATTTCCGAAGCGGACAGGTTCAGCGGGTTTTGCAGCAAATAGATTTTCTCGAACCCAACTGCCATGATGTTTCCAACGCTCAGGATCAGGATAATAACCGCCGCCGGCAGCAGGCCGGGCAGATCGATGTTCACCATTTTCTGAAAGCGGTTAGCACCGTCAACCTTGGCAGCCTCGTACAATGAAGGATCAATGCCCGATAGGGCTGCCAAATAGATGACCGCCGAATATCCCATGCTCTGCCAAACATCAGAAAATACATAGATGGACCGGAACATGCCCGGCTCTCCAAGAAAATTGATGGCCTCAAAGCCCAGCGCACCTGCAATTGTGTTAACAATGCCAAGCCGCGGGGAAAGAAACATCATGATAATGGATACCATCACAACCGTAGAAATAAAGTAAGGTGCATAAGTAACCATCTGTACCGTTTTCTTGAATTTGGCGTTCTTCACTTCGTTCAGTGCCAGCGCCAGCAATATAGGAACTGGAAACCCGACAATTAAACTGTAGAACGAAATGTACAATGTGTTTTTGATCAGGGTAGCGAATGCGGGGTTTTGGAATAGCAATTCAAAATATTTGGTTCCTACCCACGGACTTCCCCATATTCCCTTGATCACGTTGTAGTCCTTGAAAGCGAGCACTGCATTAACCATAGGCACGTACTTGAAAATGATAAAGTATGCGACGGGAGGAATAATCAGCAAGTAAAGCTGCCAGTGTCTCCTCCAACTCTTGGACAAGGCCAGCTTCAATGCGGATCGCCTGCCTTCTTTAACAACCGTTTTGCCATTCGAAATTGTCGTTCTCAGAGTCATCCCCCCAGTAGGTGGCCTATCGGAAATAAGCCTTTCCCAATTTGATAGCGCTTTCTTGCTCGTAATCATAAGAGTGCATACCCGGTTGCGTAAAGGTACACTTTACAAAATGAGGTACGATTCCAGTCAAGAAGGCTGGGAGGCCTGATATTCCCTTGAACTACGCCGGGATTTCCCTGTGATTTTCGCTTTGTTTTATCAAGATGGATGCCTCCTGCTTGATTTAAATTTGATCATGCATCTGTCGAAATGCGCTAGGCAAGACACCTCGAACCCGTTTGAAGGCTCTTCGGAACGAATGCGCACTGTTATATCCGGTTGCTAGTGCGATTTCATCAATCGTCTGCTGACTCTCCCGCAGCAGTTCAGCGGCTTTGTTGATTCGCACCACTTCCACATAATCGGAAAGGTTCTCCCCGGTATGCTCTTTGAATAACTGAGATATATATTTTTCCGGTTTGCCCATATGTTCTGCAATCCGGTACACCGTCAAGTTTGCATCAGCATAACGTTCCTGGATATAAGCAATCGTCTCGTTAACAAATCCGGAATGCATGTTGCATTTTTTACGCTGAACGTCTTGGCATACGTCTTTCGCCAGATGATGGAACTTGCTTTGAAGTATGGCAACCTTATCCGTCACCTGAATCGCCGAAACCCGATCCTTAAGCTCCTCCACAAGCGATTCGTCCAGCATAATTTTAGGTTCCAGCTTCAAAAATGTTCCCTTCAATTCCATAATGAACTGCTGTGTCATGTCATACGACAGCTCTCGCTCAGTAAAGTTTCGGCTGAACAACTGATCCAAAATACGGTTGGACTCTTCCATTTCTCCCGCCTTGAGCGTATTTAGCAGCCGTTGTTCGGACTCAATCGGATAGTAGTACAGTTCCGTTTCCTTCACCGCGTCCTCGAATTTCATCATGTGATCCTTTCCGGTGTGTATGGCATATTCCAGCGCGTGCCTTGCCTCGTTGAACGAACGACCAACATCATTCCATACATCATAAGAAGAGCCCGTTCCAATAGTGGTCGATACCCGGTAATCCCGGTATACAGCATGCGTCAGTTTTTCAAGCTCAGCTTCACATGTACGCAGGGCTTTATCCAAAGAATCTCCGCTAAGGGGATACACAAAAGCAATCTGATCCGTTCCCCAGTCTGTTACCAATACTTCGGAATTCCATGCCGTCATGGCTTCCCGCACGATGAGCCTTGCAACGCTTAACTCCTGAATAATTTCTTCACTATCTGGACTGCCATAACCGTCTACCTTTAGAATTCCTACAAACCCCCGGCTGATGTGGAGCGAAATGCCTGTCTGGGAGGAGATGGCCTCCAGCTCGCGCGTTGTGTAAAACTCTCCGGTAAGCAGACGTTTAATGAACCCGTCCCGCAGCATCGGGAGCTGCTCATTTAATGCGTTTTTGAGAAGATCGTTGTTCGTAATGAGACTCGTAATGTTGCTGGCCAAAAAGTCGTATTCATTGCTTGTCTTTCCAGGCAGCCCAATATCCTGTTCCCGGAACACGGACAGAAGCCGATGAATCGGAGCGCTGTTTCGATAAGCGAGCAGAAGCCCGATTAACAATCCGAAACCAAGCGTTGCTAGCGTAAAGGTAAAGGTAACCTGCTTGATTTGGTCTGCTTTGACCATAAGCGCACGTTCGGGGATGCCAGCCATGTAATTCCAGCCGTTTTGTTCGGAGCGAATGGAAATCAGCAGACGACCGTCGCCCATAGGCTTCGCTTCATCTTCCTTGCTGGCAGTCATAACCTTTAAGTTCTTTGCCTCGTCTTTATTCAGACCCCGCGAAAAAATGATATTCTCATTGGAGTCTGTCACCAGTGTCCATCCTCCATATTGCTCCACAATATGGTGAGTCAGGCTCGCCATCTTATTCTCATCAATCATGACGCCGATTGTAGCTTGTGGTTTGTTAAAGCTGTTTAATGGAAGCGATTGAAGAAACGTGATGGCAGGAGCGTCCACAAGCACATTACTGCGTATCTCCTTCTTATAGTTTTGTAGGGGAATGATTTCGTTTAAATGCGGCTTTTTTAATATGTTCTCTTTCCACTCTTCGAACGTCATGCCTTCCAGGCGATTGGCAGCAAAATAATGTTCAGGTCGGTAGTAAACCGTCGTAGGCGTAATAATGACATTATAGTTCGGAATATAGATGAAGAAATGAGACAAATAATCATTGGTGCTGCTGTACATGGACAGACTGCGCTGCATGCGGCTCAGACCGTAGACATTATTAGCGTCGTGCGGCTTGGGATCGGCTATTAAACGGTATAAATCCTGGTTAATGGCCAATTGTCTCGTGAAGTCCTCGACCTGCATGAGATTTCGTTCAATAATTTCCTTGCCAAGATTGAGTGATTTTAAGCTGTTCTCAATAGAACTTGTCCTCGCTGCTTCAATGGATGCTCTGTAGGAGGCATATCCGGCAATTTGAGGAATCATGAGAACAATAAGATAAGAAATCATGAATCTGCGAAACAACGGCGAGAATTTGAACCATAAGCGCTGCATATGTACCTCCTTCTTTCGTAAGCGATTACAAATCAGTTCTGTTAATGATACACCTTTCATTTGCACAAGGTGAAGGTACAACTTCTGCTTTTTGGTACAAATCCTTAAAAACCCATGACAAGACCCCGTATCGTTAAATAGAATAGAGCCCGTTACGTCTGATCCGTATACTAATTTTTCATGTTTTTGCTGATTTCCACTCCTCAATACAAATAAGGACCTCCACGGCCATATTATGGCTTGGGAGGTCCTGCTTGTACATGTTTTTTTAATTGACAGCAACAAACTTCCATTGCTGGTTGGTCGCATTGGTAAAGGTATTTTGCTGCAATTTTGCACCGTCTGTCGTCGCAGAACCTGCTACTTCAACGGCTTTATTGCTGTTTACATTTATAATGCTCCAGTACCCATTGCCCAGATCATTAATTTTGAAATGCTGCGCTGTGGTATTCAAATTGCTCATAAGCTGAACCGCTTCTCCGTTGTTGCTGGTTCCATTTCGAATGTCGATGACCTTATCGGGTGAATTCACACTCGTCAGACTGTAGCTACCACCAGCAATCTGGTTCAGGACCCACTTTTGAGGATCGCCTCCCAGATCAGACCATTGCTGTAGCTGCAAATTATTCTCATTTACCCCACCCGGCACATCAATCACCTTGCCGGAATGTCTGGCCACAATCTTGTATGTTGCACCCGAGATCAAACCGGTTGATGGAGTGCCACCGTTCGGGTAGTTCTGAGCACGTTCATAAAACCAGTTGAAGAGGAATCTGCCCATCGCGCTCCGTGAAGCATCGCCGTCCCATTTCAGGCCTGCCGTCGGATCGGCGAAGGAGCTCCGTGGTCCTGCATCCAGAATAAATCCGTTCATGTGAGCCGCAATACTGACATTGCCGGCCGCGTTGAAAATGGTCTTTGTATTGTTACCAAAGCCTTCATTGCTGCCGTTAAACAGATCCCAATATGCGGAATCGCCTGCTTTCTTTTTGAACCACGTTACTTCGGTGATATTGATTGGATATTTATCGGCAGCTGCCTTCACATTGGTATTCCACTGATTTTGCAAAATCGACATGTTGTCATACGCACCATACCCCGGATACCAGTGAACCGCATAACCGTAATTGTTCAGTGGGTCTGTCAAAGGATGGCTTGCTGTCAGGCTGTAGAATTGGTTGTATCCCAGTCCGGCGGCCCAGATGACGTTATCTGCACCTTGGCTCCGGATGGTAGAGATAATGGAATTCTGGAAATTGCGCAGATCGTTCCAGTGATCTACAAAGTCGTTCTCGCCATTATATCCACCCCAATGACCGTTGGCATACGATTTAATCGGTTCGTTGATCAGCTCGAAATGTACGTTGTCTGCACTTTTGATCTCCGGGCGGGAAGCGAGATAGCCCCAGATTTGGTTGAACTTTTGCAGATTGGCTGCAGTAGTCCCCTGGTCATCCTTCAGTGTGAAGTCAAGGCCGAGCGTGACATAGACACCTTTCGTTTTTGCATATTGGATATAAGGGATAATGACATTCTGCGTTACCGTTTGTAAACCCGCAAAATTGTAAGTACCTGCGGCTACGTCACCCATGTCATCACGGTCAATGAACAGACGAATCTGATTCATATTCCAGCCGTGGCTGCTTCCGTATTTTGGACTTGTGCTTGTGAACGTATCCGTAATGTCTTTCAGATAAGCCAATGTGGCTGCATGGCGGTTGTTGCCATGAAGATTCAGATAATATTTGCTGTCCTGGTATGTCCAATAAGCACCTGAGGGCTGATGCCAACCACTTAGTAAGACGGGCTGATTATTACTGTTAACCAGATTCTTTCCACTTACGTGAAGCTTGCCCATTGGCATGCCGACCCATGCTTCCGCGCGTCCCGGCCCGAGTGGTGTAATGGACAACAGCAAAGCAAGAACGAGCATGAATTTCAATGACATCAACAATTTTTTCAATATAATCCCTCCTGAGCTTAAAGTGTAAAACGTTAAAACGGACGGCATCACCTCCTTTACTATGAAGGGGCTAGACTTGCAGCCCCCATCCAAGTGAGAATCATTATCCTACGATGCCTGTACGTTCAACACTCTCAACGAAATAACGCTGTACAAACAGGTAAATGATGATCAAAGGCAAGATGGCCAGCAAAATACCCGTATCCTGAATCATGCTCAGGTAAAATGGATCGGCTTTGGATGCACCATCGCTTACCTGCTGGGCCAGATTGTAAGGAAGGGAAGACAGCTGGGTTGACATGACTTTGCTGGATGTCAGATACGTTGTCGTATAGAAGCTGTCATTCCATTGCCACACAAAGGAAAAGAGCAACACCGTAACGATAGACGGAACGGCGTTCGGCAGCATAATTCGTGCAAATGTACGGCTGATGCCTGCACCATCGACGTAGGCTGCCTCCTCTACCTCCTTGGGAATACCTCTGAAAAACTGACGGAAGATGAAAATATATAAGCCTGCCTTTAGTGAATTCGCTGTAAGGGCGGTCAGGATAAACGGCCAGTACGTATTCAACAAATTCACGGGTTTGCCAGAAAGAAGAGTCATCAGACCCATGAGATCAAAGCTCTTCAGATTCAGATACACCGGAATCAGAATCGTGGTGGGTGGAACCAGAATCGTCAGGATAACCCCGGCGAATAACAGGTTGCTGCCTTTAAATTTCAAACGGGCAAACCCGTATCCGGCAAGTGCACAGGAAAGCGTTGTCAAAATGGTCGTTGTTGCGGACAACGCAAACGTATTGAACAGTGTTGCCCAGTAATCCATGACACGAATAGCCTCCCGGAAATTATCGAAGGAGAAATTCTGTGGAATCCAGACCACAACAGCTGAATACAAATCACTCTTATCCTTGATGGACGTTGATATTTTCTGAAATATGGGAAACAGAATCACGAAGGATAGCCCGGTAATCAGTGTGAATCGCACGATGGACCACAGCCAGCTTTTCCACTGCTCAAGTGAAAACAGTCTGGATATTATCATCCGAACAACCCCCTTTCTAATCTTGATAGAAGACACGTTTGGAGAAAATGAGGGACACGAGCACCAAAATGAGAGCAATGGCCACGAAATACACCCACGCCATGGCTGAGCTTAATCCAAAATCGAATTTGACAAAACCTGTATCCCGAATAAGGGTTGTCATGGCATTGTTGGCAAACGAATCCACAATGGTATAGATGACGTTGACAAAAATAAGCGGGCTGACCATCGGAAATGTAATTTTCCAGAAGGCTTCATAGCCGGTAGCCCCTTCCATTTTGGATGCCTCATACAGTTGGGGTGATATGGTTTGAATTCCGGCCAGGAAGATCAGAATTTGTACACCCGATTGACTAACGATCTGATAAATACGGTCAACAGCCCCGCTTAAATACGTCACAACCCACTCGCTCAGCCCGGCGTCCAGCATCAGGTTTTCCAGCGCAAATGTGCCCAAGGCACTGCCGCCGGTACTGCTCTGATTTACAGCCTCGATCAGGCTGGTGCTTTCCAGTGACATAATGACCCCCGATGCCAGAATGACCGGAAGGAAAAAGATGGACCGCGCGATCGCCCGACCCGGGAACTTCTGATTCAGAATAACAGCAAGAAACAAACTAAAGATAACGATCAGCGGCACATTGACTAAAACATCCGTAATGGATTCAATAAGCGCCCGGTTGAAGCTGGTATTAACCGTCAATGCCTGGATGTAGTTAGAAAGACCTGTGAACTGGATAGTTATGCCTTCTGCATTTGCCTGGATGGAGCTCAAACTGTAACGCAGAGAAGCCAGCAGCGGAACAAAGAAAAACAGTACAAACCCGATAAGCCAGGGAAGCACATAAATGACTCCCCATGCGGCCTTCTGTTGGGCATAGGTTCGACGTCCCCACTTCCCTCTCAATAGCGCTTTCAGAGTTGCTCACCACCTGTCACATAACTTTTGGCTTCGACAGTTTGACCTGCTGCCTGTACCGGAAAGTCGTTATAATTCACAACCACAAAACCGCCGTTTTCATAGCTCGTTTGGAACACTCCTTCATCAAGCTTCTCGTGGGATATCATGTGAGATCCTGCGAATGCACGATTCGCCTGATTGACCTCTTTATACATTTCGGCTGCGAGATCCAGCCACTGCTCATAATGTGCAGCATACAGATAATCGTAATCCGTTTCCTTAACCACATGATTCGGTGCGTTAAACCAAGTGAAATAAGGACTTGCGCCGTACTCCACGAGCTTTAGCACGTATTGTCTCGCATCAGTATACGTGGACAGATTATAGGCTGCTCCCGTATAGCTGATTCCCCCATGTGTCACCAGTTGGAAGAACGGAATTTCCTCATCCTCCAATTTGAAGCGGCTGCTGGACATCGGTGCATCCGTCAGACCTGTCACATATGGCAGGGCATAAGCATTGCCTCCTTCAGCGACAACGGGTATACCTTGCTGTGCAATCTGTTTCAAGGTTTCGGTGGCTGCAACTTGCGCCCCTGTACGATCCAGCAGTTTTTTCGGATTCATGTCACTGTTCAACTGCTCAGCGAGATCACGCAGCGACAATCCACCTAGCTGAAAGGGCTGGAGGGCTTCCAGCATGTCTTGAGTCACATCACTCAGCAAACGTGGAGACAAGATATAGGACGGGAGTCGGTCCCGATCACGCCGCAGTCTTGCCGGGTCC
This sequence comes from Paenibacillus sp. NPDC056933, assembly GCF_042674385.1. Taxonomy (NCBI): domain Bacteria; kingdom Bacillati; phylum Bacillota; class Bacilli; order Caryophanales; family Paenibacillaceae; genus Paenibacillus; species Paenibacillus sp. NPDC056933. Next base: position 2,580,826 of record NZ_JBHUQN010000001.1, on the reverse strand, counting down.
ATGGGATACAGAAGCGCCGGTTCCTGCGTCAGGGTGCGTGAAGCCTCCTTGGAAGGACTGAACCCTTTCTTGGAGTGTACATTCAGTACAGCAACATCGGGATAAAAGCCAATTTCCTCCTCACGTGTGTACTCGCTGAACGCTTGCATGCCTTTTCGTCCTCCAATCGCTCCATCTACATGGATGGAATCCGGCATCTGGTGTTGAAGTCCCCCGTTGAACCATCCCGCATACCGAACCTGAAGGTTGGATACTTCTTTTTCCTTGAGCGTCGACAAAATCTGGCGGGCTTCATCAAAGGTGGTCAACGCTTCGGTGGAGTCGTAAGGTATGCCCAACATATGTTTCTTGGTCGTCATTCCTCCGATAAGCTTCAAGTAGAACGGAATGTCTTTGTTCCCCTCAGCCATTTGCTTCGCTGGAAGGCCATTTGTCTTGATTAAGTAGTCACGGTATAAGGAAGCCAGACCAGAGTAAGAGGCTTTCTCTTCTCCAGCAAAAGCATAACGAACGACAAAATCGGATGCGGTCGGCGTCTTCTGGAACTTGGGAAGTGTCCGTACCATATCGCTGGCCTGAAGTGTGACATCACTCTTGTTTACAACGTAAAAGCTTGGATACACATTGTTGTAGCTATTCAGCTTTCCACTAATATCTGCATTCACAACGGCCGCGGCTGCACCTTCCTCAATGATGCCAAGGAAAGCACCACCCTCTTGAATGAGACCGAATACCGGCAGCCTGGCTCTTTCCTCGGAAGAGTCCACTTCCCGAAGCTTCATCGTTAGATCAGGTCCGTACACGTCCTGCTGATAGGCAGGATATTGAACTTTTCCATTGTTGAAATGAATAAGCGCTCCTGACCCGTCAGGAACAAACAGGGACCCTTTCTGATCCGCTGCACCTGCCCCGAAGTAATCCAGTACAGAAATGCTGTTAATCGGATATTGCTCTGGAAAATGAATGCCTTCTGCTGGGACACGTACAACCAAGGATTCCTCGTCCAGCTCGTATTCGATGGAGACCATGAACATTCGGGGGCCGCTTTTCTCCTGTTCAACGCCGTTCTCGGCATTGTCCAGTTCAAGGTCCTCGGAGGTGTATCCGGCTGTCTCAAAAGCCTTCAGAGCACGCGTTAGCTGAAGCCCCTGCATCGCCTTGTCGTTTCGTACATAAACATCTTCATTCTTATCTTGCGCATATCCAATCTTCAAAGCCCGCTGCCCAGCCTTGTCGAGCGTAGCAAGCAGCTTCTGCTCAAAGCGCTCTTTGCTGATCTTTACAGGCAGATCATCGATCGAGCGCTCATCGCTTCCAAACTGGTAATTCACCCGAACGCCGTTTGGCAATGATTCGTAGCTTACTTGCTGGTAGGCTACACTATCCGTATAGGAATTGACCGAGTTGCTCTGTCCCAAGCTGTTATAAAAAGTGAGCTTAGCTTGCGCAGACAGCAGGTCCTTGTTAATTCCTGCCGCGAGTGAATCCAGATTTCGCTCCTCGGGATTGCTGCGCCAGACCTGCCCGCTTTGCTTGTGAACCACCGCAATCTCGGCTGTATCCTCCTGGATGAGCAGCTGCAGCTCATCATTCTGAGCTAGACCGAGCATATCCGGCAGACGGGCATCACTGAAAGACGATGCCAGCTTCTCTCCAGGTGGAAGCACAGGGACTTCCGCTTGCTCATCTGCATTCGTCGACATCCTGGTTACCGGCGCAGAATCGGATTGACATCCGCCAAGAATCAGGCCGAACACGAGCAGGATCACGATCATTTTTTTGGCCACGTCATAGTTCATCTCCATTCTCCTTCCTTAGCCCCGGAGTACAAGTTCCTGATAGATGGTGGCTGCAAAGGACACAATCTGCTGCACCAGACTGAAGAACAGCAGGCAGAGAAAGGCCATGAATGCCATGGCAACCAGCGTCAATAGCATGGTCAGCACCGTTTTGGCGGGTGAGTATTGATGCACCGTCATATTGCCGACAAATAACAGGTATACCGTCCAGGCCGTGGCAGCCATGTTAAAGAAATAATAAAAGGCGGTTTCCTGATTGGAAATGATCAGACTTAGCCAAATCCAGGGAAACTGTACCAGAATCAGCGGAACCAGTGCGAAACATGTGGACATGAAGATTTCTGAAAATTTGCCTTCGCCGTCCATAAGTGTGGTTAAGGACCAATTCGCTGTGCACCAGAACAGCACCGGGACAATGACATAGACCATTTCCATCAGACTGTTGAGTCGTTTCGGGTTGTTGAAATTGACCAGGAAACCGCTGTATTGGGCCTGAAGAATCGTTGTCACCATGAGTGCTGCAAGAATGATCCATGCGATCATCAGTGTTGTTCTCTGATTTCGTTCATACTTCAGCTCCCAATACCCGTCAAATGGATGAAAAATAAGATGAAGCGGATATTGGATCAGCTGTCTACTTGATGCTTGCATGTGTGCTCCCCCTTCTCTGCCTGCGGACTATGAATGCCATCGCCAGCATGACAATGACCAGTAACAGTCCCGACATGATCCATGAAAAATGCTCGCGGAGCAGTTCTTTTCGATACAGGAGAAACGCTTTGGAATACCCTTCTCTTTCCATGCTTCGCTTAAAGTATTGCGTGGATTCCGCATAATCCTTCTGACGCAAAAGCGCTTTTCCGATACCTGCGTAGGCATATTCAAGATTGGCATTCATATCTGCTGCTTTGGCAAAGTTCGCCGCAGAACCCTCCTCGTCCCCATTGAAATAACTGCGTACAGCTTCATGAAGCGTACGTCCGTATTCAGTGGTTTGAAAAACGGTGATTTCTCCGAGCGCTTTGTCCAGCACAAGCATACGATCCCCCACACGCTCCAGAGAAACAGGGGTGTTGAATTGTCCAATTCGATTTCCGATACCTCCAAACATGTGCAGCAAATATCCATCCCCGTTATAGGTGAAGATCCGTCCCATATTGGCATCCAGCACGGAATACATATCGCTGTCTCCAACGTCGACATCAATGAGACGTGAAGGCCCCTTTTCATTGCTGTACAACAAATCACCCTGGGGTGGATAATATCCTTCTCTTCTCAAAATGTCCAAGCCCTGTGCATTCAGTTTTTTGATGGGTAATCCGGTCTTATCTCCACTGGTTGCATAGATGAAGCCTTCTCCGTCCATGTCCATATTGGTGAACTCGGTAGGTGTGAACATGACCATCTGGCTGCGCTGCTGACGAGTTGCGAACCGTTTCCACAAGTACTCCACCGGGTCAACCTGGACTCTGTTGGCTCCAATGAAGGAAGCAAAGGTTCCATCGGAATTAAATTCCATAAAGCCATCGAATACGCCTTCGGCCATGACATAGATCCGCTCGCCTTTATCCATAACAACGCGCAGTGGTTTGAACTGAAAGTCTGGCTTTAGCAGCTCGGATTGTGGCTGTTCCACAATTTTGATCAGTTGACCTTGCTTATCCAGATGCACAACCCGCTGGTTACCCGTATCCGCAATGAGCAGTTGCCCGCTGTCCGATACGTATAATCCCTGCGGAAGTTTGAATTTTTCTTTCGTTCCATCATGATCAAAAGAATCGATAACCCTTGTCAGCTTCATCTCTTGATTCAGCTCGACAATACGGCTGTTGCCCGAATCCAGCACATACACCCGCTGATCAGCAGTGACGTGCATATCGTTCGGTTCTTTGAATGGTCCAATATCCAGTTCCTTGCCCGTAACAATTCCCGTCGCCTCATAAGCGGCAGGAGAACGAACCGCATCTCCCCAGTAGGAATAATTGTACGCATTCGTCTGACCGTCAGCGAAAGCCGTTGACGCTGCGTTTCCCAAGCTCAGGAGGCAGGCAAGACCCAGGGTGAGCCACACGCTTTTTTTCCACACGCTGTTCAATATGTTGCTGCCCCCCTTCTACTCTTTCATTCCGGAAGTTGCCATCGTCTGCATGACACTGCTCTGAGAGATGATAAACAGGGTAATAGGCACGATCATGAGCAGCAGTGCTACCGCAGCACCGACACCTGCCCGGGCAATCCCCCCCTGGATAATCTGACTAAGCGCATAATGCAGCGTTTTCAGGTTTTCACTGTAGATGAAGCTTCCGCCGTCTGTTCCCCATAATGCTGGAAATTGTAAAATCATAAGCGTGAGCCAAGCAGGCTTCACGTTAGGCATGACGATGCTCCAGAATATGCGGTATTCGTTCGCCCCGTCGATCTTGGCGGCCTCCAGCAGCGCATCCGGAATCTGCTCCATGAACTGCTTCATCAGGAACAGCCCCAGAGAGAATGCGAGAGAAGGCACAATGATGGACGCATGGGTGTTGATCCATCCAAGCCAGGACATCACCATGTAGTTCGGAATTGCCGTGACATGTGGTGAGAACATCAGCGACAGAATGACGATAGTAAACAGTACATTTGAGCCGGGAAATCGGTATTTGGCCAGCGGATAAGCCGCTGCGGAAGCAAGAAGGATATGCCCTGCCGTTCCCAGCAACGTAATTAACAGCGTATTGGCAATATATCTGGATAAAGGAACCCAGGAGTTGCCCATCAGATTGATCAGATCCGCAAAATTTTCCATCGTCGGGTTGTTCACCCAAAATCGCGGTGGAAAAATAAACAGCTCATCCAAAGGTTTGAAGGCATTGTTGATCGTGTAGATCAATGGCAATACCATAAATGACCCGAACAGACCCAGCAGTGCAAACAACATCAGACTGACGGTAAATGACCGATTAAGTCTTCTCGGCATGCCGAAAACGGCACGTACCTTGCTGGTCATTGTCATTCACCTATCTTTCTAAGCATTTTTTGTGTCAGCACGTTCGTTCCCAGCATCAGGACGAACAAAACGGTTGCGATCGCGGACGCATAGCCCATCTCGAACCGAATGGTTCCAAAGTCCATCAAATGGGTTACGACGGTATGTGCTGCATAGTTAACGCTCGGGAAACCAGCCAGTGCAATGGAGATTTCGGCCACGGCAAACGAGGCTGTAATCTGCATGACCGCACCAAACATCAGCTGTGGTCTCATGGAAGGCAGCGTAATATACCAAAGCTCCTGCCACCGGTTTTTGATACCGTCCACCGTACCCGCCTCCACCAGGGAACGATCGATGGTCTGAAGTCCGGCAATGAAGGCAAGAAAGCTTGTGCCGAGACTGAGCCACAGCTGTACGACGATGACGATAGCCAGCACGTATTTCTCATTCGACAGCCATTGAATCGGTTCGAGAACAACGCCGAGGCGCATTAGAAAACCATTCATGTATCCGTAGCTGTCCCCCGAGAAAACGATTAGCCAGATGAAAAAAACGTTTCCTGAAATGGATGGTGCATAAAAGACAAGTGTCATGATTGCACGAATTTTGGGTGACAGCTCATTAATAATCCATGCAAACAAGAAACAGGCAATATAGCTGACTGGCCCCGTAATAACGGCAAACAGCAGCGTATTTTTAAGCGCAATCAAAAAAACATCATCGTTCAGGAACAGCCGTGAATAATTTTGCCAGCCGACAAATCGGGGCAGCTCCAGCATGTTGAAGTGAAAAAAGCTCAGCCCCAGCGAGATGCCCACCGGAATGACAGTAAACATGAAAAAGATCAGCATAAACGGTGCCATCAGCACATAATAGTGCCTGCTTCGGTATAAATCCCTTTTCAAAAGGGACCACCAGCTGCTCTGCCTTGTGTTGATGGCAGGAGCAGTGGATGACTTGGTGGTTTCTGCGTGCAACCGTTACCCTCCCTTCTCTCTACTTCAGATTGAATTCCTTGCGCTTGAGCTCGATTTCATCATCAATGTACAGGACATAATCAGCCAAGGCTTCACGCGGATTCTCATTGGCATTAACCACCTTGCGGAATGCGTTATCGAGATGTCGGCCCGTAAAGTATCCGCCGGGAACTTGAGGAATGCCTTCTACCCACTCCCATTGTTTCTTCAGGTTCTGATAATCCTTAACTGGCCATGGCAGCTGCTCCAGCGCTTCAATATTGGCAGTCGGATAACGCGCCGCTGCCCCCATGAGCCCTTCCATCTCTCTGCCATATTCGATCTGTGTCTGCTTGTCGGTCCACCACTTCATGAACATCCAGGCAGCTTCTCTGTTCTTGGCGTTTTCCAGCATCATCACCGCACTCGTAGCACTTGCCACCTCATGCCTTACGGACCCGTCCTCCAGCTGCGTGCCGGGAACGATCGTGAAATCCCAAAGATTGCGAATTTCCGGTGCCATGACCGTCAGCATGTTGTAGGTGGTGTAATCCGCAATGCCAATCGGCATCTCCCCGGTACGGAAGCGGTTTGGAAAGTCAGCTTTGAGAGGGAATTTGTAATTGGTATAAAATTGAGTCCAACGCTTGAATGCATCCATGGAAATCTCCGAATTCAATGCGCTTTCCTTCTGATCTTCCGAATAAAATTCGCCGTCGTTCTGGTAGAGCAGCATGGCAAAGGTCGCGTTAGGTACCATGTTGGCATTGTTCGTCGTATCCTCAATCGGAAGGTAGAACTCCATGTTGTGCTTTTGCAGCACCGAAATGGCATTATACACATCCTGCCACGTTTTTGGCGGCTCCAGGCCAAGCTCATTCAGAATATCCTTTCGATAAAACAACATCGGAAAATGCTGCTGCTCCGGCAGGGCATACACTCCGTTGTTGAATTGGTAAGGCGTCAGTCCGCTTGCGCGAAATCGGGTTGCAACCTGCTCAAAATCCGGGAATTGGCTCAGATCAGCCGCTGCATTCCGCATGGCGTAATTAACCGGAATATCTTCGCCCATCTGCATGGCTACATCCGGTCCTTCCCCGGCAAGCGTAGCAGGCAGCAGAATATTAGGCGGAACGAGGCGCAATTGAACGGATATATCCGTTTCCGGTGTAAAGGAATCATCAATCAGACCTTTCAGAACCTGTGCCTGATCGCGTCCCGTTGTAATCCATACCGTGATGGAATCCTTATTCTGTTCAACGTTTCCGATGCTGTCATAATCCTCCGTATAAGAAGCGACATAAGCTCCCATTTCATGTTTCATCTGCTGCAGCATGGTCGCCTCTGCCTTCGGCATCTCCTGATCCGGTGAGGATACCAGGACGTAATCCAGTGAGATAGGCTGTTCACGTACGGATAGAATCCATGTACCTAAGCCGCCCACATTGATCTTAAAAGTATCCAGACGTTTGGGCACGGTTTCCGGTCTTGCCGCCATGTCCTCTAACTGAATAACCATGGCATGGAGAATGGCGACCTTATCGCTCTGTTCACCTGTTGCCTTCTCCAGGTAGTCAGCAACCGATCGAAGAATATCTGCCTGCCGCTTGAATACCTCAATCATCTCCGGAATCCGAGTTTCCAGCTGATAATCCCGCATGGGGTCCGGTTTATTGGAGGTAATCATCAGAATTTTGCGATACATTTCGTTTAACTCCAGCACGCTTGATTCCACTGTACGCAGCAGTGGAGCGATATCGCCCAGCGTAACGGTCATGCGCAAACGGTGACTTCCTTTCTCCAAATGAAACAGGTAAGGCTCGCTCTCACTTGTGCCCAGTACCTGTGTCTGCCAATCGGGACTGTAGTTGAATCGAATGCGCTTCATTTCTTCAAAAGGAATTTTGCCGTCGATCGTCAGACTTCGTGTGGCATACACGCCGCGAAGCTGATCCTGTTTTACTTTGAGCGCAATCTGGTACAGGCCGTCCTCAGGTACATCCACATCCCATTCGATCCATTCACCAGGAAGCTTCCAGTTGATGCCCCCAATGGCATTGACACGGATTTTGGATACATCATACGGTTCCAAAGACGGGCTTGAACGATCGGAGATAGGGGCGAGGGTTGGCGAGGATTTACTCACTGCGTGCTCTCCCTGTACCTTGATCATGACGGGATCAGCCGGCTTCAGACCTGCTGCTTCATAAGTCGTCTGAAGCTCTGTGTAAGCTGGAATGCTCTCTTCCCGGTACAGCTCGATATAATCGATCGCCATGCTTTCGCGCAGCGATGTCAGCGACAGTGTCTGTGTTCCCTTTTCAAAATAAAATTGGTATGGCTCTTCGAAGTAACCCGCACTGTCCTTAAAAGAAGCAAGCTGCCAGTCAGGTTGCTCAACCTGCCTTGGCCGGAGGTCGTTGCCGCGATCATCCCTGCGAACATTGTCATCGCGATTCCCCCATACCCTGTCAAATAACAGCACATCGGCTCCTCTGAACGGAACCTCTCCATTCAGCTCCAGCTGCCGTTCAATCCCTGAGCTTTTGCCTGTAGCAGGATAATAATGTATTCGCAATTGATATAACCCGCTGACTTGAACGGGAACTTCCCAACTGATGGTGCCGGATTCCGGAGTGATGACGGCTTTCCCGTCTAAGTCGGCATACCCGTTGACGATCTCGAACTTGCCGTTCAAAGCCTGGGTGAATGACTCCCCCTCAATCCGTATGGTCTGCACCGGCTTGTCTGCGTCAGCATGAACGGAGAGGTAATGCTCATAGCTGCGAGAGTCTTCTGTACCGGATACCGCTTCGAAATCCTCGCGTGCCTGAACGATGCCAGGACCACGATCCCTTGTAAAGTAAATGCTCCATAATGAGAGAATCATCACCATAGCGAGCAGCAGGATCAGTGCCTTTTTCTTTCGTGACCGCATGTTCGAATACGTCCCCCTTCCTTCTGCCGTGGAGTATGATGGTTATGGATTGAATTGCCTCTCGGGATATGGGCCTGACAGCCCTGTTCATCCCGAGAGCAGTTAAGAGTGCTTATTTGTAGACCTCGTCAATGGAAGCTTGGAAGGGCGCCTTATATTTTTCAATGACCGTTGATACGGATACACCTTCAAGCAGCTCACCGTTGAAATCCCAGAACGGCAGGGACGGGAACGTATTGTGGTCCAGCACCAGCATACCTTCGGCAACGGTTTTGGCATTTTCAATGTCGGCTTCTTCCGTCAGGTGAGTCTCGAGGGTAGACTGACTCGGGTAATCGTATATGGAGTCAATCTCGTTGATTTTTTCCCAGATATACATCAGCTGTTCCGGGTGTTCTACTGCCTTCGGAATCGTCAGCGCCTGATAACGCGATTCCCCGGAGTGGTACGCTGTAGCACTTGGTCCTTTTGGAAAAGGAACAAAACCGATATCGTAGTCTTTCATATCTGTACGAATGCCTTCAATCTCATACATGGCTCCCGAGTACATGAGCGTATTACCCTGACGGAAGAACGTCGCCGGTTCCGTCCAGTCTCCGCCCTCCGTAGGTCTTCCTATCTTCTCTGTCGCCAATTTGGAAACAAAGCTCAGCGCTTCTTTTGTTTTTGGGTCCTCCAAATTTTGTTTGTCAGCCTTGGTCAGAGAGGCCTCGTTGGAATACAGTACAGGCTCAAGCAGTCCCGTTTGGGCCAATCCCCACGTATCGAGTTTTCCATCGTTGTTACGATCCTTGTTCGCCTTTTTGGCGACTTCAACGAACGTATCCCAGTTCCATTGATCTTCGTCCACATATTCTTGCAACGGCTTCATGCCAAGCTCCTGCATGAGTGTCCGATTGTAAAAGATTCCACTGATAAATGAAGATTGATCTTCAGTGAATCCATAACCTCTGCCTTCATACTGCATGTACTGGTTCGTCGTTTTCTGGTTGAATACCTTATCGTTCTTGGTGTATTCATCAATGGGCCATAACAGGTCCTGTTTGGTCAGTGCCGGGATGGCATAGTCTTTGCCCAGCCTCACAATGTCACCCAGCGGCTCACCTGCCATAAGGGAAGCCACGACCTTCTCCTGATACTCACCAAAATCAATCGAAATGTATTCGATGTCAAAGTTATGCTTCTTTTTCAGCGCCTCCAGGTTCTCGATTCGTTGAATGTTGTCCGGGTTGCTATCTGTCATTTTCATATCCCACCAGGCAACCACCTTGATGGTTCTTCCTCCCATGTCAAAATCCATCTCTGGGGTAGATTTCTCATTCTTTGGTTCCTTTTCTGTTTCGTTCGTGGCCTGCTCCTCCTGCGGTGCCTTTGTGTCTGGCTCTGTCTGGGCGCTGGAGCCGTTACTGCAAGCACTCATCAACAGCATGACTGCTAGAATCAGACTCATCAGCATGAACATGTTTTTTCTCATTGTTGTCCCCCCTGAATGTGGTTTTGTCGTTTTCCATCAAAGTGTAGCTTTTAAATGAAAGCGCAAACAACATGTCTAATTACAGGTGTTTACCCTGGCAAATTATAGGTTTTGGCAATTTGAATACAGATTGAAGCATTTACCTATTTAATTGGTAAACAATTGCTCCCTCTGCAAATAAATGCACATTGTATGCGCTTTCTTTTTTTCTCATAATGAAATTAAGACATTTGTCATTCAGGTATTGAGGTGCGGGGAGTCGGTATATATCAATTGAAAGCGAGGGATTGCTTCATGCATAACATCTTGCTTGTGGATTTTAGTTGCTGTGTGTTCGGGGATATTCAACAGCTACTGCGCCGCAGCAACTCTGAATATATCATTGGAGATCGTGTTGATTCTGCCCAGTCTGCGGTATCTGCATTGTCTAAGCAGCAGTTCACTGTAGTGCTCATAAGCACCGGAGGATGTGCTGCTGCAGGGTTGTGGGTATGTCACCATATACGAAAAATAAGCCAGATTCCCATTCTGATCATGGGAGGCCATGATCACTTTCAGCTTGTCCGCAAAGCACTGGCCTATCAAGTAAGTGATTATTTGCCCGGTCGGTTTAACGCCTCTGCCCTCCTGAATAGCCTGAACAGACTCAAATCCAGGCTTGAGCCAGAGCAGACCAGACGGAATTCGTCATCCGTAAGGCCAATCCTTCAACTTGAGGGTAAACATATCCCCTCCGCAGAGGTCATCAAGATAATCAAAGCTTATGTCCTCGATCATCTGAGTGAGGATATCACATTGAAAAAAATTTCCGATATGGTTCATTTTAACTGTGCATACCTTGGGCAAAAATTCAAATTGGAAGAGAGCATGTCCTTCAATGATTACTTGCTTCAGCAGCGAATGGAAAAAGCCAAACTGCTGCTGAAATCCACCGATTTGCGGATTTACGAAATTGCAGCCGAGGTCGGATATATGGATACAGACTGGTTTTATAAAAAGTTCAGGGCGTACACAGGCGTGAGTCCCAATGCCTATCGTAAACTAAAAACGTTCACCGCTTAATTCGGAAAATTACCTTAGCCAGCCGTTAAACCAAAAGAAAAGTAAGGCCACAGGAGATTCAAGCCCGTGACCTTACTTCTCTTCCCAATTAACGAACCATTAAAGATTCCCTGAATTCCTGGGGAGTCATACCTGTCACCTTTTTGAAGAAACGGGTAAAGGAATGAGCTGCCTCATAGCCGACCTGAAGCGCAACCTCACGAACCATGAAATCGGCATTTCGAAGCAAGTCCTTCGCCTTCCGTATTCGCAGCTCGTCAATAAATTCGGAGAGGTTAATACCCATCTCCTGTTTGAAGAAACGGGACAGATACGATGGATTGAAATGATAAAGCTCTGCCAGTCTGACAAGGGAAAGGTCTTCTTCCAGATGTTCCGTGATGTAAGTACAGAGGGAATGAATTACGGCATTTGCCCGATCCTGTTCATTCGAGCTTTTGAAGCGAACCAGTTGGTCGGCTGCCTGGTACAGAAACTTCACCGCATCCTTCATACACGTATACTCATTGAGATGCAGCAGTCTGCGCTGATCGGGTATATCCTGATGCAGACCCCAACGATTGATGGTTGAATACAGATGAAGCGCCAGATTATAGTAGGTTTCCATGGCCCTCTCCAAGGTGACATCCTGTTGCATCAGTTCATTGGCCAATTCCTCAAACACTTCGTAAAATTGCTGGATTCGCCCCGTCTCCAAATACCCTGACATCAGATCGATCCGGTTACTGACCCGTGTGAGCTCCTTTAGGCCCTGATTCGGCAGAACCTCATCATAATCCCGAAGCACCATGGAAATTCCATCGCCAATCTTCATCCAATGAAGCTGTCTCAACCTCTCGTATTGTCGTGGAATTCCGGACCAGTAACAACTGTTTCCAGCCAATGCAAATGCCACAGCATTGTCAAGTGAATTCATACATGCTTCCTGGACCAATTCCAATGTACCCTCAAGATATCGGACAAGGGAACTGCTTGGCTCGGTTTCCGTCTGCTTGGGCTGAATAAGCCATACCATATCCCCATAATGGTCCGGTACGCTCACGTGATGAGTCTGCTCATCCATCAGGGAGGAAACGATCAATTGCATCGATGCCTGAATCTTGGCGCGTTCCGTATGGGCATATTTATCCCTGGAATGAATCCGGCCGAGCACAACATATACAGGGGAAGAAGTATGCATCCCAAGGTCCCAGCGATCCAGTTGTTTCTGGATTTCACAAGTAGAGCTCTCATACGCATGGCTGTTCAGTAGCAGATTCCGTAGATACTCTTCCTGCTGAAGCAGATCCAGCTTACAAGTAATCTCGTATGACTTCTCCAGCAACTCATGCATGTGGTGACTTTTCCTGATTTCTTCCATTACTTCCTTCACAACGGATAACACCTTGTCATAACCTTCTGTTTTGAGCAAATAACGGACATTGGGCATCTGAAAAGCCCTGTAAGCATAGTTAAAATCGCTGTAGCCTGTTAGAAAAATAACGCGGCAGTGCGACCAATAGGCCTGAACCTGCTCCGTCAGCTCAAGACCGTTCATACCTGGCATGCGAATATCGGTCAAAACGATATCAATTCTGGAGCGTTCCAGCCAGGCTAATGCCTCACTCGCTGAATAAGCCTTGCACACATCAAGACGGTCAGGCATATATCTTGCAAAGGTTTCATATAGAGCATCCGTAATAATATCCTCATCATCCACTATCAAAAGTCGATACATCCGTCTTCCCTTCCTTCCAAATGAATTCGGATTGTGACCTTTAATCCCGACAGTTCACTTCTTGTCAAAAACAACCCGCTTTCTTCCCCGTATGTCAGCACCAGGCGTCGATGGATGTTTATTAAACCGGTCATTTCATCCGAGTCGCTTTTTTCCAGTATACGTCGTTGAAGCGCCTCAATGTGGTGATCCTCCAACTCATGTCCATTGTCCTCCACACTAATCTCTGCGATCTGCTCCTTGATGCCAAACCGAACTCGAAGCATGCCCGGATCGGTCATTTTTTCCAGACTGTGTTCATAAGCATTCTCAATGATTGGTTGTATGATCAATCGGGGAACACAAATGCGCTCCATTGTCATTGGCAAATCCCCGAAATCTGCCTGTATGCGTCTGGAGAAACGCAGCTTCTGGATTTCGGTATATATCCGTGAATGGGATGCCTCTTCTTCCAGCCTTACATGATCCGTTTCGTTCCGGGTAATAAACCTGAAATATTCGCCAAGCATGTTGGTGAATTGTTCAATTCGCTCCGTATCCCCTGTTCTTGCAAGTGAATTGAGGATAAAGAAACTGTTATATAAAAAGTGGGGATTAATCTGGGACTGAAGCTGCTTCAATTCGGCGCGCTGCGTCATCATCGTTTGTTTGAAATCCCGATCGATCAGCAACTGAAGCTTTTCAAGCATTTGATTAAACCGGGTATACAGGAAGCCGAACTCATCCTTACGCTTGTGTACGATAGGAATATCCAGTACACCGATCTCCATTTTTTTGAACCTCTTGACGAGCAAAAGCAGGGGAATGTGGATGAGCTTATAACTGGAATATAGGAAGGCCGAAATAGCAATAAATGAGGTAATGGCAAACAACCAGGCCCAATGATAGAACTTGCTGAGCGGCCTCTTCACACTCTCTTCCGGCAAATACGTTGCTACAGACAAGCCCAGAGGCTCCATACGGCTCTGACTGACATAATAGCGTATGCCATCCACCTTCACCTGAAATGCACCATAGTCCTTCTTGGCTATATGGTCGCGATATTCAGAAAGGATAAAATCATGCTGCGAAAGGTCTGTAATGATAAGACCCGTTTTTTCCTCTATCAGGAAAGAACCGCTGTCAGGGTAAAGATTAAGCTGGGTCAGTGCATGTTGAAATTGTTCTGTATCCAGCTCAACCTGGACCGCGAACAACGGAGCCTCTCCCTTTTTCCCAGCCTGCTTCACGGCACTCAGGTTCATTCCACCCTCCTTTATCCTAAAACGGGCTCCATTCCCCTGGTCGCCTGAGCTGAAGTAGTTATAGGAATCGCTGTTGTAATCATCAATTCCGTGGGTGGCGGAGACGCTTTTGCCAATCGTGCGAATATGCACATGGACATTCTTGATATAGACACTGCTATTTTTAAATGTAGCCAGCCTTTCGGCCAGATAGTTCAGTGTTTCTCGACGATCTACCTGATCCATCATGTTCCAGAGAATGGCAAGCCTGTTCAGCTTTCTGTCTTCCACAATGTCAAACTGCTGCAACTCCATCCATTCCATTTCTCGATTCAGTTCTTCGAGATAACGGGCAAGCCGTCTTTCCGTTGATGACGATATTTCCCGGCTGGCATTGTCATAACTCCAGTTGTACAGATACGTCCCCAACAGGATTAGCGGAAGAACAAAGATCAGATAGGTCACGACCAGTCGTGCGAAGATGCTGCTGCGCCATGATTGGGCCGGGAATTTAATCAACTCATCCCCTCCAGCATACGAATTGCCTTCTTGTCTGAACGCACCCTTGAGGAGGGATTTAACGTTCCAATGCCGTTTTTGTATTTTTGGTATCGTGCCACGCATTAACCTCCGCTGTGATCTGATCTCCGCCCAACCTTTTCCAATTGGTCACAAACTGATCGAACTCTTCTATGGGTCTGCCCAAAATAATATTCAGGTAGGCTTCAAGCTGAAGATTATTCAGTATCATCTGTCGGTCAATCATCGTATCTGTAATTCCTCCCGTGAATTGATCGTATAGCAGCTGTCCATTTCTTTCGTAGCCATTAGCAATACTGAACGCTCCAGACGACCCATAGGTTTGATCCCATCCCCAACCGCTCTCCACGTCTTCATGGATGTAAGCTTGAATTCTTTTTTGAATAGCCAATGCTTCCTCTTGGAGGACCGAAAGATCCCCTGAGCGGTTCGCTTCCTGAATTTGGCGATAGGCGTCGAGGTTTTTGGTTCCTGGAAAAGGGGTGACTGGCGAGAGCATCCACACGGCCTTGGAATCGTCATTGTAGTAGGTTTCGTACTTTGCATGCTCGCCCCAGTTGGTCTCCAAATGCAAATTCATGAGCTTCATGATGACTTCAGGATGGGCATAGTCTTTTCTAACGGCGAAATATTTCCAGGTATTGGTGCGGAGCGGCACCTTCGCCAAACTGCCGGATTCTCCTGTGATGGGAAAAGCCTGCCATTCTGCTTCTGGATCGGCCTCTCGGCTCGACTGGATCATAAAAGGAGTCCATTGTTCACCATATAACATGCCAATGGTTCCGTTCTGAATCAGGCGTGCTTCATTCGTTCCTTTTTTGTAGCTGAAATCGGGGTCAAGCTGGCCATCAAGGTACATGTTTTGCAACACTTGCAGCGCCTTTCGGACTTCGGGTTGTATGCCCCCGTATACGAGTCTGCCATCCCCATCCTTGATCCATATATTCGGATATGCACCATACCCGGCCATCAGGCCGGCAACCCCCATGACCGGGTCCCACAAGTGATTCGTTAGGGCAAGTCCGTACGTATCCTGTAGACCGTTACCGTCAGGGTCCCTTACTGTAAACGCTTTAGAAATCTCAAGCACATCTGCCATGGTTTCAGGTGGGCGAAGCTTCAGGCGTTCAAGCCAATCCGTTCTAATCCACAAGTACTGGGCTGTTTCAATGGAGGATGCCGTTTCAGGTATAGCCATCAACTTGCCATCAATGGTTGCCGCGTCAAACGGACCGCTTCCTTCTGCTTCCAATATGCTCTTCGTAAGAGGAGAGGCATAGGTTTGGTACACCTCGGACAGATTCTGAATCAGTCCTGCATTACTCAACTGCCTTAGCTGATAAGGATTTACTCTGACAATGTCAGGAATACGTCCGGCAGCAAGAGAGATACCCAGCTTCTGTCCGTACACATCTCCTTTGGCAATCCAGTCATATTGAAGCTGAATCCCCAACTCCTGCTCATATAACCTGGTCCAGCGATTGTCCAGTAATGTCTCCCCGGGCAGCTGGCTGATCATTTGTTCCAGGTCGTCCCCTGCTTCTCTGACAAAAGATACCTGTACCGGGGAGCTGTATTTTCTAAAACTCGGCTCTTGATCCGCAGCCTGCACGTTCCTATCTATAAAGCCCTGTTCCGAATATCCACGTGTATGTCCTGTTGGTATGCATGCACTGAGCAATAGAATCACAGCCAATTTTGTTTTGGTTAATACAGTGATGCGCATATGATGCACCCCTATTCGGCTGAAATGAATATTGTTTTCCTGATATTGGGATCTGTTCTCATTGTACATGAAATAGCTTCACCGAAGCAGAAAGAGGCAATATATTGTTAAAAAAGCCGCCAGCTCGGCGACTTCACTCCCATTCTTTCTGCTCATCTGGCAGCATCACCTGATATTCAAAATTTGAAAAATCAGCCATTCCTCCAAGCACTCTTGTGGAATATAAAAACAACCCGATCCGGCATCCCATAAAATGATCCAGCTTATAAATCATCTTGTGAGTGAT
Source organism: Paenibacillus sp. NPDC056933 (assembly GCF_042674385.1). NCBI lineage: Bacteria > Bacillati > Bacillota > Bacilli > Caryophanales > Paenibacillaceae > Paenibacillus > Paenibacillus sp. NPDC056933. The sequence goes on along the minus strand of NZ_JBHUQN010000001.1, from coordinate 2,564,134 downwards.
ACCAAGCGGCTTCCACTCCGCTCCTTCCAGATAGTAGAAAGTACACTCGTCCTGATTGTCCATGAAATTCCCAATGGCCTTGAGTTTAACTTCTGTTTCCCCTATAGGGATTCTTGCGTATTCGGTGGCTGGCTCCTCATCAATCAGATTACCGAAGATGCTTGAATCTTCACTGCTTCTTGCCAGCATGACCAGATATAAACGACCTTCATTCCTCGTAAGTGCAATCAAACCGTATGTGCCTATCAAAAAACACAAACCTGCATAATCACCGTCATTCAGCCTGCTTCCATCCAGTGTGACAGTCGCTTCACATACTGGTCCCATTGCGCGCTGAGTCAGCGTATTAACAGCAAAGGTCAGATTGGGACGAATATGACCGGATTGAATTCGATAAACGCCCGGTTTGTCGGTAACGGACCAGAGGTCATTGTGCGGGCTATGGTTCCATTGCCAAAAATCGTTCAGTCGTACACTTCCGTCATCGCCGGGTTCATAATAAAAGCTGTCGCTCCCAAACAGAGGTTTGTATGTATAATCCGGTCTCGTGCTTGGAATCAGGATTTGCTTCGGCGCTTGCTTGGCAAACACCGGAATATCGTTCTCGAAGTGCAGCGGGACCAGCACGGGTATGCGTCCGATGGCACCATGATCCTGAAACAGCATGGCATACCAGTCTCCGACTGGCGTATCTACGATTCCTCCCTGGGCTACCCCTGAATTGAAATATCCCATATCATCATTGAATACTTCCCCACCAACAAACTCATCTTCCAGCGCATCGGCCGTATAACAAGCCTGTGTTCTTCTGCCGGAAGCCTTGGAAATGTGGATCAGAAACACAACATATTTCCCGTTAATTTTATAGAAGTGTGCACCTTCATAGCCAAGGAAATAAGGCTGTTTGTCTTTTACGATCATGCGATGTACTCCGCCCTCTTTGGGTCCAGAGAGATCGGAACATAATTCGGTCAGATAAATCTCGGCATTGCCATGAATCAGGTAAACTCGATCATCATCGTCGAAAAACAGCGAGCAATCATGATAAAAACCTTCCACATACTGCTTGGTCCATGGACCCGTTATTTCCTGGGCTGTGTACAAATATGTCTTTTGCGTATCATTGGCAACAAAAATGACGTAGAACGTATCGTTATGGCGTCGAAGCGAGGCAGCCCACATGCCTTTGCCGTAAATCTGCTGGCCTTCCTCCAAACGCTGGGCGGGTGTGTCATCAAGTCTATCGCACACATAAGCAGCGGTCTCCCAATGAATCAAATCATAGGATCGCAGGATGACGCAGCCTGGCATCATATGCATCGTTGTACTGACCATATAATAGGTATCTTCGACCCGAATCACATCCAGATCCGGATAATCAGCCCAAATAATCGGGTTTGCAAACATATTTTCTGTTCTCCCCTTTCTAGTCATGTTTCACCACTACCTCAACAGATACATTATCAAATTCTCGTTTAAGATCGCGATCCTCGGTTAAATCCAGAACCGGATATCCATCGATGTCAAAATGGACACGGCGAATTCCGCAGGCTCGAGGTGCATCCAAACCGGGTCTGGCATGATAAACATTCCATGTGATACCTTCATCATCCACTACATAGGAATTGTGACCCGGTCCAAATTCTCCCGCAACACTCCTGGATGTTAACAGAGGATAATTCGATTTTGTCCATTGCTCCGGGTCCAACAAATTGTCATTTCCATTCAGGGTTAGAAGCCCTACACAATAAGTGGCGTCTACCGCTGCACTCGCAAATGTTAAAAACAGCTTGCCGTTTCGGATGAGGGCGAACGGCCCTTCATCGACATACGTGTGATTGTTTGCCCAGCCGTAATCCGGTTTGGACAACAAGACGGGTTCACTGCTCAACCTCCATGGCTCTTTGGAATCAAGTTTGGCAATGTACAGCCATGCTCCACGATCTACAGGTACAAACTGGCGCTCAGACCAGGACGCATAATATTCATCGTTCCATTTAAAGACCGTCATGTCGAGGGAAATTACTTTTCCGGCTTCACACAGATAGGTTCCATCATTTCGAAGCACGCGCTGAGGTCTGGACCAATCCGCTGCATGAGTTAGGTTACCACCAGTACTCAGTTTCATCACATGGCATTCTTCATTCAGAAAATCACCCGAGGTAGCTGCATGAAAAAGGTATAACTCATCTGCAATGGTATGCAGCTCAGGCGCCCACAACAAACCTTTAATATCGTCATATGTGCTGGTGTCCAGAATCAAGGTTTCCCGGGCTTCAACGAGACCCGCTATCGTATCCGATTCTCGAATATACAGCGTTTGGTTATGATCTTCATCATTTGTTGCTACAAAATAGTACTTGGATTTCCATTTTGTAATGCAGGGATCTGCACGGTTAGCAGCAATGGGAAATGCATAATGCTCCTGTACAACCGTACCTGTCACAAGGTAAGTTCCTTCCTCCTCCCACGTTACCATCTCCCCATTCCAATTCACTTTCTTGAGGGATGTGGTACCATCGCTGTATTTTGCGATTGCCTTAAGCGCTTTCAAATCTTCAATTGATGTTGCAATGATACGGTCCGGGACTTGGATCGCTATGTTAGCAGGCGGTGTTAGTCGGTGGACTGCGCGCTGTGCAACTTGACGTGAAACCCGAAGCACATTGCGGGGAATGATTCCTTCAATATCCGGGGATGCCGATGTCAGTACAAATGCCTCTGTCCTTGTCGGGGTGGAAGCACTTGTTAGGCGAAAGAGATTCTGCATCGTATTTTGAAAAAAACAGCCATTCTCATCTCTCCATCGAATCACATAGGAATGGGTTAACTCATTATATTCACACATCACGTCATGGACATGTACATCGCCTTTCAGGTCAATTAGACCAATTTCTCTATAATGCAGCAGATCAGATGAATGAAAAAACAACACAGCTCCCTTGCTCTCTGTATCGTGCTGTCCTTCGGCTTCTGTTCGCACTGCAATAACGCCATATGTACCATCTTGAAGAATGAACACATATGGATTATGCAAACTTTTGGCATTCAAGGTGCCATTCTCATTTTTCGTTGCCTTTGCAAACAATACACCTGAGTTATGGTTGAGCGCACGGTAATTTGATCCATCTTCACTGTAGGCAAGGTGCATGCTGTATGCAAGCCTGGGTGCGTAGATCTTTTTTTCTTGAGGAGAACGGGTATAGGAGAGGATATAGTGATACTCCTTTTCCTTTTCCACTTCTGGTATCATCATAATATGTCCCCTTTATTGATCATTTCAAAGACTTATCCGTCGATATAGCCGTAACGTTCTATTGATTAATGAATGATTTCTTAATGGTTTTCCCTTAAAATTATAGAATAGAAGTGCCCTTCAAAGAATGATATATGCTAACGCAAAATTGATCTATTCCAAGATTGGAGAATCTTATGAATACTATTTTTTATGTCGGTTACGATGCCGCTCATCCTGCTGATTTCATTTATGACATACCCGAAGGTCATGATTTCTGGCTTCTCATTCTTACACAGACTCCGGCGGAATTCTGGATAAATGGTGAGATAAAAGCATATCCGGCCAATTGTGCCGTCTTATACCCGCCTTATCAGAAAATCATGTATCGTGCATGCTCGGATCAATACGTGAATGACTGGGTGCGATTTCTTTCCGATGAATCGTATGTACTGGAAACAGCTATTCCGTTGGGCACTCCCATTCTTCTTCCGGATCCCGGTTATTGTCATCAGTTGTTTCAATTGCTGGCTACCGAAAATTTTCTTCAGTGTGACTACCGTGAGCTCTCCATTGATTATTTGTTTCGGATTATGTTTAACAAGCTTCTCGAAGCCTCTCAGTCCATCGAAAATAAGCCTCATTATCAGGATCTTCTTCATTTGCGGAAAGCCATTAACCACAATCCGGGCCTAGAATGGAGCGTTTCTATCATGGCTGACTATGTTCATCTTAGTCCAGGCTATCTGCAATCATTATATAAGACCACATTTGGCATTTCCTGTATGGAAGATGTCATTCAATCCAGAATTCGTCTCGCCAAAGAAAGACTGATCCATGGCCAGTCCAGAATTTCAGACATCAGTGAACTTTGCGGTTATCGGAATGTGGAGCATTTCTCCAGGCAATTCAGACAAGTGGTCGGCTGTACACCGCGCAGTTATCGCAGATCCATCATTTCTCCGTCCTAACGGACTTGCAGAAGATCCTCCTTCAATGGACATAAAAATTCCGCCGGGAGCTCATTGCCGGCGGAACCATGGTCAAGTTCAATCTTATTTTTGATCAAATCTCCATTGGCTCATGCGAATGAGAGGCTTCTCATTCGTTCTTCCACCAACCACAATATATAAATCATGAACGCCCTGCGCGCCTGTAACTGGGGCTGAGTATTCCTGACACGTATTGCTCATGTCTGATGCATGAATGAGAAGCTGCCCGATTAATGGTCCGTCAGGATGATCCAGGCGAAGGGCTACAAAACCCTCGGTACCGCTATTGGAGATCGTTGCGCTAAAGCTGGCTGCTCCTTCATAACCAAAATCAACCTGTGACAGAGCGATCCAGCTGCCATTTTCCATATCCGTGACGATAACCTCCGATTCATCACGAGAAGATTCAGTACCATATGAGTTGACTCTCGCCGTCTTCACTCCCGCACTCCATCCCATGGTCGCAGCATTTACGCGCTGAAATGGGTTAAACAGCTTTACCTGATCAACCCCTTGATAATCTGCATCCATCTCATAGATGTGTCCGTCAGACTCACCGAAGTGAATTCGGTTCAGATGTGTGGAACGATAGCCGTCAGGGACATCCAGAGCTTGGGATAAAGTCTGGGCGTGATAAGCCATGTACCAGTGCTCCGCAAATTGAAATATGGCATGATGGTTATTGCCGCCGACGCCAAAAAAGTGCCCCGGATTTTTGAGAATACTTCCTCTATACGTCCAAGGTCCCATTGGCTGGTCGCTTGTCATATAAGCAATTTCACCAGCCGGCGGACTGCCCTCTGGGCGAATGCCTTCGTGAAAATTGGAGCAGTACGTGAAGTAGTAAATGTTGTTATATTTGTGTATCCCCGCATCCTCAAACATGTACGGGGCAGGGATAACCTTGGCCCGGCCTACTACACTGGTCATATCATCTCCCAATCGCATGACTCTTGCCGTGTCGGGTCTCTCTGCTTGTCCTTCCGGAACTCCACCCCCGAAATAGATATAACCTCTGTGATCATCATCGACCAGCACAGCCGGATCGAACACCCACGGCACACCTTCAACCCCAGGAGTCTCGCTGGTAATTAGTGCTTTTCCAATAGGATCTGTCCAGGGTCCTACCGGACTTGGGGCAGACAGCACCCCAATACCGCTTCCATTATTGGAGAAATACAGGAAAAATCGGTCCTCACCATCCATGATTTGATGGGCAGCAGCGGGCGCCCAGGATTGCGTAGCCCATGTAGCTGCACCTTGCGGTCCGGCAACCTGAATTTCGCCGTGATCGATCCAGTTGAGCAAATCATCTGAGGAGATGATGGTAATGCGATTGATGGATTTGAAGCTGTTATTCTGAGGAAGACCGTCCGCATCCTGCTCCAGTGTATCACTTGTCATATACAAATAGACCCGATTATTAAACACAAGGGCATAAGGATCGGCTCCAAATTTATGGGCAACCAGCGGATTTCCGTTTGGAGGCATTTTACCGATAGGTGACTTAATACTTGACGCATAGGTAGACGCTGCGCTTTTTCCCGTTTGTTCCCCGGCATTGCTTATCGAATTATTGTTCATTGAAAGATTCCTCCATTAAACGTTAATGTATGACCCATGAATAGAGCTGCATTATCCTTGTCTCAGGTACAAGTTATAAACGAAACCGTTTGCAAGAATGGGTGCATCATGATAGGATGATTACATTTTAAGGTAAACCGAGTGCATTTTCATTGCGTATTCCGCTCTGTTTATTGCGTGAAAGGACGAGGTGCTTTGTGAACGGACCCTATTTGTATGATCCCATCCGACCTGAACTCTTATATCTGCACCGCGTGACCACATACAAGCTGGAATCCTCTTATCATCACCACGATGCCTATGAGATCTACCTTTTCCTTCGTGGTAACGTTAACTTTTATATTGAGAATCGCTGTTACCATTTGGAACCGGGCGATTTGCTTGTCATTTCTCCGGAAGAAATGCACCGTTCTTTTATCATGGACGAATCCGAATATGAACGAATTACCATTAATCTCAAGAAATCATACTTGCAACGGCTCTCCACTACGGCAACAAATCTGTCCGCATGTTTTGATTATCGTCCAAAGGGAAAAGGAAATATCGTACATTTGCACGATTGCCAAATGAAGCAGTTCCTTCAGCTGGCTGAAGAGCTGGAGTATGCTCTTGCTTCGGACGCGTATGGAATGGACATCAAAATCAATGCAGCGATTGCGCAGCTGCTGGTACTGATTAATCAGTCGTTTCACGATACAACCTTTACTCCTACGGACATCATGCCTGAGATTGTTCGTCAAACGATGGATTATGTTGAAGCGCATATCACACAGGAGATTACACTTCCGATGCTTGCCGAGACGTTTTATCTGAACAGTACCTATATTAGCCGCCAGTTTAAAAAGCATACCGGACTGACGCTTCGCTCTTACATCCTGAATCGGCGTATTGAGCTCGCCAGATATTACCTGTCGGACGGGATGAGCATTACGGATGCCTGCTTCCAGTCGGGATTCAGCGACTATGCCAACTTCATTCGCAGTTTCACCAAGGTCGCCGGAATCTCTCCGGGCAGATTTGTCAAACAAAAGCGAAGTCCTGCCGAGCTATTCTTTTCCTTTGAGAATCATACACCGAAAAAAAACCGCCCTGCGGACGGATACAACGCTTATGCCCCTAATAGCGACGATGGGCCAATTCCATAGCCGCCAACTCCTGTGGAAAAATATCCTCTGAAGGAACCATGCGCTTAGGGAGAGTTTTTCCCGCCATGATTTCTTTGGTGGCTTGCATAAGCAAGGGGCCGAGCAGCGGATTGCACTCAACAACGGCGTTGATTTTCCCGGCAATCATCTGTTCAAAGGCTCGTCTAGTCCCATCCACGGAAATAATAATAATATCCTGACCGGGTTTGAGGCCTGCCTCTTCAATCGCCTCCACTGCACCAATGGCCATATCATCATTATGAGAGTACAGCAACTGCGGCCACTGGTCTGGAGGAAGATCAAGAAAGGCTTGCATTGCCTTTCTCCCGCCTGTTTGGGTAAAATCGGCAGATTGGCTTAGCCCAATTTGAAATTGGTTCTTGCCCGCAATCGTATCCCGAAAACCGCGTCCGCGGTCAATGGAAGGTGTAGAGCCAACTGTCCCTTGCAGTTCAGCGATTTGAATGGCTCCTGACGTATGCCGCATTTTATCCATCATATATTTCGCCGCTTTAACACCTTCTTCGTAAAAATCCGAACCAATCAGCGTTACGAAGAGTGAAGGGTCTTGGATTTTCACAGAACGATCCATTACAACGACTGGAATGCCTGCTTGCTTAACCTCCTGAAGCACCTCCTCCCAGCCACTTTCCACAACGGGCGCAATCGCAATGACGTCCACCTTTTTGTCGATGAACGAACGGATAGCTTCAAACTGCTTGGTTTGGGATTGTTCTGCATTCGCGGTGATTAGAGTGATACCGGCTTCCTCAGCAGCTTCCCGAATGGATGCAGTATTCGCTTCCCTCCAAGCGCTTTCAGAGCCTAGCTGGGAGAAACCGAGGATGATAGACCTCTCCGTTGTTGATGTAGTAACAGGAGGGGTTTCGATCTTCACAGGCAAGCTTTCCACTGAGCTTGAGGACTTGGCGCCTGGTGTTCCTTCATCAAAGCACCCTGCCAAGAGGAAAGCGGTCAGAAGCAATCCCCCTAACAGAATCATCCATTTTCTCATCATAATCATCATTACACAGCCCCCCTCCTTCAATTCACTACAACTTTACGGAAGAACGCCTTGAACCTAAAAGTCGCTGCAACAAAATAAAAACAAATAACAGGAGACCAATCGCAATTTTGGTCCACCAGGAGCTGAGCGTACCTTCGAAGCTGATCATCGTTTGAATGATGCCCTGAATCAGTACACCGAAGAAGGTCCCAAATATGTAACCCACCCCTCCGGTCAATAACGTACCTCCAATAACCACTGCCGCAATCGTATCCAATTCAAAACCAACCGCATGCAGGCCGTAACCGGACAGCATATAAAATGTGAATACAACCCCTGCAAGTGCTGAACAGAATCCGCTCAGCGCATAGATCATCACTTTGGTACGAGCCAAAGGCAATCCCATAAGAAGGGCCGATTGTTCATTTCCGCCAATGGCATAGACGTTGCGTCCAAACCTTGTGTAATGAGCGATGTATATGGCAGCACCAGTCACAATCAGGGCAATAACTGCGCTGATGGACAGATAGCTGCCTCCTGGAAGAGGAATTTTGGTTTGTGCTACTGCGGTATAAAATGCATGATCGATCGTTATCGTATCTGTACTGATAACATAACATAAACCTCTGGCCAGAAACATGCCAGCAAGGGTTACGATGAACGGCTGGATTTTAAAGTAGTGGATCATCGCTCCCATCGCTCCGCCAAAAACGACTCCCATAATCAGAACAAGCGGGATAACGACAATCGGAGACCAGCCCTGCTGTTGTACCAGGCTTGCCGAAACCATCGTGGATAACGCAATCATGGAACCAACCGACAAATCAATGCCTCCTGAAACGATGACAAACGACATGCCTACAGCTGTAATCAGTAAAAACGCATTGTCCACCAGCAAGTTCATCAGCACCTGCATGGAGAAAAAACCGGTGTACCGGAAGGCACCCGCACCAAACATGATCAAAAACAACAATATCGTAACGGCAATAGGAATAAATCTGCGATTAAGAGACATGGCGAGCCACCTCCTTCTCTCCAGGATAATGCCGAGTCTTCCAGCGAGCGGTAAGTGTATGGCGGAACGTGTCTGACTGAATCAGGCAAACGGCTAGAACAACAACGGCTTTGACAACTAGTGTGATCTCCGGCGGAACACCGATCATGTAGATCGTTGTGGTCAAGGTCTGAATAATCAATGCACCAATCACTGTCCCCATAAGGTAAAAGCGCCCCCCGTTAAGAGAGGTGCCACCGATAACAACCGCCAAAATGGCATCCAACTCATACCAAAGCCCGGCGTTGTTCCCGTCCGCACTGGACACGTTGGAGCTTAACAGCAGTCCGGCAATGCCGGCACAAACCCCACAGAACAGGTAAACAGCCAGAATCACGCCTTTGGCACGAATACCTGCCATCAGGCTGGCAGTCGGATTACAGCCAACGGATTCAATGAATATGCCCAGTGCCGTTTTACGTGTGATCAGGATCGCGATGACCAGCAAAACGATAACTATGAAGATGGAAAAGGGCAGGTTAAACAGTGAGCCTGTTCCGAGATAAGCGTAGTTGGCACTGCTGACCGTAACAATTTGACCATCTGTAATCAATTGTGCAATTCCACGCCCGGCAACCATCAGAATCAATGTAGCAATGATGGGCTGGATGCCTGCAACAGATACGAGCAGACCGTTCCATACTCCCAGCACCAGTGATAAACCGATTGCAAGCAAAATGGCAGTAACGATCAGGCTGATCGCATTTTGATTCGCAGCTTTGCTGATGGTCAGACAGGCCACAGCACCGGAAATGGCCACAACCGAACCGACCGAAAGATCAATGCCTTTCGTAGCCACCACCAGGGTCATGCCAATGGCTACAGCAATCAGTGGCGCACCAAAATTAAGAATATCAACCAGACTGCCGTACAAGTGCCCCTCCTTCATAGAAATAGAGAAGAAATCAGGCGAATACAGCAGATTAAACAGCAGCAGTCCGGCGAGAACGGCAAGCGGCCAAAACAGATGATGTTTCAACATATTTTTCATCAGACTCACCCTCCTGCGATGGCTTTCATCATTTGCTGCTGGTTCAGATCCGCACCGGAAAGCTCATCCACTTTATGTCGGTCCCGCATAATCGCAACCCGGTCGCTGACCCGCAGTACTTCCTCTATCTCTGAAGAGATAAACAGCACCGACATTCCTCCCCGCGAGAGCGAGAGCACCAGCTTCTGGATCTCGGTTTTGGCTCCAATATCAATTCCGCGGGTAGGCTCATCAAGAATAAGCAATTGAGGTTCGGTCAGCAGACAACGGGCCAGCAGCACTTTCTGCTGATTGCCTCCGCTCAGATTTTTGACCAGATGCTCCGGATTGGGCGGGTTAATGTTCAGCATGCGAATATAATGCTCAGCCAGCTCAAGCTGGTTTCTGCGAGATATCGTCCTGAAAATGCCCTGCTTGGCCTGCAAAGCCAGAATAATATTCTCCCTCACCGTCAAATCGCCGATAATGCCCTCAGTTTTCCGGTTTTCCGAACAAAAAGCAATCCTCTGCTCAATTGCCTCGCGTGGAGAATGGATAGTTCCTTCCCTGCCCGAAAGGATCAGTTTGCCCGAGTCCGATTTGTCGGCTCCAAAAAAAAGACGCGCCATCTCCGTTCGTCCTGACCCGAGCAGTCCTGCGAGACCTACAACTTCACCTGTACGAATAAACAGATCAAACGGCTTGATTCCGCCAGTTCGCCCCAACCCTTCTGCTTTCAGCAATACTTGCCCGACAGCCTTGGTATCCGCCGCTTCCAGATGAGGCAGTTCCTCCAGCACATTCAGATCCTTCCCGATCATGTGAAGCACCAGATCCAGTCGCGTGAGATGTTCCGCCATAAATTCACCCACCCACTCTCCATTTCGGAGAATGGTTACCCGGTCTGAAATGTCGTACATCTGATCCAGAAAATGCGTGACAAATAAAATCGCCAGTCCATCCTTTCTTAATTGGCTCATAATCTGAAACAGCTGCTGTACCTCGTTCTGATCCAGACTTGATGTCGGTTCATCCAGAATCAGCACATGTGCCGAAATATTCAGCGCTCTTGCAATGGCAATCAACTGCTGCACCGCAACCGAATAGCTCTCCAGTGGCTGAGTTACATCAATAGAGAGCTGGAGTCGATCGCGCAGCAATTCCTCGGCCTGGCGGTTGATGTCCTTCCATACAATTTTTCCGAATTTGCGTGGCTCCCTGCCGATAAAAATGTTCTCTGCAACTGTCAAATTGGGGCACAAATTAACCTCCTGATAAACCGTGCTGATGCCTACGGCTTGTGCTTCCAGGGGACTTTGTATGACGACTGGATTACCACTCATTTCCACCATGCCTTCATCAATGGAATACACACCTGTCAGCACTTTAATCAGCGTAGATTTACCCGCCCCGTTTTCACCCATTAGAGCATGTACTTCACCGGGAAACAGGCGCAGACTGACATCGCTCAGTGCTCTGACTCCAGGGAAGCGTTTATGAATATGTTTTAATTCCAGTATGGGTATCGATGAGCTCATTCTCGCAACCACTCCTTTATTCACCTACGTATACAAGCATTTTACATGTGGGCGTACGACTCAACCCTGCAAAGAAAGGGCCTCTCACGAAAAACTGAAGGCCCTGTCCGTTGGCTTTAGGGAATCGCCCCCGCCATGTGAGTTTTAAGTTCTAATATTGACGTTCAGGCAATGCCTGCTTGGCTTGTTCGGAGGTAAATGTCGTTTCATCCACGACAATTCGTGCCTCAACAGCTTTATCATCTACCACGCTTTGCACGATATCCATCAACTGCGGACCGAGAAGCGGATTACATTCAACGATAAAATTGATCTTGCCTTCACTTGCGGCCTGCATCCCGTCTTTGACTGCATCCACAGAAATAATTTTGATGTCCACGCCCGGCTTCAAACCCGCAGCTTCAATAGCCTGAATTGCGCCAAGAGCCATATCGTCGTTGTGGGCATAGAGCACATCAATTTTTTTATGTGCTTTCAAAAATGCCTGCATGACCTCTTTCCCTTTGGCACGGGTGAAGTCCCCTGTTTGGGAAGCGATGACTTTGAGATTGGGGTTACCTGCAATCACTTCAGCAAAACCTGCCATGCGGTCATTGGCCGGGGCAGAGCCCGTTGTACCTTGAAGCTCAACTATGTTAACTTCTTCTGTCGCGTCTTTATACTGATCTACCAGCCATTGGCCCGCCTTGCGGCCTTCCTCTACAAAATCCGAACCGAGAAAAGTGACATATAGCGAGGAATCCTTGGAATCTACCGCCCGGTCGGTCAGCACCACTGGAATGCCTGCATCCTTGGCTTCTTTAAGCACTGTATCCCAGCCTGATTCGACCACCGGGGAGAAAGAAATAACATCCACCTTTTGCTGGATAAAAGATCGCAGCGCCTTGATCTGGTTCTCCTGTTTCTGCTGAGCGTCCGAGAATTTCAGGGTGAAGCCTGCTTCCTTGGCCGATTCCTGGATCGATTTCGTATTGGCAGTCCGCCATCCGCTCTCGGCTCCAACCTGGGAGAATCCCAATACGATGCTGCTTTTCGCGGAAGAGCCACCCGGGTTGCCTGCGGAATCTGTCTCCTTGGGAGCATCTCCCCCGTTGCTGCATGCGCCAAGCAGTGTGATTGATAGAGCAAGAGCTACCATGGACCCCATTTTCCCCATCCATCTTTTCATTTCAACATTCCTCCCCCTGAGCATTCACCATTTGTTGGTGTGCACTCATTGTAGAAGACGATGATCTTACAGGATATGGATAAATTTGTGCGGAACCTTTTCATTTTTTGGCTTTTTAGTTTCCGATATGGTTTCTGGTGTAAATTTTTAGTCAAATGGTGTAATTTATGATTGCGCTTTCTTTCAATCTGTTATTTATTCTTTATCTGTTATAAAATGTATATTATGTAACGTCAGTTAATGAAGGGATTGTGGCGATGAGAATACTGCGCTGGGCTTTATCCAGTCTCCGAACCAAGCTGATGGCTTTGTTCATTATGCTCACCGTAGTACCCCTGGTGATTGTTGGGCTGATCTCATATCATAAATCCTATACCTCCATATCCAATCACAGCAAAGCTTCCAGCATACTTCAGGCGAACATACTGGCCACCAGCATCGACAATCTGTTCCAGGATACAGAGCGCTTGCTGGAGCTTAGTAATAACCCGAAGGTCATCCATTTTTTGATCTCCCAGTCGGAAACGTACAAGGAAGCCAAACATATTCTGCAAACCTTCGAGCTGTACCGGGATACATACAAGTATGAACATGTGCTCAATGTCAGCCTGATTAATCTGTATGGAAAAGGCATCAGCGAGCGTCGTGGAATTTTTTATACCCAATTCAATCCGATGCGCAATCCACATTTTCAGACATTAACTCAGCGTCCCAATGAGATTCTGCGTGTCCCTCCTCCCCTCATTTCAGAGTATGATCGGGTTGACGGGTTCACCTACGGCGGGCGTGGTGTCATATCCATTATTGCGGCGGTTAAACAACAGGTCACACATGAGCTCGTCGGATTTATTGTTATTGATCTGGACGATTCGTTGATCAAACGATTTTGTGACAAGATGAAGATCGGAAAAACCGGTTTTTTTTACCTGCTTGATGCGTATGGAGAGCCGATCTACGTTCCAAACGTCAGCGTCACAGACAAGGCTTTGATTCGCAGTACTTCTCTTCCTGGGTCGGAAACAGTGCATGACGGTGGATTTGTACTGACGAACAAGGGTCCGCCCCGGTTTGTAGTGCATACCTCCACTCACTCAAGCGGGTGGACGATTGTGGGAATGGCTCCTTTACAGGAAATCGTCGCAGAAGCCAATCGTATCAGACAGTTAATCATTGTCAGCGTTGTGCTGAGTATTGCGTTTGCTATCCTGCTTCATTATTTTCTTACCAAACGGCTTATTGGACCCATTCAGAATTTGCAGCATAAGATGAGGCTTACTGCGAGCGGTTACTTTGGTGCCCACATCACTCCAGAAGGAAACGACGAAATTGCCAATCTGGGGTTAAGCTTTAATATTATGGTGCAGAACATCAAGGAGTTACTGCAGCAAAGCATACAGAAAGAGCGCCTGCTGCAAAAGGCAGAGCTTCGTACATTGCAGGCACAGATCAATCCGCATTTTCTCTACAATACGCTCGATTCCATCGTATGGATGGCGGAAGCTGGAAAACGCGAAGGTGTCATTCAAATTGTGAAAGCGTTATCCGACTTCTTCCATTTTAGTTTGAACAACGGTCGGGATTGGGTGCAGATCCGTTCGGAACTGGCGCACGCGAGCAGTTATCTGATCATTCAAAGCATGCGCTATCGTGACATCCTGGACTACACCATTCAGGTGCCTTCTGAACTGTACGAGTATCCGATTTTGAATATGACCCTCCAGCCTTTGCTTGAAAATGCCCTCTATCATGGGATCAAAAACAAACGTGGCAAGGGCAGGATTGACATCCGAGGTCATATTCATGAGGATTCGATTGTGCTGACGGTTACCGATAACGGCGTCGGTATCTCCCCGGAAAGGCTGGAGCATATCCGCGGTTATCTGGAGCATCCGTCACCATCGGAAACAACTGAAGAGGTGCAGGGCGGCTTCGGGCTGCTCAATGTGCATCAGCGACTAAGGCTTTATTTTGGAGAAACATACGGAATTGAGATTGAAAGCAAAGATGGAGAAGGCACCGAGATTAAGGTTCGCATACCCAAAGACGGGAGGCACCGAATTGAAAAAGGTGATGCTGGTAGATGACGAAATTTTAATCCGTGAAAGCATTCGGGAATGTGTACATTGGGAAAAGGAAGGATTTATATATTGCGGCGATGCTCCTGACGGGGAATTAGCGCTCCCCATCGTAATGGAGCAACGTCCCGACATTCTGATTACGGATATTAAAATGCCTTTTATGAATGGCTTGGAGCTCAGTGCCGCCGTGCTGCAGCGATTCCCGGATATCAAAATTATCATCCTGAGTGGACATGACGATTTTCATTATGCCCAGTCCGCCATGCGTCTTGGCGTGGCAGACTACTGCCTCAAACCGGTCAGTTCCGCCGACCTGCTTCAAATCCTGCATTCTGTCAGTAACCGCATGGATGAAGAACAGCACTTGAAGCGCAAATACGCCTGCACCCCCGAGAAGCTTTATGCCGATCTGTGCGGAGGACTGATCACGGCCGCAGCAGCGCTTGACACAGCTGCCCAGCTTGGACTCCCTTTGACTGCACCTTGTTATACCGTAGCGATTGTAGAATTGGTGCATCAGGACACCTCCTCCAACAGCTCGCTCTATCCTTCACCGGATGAGGCTGATCTGCTGCTGCACGGATTGCTCGCCGGGCTCTCGGAAGTGCTCAGCTATAAGCGCAGCAGAACAGAGGCTGTCCTGATCTTTAGAGCACATAGCCCTGATGGCATGAGTAGCACCCTTGAACAAGCCTGCGACAGGATGAAACATAAGTCGGGAATGACTGGTCTGGAATGGTCCATACATGTGGGGAAATCGAAGGAACGGCTGCAGGACATTCACCTCTCCTATCTGGAAGCAGAGCATGAACGCATCAACACCAAAATGATGAACAGCAAACAAGCTTCGTTTCTGGAAGACTCCTTCGATACCTCTGCCAGCATTTTGCTAGACCGTAATCGGCTCGTTGAATTTCTTAAATTGGGCAACTCAGGGGAGCTGCCAGACTTTCTGGACAAATTTGTTGCAGATCTCGATAAGATGAATTGGCATTCCATGTACACTTACTACGTTGTTCACAATATTTCGCTGGAGCTCGTTCATGCCGGGAAACAGTACTTCCATCCCGAAGAGAATGAGCAACTATTCCTGCAAAAACTGCAAGCGCAAATCGGCCTGATTTCGGGTACCCGGGACTGTCTGAATTATCTTAATAAACTATATGAAGCCTTGTGGCAATGGCGATCTGGCAAACTGGACAAATACCGTGAATTGATCGAGCTGACCAAACAGCTCATACGGGAGCATTATGATGACGAGCAGCTCTCCCTTCAGGATCTCTCGCGAAAGGCCGGAGTAAGCCCAAGCCACCTAAGCAAAATATTCAGTCAGGAAACCGGGCAGACCATGAACGAATTTTTGACAGCCACCCGCATGGGCAAGGCCAAGGAGCTTCTAAGGACAACACGCTGCAAAACCTTTGAGATTGCCTATCAGGTGGGGTATAATGACCAGCATTACTTTTCCAATTTGTTTAAAAAAGTGACGGGCATGACGCCGATGGCCTATCGCAAAGCTGCGGAAATGGACGAACCAGTTTCATCTCCTCCCTCAAGGAGAAAGCAGGTATGATTCATCACCAGCCCAAGATGGCTTCACCTCTCTTTTTGCTTTGTCTTGCCTGTGTTTGGCTTTTGCTTGGTGGATGTTATGGCGCTAATGATTCGTCGCCGCGAAGCGAAGACAATGCTGCCGTGCCTCTTCCTGCGCCCCCCTCTTCCGATAAACAGCTCACATTCGGCATCATCTATCCGATGGTTAATGATACCTATGAGATGATCACCAAGGATGCCGAAGCAGCAGCGGCGGATTACCCTGCCCGCCTGCTGGTTCAGGCTCCGGAGGAAGCCAATGTCGAACAGCAGATGGGGATCATGGAAATGATGATCAAACGTAAGGTTGACGGTATTGCTGTCGCTCCTCTGGATTCACAGGCGCTTGCCCCTGTCATTAACAAAGCGGTATCCCAGGGAATTCCGGTCATATGTTTTGAATCGGATGCACCGTCAAGCAGCCGTCAGGCTTTCATTGGCGCCGACAACGTTAGAATGGGTACGTTGAGCGGTGAAGCCATTAATGAACTGCTCGGCGGGAGCGGCATGATTCTCGTCCAATCCGGTATATCGGATATGCTAAGCCAACAGGAACGAGAGTATGGCCTTCGCAAGTATCTACAGGAGCATACCCGGATCGACATATTGGACATGCGCCATAATGAAGGAAGCGAGGAACATGCCACTCAGCAGTTGGAGCAGATGATTTCGGATCACCCTCATTTCAGCGCATTGATCAATCTGGACTTCATATCCGGTTCAAGCTCGGTGCTTGTTTGGAAGGCCAAAGGGCTGAAACGGTTTAATCTTGCCCTTGGCCTGACCCCGGCTCTACAACAATCGCTGAGCGACGGACAAATATCAAAAATCATTTCGCAGAATGAGCATCAGTGGGGACAAAAGATTGTAGACACCTTGATGCGACTCACCCAAGGAGACTTTGTTCCAGAGAAGCTTAATACGGATGTTATGGTGATTGATGCCGAGGCTCCGTGAATCCTGCGTTGAATGAAATGTTTCAAGAGATCATGCCTACTTCCCGATAGTACAGGACTGACCCGGGGTGCTTACGAGCTGAGGGTAGTCATGCCTTGTATCCTCGTATTCAGCAAGCTAAGGAATCCCACACACCTTTATTTTGAAGTTTGGCCTGATATGAAAAGGCTAACGAATCTCCAGCGACGTTATTCGGGCAGATTCCCGCAGATTCCAGCTAATGAAGGCATACAGCGAGGAAATAAAGCGTCTACGATTCGTTACAATGCTGAATCTGTATAATGGGGTCCAAGAGGGTACGCTTAGTTCGTTTAATGGCAAAAAAGGCCCAAGAACGGCCTCGTTATTTCACCAGAAGCCGTTCTTAGACCCGATTAAAAACCTTTTTTAATCATCCGTTCAAAGTTATATCTTGTCTTTACGCTCTAATTTCTCCGATCAGTTGTCCCTCGATGTTTTTCATCTCATAAAAATAGCCTTTTTGTTCCAGTAACTCTGCATAGGAACCTGCTTCCACTACCCTTCCTTGGTCCATAACGATAATGCGATCCATCTCTTCCAGGCCGGTTAGACGATGACAGATCAGGAGAACGGTATCTTCAGCAGCTTGCGCGTAGAGATGTTTCAACACACGATCTTCTGTAACATAGTCCAGTGAGGATGTAGGTTCGTCCAGAAGCCATAACCGTCCCTTGCGAAGCATCGCCCGTGCCAGAGCCAACCGCTGCTTTTCGCCGTCTGATAGATTCTCTCCTTTTTCATATACGACATCGGTCAATGAGGTATTGGGCAGCTGCACTTTAACCAGAATATCCAGCAATTGTTCATCCGAATGTTCTTCTTCATTCAGCATGAGGTTATCCCGGATCGTTCCCCGGAAGAAATGACTTTGCTGTAACACCACATTAGCCGTTTGCCAAATGCTCTGCTCATCCAGTTCCTTCACCGAAACACCATTTAATCGGAGTTCACCTGTCGTTGGTGCACGTAACTTAAGCAGCAATTCAATTATTGTTGACTTACCTGACCCGCTCGGTCCGACAATCGCTGTTTTGGAGCCTGGCAATATTTGCAGGGAAACATCCTTCAAAGCAGGGTTCCACTCTCCTTCGTATTGAAAGGTAACACCGGAAAGCTCAAGCGAAACGCCTTTGTCATCAGAGAGCACCCCACTGGAATCAAAATTCCTCTTAGCAGGAACATGCACATCAGAGGTCTGGATGGTTTCGGTCTGTACCGTTTCCGACAGTCGTTTGGCTGCATGTTCGCTATCCTGTTTATACAAGGGTAATGTCGCCATTGCCGCAGCTTCTTCGAATACGGTTAGCGAGGCCATGACCAGCATCGCAAGAAACACGCCAGCAAGTGCTCCGTCGATAATGAGATAGGCTCCAAGCACCAGCACCCCCCAGGAGATGAGAAATGTAACCAGAGCGTGCATGGATTGCCCGCGCAGCAGGTGAGCGGCTGCCCGTTGCTGCTCCTCAGTTAATGCAGCGGAAGCCTGCTCAAGCTGCTGCTCCCGCTGTGCCAGTTGGCCGTATATTTTCAAATCCCGGAAACCATACAACACTTCGGTAACTTCCGTGGAAAGTAACGCCCGTTGCTGACGAACACGTCCATGTATTTTCTGCTGCCCAATTAGAACGATTCCCGGTACAACCAATGCCGTTATGAGCATCCCTAGTGCAAACAGACCCGCAATCCAGAAGGAAAAAGCAGAAGTAAACAACACGGTCGCCAAAAAGACCATGACAACAATGATTGGCGGATAAGCAACACGCAAAAAATAATGTTGCAAGCTTTCCACATCCCCGACGATCCGCGCAAGCAAATCTCCGCTTCGATTTTTGTTCAATATACCTGGCGTTAACGGAATAAGCTTGGCAAAAAAGGATGTACGCAAACGGCTTAGCATGGAGAACGTCGCCCGGTGAGAATACAAGCGTTCTCCATAACGACTCGCTGCCCGAAGCAGGCCAAGCAGCTTAACCAGTGAGGTGAGTACAATTAAGGTATACAGCGGTGGAGCAAATACCGTTTGTGAAATCAGATAGCCGCTCGCCGAGAAGAGGGCCACGCCGGCTATGCCGGCAATAAACCCACCTAGAATCGAAAGGACAATATCCTTGCGCTCCTGAATCATTGCTTTGGACAAAATCGCCAGCTCACTCATGCTAATCCACCTTTCCGTTGAACATTAATCATCTCGGCATACTGGGGCAGGCGCTCCAGAAGTTCCTCATGCCGCCCTGAATCAACTAATACGCCTTGGTCCATAAACCAAATATTATCGGCATGTTGTATCGTATACAATCGGTGAGCGACCGTAATCATCGTTGCTGTTTTTGCCAATGTGGCAATGGAGCGCTGGAGAACACGCTCCGTGTGCAGATCCAGTCCCACTGTGGGTTCATCAAATAAAATAACGGCAGGCCGCTTCAAAAATGCGCGTGCCAAGGCAAGCCGTTGCTTTTCCCCGCCAGACAGGCCACGGCCTCCTTCACCAACCAAGGTATCAAATCCGTCCTCCAACTGAGCGGCTAATGCAGTAAGTCCAGCTTCGTCTGCTGCCTGCTCCATTTCAGCTCTGGACACGTTCCGCCCCGCATCAATCGCAATATTTTCAGCAAATGTGCCTGCAAAGATATACGGATGCTGTGTAATGTAGCTTATACGTTCGAACCAAGCGGTCTCACCGTATTGCAGTAATGGGCGATCATTCACCAGAACTTCTCCCGAAGTCGGTTTCAGCAAACCTGCAATCAGATGGAGCAACGTCGTTTTCCCTGAGCCACTTTTGCCCACAATGGCAATGTGTTCTCCCGGACGAAGCTGGACCCGTTCAGTCTCAAGCTTGAATGAATCCGGCGCATAACGAAAATTGAGATGGTCCAATGTAATGAATGGCGACATGGAACAGTCATTAGAACGAGGAATCTGCAATGTGCCTTCCTTGACCTTCCGTGCAATCCGATCATCCATGCTATTGATCTCGTCAATCCCAACGGATGTACCTTGTCCCTCTTTTCCATCTACCGACTTGCTCTCCACAACCGTTTCCTCAAGCATCTGCTCTACCTTACGAATCGCTCCCATACTTGTACGCCCGCTGTGAAAGGCTGTTCCCGTATTTTTCAACAGGCTGTAAAACTCGGGAACCAGCAGCAAAACGAGAAATGCGGTGTGGAACGACATCGATTTGAAAACAAGCAGCTGGATGGCCAGTTCGAGAGCCACAACTCCGATGCTTAGCATTACGATAGATTCAAGCATGAACGTATTCGTAAACGCAATGCGCAAAATGCCCATCGTGGCATCACGGTAACCGAGGCTGCTTCGTTCAATTTCCTGCTGCTGGCGATGAGCCCGTCCAAATATTTTCAACGTTACCAGCCCTTGAAGAGAATCCAGGAACGTACCGGAGAACTCGGCCAGTTGGGCATATTTCTCCTCCGATTTGTTTTTCGTTTTTAGTCCCACTAAAATCATAAACAAGGGGATAAACGGGGCCGTAAACAGCATAATGAAGCCTGAATTGGCATGCTGTGTAAACGTTACTACCAAAATCAGAATCGGAATGATGGCAGCCTCCATCATGCGCGGCATATACAGACTAAAATAACTTTCAGCCTCATCTACAGCATCGAGGGCAACACTGACCTTTCCCCCGGTCTGTCCGCGAAGAGTTGAACGCATCGACGCATGGGTCAAATTTTGCAGTACAGCTGTCCGCATATTCGTCTTTGCACTGGCAGCCATATGCAAACCAACTTTCCCGTTACCATAAGACAGCCCTGTGCGCACGACCATGACAGCCAGAAGCAGCCCGAGCAGCATGACGACCGACGAGAGGGAGGCCTTCTCCACGAAAATCCGTTGGACTGCTTCAGCAAGCAGTGCGGCCTGACTCACAATGGCTGCACCCAGCGCGAGTGAAATGACCGCGAGGATAACGAGACGTTTTCGCTCGCCAGACAATTGTTGAGAGATCAGGCTTGTCTTTCTCTTCATGCGAACTCCCCTCCTTTCAATGAATGCCTATGAGATTACTCCCTTACATCGCTAAAATGAATCCAATTTATTTTTTTCCCTTTACATAATCCGCATCAAACAGAAAAAGTCTGAAGACCAGAATCAGGGAAGGAATCAACATACATATACCACCGATAAACACAACAACCAGTGCGAAGCCCATCGCTGGTGAGGTGACGCTGTTTTGAATCGTAATGTACGGATCAAGGATATAAGGATATTGACCAATTCCGTAAGCGAAAAAGGCACTGAAAAATTGCAGCATGATGCATACAAATGCTAATCCGTAGCGGCGTCCGTTATAGATCAGCCACATGGCAATCATGAAGAAGGCAACGGAAAGGGCTAGCAGCCACCACAGATCCATCATATTTTGAAAATGTCGCTCATTGTGCTGTCCCAAATAAATAAATGCAGTCAGTGCGGTGATAATCGTCGGTGTACTCCAGAACAGGGCATAGGTCCGCACCAGTTTCAACGCAGAATGATCCTCTGCCCGGGATGCATAAAAGGCAAGAAATGAACTGCTAATGAACAAGACAGACACAATCGCCAATCCCACGATGCTCCACGATAACGGATTGGTGAACAGCGTCCAGTAATCCAGAGAAACCGTCGAACCCTCCTTCACGATAAAGCCGCCTTCCGACAGCGTTAGCGCCACTGATAATGAGGCTGGGATAAGCAAACCCGAAGCTCCATATAGAAACAGATACACAATGTTATTTTTGGAACCATAGTTCTCAAAAGCATAAAATGACCCGCGAATGGCGAGCAAAATGACCGCAATGCTTCCCGGTACCAGTAGTGCTGATCCGTAGTAATAGGCCGTGTCCGGAAAGAATCCAACAATCCCAATGTAGAAAAAGACAAAAAATACATTCGTAATCTCCCATACCGGTGATAAATAACGGGAGATCAGACGATTAATCAGGTGATCCTGTTTCGTCAAGCGTGCATAGAAGGCAAAGAAGCCCGCTCCGAAATCAATGGAGGCTACAATTAAATAGCCATACAGGAACAGCCAGAGCACCGAGATGCCAATTAGCTCATAACTCATCATGTACGCTCACCCTTTTCTGTAGACTGATTGCGCTTCTCCTTCATCCATTTCTCCATCTCGACTTCAGCCGGATTATTGTTGAACAAACGTCTTAACACGAGGACACACATGACTCCCAGAACGATGTATAGAAGCAGGAATAAGAAAAATATCATTCGTATATTGGGTGATGAAGTGGCGGCTTCCTCCACACGCATATATCCCCGGATAATCCACGGCTGTCGTCCCAATTCAGCATAGAACCATCCCAGTTCAACCCCGAGAAAAGCCATCGGTGCGCCCAGCGCTATGATCCCAAGCAGCCACTTGTTCAGCTCATTGCGCTTTTTCCAGAACACAAACAGGAAATACAGAACCGAGATGGAGAGCAGAGCGAATCCGATTCCGGCCATTAAATCAAACAGGTAGTGAACGAGCAGCGGCGGCCATTCGTCCTTCGGAAACTCCTCCAGTCCGGTTACCTCTGCATTAAAGTCACTAAAGGCCAGGAAGCTGAGCAGTTTTGGCAGGTGAAGAGCCCCTATAATTTCATGCTCTGCATTCAGCCATCCTAATAAAATCAAATCTGCGCCGCTTTCCGTCTCAAAATGCCATTCTGCAGCTGCAAGTTTCTCCGGCTGATGCTCGGCCAAAAACTTGGCGGACACATCTCCCGCTAACGTGTTCAGCAAGCCGAACAGCAGAACCACCGCCATCATGAGGTTCAAGGCTTTTTTGTGGTAGGCAGATGCCCCTTTTCTCAGCATTGCAAAGGCTGCAATTCCGGCTAACAGGGCAGCTCCCGTCAAATAGGCTGAGCTTAATACATGAAACACCTTGGAGAACGTCGCCGTATTCATCATCGCCTGCACCGGGTTAACCGCTGTGAATTGGCCTGCCTCCATGACGAAGCCTCCAGGCTGATTCATAAATCCGTTCACTGTTGTAATAAACACAGCCGACATGCCTGCCCCGGTGACGATTGGAATTGTCAGCAGCCAGTGAATATACGGATTTTTGAATCGATCCCACGTATACAAATAAATGCCCAGGAAGATGGCTTCAAAAAAGAACGCAAACACTTCCATGAATAGTGGGAGTGCAATCACATTCCCTGCCAGTTTCATAAAATTCGGCCACACCAGGGCCAGTTGCAGTGAAATCGCTGTACCCGTCACCACACCAACCGCCACAGAAATGACAAACCCTCGTGACCACCTCTTCGCCATCAGTATGTAATGGGGGTCCTTCTTGCGAATCCCCATGAACTCTGCAATAGCGATCATTAACGGTACACCGACACCAAGCGTTGCAAAAATAACGTGGAACCCGAGCGTCATACCTGTCACCAGTTTGCTCCACATCACCGTATCGATTGCCATTCTTTACTGCCTCCTTTCAATCTCTGTTCGATTTTCGTAATGATTTTTTACTTCGCATTAGGTCAACCAGCGTTCGGCTACATTCAATATCAGGATTGGATAGGCTTCGCGAGATGGGTGCAGGATTCATCTATAAAGCGTTCCTTCATCTTTGTATATATAAAGAGAATTTTTTCACAAAGTAAGGGGTGAAGAAGGCTTTACAAACCAGCATTGCGCGCTGGCATGCTTTGATCCTGGACTAAGCATGCGTTGAGGAGCCTGTTTTTCCTGTTACTAAAGGGTCAAAGGACTGAAAATGACTTAATAGTTAAAATTATTATATCTTTGTAAGTTAGCAATTCAATCGCTGACACGTCTTCGTCCCTAAATGTTCAAGAAAGGATCAACTCTTTCTGACAACTCGGTGAAAAGCGTAAAAAGTACCCAAAGGAGCTATTGATTCATTGGGCACAACCGTGATATGCATTTTCTTTCCACTATGAGTGCAAGGTGTTTGGAACAACCGTTCGCGGTTGCTCCGATTCGTATAGCAGTCTCCAAATAAAACAAAAGAAGCCACTTTTACAGAGCGACTTCTTTTGTTCTTAAGTATTGGAAGGCTTCCATTCCTTTATTGTACGATCTCCTCCAGCCATTGCTGCAAGGGAATCTCCTCGGTCAACTCACCAAACAGAATGTGGCTGAACATGCCTTTCTGATCTATGACCATCGTTGCTGGCAACCCGGTGATGCGATACAGGCCGGAGACTTTTCCAGTTACATCAATGATAACAGGGAAATCGAATTGCTGTTTCTCCATAAATTCACGAATCGTCCCCTTCGCTTCCCCCACATTGACAAACAGGGTCTCCACGTCATTTTGATATGTCTTAGCGATCTGATTAATCATCGGCATTTCCCTCACACAAGGAGTACACCATGAAGCCCAAAAGTTAATCATGACGACCTTGCCCCGATAATCCGAGAGCCTGTTCTCCGGCTGAGTTAACTGCAGTGAATTCGGGAGCGGCTGCACCTGCTTCGATGGTACCGGTTCTTTTGGGCTCGGATGATGAAGTCCCCTGATACACTGCCCATGCAGCGGTCAGCAAAGCAGCCATTCCAATAAGGATTGTAATCAAACGTCGTATTTTTGGACTCTTTTGTTTCAATCGATTCACCTTCATTTTAAGCCAAGACTATGATGAAAAGCAGCATGAAGCGACCCGAACTGTTGACGAAACTCCTCAGTAGAGCCATCTCCCACATTGCGTCCTTGGTTCATAAAAACAATGTGATCCGCAACATCATCTGCGATCTCAAGCTGATGGGTGGAGAACACGACCATATGTCCCTCCTTCTTGATCTGTTTTATCAGATTTGCAAACTCTTGCATCCAGAAGGGGTCCAGTCCATTCGTCGGCTCATCCATGATCAGCAGCGGAGGCTTGGCCAGCAGAGCCTGGGCGAATAATACACGCTGCCGCATGCCTTTGGAAAAGGTCGTGACCCGCTTATTTTTTTGATCAGTCAAGCCTACCATGGTTAGCACTTCCGTTACTCTCTCATTGGACACTTTCCTTAACGCTGCCCAGAACTGGAGCACTTCCTCTGCCGTCAACCCCTGGTTGAACTGATAATCATCCGGCATATATCCGATCTGTTCCGAATATCGCTTTCGTTCTTTGGACCAGCGCATCTTGTTTACAATGATTTCACCCGAGGTAGGTTGAAGAATACCTGCGAGCATACGCAGAACGGTGCTTTTTCCGGCCCCATTTCCGCCGCATAAGGCAAGCACATGACCGGAAGAAACGCGAAAGGATATACCTTCAACAATCTGTTGTTTTTTTATGGATTTACACAGTCCCACAATCTCTGCTTCCACGTTATCCACGGGAACGCCCCCTTTCCCAGATCACGTAAACCGCCACGATCGAACATGCAATCCACAGCAGGCATATCCCCATAAAGATCCAGCTTCCGCTGGATGGTTGCGCCCAATTTACCCATTGATAATATTCCGGTCCCAGTATGGAGCCCCCGCCAAGTTTGATCACAACAAACAAACGTACCAACTCAGCCGGATTGATGAAGGTTAGCAAGGTGAGTAAGGGTTTTACCCACTGATACGGCATGAGTCCCAGTACGGAGATTAGAAGTGTTGGCCATCCAATCACAGCGAAAAACCAAACGGACACGGATATCGTTAACGCTTGCCACCGATTTTTGGATAACGAACCGATGAACATTGCAATAGTCAGAAATAGCAGGACCAGTCCACAGGAGAATACCAGAAACAAAAGGTACGTCATAACATCTAAAGGGCTGTCCAACCATCCGCTGAGAAGTCCCATCAGACCATATCCGAATGTAACTATAGTCATTAATACAACCGATAGACCCAGATATTTGCCAACAATAAAAGACATCGTGCCGATGGGGTATGTGGATAACAGCTGCCAGCTGCCCTCCTCCTTCTCAGAAGTTAACGAGAACGAGCCCAAGAAGAGGGTCATCAACGGCAAAAGATAAAGAATAAGATTTAACATGGAACCTGTAGTGCCAGAGTATCCTGCTACAAAATTCTGAGAATTAATGATCAGCAGACTCAGGCTAAACACGCAGAAAAGAATCAAAAATGAATAGGCCCAGGGGTTGCGAAATCCCATTTTCACTTCTCGTCGGACTACTTGTAACATATCTCCCATCATGCATCACCATATTCATTGGTCATTACTTATGGCCTGAATCTTCCGTTGATTCGCTTTCCCCATGTGTTTCTTCGTGCATGCCTTCACTCATTCCCTCTTCGGAATGCCCGTGCTCACCCATCATATCCATCATCTCCGTGTTTTGTTTCCAGTCGTGGGAGGCGAGGTCTTCAGCGGTCATAATCGTTCCCACACCCTGCTCGGCAACAAAAGCTTCGGCAGATGGTTTATCCTTAAAATTGAGGATGCCGTAAGCCATCGGTGTACGCAGTGAAGCATCGTATACATAAGTGGCTTTGCTGTACTCAATCCATTCCTTGTCATTATAATCACGAACATAATCCATACCGACGTTATCTGTTCCGTTTTCTTCTTTCCACTGGTGCATACAACCAATGTCATCAAATTTATAATTTTTACCATCTTTCGTGGTAAGCTGTGTCGCATAGGCATCATCCTTCACTTGCATTTTGCAAATGGCGCAGATATCCACGTCTTCATTTATAGGCAATGCCTCGTATTTTTTTCCGCAAGCTGTTAATAACAGCACCCCAAAGAGAAGCACCATAACTGTTTTCAAACTTGTTTTCGTTTTCATTTTCGTAATACCCCCGTATAGATCATAATAAAAGTTGCCATACCCAGCAGGATACATCCGATGATCCAAACTTCAGTTGTCTCTTTCACCGCTTGTGCACCTGTTTCCGCCGCCAGTGATTCCGCTTTCATGCTTATTAACGGCGATCTGTCGGTTGCCCACTCTTCCTTGCCTTCCGTAAACAAGCTGCTCATAAAGAGCATGCCTGGAGATTGAAAGAAAAGCTGATAAGCCGAATTCCGGTTGACCACTTGCTCATAAAAAGGATTAATCTCATAGGAGAGTTCACTAATTCCATCATCGTTCAGGTCAAGACCCTGAAAGGAATCCCAGTAGTTCTCCTTCATCTCATTGTTCCGGCTGTCCATCGCTGAAGCTTCAATCACATTCGAAACAAATTGGTTTCTAATGAATTGGTTGTCCTCTGCCAGAACGAGCTGGATACCAATGAAATTGCGAAGCACCGCATTACGGCGAATTTCATTTCCTGAGGATTCGGCAATGTTCATGCCAACACGATTACCTTCCACAACATTGTTTTGAATCGTGGATCGGTGTACGTCATACAACAAAATCCCTTGTGAATGCACATTTTCGCTCTGTTTACGAAAGGAATTTCCGGATACAACCGTATTCTTGACGCCCATTATCATGGCCCCGGTACTGTTGTTCTCCCCCACATTGTCCACAACAGAAGAACCATCGATATACATACAATGAATTCCATACCTGGTATGAAGCAGCGTGTTACCCCTAACCGTAAGATTACGGCTGTTCTCCAGATAGATGCCATCCCGCATACCTTTTATTTTATTGTTTTCGATGTGATTACGATGGGAGTTGTACAGGTCAATGCCGTTCCCCTTTTGACCACTGGAAGCAGACTCCGGTCCAGCCCATGAAATAGTATTGCTATGTATGAGCCCATCGACGGAACCCCGCAGCACGATTCCAAAACTTTGACTCTGAATATCAAGATCCCTGATCTCTACACGATCTCCTTCAACCTGAATCGCAGCAGTGGGTTCATTCGTAAAGTGTTGAACCGTGAAACCCTGCAATGTCACTCCATCTGAACGAATGGTGATCGTGGATTCAGCTTCCGAATTCAATACCGTTACGGATGAGTCCCCTCGAATGGATATACTCTTGTCTATACTTACGGGACCAGCATACATTCCAGGCTCGAGTACAAGTACTTCACCAGATTTAGAACCATCAATGATTGGCTGGAGTGGAGTAGCGTCTTTTGTTCCAGAAGCAGCGTTTGCAGAATCAAGCGGGTAAGATAATAGGATCGCCAGTATACCCATAATGAGTAATGTGCCTAGGACAATCCGTTTGTTCAACAACATAACCTCCTTCATGAAACACACTGCTCATAGTGTACATAAAAACAAATTTTTACCATATAGCTCAATCTGGCTATAGAACTGGAATTTTTGTGTCCAATTTGTGAGGTCATTGTAGTTAAAAGCAAAAAAATTGATATCCCACTACACAGAAAGAACACCAAGAATATAGTAAAAAAGCTTATTACAGACGTTTGTGGTCTGTAATAAGCCCTTGCTCCAGTGCATAACGTGTCAGTTGAACGCGATTTTGAACCTGCAGTTTCTGCAAAATATTTTTCAAATGATTCTTGACGGTATATTCTGAGATCGTATAATTCACAGCGATTTCTTTGTTGGTCCATCCAGCAGCTACACCATAGAGAATATCCTTTTCTCTTGTGGTTAATGGGACATCAGGCTCTTTTTTCTCCGTTAGTGAGACGTCCTTCAGAATTTGGTACGCAACCTCACGGCTCAAAGGAGCTTCTTCTGTAACGATGGAATGAAGATATTCCAGCCACATGGACGGTTCAAGGTTTTTGAGAAGATAGCCCTGAGCTCCCCGCTTCAACGCCTCCAAAAGGTGGAGTACATCATCCGAGACGGTAATCATGACAATCTTCACATAAGGAAAGGCCAATTTGATCCGTTGTGTTGCTTCAAGACCGTTCATAATCGGCATCTGAATGTCCATGAGGATCAGATCGGGAAGCCACTGTTCTGTATAATTAATCGCCTGTTGACCGTCCGATACGACGCCAATCACTTCGAAGCCGGAATCCATGGATAAAATTTCACATATGGCTTCCCTCGCATGAGCGTGATCGTCTACAACAAGAACACGAGTATGGCTCATTTCATCTCACCATCCTTTGAAAATTCGATAACAGTAAACTGCTGTTCCCTTCGAAATTGCATGGTAAAGTTCAGTTCACTCATCCGCTCTCTCATGATTTTTAAACCATATCGATCCTTTCGTTCAAAAGGGTTCATCTCAAACCCTTTTCCATTATCTCGAATCATGATATTCCAGCACTTCTTGTGCCCGTTTCCCTGAATCCATGCTTGGGAAGCAGATGCGTGTTTTTGAATATTAAAAAGAGCTTCGCGAATACAAGCGAGCAGTTCTACCTTCTCTTTGTCAGTAAATGTATCATCCGGGATGCTCCAATCCAGTTCGATTCGGACGGGGATATCTTTGGTAATTTTTCGAATTTGACCAAGCAGTGTGACCGATTCGTTCATAGTCAAGGCTTGATCAACGTTAGGATCATAACGCAAATCTGCAATGGCCTGACGCACATAACGATTGACTTCATGAACCGTTTTTTTGATCGAATATACATCGTCCAGCTGTTGACCCTGCTTGGCTTGCTCCTCCAGACGTCCGACTTTCACCGATAATAAAAAAAGAGATTGGGCGATTCCATCATGGAGTTCCTTGGCCATCTTTTCCCGAGATTCAAATGCAGCTTTGGCTTCACGCTCATACTCCAGCTCTTTTTGAATACGTTCCAACATGAAAAACAGCCGTGTTAACAACGTTATACTTACAACATATACAATGACAGGCGTAAGCCAGTTCCCCAAATCCATCGATATGTAGGGTAGTAGAAACTGGTGTCGTACATATTCCCAAAGTCCAACGGTCAAGGTGGGAATGAGCAGAATCATCCATTTGATTTGTTTGTAAGACATATTCGCCTCCTGCACTTTAAGATAAGAATCAGTGTGGCAAACGAAGAATATAACCGAAACCCCACAGGGTTTGAATCAGATCTTCCCGATTCGGCATATGCTTGGATAGTTTGTCACGCAGCCGTTTCACATGGGTATCTACAGTTCGATAATCCAGATCTTCATCATGCTCAACTTTCCAAACAATTTTCAGCAATTCCTGCCTGGAGAAAGCTATTTCCGAGTGTGTCGCAAGATGATAAAGCAAATCAAACTCTTTGGGTGTCATATGAATTTCCAAATCTTCTATTGTGACCCTTCGGGACGCTGGATTAATTAAAATGGAGGAAATCAGCACCTCGCTCGCTGAATGATCTTTTGGTGAAGGCTCGACCAATCCGTTATAACGAGCCATCATGGTTTTGATACGGAGCACAACTTCCCTCGGACTAAATGGTTTCATGACAAAGTCATCTGCCCCTGCTTTGAAAGCTTCAAGCCGGTTCCCTTCTTCTGACTTGGCTGTCAGAAACATGACGGGTATGCTTAAGTTTGTTCGAAGATAATGGCATATTTCAATCCCCTTGATATCAGGGAGAATCCAATCCAAGATAATCATGGCATACGAATCATGATGAAGCTTACTTAAGGCTTGCCAGCCCAGCGAAGCCTCCTCAACGATAAATTGCTCTTTCTCCAAATACATTCGAAGAAGTCTTCGGACCCGTTCATCATCGTCTACAATCAATATTCTATTTTGCGGCAGGGTCCCTTTCATGTCTTACCTCCAAATCTTCGTGATATGTAATCAGCATACCTTCAACATACACAAAAGGCATGACTCCATAGAGCCATGCCTTTAATAATCCAACTCTGAATTGTAGACAATGTATGAACGATTATGCTCAGGCTTATTTCTTGCCACCCACAATTCTCTCATGCACCAATTATCATGTCTTAGAATATGGATATCTACTAAGCCCCCACTTTTATAAACCTCGCAATATAGCCCTTTCATCGGGTTTTTCACAGAATTGTACCCAATGAGTATTTGACAAACCTATATATTGATATAAAATTAAGAAAAAGATCTATATATAGTATTTGTCGTCGATTACCTTTCATTTGTCAAGGAGGTTAATGATAGTGCTAATTGTGTATGATTCAATCACTGGGAATGTAAAGAGGTTTATTTCCAAGCTTCAACTGCCGGCAGTTCAGATTCAAAATCAAATGACGATTGATGAACCATACGTACTTGTGACATATACAACAGGTTTTGGGCAGATACCGGATAAGGTGTCTTCTTTTTTGCAAAAAAACTCTGAATACCTGATTGGCGTGGCCGCCAGCGGTAACCGTAACTGGGGTGAACGTTTTGCCAAAAGTGCAGATTTAATCTCTGATTTCTATAACGTCCCTGTTATCAGTAAATTTGAATTATCAGGTTCGAAAAGAGATGTAGAGCATTTTGAACAGGAGGTGAGCCGCATTGCGTCATATTGAATTAAATAACATGCTGCTAAAGCGCGACTCTGATGGCTTCTTCCAGTTACATAAGGATAAAGAGGCTGTAGAGGAGTTTATGAACGAAATCCAGGATAAAAGCATGGCGTTTGCCAGCATTGATGATCAAGTCAAATTTATGATCGATCATGATTATTACGAGGATTTCTACGCTTCTTATACAACCGACGAAGTTAGAACAGTATTTGAAATTACACGCGGCTATCAGTATAACTTCCCTTCTTACATGGCAGCGTCCAAGTTCTATACTGACTATGCGTTGAAAACATATGATCGAAAAACATATCTTGAGCAATATGCGGATCGAGTGGCAGCTGTAGCTCTTCATCTGGGTCAAGGACAGTTTGAAACGGCTTGTTTGCTGTCTCGTTCGATGATGGAGCAGCGTCTTCAACCCGCAACCCCTACATTTCTGAATGCAGGAAAAAGTCGGCGTGGTGAGCTGGTCTCTTGCTTCCTGCTTGAAATGGATGATTCACTGAACTCCATAAACTATGTACTGAACACTTGTATGCAGTTATCCAAAATTGGCGGTGGAGTTGCTGTCAATCTGTCAAAGCTGCGTGCTCGTGGTGAAGTCATCAAAGGTGTTGAAGGTGCTGCGAAAGGAATTACGCCTGTTCTCAAACTATTGGAAGATGGCTTCTCCTACGCCGATCAGATGGGACAACGCAAAGGTTCTGGAGCAGCTTACTATAATATTTTTGGTTGGGACGTCATGGAACTGCTCGATAGCAAAAAGATTAATGCGGACGAGAAAATCCGCTTAAAAACACTCTCTATTGGACTTATTATCCCCAATCGTTTTTACAAGCTGGCTCAGGATAATGAGTCTCTATATCTCTTTGCTCCATATAGTGTCTATAAGGCGTATGGAACCCATCTGGATGATATGGATCTCGACGTAATGTATGATACCTTGCTGGCTGACGATCGTGTGAAGAAAAAAAAATCGTTAGGTGCGCGGGACATGTTGACCAAAATAGCCATGATTCAACTCGAATCCGGCTATCCGTACATCATTAATAAAACAAATGCCAATCAAGCACATGCCTTGAAAAACGTAGGACAAGTCAAAATGTCGAACCTGTGCACAGAGATCTTCCAACTCCAGGAGACTTCTGAAATTACAGACTATGGTCAACCGGATATTATCCGCAGAGATATCAGCTGCAACCTGGCCTCTCTCAATATTGTTAATGTTATGGAGAGCGGCAAAATCAAGGAATCTGTTCATGAGGGAATGATCGCACTGACCTCCGTCAGCGACATGACGCATGTGGCCAATGCTCCAGGTGTGGCCAAAGCCAATGCCGAAATGCATTCCGTTGGCTTGGGTGCCATGAATCTGCACGGTTATTTAGCCAAAAACAGGATTGCTTATGAAAGCTTGGAAGCCAAGGATTTTGTACGGACCTTCTTTATGACCATGAATTATCATTCGTTGGAGAAAAGCATGGAGTTTGCAGAGAAAACGGGTCAACGGTTCCATGGGTTTGAGAAGTCTGATTATGCGACTGGCGTATATTTTGATCGTTATCTGACCAATGATTATCGTCCCAACACCTCAAGAGTACAGGAATTGTTCCAAGGAATTGAACTTCCATCTCCCGATGATTGGAGTCTGCTGAAGTCCAAAGTGATGGAGAAAGGCCTTTATCACGCCTATCGGATGGCTATTGCTCCAACGGCAAGCATCTCCTATATTCAGAACGCGACATCCAGTGTGATGCCGATAGTAGAACAAATTGAAACACGAACTTATGCGAATTCAACCACCTATTATCCAATGCCCTATTTGCAAAAGGATAACGTCTTCTATTACAAATCAGCGTATCAGATGGATCAATTCAAGGTGATTGATTTGATTGCGGAGATTCAGCCGCATGTGGACCAAGGAATCTCAACGATTCTTCATGTAAACAGTGATGTATCCACGCGAGACTTGGCTCGATGCTACCTGTATGCTGCTCATAAAGGGTTGAAATCCCTGTATTATACAAGAACCAACAAGCTGACGATGGAAGAATGCATCGCTTGTTCCATATAAACAAATGGCCCTAATTGGGCATTATGATTGGAGTTGGATATACATGCCGGCAATTCAAGCTGTGAACTGGAATCGTGCAGATGATGACTTCACACTGATGTTCTGGAATCAGAACATTATGCAATTTTGGACCGATGACGAGATACCTTTATCCGATGATAAAATGACCTGGGTAACGCTTCGTGATATAGAAAAAGAAGCATATATGAAAGTGCTTGGTGGGTTAACCCTTCTGGATACCATTCAGGGCGGTGTGGGTATGCCCCAGATTATGGAGCATGTTGATGGATTACAGCGCAAAGCCGTACTTAGCTTCATGGCGATGATGGAACAAATTCATGCCAAATCGTATAGCAGTATTTTTACCACGTTGGCATCAACCGAAGAGATTGACAGTGTATTTAAATGGGTGGAAGAAAATCCATATCTGCAAACCAAAGCGACGATTATACGTCAGTACTACACGAGCATTGAAACGGCAAAAGATCTGTATATGGCCATGGCTGCTTCCGTACTCTTGGAGAGTTATTTGTTTTACAGCGGATTCTTCTATCCCCTCTATTTGGCTGGACAAGGCAAGCTGACTTGCAGTGGTGAGATCATTGATCTGATTCTGCGGGATGAAAGTATTCACGGTGTATATGTGGGTGTGTTGGCACAGGAAATATACACAAGCTTTGATGAAATGGAGCGAAACCAAATGTACCAGAGTTTGGTTGATCTGATCCAGGTTCTTCATCAAAATGAGTTGCACTACACGGAGGAATTATATTCCCCTATTCATTTAACCGAGGAAGTGGAAGCCTTCCTTCGCTATAATGCAAACAAAGCGATGATGAACCTCGGCTTTGAGCCGTTATTTGAAGATGAGGAAGTGAACCCGATTGTGTTAAACGGGATTAGTACTCACACCAAACAGCATGACTTTTTCTCCAAGAAAGGCAACGGTTATATCCGTGCTTTGAATGTAGTACCACTGACGGATGAAGACTTCAATTTTGAGTAGTTAAATGGCTAAGATGATACGATTCGGTTTTGTTTGGGTGTATCCTGTCATGCTAATGATTGGGATAGCCCTTTTTTAATCTCTACAAAAAAGCTTTCCAAAGAAATGACAATTTCGATAAAGCTGTAATGGCCATTCGTTTGAAGGAAGAGCCCTTCTGATTTGTGGATTTTTTAGAGTGATCATCTGTAGTAAAGTGAGTACTATTTGCACGTTTGTTATCCATCGCCTCAGTTAATTGGCTCGCGAATGCAGGACTGGAAATGACCACGGCAGACTCTGTATTCAGAAAGGTGGATCTGGCATCCACATTAAACGAACCAACCATGCTGAGGTAATCATCAATGACAAATGATTTGCCATGAATGGAGTTAGGACCTTCATATTCGTAAATGGAAAGACCGGTATCAAGCAGCTGTTTCTTAGAACTTAAGTACCCGGCGAAAGCCAAGGGGTTCGGTGTTTGATTGATTGAGTTCGTTAGCATGAGATATTCTACATTTACATTTTGATTGATCGACACGTTTACTGCTTTACGCATTTTTTGGGTAGGAATCGCATATGGCATCTGCAGATAAACTTTCGATTGTGCTTGATTTGCGAATCGAACAAAAACATTCCACATCATAGGTTCTTTATAAAACCTTGTGATTGGATTATGAATGAACATAACGTGGTCGGATTGTAGGGACGCCTGAGCCCATTTTTTCGGCAATACTTCAACAAAAGGATCGTTCTGAGCCTGAGCTTCTTTATATAACTGAGCCAATTGAGCCTGCTCTTTTAACCCTTTTGCATGATGCTGGCGTTTTGCATGTTTTTCTGGTTTGGTGAATGGATGGTTCCATAACCGATCTATATATTTTTTCATTTCAACAACCGTGCTGTTCGTGTCATGGTATGGATTGTAAACAAGAACGTCCCGATCGAATACATGATCTTTTGGGGGCTGCAAAGCCATGTATTTATCGCCAATATTCCGGCCGCCGATAATGCCAAATGTGTTGTCGACAAGGAGGATCTTGTCATGCAGACGGTTATGCCATGTCCATGGTTTAAGCAGATGAAGTGGCTCATAATACCTTAGTTCAATATTAGGATGGGCTGCAATGGCATCTGGAATATCACGCAATTCTCCGCGCAAATTGTGAAAAATCCCGTCTAAAATGATTCGAATATGAACGCCTCGATCAGCTGCATCGAATAAAGCAGCAAAAACGAGTTGAGAAGTTTTCCCTTTTTGGATGGAGTAATACGTCAGGTCGATGCTTGTTGTAGCCTCTCGAATGGTCTGAATTCTCACCTGACCGGAGCGAAATCCGTCCTCCAAGAGCATCACGCGATCTGTTGTATTTCCTTCTGTTAACGTTTTTTCAATATCTGTATTCTCAATTTTAGATGGAGATGGAACCAAAAATAAAAGGTAAGCTGTGAAAAAAACGTAGACACTATACAAGAGAATGATTGCGAGTATGGTTTTAAGGATCATTTAGTACGCCCCCATTTTAGTATTCAATTGAATCTGCCCGCTTATTTGGTCAAATTATGTAGAAAAAGAAACAATACTTGCATTACAGTACTATCTCCTTTCGTATATAAAATATGCTATTTAAACTAAGCTAAAGTTAATCGATATACAGAACTGTTCATCATTGCTATCAACGTATTGTTCTCATT
The DNA here is from genome assembly GCF_042674385.1 of Paenibacillus sp. NPDC056933. Taxonomy (NCBI): domain Bacteria; kingdom Bacillati; phylum Bacillota; class Bacilli; order Caryophanales; family Paenibacillaceae; genus Paenibacillus; species Paenibacillus sp. NPDC056933. The sequence goes on along the minus strand of NZ_JBHUQN010000001.1, from coordinate 2,527,790 downwards.
TCTTTCTTATTTTTGCGCAGTTTCCACCGCTATTTATGGAATGATCTCAGGCGTATGCCAAGCCTTGATGAAATGAAGATGAATGGTTAAGATTTATGTATGGTTTAGATCCCCACCAACTTTCAATAGAAAGAGGCGAAGGAATGATTGAAATAACCCCTGAACTGGTCCGTCAATTAGTGGATAGCCAATTTCCCGAGTGGAAAGATTTAGCAATAACACCTGTAGAAAAAAGTGGCCACGATAACCGCACTTATAGACTGGGATGCGAAATGACGATTCGTCTACCGAGCCATGAAAGTTACGCCTCGGCGGTGGAGAAAGAACTGACGTGGCTCCCTGTTTTCAAACCTCTTCTCTCCCTCCCGATCCCGGTTCCTGTAGCAAAAGGCACAGCGACGGACCTGTATCCCCTTCCTTGGTCGATTAACCGTTGGATTGAAGGCGAGACCGTCACACATGCCAACGTACCGAATCTAAACGCATTTGCCGAAGACCTCGCGAGTTTTCTGAAAGAATTAGAAGCGATTGATGCAAGACACGGTATTCCGGCAGGAATACAAAACTTTCATCGTGGAGGAAACTTAGCGGTTTACGATCAAGATACTAGGTCCGTCATTGAGAGCTTATCCGGTTCAAAGCAATACGATCAAAAACTCCTCACTGAAATATGGGAAACAGCCCTTGCGACGAGATATCAATCAACACCGCTTTGGCTTCATGGTGACGTTGCCGTGGGCAATCTGCTCGTGCAAGATGGACGTTTGTCCGGTGTCATTGATTTCGGAACTATGGGTGTCGGTGATCCTTCAAGCGACCTGGTGATGGCATGGAACTTTTTTGACGACGCAAGCCGCGAAATATTTCTGAGCTGCATGAATGTTGACCCAGATATGGTTAATCGTGCACGTGGCTGGGCTCTGTGGAAAGCACTCATCACTTATGCATGGAATGAACACAGCTCGGAAGCTTCAAATTGGGGCAAACATGTGATTGATGTCATTATCGAAGAGTACAAATCGCTATAAATGACGGACCTCCTCTTCTCCTCACGACCTCTCATTTAAGATAAATCCATTATGCATCCTAATATAATTCACAAAAAAAAGCCTTGGCTGATTAATGGCCAAGGCTATCTGTATACATGCGAAACGAAGTTAATCAAGGGCTGTGAAAGACGATAATTCATACAAATTCGCAGATAATGATTCCACGAATGGAGACCAATTACCAGTCGTATACAGATGAAGCCGGTGCATCGCCCGTGTACACGCGGTATAAAGAAGTTTGCGTTCATTGTCGCGACTGTAAGCTTCAGGTGAAGCATCATACACCAAGACTGCATCGAACTCGACACCCTTGGCGAGATAGACCGGAATAACCATCACTCCTTTTTCAAAATTCGCCGTCTCCTTAGTAATGAGCTGCAGAGTTTCGTTCCCTTGAATTCGTAATGATTCAAGAGCCTTGCGGCTCTCGGCTGCGGTCTTCGTAATGATGGCGATGGATTCGAGACCCTCGGCCTTGAGTGCAGTAATGTCTGCCCAAATTTGCGAATCACGGTTCTCCCTGCTGTCCAACTTAGTCAGAAGGGGTTTGGGGCCTTCCCTATCAAAAGGTACAATGTCTTCCCCGTCTGGAAGCATCGATTTTGTAAATTCAACAATCTCTCTAGTCGAACGATAGCTGCGTAAAAGGCAGAACAGACTTGTCTCAGCTTCGCCAAAAAGGCGGACCAGCGGCGAATTCTCCCCGGCCAAGCTTGTTGACTGCATGAAGATTGCTTGCCCGAAATCACCGAGCACCGTCATTTGGGCACGAGGAAACAGTTTTTTCAGGTATTCATATTGAAACGAGGAATAATCTTGGCCCTCATCAACAAAAACATACCGAATTTCCGTGTTCGTCCGGACACCCTCAATCAATTCTTTTACATATAAATACGGAGTCGCATCTTCGTGAAATAACTCGTTTCGATCTAACATTTCCTTGGTCTGCCTGCAGATCTGTGGCCATAGGGTGGGAACGAAAGCTCCAGTCGTTTTCTCCTGATAAGTAGCCTCATCCACAAACAATTGGCTATATATGCCTTTGATATCTACAAAAGAGAATTTCTTCACACTTTTCTTTAGTGGTTTAAAGTATTCTTTGACGATCCTTCGGCGGAGCAGCTCTTCCTCTCTCTGAGTGAAATCAAAGTCGCCTTCATCTCCACGACGCTTGTTATTATTTTTGAGAACTGCTGCATATCGTTCCGCAACGTCGAATACTTCTTTCTCCGTATGCAGCATCCCGAAAGCCTCCACATACTGCTCCGTATCGAGATAGTTCAACTCCTCCTGTACCCAAGGCGCTTCCCATTCCAATCGCTCCAGCGATGAGAGTTCATTCAATAGCCACTCCTGCAAGAGAACAACACGATTGATTAGCGGCAGAGCATTGTCATACTCGTAAAATTTGGTTTTCATCCGCTCTGCTGTAATGAATTCGCGCTCCTGTATCCGAATACCATTGAATCGCATGCCTTCCCGTCCCAACCATATTCCATAGTTCTGCAGGGCCTGCAAGAAAACCTCGGAAGTTTTATACTCGATCCCCTGAAGACGAGCCTCATACCCTGGTGTACCTTGTGCAGTCAGGACAAATTCAATCTGATCAAAGGCGTCCTCCGGCCGTAACGAGGAATCCAGCCAATAGTCGAGATATTCTTGAAACGTTGTCTGCTGCATGTTCTCTTCACCGAGCTCTGGAAGGACAGTAGAGATATAGCTGGCAAACATCGGATTGGGTGAAAAAAGAACGATTTGATCCGCCTTGATGGTCTGACGGTGTTTGTACAGCAAGTATGCTACCCGCTGCAAAGCTGCGGAGGTTTTACCACTGCCGGCAGCCCCCTGCACGATAAGCATTCGGCTTTTATCATTGCGGATGATGGCGTTTTGTTCCTTCTGAATCGTTGCCACGATACTCTTCATTTGCGAGTTTGCACCATTGCCTAGCACCTGCTGCAGCAAATTGTCTCCGATCGTTTCACTTGCATCAAACATGTTGACAATATTTCCATTTTGAATCTGAAACTGCCGTTTAAGCTCCATCGTGCCTTCGATTTGTCCGGCTGGGGTGCCATACGAAGCCGGTCCGGGGGAGGAATCGTAGTACAGGCTTGCTATTGGTGTACGCCAGTCATAGATCAGAAAGCTCAATCCGTCCTGATCGACGAAGGAAGATACACCAATATAGATTTGCTCGTCGAGATTCAGTCCCTTCTCCTTGAAATCAATACGTCCGAAATAAGGTGACGGGAGCAGACGTTTCAAGTTTTTCCATTGCTGCGTCAACCGCTTGTGGCCGCGCTCCCTTTCGGCCAATACTGCGGACTGTTGATTAATTGTATAGAACGACTCTTCGAAATCTTCGTTGGTACTTGTGTTCATCGTAACTTCTTCCCAGAACCGCTTACGGATATCCGTAGCCTGATCATGCAGTCCAGCAACCTCCGGCTCCAGTTCAGAGATTCTCACCTGCAATTTGTTTCTGACCATTTCCAACCGTTCCTGTTCCTGTTGCCAATCCTTTGTTTCCATCATTCCTGAACCCACTCCTTTTTCCATTTTTTGAGCTAAAAAAGAGCATTGACAAATCCAAGTTCCAGATGTAAACTAAGAATAGGAGTAATGATGAATACATATCCGGATTTTATTTCTCAATGACGCTATCGATTATATCACAGCGTTTTTTCGCGTTCAATTTATTTTTTATCAAAGCTGGATTATGGACGATTTAAATCAATTACTGCGGAATTGAGCTATCAGAAGATGGCCCTTGAATCATCGGGGTCATCTTTTTTTATGCCCATGGCGCTATACTAGCGAATAACTGGCCCTCCTCTACTATCCTAACCGGACAAATCACAGCACATAATGACAGGCTTTTGGATATGTATTCGTTTACTATAGAACTCAAGGAGCGATTAACGATATGAACTGGATCGAGTCATTACAGATAGCTATTCATTATATGGAAGACCATTTACTTGAAAATATGACGATCGAGCAGATTTCCGCTCAAGCATATATTTCCCCCTTCCATTTTCAACGTACTTTTTCCTTGTTAACTGATGTTACAGTAGCCGAATATATAAGACGGAGACGATTAACATTGGCAGCAAATGAACTTTTGCAGAGTGATCACAAAATTATCGATCTGGCTCACAAGTATGGTTTTGACACTCCTGAATCTTTTTCGAAAGCGTTTCGTAGACAACACGGGATTGCACCTACTGAAGCACGCAAGAATAGTACCTCTATCACATCGTATAATCGATTGGTCATTCAATTGAGTCTAAAAGGAGCAGAACCGATGAATTACAAAATTGTTGAACAAGCCGAGTTCACGTTAGTTGGAATCAAACAAGCTTTCTCTTATGTAGATGGGGAAAATTTACGAGGAATTGCGAAGATGTGGCAAGAAGCGTATACGAGTGGTACAGAAGATCGTTTATTTAAACTGAACAATGGTGCAATTCATGGATTACTTGGAGTATGTGTGGATCAGAACGAGATTCAGGAGAAGCAAATGGAATACTGGATTGCAACGGCTTATGATGGTGAGGTGCCAGAAGGATTATTATCATTCAAGATTCGTGCTTCCAAGTGGAGTGTATTCGAAGTGCAAGGTCCGATGCCGGAGAGTATGCAGAGTCTGTGGAAACAGATTATTTCCGAATGGTTCCCTTCTAATCCTTATGAGCATGCTGGTATACCTGAGCTGGAAGTATATCCGGGGCCCAATCAACCACCCCAAATCTGGATACCGATTAAATAATGCGGTAGCTTTTGATAAGTTGGTCTTATTTCCCCTACACTACCCTCAATTGTTCCACCAGGCCAAGTTGAGTACCTTAACCTGCTGCACCTGGTGGTCTGTTTTTCATATGGATCAATTCAGATCAGTTGCTGGTAACCAGCCAGCAAGCAAGGCCCCGCCTTCAGAATGATTTCTTACGGCAAGTTCGCCTCCGTGTTGCTTCATGATTCGTTGTGAGATCGTTAAACCCAATCCACTGCCCCCAGTTGTACGACTTCGAGATGCTTCCCCCCGATATAAGGGTTCAAACACACGCTCCAGTTCTTCAGATGAGAACCCAGGTCCAGTGTCACGTATCGTAAACTTGATCTTATCGCCTTCTTTGTAGCATTGGACCGTAACTTCCCCACCTGAAGGTGTGTATCTTACGGCATTTTCCAACATATTGTTCATGGCACGCTCCAATAAATGCGAATCGCCGCTAATGAAACACTCATCTGCAGAGTCGTTTAAGATCGAGATATGTTTTTGCCCAGCCTGCGGACTCAAACTGTCCATCGACTTTCGGAAAATCTGTGTTAGATTTAGCGTTTTGTTGTTAAGTTCACTTTCCAAATACTCCATTTTTGTAAACGTAAAAAGGTCTTCTACCAATCGGTCCAGTTGAGCAGATTTCTCTTTGCAGACGGTTATATATCGGGTTACTTGTTCTGGTGATTGTGCAATACCTTGCTCCAATCCATCCAAATACCCTCGCAAAGCGAACAAAGGCGTACGTAAATCATGCGCGACTGCTGCGATAACAAATCTGCGTTCTTCCTCCAGCTCCACTTGTTTCCGATGGGATTGTTCCAGCCCTTCTACCATCGCCTCGAATCCGTCGCGAACTTCAGCGATTTCCGCGATTCTGGACTTAGGCAACTGCACATCCAAGTGTCCTGTCGCAATTTGTCTAGCTGCTCTGCTCATTTTCTCAAGGGGTTTGAGAAGGAATCTTCTCATCTCTACACCAACAACAAAGAAAGCAAGCAGCAGTCCAACAAATGCGGAAATCAGTTGTCCCCCATTGGACTTAGGCAGATATAGAACAACCCTACCAATTAATTGTCCATCTTCAATGACAGAGAACTGTTCAGTCGACGATATCCGACTGTGACGCTTCGGGCTGGAACGATAAATTTCCGAATTCGATGAAGACTCGATGACCACATCCATCTTTGCTTGTCGCAATTGGGTTTGTAATTTGTTTTGCCAGCTTGGATCCGTCCATTGATCCGTGTTAACTTCAATCATGTGGATCATCTCGGTCAGATGTGTTTGCAACGTTTCATTTTGCTGGTGGCTATTCGAAATGCTAAACGTCTGATTGTCCATAAAGTGAGCCGTAACAAAAAAGATCCACGGCAACGTAAGTAAGAAGAATAAACAAAGCATAGTAAATGTACGAATGCGCAGTTTTCTCATGTTATCCTCCTTCGAAGCGGTACCCTACTCCCCATACGTTGATCAGGAATTGATGGTTGGGATCGAACTCAATTTTCTCCCGAAGGCGGCTAAGGTGGACTCGAATGGTGTGCCTGTCTCCCACCCCATCCCAAAATTTCGCGAGTAATTGTTCATAGGAGAACACATGTCTCGGGTGTTCAGCAAAATATCGGAGTAACTCATATTCCTTAGGTGTAAGCTCAACATTTTTACCTTCCACAACAACTTCTCTTGCAGACAAATTTAACTGGAGGCGACCATAATCCAGCACCTTCTCCTCTATGGTCTGCCGGGAAGCGGAACGTCGTAAAACGGCTTTTACTCTGGCAACGATTTCCCCAGGCGAAGCCGTTTTGACGATATAATCATCTCCGCCGAGCGTCAGACCTCGAATCTTATCCACATCATCACTGCGCGCACTCAAGAAAAGGATGGGAACATTATTTTCAGCTCGGATTCGACGACATAGCTCAAATCCATTTGGTCCCGGCATCATGATGTCCAGAACAATGCAATCTATGGAATGTTGCTGGAGTATGCCCCACGCTTGTTCCGTATCACAAGCAGTCATGACGTGAAAGTTGTCATTCTCCAGAAAATCCCTTAATAACTCAACGATACTTTGGTCATCGTCAACGACGAGTATCGTATTCAACATACTCATACTTATCCCACCTCTACCATCTAGTTTATCATTTTTTCTTTTCGAACCAAGACGAGGTTATATTTTGTGATGATTTGTTTATAGTTTTGTGACCTTTTTACGACTTTGTTTGAGATATTCGTTTGTTATGATTTTACCTGTGAGTATGGACGACCTACATTCTAATTCGTCCAACGCAGCAGAAAAAGGAGGTTATCGTATGGAGCATAGTGGATTCTCATTTTTTTACTTTGGATCTTTGTTTTGTCTCACGCTGTTTTGCTTCGTGACGCTTCGTATATACATGATTCGTCATAATAACAATGATCGCAGCAGGGAAGATTGTGACATCCCTTTGATTTTGAAAAGTCGAATGGCTAAAGGCGAAATTGACGAAGACGAATATCACAGGCTGAAAGATCTTTTGACCAAATAAAGATAAGGGGGTTGGATGAATGATAACTGTACAAATCGTGTTATTTGATGGCTTCGATCTACTGGATGCCATTGCGCCTTATGAAGTATTTTGCTCCGCTTCCATGCATATCGACAACGCGTTAACGGTAGAACTGGTTACGGCTGAAGGACCAAGATCTGTGACTAGCGGTATAAATGGATTGAAAATTGAGGCGAACGGGACACTGGACCCGGCACGTCCGGGTATCATACTTGTGCCTGGCGCAGCCGGTGAGGTTGAAGGCGATGGTCCAAACTCGATTCCAGCTATTCTGGGCAGGGCCATGAATACGGAATTAACAACAATGATCAGGGCAGCTCTCGAACACAAAAACGTTGTAGTGGCTACGGTCTGCGGCGGTTCCCTTTTGTTAGCCATGGGAGGACTCCTGGAAGGCAGAGCTGCGGTAACGCATCGTTTGGGTATGGAACTACTTGGTGCAACCGGGGCAATTCCAGTCCCTGCACGTGTAGTGGATGATGGGAATCTGGTTACCGGCGGCGGTGTGACCTCGGGGCTCGATGTCGCGCTGTATCTGGTGGAACGTGAACTGGGACCACGCATCGCCCACGCAGTAGAGCAGTTGTTCGAGTACGAACGAAGAGGAACGGTTTGGAGGGAGGATGGAATTGAGCCAGGCACTCCCCATGTGTTGACGGACAATGAATCGAACATTGTAAAAAACCAATCGGTGGTGACCTCTGCCCCAATACATAACCAAAATACAGAGGCTTCCCTCTTCGCCGGAAATTGGGATGCGACAATCGCTACACCTGTCGGTAAGCTGGAGGTCAAGCTCTGCATAACGACAAGTAACAATGTGATCGAAGGTACAGCAACACAAGGCGATGAAACGATTGCGTTTCTGAACCCTGTGTTTTACAACAACAAACTGACTTGGTCTTTGGCGATCACCAAACCTATGCGTTTGAATTTGAAATTTGAAGTTGGCGCAGACGGAGATCAGATGAGTGGAATCGCTAAGGCCGGCCTCCTTCCTGCATCCAAATTAACAGGAAAACGAATAAACTAGCCCGCTTATCTAGGAGTAACAAAAAGTAGTCTCGGAGGTTGTGGAATGATATGAAGAAACGGACAACATCATATGGATGGTTGGCTTGTGTCAGCATTTTATTTATCCTGTATGCTTTGATAAAGAACTATTGGATTGACCCGGAAGCTTCGGGATTTTTAAGCCAAAAGACGGGTTTGAAGCGTGAGCTTAATCTTCCAATCTGGCTGAATGTTATGTACGTTCATGTTGCATTTGCATGTTTGGCCATGGCGTCCGGATTGATTAACTTCTCTAACCGAATCTTTGAAAAGAGCCGCAAGTTCCACCGCATAAACGGTTATGTATACATCGTATCCGTCCTGCTTGTTGTACTGACATCCGGATATATGGCCCCTTACGCCACTGGCGGAAAGATAAGCAGTATGGGCTTCAATGCGCTAAATATCCTATGGCTGTTTATTACAATTACGGCTCTTATACAGATTAAAAAGAAACACATGATCCAACACCGGAACTGGATGATCCGAAGTTATGCCTTCTGTTTTACGAACATGTTCATTCATCTCATGACTACCCTTCTTCATCAGAGTTTCGGATTGGCTTATACTACGAGCTACACGATTGGTATTTATGGATCTATTGTATTATTACTCTTTATTTCAGAACTAATTATCAGAATGAAGCGAACCCCCGAATAATTATTCGGGGGCTTGAGATGTACGATTATTTAAAACCAATGTTTGATCCATATAAAGGGTGTGGTACATACGGCTCTTCCAAAGACGCAATTTCGTCAGAAGTTAACGTAATGGAAAGTGCATCTACGGCATTTTGGAGATGAGATATTTTCGTTGCACCGATAATAGGGGCTGTAACCGGATCTTTCTGCAGCAACCAGGCAAGTGCGATTTGAACCCGAGGTACGCCGTGCTTTTCTGCGATTTCTGCAACCCGCTCTACTACCAATCGATCGGTACTGGCTGTTGCATCGTATTTTGCCTTTTGAACTTGATCGGTTTCTGAACGATAAGTGGTTTCATCCCAATCTCGTGTCAAACGACCAGACGCAAGCGGGCTAAATGGAATTACACCAATTTTTTCTTCCAGGCATAGGGGGAGCATCTCCCTTTCTTCCTCACGATAGATCAGGTTATAGTGATTCTGCATGGATACAAATCGGGTCCATCCATTTTTCTCAGCCACATATAAAGCCTTTTGGAATTGCCATGCAGACATGGCAGAAGCACCGATATATCTTGCTTTCCCAGCCTTCACTATATCATGTAGTGCTTCCATGGTCTCTTCAATGGGGGTTTGTTGATCCCAGCGATGAATTTGGTATAGATCCACATAGTCGGTACCTAATCGCTTGAGGCTCTTATCTATTTCGCTCATAATGGCTTTACGAGAAAGTCCGGAGCCATTGGGACCTTCATGCATACGGGAAAACACTTTTGTCGCAAGGACAATTTCATCGCGATTGGCATAGTCTTTAAGAGCCCGGCCGAGAATTTCCTCGCTAGTCCCGCCTGCATATACATTAGCCGTATCAAAGAAATTGATACCAAGCTCCAGAGCCTTTTGAATCACCGGGCGGCTATTCTCTTCATCAAGTACCCATTGGTGAAATCCACGACCTGCTTCACCAAAGCCCATACAGCCAAGGCACAGCCGAGATACATCTAATCCTGTATTTCCAAGTTTCACATATTCCATTTGATCGATTCCTCTCTTTTCATCGTAATGGGTGTTCAGGCGCTCTCAAGATATATTCTGCGCCAACTGTTCCGCCTGAGTTAAGAATATCAAGAAAGTTGAACCACTACTTTGCTGCTAAGCTCATCTTATTTGTTTATTTAGCTCAATGGTTCTTCCTGGCCTGGTTCTTCCTCTCTCGTATTACTTTGAAGTCGAAACTCTGACGGTGGAAGCCCGAACTGAAGCTTGAACACTTTGGAAAAATGGGCCATGTTTTCGAATCCTGTTGTGAAGCAGACCTCGGTTACTGACAGTGGCGTCTCTAACAACAGTTTCTTGGCTTCATTCAGTCTTCGAATGCGAATCCACTTCAGTGGTGAGGTGTGGTACATGGCCTGAAAATCACGTTTGAACGTAGACAGGCTTCTGCCAGACAAATAAGCCAGGTCGCTAATAGACACAGGATTTGTAAAATTTTCTTCCATAATCTTGCTAATGTTGCTGTTTTTATTATGACCTGGTTGTAGCAACTCAAGTAAGAAATGATTATTGGAGTCCGCCAAGTGATACAAGAGCTCCATGAACTTCAGTCGTACCAGTCCGTCACTTACCTCATCCGGACTTTCAAAATAAGGTTTTAAAGATTCGATATAAGCTTGAGTGAATGGATTGACTGTAATGATGGACACCGGAACAAGTTCATTCACCGGATACATCGGCTTATAACCAGAAAATCGGACAAATTCCTCAAGTATATTCTCATTAAGGAAAAACATCATGTAATCCAACTTGAACTCTGAACCGGGTTCACCCGATTTTTCGTAGTCAATCCGAATCGATTTGTGAAGAAACACCATTTCATTACTGCGTACGGTGTACTCTTGGTCCCCAAAACGAACTGTATATATGCCCGACTTAACGAATAACAACAGGTGATCTTTCAGAAAATATGATCCTGTTGTGCCATGTGTGTGCAGGCAAAATTTAATAATGGATAGCCCGTTCTGCTTTAGGCTTCCTTGTTTATCTGGTGAACTTTCCAGTTTTTGCGGTGCTTTGGCTATTTTTTCGGTTCTCATGGACATGAGTAGACCCGCCTTTGTAGATTTTAATATAAGGATAACAGGAAACGAGAACAAATGATTTGCTACCAGGCTCAATGATTTGTTCAATTAGCCCAAATATCCTGATTTATCCGTTGATTCCTGACGACGTAAGCTCATGAAGATCAAAGAAACAGCTAATACCGTAAGGATGACTCCAAGCGTTTGGAATCCTGTAACACTAAATGTTTCTCCCATGATGATACCGATCAATAAAGAGGATAAAATGGTACCCAAATATCTGGATGTATTAAAAATACCTGATGCGACACCGATCATTTCTTTTGGCGTGCTCTTGAACAGAGCTGCCTGCATGCCAACAGCGTTTAAGCCATTATTTACCCCAAATACTGCCAAGGCAAGAACTACAATGAAGACCGGGGAAGCTTCTTGCAATAGTATGACCAATATGGAACCGAATGTCATTAACACAGCAGAAACGATTAAAGCTGGCCGTGGTCCCGATTTGTCAATCCAACGCCCTGCAACAGGAGAAATGATAAGGGAACATAAACCGAGGGCTAACATAATCATTCCTGTATGGACTTCGTTAAGATGACGCACCTGCTGTAAATAAGTGGGCATTCCAAAAAAAAGAGCGTAAAACAGAATGTTAACCAGTGTGAACTGTATATTCACCCAAGTCATTTCGGGATATGTAGAGAATGCTCTCAGAGGGATAAAGGGGGATGTTGTTTTTAGTTCATGTCGTATAAACGTTACTAGTGCCATCAAACCGATTCCCCCTGCAATAAGGTGCCACATTGCTATAGCTCCCGTTGATTTGACTGAAAGTAAACCAATTAACAGCGTCACCAGAGCTATTGTAAATAACAGGATGCCTGGTGCATCAATCAACTCTAGCCACTTCCGAATAGTTAAACGGCCAGTGACGGGTTTGGATTGATCATCCTTCGGGATTGTTTTCCATGCGAACAAAAAGCTTGCAGTTACAAACGGAATATTAACGATGAATATGCTATGCCAATCCCACCAATGAATCAATACACCGCCAATAAAGGGGCCGATCGCTGCTGCTCCAGATAGGAAAATCGCCAAGACGGACAAGGCAGAAGCTTGTTTTTCAGTTACATAAATTCGTATAATCGCCATCCCCACAGCTACCATCATGCTTGTGCCAACAGATTGAATGATCCGGAATACGATAAGCCAAGAAAAACTTGGGGACAACGGTGCCAACATGGATGAGACGAAGACAATAACCAGACCAATAAGGAATATTTTCCTGCGGCCAAACAGATCACTGCATTTGCCCATGACAGGTTGAGCAACAGCACTCGCAATGTAAAATGAAAAAATAATCCACGAAACGGCTTTAAAATCAAGTTGATACACTTGTTGCAGTCTTGCGATGGCTACAGAGATCATGGAGGAGTTTAACGGATTCAGCATAATTCCTAATCCAACCGATAACATTAACCATTTATTTCGAACATTCATTGTGCAACCTCCTTCTTCTATGCTGTCATCTTACTCGAAGTCTCTTATTTATTCCAACGCATTGTATGTTATGATTTGATGTACTAAAAGGAATGAAGGAATGATGAAAATGGAGCTTCTTCAACTAAAATATTTCTTGATTGTGGCTCGATGCGAGCATGTAACCGAAGCCGCGGGAAAGCTGCACGTCACTCAATCCTCACTGAGCAAAACGATACAACGGTTAGAGGATGACCTTGGAGCTCCTTTATTTGATCGAATTGGAAGAAAACTGCGACTAAACGAATTCGGAAGAACATTTCTTCACCGAACCGAAAAAGCCCTGTTCGAATTGGAACAGGGAAAGCGGGAAATTGCGGACCTCTCCAATTCGGATCATGGCACACTCGAATTGGCTGTAACTACGGCAAGCACTTTGCCAGGAATACTGCGGGAATTCCGGAAAAACAAGCCGAATATTCAGTTTCATGTACAAATGGTAACCCTAGATCACATGTCCAGGCTCCTGCATCGGGGTGAGGTTGATTTTTGTCTGTCCTCCCCTCCGATTCAAGGTGATGATATCGAATGTCAGATACTTTTCGCAGATCCCATCGTAGTAGCCGTTCCCGTGGGTCATCGGTATGCAGATCGAAGTGGTATAAGCTTAGCTGAGCTTAAAGACGAGTGGTTTGTTGGTGTGAAGAATGGGTATGGTGTTCGTGATTTGGTCGACTCCGCATGTCATTCCGCCGGTTTTGTACCGAAATATGTATATGAAGGAGATGAACCTGCAAGATTAACCGCTCTTGTGGAAGCAGAGATCGGTCTCGCGTTTATACCAAGTACAGCCAAAAATCCGCATGAGCGAATCACATATCTCCAGGTAGAGGAACACGGACTCGTTCGTGAAATTGCTTTATTGTCACACAAAAACAGGTATATTTCGAAGGCTGCTTTAGAGTTTCGCAGTGTTGTTACGGCGTATTTTGGTGCAATGTCCAAAGAGGTTTATGGAGTCCTGCCTATAGAAACAAATGGGGAATAACATCAGGTTCTTGTTCACGCTTGGGGTTAGGACTTGGTATTCCAAAATCAAAAAGTCGCCATGGGCGACTTTTTAAGCGACTATTTTCATATCATCGACGGCTAAGTACGGCCAAATACAAGATTAGCAGACTGTTTCGCCTGTTCAATAACCTTCATCACCTTTTCGCTATGCTCCAGCATTTCGCCTGTTTTCTTCAGATCCAGTGCACTGATGATACGATCAAACTCCACAAACTCGTCATACATGCGATGTGGATGATCTTTATGATCTACCCAAATAGGCGTTTCCTTGTGAAGTGTGATCTCAAAGGATTCGCATTTATTAGTTGAGCTCGCCATGTGTATATGTCCTTTATTGCCCTGAATGTTCACTGCATTAGGGGCTGTACTATCTTTGGAACCTATGCATACACACTTGAAATTCCCGTAATCCAACAGCAACATGCCTGAAGTATCAATGCCGCGTTCCATGTTGGCCCAATACTCCACCTTCTCAGGACTCCCGAAGAAACCTACTACCAGATGAATATTATATAAATTAATGTCCATCAACGCTCCGCCAGACATTTCGGGGTTAAAGGCGGGCAGTACTTCTCCTGCTTGGAAAGCTGCATAACGGGATGAATATTGAGAATAGTTGCATTCCACGATTTTGATATCACCAAGTTTAGGCAAATACTGCTTCATGGATAAGACGTTTTTCAAATACTGATTTGAAATGGCTTCGATCAATACTCGTTCTTTTTGCTGAGCAATCTCTTTAAGTTCTAAAAATTCTTGGAGATTAGAAGTAAATGGCTTCTCACAAATCACATGTTTGCCCGCACATAAAGCCTCTTTGGCATATGAATAATGCAGGTGATTGGGCAGTCCGATGTAAATCGTATCTACATCCTCATTCGCAAGCATTGCACTATACTCTGTGTAAATCTGGTCAAACCCATACTGGTTCTGTAAAGACAGTAATTTATCGCGATGGCTGGGTCTGGAGCTGATAGCCTGTAAAATTACGGTAGGAATGTCTTGTATAAAGCTCAATAGATCCCCTACAATCATTCCGGCTCCGACGATTCCGAGTTTCATGTTAGTTACACTCCTCCATGCCTTTTTCGAGTATTCCCATGGCTGTAATCGTTTCTTCGTCTTTAATTACTTTTTCTTTGCCATGTATGATGGCTTGATACATATCATCGTATACTCTGGCATAATCGCCTTTCTCGGAAGGTACTTTCTCTTCATGATAGTTCCCTTCATCATCCAGGTATGTCAGGATGCCATAATGCTGCGGTAGATCTATACCAAAGTCAGCGTGACCTTTGGGCAAGTAAAATAATTTCAGGTGTTCCTCTTGGCGGTCTTCGGTTTGCTTGACGAAGACTCCTTTTTTACCGTATACAACGAAACTCGGACGAGGTTTTAGGCGGAAAAAGCTCGATTTAATCGATACTTTGAGTGAATTGTAATAAAAGTCGAGATCAAAGTAATCATTCATTCTGCCAGATCCGAGCAATTGACGAACATCGTAATGAATCTTGTCCGGTTTTTTGAAATAAGATAACACTTGATCAATGGTATGAACTCCATGCCCGTATAAATAGCTCTTGTATTTGGAAAAATGGGAGGTAGCATTCGGAATCTCCGGACGATAATAATCGTAATGCATCTCCACCTCCAGCAGTTCTCCAAGCTTTCCTGATTCGATTACCTTCTTGGTCGTAAGAAAATCTGAATCATATCGTCGGTTCTGATAGCATTGGATCAGCAGATTTTTTTCTTTGGCATATTGGAAGATGGATTCCGCTTCTTCTTTGGTTAACATGAAAGGTTTCTCAACAAGCACGTGTTTTCCGTGGTCGAGCGCCATTTTTGCATAGTCATAGTGAGATTCGGTATGAGTACAGATTACAATTAACTGAATCTCCTCGTCATTCATCACGTTAGCAATATCTTTTGTGTAGTAGATGCCGGGAGCTCTATCCCACTCCGCTTTATCCGGATTACGAGCGTATATCGTTTTTACTTTCAAATAGTCTCGGTTCAATGAAAAAGGAAGATGATAACGGTTTGTACTTTTGCCATTCCCGATGTATCCAATAGTCAGCATATTCATTCCCCTTCAGGCACTTTTTCATTTATTATAGAAGAAGAACGTCCTGCGTAGGGGATTTGCGGCAATAACGGTACATATGACCAATCATTTGTATGTAGGAAGGCTTATTTTTAAACAAAATGTTTATTAGACGTTCTCGATCAACGTTATTTCAATTAATCTGGGGTGAACCTGTTGAAAATATTGACGCAATTATCAGACATGCACAATTTTACACCAAATGAAAAAAGCATTGCTTCATATATTTTGACTCATAAGGAGCATATCCTTCACTTGAATATTCAAGAGCTTGCAAAAGTTACATATACTTCGCATTCCGCGATAAATCGCTTGACTCGTAAGCTTGGACTATCCGGCTTCAAGGAGTTCATTATCAGTCTTGCTCGCGAATTCCAACAAAGCACTCAGAATATTTCCAATGTCGACCCCAATTACCCATTCAGTTTGAATGAATCGTCCCTTCAGGTTGCAAAAGAGATTGCGGAATTAATGAAGGAAACGATTCAAAAAAACGTTGCGTTTATGGATGATAAATTGTTGACGCAAACATCGCATCTGCTGAATCAAGCAGAACGAATTTTCATCTATGCACAAGGTGATTCAGAAATCCGGGCGAAGAGTTTTCAAAACAAACTGTTCAAAATCAACAAATATGTCGTGATTGCCACAGAACTATCTGAATGGGCACATCATACGGTCAATCTCACACCCCGTGATTGCGCGATTTTCTTAACCTATCACGGAAAGTCGAAGGATTACATAAGAGCTGCACAATATTTCAAAAGCGAAAACATCCCATTTATAACCATCACGGCAACCAGCGAAAGTCAACTGGCTAGTATCAGCACAATCTGTATACAGGTTCCTAACGATGAAGTGAAGTATGCCAAGATTGGTACATTCTCCTCGCAAATCGCCTTTGAATATGTGTTAAATGTCATTTACTCCTGTATTTATAAAATCGACTACCTGAACAACAAACAAACCACAACCAAATCCTACCTGAAATTCTATGTCGACGAATGATGAATCAAATTCCTTCTATAACTTCAAGCCTGAAGATCCCTTGTTTATAAAACAGGGATCTTCGCATCCATCCTATTGAACTCGATTATTTTCTCAAGTAGAGAAGTCAACCGGATGTTCCCACCGGATACGTATCAACTCTTTGATGTGATCGTAGCCAGCCTCCCATAATAGGGTTAACATTTCCATGGGGCAAGACAACATAACCTTACTCAACAAGAAAGAGCATTCCTCTGCCACACGGTGACTGTCAGGAATACTCTCGAATCTTCTTAACTTATGTGAAATTAAAGAGTGTCGCGTCTTACTTAACGGAAAGCAGGCTCTCCGATATAAACTTCAGCTGACCTTCCAGCGATATTGGATCGTTGTAAGTGTCCGAAGTCGGATCGAGCTGGAACACATGGCCAGCCTTGACCGCTGGGAGATTGGTCCATAGCGTATTGTCATAGACAATTTTGGGATCACTTTTATCTCCCGACCATGGACTGGTGAAGATGATGTCACCCGCATATTCTGGCAGCACTTCCATGGAGATGGTGGCCCAGCCTGTACCACTGTCAATCGCCTCTGCCTGAGCCTTGGTTGGAGCCTTGAGGCCAAATTCGCCATAGATAATTTCGCCACCACGACCGAAATTATGACCGAATACATACAGACCTTTTGAATATGGGTTCAGGATGGAGACTGTACGGTTCCCGACAACGGCTTCCACCTTAGGCTTCAACTCATTAATCTGTGTCTCCCATTTCGTAATCCAGGCTTTCGCTGCCTCTTCTCTATTGGTCAGCTTGCCCAATTCCAGCATGAGGTCCTTGTAATTCCGCTCACCATATTTGATTTGTACCACAGGTGCAATCTGGGATAAATTATCGATTCCCTCTGTACCCGTATAAGCAATGATCAGATCAGGCTTTAAGCTGATGATCTTCTCGGCTGTTGGCTGCTCACCCAAATCGATTGTGCCCTCACTTGTGAGCTGGTCTTTGATGTACTTGTTTTTCATTGCACCTGACAAAGCACCCACGACCGGAGCATCCAGTGCAACAAAGTATCCGGTCGAAAATGCTGTCAAATCGACGATACGCTGCGGATTCTTAGGCACTTGTACCTCACCTGCATCCGACTGATAGGTCTTGGTCTCTCCTTCATCAATTGTCCCTGAAGCGGAGTCGCTTGTTGCTTCATTGCCCACAGCTGTGTTTTTACCAGTTGTGTTGCTCATTGTCGCTGACTGGCCACATGCACTCAGAACGAGTACCACACACATTACCAGCAGCAATCCTATCCAATTTCGTTGTTTGTACAAAATAAACCCACCTTCAAATGACATTGATAATCGTTATCAATAATATCATGTCACAAAGAACTTGACAAGATGATTTCTGAGACTATGATGGCTATCAGATTAAACCTCGGATATTCATTTATTCTGACAACCATACAACAAAGAAACCAATGCAGGAAAGCCCCACATTGGTTTCTTTGTTGTATTTATTCCAGAGTTATTTTGTTTTTTCTAGAAGACCGACAATAAGTGTGACTGCCTCTGCTCTAGTCGCTGTCTGATTTGGAGCAAAACGATTGCCACCAACCCCGCCTACTAGGCCAGCTTCCACAGTGGAAGCTACATATGGGACAGCCCATGCCGGAACGTCCTTCGCATCTTTGAAGTCGAGCTTGGCGTTAGAATCCGCAGGGATTCCGCCAGCGCGTGCAATCATAGTTACCATCTCCGCCCGGCTCAGCGTCTTGCCAGGGCCGAACGAGCCATTTTCGTAACCATTGACAATGCCAGCGGATGCAGCTGCTGTAATATAAGGCTTCGCCCATGAAGGAATCTTGTTATCGTCTGTATAGTGAATACTCTCGCTTTCAGTATTCAGATTCAAGGCACGGCCCAGCATCGTAATGAACTCGGCACGTGTAACTTTCTGATTCGGACGGAAGGTCTGATCGCCATAGCCATTCACGAATCCAGCCGTCAGGGCTTTATCAATCGCTGCTTTTGCCCAGTGCCCGGCCGTATCTTTCAGTATCGGTGCATTTCCACCATTCCCGCTATTGTTTGATCCGGTACCCGTCTCATTTCCGGAATTGCTTCCGTTGCCAGCACCGTTGTTCGAACCGTTCCCAGTTGCAGTATTTCCACCTGTTCCTGAGGTGCCATTACCGCTGCTGGATCCATTACCTGAGCCGGAGCCAGAACCCGAGCCCGGATTCGATGTTCCTGGATTTGACGTTCCTGGATCAGGATTTGGTGTCACCGTCTTCTTCACGATACCAAACTGATCAATAATGAACGGGGTTGCTCCGTTCAGATTTTGGTCAATTTCATACGTTATAGCTGTCAGTTTATTACCATCGATCGTAATGCCCACAAAATTTTGTACCTGACTTCGTTTTGGACGGCGGTTATCACTCGGATCAGGGCCATATTTGGCTGCATGATTCTCCTCTGCCAGTTCGAAGAGACTGTAGTAGGCGTCCCCGAGACTCTCACTTTTATTTTTGTAATAGACTTTTGGACCAGCTGTCGCCGGAATCAGATAGATCGTGCCATCCGGATTCACAGCGTACTCGATTTTCTGTCCATTTTGCATCTCGGTGATAATCTCTGGCTGACGTGCTTTTCCCTTCTGATCAATCGGTTTGGTGCGGGCATAGATGTGATCATGGCCCTGAAGGACAAAATCAATGCCAAGCTCCGCCATGATCGGTGCAATCTTGGAACGTACGCCGTTTGCTCCCATGATGTCGGAATCCGTTGCGTGATTTGACGTTGTGTACGGCCCCTTGTGAATGTTGACGATAATCCATTGGGTTCCG
This sequence comes from Paenibacillus sp. NPDC056933, assembly GCF_042674385.1. Classification (NCBI taxonomy): domain Bacteria; kingdom Bacillati; phylum Bacillota; class Bacilli; order Caryophanales; family Paenibacillaceae; genus Paenibacillus; species Paenibacillus sp. NPDC056933. The sequence continues at coordinate 2,508,128 of NZ_JBHUQN010000001.1, read as the reverse complement.
TTCTTCTTGGCAGTTTGAACATCTTTCTTCAGCCACTCGACCTGCTCTGTAGAGAAGTTGTCGTAATCGCCCGAATCCTCATTGGAATTCAACACAACAAAATGCGCATTGCTGTAATCATAAGAATAGTAAGCTCCCGTCTCCGTTGCAGAATTCACTGGTGACTGGATATTGAAATGATCGATAAACGCATAGTTTTCGTCCTCATGATTCCCTGCGGATGGGACGATGGTTGTGTTCAACAGGCTTTCCTGCGAATGGCCAAGGAGCCAATTCCATTGTTCCTCTTTGACGCCTTTATCCACAATATCCCCGTTATGCACGACGAATTGTGCATCCGGTACCGTAGCCATTGCTTTGGCCATTGTCTCGGAGGACAGAATAGCCTCATCCTCATCCTTCGCCTGTGTGTCCGCCAAATCAATGAAAGTGAACTTGCCTTTTTCCGGCGCTGTACGGAACGTACCTGTCTCGCTCCAGACTTCCTTGGAAGCATCCCCTACACGGAAATAATAGGTCGAATTGGCTTTCAGATCTGTCACTTCAGCTTTGTGCATCAGCTCCGCTGGAGCATTTGCAGGCTGACTAGAGCGTCCTTGAACCAATTTGGCTTGTGTGAAATCAGGTGTTGCAGCTGTTTTCTCCACAACTTGAAGGTTGCTTTCTGTTACTTGATCGGATGTATACCATGTAAAGCCCTTGCTCTTGGTCGGATCTCCATGGAACGTTACAGTTACTTTGTTTACCTGTTCCGGAATGGGAACTGTATCCGATTCCTTGTTGATTCCGAATTGATCGACGATATATGGTTGTGCGTTATTACTATTTTGGTCTATCTCATACGTAACGGCTGTCAGTTTACCACCGTTGATTGTCAATGAAACGAAGTTTTGGACCTGACCTCTGGCCGCACTTGTAGTGTCGCCATATAGGCGTGCGTGGTTTTCTTCAGCACGCTCGAACAAGCTGAAATAGGCTTCACCAAGTTCTGGCTTTACGTTTTTGAAGTATACTTTGGCCCCGGCGGTAGCGGGAATCATATAGATCGTTCCATCAGGCTTAACTGCGTACTCGATACTTTGGCCATTCAGAGTCTCTCTTATTTTGGAGACATCTTCCGCAGTGCCGTCGCTCTTGATTGGCTTCGTGCGTGCATAGATATGGTCATGTCCCTGAAGTACCAGATCGATACCCAGTTCGTTCATCAACGGGGCGATTTTTTTTCTTACACCGTTCTCGCCAATAATGTCGCTGTCGGTGGCGTGATTGGATGTTGTATACGGACCTTTATGGATGTTAACGATAATCCACTCCGCTCCTGCTGCTTTTGCCTCCTCCACATCCTGCTTCATCCATGCCACTTGCTCATTGGAGAAATTGGCATATTCGGCGGAATTCTCATTGGAATTCAGTACAATAAAATGGGCTTTGCTGTAATTATAAGAGTAATATGCACCTGTTACTGTTGCAGCGTTATCGGGCTGCTTCAGGTTAAAGTGCTCGTAGAACGCATAATTTTTGTTCTCATGATTGCCTGGGGAGGGTGCAATGGTCGTATTCATCAAACTGGTTTGTGAGTGACCAAGCAGCCAGTTCCATTCCTGTTCTGACGTTCCGTTCTCCACAACGTCTCCGTTATGAATGACAAACTCCGCATTCGGAACAGTAGTCAGCGCTTTGGAAAGTGTAGAGCCGGACAGGATGGCCTCATCTTCTTCCTTTGCTTGAGTATCCGTCAGGTCAATAAACGTAAACGCTCCATCAATGGGAGCCGTTTTGAACGTTCCAACCTCACTCCATATGCCCAGATTCTGATCGCCAACGCGGAAATAATAGGACGTATTTGGCATAAGATTCGTCGCTTCCGCCTTATGCACCATTTCTCCCGGGGAGTTCGAAGCCACGGACGCGCGCCCGTTGAAGCTTTGAGCCTGACTGAAGTCAGCAACGCCTCCCTGGTTCGGTACCACTTGAACATCGCTCTGTACCGATGCAAGAGGGGTATACCAAGTGAAGCCTTTGCTTGTTGTTGCGTCACCATAGAAGGTAACGGTTACTTTGCTTATATCCAGTAATGGCGCTTCAGCCAATGCTTTAAGCTCCATATCAAAATACAGGTCAGAGCTGCTGTCACTCTGTTGATGTACTTCGACCGCGATTTCGTTTGATCCATCATGCAAATAGGCTTTCATTGGCTCAGTCAGGTCGATATCCTCATACATTACCGGCAAGTCCTGACTGGAGATTGCTTTGGTGGAGTATTGAATCTCGCCGTCTGGCATGCCAAAGCGACGGACTTCCACACCATTTACATAAATCACTGCACCGTCATCGATGCCGAATGTGCCGAGAATTTGTCCATAACCGTCAATTTGGTCCTTGTTAACGGTTAGATTTGTCCGGAAATAGGTTGTGCGGGGTTTTAATTTTTTGTCCAGACCGTAGCTGACTTCCGTTTGGAGAGGTCCAAAATAGGTGGTGCTTATGCCATTGCCGTTGTCCTTGTAACCGAACGGAGCAGTTCCGAAATTCCAGGACGAATCATCGTATAAAGCACGCCATTCCGACGGTAAATCCTGACCCTGATCGAAATATTTCCAATTGGCGTTACGCTCTAACAGAATATCTGGCTCAGACAATGATGCGGCTTGCGCTGAATTGGCTCCCCCAAATCCCGCAAACCATCCAAATACCAAAGCAATGGATAACAGGATGGCTAACATCTTCTTGTAGAGGTGACTGATCATAATTCTCTCCTTTGTATGTATGATTGGTTGGCTTATGTAAACCCAAACAGAGCTAGCATAACAAGGGAAGATCAGGGACGCGTTATCCGTGAGTAAAACCTATGTAAAGGGTTATACTCTTTTGATTTCTTGTATTTCATTTTACGTATGCTGAAAGGAAGTGTCGTAATGTCTTCTAAACTAAGCTGCTTTATCTTTTGGTCGCTGGTACCTTTTCAAAATGTTGTACAAGAGAAATTCACTGAATTGAAAAACGGACAGCTATTGACTGTCCGTTTCTATCTAGGGTTTTACATATTGTAAAATAGCTGCCGCTGCACGGACACGTAAGTCAGCATCTTCGCTGTGCAGCGCTTCTTTCAACACATCGAGGGCTTCTTTAACTGTGTCTTCATCTACTCTGACCGAAGAATGACTATCTTCTATAGTCGTTTCAGAGTTGACCGAGAGCCAGGGGTCCAATTGTGCCTGAGATATGGGATGTTCGAATTTCGCAATGATTGAATGTTGATTACGTAATGCCTGTACTTTGTCATTTAACTCCATCAGAGGGATACGTCCCAGCCAGGTAACACCTCTTCGGTGACATAGGGACTCTTCTCCCGTGCCGTACGAATCATCGTAAAAATAATCGCCAAGATCCCCGACGTATGCCCATTCAGCATCATCTACCAGGAGATAATCTCCATCCTGCATGATATACACAAACATATGGAGAGTCTCCAGTACTTGTGTCAGTTCCGTCTCTCCTATCCCGTAACGCTGGATCAGTTGGTGCTTCCATTCTTCCGGTGGCTCGTGCTCCAGATCCCCTATCCCAGGCCAGGCAATGCCAATAAAGTTATTCTCCAGGAACGATGCAGTCCAGTTAATTCCTCGCAATGTAGATTGTATATGAAACAAATTCATGGTGTCCCTCCCTATTGTGATTTCAGGATTTATGCCTAAGTATATACCCCAAGCATTCGTCTCTGCACTAAAATCAAACGAAGTTCTTCTTTCATTCTGGAAAAAGCAATGCTTAATCGTTTATTACAAAGTCCTAAATTAGAATTTACCTTACCGTTAGAACAAATCAGCCTCTGTTGTTCCTCAACATCCTTTCGACACTTGACTATCTACTACATGGTGTAGTAAGTTAGTCGTACTACGTAGTGTAGTAATACCCTTTGTTATGGACGCATAGCGAAGTAAGGAGTGTTCACCGTGAACCAAATTCAAAAATTATCGGATACTGAAATGGAGCTGATGGAAGCGATCTGGGAGTGTGAGCCACCAGTCACCTCCACCGAACTGCTGCACCTGTTTTCACAAAGGGGTAAAGATTGGAAAGCGCAAACAATCTCCACCTTTCTCTCCCGGCTGGTAGACAAGGGAGCTCTTATGGCAACAAGGCATGGACGCACCAACAAGTATGTGCCTCGTATTTCGCCCGAAGATTACAAGTTACTGGAAACACAACAAGTCCTGGATGATTTATATCAAGGCTCAGTCAAAAATTTGATTTCAGCTTTGTATGACGGCGACAAGCTCTCCGATCAAGACATTGCAGAGCTGAGACAATGGTTTTCGGAAAAGTAGGTGAATACGATGAATACTATTCTTGTATTATTGTCTACCTTGACCGTTGCCGGAAGTGTTGTCGTCGCTTTCATCTTGTTACTGCGCCTCTTTTCCTTTCAGACTTTTCCGGCAAAATGGCGTTTTGGCATTGGGAAAATCGCTTTGGGTTTGTATCTATTACCCATCTTTCTTGCTTTTCACTGGGTGTTTACAAGGTTCATATCCAATGCAACAGTAACCAAGTTACCCTTAACAGTTGAACAGGGGTTGGCTGAGCCGTTCTATCTGGTTCCTTCCATCCCGGTACAGTCCATTTCAGCAAACCTAGCGCTCTCTTTTATATGCGTATGGGCAGCTGGAGCCATAGTTTTTGCATCATGGCAAATATATGGATACCACAGGTTTCTCAAGAAACTAGAACTTACGCGAACCATCGTTCCGAAGAACAGCGAAGTTGCCGAGCTGCTCCCTGTCGTCAAGAGAAATCTGGGTCTCAAAAGCGAGGTTCGGCTTGCATATAGCTCCATGATTCGCAGTCCTTTTCTGATTGGGTTGTGGAAACCGACGATTTATCTGCCTTTGGAGAATGTAGCAAATGTGGATCTCACCATGGTGCTTCATCATGAACTGATTCACCTGAAAAGGAAAGATTTATGGGTCAAGGCGCTCATATTGGTAGCTCGTGCGCTGCATTGGTTCAATCCGCTGATTCATACACTTTCCAGGGATATTCACATATGGAGTGAACTGTCCTGCGATGAAGAAGTCGTAAAGGGAATGTCCATTGCGGATCGTAAACGTTATGGGGAAATGATCCTGAACGTAGTCGCCGGATCAAGGATTTTACCCACCCCATTGTGCTCCTCACTATCCGGGGATGGCAAACAACTAAAAAGGAGATTAACCATGATGCTTAACGTAAAAAAAGTGAAAAAGAAAACCTTTGTTATAGCGATATCAGCGCTCTTTCTGGTTACTGCAATTAGTACCGTAACAACGGCTTGGGCTTCCAGCAATACGCCCAGGGTGGTTGCGAGTGAGGAAACCACTTCGGGGGTAGCACGTCCTTCGGCACAAGCCGAAGTTCGGGAAGGCGCTTCTGTAGTAGCACGTCCTTCCGCACAAGCCGAAGTTCGGGAAGACGCTTCTGTAGTATCACGTCCATCGGCACAAGCCGAAGTTCGGGAAGACGCTTCTGTAGTATCACGTCCATCGGCACAAGCCGAAGTTCGGGAAACTCCTGCTGTAGCACGTCCTTCCGCACAAGCCGAAGTTCGGGAAACTCCTGTAGTATCACGTCCATCGGCACAAGCCGAAGTTCGGGAAACTCCTGCTGTAGCACGTCCTTCCGCACAAGCCGAAGTTCGGGAAACTCCTGGAGTACCACGCCCATCGGCACAAGCCGGAGTTCGGGAAACTCCTGCTGTAGCACGTCCTTCCGCACAAGCCGAAGTTCGGGAAGACGCTTCTGTAGTACCACGTCCATCGGCACAAGCCGAAGTTCAGGACGCTTCTGTAGCAACACGCCCATCGGCACAAGCCGAAGTTCGGGAAGCTCCTGGAGTAGCACGCCCATCGGCACAAGCAGATGCCAGTCATTAAGGGCATTTTCAGGAAATCGCAACTTAACCAGGCATGATATAAAAACTCTAAGCAGCCTTTGTCCAGCATTGGAACGAAGGCTGCTTGATTGTTGTTGAAAAGAGAAAATGCTCAGTGCTCTTCTAAAATGGTAAAGACCAACAACAAAAATGTTGTTGGTCTTTATCTGTCCTCTTTCAGCGTTCAATGGTCTGTCGGCTAGGCTGAATGGCCTCCACACGACCGTGATCATGAACACGGTGGTCTTGTTACTGTTCTTTATACACTCGCACGTAATCCACCTGCATGGTAGCCGGAATATCAGATGCGTTCGGAGTCCGGCCGCCGTCAAAGTTTCCGCCGATCGCCAGGTTCATAATGAGGTAGAACGGCTCATCGAAAGGTGCGTTCGGATTATTCGGTGCGGCTGCAGAATACCACTGCTGGTTGGTGACTTTATAGAAGAACTTTCCGTCGACATACCATTTAATGTTGTCCTCTTCCCACACTACAGAGTATACATGATAATCATTCGCAAAAGTTTGCCCTTCTGGGAAGTGGTAATCGCCACCCGAATACTGGTTCACGGGCCATTGTCCACCAAAGTGTACAGTACCGCTTACTGAGCCAGGCAAACGGCCTCTCGCTTCCATAACATCAATTTCACCTGATGCAGCCCATGTGCCATATACCGAATCCTTTGGAAGCATCCAAAGTGCCGGCCAAACCCCGTCGCCTGTAGGCAGCTTGGCACGAAAATCGACTCTGCCATACTTCAAGGAGAGTTTATCCTTGGTATTAATCTTGCCAGAGGAGTACTTTGCATACCGATTCGGATCCTGCGGGAAGGATTTGTTGTCGTTCATAGCTTTGATATTCAGCTTTCCGTCCTGAACATATACATTTTGGGTGCTGTTCGTGTAGTGCTGCAGTTCTGCATTACCCCATCCCCAGGTTGCAGGATCGTTATTGAGATAATAGCCTGTTTCATAGTTCCATTTACTTGTATCCAGTGCAGTTCCGTTAAACTCATCCTGCCAGATGAGATTCATGCCTGCGACAGCCGGGTCCGTTGGTGTTCCGATTGAAATATCCTCTTGATCCGATACATCCGGGCGCGGGGCATTTGGATTACCGATGAAGGTATAGTTGACGAAGTTGTTGCCGATATTTCCACCTAATTGTCCGTTCAGTGGATAGCCGATACGAATCTGCATATTCTCTTGGATCGGCCGGAACCAAAGACCATAGACGTAATCGGCCCAGTATCCCCACTGATTGGCATCAGACATATTATTGTAGCCATTACCGGAGTAAACAAATTTGCTCTGACCGGAGTTACTCAGATCGACCCATTGCCCATTGATGTTAATCTGGTATACAAAATTGCCCAGTTCCTTGGCGATTGGCGCACCTCCGTCAATTTTTGGAAGCGGTACTCCAATGGAACCATTCGCATCTGCTGTGAAAGTTGTTCCTTCATATGGCGTAATAACATATGAATTTCTTGTCGGTTCATTAAAGGTAATCGTGTAAATGACGTTAGCCGAAGAAGTCTTTGATTCCAATTTGACATTGATCGATTCCGTTACGTTAAACCAGTACCCTCCACCACCATCAGTGAATTGGCCGAAGTTGTGATCATAGATCCAGCCGCTGGCTGCGTTATTATCAATATCAATCCAAGTGCTGCTGTTTACAGGTTTGACATACACTTTCAAATCATCCGCAACAGCTTCATAGGTGACCGCAGGATTATTGTTGAACGTTGGATATGTAAAGCCTGCACCGCCTGTGAAACTTGCTGTGATTTGTGGCCCTTGTGTCGGATTCATCGCTGTGATGGTTGTTTTGTTTATGTTTTGGAATACAAGTTGATATTCAAGCTTAACACCATTCGCTTTGGAGTACAGTTGAATATCGGTTGTTGCGGAGAGGGTGAACCAATAGCCTTGGAAGCCACCATCGCTCCAGTGCCCCCAATTTTGGTTATAGATATAACCGCCTGCTTGGTCAATATCAACCCAGTTGTTGCCTACTTTTACATTCACACCCACGTCACTGTGAACATCATTCCAAGTCGCAGAGCCTCCATTGAACTTAGGCATGACAAATCCGTAACTGGCCTTGCCAACCCCTGATTTTGAAATAACAGGCCCGTCTGCTGGTGAGAAGTACTCCATTGAGGTAACAGTAGTTCCGGCTGCCTGAACCTTTGAAGCCGGCAATACACCAACACTAACCAGCATCACAACCACTAGGAACATGCCAAATACCTCTTTAATCAACCGTTTCTCCGTAAAGTCAGATGGTTTCATCATTGCCCTCCTTTAATAGAATCATAGTTTCTCCCAGTCTATGCGCAATAAGGAAATCGCTTACATGGGGGAATATCTTTATTCTATCGAATAGGTTAATTTGCTGAAAAGGTACATTTGTTTTTGTTATATCCCATTTTTTTGGCTTTTGATTCAATTCGCATATTTAACATAGGAAATTGTCCGTTTGATTATGCTGTTTCATGGGGTAGCGTTATCGTACTGAGCTTCGTGCTCTGCCTTCTGCCGCATCATCTGTCGGTACTCTGTGGGTTGGATCTGCATCACAAGGCGGAACGCCCGTGTAAAGCTTTTGTAGCTTTCATAGCCAACCATAGCAGCCACCTCAACAATTTTATGATCGGTTTCGGCCAGGAGTCGCCGCGCTTTATTCAGACGCACATCTCGCAGGTATTCGGCAAAACCTTTACCAATATTCTTCTTAAACAGATTTGAGAAATAGGCATAATTAAGCGACACATGATTGGATACCATCGCGAGGTCCAGCGGTTTATGGTAACTCTCGTGTATAAAACGAATGGCTTCATTTAAGTCCTGCGAATGGCGATAGCTGCACTTATATTCAAAATAGAACTGATTCAGCCGAAGCAGCTGCTGTTGCAGCGCCTGCATATAATCGCGCATCCCCGGATAATCGAAGAGATTACGCACAGACTCAAGGTCCAGTGCTTCTTCCCCCAAGTAAGGGCGAATAACTCGTTCGTATTCCTCCATCATCTGCACGGTGGCGGCGCAGAGCTGTTGGGTATAGCGAATAGGATAGCGTTGCAGCACATTTTTGTGAAATATTGCGGAAATACCCTGAGTGATTGTACTACTGTTGTCGGTTCCAACGGACTGGAACAGTTCATATAAATCTTCATAGGGAAGTTGCCACTGCTGATCCATATGCTCAATATGTGCTGGCAGGATACTGTACTGATCCGGAAACAGGTAACTATGGCGATAGAGCTCAAGGACTTGTGTATAGCTGCCTGGCAGCCCCTTTAACCCTTGAATCGGGTTAGTAATGGCCGTTATCGCATCAATCTTTCCTCCCTTGAGCGCTGCAGGTAAAACACCTGGATCTATCGACGCATCTACCGCAAGAATCAAGTACGGGCGGTGTTGCAGACAAATACAACCTTGTCTGCCAAACACACGATAAGCCATGGCTTCCATGCTATGGGCGCTGATGGCTCCGGGCTGATTAATCCAACATTTCTCCCGCAGCAGGCACAGGCGATAGTTGCACCATAGGGCAGGATTTTGTTGCTGAATCTGAAGAATCCATGCGTCATCGATTAACGCACCTTGCATAAACATTCGTAATTCTTTACGATCTGTCTCTTGGGCGAGACGGGATACATGCTGCATGTTAAAGGTAAGTGCCTGCCGTGTTTGGATTTCTTGCCATATATGCTCTAGCGAAGTTTGCAGATCCTCTCGCTTCAACGGTTTTAGCAAGTAGCCCTTTGCCCCAAGTCCGATGGCTTTTTGAGCATATGTAAAATCACTATAACCACTGATAATGAGGTATTCCAGCTCGATTCGCTCCTCTTTGGTTTGTGCCATGAGTGCAAGTCCATCCATATCCGGCATCATAATATCGGTAATAACGATGTGGATGCTATGCTGGCGCAAAAGGCTTAGCGCCTCTACTCCGCTCGCGGCACAGTAAATGTGGTTCAGTTCCAGAGGAAATTGAAGTAGCATCGCCTGCAGACCATCACGGATGTGCTTTTGATCGTCCACAATCAGAATATTGATCATATCCTACCACCCTCCAAGATTTGCATTTTCCCAAGGCAAGCGTATCGTTACACAGGTATATGCACCCTGAACACTCTCAATCCAAAGACCGCAATTCTTGCCATAATGAAGCTGCAGTCGCTTATTCACGTTTTCCAAACCAAGACCGTTCTTGCTGGAAACAATCGGCGTATCCGATTCGCTCCGCAGTACTGCCTGAAGACGGTGTAACATCTCAGGCTCTAACCCTTCTCCGTCATCTCTTATGTTAATGAAAAGCAGACTGTCATTCTCCACAGAAAAGGTAATCTCTATAGATACCCTGCCGCCTGAAGGTGCCCCGTGATGAACTGCATTTTCAACGATGGGCTGCATACACATCTTGGGAATGGCATAGCGAAGTATCTCCTGAGGAAGATCCGCTGTCATAACGATATTGCTGCCTTCCATAAAGTTGATAAATTCAACATAACTTTGGATATTGGCAAGCTCTTCACGAAGGGCAACGGTATCACTTCGCCACTGCATGCTGTAGCGAAGCTGGGAGCCCAACGACACCAATGAATTAGCTATAGCAGGCTGCCTCTGTACCTCTGCCACCATACGGATCGATTCCAGAGCGTTGTATAAAAAATGGGAGTTCATCTGCGAATGCAGGGAGTGCAACTGTGCGTTTTTGGCAATCAACTGTTTATCCACAACTTGTGTCATCAGATGTTTGACTTCATGTAACATTTTATTGTAGTTCACAGCTACCTCATCGATTTCATCCCCTCTTTCGTTCTCCTCAAGGCCAGTATCAATTGTTGCATCCAGTTGCCCTTTCCGTACCTGACGCATTGAAGCCAGTACGCTGTCCAGCCTTCGGAAAATACGCCGAGTTGTATGTGATACGAGTAGCAAGAGCAGCAGCAGTACACACAATGTAATCGTTACCACAAATGCATACCAACTGCGAGGCCCCTTCATCAACGCCTGATGGGAGGCAATATCGACCACATAAGTATTCAACGGAGCAATGTACCGGTATAGTGCATAGTAGCTCTGTTCTCCAACCTTAACCTTGACGGGACTTTCCTGTGGCAGTACGTTCAACTGGCGATGGATACTGCCAAGAATCTCGTCCAATCCCTGCCCGGACTTTTGAGAAAATTCATGCTGGGGATTGTAAACATACTGGGGAGGATCGCTTTCGTTCATCAAAACTGAAAAGAATTCCCCCTTGCTCTCCTGGAGCAGGTCATTGAAAAACATGCTGTGCGGGACGCGAATTTCCATGATACTAGGACGTTTTTGTTCCTGCCCCTGAAGGCGAACCAGACGGTAGTAGGATAACGTATGTTCACCATCCTTAAAAGAAAATAAACGGTAAGCCGCGCCACCTTCATCCCGAAGCTTTACCCAATAATCCTGCGGCCAAAATTTCTGATAATGATAGATTTCAGGCCATATTTCATACAAGTTCGGGTTATCGACGTAAAAGCTAAGCTCACTAATCATCGCATTGCTCTGAATGATATTATGCATCTGCTCAAACTGGTTTTGCTTAAATTTTACTAGTCGAAGTCCATCCACAAGCATATTGGAATGGATAAAATCCACAAATGATTTTTGAGTTAGCGCGGTTGTGGAAGCGTTCTCAATGGTATTCATTCTGCTGCGCAATTGTTCGTTTAGCCATGAAACGTGGCTGTTTCCCATTGCCATAGCATCCTTGTATAGCTGGTTTTCTTGCATGCGGATATACAAAAAGGATACCAAAATAACAGGTATGGCAATCATCAGGCTAAACGCCAAAAACAGCTTCTGGGATATACGGGCATTCCGGTAAAGTTTCCTCAATCTAGCCAGTAGGTATTTCATTCTGATGCCCTCACCACCTTTGTTATACCATATATTACAAGTTAGCTGATAGAGAGCAAGGATGTTAAGGAATGATTATTTAGCCATCTTGGCTTTTCTCGCATCCAGCTCGGCCTGACGGTATTCCATCACCTGATTAAACCCGTAATTCACACGACGTGCCAAGAAATTTTCGAATATTTTATCAAAAGCAGCTTCATCCTTGGCTGTGATCAGTTCAGGCAGTACTTCATCCCAATTCTGAGAAATACGTGACCAGGCTAATGCTATATCGGAATCTCCTACAGGATCTAATCCCTTATAGATGCCGCTGTCCAGGTCGGCCTGTTGGTTGGCGAACTCCTCCATTTGCTTACTGGATGGGGCCTTCTCCGGTCTCCACGGGTTAACGAAAGCAGGATTTCGCAGCATCCAGTAGGTATCCATGATGCCATATTCCTTTTCCAGCCGCTCCCTATCCATATCAAGCAACTCGACCATGTCTGCCGTCAACTGCGGTTTACCATTCTCCATCGCCCAGGTTTCGCCTTCTTTGCCCAAAAATACATCCCTCTGGCCTTCTTCGCTGGCCAGATAGGTCAAAAAGCGGATAGCTCGTTCAGGGTTTTTGGTGGATTTGCTAATCATCGTAACCATCCAGCCATCCATGCTACCGGGAAACAGTTTGGCGGGTTCTCCCCTGCTGTTGCGGGGTCCATCCATAGCAATATAGGATGAGCTCTGGTTCGTACGGACTGCCAATTTCGAATTGAGGTCCGATATGTCTGTCCATTCCCGAATCATCATAAAATATTGGGCATGGTTGGTTTTTTCCTGCACCTGTGCACTGGAGTCGACCAGAAAATCCACATTAATCAGGCCTTGCTCATAAGCGGTACGAAATGTTTTCAGCCACTGAATATAATCGGGATCTGTAATACGGTCATATACTTTACCGTTCTGTTCATGGGGGATCGCGAGCAGATTTTGCAAATATTCGGTCATCCCGTAGGATGCATTCCCCTGTGCCCAAAATGGACTGATTAGTTGGCCTTTATAGACAGAATATTGATTCTTCAGCAATTGCAACGCATTTAGAAAACCTTTCGGCGTGCTGAGGTCCGGTTTGCCCATCGACTCATACAGATCTTTACGTACGAGAAAGGTTTGGTTCGCTCCCGTCAGGCCGGTTGCACGCATCTGTTCGGGACTGTACGCATCATTGGGAATGACGTAGGTATGGCCATCTTCCTGCCGATACCATTGTAGAGCACCATCACCTGCTACCTTGTAAAAGTACGGATCATACTGGTTGGCCAGCTCATCCAGGGCATAGATGAGGTTGCTCTCCCGAAGCTTGTTAACCGCACTTTCCCAGGAGCCGATGGTTATCAAATCCGGCAAACTACCGGACGTTAACATCCGTGATAACATCTCACTTGGTTCGCCGGTTGGCACTACAAATTCAATATTGACTCCTGTTTTTTGGGTGACATATTTGGAAGTCAGACTCTCACCCCAGGTGTGCCCGTACCATTCGGCTCCAACGAACCACGTTACATTCACGGGTGTGGTATCCAGCTTCCATGCCGGTTCCTCCGGATTCAGCCTGAAGCTCTGCACCTGCTCCGTTCGGTCAGCTTCTGTCGAAGCAGCCTTATCTTCCGCTTGCCCTGAATCGGAACAAGCAGCCAATCCTGACATCAGAAACATCATCGACAAGGCTAAGATGAAAGGGCTACGAACCATAAACATCTGAGCGTCTCCTTTCTATACTGGCCATCTACAATCCCCATCTCCATCAGCATTCATACAACTGGTGGTACAACCGATTTTACTATCCTTGGATTAAAATGGAAATGATTTCATGGTCGATTCTCAGATGATCCGCAACATTCCCCCCTAACGAAACACAATCATACCCGCGATCATTGGGTCGATCATTGCCCTGCTGATTTTCTTTGCTCTGACGCGCGGTGGAGCGTTCCGAAGGCTTTAACAAGCAGTGAAACCTGTTGTATATTGGATAATCCTGATCAGAGACGCTGCGACACAGCGACTTTCACCGGGGTTATTTTTTGGAAGTAAAGGTACGTTCTTATGTATAGGATAAAAAGGCCCGAACCAGTAATCTTAGATAGATTAACGATTCGAGCCAGGCTTCTTTTTGTTCTACACCGGTTTATTCGTTTTTCATTCGCTTGCTGCTTGTGTCAATGTACGATTAATCAGGTTTAGGCATTCAGAACATTCAGCAATTCTTCAAAAGCCAGGATGTTGGTGTCAAACTGCGGTATGGTCTGTGCCTCTTCTGCCGCTTGCACCAACTGAACCACCAAATCATTGTACGGTGTTGCAATCCCCGTTCCTTTCGCCTTGTTTGAAACCACTCCGTTGATAAAATTAATTTCCGTTTTGCGTTTTTTCTCCAAATCCTGCAGCATGCTCGCTTTGAGCAATCTCGAAGGCTCCATCACATAACGCAAGGTCTGAATGCGTTCAGCAATGTCTGATTCGTTGAGAAGCTCCAGTGAGGCGATAACGAATCCGTTCATTTTCACAAAGGAAACGCCGTTTGCATGTCCGACTTTAATCGTTTCGTCCGCGATATGAACCGCACTTCGAATGCCCGCTTCATGGTCCAGAATGTCACCATACGTACCGTTCAGTGCTGCAGACAAACCGCTAAATGCATTGTTGATCAGCAGTTTGGACCATTTGGTTCCCACAAGATTATCGGAGATGTGTGTACCCCCGACAAGATCCAGAACTTCTTTTACACGCTGAATCCGATCGGTATGTTCTCCGTTCAATTCACCAATCTGGAATGCATACTGCTTGAATTGAGTGTACGCTGTGGTCAGGCTTGAAATACCAGGTTCAATAAACGTAGCGCCGAATTCAACGGAGCCGGCTATGACACGTTTTGCACCCACAATGGATGCGACGTTGTCTTCCGGAATTCCGTTTTGCAGGGAGCATACCATGCTGTCCTCATGCAAGAACGGAAGCAATTCCTGTAGCACTGGATCATTATACAACTGTTTGGTCAACAGCAGCACCAGATCATATTGCCCTGACTTTTGCTCAGGGGTGATCGCTTTTACTTTTGCCTGAAACTCGGTGGTTCCGGTCACTTTGGCACCTGTCTGATTAAGGGCATTTACATGCTCCTGATACGCATCAATTAACTCAACGTCCATTCCGCCATCTGCCAGATATGCACCAACGATGGTTCCCAAAGAACCTGCTCCTACAATTGCAATTCTCATCTTTGTTGCCTCCTTATTTTTTCTCCAGGTAGTTATATACAGGCTACGCCGCATTTAAGGTTAAGTCTGTAAGAATATGTGAAGCTGACATAACTTCGAGTACCGGCAGATCCGCCAGAGGCGCGAGTGCATGTTCAAACAGCTGCAGGCGGGCAGGTCCTGTCCAGGCCTCCTTCACCTCGATATCCGTAATTTGAGTACGGATCAAGTCACAGATTCGCAGATTGCCGGAATAGTCCGTAGCGATTTTAATCATAAAATTGGGACGACAGATTTCTTTTTTCGCGACATCCTTGTCCAGCTCTACATGTTTGAAGCCCATCGTCGCGGTGGCTACACGCAGTGTTCCGTAGTCCAGTGTGCCCACGAGTGTATCGGAATCCGTATATAATTTCGGAGCACCAAGCTTTTTCGGATATGCGGTCAGCTCCCTCCCGCTTGCAATCGCCGGAAAATTGTCCACGTACATGGAATGCACGTAATCGCCGTCTTCGCCGTTAAATTGCACGGGAATGACCTGACCCGCTTCGGTGTATGCACCAAGCCCGGAAACATCGGGCATCCACATCACTTCAAATTTCACCAAAGGTTCGATGATCTCCAGCGGTTCGGGAACTACCGCGCGTAAAGCCTGTTCATCTGTCCGGTAGATGATGTTCAGGTATTCACGGTTGACGAATTTATAGGGTGGCATCGGATATGCCGGGGCGGTTAAAGGGGTATTCAGGTTTTTGGCTATGTTGTTCACATCCATTTTCATCACAAAAACACCTGCCTTGAAATAGGGTTAGTTTAGCTGCAAGAATACGGTTCGTGGTACGCGTATGATAGTGTGTAATGCCATCAGTGTCCCGTACCTTATAAAAAAATTCTACATTAATATTCAAATTTAATATAATACATAATAAGCACTATATATATTTATTCAAATAAATAAGGAGAGCATACAAATGGAACTGCTCCAGCTTAAATACTTTCAAACCGTTGCGTATACGGAACATATCTCCAAAGCGGCCGCACAGTTGAATATTGCCCAGCCTTCACTTAGTCTGACAATCAAGAGATTGGAGGATGAATTGGGAACCACCCTTTTTCACAGGAAAGGAAGAAATATCGAATTGAATGCGTCGGGAGAAATCCTGCTGAAACATGTGAACCGGATTTTTGTTGAACTTGAGAATGCAAAGCTTGCGATGCAGGAGAAGGAACATGAGCTTTCCAAGCTGATCCGAATCTCGATCTCGAATTCCAGATTTCTCTCTGGCCTGATTAGTGAATATATTCAAGGTTTTTCCGAGTCTCAGATTCATCAAGGGATTGCAAGCCGGAGTGACATCATCACCCAGTTGAAAAAGGGAGACGTAGATCTCGGCATCACCGGTCACCACCCGATTCAGGATGAAGAGATTGAAAGCCGTGTGCTGGTTGAGGAAGACATCGTTTTGGTTGTGCCATCCAAACATACTTACGGCGGAGATGAGAATATTTCTCTAGAATATTTCTCTAAGTACTGTCGCAAGCGAACCCTTCCTTTCCCTTGCCAATAATGAAGAATATAGCCGGTTTACTGCGATGTTATGCGAGAAGGCCGGCTTTGTTCCCCATCACGCTTTTGAAGTCGATTCCCATACACTGGTCGAGATTATCAAGCTGGATCAGGGCGTTGCGTTGCTTCCCGTTTCCGTCTGCCGTAATCTGGGGTTGCATTTTATATCCATTGCTGACCAGGCAGCGATATATCCGATCAGTTTGTCTTGGGTGAAACATCGGATGTTATCTCCGTCCATTCAGCAGTTTCGTGCATTTATTACCTCGTACTATGAGTCGAACGCCGCCCAGTTTAAGGTCCGTCATGATATCCGTTAAAAAAAGACCAAAAGACCACGAGTTTCCCGGTAGGGGAAGCTGTGGTCTCTATGTTGTATATAAGTGATTTGCTCACAAAATGAACGGAGTATATTCCGGTCACACGACAACGTTAGTGATAATCAGGAAACTGTCAATCCGTGTTTGTACCAGCCTTCAGGGATCATCTCCCGCTCAAGTTCGAGCAGTTCGGCAATGATCTTGTCCGCATCACTTATGGAGTTCACAAGCGGGTCGGTCAGCATCGCCCTTCTCAGTTTCTCATAGCTTTGCTCCACAACAGCCTCGGCTGTAATTTCATGTGTATCCAGTACCACCTCCTGCATGCCCCGAATTCCCCTTGGCATCTCGCCAACATGCAGCGGCTTCACGCCATCCATGCTCACATCGCAGAGCAGTTCCAGGAACGAATCTTCATTCATATTGGTTACCGCGCCTTGATTCAGCGTGTTGATGAAGAACTTTTTGCCCAAATTCCCTACCATATTCTCAATAATGTCCGTTGCGTGATCCGGACCAAAGGTGCTCATATAATCGGTAATCGGAATCTCACCAGAGAGAAAGCCTTCTACCTGCTGCCACATTTCGTCGTGACGCTGATATCGGTCTTCCGTCTCCCAGATCGACAAAGGCGGGATGGCGTCCGACGTTTGGCCCAGACCTTGCCAATACCGTACGTATTCCTTCGTGTGTGCCGTACAGGTGGGAATGATACCAAAAATGTCATACAGCTCATAAGTGATCGCGTCGTTGAAAATCGCTTTGGCACCGCGATCGCCGCCATTGTTCTCATCCCCTGCCATTAAGCGCATGGCTTCCGCGATCTTGGGCATCACATTTTGCCCTTCATACTCGGCTTTGAGCAGCCATGTGAAATGGTTGACACCAGCGATGCGAAAATCGAACTTCCGGTCAATCTCTTCGGTGAACTCGCTATTATCTCCAATAATACCAGCTCGCACGGCGTAATAGGCTTTCTTATGCGGCATATGATGACTATCGCAGAGTGCAAATGATTTGAGCTGAGGTGCATAACGATGCAGTGCAATGCCATGAACTGTAGACGGATTAATGTAATTAATTACCCATGCCTCAGGACATAACTCTTCGATGTCTTTCGCATATTCCATAATAATCGGCAGTTCACGCATTGCCCGAAAGATCCCTCCTGGACCAATTGTATCCCCGGAACACATGCGAATGCCGTACTTCAAAGAGACCTGACAGTCGATTCCCCGGTATTTCACCGATTGCTCTGCAAAGCTGAGTACAACGAAATCAGCCCCCGCCAGTACTTGTCTGCGGTCCACCGAGCCTTCCACTTTAAGAGAAACGTTGTTTTCCCGAGCGACCATCTCTGCCAGTCTTACCATTTTCGTGAGTCTCTCCTCGTTCGTATCCACCAGCGCAAGTGTTCCCTGATTCAGGTAGGGCGATTGAACCATCTGCCAGATGGACTGACGACCGAAGAACAGGCTGCCTGCTCCAATGACAACGACTTTTGGGTGCTGCATATTTGCTGGATTCATCCATAACGCCTCCTTGTAACGATATAAGTCCATTATAGGGGAGTGATCTTGAATCGGAATGGATGATAGTTTTCAAAACATGTCATATAGTACGATACTTAACAAGAGTTAAATCCTTTGATATATTAGTGAAAATTGAAGGATGTCATAAAGTGGAGAAGGATGAAGTAAACCTTATGCATACACGTCCTGTAAATAGGAGCATCATCGACGAACTTTCGGAACATGTTACACTTCGCATGAGTTCTTACCTGGAACAGGCTCATGACGGAAAATGGATCGAACACAAATCACATTCCGATTATGATCTGTGGTTCATTACAGCCGGCTCTATCAAGATCACGATCGATGGAATGGAACATATCGCAGTTCCGGGTGATGTCGTATTTTTTTATCCAAATATGCCCTATACAGCCTGCGCGACCGGAGAGTTGTGCCAATTCATCTATATACATTTTGACTTCGGCATCGCCGAGCAAAGGCGAATTTTGGAACAGTTCCAACTTCCTGGCATTGTGCCGGGAGATCTGATCTGTGAGGAAACGGCGCTGTTCATCTCTTCTTACCGACGGCTCAAACTAGGCAGCGTTGCTTCCGGAAGTCGGCTTTATTTAAAAGCCACCCTGCTGCTTGTCATTTCAAAGATTCTGGAGTTTCATGGGCAGGAGCGGTACAATGGCAAGTTTCTTAAGGATGACCAACGGAATAAAACGGAAGGAAATCTGGAGGTTCTGCAAGGCGTATTTCAATACGTCGATGCGAATCTGCATCGCCCCATTCGGGTTCATGAGCTTGCAGCCCTAGCCGGCGTCTCCGAGAAATATTTTATCTCACTGTTCAAGAAAACGCTGGGGATTACACCCGGGCAGTATATGAATCAGATTAAAATGAACCGGGCCAGGGACTATTTATATGAGAAAAAATATACGATCCAGCAAATTGCCGGATTCCTGGGTTACCCCGACCCCTTTACGTTCTCGAAAGCGTTCAAAAAAGTGTACCATGTGCCGCCTTCCAAATTTGAATAGCTTGCCAAAAGCCAAACAAAGAGGCAATCGGTATATACCGACGGCCTCTCCATTTGATAAAATTACCTGGTTATTCATGGCTTGCAAGTGAATTTCCCTACCGTTCCCCATATGCAAAAGGAGCTTCCGTGGAATACATCTCATGGAAAAATCCTTTGTAAGGGATGGCTTCTTCCATACATTTGATCAGATATAACAATTCCTCGCCCTCATGTGGCGGGATAAGCTGAACTTGGTAATCCTCCAAGTCAAATAACTTGCATGCGCTTGCAAGTAAGTGAGTATTGCTAATATGAACCGCTTCGTTAAAATTAATAATGATCTCCTCCAGTAAACATTGATGGGACGGTTTCCCGCACTGCAATGTCCACAAAAGAAATCCCTAAACCGCAAATATCCTTTCGTGGACCTAAAGCACAATCACCTTGTTAGACATTAAAATTCACTCCTTTTGTTTGGATGTACACAATATAACCTATAATTCCATATTGTTCTAGCTTTTTTATTTATAACTCTACAGCATCGCAATAGTACGAATCAGAATATCCTGATCACAGCTGCGCACATCCACATATGTAGATTCTCATTTTTCATTCCTTTCAGTAATAATATAATGAAGTGTCAATTATATCAGAATAAACTCCGCTATTGTATAAATTTAGGAGGCCAATGTATCAGTGTGAACACTGGAACAAGTAGGATCGTTCTACCATGATTATTGGCCCCTGTGAGCGATATCCTTTCTCTTCGGCGTAGGCGTAGAAATACTGAATATTTGCAGCCAACTGCTCTTTATTTTGGACAAACAGGTGACGCATATTTGCATGATGGTTCTAACCCATTTTGTTTCACCATACACAAAAAAACGAGCAGGCCACATAGGTGACCTGCCCGTTAGCTTATGGAGTCAGCGGACAAAATGGATCAGTTAGTTAGGCGAGTCGGTAGTAATCGAACACGTTTTGTCCATCACGGATACTTGTATTTTCCCATTCGATTATAGGTCTTACTCGTAAGCTCCGATATTTACAGAAGCTCCCTGAACTCTTGGTTTCCCCTCAATATCCAGTGTTCCGATGATTGCAGTGTCCGTGTTCCCGGCATCAATCGCTGGAGAGGAAGATTGGAGATGGAAATCGAATCCTGAAGCATTCACAAATTTGGGATCGATGAACAAGGAATGAGCGTCGTTTCCAGTTCCCGTTTTATAAGCGGAGAATCCTGTATAATTTTTATTTTTCCAAGTCCAGTTGGCTCCATTACTTCCGGCAGGGGCGAAATAAAGATTATAATCCACAACGTTCCCAGAATTCTTGGTATATTCATTGTAAATCAACACATCTGAAGAGCTGGCTACGAAAATGTTGTTCTTAATTACGTTATTTTGTGTGTCGTATTGAACGTAAAGCTGGCCGCTGCCATCGCCAAGTGTGTCATTTTTGTATACGGTATTGTTAACGATCTTACAGTTTACTGTGGAGCCGCGTTTGGTATCATAGCCGCCCATCGCAATGCCGGTCAGTCGGTTGTTGTAGACGGCGTTGCTGCGAACTGTAATATTGCTGGTAGATTTACCGGCATGCTCGGACGCAATCTCGATACCGATATCATTGTTGTAACTGTAGTTCTGTTCAATAATACTATCCTTGCCACCATCGACATAAATGCCATCTGCCGCATTGCTGTTATTCGGAAGTGACTTTCCATAGGAAGGATTATTATTGGAAGAGATGTTGTAGACTCTGTTGCCCTTCACCAGTCCGTTCCGTACCTGATCGTATGCGGTATTCGGAGCTTTACCTTCAAAACCGATGAGATCGATGCCGATGTTGTCGTTATCATGAATAACATTATTGGTCACCGAGAAGGTGTCTACGTTACCGTTAAGAACCAGCGATTCACTGGAGCCGAGCACAAGATTGTACAGTTCATTACCGTTGATCGTAATATCGTGAATGGATTCCGGTGCCTTTGTGCCATATACGGCGATCCCATGTGCGTCGCGGCCAAGCAGATCACTTCCGGTTGGGGTAGCCGTATTTTTGATATCATGAACTTTGTTGCCAGACAAGTTGATGAAGCTGCCTGATCCGTGAACATAGATGCCTACGGGCATGACGTCCTTAGTCGCCGTGGTATAGTTGCGGATTTCAAAACCCTGGATGGTAACGTAATTCACATCGGTCAGATCAACCAGCCCTTCAATGCCGCTAACGGATAGTCCGGTGCCGTCAATGATTGGAACCTCTGTGCCATCGTTAGTGAATACAATCGGTCCCTGTGACGCAGAGCCGGAGCGGGTGATCTTCAGCTTCTGGTTATATACACCGCCGCGAACGTGCACTGTACTGCCTGCTGGAACAGCATCTGCTGCGTGCTGAAGTGTCTTCCACGGCGCGCTGCTCGTTCCCGCATTGGAGTCATTTCCATTTGTCGCCACGTAATAATCCGTGCCTGCTGCGGCAGCAGATGAGGACCACCCGATCCCTGGCGCCAGCCCGATCCCGACAACTATACCTAATCCTATCAACAGCGATTTTCCGAATTTCAACATACCCTCAACTCCCTTTGATTAAATTTGTTGCGCAGAGTAAAGCCAGAGTCTGCTATTCAAGCCCTTCTTGCAAATGAAGTACCGCCTCCATCGTCGGCAAGCTGCCTGTACCACCGATGCCAAGCGTGGACAATGCACCACATGCATTGGCAAACCGCAGCAGTTCATCGTTCCGCTTTCCGAGCAAATATCCATATATGATTCCCGCGTTGAAACAGTCGCCTGCTCCCGTCGTATCGACAGGAGTCAAAGTGTAGGATCCGGCCGATATTGTACTTCCGTCCAGCTCTCGCAGTGCAGCACCTTTTGACCCCTGTTTGACCGCTACCAAACCCACCACGGCAGAAAGCATGGAATCAAGCACATGGGCTACCCCGTCGGCAGGGAAAATGTGCAGTAATTCATCCTCACTGGGAATAAACAAATCAGTCACCGCCAGTAGTGCACTTATGCCCTCACGGTCCCATTGATTGGATACATCCCAGCCTGTATCAAAAGACGTGCTGATCCCATTTGCCCGCAACCTCGAAAAAAGTTCTGTCCAATGAGGTCTCATTCCATCCTGCAAATAATAGGAACCAAAATGAAGATGTGCGGCCTGCTGTAACAGTGACTCTGGAATATAATCCGGTGTCAACAATGGGATACTGCCAGCGTAAGTTAACAACCCGCGGTCGACGGGTGTGGAAAGGGAAAGGGTCACACCTGTCTTGATGCCCGGCAATCGGGTTACATGCTCTGTATTTACGCCCATACGCTGCAGCTCAGCGATACAGAATTTTCCGAAATCGTCATCCCCCACTACGCTAACGAATCTCACATCTGCTCCCAGACTTGCCAGCGCACAGGCCGTTATTGCTGAAGAGGAACCAAGTACAATTTCGAAGCCATCAACCATTTTTTCCCGATTCCATTCCGGCATGACATCCGTTCCGGATACAATGACGTCTACATTTAGCTCGCCAGCGATGACAACAACGGGACTCGTTTGCTGTCTCTGCATCATTTCAACACCGGAACAAATCCCTGTTCCGCCTCATACAGTTCATCGAACATGCTTCCGATTTCCTCCAGAGAGCACACGGCGGCAGTTAGCGGGTCCAGCATCAGTGCATGGCGTGCCATTTCCTTGTCACTCCTCCGTACAGCTTCCACAGCCAGGTCAAAAAAAGCCATGTTCGAGCGGCACAATGCGGCCAAATGCTCAGGCAGTCTTCCGAAGCGGCAAGGCTGAACGCCTTTCCCATCAACGAGGCAGGCCACTTCCACTACACCGTCAGGCTGCAAATTTTCAATCAATCCCCGATTGGGGACGTTACCATAAATGACCTTCGGATCATTCTTTAGTACTGCTTCGATGATAATGGCTGCATATTCATTACTCGATTGAAGCTCAAGCGGTACCGTTCCTTCAAGCTGTGAAACGATCTGTTCATCATTCTCCCTCCGCCAGATCGGCCAGTTGTCAGCATAGAACCCTGTGGCTCCGTTATAACCTGTGCTGCAATGCTGATCAATAAGCGATTGGCGTTTGCGGTAATACGGAATATATTCCGAGAAATGGCCGCTGGATTCCGAGACGAAAGCTCCTAGGTATTTCATAGCATCAAAGCGGACCGGGTCTTGCCGCAGCAGCTCAGGACTTTGTATTTTCTCCAATAAAACAGGATACAGATCCCTCCCGGCATGCGACAGCTCCACAAACCAGGACATGTGGTTAATCCCTCCGGCTTTCCATGACATTTCTTCATATGGAACTCCGGCATATTCGGCCAGTTGTGCCGACGTATTTTGGATCGAATGGCATAGTCCCACGACAGGAATGTCCGTAATACGGGAAGTCAGGAGTGTAACCGCAGACATCGGATTGGTATAGTTCAGAATGATGCAGTCTGGGCAGAGCGCTTCAATGTCCCGCACAATTTCCATCCAGCTGGGAAGCGTACGGAGCGTCTTGAACAGTCCTCCTGGTCCCAGCGTATCGCCAATGCACTGCTTTACCCCGTATTTCAACGGGATTTCATATTCATAATGAACCGTCTCCAACCCACCGACTTCAATTTGGTTAATCACGAACTGTGAACCGCCAATTACCTCTCTGCGGTCCGTAGAGGCAAGCACTTCCCACGTTTTTCCTGTCATTTCCACGATCTGAAGTACCAGCCTGCGTGCCAACTCAAGCCGACGTTCGTCGATATCCACCAGGGCAATGGTGCCACCCTCCAAGCCTTCAATCAGCAGGATATCCATAGCGATCTCGCGCGTAAATGCACTACCCGCTCCGATAATTGAGATTTTAGTCATAACTCTTCTCCTCACCCGTTATTTCATGCCCGTCATAGCTAGGCCTTTAATAAATTGCTTCTGGAAGATCAGGAACACTATAATAACCGGTATCGTAATCAGTACTGCAGCAGACATGACGACGTTGTAATTGACCTGATGCGTTCCGTTAAAATAAACCAATGCCAGCGGAACGGTCATTTTGCTCTCATCATTTAATACAATCAATGGCCACAGATAGTTATTCCAGGAGTTCATGAACGTGAATATCCCCAAGGCTGACAGCATGGGCATAATAAGCGGCATAACGATACGAAGCATCAGCCTGAATTCGCCTGAACCGTCCATCCTTGCTGCTTCCAGCAGCTCCTGTGGAATCTCTTCAATGAATTGTTTAGCCAGAAATACACCGTAGGAGCTGACCAGATTGGGCAAAATGATCGCCAGCAAATGGTTAACCAGTCCAAACTCAGCGGTAATCAAATACGTTGGAATCATAATAACCTGAAAAGGAATCATCATGGTTGCCAGGATCAGAATGAACAGCAGTTTCTTGCCTTTAAACTGATGCTTGGCAAATACATATCCGGCCAGAGCACTGGTAAATAAGGTGATTACCGTTATGATGACAGAAGTCACCAGACTGTTCAGCAGCCACGTCACAAACGGCGCCTCGCTAAAAACCGTTCGGTATCCGTCCAGGCTCGGCTTACTTGGAAACAACCCGCCGGAACCCGAGACGATGTCCATGTTGCTTTTCAGAGATGACAATACCATCCAGGCATAAGGCAAAAGCATAATACAGGCTATAACTGCAAGAACTGCGATAGTGACGCCTTCCCACAGACTTAATTTACGCGGCATCGCCTTCTCCTCCTGTTCTCCTCAATGTTCCCATTGTGTGCGTCCCCATCGCAGTTGCAGCAGCGTCACAAGCAGGATGATCATTAGAAACACGGTTGCCATAGCGGATGCGTACCCCATGTTGGAACTGGAGAATGCCTGTTCATAAATTTGCAGTGACAGCACTCGTGTTTCGTTGAAGGGTCCGCCCTTGGTCATAATCTGAAATTGCGGGAAGGCCTGAAAATAGGACACGACTGTCGTGATCGAAACAAATAGCGTCGTTCTGCGCAGTAAGGGCAATGTGATGTGAACAAAAACATGCCATCGACCCGCTCCCTCCAGTTTCGCTGCTTCATAATACATATCCGGGATGGAGTCCAATCCGGCAATGAAAAGAACGATATTATAGCCAATATCAGCCCACAAGGTCATCATAATGACGGAGTAGAGCGCATAATGCGGATCACTGAGCCACTGGATCGGGGCCATATGCAGCTTGGCGAGAATCATATTGAACAAGCCGTCATTGTAATTGAACATTGTATTCCATACGATGGCTGTTCCCGCCAGCGGAGCGATCGTAGGAAGAAAGAATACGGTCCGAAACAGATTTTTGAGCCACGGGATGCTGACTCGCTGAATCGCTGAAGCGATCAACAGCGTAATGACAATATTGATCAGTACGGCGATAATTACAAATTTGAAGGTTACCCATAGTGACTTCAGAAATATGGAATCCTGGAACATCCGGATATAGTTCTCCGCCCCAACAAATACCGCGTTAGAGCTGAGAGGGTCATACTTGAATGCGGACAAGCCCAGGCTCCATGCGATGGGAAGGAAAGCAAACACCCCGAACAGAAGCAAGATTGGTACGAGTGAGATGATGATGAACCTTCGTTTTGCCCTGTAAGCTGTCGACTTTGCCGCTGGGTTAACCTTGTCCGCCTTGTTGGTAGATATAGCAGTACTCATGCCCCAGCACCCCTATCACTTATGTTGATCCTGATTATCGTTGATCGTTCGTTCGATGTTTGCCAATCCGTCCTCGACACTCTGCTGTCCACTCGCCATCAGTTGGAAATTGTCGTTAATCTGCTTGAAGAAGAAATCCCGGTCTGCTATAGGACCAATCCATTGACCTAATGCCAATATGTCCAGTGCAGGCTTTAGGTGGGGATTGTTCTTCAGGAATTCCGGATTTTCGGCAATTTCTTTTTTGGCTGGAACCGTAAAGGTGTCCGTATTCCATGTCGAGAGATTGTCCTTCTCCGAGATGAACTGGATGAAATCAAGCGCGGCCTCCTGCTGTTTGCTCTGCTTGGATACGGCAAGCCCCCAACCGGATTCAGCAGCAAAAACAGGTGGATTCTCCGTAAAGGAAGGTACGGATACGTATTCAAAATCATCTACCTTATAGTTGTTCTGTCCCGCAGCAATCGTCCAAGGTCCGCGATAGGTCATGGCTGACTTCCCCTGAAAAAAATAGTCAGAGGTATCCAGCTCACCACCGAAAGTGGTTAAATCTGCGACTTTGTCATCAGCCACGAGCGAGACCAAGGTGGACATCGCTTTCTGAGCCTCCGGCGTGTGAAAATTCACCTGTCCGTCTTCGCCCATAAAACTTGCGCCTTGCTGCAAAATTAGTGATAGGAACGTGAATGTAATATTGTCTGCCGATACAAAATCGAATCCTTTTACTTTGATGATATCGCTTTCATGTACGGTTAGTTTTTTGGCGTAATCCACAAGTTCTCTCCAGCTTGAGGGTGGATGATCCAAGCCTTGTTCTTGGAGCATTTGCGGATGAATCAGCATGCCGCCGTTCTCAATGTTGTATTCCAGAGGCAGCCCATATAACTTGTTGTCTCGCAAATATCCCCCCAGGGGGGCTTCATAGTATGCTTTTTTTACATTTTCACTATCAGGGATCTCGACAAGCAGGTCGTTCTTGGAATATTCGGGCACCCAGGTGCCGAAAAATTCGGCAATATCGGGCGGTTTCTTCGCGGAGAATGAAGCTTTCAGCTTCTGGCTGTACACATCATACGGAAAGGTCTGATACTCGATCGTTACATCGGGGTGTAAGGTCTGATATTTGGATATTAATTTCTTGTAGGCGCCCACTATGGCGTCTTCCTGATGACTCCAAAAGACCAGATTCACCTTGCCTTGCGAGTCTGCGGATGGTTCGCCGCCCGAAGTGGAAGAACTGGAACATCCCGCTTCAGCGATTACAACGCAAATCATCGCAAGGATCAGCATAAACTTGGAAAAATGCATTCGCATATCCTCCCTTGTTCTGCAAATTAGCCAGCATCTGAAGAGAGGGAAGTTTGAGAATCAGGTGTACTTATATAGAAGCATTGTGATCTGTAGTTGTATGTATAGCAATTTGCTGCTCCCTGCACGCTTGCTCAAACCATCCCTCCGGCTGCTTATTCGTAATTACCCCTGTCACCTGATTCAAGGGAGCAATGGTAAACAAAGCACTTTTCTCAACCTTGCTTTGATCGAATACAGCATAAACCTCGCTGGAACGTTCCATTGTTAATTGGGCTATACGGGCTTCAAGCTCGGAATGCATCGTAAAGCCGAAATTCTGCGTTACTCCGTCCACCCCGAGAAACATTTTCGTAATGTTAATTTTATCAATCACGCTCTCCGCCAGCGGACCGCACAATTCGTAGCTTTTGGAACGCATAACGCCGCCAATAACCACGACCTGAATATCTTCGGCATCAGCCAATTCATAAGCAATATTCACCGCGTTTGTGACAATCGTAATATTACGGTGCTTTTTGAGAGCTTTCGCAATAAAGAACGTTGTTGTACCTCCCGTCAGGCAGATAATGTCCCCCTCTTCAACGAGGGCGGCTGCCGTGGCGGCGATCCGTTCCTTATCCATCCGTCTGAAATCGCGTTTTGCGGCAAAAGGCAGCTCCGATACCGCCGAAGTCAGACTCCCTTCATATATGGCTCCCCCATTTGTCCGAATAATCTCGCCCGCTTTTTCGAGCACGTCCAAATCCCGTCTTGCGGTTGCTTCCGAGCAGCCGATGGTTTGGACAATCTCCTGCAGCGATATTTTTCCATGCGATTTAATCAGTTCCAATGTTTGTGCCCTGCGCAGTTCACCCTTTGAATATTGCATAAGTCTCTCCTTTAATATGTCTGGGCTTGCATGATATTCCGTTAACCTCAGCCCGTGCTAGCTCTATTGTGTAGGATGAAAGGATGGATTGCAATATGCCGACGTGAACTGCATCCCATAAGAAAAGCATCTCGCAGGCGGTTATTCATGAGGGATAAGAAGCTGATTTTCAACATCTTCAACCTTCATAAAGGTATAATCTGCACCAGATGTTTGTACTCCTCAAAAAGACTAGAGTCGATGTCACCTGCTTTAGAAGACATTGCATTCGCAGCCGCAGCAGCGACAGCCGTACGCAGTCTGGACTCGGCCGAATCACCGCGCTCTCCTGCATATGCCATGCCGGCCACAAAGGCGTCTCCGCAACCTACCGTATTCAAAGGCTGAATGGATGGCGGCTTCACCATATATGCTTTTCCGTTTAAAATAGCCAGAGCACCGTCACTGCCAAGTGTAATGCACACCTCATCAATACCTTGATCCGCCAACCTGTGCGCTGAACATGCCCATTCGTTTACGTCTCTCGGCTTATGCCCCAACCATTCGGCCAGTTCCTGCTCATTCGGCTTTACGAAATGGGGCGCTGCACTTAATCCAACCCTGAAAGCTGTTCCGCTTGTATCCAGGAAGGCTCGCGCGCCTGCTGAACGGACAATATGAATCAGTTCTGCGTACAATGTGTCCGGTGCACCTGGGGGTAAACTGCCGGACATGACGACCATACTGGACTGGGTGGCAAGTCCCTGTACTTTTTCCTTGATCGCTTCAACTTCGGCTTCTGACATGGTTGGACCCTGCCCGAGCAGTTCGGTTGAGCTACCACTGGATTCGTCCACAATGTTAAGGCAGACCCGCGACTCTCCCGCTGATTGGATAAAAGAAGTCCGTATCCCCCGTTCAGTCAGACTGCTCTCAATAAATACACCGTTATTGCCGGCAATCATGCCTGTGGCTGTGACTTGACCGCCAAGCTGCCGAATTACTTTGGCAACATTATTGCCTTTGCCTCCCGGTTCGTTAACCTCTCGGGTCACCCGATGCACTTGGTCTACGCCAAACTTGTCAACGTACAACGTCCGGTCAATGGCCGCATGGAGTGTGACTGTGGTGATCATCGAACCACGCCGGCTTTGCCAGTGCTTCCGCATAACTGTATTTTCTCCATGGCAAGCCGTTTAACAGCTTCCTTCGCCGGAGCCATATATTTGCGTGGATCATTCTCTTCCGGATGAATTAAGAATACATCCTTGATGGCTTCGGAAAACGCAATACGCAGCTCTGTGGCTATGTTCACCTTGGACATGCCCAGCGCGACCGCCCGATGAATTTGTTCGGCTGGAATGCCTGAACCACCGTGCAGCACCAAAGGAACCGATACACGATTCGCAATGGTTTCAATTCGTTCAAAATCAATGTTCGGCAGCCCTTTGTAAATCCCGTGTGCTGTTCCGATTGCCGGAGCGAGTGTAGTTACACCCGTACGTTCAACAAACTGCGCGCAATCTTCGGGATCAGCCAGGGACGCATGCTGTTCCTCGACGACAATATCATCCTCAACACCGCCGACCTTGCCAAGCTCCGCCTCCACGTTCACACCAGATGCTTGGGCAACCTCCATCACTTTGCGGGTTAGGTTCACGTTTTCCTCAAAAGGATACATGGATGCATCGATCATAACGGATGTATAACCTGCTCGTATACAACGGATAATTGTCGAAAAATCAGTGCAGTGATCCAGATGAAGTGCGATGGGGATATCCGCCAAGTCCGCTGCGGTTTTAGCCGCATGGGCGATGTAATCCGGACCCAAATGGTTGACTGTGCCCACCGTGGTTTGAATAATCAGCGGTGATTCGGTTTCCACAGCCGCTTCAACGACAGCCTGAAGCATCTCCAGGGTGTGTACGTTAAATGCAGCGATGGCGTATTGGTCCCTTCGAGCTGTTTGAAGCATTTCAGTGGATGAGATCAGTGGCATATCCATTCCCCCTTTTAAGGTTTCGTCGCTTCCTGTTTCAAGGATTCAAGTTAAATTAACATCTTCTATCAGGTTACCTAGCGACGATTCGAACGATCCTGCACCTCCCTTCACGGGTCAGATGAGATTGGGAAACATTTAATAATTTTAAGCTTGTGATCATAATAATCTTTTTATTTGATTAAATCAATCATTATTTTGGAAAACTATTGCAATTTAGTGGGGGATGACGGCATAATTATGATTAACACAATCATATAACTATACATTTGATCAAAAAGATCACGAGATGAATTTTTCAATCCAAATTATTTCCGGGAGGTACTTTTATGAGTTTGACGTATCGTGAAGTAAAAGAACAATATAGGGCCTTGCAGCAGACCTATGACTATTTACTGGCCAAACGAGCGGAATTTACTGCCTTTGTCCAAGCTCAAGCGATTACTTCCGTAACCTTTGTAGGCGCCGGGTCGAGCTATTGCTTGAGTGAAGCGGCCGCTTTTTCCTTCCGTTTGCGTGCTGGCCTGTCTGCAATGTCACTTGCCGCGGGTGATCTCATGCTCCATGCAGATCGCTATCGTCCCATGCTGAAGGGTAGCCTGATCATAGCGCCGTCACGATCTGGCAGCACCAGTGAAGTGGTTGAAGCGCTACGTATACTCCAGTCCGATCAACATATCCCTTTATTAACGATTTCTTGTGTAACAGACTCACCGTTATCCAAAAGCGCCGATTTCCCTCTGGAACTGCCTTGGGCTTTCGACCATAGCGTTTGCCAGACCCGCACCGTAACCAATCTGTATGCAGCCAACCTGCTGCTTGCTGCTTTTCTTGCTGGTGATGAGGAGCTTATTATCGATATGCAGAAGGCGATTCATCAAGGTGAAGCCTACATGGCACATGTAGAGGAAAGCATCCGCCGCGTCTCCGACTTCAACTGGACGAACGCAGTCCTGCTTGCAGACGGTGAACTACAAGGGCTGGCAGCCGAAGGTGCCATCGCTCTGACCGAAATTGCCAAGACGCAAGCCCACGCATACCATCTCCTTGATGTGCGGCACGGGCCGATGGTCACCGTGGGTCCGGATACTTTAGTGATCGCTGCCTTGTCGGACAGCGGTATTGAACATCAACGCAATCTGTTGAGGGATATTAAGGAGCGTGGAGCCACCATTATTGCTTTTGCCGATCGGGCGACGGGCATCCCGCAGGAATTCATCGACCTTGAGATCACAACAACTCATCCGCTTAATACTGCGGTGCGAGGTATCCCTTTCATTTTCATCTCGCAAATTGCTGCTTTGGCCAATGCCGAACGCCAAGGTATTAACCCGGATCAACCCGATGGGCTGGTCGCATGGGTCAAGCTGTAAGCAAAATCGGTCAGGTTCTTTCCGGTACGGTGAACGGTTCAAAGCGGGGGAATTTCTACTTTTGAGGAAAATCCTGGACTTCTATTCGAACAGAATAGAAGTCTTTTCGATTGATTCTAAACGACAAAATTTGATCAAACATTGTGTACCTAAAAATGATTTTGTTACATCAGTCAGGAACGATGAATGAACGCATTTAATCTTGAGCATTACAAACAAAAAGCTTAGGTTTCTAGAGTAGAAGCCTAAGCCTTTCGTGATACGCACTTATTTTTTTAACAGCTTGTTATAATGCTTTATGGCTAAACCCAAATCGAAGATCCCCCTTGTTTCCCGGACCGAGGGTCACCTCTAGCAATGTATATTTCAGTTAACTCTTCTTTTAAACGTCACTTATTTTTACCGAGTTGTTCAGCCAAACCGATTAGATGTCCTTCATTTCCACGAATGTAGCAGAGCCGATACGAGTTCTCGTACTGAACCACTTCGCCAACGAGCTGAGCGCCATGCTTCGCGAGTCTGGATATCAATTCGTCAATGTCTTCAACGGTGAACATGACGCGTAGATAACCGAGGGCATTGACAGGAGCGGTTCGGTGATCTGATATAGTAGGCGGGGTGAGAAATCGCGAAAGTTCAAGTCGGCTGTGGCCATCGGGGGTAACCATCATAGCAATCTCTACACACTGTGAACCCAGCCCGGTTACGCGACCAGCCCATTCACCTTCAACAGTAGCTCGCCCTTCGAGCTTCAGGCCAATCTCCTCGAAGAAAGAGATCGAGTCATCAAGGGATTCTACAACGATGCCAATATTGTCCATTCTTAGTAATTTGTTTTCTGCCATAGTTTTATCTCCTTATGTGTACAAATTTATTACCTACTCATCTAACACCTTCGGTGCTTTAGTTTTTCAAACTTTCCATGAAATAGTGCAGTGCGTTGGACACCCACTTCTTTGGATGAAGAACGAGCTGAATTTCGAGTTGAAGTTCTGCATGTTCAAGGGATAAGGCTTTCAGTTCCCCACGCTCAATTTCCTCCATCACAGCCATTTGCGGCAAAATGGAAATGCCTTCTCCTGTCTTAATACTTCTTTTGATCGCTTCCGGATTGCCAAGTTCCAGCCCGATTCGATAGGGGATTGAGTTTGCCCGAAGCACTCTTTCCAGCAGCTGCCTGTAATTGCAGGTATCTTCAGGCATGATCCACTCCATATCCATTAGATCATTCAACACAACCTGCTCTTTGCCGATAAGCGGATGTTGAGGATGGACAATCAGCAGAAGCGGTTCCTTGCGAATGGTAATCCATTGCAAAGCTGGATCGCTCGAATCGTCTGCGAGAATAAGCCCTATGTCAGCTTCGCCCTCCCTGACCTGATGCAAAATCAACCCCTCACGATTCGTATGCAGTCGTATGTTAAGATCCGGGTATTCCTTACGGGTGGCTTGCATATATGGAGGTAAAAAGTAAGAAGCGATAGAATCCATCGTACCAATCGTCAAGGAGCCCCCACCCTGCTTCGCCATTTTTTCCTTGGATTGTTCATACAGTTCCAACATCTGTCCGGCAAGCTTGAACAGCTCTTCCCCAGCCGAAGTCAGACGAATTTTGTTATTGCTATAGCGTTCAAACAATTTGACTTCATATGCTTTTTCCAGCTTCTGAATTTGCGTAGTAACGCTGGATTGTGCATAACCCAGCACCTCTGCGGCTCTGGTGAAGCTTTCGCGAAGTGCGACTTCTCTGAACGTTTGAAGATAGATTAAATCCAGCTTGCTCACCTCATCGAAAATATTGATGACAACTATCATTTGTTATAGATAACTGTGATGTTGGTTCCTATGATACATTAGTTTCAATATAACGTGAAGGGGTAGCAGATTATGATGAAGGAACAACAAATTCATGGAATTTTCATACCGGTAATTGCACCTTTTTCGAATGACAACAAGCTGGATATTGAATCGTATCGGAAGTATATTACCCATCTTGCCAATCATGACATTCAGGGATTGGTCGTAAACGGCACGACAGGAGAATCTCCGACTGTCTCATGGGATGAAGTAAAGCAAATGGTTCAGGCAACGAAGGAAATTCTAATCAGGTTGAACAAAACAATTCCCGTCGTCGTGGGGACAGGAACAAATGATACCTATTCCACCATCAAACGGACCGAGATGGCTGCTGAATTAGGAGCGGATGCAGCTCTGGTGGTTACTCCCTATTACAACAGACCAACGCAAGAAGGGATGCTAGCGCATTTTTCCAGCGTTTCCCGGACAGGATTGCCCATCATGGTCTATGAGATTCCGGCTCGAACCGGGAGTCGGATGACTTTGGATACTGTGCGAAAAGTTATGGATCTGGACGGGGTTATTGGTCTGAAGGATAGTTCGGGTGGCTTGGATCTGTTATTGGCTCTAACTCAATATGAGATGAAGCCTGTGCTAAGCGGAGAGGATGCTTATTTCCATGCCATGCTCTGCCAAGGTGCTGCAGGAGGCATGCTGGCTTCTGCGAGTATACACACCCAACAGTACGTTGAGGTATATCAACGCTTTGCTTCTGGTGATATCAATGGGTCAAGAGACAGCTTTAAGCAATTGGAACCGCTAATCCATCAAGTGTTTACAGAACCTGCACCAGCTTTAATCAAATGGTGGCTCGCTCAGCAACAGCTTATTTCATCTGCCCAACTGCGACTGCCACTGACCGCCGCAACGGAAAATGCAAAACAAAGGTTGGCAGATACACTTATGAATATAGTCGTACCTTCTTAAACAAGATTATCTGTGAAGTGCCCTTCCAATCGTGCAAAATGACAGAAAACAGGTCCTTTATAACACACAGGATTTATAAAAAGCTGGCAGTATCTTGCCTGAACTTCAAATTACTGTCGAACAATAAGCTTTATTCGGATAATAAGCTTATACTGACTAGAGCCGTATTGAAATACGGCTCTTTTTTGTGTTTGATACATTTATTAGGTTACTGGAGCAACTATTATATTAATGGTTCAGAATAGGTATTTCTTTAAGTAGATTCTTTAAGTTTATTGCGTCCCATGGCATATGTTCGGTTATACCCAAACCAACGACATCTGCTTGATCAGACAGCTCTTTTATCAAATGAAGGAGCTGCGGGAATCGCATGGAACCGGCAGGAGAAAAGATGTAAGGCTCCTCAGGTTTGGCGAATAATAACGAACGAAATGTCTTGGGATCAAGCACATCCAGATCAAGGTGGATAGCCAGATGTTTAATGCCGCTTTCCTTAATCCACTCTTTTATAGACTCAGTACTGTTCGCAAGTTCTTCGGTTCCTGCTGTTCTGATGCCCAATCTTTGAATCATTTCTGTATCTGATTCTGCAGTAGTGATACCTAATCTTTGAAATGCTTCTGAAATGACTTCGCTTTCTTGCTCTGTAGGCGTTGCTAACCCCGCGATAAATACATTTTCAGGTTTTAGAGGAATTTTTACATGTTTTGCAAACTCCTCATCTCCTTCTCCCAAAAGATTACCAAGTGGTAATGAATGTGCGTTATCATACCCCGTATATCCTACCAAATCACTGTGTGCATCAATCCAGATCAAGCCTAATTCTCCATTATACCGTTCGTTCAAATAGGCAAATGGGGCTTGTTCGACCAAGCAGTCTCCCCCAAACATGATGATCCGGTCAGGGTTGTGAGCATGAATAATATGCTGGGCTGCTTCCAATTGCTCCATTAACTCTTTTCTACCATTTACACCATTTTCGTTCTCCAGTGGAGTTCCATCATATGTTTGTACAGGAACTTGAATCAACGGTTGATCATTATCCGGAGCAAGCCAAGCAAGCAGTTCCGCTCCAAAAGAGTAGTTGGGATTATTCCCTCCTTGCCACTGCGGCATTAACAGGCGTATTGTTTTTTGATTCATGTTCTCTCTCCTTTACTTCAAAGTAAGGTTAGTATAAACTGAACGCAAATCAAAAAGTAGTACGCACTATTATGATAGGTACTACCTGAAAGGATAGCGCTAATATGAGTATGGCTGAATTTCAAGGTAAGGTTAAACATATTCAAGACACCCCTTTTGGCTACACATTGTCTGTTATTGGCGGCAAATGGAAGATGGTCATTATTTATCTTTTGGCTGAAAACCAACCGGTACGCTTTAACGAACTGAAAAGACAGATTGGAGCGATTACGTTTAAAACATTGAGTTCACAACTAAAGGAATTGGAAGCAGATGGTATGGTCGAACGGAAAGAGTATCCTCAAGTCCCTCCTAAAGTGGAATACAGTTTGACACTTAAAGCGGAAACGTTATTGCCCGTTCTGGAAGGCTTATGTGAGTGGGGAGTAAAAAATCAAAGTGAAAGAGATGTGTTGAAGGATGATTAACTTTAGAAATAAAACCTATCGCTGTACCTCGGAAATTGTTATGGGCTTACTTAGCGGAAAATGGAAAATATCTATACTCAATCACTTAACCAAAGGTCCCATTCGGTTTAATGAGCTGCAGCGACTTCTTCCTGACGCAACCCAACGCATGATCACGATGCAGCTTAGAATGCTTGAAACCGATGGTCTGATTATTCGCAAGGTTTACCCCGTTGCACCACCAAAAGTAGAATATTATTTGTCCGATCTAGGCGAGGAACTGGCCCCCATGCTACAGATGTTGTGCAAGTTTGGCACAACCTATATTGAGAAATTTCCCGGCGAAGTATTCTGCGACAATGATGACTCTCCCCGTGAGATCGTTAACGCAAATTAAAGTTGTCGTGATTGGACGGCAGCAGCTCTATTTGAATACGCTGCCGCCGTCCATTCATCTATCATAAGTGTTTAAAGAATTACAACACCATGAATTGTGTTCCATACCCTTTCCCAGAAACAAAAGCTGCTTCCAGCTCCTCTTCATCTCCTTTGTCCAACAACACCACGTTTTCAGGATACAGCTTGCCTAACAAAGCCCATTGCACAAGTTCATTTCTGCCCGTCGGAATGAAATGGATTCCTTCATCAATATTTGTCACCAATCCGGAATGCGACAGTATGTCCTCTACCCGATGAAAACTGGTTGATATTCGCTTCATAATAGCACTCTTGGAATTAATGTTCCCTTCTGGCCGATATGAAAATCGATGGCCTCTAAAGAGTTGGCCGAGATCTACAGTAAATACGCAACCTCCCTTCTCCAGACTGAAACGAACGGTCGTTCGGTCTGAATCCGTATTCGGCAGCAACCGTGCGATGGATGGAAGATCACTGTCACTGTGCTCTTCAGAAATGTGAAGGTGATCCTTACTTCCAGGTATACCCGGTCCTGCTTCTTCGCGTGGTGCAGCATAATAATCGTCATATTCATATTCGAATGAGATGGCAACTATATCTTTTGTATCTTCAGCCTCAATGGTTTGTACCGGATGCCACTTCAGAAGATAACGGGCAGCCGCGCCAGCCGACTCTCCCAAGCCAGCTGGCAATACGGTTCCTAGAGAATATTGAAAACCGTAACCAGCAGAGGTCAAACCCGAACCAAGCACACTCTGTGCATATTGAACAATCGCCTTGTGAGTTAATTCCTTCCCGAGCAATTGAGTTAAAAAGACCTTACGGGCAGGCTCCACAAAACGTAGTCCTTTGAATTGCGTGTGTTCCTTGACTTCAAAGGGTACTTGTTCCCAATTGGCAAAGGGAAGTAATGCATCCCGCAGCAGTACAAATTGGTGCAGGTATTCATTATATAGCTGCATAACTCTTGGTCCCCCAACGGGTCCCAAAACCTGAGCAACAGCTTCCGGTATTAAGGTATGACCATAGCAGTGACTTCTAAAATTCAGCTCTCCAAGGGTTCCCAGTCCATATTGTGTGAGTGCCCTCTTTTCTGAATTAATCTCTCGTGCCCAGAGAACCAATTGTTCACCAATGCGTGCCGCCTGTGCCGTAATTTCAACACCCGCCTTATCCTTCAAAGCCAAAGGCCCAAGCGGTAGCGATGACACATCACCGGAGATCGCCAAATTGGCCTGAAGGCTATCCAATAACACCGTAGGATTGCCATTTATCGGTTCGCCAAGCTGAACCAGTATCGCCTCAAGCAGTTTATCGAGCTCTATGACGGCCTCTCTTGCTCTATATATGCCATCGGGCAATTTCCAATCTATAGCCGCATTCTCGCCTGGTCTAATCGAGTCCTGTGAATATGCGCCAATGAGAGACTCTACATCTACTGCGTTCCCCCAGAGGATACGTTTATCTTTCAAGTTGAGTTGATATTCCGGCATATTTCCACCCCATCTGTATGATTTTATATTGAACGACAGTTTTCAGCTTGCCGTACGATTGTTAGATTATCAGGTTCACAGATCGTTGAGTAGTACGCACTTTTTTGTATGATCCGATCATTTATGTATCGTAGGATACTTTTTGATCCTGCAAAATAAAGGCCCAAACTGTACGACAATGCATTTAGTAAAGCCGGCGATTCATCTGTCTTCTTGCTTTGTTGCTAGGATTCTTCGATAAACGAACCCACGCTCCTGACATGGACAAGGGAAACATGATCAACCGCTGCATTAGTAGGAATTACAAGCATTCAAAAAAGAGATGCCCTGGCTAATCTACATTAGCGTGGAGCATCTCTTTATGTTCAACGAATTACTTTGCAGCATATGAGGCTTGCTTAAATTGTTAGGGCACTTTACGATGTTCCGGCTTATTCCCCGCGAACGACACGAAAACCCTGATCGGGACCAAACCCATTGGCATCGAATTTGCCTCGAAAAGCGATTTCGTTATTGTTAACACCGCCGATCCAGCCCCCGCCCTTCACCACCCGAAAGGAAGCAGTTTGGCTCTCCGCGTCGCTGTACCAGTCCCAGCACCATTCTCTAACATTGCCAGACATATCATAGATTCCAAGCTCGTTGGGTTTCTGGGTACCTATCGTTTTTGTTTTATTTTTGTTGCTCTCTATGGCAGGCCAGTTCCAATCTCCGGTTAAGATTTTGTCTCCGGCGTTCTTCCAATACCATGCGACTTCGTCGACTTTATTACTTCCGCTGTATGTGTAATTTTTGCTCTCCTGACCTCCGCCTGCGGCATATTCCCATTCCGCTTCTGTAGGCAGTCGGTAACCGTTAGTTCCCTCATTAATGGTTACTGTCCACTTTAAATTATCGTTATCATTCTTATTATTCAGGTCTTTGGTATTTTTATCTATATTGTAATGCGGTTTTAAGCCTTCTTGAATACTTCTTTTGTTGCAGTACTCCACCACGTCATACCAACTCACCATCTCCACTGGCAATTGATCTCCCTTGAAACCGGAGGGGTTATTTCCCATGACCTCAGCCCATTCTTTTTGAGTTACCTCATATTTACCGATATAAAAGTTCGACAGGGTCACATCTCTCCCCGCGAAATTGGATTTGCTGTTCTTAAACGTCCCGCCTTCCACGAATATAAGGTTATCCTTGGGTTCAGGTTTATCCTGCGAACAAGCGCTGATCACTAGCATTGTTGCTATTAAAAAGAACGTTAATAGCTTTCTCATAGAACGATCTCCTTTAAACTAATGGGAAAATAATAGGCTATGATGCCTGTCATTCGCATCCGGCAACGTCGAAGACCGTTTGTCTGACGAGAAACGGCCTTAACGCATCCGGACTGATGATATTACTTTTTTTCTGTGGGAATGGCATTGTGCCTGTCCCTAATGTATAAGAAACTGTTTTACTTCCATAAAATAGCTTACTTTAGATTACTTACCACACCGTTACGTTGGAACTTCCGCTGCTTTGATATCCTTCTGTCGCCAATACTTGATAGGACCAGCTGCTGCCCAGATTCATTCCTTTGCTTTTCCAGGCGTTCACATGGTTGCTGAATGTAATCGCAGAGTTGACCCCAGTCGCTCTCTTCGACTGCCTTACACTCCAGTACTGGGCAAAGGTTTGTGTGCCATCAATAGAAGGTGCGTTGTATCGCATCGTTGTATAAATATCATACGTGCCACCATCACTGTTTACTGTACCTTTATAAGTTCCGGTTGGTCGATACGTTCCCCAACTATCTACAACGTAATATTCAATGAGTGCATTTCTTGTCCACCCGTAGAGTGTCAAATACCCATTACCAGATGGTGCAAAGACACCTGCATTATAGTTAACTGTCCGGTTTGGAGATCCGACATTCCAACCTTTACCAACTACAAAATTCCCCGTATTTTGCCATGTTACACTGTAATTACCGCCTGATCCATTAACAGCATTGACTGTTCCGCCGCCATCGGTCCAATTTTGCCAATAATCTGTTGCCGCACTTGAGGTTGCCGCGAATACCCCAAAACTCATGGAAGCTGCCAGAACGACCGTTAACATTTTTTTACCAAATTTGAACATACTCTACCTCCTGATATGTTTGTATTTTCACTATAAAACTACGGTTAGTTTGAT
Organism: Paenibacillus sp. NPDC056933; assembly: GCF_042674385.1. NCBI lineage: Bacteria > Bacillati > Bacillota > Bacilli > Caryophanales > Paenibacillaceae > Paenibacillus > Paenibacillus sp. NPDC056933. The sequence continues at coordinate 2,467,987 of NZ_JBHUQN010000001.1, read as the reverse complement.
TTTCTGTGGTGTATTCGGTTTACCATTGGTTTTTTTTACTTTTACCTCCTTTCTAACTAAATTATAGAATGACAGCGGTTACATAAAAACCTGGCAAACTAAAGATTAATCTCTAATATGTTTAGATTTATCTCTGCTGTCCTTATAAAAATCGACTTGTACCTACAAGTAAACAAATAGGCAAAAAGCCGCCCAGAAGGGCGGCTGAGAAATAAATTCTATGCTTATAAATTATTTAATCCTCTCAACCTCTACTGCGTCATCTGTACCCTCAACCCACATATAATAGCGTGTTTTATCTTTATATATGCGTACTTTCGGATACAACGAATATGATTGAAGGCTAAAAAAATTTGGCTCAACTTGATCCCATATTTCACCATTTAAGAGTTGATAACTATTCCTTATACTATATCCATCAAAGTATTCCATCTCAGTATCAACATAATCAGTCACATTGTTTTGGAGATAATCTAAATAAGTGATACGAGGGTCCAATCTATTTATTTCTTCATTTAACTGTGAGAATGGAACCTTTATGTCTATAAACCCCTCTGACAATTCTGCAATTTGAGAGGGATAAAATCGAACAACTATACCCTTATCGTAGTAATAAAATGGTGTGAAAGAGCCTATCGGAACATCATATATACTCTTTTCATAAATTTTAATTCCCTTATTATACTTGAGCTGAAGGTTATGAGATAAAATAGACACAAGATTGGCCTTTTTTTGATCAGAATCTACTAAATCGTATAATGTAATTCGGTCACCTGTTGCAAGATCAAAATTAAAAATAATTGATACATATGTTCCTATATTGTCATCGCTGTAATTGAGCCCATCTGTGTATGCTACAGATAATATTTTATTATTATTGTACGTTGTTTTCACGCTCGTTTTGTTCCAAGCTACACTATTATTTTGTTGGAGAGCCTTATTGTCATTAGCTACTTTTACTGTATGTTCCTTTAAAGTATCATTTATTTTTTTTATAACTATTGCATTTCCACCACTAATTTGAACATACGGTTGACCTTTATAGGTATGTACAGCGGTTTTAACTGTTGTTGAAGCTTCCGTTGAATTTGATGAGAATAATAAGTAACTCGTTAAGAATAATAGTGTTGCCAAGATTAATTTCTTCACTATGACCTTGCACCTCCAACATTTCTATACCATCTGTGTATTTACTCAATAATAAAAGTTTACCATTTTGAATTCAGTTTTTTGCTCAAATATTGTAGCTGTGTAAGCTAAATGATATCCCCTCCTTTTTTTATTTTACCATTAATTTTATTTTTGAAGGAACTGTACCCCATATCTTTTTAGGAACTTGATTCGTTTACAAAGAGATACTTTACTTATCAATTTCTTTCTACGGAGGACGAATATTATGGAAATTTCAAAGGGAGTTGAAATGCTCCATCTGGATTATCATGGGAATGTGATCCACCCCATTCTTTTAAAGGATCAAGAAATGACGATTCTAATAGACACTGGTTTTCCAGGTCAATTTGAGGATCTGAGTCTGGCAATGGAAAAGACTGGCGTCTCGTTAGACAAATTAAATGCAGTGATTTTGACCCATCAGGATGTCGATCATATAGGGAATCTTCCGGAGATTTTGCAGACGCGTGGCAACACTATTAATGTATATGCACACGAACTGGATAAGCCGTACATCCAAGGGGAGCTGCCTCTCTTGAAAGATGGTCACTTGGACAATCCTCCAAAGGGCAAAGTACACGATACCTTAATAGATGGTCAGGAACTGCCGTTTTGCGGCGGGATTTGCGTTATTCACACGCCTGGGCATACACCTGGGCATATCAGTCTTTATTTGAAGGAAAGCAAAATTCTCATTGCCGGAGACTCCATGTACAGTGTAGACGGTATGCTTGGGGGAATTCACGCCCCGACTACACCGGATATGAACGCAGCAAAACTCTCGTTAAGAAAGTATGCAGATCTAGACATTACATCTGTCATTTGTTACCACGGGGGATTAAGTGATGTAAATGTGAAAGATCAGCTAGCAGAACTCATCCAAGATTAAAGTTTAATATACACTTTTGGAGAGTATTACTCGGTTATTTTTTAATGTCTGCTCATTTTGCTGTCAGAATAAATCCTAAAGACGATTCTTCAGGTGCTCGCCACCCGTGGAACGTCTTTTTTCGTTGAAGAGAATAAGTGAATCATTAGACTTTTTGTTGCAAACCCATAATTGTTCGTATAAAATAAAACAAATGAGTTGTTCTATAAATATAGAACAATAGAGACGAGGAGAAATTTCGAGTTATGAACTACAAAGTGAAAGTTGATTTCGCACCCATTTATGAATGTGTAAGCAGCCTGACGGTTTTCATGAGCAAACAGAATCATAATGCTCTGGATGCCGGAAAACTATGGGTTAAAGAAGTACAGGATCGATTCGCACCTGCCAAACTCCAACAAATGCGGGAGACGATAAAACTTGTAGGCGATTTCAGCCTTGCGCCTTATATTTGGAGTTGCCCCGGAGAACGCTCAGTGAGTGCTTTTTTGGATTGGCTTGAAGATCTGTCTACAGGCCAGCTGTATGATATCGCTGCTAATGTGAAGTTGTCCGTGCCCTCCAATCTCCCGGAACTGCGCAGTCGGACAACCGAAGCGCTGCGTGAATGGGATAAACACTATTTCAGTCAAATCGATTCGGCGGTTATCGAAGGTCTTGCCTTAGAAGCTGAAACCAGACGGTCCACTCTAAACGGAACCAATGACCTAGAGGTCTATGAGGAGGCTACGGAGGGTATGCGTCTTTATCCCACCCCTCTGCTCAAACAAGTGATTCTAATTCCTCAATATCATGCCCGTCCCTTTGTCACCTCAGCCATCTTTGATGAAGTGATTTTCACCAGCTACTCTGCCGATATTCTCCCTCCAGCAGCGGGGCGGCCTGAACATAAACTGCTGCGTCTAACACGAGCATTGTCCGACGAAACCAGATTATACATCCTCCGCCTGTTGGCTGGAAGGCAGTTAACATTCACTGAGATCGTTAGCGAGGTTAAACTTTCTAAGAGCACGGTACACTACCACCTGATTTCATTAAGGGCAGCGGGCCTTGTGATCGTGCATTATAACCAGAAAACGACCTCTTACAGCCTGCGTCTGGAAGCCCTCAACAAACTTTCGGAACAGATTTCAGCTTATATCGAAGAATGATCATCAGGTCCCTTTAACCCACGCATACGGAGGAGCTCTCATGCTTAAGCGCAGTTATTATGGTTTATTAGCTACTGTTACTCTTAGTTCTTTTGGTGACGTATTTGGTCTTCTGGCTATGGAATGGCTTGTCTATGAAATAACTGCATCTAAAATGGCCATGGGTGCGATGGCACTATGCTTTACGATTCCAGAAGTGGCCTTTCGGTTGATCGGCTCACCGTTGTCTGATCGGCTGCACCGGGGCCGGTTCATGGCAGTGCTTGCTTCTGTTAGGTTGCTTGCTCTCTTATTGCCGCTGAGTCTGGGACTCGCAGGCCACTTGCAATTATGGCATCTTTTTCTGGCCGCAGGGTTGAGCGGGGCATGTTCTGCCCTATTCATGCCCACAGCGATGGCTATTGTTCCGGGAGTGTCAGGTAAGCGCAAACTGGTGCGTGCATTCGCGGTAATCGACGGCTGCCGTAATGCAGCTGCCTTGTTGGGGCCGGCCCTGGCTGGAGCGCTTACTGCCGCCGCCGGAGCGTTGCCGACGCTTGGCATCAACGCCGTATGTTACACCGCCGCCATCGCCACATTGCTCTGTCTGCCCGCAATGCAGAAGCCGGCGTCAGCAAAGGACTCCTTTTCCATTAAAGCGTATATCAGAGATATTCATGAAGGGTTCTCCTTTTATCGTAGTTTCCCCGCCATGCTCTCGATTATGGGAATGGTTGCGATCAGTAACATGTCTTCTGTGGCCATCTGGACGATGATGATTCCTTTTGTACGTGAAGTGTTACATCGGGATGCCGCTGCTATGGGCACACTGACCACCGCTTCCGCATGTGGCACATTAGTAGGATTAGTAGTCATCTCGTGGATGGGCGAAATCAAAAGACGACGGACAGTGATGCTGTGCAGCCTAGCCGCCATCGGGCTTTTTAACGCCTTGCTGGGCCTATTCCCGAGTTACCCGTTTGCGCTCGTTGCCTTATGTGCCGCTGGTGCTGCAGGGCCTTTCTTTGGTTCTCTCAGTTCTTCTTTGCATGGCACGCTTGTTCCTGGATCTCTGCAAGGTAGAGTCAACTCGATACGTTTCCTCATTGGTGGAGGACTGCAGCCTGTGGGTGCTTTGGCAGGTGCAGCAGTGGCAGAACGCTACGGTCTGCCTATCCTATTCTTGTCTTTGGGTCTTCTACCCTTGCTTTGTTCGGCCGCCGCAGCATTCCTTCCGAATCTGAAAAATTTAGATGGTGATTTATCTACTTTACAGAATAAATCACAATTTAATTCTCATAACAAGGGAATTAATATATTATAGAAATGTCATTTTCTACAGTGGTAGATCTTTGGATTCGTCGTACATATCCAGTTTAGCTGGCTTGTAACCTACAAATCTGATACACACCCCCACATAAAAAGGAACGACAATCCCTATCAAGGTTTTGTCGTTCCTCATTCATTTGAATTCTCTTCCCTTACATCTTCCTCGCTACAACAGTTCGAACTGAAGCTGAGGTTCAGCTATTTCAGCTTTCCCTTCCAGCTGTTCAGCGCCATATCCCAATTCTAGTACCGCAGCAATCCGCTCGTTACTCCGTACACCAAACGTTTCAGCACGGCTCCGATCGTACATCCAGTCATGCAATGTGCAGCGCACACCCAGACGCTGCTCATGAGCCAGCAATCGAAAATTTTGGATCAGACAGAAGACGGCTGCAAAGTCCTCTTCCCGCTTATGATGATCCGCCTCTTCCTTCACCAGGACCAGAAGATACGCTGGAGCGTGCTCCTGCAATCCCTGCATAAGCTTCCCATTACGGTTATCGGCAAAGATAAATCGCCATGGCTCACGGAGTCCATCATTTGGCGCCCATACGGCATGATTGAGCAATTCAAGGATTAGCGCCTGCGGTACCGGTCGATCCAAAAACTCACTCGGATTATTCATGTCTCCTTCCAGATCGAACAATTTCATTTTTACATCCTCCTCTTCTACGTAGCCTGCCCTCGCAATACAGTCCACTTCTGCTCAGCTGGCGTTCTTTTCCGACTTCTTGGCGCTTTGTCGTAATATCCCATATGAAGAATGCCAACAAATCTTTCATCCTCACGCAGTCCAATCCCTTGGAAAAATCCTTTATGCTGAATCATGGACTCTGTATCCCACAGCATTCCTAACCCTTGTTCCCAGCCCAGCAGTTGGAAGCTCTGCATCATCCCGCAGGCAGCCGCATAATTGCGGTCATTGGTCAGACGATCCGGTCCTACAGTCGACATAACAATGGCATGAGCAGGAATATCGCTAAACCTCTTTTTAAAAACATCCAGCAGTTTTCCCGGAATCAGCTTCCCCAACTTGCTCTGCGACATCTGTTCCAGCATGCAATCCACCAGCCGTTTGCGTGCTTCGGGAGTTCCGGCATATACCACACGCCACGAGCCAGCTTCAACAAATGGTTGAAGCCGTGTGGCCTTGCGCAGCAATTCAACAACTAACTCCTGTTCCACCGGCTTGGAATTACATTTACGAATACTTCTGCGTTCCCTGATCAATTCCGCCAGACTCAAATGCTTCACTCTCCTTCGTTTTACCTGGATTCAATATTTATACTGCTGTCTTGAAGAAATCGATGGATTACTTTTAGCTCCGTTTCCGAATATTTGTCCAAAGTACGATAGAAATGTTCAGCCTCATGTACATGCAGACGTTCATGCAGTTCAAATATCTTTTTGCCTTGCGCTGACAACCGGAAATAGCTCTCCTTCTTGTTGTCATTCATTTTCGTGAGTTTGACGAATCCTTCCTCCAGCAGTTTCTTGCCAATCTTGGTGATACTTGCTTTGGACAAATTCATCGCCTCGGCAATCCCCGTGTTGTTAATAGGCTCATGCTTGCCAATGCAATCTATCATATGAATCGCGGTCAAATGCTGAGGAATTTTCTCGATGCTTTCACGCTGGGCGATACTTAGAAAATGCTCGATTTCCGTATCCTTGTGATTCTCATATACATGTAATAAACGGATAAATTGGTCATAAAGCAACTGTTTTGTTCGATCTTTTGAATCCATCCTTCTATCACTCCTTATTTACCGATAAACAAAAAAAATGTTTTAAATTCAAGTATAAAATTACGAATTCTAATAATTATTGTTTACTAATTAACAATATATCACGAATGATAATGGTTATCAACTACATTGAGCATGATTAAAATTTTTTCGCTGACAACGTGTCTGCTCATTTGCCAAACTATTGAACATTTCTTCTTTTTCAAGTACTATCTATCTAAACAATTTAAACGACCATATGTAACTGGCGAACACGGTGAACCGTGAGGGAGCATATGGTTTTGTAATAAGCCGTACGCCTGGGCAGAGGTAAGGAATATTTATTTCCTTGCCTCTTTTTTATATTGAAAGGGCGATGTGAGATATGAGTACAGACAAACTGATTTTGAATGGACAAACGGTAGCGGATTTTATGAAGGAAGACATGGCCTCCAAGGTTGCCATTCTTAAGAAAAGAGGCATCCAGCCTTGTCTCGCGACGATTTTGGTCGGAGATGATCCTTCCTCAGCGACCTATGTGCGTATGAAAGGAAATGCTTGTGCTCGCATTGGTGTGCATTCCATTAAGGTCGTTCTTTCTGCGGACACCACCACAGAGGAATTGATTCAAGAGATCAACAAGCTAAATGATGACCCTTCCGTACACGGCATTTTGCTCCAGCACCCTGTCCCGAATCATATCGATGAAAGAGCAGCTTTTGATACCATCAGTATCGAGAAAGACGTTGACGGTGTAACGACCCTTGGTTTTGCACTTAATGCTTTTGGAGAAGCCGAATTTCCTTCCTGTACACCACAGGCTATTATGCGTATTCTGGATTTCTACAATATTCAAATCGAAGGCAAACATGCGGTGGTCATTGGAAGAAGTCCAATTCTGGGCAAGCCTGTATCAGCCATGCTGCTTAACCGGAATGCAACGGTGACGACCTGCCACTCCAAAACCATGAATCTGGAAGAAATCGTGAAGTTTGGCGATATCATTATTGCAGCCGTGGGCAAACCGCTCTTTGTTAAAGGAGAATGGATTAAATCTGGTGCTGTCGTTATCGATGCAGGTTATAACAAAGGAAATGTCGGAGATGTGGACTATGATGCTTGCTTTGCTCCTTCTTCAGCAATTACACCAGTACCGGGCGGCGTTGGCCCTGTGACCATTGCTACACTCATTGAACATACGATTAAGTCAGCAACCATTCTTTCTGAAAAGTCAATGAATTAGATCCACAGTCAGGTCCCTTCAATTCGAAGGGATCTTTTTAATTATATCCTCAAGTAGCTGTAGTCACATTGCATACGCTTTTTGAACGGAAAACAAGAAAATTCGGAGATATTTTTTTCTCTTTTTACAAATGGATTATATCTATATTATTATGAACAAGGCTTGGGAAGGAGATAAACATCAATTGAAACCTTTAGTACAGCTCCTGCATTTTGGCTATCATCAGGCGATGAGTTGCATTTTTCCTGTGGCGATCTTTGGAACCTTAGCCCTGTCAAGCGTTATAGAGATTCCCTTCCTTCACCGCTATGATGCCATTCTACTTGTATTATTACTAGTGCAATACCTTATGTACCGCAGCGGGCTGGAAACACGTGATGAAATCAAAGTCATATGTATATTTCACTTAATTGGTTTGGTGCTGGAGATTTATAAAGTCTGGATGGGATCATGGTCATACCCTGAGCCTGCTTTTACCAAGCTTTTTGGCGTCCCCCTTTATAGTGGATTTATGTATGCAAGTGTAGCAAGCTTTATGTGTCAAATATGGCGCAGATTGCGTATGGACATGACTGGTTGGCCTGGGTTCGCGTCTTCGGTTCTGTTAGGCGGAGCCATCTATATCAATTTTTTTACACATCATTTCATTCCCGATTTTCGTTGGTGGCTGACGGCGCTTGTATTTATCGTATTTAGGAAAACATGGATTATCTACCGGGTCCGATTAAGCACATATCGAATGCCATTGACACTGGCTTTTATCATCGTAGGTTTTTTCATCTGGACGGCTGAAAATATAGCCACATTTTTTAATGGCTGGAAATACCCTGACCAACATGACTCGTGGCAACTGGTTAGTTTTAGCAAGATCAGCTCTTGGTTCCTACTGGTAATTATTAGTGTGATCATTGTTGCACAACTAAAATACGTCAAAGCCAATCGTAGATAGTTTTATTGGCGATAGCAAAAAAGGAACAGCCTTTACACCATGGGTTGTTCCCTTTTTATTGCACAATCCTTAACTCTCTCCTAGAACCATGGAACCACTGTCATTCGGATCTTCAATTTGTTTATGGGTTATGAGCTCTCCTTTATCGTTGAATCCCTTAATCTCATAGGGGATCTTAGCTGACGAGGGCAAGAACACAAACCAGATTATTTGTTCCGAGCCCACCTCCACCCCATACCCACTTCCACCCGAATAATATCTTTCGAGCATACTCCACCTGTAGATTGCTGTTATTTTCCTGACTCGTTCTATGCGTAAACAAGATCATGCCGCCATCGACCGGTTCTTGATGAATGATTTGTGATGATTCGCCATTGGTTCTAAATTTCTGAATTGCTTTTTCAGGACTTTTACCTACAGGTATATGAAGGGTATCACTCATCCCCATTGCCTTGGACATACGCTGATCGGACAACCCTCCAGCTCTGTCATTAACATAAACAAATGCGATGGATAATGTGAGCAAAAGTAAGATGACGATCGCTGTGATTCGAAAGATTCGTTTGCTTCGCATTCTTTGTATCACGATAACTACTCCTTAAGATGACGATAACTACTATTCTACTTGAACGGTAGATAGCTCAGCGAAACCAAGCGGGTGCTTGATCAATTCTCCACTATAGTCAGACACCGTACCGGCTTTTGCCAAGTCATCTCGCCCCGCTGTCTCAAGCTCTTTCAGATCATAATCAGAGGGCAGCGTTTCAATATCCACATAGTAGTCGGGATTACCCTTGAAAGTGGATCGAAACCCATAGTTCTAACCTATAGACTTATCCATATTCAGTATTTCCCCTTAGCTTATCGCTCTTGTAAAATATTGAAAAAGACCTCAAGGAGCGATGCGTCAATGAAACCTACGGTTAAGCAACTGTTCGATCGGATAGCCGAAGACTATGATGTGCAACGAAAACAGCTAATCCCTTGTTTTGATGAGTTTTATGGAATGGCTCTGGATCTGATGGAAAGCCCTCTAGAATCCCCGCGTATTCTTGATTTGGGCGCTGGTACGGGACTACTCTCCGGAATGCTGCTGCAAAAATACCCAAAAGCACAGCTGACTCTGGTAGACATTAGTGAAAAAATGCTTGAAGGAGCACGTCACAGGTTTAGAGATATTACCCAAGTGCAGTATGTCGTAGGGGATTATTCCAGACATGATTTTACCAGTTCCTACGATATGGTTATCTCATCCCTCTCCATACATCATCTGAACCATGCTGACAAGAAAAACGTATTTTGTACTGTTCACGAGCTGCTGGAATCTGGTGGGCTCTTCATTAACGCGGACCAGGTTCAGGGAAGAACAGTTGATACGGACACTTATTACCGCCAACGCTGGTTGAAATCGATTCATCGGAGCGGATTATCTGATGAGGCCATCTCGGCTTCGATTGAACGACGGAAAGCAGACATCAACGCCCCTCTGGAAGATCAGCTAGTGTGGTTGGAGGAAGCCGGCTTCAGCATGGTGGATTACATGTATAAATATTTGGACTTCGCGGTGTTTTGCGCACAAAAATAACAAAGGCCGGATTACGAGCAACAAATGCTCAGGGTCCGGTCTTACAATCTCTGCGCTCTATCGCCGTGTCAAACCAAACCTGTGCTGTCATTAATCAAGTTCACGGGAATATTGTTATATCTGTTTATTTTTGAATTACTCTATTTGAAGAAACTTGGGAGGTAAAAACCAAAAAAGTCGCCCATCGGGCGACTTTTGGTCTGACAATTTGAAAAATAAAAATTATTGGAATCGGTATGTCCAAAATGTTTCTCGTCCAAATCGGTTTCGGATTTGTTCATCATCCAATTCCAGCTTGCCGACAAGCTCCGGCGCTTGGAATTGTGATCGGTGAGCTCGAATCGATGCCATTTTGGGGGCAAGGAATCCGGTCACATCTTCAATCACATCCGCTTTACCGATATCTTGCTCGTGATTGTTCGAGAACGCGCAGCAATACACAAGAGGTCTTTCTTCTGCGGGTAGACGGCCAATCGTTCGCGTAACAGCAGCTCCGGTTGCGTCGTGATCAGGATGCACACTGTACCCTGGATAGAATGTTATGACCAGTGACGGGTTCAGTTCTTTGAGGAGTGCCATGATCTGACCATCCAGAAGTTCAGGGTCTTCGAATTCAATCATTTTATCATGAAAACCGAGCATCCTCAGGTCTTGAATGCCAATTGCATTGGAGGACTCTATGAGTTCCTCCTTACGGATTGCTGGCAAGGTGACCCGGTTGGCGAACGGCGGAATGCCCATGTTACGTCCCATCTCCCCTAGTGTCAGGCAAGCATAAGTGACGTGAGCACCGCCTTCTATGTACTTCGCCAACGTTCCCGAAGCCGTGAACGCTTCATCATCGGGATGCGGAAACACAACCAAAATACGCTGATGTTCGTACTGTTTGTTTTTCATTCTTAATTGATCCTCCGCTTTCATCAGAACATTTCCCGACTAAGTTGTAAAGCTACAACCAGCTTTCCTTGACTGTCGTGACCGGCCAGAATGAGTCGTTCCTTTTCCAGCTCGTCAATGTGTGTAAGTCCCTCAGCATATACCCAGCCGTGAGTTGTTTTTAAGCCAACTCGGTAGGGTCCCGTGCCGGAGATAGATCCTTGCGTATATCGTATAACCGCATTGGAAATGAACGCCGACCCTGGATGACGGGTACTATCAAAGTGACTGGCGTATGCACCTGATGTAAGTTCGAGATGCATATATAGGTCCTGATCGAGAAAACGATCAATCCGTGATTGGATGTCTTGAGGCTCTATTGGCTGCATGGCGGCCTCCTTGTTCATAAAAAGTAAGTTGCTAGATCCATTTTAACATATGTGTTGTGAGAATAGACAGCAAATGAAAGAGTGTAATGTTTTTGCAGTTCTCTACTCACTGATTTCTGTAAAATCTTCTTCTTTTTGCACGTGGATGGACGGCGGCTCAAGCAATTTCGGAAGTGACGCAAGTTGGGGATGATGCACGATATCATCCACATCATTTCATTAACAATGAATTTGTTGAATTAGCTACTGAGAAATGACGATGGCTTATATTGTTAAGACAAAAAAGCCGCCAATTGGCGGCTTTATACGTCTCAGTTCTCTTTATAACCATTTCATTCTCCGCGTTTATGCTTTCGACCTCAAGGGGAAACAGATACGTTATCGAAATGCGTGTGCTTGTTAGCCGTGCGAACACCGATTTTGCCATGTGTGAACGGATTTAGGCTGTTGTCTGTATAATCAATCTTCGGGTTGACCATATCATCTACATACACTTTGATGTTTGTACCATTAACAGCAACTTTCATATGATACCAGGTATTGGTAGCATATGATTGCGCATTGCTCTTGAGGAGCACCCAATTATAATTCATCTTGCCCAGACTGACTCCGCTTGTAGTTAGATAGGCGTAATAACCTTGTAAAGCATCATAATTGTTCTGGCCCAGTTCCGTACCGTGGGATGGATTGGACACTCTGACGAGCAACCCCCCGTCACCCCCTGAGTCATTCATCTTGATATCAGCCTCGACCGTATAATCCGCCCATCCTGAATCCCCGAATGTAGATTTGGCAGGCCCGGAGCTTGCTGCACTGTATTCACCATTCTCTACCGCCCAGGTTCCTTCAAACCGGGTCCATCCATTATCGTTGCCATCGTTAAAATTATCGCTCACGTTTGTAACATCAACATTTTTCTGAAATGTCATTCTTGAGAAATCGGCCTCGCCTGTTACAAATTCAACCTTTAACTCCCGTTGTCCGGCGTTTAAATAGACCTTTTTCTTCGATATGTTTTTCCAATTATCCCATCCGCCCGTATTAGGTACATTGACGATACCCGTTAAGTCGGTCGCACCATCCCACACTCGAATCTGAGCCCCGTCCAACGAAGTTGCCATGCGAAAATCAATATCGTAATATCCACTTGACTCGACGTTTACTTTGTATTTATACCATTCTCCAGTCTGATTCCAGCCTAAGTTGAACAGTCCTTCGTTATTCAGGCGAATATCCCCGGCATCGGTCCGATAAGCCCCGCCCAGGTTCCCGGCTGTTGTATCATGATAAGCGACACCTTCGCCTCCTTTTATATAATGAACTGCCTCGATGGTGCCTGGAATCGGCTTGGAGGCGTTCCAAGCACTGCTTCCGTTTACATCATTGTTAAAAGCAGTATAGCCGAAGTCCGCATGCGTATCCTCTGTCAGAACACCAATTTTGCCTGCTCCTACATTGGCGGTACGCGTTGCTTTGAACATACCATCTACGTAGTATTTAAACGTTGATCCCGATTTTTCTATCCGTATGTTATGCCATTTCGAATAATTGAAGTCGGCAGGCAAATCGAATGTTTGCCAAGCCTGATCCACACCGTTAATTCGGAAAAATGTCTCAAGTCTTTTGTTCTTCGAACTGATCAGCGCAACCCCGTAATTGTTCTCATTCGTATAGGAGAATGTAGCGCCGTATCTCGGATTGGTGGACGTTCCCCGATTCATTTCCTTCATGTTAAATTCAGCCGTATAATCCGATGCGCTGCTCGAAGCCGTCACTTGTTTATACCAAGTTGAGCTGCCCAATGAATTTTGCCACATGAGTTCCTGATTGTAGATGCCCCAATTACCACCGTTCACGTTGGACCAATTGCTTCCGATTACAGTACGATCGAAGTAGTCATAGAACACAGGCATTTCTGGGTTGGGTTGATCCGTTGAAGTCGGACCTTGCACGATCATCTTGTCGTTATTCCATACAATTCGGTCCATGTTCAGATGCCGCAGCGGTCCAATTATTCCGTTACCTTCCAAGTTGTGATACATCATATAGTGAGTGTCCAGATTAGGTCCTGTTACTACAGTGTTGTGACCCAATCCCACGGTTGGGCCCTCTGTACGAATTAATACCGGGTTAGTGCTATCCGTAACATATCCGGACCTCGGACCTGTGGTGCTAACAGCCACATCGACCCGATATCCTTTGCTAAATACGTGGTTACCTGTATAGGTCATATAGTATTTTCCATTTCGTTTGAAGACGGTTGAACCCTCGGTCCAGCCTCCCATCCCCACTCCTGTTGACGCACTCACTCCGATCTCAGTCGGACTGCTCATCGGTGCTGCATCTATACGGCCCTGTGCGGCATGGTAGAAGCTGAACGAGCCGTCATCGTCAATGAACACATTTCCGTCAATCGACTTTCCAAGGTTGCCCGTTACTACGTTGAAAGGTCCGGTAGGACTTGTGCTGCTCAGCACGTAATGACCTTTACCGGCAGGTGATGTATACATGTAGAACATACCGTTCCAGTAAACGACTTCAGGAGCATAAGCTCCGTGCGTAATAGGATCTGTTGCAGCTAATCCACGGTACGACCAATTCACCAGGTCTTTGGAGCTCCAGACTTTTACACCATCGTCCGTATCTCTTGTACTTACATACAGGTAATAGTATCCATTAAATTTCAAAACATAGGGGTCTCCGAGTCCATATTGTCCCCATTCATCCGGTAACGTTTGCGGATTTTGATAGGCTGTGGCGGATAGTGGCACTGACGAAACCATAAATAAAATGACCAATAGTGTGAACATGAATCGACGACTCTTCCTCACATGATTTCCTCCTAGTTTGTTTTTTGTTACCGCTTACAATTGAGTTGAGGTTCTTTTCGTTCGCTTTTTCTTACATCTTAAGAACTTGTTTCTTCTGCCAACGACTAACCCTCGTAACCATATTTGCAGACATAATCCAGTCTCTTCAGCGGGTGTTGAAATCTAGCATAAAGTAAGCAGTTACAAATAGAAATAACATTTCGTTGTCATTTATTTGGCATTTTGTTGGAAAAAAGTGCTTATTTTTTAGAACTCACTCGTTCATATAAACAAGAAAAAACCTCAGGAAAACTCTCCTGAGGTTTAGACGTATATCCAGTTTCTTACGTATTAATCCAACAGTGGGATAACGGTGACGCATAGAAGATTAATTTCACCATTTCCACCTGAAATTTTGATGGTGTTAACATTGCCTGGCTTCACAGGAACGGTGATATTGGTGATCCCACCGAATTCCTGCAAACCGCCAGTGGATAGCGCATTCAGCAAGGAATAATCCTGGTCATTGACCGTCAGATGCAATTTAGCCAATCGTTCACCTGTCGCATAATGGAGCTCAATCGATGCTCTGCCGCCTTCGCCTCCATCTATATTCTTAAACAAGGCGTACGCTTCTGATGATTGAAGATTCCCGACCACGGTTTGACCGGATTGCAATTCCCTGATTTCAGCTCCGCCAAAAATCTGGCTGGATGCACCTGCATAAACCTTCCGTTGCTGGACAGGAATCGGAGCTGGACCGACGGAGGACACACCTTCCCTTGTCTGAACCACAGGTCTGATGGAACCATCTTCATCGAACTCCAGATAGTCGATACATACGCTGCGCAGCGTACCTTCACCAGAGATCGCTTGATTGTGATAAAAAAGATACCATTGCCCTTTGAATTCCACTACAGAGCCATGGGTCGTGGAACAGCCGGTCGGCTCCAGAAAAATGCCTCGGTACGTCCAAGGGCCAAACGGATTCTCGCTTGTTGCGTATCTCATACGGTTGTTGTTTTCCAAATTATCCGCATAGGTAAGGTAATAAAGTTTGTTTCTTTTGAATACCCAGGCTGCTTCGTGAAAATCCTCGAGCCCTTGCATTTCTGTCATGCCGTCCTCCAGTGACATCATATCTTCATTGAGCTTGCCTCCCAGACAAACACTGCAGCCACCGTAATAGATATAAGCGCTGTTGTCATCGTCTACAAGTACACACGGGTCAATCAGTGCAAACCCGCCAAGCCCCTCGATATATCCTTGATCCGTAAAGCCATGCGCTGGGTAGCGACTGGTCGCAACCCCGATCTTCCAGGAATCATTCCAGTTCGAATCGCTCGGATGCGGATAATAGAAGTAATAGGTTCCATTCTTGTACGCACAGTCAGGCGCCCACATGAAACCTCCCTCCGGTCTGCCCCAGGAAACGTCGTCTGAACGGAGTATTTCCCCTTCGTCCAACCAGTGAACCATATCCTCCGAGGAGAAAACATGATATCTGTCCATGAGATCGCAGCCTCTGGCTGGGTCCATATCATGAGACGCGTAAATGTAAACTTTGCCGTCATCCCATACATGGGCCGAAGGATCTGCTGTATATATAGATGTGATTGCTGGATTAAGGGATGTAGTCTTCTGGCGTAAGGTCTCAAAGTCAATATCATTAGTAGTCATTTTAATCCTCCTGAACGAATACTCACTTGTTAAAATCGCGCCCTTTGGGCTCTATTGATGGCTTGTTGGATGGTTTGCCGTCGCTGGAATCTGGTTTTTGAACATGCGATTGATGTCCCCTGCAAGACGGAGATAAAAGTCAGAAGATACGGCAACACCGTCGGCATCCAGCGTCAGAAAATACTGATTGGATGGAATCATGGAGCTGTTCTCTGCCGCCTTAGCAACGGCAGTACCTTCATCGTATTCGTCAAACATCGCAATATATCCGGTATTGATACCTATACTCTTCAGATTGTAGGCCTGCCTCCACATGAAGTCACCATGCAAACGCGGAATTTCGTTTCTTGGGCCACCGGTCATATTGGACCAAGCGAAACCCGGCCAGATCACTGGCTGATAATCAATTCCATTCTGCTGGGTGAAGGCCAGGTCAGGCTGAAGTTGATTCGTTTTGAAATTGTCTGCTTGCTGAATATTACCGAAGCGGCCAACAGACCAAGGCGAGATCATATCCATCGATTTGTAGACGTTTATAAAATCAGATCGTGAGTCATTGTTACCCGTTCTCCAATACGTAGGCACACCGCCGATGACATAGATTCCCTGATTTTTGAACCAACCGATCAAATCGGCCGCCTCTGCTGCAGTACCCGGACGATCCGTGAAGCCAATGCCCCAGATACAGACAACCATCTTGCCGTTCTGCTTCGCATAGGCCGAAGATGATGGGAGGTGCATGCTGTTCACGACATTGGTCGTCCAGTCATGCTTGACTGCCTGTACCCAGTTGCTCGCATTCATTCCCGTAATGTCATACATGACATAGAACTTGCGATTATAGGATTCCGCAGCGTTCTTAACCTTGACGGCTACGCTGTCCCGGTTGCTTTTCCAGTTGTTAGGTGTGTCACTCTCATCTGCGCCGAACCGTTGCAATGCTGCACCGTCGATATTGTAGGTCTGCATCCACTCAAAATGTTTGTTGACCGTCTCTTGGTCATATGAAGAGAACAATTTGGCAGGAGAACCATTACCGAGGTTCGCCAGACTTGTCTGATACAGCTTGGAATATTCCCGAAGGTCCGGGTACAGTTCGAAATTCACATTGTTATTTGCTGTTGGTGCACTGCTATTTTTGGACCAATGCACCCAGCCTCCGTTCGGCGAACTGTCTCCAGCTGCGTTGAACCAGCCTTGATATCCGGCATACAATTTGCCTACGACATCGCCTCCGCTGCCTGCGGCAGAAGCACTGAACTTGAACCAGAGCAGGTTGAATAAATTTCCGGTTCCGCCAGTGAATTTAAGGTAGACCGTGTGTACACCAGTGGCACCACTGATCGCCCCGGACTTGGTTTGCCAGGATTGCCACCCGCCCGTACCCGGAACAGCTACCGTTCCCGCGAGTGTTCCATTAAGGCTATCCAGACGAACCTCAATGGTACCGCCACTGTTGTTGCTAGCCACTCTAACGTCGATTGAATTGGCACCGCTGCCAAAATCCACATTGTTGAATACGATGTAATCGCCATTGTCTATGAATGCGACATTTTGGCCGCCCTCGCTGGAACTTTCCAGCTGGACTCCGGATTGACTGTTATAGCTGGAAGCCTGCGTTTGATTAAAGGCGGAAGCGGCCGATACGATGGAAGGAGAAATAGACAAACACAACGTAAGAATCAATAATGCCGCACTTGCAAAAGCCAAAACCCTCTTGTTTTTTTGCATGAAATTTAGCATAGTATCCCCCTATTCATTTTAGTTGCGTGTAAACTGCTCCTGTTCTTCATCCGTCCACGAATGCTTCGGACCCCAGGATAAAACCTCTTTCGCCATTCCATTACTGACCATGGCTTCTCGATTAGAGAAATTTGTCCGTAGATCTTTTACTTCGGGATAAAAGGTGGCGAGCAATTCTGTCGTTTGGTGATCGCTTAACGTGTCATTAGCGGTAACATTAACGTGAGCAGCTCCATCATAATCGACGTGCGGAGCAGCCAAACAAGCATCCACGGCATCCCTGATATCAATGTAACTCCACAATATGTGCTTGAACGTTTCCGCCTTCGTAATAGCCAGATGTCTGTACTCTCCCGGTCCCACAATCATTGAAAAACGGAGGGAAATTATCTGCATTCCGCTTCTCCGATGAAACATCTCGGCAGTGACCTCATTAACGATCTTGGACAGGCCATAACATTCCTGCGGCTGTTGCGGATGCTGTTCATCCACCGGGAAATAATTGGGAGCGAAGGGTTTGTTGGCCCAGGCAAATCCGTAGGATGATTCACTGGAGCCCATAACCACCTTTGGTATACCGAGCAAAGAGGCTGCTTCCAGTACATGGTATCCAGAAAGTGTATTATTAGCGAAAATGTACGTGTGAGGGTAGTGAAGCGGCGCAGGAATCGCGGCCAGATGGATGATCGCATCCACTCCGGCAAACGCTCCCACGACTTGACCATAATCGTTCAAATCAACAATAATCTGTCTGCAACGGACCCGGTCAGACAGGTGTTTATCCAGCGATACGACATCATGACCCTGTAATTGCAGCTTCTCAATGACCTGTGAACCCAGCTTTCCGCCTCCGCCTGTAACTGCAATCGTCTTCATTCCTATATCTCTCCTGTCTGTTCTGGTCACTTCGTTAGGGTCGCACCAAAGTCCCATCCGCTTTGCGGTCCAGAGGATACGGCCGATGATATTTGTCGGGATCCCATGAGTCACTTAGTAATGATTTGGCCTTCACTTCATCCAGTTCAATGCCTAGTCCCGGTTTGTTGGAGGGATACAGATATCCGCCCTCTCTGACGATATGTCCCGGGAATGCCTCCAACTCATGAGGTTTAAAATGATTGATTTCCTGGATACCAAAGTTCCACATAGCCATATCCAGATGGACAGCTGCTGCCTGGTTAACAGGATCATTCTCCCCGCCCTCCTGCCAGGCTGTTCGTACTCCGTAGACTTCGCCCAGTGTAGCGATCTTGCGGCAAGCGCTGATTCCGCCTGCTTTCGATACCCGAACTCTGATAAAATCAATCAACTTCTCTTGAATCAGACCAGTCCACTCCTGAGGATTAACAAATAATTCTCCCACGGCCTGCGGCGTAGCGCTCTGTTGACGAAGCTGTCGATACCATCCGATCTGTTCCGGAGCAAGTGCATCTTCCAGAAAGAAAAGATGATAAGGCTCAAGCCGCTTCGACAGCTGTATGGCATGAATGGGAGACAAATGCTCATGCACATCATGGGTAAACTGAATTCCATTCCCAAATTCAAGGCGCAACTTCTCGAACATGTCAGGGATGGCATGCAGATACGCATGTTCATCGAATACAGGGCCGCTACTCCAGGGCTCGTTTGGCAAATTCGCTTCCTTGCCGCTGACAAATCCCCCGCCACCGTAACCTCCCATCTGAACTCGAATGACCGTATACCCTTCTTCCATAAAACGAGATACATCTTCTTTCAGCTCGCTGATATCAGCGCCTCCGGCATGGCCGTAACAGGGAACTGCCGCACGGCAGGCCCCTCCCAACAATTGATATACCGGAAGATTTGCTTCTTTGCCCTTGATATCCCACAGAGCCATGTCAATGCCACCAATGGCGGTCTGAAGAATTGCGCCGTTTCTCCAATATCCGCTCATATGCATGAGATGCCACAAATCTTCAATTCGGGATGCATCCCTTCCTATGAGTAATGGTGCCAGCAGTTGTTCGATGACCTGTACCACCGCTTCTGGATTATAAAGATCGGAAGCGGACCCCAGTCCGTAAAGACCATCCTGATCCTTCGAAATCTTCACAATCGTCCAGCTTCCGTCATGCCTTGTGCGTATGCATTCTATCCGTGTAATTTTAGCCATATGTTCCCTCTCCTCATATGCTCCATTTCGCTCCTACCGGAAGATTTAAGGCAAACGGTTGTATAAGCGATACAGCAACACCGCTGTCTCAGCACGAGTCAATGTATCTTCCGGATGGAAGCTGCCATTGCTTCCTTCCATAATGGTTGATCTGGTTAACGAGTCAATGGCATCGCGGGCATATGCCTTAATCAAATGATTATCTTTATAACCATTCAGACCGGATTCGCCTTCAGGAAGAGGACGAGGCTGCATCCCAATAACTTGCAAAGCTCGGTAGATCATAACTGCTGCTTCTTCCCGGGTAATTGGAGACGCTGGCGAGAATCGATCGGCACCGGCCCCTTGAATGATGCCCAGCGTTCTTGCAGTATTTACGGACTGTTCGTAATAAACTTGCTCAGGTACATCCACGAAGGGTTCCACCTTGGTTCCCTGATCAGGTTGTAATTCTAAGGCATGGGTAAGCAGGGTTACGAAATCCGCTCGGCGGATCATGGATTGAGGCTGATATTCTGCCTTTGACATGCCACGAATAATCCCTTTGGACTCCAGAACTTCGATAGCGTGGCGGGCCCATGATAACTGCCGGATATCCTGGAATGTTCGATTATTGTGAGTAATCGCGTAAACTCCACCTTGCCGTGTTTTGAAAACCATTTGTTCTGATTCTTTATGAAACTTCCCATTCGGAACGGAGGTCATTTGACCGTCATCCGTTATACGTTGTACTGCGAGTTTTTCCGGGTCCAGAAGTTCAGTTACATTAGGCTGATAAGGTAAACTTACTGTGATTGACGTAATGGAATTTTGCCATGCAACGGATTTGCCATCCGATATGACAGATAATGAGATCGCAGGCCGTTCTCTGAAGTCTGATTTCATCTCGGAACTCCAATGGCTTCGGTCAGCCTTGCTTAATATCAAGGTGATACTCTCTCCAAGCGTTCCTTGGGTATTAGCCAACAAATTGCTCGGAACCAGCAGCACTCCCCATCCTGTTCGAATCTCCAGCCAGTGGGTAGATGGTGTTTCCTGCAAAAAGCTCGATGGAAGTGTCAATGCGTATCCCTCAGCTCCATCCACGGACTCGATGTCCACAATCAGCTTCTTTTTCCCGTCCTGATCAGGGGCGATGCGGTTAAATGCATCCTCCATCATCTTGTTGGTGAGCTCGGCTGTTGCCAATGTTGCAGCTTTATCCAGCTTAGGCTGGAGCTTCATTACAGCACCAGGAGCGGCGGGGGTTGCTTCTTTCTTCCCTCCAGTCGGAGAGCCTGCTCCATTCCCTTGCTCTGAACCTGAGCCCGAACCCGAGCCTGGCTGTGGATTGGGTCCCCCGTGATTCGGATTGGAACCTGATGTAAGAGCAGCAAGTCTCACGAGTAATGAGGACTTCAATGTTCCGCCCGGCAGCAGATTGACGAAGTTGGATGCTGTGTCTATAGAGGTAACATCTTTCTTTTGCTCCGCAGTACGAACACTCACCTCAGCCGATTGCTCCAACAATGTCACGTAATCACCCGTGAGCAGATACAAGTTTCCGAATAATCGCGCATCTTTACTTGTACCGATCCCTCCATTAAACTCCATAAAACCTGATCGCCCTTCCCCATCGTTTTCATTGACAAGCAATGCAAAGCCGATGGGTTTATCTGGTCGGAACGTGTACCCTTCCTGATGAAGTGCTCCGAAAGGTAACTTAATTTGATATTGAGTAATATGGGTCGTCTCGTCCCGGGTAATGTTGGCAGAAGCGGATTCCAATATCCCTGTAGCAACGCCTTCTGGAGCTCTCCATCTCCATTTCGTAATGACACCTTCCTGATTCAGTGCAAAACCAAGCTCATTCACCTGTTTGCTGGCCGCCCCATCCTCTTTGCCAAGGTCAATACCGAGCTGTAAACTGTCTCCTTGCCATATATCGCCATTGGTATTGGATTGATGGTGAATATCGTCCTTGACGTCCACCTGGAGAATCAGATTTTCCGCATCCCAACTTGCTTTAGCTTGAATGCTGAGGTCATTCGTACCTCCCCAGCTTCCACCGACACTGTTGTAGTGCTCCGGACTGGAAACCTCAATGAACGGCAGCGTTCCAGCAGCATCTTTTTGTGCGGCAAAGGATTGTGACAGCTTGACTGAAGTCTCATAACGGAACCCGTTCTCAAGCGTTACTTTGAATTTGAGCAAATCACTTGATATATAGGGAAGCGCCACATCCATGCTTTTTCCAATACCCAGTCCATCAAATCGCACTGACTTAAACATCGACTGATACACGCTCGGCTCAATCAGCTCGATCTGCCCTTTCAGCAAAGCTGCACCTGCAACATTCGTCAAAGTCAGCGTGCTTCCGGGTTCACCTGGTCTGGATGGATCATATCCTAGCTGGTTCAGCTTGAGTGCCAAAGGAAACAGATTGGTACCCGTCACTTTTCCGGGTGGGGCCTCATTCTCAATCTGAAAACCTCCATTAAACAGGTTGTTGGATATCACCATCTTCTCGATGTCTGGACCTGCAACCACATGATTCGTACGAGGCTGTTGGAAATAGGAATTATAGAGGGTGATATCACCTCCAATGGCGTTAATGCCGATTTCACCAACGTTTGTGAAGTTTGCCTGCTGTATGCGAATATCTCCTCCGTGAATATCAAAGGACCTTGTTGTATCTCCCCACATGGACGTATTGAAGAACACCGCTTTAGAGCTGAAGTTGGGCCCAACCTCCACGTACACCTTGTCTGTAGTACTCATGGAAACAAGCTCTGTATTGATAAACAAAAGACCTGCTGTTCCCGCATGCTGCAATACCGCACCCTTTTTACTGCCATCCGTGCCATGACCAATAACGACAGCCTCAGGCCCTCTTCCATTCTGTTCTTCAAAATGAATACCGTACTTTGAACCGTATACAAATGTATTGAAAATAACCTGATTGGTAACATCACCAATACGGAAGGCGTCCAGATTCTCTTTTTGATAATTCCAAATTTGATTAAATTCTTCATCATTGGATGGATGATTCGGATAATTGTTTCGTCCATAATAATGCGGATTGAACTGCACATTCCGCATGTATCCTCCGTCTGCCCCACCACCAAGATATATGCCTTCCTTGAGCGGAGATCCCGCAACATAATCGATATAATGACCACTTGTATCATGGGAGCCGAAGTCGACAGCCTGATAGGGATTAACCAAGGTTGTATCAATCAGGTATACGTTTTCCCCTTGACCTTGCACAGTCCAAGCATAAGGCTTCACCGGATGGGCATCAGACCATGTTTGTTGGTCGTAATAGACGGATAACCCGCGTAACCCTGCTGCTTGCTTCAGCTGAATGAAGGCATCGCCATCGGGGTCGTTTTCTCCATAGTTCGTAAAAATAACGGTTCCATTCCCGATTGTATGATGAGGTACATCATAATTACCCCGCAGTTCTACGGCAGTCGGGACCACCAAAGCCTGCTCAACGCGGTATATGCCAGCCGGCATATAGACCGTTCCTCCACCTGCCTCCTCGGCATCATTCAATGCCTGTTGAATGGCTTGGGATGAATCCGTATTCCCTGTGTTATCAGCCAAATAGGGCTGGCTCACTACGTTAAACAATTCGCGAGTACCCGGCTTGGGCTGCACAGCAATATCCACTGAAGGAACATTAGGGATCGTTTCCAACACCAAATTTTCTTCCTGATGGATGTTCAGTTCCGCCGAGGTACTTTCATCGTTCACTGCAAGGTTGCCTTCGTGTCCGGAATGGATGGCATTGATTGTTGCCACATCTCCCTGAAGAAGCAGGTGCCGATCCGGCTTGGCGAAGGTAGAACTACCCAGTATAAGCGAACCACTTTTGGCAACTATGGCGTAATCTCCGCTTCCTTCACTCCAATTCTCGAAAGAACTGCTCTCAAAGGACAACGTTCCACGCCCTTCATTCACAACCGCATGTTTGGGCTCCCCGCCCACCGTTACGCTGTTAAACTGGGCAATGGAGTGAAAGCCTTCCGTTGCATAAATGGCTACAGGATTCGGACCAGCACTCGCTTCGAATTGACTGTCTGTTACCAGCAATCCATAATCATTGACGCCTTCAATCTTCAGCGCTACGTTGCAGTCGTCGATCTGGATCTTGTACAGCTGCGCATTGGCTGTTTCAAGGCTTCCTGTTCTTGTCGTGATTCGTATCCCTGTCTTGTAACCCGAGATATGAATATTCGACATATACTCCCAATCCGAGCGCCCCATCACGATACCTTCTGATTGCTGTATCATATATTCACGCAGTTGAGACCGTTCAGGTGCTCCCGGCAAACCTGAGCTTGCCCATACATCCGGGGACAGGTGAAGCTCTTCCAGTCTCCCAATGTCTGTTGTGAAATCCAGAAAGATACCGGTTTTCAGTGTAGTGCCGTATACATCTTTCACATAATGAAGTTCGTTCCATTCCGGGCCAATCTTAATCCCCTGGTACGCATTGACGAGTGTTACATTTTTCACCGTGGTACTGTCACCTGGAAGCTGTTCCATCGTCCATGGATAGGCCACCGGGTTATTCATATTCTGTTCGGGATACCAGATAGACACATGTGTTACCCCACTGGAAGGCTCCAGCTTGATGAAGCTGTTCCCGTTAGATTGACCTTTGCCACCATATACAGCAAGGATCGTTCCTTTAACTAGCCCGTCATGCTCGTCGGGATTCGCCCAATCTCCGCGAAGCGTAACGCCTGTTGGAATAACCAGCTCTCCGGTTAATTTGTAGGTTCCGGATGGCACGAACACAACTCCGCCGCCTTGATTTCCCGCTATTGCCAGCGCTTCCTTGAACGCTTGAGTATCGTCTGAAACTCCATCCCCTATTGCTCCATAATCGGTTACGCTCCGATCTGCAATGACGATATCTGATGTAGGGAATTCCGTTTCATAGACCTTGGTCTGAGCACCCGCCTGCTGCTGAGGCTGCTTATGGACGGTTACTTTCGCCAGATGAAGTTCCGGATTGTTGGCTGGTGCGCCTGCGCCGCTAACCCCGATTCGGAAATCCGCATCATGGGTGCGGTTACCGAAATTGGCATCGCTGAGCTTGAAGGTATGGGTCTTCCACGTTCCCGTATTTTCATAACGGAACAAAGGAGCATCCTTGAAACTGGATTGCTTCGAATCGTATTGGAGAACCATAGCTCCACTATCGTTATCGTAATATTCAACAGTGACGAATACGTCCTGATCGGTATTTTCAAACAGATATTCATCCGCAACATTGAAGTAAAAATACAGGATGTTATCCGCCGGATTCGTTGGATTCACCGTCTGATTGGTTTTCCAATACGCCTTGCCGTCAAACGTCCCCACTTGGAGACCTGCTGGAGGTCCATCGCCGGGACGAGCAGTAATGCCCTGCTGATCGGGAGTTTCCCCCAACGTAATACTTACCGAGTCAGGTGACACATCATTTAGATGAACGTCTCCCTGTTCAATAATATCTTCCCTCTCGGCTGCCGCGTGTGTGGTTGCTGGTGTAATGTATAGCCCTGAACATAACATGACAATCGTCAACAGCACTGAAATGGTACACCTGGCACCTAACCATAATCGTTTGTTCACAATCGTACCTCCCATTAACTTGATTGATCATGTAATCAAGCTGCACGAAAACAGGGTTGTCGTATGGTTGTATATGGAATATGATGCATCCGTTTTCAAGCCGCAGCAGTGGAGAGAACTCCAAGACTGAATTGTTTATTTTAACGTGTTGTGGGTTGAATGCCGATCGTTTGAATTTTTGCCGGTCCCACATTCAAAACATAACTTCCCTCATCCGCTACCTTCATGGCTTCACCACGATCTTCAACAATGGTACTTTCGTACACTTCCTTAGCTTCAAACGAAGGCGTTACCTTCAGTGAAGTCGTCTCCGGTGATACATTGAACACCCTGAACAGCATGTCATCATTTGCCTCGCCCCGTTTAAGCGCACTAAAAGCAAGATGATCACCCTCCCATTGCAAAAACTCGTGAATAGCGGGTAACGTACCACCGTGTACGCCTGTCTGTTGAACGGTCCAGGGAACCGGGAACTGATACGCCTGCACATAAGCATCGGACTCTATAACATCCAAATCATGTGAGATGAGCTCCATTTCCAGAATGTGCTGTCCGAGACATTGGGCCTCCGGCGTTGGAAATACGCCCCAATCCCCAAGCTCACGAACCCCACGCAGGAGTGTCACAGCAATGGTGTTCTGACTAGCTAATACTTCATACTCATTAAGACCTTTATTCGCAATCGTCAGCCCTTCACGACCATTGCTGATACTGACAAATGCATTTTGATGCTGCGCATTGCTAGGATTTCTCCATTCCGCTTCCGGCTGTATCGGGCGCTTTGCCAGTTCGTAAATAGAGTCAACGGTAACATGACTTGCTTCGAGTCCCGTTTGGAACAACATGCGAATTCGATGATCCTGAACCGTATTATCGATATAGCTTCTAATGCCAACCGAACGCTCCGTTTTTTCAAGACTCAGCTCAGTACGAATACTCACCTCCCTAGTTTCATCAACCCGCCGGGATTTCCGGTAACGAAATGGAATCATGGAACGGATCTCTTCATCCAGCAGTTCATCTGCGCAGGCCGGGAGCTCCCACTTATGCACGATCTCGTAAACGGCTTTTAGTGGTGTATGATGCACCAGCTTAATCCGGGCAGGCAGCCCCTGCGTAGTCAACGGAGCTTCATGATCCGGTTGTCGGTACATATACTCATTTCCGATATCCCCCGTATCCTCATAAATGCCAAGCCCTGTATAGTTACGTCCGTTCACTTTGTCCAACATGGTAAACGATCCATCCCCCGCAATCTCGATACGCAGATAATCGTTCTCCATCCCTTGCTCTCCTGCAACAAGTTTAGGGGTATTCTGTTCTCTAAGCGCATCCTCTCCAGAAACACTCTGAGGCACAAGAGCAAAAGTATGATATCCAAAACCCGGGATGTTCTGGACATGAAGCTCTATATCCACTTGATAGGCCCAGTAAGGCTGACGGAATCGGTTATCCGGCAAATCATATCCAAATGTCGGTCCAACGGGTGTGATTACGGCTGCTACTTGCTTGCCTTCCGCGTTCAATACAATCCAATCATTCGGGTCAAAAGCTTCATATTCGCGCTTGAATTCCTGATACTTTTCATGCGGAGGCTGGTGATCAAAGTAACGTCGCTCAACGTCTAATCTAGTTACAATCACATTGGATCGACGATGTCCCGAAGTGTTAAATACTACAAAAGGCAACGCACAATCTGCGTCAAAGCCAGATGTATCCACGGATTCAGCTAATGTACAAGCACTCTGAACCGAAATGGCTTCAGCCACTTCTTGCGATTTGGCAAACCGGGTCATCATCTCCCTGTGGACTTCGTCAACACTGCACCCGCAGATACTGTCATGGGGATGATTCTTCAGTAACGTCTTCCAGGCATATAACAGTTCATGCCGTGGATAAATGCCCGTGTTCAGAGAGGCCATGACTGCCAGCGGCTCAGCCACTTTCTCCAGTAACGTCTGGCTTTTTACATTTTGCTGTTTGATATACACCCTTGCTGAAGCAGTATTTACAAGTGTGATCCAGCCGTCGGTCCATTGGCTTCGAAGTTCACCGCGAATGACATCCAATGATTGTGGTTTCGCTTTTTGTAAAGCCTGAATGTACTCGGGAAAGCTGGAATGGCGAAAAATCACATCTGGCATAATCTCGGTAGCTGTCTTTAACGCTTGTGTCAGATCCTTCTGGAGCGGCTGATGATCACATCCGTTCATGAACAGGAGTTCCGAACTTGAAGCAAACTCTTCTGCGGCAGCCAGCTTGTCGGTCCAGTAAGCTTTCGCCTTCTCCGGTTCCACCGGAATCTCCATGCCGTTGTTGTACCAATTGGCGAACAGGATCGCCAGTACACGAGTACCATCGGGTGACTCCCAAAACATCTCCGAGTATTTGGAAGTATGCTCATTGCCAGATTGAATTTCGTTATTGAATCCAACTGGCTTCACTCCACGTCCATATACAGCTACCTCAATGCCCGCCTGGCTAATGAGCTGTGGTGCCTGGCCCATATTGCCGAAGGAATCCGGGAAATATCCGATTTTCGCATATCCTCCCATTTGTTCAGAGGCTTGAATACCAATTAACAGATTGCGTGCATTGGCTTCACTGCTGACGAGGAATTCATCTTGAAGGATGTACCATGGACCGACAATCAGCTTGCCCTGTTCAATTAACTTGCGGACCTGGTTCGACCTGTGCGGCATGATTTCCAGGTAATCCTCCAGCACAATAAACTGCCCATCCAGATGGAAATTCGTAAATTCCGGGTCATTTTCAAACGTCTCGATTAAATCCTCCATAAGCTGAACGAGCAGCATTCGGTGTTTCTCGAAGGATAGATACCACTCCCTGTCCCAGTGAGAATGTGCGACAATATGCGCGGTTTTTGTAGTCATTCATTTCATTCCAATCTTGTATGATTTAGTGGTTGTGTGTTTACATTTTGACTGAACCTACCGTCATGCCCTTGACATACATCTTCTGCATGAACGGGAAGGCAAGCAGGATTGGAATGACCGTAATCAAAGCCCCTGCCATGAGTTCATTCCATTTCTTGAATGAAGATGAATCCAGATACATGAGTCCCATCGGTAACGTAAACATATCCCGGCTATCCACGATGATCATAGGCCATAAAATATTGTTCCAGCTTCCGATAAAGTTCAGAATGGCAATGGTTCCGATAGCTGGCAGCGCCAATGGCAGATAGATTCTGTAGTAGATTTTGAAATTGTTGCATCCATCCAGGACGGCGCTCTCGTAAAGCTCATGTGAGATTGTGCGGAAGTAACTGGTGAATAGGAAAATGGCGAAGGGTGCAGCACCATTAATCATGGGCAGGATCATGCCAATATACGTGTTTTGCAACCCCAGATTGGTCATGTTGATATAAAGTGGAATTAATGTGGTTACACCTGGAACGAGCAGCAATGCAATAAACGTGTAGTAGATAAATTTTTTGCCCCGATAAACAAATTTGGCAAACGAATAGGCCATCATGGTATAGATGAGAATGACGCCTATAATCACGACCACACTTACGATTACGCTGTTTATAAAAAACTGATAGAAATTCAATTTGTTCCATACGTCACCAAATGTGGACCACAACGGTGCAGCTTGTGGAAACGGACTCTGTGGATTGGCTAGTGCATCCTGTGATGTCTTCAACGAAGTGCCGATCATCCAGACAAAAGGATACAGGCAGGTCAATCCGTACAAGATTAGAATGATATGCTTAATATATTTGACCATGTGCTCCTCCTTTTAGATGTCTGCCTTGAATGAGCGAATACTGAATATGGCTATGGCACCTGTAATCAGAAATGATACCCACCCGATGGCGCTGGCCAAACCATAATCATTGTTTAGAAAAGCGGTACGGTACACGAGCGTACCAATAACCTCCGAACTGCCAGCCGGTCCACCGCCCGTCATGATGAACACATTCTCAAAGGCCTGAAAGGCTCCGTTCACCATCTGAATGACGGCAATAAGCGTGATTGGCTTCAGTAACGGCCAGGTAATTTTCAATATCATGGTTGTTTTCTTGGCACCATCCACACTTGCTGCTTCATAGAGTGTCGGATCAATGGAAGTCAGACCGGCGTAGTACAGAATCAGCGTTCCTGGCAGACCGCCCCATATCGATGTCAAAATAATACCAAGTAAAGAAGTAGACGAACTCCCCAGCATTCCACCAGGTACAGCAAGGAAATCCAAGCCCATCCATAAGAAGAGTGAGTTGAATGCTCCACTAGGTTCAAACAAACCTTTCCATACATAAAAGATAGCTACGCCAGATGCGATCATCGGCAGAAAATAAATCGTCCGGTACCAGGTTGCTGCCTTCGTATTTTGCAGCACAAATGCCAGCACAAGTGCGATTGGAACGACGACCACAACCTGTGAAACCGCAATAATCAGATTGTGCAGAACGGCATTATAGAAATTCCGGGTTACAATCGGGTCATCACCAAGCAGGAACTGACGGAAATTCGCCAGACCTTCAAACCTTGCGGTGGAAAAATCAATCCCGGACCAGTTATAAAAGCTGAGCATGATCGAGAATCCGACCGAATACACGCCGATGACAAGAAACAAAAGCACGCCAGGCAGTAAAAAGAGATACGGCATCCACTTATTTCGACTTTTTATCATGATCAATCACCTTTTGCTCTCATATTTGGAAATCGCCAGCCCCTTTCGGGGCCTGCCGATTGCTTGGATTGTCCTAGTTCCCACTCGCTTTCAGACTTTCCATGGTGTCGTCGAACTTCTTGGCGACTTGTTCAGCAGTCATCTTTTTCTCGATCATGGATTGCATGGACTGGGCATACACTTCCCACTCTTTGTGCTTGCCACGATACGTATTGATTGCTGGTGAAGCTTGGCTGTAAGGACCAGGCTCGGCAGCGAATGCTTCTGAAATTGATTTTAGGTTCGGATCCAGATCATTTGCACGATCTCCCAAGTTCAGCGCAGGTACTGTATACGCCGCATTAGCAAAAGCGACAGCTGCATCCGGATCACCGGTCAGGAATTGAATGAAATCGAGCGCTTCAGCCTTGTTCTGCGAATCCTTATTCACTGACAACATCGTTAACGTGAATGGATCAGTCGTCCAGCCGTTAATTTTCGACCCTTCAAGTGGTGGTACCGGGAAGGTGAAAATATCTTCAGGACTCATTCCCATAGCCAGCAGCGTAGACATCGTGAAGGAACCACCGAGATCGAAAGCGGCCTTGCCAGCAGCAAACGCCTGGTCTGCTCCGTCAATATCCGTTGACAAAATTCCCGGCATAAGCAGATCTGTGTTTGCCAGTGTCTCCATCGCTTTCACAACCGGGAGATTTGAAGGGTCGCTTAGTTTGGACTTTCTTTCGAGCAGATCAATATAACCCTGAGGTTCGTTCAGCATGATGGACAGTGCCGAACCGGCCCAGTTTTCCCACAGATCAGGCAGCTTTGCACCAAACACAAGCCCAGGCGTACCTGTTTTCTCTTTGACAGTCTCCATCATGGTGACGAATTCTTCCCATGTTTTGGGCGCTTCCGCTGTCAGCCCTGCTTCTTCGATCAACTTCTTGTTTCCATAGAAAGTAAAGAATCCTCCGATATCGAGCGGCAGTCCGTAGAACTGTCCAGTCTTCAGTGACTTTTGAATTGTGGTGGCATTCTTGTCTTCTTTCCAGGAGTCAACCTGGCTCTGTGTAACAATGATCGGGTCCATTGCTGCACTGTAGTAGCTGTTCAACAGATCATCGTCGACTTCACCAGACAGCTCGAGAACCGAGTTTTCGATGGAATCCCCTGCCGTTGCCCACCAGTTCACGATATCCGGCAAATTTTTGGAGTTGGCTGCTGCCTGGAATTTTTGGCGATACGTATCATCTGGTGTAAAGGTCTCGAGTTTGACTTTAATTCCTGTTTTCTCTTCATACAATTTCGCAGCTGCTTCAATCCCTGGCGTGTAAGCAACCTTCCATGTCCACATCGTCAGCTCTTTACTCGCTTTGGGTTCCGTCCCCCCGGACTGCGCATCACCGCAAGCGCTTACAATGAGTGAGAAAACAGTTAACAAAGTAACGATCATGCCTGCTCTTTTTTTCATCCCGCAACCACCCTTATCTTTAATTTTGGTTCGTTTCTGGCTTAATGAATATTCCACGACAACAAATTGGCGTTAAAAACTGCTGCACCCCCTTTTTCAATAAAGGAACTCTTGAGAAAAAATTTATAACATAGATAAGAATGCGAAGCTCGTTGGAAACGCTTTATCCAGCAAACTTTAAACACAATATAAACAACATACTTTTACTTGTAAATGTTTATTTTTAGATACAACTTAAAAAAGTGTATTCTTAATAAATTGTTTATTTATAAGGTTTTTTTATCATTTTTGTTCGTAATTTTAAACTTCTTGTCTTACTCACTTGTTATTGATTTTTAGTACTTGTATATGTTGTATTAATATAATATATTTAGAACGAACTAATAGTGAATGGAGATAAAATGCGATGGTGAGAACCTTCAAGCCAATGTACAAGAAAATCGAAACATATATCATCGACCAGATTCGAAGCGGACATTGGAAACCGGGCAGCCGAATTCCTTCCGAAAATGAACTGGCTGAACAATTCAGCGTGAGCCGCATCACGGTAAAAAATGCCCTTACTGCTCTGGTTGATAAAGGAGTGGTCTACCGACTTCAAGGTAAAGGCACCTTTGTTAACGATCACAGTCCAGAGGAAATTCATAACATCACTTCAGCGGTAAAAGAGCAGCTCACAGCACCAACAATCGGGTTCCTTCTCCCCCGTCTCGACAATCGGTTCACCGCCAATCTGCTGAGCGGAATTGAGGACACCCTTTCCAAGAATGGCTATCAATTGTTATTTGCCAAGACGAATGATTCACAAGAGACGGAGATTCTCAAAATTCAGGAAATGAAACAGGCAGGCGTCCGAGGACTAATTATCTATCCCGTTGAGGGTGAGCACTATAACAATGAGATTCTTGCGCTTACGCTAAATCGCTTCCCCCTTGTCCTTCTGGACCGCAATCTAAAAGGGGTGGAGACCAACTCCATCAGCTCGGACAACCATGAGGCAGCAATTCAGGCGGTTAAGCATCTTCATGAGCTTGGGCACAGTCGAATTGGCTTTATTTCCACTCTTGCTGAGGGTACATCAAGTATTGAGGACAGGTTGCACGGGTATGAGAAAGCCTTGGAGGACCGTCATATTCTGATTGATCGCAGTATACAGATGACACGTCTGGCCATGAGTGACAGCAATGAAGAGGTTATCACGATGATTCAGAAGTTTTTAAAGGCAAATCCGCAGATGACGGCCCTTCTGTCCTCCAATTTCAGCCCTCATGTTATTCAAGCGGCGATGCAGATGGGGATCTCTGTACCGGAAGATTTATCCGTCGTGTTCTTCGATGATGTCGAATTTCCGGAGTTCTGTATCATTCCGCCCACGGCTGTTGTCCAGCAGGAACTTGAACTCGGGCGAGAAGCGGGCAGAGTCATCCTGAAACAAGTGGAGAATCCAAGCAGCGAGTACCTTCAGGTTAAGTTACCTACGATGCTTATTCCCAGACAGTCAACAGCAAAGGCGAAATCATAGATACCTTACTTGCTGTTTAACAGGATGCCTTTACTGAAAACGTTTATAGTGGCAGTAAATAACACCATTTCAATGCTTCTAAATGTTTTTCCACGTAATTACGAAGAAGGACCCTTCCATTTCAGAAGGGTCCTTCGAATTATGTGAACCATACTATTGTAAATTTGCGGAAGTAACATCCTTCCAATGTTTATTCGTTCCTATTTCAGCATTATTGCCAACAAAAGCATCCTTTGCCACCCAATCATCCACCAACCAATACCTCATCCAGGCTGTTAAATAACCTCTATGTTGACCGCCGTCCTGCTCTATCGCTGTATGTGCAGCACCCTTCGCCATCGCCATCATGGTCGGAATGTGCAGATTGGCATTTCTCAAAGCCAATTTATTGGAGTCTGACGGCGATATGATAAAATCTCGGGTTCCCCCGAGAACGAAAAACGGAACTTTCAGTGCAGATGTATCATACGCATCCTCTGGATCACAATATTTCAGATCAGGCAGAGCAATCGATACAACCGTTTTGATGAGATCCCCGTTCTCAAAATTCGTATGAGCATTAATCACACCCGTTGATCCCTGCGAATGCCCTGCCACACCGACCCGATTTTTTTGAATCCTGTGGTTGAACGGGCTGACCGTCGTTTCATTTTCACTGAGCATATATTCAATCGCAGCCATAATTTCTTTTCCTGTGCCTGTGGTTTGGCTGTATGTATCAATGACAATAAATCCCCAACTGGCCAGATGTTTTAACAACTCATCATAATTGTCAGGTAATGCCGCCGTTCCGTTACCCCAAGCGATGAGTGGGTGCAAGACATCCGTTGATTGCGGTGAATAAATCCTGTACAGCTTCTCGCCTTGTTTGCCCTTGATCTCCAGGGTATCTACCTCATACGCTCCGGGTAGAGCATATTTCTCTTCAATACTTCCAGTTTCGAAGGTTGCCGATACCGAATTTACAAGGATGAAGGATAGTACGCAAAATGCAGCGATCAAAATGAAGACAACACCTGTCATCCATAGAAACCACTTGCTTCGGATTACTCTTTTCATCTGTGGCATACAATCTCCTCTCACATTGAAGCGGGATATTCATAGGTAAAACATACCACAGGTATAACGCTTTTTGTTTAGAGATATTTTTTGTTACATCAACCTTTCCTCACTTCATAAAAAAACATCTGCGAAAACTGAACATGTCTTCATGAAAAGCCCGCGATATGATGTTTCTTAGTGAGTGGTCAATACTTCCAAATGTATGGCTTGCAATATTAGGAAAACGTGTTATTATAAATTCAAACAACGTTTAAAACATTGTTTGAAAAATTCGTTGGAGGTGTTACATATGGAACCAGACAAGAAAAGTGAAACAAAAGAAAAGATTATGCAGGCCACACTGGAGTTCACTAAACAAAGCGGATTTGAAGGCATTACCATCCGAAAAATTGCCGAAGCCTCTGGCACTAATGTATCCCTTGTTAATTATTACTTCGGGTCCAAAGAAAATCTGATCAGCGAATCTATTAAAATGATTTTGAGTAGCTTTCAGCATACCTTCGATATACTTGACGAATTTTCCATCCCGGCCAGAGATCGTTTGAAGCAATTTTTGGTGGATTATTTACAAGTCATCCGTGAATATCCCGAATTTTTATCCAGAATTATTCTTATGGGTTCAGCAGACTTCTCATCTCAACAGGAGTACGGCTCATTTTTAAATTTAATGGGGTTCCCCAAAGTTCAAAATACGTTAAAAGAGATCACCGGAGAACAAGAACCGGAACGATTGATCACAATGATGACGCAAATTTTTGGGGCCCTTTTTCTCCCAGCACTTATGAGTCCTATTCTGGAAAAGGGAGCTTTTGTGAAGATTGCTTCTATGGATGCACAAATCGACTTGCTCTTTGAAAGATACTTTCATTAAAAAATAATGATGGAGATGATTCAGTTGAACATGTTAAGAAAATACTGGCAGGACTTGGGATTGATCATTGCACTCCTTGTATGTATTTATCTCATCATGGATTGGGGAACGCTTCCGCGCATTAACAGCATTTTATGGTTAAGTTTTGTAGCCATTCTTCTGCATCAATTTGAAGAATACCGATGGCCAGGTTACTTTGCAGGTTTGTTTAATAAAGTTCTGTTCCAAAGTAAAGAACCTGAGAGATATCCGTTAAATCAGCAGTCAGCTATGATTATTAATCTGATTATCGCCTATGTATTTTATTTGCCGCCTGTACTCTTCCCTTCCGTTGTATGGCTGGGTCTGGCGCCAATATTAATGGGCTTCTTCCAGATTATCTGGCATGGCATCTTCGCCAATATAAAGGCTAAAAGCATGTATAATCCCGGATTAGGCTCAGCGATATTGCTGCATTTGCCAATTGGAATCTGGTACATTAAATATGCCTATGAACAAAATATAATAACACCCATAGACTGGCTTTGGAGCACGATTTATTTTGTCGTAGCCGTTTATGTTTTAATTGTTAAAGGCAATATGTGGCTAAAAAACAAAAACTCCATTCACCCATTTTCACAGAAACAATTAGGTTCTTATACTAAAAAATAAATCTGCGACTTCAATATAAAATAAACGCATCGAGCCCATGGATTCGATGCGTTTATTTTATATTTGGAAATGATTAAATTTTTAAACCTTGAACTATTCTGAAACTTCCTGAAGACGTGATGCCATGCGAGCAAAATAAAAGCAGTTGAGCTGATTTCAAGACGTTCATTTAAGTGACTTCCTGCACTTCTATCCCGTTGAAAAGAAATGGAGCATTCATTAAATATTCTCTGATACATGCTTGTGCGTACGGTTGCTCATCTATTATTCGTGATGTTTCTCTAGGGTCGGAAGAATGATGGCTGTAATTCTCAATCATACACATGATAAAGAAACTTTCCAGAACCTCAACGTAATCTATTGGCAGTGTCCTTACACTTTCATAACCTCTGATGAACTCCCAACGTTGTGCGGGGAAAAGCCCTAGTATCGTGTTTGCTATATCGTAAAGATAATATCCGTAGCCACATCGGCCAAAATCAATTGGATTAGGTTGTTCATCATTGAATACGATGTTGCCAATGTGTAAATCCCCGTGGATGATTCCGTAATGCTGTGGATTCTGATCCAAGTCTGCAAGTTGGGATAATATCTTAAGAGATGCTTTCTGATACGTCTTCCATGCCTGATCGGATAAAAGCCTTGTGTAATAACGTCTCAGTTTGGCCATATCCACTTTAAAGCTCTCTTCACCCCATGCGGGCCGAGCAAAATCAACAGGTGGTACAAAACGGGCTGTTGCTTCATGGAGTTTTGCGGCCATAGAGCCCATACGGTACGCACAACGTTCATTAACCTCACTTCCATCCATATGCTCTCCGTCTACCCAATTCATCATCGTGACATAAAAGTACATTCCCGCTTCTTCTGCCTCCATGAACAAAACATACGTACCGTCGCAACTCGCCACACCTTGAGGTACACGGAGATCATCGGATATGCCCAATGATTGAAGCAAAGTAAGTTCTGAACGGATCGTCTCTTTGCTTAACCGATTGGAATGAATACGAAGCAAATAGCTTTTCGATGTAGCTGTATCGATTTTGTACGTAATGGTATCTGACAACTGAATAAAACGTATACAATCCCATGCTAATTCATACTGATCTAATGCCCTTAGACAAACACTTCTCGCCTGAACGAGCAAACATTGAAGTTCTTCATGCGTCCCATTTTGAAAAAAAGTCATCCTTGGCCTCCTCATTCATCATCCGCAAGCGAATTCAGATGTACAACGAATTATACAGAACGGACCCTTGAAGGCGTATATAACAAACGATTATAAAACATCTTTTACATAGGAAGATGTTCACGAAGGGCATTTCCAACACAAAAAAGCCGCCATTAATGCGACTTTTCTAGTAACTCTATTCTTTGTGAGAAACCTTAATCAGTGCTTCGTCCACAAAGTGTTGCTCATACTCTTATTTCCTCGTGAACAGAAAAAAGATCTTAAGAGGTTGGCAGATCCGTTTGAGTCAACTGGGCTGAAACTTCCCAGAGACGAAGGGCTTGCTCAGGGTCGATGGCATAATCCTTGACTCCAAAGAAGGCTCCGTCCGCAGGAGCTGGCTCACTGATGTCACAATCCTCGCAATACACGCCACCCTTTCCGTCTAGTTGAGGAGATGTCGCTGCCCATACTTGCGTTGCTGCCCCTTGCTCAGGAGTTTTAAAGTTTGGATTGGCAACTTGACCAGACTCATCAATCCAGCCCAATGCGACCATTTCCTCTTTCGGCATATGTCGTTGCAACGGAGTCAGAATGCCACCTGGGTGTACAGAGAATGCACGCACTCCCTGATCTGCACCGCGTCTATCCAGTTCGACGCTAAACAGAATGGTCGCTGTTTTGGACTGTCCATAAGCAGGAAACTTTTCATAGCCTTGTTCAAATTGAATGTCGTCCCAGCGAATTGGCGAGAAATGGTGCCCTGTTGATGCAACGGATACAACCCGTGCTCCTCCTTGGCTGATGAGTGCCGGCCATAATAAGTTGGTCAGGGTGAAATGTCCAAGGTGGTTTGTAGCAAATTGAGCTTCCCAGCCCGGGCCTACACGAGTCTCTGGACAAGCCATAATCCCCGCATTAAGGATTAACATGTCGACACTCCGGTGGCTTGCCAGAAAACGATCAGCAAAAGCACGGACACTAGTGAGGTCTGCAAGGTCCAGCTCATCGATCTCTACACCAGCTAGTCCTGCAAGAGCCTCTTTGGCGATGGCTGGCCGACGTGCGGTAACAACAACCTTGGCTCCAGCACCAACGAGTGCACGTGTAGTCTCTAGACCCAATCCGGAATATCCACCCGTGACGATAGCAAGTTTTCCTGACAAATCCGTGTTACTCAATACTTCCTCAGCTGTTGTGCGATGGTTGAATCCGGAACCGATTTTATGTTGTAAGGTTTTTTACTTATTATCCTGGTTCATCCAAATAATCTCCTTCCAAATGTGTCTTCTTCAAGTTTACAGCTTAGAGTGTACTCTAAGTCAAATATTAACGAATTCATTTGTTTGAATATCCCAAATCTATGCTAACACCAAAAAAGCCCGGTTCATCACCGGGCTTACAATCAAAGAATAAGGTTATATTTTTATTTTATATATTTCACCCATTGCTCATGCAGTTCAGTCTCACTGCATTGAAAGATTCCTTCGAAATCTTGAGGATTACGGATAAGTTTGTTTAATGCCTCCACTCCGTATCGTTCAACCACAAATTCCACCATCATATAAGAGAACTGAAAACCTTTCATCGTTTCAAAATCCCACGTATCGTTATTTAATTCATCAAAAGATGGAATGGACTGGTTACGAATATTATCTTCCGTTGAACCTTTAATGAAATCTTGGGACATCTGTTTAGCTTCATATCCACCAATGCCCTGTCTGATCCATTTGGGAGCTGCAGGATTAATGTCGCTGATTAGCCACATGGCGAACAAGTGGACTGTACCTTTCAGTATGGATTGATACGTATGCTCCGGTCCGGGTTCAACGGAGAGACAATTTTCAGAATATGCCCCTCATATGTGCCCATAAACCAATTGGGAGCATCTGTTTCTCCTACAGCCTCATGAAACGTTGGCAGATCGGGATAAATTTCTATAACTACTTTTTGTGATGGCTGATGTTTATATTTGGTCGACACTCGTTCAACACTATTGTTGAGCTCATCGAACAAATCTTGGTGAACTTTCTTCGTACGATCATTCGTATCTTCGTTTTCACCTTTATTTACAATGGAAATCAGGTCTTGAATAGACATGATAGCAATATCCCCCCACTCTTTCAGTTCTTTTTTTAATTTTTGCAAAGCCCGGTACAGTCTGTTCTTTACTGCGCTTTCCCGTCGTCCAACTATCTTGGATATTTCGGGCAAGGTGCAGTCTACGAAAAAGCGTAATGCAATAATTTCCTGATCAATCTCGTCCAGCTTTTGTAACGCAGAGCCAATATCAATTCGAATATCCACATGTTTCGTAAATTCAAGAGAGATCGACTGCGATTCATAATCTGTAAAATCATAAGGAGATTCTTTTTGTCGCGATAACCTGCGATATTCGTTTTTTACCGTATTCTGAGCAATTTTAAATATCCAAGTGAATAAATTAGAGCTACCTTTAAAGGTGTGAATATTTTCAACTGCTTTCAAAAATACCTGTTGGGTCAAATCATCTGCAACCAACGGATTCAATTTCAGTGAGAAGTATTTGCTGATGCTCTGACGATATTGCTCATACGTGTTCTCAAAGATGGTGATGCTTTCCTGTTCATCCGGATAAACAGGTTTCGTGTCATGAGCTCCTGACATGGTGGGGAACCTCCTCTTGATTTACATTTAATTAGACACCGGAGGAAGCGAAAAAGCCACGTATGCGAATAAATTTTTTTCCTACTTCGACTTTTCATGAATTCAGCTAGTCAACGCAGGTGAAAAATAAACAAAGGCATCCGATTGTTCTGACCGGATGCCTTTTGTATATTTTATTGAAACACTGGCTGTATGATTGTCTTTTATGACTTTAACGCTTGTAGTCTCTGCTTATTTCAGTGATGCTGGCAGCTTCACACCGAGGAGTTTACCCTCCGACTGAATAATGATCATACCGTCGGTCTTCAGCGTCGCTTCGTGTAAATCTCCCCCAGTGTTTACCCGGAAGACAGGGGTCGCAGTCAACATATTAATCCCAAGCAGTGTCCCATTACGCTGCGCCCGGTATATTCCTTTGCCGTACACGCTAATCTGAGCTACTGGTGCGTCGCCATACCACCTGACCTTCTGTCCGTTCGCCAGCTTGATGCCGGCTACTTCTCCCGTTGTTTCATTTTTGTAAACCAGCCGTTCCTGCACGATACCAAGCGACTGCCCATTTTCTTTATAAAAGGGACGCTGATAAGTCCGAAGCGGATCGGCATTAGCTGTATATTTATCAAAATTGTATTCCGCTATCTGGTCTCCTTGTTCAATGTATAACTTTCCATTTGTTGCAAATACGCTTCCATAGCCATAGTCGAACGGTGGATCACCTTTCATTTTCCAGTTGTATTCAAGGCTCCCCTTTTGTACACCAGTCTTAAGGTTATAGACATTCACATTCACTTTGCGTTCTGGTGCTGATTGATAATCTGTCAAAAGTGAAGAATGATAATCAACCGAATATACCAGTCCATCTTTAATTTGAAGTGCTTCTCCTTGACCAAAATCGTCCCATAACTTTTTGCCTGTCTTTTTGTCATAAGCATTCAGTTGAATGGACGTAAGTGCCCCCTGAACGAAAAAGGTTCGAAGCACGACACCATTAGATTCCTCCAGGTATGCGGTACCGTCCCCTTCACCTAGCGGCTCATCCGCCTTCCACCTTAGCTTGCCTGTTTTCATATCAAATGCAAAAGTCGTACTGCCTTTGATGACATAAAGCGTATCACCGGTTGGAACTAACATTTCTGTACGATACCGTGTATCGATCCAGGTGGATGAGCCTGACTGCCATATCGCTTTTCCAGTTTTGGCGTTCAGCGCATAAGGTTTATGATCTCCATTAAGACCGTAAATGACGTCATTATGATAAACAATGTAGGGTGTCAGTCCTTTTCCGTATGACCACAGCCGTTTGCCTGTCTTTGCATCCATTGAAATTAATTTGGCAGCGGCGAAAGTGAATACCTTACCGTGTTCTGCTATAGCCTGATGACCAATATAAGGTTCGTTCATATCCAGGTAGTTGTCCACTTGTGCAGTCCAGGAAGGCTTAAGTTCGGGCACCGAAATACCTGTTTCCGAATACCAGTTGCGTACCGAAACATCAGGTGCTTCTGCATGTGCCTGCGATGGAATTGCGGCTGTTGCCCCCAGAGCAACAAGTCCCACGGCTGTGAAGCTTGCAACGATACGCCGGAGTAGCTGACCTTTTAAATTCGTAAACTGTAGAGACTTTTTTGGTTTGAGCATAATACCCCTCCATTGTAATGGTATCTATAACCTTCATAAATATAACGTCATGTATTGCTTGATAGTTACATTATTGTTAAACGAATTAAACTGATATTTTCGGGTGTTTAGTTGAAACAAAAAAAGCCGCCAAGTTGGCGGCTCCTTCTTTGAGACTATGTCAGAGGGACTAAGCTTTTAATCGGGTTTGCATAAAGACCAGCTCCTC
Source organism: Paenibacillus sp. NPDC056933 (assembly GCF_042674385.1). Lineage (NCBI taxonomy): Bacteria > Bacillati > Bacillota > Bacilli > Caryophanales > Paenibacillaceae > Paenibacillus > Paenibacillus sp. NPDC056933. The sequence goes on along the minus strand of NZ_JBHUQN010000001.1, from coordinate 2,426,839 downwards.
AGCTAATCTTTCCAACCGACTCAGCGCATCAGTGTCTTCAATGCTATTCTCAGCTCCAAAATGTTCGCTGTTCAAATATACATAGCTTGGAGCGACATAGGAGCGAAAATAACCGGCGATGGGTTTTAATTGATTTTCAACAACCAGATAGTGCTGATAAGTACCCCCTGTTGCAACAAAACCCATCACTTTATTATAGATACTTTGGACAGGCAGAAGATCGAACACATTTTTCAGTACACCTGTCAAAGAGGATTGGTAAATCGGTGTGCCGATCACGTAAAAGTCCGCATCCATCATTTTCTGAATGACCGACTGAGTGTGTTCGTTGTAATCCTCCAACTTCCGCCCATCGCAAAATTCGATGGCTTTGTACTCTCTTAAGTCGATGAGTTCAACTTCAATTTCCGGATAATTTTTTTGAACCAGTTGAAGGACTGCATTTACAGCGATTGGTGTTTTTGATCCGATCAATGAGCCAGATAAACCTATTAATTTCACAATATAACCTCCAATTGGCGTCTTATGAATCATGGAACTCTTCCGATGTTTACAGCTCACTGTTCATGGTTGCCTACTCTCCCAAAATAATGACTTCCGTCTCCAATTCAATATTGAATTTATCATACACCCTTTTTTTGATTAATTTGATTAATTCCAAATAATCCTCGGCAGTTGCATGATCTGCATTAATGATAAAACCTGCATGCTTCCTGGAGATTTCAGCTCCACCAATACGAGTGCCTTGCAGGTTGCATTCTTGAATGAGTTTTCCCACGTAGTGTCCCTCTGGACGTTTGAATACACTTCCGCAAGAAGGGTACTCAAGCGGTTGTTTGGATTCCCGTTTAAACGTTAAATCCTGCATGATACTGGAGATAACATCCTTGTTGCCTTTTTTGAGTCCAAATTCGACTTCAAGGATGATGTATTGATCCGTTTTGAAGATACTGTTTCGATAACCAAGTTTCATGTCATCTCGGTCCATGTCCAGTAGTTCTCCATCTTTAGTGACCACAAGCGCTCGCTCGACGACCTCATCCATTTGACCGCCATAAGCCCCCGCATTCATATATAAAGCGCCACCTGTACTTCCTGGTATTCCACATGCAAATTCCAGACCCGTCAAGCTGTTATCCAAAGCGATCCGGGAAACATCAATAATATTGGAACCGCTCTGCGCGACAATCTGGTCACCACAGACTTTAATCTGATCATAATGGCTCAAAGAAATCGTTACTCCGCGGACCCCCTGGTCCTTAATGATGACATTGGATCCTTTCCCAATGACAGTCAGAGGTATTTGATGCTTTTTAGCAATGGCGAGAATATTAATAATTTCTTCTTTCGTCGTAGGATGGATAAGTATGTCTGCTTTGCCGCCCAGTTTTATATACGTGTGATCTTTTAATGGTTCATTTAATTTTAATTTTTCCAAAGGTATGTGATTTCCAAAAATATTCATGACATTCTCTCCCTGAGTTGAAAAGACATGATTGCACAATCCGTGCATAAAGCTTCTGCAATATATGTTTATTATGAGGCTTTGGATGAAAATATTCCGACATCATGACAATTAATCACATTTTTTGACCTCGCCGCGATAATTCGCCATTCTGAAACTGGCTCCGCATCCGCAAGAAACTTTTGCATTAGGGTTGTTCATCGTGAACCCGCCTGTCATGCCGCTTTCTTCATAATCAATTTCAAGGCCTTCAATATATGGAACACTATTTGTATGAATCAATACTCCAAATTCCTTTTTATCCAATAAGATATCCCCTTCTGCTTGCTGCTCCTCCACCACAAGCGTGTAGGACAATCCGCTGCATCCCCCTTCCTCCACACCTACTCTAAGAAACGAATGTTGGGTAGCCGCACTTGCCAGAATTTCGACGATTTTTGCTGATGCTGCTTCACTGACCTTAATCATTATTATACCTCTTTGAAATATATTTTTTGGATAGTCCTTTATTTTTCAAATGCAGCCCAATACAATTTTAATGATTTCTTCAGGACTCGTATATGCATTGAAATAACCAGAACTCGTTTTATGCAGATGACAAGGAATATCCATAATTTCCATAGATCCACTGTACAATATCACCCGGTATTTCTCGGAAATTTGTTTTATAAGCGGCTCGATCTTCACCAAATTCATATCAACGATGATCACCGTGTTATCCGGAAGAAGATTAATGTTACGGATCAGATGATGAGTAGCCTCTAGTAAACGCAAAGACGGCTCTGTTTGAATCAATACACTTAAACTTTTAACAATGTGATGGATATCGGACAGGATTAACACATGTATCATGCAAAAACCTCCGAATAACATTCTTGTGATCGCAAAATACTCTCTTTTTTTAATTCAAGCTCTGGTGGACCAGTCCATTAAGGAGAATTTTATGTATACACCGTATCCGCGGATACTTAGTAAACATTTTTCTTTATAAATTCTAAGCTACAGTTCGGCTTTGACTTTGTCAACTTTTTTATTTAAAATGTAGAAAGTAATGCAGATGAATTGCTGAATAAGGAGGTGCATCGTGAGCCGAAATCAAACGAAAAAGGATGCCTCCACCAGTACCCGCAGAGCAATCATTAATCTGCTTAAGCAGCAAGGAGGAATGGATGTTATGGCACTCTCCTCCCAATTTGAGCTATCTGGAATGGCTATTCGTCAACACTTAAATGCCCTGAAAGAAGAAGGGTTGGTTACTCATGAAGAAGAAGCCCGACCCATGGGTCGACCAACTAAGCTATGGACACTAACCCCCGCAGCGGATCGTTTTTTCCCAAGTGGCTATTCGGAATTATCCGTGAGTCTGATTCATTCAATGAAAGAGGCTTTTGGAAACGAGGGGCTAGACAAGCCTCTTGCTGTCCGAAATAAAAATATGCAAGAACAATATCTTCACTTCATTGGTGACGCATCTGGGATCAGAGAGAAACTGGAGAGACTCGCGGATATTCGGACCAGTGAAGGTTATATGGCTGAAGTAAAAGATCAGGATGATGGCAGTCTCTTGTTCATTGAGAAGCATTGTCCAATCTGTGAGGCTGCTGCAGTATGTTCCGGATTATGTAAGAATGAATTACAATTGTTTAATACGGTTCTGGGAAAAGATGTTCATATCGAACGGGTAGAATATATTCTGGGCGGGGGAAGAAACTGCATTTATAAGGTTAGCGGAAAGTTGTTGTAAATTAAAGAGAACATCACTTTAGAAGCCCCTTCCCTCGGCGGAAGGGGCTTCTTATTGGCATTTATCATTAATAAGGAGATCTACTACTTCTCCCCAAAGTTTAGTTAAATAGTTGGCGAAGCTCTTCTACTTCCAGTTGGGTAACTGGTTGGTAAGCAGGGCTTTTCACATAACGAACGCAGCTGTATAACAACTGTCGCCCCTCCAAAGTATTTATCAAGCTATCCAGATTAAGTGCCCCCATCAGTACTCTTCCATTCCTTACACGGCACTCCATCAACAATCCAAGTTTGTGATTTCGCTCAAAATTATCAATGGTCTGTACCAGCGGACTCAAGTCTTTATCCAGGTCATCCAGAATGATCGATGAGGACTGGGACACAATGCTCCACCATGGATAAGTTGAGTATTCTTCCGTAGAGAAGTGCTCAAATACAGCGTGGTCTTTCTGGATAAGCAATCCCATGGTTCCAGCGGGAACATCCTTCTTCATGCTTTCTGAGATGGAACGAAACATAGGGAAGGACCAAAAGTCCGTGCTATAAAAACCTTCAATCGCGTTTTGAACATTTTTCGGTGATGGGAAAAGCAGAACGTCTTCTCCACGCTCTAGTAATTCCAAGGCATGTTCTGAGATCTCGGTAAACAGGTGTAGTCCGGCAAAATCGACTTTCACCTGATTCGGGTAAATCCACAGGTCATAGGACTTATGGATATCCGTATCGGGAATAGACAGCTTCAGCATCACTTTTGTCATACTTGAGACATCAGGTATACGGGTGTTTATATCGGTGATAACCACATAATTTTCACCATTAAATGAAGGCAAGTCTGCGATCCCGTTCGCAATATGGTTGCCATCAGCTTGCAGCTCCCATTTCAGTTGAAGTCCATCCAACGCTTTTTTTCTAAAATAGCTTAACTCGATCCGAGCTTCAAATAACTCGCCAGCTTCATAATGATATTTGGGGAATCTTGCCAGAAGGACGGCGTCTGAACAGAATGTTCTCCATTCCTCCGGTGTTATCATCCCCTTGGAATCCATAAATGCATCCAGTATGCCCACAAGCGCCGTCCCCTGGCCACTGAAATCCTGGAGATCAAGCAATTGGAACCCGGCAAGGCGTTTGGAACGAAAAGCGGCTTCCAGTTCTTCTTTATAACAAGCAACAGCCAGCTGCCCCGAAGCTTTAAAATATTGATCCGCAAGGTGTCCCAATCCCTTAGCTTCCAAACGCTCGCGAAACAGCTCGAAGTTCTTCGCTTTTAGAGAACCTGTATACTTCTTAATCTCCTCGAAATTGGGAAACGTAGCGTATTGTCCTATTTCGTGCGAAATGACAGGTACATGAGAAACAAGTTGCTGACTTCCCGTTTCTGCCTTAACCGTTTTGGCACCTGTGCCATATTGAATTTGAATTTCTTTTCCTTCATACAGAATGGAATGATCTGCAGTGTTATGGCGCTCCGGTATTATATTTGAGTCATAATCTTTCATCGTGTTAGGCAGGTCTGTTTGTACATGTCCAAGAGGGGCATCACACATGGCATACGAACCTCTGAACAGGCGTTCTTTGGAAAAACGTACACCACAAAAGAATTCACTTTCCTCCAAAATGTCCGGGACAAATTGAAAATTGTTGGATCCTTCTGTATATAAATGACGGTTGTCATATGTTTTATACGCTTTCAGAATTGAATTCAGTTTGTCTTTACTTCCCCACAACTCATTGCCCATGGACATCATCACAAATGAAGGATGATTGCCAAATGCTCGCAGCATCGCATAGCCCTCGCTGATCAAATATTCCTGCTCTGCCGGATTGTGTGATTCCGAGGATTCATCCGTAATAGTTCCCCAAAACGGAAGCTCTGGTTCCATATAGATTCCGAGAAGATCCGCTGCAATAAATGCAGCTTCGGGCGGACAACAGGTATGGAAACGGTAGTGATTGATTCCGTATGACTTGGAAATGCCAAGAATGCGAAGCCACTCTTCCACATCCGTTGGAGCATAACCCGTAAGCGGAAAGATCAGACCATCATGCTTGCCACGCAGAAATGTTTTGTGACCATTGATGGTAAATTTATCTCCCTCTGCTTTGAACTCCCGCAATCCTGTCCAGATCTCTTCGGAATCAAGGATTTCCCCATTATTGTTTTGCAAATGAAGAGTAAGTTTGTACACATTGGGTTCTTGGTCGCTCCATAACAGGGCATCTTCACCCAGCTCGTATGTAAAATGCAGATGGTTTGAATCGGCAGAGAATATTTGTTCATCTGGCGTATGAACCAGAGTAGCATTCATGCTTTGAGACGAGACGACGATACGGATCTCATGCAAGTCACCAACCAGTTCTGCTTTAATATCGAAAGATCGAGCAGCAAGATCAGGGTAAACCTGGATATTTTTCAAGAAAACACTTTCATAAAATTGCAGTTCCATTTTCCCGGTAATCCCGTTCCAGTTGGTCTGCGTGTCTTCTGATGTAAGGTGACCACCCTTGGTTGGATAATTGGTATTATCTACTCGAATCGTAATCATGTGGGTTCCTGCGGTCAGACCTGTTCCAATTTCGTAACGGTGGGGTGTGTTCAGGCTATTTTGTGTTCCCCATTCGACCCCATCAATCCAGACGGTCGTTACGCGTGTTCTTTCCAAATACAGATAACAAAGCTTATCCGCCAGCTGAGCAGGAATATCAATCTCTCTTGAAAACCAGGCATAACCTTCAAATAAATACTCATCTGTCAGCGCACCCGTTAAAGCCATTTCATTCTTTTTGCCTTTGGCTGCATGAGAAGTCGTATTCGGCAATGAAATGATATCTGAGTAATGCAGTCCGGTTTCAATCTTTTGCTCATCAAGTTGGAGTTTCCAACTTCCTTGCAAATCTATTTTAGCCAGCATATTGTGCAGTCTCCTTTTAGAAGTTTATCTTATCAATTCAGAGTAACGTTTTCCAGTTCAGAAAACGATTTCGGTATCACACAAATATTATAACTTCTTTTTCTCTAAAAGCACCAGAAGAGTTGCCTTCTAGTCTGCAAATCCGGAATCAACTCCAATAGGTACGCTCCTAAAATCGCATACTTCCATTGTTCGTAAGCCGGTGTGAAACATCACGATAAGAATCGTCTGATGCCGAAAAGAACCACCGTGCTCGAACGCAGCGATTAATGCAGCTTCTTCTTTGTCTGTCATCTGTCTGGGGCTGAACTTCTCTATTCGTATTATACCGAGACATTAGCGGGCATCAAGCATACGTTTAGAAAACAGTTAATGACCGCTAATCTTAATTAGCAGTCATTAACTTGGAAATCTGCTTTGAAACGCCTACACGTCCTTGGCATATATTTACGTTAAATTGGCGGGCCCACCAGTCTTTTATCATTAAGCAAAATCGAAATCAGTATGATGGTGGATTTTCGTTTTGAACAGTGCGTTTTCCATAAGCGCAAAGAAAGACACGTACGCCTTCAGTGATGATACGTTTGGTTTGTTCCTCCTCTAATGTCCCGGTTTTTCTCGGTTGATCAAATACCAATAAAAACGTTAAGGCAGCGAAGTGTTTAGTAGCCATTACAGGATCTGGCACATCGAGCAGTCCGGTTTGTCCTAACTGGGTAAACCTCCTGAGAATCCCCTCTTCCGTTGCGTTATCCAGCTTTTCTAAAAACGAGCCCGGCAGGTTGGCGGCTTCCATTGTAACCAGACGGATCAAAGCGCTGTAATCGGACGAACCATTCGCAGAAGCTACAAATTGTTCGCAGAATAAGATGAGCGCCTGCTCCAGATCCTCGAATTCCCAGAGGTAGTCTGATATCCCTTGCTTGATCATGTCCAGAACCGCCTCACTGGTTTCTTCCACAACAGCAAGCAGCAAGTTCTGTTTGTCGCCATAATAATCATAAACGGTCCGTTTGGAAACTCCCGCTTTAGCTGCGACTGCATCGACGCTGGAACGATCAAACCCCTCTGAAAGAAACAGGTCTCGTGCTGCCGCAATAATTTTGGCTCGTTTGTCTGAAGAGCCTTTGCGGATTTTTTTGTTTTCCGTATTATCCATCCTTATGTTTCCCCCCTACAGATATACTATCAAAAATGAGTTCCACTTTACAAACTACACTGCACGGTGTAGTATAATCAATGCAACATATCACAATCAATGATCAAGGAGGATTTTATCCATGAAAACCGTGCAGTCTTTTGTTGATGTTCTTATTGTCGGGGCCGGACCAACAGGGCTTACACTTGCCTGCGACCTTGCCCGTCGAAACGTCAACCATCGTATTATTGAACGAAGTGCCTTATATAACGTAGCGTCTCGCGCCAAAGCAATCCAGCCCCGCTCGCTTGAGGTTGTTGATGATTTGGAGGCCGTTCACTACATTATGGACACAGGTGTTGTGGATTTACCTGTTCGTTACTATACCGAAGATGGCAGGAGTGTGGACAAGCCGGCTATTACCGTTGCAGCCAGTGCCGAACTGGAGACACCCTTTCGTGATCCGGTCTGGATTGCTCAGTATGATGTGGAAAAAGCATTGCGCGACCGCTATGCGGTGCTTGGCGGTCAAGTCGAGTTGGGTGTGGAAGCTGTAGGGCTTGAACAGGATTTAGATGGTGTGACGGTAACCGTGAATACACCGCAAGGAGAAGAGCAAATTCGCGCTCGTTATGTCGTCGGCGCTGACGGGGGCAAAAGCAATATCCGCAAGTTTATTCAGTTGCAGCTGGTTGGAGAAACACACGATGATGAGCGATGGTATCTTGGCGATGTACGATTGGAAGGGTTGAATCGTGACCATATCCATATCTGGACATCTTCGGAGGGGATGGTCGGGGTGACACCGCTGCCGAAATCCGATATTTGGCAGCTGCAGGCTACAATTCCGGCAGACATCGAAGAACCAGAGCAGCCATCGCTAGAGGCGTATCAAGCCATGTTTGACCGTCGGGCCGGGGCCGGACTTGTTCGTCTCACGGATGCTTCCTGGCTTTCCATCTACCGGGTCAACGTTCGCATGGTTGAATGTTACCGCAACGGCCGGGTCTTCCTTGCCGGCGATGCTGCTCATGTTCATTCGCCGGCCGGCGGTCAAGGCATGAATACGGGGATGCAGGACGCGTACAACCTCGGCTGGAAGCTGGCGACTGTCATACGCGGAGCAGACACCGCCTTACTCGACACGTACGATGAGGAGCGCCGCCCAGTGGCTCAAGCCGTGCTTGAGGACAGCACGAAGAAGATGCAAGGGGTCATAGGAACGGCGACTGAAGGCGGAGGGTTGTCCCAATCTTTGAGCACCATATCCGACGATCTGACGAGTGGGCTTCTCATTTCCTATCGGTCAAGTTCTCTTACCCGCCCGTCTGCTCGAACGAATGTTACCCGTTCATTGCCCGGGGATCGTGCTCCTAATGCCGAGGGTCTGCAAGGTACAGGGTTTGCAGGAAGTGTATTTGACCTGTTGCGTGGTCCACACTGGACGCTTTTGGCTTTTGTAAACTACATCGATCCTTCGCTGAAGAACTTCACCAACGACGAACTCCGCGTGCATTATATCCTGCCATCGAACGTGGAGGGGGCGGAAGGCATAATCGACACAGCAGGGAATGCCTATCGAATTTACGATGTGGCAAGTAATGAATTCGTATTGATTCGTCCCGACGGTTACATCGCGCTGCGGACCTCCATGGATGATACCGCATCGATTTCGAATTACTTGAATTCCATTTATCGCGCAAACTGATTTGGACAAGGCCGGCGGGATTCTTTTCAACATCTCATATGGCTGCCGGCTCTTATATTTGTTTAATTTAGGTTATGGGAAGGACTGTTATTATGGAAGATATTATTCAAACCGTTAACTTGACAAAGCAATACGGGAATAAAGTCACTGTAGATCGCGTTTCGATTTCCGTAAAAAAAGGAGAAATCTATGGATTCTTGGGGTTGAACGGTGCAGGGAAAACGACAACCATCCGATCTCTTCTCGGTATGAGCAAGCCTTCTTCTGGAGAAGTGTATTTATTTGGTCAGCGCTGGGCGAACGGGAATCCCGATTTGTCGAGAAGACTAGGTTATATGGTGGAAGTTCCTTATGCCTACCCTAACTTTACGGTTAGGGAAAACTTGAATTTAATGGCCAGGTTGCGAGGATTATCTGTTCCGAGAGCAGTTAACGAGATTATGGAGCAATTGAATCTGACCCAATATGCGGATAGTAAGGCAAGAGATTTGTCACTTGGTAACGCGCAGAAACTTGGATTGGCTAAAGCGTTAATTCATAAGCCGGACGTTCTGATTCTCGATGAACCAACCAATGCGCTTGATCCAGCCGGAATTGTCGAGGTAAGGGAAATGCTGAAAGCTCTGGCTTCCCAACATGGGGTTACCGTGTTTATATCGAGCCATATCCTTGAGGAAATGTCCAAATTGGCTTCTCGAATCGGCATTATTCACAAAGGCATGTTGCTTGAAGAACTGACAACAAAAGACTTTGAAACCATCCGCCGAAAGCAGTTGATGATCGGAACGAAGGATGATCGGAAGGCACAAGCTATTCTTTCAGACTCCGGGTATGCGGTACATTCGACTTCGAATAACTGCTTTGCGCTACCGGATGATCATGCCGTTAAGCATCCCGAACATATTGCGAGATTGCTTGCTCATCATGAAGTACCGCTCACCATGCTTAAAATTGAAGAAGAGAATTTGGAACATTACTTTCTCAAAGTAATCGGAGCCCAGGAGGGAAAACGGAATGAGACCATTGTTGACAGCCTGCAGCGTTGAAGTTTACAAATTGCGTCGATCCTTTGTTTTATGGGGCACGCTTCTGTTTATATTGTTTGTCATCACGTTGTTCTTAGGACAGCCCAATTGGTCTTCTTTTTTTGAACGGACTGCGTTTTTGTATGCATCCGTGTTTGGGCTGCTGGGGTTTGGATTGGTAACAAGCTGGACATTTGGCCGTGAGTATTCCGATCGGACGCTCAAGGATTTGCTCGTTTTGCCTGTATCACGTGGTAAAATTGCGATTGCCAAATATGTCGCAATTATATTCTGGTGTTTTGTAATGATGTTGATCAGCTTTGCTTATACCTTAATACTCGGTTTTGCTATTGGACTTCCTGGCTTTTCGTTTGCGATTGTACAACATTATTTGTTCCTAATACTTATAATTGGTGCTCTCCACCTATTATTAAGTGCACCTCTTGCCCTATTGGCCTGTATATCGCGTGGTTATCTGGTGCCGATCGGCTTTGCATTTACAACTTTAATGTTGGCATTGGTGTTCGGGCCTACCGCCATTGGAGCTTATCTGCCTTGGTCTGTACCTGCTTTGCATTTACAGGAAAGCGGAGTCGCTTTATTTCCCTTGTTGGGTACTAGTTATTTACTGGTTTTCTTAATAGGACTCATAGGTCTCATTGGGACGGTTAAATGGTTACAAAACAGGGAGCAGTGATGATTTTACAAGGAAGGCTTCTGCATAGAAATCCATTTGGAAGAAGATGATGAGATCGCAAGATCAAGGTGACCATCATTTGTTACTGTTTTGTTAAGTAGTTCAGTAACCAAAAGACGGCAACCAATCAAATGGTTACCGTCTTACTTGGGTTTGAAAATTATTTAATCTCTATCCCTATTCGTTTAAAGCAGTTTTGATCAGGGCGTTTACCCGGGAATTGAACAGCAAGCCGATATGAGATACCAGGGAAACCTGAATATTGTTTGCCCCATCGAGACGGGAAAGTAAAGGCGATACAATGGTATCACTTGTGGAATAGATAGAAGTAACGGCTATACCTTTGGGTGCTGTGGTTGTCGTTAACCGATTGGCTCCTCCGAGGGTGACAAGCTTGTCCACTTTGGAAGCTCCACCACGGTTCAGTATGTAATACAGGCTATTCGCCCCTCCCATACTATGAGCAACAATATGCACTTTGGAGTGGCCCGTTTCAAGAAGCACATTATCTACGAACCGAGCGATTGCTGCTGAATTCAGCGTCTGGTTTCCTTGTTTACTAGGCAGATCAATGGCAAACAACTCATCATTCGACCAGCCCTGACTGCGTAAGTAACTCTTAATAGCTGCAAAATTGCTATCCGAGCCCGTCAATCCATGGACGAATACTACAGGTGTACGTGCCGTGGCAGCAGATGCTTTGGAACTTGTACCCACGCCTGAAATGGAAAAGACCAGAATCATGCTCATGACCAGCATCAAAATAGATTTGCTTTTTTTCACTTTGTTCACTCTCCCTGTGAGGATTTAATGTTTATAACCATCATATAAGTAAAATTATGGTATTTAAATAGAGCTTTAGTCTCATTTTAATAGAAAAAAAACCGCGTTAATCGCGGTTAATGTGAAGTGATATAGAGTAAGTTAGAAAATGGTCGGTATCATCCCCCCATCCATACGAATTGGAGAACCTTTAAATGCGGATGCGTATGGACTGCATACAAATGTAGTCAGTCTGCCTATTTCAGCAGGCCTGATAAAACGCTGTATCTGCGATTGAGGCAGGTTGGAGGACATAAAATCTTTTTCCTTTTCGAGAAAGGACATGGCTGGGTCCGTATATATCCCTTCAATGATTTGCTGTACATTTTCAGAGAGTGTAGGGCCAGGCAAAATCGTATTGACTGTCACTTCTGTTCCTTTTGTCAATATCGATAAGCTCTTGGATAATGACAGGAGCATGGATTTGGTCATGCAATACTGAGGCATCTGTCCTGAAGGCATGATGGCTTCTTCACTCGCAATAAAGATAATGCGTCCATAATTATTTTTTAACATTTTGGGCATATAAAATTTGCATAATCCGTTTGCAGCAAGAACGTTTGTACGGAAGTATTTTTCCCAAATTACATCGTTGACGTCCTCATATTGCATAATTTCATATATCCCCATATTGTTAACCAGAATATCTATATGGGGAAATTGCTCAAATAAAGCTTCTCTTTGCCCAACGTCTACAATATCCGCCGTAGCATTCTGAGGAGACGTGTCCGGGAATTCTGACTTGATCTCCTGTACAGTTCGTTCGACCTCTTCATAATTACGCCCATTAATCAGCACATGGACCCCTTCTTTGGCGAGTTCAATGGCAATGGCTTTGCCTATGCCTTTCGTTGATCCGGTAACCAACGCTGTTTTATTTTTTAATCCCATATCCATCATTCATTTCTCCTTCTAAGTCACAATCAAATACCCTGTTGCACAATCTCATGTTGTACTTCGGATAATGACTATATTAACTTGTCAGGAATGTTCAGTAACTAGCGTGCCGCGCCATCGTTCATGCCGAACACGCCAATTCGAAGGAGTGTCATCTTCCCAAATCCGGAAAGCCCGGTAGAATGAGTTCTGGTCTTCATACCCAATCAGGAGAGCCACTTCTTTAATTTCGAGCTTGGGATCAGCCAGGTACGCCAGTGCCTGCTCATGTCTCGCTTGTGTCAGCAGATGTTTAAAGCTTGTGTTCTCGTCACTAAGTCGACGCTGTAAGGTACGATCGCTCATATTGAGTTCTTTTGCAACAGTCTGCACATCCGGGCGTCCTCCGGTGAGACTGCGTTTCATGATCCATTTGACCCTTTCTCCTATCGATTTAGCACCCTGCTGATCATCCAACGAACGATCCAGAGCAGGGGTCAGGATCTCCAACAACTCTTGATTATAAGAGAGAAATGGACGGTCCAGATCTCTTCGGTATAACGATAACCGATTCGTTTGAGCACCCACCCGGACAGGACAGCCAAAGTATGCCTCCAAGGCTTGTACATCACCCATGTCATGCGAAAATTCAACCAATCGCGCTGTCAAAGGTTGACCTGTACCCCGGCGCCCAATCTCCATAAGACAAGCCAGCGTAATCCCCACCAGCAATGGCGGACCAGGTTGCTCGCTATTTAACCATTCCAGCTCAATGATACAGTGGTCGTCCTGCTCGGTCATACGCAAGCTTTCGGGAGGGCACTGTTGTTTATAACGAGCCATACGGTTTAAGGCATCACGGTAATCACGGGCATGATAAGTTGCCAACACGGTTGGTGGATACTTCGATGTTTCAAAGACGGTCGCCAGCTTGATAATCCCCTCGGCAGCGTCACCAATGAGATCAGCATAAGCCCGCCAGATCGCGAAGTACTCAGCCGTGTTAACGATTGAATCCGTAATAACGGTGAGCGGCAGTTGTGCTTTGCGTGCTACAACGTGAGCAGCAATTCCCAATTGCTCTATACCTGCCCAGAATCCTGCCGGAATTTTAATACGGTCGGTGAACTGAGATTTCATACCTATGACCTTCCTTTTTATAAATCTATATTTGAGAAATGAAAAACACTCCATTTTACGTCAATTCATGCTTGTTGTTCAGCTTCCAGCTTCCTTTCTTTCTTCCAAGATCCATCCACTGTACAGGCACTCTCTCTCTTTTGCAATGTCTTCAATATTTCATGGCCATTTTTAAAGGTTTGATGATTTGGCTTTTAGGAAGTAGACTAATGAGGATAGACTATAAAAGTAACACGTTCAGGGAAAGGGGACTCATAATGTCATCCAGTGTTATTGACATGCTGCAGCTTGAATACCAGCGTTTTTCAACAAAAGAAAAGGAAATAGCCGACTATGTGATGCGCAATAAATCATCCATCAATAACATCAATATTAGGGATTTGGCTGCTTACACCAACGCGTCCATGTCAACCATCACTAGATTTTGTAAAAAAGTAGGTTGTTCTACCTTTGTTGATTTTAAAATCAGGCTTAACCGTGAAGTTCATCAACCCCGCAATGAAACGGATTTCTTCATAAGAACCCAGCAGATCCATAATGATATCATAAACGCGACCGCTGAAATGCTGGATACCGCCAAAATCGAACAGGTTGTCCAGTACATAAAAAAAGCACGCAAAATCTATGTCTATGGTTTGGGAAGTTCAGGTTTATCTGCTCTGGAGTTTAAGTACAGGCTCATGCGAATGGATATCGTCATTGATGCGGTGACCGATTCACATATGATGATCATGAGTGCTTCTCTTCTGGGCGAAGATGATCTGGTCATTGGTTTATCCAATTCAGGGCGAACATTAGAGGTCAGTGATGCATTAAACGCGGCCAAAAAAAGAGGAAGCAAAGTCGTTGGAATTACTAATTTTGATCATACACCCCTGTCTGAAATCTCGGATTTGTGCATTTTCACCCCGGATATCGGGCGAACCGGTGATGTGAACTTCATCAACAGCCAACTGGCCATCATTTACATCCTGGATGTGATTTCTCTTCTATTACTTGAGGATGAACATCTACTAAGAGCGCGGCAGCAAACGCTACAAGCGCTATATTCTGCTGAATAAGAAAACAGCCAACCTGATTCGTTGGCTGTTTTTTTGCTTTCTCCTTTTTATTGGACAGCAGGAGAAGACGGCTTCAATTTTGCAATTTCAGAGACAAAACGTTCCGTTATTTGTTGCGGGCGGGTAATGGCTCCACCGACAACAACACAATAGACTCCAGCTTCCAGACACGTTACTGCCATCTCAGGGGTCATGATATTCCCTTCCGCAACGACAGGTGTTTGTACACTAGCGAGAATTTCTTTCAAGGCTGCAAATTGATTATCGTAAAGCTTGAGCCCTGCGGTCTCCTCTGTGTATCCGACCAATGTAGAGGAGATCAGATCAAAACCAAGTCGTTCTGCATGGATGGCTTCCTCTTTGGTTGAAATATCCCCCATTAATAGAAGTTGAGGATATTTGGTGCGAATTTCATGTACGAATTCATCCAGTGATTTACCGTCCGGCCGTGCACGCAAAGTGGCATCAACCGCAACAATCTCGGCATGGACCCCAGCGAGCTCATCCACTTCCCGAATCGTAGGTGTAATAAACACAGGGTTCGTTCCGTAGTTTCTTTTCACAATACCTATGACCGGAAGATCAACCTGTTCCTTGATCTCTTTCACATCTGCCGCAGTATTCGCACGAATACCTATGGCGCCCCCCTCTTTTGCTGCGACTGCCATGCGTCCCATGATCAGCGAACTATGAAGTGGCTCGTGCTCCAAAGCTTGACATGATACAACGAGACCACCTTGTAAACCTAATGTATCTAAATTCATTGCAATTACTCCGTTTCCATAATTTCTTCGATTTCATTTTTGATCACAGTAACCTGAGGTCCATAAATAACCTGTACTCCGTTACCGACCAGAACGACCCCCTTGGCTCCAGTAGCTGTAAGTACATCCTTTTGAACCTTCTCTATATCCTTCACGGATACCCGAAGCCGAGTAGCACAGCAATCCAATTCGTTAATATTGTCTGCACCGCCAAGTCCATTCAGGATGGCGATGGAACGTTCTTCACCTTTCGTTGATGCGGGTGTATCGTTGTGCTGACTTTGCGTTTTGGCGTCTGGCTCCGATGTTACCTCTTCCTCACGTCCCGATGTTTTTAAATGAAGCTTAACAATCAAGATCCGGAAGGTGAAGTAATAAAGGAAGAACCAGACCACACCGATAATGGGAACGATAATCCAGTTGGTTTTGGCATTACCCTGAAGTATCCCGAATAAGATAAAGTCGATTAATCCACCGGAGAAAGTCTGACCGATTGTTATCTCAAAAATGTGCGAAAGCATAAATGCCAAACCATCAAATACAGCGTGAATGACATACAGGATTGGAGCAACAAACAGGAATGAGAATTCAAGTGGCTCCGTAATGCCTGTCAGGAACGAGGTCAGCGCCGCAGACAACATCAGTCCGCCAACTATTTTTTTACGTTCAGGCTTGGCCGTATGATAAATAGCGAGCGCCGCACCGAGCAGGCCAAACATCATGGTAATAAAACGCCCTGACATGAATCGGGATGTACCCGAGAAGAACTTCTCCGTTGCAGGGTCTCCCAATTGAGCAAAGAAAATATTCTGTGTTCCTTCGTAAACTTTACCCGCAACCTCCATTGTTCCTCCAAGGCCCGTCTGCCAGAAAGGCAGATAAAAGATGTGGTGCAACCCAAGTGGACCCAGCATTCGTAAAACAAATCCGTAAAACAGTGTTCCTATATACCCTGTTCTATCAACCAAACTGCCAAGCTGTGCTATGCCGAGCTGGATAGATGGCCAGATCAGGAACAAAGCAATCCCGACAAAAATGGCTGCAAAAGATGAAACGATAGGAATGAAACGTGAACCTCCAAAGAAGCCAAGGAATTGAGGAAGCTCTATTTTATTGTACCGATTATGAAGCCATGCGGTAACCAGTCCGACAACAATCCCGCCGAGTACGCCGGTTTGCAGTGTTTGGATTCCGAGTACCATACCTTGACCGGCACCAGCCAAATTCTCCACGGCAAGTTTCCCCGAATTGACCAGCATCGCATTAATGGATGCATTCATGACCAGGTAAGCAAGACCCGCTGCCAAGCCGGCTGTTCCTTTGTCCGACCTAGCGAGTCCGACAGCCACACCAATGGCAAAGATCAATGCCAGATTATCAAATACAATACTTCCTGCACTGCTCATCACGGTAAACACTTGCTGCAGCCACGTGATCTGCAAAAATGGATACGAATTAACCGTATTGGCGTTGGATAAAGCTCCTCCAATCCCCAGTAATAGACCCGCCGCAGGTAAAACAGCAATAGGAAGCATAAACGATTTACCAAACTTCTGAGCCTTCTCAAAATATTGCTTCACAGATATCCACCTCTCTAAAACTATTTTCATTTACATAATAATTATGAAAATAGTTTTCGTCAACACAAATTTAAATCGCTTTCATAACGTATGAGGTCTAACTTACCGGTTTTACCCAGTGTTTAACTTCTGACCGATTTGTAGAATATGAACGTATTTTAATTGATTGAGCTTTTGCATTTCCGCAACCGAAATCCGTTCGTTTGGGCGATTGTCCATTTCACCTTGGATAAATCATCCTGAGATAGTACATATTATGTGCATCTTCTATTGACAAGAGGTGGATCATGACCATTCAGCCTGCAGCTTTCTCAGAATTAAGCAAGAACATCGCATACGTGGAGCAATCCCTTTTTCAGACCGATGACCTAAAGAAACAATCCATTTCGTTGAATGGAGTAGAGGGCGTACTGCTGTATATAGATTCTCTTATAGATCAGGAGATCATCCAGACCCATGTATTGACATCATTATTGGACCACACCAATTCAGGCAGTGATCCATTGTTTACTACATTGGGTAGTCAAAAAGAAACCGATCTGCAAATGACCACAGATGCACTCATTCAAGGGAAATGCCTCTTGATGCTGGAAGGAACTGCTGAGTTTTATATTCTTTCTACCGAGAAAATTTATGCCCGTACTACAGACGAGCCCGTAAACGAAGGGGTTATTCGAGGGGCACACAATGGTTTCATCGAGCACCTTTCTGTTAATTTGAATCTAATCCGCAGACAAATTATTAGCCCCTCACTCATCGTTCGATATTTTAATGTTGGAGAGAAAACACGCACCAAAGTTGCTATTGTTTATCTTCAGGATGTAACCAATCCCGAGCTGGTGGAGAAAGTAAAAGGTCGCATTTTGGCTATCTCGTCAGATATGGTTCTGGCTCCTGGATTTATTGAAGAGTTTGTGGAGGACAATCCATTCTCCCTGTTCCCACAGCAGCTTAGTACAGAACGCCCCGATCGGGTTATTGCCAACTTGATGGAAGGACGAGTGGCCATTCTTGCCGAAGGCAGTCCTACAGCTCTTATCGCTCCAGTGACGTTTTTTGCTTTTTATCAGAGCCCGGACGATTATCACGGTCGGTGGATGGTCAGTTCCTTTTTAAGATTAATTCGCATGATGAGCTTTATCATTGCTTTCACTTTGCCTGCTGTTTATATCGCAACCATCTCCTTTCACTCTGCTATCTTACCTCTGGAGCTGGCGCACACGATCAAAAAATCATTGCAAAACATCCCGTTCCCTGCCCTTGTAGAAGCGATGCTGCTTGAACTGATCTTTGAAGTATTGAGAGAAGCCGGGGTTCGACTGCCCAGCCGCGTGGGTCAAACCATCGGTATCGTTGGCGGTCTGGTTATTGGAGATGCCATTGTGCGTGCAGGCCTTGTGTCCTATACGATGACTATTGTTGTCTCGCTAACAGCGATCTCTTCGTTTCTGGTACCTTCTCATGAGATGAGTTCAGCAGTGCGTATCCTACGCTTTCCGATGATGGTTGGGGCAGCCATTTTTGGATACATCGGCATTGCTTTTGGTCTGGTTATTCTTACGATTCACCTGTGCAAGCTGGAAACGTTCGGTTCTCCCTACTTTGCTCCCGTGGCGCCTTTTCGGTTATCCGATATGAAGGATGTATGGATTCGTTTTCCCATCTGGGCGCTTCGTCAGCGTCCTCATGATGCCCGGCCGCAACAGTTGACACAGCAGAAGTTATCTAGGAGTTGGAAAAAACGTGAATAATGAGAGTACGATCACAAGAGGACAATTGTTCTTCCTTATCCTGAAATTTGAAATTGGCGTGGATATATTATCCCTCCCTTATCGAATCCATCTTATCTCCCACGGCGGGGGATGGATTTCTGTCTTTCTTGGAGGTATCCTGATTCAATTGATCGTCCTCTTGTGCTGGCTTCTAATGCGCCGTTTCCCAAGTTCTTCAATATATCAAATTACAACCCTGATTACAGGCAATCTGATTGGAAAAATACTGATTGTTGCGTACATCGGATACTTCCTGTTAATGGGTACCTCTGTTCTGGTGAATGCCTATGGTGTCATTAATCGCTGGATGTTGCAGAACACTCCCCGATGGGCCATACTGGCCCTCTTTTTGTTCAGCAGTATATATCTGGTTCGCCAGAAATTAAGAATTATTGCGCGTGTGCTTGTACTGATTTCGTTTTTGCTCATTCCAATGATGGTATTGATCAGTTATGGACTCAAGGAAGTTAATTTGCTGTATATACTGCCATTAACTGAAGCTGGCTGGTCCCGTATTATCAGCGGCTCAAGCGAAACATTAATGGCCATGTTTGGATTTGAGTTTGTTCTCATTGTGTTCCCTATGGTGGAAGGTAAAAGCGCGGGGAAACTCAAGTCCACTGCTGCAGCAAGTGCGGTCGTCGCTTTGCTCTATGCATTTACGGTTTTCATATGCTCAACAGCATTCAGCCCTCAGCAACTGGACTTAATGCCTGAACCTGTCATATATTTGCTCAGATCCATCCCGCTTGGCACAATGGATCGAGCTGATTTCCTGTTTCTTCCTATATGGCTAATTTCAATTTTTGGTGCCATTTGTGGATACTATTATGCAGCATCTTATGGCTTAAGTTACCTGTTCAAACAAAAGGACCATAAAAAAGCTGTGCCTTATATAGTCATTGCTTCCTGCCTCATTGCCTACCTGCCACAACAACAGGAACAGCTTGAGCTAATCAGTACGATTGCCAACAGATCAGCTTATTTTTTTCTTGTGATCCTGCCTCTTCTGCTGCTAGCCCTGTCTTATATCATGAAACGGAAGGAGAAGTTGATATGAGGAAACGAGGCATCGCCTCTGGTTTGATGGCACTGCTCATCCTTACCACAGGATGTTGGGACCAGGACAGTTTAAAGGATGCGAGACTGGCTAATGCTTCAGCGTATGATATAACCTCTGAAGGCAAAATCAAACAAACCCTGGAAATCGTCGATGATTCTGAAAGTCAACAAGGAACCAGTGATAATGAAATACATTCAGGTACCGGGAGGTCCGTTCGCCAAAGCACAGATACAATCCGAGCCAAAGTAACCGGTGACATTCGCTTCTTCAAATATGGAATGATTCTATACGGTAACAAACTTGCACAAAACGATATTTATCCATATTTGGATGTTTTGTATCGGGAACCGGATTATCCGACCTCACACGTAAAAGTTGCCATTGTTGATGGTGCAGCAGGCGATCTGTTACATCAAAAAAGAGTCGGAAAAATATTGATTGGTGAGTTTATGACAAAAAAAATGAAGAGTCTGGAGGAAATTTGCATATTCCCTGCGATGACGCTCGAAACCTTACTTACCCCGATGCTTGATCCGGGACAGGATTTTGCGCTGCCCTATCTGTATAAAGATGGAGAAGAGATTGCTGCCAGGGGGATTGCTCTGTTTCATGGGCAAAGGTTTACTGGGAGTCTGGATGTTGAACAAGGGCCGCTGTATGTTATTATGAGCGGAAAATGGAATAAGACGGCTCGCTTTGTCAAAAAGATCCATTCAGGATCAGCTAACGATCCGAGAAATTATGTCACTTACGAGGCAAAAACGGAAAAAATCAAACGAAAGCTGGCTGTGCATGTGAATAAAGACAGTCAGATCGATGTAAATCTTCGAATTCAACTTCCCGTAACGATCGTGGAGTATCCCAAGAATCACCTTCAGCAGAAGGGTACTATTGAACATTTGAACCGTGAGCTATCCGAGGCCATGACCCGGGATGCGGAGATTATTGTCCAGACCCTTCAACAAAGTGGTTGTGACTCATTTGGCATTGGCAGGCAGTTAATTGCTCATTATCCAGACTTTTGGAAACGTTTGAATTGGAACAAAGAATATGCTCAAGTACGTTTTCACCCGGAAGTTACAGTGAAAGTAATCGCCAATGGTGTGTTGAATTAGCTGCTCAACGAGTTGATCGCCACCGAAGAATCGTCATCGAGATGCGTTTCAAAAGGAATCAAGTGTTTCTTTGTTAGCCTCACTCTAATATGGACTTTTGAACCGTTTTGGGCAGTTTAAGGATGACCCTCTCGTACGAGTGATCAATCATGTCCAAGACGTCTGCCTCCGGCAGCGAACCATCGATGACAATCGTATTCCAATGTTCTTTATTCATGTGGTAGCCTGGTCGAATGGCTTCATGTTGCTCTCTCAAGTTTTCTGCAATCACCGGGTCACATTTCAGGTTAAGGTAGGGATAGTTCTCTTTATCTTCAAAAAGAAGGGCGAACATTTTACCTGCAATCTTGAACACCACAGGATTCGTTCCAAATGGATAATCTTTAGTCGCGCCCTTCTTTTTCAAACAGTATTCTATGATAGTATTCATATCTGTGCCTCCTTCAAAAATCCCATCGTCAATTTGATTATAACTTGTACATTATAGCTGATTGTTGCTTGGACATCACTTGTATGTTAGTTCAGTGCAGACAAAAAGCATCGTAACCCAGTGATATCGGGTACGATGCTTTTTCGGATGAAACCTCATCACGCTCACTCAGGATATATTTCCGTGTATTCACATAAACCAATCACCCGATATGAAATACCCCAGGTAGCGGGAGTTCTCTAATTGGATACATATTAATTGCCTGCCTCCAGTTTTGCAGCTCCCTCCAGCAGGAACACGCCGCTGAGCTGAGCGCTAAGATCGAGCGGATTCTGGGCTGTTTTGCCCCAAGCCTGACCGAATAATCCATTGTCCCGGCTGCCCTTCAGCAAGGCCTTGGCGTTGCGATAAACCGCCTTTTTCAGGCTCTTGTTATGCCCGACTTCATATAACTCAACCAAATAGCGGATCAGTATGCCTTTAAATAAAGCACCATCCCCGTCGCCGTCTTCTTTGAATATGCCCGTCTTCTCATCTGTTAAGGTCTTCAACGAACCGGCTGCTGTTTTCTCGGCATCTCTCAAATATGTCTTATCCCCTGTGATCCGGTAGAGTTCGACACCCGCTCCGATAAACGTGCCTTGATTATACGTGAAGATCCATGCTTCATTCACATCAAGTGTGCCATCCTCCCGCAGCACCAGCCCATCCGCTACCAGACCGGTTTTTGGATGAACCAGATATTGTTTCTCCCAATCATATATTTTTTGGGCCCATTCCAGATCCCGAGCATCGCCAAAACGCTCATACAGCCTTGCAGCCAGGATGGCGGCAGGCCCATTGGAGCACGCATTTCGGTTATCACGCTGATTCTTTTTCCAAGCCATACCGCCAAGCTCATCTTCCCACCAGCCCGTCTTAATATCATCCCACAGCTCCAGTACGTATCCCTTCATCTCTTCACTGCCGGTTGCATCATACAGACGAAGCCCGGCAAGTGCAAGCCATTCCATATCATCGTAGAATTCATTGTGAAGTGAGCCATTGCGTGCAATGATACTGCGAACGAGTTCTTCGGCACGCTCGGTGTACGCCTTGTCTCCTGTTCGTTCGTATCCGTCCACCAATGCATCGACCGCATGGGCCTTCCACCAGTAATTCAGGGCATGTTCACCTTCTGGTGTGGATGGATAGGCATTATTCATCATTTTAGCTGCATCGTTCCAGTAGTATTCAGTCAGCTTCCCTTGTGCCCACTGCGCCTGATCCGCATAACGATTCTTGCTGCCGCTTGTTGCCCCCATGGTAGTGACCAGAATAATACTGAGTACCAGCGTGAGGCTCATCATTTTCCTTTTGCTCATCAGATCCCTTCCCTTCTCCAATCGATGTAAAACTAACCGTTCACTCGTAAAGCAGAATCAATCACTCGGTCAAGCCCAGTTCGCGCCTGTTCCTGAGTGGTATTCCTACACCCCCTTTCACATTTCTCAAGCAGGGCGGCTCATGATGCTGATCATCAGAACTATTCTTTTACGGCCCCGAGGACGATTCCGTGGAGAAGATAACGCTGCAGAAAAGGATAAATCAGCAGAATGGGAATCATGGATACCAGAATTTTGGCAGAATTCAGTGTTGTGTTGGAGATTTTATTAAACTGCTGAAGTTGTTCGACCGAAAGATTCTGCATTTGGTCCCGTGTGAGACTGAGCTGCTGCAAATAGGTCTGGAGCGGTATTTTGGAGCTGTCGTTAATCAGAATGATGCCGTCAAAGAAATTGTTCCAGTGCCCGACAATGACAAACAGCATAATGGTTGCCAGACTCGGCATGGAAACGGGGATGAAGATCTTGAGCAGGATTTTAAGCGGACTGGCACCGTCAATGAATGCAGCCTCCTCCAGTTCCTTCGGAATTCCCTTAAAGAAGTTCATCAGAAGAATCACATTAAAGACAGGAACTGCCCCCGGCAGAACCAAGGCCCATATGCTGTTGATCAGCCCAAGCTTGCTGATGACCATATACCAGGGAACAATTCCGCCGCTGAACAGCATTGTAAACACGATGATCCACATATATGTGTTTCTCGATCTGAATTGTGAGACGCTTCGTGACAACGGATAGGCCATCAGAATGGTCAATAACATATTGATTGTTCCCCCAAGCACCACCCGCTCGACGGAGATCAGAAAAGCCCTCCAGAACTTCGTATCATTCAGTATCTGTCCATACGATGAGAAATTCAGCTCCACTGGAAAAAAGTAGACCCGGCCTGCATTCACAGCCGTACTGCTGCTGACGGATACCATAATGGTATTGACAATCGGGGCCAGGGACATGAACGTAATCAGGATCAACGCAAACATAATCAACAGGCGGGATAGCCTGGAGCCGAGCGATTTGGATTGAATCATGCTAACCCTCCTAGAAAATTCTGTACCCCGCATACCTCGCAGCCAGCCTGTAGGAAATTACGATCAGCACAAAGCTGATGATCGATTTCATCAGTCCAATCGCGGTTGCAAATGAATATTGCATGTTGATCAGACCCATGCGGTACACAAAAGTATCAATAATATCGCCCGTTTCGTATACCAGCGGATTATACAGGTTAAACACCTGGTCAAAGCCTGCATTCAGCACATTGCCGAGACTTAGCGTTCCTAACAGGATAATGGTTGGGAACATGCCCGGAAGCGTGATGTTTAGTGTCTGCTTCCAGCGACTTGCGCCGTCCATTGCGGCGGATTCGTACAATGCGGGGTTGATGGCCGTTAATGCAGCCAAATAGACAATAGTTCCGTAGCCAAATTCCTTCCACGTATCCGTCACAATGAGCAGCGGTCTGAACCAGTCATTGCTCGCCAGAAACATAATCCGCTCCAGGCCGAGAAACTCAAGGAAGTTGTTCACCATACCATCGAAGGAAAAGATCATGGTCAGCATTGTGCCCAGAACCACCCAGGACATAAAATGCGGCAAATAGACGATGGTTTGAATTGTGCTCTTGAATACTTTCAGACGCACCTCATTTAACAGCAGAGCGAATACGATGGGTACAATCAACCCTAGAGCAATCTTTCCAATTGCGATGACCAATGTATTAATGAAAATCTGCTTCGCGTCCGGCAGTTGAAACATATATGTGAAATTGGATAGCCCTGCCCATTTGGACCCGAATATTCCTTTGGCAGGAATGAACTTTTGGAATGCCATCACAACCCCGAACATCGGTACAATTGAGAAAATGAACAGCATGATCATGCCAGGCAGCAGCATAAAATGATAGGTCATTTCATCAAAAGTTTTACGTTTCTTTTTCCTTCCGTAACGCACTTCCCGCTCTTGATTAACGGTTGTTTCCATTTGAGCCATTGTCCTTTCCACCTCCATCTTATGCCTAATTGGACAGGCTTTATCGGCGAAAGCCCGTGCGGAAGTCCGCCCATTGGCTTGGCTTCCGCACCTCAGCTCACGAAATCGTCATCTGTTACTCATCTCGTTGACTTCTTCTGTAATCTCATCGCCACCCGTACGCTTCCAAGTGTCGACAAACGTATCGAATTCATCTACGGGGGCTTCCCCCATAATGATCTTGAGCATGGTTTCCTCTTCGAGCTTCTGCAGATTCGCCCACTTCAGCTTCATCGTCTCGGTTGTTCCATAAAAGCCTGCCGGGATCACTTCCAGATTCGGGTTGTTCGCCTCTCGCTGTCCCTCGATCCGGGAGAGGTATTCACCGTAGGTATTTGCTTCGATTGCATTGCCTTTCTCTTTGAATTCCTGATAGGCCTTGAAAGAAACTACTCGATCTTCCTGAACTGCGGATGCATCTCCTGCTTCATCCGCCTTCATTAGATCATCGTAATAACGCTTCAGCACATCATCATAATCCACTTGCATCGGAATCTGGGTAGGGTCATTGTTCCAGCGACTTGCATCGGTCAGCAGCTCGTCGGGATGCTCTTTCTTGTAATTGATTGCGTCCTCTGTTAAGGAGTACAGGAAATCCGTTGTTAAATTGACTGATTTCATAATCGCTTCAGGATGCGCAAAATCCTTCTTCACAACGACGATACCACCGCCCACGGGGTCCTGCCGGATTGTCTTGAACTTGCCATTCTCATCCACTGGTGCAGATACGGCCACCCAGACTGCTTCCGGATCTTGCTTGATGGAATCCTTGTAGTTGGTATAGCCGATCCACCATGGGTTAAACACCATGCCGGCCTGCCCGTTGATAACAAGGGCTTCCTTCTCTTCATTCGACCGGACCGCAAACTGTTTATCAATCAAGCCTTCTTTGTACATGGCGCTCAGCTCTGTCAGCGCTTGCTTCACTTCAGGCTGAACAGATCCATATTCAACCTGACCGTCCTTCTGTATCCAGTTCATTGGAAAGGCACCGTGCGCAGCGAAGATCGGCGTAAAGTTCATCGCATTGGAATCCATGACCATGCCTACCGTCTTGCCTGTTCCCGAAACGTCCTTCTCCACGAATGTTCTGGCGAGGTTCCATACATCCTCGACGGATTCCGGCAGCTTCGCGCCGACTTTATCCACCCAATCTTTCCGGATCCACAGCAATTGGTGCTGGTTCCCGATATTTGTCATGGGAAGGCCCATGATTTTGCCGTCCACCTTTACCTGATTCAGCAGCAAATCTCCGTAGGAACCATAAATATTTTTAACGCCCTCAGATGCTGTTTTCTCGTAAACCTCCGTCATGTCAGCGATCAGATCATTATCCACCAGTTGATTAAATATTTCGCGGCTGACAAGCATAACATCCGGCAGGTCGCCTGTAGTCATTGAGAGTGACAGCTTCTGATCCATATCGTCGGTTTCCCAAGCCACCTTGGCCTTGACGTTCACCCGATCCTCTACATAGCGCGTAGCCAGATTGTTTTCAATGGTGTCGCCGGCCGGCAGGTTGTTCACATGATTGGTATTCCGGCCAATCGTAAATTCCACGGGGGTCTCGTATTTGCCGTAAGGTTCATAGTCCTGCTGTGAAATTTGCGGCTGTGCGCTCTCGTTATTCCCCCCGGTACATCCACTGAATACAGCCATCATCATGCTGCCGATCAACAGTGTAGTCATCATTCGGCGCTTGTTCATCCTGTCATCCCCTTTATCTGATTTGCTTTTAATAACCAAATTGTATGCGTTTTCAAAAATGGCGTATATGCCACATTTTTCGGATATGTACCACTTTTTTTATGACCTCCAATTCTCTTTATTTCTCTGTATTAAGAGACTCTAACAGGAACAAAACAAGCGGTTGCCGCAGCAACCGCTTTAGTACTAAATCTACGTTATAAATATAGCTGAATCACCTATGAGGCGGGAAGGACGATCGACACTTCCGTTCCGGTGCCTGGTTCACTATGAATAACAAGTCCGTAATCCGGACCATAATACAGCTTGATTCGGTCATTCACGTTTCGCACACCACATCCGCCGTTCTCCCCGGTCAGCAACCGTGTCGTCTGCACAGGCGTCATGCCAACACCATTATCACGAACGGTTAATTTAATCTCCTCACCCGCCCGCCAAACGGCAATGTGAATGTGATAATGGGTCCCTTTTGCCTCCACAAAGCCATGCTTGATGGCATTCTCCACAATCGGCTGCAAAATAAAATGAATAATTTCGGTATGTAAAACCTCGTCATGGATATGGTAATCCACATCAAATCGGCCATCGTTCATGATGAGCTGCAAATCCAGATAGGCCTTAATATGCTGCACCTCAGCTTCAATGGTGGCTATATGCCTCCCCTGGTTTAGTGTTGTTCTATAGAAACGGGCTAACGCAGATACCATATAACTCGTTTCAATATCCGCCTTCTTTTCGGCCCTCCACCGTATAAATGAAAGTGTATTGTACAGAAAATGTGGATTAATCTGACTGATCAACTTGTTATATTCACTTTCCTTCTTGGCAATTTCGGCGTGATAAACCTGGGAGATCAGGCTGTTAATCCTTTTTAGCATCTTGCCAATGCCATTCGTCAGCTCACCAAATTCATCCCTCGATGAACTTCGGATAATCACATCCAGATTGTTCCGCTCCACTTTGTCAACTTTGTTCTTGATATGGATAATTCTTTGCGTAAAGTTATTGGAGATGACATAAATGAGCAGGAAGGTAATAATTAGACTGAGGATGATGACAAACAGCGTAATTTGAAAAATGCCCAGTGCATTTGCATACGCATTGGTATTCAACAGATTATAGTGAATCGTCCAGCCGTTATTGGCGAGCGACCGGCTTAAACTCAGATCACTGGACTCCCCATCTTCAGTTCCTCTGGTCATAGCAGCTCGCTCATGGTTTTTCTGGAAAATCACCCGCTGCTTCACGTCCTCTATATGAACGGCCACATGTTCCGACAGATTGTCGAGGTCTGCAAAGATACGATCATGCTGAATGGAGATCACCATAAAATTGCTGTCTTTCGGATTGCTGATCAGTTCCTGAACGAGATAAAGCTTTTCCCCATCCACAATCCAGCGCCTGCCCCGAAATCCGTCATACCAGGGCTTGCTCTTAAGATCACCGATGGGCAAAATATTATTGCGAATCCCCAATAGCTCCCCCGATGTATAAAACGTAATGCCCTCAATATCATCGTCCATCAGCCGGATGTTCGAGATTAATGGCTCCAAAATGTCCCGGAAATCCAGGTACATATCATAATAATTTTCTCCGTAGTCTTTCGTAAATATTTGCGATAAATCCCGATTAAGCACCATGAACTCACTTAGCGTATTGTACCGATTAATCTTATAATCCATAATGTTGGCCACCTGTTCCAGACTTGCTTCAGCTTCGCTCCTCAACTCTTTCATTTGAATTCGGTAGGATTGAATGAAGGAGAGCAGTCCAAGCAGAAGAATCGGAATAAGCGCAATCACAAGATGGGACAGCAGCAGCTTGTTTCGAAACCTGATATCATTGAATTTGCTCTTGATCCATCCGATCATGAAGCACCCCACACTCTCTGAACTGTAACGGACTGACGCCGAACCTGTTTCGGAACAGCTTGGCAAAATAAGAATGATTGTCGATGCCAACGGCCCCTGCAATATCATTGATTTTCATATTTGAGTGAGCTAACAGATGACTTGCGCGCCGCAAACGGTAATCGGTCAAATATTTCGAGAAGTTTTCCCCAGTTTCTTTTTTAAACAAAATGCTCAAATACCCAGGGGATAGATACACATCGTGAGCTGCCTCAGACAATGATATATCTCTCTGATGGTTATCCTTCACATAATCCTTCACTTGTCGAATAACCTTCGATTCCATGGATTCCGGTGCAGGCCCCCCGCCATATGGACGAATCTGCGTGATATCCTCCATCACCTGCAGAAATTCTTCACTGACCAGTGGCTTAAGCAAATAATTCACCACACCCAGCCGAATCGCACTGCGGGCATATTCAAATTCATCATAACCGCTGCAAATGACAATCTTGACATCCTGCTGCGTTTTCCGGGCTTGTTTACTTAGCTCCAGTCCATCCATAAGAGGCATTTTGACATCAGTGATGAGAATATCAATCGCGTTCTGAACCAGAATTCGTTCAGCGCTCTTCCCGTTCTCAGCTTCCCATACTTGAAAGGGAAAGCCATAGTGAGAGATCAAATCCTTAATGCCTTCTCTTTGAACGCACTCATCGTCAACAACAAGAACATTAAACATCATGACATCTCCTTTACAAGAAAAAGTGAGTGAACGCACGGGCCATACCATGAGGAGAAATATCTTTTTATCCATCGTATGGCAGTTATTTCGTAGTATATCACAGATTTAGAAAGGGCTTTCAAAATGGATTTTCACCGATTTTCCCCGTCAAAACAAAAAGAGCCGCCATGTGGCGACTTTTTCCGTATAAGCTTATCCTTTAACTGCTCCCAGGGCGACACTGCCTATAATTTGCCTGGAGAATATCGCGAAAACAATGATAATAGGCAAGATCGAGATCGCAACGCCCAGATACAATAGTCCGTAATCCATGCCGTAGTATCCCTGAACCAGAGCCACGAGTACCGGAAGCGGATATTTATCCAGAGAGAAAAACAGGACGAGCGGTGTGAGAAAATTGTTCCATGAGCCGATAAAGGTGAATATGCCAAGAGCCGAAATGGCCGGTCCCAGAATAGGCAGTACAATCTGATTGAACGTGCGAAACTCCCCCGCACTATCCACACGGGCAGATTCAATGATCTCATCAGGAATGCTGCTCTCCATAAATTGTTTGATAAAGAATACATTAAATGCATTCGCCGCTGCGGGCAAAATAATCGCTGCATAGCTGTCCAGCAGCCCTAATGTACTGAACAGACGATACATTCCGATCAAAGCAAGCTGTCCGGGTACCATCATTGTTGCTAGCAAAAACAGGAATAATCCTGTGCGACCCTTGAATTTAAACTTGGCGAAGCCGTATGCCGTGAGGGAACCGATGTATAAAGATAACACTGTCGATGTTCCTGCAATGAAAAAGCTGTTTGCAAACCCGCGCCAGATATTGATTTTGGAAGCCATGTTCATATAATTATCTACTAAAAAGGGCCCGGGCAGAAACGTGAATGTCGATGCAATCGTAGCATTGTTGTGCGTGGAATAGATCAGCATGAGATAAAATGGAATGATACAAATCACGGCGAGGCTAATCAGAAACAGATAAATAATGACCTTTCCCATTGTCAGACGTTTCACACTAGCATATTGCTGTATAGCAGCGTTTCGTTGTTCGATTGGTTTTACGGTCTGCATTTCTTTTTCCCCTCCCTATGCACGGCTTTTGCGCTTCGTCATCATAAAGGATACAACCGAGAGCAGAATAATGATGATGAACAGACAGAATGCAATGGCCGCCCCGTAACCAAAGCGCGTGCTCTGGAAGGCTACATTATACAAGTACATAATACTGGTCATGGCGGCACGGTCCGGACCACCTGTTCCATTCGTCAATGTAAACGGCTGATCAAAAATCTGAATGCCTCCAATGATAGATGTGATCATCTGAAACAAAATGATTGGCCGTAACATGGGAACGATAATGTGAATGAAAATATGCTTTTTCTTGGCGCCATCCATTTGGGCTGCTTCCTGTAGAGCCGGATCGATGCCCTGAAGACCTGCAAGATAGATAACCATGGAGTAGCCAAAGTATTGGAAAAATAAAATGGAAGAGACAATCAGCCGCATGAACCAGGGATCATTTTTCCAGTTAATCGGGTTGTCAATGAGTCCTACCTGAACCAGAAAATGATTCAATCCGCCGGATTGCCAATCGAAGATCAGACTCACAAGCAGACCCAGCGAAGCAGCGGTAACGATGTTGGGAAAGAAATAAACCGCTCTGAAAATATCTCTTCCCTTAAGCAGCTTATCGTTGAGAATAAAGGCGAGCACGAGTGAAACCGTAAGTTGTGGAACCACAGAAACTCCCCAGATAAACAGAGTGTTAAACAGTGTTTTGTAGAACAGAGGATCTTGCAGAACGGCAACATAATTGCCGATTCCAACAAAGTCCGGCGTGGTGATCCCGTCAAAGTTGGTAAAGCTGATATACAGCGAATACAGGATTGGATATAGTCCAAAAATGGCGAAAAGAATAAAAAACGGAGCTATGAAATAGTAGCCATAGTGGTCTTTGCGGATCGATTTGGCAAACATGTTCTGTACCCCCAGTCATCGGATGATAAAAAGGAAAAGGCATTCGCTTACTTTCAAGCTAATTCACTTCCAGCTCCGGAAATCTCAATTTGACATCCCTTTTGATTCGCTTGACCGCTTCTTCCTTGGTCTGGATGTCTTTATTGAGATACAACTGAAGTACTATTTTGAAAATATCATTGTTAATGACCGTGTCATACTTGGTTCGTTCATACACAGGAATCTGCTTGGCGGCTTCCGAGAAAAACTCAAAGTGCTTCTGCCCGCCCAAATAGGCTGAGGTTACGGATTTTGCCAGCTCATCATTCACCACCATATTACTTGTAAAATAGTCTTGCTCCTGCGCAAGCTTGGTCAGGAAATCATGATCAAAGTTATAAAACTCGATAAACTTCCAGGCCAGGTCCTTTTTGTCGCTTTTGCTGTACATCCCGATATAGGTTCCACCTGCACTGAACGCTGAAGGACCTGGTGCAAGGCCCCATAACCCTTCCGTATCTGGAGCATTGGCCTTGAAGGTAAATTGCAACGCCCAGGTTGCACCAGGATAGAACATCACCTCACCTTTCTGCATGGAAGCAGCATATCCCGCACTTCCATCTTCATATTCGGCAAGTACATGCCGCTCGCGGGCTTCCCGAACCAGATCCAGGATCTGCATATAGGTTGGATCAATGACAAGCTTTCCGTCTTTGACCCATGGAATACCATCATATGAATTGGATATCGCATTCCAGTTGGCAAGGGCATGTACTTTATTGCCGCTTTCCTGCTCTACCCTCTCTCCAATCTCGAATATCTTCTCCCATGTATCGATCTGCGCCGCCACTTTCTCCGGATCATCCGTGCCCAGATATTTTTTGGCCAGATCTCTTCGGTAATAAATGCCCCCGGGCGTTCCCTGGTAGCCAATTGCCTTGACATTTCCTTGGCTGTCCTTCTCATTCGCTTGCACAAAAGCATACTGCTCCGGGATCAGTTCATTGGCGTTATACGGTGCCGCTGACAAATTCTCCAGATAAGGTACATCAATCAGTTCTCTTATATTTCCATTCTCGATCATGAACACATCTGGAGCCTTCGACGCTGTCTGAAGTGCGGATTTCAACTTGGTGATATAGAAATTACCAGGGATATTGACAAAGTTCACCTTGATGTCCGGATACTTCTCTTCGAATTTCTCAATAGCGTAATGTGCCTCGTCCGTAAAACTCCATACCGTAATCTCCTTCTGCTTGTTTGGATTCGCTGCACCTGATTGGCAACCGGTTACCATGATTATTGCGCTTACAAGTGCAATGATGGAGATATACTTCAGCTTCAAGTTCTTCATAGGCCCCCTCCTTCAAAAAGGAAACGCTTACAATTTATTAGAGTATATGGATTTTAGAGAGGGCTTTCTCACCAAATATTGCGAATCATCCTTCATAGGTTGTGATATTTTTGCGATGCTTTTTGCGAAATTCGGAGGGTGTACAGTGATTATATTTTTTGAAAAGACGATTGTACGAGTTCACATTGTTAAACCCATGCCCCATTGCGATATCCAATATGGAATCCTCACGGAACAATAACGCCCACTCCGATTTGATAATCCGAAAATGATTCAGATACTCCATGAGTGTGATTCCCTTGATCTCTTTAAACAGCTTGCATACATGAAACTTGCTGAATTTGATATGCTCCGCCACTTGATCCAGCTTGATGGGTTCAGCATAGTGCTCCTCCAGATACGTACAGACAGATTCCAGAAATTCGAACTTTTTGGAAGCGGTACAGAGTAATCCTGAATTCATTTCAGCTGTAATCGGAGCCTTTGTACGCAGCATGTGAACAATAAGATCGTACAGTCTGGCTACCATTAGCCAGCGGTATCCCGCCTGTTGATCCTTCTCTTCATTCAATAGGGCATCTATATATTTCCCCATATTTCTCTCGGAACTGATATTTGAGGGGATGACCACCGTTTTATTGAAAAGCTCCCGCAGATGCTGTGTTTCCTTATCCGTTGTGAAACTTCCCGTCAGCAACTCCAGTCGAAACTGAATAATAGTTAAATGATTGGTGCCCGGCAAGAAACAATGAACATCCCCTGGTTTGATAAGCAGCACATCTCCTTGGTTCAGCTCATGTACATGGTTATTCACACCTATTCTTGCATTATTCCCATTCACGACTACCATCTCCACCTCTTCATGCCAGTGGGCGGCAAAATTAAACGGATTACCGGTATGAATCACCCGGATCGGAAGTCCTTCTGTCATATGACCTGTTTCAAGAAAAGTAGGTACACCCATCCAATCACCCTTTCCTTATTTTCCAGTTCAACAACATTTACCTTGTATTACTATTATGCATTAAATGCTTCTCTCCTCTATAAATCTGGATAAAAAATGGGATGTCTTCAAGAAAAAAATTTACAATAGAACTATTTGGTCCTCTCATCAGTCTAACGAGTGTCAAGCCAACGCAAGCACTTAAATAAAATCCAGGCCTGGAAACACTAGTGACTTGAATAATCGGGTTTATAAGGGGTGTTAATTAGGAGTGATCAGACTGAACCATAAAAAGATGAAGGAACAACAGTTCAGTGAAAATATAGCTGGAATTCAGGAAAAATTATATCGGCTGGCTTACAGCTATGTGAAAAATGAACATGAAGCGCTGGATATCGTATCCGAGGCAACCTATAAAGGTTTCCTTGCTTATGGAAAGATGAATTCCATGACCTATTTTGATTCCTGGATGTCACGGATTGTGATCAATACAGCTATCGATCATATTCGACGCAACAAGCGAGTGACCTATATGGAGGATCACATGCAGGAGTTTGTGGCTACTGAACGAGGTGTAACACTGGAAGAGAAAATGGATTTATATGATGCATTGGACCGGCTTTTGCCCGAAGAGAAAACATACATCATTTTAAAGTATTTTGTGAATCTTCCTTTTAGAGAAATGGCAGAAGTACTTGCCCTACCGGAAAATACAGTGAAGTCCAAGTTCTATCGAATCATCAATAAATTAAAATTTTATCTGATCGAAGGAGAGATAGAAAACATATGACGGGAAAAGATCGTTACAAAAACATTGAAATTCCTGCACAGCTTACTGACGTTATTCAGCATGCCCAGAAAAAAGCGACTGCTCGCAAGAGTTCATTTCGAATCATTCGCTACACTTCAGTAATTGCAGCATGTATTGTTTTTCTGTTTGTCGTTAACATCCCTTCCGTAACAAACGCAATGGCTAAAATACCCGTGGTCGGAACTATTGTACAGGTTCTGCAATTTGGTATCGGAGGCAAGATTACAGATGGAGTTAGCGTTAATACGGAGGCGACAGAAAATACGCTTAAAATTGATTTTAGTCGTGATGAAGGTGCGTCCGTCACCAGTGTACCGTCTTATAAGGTAGAACAGAAAGATGCCCCTAATCGTCTCATTTTTACATTAAACGGTGTGCGTTTAGTTGATTTTGACAAGATCGAGAAAGATTTTCTTGCTCAAACCCTGGTCAAGGATGTTTATCGCAATATCATTCTGGATGACTCGGCCATACGCTTCGTCGTTGAGCTGAAAGATGGTGTGGAGTACTCCGTAACCGAGTTTGAGAACCCTGGATACCTTGAAGTGACGCTCACTTCCAATGGTGAGTCTGTGGAACCACAAAAGGTTTTCTCTCTGCGTACGGACGCCATGCCACTAGGAGAACAGATGGGACACTTGGAAGAGGCATATCCTGAAGAGGATATCTCCTATCTAAAAACGGCCAACGGTGAATTTATTGCTGTGATTGGTGCATATGATACCGCCGAAGAGGCCCAGCTCAAGCTCAAAGAAATTTCAGAACGAGAGTCCTATACCGGCGATTTCTATGTAGATAGCTGGATGAGTAACGAGAGCCCGAATTAATCAGTCCCAACATTTTACCAATGTCAGCTATAGCCTATGGCTATAGCTGGATATAATTTAATGGAATTACATTATAGCTCTGAATCTGTGATAAATTTTCTTTAACATATTGTAGAGGAGTTTTACGAATGGTGAAGAGCAGTGTATTGGGATATCCAAGAATTGGTGCCGATCGGGAATGGAAGAAAGCGTTGGAGGCATTTTGGTCTGGCAAGCTCGAAGAAACAGAGTTTCAAGCACGATTGCAGGAAATCCGTTTAGATCATTTGCGCAAGCAGCAAGAAAAAGGTATCGATCTCATTCCAGTCAATGATTTCAGTTACTACGATCATATCCTGGATACAGCCGTTATGTTCGGAATTGTCCCGAAACGGTTTACATATGACGGCGGCGCTGTTCCTTTGTCCGTCTATTACGGAATTGCCCGGGGAACAAAAGATGCAGCAGCAAGTGAAATGACAAAATGGTTCAACACCAACTATCACTATATCGTGCCTGAACTGGACGGTGCATCCCCTGCTCTTACAGAGAATAAACCCCTTATAGCTTATCGTGAAGCCAAAGAAAAGCTGGGTATTGAAGGAAAACCGGTTCTTGTCGGACCATTGACCTTCCTGAAGCTGTCCAAAGGATATGATAAATCCGAAACTGACGCTTGGCTGGACCGCCTGCTTCCCCTTTATGTTCAAGTGTTGCAGGAGCTTGCAAATGAAGGTGTTCAGTGGGTACAGATTGATGAGCCGATCCTGGTGACCAAAACAAGCGAAGCTGACCTACAGTTGCTGAACAAAATATATGAGACGTTTGCAACAGCTGTACCCAGTCTGAACATTA
Organism: Paenibacillus sp. NPDC056933; assembly: GCF_042674385.1. Classification (NCBI taxonomy): domain Bacteria; kingdom Bacillati; phylum Bacillota; class Bacilli; order Caryophanales; family Paenibacillaceae; genus Paenibacillus; species Paenibacillus sp. NPDC056933. The sequence continues at coordinate 2,391,085 of NZ_JBHUQN010000001.1, read as the reverse complement.
TGCTGCAAACCTACTTTGAATCCGTCGAGAACTACAGCAGCATTGTTGCACTGCCGGTTCAGGGCATCGGGCTCGATTTTGTACACGGGGCTACGGGTAATATTCAGTCCATTCAAAATTCCGGTTTCCCGGCAGATAAAATTCTGGGTGCTGGAGTTATTGATGGTCGTGGGATCTGGAAAGCCTCTTTACCGGGAAAACTGAAGCTGTTGGATGAGCTGGCTGAACTGGTGACACCTGAACGTTTGATCGTTCAATCCTCATGCAGCTTGCTTCATGTTCCAGTAACGACAGAGCGTGAAACTAAACTCACACCCGAACTGAAAAATGCTCTGGCATTTGCAGATGAAAAGTTGGACGAAATTGTTCTGTTGACCAAAGCATTATCTTCAAGAGATGCTGGAATCATCGCAGAAATTGACAAGTCCGATCGTACCATTCAGGCTCTCCAGCAATCTGAAGACCGCAACCGTGTTGCTGTACAAGAGGCCGTAGCTTCACTTCGTGTTCAACAGCCGGAACGTTCCCGTCCTTTTGCCGAACGTCATATTGCTCAACAAGCGAAATGGAAATTACCACTCTTCCCTACAACGACCATTGGCAGCTTCCCACAATCAGCAGAAGTACGCAAAGCACGTCAACTGTGGCGTAAGGGTGAGTTGAACAATGAACAATATGCTGCCTTTATCCGGGATCAAATTGATATCTGGATCAAACTTCAGGAAGAGATCGAGTTGGATGTTCTCGTGCATGGTGAGTTTGAGCGTACCGACATGGTGGAGTTCTTTGGCGAAAAACTCGCAGGGTTTGCCTTCACACAATTTGGCTGGGTACAATCATACGGTTCCCGTTGCGTAAAACCACCGATTATATTTGGAGACGTCGCATTTATTGGGGAAATGACCGTTGAAGAAACTAAATATGCACAGTCCCAGACACAGCGCCCTGTTAAAGGTATGCTCACCGGCCCGATCACGATCATGAACTGGTCGTTTGTACGTGAGGACATCCCACGCGAGCACATCGCATATCAGTTGGCGTATGCGCTGAGACAGGAAGTCGAAGCACTTGAGCAAGCAGGTATCGGTATGATTCAGGTCGACGAGCCTGCGGTTCGCGAAGGATTGCCACTGAAGGAATCGGAGCAAGCCGATTATCTGGCCTGGGCGGTCAAAGCATTCCGCATTTCCACTTGCACGGTTCAAGATACGACGCAAATTCATACACATATGTGCTATTGCGAATTCCATGACATGATTGACTCCATCGAAGCCATGGATGCCGATGTCATCTCCATCGAGACCTCCCGCAGTCACGGTGAACTGATTCATAGCTTTGAATTGAACACTTACAAACTGGGAATTGGACTCGGGGTATATGATATTCATAGCCCGCGTGTTCCAAGTGTGGACGAAATGACCAGCATGATCGAACGTGCCTTGCGTGTATTGGACCCCAAACTGTTCTGGATTAATCCGGATTGCGGTCTCAAAACCCGTGGACTCGAAGAAACGGTCGCTTCCTTGCGCAACATGGTTGATGCAACCAAAATTGCCCGTGAAAAGCACGTTGCAACAACCGTTTAAGCGATACGTTTATGAGGCTTACTCTATAACTCAAAAGCCGGATTCCCCTACTTTATGGGGTAATCCGGCTTTTATGATGAACACTTTTACGACTCGTGTTCCCGTTTATTTTTGTTTAACGATGAATTCTTTATAAAACTCAATTTTATGTTCAAGTATCTCATCTACAGTCTTTAATGTTTCAATCTGATTTTGAATCGAGAGTCTGTGCTCCTCCAAAAGAGACAACCGATCCAGTGTGGTATGATCTCCTTCCAAAAATAATGCGGCATATTTCTTAATGGTTACGATGGGCATTTGAGTTTCTTTTAATTTGATCACGAATTGTAGCCATTGAATATGAGAGTCATTGTATCGTCTGTCTCCACTCGCATCACGAGCGGGAGTAATAATCTGTTCTTTTTCGTAATACCGCAGTGTATGTGCACTTATCCCCAACATTTCTGCCGTTTCACCAATGGTATGCATATTAAACCTCCGAAGCGTTCTTCTTGACTTAGAGTTAACTCTAATCAGTATAATCAATTCAGCGTACATCCACAATAAATAAAATGCATGGATACTGAGGAGGAAACTTATATGAAATATACCGTTATTACTGGCGCCAGCTCTGGCATTGGATATGAAGCAGCCCTGGCTTTTGCAGCTCGTGGAAAAAACTTGATCCTGGCCGCACGCCGAATGGAAGAACTGGAAAAGTTGAAATCCAAGGTAGCTGAGATGAACCCGGAACTGGATGTTGTCATTCGATCCGTTGACTTAGCTGTAAACGAACAAGTCCATGCGTTCTACCGAGGTCTTCAGGAGTACTCCATCGAGACCTGGATTAACAATGCTGGATTTGGCAATTTTGCTTCTGTCGGAGAACAAAACTTAAATAAAATCGAAAATATGCTTCATCTAAACATCGAAGCGCTGACGATTCTCTCCTCTCTTTATGTACGGGACTATGCAGAGGTGGATGGCACACAAATCATCAATATTTCCTCTGGCGGCGGATACAACATTGTTGCAGATGCAGTCACCTACTGTGCAACCAAGTTCTATGTGAGTGCCTTTACCGAAGGGCTAGCTCAAGAGCTGAAAGGAAAAGGAGCGCCTTTGCAGGCCAAAGTATTAGCACCTGCTGCAACAGAGACCGAGTTTGCAAAACGTTCATTTGATGTGGACCATTTTGAATATGACGGCACTGTTCCGAAATTCCACACCGCTGCACAAATGGCTGGATTCTTGCTCGATTTATATGACAGTGAGAAAGTGGTAGGCATTGTAAATGGAGCAACATATGATTTTGAGTTAAAAGATCCGATTTATCCGTACGTAACGAGCAACCGAAAATAATCTCAGAATCGCAATCAGACGTAAAAAAGTCATTAGTCCAGATGATGTTCAGACCCTATCTTTCTGTTTTGTATCTTATGAAATCGAAGTCTCTCGATGAAAAGCCGAGAGGCTTTTTTGGTTATTCTCTGCGATTTGGTTCCAAGTATACTCTTAAAATATTGGTACTCTATGAAAATTTTGCTATACTGATGTATGCTAGATTAACCCTATCCATGATGATGTCATTCTACTACTATTTCATAAGTTGGAGGAAAACAAAGCATGTTAACTAAACGAGTTGGAAAAATTGCTGCTGCTACCCTACTTGCTTTATCCGTGCTCGGGGCCACACCAAACATCGGTGATGTCTATGCTGCGCCTGCCATTTCAGTCTTGCTGGATGACGTACCCTTGAAATTCGATGCAGACCCGCGGATTGACAAAGGAGTCACCTACGTTCCTTTCCGCACGGTAGGAGAAGCTCTAGGCATCAACATCACATGGAACAGCAAGACGCAAACGGTGAAAGCGACAGGTACACTGAAGGGACAAACAACAGAAGTTCTGCTTCAAGTAGGAAGTACGACAGCCACCGTCAATGGGGAAAAAGTGAAACTGGCTGCCCCGCCTGTCCAGCGGGAAGGTCGAGTGCTCATACCACTTAGTTCATTCAGTAGTCAGTTCGGTGTTGGTGTGAGCTGGAACCAGTCAACCCGTACTGTTTCGCTTGTATCACCTCAGCGCGAAATGCACTTGAGAGCCTTCTATGCGCTGCAATCCTTCCAGGAAAGGGATTTGGTTGCATCCATGAACTCCGTCGCTTTTGGCTGGAGCCGTATTGATCGCGAGGGTCAGTTTACACTTCAGGGTGATGAGTACCGCCTCCCTGCTGCTGCTGGTGAAGTTACACCTCAATCCATTGTTGCGGAAACGGCGGATCAGAACATTAAACCATATCTGATGGTTTATGCTTTGGATGGAAACGGAGAGTTGACCAAGGTTCTGAGTGATAACAGCATGCGACAGAAGTCCATTGACGGCATTACCGCTGCCATTGCAGAGAATGGTTTTGGAGGCGTAGTTCTTGATTTTGAAGGATTGGGTTATAAACTGGATGCTGTGGATCAGCAGAAGCTGCTTAACAATTACATCAAGCAATTGAAGGCTGCACTGCCAAAAGACACCGCTTTATCTGTGGCCGTCCCTCCATTAAATAGTGCATATAAAGGCTATGATTATAAAACGCTCGCTTCCATAGCGGATGATATAATCATGATGGCTTATCAGTATAATCCCGTAGGCACCAAATCGCAGGTACCCGAACCGAACAGTCTTGTCGATCAGGCGATCCAGCTTGCACTAGATGCTGGCGTATCCAAACAAAAGCTCTTGCTCGGTATCAGCTTAAATAGTGAAACCTCGACTTCCATAGATGATAAGTTGGGTCTTGCCAAGAGATACGATCTCAAAGGTGCTGCCTTCTGGCGACTTGGATTATTCCGCGCCCATAACAACCAGATGCAAGATGCAGTACATGCTTCCGTCATAAAAGAATAAATGAATTTCGACATTCCTGATTCTGTGTAGAATTCAAAAAACGAACCAAAATCTCTGAATTTCATGTGGGAGATTTCGGTTCGTTTCTTATTTGGTGATCTATAGACGCTATAAAAGGACCAGTCGAATATCAACTATGCGTACTCTGTCAATCATGATCCACCGCTTCGTTGTGTTGCACTAAGCACCAGATCTTTTTGATAAGCGAGCACCTGATCCCAATCGCCGTGAAAAATCGGTATTCGATAGTATCCTACTCTTTCATAAAGAGCCGCTGCTTCAGGCTGTTTGGGGCCAGTCTGAAGTTTCAGATTGGTGTAGCCAAACACAAGTGCAAGACGCTCCGCTTCGGTCAGGATGGCCTGAGCTACACCCTTGCGACGAAAATCCGAACGTGTATACATGCGCTTGACCTCCACAGATGTGTCATCAAGAGGTCTGATCGCTCCGCAACCTACAGGGTACCCGTGCAAACGGGCAACAATAAACGCTGATCGCGGTGCCTCCACGTCTGATGGCTGAAATCCTGCAGTCCCATCACCGCCATATAACAATCCCAGTTCTTCGCTCAGCTCCTTGATTAACAGTTCCGAATCCTTGCTTCGTATATCTTCCGCGGCAGCAAGCACGATCGACGACATTGCACATAACCCCTTTTTCTCATTGGATTTATTGGCATTGGTGATTGATATAAAATTATCATGAACGATCCTGACCGTCAATTCCCCCATCGATTGAATATTTCAATAAGCACATCTCTGATAGGTTGCACCATCATCAGGATTTTCAATACTAATCCGCATGTTGGGTATCGCGAATAGGTTCCTACCAAAAAAAGCCGCCATTGGCGACTTTCAGGGAATCTAGCTGTTGATCCTGTTCCAGGTCTTGATCAGAGAATCAGAATCTTCATCCTGAATCTCGACTTATCCTTCGACCACATCGGCTCGCAGATCCGTTGCAACCTCAATCATTTGCGGAACGACAGCTTCATTCACAATCGCAACATACAGATCCCCCATATAAAGACGGAATGGAATCTGCAAGTCCTCATATTTCCACATGAAGAAATCCCCATCGATGGACATGAGGCTCTCAGGTCCTTGGATGGTCAGGACGGGCGAATACGTAAAGTCCGGTTTGGATGCAAAGTACTGCTTACACTCCTCCAAAGAGATGGACTGCTCTCCATTATTTTCTTGCATGGAACGAGTGATCCGAAAACGTTGATTCATAGATGTGCCTCCAAAATGTATAAATTTATATGAAATATCACTGGTTCAATTCAATCCAAATTTGTTCAGAACCTGTCCCAGTTTTTCAATTCCCTTCACGATCTGCTCATCGGATGGTGTTGAGAAATTAAGTCTGATGGCATTGCAGGGCTCACTCTCATCAACGAGAAAAGCAGTGCCCGGAACTACGGCTACACCTTCAGCGGCAGCTGTTTTGGCATAATCCAACATTGGGATGTGGGCAGGCAGTTCACACCAGAGGAACAGGCCACCATCTGGATGGGTAAAGGTAATGGACTCGCCCATATGTTCCTGCAACTTACTAATCATTAAGGCAGATTTCCTGCGGTAAATGTCTCGGATGCTGCTAATATGCTCAGCGTAGTTATACTCCGTCATGAACTTGTATGCCAAAATCTGTGGCAGCATGGCTGTATGTACATCCTCTCCCTGCTTGGCGACAACCATCTTCTGCACAACTTCATGAGGTGCCAGAACATATCCGACGCGAAGTCCGGCAGACAGGATTTTGGAGAATGACCCTACATAAATGACCAGACCCTCGTCATCCATCGATTTAATCGTCGCTACATCTTCTCCGCTGAATCGAAGCTCTCCGTATGGGTTATCTTCCAGAATCATGACACCGTACTTTTTGGCCAGATCATAAATGGCCTTGCGCTTCTCCAGACTTGTGGTAATGCCCGTCGGGTTTTGGAAACTCGGAATCACGTAGATCAGTTTTACATTCTTTTCCGTTTGCAGGGCATGTTCCAGCTTCTCGATATCCATGCCGTCCGTTTCCATGGGAACACCGACAAGCTTGGCGCCCGAAGCACGGAAAGAGTTCAGGGAGCCGATGAAGCTGGGACTCTCACAGATAATTGTATCTCCTTCATTACAGAAAACTTTACAAGTGAGTTCAATTCCCTGTTGGGCTCCGGATACGATGAACAGTTCATCCGACGCTTCACCCGTATCAAAGCCGGTCTGCAAATGCCGGGTTAATGTATCCCGCAGCGGTGCATAGCCTTCGGTAATTCCATATTGCAGTGCTGTTACCGGGTCCTGTTCCAAAATGGACTGGGTAAATGTTCGTATGGCCTCTATAGGAAAGGTTTCCGGAGCGGGATTTCCCGCTGAGAATGGAATTACATTTTGACCCGAAGTGGCCTTCAGAATCTCACGAATAATCGATGGCTGCAGTGCAGCAATGCGGTTGGAAAATGTATAGTTCATCTAAAATAATGCCTCCTGATTTCAAATTGGACTCTTGTTTCTAACTCTACATTAAATTCTATTATACGAGCATTCGCCGGATTTCTAAACGGTCTTGTCAAAATTCACAGGACAAGCAAAAAAGAGGCTGACTTAAGCCGCCCCTTTCCATATGGATTTACTTATCCATCGTCATCGATGGACGAGATTAATTTCCGATAATCGTGTTGCTTTAACCAAATAAGTCGCCAGACCAGGAATGACCCGTACCAGACCCGGATAGAATTTATTGGTTTTGGCAAAAGCGAGCTTCTGGATTCTCCTTGCTCGTCGGAGCAGCTGGGTGAATTCCTGATTCGCTTCCTTCGAATACTCGGACTGCCACTGGGTGTAGCTGATACTGCCTCGAAGATATTTATCAGTCCATTCAGCACACAATAGCGAGGAACGAAGCGCAATGGACATCCCATCCCCGCATAAGGGGGGGATCATCAGCATGGCATCACCAATATGCGGATATTGGGACCATGGTTCAGGAACTTTGGATAGATGGAGTGGTGCAACAGATACCTGTGTTCCCTGGACAGAACTGCCCTCGGCGAGCCTTGCTGCCAATCTCTCGTTGGTTAAAGACGCGGCCTGCAATATATCCGGAACAGACTTTCCACTGCCCTGTACCGCATCCAATGTCAACAACGCTGCTACATTGACGATACCACCCTCAATCGGTGAAATACCGACGTATCCTCCCTTGCAAAAATACAGCTCTACCTGCGAAGGGAGAGCGATTCCCCTGTAGTGCGATTTGATACCGACATATGCCGTTTTTTCGTACAGCTCTTCCTTTGATTTCATTCCACGCGGCTTCTTCGTACCATGGGCGCCAACGACGGTTCTTGCTCTATAACTTATCCGATCGTTACCACGTTTCACCTCTACTTCATAGCTGTGATCGTCCAGTTGCTGAATACCCGTTATGGTTGCTCTTGTAATCATCTCAACTCCTGAAGCTACAGCTTCTTCGTGTAGAATCCGATCCAGCTCATAACGGCTAATCCCATAAGCCGATCCTGGCAGCGGGGCTTCTATCTCCCCGCCCAGAGGCATAATGATTTTGGCAAGATCTATGTTGCTGGGCGTGATCTCTTGATCAAGCAGATAGATCCCCAAATATTCCAGCATCTCTTTTGTCTCAGGGGACATAAATTCACCGCATGTTTTGTGACGCGGAAACGCCTGCCGATCCAGCAGAAGTGTTCGATGCCCTTGTTTGGCAAGCTGCAACGCACAGGTACTGCCAGCAATTCCTGCTCCGATGACAATGACATCGATTGGCTTAGACACTTAATAATACCCGCCCTTCATTATGCATTATGGTTACAGCCCATTAGACTGCGATAGTGTCCTAATACTCGGAATGACAACCGAATATCGGAATAGAGGCTTCCATTCATAGGTCATCGTGTCGTGGTTCAGCTGTTGTTTCAAGTCCCGCCAATCCCTTCCTGTGAATCCTTTCGCAACAGACAGCGGTCCATCATGACGAATATACCGATTCCTTGAGATTATCCGCGTGGTAATCCAAACGGCTGCATAGGATACGGGATGGCGATGAATATCGTTAATTACGACGCCATACCTGGAGGCACGCAACATATGTGAGACCATATCAACCAGTTGCTTCCCCTCAAAATGATGGATAAACTGGGAACCAGTCACGATATCTGCTGAGCCTTCCGGCAATTCCATGACATCCACACGCCGTACTTTAATCCTGGGTTCGTTTCGAAAAAGTCGTCTGGCTTCCTCACATGCCTCTTCCGTCAGATCAACAAGGGTGATCTTAAGTAGAATTCCTTTCTGCTCCGCCCATTGCAGCAGCTTCTGGTTTACGTCACCTGAACCTGCACCCACATCAAGAATAGTCAATTTATCCGGACTCCCAATTGCTCTCCATAACTTCTCAACTCCTGCCCGTGTTGGACCGGGAGCAGCGAATATTTTGTTCAGCCGCCTCAAATGTTTGAGCGCTTCGCTCAATTCTTCTCCACCCATCGAGAAATCATCCATCAATTCATCTTCCCTTGCCCTTGCGGATAGTATTCTAAAGAAAGACATGATCCAGCTCCTTTAACGCAGAGTTAATTTTTACAGCCACACTTCATCTTTATTAATAAACAGCAGGTCTCAGAAGCTATGAGTTTCAAAAGCTTTCAAAATGGCACAAAAAGTCGCCAACATGGCGACTTCATAACACAAGTTATTGCTTTATCAAATTTCCCTGATTCTCATTATCGAGTGTATCCTCTTTAAAATAAATTTCGTTCAGAACGTTGACGCGAACGTTAACTTTTTGCTCCAATTTCGGAAACCACTTGGTCTTCCAATCGATTAGCTTTTCCTTCGACAATTGGGGACGGAATATCATCCCAACACCCAGTACATCCGATTTCAGGGATTGAATCTTTCTTACGGTCTTATTAAATTGTCGGCTCAAATCTTCCTGCATTTCTTTCTCAATTAACGCATTGCCTTTTCCTTCAGGGCTTTCCGTAATCACCACATTGAGAACAACATCCGTTTGGAGTGATGGGCCTTTCTCCGACCACTGGGTCCGATGTTTGATTTTGGCGTCTTCAATCAGAACACTTGTGTTCTTTGACACTTCAATGGTTCCCCCAGTATATTTTCCTTTGAATAAATTAAACAAAAGAGTCTCTTCCTGATTCAGCGTTCCCACCATGCGATCGTCCCGCATGACAGCCGTGCCTTTAAAGGTAAACAAGGTTCGAACTCCGTTTTTGAGCATCGGGATCGCCATATCCTCCGAATATGAATTTTGACTTTGGAAGGCTTCCCATATTCTAACGATGGATTGATTGGGAGTCCATCCGGCTTCCGGGTTAAAAAAGTCATATGAAGAAATTTCAGGTGTTGGCGAGATCTGATGGTACATCGTCTTTTCGAAATCTCCGTCAATGACCCCTACCAGTCCTTTGATCGAAATGTCGTTCGCTCTCACGGCAAAGTTGATAATATTGTCAATCCCGTTCTGGGCGACCTGTTTGTCGATTAGAAACAACCTCAGATGCACCAATTCAATGCTTTTTTCGGAATCGGTACGTATCAAATCGATGGCTTTACTGATGGATTTGGACTCTTTGTCCAGAATTTGGGTTTTTCCTGATGCATCAGGTATTTGGAGAATGATCCTGTACTTTTCCCTGTTGCCTTTTCCTATGCCCATGACGACAGGCAGATATTCTTTGTTAATATCCTTTGTATCCCAACATCCCGCAAGCAGCATGATCATGGATAGCGTTATCATCAGGGTCTTAATGATTCGCATGCTCATGTGTTCACCTTCTTTCGCCGTAATTGCGCCGCGAGGAATACAACGATCGGAAAACCGATTACGCTATAAACGCAAAAGTAAGAATTCAGATACAGATATGAATTCAAAGCGTTGATATCCGGTATCCACAGACTAATCAGATACAAAGAAACGCACGCCGAGGAAAGAATCCATATTCGGTTGATTTTCGGCATAAATAGCTGTTGTAGAAGAGAAACAAGAATCCAGAGTAAAACAGAAACCTTCAGGATGCCCAGTGCACTGGAAGCTACTACGTAAAAGCTGGGGAGCCAATCAAAAACAACCCACTCCAGATCAATGGTATCCGATGCCATCAACATGGGATATTGCAAATGCACTACGGTTTCCTGTCCGAATACAAGAAGCGGAACATATACAGAACCCAAAGCGAATACAAAAATGATACCGACCGCAGCAGCAGCTTTACCAAAACGAATGCGTTGCTTGGAGGGAATCATGCCAAGGAACAGAAATCCAGCTGAAATTACCGTACATACATAAAAATCCTTGTGGGAGAAAAACGACATCTCGCTATCCCATATTGGAAAAATGTAGCTTACTCTGAAATTTTGGATACTGATCAGCATGGAGAAAAAGATGAATGGCATCAACAGGATACACAATCCGATGCTAGCCCGAATCATTACACCGAGGCCCTTCCACACAGCATAGAAACAGAGAACGATGAAGAGAGCCCCTGTCGCTGCTGGCGGTGTTCTCTGAAGTAGTACGGCTTTAATTTCACCTGCCTGAAAATACATAAGCAAAAACAACTCGATATATAGGAAAACGAGCAACGGCAGAACGATGAGCCTCGTTCCCCACTTGCCCAGTGAGTCATTACAGATGTCCACCACTGTTTTTCCCGGGAACTGCGATAAGGCTTTTAAGTAAAACCAAAGAACCATGAGCTCTACCAAAAAGAGGACCAAAATGGCCATCCAGTGCCCTTTCGAAGTCGCAGAGATGATACGCTCGGGGAAGATGGCAAAGATTGAAGCAAGATGAAGCAGAATAAACAGGGTTAGAATCTGAGTTCTATTCATCTGAAACCTTCCCTTTCACACTTAAACTCAAATAAGGAACGGTGCACGTATTCAGTGAAGCAAAATACAATATGATCCAAATCATGGCTGCCTCAAGGCCCCATATCCCGAAAAAGGCACTGATGAGCATCACAACGTATTTATACATTCGGATACCCGTCGTGTTCATATACCCCGCCAGTACAAAGTTGGCAATCGCCGAGGCAACCAATATAATAATTAACAGATTGCTGACGAGTTTGGCCTGGACGATCGCTTGTCCCAACAGAATACCGCCAATCATGGTTATCGTAGGTCCAATATTTTTGGGAAGTCGAATCGCAGCTTCAATAATCATCTCCAGCAGCATCATTACCAGAAGCATTTCAATTAATGAAGGATACGGAACCCCTTCTCTGCTCTTGGCTACCGTTATGGCGAGTTGTATTCGCAACAGTTCCGGGTTCACCGAATTCAGCACGACATACATACCCGGCAGCGTGATCGCCAAAAGTGCACCAATCGCCCGTACGGTTCGTAAAAACACTTGAAACAGATACGGATAGTTAACGTCCAGCGTTGTTGACCATAGATCCGTTATAATGGCTGGAAAAGCAAAGGCAAACGAAAATTGGTCAAGCAATATAACCACTTTTCCGTTCATCAGATGCTGTACCATCTCTCCAGGCAACTCCGAAGAGATATACGTCGGTGTTAATGAGAATTTCGGATGCCCCAATATACTAACCAGGTCCCTTACCGTAGTCAGTTCCTTGTCCTTATTTTGTTCCAGTTTATCCCGAATAGACGCAATGACCTTAGCTTGGGCAACTCCCTCCAGGTATACCATGGCAATTTTCTTGGTAGACCGGGTTCCTGTTTCGCGTCGTTCAATAACCAAATCATCGGAGATCATCTTTTTACGCAGCAAACCGATGTTTTTATTAATATCTTCTGTAAAAGCATCATACGCAGATTGCAAGGGATTCTCACTCTCCGGTGCACTAACAGATCGCGAAATGTCCGTATGCTCCGGTTCCATGACAACTGCCATTCCTTCTGTGCTGAACAGAACAAGCTTTCCATGCAAAATATGGCCGGATATCTCATCCACGGACATGGAGGCCTCTTCTTCAAATGGACTGAACATGTTTTGAAATGATTCGTTTTCATTACCACTCGCCGCATGGTTAATTGCAGACAATGTTGTCGGAAAATCGACAAGGGTCTCCATGTAATATGCTCTGCATTCCTGATTGGCGATAACCACGTTCTTGGTTAAGAAATCCGAGCTCTTTTTGAAATGTTCAGAGAGTTGCTTTTCTATATCGTGAAGATCTTGTTCATGGATTTGCTGCAAATTTTACCACCTCTTCTGAAATAGTATGTCGTTAAGAAAAAAGTTTATTCAGAAAGTCACCATGATTTCCCCCGCCTTTATTGACCTTAATGTTGGATGGATTTAATCCATTATGAAATAAATTATCTTGATATTTTTGAACTGGAAACCCAAATTGAATATAATATTGTAATGCACCAACGTGTGGGAGGATATAGGCCATGAACAAAGAAGAACAGGTCCTATTGGGTTTCAGAGACTTATATAACAAGCTGGTTTGGCTTAATAAAGATAAGATGGAAGAAAGTCTTAAGGGTTATAAGCCTTCTGAAGTACATTGCATCGAATATATTGAAAAGAATGCAGATTCCAATGTAACAAAGCTTGCGGAGTCTTTTTATATGACTCGCGGTGCGATAAGTAAATTAACGAAGAAGCTTATAGAAAAAGGACTGATCGAAAGTTACCAGAAATCGGATAACAAGAAAGAAATCTATTTTAGACTTACGGAGCAAGGGAAAGTCATTTATCAAATCCATGAGGACCTTCACAACGAGTTTCACGAGCGAGATAAAGCCGTATTTGAACAGGTAACCGATGCTCAATTCGACAGTATGCTTAAATTCGTGGACAAGTATAATCGGCATCTGGATGCAGAAATAAAGAAGCTGGGTACAGATCTGAAGTCGGAATAAATCCGAATAATCAAAATTAAACTCAAGGCAGCCGAACTCTATTTGAGAACAGGCTGTTTTTTTATTGCCATTATTTTTGTTGACAAGGAAACAAAGCGGTTGTACGATATTAATGTTTCCAAGGAAATAAAATCACAACTTTTTAGGAGAGAATTGAATGTTTAAATTACGATCACGATCACAACATACACAGAACACAGAACAAACCATAGACAAACACGCTTTATTGTTCGGCCTGATCTCTGTGTTTCTTTGTGGAATAGGATTCAGTATCATTGCACCAGTCGTCCCATTCTTAGTACAGCCTTATATAAGCAGTCCAGGACAACAAGCTATCGTCGTTACGCTGCTGACCTCTGTTTATGCCTTTTGCGTATTTTTTGCGGCTCCCGTACTTGGAGCTCTGAGTGACAAATATGGTCGTCGTCCATTGCTCTTGGTATGCCTTTTGGGTTCTGCAATCGGATACTTGGTTTTCGGCATAGGCGGAGCTCTATGGGTACTCTTTGCGGGGCGTATAATCGAAGGTATAACAGGCGGAAGCATAGGCACAATCTTTGCATATTTTGCGGACATCATCCCACCTGAACAGAGAACCAAATACTTTGGATGGGTGAGTGCGGTTGTAGGTGTCGGCACCGTCATTGGCCCGACTGTAGGCGGATTACTCGCCAAGATAGATTATGCTGCACCCATGTATTTTGGAGCAATCATAACTTTAGTGAATGTGATATATGGATTCTTTTTTATGCCTGAGAGTCTGGACAAGAAAAATAGACTGAAAGAAATTACTTTGGTGAGACTTAATCCATTCATACAGCTTGCAAATCTGCTTTCCATGAAAAACTTAAACAGGTTACTGATTTCAGCGTTCTTACTTTGGATACCCAACGGATCTTTACAGGCCGTTTTCTCCCAATTTTCAATGGATACTTTCAATTGGAAGCCTGCAATAATTGGACTTATGTTCTCGATTATGGGTGTTCAGGACATCATCTCACAAGGTTTGATCATGCCTAAGCTTTTGAAAAAACTTAGTGACAAACAGATAGCCATTCTTGGCATGATTTCAGAGATTATAGGTTACAGTCTCATTGCACTGTCTACTTTGTTCTCATTCTATCCTCTGTTTATCGCTGGCATGTTTATCTTTGGTTTTGGTGATTCGATCTTCGGGCCTTCCTTTAATGGCATGCTCTCCAAGTCTGTGGATTCTAGTGAACAAGGTAGGATTCAGGGGGGGAGCCAATCTATTCAGGCTTTAGCTAGAATGATTGGTCCGATCATTGGAGGTCAGATCTATGTATTACTTGGTCATGCTGCACCCGCCATTATGGGTATGATCCTTATAGCAGCGGCAATACCTGTTTTGTATAAGCGAGGGCAAGTAACTATTTAAAATACCTGCTTTCATCAGGCAAGTATTGGATTGATGGGTGTCGAGACAACATAGAACAGATAATAGGGTTTCAGAACTTAGGTATACGTTCTGAAACCCTATCGGTCTACACCCCAGGATATCAATTCAAGTACTCTGCCTTTCCAACCTCCAGTGCATAGATGGTGAAGGACGTAATATGTAACCATGCTGCCCATTCTCGGTCAAAACACTCCGTTCCGTGCACTTGATAAGATCAGGTTGAAAGACGGAGTTGATGTTATTGTGTGAATCGCTGGTAATCTCATATAAGGTCCCCTCTTGCATCCCCCGAGCCAACCATTGACCAGATCAGAGAAACTGCCGATGTGTACACTATCGCTGCAACGAATCATTTCATTGAGATTGGCGGCATTCGCCACCGCTGCTCCAAGGGAATGCTCGTCTGACAGTCCTTTTCGCAGAGTTAGCGTAATAAACACCATGATTACATTACGTCCACGAACGGGTACAGGAAAGCGATGATAATGATCGAGGCTATGATGTATATTGTGGGATTCTCCTTTTTCTAGATCCAATAAAAAAGTAAGCGTTCTCCATACTGGACATCCGTTTGCTCAGGATCAGCTTGAGGTTCTCCGCATCATGATTGGAGGTACTTTATAATAGATTTTGAATGCTCTGGTAAATGAATATAGATTCGGATAACCCAGCGACAAAGCAATCTCCGTAACAGTAGCATTCGTATCCTTTAGCAGCTGTTTGGCCTTATCCATTCGTATTCTCTGCATGAATTTTAACGGGGGCAGACCAACCTGAGTGGTGAACATGTTGGAGAAGTACGAACGATGCACCCCTGCGAAGTTAGCAACCTGCTGCACCGAAATACCCTCTGTTGCATGCAATTCCATGTAATCCATGCATTCATGAATCCAGCTCGCCAATTCTGGAGGCTGTGCGCAGTTGGTGTCTGGAACAAGACTGGCTAACAATCCATATACCAATCCGTGCAACTCCAGGGATACGGATGGCTTCCACCGTTCCACACATGCCAAAGCATGAATTAGACGTTCGGATGCTTCGTGGACCTGTGGAGATGACATCTGCTTGCCAATCGGACTTTCCGGAGTCAAACCAGCTAGCTCCAATAAAGGTTTGACTTTGGGCCCATCCAAGGCCAGCCAGTTCATTTGCAGTGGAGATTCCGAGGCAAGCATGCGATAGTAATAGGTTCTGCCGGGAAACAGACAAAACAGATCATTCTTCTGCAGGTCCACTCGCTTGTCATCAAACTCAAGCCTGACCTTACCTTCATGCACAAAATGAAGACTATAACACTCGATACGTTTGGGACCAACCATGTAATTGGACTTGGCTATGCTTCGCCCTGCCCGGACTGGCCAGATATGTTCCTCTTTATCCAAATAACCTGGCTTATAGTAGATGAATTGTGCATACTCGTACTCATATTCCTGCATCATAGCGAGTTTCCTCCTTCTCCTATTTTGTTTGAACATAACAAAATGACGATAAAATATAACACAGGGCTATTTTTATAACTCGTTTTTTTCAATATCATCTTGCTAGGAGGCGATTACACTTGTCGAGAACACCTAACATTTTGCTAATCACTAGTGACCAGCAGCACTGGAACACGATCGGAGCTTTTCAGTCTGAAATTTCCACACCCAATCTGGACCGGCTGGCCCAGCAAGGAACAACGTTTAATCGGGCATATTGCCCTAACCCTACCTGCACCCCTAGCCGCGCTTCCATTATTACTGGGATGTATCCCAGTCAGCATGGAGCCTGAACGTTGGGCACAAAACTGCTTGAAGATCGTCATACCGTCGGGGGAAGTTTCAAAAAGGCAGGCTACCGCACTGCCCTAGTAGGTAAGTCACATTTTCAGCCTTTGAAATCTACGGAGGAATACCCGTCGGTAGAAGCGTATCCCATCCTTCAGGATCTGGAGTACTGGAGACATTTCCACGGGCCGTTTTACGGTTTTGACCACGTAGAGTTAACACGTAATCATACGAACGAAGCGCATGTCGGTCAGCATTACGTGCTATGGCTGGAAGAACAGGGATGTACGAACTGGAGGGATTACTTCCTTCCCCGATGCTGTCAATTATTGAACGCGAAATGGTGAACAACAAAAAATGGATGCGAGAGGACGAGATCGGTGAGCTTATATCAATTGCCGGCTCGATTGAAACCAATACCGCAACGTTGATTGGTTATCGGACGACAGGTTATATCGGAGCCGCCGTCTCTACTGCAGGTATGATTTTGCCTTCACTCGTCGTGACTGTGCTACTCTTCCGCCTTATTCTATCGGATGCACGACAATTCATGGGTAAATTCCTCTTTATTTATCTTAATTTAAATTCAGTGTGCCGACGACAGGCAGTAGTCACTGCCTTCAATGGTTTTAAAAGGAGCAGCGATCACAGCATTAGCTGTCCTGGCTGCTCCCCTTCACTTTATTTTTACGATTGACGCAGATATAATCTGCTCGTTTCCTCCCAGATTTCTCCCGGCTGCAAACTAAATAATCCAGCTTCCTC
The DNA here is from genome assembly GCF_042674385.1 of Paenibacillus sp. NPDC056933. NCBI lineage: Bacteria > Bacillati > Bacillota > Bacilli > Caryophanales > Paenibacillaceae > Paenibacillus > Paenibacillus sp. NPDC056933. Next base: position 2,373,780 of record NZ_JBHUQN010000001.1, on the reverse strand, counting down.
GGCCTGCAAATCCAGATTAGGAGCATTCACGAGATTGATCTGCGGTTCAGGGCAGAAAAAACCTTCTTCCGCACTGTTGTTCCATATCATCCATTGTTTGTAGGACGTTCCAACATCATAGATCAGCGTCATTCCACTCTTCGTATCCTGAAGCTCCATCCGATTCCGTCCATTCTGCGATACTGCCGTATAGTGGTTATCCATCTCAGCAAAGAACGGATATACCCCGGAGTCACGCATCTGCTCTTCCTCTGGGGCCAACGGCTGAAAATGTGTCGTTGGCAGCATGCGTTCATCCAGCTCCCATCTGTCTCCGATTGTCAGCTTGAGCCTGTAATCCCGTGCCGAGCCATCGGCGGTAAACGGGGCGTTGATGGAAGTATGAAAAGCCAGCAGGCACGGCATGCAGGTTGTTCCATGATTACGAATTCTGACATGCTGCATAAGCCCATCGCTACTTAGTGAATAACGTAATGTGATGTTGAAACTGAATGGAAAAAGTTGATAAACCGGATGATCTTCATCAATGGTAATTGACACGGATACATGGCTTTCCTTCCCGCTATGCCCGTATTCATCCACTACCCAGGGTGTGTTATACAAAAATCCGTGCAAATGATTGCCAGTAGCTTCTTCATTCACCGGAAGCTGAAGTTTCTGGCCGTTCCAGGCAAACCGTCCATCCTCATAGCGATTCGGTGGAAAGAGAACCGGGATGCCATGGATCATCGGCCTTGCCTTGAATGATTCCATCTCTTCGGGTGAAGGTTCATGCAGGAAATGAAATCCTCGTTCATGATCGCGAAAAGCGATCAAATTGCCACCGATTTCCGGAAGCATAACAGCCTCACTGGAGCCGAAGCGCAGATAAATTGCTCTTTCCCCTTGGTATTCGCCTTCCCATGATGCACTTGTTTCTCTTGTGTTCAAGACACGTTCGCCTCCTTTATTCTCTAGCACCTGATGGCTCGCGTCCTTCGATAATAGCTCGAATCTGTTCCATCGGCATCTTCGGCTGTCTATCATACGTTAGCAGACCATTAATTTCCTGCTCCACATCTGTCAGCTGGGTATAACAGAAGCCTTCAACGACAGGAGAATCCAGCAATGGCTGTATTACGGCATGCAGTCGCGCTGCAAAATCCTCATCATTCTCGGCTCCGGAGTATCCCCAGCCCTCCCAATCGCTTTTCTTATAACCAATTCCGCCAAATTCGGTAATCAGTATGGGCTGACCTTCATAGCGATAGTCGCCTACGCTCAGCTTCCGGCTGCCAGGCAGGGCATTCACTGCATTTTCACGGGTACGGTATCGTTCCTCCAGAACTTCTCGTCTCCATTCATAATCATGGATATTGTACAAATCCGTTTGTACCATTTCCCAGCCATCATTCGAGATGACGGGACGAGTGGGATCAAGCGACTTAGTCAAATAATACATCGATAAGGCATGATATTGCTGTTCCTTGCTGGTCAGGATGTTGGGAACGCCCCAGCTCTCATTAAGAGGTACCCAGACCACAATACATGGATGGTTGTAATCCCGCTCGAGCGCCTCCTGCCATTCCTTTGTGATCTGTGCAACATATTGTTCGGAGAAATCATAAGCATTCGCCATCTCTCCCCATACCAGCAGACCCAACTTATCGCACCAGTACAGATATCTTGGATCTTCGATCTTCTGGTGTTTTCTGGCACCGTTAAAGCCCATTTCCTTTGTCAGTTCCACATCATGCCGGATCGCCTCGTCACTCGGCGGAGTCAGGTTGCCATCCGGGAAATAACCTTGATCCAAAACCAGCTTCATAAAATATGGACGGTTATTCAGAAACAGTTTTCCATGTTCAATCGAGATTTTACGCATGCCAAAATAACTGTCCACCTCATCGACTGGCACACCATCCACTAGCAGCGTGAAATGAATATCATACAGGTTGGGATGTTCCGGTGACCACAGCCTGCCCAGTCCATGTTCGTTAAAAGTATGAAGTCCGATGGTCCGGCTCTCCTTCCTGCCGTTAATCCGGTATTCATCCTCTGTTAAATGCTCGCCCTGATAGGCGATCTGCACACGCAGCCTGATATCCTGTGTATCCCGATTCCCATGATCTCTCTGAATAAAGGTGGTAACGTTGATCTCGTTCCGATCGATATCCGGTGTAAGGCGCACCTTCTGCAAATATACGGACTCAACCGCTTCCAGCCAGACGGATTGCCATATTCCAGTAGTGCGGGTATAGAAAATTTGTGCGGACTGCTCCTGCCAGAATTGCTTCCCGCGCGGCAGCGTTACATCCCTGCTATAATCCAGCGCCTGGACGGTCAACACGTTGGTCCCTTCCTGTAGCGCATCCGTAATATCTGCATGAAATGGCGTGTGTCCACCCGCATGCCGAACCACTAGATGTCCATTTACCCATACAGTGGCTTCATAGTCTACGGCTCCGAAATGCAGAAGCAGACGTTTGCCTGCGAATTTCTCCGGAATCTCAAAGGTCCTTTTATACCAGACGTTGTCGTGAAAATCCGGATCTGCAATACCGCTAAGCTGGCTTTGAAAGGCGAACGGTACCTGAATCCGCCGGCTAAACGCCCGGGTCCCTTCATTCCAATTGTCCGCATGTCCTTGATGATCATCGTCAAACTCAAACTCCCATTCCCCGTTCAGACTTATCCAACGTTCACGCACGAATTGCGGGCGAGGATAATCTTCTCGTACCATTGCCATCAGCACTCCTGTTCTCGTTGAATCTGTAATTTGTCATGATGGTTTTAAGCCAAATTGATCTTGCGGATCACTTCCAATGGCACTTTCGGTTTACGGTCTTCCGTCAACAGACCATTAATCTCCTGCTGCACATCCGTGACCTGTGTATAACAATAGCCCGAGATATACGGAATGGATTTGATCGCTTCGGTGATGGAACGGAAACGTTCGATAAAGGCTTCAACCGAGTCCACCTGATTGCCATAGCCCCATCCTTTATCCGATTGGAAAGCAATACCGCCGAATTCACTGATGATAATGGGTTGTCCTTTATACTGGTAACCTTCGGCAAAAGCAAACTTCCATCTATTAGAAGCAATGTTATTGTTTACGATCTTGTCCTTATCCTGATACCGTTCCACAAAAGCTTCTCCCGACTCCACATAATCATGGATTGTCAAAATATCCGATACCGTATGCTCCCATCCGTCGTTGGTAATGACCGGACGATAGGGATCGATCGCTTTGGTCAGATGATAAATGGATTGCGTAAACTGCTGCTGCCTTACCTCGTGGGCAATCGTCGGTATTCCCCACGATTCATTAAACGGAACCCAGGTTATGATGCTGGGATGATTGTATTGTTGTGGGACAATTTCAAGCCATTCTTTGGTGAATCGACTCACGGCCTCATCATTAAACTCGAAGGTTGCCGCCATTTCCGACCAGACCAGCATGCCTTTTACATCACACCAATACAAAAAGCGGGGATCTTCCAATTTCATATGTTTACGGATTCCGTTATATCCCATCTCGGCAATTTTATCGATATCCTCAATCAGCGCATCCACTGAAGGCGGGGTCAAATGGCTCTCCGTCCAGTAGCCCTGATCCAAAATCAGTCTTTGGTACAACGGAGCATTATTTAGCAGAACTTGCCCATTTTCAATCGATATTTTTCGCATACCAAAATAGGAATGAACCCGATCGATTTCCTTTTCATCTTCGTACATCACAAACTCGATATCGTATAGGTTCGGTGAGTCCGTTGACCACAACATCTGTTTCCACGGTCCGCCCGCTTCATGCTTGACACTGGCCTCCACGGTCATCCAGGGTCTGTCGGGAGACAGGCTAATAGTTTGCACATGCTGACCCTTCAGCTCAATCCGTGTCTCCAGACGCAAGTTGTTCTTGCCTTCGATCCCATTCAATTGAAAGTCCAATCGAATCATGTGACGATCAATATCGGGTGTCATCTTAACTGCTTCAACCCTTGCTTCACTCACATGCTCCAGCCAGACACTTTTCCAAATCCCGGTGCTTTGCACATAAAAGCATTCAAAATTATCATCCACCCAGCGTTGTTTCCCCCGAGGCTGCATCGCACTCTGACTGTCTTCTACTTCAAGAACAATGTTGTTCTCCGAGCCGTAAGTGACATAAGGGGTAATATCGAACGAAAACGCTGCGTACCCTCCTTCATGCTCACCCACAACCGTTCCGTTCACCCAGCATTTGGCGTGATAATCCACTCCCTGAAAATGCAGAATGGTTCTCCTGCCTTCTACCTCCTTGGGAATAGTGACCTGCTTGCGGTACCAAACGAACGGATGAAATGTTTCGATCCCGATTCCGCTAGCCTGAGTTTCATAGGTAAACGGAACTTTAATTTTGAGTCCTTCCGGGAATTGATTCTGGTCATACCAGCGCTCGTTTTCACCAGCCTGATTGTCGTCAAAGCTAAAATCCCATTCTCCATTCAAATCCAACCACTCGTTGCGTACGAATTGCGGTCTTGGATAATCCTTGTTGTAAAATTTAGTTGTCATTTTGTTCTCTCCGATCTCCTCTGTATTTGGCTCGTGAGCCTGAAAAACGTTAGCATCAGGTTACATATAAGACAATTGCAGGTTATCCCTTAATACCGGACATGCTGATGCCTTTAACAATCTGTTTCTCAAAAATGATAAACAATATAATGATGGGAACAGAAGCCACCGCATTGATAACCATCGGTTTCACGTAATCTTCCGAGTACTGGCCCATGAGTGTTGGAATACCCATTGGCAGTGTAAACAGATTATCATCGGTTATGGAAAGGAATGGCCACAGGAAATTGTTCCACGAACCGATAAAGGTCAGAATCGCCATCGATGCCATGGCTGGACGTGTCAAAGGCAGCATGATGCTGGTAAAAATCCGCCAAAAACCTCCTCCGTCAATTTGTACGCTCTCCAGCAGATCATTGGGAACACCATCGAAGAAACTTTTGAGCACGATGACGGCTACAGGTGAAGCCAAAGCAGGAATAATCAGTCCACTGTACGAGTTCAGCAAATGCAAATCCTTGGCTACCTGATAGAGTGGAATAATGGTAGCTTCCCCGGGAATCAGTAATCCACCAAGAATGAAGAAGAATACAAAGGTACGGAAACGGAACGGTACTTTCGAGAGAGCGAATCCGGCCATTGCTGCGAAAATAACAGTTAGCACCGTTACAACTACAGCGACAAACAAACTGTTAACAACCCACTGGGAAAGCTTGGTGGTCGTGAGTACTTCTTGATATACAGCCATGGAATATGGAGGTTTAAACCAGTCCAGGACCGTGATGATCTTCATGCCTTCTTCTTTGATGGATACCACCAGCATCCACACAAGTGGGGCAGCGAACATAACCGCCATCAATGCTGAACCTATACGATATAACCATTTCATCAGCTTTCCGCCCCTTTCCGGTTATTCATCCAGTATTGTAGCGCAGACAACACCAGCAGGATAACAAACAAGATATAGGACATCGTTGCGGCATAACCCAGATTATTGTTCTTAAACCCAGTCTGATAGATCAATTGAATAATCGGACGTGTCTGATCAAGCGGACCCCCGCCAGTAATAACATAAATTTGCATAAAGACTTTATATGAAGCAATAATTTGCAGCATGGTGATGGTTTTGGTTAGTGGCTTCAGATAAGGAAGAGTAATTCTCCAAAATATCTGTGTATCACTTGCACCATCCAGCTTTGCCGCTTCATAAATCTCATCAGGAATCTCCTGCATCGCCGAGAGATACAAAATAAAGTTGAATCCGACCGTCCACCAGAGAGTAATGACCGTAATCACGACCCATGCCAGCCCCGTTTCGGTCAGCCAGAAGATCTCGGCATTTTCGGGTAACAATTGAATAAGGTGCAGTACTGAGTTTACAAGTCCCGTGTAGGGCTGAAATACGAATAATCCCAGATAGGCTGCGACGGCAACAGAGAGCACGCTTGGTATGAAAAAGATGATGCGGTAGAATTTCTGCAAAACCGATTTTCGGTTGGCAATCACAGCCAGCATAATGGCAAGAATAATCATGGTTGGCGTACTTAAAAAAACGAAAAAAGTTGAATGCCAGATCGCTTCCCACACTTCTCTGTCCTGAAGAACCTTACGGAAGTTATCAAGACCGACAAAATCCATTTTCTTAATCAACGTCCATTTGTAAAAGGTCATCTCTACGCCTTTAATCATTGGCCAGATTGTGAATAAACCATAGACAATTAAGAATGGAAGCAGAAATACAAGTGCCTGCATATCCGCCCTCATTTTTTTGATCTTCATATGCGTCTCCCCTTTGATTGGCACACAAGCCTGTGTTTGCAATGAGGATTACCACAGGCCTGCGTGATCCGTCTTCCTTCTATTCACTCAGTATTTTCTGAATCGCTGCCTCCATATTGTTCATGGCATCCGCAGGGGTCATTTTGCTCATCCAGACTTCATTCAAAAATTTAAAAGCGGCTTCATCACGGATTTGCGCATTTTTGGTAGAATGTTTGCTGAATTTAACCACACTCGCCACCTCGGAATAATCGCTGCGATATGGCAGATCCTTAAATTCCTGCTTCTCCAACACGGACGGCTTGGATGGAATATGTCCTGCTTTGGCCCAAATCTGGCCATTGTCGGCAACATAATCAGCAAAGATCATGGCTGCTTTACGTTTGGCAGGATCTTCATCCTGCGTCAGAGGCAATACAATCGTGTGAGAATCTCCCCAAGTCGCTTCCTGATCATAGAATTTCGGAATAGGCATGGCTCCAAATTCAAGTCCTTTGGTGGATTCCCACGTTCCCGTTGTCCATACGCCTGTCATAATAATGGCTGATGTACCACTCTGGAAATTTTTATAAAAGTCCGGGTCGTTTTTCTTGATATACCCTTCGGTAAACAGTTTCTGAACGTATTCAGCTGCTTTAATCCCTTTCTCCTTATCAATGGCTGCAGATTTCAAGTCATCGGATACCACATCATTGCCGCCCAATTGTGAATATAAGGACCACCATAGACGGTATGGATCATCATTGTTGTTGGATAATGCAAAAGGGGTAACCTTGGCAGGCAGCTTTTCTTTTAAAGTCTGGAGGAAGGTGAGAAAGCCGTCAGCGGATTGTTCCAGTATTGGCTTACCGTCTTCGCCAAGCAGCCCTGCTTGTTTCAGCAGCTTTTTGTTATAGAACATAATAAAAGGATGGGTATCAATGGGAACTGCATAATGCTGGCCTTCGACTGTAACCGCATCCAAAAGATTCTGGTTGTAGGTATTCCAGTCTACACCTGCATCCGTAGCGGGAGTATCGAGTTCGGTGACAACACCTTGGTCAATCAGATCGGGGAGTCTGGAGGAATGGGAAATGCCAATGTCTGGTCCATTGCCATTACCAACGGCTGTAATGAGCTTTGTGTAATACTCTCCCCAAGCCAGCTTCGTATTTTTCACTTCGATATTCGGGTGGGTTTTGTTGAATTCATCAACTAATGTCTGCATGTTCGCTCCATCTCCGCCATCGAACAGTGTCCAGAAAGACAATGTTACTTTTTCATCGCCCGAGGCACCATCACCAGCACCATCGTCACTTCCGCTGCATGCACTCAAAACCGTGGATAGCGAGAGAAGTAACGTTAGTGCCAACAAGCCCATTCTTCTTTTCATGCGAGTATCCCCTTTGTTCTAGTTTTATAGATACAAACGATTTAATTGATTTATTACATTATTATTGTATCTATAGAGGGATTATATCGAGGTATTTTACTATTGTCAACGCTTTCAATCATATTTATTGTAATTATATGAACAAAAAAGCTTTAGTTACAATATATCCGCAACTAAAGCTTTTTTTTATTAATCCACTTCCGGATTCATTACGTAATTCACAGTCATTTTAATGTTTTGATCATAATCTCCGAATTGGCGACCAAACAGATTGACTCCCCCTTGATGCACCGCATCCGGCTTGATGCCTATGCGCAACCGAAGTTTATGGCTGTTTTGCAGGTTGAGCTGATCCAAAGTAACCGTAGAGATCCTTTCCATATCAAGCGAGGTCTTCTCTTTATCCACTCGCCATGTCTTAAGCAGACCATATTGGGTAGACCACTCATGCCACCAGGCAGGATTTAACTTTCCTCTCCTGTCCCCAAAATCACCGGGACAGGTCCACATGCCGATTTCCACACTGTTAACCCATATGGAAATATCGGAAGGCCAGTTGTGGTCATAGTTAGGGGCTTCGGAACACATTTCCATCGACAGCTCCAACGAATCAATACGCGCGCCTGCCGGTATTTCTAACGGCATCAAATATTCGACATAACCCTTGCGAAACCACATAATCTGGGCACCAATATGTTTCGGATGAAAAAAGCTTGCTGGTTCGTCCTCACGTATAATCATCCCGTCTGCATTCGCCATCCCGCACGTTGGCGAAACTTCGCAATCACTGTAATGACCAATCGGCATATCCACATCATAGACCTGAACATCTCCTTTTGGTCCGGATTTATCCAGATTAAGCGCGATATGGATATCGTCGTAATTGCGACTGCATACCTTCATCGCACCCCGAGAGGCGGGCAGCAACTCCGTATTAATCAGCCTTGCAGCCTCCAGAACCTTGATGTTGCTGGCTACAGTAGATACTGGAAGATTAAGAGCTTCAGCAATCTCAACGATATTAAGGTTTTTGGAAATCAGGAGGCGGAGAATATCAACTCGGGAACGCGTCGATAAGGCATGAGTGACGGTTACAAGCTTGTCCGGGTCATCAAAACTAAGTTCAAGCATTACATCACCGCCTATATTATCATTATGTTACAATAATTTTACTGTTATGTTTTGAATGAGTCAATAATATTGTAACAAATTATTTGTTTTGTATTAAATGACTGCTACTTCATCATCCGTCTTCATTTTTCATATAACTTGCAATGAATATACGTGAACAACCGGTGGTGCCAATATAAAATACTTATAACTGCACCTAAAACAACTGTTATCAGCATATGTACCCCAACGGTTGAAAAGATACGAATAGCACTTTTCTCTTTATATTCATTCCCTCCTTCAGCTGTCGGTCGCAGCAAAAAGAGGCTGCCTACAAGGCAACCTTTTACGTGAAAATCAAGAATGATACCACTTATGAAATTGATAAAATCCATTATACGAAAGTAACGGTTAGAGTGGGTTCAGATCACTGATGCCTCTACCTTTTTCTGCTAAAAAGCCACAGGTAAGGCAGCTAAACTCTGCGAACTTAGTGCCAAATGCCAGGTAATATTTTCCCGTGGAACGTTGAGCCGCAGATTAGGCATGCGTCTTAACAAGGTTGTAAAAGCAATATCTCCCTCCACACGAGCCAGCGGAGCCCCCAGGCAGGAATGAATACCATGACCAAAAGCCAGATGACGAGTCATATGACGTGTCACATCCAGATCCTCCGAATGCTCAAACTGGAGCTCATCCCGATTCGCTGACTTCAATATGGGAATAATCATATCTCCCTTTTTAATCTGTTGTCCTGCCAGCTCAATATCCTGTGTTGCGTAGCGAGGTCCTGCAATGGTTGCCGGCCCATTGAAGCGAAGAAGCTCTTCGACAGCGGAAGGAACCAGACTAAGATCTGCCTTGAGCTTCTCCAATTGTTCAGGATGATCCAGTAACATCATTGCACCCGTGGCGATCAGATTGGAAGTGGTCTCATGGCCAGCAAAGATCAATAACGTAATCATGGATAGAAGTTCTGGTTCACTGAGTCGATCGCCCTCTTCTTCAATAGCAATCAATTGGCTGATCAAATCTTCCGCTGGATGCTTGCGTTTCTCAGCTACCAGTTGCGCGGTATAGTCACCGAAAGCTCGGAGGTGTTCCTCCACTCCCGGTTCACGCACTCCAAGGCCCAGACCGTGTGCAATCGCGGAGGACCAGGTCTGGATCTGAGGACGATCTGCTTTAGGTACTCCAAGCATATCGGATATTACATGGATCGGCAAAGGATAGGCGTACTCCTTGACCAGATCCATCTCCCCTTGTGCCTGAACCTGATCCAGTAATTCATCAGCGATCTGCTGCACACGGGGGCGAAGACTTTCCATATATTTTGGGGTAAAGGCCTTGGAGACCAGCCGGCGCAATCTCCGATGATCAGGCTCATCTACAGAGAGCATTGATTTCCCGGTGAAGAACGTTGGAGGAGCATCTGGATCGATATTCTCCACATAGGCTTTCAGGATATTCTCATTGCCGTCCATGGATAGTGGGTCTACCGTGAAGTGGGCATGATCTTTGAGTACCTGTGACGCTTCTTCCATTCGTGTGACCAACCACTGCCCGCGATCTGTACCACCCATTGGCAAAGATACCGGAATAACAGGACCTGTATCACGCAACTGCTTGATCAGTGAAAACGGGTTTTCACCACTATCTCCACTAAACAGGCTCAGCGCTGCTTTTTGTGAAACATTAAGATCTAGCTCACTCATCATAACCATCCTTTCGCTTCGACCATTTTATTGGTTTACATAAATGCATTGATCCAATCATCTACAGCCAGCACATCAGCTTGTTGGGGGAATACGCTCTCTACGAGAACTCGATGAACTTCCGGGTCCCTATCCAGACAAGCATCAGAAAGTACAGTCAACGCATAATCCTTATCCGCTGCCTCACATAAGGTAGACAGCACTACTCCACTTGTTGCGATACCGCTAAGAATAAGTGTATTAATGCCATGGGATTGAAGAAGGGGTTCCAGGTTACTTCCCGAGAATCCACTAACGCGGAACTTGTCCACAATGAGCTCTCCTGGGAGCGGCTGTACCGATTCGTGAATGTCCATTGCCACTTTCATCGCCGGATTGGCTGCGTTCTCTCCACCACGACTCGACTTTTTTCCAAACAATTTGTTACGCTCACTAATTGGAGGGGAATCCCGGCGATGACCAACCTTCACAAAAATCACGGGTACGTTATGTCTGCGAGCTGCTTCTATCGCTTTCTGAAACGGGAGCAGTGCATCCTCGTGCTTCGCATATTGCGATACAATGATGTTCTGCATATCCATGACCAGAAGTGCAGCTTGGTTATGATGACTCTCCACGGGTTGCACATCCCTCTCGTTTTGATTAAGATTAAAGGGAGAACTCTCCGCTTAATCTCTTCTTGATATTAAACGGAGGGTTCTCCCCTTGTCAAATTTTGGACGTTGAAGGATAGGAAGTGACAGACAGTGGATAAAACCAATACAACCTCTCGTTCGGAGCGACGGGATGCCGCCGAGAATCGCCAACGTATCTTGGATGTGGCTAGCAAATTATTCGAGCTGCACGGCGTCGAACGGGTCAGCATGAATCAGATCGCTTCCGCAGCGCAGATTGGAGCGGGTACCTTATACCGCCGATACCGTAATAAGAGTGAGTTATGTATGGACTTGATCAAAGATAACGCAGCGCTGTTCTTCGATGATGTGGAAATATACTTGCAGGAGAATGCACAGCATCCACCATCTGAGCGATTGCGTGGTCTGCTGACGTTGTTTATCCAGTTTAGAGAGAAAAATGCGGAACTGCTCTCGGGTATTGAGAATGCAGTATATCAAGGATCAGAGTCCAGAACCTCGAGTCCTCTTTATGACCAATTGCATCAACAGCTATTCGGATTATTCGAAGAGATGGCAACAGAGAGTGACGAATCCCAGGCCATCAGCTTGTTCAAAACGGACATGCTCCTGACCGCCATGAGTAATGATTCATATCTGTTTCAAAAAAACGTGCGCGGCAACTCTCCAGACCGCATTGTGGAGCAGCTCTGTTTGACGTTTCTTTAACGTAAATGGATATATAAAAATGCAAAAAAGCCTAATTCATCGTCGACAATCTGACGCTTGAACTAGGCTTTTATGAGCTGGAGGTGTGAATTTATAATGTTTTGATATACCATGCATCACAAGCGAAATGCTCTGTTGCATTTAAAGGTTCTTCTAATGGAATAAAACCGTTCTTGATATAGAACTTGTTGGCTGCAACCATATTGTTAAGCGTCTCAAGATAACATTGTTCATAGCGTTCTTTGGCATATTCCAGCGAAATCTGAAGCAATTCATATGAGATTCCGGTGCCTCGTGCTTCTTTTAATGCATACATCTTCTGCAATTCACAAATATGTGAAAATCCCTCCACGGGTCCGATACCGCAGCCGGCTATAACGGTGGAGTTATGCTCAACCACCCAATACCTGGAGCCCTCGCGTTGATAAAGATGATAAAAATCGCCCAAATTCGGGTCAGCCCACGCTGTTCCTGACTTATTGGCCCCGAATTCGATCAAACAACTTCGAATCAGAGACTCTACTTCTTGATTATCTTTTTCCTCTATCTCTCTAATGAACATGCAGTAAGCCTCCGCATCATGAAATAATTGCTGCTCTTAACTGCACAAATTATACTACAAATCTGATTTAACACACTACCATTCAACTACAGTGAAACGGAATCACTCGTTTTGGCAGGCAACGTCTGCTTGATTTTCAACAACTGCCTTACGTAGATTATGAAAAGCAGAAAAGAAACCATGACCGACAAGGCACTAACCATAAACAATATGTGATAGCTCATGTATTCGGATACCAGACCCAGGACCATGGCACCCAGTCCGATACCGAGATCAGTCGCCGTTGAAAAGAAAGCATTGGCTGCCCCTTTCCGATCCTCGGGGGCAAGGCGAAGCGTTATGGCCTGAAGAGCTGGCTGAGCGGAACCAAAGCCGATCCCGTAAAGAACTGCTGAAGCGAGCACGCCAAGCAAATTGGTTGCGAAGCTAAGCACAATCAAAGCAATGATCGTAATGATAAGCGCCGGGACAATGACTGCTGTCTCTCCTTTCTTATCGGACAGCTTTCCGGCAATGGGCCTGGATAGAGCAAGTGTCGCGGCATAGACCAGAAAGAATGTGCCAGAATTGACTTTAATCTGCTCCGCAAACAAGGGTACAAATGTAGTAATTCCACCATATGCAATGAAAAGAAAAAAGATTGGCGCCATCACAGGCAAGACTGATTTTTCGAAGATTTGGATTTTCTTTCTGTCCGTATGTGGTTGGAATGGCATTTTGGCTCCCAGCGTCAAAAGCAGGGCCACGACGGACAAACCAACAGCAAAAAGAAACATCGTCTGATATGATGTGCCTTGCATAATCCCCAGACCAATCATGGGGCCAACCGCCATTGCCAGCGTCATGGAGGTGCTAAACCACCCCATACCTTCCCCGCGCCGAGCCGATGGAATCATGTCAGTCACAGCTGTCATCATGGAAGTTGTGGATACAGCCCAGCTCATTCCATGTACGATACGAAGTCCGATCAGCATAATGATTCCACCAACCCAGTTGTATATGTACATCGCCAATATAAATAAAAGCAAACCCCCGATCATAAACGGACGTCTGCCGAATCGATCCAGTAGTCCACCGACAAAAGGACGAAGGATGACGGAAGACAACATTAAAGCTCCCATGGCCAAGCCCACCTGTTTTTCATTGCCACCCATCTCTTTAATGAAGAGCGGCAGTGTGGGATACAACATATAAAATGCAGTAAATAAAAAAAGCAAACCCAGCGTCATTAGAATAAATGACTTTGTCCATAAAGGTTGCATCATTCATCCCCCCTCCAACTATTGTTATGATATCTATGATGCGATCTATTCTTGTACAAAAACAAATATTGATATATTAATGAACATCTGTTAATAATTATAGACAGTATAAGAAAGTTTACCATTGTTAATTGAACGCGTTTCGTTAATTAGTGAACATTAAACATAAATTTGTTTATTATCTATAGAAAGTTTGGTGAGAATCACATGACCAAAGTGGATCGAAGAATTCGAAAATCACAAGAAGCCATCAAAGCAGCAGTAATTGAATTGATGTCAGAGAAAAATTTTGATGATATTACCTTACAAGATATTTCCGATAGAGCGGACGTTAGCAGAGGCACCATTTATCTTCACTACGTCGATAAGTATGATCTATTGGACAAGCTCATTGACGGGCATATCAAGGAATTAAGTGAAATTTGCCATTCGGTTGCAGACTTGGAATGGAAAGAATCCATCATTCCCTGGTTTACCTATTTGGAACAGAATTACTTGTTCTTCTCGACGATGATGGCCAGTAAGGGAGCGGTACAATTCCGCAACCGGCTGGTTGAGTTTCTTAATGAGGATTTTAAGGAGGATGTACACTTATCTCAGGCTAGAAAATCCGGATTAAGTGAGGATATCATTCTCCAATATGTGGTCATGTCTTATGTAGGGGTCGTCGAGTGGTGGATCAAGAACGAAATGCCCCATCCACCCGAGGTCATGTCTGAGCAGTTAGGAGAATTAATCAAAATGAATTTGGGGTAACGTGCAATGTGCACGTAACCAAAATAGCGGTAGTCTCAGGATACGAAGTTAACATCCCGGGACTACCGCTATTCTTTTCGACAAAAGCTGATTTTTCTGCAATTGGTGCCGACCACCTGCTGTCTGAATTGTTATTGCATGTGGCCTAATTACGATATGGATTCCAAAAGACTCTTGGACAGAGTTTTGACAACCAAATCGTATGAATGGTCAATCATGACAAAGATATCCTGCTCCGACAAGGAGCCGTCTAAAATAATGGTATTCCAATGCTTTTTGTTCATATGATACCCCGGTTGAACGGCTTCATGCTGTTCTCTCAGGTTTTCCGCGATGATCGGATCACATTTTAAGTTCAAGCGAACGTTATCCGCTTTATCCTCAAAAATAAGGGCAAATATTTTTCCTGCAATTTTAATAGCAATTGGATCGGCTCCGAAGGGATAATCCTTCGTTGCCCCTTTTTTCTTCAAACAGTACTCTATAACCTTATGCTTCAATTCAGTATCTCTCCTTTACGCAGAAGACAACAACTTTCCCTACCCAAATCTAATGATACCGATTGTACGTTTGCATGTAAATATCAAGCATTTCATTGCAGCTATTCTTCCATTAATACAGGAATTATCTTCTCAGACAGGTTCCTTAATCGCTACAATGCGTAATCGGGTAGTGTCAAGAAACCATTGACCTTCGCGCTCAAAGTGGGGTTTAACCTCCGCCACGATGGCTTGATAGATTGATTCCAGGTCTGCGGAGGAAACGTCCTTAAAGAAATAATCAGCAAAACTGTTTAGCCAATTCCGAAGTCCTTCTTCTCCTTTGAGCGGAGCAGGCTTGTCGAAATGCTGAGCAAATGTGACACGGAAACCGTTCTGCTCCAGCAGGGTGGCGTATTCACCAAGAGTAGGATGATACCAGGGATTCCGTCCAGCCCATGTATAGCCATTCTCCTCCAGAACCTGTTTCATCGCAGTGGTCAAGATGGCGACATTACCGTTTCCGGCAAATTCAGCTACGAATCGGCCACCTTCGCGCAGGGCCAACCAGATGGATCGGGTTGTAGCCGCAGGGTTATTGATCCAGTGTATAGCTGCATGTGAGAATACAGCGTCAAAGGGTACATCTGTGCGATATTGAGAAGCGTCTTTCACCTGAACATTCAGGTCAGGGTACTTCTGTTGGGCAAGTGTCACCATTCTCTCTGATAGATCGATACCTGTCGGTATCGCTCCGGCAGCTGCGATCTTAGCTGTCAAATCTCCGTTGCCACTGCCGATATCCAGAATCCGTTCCCCGATTTGCGGCTGCAATAAGGACAGGATATCCACTCCCAGATTAGATAAGAAATCTATTGAATGAATGTAGGGTACTGAATTGCGCTCGTTTTTGAATGGTTCACCAGACATGGCTCAATCTCCTTTATAGATCTTAGATATCTATAATAACTTCAATGGTTAAAACCTGTCAACTTGCGTTCTTAAGACTGAATTATTGATTTATAATTGAACCTCTACATAATGATGCGACAAAGCTTCTATGGACATACAAACAAAAAAAACCGACTTCATGAAAGAAATCATGAGATCGGTTTTTCATTATTCGAATTATGCATTCGATACTCTAGCTGTCTTCACTTTCTGTACTTCGTACATATTCACCGTAGTGCTAATCAGATACTCGGGTTTCTCCTGTCCTCTTTTCTCCCGATGACCTTTAATATGCACATCACTCTTCTCCCAATTCTTCCATGCTTCTTCTGATTCCCAACGAATTAGCACCATTACTTCTTCGTATTCTTTAATCTTTTTGTTAACCATTACACTGAAATCAATTAGTCCCGGCATTTCCTCTACAGGGCTAGGGGCACTGAAACGTTCCACCAGTTTATGACTGTGACCCTTTTCGACTACCATAACGCGAGTTTGAATGAACATGAGTTACGCCTCCTGATTGCCTCAAGTCACTGCTTGGATGCAATGGCCTTGAGACATTTTTTAACATGCACTCTATTATTTTATCCTTATTGAAAATGATTATCAATATCACATTCGTTTTTTTGTTCACAAAAAAACCTTCTCCACGAATTGGAGAAGGCGCTTTGCTCGTTTGTTTAAAGTGCTTTATTCACTTTGCTGCTCTTGGGTTTGCTCTGATTTGTACTATTGTGGTTTGGTTTACCGCTGTTAGGCCTACTACTGTTTGGCTTACTGTGATTAGCTTTACCACTCTTTTTAAACCACTCGGATTTAGGCTTGCGAGCCGGATTCGCTTTTGACTTCGCGGGTTTATCGGCTGCAGATTTATGAGGTGCAGACTTCGATGTTTGATTCGATTTTACAAAAGCAGGAACACTTGTCATCGGATAAGGATGATTTTTCACTTCAGGAATGGTCTTCTTGATCACTTTCTCGATATCCTTCAGGAACGGAAGCTCATCCTTTTCGCAGAAAGAGATCGCCATTCCGCTGTTCCCTGCTCTACCTGTACGGCCAATTCGGTGAACATATGTTTCTGGAATATTAGGAAGGTTAAAGTTGATTACATGCGAAAGTTCTTCAACATCAATACCCCTTGCCGCTATATCCGTCGCCACAAGCACTCGTGTGACTCCGCTCTTGAAATTATTTAATGCTCGTTGTCGTTCATTCTGAGACTTGTTGCCATGAATGGCCTGAGCCGTAATATTCACTTTGGACAAATCACGTGTCACACGGTCGGCTCCACGCTTGGTACGAGTGAATACCAGTGCCGACACAATGGATTTGTCCTGCAAGATATGGTTCAACAGACTCTGTTTCTTGCCGTTCTCCAATAGATATATGGACTGCTCAATTCGATCTACAGTAGAGGACACGGGAGTAATTTCTACTTTTACCGGATCTACCAGCAACGTTTTTACCATTTTTGTAATTTCCGGAGGCATCGTTGCTGAGAAGAAAAGGGTCTGTTTCTTACTCGGCATCTTGGAGATGATTCTTTTCACATCATGAATGAAGCCCATATCCAACATGCGGTCTGCTTCATCAAGAACCAGTATTTGAACATGTTTCAGATCAATGCGCTTTTGATTGACCAAGTCAATCAGTCTACCGGGCGTTGCAATAATAATATCTGCACCTTGATTGAGCGCACGCTCCTGAACTTTTTGTGAAACGCCACCCACGATTGCGGCACAACGAATATCGGTAAAACGGCTATATGCCTTAATATTATCTGAAATCTGAATCGCAAGTTCTCTTGTTGGTGTTAAAATCAATGAGCGAATATGACGTGCGGCTTTGGGGCCGTTCGACTTTTCGCTTAATAACTGAATGATAGGCACAGAAAATGCTGCCGTCTTCCCTGTTCCTGTTTGTGCACAGCCCAGCAAATCCCTGCCTGCTAGCACTGCTGGAATCGCCTGTTCCTGTATAGGGGTTGGGGAAGTATAGTTTGCTTTGCTCAAACCTTCCAAAATCGGGGGTATAATATTCAAGTCTTTAAATGTCATTAGGTCTCCTTAATTTACGCAACAAATATTCATTTGACGTATCTTTCATTTCATAACGTAACACATAAGGATAACACTAAAAGAGCCGTCTGTATATCTTTTTTTAAAAATTTATCAGTCAACTCACCAATTTTAACCCTACCGCTGATCCGAGTACCATGGCAACAAATACGATCCTGAGGGCATTTCGAGATTCTCCGTAAAATATCATGCCAAGAATGGCTCCCCCAGAAGCGCCTATTCCTGTCCATACGGCGTAAGCCGTTCCCATTGGAAGAGTCTTCATTGCCAGGGATAGGAACAGAAAACTTAATCCAAAACCTGCAACCAGGAGCATGATTGAAATCAGGTTACGATCTTTGTGCAGTTTATTAATCATCAGAACCCCAATCATTTCAAAGACACCTGCCAAAATAAGATATACCCAGTTCATGATTCGTTTACCTCCTTTGTTTTTCCTTTGCTGAGCATTTTAAGACCGATTGCGCCCAGTAAAAGAACTCCAATGAGCAGCATTTTGCTGGATTGAACTGGTGCATCAAACAAAATAATTTCTGCCAGTACAGTTCCGGCTGTACCCAGACCAACGAATACCGCATAAACAGTACCCACATCAAGTGAACGGGAAGCCGCAATCATTAAGGTAAAGCTGACAATGATGGCGACCAGCTAGCCCCCCATTCCAGATAACCACTGGCATGTTTCAATCCAATGACCCAACCGACTTCAACTAAAGCAGCAATTACGACGGAAAGCCAAGTTTTGTTCATTTCTGTCACACTCCTTATCAAATTTTGAACGTGTATTACTAGTTACATGAAACCAAAATAAAAAAGCCCGAGAAACAAACTGCATGAAGCAGTTCATCTCCCAGGCTTTTATCCCTCCGTGACACAGCCAAGAGGCTATGAGTTTTCTCTCGGACCAGACCGACACCACTGTCGCGGAACCCTAGAAAACATTTCAATATTCTGATGTGACTCCAATTATACACATTTCTATTCGAATGGCAACTCTAAGAGGGAGCGAAGTATCATTAATGTTAAGAGCGTGTCCTCGTTCCATCGGCATTATAAAGAGATCACCACCATGAGCCCGTTTCAGTTTCAAAAGCAGTTAAGGCTTCAGGAAACCCGGCGGCTTCCTCTTGGCTGGGTCGGCCGATGCTGCTGATGTAGCATTCCGGGTTGGTTACGAGAGTGCATCTCAATTCAGCCCTTTCATGGTGAGGGTATCTGAATTCCCGCTATCCCTTAGGATACATTCCCGTACCATTTATAAGTCATGGCGGATTTGCCCGGGATGGTTACAACGAAGCTTTGGCTTCCCCATTGAATCTTCACGTTTCGTGAAGAGCTGGAAGAATTGTACGCAACCACCACTTTGGAACCGTCCGGATTGCGGAAAGCTACATTTTTGACTTCAGATCCGGTGTTGCTGTCAATGCGGTGTGCATTCGGTACTACAAATTTACTAAAGTGACCCAGCAAATAATATTGTTTGTGATATGTGACATTATTCTCAGGAGCATCATTACGGTTGTCCGAGTTGCGAATTGTAATCATGCCTTTGTTCGTGTTGTTCGGTGAAAGCAATGCTGGACCGTCTTTTTGATCCAGGGCAGCATTCCATAGAATGATCGATTTGGACCAGTTTCTTGTAATATTAATGAACTCGTTCATCATATTATCGAAACCGGATGAGGTACCATTCTGCGGATCATTCCAGTTACCGAACCCACCCTCCGTGAACCAAATTTCCTTGTCCGGGTGACTGTTATTCATCGAGGTCATGGTCGATCCGTCCCCACTGTCATAATGGTGGAATGCACTGCCAGATACGTAACTGCCCTTGCCTGCATTCTTCAGATTCGTAATGACCTGGTTCGGGAAGTTCCAGTCCAGAAAGTTATGGTCAAATGCAATTATTTTGGTATTCATTCCGGCATTGCGGAGCGTTGGTCCAAGATAATCGCCGATAAACCCTGTCTGATCCTGTACATTCATACCCATGGAAGGATAATGGGATGGCTCGTACATTGGCTCGTTTTGCAACGTAACAGCATAGATGGGTACACCTTCAGCTTGGTAGGCTTCAATGTATTTTTTGAAATAGTTCGCATAGGTTCCATAGTGTTCTGCTTTCAGTTTGCCGCCGTTCAGATGGTTGGAATATTTCATCCAGGCAGGCGCACTCCATGGGGAACCCATCACTTTGATATTGGGATTCTTAGCAATTGCGGCTTTGACCATGGGCAGGATATAGGCCTTGTCCCGGTCGATCGTAAATTGGCTCAGTGAAGTATCATTTGGTGTATCCGCATAGGTGTAAGCGGCCCAGGCAAAATCGGAGCTGCCGATCGGCTGTCTCAACAAACTAAGCCCGATTCCTGTGTTGCCAAACAGCTTTTCCATCACTTCCGCACGCTTGCTGTTATCCAGCTTGTAGTTCATGAGCCATGCGGAAGCGTCCGTTAATGACACGCCAAAACCATCCATTTGCTGATACGTTTTGTTCTCATTTACTGTAATGGTAACATCCGCATTGCCTGAATTGCTGCTGAAGTTTTTGGATGCAATCTTGGTGAGTCTGGCATCTGTTCTAAGCCCCACTGCCGGTTCGGAATTGGGGTCTGAAGTTGAAATCCATACCTCCACCTGTTCACCCGCTGCATGGGCAGTCTTGGGCACATATGAACTATATGAACCCACCGTTACCAGAAAAGTGGACAGCAACACTAACGCACTCTTTTTCCATATCTTCATAAACATATCTCCCTTTTTAATGATTTTAATTTGAACAGCCAAATATCAAATACTCAGAATGAAATCGATTTCATTTTAAAAATCATAAAGTCTATTTTTTAAGTTCTTCCATGCGAAGTATGTACACCTCCTTTTTGAAGGATATCGGAGAAAGATATAGATCAAAATTTGTAAGCGCTATCAAAGATATTTATACACTTTATTGGAAAAAATTTCAACCGTTAAATTCAACTTTTTATTTAAAATTGTAGAGAATCCCTCTACAGGCCCGGATTTCTATACTCTTTTTGCTCCTCATTTCCCCTTGTTTACCATCATATAATACAAAAATGACGTACAAATGACGTACTCTGGAGGTATCCGTGGAATGGACCATGTACTGAGCGCAATTGATGAGGAAATGAGTCGGATGACGACTTCCTTGCTTCACCAGCAACAACAAGACGGTTCCTGGCATTTTTGTTTTGAGAACGGTACGGTAATTGATGCTTATGTCATCATTCTCTTTCGGATATTGGACGTTCCGAATGAAGCACTGATCCGGCAGTTGCATGATCGTATTCTTCTCAAACAGCAACAGGATGGATGCTGGAGATTGTACCCCGATGAAGAGGATGGAAATTTATCCGCATCGGTTGAAGCCTATTACGCCCTGCTTTACTCCGGGTACAGCCATCATACGGACGAGCCAATTCAGCGAGCCAAACACTATATTCAGTCCAAAGGAGGGATCGGAAAAGTTACCAGCATTTTGACCAAAGCAATACTTGCCGCTACCGGACAAATGAAATGGCCCTTATTCATCTCTATGATCCCGCTGGAGATACTGATGTTCCCTACCTATTTTCCCATCAACTATTTTGAATTTTCCGGTTATTCCCGAGTTCACCTTACCCCCATGCTCATTATGGCAGACCTGCGCTTCTCCCTCACCATACCAGATGCTCCCGATCTGTCTGATCTGACCGACTTACGAATGGTTGTAGATGAGTCAACTTCCCGAGGATATCAGGAAATGCAGGACGATATTCTAACCGGGAGAAGCAGACTCCTCGGCAATCCTCGCCACATCCACGATACTGCAAAAACGAAGGCGGAACAGTTCATGATAGAGCGGATTGAGTCTGATGGCACATTATACAGCTATGCCAGTAGTACGATTCTCATGATTTTTGCCTTGTTGGCCCTAAAATACGATAAGCAGCATCCCCTGATTACAAAAGCCATAACCGGACTCACTGCAATGCAGTGCCGTTCTTCTGAAGGTAAAACGACGATTCAAAACTCTCCATCTACCGTGTGGGATACGGCCCTAATCACCTACGCATTGCAGGAGGCTTCTGTTACCGATGACCATAAGGCTATTCGACGTGCGGCCTCCTACTTACTCTCTCGTCAGCAAGATAAGATCGCCGACTGGAGCATCCATAATCCGAATACAGTCCCTGGAGGATGGGGATTTTCGGAGTCGAATACGATCAATCCAGACGTGGATGATACAACAGCAGCTTTACGAGCAATCCGAGGCTTGTCCACGACTATTCCAACATTTCAGAAATCCTGGAATCGCGGACTGAATTGGGTTCTGTCCATGCAAAATAAAGACGGCGGCTGGCCGGCATTCGAAAAAAATACGAACAAGGAAATGCTTACCTGGCTCGCCATCGATGGTGCCAAATCTGCGGCTACAGACCCCTCGGAGCCCGATCTAACGGGACGTACCTTGGAGTATCTCGGAAATTTTGCCGGGCTGGATTCCAAACACGAATTCATCCAACGGGCAGTAAAATGGATTATTCATAATCAGGAGAAGGACGGTTCATGGTACGGGAGATGGGGTGTATGTTATATCTACGGTACCTGGGCTGCATTAACAGGTCTGAGAGCTGTAGGGCTGCCTGCAAGCCATGATACAGTGCAAAAAGGGGCCCAATGGCTCTTAAGCATCCAGAACTCCGACGGTGGATGGGGAGAATCCTGTCATAGTGACCGACTCCTGCACTATGTGCCATTAGGGGAAAGCACCCCCTCCCAAACCGCTTGGGCGCTTGACGCGCTCATTGCAGTCCAACCCAAACCCACACCTGAGATGAATCAAGGCATTTTAAGACTTATTGCATCCATGCACGAAAATGATTGGAGAACCTCTTATCCAACAGGCGCTGGTCTTCCCGGAAACTTCTATTCCAACTATCACAGCTATACATATATTTGGCCTCTACTCACCCTGAGTCACTACAAAAGAAAATATGGAAATTCTTAAAAACCTTACTTTTGTGTAATTACTTTTTTGCCGTATTTCAAATCGTAATTCACTCTTTCTTCCTCAACATAACCTTAAAAAGCAGGGAACTCCTTCGAGCTCCCTGCTTTTGTTTAGAAAAATTTATTGAATGATCAAATTAAACCCATTTTGAATCTGATTCACATTAGGGTTGGCAATGTTGCTGGTTGTCAGATTGTTAAACGTTGCCGAACCATTGCCGGTATAGGTGTAAATTGCTGCACCTTTATGCGGTGTTGTGAACCTTGATGTCTCAATTCCGTCCAGACCCGTACCATTAATATTGATGTTGTTAAACACAATGTTCTGGAAACCGCCGCCGTATCCGAATTGAACAGCGCTGCGCTGCGTATTGAGGATGTCAATATTGGTAAACGTGACGTTCTTGATGGAATCGTTGGAAGCTTCAAGATCAATGGCTCCACGTTCACCGTTGTACAGATCTTTGCTTGTGCCGCTGTTAATGATTGTTGTATCAGAGAACAGAATACCTGTGTTATTTTGGAAATGGTATCCAGGGAAAACGGTGTTCATTCGAATGGCCGAACCGCCAACCGTGTCAACAATCAGGTTGTTGGTTGCCTTATGTCCGCTCCCCCCAAAGAATGCAATGCCTGCTGCACGCCAGTTATTCTCAATCGTGTTGAACGAGAATGTGTTGTTCACCCCAGCAGGTGCACCATTCACATTACTGGTCCATACGGCCAGACCATCATCACCATTGTTGCGGACGCTGCTGTTACGTACAGTCGAATTACTCGTGCCTTGGGCAAAGTTGACGCCATCGGCAAGGTTATTCCGAATACGACTGTTTTCGATCACTAGGCCATCGGCAATTGTTGCAGGTGTATGGGCATAATCCCCTACCCAGAAACCACATTCAAAGTGCTCGACCCATACGTTGCTGACCTTTGAATTTTTGCCGAAATTGTCCATAAAACCTTTGTAGACTGCGTTCTCGTTGTAGCGTGAACGCAGCATCGAGTTCATATAAATATTGCTGAAATCCAGTTTGCCCTGCACACGGAAAGAAATCCCGCCAGAGGCTGCATTGGGGTTGGTAAACTGAATGTTTGTATGCCAAATACCTGCGCCAACAATGGTGAGGTTATCAATCATATTCGTTGGCGTTCCAATCTTCCACATATTGCCCAGATGGAACGTGCCCTCAGGGATATATAGAGTCTTGCCTGTGGAAACCGCGGATTGGACCGCAGCTTCGAATGCGGCAAGATCGTCTTTTCCATCGTTTGCAATCGCACCGAAATCGATTACAGAGACGGAGTTAGCCGGACGCGGGATTACAGCCTGAACGGGTTCGATTTCAAGAAAATCCACACCGTATTCCAGGTTATCTCCATTGTTTTTCTGAATGCGAATGGTGTCTCCAGCTTTTAGAGGTGTATCCAGTTTCCAGTGCACTTCATCAAAACGGAACAACGGACGTCCCGCACTTGGCGTATCTCCCGGATGATCGCTGGAGAAGTACTGCCAGTTGTAGTAAGAGGTCAAGGAAACCGTTTTGGCCTTGGACCCATTAACATAGACGTCAAGTGCGCCGTTAAGCCCCATGCCATCTGTGGAATCCGGCATCGTGAATCGCATGGTTACACCTGCGCCTCCCTCCCCTTGTCTAACCGTCCATTGTGCATAGGAACCGTTGGAAGGCAGAGCAATGTACTTCTGCCCGGAGGCTTCCGAAGCCGTCAATGCCTGATCAAAAGTCGGTGCTGACTTCAGCGTGGCACCACCGCTACGAGCAGCATCATCCGTATCATAACGGGTATAAGGCATGCTTGCCCCTCGGGCAGAATATACGTTCAGACCTGTTGTAATGATGTTATTCGTTTGTTTTACCGGGGCTTCATTATTATCCACTGCAACGGTAGTTGTCACATTATAATTACCGGTTGCAGCAGTCCACGTTCCAACATTGACATTGACCGAAGCTCCTGGTGCCAATGTACCGTTATAGGAACCACTATACGTCTGAAGCGTTGCTCCGGCAGCGTTCTTGAGAACCACTGTAACTCCGTGCACACCGCCTGCGGAGGCCATGTTCCCTTGATTTTTCAGATTAACCGTAAATGTTACTGTACTGTTTGCTGTAGGGTTGCCGGGACTCCAAGAGACCGTGCCTACCAGATCAGAACTTGTAATCGGTGCAACCACCAAAGAAGAGGCGTGTGTATAATTATTGTTTCCTTCATTCTCTTCGATGATCTGGTTATTCTCATCCACCTTGGCGCTGAGCGTATATGATGCAGCTCCTTTATTACCTGCATTAAGCGAGACCGTTGTCGAAGCCCCTGCTTGCAGAGAAGCTACCGGTGACGAACCAGCCAGTTCGTTGTTCAAATAGAAGTTCACGGTAGAGGATGGAGAAGCGGCAGATCCAATGTTTTTGACGACGGCATTAAGAGTTATTGAATTGTTCTCCACTGGAGAAGCCGGGGACCAGGACATACCTGTAATCGTCAGATCAGGATTGGGTGCAGGTGTGCCGAATACCTGAAATTCAGCAATTTGCCCAGCCGGAGCACCCGAATTCGCCGTAATGTTCAGCTGCAGACGTTTAACCGTTGCAGTAACGGGAATGGTCACGGTGTTACCCGAAGCCGGATTGAATGTATACGATTGGGCGGAAACCAGATTGCTGAAGGTTGTTGTGTCCTGGTTATGTCCAAGCACTTGAATGGTCTGTGTACGGGTGCTCCAAATGGAGTCAGGGTTCAGCTTCAGTACAATGGATGTAATCTTATGATTCGAGCCGAGATCCAGCGTTAGTGAGCTTGGATTGCTGCCTCCTTCCCAGTACGTATTGATATTGTTATCGTTTGCGTTCGCAGCTACGAAGTTTAAGGTGCTGGACGATGCAGTAATCGACTTACCGATGGCGATGTTGCTCCCCTCTGCAGGAGTTGGGGGATCTACAGGATCGGGGTCAGGCTGAGTTGGTCCCTCATTGTCTGGGCCGTAAATTTCAAATGTGGACAGTTGAGCTGCTGGCCACTCGGAATTATCCGTTACGCTTAAGCGAACGTACCTTGTCTCGATAGCAGGAAAATCGATGGTAACCGAGTTCTCTTCAACGGATGGATTAAATACATAATCCGCAGAACCCACGATATCCGTAAACGATGAACCGTTCGCGCTGCCTTGCACGGTTATCGTTTGGGTCCTCTTTTCCCACACTGTAGGAAGCTTCAATACGATTTGATCAATGTTAGTGCTGCTTCCTAGATCCACTTGAATCCATTGGGGGAACGCACTGTTGGTACTTTCCCAATAGGTCGCTTGGTTGCTGTCAATCACATTGGTCGGACTGTATGTTTGGTTGTACCCGCTCGCTGTAACATTTTTCCCCTGTGCCAGGTCCGGTCCTCCGGCCGCTGATACATGAGCTGGGGATCCGACAGTCAGAAATAAATTCGAGACTAGTAGGGTCAATACGAGTGACCATACGATATACTTGTTGCGCATTAAATACCTCCTCAGATTATTAGCAATATTGTTATTCAATGAAATGAACGGCTGAATTCCGGCCATTTTGAGATTGGGTGGAATCTTTTTGCCTATCTTTTCCCCATTTAGGAACCTCCTTGATTCATAATGAAACTACAATCTGCCTTATTCTTTCTCTGCGCCGATCATCACCCCCTGATTAAAATAATTCTGAACGAACCCATACCAACGATCCCTGTAATGGGCGAGAACGGTTCTTTCTTTTCTCCTGTAAATATACTGACATTTCTTTCCCACTTGGACCTGTTATTTCTGGATTAACTTCAGTATAAACTGCTTCGCATTCTCCTTATCGGACCCCTGGAGACGGTATTCGGACTTCTAATGATCCTTTTTGGATGTTTACGAGCAATCTGACTGCTTGCGATCAGAAAGTACATCGTTATCCAGACTTTCATATGTGCATTCCGGACTTTATAACCATAAAAGGAAAATATTTATATTTTTAAGCAAAGGTTTTATATTCCTAAGATAATAAATCGCATTCATAACAAAAAAATCAAAGAATGTGTTACTGGTTCATGACAAATCTGAACGCCATGATCTCCTATCCCATTCGGGATTATATTTGCATGGTGTTTGTCATTTCATTTGTCGTGTTCATTCTGTCTCTGTTGATCAGCATCTAACGAACAACAAAAAGCACGCATTGATCCACTAAGGGTCAATGCGTGTTTTTTGGCAATTCAGCGACTCGTTACGATAAATTAGAGTATTCGTCTGGCTTGCCTGAGTTTGAAGACACGCCCTAGTTCAGGCCAAAACCACAAACGAGCACGAAGCCGACCAGAGACAATACAATAGAGCCAATCAGCCCAGCCAAAAAAGGTTTTTTGCCAAGCCTGCTGAAGGTTGCCAGATCCACACCGAGTCCAAGTCCGGCCATCGCCATTGCCAGCAGCATATAGGCAAGGATCAGAAGATCGGAGATCATTTTCTCCGGAATAATGCCCAAGGTGTTTACTCCGCTCATGACCAAAAAGCCAAATATGAACCAGGGTATTGGCAATTCACGCCACCGGATTCCCTGAAATGACTTCCCTCCACCACGTGACTCACGCCCGCTCCACAAACCGATAAACAGTGCAACGGGGACAAGCAATGCGACTCTCGTCAGCTTCACAAGAACAGCCATGTCTATCGCTGCTTGACCTCCGGGGGCAGCTGCAGCAATAACATGCGCCACTTCATGCAGCGTGGCCCCTGTAAACACGCCATATCCTTTCATGCTTAAGCCCAATACCGGGTACAGGAATGTGTAGACAAGTGTGAACATTGTACCCAATATAGCTACTGTTGCAGCACTAACTGCGGTTTCTTCGTCTTTTGCCTTGATTTGTGGAGCAATTGCGACCATAGCGGCTGCACCACAGATTGCCGTTCCACATGCAGTCAGCAGTCCGAGGCTCTTATCGATTTTGAACCATTTGCATAATCCATAAACAACAATAATCGTAATAACAACATTGATAACAGCTAACGCCACAACTTTATATCCTGCATGGACAATATCCAGGAGATTCAGCTTCAACCCCAGCAAAATGATGCCGAACCGGAGCAGTCTTTTTCCAGAAAAGGATATCCCGGATTGAATCTTCAGGGGAACGCCGCGCGTCCCCCGGTACAGGATGCCGAGCATAATCGCTATAACCAGTTGACCCATAATATTCAAAAACGGGAGATACCCTAGTAATTTGGCGATAACAGAAAGCAATAACGTCAGTCCAACTCCCTGAAAAAATCCGAAGTTCCCTACTTTTTTAATGTTCTTCCACGATTTCGATCGTGTCTGCAAAATCATATGGCTGCACTTCCTCAACAGATAATGTATACCCTCACTATAGAAGGATAAAGGAAGGAAGTGAAATACGAGTTTGCGATCTTTACCATTACCAAAACTTATGATTAATCAAATCGACTGTGCTAAAATGAGCCTAAATAGCTTTATAACTTAAAAATCCACGACATGAATGAGGAATTATAATGATAACTGATGCACTAAAGGTATTCGTGACCGTTGTGGAACAACGCCATTTCTCCAAGGCCGCAGCACTGCTGAACCTCTCTCAACCGGGAGTCAGCCTTCATATCAAAAATCTGGAGAATGAGTTGGGAGCAAAGCTTCTACATCGTTCGCCCAAACAGGTATCCCTTACCGAAGCGGGAACCATTCTTTACAAACATGCCAAGGTGATTCAGACACGTTATGAGGAAGCCCGGCAGGAAATACAGATGTTGCAAAATGAGGTCACAGGTAATATCCAGATCGGGGCCAGTTTCACCATCGGAGAATATATCCTGCCTCAGAGACTGGCTGAATTTGCGGCTCAGTATCCTCAGGTCAATATGCAGGTCACAATCGGCAATACCCAGGAGGTGCTGGCTGCGGTAAAAGGGAACCAATTGGACATCGGATTTGTGGAGGGTACAGCACAGGCATCGGCTGAACTTGACGTTATTCCTTACATGAAAGATGAGATGATCGTGGTAGCTCCTTCCGGTCATCCCCTCTCTGGTTCTGTTGTGGTTGAACAGCATATGCTTCAGGATCAGGTCTGGGTGCTCCGCGAGATGGGTTCAGGGACACGCGCTTTTAGCGATCAATTCATGGAGGAAACGTGCATTCTGCCCAAGCGCTCCTATGTTTTCACCAGCAGTCAGGGTGTGAAGGAAGCTGTCGCCGCCGGACTCGGAATCGCCATGGTATCCAGATGGATTGTCCATAAGGAGTTGGCAACCGGGGAGGTCGCAGAGCTGCGCCTCCGGCAGCTCCATCTGGAACGGAGCTTCTCTATTATTCACAACAAGGAACATTCCCGTTCCATGGCACTGGAAGTTTTCTTGCAGAAGCTTCTTTTCGTCAAAAAAGAGGGTTGAAGGCTATCCGCCTTCAACCCTCTGTCTTCTCTACCGTTTCAGAACTCAATTATTCTTTTACCGATCCTACAACAATTCCAGTCACAAAGTATTTTTGCAACAGCGGATATATTAGCAGCAGCGGTATGACAGCAACTACGATTTTGGCCGCATTCAGATTTTTGTTTGAAATTTCAGTCAGATTGCTGAGCTGCGCGGAGTTGGTTCCGGCTTGAAGAAGTTCCGCGATATTCACGTTAAGCGACTGAATATAGGTCATTAGTGGGTAATTACTGACTTTGGTCATATAGATCAATCCGCTGAAGAAATCATTCCACGTGCCCACGATACTGAACAGGGATACGGTCGCCAACGCCGGAATAGACACGGGGACATACACTTTGAACAAGACCTGCAATGCGTTCGCTCCGTCGATAAAAGCCGCTTCTTCAAGCGCTTTCGGTACGGCGGCGAAGAAGTTCATCACAAGGATGACACTGAATATCGGGACAGCACCTGGCAGTACAAGCGACCAAATCGTATTGAGCATATCCAGGTTTTTGATCAGCAGATAGCTGGGGATCATCCCCCCACTGAACAGCATGGCAAAAATCATGACATTCATATAAATATTTCTGCCCTTAAATTCCCTTTTCGACTTGGACAGTGGATAAGCCATCAAAACAATAAGAATCATGTTGAGCACAAGTGATAGAACCACACGTAGAACGGAAATGCCAAAGGATCGCCAGAACTGCGCATCATCAATAATTTTCATGTAAGCTGCTGTTGTAAAATTGACGGGTAACAGACCTACCGTATTGGCCGAGACGGCCTCGCTGCTGCTGAATGAAATCGCAACGATATTCCATAATGGAAGGAGGCAGATCAGGGCCAGCAATATAACGATGGCGTAGATGACAAACCGGCCCATTCGGTCTTTCAGACTTGCGGAATAAGACACAAGTTTCGCCTCCTTAGAATATTTTTCTGTCGGTGTATTTTTTGGCCAGTTGGTTGGCAGACAACAATAAAACAATACCAATCACTGACTTGAACAACCCAACGGCCGTACCAAAACTATACTGTCTGCCAACGAGACCAATCCGGTATACATAGGTATCCAGAATATCGCCCGACTCATAGACAACCGGGTTATACAGATTGTAGATTTGATCGAAGCCTGCGCTCAAGATATTGGTCAGACTCATAACCCCCATGAGCAGGATAATAGGCAGCATCCCCGGCAACGTAATATGCCATACTTTTCTCCACCAGCTTGCCCCATCCATTCCTGCCGCTTCATACAGACCCGGATCAATGGAGGTAATTGCAGCCAAATATACGATGGAACTATAACCGAATTCCTTCCAGACGTCCGTCCCAATAATCAACGGTTGAAACCAGGTATTGCTTCCGAGAAAATTAATATTTTCCAAGCCGAAAAAGGCCAAAATCTGATTTATACTTCCATCCAGGCTGAACATGTTAACAACCACGGAGGCCAGAACGACCCAGGACAAAAAGTGAGGCAGATATACAATCGTCTGCACGGATTTTTTAACAAATTTAAAGCGGATCTCGTTTAATAAAATGGAAAAAATGATGGCCATCAGGGTGCCTAATAGAATCTTGGCGATGGCAATCACCAACGTATTGCTGATCACTTGGCCGATGTCCGGCAGTTTGAACATATAAATAAAATGCTTGAGCCCAACAAATTCAGAGCCAAACATACCTTTTGCTGGTACATAATCCTGAAACGCCGTAATGACACCAACCATCGGAATGTAGCTGAATACCAGCAAAAATAAAATGCCTGGCAGCATCATCATATGATACATGGCCCCCGTGCCCAATCGGTTTCTTGCTTTAACATTTTCCTGTTTCATGGATGAACCCCTTTCCTGAAGAAAGGCTGCTTATCGCAGCCTGTCAGCAGTGTTAGCTTAATTATTTTTGGGATGTGGTCTCAGCTTCGATCTCCTGGATCACTTGGTCGCCGCCTTGTTTCTTCCAATTGCCGACGAACGTTTCGAAGTAATCCAGCGGTTCCGCACCCGTTATAATTTTGATGAACGATTCCTGCTCCATTTTGGTCAGGTTAGCCCACGTCTGTTTCATGCTTGGTGTAGTTCCAGAGAACGCTGGCGTCATCCAGTTGAATTTACCTTCCTGCGTCAGCTTGTCGATCAGCCCCACTCCGTTCATACGCGAGTGGTATTTCGACCAGGCTGTTACATCATCCGTATCCTGGTCTTTCAAGTACGTTTGGATACTGCCAATATTGTTCTTCGATTCCGTTGTACGGACCTGATCCAAACCGATTTCACCTTTAATTCCACGAACAACATCGGAGTAATCATCCAGCAGTGATGTTGCCGAGTTGACTTCAATATTAAAAGGTCTGGTTGAACCGTCTACTCCGCTTTCCAAATACTTGGCTGCCTCTGGCATGGTAGTAGCGACATCCTTGTCATTTGCCAATTTATCGTAGAACAGATTAATAATTTTAATCGCGAGTTCCGGGTGTTCATAACCTTTTCTCACAACAATAAACTGACCGGATGGATTGGCGTGTGCCACATTTACCTTGCCGTCTGCATCCTCCAGCGTGTAAGCCGTGAATTTCGCATGTTTATCCATTTGCTTCACACTGCTCAGTCCCCAGTCTGGGATGTGCCAAGGTCCAAAAGCAATTCCGCTCTGGCCATTAGTGTAAAGTGCAGTGATATCGTCAAATGTACGGGTTCCAAATTGCGGATCAATGATGCCTCTCTTGAACCAGTCGGCCATAATGCCCAACATCTGCTTGGTTTCCTCTGTAGTTGAACCATAAACAATGCTGCCGTCTTCACCCTTCATCCAATATTGAGGATATGCCCCTTCGGTTGAAGCAACACCCAGCATGGTATAGGCAGAACCATTATAATCCGTCGTATTCAGGGTGTTCACAAAAGGAATACCCACCGGTTTTCCGGTTTGCCCAGGATCTTTTTTCAGGAACTCTTCTGCTGTTTTCTCTACATCTTCCAGCTTGATGGCACCGTCTCCGTCAGCATCAAGTTTGATTCCCAGCACATCGAGCCAATCCTGACGAACCCAGACCATGGTTGGTGCGGAATCCAGGGAAGTCGCCGGAAGGCCCATCAATCGGCCATCAATTGTGGCATTATCCAGTGCGCGGCCATCATAGGAGTCGTAAATCTGCTTGATATTATCGGTAGCGTATTGATTGTACACCTCCGTCATATCTTCAATCAGATCATTATCAACCAGTTCTTTAAGTTCGTCCTTGGAATCCACACGCATCATGTCGGGCAGTTCTCCGGAAGCGATTGCAAGAGAAACCTGACGGCTGTAATCTTCACCGTTAGCCTCAAATTGGTCCTTAATTTGTGCGTTAAACGTTTCTTTGACAAGACGGGTATACGCATTGTTCTCATATGTATCTCCTGCCGGCAATTTCGGGTTCGCCGTAGTAACACGCCCCATCGTTACCGTCACTTCGTCTTTATAGGCACTGAACGGGTCTCCAGGTGTCACCTCATACTGGCCTGCATCCTCAGCAGTTGGCGGATTGGAGGAACCTCCACAGGCTGCAAGGATGGAAACCATCAGGGCCGACATGGACAGCACAGCCAGTCGTTTCGTCAACAGTTTGCTTTTTATTGACCAATTATTGCTCATTACATTCAACTCCCCTTCGTTCTGATTATTTCTCTATTATGTTGTTTACGCTTTCATTATAAAACTTGGAGAAGCCTAATCGAGATAGGGATTAAACGCTTGTTTGGATAGAGAAATGTGTACACATTTGGCTGTGGTTAACGAGCAATATTAAGGTTGTGAACATTTATCTTACCTACTGACTTACATTTGTCTATCCTCGTGAATAAGGGAGGGTAGCACAGAGGTGTGGCACAAAGAAAAACCGGCAAACTCCATAAACAGGAGTCTACCGGCTATGAATGATCGAATTGAGTAAAAAAACATGGAGATTCACGCAGATCTGTTAGCATTTCAGCGTTGATTCTGGGATGCAGTCACTTCAGCAGTCACTTGGTAGCCCCCCTGTTCCTTCCACTCTTGTACAAATTGATCGAATGAATCAATCGGCGCAGCGCCTAGAATAATTTTCAAAAACGTATCATGTTCCAGCTTGGACAGTTTAACCCACGACCTCTCCACTGCTGGTGTGCGTTTGTAGGTAAGACTTCGAACTTTTTGGATATTCGGATCAAAGAAGTTTCTTCCACCCACAAGCAGTGAATAACCGCGCATAAAGTTCTCGTTGTGCTGATCCCAATACGAAATGCCAAGTTGATCATAAGGCTTTAGTTTGGTTTGTTTGATCGTCGAAACCATATTTTCCAGCAGCTTATATTCGGACTTGTCCTTGAAATCAGCTGGAGATTTGGATCCTGCCAGAATCTCCTGTACGGCTTTGGATTCATATCGGGCTTCATCTGCCGGGGCAAAGAAATTGCGGCTCAGCATAAAACTGGTACCATACTTGAACTCATCACGGAGGTACAGATTGTTTATTTTAATGATCGCATCCGGATGAGCATACCCCTTTCGAACCACCAGGAAAGAACTTGAGGGATTATCCACCTTGACACGATATGCTCCGTTTGCATCCAGCGGGAGCGCGTAAGCCTGCCAGTTCGCCTTGGGATCATTCAGCCACGCGCTTGGGAGCGGCCAGTAGCCCGCAAAGAAACCTTGGAAGAACATCCCCGCCTGTCCGCTAATGACGGTTTCCTCTGGCTCTTTGCGGATGCCCAGATCTGGGTCAAGGAGACCTTTGGCATACATATCACGAAGCTTGACCAAGGCGTTCCTTGTCTCTGGTAGAATTGAACCGTATACAGGTTTCCCATCTTTCTCGAGCCAATATCCGGGGAAAGACCCGTAAGCCGAGAAGATCGGTGTTAGATCAAAAGCAAAAGCGCTGTTGTTGAAATCGTTAAACAAACTTGTGCTTGAGGCAAGCCCGATCGTATCCCGTTTCCCATTCCCATCCGGGTCATGCTCCACAAAGGCCTTCGCGATAGCTTCCAAATCGTCCACTGTTTTCGGTGGTTTTAATCCAAGACGATCCAGCCAGTCCTGCCTGATCCAAAGCATACTGAAATCCTCCGCCGTCACAGACGGAACAGCCATCATTTTTCCTTCAAAGGTCACTTGTTCCCGTGCCAATCCATTGGTACTGTCGATAATTTTCTTCATCTCGGGTGAAGCGCTGCTTGCATATGCCTTGGTCAGATCTTCAATTTCTCCCGCTTGGACCATCTCATTCAACTGAACCTGATTAACGATCATCGCATCTGGCAAATCATTGCTGGCGATAGCCAGATCAATTTTCTGTCCGAAATTCTCCTTGGATACCTGCCACATGACCTCGACATCAATGTTGAGGTTTTGCTTAATCGCCGTTTTCCACATGTTCTTTTCTAACGTCTCTCCTTCGGAGAGATCCGTCCCTGTTGGGTCGACCACATATCCCAACCGGATAGAAACGGGATTTTCATATTTACCGAATGGCTTGGTGGCAGCCGTGTCAGGAGCGGTTGTCGTTTGTACAATTGGCGATTCCCGAAAGTATGAAATACTGAAAAATACGATACCTGCAATCAAGCTGACGACAACAACACACGCAGCCATCTTCTTGATCATTGCTTTCCCTTCTTTCACCGGATTGTCAGTCGGTTGTGTGGAGCGACACTATTTGTCCGCTCTGCCTAACTGTCGATATTCACTAGGCAGCACGCCTGTCAGTTCGCGAAAGATTCGGCTGAAATATTTCTCATCCGTATAACCCACCCGCTCTGCAATCCAGAAAATCGTGTTGTTTGTGTTCAATAAATACTCTTTCGACTTCTCCATTCGTATATATCGGGAATAATCATTAAAGGTTTTTCCCATGATGTCCTTGAAGCATTGGCTGAAATAGCTTCTGCTAATATTGAGTTGCTGAGACAGCCCAGAAGCTGTAAATGCCTGATCCAAATCATTCTGCATAATCATCACGGCTTTTTTCACACCATCTATCATTTCCTGAGAATACGAGGTCTGTTCATCCGCCTTGCGAATGCTCTCCGAAGTCTGCTTGATCCACTGTTCCACTTCATACCAGGATTGAAAAGAATGGATCATTGAGATTCTGCCCAGCGTAGTCTGGGCAAATAGATGGTTCCACTCCATGACCAAAGAGTACAGCAATCCCATCAATTGCCCTTTTTGCAGCCTTAGAGATCTAAACTCTTCAACAAGCTGGTTATAATAATTATCGTTATGCGTCCACGGGGATAGAAACCAATTTCGCTTGATACGATCCATGTCCTCATCCTGAGGTTCTGTTGGAGAAGTGTCTTCTTCATTCATGGAAACGGCAATAACCGGATCTTGGGGTTCATACGCATAAAATAAGGACGTTTCTGTATAGTTTATAATCCAGTTTTGAATTTCCGACCATGTCCGTTCCTGTACATCAGACAACACCAGTAGTGCACCTTGAGGAACTTGATCCAAATATCCCTTCAATTTATCAAATAGCTGATCCTCTCCACCCACAGGTATCGCCCACATCCAGCTGTTCCGTTCCACTTCAAATTGGACCTCGTCTGTATCGGATTCGAGTCCAATGGGCCAGATGTGGCCAGATTTTCGGTCCAGTGAAACAAGTGCATACACTTTACGATAATGGACGTTGGTTTCACCTAGCTGCGGCAGCTTTCGCCTTGTATTCGCCAGCTCACCAATCCGGGTATGTATTCGATTCAGTACATGTTCGAATTGCTCCTTCTCGAGCTGAACTTTGGCTATATAGTCGATCGCTCCCAGCCTAAGTGCTTCCTGGATATAATCGAAATCCTGATGAAGAGTAAGCACGACAATATGAAGTTCCGGGTATAGCTGCCTTGCGGCGCGCATCAGTTCAATGCCTGACATCACTGGCATCGCAAGATCCGTCAGCATCAGATCCACCGAGTTGGATCCCAGAAAATCCAGCGCCTTAGCGCCATTACTTGCTTCTCCAACGACCTCCATGCCGAACTCATTCCATGGCATCGCAGAGCTTATTCCTTTTCGTACCAATTTATCGTCATCCACAATCAATACCTTAATCATGCCGAGATATCTTCTCCTTTGATAGGAAGTATAAGCAATATGCTTGTCCCTGTTCCCAATTCACTCTCAATCACCAGTTGAGCTTGATCCCCATATTGTGCTTTTAACATACGGTGAACATAATTGAGCCCGATGCCCATCCCTACTTTTTGATGTTCAGCTACACGATTGTTGAGAAGTCTTTCAATCGCTTCGTCCGTCATACCTGCTCCATTATCCTGAATCATAATGTTCAGCGTTTCTTTGCGTGTCACTTCAATCTGAATAAAACCTTCGTCGCTAAGTCCATGGTAAAGTGAATTTTCAACCAACGGCTGTAGAATAAAACGAGGTACAGGTATTTGAAGCACTTGATCATCAGCCGAAATGCGCACATCAAATTCAAAATCATATCGGATCTGCTGGAGGATCAAGTACTGTCTAAGCGCATCAATTTCCTCTTCCATCGTGGAAACTTGTCCTAACTTCCCCAAATTGTAGTACAACAACTTATTCAGGGACTGCACCAACCGGTCAATCTCCCCTTGTCCATTCATGACCGCCAGCCAGTGCACCGTATCCAGCGTATTCATCAAAAAATGAGGATTGATCTGGTACAGCAGCTTCTCCACTTCAAGATCTGCACGAATTTTCTCTTTCTGCTGTACCTCTTTAAAGAGGTCACCGATTTGATGCTGCATATTCGAGAATTCGCCCAACAGAAAATCGAATTCGGGAATTTGCGTGCGGGTCTGGCTGCCTGCCGTTTGTGGATTTTGAGACATTCCGTTGATCTCCGAATGGAACAGACCGAGGGGTTTATAGACCATCTTCCACAGCAGCCACGCCAGAAATACAGTAAAGCCAAGGAAAAATAAAGCGACCAGTAATATTTGAAGCAACCACTGGTTTTTCTCCTGCTGATACTTGGCCTGCGAGATCACCGATACAACGCTCCAGTTCTGGGTGGAGTCCTGCCTGAACCAATGGTGACCGCGAGCTATTCCATCCGATACGGCACCTTTCGATAAGTTGGAGAAATTCTCACCGACCTTCATCGCTTCCGGGATCTCACTATACACAATGTTCCCCCCTCCATCGAGGATCAAATGGGATACATCTCCTTTGTACTGATTGTAACCCAATATATCCTGCGCAAGGCGGAAACCGGATTCGACGTAAATATATGCATCATCCCTCTGAGGCAATTTTACCTTCCGCATGGCGGATAGGACGAGCTGATCATCAAACCGGTTCATACTGACATGAGGACCATAGTAGGTAATCCCATATGCTTTGGAGAGCACAGGCAGAGATTCCGGTGAAAAACGATCCTTTATGGGAAAGTTCCCAAACTGTGTGGAGCCATCCTCCTGAAAATAATACAATGTCAAACCTATATTCGGGTTGGTAAACGTTACGACATTTAATTCGCTCTTTAATTCATCCCGAGTTTCAATCAATTCAAATATATTGGAGGATGGTTTCAACACCTCATCCAACTTTTTGCCTAATGTACCGCTGTAGGACAACTGTTGAGTAACATGATTCAGGTTCGTAATCGAATTCTCCAGTGATGAAGTGACCTGCTGTAGATTGCTTCGAATGCCATCATCGATCTTATTGGCAAATATGGAATCAATGGTATAGTACGAAATTGCAAATATACTAATGAAAGGAATAAACGCACTGAGAAAAAACAGTAAAAAAATCCTTTTTTTAAGTGTCATTCCAACCCATTCTCCTTAACTTCATCCAAATCTCAAGAGTGTGCGCAACTCCATAATTATAGATTGATACTCAAATATGTCAAACGCTTTCATCTCATAATTCGACATTAACAATGGTTTTATTTAATCTTCGTGGGCCGTACAATGACGACAAAAAACTCTGCCGGCGTAATGCCAGCAGAGCTGTTCATCAAATGAATTAAACCAGGAAAGCTTTGGAGATGATGACCAACAAGATAAACAGAACAAGGATTGCTCCGATGGATGTGAAACCCCCGTATCCACCAAGGCCTCCAACATTTCCACCATTTCCATATCCTACATCACTCATGTAATCTCCTCCTCTTTTGTGTTATGTCATAAGGTATTCAATCACGCATGTATTGACAAGGCTATTGAGACAATCATCAAAAAAAGGGCTCTATCCACTTATGCAGCAGACAGAAGGCCTACGCGAAAATGACAAAAATTACCTAACGAATTACTTTGTACACTTATATAAATTTAAATATCCTAGATACTTAGGTTGCACAAAAAACAAACGAGGTGCTTCCTATAGATCCATTATCTTTAACAATCTCATTATAATTGTTGTACTTATATTAAGGGGCGTTATCCAAGGCAGTAGGAAGCCATTGCACGAAGCTGGTCGGAGACTATTGATTCCGATCCTTTATATCTTTACATCTTTGTTTGAATTGTTCGACCCTACGTAGGTGCTTACATCTGGCAGAATGATCAGTTCCATTGCTATAGGTGCAATGCTGTCTGGTTGACTAGCTATATCAAGCATGTTAACCTAGGCCGAGTATTAACAATGATTGTCAAACCCTCCTACTCTTATAATGATGAAAGGTAATTCAACAAATGATGATCTATAGTCGTCTCTCCATCATGATGCCCCCCTTTCCCTAGCTAGGCTCATATTCTTGTTGTCATAACGGAGTATAAGCTTGTAGGAGGGCTAATAATAATGAAGAAATATGCAGTACCATCTTTGCTTTTAATGATTGTTCTTGTCGCTTTTCCACAAATCAGTGAGACCATCTACACTCCATCGCTGCCAGATATCGCAGCAGCACTTGGTGTAACCAATAGTTCCGTACAATTCACGTTAAGCATCTATTTTGTAGGATTTGCCTTGGGTGTTTTCTGCTGGGGCTGGCTGTCCGACTTGATTGGTCGCAGACCTGCAATGCTGGCTGGTCTCATCGTATATGGGATCGGAAGTCTGATGTGCTTTTATTCGGAATCAATTCAATGGCTTCTCGTCGGCCGTTTCGTACAGGCTTTCGGTGCCGCAACTGGCTCGATTATCACCCAAACCATGCTTCGAGAAAGTGTATCGGGAGATCGAAGACATGCGATGTTTGCCCAAATCTCTGCTGTCATTGCATTTACGCCGGCAGTTGGACCACTTATTGGTGGTTGGATTGATCAGGCCCTTGGTTTTAGATGGGTGTTCTTGGCGTTAGTACTGATGAGCGTGTTGTTGTTTATATATGCTTTTCTTAGACTGCCAGAGACAACAAACGTTTCTTTACGATCCAAGGTGGCTATACTTCCGGTTGTAAAAAAGATGCTCGCTATGCCGCGTGTACTGGTGTTTGGAGTATTGATTGGTGGTATTAACGGAGTTTTATTCAGTTATTATGCCGAAGCCCCCTTTATATTCATTGAACACTTTGATCTGTCGCCTGGCGTTTATGGTTTTCTGGGCATTATTGTGGCCTTGGCATCGGTGGTCGGGGCAATGATCTCCAAAAGATTATTGACCGTTTACGCACCGGAAAAGATCATTCATTTGGGTTGTCTGGTCATGACCAGCGGAGCTCTGCTCCTAACCCTTGGAAGCAGCTTGTCTATGCTGCCCAATCTTTTGCAGATCATCTGCATGTTAACAGCCATGTTTGTTCTGTTGATTGGCGCAGGTATTGCTTTGCCCAATTGTCTGAGCCTTGCCCTTGTTCATTTTCAAGATGTAATTGGCACCGCCGGTGCGATATTTAGCTTAGGCTACTATTTGCTGGTAAGCCTGACGACATGGGGAATGGGTGCTCTGCACACCGGTTCATTGCTAATGATGCCTTTATATTTTCTAATCATTAGCCTCGGTATGTGGTTGCTTGCCAAAAGATTTATTTCAGAAGAATAATCTATTAGGATAATTCATTAGGATCATAAATAATACAAAGAAATGTCACGGGGCACATTTCAAAAAAACAGAAGCAGTCCAGTATACTTTTATCGTATCTGGACTGCTTTTATTAATTTTATTGAATATAAAGTATGAAAGCCAACTGGCTTATCGAATGCTAGTCCTGTACGAAGCGAGGACTTCAAAGCTTGATATCGCAAGAAGAACTATTTTGATATTTTGCTCTACGACTAGAAAGCGATTGAACGCTTACTAATATAAGTTAGAACACAGTCCCCCCTCCGTCCTTTCGGACGGTTTTTTTATTTGTTTTGGGTGGATGAACTGCCTATGGGGATCTGTTCGACCACTTCTATTCCATAAAATGCAACTGATGCTTCCTACGGTATTCTCCAGGCGTGAGGGAAGTTTGACGCTTGAATAACCGTGTAAAATAGTTATGGTCCTGCAATCCACACAACTCGCCGATACGCTTCAGCGGAAGCTCCGAATGTGCCAATAACCGCTTGGCCTTCTCCATTTGAAGGTGATGCCTGTATTGAAGCGGGCTCATCCCCGTATACTGCTTCAGGCAGCGAGCCAGGTAATCAAAATGATAAAGCAGATCACGCTCCATCTGTCCGGAATCAAACGGCTGCTCCAGGCGTTGACCAAGATATTTCGCTACCTTCTCGCTCAGAAAATAGGAACGAGCCTGCGGGCTGTTCTGTCTCATTCCCTTCTGTAATTGCAGAAGGAATTGGCCTAACAGAACATGCAGCTCGAAGGAACGCTGACGGGTGAGTACATGGTGCAGCTCAAGCATTTCTTTCATTATCGGCTCCAGGTTACGTAAATCCACCGCGGTGAATTTGGGAATTTCAATAACTCCAGGAGGAGCCTCAATATCCTGGTCTGTTTGCTGAAGCAAAGGCTGCTCCCAAGTCGTCTTTTCTTTCAAAATCATCTTTTGCACAGAGGGAAGCTGGAAATGAATCCAGTATACCTCCGTCTGCACATCCGTTGGTCTATAGCCACGGTGTTCTTTGCCAGGTTCAAGAACCAGCATCATGCCTTCCGCAACCTCGTAACAGATACCCTCTTCCTCCATATATAGCGCTCCTTTGGCGCAAATAATAAGATCGAACACATCAAAACAACGCTGGGCATGTTGCACACCCGGCTGCCAATCGGTGTGCCCAATGGCTGCTAACAGCGGAAACGGCGGAACCTGAAGTTCAAGTACAAGCATGAGATCCCCCTTTATATAAAATGTAGAAAATGTACTATATAAAGTCGTCATTGTCACCTGTATCGAAGCTAATGATCGATTAGAGTGGTAGATATAATATGATTCTATCATTTAACGACCAGGGGGACGCAACAATGAAATTTCGTCAGGTTCATCTCGATTTTCATACGTCAGAAGCCATTGAAGGCATTGGGCGTGATTTCTCGAAGCAGCAATTTCAGGAGATGCTCAAGACTGGGCATGTCGATTCCATCACCCTATTCTCCAAATGCCATCATGGCTGGGCCTACCACCCAACAAGTGCCAATCAAATGCATCCACATCTGGATTTCGATCTTTTGGGTGCCCAAATGGAAGCTGCTCATGAGATTGGCGTGAAGACACCGGTCTACCTCTCCGCTGGTCTGGATGAGCGACTCGCCCGCAAACATCCACAATGGCTCATCCGTAATCAACAGGAACGAATTAGTTGGACGGCCGATTTCATGACGCCAGGCTATCATCAATTTTGCATGAACACCCCTTATCTTGACGTTCTCTCCCAACAGGTCGAGGAGGTCGTAAAGAACTATGATGTGGACGGTATCTTCCTCGATATCGTTGGTGTTAGGGAATGTTATTGTCAGTATTGCGTTGCCGCCATCCGCACGCAGGGCTCCGATCCACGGAACATCCAAGACATGAGAACACTGTGGGAACAAACTTATGCTCGTTATACCAGTCGAATGAATGAGACGGTACATGCATGGAAACCCGGACTACCTGTGTTCCACAACAGCAGTCACGTCGACCGTGGGCGGCGGGATCTCGCCCATGTGAATACCCATTTGGAGTTGGAATCTCTACCAACGGGCGGCTGGGGGTACGACCACTTCCCGCTCTCTGCACGTTATGCGCAAACACTGGGCATGGATTTCCTCGGCATGACCGGAAAATTCCATACCTCCTGGGGCGAATTCGGTGGATACAAACATCCTAACGCGTTGCGTTATGAAACTGCGCTGAGCCTTGCGAACGGGGCACGCTGCTCCATTGGAGATCAGCTGCATCCAGGTGGACAGATGGACCTTGCCACGTATTCGTTGATCGGGGAAGCTTACCGCGAGGTAGAAACAAAGGAAGAATGGTGCCGGGATACTACCTCTATGGCCGATATCGCGTTGCTGTCAGTGGAGGCAACTTTGTGGGAATCCGGAAGCGATCTTCATAACCAGCACAAACACCAAGATATCGGCGCTGTAAGAGTTTTGCTGGAAGGCCACTATCTCTTCGATGTGGTAGATCTGCAGGCTGATCTGTCCAAATATAAAGTTGTTATTTTGCCGGATGCCATTAGCATTACAGCGTTAATCAAAACCAACCTGACAGCCTTTCTTGCCGGGGGCGGCAAAATTCTCGCCACTGGCCGTTCCGGACTCTCACCAGATGGAACAGGCTTTGAATTCGATTTGGGTGTAGAATTTCAGGAGGTTTCCCCATTCCGTCCCTCTTACTTCCGACCGAAATTTGATCTTCCTTCGCTGCGTAAAGCTTCTTTCGTCATGTACACCGAAGGACAGAACACAGTGCCAACGATAGACGGCATCGTACTTGGCAGTAAGGAAAATCCTTATTTTAACCGTGACTTGTTCACCTTCTGCTCTCACCAGCATACGCCTTCTGATCTGCAGGAATCGGGAACTGGTATGGCTGAAGGTCAGGATGGAATCTATATTGCATGGAATGTTTTTGAAGATTATGCGACAAAGGGAAGCTTGGCTGTCAAGGAAATCATCTTTTACGCGCTGGATCGTTTACTAAGTAATAATAAATCGTTGATGACCAACCTGCCTGCGCAAGGGGTTACCACGCTGCAGATGCAGAAGAACTCGAACCGTTGGGTGAATCATCTGCTGTATGCCTCTCCGGTACGTAGAGGACAAGGTGTGGAAGTTATCGAGGATATCCCTCCACTTATCAATACAGAGGTAACGGTGGCGACTGCCGAACAAGTACAGGATGTGTATCTGGCGCCCCAGAACCTTAGTCTGCCATTCAGTCAGGTGAATGAACTTGTGACCTACACGATACCAGAGTGGTCCTGTCATCAAATGGTAGTAATTCAATTTTAGTAAGTACATTTATGGAACATATAACAGCAAACAAAAAAAAGAAGTCGCCATTAACATGGCGACTTCTTTTGGCGTTTTACTCCGCAGTGTACTAACCTTTAGATATTAATGGACACACATACTTTAATTAAAACAGGGTTCTTTTATTTGGATTAAGGCATGAGAAATATCACGAATTAGTGCATCCACATTTTCCCGCTGGGTTGCCCAACTGGTACAAAAACGAACGACGCTGTGTGTATCGGACACCTTTTCCCAAAATGTGAACGAATAACGGTTGCGTAAATCTTGAAGCAGGTCATCTGGCAGAATCGGAAATTGCTGATTGGTTGGGGAATCATATAGGAAAGTAATGCCTTGCTCCGCAAGCGTATCATGAATCAACATGGCCATGTCCACCGCATGCTGGGAAATTTCAAGATACAGACCATCTTCAAACAGCGTTTCAAATTGAATCCCCAGCAATCTGCCTTTGGCAAGCAGGCCGCCTTTTTGTTTGATCATATAACGAAAATCTGGCTTGAGTTTGTCATTCAGGATGACTACCGCTTCTCCCATCAATGCTCCGATCTTGGTTCCGCCAATATAGAATACATCACATAGACGAGCGAGATCAGCGAGAGTCGTATCGC
Source organism: Paenibacillus sp. NPDC056933 (assembly GCF_042674385.1). NCBI lineage: Bacteria > Bacillati > Bacillota > Bacilli > Caryophanales > Paenibacillaceae > Paenibacillus > Paenibacillus sp. NPDC056933. The sequence continues at coordinate 2,329,441 of NZ_JBHUQN010000001.1, read as the reverse complement.
AATTCCGGGAAGCAAGAGCATACCCAAGACGCGCCCCATCAATAAAGAACGGGAGACCACACTGTTGGCTCACATCAAACAATGCTTGCAGCTCTGCCTTGCTGTACATCGTACCGTTCTCGGTAGGCTGGGATATGTAAACCATTCCGGGCTGGACACAGTGTTCAGGTGCTGCATCATTCCAATGGGCATCATAGACGGCTTTGACCTGATCTGACGTGATCTTCCCATCTTCGCTTGGTACCGTGATCACTTTGTGACCTGTGGCTTCGATCGCTCCCGTCTCATGGACCGCGATGTGGCCCGAAGTCGCTGCAATCACGCCTTGGTATGGACGCAAAATGGAGGCAATAACCGTTGTATTTGTCTGTGTACCACCAACCAAAAAATGCACATCCGCCTGCTCATTTTCACAAGCTTGTCGAATAAGACTTCTCGCCCGATCACAATGGGCATCCGTCCCGTAGCCGCTTGTTTGTTCCATGTTAGTTTCAATCATCCTGCGCAGAATACGCTCATGCGCACCTTCATTGTAGTCACATTCAAATCGTATCATCGTGTTGTCTCTCCTGCCTTTTTGTTTAACTTGCTCTGGATGTCCATCATGGAATCGTACACTTCTTTAATCTCTTCTTCGTTCAAGCCTTCCATCAGCTTCTGAATCTGCTGATCCGAGCGCTCATTCAATTCGTTGTATAGCTCCTTACCCTTTTCAGTCAGTCGAATCAGACTTACCCGGCTGTCAGCTGCTGAATTCACCTTTACCAGAAGTCCCTCTTTGGTCAGTTTACTTACAATTCGGCTCATGTAGCTGCGATCGATGGTCAGTGTATCCACCAGATTGTTGGCAATACTCTCTCCTTGAATCCCAATTTCGATAATGACTCGTGCTTCGGCGAACGAGTATCCCGTTCCCAGGATGTGCTTGTCAAGAACACCGAGTATATTGGTATAGAAACGGTTGAAACGTCGCATTTCAGTCAACATATCTGGATTTATTTGCTGAGAGTTGATGTGAAACCCTCCTTTTTAGTGGACAATGTCAACATTATATTAATGAGATTAGTGGACGTTGTCAACAATATAATGTTGATGAGCAAGTCAATTCACTGAATGAAGAGCTTAGCTAAATCCATAGTTTGCAACATTGGAATCAACTTGCTAAATACGGAAGACAAAAAAACCGCGCATTATACGCGGTTTTGGCGTTACAACATTATGAATCATTATGAATGGCTGTATTGTACCTGATGAAGCCGGCTGTATATGCCTCCGGCAGCGACCAGTTCCTCATGGTTCCCCTGCTCTGCAATACCGTCTGCATTGACTACGATAATTCGATCAGCGTTCTTGATGGTAGTCAGGCGGTGTGCAATCACAAGCGTTGTTCTGCCGACAGACAGTTCCGCCAGAGACTTCTGAATCAACGCTTCGGTTTCCGTATCTAACGCTGACGTTGCTTCATCTAGGATGAGAATGGGTGGATTTTTCAAAAACATGCGTGCGATGGACAAACGCTGCTTTTGTCCTCCCGAAAGTTTAACACCACGTTCACCAATCACCGTATTAATCCCCTCTGGCAAACTAAGAAGCAATTCTTCCAAGGATGCACGACGGGCTGCTTCCCAGATTTGATCGTCCGTTGCCGTGAGATCACCGTAAGCGATATTTTCCTTAATGGTGCCTGAGAAAAGAAATACATCTTGTTGAACAATACCGATATGTCTGCGCAATGATTCCAACTGAACCTCACGAATATCCATACCGTCAACAGTGATCCGGCCTTTCTCTACCTCATAGAATCGTGGAAGAAGACTGCAAATTGTTGTTTTACCCGCACCGGAAGGACCAACAAAAGCAACCGTTTCTCCTGGCTTAATGGACAGACTGATATCATTCAGAATACGTCGATTCGGCTCATAACCGAACGAAACATTCTCAAAGCGAATATCCCCGCGCACGCTTTTTAGCTCAACGGCATTTTTCGCATCGGCGATTTCCGGCTCGGTATCAATGATTTCCAGATATCGCTTGAATCCGGCAATACCCTTGGGATAACTTTCGATAACGGCGTTAATTTTCTCAATCGGGCGGAAGAAGATATTGGACAACAGCAGGAATGCCATAAAATCACCCATATCAATTCTGCCATCAATAAAGAACCAGGCACCGCTGATCATCACGAAAACAGTAACCAGACGCATCATCATGTAGCTGACCGATATGCTCTTCGCCATCGTTTTATAAGCAAGCAGCTTTGTTTTACGGAAGTTCTCATTGTCTACGGAGAACAGCTTCTTCTCATGCTCTTCGTTTGCGAAGGATTGTACGACACGAATTCCGCCTACATTATCTTCAATACGGGAATTGAAATTCCCCACATCGCCGAAGAGACGCCGATAGGTCTTCGTCATGCGCCCACCAAACACGATAATGACCCAGGCCATGATTGGGATAATGATAAAGGTGATCAGTGCAAGCTCCAAATTAATGTTCGCCATCAGCCAGAACGATCCAATCAATGTCATAACAGCGATAAAAACATCCTCGGGTCCATGGTGAGCCACCTCGCCAATATCGTTAAGATCATTCGTCAGATGACCGATCAGATGTCCCGTCTTGCGATTATCGAAGAACCGGAAGGATAGCTTTTGCAAATGAGCAAACATCTTCGAACGCATATTGGTCTCAATGTTAATGCCCAGCATATGTCCCCAGTATGTAACTACATAGTTCAATACCGTATTAAGTGCATAGATGGATAACAGTACAATACAGGCAAGCATAATAAGAGGCCAATCCTGACCTGGCAACAACTCATTAATGAATTTACTGACGGCAAGGGGGAAAGCCAGCTCCAGAAGACCTGCGAGTACAGCACATCCAAAGTCGATTAAAAACAGTTTTTTATAAGGACGATAATACGAAAAAAAACGACGAATCATACTTATTCACTCTCACTCTCCAGATCCTTATTGGGACTTACATCTTCATTTTGCAGTTCGAATAGATGGATATACTCGTCGATGACCTGATCAATGGCTTTCAACTCCCCACTGATCATCGGGCGAATATGTTCATACTCCTCCTGACCAAGCTGTCTGGCCAACGTCGCTCTTCGGTTCTGCATTTGTTCCAAAAAGACAAGTATTCTACCTCGGCGAAACGTTTGTGCCCCGTTACCCCGTTTTCCGTGATGTTCGCCATGTCCTCTTCCACGTCTGGAACGCTCTGATCGTTGCTCGCTGTCACTTACATCACGTTTCGAACGTTCACCTTGACGCACACTTCCATCGGGTTCTTCGATATGACGATCTCTCATCCTGCCACCTCCATTATGTGTATACGTTTGTATACAACATATTCATGCATACGATTGTATACGCGATAAAAAGTGGTGTCAACCTTAATTTTCCAATAGAGTAAAGGAGTATGTATGTTCACCCATCTGTAACAACAGAAAAAAAGCCGCGAATTCGCGACTTCTTTTCTTGGCGATACTACTTTATCTCACTCATAAACTTCCTATATTCTTGAACCATTTCTTTGGATCGGGTGTGATGCAAATAATGGTCTCCCTCGAAAGTCATCACTTTTCCATGCACTGAATCTTTGACTTGCTCTTCATGCAAGGGGATCCATCCTTCCGTTTCGGTATCATTCGCTTGTAAGAAGAAAATCAACGGAAGATCTTTGGGGAAAGACAAGTTCTCAGTTGCTTTGAAATTAGGAGCAAAGTTTTCCCCTTCATTCAGGTTGTTCGGATTAAACGTATTTTTGAGCGAAAGTATTCTAATTTGCTCTCTGGTTTCATCATCAACATCGGGTGCAATCAGTTGATCAGGGGCCAGTTTCATTAACAGTCGGTAGAATCCTGATTTTTTAAGCAGTTTGTACGTTCCGGTTGGGAATGGATCATCGTTACCTCCCTGCGTTGGGACACTGCTCTCAATGCCGACAAAGGAAGTTACTTCGTTTGGATATTTGTTCACATAATCCAGTCCGTATATCCCTGAAATGGAGTGAGCCATGAGCGTGTAACGTTGAATACCAAGTTGCTGTAACGCTTCATGAATTTCACTAACCATATTTTCCGTAGTACGCTCTTTTTCAGTAATGTCACTTAATCCATAACCGAAAGGTTCAATGACAACGACTTTGTAAAATGGAGATAGCTCATCGATGAGCGGTTTGAAATCAAGGGCTGGGGCGGGTGTTCCATACCCAGGAAGCAATACCACCGTTTCTTTGCCTTTTCCTTGAATCAACACATTCATGTTTTTGCCGTCAACCGCTACAAACTGGCCATAAGGTTTTATTTTCCCTTCCTCCGATTTGTTGCTAACTGCATTAACAATAAAGACAGTCGCAATAAATAATGCAAAAGCGATAACGATCGCACCAAATATTTTGAGCAAAATAATTAATATTTTTTTCATCATGATGGTTCTCTCCTGTTGAGTTCGTTTATTTTTTCAATGAAATTTGAAATTGGGAACCAGCCTCACCTGCAAATACAATACGGCCGTTTTCGGGTAAAACAACAACATTCTTACCGCTAACCACGCTGTGATTAATACAAATTCCGTTCTGATCATAGATAGCAAAGGCTCCTTTTGCAGGTAACTTCACTGTCATGACTTTTCCTTTCGCAGTAGCGGGTACCGAAAACCATTTGGCATATCCATCTGCTTGAATGGTTGTTGCGGATTGTTTACCGGAATAGATTGGTTTTACCAATCCCTCACTGGCGAATACATAACCTGAAAATGTAAGATACTCTCCTCCGTTCTTTTTGGAGAAATGAATGTCCATCGGTTCTCGTCCGGCAGTACCCGGAATCTGCAATTTATTGGCTGCTTCGCTTGCTCCAATAATTTTATTATTGGACATATACCCTGGATTCTCTTTATTCATATGAATAGGCAGGATCGATGTAGCATTAAGATAGAGCATTGATGTGTATTTCGCATTCACCAGATAATATTTTTTACCATCACGCTTTGCCCATGCAGCGTTAATCTCCTTGGGTAATGTATTGGCTTTGAGCTTCTCCGCATTATATTCTGAGAGAGCCACCTGTCCGAGTCCTGGAACGGAGATATAAGATCGAGACCACAGGTAGGTATTCCCATTTTTCTCCACAACGAATTTCAACTTTTCTGTACCATCATCACTCACAAAAGTACCATCTGATGTATAGGTGTATTCTTGAACCGGATTACTTGGAGCCGTGAGAGAGGAGAGCGTCATTTGTCCTGCCTTATTTATTTTGATCTTCGTAACTGAATTATTGCCACCATAATTCCCTGCAAACTTGGAGATTTCTTTAGGCATATCAGCCTTCACAGGTACACCAAATGATTTTTCCGGTTTCCGTTCTTTAATAATGCCCTTTTCTTCAAGTGCGCTAAGTAATAACTCACTCGCAATGAATTGATTGGTTATGCTTGCTCCGCCTGAAGAGATCACGGCTGCAGCCATGTTGTATTCCGGAAGTACGACGAGTGAAGAATGATAAGATAACGTATCTCCACCTTTCGTAACAGCCTTGATGCCGTAGTCACTGAATGGGAACAAGTCCACACTATCCCACCCTAATCCGTAAGACATAGAAGAATCACTATCCTCTGGCCACATGCCTCTTCTGTATTCTTTTTGCTCCATGGCTTCTACCGACTTGTTGGAAAGAATCCCTTTGACCTCTCCTGTGAAGATTTGCGAAAATTTCACCAGATCCTTAGCGGTGGAATATAAGCCTCCTGAAGCTATGATATTATAATTCTCGCGTGGAAGCTGCCCCTTATACACAGGAGAGTAGATTCCCGCCATTTCTCCCGTATTAACTATATCCTGTGGTGTTTTGGTATGATTCATTTTCAAAGGCTCTGTAAAATTTTTGTGTATAAATGCCGTAAAGCTCATACCAGTGACTCTCTCAACCAGAATTTCAGCTAATGTAAATCCATCGTTAGAGTACACCGAATACGCACCTGGCTTTGCCATCAGATTCTGGGTCGCCAATTGATCCAAAAAGGTATCATGTGCATAGGTATCATTGTCCCCATACAGTATAGCACTACCGACAGAGGTTCCGAAAAGCCCGGCCGAATGATTCAGCAACATACGGGGTGTAATCTGTTTGTATCGTTTATCTTTCATTGTAAAATCAGGCATATAGTTCACAACAGGCACATCCAAATCGATCTTGCCTTCATCAACCAGCTTCATTACAGCGGCTGTAAGCATCATTTTACTGGTTGAACCAATGCCATAGATTGTGTTCGTAGTAAGAGGTACCTTGTCGTTTAGATCGTTCTTCCCCGTTTGACCAGACACCGTAATCTCTCCACCATCAATGAGCGCATATTGCAGACTCGTCGTACCGTACGTTTCAGTCAGTAATTTGGCTTTTTCGATTACGGTTTTCTTTGTTGTCTCATACGTAAGGTTAATGCTGTTATTCATGGCAGCCGGTGCGGCCATTGCAGACATTGGGGCAAGTATCGTCAGCATGAGAGTCACAGCAGCTATAGTATTTCTCTTTCTTGCTCTTCTCACACTCATCTTCAGTTTTGTTACCTCTCTTGGTTTCATTCTTGCATCTACTCCTGTCTTCATCATTGTGTTAAGCCACCATAACGTGGGCGCTAAAGACAATATAACAAACCAAGATGTCCCCCTAATGACTATAGTATGAACGGAAGATGAACAGGCAAAAAAAGTTTGCATCATCATACGCAAGGAGGTTTATACAGGGTATCATAGCCTAGTGAAGGCATAAAATCCAATCACTCTGTGGGTGTTGTGATTGGCAAGATGACTATGAAGGTCGTTCCTCGTCCATATTCGCTCTCCACCCGGATGTCCCCTTGATGAAGCGAGACGATCTGCTTTACAATAGCTAGTCCCATACCACTTCCTTCATATTTCTGACTGTGGGAACGATCTGCTTTAAAGAAGCGGTCAAATATACGCTTTTGGTCTTCAGGGAGAATACCAATTCCCGAATCCGATATGCGGATCGTCACGTTCTTGATATTCTGTTTGATCCTGATGCTAATTCGGGCACCATCTTCGGAAAATTTGATGGCATTGCCGAAGATATTGATCCACACCTGATTTAACTGGTCATGATCGGCCGTGATTTTGGTGGGCTGCAAATCAAGATCGAACTGAATGTTACGGGCCGACCATTGGGGTTGAATAGCGACGATTACTCGTCTGATCTGTTCATCCAGACTGAGCGTGGCAAGTCGCATCTGCAATGACTGAGATTCGAGCAAACTCAGCTTTAGCAGACTATCACTTATTTTGGACATCCGTGCAGTCTCAGTGATGATAATGTCGAGATAAGAGCTTCGTTCGTCATCCGGGATGTCTACCTGCTTGAGCGCTATAGCAAAACCGGAAATGGAAGTGAGTGGAGACTGAACTTCATGGGACACGTTTGCTACGAATTCCCTGCGCATCTGCTCAAGCTGCTGTAGATCGTGCATCATTTCTTCGAAGCTGCGAGCCAAAGTACCTATCTCACCCTTTTGTTTAATATTAAGCTTGACGTTGAAATCTCCAGCAGCTATAAGCCGGGTCGCTTCTGTCAATTTTTTGATCGGTTTTACCAGAAAAATAGCGGCAATTAGCATCAATAGGCTTCCTGCTACAAAGGAACAAATCAAAAAGGTTACAACAAACTTGATAAGAAATGAGGCGGAAGAGGAAGTGAGGGGCTCTACAAACATGGCTTTCCTTCCCATTTCAGTTTTTATCGGCAATCCCAAGAAGATCGTATCGATTCCATTAATTTGTATCCTTCCTCCATCAAGCACTTTCTTTACTTGTTCCGTAGTCACCAGGAAAGGATGTTGTCCATTAAGTTCTCCATAGGTTTGAAACTTATCCGTTGCTTCATAGATTCGAATGTGGTAGGAGTTGAGTTGTTTCATTTCACTTATAAGCATTTCTGCTTCGCGTAACGGCAATGTCTCGTAGATACGTACGATATCCTGGCCAAAGTCAAGCAAGGTGCTTTGCAGGTTTTCATTTAATTTATCTTGAAATATCCAGGTTGTAGCAAGAAAAGAAAGGATTGTGCCCCCGATCACGGAGACCAGAAAGGTCAGGACTACACGTGTATAGAGGGAGCCGGTCACTCCTGCACCTCTAGCCGGTAGCCAAGTCCCCGCACCGTTTCGATACGAAAATCGGAGATATCGGCAAAACGTTCGCGTAGACGTTTAATATGCACGTCTATCGTTCGATCATCGCCAGTATAATTAATTCCCCAAACTTGATCGATTAATTGCTCCCGCGTATAGACTTGTCCCGGTAATCCAGCAAGTTTATACAATAATTCGAACTCTTTAAGCGGCAAGGTGAACGACTCTGTACCCCTCAGGACCTTATAAGTCTGCCGGTTCAGAATAACGTTTCCTAATTGGATGGTCTGCGTTAAACCTATACGGTATCGTTTCAACAGTGCCTTGACGCGAGCCATCAACTCAAGCGGATCGAATGGCTTCGTCATATAGTCATCTGTCCCGAGCTGAAATGCTTGTACTTTCTCCCAGGTCTCGTTTCTTGCCGTCAACATTAGTAACGGAAGATCCGGATTGGCTCTTCGAAGTTCCTCGCATAATGCCCAACCGTCCATGACTGGCATCATAATATCAAGAATAACCAAATCGACTGGCGTGGAGGTATAGATAGCCAGGGCTTCTTTTCCGTCTACGGCGTTGATGGTTGTAAATCCGTCGTTGCGCAAAAATAAACAGACGAGTTTGCGAATGTTCGCATCATCGTCAGCAACCAATATCGTAGTCATCGTTGGCACTCTCCTAAAAAAGAATAATTCTTCGGTTGAGCAAGAGCGAAGAATTCTAAATCATGCTACCCCATTGGTTGAAAGTTGAAATCACTCTGTTCTACTATAAATATATCTTCTTCTTTGCATAATTCCATAATCTATCACTATATGAACCTCGAAGATAAACTCCTTATAACACACGTACTTCTTTCTAACTGAAGTGACAAACTAATTATAGTTAAATTGAACAAAAGCAGCCGATTACTTTGATCGGCTGCCTTCTTAGTTTCGTTAAGCATGCTACCTTACTAGAATTCATCTATTTCAATGAAATTTCAAATGTGGAATCAACGTCACCTGCAAATACAATGCGGCCGTTTTCTGGCAAAACAACCTCATTTTTACCGCTGACTACGGTGTGATTAATACATATACCATTCTGATCATATACGGCAAAGGCGCCATTTGAAGGCAGTTTAACAGTCATGACTTTTCCATTCACCGTTGCTGGCACTGAAAACCATTTGGCATAACCATCTGCTTGAATCGTTGTTACAGATTGTTTCCCCGAATAGAGTGGTTTTACAATTTCCTCACTGGCGTATACACTACCTACGGCTGTAATATACTCCACTCCGTTCTTTTCAGCGAAATAAATTTCCTTTGAATCCCGTCCTGCCATACCAGGGATTTGCAGATCCGTGACTGCTTCGTTGGCTCCAATAATCTTACTATTGGTCATATACCCTGGGGTCTCTTCATTCATATGGAAAGAGAGGATTGGTGATGAATGCAGATATACTGTTGATGTATACTTCTGATTCACCACGTAGTATCTCTTACCTTCACGCTGCTCCCATGAGGCGGTAATATCCTGGGATAATTCATTGGCTTCCAGCTTCTCCGCCGTATATTCGGAGAACGCCAACTGCCCAAGTCCCGGCAAGGAAATATAAGATCGAGACCACAGATACGTCCTTCCGTTCTGTTCCGTAACGAATTTCAGCTTTTCTGTGCCTTTATCGTTAACAAACGTACCATCCGCTGTATAGGTGTATTCTTGAGCCGGGTTATTTGGAGCTGTTAGCGCGGATACAGTCATTTTTCCAGCATTAATTTCAACCTTCTTAACCGAATTATTGGCGCCATATATGCCCGCATACGTGGATATCTCTTTAGGCATATCCGCCTTTACTGGCACGCCAAATGATTTATCCGGCTTCCGCTCTGTAATGATGCCCTTTTCCTCAAGCGCGCTAAGTAATAATTCACTTGCAATGAACTGATCTCTCGCACTCGTTCCCCCTGAAGAGGTAACGGCTGCAGCCAGATTGTATTCCGGTAGTACGATTAGAGATGAGTGATACGATATCGTATCTCCACCTTTCGTCACGGCCTTGATGCCATATTCACTGAATGGGTACAAGTTCACACTATCCCACCCCAGCCCGTAAGAGATGGACGTGTCGCTATCCTCCGGCCACATACCTCTTTTGTATTCTTCTTGCGCCATGGCTTCTACCGACTTACTGGATAGAATGCCATCGACTTCTCCTGTGAAGATTTGTGAAAATTTCACAAGATCCTCAGCGGTCGAATAAATGCCTCCAGTAGCGATGATATTATAATTCTCTTGTGGAAGCTGACCCTTAACCAGAGGAGAATATATCCCCGCCATTGCTGCCGGATCAACGACATCCTGTGGTGTTTTAGTATGTTTCATGTCCAACGGTTCCGTAAAATAGTGGTGTATAAAAGCTGTAAAGCTCATGCCGCTAACACGTTCAACCATAATCTCCGCCAACGTAAAACCGTCGTTACTATACACCGAGTATGCACCGGGACTAGCCTTCAGGTGTTGATTCGCCAATTGCTCCAGAAACGTGTCATGTGAATACGTGTCGTTATCCCCGTATAATGTAGCATTGCTTCCGGTGCTGCCTAACAGACCGGAGGAATGATTCAACAACATACGTGGTGTGATTTCTATGTAGCGGTTATCTTTCATCTTAAAATCAGGTAAATAGGTCACTAGAGGCAGATCCAAATCTACCTTTCCCTCGTCAACAAGCTTCATAACAGAAGCTGTAAGAAACATTTTACTTGTTGAGCCGATGCCATAGATCGTATTTGAAGTAAGCGGCACCTTATCCTCTAGATCGTTCTTGCCTGTCTGACCGGACACTACGATCTCTCCGCCATCCATTAATGCATATTGCACACTAGTTGTACCATACGTTTCGGTAAGGATCTTCGCTTTCTCCGCTACTATTTTCTTGGTTGGTTCATACGTCTGATCGCTGCTGTTACTCGTAGCTGATGCGGCCATGACTGACATTGGAGCTAACATCGTTAACACCAGAGTTAAGGCGGTGATTGAAGTTCGTTTTCCCTTTTCTCGTCCCATTCACATCATCTCCTGAAATTTAAATGTTATTGGTCGTTTAGAGTTCTTTGGGATCTATAAATTTCACTTCGGGATACATGTCGCTCGGTCCCTGAATCAGATCTCCACCCGTTCCTTTCAGCTGCTTGTTAAAGAAATCGAGTACATATTGATTTACGATGTTTGCTCCTCTTTTACCATTGATGTCTCCTGTGATCCCGGACAGTTTAATCAGCTCCGAATAAAATTGAAGATCCGTGAAATTGAAGTGCTGGGTTCCTTCTATATAAATCACTTCTCCCCCATGTTCGATCACATTTTTCATAATGTGCAGCTCATCTGAAAGAAATTTATTTACTTCGTCATCCGAATTTCTATCATTTTCAAAATTGACTAACCAGTCTTTAAAACTACCCGATCTGATGAACATAAACGGCTTGTTTATATCATCTCTATTTTCTACTTCATTCAGTGACCCGTCCATATTAACCCCGGCCTTGATTCTATGATCCAAATACGTTGCATTAAACGCCGTTGCACCCCCAAAAGAATGCCCCATCACGCCTATGTTATTTAAATCAATTTTCCCTTTGAATTGACTTTCAATTGCACCTGAATTCAGCTTTTCGATTTCATTGATTACAAACTCCACGTCTTTTGTCCATATATCCCCAATTTCTTTGCGGTCATCAATGGTTGTCATCTTCGTTGTATAACCCGTTACACGGCCATCAGGAAAAAGGGTAGCAAAGGTGCTGTACGTATGATCGATTGTCACTACGATAAACCCATGACTGGCCAGATTCTCCGCCTGTGATGCTTGTAGAACTCTACTCGTTCCCATACCATGAGATAGCATTACCACGGGATAAGGAGTTGCAGAAGGTAATATTTCTACATTTTCATAAGAGTTGGTCTGACTATACTTCCAGTAATTGAGCACAAATTCAGGCAGTTTTAAAGAAGCAGAGAAGCTCTGAATATACTTTTTGAACATTTCTTTATTACTTGGAAACAGTGTGTCACGCTTGTTGTTATTCATGTTCTCCGTAGGATACCAGACTTGGACCATTAACTCTCTCTTGTCGCTTTGATCTTCAGTTAAGACTTCATCTCTGTTCTGATCCGTAAAATGAAAGGTTTGAGTACCCACTTTCTCTGGACCATCCGGCTTCGGCAAATTAAAGACAGGTAAGTATACAGACAAGAGGGTAGAAGCAACAAGCAGAATGACGATCAGGGAAGATAAACTATATTTCAACAGCTTCCCTATTTTTAGATTGATCATCTTGTCGGAATGTCTGAATAAAACAATGATTATGAATAGAGCCGTCATGATATATACCACAAGCAACTGCCATCGGTATCCCTCAACCAACAATTGAAGTGCTAATATAACGCCACTTCCTATACCCACACCCCATCCTATTTTCTTTGCACTTCTTTTCACAAACAGTAGATCTATGAGTAAAGCGAAACAGGATAAAACTAAAAGTATTTCAAAAAATCTCATTTGTATTTCCTCTCTCTCTTTCATCACGGACTCGTCCGCATTGGATTTACTATGGAAAAACCGTCCCACAGGACGGCTTTCTCATATTTATTTATACACATTTGTGAAATCACGATTAGATTTACAGGATACTCACTTCACTTCGTTAAAGAATGCTCTAACGTCTTCAGCAATTTTTTTGAATTGAGTATGATGTAAATAATGTGAACCATCCATTGTGATTACTTTCCCATGTACCGAATCTTTAATCTGTCCTTCATGCAGCGGTATCCATCCCTCTACACCTTCATTATTCGCTTGTACAAAGAGAAGAAGTGGAAGGTCTTTAGGGAAGGTTAAACCTTGAGCACCTTTAAAATTGGAATAAATATGTTCCATCTCGTTTAATGACGTGGGATTATACATGGTTTTATTGGAGATCATTTTCATCTGCTCAACCGTCTGTTCATCAAATGCAAGTCCCTCATAGGGGTCTGCACTCACTTTCATTATTAATCTTAAGAGACCTGTATTTCTGAGAAGAGCAAACGTTTTTAATGGAAACTTCGCATCTGTAATACTTGGTTGGGTGGATACACTGCTATCAATACCGACAAAAGCAGTTACCTCATCCGGATATTTGTTCACGTAATCAATGCCGTAAATGCCTGCAATGGAGTGACCCATGAGCATGTACTGATGAATATCAAGTTGTTGCAGTGCTTCATGAACTTCACTTACGATATTCTCTGTCGTTCTTTCTTTTTCAGTTTCATCACTTAATCCATAACCGAATGGCTCAACGGCAACAACTTTGTAATATGGAGATAATTGATCAATAAGTAACTTGAAATCAAGCACTGGTGTTGCTGTTCCGTAACCAGGCAGAAGCACAATCGTTTCCTTGCCTTCACCTTGAATGAGCACATTCATATTTTTCCCGTCTACAGATACATGCTGACCGTAGGGCTCGATCTTTTTGGCCTCAGAATTACTACTAATCACATTTGTGATGTAAACAATACCTAGAAACAGAACAATAGCAATTAAGATTGCTCCTAATACTTTAAGGATCATGTTTCGCACTTTCTTGGCCCTCGATCCATTCTTCGCTTTCTTTTCCTCTGGTTGTGTCACTCTCATCTTCTCCTGTCTTGAACGGTTTGTTCGGCTTTCTTCTTTGCTGCTAGTGAAATCTTAACCTATGAAAATGTACTCTCCGTGACGTCAATATGAACTGAATATGAACAAGCTAATAAATGAATAAAATTACGGGGACGTCATTGTCGGATAAATTTCCGTGAACACATTATTGAAGTTCCTTCATAAATCCCCTGAATCTTTCAGCAATTTCTTCGGCATGGGAACGATATAAATAATGATTCGCTTCCAGCAGTACCATTTCACTATGTACAGAATCATTGATTAACTTCTCGTGCTCGGGAACCCAATTGTCCGCTGCCGGATGATTCTTTTGAACAAAGAAAAGAACCGGGAGATCGACAGGGAACGTTAACTGTTCAGCTGCTTTAAAATTGGAATACATGCTTTCTGCCTCATTTTAATTGAGTGGTATTATACATATTTTTTCGGATCAGAATGTTCAATTGTTCTTTCGTTTGCTCATCATAAGGCAGTCCATCATAAGGGTCCGTACTCAGTTTCAATTGTACTCGGGCGAACCCTAAGTTGCGGAACCATTTAATCGGTTTTGTCTCTGACGAATCAATCTTTTTTTCACTCAGCGCTGGAACACTGCTATCCAGTCCAACAAATGCACTTACTTCATTGGGATATTTGTTCACATAATCCAGACTATAGATCCCGGAAATGGAATGTCCCATAAGGATATAACGATCAATATGAAGACTTTGCAGCGCTTCATGGATTTCACTGACGATATTTGCCGTACTGCGCTCCTTTTCCGTCTGATCACTCAATCCATAACCAAAAGGTTCAACCACGACGACTTTATAATAGGGGGATAGTTCTGAAATAAGTGGCTTAAAATCAAGTGCAGGTGACGCTGTTCCAAGACCAGGCAGAAGCACAATCGTTTCATCACCTTCACCTTGAATGAACACATTCATATTTTTCCCATCTACAGATACATGTTGACCATACGGTTCCATTCTTTTTTGCTCCGAATAATTACTGATTTTGTTAACGGTATACACTGTGGCTATAAAAAGTAGGATTATTATAAAGATTGCGGCAAGCACTTTAAACAAGATGCTTAACACTTTCTTTGTTTTTGTTCTAATCTGTACTTCTTTCTCTGCTTGTTGGGTCACACTCAGCTTCTCCTGCCTTCATCTGCTTATGGGCCTAACAGGCCGCTAATGCAAGCCTAACCAACAAAGATGTACTCCCTATGACCATAATATGAACAAGCAAAAAAAATGCCATGTGTAACATACAAGGAAGCTTGCATGTTACATATGGCATGAAAATTCGGTTCAGATAATCCGATGGATATTCTATTCATTGGCCTATCCTGTGAGCCTAACTATCCGTTGGTGGATGGATGGGCAACGTGATAATAAAGGTCGTGCCTTGACCAGGTTCGCTTTCCACTCGGATGTCACCCTGATGAAGGGACACGATCTGTTTAACGATAGCAAGTCCCATACCACTCCCGTCATATTTACGACTGTGGGAACGATCTGCCTTGAAAAACCGCTCAAAGATCCGCTTCTGGTCTTCCAGGGGAATACCAATGCCCGTGTCGGATATTCGAACAATCACATTTTTGAAATCCTCTTCGATACTGACTTTAATCATACCACCATCCTTGGAGAACTTGATGCTGTTTCCGATGATGTTTGTCCATACCTGATTCAACTGGTCGTGATCAGCCGTTACCTTCACGTTCTCCAAATCAAGCTCAAAATGAATGTTACGCCCAGACCATTGCGGCTGAAGCGCCACAATGACTCGCCTGATCTGTTCATCAAGGCTTAAGGTGTTAAGCCGTAGTTGCTGTGACTGCGATTCAAGCAAACTCAGCTTGAGCAGGCTATCGCTCATTTTGGACATTCGTTTCGCTTCAGAGATGATAATATCCAGGTAACGGTTTCGCTCTTGTTCTGAGAGGTTTACTTGCTTCAGTGCCGAAGCGTAACCGGATATCGAGGTGAGCGGAGACTGAACCTCGTGCGAAACATTCGTAACGAATTCCCTGCGCATCTGCTCCAACTGCTTCAGATCATGCATCATTTCTTCAAAACTGCGGGCCAACGTACCAATCTCAGTCGTTTGCTTAATGTTCAGCTTGACGTTGAAATCTCCAGCTGCAATCCGTTTGGTCGCTTTGGTCAATTTCTTGATCGGTCTTACCAGATATACAGAAGCAACCAGAATCAACAAACTTCCTGCAATCAACGAACAGCTTGCAAAGATTAAGCCCCACCTAATCACAAAAGAGGTGGAAGGCGGTGCGAGTGTTTCCAAAAATATCGCTTTCGTTCCAACCTCTGTTTTCAGAGGTAACCCTAAGAACCCTGTAGCAATCCCACTCGTTGTTTCTTGAACAGCGCCCCCATCTAATACTTTCTTGAGTTGCTCGCTCGTTACAGCAGCAGACTTATGTCCGTTAAGCTTTCCGAAGGACTTGAACTCACCCGAAGCTTCGTAAATTCGAATATGATAGGAGCTGAGCTGCTTCATTCCACTGACATATAAGTCCGCTTCACTCACTGGGAGGATCTTATAAATCTGCACTACGTCTTGGCCGAAGTTGCGTATGTTAATTTGAGCGTTCTCATTCAATTTGTCCTCAAATATCCAGGTTGACACAAAAAAGGAGATGACTGTGCCTGCGATGACGGAGACCAGAAATGTGAGAACCACACGTATGTACAGGGACCTGATCATTCATAAACCTCAAGCCGGTACCCAAGTCCGCGCACCGTTTCAATCCGAAATTCAGATGTCGTCGCGAATCGCTCACGCAACCGTTTAATATGCACGTCTACCGTTCGATCATCTCCGGCATAATCAATGCCCCAGATCTGATCAATCAATTGCTCACGTGTATAGACTTGCCCTGGTGTTCCAGCAAGCTTGTACAGCAATTCGAACTCCTTAAGTGGCAATGTAAGCGACTCCGAGCCGTTCATCACCTTATACGTCTGGCGATCCAGGATGACGTTGCCAAACTGGATCGTGTGTGTCGAGCCAATCTTGTATCGTTTCAGTAATGCCCTGACACGAGCCGTGAGTTCCAACGGATCGAACGGTTTCGTCAGATAATCATCTGTCCCCAGTTCAAACCCTTTCACCTTCTCCCATGTCTCACCTCTCGCAGTCAGCATGAGTAACGGTAGATCAGGATTGGCTCTCCGAAGTTCCTTGCATAACGCCCAGCCATCCATGATTGGCATCATGATATCGAGTACAACCAGATCAACATGCGTTGAGCCGTAAACGCTCAATGCTTCCTTGCCGTCTGCTGCTTCGGCTGTTTCGAATCCATCATTCCTTAGAAATAAACAGACAAGTTCGCGAATATTAGGGTCGTCGTCAGCAACCAGTATCTTAGGCATTTGTTTCCTCTTTTCCTATTTTCCATGTCATGTAGTCGTAACCATTATACTATTATCGGATTTGTAAAAAGCAAGCTTCTTCTCATTTATATGAAGTTATTTTATAATAACGGGTTTGAATTGAACATGTCGCGCAGTATGCTCTGCATCTCAGTCTTGGTATTTTCAAACTGTTTTACACGATAGCCGTTTGCACCCGATGGATGAGGGAAACCCCACAATATTCTTTCTTTCTGTATTCGATTTTCATCAAGTAATTGACGAAGTACTGCCTCAACTGACTTTCCTAATGGAATAATGAGGAGATTCTTCAACTGATCCAATTCAGGCAGAAACGACTCAAATACGGCCTGATACAGAAAAGCGTTTTTACCCATGGAAGGGATGGCCATTGACCGTCGATTACCCTTTTAGATCATGAGGCTCCATCATCCGATGGATTCATTCAATAGAGTATACTCCAGATGTTTAATAAAAAAGTACGATCCTTCCTCACAGAATTATCATGCTATGTTAACCTCAATTCACGGTTACTTTTGTACAGAGCGTATCGGCAGCTGCACAGTAAATGCCGCTCCCTCACCCGGTTTACTGGATACCGAGACAGAACCATCATGCATCTCTACAATTTTTTGCACAATCGACAACCCTAGTCCGCTTCCGCCTGCGGTACGTGTACGGGATTGATCTGCTTTGTAGAACCGTTCAAATATCCGAGTCTGATCCTGAGGCACGATACCAGGCCCTGAATCTGTGATGCACACTTGAACGTCATCTTGAATTCGTGTAAGACCAACCTCTATCTTCCCGCCTTCGGGCGTAAACTTGATAGCATTATGAATCAGGTTGATCCACACCTGAATCATCAAATCCTCATCTGCAACGATCTCAACTTCTTCCAGTTCCACGTTCATATCTATATTTTTGTCATCCCATTGGGGCTCACAGGCGAGTACAAGAGTAACCAGTTGCCGATCCAATCGATAGGATGTTTTGTGAGATGCATGCTCGGATGAGTCCAGAACTGCGAGCTTCATCAAGTTATCGCTGAGTCTGGACAAACGAACACATTCCGTCTCAATAATCGTCAAATATTGGTCCCGTTTCTCCTGATCCATATTTGTATCCTTCAATGCTCTGGCGAATCCGCTGATCGACGTCAGTGGTGATCCGATTTCATGTGACACGTTAGAGATGAACTCCTGTCGCAGTTCTTCCATCACTTTGAGATTCGCGGCCATGTCATTGATACCTTCTACCAGTTGGGCAAATGGATGATCATGCCCCTGCCTCCCGTTTCTTTGGACAAGTGCCGAATCCAGATTTACCCGAAAGTCGCCACGGGAAATACGTTTCAAAGCCTGAATTAACTCGTTAAAGAACTCATACTCCCTTCCTTTAACCAACGGACCAATGAGTGTAATGCCTACTCCAAAGAAAATAAATCCGAGCATGGCATTGATAAGAAGAGCAATTAATTCATGCGGTTGCCACGCGATAAAGGAATATGTGCTCCTCGTTATATAGAACGCCGCAGTCCAGCATATAAACAGGGCGAGTGATACGAGAATCATGTTTCTCGCAATATGAAGAAATCTAGGTTCCCCCTTCATTACCTTACCTCCAATCGGTACCCCAAATCTCGCATGGTGCGGATGCTGAAGGTATGAACCTCTTCGGGAAAACGTTCGCGAAGGCGTTTGATATGAACATCAATCGTTCTTTCATCCCCTTCATAATCATAACCCCAGATCTTTTCGATTAACTGGTCACGCGTAAAGGTCTTGCCGGGGTAGCTGGCAAGGGTAAAAAGAAGTTCAAATTCTTTGCGTGGCAGCACAATATCCTGATCGCCCTTCCTGCACTCAAATGTATCACGTCGCAGAACGAGATCGCCAAGAAATACTGTTTGTGAAGTCATAATACGATATCGTTTCAATAAAGCCTTTACCCGAGCGACCAGCACCAATGGATCAAAAGGCTTCACCAGATAATCATCCGTCCCAAGCGTAAATCCTTTAATAATCTGCGATGTATCCCCTTTTGCCGTTAACATCAGGAGTGGCAGGTCGGTCTGGTGACGCAGCTCGCGACACAGCTCCCACCCATCCATGCCCGGCATCATGATGTCGAGAACGACCAGATCAACCTTTTGATCAGCCAGTAAACGAAGTGCATCGAGACCGTCAACGGCCTCGATCACGTGCAAACCCTCTTGCTGTAAAAAATGTCCTACCAGTTCTCGAATATGAGGGTCGTCATCAACGACCAATATGCTTGTCAATGTGACCACCTCCTTCAGGCAAACGTTGCCTCATGTCCTTATTACCATAAAATATCTTTCTATTGTCGACTAGGTTCTCCGCATATATGCCCGTACCGTAAGTGGTGCAAAGATCGCTACGATGACTGCCGCACCGATAAGTGAAGTGACCAGATCAGCTCCCATCGTTCCCTGATTAGCCAGCTCACGAACAGCCGTAACCAGATGGGAGATCGGATTGACGTTCACAATCCACTGTAACCAATTCGGCATGGTTTCTACGGGTACAAAAGCGTTCGAAGCAAAGGTCAATGGAAACAGAACGAGCATGGAAATCCCCTGTACACTGGAAGCTGTTCGAGCAATCACACCAAGAAAGGCAAAAATCCAACTGATGGCCCATGAACAACCAATGACCAGCAATCCCGCCATCGCGACATGAGCCAATCCACCTGCGGGGCTGTACCCCAATAAATAGCCTATAGCAAAGGTTAGTACCGTTGCAATGGTATATCGTAGCGTGTCTGCGAGCAATGCTCCAGCCAGCGGCGCGATGCGGGCAATCGGCAGTGACTTGAATCGGTCGAACACGCCCTTTTCCATATCTTCGCGCAATTGCACTCCGGTAACGACTGAGCTTGTAATGACCGTCTGCACAAGTATACCCGGAATAATGACCAACAGATAATCTTGAATATTTCCCGAAACCGCGCCACCGAAGATGTAAGTAAACATCAATGTGAAAATGATGGGCTGGAGGGTGACATCGAATAATTGCTCTGGTGTGCGTCTCACCTTTAATATCCCGCGATAAGCCATCGTTAAGGAATTTCGGATGGTTTGCCCAAAACTCGTGTATTTTCTCAGCTTCCGACTTGAGTTTTGTTTTATTAATGTACTGTTCATGCTTGCAACTCCTCCACTGCATTGGATTCTGAAGACATATTAGACTCATTGCCACTCGCATCCTGGCCGGTGATTGTAAGAAAGACCTCATCAAGTGTAGGTTTTTGGACACTCATCTCTGCCAGATCAATGCCTGCGGAACGAAAAGCAATCAGCAGATCAGCTGCAATATTGGCATTCGCCATGGGTGCTGTAATCTTCCCGGCTTCCGCTGATATAATGGACTCCGTCCGAAGTATTTGCTCCACAATCTGACGGGCCTGTTCAATCTTCGTTGGTTCCTGTATCCGCAACTGAAGTGAGGCTGTACCCACTGATTCTTTTAAGTGATCCACTGTTCCTTCCGCAACAACGCGACCATGGTCGATTACGGCGACACGATCTGCCAGTTGATCTGCCTCATCCAGATACTGAGTGGTTAAAAGAACGGTTGAACCCGATTTAACCAGTTGGCGGATCGTATTCCACATCTGTGCACGTGTTCGTGGATCAAGTCCTGTCGTAGGTTCATCCAGGAAGATCAGCGGCGGCTGAGCAATAAGACTTGCTGCCAAATCCAGTCTGCGGCGCATGCCTCCCGAGAAACCTTTAATTGGACGTTTGGCAGCTTCCGTCAAACCGAACTCTTCCAGCAACTCCACTGTTTTCCGCTTGGATTCTGCACGTCCCAGACCCAGCAGCCTGGAAAAGATCATCAAATTTTCGTTGGCACTGAGTGACTCATCAACAGATGCATATTGTCCTGTCAATCCAATCAGCTGGCGTACAACCTGTGACTCTTTCACCACATCGTGACCAAATATCCGGGCTGAACCTCCATCCGGTCGCAACAAGGTGGCCAGCATGCTAATGGTTGTTGTTTTGCCAGCTCCGTTAGGACCAAGCACTCCGTAGATTGTACCGGCTCTCACCTTCAGGTTCACCCCGTCTACCGCACGATGATCACCAAAGGTTTTCACAAGCCCTTCCGCATCAATAGCCCACTCACCAAGTTCATTCCCCACTGCTCTTTGTTGTGTATTTATCAATTGTAGTTCCTCCCATATCGTTTATAGGGGAAGAATAACGTACATTTATGAACTGAATATGAATGAATTCGGATTGTTCAATCCATAACGACAATAACGACAAAACCCTGCCCAGGTCCACGATGGGCCGGCAGGGTTCTGATTGTATTTATAATTTCCTAGTTCACAGGCTTGATATCAAAAAAGTCCAGCTCTCCATAACCTTCGCCCTTGGAAAAGCGAATTTTGTTCACACCGGCATTCAGCTGGATTCTGGCTGTAGACAGTCCCCAGTTCTCCCACCCTTTGTTGGTGATATGGAAAGGACTCGCTGTGCCTCCATTCACACTCAGCAGCAGATTAGACCAGTTGCCACCAGCCGTACCATTCGCTGTTCTTGCCAGCAGAATATATTGACCAGCGGACGCTGCATTCACATTAAATTCTACATAGCTGTCAACTGTATCGATATGTCCCGCTTTCATCCCTCCCGAACCGGAAGGACTTTGAGAAGCGTAAGCAATCCCGCCAAATGTCCCTTCTTCACCTTCATATCGAACAACTGACTTTTCTCCCGATGGCAAGGCAATTGGAGTATTGGGATTTACCGGCGTGCCCAGATTGGGTGTGTTATCGGCGTTCCAGGTGAATTTTTGCAAGCGGATCTCCCGATTCCAACCGGAATTGTTGAATTTCGCAGTATGGTACATAATCCAGTCCTCCGTTCCATCAGGAGACTTGGTAAAGGAATGATGACCCGGACCGTACAGGCCGTTTCCGGATCGGAAGATGGGCTGACTGCGCTTGCTCCAGGATGCCGGATTCAGTAAATTGCTGGAGGTGCTGGCAGTAATAATTCCAAGACAATAGTCATTGGTCCAGCTGCCACTTGCCGAGTACACCAGACTGATGACCCCATTTCGAACGATCACTTGCGGTCCCTCATTCACGTTCGGGGAATGATTCGTCTCCCAGGCATAGCTCGGCCGTGCAATTTCCACACGATTCGAATCGATGGTCCAGGGATTACTCATATGGGCAATGTACAGGTTCTGCCGTACATTCGTGTCGCCTTCCCATCCCGACCAGATGAAGTAAAGTTGTCCGTTGGACTGCAGCACCGTACCATCAATTGCCCATTTGTTCGACGGGTCCGTGATTTGACCTTTATACTGCCAGCTTCCCTGGGTCGGATCGGCGGACGTATTTTCCATAACGTACATGCGATGATTGACGTTGTCTCCGTCATCCTTTGCATAATAGATGTACCATGCGCCGTTGATATAGTGAAGTTCTGGAGCCCATATGCCACAGCACCCTGTATTCACCACTGTGGTGGGTGCTGCATCAATGGTTGTTAATTGAGCGGACTTCCAGATCGTGACGTTGCCACCTGTTGTTTTTGTGAAATAAAAGAATCCGTCCGTATGCTTGTAAACCCATGGATCTGCCCCATCCTGCATGACCACGTTATAGAAGTTGTTCTGTGTGGTCGCAGCTTGTGCCATCTGTCCCATAGGAAAAATGAGGAATGCACAAAAGGCCAACAGCAATTTGTTCCTGTAATTCATGATCTTCATCTACAGTCACACTCCTTATCGGATTATGAATCATGTACGTACCGAAGCGATAGTGTTCAATCTTCTATGGCAGCCTTGCGGGAATTGATGCGGCGAATCGTTTCCGAATTGAACTTTGGACGTCTGTCATACGTATATAGTCCATTCACTTCCTGTTCCACATCATACAGTTGGGTGTAACAAAAACCGAACATCATTGGATGGTCCAGCAGAACGTTGGTTAAGCCCTCATACCGAGCGATGAACGCCTCTTCGGATTGAGGTCTGTCGCCATAACCCCAGGACTTCTCATCCTGTTGATCCGGATTCCACCAGATTCCGCCATACTCGCTGATAAAATAAGGCTGCCCTCCATACGTCTGTCGCTCCGGAAACGTATTGAACACCTGCCCGCCATTTTTCATCGGTTCATACCTGGCCCGGAACGTTTCCGGATTCTGATCATAATCATGCAAGTCGAAAATATCCGTCACCACATGAAAGTTACCGCTGGTATCGATGACAGGACGTGTCGGGTCCAAGCGTTTGGTCATCTCATAGACTATTCGGAGCACATCGTCATCCTGGCGGGTTCCGCTGCGATCCCACGTTTCATTGAACGGACACCAGCCGATAAGTGAGGGATGATTAAAATCACGTTCCATGCCTTCCACCCATTCCGGCAGAAAACGCGAAAGACTTTCAGTAGTTGTAATATCCAGTCCCCAGTTAGCATGTTCTCCCCAGACCAGATAACCAAGCTGGTCAGCCCAATACAGGAAACGCGGTTCAAACATCTTCTCATGCAACCTTGCCCCATTAAAGCCAAGGTTCATAGAGATTTCGATGTCCTTGCGCAAATCCTCGTCACTCGGTGCCGTATAGATACCTTCCGGGTAAAAGCCCTGATCCAGTACAAGTCGCTGAAAAACGGACTTCTCATTAATACGAAACGCCATGCCATCCAGTCTTAGCGTCCGTAAGCCAAAATACGATGTTACCGTATCGTTTTCCTGACTCTTACCTTGGAGCTTGAGCTCCAAATCATACAGTTTGGCATGCCCCGGTTCCCATAAATGAATTTCCGACAATGGGACCGTAAGTTTAACGGAAGGCCCATGAGCCACCGCTGTTTGCGATCCGACATCCCTCCCTTCGAAGCGGGCAATTGCAGACACTTCGCCTCCAGCAGCGTTACCGCAAATCTTCACTTCGAGATGGACACAAGCATTATCCGGATCAGCTACCACTTTCAGATCGGATAAATATACCTCTGGTACACTTTCCAGCCACACCGTTTGCCAGATGCCCGTCGTACGGGTGTAATCACATCCATGCGAGTGGAATCTTTCGCTCTGTTTGCCTCTCGGCTGACGTCCCGAACGAACGTCGTCTTCCGCATAGACCGTTACAACATTGGTGCCTGATGAAATATGGGAAGTGATATCAAAATGAAATGGTGCGTATCCTCCCCGATGTTTGCCAACGGATGTACCATTCACCCAGACCTCTGCCTCATAATCAACCGCACCAAAATGAAGCAAAATGCTGCCATTCATCCAGGTATCCGGTATGGTGAATTCCCGTTTATACCATACGGCTGCCATAAAATCGGTATACTCCACGCCTGACAGCCTGCTCTCTGGACAGAACGGAACGGTTATTGTCCCGGAGAGCTTATGTCCGGTTTGCTCATAACCTCGCTCTTTCCCGCTTTTCCCATGATCGATTTCGAATTGCCAGGGACCATTCAGATTGGTCCAATCCTCTCGAACAAACTGGGGCCGGGGATATTCCGGACGAGGAATTGTTGACATGCTTCTGCTCTGTTCTTTCATTAATGAATCGCTCCTTTTAACCTTTTATTGAACCCACATAGACACCTTTTACGAAATACTTTTGCAAGAAAGGATAGACCATCAGGATTGGAATGGTAGATACGACTATAGTGCAGTATTTGACGAGTTCCCGATAAGCCGTTGAACTGCCAGCACTGTCAATCACGACACCGCCCGCACTCCCCATGGTTGTTGCACTTGAGTCATTGGCTACCAGAATCTCTTTCATCAGGAGTTGCAACGGGAATTTGTCCCGGTCCTGCAGCAGAACCATGGCGTTAAACCATGAGTTCCAGTTACCAACCAGATAGTAGAGGAAGATGACAGCCAGGGTAGCTTTGGATAGCGGCAATATCACATACATCAATATCCGTGCCTGACTCGCACCATCAATCGTTGCTGCCTCTTCCAATTCCAAGGGGATCGCCTGAAAGCCGGTTCGCAAAATGATAATATTCCAGGTGCTCAGCGCCGTAGGCAAAATCATGGCCCACAGATTATTGAACAAACCGATATCCTTCATCAAAAGGAACCAGGGAATCAGGCCACCTCCGAAGAACATCGTAATCGTGATGACAATCATGATTGCATTTTTAAAATACAAATCACGTCTCGATAGGACAAAAGCCCCCATAATGGTCATGACCATATTGACGAACGTCCCCAGTCCCACGTAAATTAACGTGTTTCTATATCCCACCAAAAGGCTGTTATCCTTGAAAATCAGCTTGTATCCATCCAAAGTAAATCCCAACGGTTTAAGCAGAAGCCCCTTGTGCGCCACCAGTCGGGCCGGGTCGCTGAAAGAAGCAAACACAATATGCAGAATGGGATACAGACAGGCCAGCGTCAACAGGGACAGCAGTGTGTAATTCACGATGTCGAACACCCGGTTGCCCATCGTTTTACGATATTTCATCTTGCTTCACTCCTTCCTAACTCCTTCCTACCACAGGCTGACCTCAGAGTTACGCTTGGCAATTCTATTCGTTGCCCACAATAATGCGAAATTGATAATTGCACTTAACAAGCCGACGGCTGTGGAATAGCTCAAGCTCGCTTCTCTTAACCCTCTTCGATACACATAGGATGCAATGACATCCGCGGTATCATAGGTCAGCGGGTTATATAGAAGGATTATTTTCTCGTAACCGGAAGCCATCAAACCGCCAATTGCAAAAATAAACAGAATCACGATGACCGGACTGATCTGGGGCAGCGTTATATGCCACATCTTTTTGATTCGCCCAACCCCATCAATATCGGCTGCCTCGTACAAGGCAGGATCAATCGAGCTCATGGCGGCCAGATAAATAATACTCTCCCAACCTATGCTCTGCCATATGCCCGAAAAGGTATAAATCGGTCGGAACATGGACGAATATCCTAACAAGGAGCTGTATTCCTTGCCTGTGAAGAACTGCAGAATCTGAGTGATGATACCTTCATCGGCAGTGAAGATATGAATCATACCGCAGACGACGACCAGTGAAATGAAGTGAGGCATGTAGGTAATCGTTTGTACCACTTTTTTGAACCTGCTGTTCCGTGCTTCATTAAGCATTAACGCCAGTAGGATCGGAGCCGTAAAACCAAATACGATTCCCCACAGATTCAACAGCAGTGTATTCTTGACTACTCTCCAGAAATAAGGGCCTTCAAAGAATTCGATAAAGTGCTTGAATCCAACCCATTGGCTATCCGCAAAGCCCAGCAATGGTTTAAAGTCTTTAAACGCAATGAGTACACCCCACATCGGTCCATAACAGAAGACCAGGAACCAGGCGATCACCGGGATCGCGAGCATATAGGCAAACCAGTTCTTTTTAAAATCTTTTTTAATGATTTGACCGGTATTTTTGCGTTTGGGGGCGATCATCCCGCTGTGCAGCTCCCTGTTTTTTCGTACAGTCAGCATCTTATTGGCACCTCGTTTCTAACTCCTCACTGTTCAGAGATTCATGCTACCTTTGGTTATACCGATCCAGCGCTGCCTGATGGATGCTCAGGAATTCATCCAGCCCCATCTTCTTGGCTTCCGTTAGAAACTTGTCATATGCATCAACCTGAAGTTCCCCCATGATGATCTTGGCAAAATACTCGCCACGCAGTGTGGATAGCTGGTTGCCCAATTCAGCTTCCCGTGATGCTTCTTCCTGAGTGAACGTGATTGGAGGCATCGCCATGCTGGTATCCATGTTCTCTGTCCACTCTTTCCGAATGTCTCCGGAATAGCTCCCTTTGGCAACAATGAGTGGATTTGAGTTATGCTCGTCGCGAATGGCTGGCCAGGAATGCATGCGGTACTTCAACAAAGTCGTCGCAACAGGCTGGCCGTCCGGATCTTTGTAAATGTAACTATCTTCATGAAAATACGGTTTGCCGTTCTCATCGATTAAATGTACTGTTCCGTATTCTCCATAATTGAGAATTTCCCAGCCCTTTTTGCTGTAGTTAAAATCAAGCCAGGCCATTGCCGCTTCTACATCTTCACATTGAGTGGTGATTGCCGCTGTGGTTCCTGTTCGTTTGAAGTTCTTGTAGGTCGTTGCTGATTTATCACCTTTGTTCAGAACTGGATTGAGCGCGCCCACAAAATCGATATCGTTCTGCTGCTTCCAGTAACTCCACATCGTATCCGGTGAATCCATCATGACTGCCGTTTTATCCGAGATCGCGCTTGCCATCCTTTGGTTAAAGTCTGCGGTTGCCCAATCCCGATTAAGCAATCCTTCCTTGTTCCACTGCTGCATCGTTGTCAGGTATTCCTTGGCTTTGGGTTGTGCAGGACCCCAAGCGACTTTTCCATTCGCATCAAGAAAGGTCCAGTCCCATACGCCATATGCGCCATTAATAATGCCTGTAAAGACCTGGCCATAGGAAGATCCATAATTCAGTGGTTCAGCATATCCAACTTCCTTGCTCTTTTTCAAAAAGGTATGCCACTCCTCGATCGTGGCTGGAACGTCCAGTCCCGTCTTTTCCAATGCTTCCTTCTTGATCAGCGTACCGAACCAGGTCCATTCGGAATACGGAGCGATTCCATAAAAACCAAGAAGCTTGCCGGTATCGGTAACGGTCGTCTTCCTTCTCGTCTCATCGGAGTTCCGCCATGCTGAATAGTTCGGAGCGTTGGTTTCCATCAAGTCGGTGAGATCCAGATAAGCCCCGTCATTCAAACCCGCTTCAAGACCTCCCGGATAACGTTCAGGATTGATAATGATATCGGGCAGCTCCCCGGATGAGATCATCAGGGTAAAGGCGTCTGCCTCTTGTCCAACTGGTGGTGTAATGAAGTTGACCTTGATTCCGGTCAGTTGCTGCACTTGCTTTTGTACCACCTGTTTGTTCATGTCAGGGACGTTGGGATTGGCTGGCATCCAAACGTCCAGCGTGACATCTTTCTTATATGGATACGCTGAGTAATCGTTCGGGATGGTTTCATCGTACAGATCTCCCAAATAGGTGTCATTTAACGTGTGGTTTACCTCGTCACTCTGCGCTTGCGTAGGCTTTTGGTTGCCGCGAATATCCAGGCTTATATCCGTGAATGTGACCTTGTTCTTCTCTGTGGAAACTTCTTTATCCTGAGGTTCAGCCTCTCCTGATTCATTTTGACTGCTGCATGCTGCAGTCGAAAACAACATTGCAGACACCATCACAACACTCATGAGCCGTTTCCTAAATTTCGCCATATCCATCCCCCCGCTATGAATTTGAGAAGCGCCCCTAATGATGCCTATCTAATTTGTAATTTTCTGTATTTGAATCAAAGTATAGTTACACAATAATTGTATATCAACGATTTCAATCTATTTTATTGTAATAAAATATCTTCGCATATTTTGTTAAAAAGCCACTCTCACCCTTTCCAAGCAACGTTTCAATAGTCCGGTTTAACAATATCGATTTTATCCAAAGATAAATGAAGCACTATTAGTTACAAAGTTATTGTAATTATGAACATACCTATACATGATTCCCACGTCTTCCGGTTCATTCTCCGGATGGAACTTGAAGCGCCTGATTATCACTGAAAGGCACACCAAAGTCAGGGGTTCCATCCGAATTCCATCCCAATTTCTGAACGCGCGTTGCCCTTAAAGCCGTTTCAGCCCCTGGGCTCGGGAGAGCATGGTATACAATCCAGTCTTCCTGACCATCAGGTGAGGTGGTGAAGCTGTTGTGTCCTGTGGCATATACTCCATTATCCGGGCTTTTTCGAAAAACAGGTTCCGCAGACTTGGTCCACGAAGAGGCAAGCATCGGATCATCCTGTTCATTCATGGTCAGCATGCCAAGCGCATAATCTTCAGACCAGGTTGTACTTGCGGAATATACCAGAAAAATGCGTCCATTCCGTTGCAGTGTGACCGGGCCTTCATTAATCGCCATTCCCCCCTGCTTTTCCCAGGTAAGGGTCGGGGCCGTGAGCAAAACATGATCACCTGTCAAGGAATGTGGATCAGACATCCGCATCATATAGATTGCCGATCCATAGTCTGGAAAATGACCATATCCGGCATACAAAAAATAAAGCTGTCCCCTGAGCATCAGCACAGTACCGTCCAAACCGGGAACAGGAGTATTCAGTGCTCCCTTCCATACCCACTCCCCCTCCATAGGATTCGGACTTTCATTCTCCAGCACGCAGATCCGCCGTGAATCGTCCCCTCCCCCATCGTTGGCCGTATAGTATATATACCATCTTCCATTCAAAAAATGGATTTCTGGTGCCCACAAATGATGGCTGTAACGCCCCCCAGGCTCCGGTGACCAGATGATTTTCCGAGTCCCTTTGTCGATTTGCGATAATCGAGAAGACTGAATAAGCTCCAGGTAATTTGAGGTTGTGCGCATAAAATAATAATGGCTATCTGAGTGCCTATAGACCCAAGGATCTGCGGATTGCATTGCAACCGGGTTATAGAAAATATTCTTGTTGGTCATTTCTTCCTTCTCCCTTCTTATCGAACTATTTTCTATTATCTGGCAGGTTATATTGACAAACAATTATGAAAACGCTTTAAATACAAGGATAAAAAAGACAACCTTCAAGCGATTTCGTCGGTCGAAAAAAACCGTCCGCAGACGGTTTCCCTGTTGAAGCGCTACTAATTGTTTTGCATCCGCCATTCCAGCGGAGTAACCCCAACCGATTTAACAAAGAAATCATAAAACCTGCTAGACGAGGTAAAACCCACTTCCGATGAGATCATCTCAACAGCCTTGTTGGTTTGCTGTAACAGACGCTTGGCTTCGATTAGTCGAAGATTAATGATGTACTGTTTCGGGGAGACACCAACGGTTTCCGTAAATTTCTTTCGCAGATTACTGGCGGACAGAAAATGTCGAGACGCTAACTCACTGACCGTAATCGGAGTGTAATACGCCGAGTGAATCTCTTTTAGCACTTCCTGAATTATCTCTTGGCTGGTCGTATGGTGAACAGGATAGGAAGAGTCGAGCGAATGATTTTGTTGGAAAAGACACAGTGAGGTCTCCAGCGCCAAACGCATTAATTGACTGGAATCGATGTTTTTTTTGTCGGAACGCCACTCTTTCTCCAATTGAGACAAACTCACTTCTGCCCACCGCAGACTGTCCTTAGAGAGGTGCGCAGTCTGAATGCGATCCCTCTGATGATCCTGCGCGTGAAAGAGATAACGAGAATGTACAGGTAACTGATCATGGTAGAAATGCACGGAAATGCCTTGCCAGGGATCGGTGCATACATAACCGTGATGAAGTGCTGGAGGAATCATGATCATGTCGCCCTTGCCCACTTTGACATTCTGCTCTGGTGAACTGTAGTACCCTTCTCCATCCAGTATAAGTGTCAGTTCATTATAATCATGTGAATGAGACTTGAATAAACCTTCGCCCTGCTCCAAATGAAACAAATTCGGTTTAAAACGCTCGATACTCACAATTAATGAGGTATTGTTATTTGGCATATCTCGCATGCTTATCACCCGCATTCATCGTATACCTTACCTGCATAATAATGTTCTGTTCATGATCACCAAACCCCTTGCCAAACAGATTCAAGCCTCCCTGATGTCTGGCATCCGGATGAATTCCAATGCGCAGTCTTAATTTGGGTTTCTCCTCGAGATGAAGATCAGACAGGGACACATCAGAAATTTTCTCTTCGTCCAGCATGGTTTTGTTGTCGTCCACACGCCATTTTTTGAGAATACCGTACTGTGTAGAACCATCAGACCACCATGCCGGATTCAGTTTACCACGGCGGTCACCCAAATCTCCGGGACTTGTCCACATCCCGATCTCAGTGCCATTAACCCAAACGGAAATATCTGAGGGCCAGTCATTGTTATAGGTTGCTACTTCAGAACAGATTTCCATGGACAATTCCAAAGCTTCAATCATGGCGCCTTGCGGAATGTCCATCGGAAGCAAATATTCCAGGTACCCTTTTGCCAGCCAGATAATCTGAGCATCAATATGCTTGGGATGATAGAAACTTGCCGGGTCATCTTCCTTCAAAATCATGTCCTCCGTGCTCGCCATACCGCATGTTGGCGCAACCTCACAGTCGCTGTAGTGCCCTATCGGCATCTGGACCTCATAGACATTCGTATCCCGTTTGGGAAAAGATGCAACCCGATCCAGGGCAATGTGAATATCATCATAGTTACGGCTACAAACCTTCATGGCTCCGCGAGAAGCCGGGAGCATTTCCGTATGTATTAAATGGGCTGCCTCCAGCACTTTAATATGATTGGCTACCGTTGACACCGGCAGGTCCAGTGCTTCGGCAATTTCGATAATGTTTAAGTTGTTGGTATTTAAAAGCTGGAGAATGTCAATCCGGGAACGAGTCGACAGGGCGTGGGTTACAGTTACCAGTTTTTCCGGGTCATTAAAGCTGAGTTCCAGCACGTATTTGCTCTCCTTTTGAAAATATGAATTAAAAATAATTCTACTGAATAACAGGAATAAACACAATGTTGCCCATGGTCCAATCCTGCCGTTTGGTAGAATTAATCTGAGAACATTTTCCATGTAATCTTTTCTATAGTGAAGGCAATGAATAAAGTAATCTGCATTTGGAGCATCTGCACCATAAAATGGATTTCCTAATCATGAAGCAGCAGCTTATCGCTCAGCAGTTTTCCACGCTTGATAAAAATAGGCGACTCTCGCAAACCGAAGCCCCTTCCGATTCTTCGTCGCAAACTCAGCTCATATGATTTTCTTTTACATGTCCTTTTGTCATACGTATTGTCACTGGCCTGCTCAAGCAAAAATCAGCCAGATTGGCACGGGACAGCTTCAATTTGCGAGAGGTGTGCCGATGAATCACTGCCTCGTGAACATATAGCTGTCCCATTTCCTGCGATTGTACAACGATGTCTAAACTTAATATGTGGACCATATGGTTTAGTATGGTATGCTTGAACACTGGACTCATTCTTAACACATCGGGTTTCGTTTGGGAGGAAAGACAGTGAATTGGATACGTCAATTTAATACGGGCGAATCCGTATTAAAAGTTAAAAATAATCGCATTATCTACTTTGCCAAATTATCCGTTCCACTCAATGCCCTAATCGCAGTGGGTAAAATATTCTTGGGAATTTTCTCGCTCTCCTTCTTTTTATGTATTAACGCCTTCTATAATATCGGCATCGCCGTTGCCAAGTACTATGCAGCAAAGGCACATGAAGACTCGAATCTCGGTGACTCCAGCCCGGAGGAGATCAGTAAAAAACAATACGCTGCTTATCACTTTATAGGCACGATTGTGCTTGCATCAAGTGTGGTGTACATCATTTATTGCAGTAAATTATTATTCGTTGATGGCAGCAGAACACACTATCCTCGCTATGTCGCCTTCATCATAGCTGCCGTTACTTTTACCGAAATCGCCGTTTCTCTTGGGGGCGCCATCATGGCGAGACGGAATAATGAACCGGTCATTGAAGCGATCAAACTGACGAATTTCTCTTCATCTTTGATCTCACTTTCATTAACACAAACTGCGATCATGTCATTCTCATATAAAGGAGATCCTACCTTTTACAATGGACTTTCAGGCATCATTTTTGGCCTTCTGGCAGCACTCATCGGACTGTATATGATATTAAGAACCCGGGCAAGAGAATAGCCATACTATCATCTGTTGTAACCGCATCTGCTTATAGTTGAACCTAACTATAGACAGATGTTTTTTTATCATATCAAGTCATTATAAGAATAAGCACGAATTAAAGAGAACTGTTTGGCAAGAAAATGCGGAGCATAGGGCATGTCATTGCGAAGCCAGGATACAATGGTACCAATCAGGGCTGAGGAACTGTACCAAATGGCGATCTCCTTATGAATACCCGCCTGTGCAAGAGAGTTTCCCAGTTCCAAACTATCAATCTTGGCTGAAACAAGTTTCGTTAGCAATTTCAAGAGTCTCTCCGTAAAAATGGGGGTTCGTCTGGAAGCGAGAACAACGCTATAGAATTTCGAATGTTCAGCAAAGTGTTCAAGCAATTTTACAAGTACAGGCCAACCATCGTCTTTGGCAGCATCATCCAATGGAGGAGCATGTTCGTCCACAATCCGTTCAATGTGTTCGATCATCTCGTCAGCCATTTTTTCCATCATATCTGTAATGTCACGATAATGAAGGTAAAACGTCACCCGATTAATGGTCGCTCGTTCCGCAATCCGATTAACGGACAATTTCTCGATATCCATTTCTTGTAACAGGTCTACAAACGCATCCCGAATCAGCTGTCTTGTGCGAAGTATCCGAGGATCTGTAGCAGATTTCTTATCATGTTTCATGCAAAATCACTCCTCAAATTTTAAAAATTACAATTTTAAATGATCAGTCGTTTATTTCCGAATTAAACGACATATTTTATTGTTTCGTAAAATAAGCAACGAAAATACCCAAAATCGTAAATTGTAATCTTCGGGAATATGTATATAATTCAATAAATACAATGTAAACTATACAACACGTTGTAAATTTAGTCACGTGTGAATTGAAAGGATGGAATGGATTGAGCCAGGCTAGATTAAAAGAAAGAGATGACGTAAAAAAGGGCCCCATACTGTTTGTTATGATTTTGGGAGCATTTCTTGCCACATTGAACCAAACCGTAATGAGTGTGGCAACACCGGAGCTGATGGGTGATTTTAATATCTCAGCAGCAACAGCCCAATGGTTTACGACAGGCTACATGCTGGTGAACGGAGTTCTTATTCCCATCACGGCCTATTTCATGCAACGCTTTTCGACACGGCAATTATTTCAAGCTTCGATGTTTATTTTCCTCATCGGTACGATTATATCTGCCCTTGCGAGTAATTTCGGTACCTTGCTGACAGGACGTATGGTTCAAGCAGCCGGTGCTGGTATTATCATGCCATTGTTGATGCATGTCATTCTTACCTTGTTCTCTCCTGAGAAAAGGGGCGCCGCGATGGGTATGGTCGGTTTTGCCATCATTTTCGCTCCGGCCATTGGGCCAACCCTTGCTGGTTATATTCTTGAGAACTACACATGGCAAACGATGTTTTACGGGATGATCCCACTAACCGTTATTGTTATTGGTTTTGGGTTTGTATATCTCAAAAATGTATCGGAACGAATCAAACTCAAATTTGACACGCTTAGCGTGCTGCTGTCCACGATTGGATTCGGCGCATTGCTGTATGGCTTCAGCCGGGCGGGAAGTCTGGGATGGTCAAGCGCAGAAGTCATCATATGCCTTGCAGCAGGAGTTGTTGCTCTTGGACTGTTCACATGGAGACAGCTCGCGTCTGCAACTCCCCTGCTCGATCTGCGGGCTTTCAAGTATAATATGTTCTCTCTGACCACGATCATTAATATCGCGATAACGATGATCATGTATGCTGATATGATGTTGCTTCCTTTATACCTCCAAAATGCACGGGGTTACACGGCATTGGAGTCTGGACTACTGTTACTCCCTGGGGCACTTGTGATGGGCTTCCTGATGCCGGTAACGGGCAGATTGTTTGACCGCTTCGGCGCAAAATGGCTGGCTATTATCGGGATGGTTATAACCATCGTAACCACCATCGGGTTCATCGACCTTACGGATTCGACCAGTTATACGTACCTGGTATTAATGTCAACCGGTCGCCGAATTGGTATGGCCTTGCTCATGATGCCTATCCAAACGGCAGGTTTGAATCAATTGCCACCAAGACTTGGGCCACATGGTACAGCGATATCCAATACCGTCAGACAGGTCGCTGGAGCTGTAGGTACTTCATTGCTCGTCAGTGTCATGACCAGTCGTACAACGGCACATGTACAGGATATGGTTTCAAGCGGTGCAGCCAAAGGTTTAACTCAACAACAGTTGGGAATGGAATCTATGATCCAGGGAATTAATGATGCATATGTCGTCATTATCGGCATTGCCGTTCTCGGACTGCTGCTTTCTTTCTTCATTAAACGGACCAAACAAGCAACGGAGGAAGACTCCAAACAGCCTGTACGGCAAAAAGTCTCCATGAACACCAATTAAGAAACGCAAATACAGGATTTGCATCCTGTGGAGTCAGAGTCTTTATACAAGAAGCGGCCGATTAGGACATTTAGATTTACGTCCAATCCGCCGCTTTTTTGTATCTTTAAACGAGTTCAAAAAAGGAAAGGCCAATACGCTACTCTCAACCGTTAGAGCCATTTTCCTTGCCTCACTTTTTCTTGCTTCATTCTGAAAAGTGCTTTTATTTCCGTTTATTCAAGCTCTCTCAGGGCAATCCACTGCAAACATCACATGTTCTTTCCATCTTCCTTTAATTTTAATGTTCTGGCGGCCTATCTCCTGGAAACCTGCTTTGCGGAGCACTCGTATCGATCCAATATTGTCGGGCAAAGCACCTGCTTCCACCCGCTTTATTCCCGCTTCACTAAAAGCAAATTTCAGTACCATTTGAAGGGCTTCACTCATATATCCTTTACCATTGTGCCCTTGATCCAATACATAACCGACAATCCATTTGTCGGTGTGCTCCAGTACAAGTTCAAACAGAGAGATTTCCCCAATGAGCTCTTGTGTAGCCTTCAGGAAAATCCCAAAAGAATACCGTTTCTCTTCTTCTCTAGCCTTCGCCCAACGCTCAAGAATTGCCACTTGGCCCTCCAGCGTATAGAAGGTATCCGATCGATCGCTTGCCGATATTTCTTCGAATACAGCCCGGTTGCGAAGCTGCAAATCCAGAAGTATTTCCGCGTCTTCGACGTTCAACAACTTTAACTGGATTCGTTCTCCGGCATCATTCATGTATGTTCACCCTCTGCTCTGGTTGTAGTCCATGTGTTGCTTCTTCTGAGTGTCCTCTACAGCTCCCAGTTCCTGCTCCGCTTTATGTTTGCATAAGGCCGTTTTAAATATCGGAATGTCAAACCCTTCCTGATTAATCGCCCAGCTTCCCTAAATCCTCTTGTAAGTTCACAAGACGGGTGCGAATACGTTCGATAGTCTTCTGCGCCTGTGATAACTGCTCCATCATTTTTGTTTCCTTCGACGAACCTACCGCCGAATCATAAGTTACTTTTGTTCTGACCTGGCGCAATTCCGCCTCATCATTCTTCAGGTTTTCCTCGGCTATTGCCAATTCTTCCTCTGCGATAGCAATCTGATGCTCCAAATATACGATATCTGAGGAATTGCCGTGAGCTAAACGCTGGGAATACGTCATGGTTCACCTCTTTCCCTTTATTCCAGAGCTTTTCCAATATCATATGGCTGGATATCCATATCCAAATTCATACCGAGTGCCAACTTCGCCAGCTGGTATCCAATAAATGGCCCCATCGTCAAACCGGAAGCACCTAGGCCATTAGCCGTGATCAGACCATGCCAGCCAGGAACAGTACCCATCACCGGCAGAAAACCGGGTGTAAACGGACGGAAGCCCACTCTAACCTCCTGAAAAGTACTATCTGCCAAGCCTGGTGCCAGTTCCAGCCCTTTATTCAAAACTTCCTGCATGCCACCTGCCGTTATCCTTGTATCATAGCTTTCCATATCATTTTCATGGGTAGCCCCGATGACAATCTTCTGTTGATCAAAAGCCAAAAGATATTGATCTGAAGGCGGCATAATGACAGGCCAACTACCTGTATCCTGCTGATCGTGGACATGCAAATGCATGATTTGTGCCTTTTGAAAATGAACCTTAAAGTTCAGTCCCAAGGGCTGTAACAGCTCATTGGCCCATGCGCCTGCACATACAACAACCTCGTCAGCGGTTATGCTCCTGCCATCCACAATGACTCCGGTTACTCGATTCGATTCATATTGAAGTGCCGCATCCCCGTGAATCAAGACCGCGCCATTGCGCTGCGCAGATCGGATCAAGGCATCGCGCAGCGCACGTCCATCTATGCGTGCAGCTCCGCTAATGTTTACCGATTGATAATGTTCCTCCAGTAGAGGAAAACGCTCACGGGTTTCCTTTTTATCCAGACGTGTAATCTCACCTATCTCCGGGGCATCTTCTTTACGCAAATGTGCTCGATCCTGCATCTTGTTGAGTTTCTCCACATCCGTATGAATGCTAAGAGCACCTACCCGAGCATAACCCGTTTCCGTTTCCCCTTCACGCTCAAGTTGTTCTATTAATCCGGGATAAAAACGAGCACCTGCCTTGGCGAGCTGATACCAATTCTGATTGCGCCGTTGAGATAACCAGGGACAGATAATCCCCGCAGCGGCATCCGTAGCCTGTCCTTGATCTTTTCGGTCAACAAGAACAACCTCTGCTCCGAGTTTTGCTAATTGATAGGCTGTTGATGCCCCAAGAATTCCTGATCCTACAACGATGACTTTCTTCATGATTGCATTCCTTTCCTAAATCACTGTATCCATTATAGCCTATACTGCTTTGCATAATCATGGCAAGGCAGCGTCATCGAGACGCCTATTCCTAAAAGGTTTTCGAGGAAGAGGGTGGGGGATGAAATAGCCGTTTAAATTAATGTTATTTATGTAATATAATTCAATTTAGGTTTCCTTTAACGCTGTAACCACGCTACTTACGCACATGATCCTTTAACGAAATGAGGAAAACACGACGATGCCGAAACCTAGCAAGGGGAACACGCTGGATACTGAAATGCCGCTTATGATTACAGGGAAAAACCAGCTGACCTTAGATGAATTGATGAATTGGAATGACCATTCACGGGATTACAGCATTGTGCAGTGCATCGGAGGAACTGGGAGAATTGCAGCCAAAGATCATGAATATTCGATTCGTGAAGGAACCGCGCTTATCATGTTCCCGGAAGTTACTTACCGTTACCACAATCTGAGTGACTCATTATTGTTCGATTGTCTATCCTTTAATGGCTATTTATTGCCTCGTTTCTTGCATACCTTGCAGATCGGGGAGCTGCGCGCCTTCAAGCCGGACGGAATGCTTCATATCCTGTTGCATGAAATAACGTTGGCGCTACAGTCCCGGCACAAGGATCAAATCTGGCACGTATCCGCATTACTGTATATGCTTCTGGTCAGGTTAACTCTTGAGGGAGAACGTTATGGTGCTTATGAACGCTCTGATGCTCGATTAAAGCTGGGCGGACTTGTCACTTTTATCAAACAAAATTATCATCAGGATATCTCGCTCTCCATGTTAGCTCAGCAGATGAACGTCACGGAACAGCATTTGAATCGAATATTCAAAAAAGAATTCCAGATGACTCCCCTCGATTATCTGACGCGTTATCGATTGTTGAAAGCGAAAGAAATGCTCATCCACGATGACGTCATCACTGCCCATGAAATAGCCCAGGCGGTTGGTTTCAACAGCGCCAGTTACTTTGGATCAGTGTTTAAAAAATATGAAGGGATCTCCCCTATCGAGTTACGTAAACAGTACCTGGGTTAAAGGATTTCCATCGTAATCTCTGCCAGCGAGGTTAACCGCAAATCATGTTTCGTAAATTCCAGATTACGCGTTACCTCGTTTGGTACAATGACACAACGAATCCCAGCCGCTTTGGCTGCCTTTAATCCATTAGGCGAGTCTTCGAACACTACGGCTTCGACCGCTTCGATCCCAAGACTCTTCAGAGTTAGAAGGTACAATTCCGGATCCGGTTTGACCCGCTTGACTTCCTCAGAGGTATGGATCACCGTAAATTGTTCGAAAATGCCAAGCTTGTGCAAATAACCATGCACCCAATCCCGAGTGGAGCTGGAGGCAACAGCAAGCTGAATCCCCTTATTTCTGGCAGACTGGAGCAACTCATGTACTCCTGGAAGAATGGCTGCCTGCCCCAGATATGATTCGTATTTCTGTTCAGATAGCAACTTGATATGATCGTGATCTATTGGTCTTTGCAGCGCTTGCTCGAGATAGAGAAAAGGGTGGAATTCCTCAAATGATGTCCCCACATTTTTCGACCAAAGCTCAAGCCCCAACTCAATTCCATGCTCCTCATAGATATCGCGGAAAGCATAATACCAGGGAGTTTCCGTGTCCACAATAAGTCCATCAAAATCCAAAATAAAGGCTTTTATCATTCCGCTTTTCTCCCTCCAATGATCGGCAGGGGGATGGGCTTAGAAACGTGCAGTCAAGTCCGGATGGGTCACATTCATAGATAAAAAGTGACAGGTACATCCTGTTCCTGCCGGTGACTGTCCAACTACTCCAGCCCGAATCTCCCCCTGAATCGGCATGCCGAAATACCGAATTAGTTTCCACTCATCCCCGTCGGATGAATAAAAAAATGAAATGCAGTCTTCCACTTTGCGTATGCGCAGATAGGGATTGGCTACAGAAACTTCGATAGAATTGCAATCGTCGGATGAGCCTTCTTTGGTTACCACCGACACAATGGTAGCTGCTTTTCCATCGTACTCAAAACACAGTTTGCACCAGTTGCGTTCATCCGCCATGACCATCAAACATCCGGAATCATATTGGTTTTTCATGTCCACGGTTAATTGCGTCGTCATTTCGAAATCGTTAGGTACAGGCATCGAAAAAAATGGTGCGGTTGAACGGATATGTTTACCCGCTGGATCATGGAAAAAGTCTGTATCTGCCTGTGCTTCCACAATCAGCCCTCCCTGATCGGTATAAGACCAGGTATCCGGCTCATTGATCCAATTCAGTTGGTTTCTGGTTTCTGTTGCCAATATGTTTGTCATCTCTTTGCCTCCCAAGATATTTTCTGTATCATATATTCGTGCTATATACAGAAAACCCCTTCTTCTACATATTTTTGTAGGACTCGATGACTTGGGAGTGTTTTTGAGGATCAGGCAGGAATAACATAATGATCATAAGCAGGAGGTAAAGTACAAGAATGACACTAAATAATAGCATTGGATTATAGTGATAGAGCAGACCCGTCAGATAACCTGATGGGATAGCTGTTAGCGTCATGACGGTCTGTACTGCCGAGAACATATCGGCTTTTTCGTGCGTGCCCAATCGGTTCATAAGCAGCGAGTCCCGGTACGTTTGCAAGATAAAATTGCCTGCCGCGAGCACGATCAGAGTCAGAAAGAGCATCGCTATGTTTCCCACTGGAATCAGAAGGAACAGTACTGCCCCGGCTGTGCTGAGTATAATGGAAAAACCGACATACTTCTCTTCCGAGCGTCGTTTCAGACGCGGGATGATTACGAGGTACAGCAGCATGACGGTTACCGCGGTCACTACCGGAATAAACGAGATAACACGATCATCAAACTTTAACTGTTCCTTGAAAAAAATCACCTGAAAAAAATTCAATTGCAGGATCAGATTGGACAACACCGTAATCAAAATAATCGGAAATAGTCTCCGTTTGTAGAACGATCTCCCGAATAAGCGCAAACTGGAAGCGAGGCTATGCATCACGCGAGTCTGACTATGCATTCCCATAAGTTCTTTCCCGACCACTGTCTCATCCGTGTACCGATTCCGAATGAAGAACATGGCGGTCATCAGAATTCCCCCGATAAAATAGATACTGGCGAGTGTAGGCCCAATACCAAAGTCTGCAATGACTACTCCTGCAATAGGTGTCAGGACCCCAGCACCTGTAATGATCATGTTGAGGATTGCGAAGACCTTGGATCGTTTGTGTTCCTCAACATCCTCGATGATTAGACAGTTGAAGGAAACCGTCACAAATTTGGAAGTGGCATTTAGTAAGTAAGCGATCAAAAACAACCAGAAATTCTGGGAAAAAGCCCAGATGAACATGGGAACACTCCATGCAACCAAATCAAATATCAGTGTTGTTCGCTTACGCCCCAACTTATTCGTGATGGAGCCTGCAAACAATTGAAATATAAAGGCAAAGTAAAGATTTACTGAATTGATCAAACCAATTTCAATATCCGAAAGTCCAGCTTCCTTCATATATAAGGGAGCATAGAAGAGAACGATTGTTCCTGGAATGGCCCATACCGGCTCGAGTAAAATGGAGTACCGCGGATTTTTCGGCAAATCTTGAAGCAGCTTCAATCCATATCCCCCTCTTTCTGCGGTGGTTTTCACCGCTGCGAATTCTTTCTTTTCGCAGCGGTAAACCTTCCAATATCTACATACTTATAAGATCAAAGCGGTTTTAACCGAATTCATGGGCAGTTTCTCCCCGGTCCGCAGATGATAACCAATCGTTCCGTTGAATGCCTGTTCGTAGTCACTTAGCAGTTCCGTGGATGTCACCATTTGCTCCAGTTCCGGGATGCTTTGTGCAAATTTCAATGCTGTACTGATCATCGAGTGATTAGCCACCGCACCAATAATACTAATTCCGTCATTAATAACGTGTGTCGATTTGAACGTCACTTCATAGCTGTCGTCATAGCCCATAGGAATGATTCTGCCGCCTTTGGCAATCAGATCAAATCCCACATGAAGCTGGTTCCCTACAGCATCCACCACGATATCAAATTTTTTATTGTTATTGATCTCGTATACTTGATCCAGCGTCAGTTCCTGAGGATAGAAAACATGGTTGGCAATGCCTACAGCAAACTCTTTGCGGTATGGATCGACTTCTGTTCCTACCGTAAGCCGTGCTAGTCGTTTACTTACAAGCTGACATAACGAACCAATTGCACCGGAACCCAGGACCAGAACAGAATCGCTTGGCTTAACTCCTGCTTTCATAAATGTCTGCAGCACACAACCAAGCGGCTCGATCATCATGGCTGTTTCCCAGCTCATGGAATCCGGAATGGGATAGACATACTTTTCATCGCCAACATAATATTCTGCAAATGTACCATGAGTGGTCATGCCTACCTGGTGATCATCAAAGTTTTCGCAATAGATGAACAGACCTTCACGGCAATAAGAGCAAATGCCGCAGGATTGGGTGGGGTCAATTAATACCCGATCTCCTACCTGGAGTCCCCGAACCTCTGATCCCACCTCAACGATGGTACCCACCCCTTCATGGCCGATAACCGTTCCTTTGTTGGCAGGAACTTTACCTTTCACAATGTTCAAATCCGTACCGCAAATACCGGAGCCGTAAATCTTAACTTTGACCTGATTTGCCTTTTGGATGCTTGGCTCCTCAATATCTTGCAGTGCCACCTGTTTATGATCCTGATATACGATTGCTTTCATTGAATACTCCTCCTTATTGGTTCCCCTTACAGGGTTATACTTTAAACGTTTTCGAGAATCTCATCTCGAAAGGTGCTGCTGCTTCAATACCTCTTTCCAGTCCGATAGCGTCTGCAAAAGAGCATCCTCTACCCATAGCAATTCATCCCGGGTATGAGCATCTGAGAAAATAAAATATCCTTTGGTGAAAATGCCGAAGTGGGCCATTCTTTTAACGATAAACTCACGGAATGGATCAGTCTGAAAGTTATCCTCCGACACAGATTGAATCGAAAAACTCGCATAGGTCCCCTTCAACGCCAACTGATCCGTCAATCCAAGAAGTACAAGTTCGGCTTCAATAAGATCCATAATGCGGATGGTAGCCTCCCGCCAGCTTGGCCATACTTTCGCGCTCTTCATCAATCGCTCACATGCAATGGCTGCCGCGAGTGCAGTGGTCTCGCTGGAATGAGCATTGCTGAACCTTACCTGTCCTGATAGCGACATCAAATGTTCTGGTCCCATCACGGCAGCAAGGGGCATTCCATTCGCCATACCTTTGGAGATACAGAGCAGATCAGGCCAGATGTCATACTCTCCAGCTGTAGCCTGCTTACCCATTCGAATACCCGAAGTTACTTCATCAAAGATGACAATGATATCTAATGAACGGCATAGGGATACGACTTTCTCCAACGGTTCACGTTTCCATTCATTCGGACACAGAACAATGCAGGCGATATCCTCGGGAGAGGATGTGATTTGGGCCTCAATACGCTCAGGCGAAGGCTTGTCCACCCATATTGTTGTACGCTCAATATCCACCGGAATGCCTCGCTCTTTCGTTTCGCGGCCGTAGTAACCATACGCAGACCAGTCATGCCATCCATGATAGGCAGTTGCAATGACCTTGCTTTTGCCGCTTCCCGCACGAGCCAGACGTACGGCTCCACTGACTGCATCGGCACCGCTCTTGGTGAATCGCAGTGAGGGGTAACGGCCTTCAAATCGCTCCAAAATCAGTTCAGCGCATTCAAGTTCAATGTCAGCAGGGATCGAATAACTTGTACCTTTTTTCAGTTGATGGATGACGGTCAGTTGAACTTCATGCCTTGCATGTCCCCATGGGGCCGTGCCCATCGCCATCTCACAATCCAGCCATTCATTTCCATCGATATCTATAAAACGGGAATTGCGCGCTTCGGCACAACATACGGGAGTGTAACCCGGAAACAATCGTTCAGGCGCTTTAGCCAACGTACTGCATCCACTCGGAATGACCTTTTCGACCTGTTCCAACCACTCCAGATTCCGGGTAAATCTTACGGCACGATCCAGCGTGCTCTCTTTTGAATTCACCTTTGGTTCCTCCCTGTTTACTTGGTTTATGAGTTATCGAACTTTGGTGCCAGGCCAGC
Source organism: Paenibacillus sp. NPDC056933 (assembly GCF_042674385.1). NCBI lineage: Bacteria > Bacillati > Bacillota > Bacilli > Caryophanales > Paenibacillaceae > Paenibacillus > Paenibacillus sp. NPDC056933. The sequence continues at coordinate 2,285,636 of NZ_JBHUQN010000001.1, read as the reverse complement.
AGCCATCATATATGCGATCCATGGTAATGACATTGCCATACAGATCAATAATCAAATCTTTGGCCCGATGGGCATGTCTCATTTCGATCCAGTAGCGGTTCTCCAGCAAACGGGCGAAGTTGTCCACTAGAAATAATAAACGGTTCTCGCTATGAATCAGTTCCTTGCCCAAGACCTGCGGCAACCAGATGGCTCCATTAGAGTTAAAACGGTTGGAATAGTCACGCACCTCAGCAACAGGTGCAATGCCCGCTTCCTCCAGTTTGGTCCAGAACGTATCGGCGTCACTGCGAACTTCCGCAAGGTCAATCCCGATGATCGGCAGATGTTCGTATTCACTTTGGCGGTCCAGCTGCTCCTTCAGATGACTGAAAACAAATGGCCAAACATCAGCCTCGATTTCCCCGCCCCACTTTTTCCAGAAACGTGCCAGATTGTTTTTTCGGTTGAAATTCCGGTGTATGCCACTGCTCCGCTCCCAGTGATACGCTCGAATATTGGGATTAATGACCGTATCGTATCCGGCCGCTCGTGCCCGCATCTGATAATCAAAATCCTCATATCCGTTAAAGAACTTCTCATCAAGATTGCCAATGGTCTCGTAGACTTCCCGTTTCATGCCGAACATCGCGAATACCACCAGTTGAACGGAGAAGGTGTCCTTCGGGATATCTTCAGGCGATGCGTTCAGGAACAGGTGCCGGCCGATGGTGTCCGCAAAAGCAATGCCGCAATGCTGCACGCCTCCTGTCTGCGGATACAACAGAACCCCTCCGATCATGCCAATCGTAATATCGCTGTCCAGTGTCTCTTTCATCATCGGTTGCCAGTCCGGCTGGAGAATCGTGTCGGAATCCAGGAAGAAAATGTATTCCCCTTTGGCAAGACTTAGTGCGCTATTGATCGACACGGCGCAACCGAGTGGAAAATCATGCTGAAGAATCTCGATGGTCACACCTTCTCTTACTTCTTGCTTCAATCTATCCAGATGTTGAAAGACTGCTGAGCCGGAACCGTCGTTGATAAAAATAATCTGAGTGGATGGACTTACCGTCCGGAGCAGCGAATCAGTGAACAGGTTCAAAATGTTATAGTCCTGGTTGACTGGCACAATAATGGTGTAAAGCATGGAATCCCTCCTGTTGGATATGATGGAATATGCGTACATAAGCGGTTAAAGCGGTACTGCATCAGTTTTAGATTATCGACCTCCTTGTCGAGAATTCACTGTCTTAATTTGGTAATGATTTGAATCTATTAGAAATTTATATCATTTTTTGTAAGTTTGAAATCTTAAATTCTGAACTCTGTTAAAATTTGAATATGTTCCCGGAAGAAAACATAATCCCTTTCGAGCAATTACATTATCTTCCCACACAAAAAAACACGCCCAGAGTCATTTCCGTATCAATTGACACGGTCGACTGCCAGACGTGCTTCCAATGCAATATTACATATTTTCATAACATTAGCGGCTTCTTATTTGGCTCTGAAGCCATGATAGAATGTATCCACAACCAATGAGGCTGCCGATTTACGAGCGATATGACCACTTATAACCTGCTGCCAGGTCAGGAACAAAATCGAATACAATACATCTACAACCCAATTCTTGTCCACATTTTGACGGAAATATCCCTTTTGCTGCAACAAACCGACGGCCTGCAGTATGGGCTCTCTCAGTTTCAAATCTGCTCCCTCAATCTCAGGATTGTAAAGAACGGTTGCATCATGGGTAAGGAAATAGATTTTATCTCCTAACGGAATAAGCACTTCAATCAGCTCGGGAATATACGATTCACAGTTTTCTTCATCCAGATGAATATTTTGCATGGCCTCACTTACGACCTCAATCGCACGCAAGCCCAGATGAACCATTAATTGTTCACGACTCTCCACGTATCGGTGCAGTGTCGCGATCCCGATTCTTGCTGAATCAGCAATGTCATTCATGGAAGCATTCGGCTTTTCAATCAGCAATTTGGTCGCTTCGTCCAAAATGGAGTGAAGTCTTGTTTGCTTCATCGATGTCATTTCTTTTTTCAATGTGTGCACACCTCTTAAGGAGTATATTCTATAAATTGATTCATTCATCCATCATATGATGGGATATGCTTATAAAAATTATAGCACAACTCCCCACAATACCAATGCCTGATGCACAATCGTCCCTGTAAAACTCAAAAGCCGCCTTTCGGCGGCTCTTCACATTTATTACATTTCTCCTTGCTTATAGCTCGATAATCCTCGTTGCGATATTTGTGCAAAATTCACTGTCATGTTCTACAAAAAGAAGGGTTGGAGAATACTCCAGCAGCAACTCTTCGATCTGCATGCGAGAAATGACATCTACAAAGTTGAGTGGTTCATCCCAAATGTGCAAATGAGCTTGCTCACTCAGGCTTTTGGCAATCAGCACTTTCTTTTTTTGGCCAGCGCTAAACGTCGAGATATCTTTCTCCAATTGCAGCCTGGAAAAATCCAGTTTTCTTAGGATCGATTTAAACAAGCTTTCATCGATTCCCTGCGTAACAGCATAATCCGATAACTGGCCTCCGAGATGAGACGTGTCCTGTGAGACATACGAGATTTTAAGCTGAGGATCCTTTCGAAAATGACCTGTATGTGGGATATTTTCACCACAAATCAATTTAAGGATGCTTGATTTTCCAGATCCGTTTTTACCGTAAAGCGCGATACGATCCCCTTTTTCAACTGTGAAACTGATATCCTCACACACCGTATTGGAGCCGTATGCAATCGATACATGTTCCAATTCGACAAGTTCCTTTTTGTGAAAATCCAGTTGATGAATCTGCAAGCGTTCTGCATTTTCAATATTTTTGAGCAATTTGGACTTTTCTTGGATGGCGGATTGCTGTCTCTGCTCTATATTTTTGGAACGTTTCATCATTTTTGCAGCCTTGTGTCCAATATAGCCTTTATCCACCTTTGAACCGGAATTTCTCGTGCCATTTTTCGTTTTTTCGACTTCATGCGACCATCCCCCCGTCCGTTTGGCCGAGTCAGATAGACGCTTGATGTCCTTTATTAATTTCTCATTACTGGCAAGCTCAAACTGATCTTGCCTTTGTTTGTTTTCCCACCAAGCGGAGAAATTCCCTTTCTGAATCTCGATGTTATTTTTATTGATGGACAGGATGTGGTTTACGCTGTTATCCAAAAAGGATCGATCATGAGATACCAAAATAAATCCACTTTTGCTGCGCAGATAATTACTGACGAGTTTTCTCGCATGAATGTCGAGATGATTGGTAGGCTCATCAATGAGCAGAAATCGATTATCCTTCAGGAACAAGGCAGCCAGCATGACCTTCGTTTGTTCTCCATTGGATAAAGAATCGAAAGGTCGATACAGAACGTCTTCCGAAACCTTTAACAGGTTAAGCTCCCGGACCAGCTGCCAGTGCAGATATTCAGGATAAATCTCTTCAATAACGTCGAGAGTCATAGCTTCTTTATTCTCCACCTGAAAGGGAAAGTATTCAAAGCTAACATTCGCAGAGATATTTCCACTGTATTCATATTTACCGAGCAACAGATTGAGGAATGTCGTTTTGCCTCTGCCGTTCCTTCCGGTAAAACCCAATTTCCAATCGGAGTCCAACTGAAAACTCACATTTTCAAATATGTTATCGTAACTGCCATCATAGGCAAAAGTCAGGTTTGTAACATTGATTAAAGACATAAGGATCATCCTTTTTATGTGAAATATAAAAGTTAGTCGGGCGGGGTATTTAACCACGACATGGTCCCTCACTTTATATTTGAACATAATCAGAATTTTAATCCGCTCCTGAATGAATGACACACTTCTCCATGTCTGATTTATTAGAATATCCTCAGATGAAAAAACGCAAATAAGCCCCAGTTCACCGGTACTTTTTGCGTTACATCAACCTGACTATACGATAAAGAAACTTAGCGATATACCATTCGGGCGCCAAGTGAATCTATGCATAGGAGGATAAAGTGCCGGATTCTGATTAGTTATGTTGTGAACCATGTCAGTCTTCATGTTCGTTGACAGGTCCACATAAACATCTACAACATCTAATTCAGTCATCGCGCTATCCCCCTTTTAAAACTCAACAATTTGATACAAAAAACTTAACATGGAATACAACCAGGGGTCAAGATGAGAAAATCGAATAGTGACTCTTCATAATTTCCCCTTATTAGCTCATGAAATTCTCCGAAGTCAGTATAAATAGCCCAGGAAATCGAGTTCTCCCTCACTCCATGACAAGGTTCCAACTTCTTTAATCATTAATCCCTCAACCTTTTGGCATCCAATTCCGATGGTTGTTAAAGTTTCATGGTCAATTTTTAGCCATTTACATGTATTGCTTACCGCTTTGTATCCATGTTTGCTATACAATTCCTCATGATCCGCAAATAAAAGTACAAAATCACTATTCTTCTGAGATCGTTTTTCCGCTTCAGAAAGCAGCAGGGAACCGAGTCCTTGTGAGCGATGTGCAGTAGAGACACATAAATCGATGATGCCCATTACTCGTACTGCTTTTCCATTTAAATTCATCACTCTGTAGTCTAATCCTACATGCCCAATCAATTGATGATCCGGGCTGAACGCCAATATTCTGCACAATGGGATTTGTTTGAAAAACAATCTGTCTTCGGGATATACCTCTGGAAAACTGGCAACAAGCAATTCTTGAAGCGCCATGGACCAATCTTCGTTCAGATCCATATCGTAAACTGTAATAAATTCCAATAAAACGCCTCCTTTTTGATTGGTCAACTTTTTGGTTACTGGTCAGCAGCCTGACTATACTTCTACGTATATCTCGATGATGTAATTCATCGGGATTGCTTTTCACGAAATAACTAAGCAGATCCACTGCAACACTGTTCCACAGACTTGCACACCCTATGGTTTAAGCGAGGATTTAGTCATGTGATTTCCGATAACCAGCCTAAGGAACATAGGCACCCTCTACCTCAACTTTTCGTTCATTTCCGTCTGCTATGTATCTGACTTTAATGATGTTTCCTTTCTGAAAGTGGGGTATATGTGTGACCGGGATATATGTCTCCACAATCGATGGAAAGGTACGTCCATCCGTTTGAGTTACAGTCAAATCCAGACGCACTCCCGGCCTTCCATCCATACTGGATGAAGTCTGCACAATATCATGAATAACTGCCTCCGCGGGAATTCCCTCCATCAAAATACTTTTTCGAAGGTGCTGTTTCTGTTGATTGTTACGCAGCAGTTTAAATGCCATAATCGTAGTGATCGTGCCTGTAATAAGCCCAAAGCCAATAATAGCAACAATAGTAATTAATGTGGTCGTCATAATGGCCTCCTTTTATTAGAAACGTATGTTTACTACTTCTTGTTTATATCTCTTATTCCTGCAAATTTGCTTGAACTGGAACGCATAAACACCAAAAAACCGCCGTAGAGGCGGTTTCTTGGTGTTTATGAAGTTTTTGGCGTTTTACGCAAATGCACCTTACTCCACTTTCGCACCATAAGAACGTACAAACAGAACCGACTGTTCGCGATCCAAACGTACGCCTTTGATATCCAATGATTTCAGATCGATTCCTTCCAGGTTAGCCCCTCTAAGATCAGCCCCTTGCAGCTTGGCTCTGCTTAAAATAGCTCTTGTGAGATCACAGTCTCTCAAATCCGCTTTGGTAAAATCCGTATCCGTAAAATCGGCTTCAAAGAAACGAATTCCTCGTAAATCCTGTTTGCCCAATCGGGTATGCCTCAGATTCGTATAAGACCAATCGCCTTGACTTAATGTAATACCATCCATTTGCGCACCGGAGAAGTCCGACCCAGTCATCTTGCAGGAACTGAATTTGGAAGCGAAGAGATTAGCACCACCAAATAAACAATTTTCAAAAGCCGATTCTCTATGAATAGAGCCATTCATGGACGCACCTTTAAAGTCACATTCGATAAAACGGCAGTTGCTTGTCTCGATTTCTTCCATGGAAGCGTTCATAAAGGTACATTGTTTGAAAACACAGCTGATCAGTTCTCCATAACGCAAATCACGTCCTTCAAAATGTACAGCCTCATATTCCTGATCCTTATATTGATACACTACGTACACCCCATTTGATAATTATCATGTGTTCACCAGTTAAAGAACTTTTTATAATATACCATACGGCTGTCAAGTACCTGCTTAAACGCCTGCAAAAGTCAAGAATCTTATTTTCAAAAAAACGTAGAAGTTACAATTAAAAAAAACCGCGATATTCGCGGCTTTTGGCTCTCCAATTTTTGCTAGTACTTCAATCGGATGTGAACAGAGATCCGTGACGATTCGTTTTTGTAGAGGTCTTTATCTTGCTTTTCTTCTTGCACAATCCACTGTCTGCCAACCAACGATTGCAGCAAGTTAATCTCTTGCAAGGTCAAGTGAACCTGTTTCAGTGACAGATCTTCCTGAATATAATCCTCATCTGCCCTGAGGCCAAAGCGGAAATAGAGCAGTCTTTTCAAGGCATTCAGATGCAAAAACTTAAACTCATAGACTCCGCTGCGTATTGCCTCTTCCCAGTTGTCTCCCACTTCAACTGCTGTATCCAGTCTCTCCGCCAGATCCATCATGGGTTCCTTGATCTTGGATAACAATAGGGAGAAGTCTTTTCTCTGCAAACAATCAATAATCACGTCACTCGGTTCTCCGCTTGTCAGTACATTTTCCACTAACAGGGCTACAGGAATGGAAAGTTGAACTTGACTCATGCTCCGCTCTCTCCATCTCTGAGGTATTGATTAAACCAGGCATTTACCTGTTCAAAGCTATCTACGCGCAGCGAAGGTTTCCCGCTTTTGAGCAGAGAGTGATTAGAGCCAGGATATCGAATCAGTTTGGTCGTTTTTCCATATCGTTTCAATGTGGTATATAACTCCTCCGCCTGTCCGATCGGTGTACGATAGTCTTGCTCTCCATGCATGATCAGTAATGGCGTTTCAATCTTGTGCGCGTGAGCAAGGGGTGAACGGGACCACAATAAGTCAGCATGTTCAGCCGGATTGCCACCAATAACTCCCTCCACATAGGAGATTCCAATATCGCTGGTTCCATACATGGATAACCAATTAGATATGCACCGCTGGGTTACCGCCGCTTTAAATCGGTTGGTATGAGCCACGATCCAGTTGGTCATGACACCCCCATAACTGCCACCGCCTATGCCAAGACGTGTTTCATCCAGGAAATCGGTTGTAGCCAGTACATGATCCACCGCCTCCAGCAAGTCCCTGAAGTCTCCCCCGGCAAAATCACCCCGGCAAGCTCTGGCAAATTCCTGCCCGTATCCCATACTTCCACGGGGGTTTACCCATAGAACAGCATACCCCTGTGCAGCAAGTGTCTGCATTTCGTGGCTGAAAGTGCCTGTATACATCGCATGAGGCCCACCATGAATCTGTAAAATCATCGGTACTTTCAGGTTCGGTTCATTCATAACCGGCTTCAGTAACCAGCCCTGAATCGGCCATCCGTCCGATGATGTAAACTCAACACGTTCAGGTACATTTACTTGCAGTTCTGCGATGAATTCATCGTTTCGCTGTGTCAGTCTGATCATATTCCCACTGTCGATATCCACACGGTACAGTTCCCCGGGACGATCCTCAGTCAATGCGCCAATGACCAGTGTCTTACCATCAGATGACAGGGTATATTGATACACATCCTTCTCGCCGTTTCCCGTCACTGATTGGCAATGACCATTCTCGGTGATTCGATACACATCCACACTTCCGCCATGAGTCCCCAATACGTACGCCGTACGTTTCGCAAGACGGTGATCCATCAGAGGCGACGGAGATGGGCTTGCCGCTTTCATGTCTCCAAGAGCTGCGTTTCCTAACTGCATATCGATCTCGGGTGCAAGCTGCTTTGGAATACCTCCACTAAGCGGCACTTCATATAATCTGTTATGACTCCCACTGCCATACTCACGATCACTGGCGATCAGGATCAGGTGCTGTCCGTCGGGTGAATACGCGAATTGGCTCACCAGCAGGGTGGAATCTGTTACTTTGCATATCTTGCCGCTTTGCAACTGAACGGTATGTACATCCGCAAAATACAACAGATCAGCGTCCAGTTCCTCATCTTGCACTTGCTTTGAAATAAAAGATATGGACTGACTGTCCGGTGACCAGACTGGAGCAGTAACATTCCAATGTCCGGACGTAACCTGTGTAATGGTTCCATTTCCGATCTCATATACAAACAAATGGCTATAAAGACCATCCCACCAACCAGAGCCTTCCGCTTTGGGTGTAGTGCGTTCAAACACCTTGCCCCTCAAGGGGCTTACCTTAGGTGATTCGTCTGTCTTAGATGCCTCGTCAGCCTTTGTTTCTTCATTCCCTCGTACAACTTTGCTGGTGAATGCAATATATTTTCCATCTGGAGACCAGACAAATTGCGCTAGCTTACGCTCAGGTGAGATGCGATTTACAGCCGTTGTACCGTCTATCGCCATAGTCCATAACCCCTTACCCCCACTTTCCAACCGTAAAAAAGCGAGCTGAGTACCATCCGGTGACCAGGCAGGAGAAGAATCCTTTAATCCATCTGTAAGGGGCTTGTCCCCACTACCGTCCAGAGAAACGCCCCGAATTTGCGTGTGATACTCATTTTTCTGCTGATCAATGGTCTGTTCAACGTACGCCACCTGACCATCCACATTGATCACAGGCTGACTTACCCAGCGATAATGATATAAGTCCTCTGGTAAGATCGGTCTTTGGTTCATATCCATGGCTCCTTTCTGTCGTTTCTCTTATTTTTTGTTCGTATCCGTACGTGGATCAAGCACATCGCGCAGCCAATCTCCCAGGAAAATAACGCCAAGAACCGTCAGGGTTATTGCCAATCCAGGGAACGTTGCCACCCACCAGCTTGTAGCCACATACTGCCTGCCATCACTGAGCATGCCTCCCCAGGAAATGTCAGGCGGCTTGATGCCCAGACCCAGGAAACTAAGGGAAGCTTCCATAATGATGGTGGTCCCGACATTCATCCCGCAGATCACGATAAAGGAAGATAAAATATTCGGCAGAATGTGCTTCAGAATCAATCTCCCGTTCTTGGCACCGATGGATCTGGCAGCATGAACAAAGTCCCTCTCCTTGATACTCAGCACCTCACTGCGAACCACACGGGTGAAAGGAACCCAGTTGGTCACACCGATAACCAAAATCAGCGTTGTAATTCCTGGACCCACAATGGCCATTACAACGAGCATAAACAGAATGGTAGGGATGGCCATAAATGCATCACCCACACGCATAATAACTGCATCCAGCCATTTTCCGTAAAATCCGGACAAGAGACCAAGGATGGCACCAATGATTCCGGACACGATGACCGCACCCATGCCCACGATTAATGATACCCGCGCACCATATACGATTCGGCTCCACATATCCCTGCCCAGATTATCCGTACCCAGCCAATATTCAGCCGTTCCCCCCTCAAGCCAAGCAGGCGGTTTAAGACGATTGAGAGGATTAACTGCACCCGGATCATGACTCGTTAACAGAGGTGCACATATAGCGATTAATACAACCAACAAAACGAGCACAGCGCCAAATATTCCGGTTTTGCTGATAATCAGTTGATTCCAGATATAGCGAAGTCCTGTTGGTGTACGTAAATTCTCATGTTCCTGTCCTGCACCCAGCATTGGCATTTCATTGCTGCCTGTCATCGATTGCACCTCCTTCTAATCGTATTTAATCCGTGGATCAAGCAGCCTGTAGGCCACATCCGTCAATATATTGGTTACAACCACGATAAACGCAATGACAAAAACAGCGGCCTGTACAATCGCCATATCATGCGTGTTGACGGCAACAACCAGCAGTTGACCCAGCCCGGGCCAGGAGAATACGGTCTCGGTAATCAATGTTCCACCGATCAAGCTTGTAAATTGCAAACTCATAATCGTCACGACTGGAATCAAGCCATTGCGAAACGCATGTCTGCCAATCACGACCATCCGGCCGAGTCCCTTGCTCCGTGCCGTACGGATGTAATCCTGACTCAGAATTTCCAGCATGCTGGAGCGAATAAGACGAGTCATCTGAGCAGCCAGTCCGACCCCCAGCGTAAAGGCAGGCAATACCAAGTGTGATATTCCACCTCGGCCGGAGACGGGCAGAACACCCAACATAACCGAAAATAATAAAATCAGCATGATGCCCATCCAGAAGTTCGGCATGGCTTTTCCAATGACCGATATCCCGGAGATGATCAGATCGGTAAACGTGTTACGTTTAACAGCTGAGGCAACACCCAACGGTATAGCCATGAGAATGGCAAAAAACATCGCGGCAACAGCGAGTTCAAAACTGGCCGGCAATCGTTCCAGTACAAGCTGTAAGGCCGGCTCTCCATAACGGAAGGATTGGCCAAAATCCCCCTGCAAGGCACTGCCCAGGAACTTGATATACTGCGTGTATAACGGCTGGTCCAGTCCAAGGGCCTGCGTCAACACAGCCCGGTCTTCAGCGGTAGCTGTTTCCGGCAGCATCAGGGCAACCGGATCTCCCGTGACGCGGACCAATATGAATACGATTAATGAAACAATGAACAGAACCGGAATAACCTGCAGTAATGACTTGAGTACATATTTGCCCATTCTCTGTCCACCTCCTTTTAAAAAAGAACGACAGGAACGTGGTACAGTCCCTGCCGTTCAAGGCTTATCTTTGTCATAACAGGTTGTTCTGTCTGATGTTACTGTGCAGGTGTGATCTCGTCAGCATAGAACATCTCGTCACTACGCGGCTGGAAGTTCACACGGCTATCTGTTCCATAAACCCCTTCCATCTGGTACAAATACACAGCTGGGCGATCTTCAGCAAGAATGTGCTGAACTTGCTGGTATTCTTTCTCCCTGGAAGCCGGGTCCATGTTAACCAGCGCAGACTGGAGCAATTTCTCCACTTCCGGATTGTTATAATCCGACTCTCCTTTGGCCTCTTCCGCCATGTAACGATTGTAGTTATTGGAAGCATCAAAGAGGGAGTTACCAATTCCGATCATGAAAATTTCCTTGAATGATTTGGAACTATAACGCTCACTGAAAGCACTTGGCTCAAGCACGTCCAGATTAATTTTGAAGCCCACCTGCTCCAGCATCGCTGCCACGACTTCGGCAGGCTCTTTGTACTGGGAGGATACCGAGATGGTCATCTCCGCTTCACCTTCCGCATACCCTGCTTCCTGCAACAGCTGCTTCGCCTTCTCTTGATCATATAGCGATGTTTTGTACAATGAAGGATCTGCCCCAAAGTTGCCAGGTGTCACGGATGTACGGGTAACGATACCTGCACCTCCGGCAATGCTGTCTACAATGCCCTGCTTGTCAATCGCCAGATCAATAGCTTCACGAACTTTCGGATCAGCTGTGACGCTGCCTTCTGTTTGACGGAAAATCAACTGAAGTACACGTTGGATCGGCGCTTTGACGATCTTCTTGTCCGCCTCGCCTTCAATACGAGCAATGTCTGTGGATGGTATGGATGCAGCGATATCAACTCCACCAGCCAGAAGTTCAGATACTCGTGTGGAAGCTTCCGGTATAACACGGAATACAACTTCATTCCATTTCGGTTCACCGTCGAAGTAATTTTCATTTTTCACAAGTTCAACACGATCATCCTTTGTCCATTTGCTAAATTGATATGGACCCGTGCCAACAGGTTGTTTCAGGAATTGATCAAAACCTTTGTCCTCAATATATTTTGCCGGCAAGATGCCTGCTCCCATTTTGGACAGACGATTAAGCAGCAACGGATCTGGTCCGTCTGTAATAATATCTACCGTATATTCATCGACCGCTTTGACTTCAACGATGTTTTTGAAGTAGCTGTTTTGTTTCAGAGTGCTGTCTTTGGCTACACGCTCAAGCGTATATTTCACATCCGCCGAGGTGAATGGATCCCCATTATGGAAAGTCACCCCTTCACGCAGCTTGAAGCGCCAAGTTGTGTCATTCACCTGTTCCCATGAAGTCGCGAGTCCTGGAACTTTCTTCTGTTCACTGTCATTTTTGATCAGGTAATCAAATACGTTGACCAGTACCGCTTCACTGGACGTATTATTGTTGTTATGGGGGTCGAAGCTCTCAATATCTGTAGCAGCTGCGATGGTAAGCGTAGTGCTGGCAGATGTTCCGCTTCCCGATTCACTTGATGTCTTGTTACTATCCGTACCAGCAGTTTTACCACCGCAAGCGCTCAGCACCAATACTACAGCCAATAATGTGATCAACATGCTTGTCCATTGTCTTTTTCTCATTGTTCATGCTCCCCCTTCGAAGTTGTGTTTCTTGCCAAAAATTCAAGCGCTACGGCGGACAGCATACCCACGCCATAAGGCATTACCGTCTCATCGAGATCGAACATCGGATGGTGAAGCGGATAACGGGTTCGATCCTCCTCATTCCCTGAGCCCAATCGGAAGAAAACACCCGGAATCTGTTCACAATAAAACGCGAAATCCTCGCCGCCCGTAGAAGGCAAAATACTACTCCATCCCTTGGCCCAGTCAAGGCTATCGACGGTCTCTGTAAGCAGGTCCACCATGGCCAGATCGTTAACCACAACCGGGTAGCCATCGCCATAGATGACTTCGTGACCGGCGCCGAACGAACTGCACACCCCACTCACGACTTGTTCGATCAAGGCTGGCATGCGTTCACGAATGGTCGGAGAAAGCGTCCGGACTGTACCAATCATCTCGACCTCCGGTGCAATTGCTGTTCCCATATAGCCTCCGGTGATTTTACCAATCGTTACCACGACAGGTTCCAGCGGGTCTACCATGCGACTAGTCAGATTCTGTAATGCAGTGATGACTTGAGCAGACACAGCAATGGCATCAATACCTTCATGTGGACGGGCAGCATGCCCGCCCTTGCCAAGTATCCGAATTACCAGACGGTCAGCCGAGGCAAACGCCACGCCTTTGCTTACGCCCACGGTACCCGTATCTTGTCCTGGGGTCATATGCAACCCTGCAATCGCGTCGACTTTCGGATTCTCCAGTACTCCATCCTGTATCATGGCACGTGCACCTGCCAATCCTTCCTCGGCAGGCTGGAACACAAACTTGATGTTGCCCGATTTCGGTCGGCCGAGGCTTGTTAGCAGCTCAGCCGCCCCCATTAGAATGGTTGTATGAGCGTCATGCCCGCACAGATGGGCCTTGCCTTCTACCTGTGAGCTGTACTCAGCCACCTTTTGGTCCTGAATTGGCAATGCATCCATATCTGCCCGAAGTGCGAACGTAGGCCCTTCCGTTTCTCCCCGCAGCACTCCTACGACTCCTGTTTTCCCTACCTTACGTGTTACTTCAAGACCCAGACTTTCCAAGTGTTTGGCTACGATCTCTGAAGTTCGAAATTCTTCATAGCCAATTTCCGGATGGCGATGGAAATCTCTCCGCCAGGCAATGAGTTTGGGCTGAAGTGCTTGTGCGCGTTGATATAGTTGTGATTGTTCCATTAGTTCTCATCCCCTTCTTTTTCATCGGATTCTGAAACGAGTCTGGCATAGATTGCATCAGCCGAGAATTCAATGTGTTTTTTCATCGTCTCCCGGGACTTGATGCTGTCATGTGCTTTCAGAGCTTCAAGAATCTCCATATGTATCCCATGATTGAGGGAGCGAATTCGGTCATCATAGGGCATCAAGTCCAGTGCCGGATTAATTTTTGTCCGGATTTGTCTAACAGCCGTCTCACAGTACGGATTACCAGATGCCTTGGCAATGGTCAGATGAAATTTCACATCCAGGGCCCGGAACCATTCCCTCGTACAGTGAGGTTCAATACTTTGCTCCATATAGGCTTCAAGCAGTTCCAGCTCGCCTGCGGTGATCCGCTCAGCAGCCAAAAAAGCCCCCTCCGGCTCGATAATGGTCCGGTATTCAAACACTTTCAGCATCTGATCCCAATCCCGCATAATTTCTTCTCTTGTGCGTTTATGAGAATTCGCTGTCAGTGGCAACACAAAAGTACCACCTTTGGCCCCCACGCGTTTCTCGATCAGGCCTTTTTCCTCCAGCGCAGATAACGCCTCGCGAACCGTAATTCGACTGGCATTAAATATCTCGGCAAGGTCCCGTTCGGAAGGAAGCTGTTCTTCACTCATTAATTCTTTGAGTATGATGGCTTCTTCAAGTTGCTCCCTTATAAATTCACTAACCTTTTTGGTAGATACTTTCTCAAAACGAAATGAAAACGTACTGGACATGTAAACACTCCGATCTGTTAATGGTCTAGACCTTATACCATTAATATAATTCCGACTAAACAGATATGCAATAGTTTTTTTAGGAAATATACAAATAGTTTTCAGTCTGGCCTGTTTTCCTAGCCAAAAAAGACGCATCTGCATGAAACAGATACATCTTTTTCATTTCGTTATTCGTCTGCAATGTTACTTTTTTCATTCCATTGAATCTCTCTTCTCTAGATCTCCTTATCTGCAAATGATCTGAAATCTTTCGTGATCGCCAACTGTTTGCTGCCTTCCAGATAGAAGTGATCATCTGCCCTCCAGGTATGACTTTTTTTATTTTGTCTCCGATGATACACATAGTTATATGGTGATGTAGCATAGGTTTTGAATCCTCTTTTTCTGCACTGCCTCAGAAAGGTTACATCTTCTCCAACGGAACGATCTGTGAACCAGACCTTTTTTAATATTTCCTTTTTGAACAGAAGCGTACCGCCTTGTACAAATTCCACATATTTATTCTGTTCAGTGGGGGATCTGACCAACAGCGTCTTTGAAGCGCCCAAGTAGACCAGGCAGGAATGTTTGCCCACGATATCACTTTGGGTCCGCTTGAGTTCTTTCACTTGTTCCTTCAAATAAAAAGGGGAGTAGTAATCATCGTCATCAAATTTGGCGATCAACGAAAATCGGGCTCGTGTGATACCAGCATTCAGGCTTTGTCCTAACGATATGCGTTCTGGAACTTGATAAACGGTAACATTAGCATGTTTTCGAACGCGGTTCCGATATAATTGCAGATTCATGCTGTCATGATTCAAAATGATGATAAGTTCTTTTCCTTTGTAGCGCTGTCGATTGTAATTTTGCAGGATGTTGTCAAAAAATTGCGGCCGATTCGTACATACAATGATGGAAACACCGTTTCCCTTTTTAGGGGTGGTCATGACATACCCTCTTTCCTACATATATATATTTTTGTATCATACGTGCAGAAGCAGAGAATGGTATAGACGAATCGATGACGTATTTAACACCAAAAAACCCTCTGTCCTCAAGATCAGGACAAAGGGTTCTTCATTTTATTCTATGCTTGGATGGATTCGTTCATATATACGGCTTTACCTGTACGAGCGGATTCATATAGTGCTTCCAGTATTTGCGAAACCACCAAAGCCTGTTTAGGCGTTACGACCGGTTCCAGATCCTTATCGATGGCTTCAATCCATTTTCTCATCTCTACATCCGGCGCGCTCTCGCTCTTTCCATCGTAGAAAGCTACCCCGCCTGCACTCAGTTCAATTTCGTTGGTGTACAGACGACTGAATTTCTCGCCATTGATGCGCAGGCCATTCTTCATATCAGCGCCCGCTTCGCTTCCGCTCAAGCTGCATTTCGCTTCATCCACGTCCAGTGAATTTAGTGCCCAGCTGGATTCCAGCATGATCGTTGCACCATTTTCCATTACAATCATGCCAAAAGCGGAATCTTCGACGGAGAATTTTTCTGGGTCCCACGGGCCCCAGGCGTTCGCTGCATTTTCCCGTTGTGAAAGCTCATGATAGGTTGTGCCGAGAACAACCTTCGGTTGATAGTTATCCATCATCCACAGAGTCAGATCGAGCGCGTGTGTACCGATATCAATCAACGGTCCGCCGCCTTGTTTCTCCTCATCAAGGAAAACACCCCATGTAGGTACAGCTCTTCTTCTGATCGCATGCGCTTTGGCAAAGTAAATCGAACCCAGTTCGCCAGCTTCACATAGCTGCTTCAAGTACAAGCTGTCTTCTCTGAAACGGTTGTTGTATCCAATGGTCAGCTTTTTACCAGTCCGCTCGGCTGCTTCAAGCATTTTTTGAGCTTCGGCGGATGTCTTCGCCATCGGTTTCTCACACATGACGTGTTTTCCAGCTTCCAGTGCGGCAATAGAAATCTCTGCATGTGAGATATTCGGTGTCAGTACATGAACAATGTCAAGGGACTCATCCTGGAGCAATTCCTGATAATCCGTATACACCTTTGCTTCGGAAGTGCCATATTTTTCTTTGGCTTCTTCTGCACGTTCCTGAACGATGTCACAAAAAGCAGCCAGCTCCACGTTATCAAGTTTGCTCAGACTCGGCAGATGCTTGCCGTTTGCAATCCCTCCACAGCCAATAATTCCTACACGATACTTTTTACTCATATCCATTCACCCTCACTTTTGGATTGGTTGTTTCATTTTACGG
Organism: Paenibacillus sp. NPDC056933; assembly: GCF_042674385.1. Lineage (NCBI taxonomy): Bacteria > Bacillati > Bacillota > Bacilli > Caryophanales > Paenibacillaceae > Paenibacillus > Paenibacillus sp. NPDC056933. The sequence continues at coordinate 2,269,122 of NZ_JBHUQN010000001.1, read as the reverse complement.
AAAGTCGATGGGGTCATCCCCAGACGTTTGCGAAAAACCGCATGCAAATAATTGGCATTGGTAAACCCTGAAGCCAGGGCAATTTGTTCGATGGAAACATTACTTTCTTCCAAATTGCGGCACACCGCACGCAGGCGAATATCCTCCAGCACACGGCTGAAAGGCATTTCCGGCTGAACCTGATAAAAGATTCGTTGCAGTTGCCTGCTGCTAATATGCAGCTTCTCCGCTACATTCTCCAGCGTTACTGCTGTGGGATGATTCGCCTCCATATACTGAATGGCATAATCGTACCTGTACACCGACATGTCCCGCACAGGCGCCTCCGCCCGATTTCCCCCGATATCGTAGGCTCGGACGGTCTTGAGTAGAATACTGATCACTTGCTGCTTGATGGACGTGTAATATCCAATGAGTTTACGATCACAAGCCTCATAAGCTTCCAGGAAACAGTTCATGGCACGATGATAATCATGGACTGGAGCAAGAGGAAGCGTTCTGAGCTTTTCGATCGTTTCCTCGGATTCCGCTGCCTCCCACGGATCTACACCCTCTCTGGGATGTTCAATGATATCCACATGAAGACATAGCTCATCCATGGCCTCCTGGGAATCTGCCTCCTGATAATGAACAAGACCTGGACCTGTTAAATACAGCATGCCTTCCGAAAGCGGATGCATTTCATCTCCCAGAATGACTTTACCTTTCCCTCTCGGGATGAAATGGAATTCGAATTCCGCATGGTTATGAAAATCAACGACTCTGCCTGCCGGAAAAGAAGTCAGATGAAATCGCAATACACGTATCTCGTAGTGTCCCCACAGGATCGAGATTTCCAGCCTTTCTAGGATATCCTGTCGTTCCAGCATTTTCTCATAAGGATATCGGCTCAATACAGCACCTCCCAATATCCTACCCCTGCAAGTCCTTCAAGGAGATTCTGCGCCCTTCCTTGGCAGAGAGGTTGGCCGCCTCCATCAGTCGAGTTAACTGAGTGGCCGTCTGCAAATTCTCGGTAGCAATCGTATCATTTTGAATATGGGATACCCACTGGCTGAATGCGCTTTCTCTTCTGTCCAGCAAAGGAATCTCCGTCCATTCTTTTTGTTGATCTGAACCGACATTTGTGCGAATCAGCAGCTTATTCTCCGGTGTTCCGTATAACAGTGTGCCCTCCGTACCATGAACCTCGATCGTAAACGGCGAATGACTGTTCACAAATCCAGCCTCGACCACACCAATTGCTCCGGAATCTGTAAATAACGTGGCAACGGCGTTATCTTCAACCTCTTTGCCAGTTACATATCCAAAATTGGCATTAACACCAGTCACTTCTTGACCCAGGAAAAGATTCGTCAGATACATCGGATGACAACCGAGATCAATCAATGCCCCGCCCTGGCAATCTTCCAAATCATAAAAATGCTCAGGCAACCAGTTGCCTATGGCCCCGTTATGAGATAGACGTACACGAACATAAGTCACTTTACCAAGTAGTCCTTGGCTCAGAACATCCTGAATCGTTAATGTATACCCATCATTCAGACGAGGCAAAGAAACTGTCATTTTCACTCCGCTATCCTGTACATCAGTAATGATCGTATTGACCTCTTTTACGGTTGAAGCAATAACTTTCTCTGTGAAAATATGTTTGCCTGCTTTTGCAGCAGCTGAGATTACCTCTTCATGAAGGCGAGTTGGCGCATCCACAATGACGGCATCGATGTTGTCCTGTGCCAGCATATCCTCAAGTGAAGCGTAGAATGGTACGTTCAGACGTTCGGCTGCTTCCTGTCCGCGCACGGCATCTTCATCCCACACCGCAGCCATCTCCGTATCTTCATGCTCCTGAACCTGCTTGATATAATCCCAGGCATGGACGTGCCATAAGCTTATTTTGCCTATTCGAATGGTCACTATGTTTAACCTCCATACTATATGATATTCTGACATCTAAGTATAAAGTAACACAGACTTGATCTAATTTTAATAGGAACTTACGACAATAAATATATAAAATTACGACATGATTCAGAACAACCTATCGAAAATAACAAACAAAAAGCTTCCCGTTCACGCCGTCGTGTTACAGGAAGCTTCCTCTTCATTAAAACAAGTTGGAACCATTACACACGAAAAGCCGACAAGCCACTATCTTTGGGCTTGTCGGCTTTTCATTTCAATTTCCAGATTTATGGCAAGGGTTTTTCCTCAGAAGGCTCTTTCGTATCGGAAGCTTCTGCTGCAGCAACGAACAAACGTCCTGACGCTTCCACCTCAACTTTGTTTCCTGCTGCATCCTGCGCACGGATCACGATTACTCCACCATCAAGCACCAGCGAAGGAGCTGTGGTGTAGGTGCCTGTATAATGACCAGGTTCCGTCTCCACCAATGGAATCTCTGCCCCAGCCTGTGTGCTCAGATTGGATGGCAGCTCAATCCGGAAAACAGCTTGCAGATTAGGCGTACTGTCGAAAGAAACCGTCACGCTCTCTCCTGCCACAATCCGTACATCCTCCGCTGGAGAAATATTCGTAAGCTCCGGCAGAGCTGTTTCCACATGAACGACACGGGTCACGGTTGTTTTATTGCCGGCAATATCCGTCGCCGTTATTGTAATGGTGTTCTGGCCTTCATTTACGAGTAGGCGGTGATTAAAGCTTCTGTCTTTCTCCAATTGCACTTTTTGTCCGTTCACAGTCACCTTGTCGAGGAATTGGTCCTTTACATGGCCTGTCACATGCACTACTTCCGTATTGGTTCGACTTCCTTCCTCAGGAGTCAGAACCGTTAACACAGGTGCGGTCTGATCCAAAATGATTACAACTGGAAGTGAACGGTCCGTTGTCTTTCCGTTAACTACCGCCTCGGCAGTAAGGGCGTTAATGCCTGCACGGAGTTTTACATTAAGCTTAAACGTTCCATTCTCTACAGTTGTTGTTCCCGCAACCTCTTTCCCGTTATAGATCTTGATTTGGGCTCCATTAGCTGGAGAAGTTCCTGATACGGCATATGTCGATTGATTCGTATAAGTGTTCGTCGGTTGCGTGAGGACAGGTGCATTCACCGGGTATCTCACCACTGCACGAATCATATAGTTCCCCTCTTCTGCAGGTGCAGTACTCCATACACCCCCTACACGCTGCCAACTCCGCTCCGCATTCACACCCGTTTCATCGGTTGCAAGTCCCGGTGCGCTCGTTCCAGCAGCTGTCTGTACATACACGATGTAGAAGTCACCTTTCACCACCACTGGTTCTGGAAACTCAACGGTTGTCCACTGATCATTGCGCAGTGCCGTACCGTCGAACGGTCCCGCCAGCAATCGTCCTGGTGCTCCACCCGAACCGGAGGCATCATAGACAGCATATTGGAATGCCGTCCCACCCGGTACAGGCCACTCCGTATTCCAGAATCGAAGGGATGCACCTGTAAGCTGTGCAGTTTCCATTTCCGGTGTCATACGTACAGCCCAAGCATTATTGGCTGCGACAAATGCTCTTGCATTTTCAGCTGTTCCATCGTCATAGGCGATTTCTCCGGGAAACCCGATAAATGGTTTTAACGCCACCTTCGCTTCGACTTTTCCATTTCCAGGTACCGTTACATTTACAGTTTTGCTGTAATAGTCAGCAGCCATAATGGACAGCGTATAGTTTCCTTCCAGTACATCCAGGATGAATTTGCCGTCTGACCCTGTCCGAACAGCACCTACCTGAGCATCTTCCAATACAAGAACGGATGCTCCAGCTATAGGCTTTCCTGTCCGTTCATCGCTCACAATACCTTCAATCTTGCCTTGAGGAATGGTCTCCAGATTGAAGTTGGCTGTCGCTCCACTACCATCCGTGATGGTTACCGTCTTCGTCTGAGGGTAATATCCATAGGCCTCAGCCTTCAACGTGTAATCGCCCGCCACGTGAGTAAAGCTGTATTTGCCTGTCGTCGGGTCCGTCTTCACGGAACGTCCTGTTTCCAGAACGGTGACCGTTGCACTTGCAGGCAAGCTTTGCGGCGTTACAGAGCCTGTTCCAGGTTTCTGTATTTCGGGCTGTTCCTGCTTGGTTTTATTGAATTCAGCCTTGTCCGTGCTTGAAATTTTGTACCAAGGATTATCATATGCCGGCTTAGGCTTATCACTGTTCAGAACAACCGCCGTATCTTTCGTCACCGTCTCAGCGGCGATTCCCAGAATGCGGAAGTCATCGATGTACCAGCCTTGCTTGACGACACTGTTGTCTGAAGTCAATCTGAACCGGAATTGAACTTCATTTCCCTTCAATGCAGTCAAATCGTAGAATACCGGTGTCCATTGTTTCCCGTTTGAAGAATGTGAGAACTTACCGAGCTCCGACCATGTGCTGCCACCGTCTTTCGTAGCCTCGACATAGCCGTAATCGTATCCACTTTCAATCTCATACCAATGATTAAAGGTCAGTGTGGCTTGATCCACCTGAGTCAGATCCACCACTGGTGATACCAGAGAATAGTTCGACCCGTTCTCATACGTACTGTCCAGGTCCGTTGCCCACACATTCGGCGAAGATACGGCACTGGCAGGTCCAACGACCGGTACGCCGCGCTCCCACTCGTCCTTGGTGCCCGAATGAGTCCAATCATTGTCGTTATTGCCATCGAAATGGTCGATATAGATATCTTCAGGGACCTCCACGGTCACGGATACCTCATTCGACTTGTCACTTTCATTGCCGCTATAATCAAGAGCGGCTACCGTATAATAATAAGTCGAATCGGTCACCGTAGCGGTATCCGTAAAGGTTGTTGCCGAAGTATTTCCGATGGCTTCATAACCGCTTCCTGAGCTTGTTGAACGATAGATGTTGTAGGATTGCAAATCCTCATCGTCTGTTCCGGTCCAGGACAAGTTTACATTTCCCAGTATGTCGGCTGAAGCGGACAATCCGCTTGGTGCTCCCGGAGCAATATCATCTGGTGCTTGAACGGAAAAGTCATCGATATACCAGCCAGCCTTTTGAACGGAATTGTCACTCGTCAGATTAAACTTGATAAACACCTGCTGACCAGCATAATCACGCAAGTCCACATACTGTGTCTTCCATCCTCCACCAGCACCCGTGAAGCTCAATGCCTCTTCGAATGCATAGTCACTGTCCTCCGTTGCAATGTACACTTTGCCAAAATCGACGTTGTTCTCCAAATCATACCAGTGTTTGAAGGACACCAATGCTCCCTCTGTACTCTGGGTAAGATCGATTGGCGGTGCGAGCAAATAGGTATTACTATTGGCTGCGTAAGTACCGGTCAAGTTGGTAGCAACCACTTTATCACCAGAGAAGGCACTTCCCGGACCGCTTGTTGGTGCTCCCCAAGCCCAAGTGTTACCAACGCCCCCGGAGGTAAAGCCGAGATTATCTTCCTCAAAATCCTGCAGATATCCAGGCTGGACTCCATTGGATACTGCAACCTTATAAACTTTACTCTCGAATCCGTTGTTACCGTAATCATTGACTCGGATGTAGTATTCCAAGCCCTGCGACTCGATTAAGAATGACGGAATCGTCGCTGTGTAGGTTCCGTCTTTGGCATCTCCATCAATCCGATTCATTGGCAGATATACATATTGGCTTGTGCCTGTTGTTTTGGCAAAAGCTTCGACTGCAGTTACACCGACATTATCGGTAACACGCGCAGTCAGCGGAATATCCAGCCCCGTAAAAGCAGATTTTACAGGCGTATGCTCCAGGACTGGTGCTTCCAGATCGTCACCTGCTGTGACAACCCTGCCAGATACTGTTCCTATGCCCTCGAGTACGGAACCTACTGCATCCAATGCATTAATGATGCCGTGCCCGTATCCGTTATTTGGCGATGTTGGGTACTGGCTGTCTGTTCTCGGTGTCGCTGTATCCATAATGATCTGCTCCAACTGATCAACCGTAAGGGAATGATTGGCTTGAAGCAGGAGTGCGGCCAGTGCAGTTGTATGCGGGCCTGCCATGGACGTGCCGTTCCAGCCACCCTCATATGCTCCGCCCGGAACAGAGGAACGAATGTTAACACCTGGGGCCGAAACTTCAGGTTTTATCTCCTCATATGGGGACGGACCAAGAAGGGAAAATGAAGCCAGATTCCCGTCGATATCCGTTGCTCCGGTAGCAAAGCTTTCTGGATAGTTCGCAGGGTTCGCAACCGAACCTGGCCCTCCCGGGTTCGTCAGTGTCACATTCCCGGCTGAGAATTCCGGAAAGATCTGTGCATCTCGCCAAGCCTGAACCATTGGACGGAACCACTCGTCTAATCCTGGGCCACCACCCCAGGAATTGTTCACCACATCCGGGGCAAGCTCAGGATGCAGGTTTCCTTCGGCATCTACTGGAGCAATCAGCCATTGCCCGCCATCCAGGATGATGGCATCGGTGGTTTCCGGATTGAAAATCCGGACGGCAATCCATTTTGCTCCGGGAGCAACCCCGATCTTGTTGGTACCGTTGGCTTCGGAACCTACCATTGTACCCATCGTATGTGTACCATGACCGTCTCCATCCGCAGGAAGGGAGGCATTGCTATGGGGATCATACCAGCTTAGCTCGGGATCAACGATATTTCCCGAAGCATCAAGTCCTCTCCATTTACTGCGGAGCGCCGGATGGGTGTAATCGACCCCGCTGTCCAGGTTGGCAACAACGATTCCTGTACCGTCGATTCCTCTATCCCAGACTGCTGGCGCGTTGATAGAATCGATATTCCATTCAACGTTCTCTGTCTGCAAGCTCTTATTATCAGCCGCTGCATTTCCCTTCGCTGCTGCCTCTTTGGCTGGTGCCTTGGCAGACTCTGTTGCTGGAGCTGCTGTTGCATTTTCGCTGCTAACCTCGGTTTTCTGCATATAACGCTGCTCGTTAGGCAGTATTTTATCCACTTCGGGAAGAAGTGCAATCTGTTCCATGACTTCCTTCTTACTTGTTACTGCGAGTGCATTAACGATGAAATAACTTTTATATTCTTTGACTTTGCCAAGGTCAAGTTCCTTTTCAAGAAAACTTTCCAGGGTGTACTGGGATCGTGAGGCCGTTTCCCGCAGAGTACTGACAACCGTGCTTCGCACAGACAATTTCGTTGCAGAAGCCGTTTGCTTTTCGATCGTTGCCTTTTCCATGGCTTGCTTGGATACTGAGGCTGTATCTACCTGTTCTTTCATTTTCACCAGATAAGTTACATAATCATTGCTCTCAAATTCCTTGCTCAGCTTGGCGTTGATTTTGGAGGTGGTGATTTTCCCCAAACTGGATTTCATGTCGATCTTCTGCGATGCAGCGTTTTCAGCTGAAACCGGATGAATGATAGATAATGCAAGGAGAAGCGACAGGCCCATGGAAAGCGGCTTGCGTAAACGGTTTATCTTTATCAAACTTTTCCACTCCCTTTACCCGGTTTTTGTAATACAGCGATTCACTGTACCCATTTCTTTAAACGAAATGATAAAACGGCCTCAATTGGACAGACAGATTGCGTTTATCTACATCGAGCCTCACCTCCTTTACAGGACAGGTTATTGGATAGTAAGTTGCATCGTCGTATATGAAAGATTGCAGGTAGCCATTTTCAGAGTATATGGAAGAGGTGGATTTCAGATCAATCCATCTTGTGAGCGGAAATTCGCATGCATTATGGAGGGTAATCACCAGCGTTAGCAAGAACGCATACTTTACATGGGAGTATTATGGATCTGGGTAGATCAGGAGATTTCTTTACATATGTACAAACACACTCTCAAAATTACATATAATATAAAGTTTAGAAACTAATTGTATTTTTATGGTATATTATAGAGTCAAAAAAAGAGATATACAAGTACTTTTATAGAAAAATATAGAAAATAAGCCTTTTTAATGCTTTCATAAGTCTAATGACTCTCCATTATGCTTCTGTTTTTCGCAAATGCGAAACATCCAGGTTTTTTGACTGATTCAAACCGTCCGTGGTAATGATGTCTGAACCATCCTGACACCAAAAAGAAGAACGACGTGAACTTCACACCGTTCTTTATTTTAGGTTCTGACATTTCGATTAAGTATCGTATCGAACTACACACCCGCTTGTCCTTATTTCAGTGCCGTAACCACTTCTTCACTGGACCGAATCCGGCCCAATCTGGGAAAAATGGTTTTACAAACGTAGTCATGCTCTTCCTTGGTAGCGGCTGTCATTGCATCTTCTGCAAAAATCTGTTGATAACCATGCTGATAAGCTTCTCTGGCAGTAGTATCCACTCCGATGGATGTAGAAACGCCACATAATACAATAGTATCGATTCCCCGACGTCGCAACTGAAGGTCAAGATCAGTACCGAAGAATGCACCCCATTGACGCTTGATAATCGTATGATAAGGAGTATAGGCTGTCATTTCAGGCACGAATTGATCCCAGTCTGCGGTATACCCGATCGCTCCCCGTTCCATATCCGTCCTTGGTTTCAACATGTCTTTTCCATCGACGGACGAGACTTTTACAAGCACTACAAATGCTCCCTTTTCCGTAAAAGCCTGTGCTAGCTTGGCCGCATTCTGCACCACTTGCTCACCTGAATGTGGAGCCTGTTGCGGGCTATTCACTATCCCCTTTTGCAAATCAATCACGACCAACGCTGTTTTTTCAGCTCTAAGCTGATCAGTTTCTGCTTTTTTCAAGCTTTCCATGATCTTCGCTCCCATTCGTTTCAAGTTTTTTGTATACTTTAAAATACACCCAGCCAGCGTTGATCCATATCAATACACTGGTAATGAGAAACACATATCGTATGCCCATCCAGGCGGCCACTTGTCCTCCTAAAACCGCACCGCCGAATACACCCAGATATCCTGCTGACATGTTGAAACCGAACACCCTGCCTGTCAGGGAAGCCGGAGTAATTTTTTTGATCAGCGTATTTACCGAAGGAATCAATCCGGCTGCCGCCAACCCCAATAAAAAACGCAGGACCATCAACTGCCATGGACTCGTTACAAACGCCTGTGCTATGAAGAGAATTCCGGCAGCTAGAAGAGCAACCAATATTACTTTTTGTGCGCCTATTTGGTCCGAAAGCCTGCCCAGTCTTGGTGCAGCAATGAGGTTGGCCAATCCTGATGCCGAGAACACGATTCCGGCCAGCAGAGCAACATGCGAAGTGTTACCAGTAAGCTGCGTAATATATACGGTAATGATAGGCTCCACCGAATATAAAGCTACAGTTAGTACAAAAAAAGTAACAAACAAGTGAATCGTCAGACTTTTCTCGGGCACTTTTCGCCATACTTCCCTAAGGCCAATCACCATTTTGTCCTCTCTCGTGAATGATTCCTTCACAAACAAAGCCGTCGTAATAAAGGCAATCAGCATCAGTCCACCCGTTATAAAAAACGAATTCTGGAGCCCCCAATTCACCCCAATGAAACCGCCAATTGTCGGACCGATCAAGGAACCTGCAATGTTGGCCGTTGAAAGTGTGCCCAACGCATAACCCGCATGTCTGGAATCGGTTTGGGTAGCAATCAGCGTCGTACAGGCGGTGCTATATCCTGTAATGACACCCTGCAGCATCCGAAGTCCAACGAGCATGTACACATTGGTTGAGAACCCCATACAACCTACCACTACAGCCATCCCCAAACTGGCTCGAAGGAGCATCGGTTTTCGTCCCCAGCGGTCGGCAGCTGCTCCCCATATGGGGGAGAAAATGGCGGAAAGCACAAATGTGATGCCAAAGGCAATCCCGGAGAATTGGGCAATCGCTGCTGAGTCATTCACACCAAGCTGCTTGATATAGAGCGGCAAAATCGGTGCGATCTGGCTCATGCCTACTCCGGTCACAAACATTCCAAACCAGCAAACAATCAAATTTCTTTTCCACAGCTGCATATCAACAAGCCTTCCTCCCGCTTGAGAATCATATCCTCATCTTAGCGATCAGAACGGCTATATACCATGCATTATGTTAAACTCCATGGACATTTTTGTTGTAAAATTCCGTAGGACTCATTCCTTCCAATTGTTTAAACAACCTGCTGAAATAGAACTCATCCGTGTAACCGAGTAACTGCGCCACCTCTTTAACTTTGTTGTTTCCTTCCAAAATGATCTCTTTGGCCTTATCCATCTTCAGTTTATTAAAAAATTCTATGATGGAGTATCCTGTAATCTCTTTGAAAGCTCTTGATACATACGGGGCAGATAGCTGCACCAGTTCAGATAATTCGGTCAAGGTGACTTTACGATGCAGATGTTGATTCATATAGTAGATAATCTTTTCCACTTTCAAGGATGTTGCGTAATTGCGATGACGCTTTTTTATGTTTTGGCTGATCGCAATAATCAATTGCTGTAGTAATGACTTGGCGATAAACTCATAACCCGGAAGTTTCATATACCAAGTGTCCACCATATGATTAAATACTTCTTCCAATGGATAATAATCCTGTAGTTGCTGGACAGCGGGCAAGGGAAACATCTCGACGTCCTTGTTTACAGTCCATGTATTGTCATTCTGCTCGATCTGGACATAACTGAAGTGAACCGACAAAAAACTTATCGGATTTTTAAGATCAATCTGTATGGAGTGAGGGACATCCGGTAGAAGGTAGATCAGAACGCCAGCCTGAATTTCATGTCTTTTACTCTCTATGGTAATCTCTGCTTTCCCGCCTGTAATAAAAATGAGTTCATGATGCTGAAGCGTCCGCACCCCTTTATTGGAAAATTTCCGCTGTTCATTCGGCTTCCTTGAGTTGCAGTATAAAATATGGAAAAAAAGCTGTTCTATATTCATGGTTCCCTCCACGCTGGTTTCTTTGTTGGCTGCTTCAATCCTGTTTCTGACGAGAATATACCTAAAAGTACAAAAAAACAAGCTGGCTCCAATTCAAGTGGAGCGCAGCTTGTTCCCTTACTTTGAGTCTAACTCCGCGTTATTCAATCGAGTAATTAATTTAATTTGTTAAATGACCATCTTTGCGCATCTGTACCGTTATCATTCCATTGTTGCACTGCGGCCCCATCTGCTGTTGAAGAGTTCGATACATCCACCGCCAATCCATTCACCTTGGAAATGATTTTATAGTAACCGTTACCCGTATCCTGAATGCTCCACCTTTGGGCGTTAGACCCGTTATCGTCCCATTGCTGAAGCTGTACACCAGGAGATGCTGTCGAGCTCGGCACATCCAGTACTTTGCCGCTGTGAACAGCCGTGAGTTTATAGTAACCATCACCTGTGCTATCCACCCTGAACGTTTGGTTAGTTGCACTGTAATTGGTCCATTGTTGCACCTTGGCTCCACTTGCCGTGGACACATCTACAATATCCAACACTTTACCGCTTGCTTTGGAACCGATCGTATAGAGGCCCCCGCTGACAATATTGGGTGTACTCGCTGCTTGATATACCCGTACATAATCCACAAGCATTTGTGACGGGAAAGGTGTCGCATTATTGGGGCTGCCAGGCCAGTTTCCGCCCACAGCCATATTTAACAGGAGGAAGAACGGACGCTGGAACTCTTCGGTGTTTCCTGTTCCATTTTCGATGTAAAATTCATTGAATTGCTTGCCATCCACGAACCATCTTATATATTTGGAATCCCATTCGATGCTGTATACATGAAATTGAGAAAAATCAAGATTTTCCGAAATCTTTCCATAATCGGCATGCCCGTTAGCATCCCAATGCACGGTACCGTTTACAAAAGCGTTGTTGTTGACCCGCTCCATGATGTCGATCTCTCCGCTTTTGGGCCAGCCGACGGAATTAATATTGCTTCCCAGCATCCAAAAAGCAGGCCACAGCCCCTGACCTGACGGCAGCTTGATACGTGCTTCCACTTTCCCGTAAGTAAAATCCTTCAAACCCTGGGTCTTGATTCGTGCCGAGGTATAACTGCTGCCGTTGTAATTTTCTTTGCGAGCAGTAATGACCAGGTTCCCGCCTGTAACTTGCAGATTCTCGGTGCGATTTGTATAATACTGCAATTCATTATTTCCCCATCCGCCACTGCCGGTACCTATCTCTGCTGACCAATTCGACGTATTCAGAGAGCTTCCATTGAATTCGTCACTCCACACCAGATTCCAGTTTGGCGCTGCGTTTGTTGTCGTGCCAGGCAGCGAAGCGACCAACAAACTGAAAAGCACAAGCAGACTTATCATTTTTCCCTTTTTCAACCACTTTCCCTCCTCATGTTAACGGACTGACCCAAAAGGGCATACCCCATTTTTATCAATCCATCGCATCTTTTACATTAAATGTATTCCAAGGGCCGCTCGAAAATTCTAAACGTGAACAGGATATGTAAAGGACATGTCACCATTTGAAGTAATTTTGTCAGGCCTGTGCGAATGAACGGTCCATACTTTCTTGCCTTTAATATATTGGGGCATGGCAGTTGATTCGGAGTCAACGTTAGGAAGGATGTAGCGGTATGAGCAGGAAAGTGATTATTAACGCGGATGATTTTGGACTATCACCCGGCGTTAATCAGGGAATTATTCAAGCATATCAAGCTGGGGGAATTACGAGTACTTCGATGATGGTTAATATGCCGGGTCTCGATCATGCAGTGAGCTCTGCCCGATTATTGCCAGACCTTGGTATCGGACTGCATTTCAACCTGACTTACGGAAGGCCTGTGTCCAATCCGGCCCATGTGCCTTCCCTGGTGAACCCTGACGGTACTTTTTACAAAGGCAACAATGTCTTCGTGCGAGACATTACGGATATAGCAAAGGAACTCGAAGCGCAGTGGAATGTTTTTATGCATACATCCCTTTCTCCTACACATCTGGATTCTCATCAATTACTGCACCAAAACGATCCCAGAGTATATAAATTAATGGCCGAGAAAGCAGTACGGGAAAACATCCCACTCCGGAGATCGCAAATTCAGCATTTAATCTCTGATCTGCCAGCTCCTCGAATGACGGAGACGATTCTGCTGGATACCTACGAAGGCAATGAAGGATTACATCGTTTGCTTCATCATTTTTCTGCGCTTCGCCCAGGCGTAACCGAAATTGTATGTCATCCGGGATATGTCGATGATGTTCTGCGTGAAATTTCCAATTGGCTGGACATTCGGGAGCATGAGCTGGAAGTCTTTGTCGATCCGGAAATTCCCCGAACGTTAAGAACACTTGGCATTGTCCCAATTAACTACAAAGCACTGAATGATATACCGGATGTATGCTCTGATCTGTCACCAGTACAAATGCAACCACCCCCACGATTACCCCCTCAAAAGAAAACGCGTTCCCTCCGGCAGCACTTATCCAAGCGACGGCGTAAGGTTAAAACATACCGTATGTCCAAAAAACGAAGCAAGCTCCCACACCCCGCTTCAAGCAGAAGACGGAAACATTAGATCTGAGAAAATGGAGCCTTGATTAAAACAGGCCATAACCAGAGAGTAGCACTCCTCGTTATGGCCCTTCGTCCTGTTAATCCAGTTCTAATTTGAAAACAATGGGTGCTGTACTTCGTACATTCTTTGTTGTAATCGACAAGGCATTTTCCGTTCTGTTCCATTCCGGTCGTTCGTCAAAACCAAGAACCTGTATTTCCTTGATCAAACCGTGAAAATGTTGGGAGTTTTCCTTCAGCGCTTTAAGATGAACCACTCCATTGTCAGGACAGGCAAGAACCGTTGCATACAGGACGTTTTCTTTTACGGTATACCGAATATCCTCACTTGTAAAAATCTTGGTATCTCCATCTGTGAACTGGCCTTCTTTTACTATGGTCGGCCCTTCACCATATATGCGCCAGAACGTCGTATCGTAGATGGCTTCGCCATTCACGTCTAGCCATTTGCCTATGGCAAGCAAGATGTCCCGATCTTCATCGGGAATGCTGCCATCTGCTTTCGGTCCAATGTTCAGCAGAAGGCTTCCATTTTTACTTACGATGTCGACGAGATCCCTGATGATTTCATCCGCGGATTTATAGTCATTATTTTCCGTGTAACACCATGAATTTTTGGCTACAGCGGTATCCGTTTGCCAGAAATAGGGCTTGAGATCAGCGAACTGCCCTCGCTCTATATCCGGGACGGCACAGCCGAGCATAAATGCATCATGTTTATAATTAATAGCAACAGGGGTTCCCCATTCTTCCCCTTTATTATAGTAATAGGCACTGAATTTTTTCAGGTAAGGTTTAAACGCGGCCGTTTGAATCCACCAGTCAAAATAAAATACTTTGGGCTGGTACTGATCCACAAGCTCACAGCAGCGAATCAGCCAATCTTCCAGGAATTCTTCGGAAGGAGGTGAACCATACAAATCATGATGATCCGGTTCGGGCATCGCAGGCCAGTAGAAATCGCCCCGTGCAAGCGGTTCCTTAATATCTGAATCAAACTCCTTTCCATGAGACATGAAGAACCAATGCTCTGCCCGATGTGAGGAGACACAAAAGGTCAACTCCTGTTTCTCATACGCGGCCTTCATCTCCTTCAGAAGATCCCGTTTGGGTCCCATTTCAACTGTGTTATAGTGAGAGATGGAACTTTGGTACATTTGAAACCCGTCATGGTGTTCGGCAACTGGCATGACATATCTGGCTCCCGCCTTTTTAAAAAGTTCTGCCCATTCATCAGCATTAAACTTCTCCGCCTGGAACATCGGAATAAAGTCTTTGTATCCAAATTCCTTCGGATGTCCATAAACAGCAAGATGATGTTCATAGGCTTTGGAGCCTTCTATATACATATTTCGTGAATACCATTCACTATCATAAGCCGGAATGGAGTACAACCCCCAGTGAATGAAAATACCGAATTTCGCGTTCTTGTACCACTCTGGAACCTGAAAGGCACTAAGCGAGTTCCAGTTGTCTTTGTACTTGCCTTCGGTGATTGTTGCTTCGATTTTTTGCAAATAAGCGTTGTTGTCCATGATTCATTCTCATTCCTTCCGTTATCATATCCACTTGTATTGTAGTGGCTGGATCAACAGATAGACATGCAGAACATTAACTTTCGGATGGACAATAATAACCTTTGTTAGGAGATGAGGACTTTGAATCAGAAATCATTACTCACAAACCATTTGTCCAATCTGCAGGTTGATTTGTTCATGGTCAACTACAATCGTTGTGAAACCGACTGGCGTGATATGAATTATACCCCCGATTACAGCAAGTTTTACTTCATATGTGAAGGTGAGGGCTGGCTCAAGATTGGGAATCAGGAATACTATCCGGCACCCGGACAGCTTATTTTAATGCCAGAAGGAGTGATTCAGTCCTATTCTGTCATTAGTGATCGTCCATTCCTCAAATACTGGTGCCATTTTAGCGCAAAGGTTGGCGGAATCAACCTGTTCCAAATCCTGAAGTTCCCGCACTGTTGTGACGTAAATGATCCAAAGCTGGTTCAGGAAATCTTCGACAGCATCCTTGCATATGCCAACTCCGGCGAAGTCTATGCTCATATGATGGCCAAGAGCAAACTGGTAGAATTATTGTCTCACTATGTGATGAATCTGGATCTGCAACAGATTTCTTATGTAAATAAGCCTATTATGGAAAAAATATCTACAATATTGGCTTATATCGATTCCAATATTGAAGAGAACATTTCGGTGCAGGATCTGGCTCAGATTGCCTACATGCATCCGAATTATTTCATTCGTTTCTTCAAACAGCAGGTCGGTGTTCCTCCCATTCACTATATAACAGGCAAGAAAATCGATAAAGCCAAGGAGCTTCTCACGTGTACTTCGAACACAGTAACTGCAATTGCCGAACACCTTGGGTTTAGTGACTTATACTATTTCTCCAGGCAATTTAAGAAACATACAGGACTTAATCCGACGGAGTACCGCAAACAAACGACAGTGCTGACGACATAAAGAATTAATGTCAATGCAAATGCCAAGCCAGTATGTTCTCTTTATTGATGAGAGCGGAGGGGCACACCGAATCTTGCGATTCAAAGAATATAAGCAGTTTGGACATAATATCGAACGTAACATAACAAGGGGATGTCCCATAAGTCATGAATATGACGAGGGACATCCCTTTGCTATCGTTATTTTGTTTTAATGAACCTGGAACACGCTATTTTCTCTTATTTATGAGTTGATCAAGATGGACAGGGCACCTTTGGATTCCAATTGCAAATGTAACAGCTCATCATTACGAAGGTTTACCTTCACATTTCCGGTCTGATCCCCATCATTGAAGAGAACTAACGCGGTAGAACCATCCGTATTTCTGAAAGCTACAGAATATATGGATGCATCGCTGGAAGTCGATTCAATTCGAACTGCCTTTGGACGGATCAATGCACTGAAATGAGCCAGAGCATAATAGTCCAATGTATAGGTAAGCTCTTTCGTTTGCTGATTGACCTGTACAATACCGCGACATGTACTTTTTCCAAAGCCAGGGACGGTAGGACCGTTATTCTCATCAAGTGCCATATTCCAGAGTACAAAAGACTTGCTGTAATTCCGCAAAATCTGAATTCCGGTTCTGATCACATTAGAGAAGGCTTGTTCGAAAGGAGGAATCCATTCCCCTCCCGAGCCTTCAGTGAAATGCACCTCTTTACCCGCAACCGCTTCATATACCTTCGTTTGAGCCGAGGCTTCTCCCCCATACCAATGCCACGCGACTCCGTCTACATCATCTCCCGCCTGTTCCAGCACGGTCAATGGATAATCAGGTCGATCCCAGTTGTGATCATAACAGAGGATTTTCGTTTGGATATCGTTGCGGACCAAAGCTGGCTTCAGATGATTTTTGATAAAATCAGCTTGCGCTTCCGCCGGCATCAACATGCCTGGATAATGTACTGGCTCATAAAGTGCCTCATTCTGCGGGGTTACGGCATGGATCGGCAACCCGTTTGCTCCATAACCCTGGATATACTTCACAAAATATTCGGCATATGCGGAATACCACTCATTTTTCAGTTGTCCTGTAATCATCGACCCACTCGTTTTCATCCAACCCGGGGCACTCCATGGCGATGCGAACAATTTCAGTTCGGGATTCAATTCCAAAGCCTTTTGAGTCAAAGGAATAATATCGGCTTCATCGTGTGCAATACTGAACCCGGTTAATTCCGGGTCCGTTTGGTTTTCTGGCAGATCATTATAGCTGTATACCGTTCTGGCATAGTCTGAAGCCCCCATCGGATTGCGGATGACTGACAAACCAATGCCTTCTATCGGATGGAACAGCCGGGTCATGACTTCAGCTCTCTGCTCCTCACTTAGTATTTGGTTGATCAGATAGGCAGACGAGTCGGTAAAAGAAGCCCCAAATCCATCCATCTCCTGATAGGTTTGCTGATCATCGAGCTGGATGGTCGTTGTCTCCCGATCGGATGTCTGCGGTTTCAATTGATCCGGGGATACCGATACAAATAATTCATCTTCTCCCGTGGATTTGTACATTTTGAATGTTGTCATCTGATTGCCCTCCACATTTCTCTTATTGAATACCCAATTTCTCTTTGTTCAGTTTCATCTTCTCACTGCGAACCTTCACAATGTCATCCCAGCGGTTTTCACCTAAAAATGACTTGTAAGCAGCAAGAGCATTGTCAAAAGAGGCATCATCTTTGGCCCGTACCATACTTACCAGTGTTGAATTCCACTTGGCGTTGATTGCCGACAATGCACGTGCTTCAGGTGTTCCTTGATTCGGACTAATATTCTCCAGAATGAAGTGTGGTTTCAGTTTGCCTTTGCCCCACTCCTGCATTTGTTTAATGGCTTCCGGGAAAGCATCCGCACTCAGAGCTTTGTGACGGTCATGACCGAAGAACATAAACTCACCCATACGGTAATCCTTTTTAAATTTATCCGCATTATGGAGTTGCAGGTCTTTCACAGCTGGCAGCAGCTCAACCGTACCGTCTGCATTCTTTTGATACGTCTCGCCTTCAATACCATAGTTCATCAGAAGCTGACCTTCTTCGCTAAGCAGATACGTAAAGATTTGGATCGCTTTGGCCGGATCTTTGGCGTCCTTGGAGATGAAGTTGATCATCCAGCCTGTAATACCGGATTGATTCAGCGTTGGTGCATTGCCCTTGGTGCTCTGCGGCCCATCTATGGCTACATATTCTTTGCCTTCATTGGCACTCAGATAAATTTGCAGGTTCCCTCCCTGCTGAGGTGTTCCATCCAGCAGCATCGTTGCATATTTCCCGGATTTTACTTTTTCCTCAAATGCTGTACCGTCGTCAGCAAAACTGTCATCACTGATGTTTCCGTCTCTGTACACCGTGTTTAACGTTTTCAACCAAGTCAGGTAATCTTCATCCAGATTACGATCATAGAATTCTCCATTTTCCGTTTCAAGCGGTACGCCAATGAAATCTTGCAGCGTATCTCCGAGTGAACCCGTTCCTTCACCAATGGCGTTAAACCCAAACGGAATCAGTGTTGGAAACTTTTCCTTGATTTGTTTCATCACACTCTGGAATTGCTCCGGTGTTCCAATAACAGGACTTCCCAGAGCTTCATACACATCCTTGCGGATGATAAATGCCGTTTTGGCCGGAATGTTACCACTATCATAATCTTCTTGCGTATTGGAATAGTTCGGATAACCATACGTTTTGCCGTCAGCCAACTGGAACCAATTCAGGGTGTCGGCAGCCGCTACTTTGTTGAAGTACGGATCATATTTCTCTGCAAGGTCATTTAATGGCATGGCCCAGGTCGCAGCTTTTTGCACGACAGGAGAGTTGGAGTCAAACACTGTCAGCAAGTCAGGCATATCTCCACCAGCGAAAAATGTATTTAACTTCGTATCATCACCTGTGATGAATTTGATGTTGATGTTAAGATCTTCTTTAATCTTTTTGGTGACAATGTCTTTGCCAAAATCCGTGTTCCACCAGTCCGCATTGACGTACCAGGTCAGATCCGTAGCTTCTTCCTTTTTATCCAGCTGCCAGGCTGGTTTTTCCGGATCAACCGTGTACCGGTCTTCAATGGAGACCCAATTGCCCTCACTTGAACCACCTGAACCCCCGCTGCAACCGGTGATCATAAGCACCGCTGTCAGCAGTGCCGCGCACAGCTTTACTCCTTTTTTACCCGCTGCTTTATTCATCTTGAACATATTGTTTCCTCCTTATGGTTAGGTAAAAAATTACTCCTTGACTGCTCCCAGCATCATACCCGAGATAAAGTATCTTTGAAGGACGGGATAAATCAGTACGATCGGTAATGTGGTAATAACAATCGTGGCCAGTTGCACACCTTTGGTCGTGGTTTCAATGACAGCTGATCCACCAATATTTTGCATGGATTGCGTCTGGGACTGAACAATAATCTCATATAACATCATTTGCAGTGGATATAGGGACTGATCGGTAATGTACAACTTGGTTGTCATAAAGTCATTCCATTGCCCGACTCCATTGAACAGTGCGATGGTTGCCATCGCTGGCATGGACAGCGGAATAAAGATTTTCAGGAAAATATGCCAATCCCCAGCGCCATCAATTTTGGCCGACTCTTCCAGGGAATCCGGTACATTTCGGAAGAAATTCATCAGGATGACAACATCATAGAAGCTGAATAATGCCGGAATAATGTACACCCAGAAGCTGTTGAGCAAGCCAAGTGACTTGATCAACAAGTACGTTGGGATCATTCCGCCCGAGAAGAACATCGTGATTACCCCCATGGCAACGTACAGTTTACGGCCACGTATGTACTTTTTGCTCAGACCGTAACCAACCATGGCACAGAAGAATACGTGCGTAACGACTCCGATTGTTGTTTTGGAAACGGAGATGAAGAACGCCTGCCAGATGCTTGAATCGTTGAACACGGCTCTGTAATTCTCCAGCGAGAATTCCGGTGACCAGAAGATGAACCCGCCTTCCGCCAACGCTTTGCCTGAACTAAAGGAAGAGATGATGACATTCCAGAGCGGGACCACAATAATGACAGTACAGATAGTTAGCAAAATAATATTTAGGGTATCAAAGATCCGACTATCGAGATCTTCTTTAGCCACCTTTCCATTCACACGGGATGCCTCCTCTACAGCACAGATTGATTATCGTTTAATTTGCTTGTAATTTTATTTGCGGTGACCAGCAGAATAACAGATACGATCGAAACGCCCAGACCAACCGCGGTAGCATACGAAAAGTCACCCTGTGACATCCCCATACGATATACATACGAATTGATAACTTCAGCCTTGTCACGGTTTTGAGAGTTCATCAGAACCAAAGTCTGGTCCAGATTAGAACCCAATAAACCGCTTACAGTAAGAATCAGGTTAAGGCTAATGATCGACTTCATGTTAGGCAGCGTGATATTCCAGATTTGTCTGAGACGGCTAGCGCCATCGATTTTGGCTGCTTCATAATACGTGGGATCAATCTTTGACATGATCGCCAGATACAAAATCGTTCCCCAGCCTGCTTCTTTCCAGATATCCGATAAGGTTGCAATCCACCAGTACTTGCCTGCATCCAGCAGGATATTCTGCGGCTGCGAGATGATTCCCAAACTAAGCAGCAGTTGGTTGAACAATCCGGTTGTTGAGAACCAGGTGATGAGCATTCCGCCAAGCACGATCCAGGAGAGAAAGTGAGGCAAATATGAAATCGTTTGCACAAATTTCTTGAATCGTCCGCTGTTTAACTCATAGATCATGATGGCCAGAATAATAGGGATGACGAACCCGATACCCAGTTTCAAAAAGCTGATCCCCAGCGTATTCACGACAGCATCCCAGAAGTATTTGTCTGACATAATGATTCTGAAATTTTCCAAACCAACCCATGGTGCACTGGACAGTGTATCAATGACGGTGTAATTTTTGAAAGCGATCGTCAATCCGTATATCGGAATATAACAAAATATAATCATAAATAGGATGCCGGGTATGATCATCGATTGAATTTCCCATTGTCTTCGATAATCGATGACAAACTCTTTCATCCTTTGCCCGACTGATTTCTTCCTATCCGGCCTTACAGGCTTCTTCCCGGTTGATGTCTCTACGGCTAATTTACTCACGTTCCTTTGCTCCCCTCCAACTTGACCATATTCTCATAAAAACGTTTTTATTTTTTGGCATAAAAACCCCCTCGGATCACCTTTAGATTTAAAAAAAGACCGGAGACAACTCCATTAGCTATGTACGATAATCACTCCGGTCAATCTTCACATGACTTGAACCCCTTACAACAAGTTCACCCGCCAACTTCTGTGCAACACCCTGTTCCTTCTTCTTGATCATGCCCACCAGATGATTGATCGCCAAGATGCCCTGCCTTGCAATCTGATTTCTTACCGTGGTCAGAGGTGGTGAGAAGTACTGGGCAATATCAATATCATCAAAGCCCACGACACTTACATCTTGAGGGACCTCATAGCCATGAGACTTCAATGCATGAATACAACCAATGGCACTCACATCATTTCCTGCCAGAAAAGCGTCAGGAAGCTTGCCAGGATGCAGATGGAGGAAAGATTTTACCGCACTATACGTGCCTTCTTCCTCAAAATACCCCTGTATAATGTAATCATCGTCCACTGGAAGCTGATACTCACGCAAGGCTGCCAGATATCCATCTCTGCGCTGTACACTGTCAAACATGGTGTCGACGCCCGAAATGTAGGCAATTTTCTTATGTCCAAGTCCAATTAAATACTTGGTTGCTTCATAACCCGCTACATACGAGTCAAAAATAACGCTCCCCATCCGCTCACTCTGATAGACCCGGTCCAGAAAAACAGCCTTAATCTTGTCTTTCTCCATGGCGAGAATATCCTGCTCATCAATCCGAAGCTCTTCGTAGATGATGACGCCATCCACACGACGTCCCAGAATATTGCTCATAATGACCTGTTTATCCTTGGTGACAAACACATTCAGCCCGTAACCCAGACGGTCGCATTCCCGAGACATGGATTCAACCAGCTTATAAAAATACGGACCAGACACACTTGTGGTGAAAAAGCCCAGCATCTTGGTTTGCCCGGATTTCAACAGCTTGCCGTTCAGGTTGGGAACGTAGTTCAAACGCTCTGCTACCTTCAGTACATGCGATTTGGTCTCCGGGTTTAAGACATCCACGCCGTTCAAGGCGTTGGAAACCGTAGAAATGGATACACCGGCCTCCCTTGCAACATCTTTAATCGTAATCTTTCCCATAATTTGTTGTCCCTTTGCTATAAAAACGTTTTTATATATTTTAAATTAGCATAAAACCGTTTTCAACACAACACTTTAATTATTTTTCCATGTACAGATTGTAAATCTCTTGCAGCTGCTCCTCTAAACGTTCTAAGCGAACAAAGCGATCCTCCCGAATATACTCTTTCTGCTCTACGAGCAAGTGCATGGTTGGAACTGTGAAAATGAGAAATCTGGACGCAACCTCTTCCCTGCAGACGTTATTTCACTAAGCTCTTTTATAGGAATCACCTCTTTCGGACAATCGCGCTTTCGCTAAAATATAGTAGCCTCAACTTCCAACATAAAAATTCACACAGAAACTAGCAGGCGACCGTTTCGGATAACCTCCCGAATTAGCCGCCTGCTGTCATTGTCATCATTCTTTTTAGCAATCCTTACTTCCAGTCTCTTTTTCGGAGATAGGCTTCGAATACAAATGTTCCAAAAGGCAGTAAGCCTGCTATCAAGCCCATAAGCCAGCGTGAAACCTTCCATTTCTTCACCACAGCCAAATGCACAAGCGCAATCAAATATAACGGAAAAAGAATACCGTGAATCATACCCATGATGGTAACAGGGAAGGATATATCGGCAAAATATTTTAGCGGCATGGCTATAAAAATCAACAACAGTAATGATACACCTTCCCATATGCCTGCAATTCTAAATCGACCTGTCACTGTCTTCATCCTGTTCAATCTCACCTTTCCAGCGGTTAGTTTGTGAAATATGTAACTTGTTACAAGGCGCTTCAATTTGAAGCTACATATCCCCTGCTGATGCAGCTTCTTGAAACGTCTTGTTCAGTATACCGCATGGTTCTGGTCCAGAAATGCTTCAATTTTGAATAATTAATGACTGAACTATCCGTGTGTGAGGTGTTGAGTCTTAAATTCGAAAATCGCATCAACAGCATAATGATACCCACCTGATTTTCGAAAGGATTCCCTCAATTTCGCAACAGCTTTCTCAAAAGAGGGAACACTCAACACATGATCTACCGCTTCACACAGCTGATTGGCAGTCAACGTTTGCATTTGTAAGCTGATGCCTGCTCCTCTACTAACAACCTGCTCAGCAATGATCGGCTGGTCCGCGCTTTGTGGAATCACAATAAGGGGAACCCCGAAATACAGACCTTCGTTGGTACTGTTCATCCCACCATGGGTGATAAATAATTGGGCTGACTGCAATACCTCCATTTGCGGAACATAACTTTTAACGATGAAATTGTCAGGGATTTCTCCCAAATCAGTCATTTGTGTTCTAGTCCCTATAGACATGACAATCGTATGATCGGTATTCCCCAATGCCTTAATACAAAGCTTATAGAAATCGATGGCGTGGTTAAAAATGGTTCCCAGTGAAATATATATGAGACTTTTTCCTTTAATGGCTGTCATGTCGAATTGTTCATGCGATACTCGTGAAAAAATGGACGGGCCTACAAATTGATACGTAGGGTCGAAGGCTTCTCCATTAGGCTGGAATTCCTTAGTTGTATATACGATTGTAAGCGGCGCAGGATTGCAAAACACTTCGTAAGGGGATGAGATCTCCACATCATATTTTTTCTGTAACATGGTCGCCAAGGCATGAAATTTATCGTTTATAGGTTGGGCGATTTCAGCAGGAACATTTAAGAAAAAGTGTTGCATCAAATGATCGAATGATTCTTCGGTCTGTGCAAAAGAAGTGCACGAATTAATGGCAGGAAGCTTCAGTATTTGCGAAAGCAAGCGTCCGCAGCCAAACATGGAATCATGGATGATGTAATCAAACTGTTCACCCTTGATCTGTTCAAGGACGCTCGGAATGACGATATCTGCCGTAAGCAAAAGACCGTTGACTCGCTCAAGCAAATAAGTTCTGCCACCTGAGACAAAAGCTTCAATGAATTTTTGACCGTCAAAGGTTCGGACTACAGCCCCCGTCTTCTCCATACGTTCCCGATAAGCCTCTATAGTGAAGTACACAACCTCTTCCCCGCGTGAAACAAGCTCTTGCACAACACCAATCGTTGGATTGACATGTCCCTCTGATCCACCGTTTATGAATAAAACACGTGCCATAGCTATCCCTCCTTTGTTATGCTTCCGTTCTCTGTCTGTTGTAAAAACTCGCAAGAAATGACCGCATTCCCCATAAAATTTAGGTAGTTGCACGCTCTATCAGTTGAAATTCCAGTTGCTGAGGCTGTAGCTCCCGCTTGCCAAGGACAGCCCATAATCGATGAAAGGCCTGTGTAGCCTGTTCTGCAATCGGATTATGTATGGTGGTTATTCCAAGAACACGGGACAATTCAATATCATCGAAGCCAACAATGGCGAGTTTTTCAGGAATCTGTATATTCTGTTTGCGTGCTTCGGACCAAATCCCGATTGCTGCATAATCATTCGAACATAACACCGCTTGAGGAAGTTCTGGCCCACTTGCCATTCTTCGCATCGCTTCTTCTCCATCAGATGAGCTGAATACCGAATATTGATAGGCTTCACGCAATACAGGCAGACCCTTATCTGCCATAAAGGATTCATAGGCTTCCCGCCGGCTCTGGGTATTTAGACTTTCTGCTCTGCCAAAGGCATTCGCAATGCGTGTATAGCCTTTGGACACCAGATGCTCTAGAGCCAGCCTGTAGCCTTGTGCCTGATCCATAGCCACTGACGGAATTTCGTCATTCCCCATCCTCTGCCAGGATACAATCGGACCATACTCGCAATAGGCTTTCAGTTTGTCGGGATGATTGACACAGGTCATAATCACCAGTCCATCCACCCGTTTACTCCGCAGATCCTCGAACGCCTGCAATTCAATTTCCTTATCTCCACGCGAAGTATAGATCAGGGTCTGAAATCCATAATCCATCGCGGTATCAATGAATTGATTCATGAACGTAAGAATAATCTCGTTGGTTGCGGATGTGACAATCCCAATCTGCTTGGTCTGTCCGGTGGATAACGATACGGCATTTCGATTCGGTATATAGTTTAGCTGTTTCATGATTTCCGTTATTTTCTGGCGAGCCTCGTCGCTCACATGTGGTGAATGATTAATTACTCTGGACACCGTGGCCTTCGAGTAGCCGGACTGCTTCATAATTTCATCGAACTTGGACACATGAAGTCTCCTTTCTTGCTGACTATCTATAATGATTTACAGTTTGCCTCAAAACAAATAAAAAGTAAAACTTGACGTGTAACCCGTTCCAACGTTTAAGCTTTTTTTATGCACTGCTGCTGTATGTAACATCCACAACGAATTCATAACGATTGGAGCGATACCCATGAGTCAATCTCAACATCCATCATTTCAATTCCCCGAAAACTTCCTGTGGGGTGGTGCCATTGCCGCCAACCAGGCCGAAGGTGCATATAATCTAGGTGGCAAAGGTTTGTCCACTCAGGATGTAGCTCCCAAAGGTATCATGGGTCCCATTACGGAAGAACCGACTGAAGATAACATGAAACTGATCGGGATAGACCTGTATCACCGTTATAAAGAGGACGTCAAGTTATTCGCCGAGATGGGATTCAAGGTATTCCGTACTTCCATCGCCTGGTCCCGTATCTTCCCTAAGGGAGATGAACTGGAACCCAATGAAGAAGGTCTTCAATTCTATGATGATCTCTTTGACGAGTGTCTTAAATACGGGATCGAACCACTGGTCACTCTTTCACACTACGAGACACCTCTGCATCTCTCCAAGGAATATGATGGCTGGGTCAATCGGAAGATGATTGGATTCTATGAGCGCTATGTGACTACCGTGTTCAAACGTTATCAAAATAAAGTGAAGTACTGGCTCACATTCAATGAAATCAATTCGATTCTGGAAGCACCATTCATGAGCGGCGGGATCTATACTCCAAAAGAGAAATTGAGTAAACAAGATCTTTATCAGGCGATACACCATGAATTTGTAGCCAGCGCTTCTGCTGTGAAACTCTGTCATGAGATCATTCCAGGTGCGCAGATTGGTTGTATGATGCTCAGTATGCCGACCTATCCGCTAACACCGAATCCCGATGACATGATTAAAGTGATGGAATTCGAACACAGCAATTATTTCTTCGGAGATGTGCATGTGAGAGGCCGCTATCCTGGATACATGAAACGTTACTTCCGGGAAAATGGAATCCAGATTCACATGGAAGATGGCGACGAAGACATGCTGCTCCATACTGTCGACTTCATTTCTTTCAGCTATTACATGAGTATCTGCCAAACGTCTGATCCGGATAAACAAGTTGCGGGCGAAGGTAACCTGCTTGGCGGTATACCTAACCCTTACTTGCCTGCAAGTGAGTGGGGATGGCAGATCGATCCGCAAGGACTGCGCTATGTGCTCAACATGTTCTATGACCGTTATCAGAAACCACTCTTTATTGTGGAAAATGGGCTGGGCGCTGTTGACGAGCTTATTACCGGACCTGATGGTGAAAAGACTGTTGAAGATAACTATCGCATTCAGTATTTGAATGATCATCTTGTTCAAGTCGCGGAAGCTATTGAAGACGGCGTTGAAGTTATGGGATATACGTCTTGGGGATGTATTGATGTGGTCAGTGCTTCGTCAGCACAATTGAAAAAGCGTTATGGTTACATCTATGTTGATCGCCATGACGATGGTTCAGGAACACTCGATCGGTACCGCAAAAAGTCGTTCCACTGGTACAAAGATGTCATCGGCAGTAACGGCCAAAGCCTGAAACGTTAAGGAATGGATACACCTGTAGCAGGTGCATTCCTGCTCTCCCCCAGCAGAAAACAAGGACATGCATTGGTATACGATGTAATGTTGCACTGTTTTCTGCTGAGGGATTTTTATTCATATAGTGAGTTCCAGTAATCAATTAAATTGGACAAGGGCCGGTTCCAACGCTTTCAACGTTAACCATCGCATCCCTGCTTCAAAATCTTCCCGGAAAGAATCGATCAGAATGACGTCAGGATAAGATGGCATTGAGAGCTCCGCTTGATTCATCTGCCATGCTTGAACAACTGAATCTTTATCAACCATATTTTGGTAAATTACAACTTTATCTGGTGCAAGAATCGCATTTACCGTTTGAATCATTTTGCATACCGTTTCAATAAACAGTTCCTTTTCCACTAAGCTATACCAATCAACCCCCATAGGAAGGTATTTCACTTCCCCCGCCATGCCAAGTTTACCTTTGATCACTTTACCATCCAGATAAATACCCATGCCTGGCGGGTAATGGGTCGGAAAATAGATTCCGATGACACAGTGTTCTTCCTCTAACTCTTGCCTTGCGCAGTATCCGCTAATTGCAGCATTAACATCATTTTCCACCATGACTGGTAATCCAAACTGCGCTTCAAGATCTTCGATCATACGTATACCTTTCAGCTGCTGGTGACTGCTCACTGTAATTTCCCCATTCACGGTTTGCCCAGGAATACCGATACCGATCACTTTAATGGAAGCATGCTGAGTCAGCACGTTCCCTATGATCTCATAGAACTGTTTCTGATCAAACGTGGGCATCGTATATTCTTCTCTGAACACCATGTGATCCTCTAGGTTAATGACGGTGGCCGTAATCAGATCCTGCCCCTGCTTTTCGTTGATATACATGACCAAAGCCAAGCTGAAATCGTAATTATATCGATAAGTTAATGCAGGTCTGCCCCCGTTGGAAGGCACTGTCTCGTCCTCAAACAATTCACCCAGATCACATAACTCTTTTACCAGTGAATTGACGGTTACTACACTGAGCTTGGTCAAGGAGGCCAGTTGTGGCTTGGTTGCTGTTTCCACCCGTTTCATAACCTGGCGTACATGGTTTATATTAATTTCTTTCATCAGATACGCGTTCGCTATTTTCATAAGCACCCCTACTCCGTAGTTTCTTCTCCAATGTAGTAACTATACAATATCTCCAAAGGGTTTAAAAACACCCGATGAAAAACATCGGGCATTCTGAGGGTTGCTATACACTTGGTGATTAGCTTCTTCTATATTTCGTTTTGTCTGCTTCCGTTATTTTGCGAATAACTCTGCATGGATTACCCGCAGCGATTACATCAGAAGGAATGTCTCTGGTGACTACACTTCCTGCTCCGATAATTGTATTATCTCCAATAGTCACACCCGCAAGAACAGTTACACCGCCACCGATCCAAACATTATTGCCCACTGTGATGGGACCTACAATTTCAAGACCTTCGTTACGTTGTTCCACATCATAAGGATGACCGGCAGTATAGAATCCACAATTTGGAGCAACAAAAACGTTGTCACCAAAACTAATTTTGGCTCCATCCAGCAAAACCATATTATGATTGCTATAGAAGTTCTCACCAATTTCAATGTTATAGCCGTAATCACATACAAACGGCTGCTCGATCAGGAAACGATCCATCGTTTTTCCAAGCAGCTTTTTAAGCAACGCTTCTCTTTCGGTTGTCTTACCTGGATGAAGCTGATTATACTCGTAACAAAGTCCCTTCGCGTATAAACGTTCATCAATCAATTCTTTGTCGTAATTCGCATTATACAGTAGTCCCAGTTGTGATTTCTCTTTTTCTGTCATCAATTCCTGTGCCTCCAACTCTTCTGTCCAGAATGAATGTTTTAAAGCTCTATCTCTCTAATAATTCTAGCAGGATTCCCACCAACAATCATGTTATCCGGGATATCTTTTGTGACTACGGCACCGGAAGCAATAACGACATTGTTCCCGATCAGGTGTTCACCCGTTGAACCCAACAGCTCTTTCAATACCTTTGTACGGAGCTCGCCATCTGTTTCGGTGGTCTGATTGTACATGCGTGTCATTCTTCTTGCATATCCCTGTCTTGAGACAATTGGGGATCGGAAGCCAAGTATAGCTCACCATCGATCATTTTTTGTTTTTCCGATTTTGTTGCGATATTGCTCATGATTGTGTCCCCTTTGCGTCTATATTAATGATTGAACTAATAAATTAAGATACTTTATAAAGCTATAATAATTATATGGGATAACCTAAATAAATCAAGTTCTTTTACATATTGAATGCAGAGATATTATCCCTAATGTTATTCAAAAAACCTCTGCAAATCCAATAAATTATTGGATCGCAGAGGTTTTTTGAAGTAAAACAATGTAGATCAGTTTGCATAGACAACTTTTAACTAAAGTATTATCCAACCGCCTGAACAGTTTGCTCCTTGCGACTAATTGCATAAACGGCTGACACCAAACCCATCAAAATCAGAACAGCACCAACCCATCCTGTATACATAATGGACGAATGATCGATAACCACCCCGCCAATATAGGTTCCCAGAGCAATACCAGCATGTGCAATCCCTGAATTGGTACTTATTAACGTTTCTGCCGTTGCCGGTGAGGTTTTGATAATGAGACTGTTCTGTACCGGGGTAACCGTCCAGCTCAGCGCACTCCAGATACTTAGCAAGAGCAGAAATGCAATCAAGGGCAATCCAGTACTAAAAGGGATCACCGCCATGCTCACAATAAAAGGTACCAGCACGATGACAATCGCCTTGGCCGGATGCAGGCGATCGGACAACATGCCTCCAATTCCTCCGCCTGCCACTGCAGCGATGCCAAACATCATATAGATAAAGGTCACCATCGTTGAGCTGGCTCCCAGCGTTTCTTGGAGAAATGGTGTGAAATACGCATATAACGTCAAGTGCCCTGCGAGCACAAGCAATGTCGTAACATGAATCGCCAGCATTTTCGGATTCCAAAGGGCAGCAAGTTGTTTTTTCAATGACACTGCCGGAATCGGCTGCACACGATCCATGGCAATGCCGATGGCTGCCATGACAACCGCAGTGAGAATTGCGATCAACATAAACACTTCACGCCATCCGGCCAAATTACCGACAAAGATGCCAAGAGGAACACCCAGAATCAGTGATGCACTCCCTCCCATCGTGATGATTCCCACTGCACGTCCCTTATACTGTGGCTCTACAATGCGAGCTGCGAGCGTCAGAGACAGGACAAAAATCAGTGAACCCGTTGCGGCTCCCAGTGCTCTACCTGCCATAAGCATATAAAAGTTGCTGCTGAATGCAGAAACCAGATTACTGATCAAGAAAACAAACAGAGTAGACATGTATACCTTTTTACGCTCATATCTGGCCGTCAAGTTTAACAGAATGGGCGCAGACAAGGCATAGACAAGTGAAAAGATGGATATTAAGTACCCGGCTTTCGCCAAGGAAAGATGAAGATCTGCCGCAATCAGGTCCAGGATCCCGCCTAGAATAAGCTCAACAGTTCCGACCACAAAGGCGGCAATTGCAAGCACATACACTTTTTTATTCATTTTGAATCCTCCTCAAAAGTTACAACTACGATAGTAACTTATAAGAGAAAAGATTTCAACAAAAAAAACTATTCTCCGCAAGAATAGTTTTTAATGCTTTTTAATAAATTAATCGTGCCAGCAAACGGGCAATTTCTTCATCCTGTAACAGCTGCTCTCCGTACTTCTTGGTAATTTGAGTCAAAGCGACATCATGATAAAAATAATCCGTCATTGCTTTTACAATCGGTTTGGACATGGTCTTGATGGCCTTCCATGAATCATGCTCTATACCTGCAAATAAAAGATAGGCATGGTCCACAATGAGCAGCTGCGAAAGTTCAAGCTTGTTGGCCTCAAGTATGGGGATTAACGAATACTTATGGGTTAGAGATGTTTGTAATCCACCAACAGCCAGCACCTCTACATGTACCCCTTGTTCCTCTTTTTGCTCCAGAAGCTCCCGGTATTTCTCCATTTGCTCGTTCCAAGCCAGAAAAAGGATGGATGAGTCGGCTTCTTCAATGAGCTGTTCAATGTTCGAAGCAATAGATGATGAATCCTTCAACGTCCATATATGTTCGTCTGTAAACGTACGTTTAATTTTGTAGGTATTCAATTCTTCAATGTCTTTTTCGAAATCGGATCTTATTTTAAGAATAATGGACTGCAGGTCAACGGCCATATACAATTTTTTCTTCCCATGCATGGTTGTTAGTATAATACCTTTGTCAATAAGACGATTAAGCACTTCATAAATCTTGGCTTTGGGCACATTGGAGTGATTGACAATGGATGTCGCATCAAGCGGTTCACCCTGCGCAAATATGGCCTCATATACCTGACTTTCATATTGCGTAAAACCGAATTTCTGTAACATGGTTGGATTCGGGCTCCTTCTTGTTTTGTATCGTTCTATACAGTTTAGACGCCCTCACTTGCGATGTCCAGTTTATCCCACCAGCCTTTGGTCATAGCCAATATCGAGATATTACGTCCCAATGGAGCATTCAAATATAATGACCTCTTAATGGTTATATTAAGATTCAGGCTACACATTTTGATTTTGAAGGAGGTGTGCTTAAAAATGGAGAGTACTCATGATTATGTGAAAAAAGTGAATGAGAATGCCGAGAAAGCACGTCATAACAAAAACAACGGTAAAGGTACGCCTGCGGGTAAACTGCCATCGAAGCAACATAGCACCAATAAGTAAGAGCATAATCAATTGCAGAATTCATTAGAAGAATATTGGGCATTTTATCTTCAATTACATGAAAAGGATCTCTGGTGGGAGATCCTTTTTCCAAGCTATGCCTGATAACTGAAACCGTTTCTCACGTACCATAAAAACCCCATTTGTTAAACATCGCGTCTTTTGTCTAGCACCTTCATCATCTTCTTTTCATTTACTATAAAGAAACTAATAGAAAAGAGATGATGAGGATGGCTAGTGTAAAAGCTGTTCCACAACCGGATTTGGTACTGATCTTTTGGTCCAGAAATCCGCTCGTCCCCGGTTCTGCTCGCAGAATTAAAAGTGTGCGTGTGATAGGAAACACATCCCCATGCACCTTCACACTGGTGCCTGGTGCATTGCTGATCAATGCCTTAAATTGCTTGCTGGACAATGATATCGGCTTCAAAGTGGTATTTCGTAAAAACACATCGCGTATCAGTGGCGTATTATTGTTGAAACGCAGATCGTAAACGAACAGACAGGTGCCTTCCTTTAAACACGGAAGCGCACCTGTTTGTTATTCAATGAAATGATGGGCTGAACTCCAGCCTATTTGACGCTCATATAACGCTCGAAGGCATCATTACGGATGGTCAGTAGCTGTTCAAGTCCCATGTCATTCAGCTTTTTGATATAAGCATCCCAGCCCTCTTCGATACCGCCTTTCGTTACCCACTGGGCACGCATCGTTGCCACATAGCCATCAATATCCGTTGTCAGTGTTGGCAGCTCCTGAAACTCATCTGCATTGTACATGACTTTCGGATAAGGCGTCGTTACATCGGCACTGCCCAACTGATCAATTTGCAGTTTGAGGCCGTCACCAGCCTTTGGATTGAGCTTAATTTTCTCTTCAAAGGAAGGGCTTACATATTTGGGACCAAAATCGCGCAGGGACTGATCCCAGTACCAGGCATCGGCGCTGGTACCCGCCGGCGGGTCCATGAGCGTGTATGTGCCATCATCATTTTTCGCAATTACAGTTCCGATCGCACCCCAGAAATTCTGAATGCTGGCTTCACTGGTATAGAACTGATCCGCCCAGCGTGCCGCCACTTCTGGAACAGTACATGAACTTGTAATGAGCAGTTCATTACGGGCCAGATTCATTCCACCAGGGTCCCCTGGCTGATAACGTTTGCCATCAGGTCCGGCAATAGGCGCAATCGCTTCGTATTGGTCGCTCCATTTGCCAAACACCGCATCGGGTGTCCACTGATTGCTGAAGCCAACAATTGGTATGTCTGCATTTTGCCATTTGGCAGATGTCATGGTGTTATCTTGTGTGAACAGTTCCTGATCGATCAGGCCTTCTGAATACAACTTGTGTGTGTAGATAAGCGCTTCTTTATAAGCATCGGTTGTCGGAAAGAATACCGGTTTGCCATCTTGAACAATCATGCTGCTGGCATTAATATCGGTAATCCCGAAGGGATTCAGAAAGTCCACATTCAAGCCCGTTTCCGTGTAAGGAATTTCATCCGGTTTACCGTTTCCGTTCGGATCTTTCTCCTTAAACGCTTTCAACACCTGATACAGTTCCTCTGTCGTCGTTGGTGCCTTCAACCCCAGCTTGTCGAGCCATGCCTTGTTGATTACAGGCTGATTCCGGCTCTTCGGACGGGCAGGTAATCGGGTTGGCATCGAGTAGATTTTGCCGTCAGGAAATGTACTGATTTTCTTCATGTCCGGCGTCTCTTCCATTGCCGCCTTTAAGTTGGGCATATACGCATCAATATATTCATCCAAAGGACGGAAATAGCTCAGGTTATTGACAATGTCCGAATCGCTGAACACCTGATCTCCCAGAATTATGTCCGGAAGTGTACCACTGGCCAGCATAATGGATTTCTGTTCACCCCAGTCATTGGAGGACATGACTTGCCACTCAATTTTAACATTGGAATCCTTCTCCAAATCCTTAAGCCATTGGTTCTGGGTAAAAGTATCGCCCATGTTGCCCCAGCGAACCGTCAGTACTTTGAGTGTTACCGGATTATTAACAATAGGTAGACCTTCTTGATTAAAATCGCTTGATATCGGAGTCTCAGCACTCTCACCGCTATTTCCACTACTACATCCGACCACGCTTACCAGCATAGCTGAGACGAGCAGCAAGCTATTCATTTTGGTGAAAAACTTCTTGCCTATCTTTTTTCCCATTTAGGAACCCCCTTGATTCGTAATAAATTTCAACTGCTTTATTCTTTCACAGCGCCGATCATCACCCCCTGATTGAAATACTTTTGGATGAACGGATAGACACACATGATCGGAATCGTCGCGATAATAATAACGGAATACCTCATCAGATTCGCGAGACGCAAGGCGACTTGTGCTGCTTCCCCGGTTCCCATCCCGGATTGCATCTGATTCGTAATGAGAATGTTACGCAGGATCAATTGAAGCGGATACAGATTAGGGTCTTTCAGATAGATCAGAGCATTAAAATATGAGTTCCAATACCCTACAGCAATCCATAATCCCAGAACTGCGATGATCGCTTTGGACAGCGGCAATACAATTAACACGAAATACCGCAGATTACCGCAGCCATCGATCTGGGCAGCTTCCCATAGATCCCCCGGAATACTGGTCTGGAAGAACGTCCGGGCAACGATCATATCGAAGACCACCACGGAGAACGGAAGCACCATCACCAGAAACGTGTTGTAGAGATGGAAGTCACGAATGGTCAGGAAGGTCGGAATCAATCCGCCACTAAAGAACATCGTAAAGATAAAGAACAGCGAGAAAAATTTTCGTCCGACCAGATCTTTTCTCGATAATGCATAAGCCGCCGAAATATTAACAACAAGTCCGAAGAGCGTTCCTACCACCGTGTATAAAATGGTATTTCGATATCCGATCCAGATATTCTCGTGTCGCAGCAGTTCCTTATACCCTTCCAGCGTAAATCCTTTGGGGAAGACCCACACCTGTCCGTTAGCAACGGCGGTAGGATCACTGAATGAGGCGATGACAATAAAATAGATCGGGTATATGATCGCAATCAGGAAAAGAATAGCAAAGGCATAAAACACGGCTTCTGCAACCGTAATGCCTGATCGACGTTTGACACGGGGAGTTCTGGTCATTGCTGCCGGCTCCATAACGCTCATTTGGTTTGTCTCCCCTCTACCATAAACTGTTCTCACTGTATTTCTTGGACAACTGATTGACCAGAATAAGCAAAATGAAATTAATGACCGTATTAAACAGGTTGATCGCTGAGGAGAAGCTGTATTGACTGCTCAGTAAACCGATTTTGTATACATACGTAGACAGAATCTCACTTGAGAGGATATTCAAGTCGTTCTGCATGAGATAGACCTTTTCAAATCCTACGCCAAGTAATCCGCCCATTCGCAAAATAAGCAGCGTGATGGCCGTAGGCAGCAGCATTGGAATATCAATATAACGAACTTTGTGCCATCGGTTTGCCCCATCAACCGTTGCCGCTTCATAGAGGCTTGGATCTACAGCAGACAACGCGGCAATATAGATAATGCTGTCCCAACCGACATGCTGCCACACGTCAGACCACACATACACACTGCTGAACAGAGCTGATGAACCCATTAAGTCCGGTGCTTGCGCTCCAAACAGCTGATACAGATTGCCAACGAGCCCTGTACTGGGCGAGAACAGGATCAGCATCAATCCGACCATAACTACCGTTGAAATAAAGTGAGGCATATAGGAGACGGTCTGGAAAAATCGCTTAAACCTTCCCGCTCTCATCTGGTTCACCAACAGTGCAAGCATAATGGGGATCGGAAACGTAGCCAAGCTATACAGGCTGATCACAAGTGTATTGCGAATCGTATTGGTGAATTGATAGGAATGAAAGAACTTCTCAAAGTACTTGAATCCCGCCCATGGGCTGCCACCGATTCCTGATGCCGGGCTATAATCCTTAAATGCGATGATCACGCCATACATTGGCTTATAGGCAAATAAAAGTGTTAATAGAACAGCCGGAAAAAGCAAAACGTAAAGCCCCCAGTTTCGCCTGATTCTCTCCATCGTTTTTCCGATATAAAGTGGGTTGGTCCTCATGGTTCTTTCTCCCCTCCTGTAAATATACTGATGCTGCTTTCCCGCTTGGACCCGTGATCTCTGGAATAGCTTCAGTATAAACCCCTTTTCATTCTCTTTATCGGACCCCTAGGAACGGTATTCGGACTTCTGCTGTTCCCTTTTCGAAGATTACGAGAAAACCAGAATGCTTACGAGTAGAAAACATATCGTTATCCAGACTTTCATGTGTGTATTCCGGACTTCTGAACCAAATGAGGCAAATCTTTATGCTTTTTTCAAGCAAAGGTTTTATACTATTCCTGAGATATTAAAGCGCATTCATAATGAAGCAATCAAGAAAGTGGTGCATTGTTCATGGCAAACCTGAACGCCATCAAACCTTATCCCATTCGGCATTACATCCGCATGATGTTCGTCATTTCATTTGTTGTGTTCATTCTGGATCTGGTCATCAGCATTGCTTCGATCTCCATGGTGAAGCAGCAATCCACCCAATACTTGCAGGATGCAGCCGATCTGTACATCAATCGTATTAATCACGATTTTGCGTACATTAACCATTTCATGGGGTGGACACTGGCCAATGACGAGAATCTCGACAACATGAATACATATGGTGTAAACAGTATTCCGTTCCTGAAGGGCAACGAAAAACTACATATGCTTTTCGCTGAACTACAGCGAAACTATGGGCAATCGTACAATTTCTTTTATTATTTGGAGAATAGTGAGTATTTCCTTAACTGCGCGCCGATAAGCATCTCCTATTCGGATTATTCAGAAGTGAAAAAACAGATCATTACGCTGACCCGCGATAAAGGTGTATATGAAAAGTTCTATTCCCATTGGACACCGATTCATGTGAACGGCACTTCTTATCTTATCAATATTGTGCCGTACTACAACCGTTATCTGATTGCCTTGATATCCGCAGATGATTTGATCGCCCCTCTCCGGCAGATTAATCTGGGTGCCAACGGATACGCCTCTCTCGTTGATGAGAACGGCATGCAACTTTCCGGTCCTGCCAGCGGGGAGCACACACCGGAAGAGAGGCATTCATTTCTTGATCTGTTCCAGTCTCACAATCTCGTGAGCAGCGACTTCTCCAATGCGGCATTCAGCGCACATATGGTCATCAAGTTTGGCGCATTCGAGAAAATTATGGTGGCCCAACTGCTCATTATGCTGCTTTTTCTGATTGTAACGTCCTCGTTAAGCGCAATAATGTTGTTTTTCAGAAAAAATCTGCTGGTTCCCATTCAGCGTTTTTCCAAAAATCTCGCGCGTATCAACGAAGGCGATGAAACAACAGACTTCAAGAGCAGCCGGATTATGGAGCTGGAGCAGGTCAATGCACAGTTCAAGGAACTGGTGGTCCAGATTAAACGGTTCAAGATTGATCGCTATGAGCAGGAGTTGGAGAAACAGAAAATACGCTTGGATTATATGAAATTGCAGATCAAACCCCACTTCTTCCTGAATTGTCTGACGAGCATGTACAGTATGGCGCAGATGCAAATGTATGAGGAGATTGAAAGTATGGCCCTGGCCACGTCCCGATACTTCCGTTATATCTTTCAAAGTGGCGACAATTTCGTTCTGCTGGAGGATGAGATTGAACATGTGAGAACGTTTCTGGACATCCAGAAATCACGTTACCGGGATGCTTTTTCCTACCGAATTGAACAATCCGAGGTGATCACGGGTATCGCTGTGCCTCCACTCGTAATTCAGACCTTCATCGAAAATGCCGTCAAATATGGCGTCTCCCGGGACCGGGAATTATGTATTACTTTATACGTAACTGAGAAACGACAGGAAAATGGCGATCATGTGCTCATCCAAATTTCAGATACGGGACCAGGTTTCAGTCCGGAAATTCTTGGCGCACTGATGCGCGGAGAAGCACTGGAACAGACCGGCGGCAATCGGATCGGCATTATGAATACCATTCAACGGTTGGAGTTGCTGTATCGAGATGAAGCGACGATTACGTTTGCAAACGACGACGCAAGTGG
This sequence comes from Paenibacillus sp. NPDC056933, assembly GCF_042674385.1. NCBI lineage: Bacteria > Bacillati > Bacillota > Bacilli > Caryophanales > Paenibacillaceae > Paenibacillus > Paenibacillus sp. NPDC056933. The sequence goes on along the minus strand of NZ_JBHUQN010000001.1, from coordinate 2,231,333 downwards.
CGCTCGAATCACGCTTTCCTTGCCTAAAATGATACTGAATTCAGAACCTTCGGGAGAGGTGACAAACCATGAATGCATTGCTGGTTGATGATGATTACTTTGTTGTAATGGCTTTGGAAAAGAAAATTGACTGGGGGGCCTTGGGAATCAACACGATATTTACAGCCTATAATATTGCGCAAGCCAAAGAGATTCTGCGGAATCATCCGGTACAGATCCTCATTTGCGATATTGAGATGCCCCAGGGAAGCGGACTTGAACTGCTGGCATGGGTCCGGGAGGAATCGCATAATGTACAGACGATCTTTCTCACCAATTATGCCGATTTTAACTATGCGCAGAAAGCAATCGAACTGCAAAGCTTTGATTATTTTCTGAAGCCTATTGAATTTGACAAGTTGACTCTGATTATTCAAAAGGCGATTGCCAAAGCCCGAGACCAGCAGTTCATTGAGAAAGCTATTCATGAGGGTGAACTGTGGCAGAAAAATCGGAGCAAGCTCATTGAGGACAGCTGGCGCAGGCTGATCTCCGGTAAAGCCTTTCCTTCCGGCCCTGCCAACGTCTCTGCCTTTTTGACAGAACAAAATCTTCCATATGAAACAACGGATCTATTTCTTCCTATTCTGGTAAATCTTTTTCCGTATGATGGCAGCCTGGGCAAGACCGACAAGAATTTGTTCGATTACGCTAGTTTGAATGTGATTGTTGAACGGTTTCAGGACGCTTTGTTCTCCATTGAAGCTATTTCCGAAATTAAGGATCATAACTGGATGGTTATTCTAAAATGGAACGGAGCACCGGATGCTCAGCTGATCGAATCCATGTGCTGCTCGTTCATCCCGGAGGTCAATAGATACCTGAAGTCGGATGCCTGCTGTAGTATCGGATTTTCTCTGCCACTGGGTCAGATTCGTCATACCATCAACGAGCTGTTGCTCATGAATGAAGAACGAATCAAACACCGCAACCAAACCTTTTTACTGAAAAACTATAGCAGACCTGAATTGAATTACACACCGCCTGATCTGGCATTGCTGGAGCAGTTGCTGAATGAGAACCGTTTCCAGGCCTTTTTGGATGAGACCGTTCGTTACATGCACCAACTTGTCCGTGAAGGGGTGGTAGGCACTGCCGTGCTCAGCATGTTGCGTCTTGATCTGGTGCAGCTCGTATATGCCCAATTGAAGAGTAAAGAGATTGAAGTGCACAAGCTATATATGGGCAAAACGAATGATCAATTGTTTATGCAATCTTTGTATTCTATTGAAGATATGCAATCCTACATAGCCTATCTGGTTAATACCGCTGCGGAATACCTGAATGCTGCCGAGCAGCCGAAGTCGGTTGTGCACGAGATTACCCATTATATACGCACTCATTACGGGGAAGATCTAACGAGGAATAACCTGGGGGAAATGGTCTATCTGAATCCGGATTATCTCGCACGGCTGTTCAAGAAAGAGATGGGAATCTCACTCGGCAACTATGTCATTCATACCCGTCTTGTAGCTGCTCGCCAACTGCTGGAAACGACCACGCAATCGGTCCATGCCATTGCTGGACATGTGGGTTATACCAACTACTCCCACTTCACCAAACTGTTTAAACAGGAAATGGGATGCAGCCCTAATGAATATCGCAAGAAGCAAAGAGAAAGCGCTCATGAAACTGGATGAACCGTGTACCCTATGCGAAAAGCGAAATAACACGGGGTCATACTCTGTTTGTGGACATGATTCTTCTGATTCATATGTTTCTCGCTGCAATAAAAAATGCCACCCTACGTATAGACGTAGAGTGGCATTTGCTGTTCCTTAAGCTTACTTATTCGCATTAATGACTTCATTCACTTCCTGAGTGATTTGGTCACCACCAAGCTTTTTCCAATTGGCGACAAAGTTATCGAACTCATCGATGGACAAGTTGCCGTAGATGATTTTCAGAAACGTCTCTGCGCGAAGTTTATCCAGGGTTGCCTGTTTCGTGTTCATCGTTCTCGTTGGTGCGTAGATGAATTCATTCATGACAATCAGGTCGTTATCACGATAATATTTAATGACACCCTGCGAGCTTTCCGGTCCAAAAATGCGTTCCATATGCCACTTATCCAGGTTACCATTACGGTAATCCATAATATCATCGTAGAACAGCTTCGCTTCAAGCTCCAATCCGGAAGTATCTCCCGTTTTGAGCGCCTGCTCCACTTCATCCTGTGCTTTTACGTTTTTGTTGGCAGGAAGATTGGATACAGTTGCATTATGAAAACCGAGTCCGGTCAAACCGTTCAAATACGCAGCCCGCTCTTCCTTGGCCGACTCACCGAACATTTTCTCTGCCTGGAAGTTCAGCAGCTTAATCAATGCTTCCGGGTGCTCATACCCTTTACGTACGGCGAATATGCCGCCCAGACTAAGATGATTCTGCGTTTTTGCAGGCTGATCATCAATGGATTGAACCGGATATGGCAGCCAGTCCACGTTCTTATCCTTTTTGATCATGCTGCTAACCTGAAATGGTGCCCATTGTGGCAGGAAGAACATGCCTGACTTGCCTGCATTCACATCTTCCATCATCTTCGTAAAATCCTTAACACCAAACTCGGGGTCGAGTACACCCTTCTGATACAGATTTTGCAGTTCGCGTAACCCTTCCTTCACCTCAGGCTGAATGGTACCATTTACAACCTGACCGGAAGCATCCTTGATCCAGGTTTCCAGATAACCATGATAACCAAGCAAGAACGCATTAATTGGCAAATCCTTGTTGAGTGCAATACCATACGTATCATCTTTGCCATTACCGTCCGGATCTTCAAAGGTAAAAGCTTCCGCAATCTGGATGACATCCTGCATTGATTTTGGCGCTTCAAGCCCGACTTTTTTCAACCAATCCTGGCGAATCCAGATCATATCCGAGGAATCCAGCGAGCCTGGGAAACTGACCATCGCGTATATTTTTCCGTCCTTGGTTACCGGCTTCAAGCCTGCTCCATCTTCAGCGGACATAAATTCCTTAACGAGGTCAGATGCATACTTATCATAGACATCGGTCAGATCTTCCAGCATTCCCGCTTCATGCAGCTGTTCAAACTGTACAGCACTCACTTTCAATACATCTGGCAGATCGCCGCTAGCCAGGGTGACGTTCATTTTGTCGTTATAATTGGCATCGGGAACAATCCAGTCGTAGGTGACATCAATACCCAGTTCGTCCTTATATCCTCTGGTCCAAACGTTATTGGCATGCGTATCACCTTCAGCGAGTGATTCTTTCCCTGTTTCATTCATGGTTGATGTTAATTTGATCGGTGGATCATATTTTGTAAGCGGACCTCCGGCATCCTGCTGTGTGTTCGGCTGGGCTTCATTCTCAGCACTACCCGTACCTGATGAACAGGCTGCAAGCGTGGTTGCCAGAACCAGGTTTAACGTTAACAATGAGAATTTCTTTAATGATATGTTCATGCGAATCCCCCTTTTATTCCTCTCGTGAGGTATATAAGATGAACTAATAAATATTAAACGCTGCACTCCGATAGCAGAACAACCTTTTGATCGCTGTTATCCCCAGATGTCCTTTATCCCTTTTTGAAGGGAGAATCCGGTTATAAAGGCGAGTTTATGCTTACGAAGTAGCTTTCACAGAAAGCTTTTAGCTCCGCTTCTACAGGTCTCTTCTGCTCTCTCCGTTATGGTTTAATCTTGTTCATCTTATATAATTCATTGTAATAAGTAAGCGCTATCACTTCGAGTGTACCCCGTTGACATCTGGTATCTTTGATTTACCATTTCATACTTGATCTAACTTTTTTGATCCCGATATTCCTGCGGCGTGCAGCCAGTAGCTTTTTTGAAGAAACGATAAAAATAATGCTGATCACTAAATCCGACCTTGGCGGATATTTCATGCATTTTGCAGGCGGAGCCGAGCAGTAATTCCTTGCTGCGCTCAATGCGCCGGTCATGGATATAGTCGGATATGCCTTTGCCTGTAATGCGCTTGTACCAACGGGACAGATAGGAAGGATTAAGGGAAACCTCCTGTGCAATTCGGGTTAATGAAAGATCATCCTCCAGATGATGCTTGATATAATGATGAATCGTAACGAGAATCTGCGACTGATCATGGATACGTGTAACACTTCGTTTGGAGATGATCCATTCATATGCTGATTGATAAAAGAGCACCAGATCTGACCAGGGCGTATGGATGTCAAAATGAAGCATTCGAGACAGCGCCATTTCCTCCATCGCCGATTCGTACAAGCCCAGTTCATGAAGAAGCTCGATCAGTCCGTTGCCTGCTCCTGTATAGATTTTCATTCGAAAGAACGGATCCTGAAGCCCTTCTTTTGAAGCCTCTGTCCATTTGTGAAACGACTCCATCCACTCCCTGTCACCTGCTGCAACGCGCTGCTTGATCTGATCCAGATGAAGGGCTGCAACACTCTGTTGATTCAAAATATTGGGGGTGTATGGCAAATCATGCTGCACATTGACACGAAGCAACTTCTCCATCCCGAGTCCAGGGCCCTCATGAATAGACAGGCGCAACTGCGCGATGGCCTGATTCAGCCCCATCCACTCTACCGCCTGCTCGCTCACCATAATGGAGACGGACAGATTCAGGCAATCCGCACAGGATTGCTGCACAGACTCCAGCGTTCCATAGACGAATCGCAGCGTCTGTTCCCCCTTCTCCTGCTCTCCCATATAGAAGCTGGATGGCTCCACCTTGGGCTGAACAAAGCAGGCGATCACCTGATAATCCAGATCGATTGCTTTGACCTTGACCTTATCCTGAAGCAGCTCCTCCGCAACATTGGCAACGGCATATCGGATTAAACTCCGATCTGCCTGGGAGTGATAGTTGTTCCACTCCTCGACCCGTATGATGACCGGGATTACAGGCTCAGTAGACATGAAAGGAAGCTGGACAGCATCCAATTCCTCCTGAAGCGAGGCGATATCGTGTCTTTCCGTTCGCTTTAGGAGATCCAGCAGCAACTGTCTTTGCAGCTGTGGCAGCGCTCTGGGCAACTTGCTGCGAAACCAGGCATGCTGGTAACGGAAATCATTTTCCTCCGAAATTTGTGTTAAAGCCCGCTCTACCGCAGCGCGGATATGATTCATGCCCTCTGTCTTTAACAGATAATCCACAACACAAGGGTTGCGTATCGCTTGATGCGCATAATCAAATTCGTTATGACCTGTCAGCAAAAGAACTTTGCATCGTGGCCACCGATCCATAATCTTCTCGATGAGTTCCATTCCATCCATGCCAGGCATACAGATGTCGCTGAGCACGATATCAATTTTGACGGAGTTCAACCACTCGATTGCTTCAAAGGCAGAGTACGCCTTGATAATCTCCATATCCTGCAAATCCGCCTTTTGAAAGAAAGCATAGAGTCCGTCCAAAATAACCGGTTCATCATCTACAATTAACATTCGCTGCATACGACTACTCCCGTCTCCATGGAATATTTAAAATCATGCATAGACCGCCCAACACACTGCGCTGCGCACTAAGGCCATAGCCTGTCCCAAACTTGATCCGTAAACGTTGATTCACATTTATCAGTCCCGTAATCTCTTCATTCCCATGTCTCTGATTCGCAGATTCCTGAAAGGATGCTTGCAGGGTGCTCAATACTTCATCCGTTAATTGATCGCCATCATCCTCAATCCGAATGGACAATTTGTCATGGTCCACTTGATAGGATATTTTCAGAATCCCTCCCTGACTGCGTTTAGCAAGGGCATGTTCAAAGACGTTCTCGACAATTGGCTGAATGATGACGCGGGGAATGGCAATGCCTCGATACTCCCTGCTCAGATCCTCCAATTGCAGCTGGACTCGTGAGCCAAATCGAATTTTTTGAATAGAGGCATAGACCAGGGCATGGTCCACCTCTTCACCGAGCGATACCTCGTCATGAGAATCCCTGGACATATACCTGAAATATTGACCCAAATAGTCGGTGAACTCCTGAATCAATTCAACATCCTCGACCTCGGCCATTTGCTTGATGCTGAACAGGCTGTTATATAAAAAGTGAGGCTGAATCTGGGACTGCAGATGTTTCAGTTCTGCCTCGCTGGTTCGAATTCGGGCAACATAATTTTCATCAATCAAAATATGTAAGCGCTCTATCATGTGGTTGAAACGAGAGTATAAATAACCGAATTCATCGCGTCTGGATTGTGGAATATGAATGCTTGTCTGACCCTGCTCCGCCATTCTGAAACCGCGAATGAGTACAGATAACGGCTTGTGAATCGATCTGTAGATTGAAAACGAGAAGATCATAATGATAACAATTGAAATAAGCGTTAGCACCCACAACCATAGGTTGTATTGTTGCAGGGGAGCTTTGAGCACATCATTAGGAATGCTAGCCGTCAGCGTGAATGAGTGATCGGGATCATAAAGTGAATAGTACAGGAATGGATCGGATTGAAACCTCGTCACTTGCATGGATACCGGAAATTCTGGAGATACCTGTTGCAATTGTGCCGCCGAAGCAGGTTTATCCGAAGAGGAAATGACAACATTATGCTGCTCTCCGAAGCTCAGCGTAATATCACTGCCCCCTGTTTCCGCGAGTTGCTGCAATCTGTGCTTTAGTTCTTCCGCAGACAGTCGTATGCCTAATATAAAATTGGGCGGTTCCTCATGATTCATGTTGTACGGATTGCTTTTGAGAAAATAAAGATTGTTATCCGAATAAGACAGCTCTCCATTCAGATTTCCCATTGTTGCCAGCAGATCCTTCCATTCGCCATCCTCCACATTGCGAATTCCGTCCACCGCGCTGACCCGTTTATGCAGAGCCGGTACGTAATACACAACATCGCTGATATAGGGACTCGTTACCATGATCTGACCCAGCTTGTTGTGGATATTATTGAGACTGGAAGTCACCTCATACCTGCTCATGATCGCAGCTCGTGTACTTAGGGTAGACATTGTTTCATCAAATGAAAATTCGGTAACAAGCCCACTCATTCGCTCCAGTTCAAATTGCAGATGATTGTGATAGAAAAACAGCTTTGATTCATGCGCCTTCTCCACTTCCGTCTGCATTTGCTTGGAGCTGGTATGTGTGATCATAATGCTGATTCCATACAGGGGCAGAATGACGAGCACAAAGGCTATCATCAGTTTGACGACGATGGATGCATTTTTCCAAGTGCCCACCGCAAATCTCATTTTCCCTCCACTCCTCTCCTCAACGGCAAAAAGGAGCCGGAAATCGGCTCCTCCATTGACTTTCCTCCATCGATCTTATCCCTTTACACTGCCGACAACAAGTCCATGGACGAAATACCTTTGCAGGAACGGATACACAAGCAGTATGGGTATAACGGACAAAAAGATTTGGGATGCCTGAGTCGTTCTGTCCGACACCTGGCTTAACAGCGTTGCGTCCTCCAGGGTCATCATCTCACTTTGAAGCTTTGTCACTTGCTGGAGCATCGATTGCAGATACGTAGCTAGCGGATAACCTTCCGGACTCTTCATATAGATCATGCCATCAAACCAGGCGTTCCAGTGTCCTACCATGGCAAATAGCGTGATGGTTGCAATACTTGGAAGTGAAATGGGAAGGTAAATGCTCCATAGGGTGCGAAAATGTCCTGCCCCATCCATCCATGCCGCTTCTTCCAGCTCCTTCGGCAAACCTCGAAAGAAATTCAGCATAAGCAATACATTAAAGATGGGAACAGCTCCCGGCAAAATTAAAGCCCAGATGGAATCCAAAAGACCTGCTTCCTTGACGATCAGATAACCTGGAATCAGTCCTCCACTGAATAGCATGGTGAAGACAAATATCCACGCATAGAACGTTCTGGAACGAAACTTTGCAGCTTCCTTGGATAGCGGATAGGCCACAAGAATCGTGAAGACCAGATTGGTCGCAACCCCAAGTACAACACGGAGAAGACTTGTACCGAATGAATTTAGAAACTGCTGATTTTCGAGAATGTATTTATAGGAGGACAAGGTGAAGTCCACTGGCCAGAATGTAACACTCCCCGCCTTGACTGCTTCACTCGAACTAAACGAAATCGCCAGAATATTCACAATAGGAAACAGGCATAGCAAGGCAAGAAGGGTCAGGATGACGTAATTCAATCCCAGAAACCAACGATAGGCTCTCGAAGCGTGATGCATGTTCTTGCCTCCTTTCTAAAAAATCCGATAATTGGCTAATCGATAAGCCAGGAAATACCCAAGCCCGATAAAGATAAACGAAACGACTGATTTAATAAGACCCAATGCGGTGGATACCGAGTACTGTGCATCCTGCAGACCAATCCGATAGATCATCGTATCCAGAATATCTCCGGATTCATAGACCAGCGGATTATATAGGTTGAATACTTGGTCAAAACCACCATTAAGTACGTTACCAAGACTCAGCGTTACCATCAGAATCACAATTGGACGAATGCCAGGCAGCGTAATATGCCATGTCTGCTTCCATCTTCCCGCACCATCCATTACGGATGCTTCATACAGGGATTTATCAATGTTGGTCAGTGCGGCCAAATATATAATTGTGCCAAATCCGAATTCCTTCCATTGATCCGTAATGACGAGTATGTAGGGAAACCATTCGTTACTGGCCAGGAATTGCACGGGTTCAACGCCTATCGCCTTTAGCAGCATATTCACGATTCCGGTGCTGGGGGACAACACATCCACAATGATGCCGGCCAAAATGACCCAGGAAAAGAAATGCGGCATATAGATCACCGTCTGAATCGTTCGTTTAAAACCTGTTTTGCGAACCTCGTTCAGTAACAAGGCCACAAGTACCGGAATGACCAAACCGGACACAATTTTCATAACGGAAATAAATACGGTATTCCATACGACCTGTGAGAAACCAGGCAGATCGAACAGGTATCTGAAATTGTCCAGACCGACCCAGTTCATATTTTTGAATCCGGCAATGGGAGAAAAATTCTGAAAAGCAATGGAGAGCCCCGCCATCGGAATGTAACCGAATACAATAATAATGATCAGTCCAGGCAATATCATAAGGTGAAGCGGAACGTTTCGTATAAATTGTCTGTAGTTGGAACGCATAAGCTGTCTCCTCCTTCAGATTCATTATAGAATCCGTCAGGAATCGGCAATAGTGTAGGCTATTTACTTTAGGTATCTTTTATTGACTCTCTTCGCTGAACGCCAAAAAACCGCGATAATCGCGGTTCTAAGGCTGCATCAGGTTATTATTGAGATATTAACTAAATAATTTGGACTAGACATTTACACGATAACGGAGAGGTCAGAAGGAATCTGAAGAAGCGAAGCGTTCGCCTTTATCACCGGACTTCCCCCTTTAAAATAAGGAAATCAAAAAAGTCTGGGGATAACAGCGATCGGAAGATGGTTCTGACCACGTAGTGACTTCGTGTGAAAATTATTGGTTCAACTTATATAATTATTTCTGGACATCCATTACCAGTACATTGACTGAATGGGCAGGGAGCTGCAAAACTAGAGAATCCTCTTGCAGATGAATCACTTGTTCTTGTGGAACAATTTTCTCATCGTTCTTCTGATTCACGTTGGGAACATGCAGCAATTCTTCATCTCCGCTAAGTGTTATCATTCTCGCAACAGAGTTAATGTTCAGATCCTGAAGGTGAATTTGAGTTGCTTTGTCCCCCCCATCTGCGTTCACCAGCTTCACATACACATGTTGTGCATCTCTCGTAACCGAATGGAATATGTCCCGGTTGTACGCTTCCAGCTTGTAATCCAGAGTTCTGCTGGTTGTATGACCATCGGTATACGAGCAGATCAGACTCTTCCCTGTATCGCCACCATAGTTGACGGTAATCGTGTAATTCGTATCGTTCTCCAACGGTTCATAGTTGGCTGCTCGGAGATTGCCCGCCGCTGAACTGGAAGAATAGTCGCCAAGGGTGTAGCCTTCTACACCTTGTTTATATACCTTGATTCCCGTTGCATTGCCGCCATATCCAATCGCGTATTCGATGACATCCTTTTTCTCAGGTGAAATATCCGTCAAACCCACACCGATGGTGAAGCCCTCCTCACCCGATATTCGCTGCGTCTCGACTTCCACTTTGTAATTGGTCCATTCATCGTTCAAAAGGTATATCCCGTTTAGACCGCTTGCCTGTGCTTTCAACATCAGACCTGTTCCGGCCACCAACGTATATCCTGCTGATCCGGGAATCCAATTCCACGCCTTATTTAATGCTGTCTGTTCTCTGAAATCTTCCGCAAACAGCACGCTGCCATCCTGGTTCGATGTGACTGTAATCCGCTTCACTACAATGTCGGCATTGCCTGTCGCAATCTTGATCCCACCACGCGGAATGAGTTCCATTGGTTGACCCTTGCTATACGTTGAAAATGAAGTCCTCAGCACCTGCTCACCCACATACTTGGCAAAAAGCTGCTGTACATAGTAATTCGGTGTGTACCATACCGTCTCATCATCAAACCAGATGCAGTCCGGCGTCCAACGATAGGTACCGTCCGTCAACACTTTATTGAACAGTGGCGCATAGGCAGCCAAGCGAACGACGTCTGCATTATTTTCAAATCCGGTCATGACCGCAGCTTCGGCGATTGCACCTGCCAGTGTATTTTTGTCCGTGGACGCATATTCTCCCACAAATACCTTGGACGTCTCTTTCCAATCGATACTGCCATCTTTGTGATACGCCCGCTCATAATAGTTGTACCGATCCACGTTGTTTAGCAAATAGTCATTGGAACGATAGTAATGCTCATCCGCAATGGTATCCATATAGTTGTCCTGGTTCTCATACCAGGTGACCGTCTCCTCGATCACCTCTTTGCCGTCTGCAAAAGCCACTTGAGCTGATCCGGTCAGATTGCCACTCAGGAATTTCCATCCCTGCTGGTACGCATCATCATCCGCTTGGGCGCCGACTGTGGATATGATGTGCAGCTCATGATCAGGATAGTTACGTTTCATATAGTCATCAATCGACGTCTTGAATACTTCAAAGTTGGCGAAAAATTCGGTTCCCCAGTTCTCATTACCTACGCCGAGATAACGCAGATCAAACGGCTCAGGATGTCCCATGCTGCTCCGCATGGCCGCCCATTCGTTATGTTCAATATCCGTGCTGAGCGCGAAATCGATCAGGTCTGTAAAGTTACGGATATAGTAATCCCTCAAAGCCCCACCCGCCGGGTGTGCGTAATCCGAACGTGCCTGACACAGAACACCACAGGCCATGACCGGAACCGGAGCAGCATTCAAGTCTTCTGCCAGTTGGAAATACTCCATATAGCCCAGACCCATCGTCATCATGTAACCCCAGACGTTATAGTTCTCTTTGCGAAGCTCAACCGCTCCCACCGAATCCTTCCAGTCATACACATTGTCCCAAATAAACGAGCCTTCCGAAATACATCCCCCCGGAAAACGCAGAAACTTCGGATGCAGATCAACAAGCGCCTGAACCAGATCTTTTCGGAGTCGATAGTTTGGATTGCCTGTGTAGTTGGCATGTGCTGACGCGGATACTCCCTGCTCTTCCGGATTGGCTCCCCACACGTCCTGTGGAATCAGCGACACCATATCAATGGAAATGTCCCCTTCAAAGGTGAGTGCCAACTGCCCCAGCGCAGTCTCCGTTCCCGTCAGGGTCACATTCGAATTGGTGATTCGGGGGGAACCGGGGTGAGTCAACACATGACTGCCAATCGCATGAGCGCTGAACTCGGCATTGGCCGCGAGGACGCGGGTATCGGAATAGGCGATTCCGTATTTCTTCCACGTGTTACCTCCTTCAACTTGCAGCGTAACCGAATCACTGATTGCAGCACCGTTTCCATCTTGCAACTGAATCGTAATCGTCCCTGCGGCTACTGCCTTGGCCCAGACGGTAAAATCATATGCCTCACCCTTCTTGATGGACATGGCACAATGTTGATTGGAATCCGAGAACCCGCGATTTCGAATCGTCGCACCATCCTGAACCGTTACATAATAAGCATTCACTTCCAGATCTTCCACGTTAAGATGAGTGTTTAGTCCATCGGTATGCTGTACAATCATTTTCTCGGTATCCCCGGACCAGGCAAACAATGGATCACGATTCCGGCCTGTCGAACAACCACATTCGCCAGAGTCATGCGAATACGTATCGAATGCAAAGGATTCAAACGAGCGGTTCTGAACAAGCTCCGCATAGATCCCCCCGTCTGCCGCATTGTTAATGTCCTCGTAGAACAGGCCGTACATTACTTCACTGATATCCGCCACCTTTTGATCCCCGTGAATCGTGACGGTATAAGGCGGGATATGCTCTGGCACAACAGAGACATCAAAACTTTTGTTTAACGTAATTCCACCCTTGGTCAAACGTGCAGTCAAACGAATCTCCTGTGCCGAGCTTAGGGATTGAACTTCTCCATTCGCTGACAGCACTTCAGGCTGACTTGAATTCCATTGAACGTTTACCTTGCCCCCCAGCAAATCTACAGGCAATGACACATCTTTGGTAATAATTCGGGCTGGAGCAGACAAGTATTTATCTCCGGCAAGCTTCACAGTCTCTTCATCCGTCAAGGACTCGCACATCACCTCAATCACTTCATCCATGGACAGAGCCGCCTGGTACATCCGAAAATCGGATAGTGATCCCGCAAAATCCACATCTGCCGCGTACTGAGAACGTCCAATATAATTACGGGAATAATTCTCAGGGTCCACGAACGAATCAAACCACCTGCGCAGCTTGGCATAATTGCCACTGGACGTCTGACTGATGGAGCCATCCGCGACTTTCTCACCATTCACATATACAACCGGACCCGCACTGCTGCGTGTGCCGCCCTGACTGCCTGCCACCGATAAAGCAATATGCATCCATTCCCCGCTGGCAAATCCGCGTCCCGGGTCTACAACCAGATCATCGCCTGCATATAACGTGCCTCGCATCTGACGAGTCAGAAATAAATAGGGGCCCTTTTCTCCTTTGCCAAAGTCAAAAATCCGCTCCCACACATTCGAACCTTTGCCCAAATGGACCCATGCTGCAACAGTCACTCCGGTGTTATCGCTTACATTTTGCAACAATCCCGAAGGCAGCTCCAAATAGGATGTTCCGTTTGCTCCTCCGGTAAAAGTCACCGCCCATCTGCCATTCACTTCGGAAATCGTGGGTAGTTTTTCTCCTAAGGCTGCTCCATTGTGTCCGTTCCCTGAGCTATCCTTGCCGATCTCGGCTGCATCCTCAAACTTATAGTGTGCGATGAGTTGATTGCGAAACGTTGTCATGTTCATTCCTCCTATGTAGCGTAAATTATCGTAGATGTGCTTGCTTTAATTCGTATAAATATAAATTGATTAATAAATATATAAACACCTGAGCTAATCGTATAGTATCTTATTCCGAGTATAGATTTCAATCCCAAAATGACAAAAAATCCGTTGCAGTATAGGATTTCATACAAATAAATCGCTCTTATGCCTACCACTCTTTCAAAATGTAAAGTACTCTAACCCTGATATTTATGGTTTACAAATATATAAATTGATTGATAATATAACAAATGAAAGCGCTTGATAAATTATGGTAACGAACAGGAGGGGTGTCCGACCAAATAACGTTGGCGGCAATGAACAGGGCTTATTTTTCATTTCATGTATTGGGAAAGGGGAAACGTATGAAACGTTATTGGGTAAGCGTACTTCACATTTCTTTACTGAGCACTGCATTACTTACGGCAACAGCTTTGGCACCCGTCTCCGTATTGGCGGATAGTTCGGGGGCAGCCAGTTTCAACCCGCAAGTTTCCACATCCATTGAGAATGCAGCTCCAGCATTCAGAAATGTTTCCGTTCATGATCCTTCCGTTATTAAGGCAGGTGATACCTTTTATATTTTCGGTTCACACCTTCAGGTAGCCAAATCCAAGGATTTGATGAACTGGGATTCACTCGCCTCCGGGGTTACAGATGACAATCCTGTTGTGCCCAATGTAACCAAAGAATTCGCTGAAGCCCTGAAGTGGGCGCAGACCGATACGTTATGGGCAGCAGACGTAATTCAGTTGGCGGATGGCAAATTTTATATGTACTACAATGCGTGCAAAGGAGACTCCCCCCGCTCTGCGCTGGGCGTTGCTGTCGCAGACAACATCGAAGGGCCTTATAAGGACAAGGGCATTCTTCTCAAATCCGGCATGTGGGATGAGATTAGTGAAGATGGCACCATATACGATGCAACCATCCATCCAAATGTGGTCGATCCTGATGTATTTTTCGATAAAAACGGCAAGCTGTGGATGGTATACGGTTCCTATTCCGGGGGGATTTTCATTCTGGAGATGGACGAAACGACGGGAAAACCACTGCCTAACCAGGGTTATGGCAAAAAGCTGACCGGAGGCAATCACAGCCGAATTGAAGCACCATACATGCTATACAGTCCCGAAACGGACTATTATTATCTGTATCTGTCTTATGGCGGACTCGGTGCTGACGGGGGATATAACATTCGCGTAGCTCGTTCCAAAACACCTGACGGTCCATTCCTCGATGCCGAAGGGAACGATATGATCAACGTCAAAGCGGACAAGGACAAACCCTTGTTTGATGACCGCTCGATCGAGCCTTTTGGCGTCAAATTGTTGGGAAACTTCCTCTTTCAAAGACAGATTGGGGATCCGGGTACAGGTCAAGGGACTGGCTATGTATCACCAGGACATAACTCTGCTTATGTTGATGCTGAGACCGGAAAACAATTTCTGATCTTCCATACCCGCTTTCCGGGGCGCGGCGAAGAGCATGAAGTCCGCGTGCATGAGATGCATATGAACGCGGAAGGATGGCCTGTCGTTTCTCCCTATCGCTATGCGGCCTTGGAAGAGGATACTGCCCAACTGACAAACCAAGATATTGAGGGTCAGTATAACTGGATCAATCACGGTAAGGAGATTACGGCGGAGATCAAATCATCACAGACCGTTCAGTTCACAGCAGATGGACACATTAGTGGTCCAGTGACAGGAACATGGCGTCTTGAAGCAGACAATCAGGTCCAAATTACATCGAATAATGCTGTATATAAAGGCGTCTTCACCCATGAATGGGAGCCGGATTCCCAGAAGACGGTTCTTACTTTTAGCGCGCTCTCCTCTTCTGGCGTAGCCATCTGGGGAAGTCAGATGGCTGCAATCAAGGATCAGGACGTTGTTAATGCGGTGAAAAAGGATCTGAGCATCGGCGACACGAGTAGTGTATTCTTCAACCTCTCCCTCCCGACGAAGGGAGCACGCGATGCAGAGATTACGTGGAAATCATCCAATGCCTCTGCCCTTTCCGCTACCGGGGTAGTGAATCGACCGCGCGCTGGTAAGGGAGATGCTAAAGTGGCATTAACGGCAACGATTCGCAAAGGAAGCGCGGTAAGCTCCAAAACGTTTAACGTTACCATTCCACAGCAAGCGGTTAGTCCTTTGCTTGGAGAATATACGTTTGAACAAAAGAAACTTGCAAAAATCGCACAGGATTTCAGCAAAAATGAATACCACGGTCAAGCCTTTAATGTGACGAGTTCTGCGGTTAATAGCAAAAATCAGGCTGCCGCTTTCAATGGAACAGACAGCTACATTCAGCTGCCCGGAATCATGACCGATACGAAGGATTTCACCTTCAGTGCTTGGGTCAACTGGAGTGGCGGGGGAGCCTGGCAGCGAATTTTCGACTTTGGAAATGGCCTGAACAGACATATGTTCCTTACTCCCGCCCAGCATACTGGAGCTCTGCAATTCACCATTCATGATCAGGGACGGGATCAGAGCCTAATTGCTGCTGAACCGCTGCCCTCCAATCAATGGGTGCATGTCGCTGTTACCCTTCAGGGAGATACCGGCACTCTGTATGTGAACGGAAAATCCGTAGCAAGCAGCACGGAAATGACCTTTAACCCGAAGGATCTGCAAGTGACGGAAGCTTATTTGGGTAAAAGCCGTTACACAGCCGATCCCTTCTATAAAGGCAATATGGATAACGTAAAAATATATGATAAAGCGTTAACCTCCGCGGAAATACAACGTCAGGCCAAAGAAAAACCTTAATTCATTCAAACCCTTACCCATGAAGTTGAATTTCCATAAGGTAATCGCCAATGTAACAGTCGAAAACACAGACTGTTACATTGGCGTTTTATTTAATTTCACTTCGAATAATGGATGACCATGCTTAATTTGTTCGCAGAGTCACCCAAATTCGTATAAGCATGAGGCTTGTCCGCTCGAAAACGGATCGACTCGCCTTGTTTTACCGTATAATCCTCCTCCCCAACCCGAATTGTAACTTGCCCTTCAAAAACCGTAATAAATTCCTCTGCCCCTTCTATATGCGGTTCAGCATTCAAAGAAGACTCCTCATCCATCTCCATAACGTACATTTCAAAACGACGCCCCTCTTCGAAAGTAAAATGCGGATATATTCGAATCTTCCCCTCATTCTCCATCAATGCTTGAATATCATTGCCCGTTACGACTGTAGTGTCCGACTTTGGCTCGTGGATCAAGGCGGTAAAGGATATTTTCAGGCCGTTCGCAATCTTCCATACGGTAGCAATGGTTGGGTTCGATTCCCCCCGTTCAATTTGACCCAGCATGGTCTTGCTGATTCCAGACATCTCGGCAACCTTGTCCAGACTAAGCTTTCTTTGTTCCCTGAGCTGCTTCAAATTCTGTGCCAGAACAACATTAATGTTTTTCAAAATAAAGTCACCTCTGTTTTTAAAAGAATATATTGTGCTCTATAACGTACATATTGTACAATTATAAAGATCGTGCGTTATGACGTACGTTTCAAGTCAATATAACATACATCGAGAATCAGATGTGGAGGACTTATGAATATTATACCGTTACTGACGTACGCAATCGTGGCTTCATTCACACCGGGTCCCAACAACATCATTGCCATGACTCATGCAAAAAACGAGGGATTCAAAAAAATCCTTCCGTTTATCTCCGGCGTGGCAATTGGCTGCCTGGTTATTATGTTTCTGTCCAGTTATTTCAACCTTGTTCTGCATCAATACATCCCAAGGATTAAACCTGCCCTGAACGTGTTGGGATGTATGTACATGATCTATCTGGCGATCAAAATCATGCGAAATAAACCAGGGAATGCTAAAGATCCCAAGGTTAATCGTTTTTCATTTCTCTTTGGCTTTACCCTGCAATTCATCAATCCCAAAGTCATTTTGTATGGTCTTACGGCTATCTCCGTATTTGTCATGCCTCTCGGGCAGTCACATGTTCATATTATCCTTTTTTCGTTGCTTCTCACCATCATAGGTGTTGCTGCTAATATGACGTGGGGTTTATGTGGCATGTTATTCCAAAGTTTTTTATTGAAATATGAACGTCCTTTTCATATAGTGATGGGTGTTTTGCTCATTTTCAGCGCCCTATCGATCCTATTGTAAAAAAACAAAAAAGCGTCCTCTCATCCGATGAGGGAACGCTTTTTCGATCTGCCTCAATTTGATCTCCACCACGGTTGGCTTGGGTAATTCCCCGAATGCAGCACAACCTTCTCGCCAATTTTGGGTGTTGCAATGTTGACATTCAATGCTTGTGCAGCCTTGGTGATCCGTTCAACTGGCTCGTTCCAAGCATGATAGGCCAACGTAAAAGCAGCCCAATGAATCGGGATGAGCAAGCCTCCCTTTACATCCATGTGCGCCTGTACCGTTTCTTCCGGCATCATATGAATGTTGGACCAACGCTCGTCATATTGCCCGCATTCCATCAGGGTCAGGTCAAAAGGCCCGTATTTTTGACCGATTTCCTTGAAATGAGGACCATATCCGCTATCGCCGCTAAAGAAAACCTTCGTTTCCTGTCCAGCAATGACCCACGAACACCATAATGTAGAATTGCGATCCAACAATCCTCTGCCCGAGAAATGCCGTGCAGGCGTACAGGCAAATGTCAAACCCTTGAAGGATAGCTCATCCCACCAGTTATGTTCAGTAATCTGTTCCGAGGGCACACCCAGTTGAATCAGTCGTCGACGAACGCCAAGCGGAACGATAAACCGCTGTGTTTTATTCTTCAATCTGCGGATGGATGAATAGTCCAGATGATCATAATGGTCATGCGATATAATGATTGCATCCAAAGTTGGAAAATCCTCGGGTTGAATCGGCAGGTTCGTGCTGTATCGTTTCGTACCCGCCCAGGATACAGGAGATGGACGATTGCCCAGCATTGGATCAAAAAGCAGCCTGTGTCCTTCGATCTCAAGCAAAAAAGCCGAATGACCGAACCATGTCACCTGCGGATGATCGGATACATTTAACGATTCCGCCGGTTCATATTTCACCATGGGAATGCTGCCCGCAGGTCTTCGCTCTATACTTCTCCGCATGGAATCCCTCAACATGCTTACTAGGGAGCTGAAGCTCATACCTGCGGATGTTGGAATCTGATTTTCGTATTTTGTCATTATTCATACCTTCTGTTCTCTATAATCCGTATTTCAAGCCACAATTCAATTTAGAATAAAACAGGAGCAATATTAGCCTTTATATTAAATCATTGTTCGTTTATAATCAATTCGCCTTTGGTTATCTGAATTTGAAATTCAATCGACCCTACTGAATGGAGGACATGTTATCATGATTAAACTTATTCAGGACGTTGTTGAGGACATGAACAAGCAGCTTGAACGCATTGAAACCAGCTTGAACAGGCTGAACGATGAACAGATTTGGAGCAGGCTCCAGCCTGGCATGAACAGTGTGGGGAATTATTGTCTGCATTTGGCGGGCAACGAGTATCAGAACCTGGTGACGGGCATCGGAAACAAACCTCTGATTCGGGAACGCTCTGCTGAGTTTAATGCTAATGGCGGTATGACCGGGGAGGAATTACTGACCAAGCTCCGCCATGTGCGAACGGAGTCCATTTCAATATTATCAAATCTGAACGAGGATGACTTGTTTCGGCAAGTGACCATCCCCTATGAGCTGACAGATTGGAATCGTATGAACCGTAGTGAGGTGGAAGCCCCAGATGCACTTGAACATAAGATTATCCGTTCTCTCTTAATTAAGGTAGCTACCCACTACGGCTACCACACAGGCCAGATCGTACTGTTGTCGAAGATTTTACAGCCCAGCGACGAACATCTCACAGGGTTGTATCATTAACTAACGTTGATTCCTCTCCTGGTTAAACATAATTAAGGTGGAATTAAGACTCTGTTTTCTCTCCAATAACACTGGGCATATATAATAGAGAAAATACAGCAGAGAGTATGTGAGAGATGATGAAAAAATGGCAAAGAAGATTATTTAAAACGTTTATATTCGGAGTAGTGGCAATTCTCCTCCTTTTGGGTACAGGTGTGATTTACCAACAAGTGAGTGCACGACAGGATGCAAAAACATTCATTCCTCCTGGCAAGTTGTACAGCGTACATGGTGACAATATGCATTTATATACGGGCGGACAAGGGGATGTAACCGTTATTCTTGCATCCGGATGGGGTACAGCTGATCCTTATGTGGATTATTATCCGCTCTATGAAGAACTTGCTCCCTATACGAAATTCGCGGTTTACGATCGCTTTGGCTATGGTTATAGCGATATGACCGATAAGAAACGGGATGTCGATACCGTAGCAGATGAATTGCACGAGTTATTACAGGTTTCTGGACAAAAGCCTCCCTACGTGTTGGTCGCCCATTCACTGGGTTCACTCGAAACGCTCCGTTTTGCGCAAAAATATCCGGATGAAGTACAAGGTATGGTCATGATCGATGGTGGCAGTCCGGAATATTATGCCAATGAAACTGAGGATATGGCAAGTGTAATGGGCGGCTTTATGAACCAATTCCGAATTCAAACGGGGCTGTTCCGCTTGTCCTTACAATCAGACGCTGTCGTGGAAGCCTCCAATGCCAATCGAAACGGACTAAAGTATGTGCCTGATGAACTGAAAAAGATCGATACAACGGCCCTGCTGCTTAACTATGGAAATGCCAATACCGTGGATGAGTTGCGTGAAACGACAACTAATGCCAAAATTGTCATTGACAACAAGCAAACCCTGCCGTTCCCACTCACCATATTGACAGCAGACTACTTCGGAGCCAGTGAGCCTCTATGGGATAAAACCCAAGCTGAATTTACGTCCTGGTCGGAACATTCCAAACATGTAACCATTAAGGATACCGAGCATTATATTCATCAATATCACCCGGATCTTGTAGCTAAGGAAATATTGGAACTGGTCCAGAAATAGGTTTTATAATCAAACGCTGGCTCAACCAGCACTACAATTCGTGATCAAACCCTAGTGATTCTGTAATCGCTAGGGTTTTTATGTACAAAAAAAACGATGCTCCCAATAGAAGGGAGAGCATCGTTCAATTCTTCAATTCTTCAATAACTTCAATCAATGCATAGGGCCTTGTTGTCCCTGCTGAGCACCAACCTTAACTCGTTTCAGGAACAGTGAAATGATCAGTCCAATTGCAGCAAGAACCAGTGCGAAAACAAATGCATTTTGTACACCGGATGTAAAACCTGCCAACTGATTCTCTGGGCTCTCCGGGTTCGTTACACCGCTCAAAAAGCGAGTCTGTCCTGCGCTCAGTATACTTACTGCGACCGCTGTACCAATAGCTCCGGATACCTGTTGCAATGTATTCATAATCGCCGTCCCGTGAGGATAAAATGCAGGAGGCAATTGATTCAAACCGTTGGTTTGTGCAGGCATCATGATCATTGAAATTCCGACCATCATGAACACATGCAGTGTAATAATCTTGCTCAGGGTCGTTGTCGGAGTGATTCCCGTGTACATGAAGAGAACGACAGTCACGATAGCCAGTCCGATAATCACGAGCCATTTCGGACCGAACTTGTCAAACAGACGTCCCATAACTGGGGACAAGAATCCATTCAGCAAGCTGCCCGGCAGCAAAACCAAACCAGCAGTCAATGCCGTAACCGCCATACCTTGTTGCAGATACATTGGCAGGATCAGCATGGAAGACAGCATCATCATCATACATAGGAAGATCAGGATCAAACCGATCGTAAACATGGGATATCTGAACGCCCGCAGATCCATCATCGGCTGTTTCATTCTCAATTGACGGATGCTGAACAGCAGCAAAGATAACACGCCAATAACCAGCGTAGCAACAACTACAGGACTGGTCCAGCCACCGCCGCTTTCCCCATGTCCTCCTGCACTACTGAATCCGTACACGATTCCACCAAAACCAAGCGTCGAAAGTACAATGGAAAGAACATCAATTTTGGGCTTGGTCAATTTCGAAATATTCGGTAAGAACAGCAAGCCGCATACCAATGAGATAATGAAGAACGGCAATGAGATCCAGAAAATCCAGTGCCAGCTCAGATTGGCCAGTATCAGACCCGAGATACTCGGACCACTTGCTGGCGCGAACATGATAACCAAACCGATCAGTCCCATGGCAGCGCCACGCTTTTCAATCGGGAAGATAACCAATATGGTGTTGAACATCAGTGGCAGTAACAAAGCTGTACCTACAGCTTGTAATACCCGTGCCACCAACAGAATTTCAAAGCTCGGTGCGATAGCAGCAACAAGCGTTCCTGCAATTGAAAAAATCAGAGAAGTGGTAAACAACTGTCTTGTCGTAAACCATTGTAGCAGCATACCGGAAACCGGCACCAAAATACCCAAAACGAGCAGATAACCTGTCGTTAACCATTGAATCGTAGTAGGTCCAACTTCGAGCAAGCCCATCAGCGGTGTCAATGCCACATTCAGTGCTGTTTCACCGAACAGACCAATAAAGCCGCTGAGCAGCATGGCGAATAAAATCGGAAATACTTTATATTGTTTTGTTTCTTGTTGATCCTGTACAGAACCAGCTTTCATGGAAGCCTCCACAATCCCATCCTCCTCAAACAATCTGACAATTTCTATTTCTCTCTTTACGAAACTTATTGCTTCTCTCTTGCATTCTTCGCCACAAGGGACAAATAATCAGCAGCCGTCAGCAAAGGCTGTTTGTCCTGGTTGGTCAGGCTGATAATCAATGCTCCCTCCATTAAGGAAATGACGAGAAGTCCCATCTCTTGTGCTTTCTCTTCACCTATGCCATCCAAAATCAGATGTTTCGTAATGATTTGCTGCCACCCTGCAAACACATCCTGACAAGCGATCCGCAATTGTTGACTGATGCAGGATGTCTCTACGGCTGCCCAGAAACTAAATGGAAGAAAGCCCGTAAAACCTGCCGCCTCCGTTTCAACCGCTAAGTCATGAATAAATTGCTGAATAGCATCGCCTGTATTATCATGGGCTGCAAATATTTCTTCAAACTTCTGCAGAATGTTTTCATTGGCTTTTTGAATGCACTCGTGAGCGAGCTCTTCCTTGCCATGCGGGAAATAATGATATAACGAGCCTTTTGGCGTACTGCTCTCCTTAATAATCTGATTTAGACCGGTCGCATGATATCCTTGTGAAAAAAACAGTCTGGCTGCTGTGCTGACGATTAGTTCTCTAGCATTAGACTTTTCACTCAATAAAGCCACATCCTTCAATGAATTATAACAATCGGTCTATATAATTAAAACTGTTTCGAAAAACACTGTCAACCCTAATATTTAGGCCGGTTCACATGAAAGCGCTTTGAAGAGGATTGATATTGGAAGCTGCTGAAAATGAGTGAAATTTATGTACAAAAAAAAGCGAGAGCTGCTCCTCGCTTCTTTTCAGTATCATTATATGCATGATAAATCTTACTCGAAAAAATCATCGAACGAACGCACCGGTTTTACATCCATAGACTGCTTGGAGTCAGCCAGACACCAATACACACCCACATATACCATCAGGCATAACAATATTAATGACAACATGTTAAAAACTCCTTTTTCTTCATCTCACATTCCATGACCCATTCCCGTGTTATCTGTTCAGTATAAGATGTTTTATTCATACACTTTATAAAGTATGTTTATTTATATTGCGTCAAAATATTTTTTTTGTCAAGAGATCATGTATCAGCCAAATTCATACAGCTTCCGATTTGAAGGATATGAACCTCCAAATCAACGGCTGTTTTTTGACATAAGAAAAAGGCGACTTATCGCCGCCTCCATCTTAATATGTTTCAGCATACACGAACTTCTCCGATTCAGCCGTTCGTTTACCTGCCCACACGTCCTGGACGTAACGTCCTTCTGCCTGAAGCTGATTGAGCCAGTCTTTCGCTGCCTGGGGGGTTACTCCTTTCGCCTTCTGATACGCTTGCCGCAATGTCTCTTCCACGGCAGGGGCCATCTGGCTTCCATCCCCGCATACGTAGATTCTCCCTTTTCCATTAAGCAAATGAAGCAAATGTTCCGCTGTCTCTATCATCAGATGCTGCACATACGTTTTGGGCTGACCTTCCACACGTGAAAAAGCCGTATGAAGCTTGACGATTCCTGCCTCTTCGTATTGTTCAAGTTCTTGTCGATATATGAAATCCGATTCATTTCTGCATCCAAAGAACAAATGAGCTTCACCAAGTGGCAATCCCCTCTTTTTCCAGATAGATCTGGCTTGAAGGAAACCTCTGAACGGTGCAACGCCCGTCCCTGGACCCACCATGATAATTGGAACATCCGGCTCTTCCGAAAGCTCAAATCCGGATTCTGGCGTACGTACAAACATCAGAATGCTATCGCCCGTTTGCCGGTCGGCCAGATAGGATGAAGCCAGACCACGGAATTCGCCGTTACCGCTCCATGCAGGCTCTCTCACAACGGACACCGTAATGCTTGCCTGCTTGGCATTGAGGTGGGGAGAGCTGGATATGGAGTAATACCTGGGCTTAAGTGAGGGCAGCAATTCAAGAAATCTTTCGAATGGCAGCTCACAAGCCTCATACTTTTCAAGCAGTTCCAGCATGGTGACTCTGTTATCAAGTATATGTTCCCTGTAGTTGTTTTCTTCCAACATGGCCTCCAGTTCACGCTTATGAGGCGGGCACACCGTATGGTTAGCCAACTCTTGCAGCTGCGTTCTTGTAACAGGTACTTGCAATTCAACACAGTCACGGAGCAGTTCATGTACCTGGACAGGACGGTTCAAAGGAAGATGTGTAAGCTGTGTTACATTCGAAGTTAATTGGATCTGAACGTCTCCTTTTAATCCGAACCGATGGAGGATGCGATTCACAAGTTCATTTGCATTTCGGGGCAATACGCCAAGATGATCGCCTTCTTTATAGGTCATGCCTTCGGGCAGCAGTATCTCAAGGTGACGTGTACTGCGCCCACTATCTCTTGCCTGAAGCTCTTCATTTACCACTACAGTGGCATAGCTGGCATTGTAGGTTCGCGCAAGCGGCAGATCGGCTTTCTCGCGAACAAATTCCATATGAAGTGTACTTCGTGAGGAGTGTTCCATGGATTCCTCGCTGATCCCCAGAGCATTTAACATCTGAGGCCACAATATGCGCTGCCACTCTTCCACTTGTTCCTCCATGTCCCCGCCTGCATCGGCTTCTCCCCGAGGTAATAGCCTGTTGCCTCCCAAGCTCGCAAGTTTCTCATCCACCACTCGAGGAATGCTCTGGTATGTACCGGACCAGCTTCGATCCCCGCAGCCCAGAACTGCATAGGTCACACCCTTTGTCTCTTCTGACTTCGCTTCCTTCAGCCATTCCATAAATGCCGTTGCATTTTGCGGCGGTTTACCATTATATGATGCAGTCACGATGAGAACGATCCCCTCTTTGGGCAAGCGGCCAACCGATTCATTTAATGTCGTGGCTTCGCTTGAAATCCCATAGGAACGGGCTTTCTCTGCAATGCCTCTGGCAATACCTTCTGCGGTTCCCAGATTGGAACCATACAGAACCAATAAAGTTGGATTAATGTCCACGGTAGTGGTCATCGATTCCGTAATAGGACCGTGATCAGCTACATTGGTTTGAACAACCTGGTTCGACTTCTCATTCGAGCGAACAACAGGTGTACCCAGCTTCGGTGAAACTGTACGCGCTCTCACCTGTATTCGAAAATCCCCTGGTTTTAACGTTAATGTTTGTTTAATATCCAATGTATAGTTGCTATAGTCAACCAGCTCAAAATGTTTAAGCACCATACCCAGCACAAGGGTTGCTTCATATAAAGCAAACTGCATGCCGATACACGCTCTCTCCCCATTGCCAAACGGTTTATACGCATGATGAGGAACTTGATTCGTGTCTTCAAAACGTTCCGGGCGGAATAGCTCTGCGTCCTCTCCCCAGGCACCTTTGTCACGGTGAAGCTGAGGCAGAAGAATACTGCAGCTCTCCCCTTTTTTCAGCGGATATTTGCCACCTATGATGGTGTCTTCTTTGGCATAAACATCAAATCCCGGAGCGGTTGGCCATAGGCGCAGCGATTCACTGAGAATCATGCGGATATACGGGAGCTGAAGGATCTCTTTGTACTGTGGAGATTCATTCACCAATACCCGATCCACCTCGTTATACGCTTTTTGAAGTGCCTCTGGGTTATTAAGCAAAAAATAAAGAGCAAAAGATAATAAACCACTGGTCGTCTCATGTCCGGCAATGAGAAAAGTAATAATCTGATACCGGATGTTATCATCGTCCAGCTTTTCTCCGGTTTCCGGATCTTTGCCATTCAGCATACGTGCCAGCAAGTCAACCTCTTCAGGTGCAGCACTTGCTTTACGTTCCTCAATAATCTGATCGACCAAAGAGAACATGGTTTGAATATCTTCCTGGTACTGTCGTTTGGTTTTGACCATCAGCAAGTTTTGAATTTTCAGGCGCGAGCTTTTCTGCATGGCTTCATTTAATGCACGCACCATACTTTTGATAAAAGGACTGTGATCCTGTCTGTAAAAGCTGTTAAATCGATAATTGAAACCGCACAGTCCAATGGTATCCAACGTAAGTCGTGTCATGTCGTCTGCTACATCAATGGTGTCATTGGAATTTAGACGCGCCCATTTGTTTATCAATTGTTCCGCTATGTCGACCATCATCGGATGATAACCCTTCATTGCCTGTTTACTGAAGGTGGGTAGCAGAATATTATGCGCTTTTTTCCAGTTCGGCTCGGATGTTCTGCTTGTAAATAAACCATCGCCTCCAAAGGCACGTACATTTTCGAGTTCATTGTATATAAATTTATCAAAACGGCTTACGTCACATAATTCAGCCACCAGATCTGGTCCAGATACAATCAAACCGGAATAACCAGGAACAGTCAACCGATATATGGGACCATACTCCTCAGCTATTTTTCCGAGAGACATCGTTGGATTTTCTTTATCAATCAAGGGCAGATTTCCGAGTGGACCATACATTTTGGGCTGTGGAACGTTAATTGCTTTACTCACTTTTAACACCCTCTCCCATAGCTTTAAAATGATATTAAAAGCTATCATTTGATATAATAATAAATCGTTAACGAATGAAAATCAAATGTTGATCTTACGCCTATAATGTCTGAGCCGGTCACTCGGAGATGGAAAAATTTACAAAAAACACAAAAAGGGAATTGCGTCGGCAATCCCCTTTGATCTGATCCTTTTTATTGAATTATCTATTAAGCAACTTCTCAGAAATGAAACGAGTAAACCGGCGTTCTATCGGTTTAAATGTTTACCGCGCTCATCCCATGCTTCCATATTTAACTCATTGTTGATACTTACTGCAGATAAAGCACCAAGGGAAGCCGCAGTAATAGCCTGGTACAGCTCCGACGCTGCATCTCCGGCACTGAATACACCTGGTACAGTCGTTTTGCCGTAATCATCGACAACGACCGTACCGGCCTCGTTAACCTCACATCCGATCGCCTGCGGCAGTTCTGATCCGGCAACCAGTTTCGGTCCAAAGAAAATCCCTGTGCACGAGATTTCTGTGCCATCTTCTAATACTACCTGCTGCACCATCCCATCACTTGATTCAATGGATCGAATTGGAGAGTCCCATACCGGAACACCATGCTGCTTCAATTCCTCCCTCTGCTCGTCCGTTAATTCATCAGGGCCATTCGTGCAAATGGTAAACTGGCTTGTCCAGCCCGAGATTGTTTTGGCCATATGAAATGCCTTGGCTCCATTAACAATGATGACCAGCGGTTGATCTCTTAATTCCCAACCATCACAATAAGGGCAGACAAAAGCACTCTTGCCATATACCTCTGTCAAGCCGTTTATATCCAGCGGGAGGTCTTTTTTCCCTACGGTGAACAACACTTTCTTTGTACGATAGATCGCTCCTTGCGCCGTTGTAACTTGAAAATCACCATCGGTTCCTGTCACAGAGGTCGCTGTGTCCCCTACAAAATGAACGGACGGGTATGCGCTAATCTGTTCCTTCGCAACCTTCCGAAATTCACGCGGACTGGCACCATCTCTCGTCAGAAAACCGTGCGTTTCACGTGTGACCCAATTACGCGGGGTTTCATCGTCTATGACCACAACCTGCTTACGAGCCCTGCCTAATACAAGAGCCGCATTAAGACCCGCAGGCCCTCCACCTATGATTAATACATCCATCTGTTGATTCATATTTAACACCCTTTCCAGATACTCAATGTCCTTAATAAACACAAAAAAATAAATCCATACTGACTTCTTGCCGCTTGCAAACAAGCTGTTCTTACAATAATCTAAGAGGAGAACTTTCCATACCATTAAAGACCCCTTATATCTACAATAAACAAATAAAACGCATAATGCAAGAAAAATATTCTTTTCTTGTCTTTAATACTGTTTAGATTGATTCTGTGACCTGTATCACATAAAATCATTTTTAACAATTGAAAAAAACCTTGTTTTTAAATTGTTCACAATCAAATGACATTATTTTAAATACTAAATCGTTAATTAATTCACATACTGTATTGAATGCTATAATAAAACCACGAGATATATAAGTATAGATATAGGAAGTGAGTTCTTGAAAACATTGAATAAAGGGTCACGGCCCGATATCAGCTTGGAGTATACTAGCTCGATTCCGAAAGTATTTTTTGATACGATCAAGATCGGAATCATCAAATCCAATCTGATCGCCATGTTTGCCGGTTTAAGTTTGGCTTTGTATGTATTTGATGCATCCATTTTAGCTAATATTGTACCCATTATCCTCTCTGTTATCGGGTCTTCCCTGATTATCGGAGCGGCCGGAGTGTTTAACAATTTGTATGATCGGGATATCGATGCAATCATGGAACGGACCAAAACCCGTCCTACGGTTACCGGTCGCGTAGATACCAAAACAGGTTTGATCCTCGGTATTGCCATTACGGTCATTGGGGGAGTCATGTTGTATATTGCATCCCCATCGGCTGCCGTATTCGGCATATTGGGACTGCTGCTGTATGTGTTCCCTTATACCATGTGGACCAAACGAACAACCGTATATAATACGGAAGTCGGAAGCCTTTCAGGTGCTGTTCCGCCGCTCATCGGGTGGGCAGCCATTTCACCAGAACTTGGACATTATGAGATTTGGGCCCTTGTCGTTACCATGCTGTTGTGGCAGATGCCTCACTTCTATGGTATTGCCATCCGGAGATTTGATGAATATAAAGCGGCTGGCGTTCCTATGCTTCCTGTAGTTAAAGGAATCAGACGGACATACATCCAGACGAATGTTTATCTGGTATTGTTGTTATTCTCCAGCTTCTTGTTCTGGCCGATGAGTCCGTTCATTGCCATTGTGGCATTTTTGGTAAGTTTGGCCTGGCTTATTCTTAGTGTGGCAACTTTCGATAAGAAAGAAACCAAGAAATGGTCACATAAAATGTTTATTTTCTCCATTAACCACATTACGATCATCTTCCTGGTCATCATTGCGTATTCATTGATTGCACAGCTGATCAAATAAAGATTGAACAATGGAGCAATACTAAAAGCCGTACAGACAACTCTTTCAAAAAGAGTTGTCTGTACGGCTTTTTTCATTTTTATATCGTATATCTTATCCTATCCCACTTTAACCGGTGTTTGCTCACCTTGCCAAAGTAGCTGCATTTCTTCGTTTGTAGCAAGCAAATCTGATAAGCTGCCCTCGGCCTCAATTCGTCCATCCTTCATGACGATGATATGATCTGCCTTCGCAAGTGCTGCTCTGCGGTGAGACACTGCAATACATGTGACATCTGGCTCCTGGAACAAACCTTCCCACACCTGTTGCTCGGTTTCCACATCCAGCGCACTGGACAGATCATCGAAGATGAACAGGTCCGCTTCGGTCATCAGCATGCGTCCGGTTGCCGCCCGCTGAATCTGACCACCTGACAGCATGACACCTCTTGGGCCTACGGACGTTTCGAGTCCTTGGTCCAGATTCTGGATATCTTTCTCCATAACAGCCAAGCGAATCGCTTTAGCAAGAGCAATCTCCGTACGTCCCTGTTTGCCCTGAACTATATTTTCTTTCAGTGTATCACTGAATAGTCGGGGCACTTGCGGTGTATATGCTGCTCTTGGAGGCATCAGGAATGTAGCGGGATCAACATCTTTCCCATTCCAGCGAATTGTGCCCTCTTGTTTGGGCAGCAATCCCAGAAGTGTACGAACCAGAGTCGATTTTCCAGACCCAACCCGTCCAGTGATGACCAGAAATTGTCCCCGCTTCACACGGAAGCTGATATCCTGTATTCCATTTGCAGAATGAGGATATTGGTACGCCAGATTGCGGATCTCCAGATCTCTTAACTTCTCCTTGGGATCTCTCTGTTCCTTAGGAAGCTCAGGCGGATCTTCATTCAGATAAGTCTCTCTGAAATCCATGATTCGGTCTTCCTCACCAGGACGAAACAGGGTTCGCATGCGGTCAAACGATACTTTAAGCCGTTTATGCTGAAATACCATATATCCAAACAATGAAATGCTAAAACCGATGTTGGCAAGATAACTGGTAAACAAGGCAAAATTACCTACAGTGAAATGGCCGGATTTCATCTCGGCCGCACACATCAGGAGAATGAGACCTGTACAGATGCTGAGAACATGCTGATTAAGTGATCGCATCCACTGTTTAAACAGATTATCCCGGAGTGCCGCCTGACGACGTTCTTCATTCAATTTGTTAAAACGAGTGGAAACATGCTCTTCCGCCTGCCCAAGTTTCAACGCCTGCACAGCTCCAAACGTCTCGGCAATGAAACTGGTGATTCGCCCCGTCGACTCACGATTGACCTGAGCATATCGACGGGCCCGATTACCAGACAGGTTATTCAGCAAGGTCACGACGACCAGTGGCAAAACAGCTACCAAAGTGATTTTCCAGTTAATGTTCGCCATGATGACGATGGATACGATAGCGAACACGAGCCTGCCCCAGAAATCCACCCAGGATTCCACATACTCAACCACCTCATCCACATCATCCCGAAAGCGACTCATCGCCTCCCCTGGTGAAGCCGGCAGATTGCGTCCAGGCCAGCGCATAATACCCGAGAGCATATTGGTACGCAGAATAGCCTGAATATGGTAGATGTATGTGATCCATGCATAGAATGCAGCAAAAAACGTCCCTACTCTAGCCACTCGGATCAAAGCTATGAAGATCAGCGGAGCCGCCAGCCACATATAATCACTGGAACCTACGGTTGCCCTGTCAAAAAACCACTGCATCCCGATCCCTATTGCCAATGGCAAAGAATGAAATATGCACCACAACAATCCGTTGATCAAAAATAGAAAGGGCCTGAATCGAAACAAACGCCCTATAAATCCAGCTACCGTCATGCCAATTCCTCCTCTCGCCCAGTAATCAGCAATCTGGCATAATGTGATGCCGGATCTCTAGCAAGTTCTTCTCTGGCTCCGAATTCCAGCACCTTCCCATCACCCAGTACCATAATTCGATCGACCTTCTCCAAAGTAGCCAGTCGATGGGCAATAATAATTCCGGTACATTGCTTCATCAATTGATCGATGGCAGACTGAAGCATGCTCTCTGTTGCGGCATCCAGCCGTGAGGAAGGCTCATCGAGAATAACAAGACTTGGTTCAGTCAGAAATACACGCGTCAGGGCAAATAATTGAGCTTCCCCTGCGGACAATGAAGAACCACCTGCCTTCAGATGTGTGTCCAACCCTGCGGGTTGTGATTCAATCCAATGACTTAATCCCAGTCGATCCGTTGTCTCCTTAATGATCTGATCCGAAACGCCTTGGTTGAACAGCGTTAGATTGTCTCGCAGCGTACCATCGAACAGCTGTACATCCTGCGTCACCATACCCACCCTGCAGTAGAGTGCAGGCAAGGTAAGCTCTGAAATATCTTTCCCGCCAACATAAATCGTTCCGCTATCCAGATTATACAGGCGCAGAAGAAGACGACTGAGACTTGATTTGCCACTACCTGTACGACCGATGATCCCCAGCCGTTCGCCAGGTTTAATGGCAAAGTTAATATTCTGCAATACAGGTTTATCCTCGTTATAACTGAAGTTCACCTGCTTGAATTCCAGACCAAGCGGCCCTTCTGGCAGCTGGTCCTCGCTTCCGTCCTCAATCTCACTGCGCAAAGACAACAGTTCTCTCGAACGAAGCATACCGGATTTGGCCTTCTGAAACTCTTGAACCTGATCGCCCAGCATCTCAATAGGATCATTGAGCATCTGTGTGTATTGATAAATCAGAAACAGGGTTCCGATGCTGATAATGCCTTTCATGTAGTAATGAACACCGAGCAATAGTACCGCCGTAACAGCCAGAGCGAACAGAATAACCGTTGTATTCCATGGAATGACCCGAAGCAGCCAGGCTTTTCTGCCCTTTTGAAACACAACACGCATGGTGCGATAAAAGCGATTCATCACATACGGGACATGCCCGTTAGCTTGAACATCTTCGATTCCCGCGATACGCTCTTCAATCAATCCGAACAAGGATGCACTCGCTTCCCGCTCATTTTTAGAAGAGTTTACTCCCAGATTCCGAATAAACACCATAAACAGAATCGATAACAATGTAAATACCGTCATGACAATCGCAATGGGTACGTTTACGCTGAACATAAATCCGAGGATTCCGGCAAGCAAGACAAAGCTTCCAATCACCTGCACAATAAACATGGCAAAGAAGTTGGAAATACTCGTCACATCACCATCCACCCGTTCAATCATCTCTCCTGGTGTCTTCACGTTATGAAATCCCATATCCAGACGCAGGCAATGCTTCAGGAGATCTCCCCGTAATCGGTTCGTTGCCCGCCAGGCAACATCATTCCCCAGATAACTGACGGATACCGTAATCAATTGATTTACGACAGCAACAACCAGAAACAATCCGGCAAGCTGGAGCAGGTTAGAAAGGACTCCCCCATTTGCGGCTGTATCAATAAATCGTTTGATAATCTGTGGATTCAGGAGCTGCAGCCCCGTTGACGTTAGCAACATCACCATAAGCAAGGCCAATCGGCCTTTGACGGGTTTTAGATATTGCAGCAGCCAGGACATGGAGCGTTTCTCTGTTTTGGGCATAGCCCCTCACCCCTTCGTATAACATTTCTATTCCATTTTGCATTCAACGCATTTTGGTTCCTCACTAAGATGAATCATACATAATAAAAATAAATGCAACATTTCCAACCCATGAATGAATCTTTTCGAGTGTGTTTACCATCTTACATTCTCCCAATCTCTCTGGCATTCTTCCCGAAATCTTTGCACCCATTGTTCGGAAATCTCGTCTGCAATCGGGTCAAAGGACGGGGGTGATATAGTGACACCGTCAGATTGAACATCCAAAAACGCTAGCACATTCATGACGGTTCCCTCATAATCTTCTATAAAATCCTCATAAACAATCGTCAGCGGCACAATGCCTGACTCAGACAGGAAATCTTCAATTGCTGCTTCGCACATGTTACTCTCCACAAGCAGATGCTTAATTGCATCAAAGTTATATTGATCTGCAATATCCCGTAACTGAGGAATGTCACCGTGCTTGCGGTGCCATTCACCCGAGACAATGGCTCTCCACCATGACACAGCCAATCTGACTTTGTTGCGACGCGTCATATAGATATGCTTGGTGCAATGAGGGAAGCCCGTACTCCATACCTCAGCCCGCGATAACTCTGTTGGCAGACTATAGAGACTGCGGAATGCGTCAATCCATCGTTGTTCAAAATTAATTTTGATTCCGAAGACTCCGTTTGACGTAGTTCCCTGACTCCAGATCTGCTCCAGATCTTCACGCTTTAATGTGTCTGGGCTCTTATGCTGATAATGCAGCCACTCCCTTGGATATCCTGCGACACCCGTAGAACTTAAGGCTTCACCCAGCAGAGTACTGCCGGTTCGTTGAGAAAACCAAATGGTATAACTTTGAGCAGGTCGTTTCATATCGCTGCCTCTCTTTCTCCTCTTAGGGATAGTTTCATGCTAAAAAGTACTGCAAAATCTCCCTTCCATGTGCAACAAATTGGATGGAATGCATGCAAAAAAGCCATAGATGAACTAATGTTCATCTACAGCTTGTAACAATAAGAGAACCATATGAAATAAGAAACGTTTCCGGATTTCTCCACTGCACGCAATAATGATGAGCGTTCACGACAGGGGTGCACAAACATGACTGTCTAGACGCCAATATACAATCCATGGTTAAGTCACAATGCTCATGCGTATTCAGTTATCGTTTCAGAATGCGCCCTGTCTGGAACATGTTCATCTTAACCACCCGTCACACATATTTGTTGTTTATTGTATTCGCTCCACCGTAATCCGTCAAGATAATATTAACTCAATTGTTATTTCCTTCATGCCACTAATCATCATATGCTGCTAGTTCAACGATCATAACCCAAATAGGGGACTTCTCTGAGATTAAACCTCAACTGGTTCACTTTCCATACCCCATTAGTGTAAACAAATTCAATATTTCGATCATTTACATAATGAGAATCACCCGTTAATGTATTTCCGATAACGAACGATTGGGATAACGTCGCTGTTGTACTGCTTGTATAATAAACGGAGGTCTCTGGAGCATCATACAGCATCCAATCCCTTACTAGATCCTGCCTCTTGAGAATAAATTGGATTAAATCTTCTGTAAAATAGGGCTTGAAATACGCACTGACCTGCTTAATCTGAGACAAGCCTGAAATTTCATTCAATTTTTCTGACAAAACATTTAACCGCCCCTGGGTTAATTTCCTTGAATCAGGGATCTGGATCGTCTCCTCTTGCATACTTACAATCATATTTTGATTATTCAAGTGGATGGTTGCCTGTTTAGTTTGTGGATTCCACTCCAGCTTGGCTCCTAACGTTTGGCTGACAAATCGCAGCGGAACATATGCTGTATTGCCCATTATTTCAACAGGAGAATCCATTTTGATTATCTGTTCATTCACTCTCGCATTTTTAAAGTTAATTACAAGCCAAATTTCTTTTTCATCCGTTTTAATTCGAATGCTCTTCCCTTCCTTATACCACGTTACGTCTGCTCCCAAGTTGCTGGACACAACCCTCAAAGGAATTAGCACCCGGTTATTGGACAATACGCCACTCCCAATCTCTAGCGTGGCCTCCTCAGCGAAACTCGGCGTTGAAAATGTGGCAAACATAACACATGCCAGCAATGTTAAAGTGAGCTTTTTAAATATCATTTGGAACCCCCATGAGGAAATGTTTAACTAAAAAACACCGATTACTCAATGAAAGTTACAGTCTACAAAAAAAAGTTAAAACAACTAATGCTTATATGCAATGCAACTGACATCCCTTAAGCTAGGCACTCACTTGTATTGGATTTGACTCCTTTTCCCTGACGACAAGGCGCTTATGCGCTACGATTAGAAAAGGCAATCCAAGTGCAGTGGTCAGTGCCAATGGTACAAAAATGGATAGTCCATTCCCCGTCCCGAATTGGGTTAATAACAGCCCTCCCAGAATCGGCGCCATGACGCTGCCCAGGTTATTGAATCCAATGGTCCCAAAGTAGGTCCCTTTCCATTCCGGTTTGGCAATTCGGTCAATCAGCATATCCATCATGGTGAACATGAGCACTTCCCCAACGGTGAACAGAATGACACTGATCATCAGTACCGCAACGCTTGTTGCGATGCCAAACAGGAACAAACTTGTAGCGACCAGCAGGTTTCCTAGAATGAGGGGCACAACTGGCGGGAATTTGCTGGCCACCCGCACAATCGGAAACTGGACCACAAGCACGGTCAACGCATTAAGTGAAAGCATATAGGAAAACACTTGACTCCCATGTTCAAAAAGAGGATTTTGCGCCACATACTGGGCCAGGGTTGAGCTAAAGTGCCCATACCCAAGCACACAAAAAGTAGTCCCGATCAGCACCGGCAAAAATACACGGTCACGGCCGGTGGTAGCCAAGGCATCTCGTAAACGGGGCGCAGTGACCTGGACGTGTTTCGGCAGAGTTGCACGCTGCAATTGAAATTGAAGAAACAAAACCAGGCCGTAAACAATATATACCATCCCGGAGATCACAAACGGAAACGTAGACTCCGCTGATCCAAGCTGAAGGCCGATAATAGGTCCAAATACAACACCCAGATTAATGGCAGCATATCTGAGATTGAAGACAAGCAGCTTATTTTGTGGTGAAGTAATGTCCGATAGAAGTGCACGTGACGTGGGCTCAAACACGGCGCGGCATAAACCGTTTAACGTATTGGCCACAAAAAATACCCACAGATGCTCCGCTGCTGAAAAGATGAAGAAAACACAGGCCCAGCCAAATACGGAGACCATCATGACCAACTTTCGGCCTATTCGATCTGAAATATAACCTCCGTAAAAGCTGACCATGACCCCCGCCAGAGAACTGACCGCGACGGTAACCCCAGTTTGTGTTGGTGTAGCACCTAGTACCTGGGTCAGGTAAATGGATAAAAAGGGGATGCTCATGGACGTGACGAGACGTCCAAACATGGTTCCAATAATGATGGTCCATGCTAAAGGGTGAATCTGCCGTAAATGCTGCTTCATGCGTATGGTTCTCCTGTTCTTGTTGTTTTGTCTAAGTGGGGCTGTCTTTCCCTCTCTCTTTATGTATAATTGTATCGATCAAAGGGGGAAATAAAAGTGTAAGATTGCGATAACACTTTTCACCTTTTATAAAGGAGCATCCAAACATGGATACCACAACAACCCATTATGTACGTCTTGCAACAGCAAAAGAACTTTCTCTTACACTTGATGAACCCGTTCCAGTAACCATCGACAGCCTTTCCGATGCCTTATGCTGTACTCCACGCAACGTGAAGTTTATTCTGCGCAAGCTGGAGGAACAAGGATTTATTCATTGGCAGCCTGGGCGTGGGCGGGGACATTATTCGGAGATGACGCTGCTGCGCAGTGTGAATGAAACGCTGGAGAGTCACCTGCGGGAACTGATTGGGAGAGGTAAAATTAAAGAAGCGATCGAGCTGATCGGCACGATTGACATCCATAAAACGCTTCAGGAACAATTGCTGCGATCACTTAACAAGCATATGGGATTCCACAGTCATGCCGAAACGGCATCCGGTCAGGATGTGCTGCGCATGATGAGATCACGCAGACAAGGCAATCTGGACCCTGCTTTTGTTTATACAGCTTTTGAAACCTACCTGCTCGGTCAGGTCGGCAATACATTGGTCACTTATGATGCCAAATCCAATTCGTTCCAGCCCAATTTGGCGCATATGTGGGAATGCAGCGAAGATCACACCGTATGGATCTTCTATCTCCGTAAAGGGGTGCGTTTCCACCATGGACGTGTAATGACATCCATGGACGTACAAGCCACGTTACAGCGATTGCATGATGTGCACAGCCCGTCCATCTGGTTATATCGGGATATTGAACGTGCCGAAATCACTGGCAATTACTGTATCCGATTTGAACTCAGTCGGCCGAACCGCTTCTTTTTGCATCTGTTTAGCTGTATACGAATGACCATTCTTCCCTACGATATGGATGTCTCCGAACGGCTGATTGGCACCGGACCTTTTCAGATTACGAAGATGAATGAGGATGTGCTGGAGCTTGGCGCATTCGAAGCTTATTATGGTATTCGTCCCCATCTCGACCAAGTCCATATTTGGTTTGTTCC
Organism: Paenibacillus sp. NPDC056933; assembly: GCF_042674385.1. Taxonomy (NCBI): domain Bacteria; kingdom Bacillati; phylum Bacillota; class Bacilli; order Caryophanales; family Paenibacillaceae; genus Paenibacillus; species Paenibacillus sp. NPDC056933. The sequence goes on along the minus strand of NZ_JBHUQN010000001.1, from coordinate 2,194,186 downwards.
CGATTTGGGTCCGAATGATCGGTACTATGAACTTCCTGGAACATCTCGGCTGAAGCTCCCATCAACCGATTTCAATACAAACAGCATCAATTATCCTGCGCTCGGGTGCCAGTATATGCTCTTCAATTTTCGTAAGGAAGGCATCCACCATCATCCGAAATTTCGCCAAGCGCTGAGGATGGTATATGACTCCGTGGCACTTGTGAAGGATCTGGGCGGTAATCGAATTACACCCGCAGGCAGCTTCTTGCCATGGAAAAGTGAAATACAGGACTGGACAGAATCCTCGCTTGAACACGCCCGAGAGTTGCTATACGGCAGTGGATACCAAGGTGAAACCATTGCATTATCGTACACTTTGAACAAAGATTCAAAAGTTGCGGAGTGGCTTCAGCGGCGTGCACAAGTCATTGGCCTGCACCTTGCCATGTGTCCCTGTGAAGATAATGTTCATTTCGGAGAAACGATGAATGCCGAATTAATCATGGCTGAAGAAATTCTGGAGGAAGATTGGCAATATGGCATGATTCACTTTTTCAAAAACCTGTCCAATCATTTTCATATGTGCATGACTCCTGATCTGCAATCTGTACTGGATCAAAAACTGGATCATTTCGCCCAACTGCCCAGCATAGAACGTGCAGAGCTATTAGATGAAGCTGAGGAAATGCTGCGAGAAAACAACTGGATTTTGCACGGTTGTCACATGAACAAGCGCGCTCAACTCGATCAGAGCATCTTCGGCATGCAAACCGCCGAATTTGGTTATATGGATATCTCTCAATTATGGATCAAAATCGGCAGTGAGGTTTGATTTGCATCAAAAGAATCCCCCTAAAGAATAATTAAGGGGATTCTCCTTATTTCATTGCATGGTTATAGCCTCGGTTTAAATGCATCCCGATACTCTTCCAGGAATGCATTAAGCGAGCGAGGCTCTCTACCGAGCAAGCGTCGAACGGTATCTGTCGGCTTCTCTGACACAACGGTAGACATCGTCTGGATTTCCACAACGTGGTCTGCGAGCCAAGAAGGCATCTGTCCATGTTCGATCAGATCCGTTCGCAACGCCTCAGGTTTGAGGTTAACGAACTCGATCGGTCGATTGAGCACAATGGACAATTTATCTGCAATCTGTGGATAGGTGAACGTTTCGGAACCCGTCAACGTATATATGCTGTTAACCGACTTGAACCGTGTCATCACTTCTGCGGCAACATTTGCGATATCCCGGCAATCGATGAAGTTGCACGGTGAATCTCCAATACAGCCGAAGAACATATCCTGGGTTGTTATGGTTGGTGCGAGACGCAGCAAATTTTGCATGAACGCATAAGGTCGCAATATTGTATACGCAATTCCTGATGTCACGAGAGCTTGCTCGATATCGGCATGCCATTTTGCTATAGCTACAGGTGAACGTTCCTCATAAGCTGGACTGGATATTTTGACGACATGCTTCACTCCCTCTTGCGCAGCTATCTGGATAATGGATGTCTCTAATTCCACTTGTCTGGGATTGTTGGATAACGCAAGGAATAGTTGGCTGGCACCCGCCAAAGCTCTGCGCATCGATTCAGGATCATTCGCATCGGCAATACGAAGTTCAACACCGGACAATGCCAAGTCCACGATTTGTTGACGAAGCTGATCAGGCTCTCTGCTTATTGCCCGAACGGGAACGCCGCCTTCCATCAAACGTCTCAAAAGTGCATTTCCAATCATACCAGTTGCTCCAATAATAGTAATCATGTTTTCATATCTCCTTCTCAATTGAATTCATTTATTTTTAAAGGAAGCTCTCCAACGCCAGGTCATGATCGTGCAGGCTAATGCACCAGACAGGGGAAAATCGAACCCGATATGATCCAGCCAAAGCCAAGTCCATGAAAGACTCGGGTTTACGATATGCAGCACGTTGGAAATCCCCCACGAGGCCATAAGGCCAAGCATTGCGCCTGCAAGTGCAAAGCAACCCACAACGATCACACGAGGCGTTTTCACCACCCAGCGTGTATGGCTTCCACGCTTACGCAGCCAGAGTCCAATCCATAGAGCCATCAACAGGGACGCCCCTCCAATCGTTGTTAGGGCTCGTAACTGAAGCACTTTATCAGCGGTAACGATTCCCCCGATGCTTGCCATAATGGCAGGCGATAAGTAAGCTGGGATTAATTCTCGCCATAACACAAACGGTTTTTGGCGAGGCTGTGCGGATCGAACAGCATAACTTTCCTCTGATCGAACGGGGGCTTTTTGGTTAAACATATCACTACTCCTTTTATTTGAAATTAAACCCTATTGTTACACTATGTAATTAGGAGCCTAACTATATGGTGATGAAAATGGGCTAGCTGATCTAGCCCGTTTCACCTTTCTTGCTATGCTCCTAGGATTGGGATTCAGAGAAGTCGATTGACTCATCTGTAAGTGCCGAGATGCCTTGGGTTACACGCCCCAGCAGATCGAGAAACACACTCCGTTCCTCAATTGTGAGCAAGCCGACCATCGCTTCCAATCTGGCAAAATGCTCCGAAGCCATATCCGTCAGCTTTTTGGCGCCTTTGGCTGTCAAGATGACTGACTTCTGACGGCCATCGACGGAACTCGTCCGACGAGCGACCAGTCCATCGCGTTCGAGAATCTCAATTAGACCAGTTACGGTTGCACGAGTAACGCCCAGATTTTCCGCGAGTTGCGAGGGCAGCTCTTCGCCATCGTTATCCTCTAGATCTGCTAACAGACGATAGCGACCTGTCGATAAACCAAATCTGGAGAAGTGAATTTCCGCGGCATGCCCAAGCTTGGCTCCCGCTACCATCAGCCTGGATGCGACAAGCACGGCTTGTGCATCAACATCTAATTGATAGCGATCAACCTGTCGCTTCGTTTGTACTAACGAGGGGATGAGATACATGTCATTTGTTTCTTTATTATGGTTGGTCATAGATGTAGTATGGCGCCTAACTATATATTTGTCAACTTTTGTTCAGCACTTTCTATCCACTCCGATTTCCATCTAACGTTAAAGAGCCGTTGACTTATCACAAGGATAAGTCAACGGCTCTTTTGCCAAACAAAAGGTAATCCGATCATACAACATAAAGAAATCTTAAACCATGGGCATGTCTGTACTGATACATACTATATATTCTCGATTTTCATGTTCGTTTGCAAATCACAGATGATTCTTTTGTTTCTTTGTTTTGTAAAACTCCTCCATCACTTGCATAATGGATTCACTTTTAATTGGTTTGCTTACATACGCATCCATTCCAGCCTTCAGACACTTGTCCATATCTCCTCTAACTGCGTTTGCAGTAACTGCTACAATATATGGGCATGTGTCTGGTGTCAGGGCTTCCTTAATCGCTTTGGTCGCTTCAAATCCATTCAGTCTAGGCATGTGCACATCCATAAAAACAATATCGTACTTATTTTGTTTGACAGCTTCCACAGCTTCAACACCGTTCACTACATAATCCGCAAGATGACCTTTCTTCTCAATCATTCGGCGCAGCACGAGCTGGTTCACTTCATTGTCTTCCGCAATCAGAATTCGCAATACATCCATCTTATTCTTTTTAAGTTGAAGATCGTAATTGTTGATTTCCTCAAATGTATTGATTTTAAAGGAAACTGTAAAAACAAATGTTGTCCCGGGATCACTGGACTCTTCAATCCAGATATCTCCCCCCATAAGCTCGATCAGCTTCTTGCTGATCGCCAGCCCAAGGCCTGTACCTTGAGGCTTGCGAGTCATGAAGTTCTCCAATTGGTAGAAGGCTTCAAATAGATGCCCTCTCTTCTCAGCCGGGATTCCAATCCCCGTATCTATCACTTTGAATTGAAATTGAACATCATTATATTCTTGTCCAATCACCTTCACTTCGATTTCTACACTGCCTTCCAAGGTGAACTTCACAGCATTCCCTATGATGTTGGTGAGGACCTGTCTAAGACGGTAAGCATCCCCGAATACGGGAGTAGGAATGGCATCATCCAGGCTAAGACGAAGATCCAGCTGCTTCTCTCGGACCATTGGTGTTACGATATTAACCGTCTCGGTCACGATTTCTCTGAGATCAAAGGGTTCATCCATCAGATCGGTTTTGCCCGACTCTATTTTGGAAAAGTCCAGAATATCATTAATGATCGCAAGCAGCGAATCCCCGCTCTTTTGGATGATCTCAATGTATTCCTTTTGTTCTCCGCTGAGTCCAGGCGTATCCAGAAGCAGATCCGTCATTCCGATCACCCCGTTCATGGGAGTACGGATCTCATGGCTCATCATCGCTAAAAATTCACTCTTGGCCTTGTTCATTCGTTCCGCAGTCTCTTTGGCTACAAGCAATTTTTTCTGCTCTGTAATATCCTTTGCAATCAGGTAAAAACCTACGTTTTGTTCATTAATAATGATGGGAGCAAGCGTTGCCAGCACTTCTGTCTCTGAACCATTGATGTGCTGAATGGCATTGATTTCTTTTTCAGCCAGCTCATAATGACTATTGAGGATCAGACCAAGATGATACAGCCCGATAAACCTAGATATGCTTGTTCCGATCATTTCCGCAACCGGGCATCCCGTCATTTTTATGGCTACCGGATTGGCATTTATGATATTGCCGCTCATGTCAAAAGAAATGATGGCATCATGATTATATTTTTTCAGTGAAGTATAGCGTTCCACCGATTCCTGCAGTTTGAATTCGACAAGTTTACGCTCCGTGATATCCTGCAATGTACCGTTCAACTGTATCGGTTGTTGATCTTCATCATAGGTAATTAAGCCTCGTAGATGAAGATACTTTTGCTTACCGTCTGACCCCAGATGCCGATATTCAAAATCAAGCGGCTCCCCTTTTTTCACCGATTCGATACATTTCTTCAAACGCTGTTCCTGTGATGGCTCCATGCAGGAAAAGATCTCACTGGCTTTATAGGTTTTGTTATTGTCTATTTCAAAAATCTCATATATTTGATCCGACATTGAAACATGGCCACTTAGCATGTCCCACTCCCAACTGCCGATCATAGCAATCCGTTCAGCTTCTGCGCTGATGGCCTCATGTTTCTTTCTCTCCGATATGTCCCGACCAATTGCCAGAATCTGTCGTTCTTCCCCCGGGTCACCGATAACCTTATATGTGGTTTCAAACCAGAGGTTATGCCCATCTTTGTGGCGAACCTGTATGTCCATCAGATGTCCTTTGCTCAAATCGATCTGCGAAGCACCTTCCATATCCTCCGGATGGAAAACGAGGGTATTGTCATTCCCAACCACTTCTTCCGGCGAATAACCAAGCAGATTATATACGGAAGGCGAACAGTAGCGACAAACACCGTCAAAGGTAGCAATATATATGATTTCCTGGGCATTGTCGGAGATGAGTTTGAACATTTCTTCCGTTTGAAGAAGTTTTTGTTCGGTTGTTTTACGATCCGTAATATCCACAACATGACAAATAAAATAAAGAGGCTCATTGTTAATTTCATTTCGAACCAATGTTACATGTAACGATACCCATAAGATATCTCCATTTTTTTGAATATAACGCTTTTCATATCTGTGCTCTTTCGTTTTAGCATCACACAGCCCACGCTCATAGACCATGTCCTGAGCAGAATCATCGGGATGGGTGATATCCTTATAGTGAAGTCCTATTAATTCTTCGGCTGCATAACCCACCATACTGCAAAAAACAGGATTCACCTTCATCCACTGTCCTGTTGGAGCAACAAGTGCAATACCAATAGGTGCTTGATTATAAATCTGCTCAAACAATTCGTGATGATCGACCTTTTGAACCTGCATCTTAAGCTCTCCTTTTGGTGTATAAACACAATATTTGCTTAATACCCGATTTTTTATTTGTTGAAACATCTCATTTTCTAAACGTTTGTGTCATTAAAGCAAAATAAGACCTGGATTCTATTCACATAGAATCCAGGCAACTTTGTTTTATTTCATATAAACCATGCCGAACATAGGAATGGGATGTAGTCAGAAAAGATTTCACCGCTCCCGTCCAATAATGTAATCCAACAAATGTTTCAGAAAAGAATTCGGTTTGGGCATTTCGTTCAGTGCATCGGTAGCTAGACAATAGTGCTCCCACAGCTCTTTCTTCGCGCCATCTTCGCCCAGAATCGACACAAAAGTTGAACTGTTGTTCCGCACATCCTGACCTGCCGGTTTACCCAGTACAAGATAATCCCCTTCCAGATCCAGCAGATCATCCTTGATTTGAAAGGCAATACCCGAATGATATGCAAACTTCTTCAAGGTCGCAATTTCCGATTCCTTCACCTGAGCCAGAATGGCAGGCATCACTAGTGCAGCCTCAAAAGCAATGCCTGTTTTGTAGAAACAGATCATGTTCAATTGTTCCAATGTCAGTGCCTTTCCTTTGGCGTTCAGATCCATGGCTTGCCCCATACACATATCTTCTGCTTTTTCAGCCGAATATTGAATCAGGGTCAGAACGGTAGCGGCATCGAACTGCTTGAGGGAAGATTGCTCTCCGATGGCCTTCTGAATGAGAAATAAACCCGTTAATTCTGCTGTTGCGCTGTTATGCACCTGATGCAAGGTGGAACGGCCCCGCCGGGTCGAAGCATTATCCTGTGTTGGCAGATCATCAAAGATCAGGGAAGCTGTATGCATGTACTCCAGTGACCTCAGAAGAGGAATGATAGACGATTCATGCAATCCATATTCACGCACACCCATAACCCAAGTCAGTATCGGCCTGAGCCGCTTCCCATCCCCTTGCAAACTATAATTCGCAGCATCAATAAGTGTTTCTTTCATCTCTGGAAGCTCACTTGGCTTGGGAATCTGCAATTCAATATTGATCTGTTCACGAACCGTGCGAATCGTATCCAGAAAATCCTGTTTTTCCTGCTTGTCGTTCTGCAAATGGATGATGACCTGATCTCGCAGTAATTTATCCAAAAAATCCACATCATCGGCTTTTCGTACCATCTGCTGAATGAGTCGATTGAATTCCGGTTGTCCAGAGGCAAAAATGTTCATTACTTCGTTGTAATGATCTTGACCCAGACGCTCTTTACAACGCTTAAGACCATTAATCGCACGATCCAGTATAACCTCACGGGTCTTCGCATCGGAATGGTACACCTCATGAATCAGATAAGAGATAACTGCCCAGTATAGTTCATACGGATTGATCAGATCAGGCCGCAGGTCACGATATTTCAGATAGTAGGTATACGGGGTCACCGCCCCCTCCTCCATGTCGGCAAACATATCGGCAAAATCGTCTGCGAGTTGATTGTAAATGCCATAATAGAATGTCCGCAGATCAAAACTTTCATCCGCAGATGCACTGAGGACGGAACGAACGATGAGTCTGGAAGAAGAGGATTTGATAATAATCGGAATATAAAGTTCTTCATTGGTATAATTCGCATTGGTTAGTTTCTTCGCGCGATCTATCTCCTGGGACTGAAAGAATACGTAAGATTGCTCGAAGAACGTTCGCTGAGTCTCCGGGCGCTGGTAGTTCTTGATATACTCGAACGCATCCCGCAGCTCGGAATGAACATATTGAATGACTTTGAGATTGGCTCCGTTCCATTCGCCGATGTCCGGCACAATTCCGGTGAGAAGTGCATTTCGAATCAGAAGAGAATATTGTTCCTTCTCTTGTGCGGTCAATGCCTGTGAATCAAGAAGGTCATCAATAAATGGATAGGTTAACCCGTAAGAATAACCAAGCCGAATCGCAGCGTCCAGCCTCTCTGAGCGTTCTGCCTGTGGAGTGTCATCATTCATATCATCATTCACATGCAGAACAACACCAAGGATGATCTTGAGTAACTTGCGCTGTGCCTGTTCCGCGTCCAGTTCTTTCGGAATATTGGAAGCGACATTCTTTAATTTGCTAATCACCCAGATGACGGCCGTTTCCACGTTCTCCTTCTGAGCCCAGCGATATAAGGAGGCCAGACTGATATAATCCGGTTGTTCCTTGCGATGGGGCGTATTCGAACGCATAAAGTATGCTTTGGTATCCCGAACGACGCGCTGGATTCGCTCCTGTGTCTCTGAACAATCCAGCGCTTTGCCCAGATCCCGCATATATATATAAGAGATACTGCGATCCAGGTAGTTATCCAGCTTGCCTGTAACATTCAGCCACTGAATATATCTATGAGCATCCCGGGAATCCGGTTTCCGTTGACTTGGTGCTAAAAAAGATAACCAGGAAAAAGGTTGAACGTGATTTTTTTGCCATAAGTTAATATCCTGCGTCAACGCGGTGATATAGTTGTTTTCCAGAAGTTGTTCATGAAGAGAAGTAAAATACTGAGTTGACTTCTGCTCAGCCAGCCGATATCCTGCATCAGCATGATCTGTAAGTACGTTATTCATAGGATGGATACCTCAACTTCTAATAATGTTAAACATGTATCCATGAAAGGAGTTTGAGGATGCTCCATGGACGAAAACTGATGTGAATTCATGATGAAACAAATTCGCCAGCTCATGTTCATAACCTTTATACGGCATTCCATCCGTTTGGTTACGAAATCGTCATGGACGCTGCTATCCTATATGGTTTTACAAAATGGATGACCACACCTTCACTGCTGTAATCGCGATGAGAAGCATTAGACCATACCGAAGCAGTCTCACATTCATCATCGAACTTACTTTGGAACCGAGAGAAGCTCCGATCAGACTCCCGATAACCGTATAAACAATGGGCTCCAGCGGAATGTCTCCACCCAGAATCTTTCCCACCACCCCACCAAGGGCTGAGATGAACACAATAGCTAACGAAGACGCGATGGTTGTGCGGGTAGGGATCTTGAGCACGGTCAGCATGATTGGAATCAATATAAAAGCACCACCCGCACCGACAATCCCCGAGACGATCCCCACGGTAAGAGCAGACCCTGCCGCAACATAAGTGTTAAATATCAGCTGTTCAGTCGAGCCCGCTGTTCCCTTACCCGGGATCAGCATAAGTACAATCGCGATTATGGCCAGGATGCCATAGATCAGATTGATGACTTCTCCATTCAGATGTCCGGATATGAAACCGCCAATCAGACTACCGACCAGAATACTGGAGCCCATATTAGCCACCAGACCTTTATGAATGAGAGCTTCGCTCTTTTTCCCATTCCCTGTTCTCCTAATGTAAGCCACCACACCAGCGAGTGAGGCAAAAAACACCTGAAACATACTGATGGATGATACCTCATGTGCCGAGAACGGCTCCAGTCCCATTAGAGAAGGAACATACAACAACAGCGGGTAATTAATTATGGCTCCACCAATACCCAACAAACCGGAGAAGAAGGAACCGACCAGACCTAGTATAAACATGATGATAAAAAGCAGAGTATCCATCGGTTTTTCTTCCTTTCTTGCCTTGTAAAAAATCATCCAAAAAACAGTATACGCCATTAAAATAATCGGCTATAATATAAAAACCAAGTAAATTAATCCGAAATGAGTGATTAAGCATGTTTAACGTGTTGAAGACTCTTTTTGAAAATAAATGCCCGCTTTGCAACGAAAAATTACAAGTTCATAGTGATGCGTTATGCGCTACAAAAACGTGCTCCCAATGTCACTACAAAGAAGAGAGCTATAGCTCTCTCGGTGTGCGGATTGTCTATGACACCACAAAATGATAAAATACGCACGCCTGCTTATTGTATCATGATCTCTGAATTACCGGGATGACTATATAGAATTATTTTCATAATGATTCCTTTACTTATAGCAGAAACAAAAAACGGTGCAGAACGATTGATTCGTTTGCACCGTTTTTCTTTATTTTCTCGGACATAAATCCCTTACATGAATTCCTGACTATACTCTTCTTATTTCGTTTTGAAGCTGAGGAAACCATCGTCTACGGCAACCGTTGTACCGTTCACTGCACTTGCAGCGTCACTAAACAGGAAGGTAACCACACTTGCTACTTTCTCCGGTTGAATAAGCTCTCCGCGCATATGTTGGGTTGCAAGTGCATCCTTCATTGCTCTGTCATTACCCAAAATCGGTGTCTCAATAAAGCCTGGCGCTACACCGACCACACGAATACCATGTTCAGCAAGTTCCAACGCACCGGATTTGGACATCATTACAACTGCTGCCTTGGCTGCATTATAGTTAAAGCTCCCCACAGCGGCAATACTGCCGTAGATCGATGCCGTATTTACAATGGTGCCCTGTACATTTAATTCAACCATTTTTTTGGCACCATAATACATGCCGTAATATACACTATGCTGGTCTACATCAATGACTCTGTGATAGGATTCCGGGTCCATCTCCAGAAATGGCTTAACGAGTCCAATACCCGCGTTGTTAAAAATCCCGTTCAATGTTCCGTATTTCTCTACAGTCCAGTCAATAAGGGCTTTGATCTCGTCTCCTTTGGACACGTCGACTTTATAAGCTCCGGCTGTGCCACCAGCTGCTTCAATCTCAGAGGCTAGCTTCTTGGCTCCCTCTTCGTTATAGTCTGCAACAACAATCGTTGCGCCTTGCGCCGAAAGCTGAAGCGCTGTTTCTTTACCGATACCACTCGCTCCGCCCGTAATAATAATTACTTTACCATTTTGTTCAGACATCACACACAGGTCTCCTTTGATAAGAACATATTTTTAAAATTAAAGTGAGCAACTATATTTTTTTCTATTAATAATCAATTAAACTTATTACCCCTTTGTCAAACAATGGGAAATCATTGCTTCTATATGCGAAAATTGTCATATCACACACACAAATCCACTACATAGTCTTGCTAGTATGAAGGTAAATATTCATCCAGCTCAAATTCGGGGATCTATCAATCGTTAGGAAATGAAAGGAATATGAGAACATGAAAAAAGACGATAACCGCAAGTGATCAAAACCACTTCGGTATAACGACCTTTTATGGGGATGGAGCCGCTATTTCTTCAGAAGCTAACCTTGTTAAACTTTAATTTGTTTCGTTCCAAGCCCGCTCAGCCAGCTTTATTGCAAATGGATCTGCACTCATCATTATTAACATGTATAATAAAGGAATCATACGGTAAAGGGATGTCATGAATATGCTTCAGGCTTTAAATGTACGCTTGAACCGCATCATGCCACTGATTACTCCAATCAGCATTATTATAGGCGTTCTTTGCGGGAGTCTTCTCTCTTCTTATACCTTTTTGTCGCCCTGGCTGTTTGCGTTCATGACGTTTGCCGGAAGTATCAGTCTCGGGATACGGGATTTTGTGAACGTGCTGAAGAAGCCTTTCCCACTGTTTGTATGTCTGTTTATTTTGCATCTGGCGATGCCACTGATTGCTCTGGGTATGGGTCACCTGGTCTTTCCAACAGATGCCTATACGATAACGGGCCTAGTTCTGGCAGCCGTGATTCCAACAGGTGTGAGCAGCTTTATCTGGGTCAGTATCTACCGGGGCAATATTGCTCTGACGCTCTCGATCATACTGATTGACACGATGCTCGCTCCTTTTGTTGTACCCGGCGTATTATCCTTGTTGATAGGCACTAGTGTATCGCTGGATATAGTAGCCATGATGAGCAGTTTGTTCTGGATGATCGTTGTACCCTCCTTGCTTGGGATGCTTTTGAATGAATGGACCAAAGGTGCCATTGTCCCGGTCTGGGGACCTAGACTGAATCCGTTCTCCAAATTGTTCATGGCAGCGGTTGTCGCAATTAATGGCTCTGTGGTTGCTCCATATTTGGCTGACTTTAACTGGCAGTTGGCTGGTTTGGCAGCCATCATTATTTTTCTGGCCTCCTTCGGGTATGCTCTGAGTTATTTCATTGCCCGAATACTCGGGTGGAATGAAGCGGATCAGGTCGCACTTGTGTTCAACGGTGGCATGCGCAATATTAGTGCTGGAGCGGTGCTTGCTGTATCGTATTTCCCTCCACCGGTTGCCGTACCGGTTGTACTCGGCATGGTGTTTCAGCAGATGCTGGCCTCGCTTGCAGGATACCTGCTTGGGCGCCGCTCGCAGAGTCTTCACAATGCCGATAAGACGTCTGCGGCCTAGTACAACATAAGCAAATGAAAAACGCCGACATTATTGTCGGCGCTTTTTGTTTCACATTGATATCAATCTCTGCATTTACCTTGTTACATCACGCGCTGTGCAGTTCCTCGCCTGGATAACATCCCCCACGGTAGCCATTGGCGTATCGCCAGCTACTGTGTGTGCCAGCATTCCGGCTGTTACAGCAAAAGAGATCGTCTCTGTTGGCAACATACCCTCCAGTTCACCATACATAATACCGCTCGCAAACGCATCCCCCGCGCCAATCCGGTCATAAACCGAAAAGGTCAGCGGCTCGGAAAACTCGAATGCCCCCTGCTTGAATATATAGCCCTGAAGGCAGTGGCGATTATCGCTGTATATGGTACGATGTGTTCCCGCTAGGGTACGCACGGCATAACGTTCAGCAACCATGGGAATCAGCTCAGCCAGCTGCTCCTCCCTTTGTACTTTGTCCGTATTTAACCCCAGAATATGAAGGGCATCCCGTTCATTCATCAGGACGATATCGGACAAATGCATCATTTCCTCATAATGCGGCTTTGCCATAGCATAACCTGGATCACCCCATAGAGTAGGACGATAATTGCAATCAAAAACAACCGTGCCTCCTTGCTCTTTTACCTCCTGTGCCAGACTTTTCATCGCCAGTCTCACCGAATTATTCATCGCCAGCGTGATTCCGCAAAAATGGATAGCGTCCATTCCTGATGCAATTTCCGCATAAGAATATGTACCTTCGGACGCCATATTAAAACTGCTCTCCAGTCGGTTGGAATAGGTTACTCGTCCGGGTCTGGCCCCATAACCATTCTCAAGAAAATACATCCCGATATACTGCCCTCCCCGAAGCACAAACTCAGTGCTCAGGCCAAGTCCGCGCAAGTAGGATTCGGCGGCATCACCCAGGGGATTGATTGGAAGCCTCGACACCAACAGGCCTGCGTATCCGTAACGTGTCATCGCCGACACGACATTAACCCCGCTGCCTGAGAAGGAGTATTTAAGCCGATTGCTCTGAATTAACAGATCATGCCCGGGAACTTCAAGTCGCATCATGACTTCGCCAAAAGCCCCTACGCGTTTAACCATATTGTTTCGCCAGCTTTTTCATCGATGCGTATAACATCTGTACATCACTTACAATGGTCCGGCCCTCCTGATCAATAATGGAGGAATAGACATGTGGGATAACCTGAGGAACCCCCGCTTCCAGTGCGATTTTGAGAATGACTTCAAAGTTATCCATATCTATGCCACCGGTAGGCTCCAGCGCAAAATCCGCTTCTGCACACGCTTTCGCTACCGCTCGCAGTTCCTCTTCCCGCTTCAGACCCTGCATCGGAAAATACTTCAACGCATTACCACCCATATCCCGCACCAATGCGATAGCTGCGTGTACAGGCACCACGGCAAGCTCGGATTGGGCAGCGCTCACTGGACCCGTGGAAATATTGACAAAGCCCGGCTGACCTGTCGGGGAGACGAGACTGTTAATCCAGCTTTCCCGGTCTCCAAGATTCGCCCGTGTCGCGCCGACTGCCGGAAATACCTGATTGATATGACTACCCGGAAAATATTTGACGATTTCGGCGACAACAGCAGCCTGTCGGTTGTCGCCAGCGCCCAGTCCAATCGAAACGGCATTATCAATCTCCCGGCCATAGGCTTTCATCGCTTCAACTGCTTCGGACACGGTGGTATAATCCTTGGACAACACGCCAACCAGAACATGCCCCTCGGCCGCATCAAAAACCTCTTTTGCATTCCTAATATCCTTGGCGAGCACATTTAAAGCCACCCGATGATTATAAAATCGTTTTGCGATCTCAGACATTGCCGTTTCCTCCTGTCAGCTTCCGAATTTGTTCTTCAATGACCTGTATGTCATCCCCCATCAGCGGGCGGGGATCAATATCAAAATAACCCTGTCTTACGCCATAGTCCCGCGTATAAATCGCGATTGGACCGGACTTCAGCTCTTCAGTAAGCTGTTTGGCACTGATCCCCGCCTTCGTTTCGTCGACCTGGATGCGCCCCCTGTAAATCGCCCGGCCCGCTTCGTCCTGGACAATCGATACCTGAATCCCGGCAATCTGATTGAGAGACATTAACACTTGCAACGAAGCCTTTTCCTGTTCACTACGGTCTGCTTTGACTGCGTATTCATCCAAAGCCTGAAGCAGGCCAAACGTCGTCTCTTTGCCAACCTTCATGCTGCGACCAATCCCGTGAAGCTGGACCTTCAACCATTGAATATAGGTTCGTTTGCCTGCCACAATGCCTGAGGTTGGGCCTTCGATGGCCTTGGAACCGCTATAGATGGCCAGATCCGAATACTTCACATATTTGTGCAGGTCCTCTTCCGCAGCCGCATCAACAATGAGCGGCACTTCGCACTTCTGGGCGACATGCCAAGCTTCCTCCACGGAAATCATGTTTTTCTGTACCGCATGATGGGATTTGACATACAGAATGGCAGCCGTTTTATCGGTAACCGCATCTGCAATGTCTTCAGCCTGGCCCTCATTGGCATATCCGGCTTCGATCAGCTTCCCTCCACCAAGGTACACCATTGTCTCAACGGGGGCACCGTACTGCACATTGTGGCCTTTAAGCATAATGATTTCATTGTTGTGGATGACTTCCTGGTGCAGCTTCAGACTTGCGTGCCGGTTGCCCTTCGTTACCATGGCAGCTACGGCGAGTGCGATGCCGCTTGAGGCGGAATTGACAACAACTGCGGCTTCGGCACCGATTAGTCGGGACACATAATCCCCTGATTTGTCTACAAGGTCTGCTATTTCCACATAGCTCTGCCCGCCTTGCTTCATCGCGTCCATGACTGTGTCTGTCGGTGCCGATACGCCGAGGATGCTCATTCGGCCGCTCGCGTTGATAACACGTTTCAGTCCATATTTAACATTCAATGAATCTGTCACCCACAATCGCTCCTTTTACTTCAATTTGACGACTGGCTATCTTGCTTACTCCCTCGGAGTCCAGAAGACTTACAGGCTTGTCTACTACTTGAAAAAGAGTCAAATTGGCCTCATCACCTGTCTGAATTCTCCCCAACTGTGGCCTTCCCAGCCACGCTGCTGCGCGAACGGTAACCCGCTCTATCGTCTCGCTCAACGAGTAGCCAAGCGCCAGAAACTTGCTTAACAGATTAGCCATGCTGTAGACCGGGCCGTTCAGACGATTGCCCCTGTAAATATCTGTGCTGATCGTATCCGGGTCAATGCCATGTTTCTTGGCAGCTTCTGCAACCTGAAATGAAAAACTCGCTGTCCCGTGTCCCACATCCAAATGAACACCACGCCGTATCGCATCGTTCAATACGTCCAGGGGCACGCCTCCTGCACCAAACAGATTATTGCTTTTTCCATTTAAGTAGTGGGTTACCACATCACCACCACGCAAGAGCGGCATCACCTCACGAATATCCGGTGGGGCTGATCCAATGTGAACCATAAGCGGTAGACCTGTTTCCTGCGACAGCTCTCTTGCCTTATACAGCGGCTGCAGTCTACTTTTGCCGACCACACTCCCACTGATTCTCGCTTTTAATCCCACGATGAACTCAGGATATGCCCGCACAGCCTGTAACACCTTGTCCCGATCGATCCAGTCCAGATTCGTTAATTCATCAGTACGCAGTAATCCGAGGCGAGAAATGTTCAAAAAGGCAAACAGCCGGGTATCCGCCTTTTGAGCAATCTTGGTCAGATCGTCGATCCGGTCAGCCCCGCAGCTTCCTGCGTCCACAACAGTAGTAACGCCCTGCTTTGCCCCGATTTCATCCACATCATCCCCGTAAGGATTGAACTCCGGAAAAGCATGCACATGCATGTCGATCCATCCGCTGGATACGTAAGCTCCAGGCCATTCCCACATCCGCTCTCCGGTTGCCGTTCCACCAGGAGCGATCTTTACAATCCTGCCTTTATGGATTACTATATCTACCGCTTCACCGCTGCTTGTAAGACGGACTCGACGCAATACCAGTTGGCCGTCCATCACAATCCCCTTCCTCTTCTGGAATATTGGAATTCCCGTGTTCCTGTTTCACATGTATTGACATAAAAATACCCCTCTGTTCAACAAAAATAAATTCATCTTCCCAGATGTCTTTTTACTCTTGTCTACTAAAAGGGGTAACCTGCTAATCTTATTCTTTTACTATTATTCCTGTTGCCGAAGCGTCATGTTTATTTCGGTTGAATATATCCTTCAGCTTTGAGCAATTCAGCGATCAGAACAGCACCGCCTGCTGCTCCGCGCAGTGTGTTGTGGGACAGTCCGACAAACTTGTAATCATACAGGGAGTCTTCGCGCAGTCTGCCCGTTGAAACGCCCATACCACGCTCGATGTCACGATCCAGCTTCGTTTGTGGTCTGTTCTCTTCTTCAAAATACGTAATGAACTGTTTCGGCGCGCTTGGCAGACCCAGTTCTTGTGGACGACCTTTGAATTGCAACCAACGGTCCAGAATTTCTTCTTTGGATGGTTTTTTCTCAAAGGATACAAATACGGTCGCCAGGTGACCATCCGTTACCGGAACACGAATACATTGTGTTGTAATTAATGGTGAGGACGCTTTTACAATCTCATTATTTTGAATGCTTCCCCAGATACGCAGCGGCTCCTGTTCACTTTTCTCTTCCTCGCCACCGATGTATGGAATCACGTTATCCAGCATTTCCGGCCAGTCGGTAAAGTTTTTACCTGCTCCAGAGATCGCTTGGTATGTGGAAGCGACTACTTGAGTTGGATTGAACTCGCGCAACGCGTGGAGTGCAGGCACATAACTCTGAATCGAGCAGTTTGGTTTAACTGCGATGAATCCGGTTTTCGTTCCAAGACGTTTGCGTTGAGCTTCAATCACGTCGAGATGTCCTGGGTTAATTTCTGGAATGACCATAGGTACATCCGCTGTCCAGCGATGAGCCGAGTTGTTGGAAACAACCGGAGTTCCCGTTTTGGCATAAGCCTCTTCGAGCGCTTGAATTTCATTCTTTTTCATATCTACAGCACAGAATATAAAATCAACCTGGCTCGCAAAAGCTTCCACTTGGGAAGCATCCTGCACAAAGATATTTTTCACCGCTTCAGGAATTGGAACAGCGAGCTTCCATCTACCATGAACAGATTCTTCATATGTTTTGCCTGCCGAATTGGCACTTGCTGAAATTGCCGTTACTTCAAACCATGGGTGTTCATTGAGCAGATCTACAAAGCGCTGACCTACCATCCCCGTTCCTCCAACGATACCGACTTTCAATTTTGCTGACATACAATCATCATTTCCTTTCGGTGTGAGTTTCCTCTAATTAAACACTATTCAGGCATTTCCAAAGCGTGTAGCCAACATCCCGGAAAAAACCAAAAAATCCCATCTCCAAGACAAAAGTCTCAGGGACGAGATTGTTACACTCGTGGTACCACCCAGATTCGCCAATATGTCGCCATATCAGCCTCTTCGAGTTAAGGATAACCGCACGCACTCAATCATGCCGCATCCGCATATACTCTCGCTCTGTAACAGGAGCTCCTGTCACACCATCCCTTAATGCTAAGTTCCGATGTGCTGCTCTGAGTCTTTATTCAATAAAAGATTCTTTACTCCTTTTCAGCTGCCGGAGCTCTCTTTGAAAGAATGAATTTTATCTACTCGTCTCTTCGTCGCATTTGATATTGCGATTATAATATCAAAATTACCATCGTGAAGTAAACACATTTTTTTAGATCATGGAATTTATACGTTTTCAGCGGAGCTGAACAATTCAATTATCGCAAGAAAAACTTCAGCTAAACGCGGTCTGTCTTCTGTGAAAGTACGTCGATAGACGTTTTTCTTATAAATTGCTGCGAATGGCTATTTCTTTACTGCTTTTTGCCAACAATCGCATACGTTCCCAGTGGACTCACAGGCCCCGAAGCATAATGTGTCCTAAGTAATTTCAGTTCAGAAAGAAGGAGTGTTTTTACTTTGTCCGGGATCGGAAGCAGTTGCAGTTCCACAGCCGCTTCTGCCAGTGTCATTTTCGTTTCCCAGTGACCGTCCTGCAGCTCGGGAGAATGGATAGAAACCTCTTCCTTAATCGTCCAGCCCGCCGCAGAGACAAGCTCTTGGATATCCTCCGGAGTAAAGAGTGTGCGCACATTGGAGAAGCTGTTCTCCTTGTAACATTCGATCTGGGACTGAATCAGAACGGATAACCAATGCGAGAGCTGGCTCACATCTGTAACTCGTGCATCCCATTCGGCGAAACATAGCTGATGTCCCCACGTCCTAACCTTGCTAAGAATCTGGGCAAGTTCGTCAAATGATCTCAGGTACCACGAACAATGGGAAAGTACAATCACATCAAACTCATTCTCTCCGAATTGGGCCTGATCACTTAGAATATCGAAATCATATTCCATTCGAATTCGATCACCCAGCGGAGATTTCCGCAGCTTGGCCGCCGCTTCACCTACGGTCAGCGGTGCACCATAATCCTCTGGTGCAATATCTACACCATGAACGTACCCATGCTCCCCTACCAGATGTGCAAGCACAGCCGTTGTATCTCCCTGACCACATCCGATTTCCAGAACGCGGCTGCCTTCCTTGATTCCCCATAAGAGTCCCAGTTTCAACCGATGCTCGGTCTGAATGTATTGAATGGCGGCGTTATCCTCCACATCCATATACTGAATAAGATCCTTTATGACAGATTCATGCATATGATTCCTCACCCCTCAAAGAGCAACTTGAACTTCAAGCTCATTGTAGCGTGACAGGAAGCATTGTACAATGCTGGAGTCTATGCCAGAACCATTGCACGGAGAAGCCCCGTCCTATAGCAGATCTAAACCTCTGCTATATATCAATCCCTATGCCCATTGGGTTGCAAGCTTCTGAAGATATGGAGTCAGCATGGGCTGCAATTCTTTACGCATCAGTCCAATCTCCAGGATCGCCTGAATATATCCGAACTGATCACCAATATCGTAGCGGCGACCTTCCAGTTCAAGAGCCAGCAGATCTTCCACCTGGCTTACTTTTTTCAGCGCATCCGTTAGCTGATATTCTCCTCCAGCCCCTCTCTCGATTCGATCCAGAATGGGAAAGATGGACGGTTTCAGAATGTAACGTCCCATCACGGCTGTTCGGGAGGGCGCTTCTGCAATGGAAGGTTTTTCTACCAAATGGGTAATCCGTTGAACCCGATCCACTGCTCCCTTGGAGTCGATAATCCCGTATTTACTCACGTCAGTCGCCTGTACATGCCGCACGCCAACAATCTGGCTGCCTGTCTTTTCATATAAATGAATCATCTGTGCAAGTGCTGGCGGATCGGACACTATAATATCATCCCCAAGCAGTACGGCGAACGGATCATCTCCCACAAACTGACGTGCACATCCAATCGCATGCCCCAATCCCAGCGGTTCTTTTTGTCGGATAAAATGAATACTGGCCATTTCGCTGATCGCCTGCACCTCTTCCAATAAAGACTGTTTGCCCTTCGCATATAAAGTATGTTCAAGTTCAACTGATTTATCAAAATGGTCCTCTATGGATTTTTTATTGCGTCCAGTCACAATGAGGATATTCTCAATGCCTGACTGTACTGCTTCTTCAACAATATATTGGATAGCCGGTTTATCCACGATTGGTAACATCTCTTTCGGCTGTGCTTTGGTTGCTGGCAGGAAACGGGTTCCGAGACCCGCTGCCGGAATAACTGCTTTTTTAATTCGCATTTCATCATACAATCCTTTCCTTTGCTTCTTATAACCCATATTGCACGCTGTGGGCAGCTAAGTTGCTATACGAAACACCCAATATTGGCTGGCCATATAGTTCAGAACCATCCCCATCAAGGTCGCCAGGATCTTACTCATCACAAGACTCCAACCCAGCATGTCGTGCAAAGTCATCAGAATCAGCGCGGATAACGCAAGAACGACGAGATTGGTGATTAGAAAACGAATAAGTTTGGCTCTATCGTCGCTCCCTCGCGCCGCATCTCGAAAAGTCCACCTGCCATTCAGCCAATAACTGTTCGTAACGCCGCTGCTGTACGAGATTACTTGCGCTATCAGAACCGGCACACCGATCACAGCGAGTATTGCAAATACCACCGCATCCACTGCCGTATTCGCAACACCCACAATACCGAACTTGAAAAGTGTTACCAGACGTTTAGTCATGATGAGCAACTCGAGCTGTCAATCGGGATTGCGCTTGCTGGCCCTCGGCTTGGACCACATCTCTCACAATATATAGCGGACGCGCCTTGGTCTCATCATAGATTCTGCCAACGTACTCGCCCAGAATGCCCAGCATGATCAGAATGAATCCGTTAAACATCAGCATGATACTCACAATGGATGGCCATCCTTTAATCGTTGAATCCGTAAAGATGGCTGAACCAATAACCGTTAACATGTAGATGAATCCGCCTACCGAAAGGATCGCACCTACATAACCTGCAAGTTTGAGTGGTTTATACGAAAATGAAGTAATGCCATCCAGGCTTAGCTTCAGCATGCGCTTCAGCGGATATTTTGTTTCGCCTGCCAGACGTTCATCACGTTCATATTCAATAGCAGTCTGACGAAATCCAACCCAACTGACCAATCCGCGCACGAACCGATTTTTCTCCGGAAGACGTTTCATCTCATCACATACTTTGCGGTCAATCAGGCGAAAATCTCCGGTATCTACCGGGATATCCGTATCCGTTGAGGCACGAAGTAGGCGATAGAACAGACTGGCCGACCATTTCTTGAAGCGAGTTTCCCCACTTCGTCTAGTGCGACGGGCATACACGACTTCATAGCCCTCTTTCCACTTCGCGATCATATCGAGAATCAGTTCGGGAGGGTCCTGAAGATCCGCATCAATAATAACGACCGCATCCCCCACTGCATAATCCATACCCGCTGTTATCGCAATCTGATGTCCGAAGTTACGGGCAAAATCAATCAGTTTCACACTCTCGTCCCAACGGGCGTAATCACGGATCATCTGTGCGCTTCGATCCACGCTGCCATCATTGACAAACAACAGTTCATAGCTCTCTCCTGTGCTGCCCATGACCTTTTTCAGACGCCGATAGGTCTCCTCAATTACCGCTTCTTCGTTATACATCGGAATGATAATGCTGTAACGGCACTTTTGAGCCATCTTCGTTCCCTCCCTTATACCATTTGATCACGCTTATAATTTCACTTCATATAAAGTGGTTTGACCGCCGAAACCGGAACCGCTGTCCGTACCCGTCTTCCACTCTGACGTTGGAATTTCGGTACCATGCTCCTTGATCCAGTCACCAATATCAGAACTTCCACCTCGGCCGCCCATGCCACCTACCATGAAGTATTTCACTTGTCCACTCTTCACAAGTTGTTCCAGTTTTTCCGTGGTATACACCGGATCTGAGCCCGAGAACCCGCCAAGCGTAATGACTGCTTCATTTTCATCGATGATATATGGGGCTGCCTGGTTATAGTCCGTCGTTGCGAAGAGATAGGTTTCACCTGTGTTATGCTCTCTCAGATA
The DNA here is from genome assembly GCF_042674385.1 of Paenibacillus sp. NPDC056933. Classification (NCBI taxonomy): domain Bacteria; kingdom Bacillati; phylum Bacillota; class Bacilli; order Caryophanales; family Paenibacillaceae; genus Paenibacillus; species Paenibacillus sp. NPDC056933. Next base: position 2,172,566 of record NZ_JBHUQN010000001.1, on the reverse strand, counting down.
ATTCAGTGTTGTGGTGTCCACTTCTTCGTTGCGGTTTCCTGCTCCACCTCGACCACCCATTGTAGGCATTCCTCCGCCGCCATTCATGTTGCTTCCTGTACTCGGAGGAGTACCCATACCCGCATTGTTCGAGTACGCTTCATCGGATGATGGGAAATTCGGATCGGTGTCAGTGTCATCTGATGCATTTGAGGGAGTCATACCCATTCCGCCACCATTGCGATCCCCTTGTCGATCCCCCATAGCCATACCCATTCCGCCGAACATCTCATTGGAACCTGTTGTAGGTCCAGCCGCCGGAATCATGCTGTTACCTCCATATGTGATAGGTGTGAATGACCAATAGATTGGACCGATCAGCATGACCATAAAACCCGCGATAATCACGCCCTGCTTCCATGGGTGTGAACGATTAAGCATCACAATCAGAATAACGGTAATCAGAATGCCTGCGATCAATTCACTTATGGACCACCCTGCCCCGATGGTGTCGTTATACACCTGCATGGTATACCAGCCGAAGATGGTCGTAAACAGTACGGATAACGGTAGCAGCCAGGCTTGCCAGCCATTACGTTCACGATAAGCCGTCCACATGACTGTAAATCCTGCTCCGGTTAATGCCGCTACTGGAGGTGCGAGCATAATCAGATAATATTGATGGAAGAAGCCTGCCACACTGAAGAAAGCAGCCACCGGGAGCAGCCAGGCCAACCAGAACAACGCTTCCTTATGCTTATCAGTTATGTTTCTACGTCTTAACCCTGCAAAAATGGCAATGCAGCCAAGCAATACAATCGGCAAAAGCCAACTGGCCTGACCGGAAAGTTCGGTCTGGAATAACCGCAGAGGGCCTTTTTCCCCTGTGCCAAACATGCCGCCCATTCCGCCGCCATTACCGGCTCCGAAATCCCTTCCATTAGGCATCTCGCCACCGTTTGGCATCGGGCCGCCCGGAAAAGTCATTCCGTTCATGCCACTCATTCCACCATTGCCCGGTGGATTGCCTGTGGGAGCCGAGCCGCTGCCAGACTGATCGGTTCCTGATCCCTGTGAAGTGGCGCTGCCACGTCCATTGCCTTCATCCGAAGCGCTTGGCATGCCTGCGTTGGCTGATCTGTTCTGTTGACCCGTGAGACGGGATAGACCGTTATATCCAAAAGCCAGCTCCAGCACCGAATTCGTTTCACTGCTGCCGATATATGGCCTCTCATCTGTCGGTATAGAATCCACGGTGACTGCCCAGGATAAGGAAACAACGCCCAGCACTGCCGTACTTCCGATCAGCAAGAAGATTTTTCTTCTCCACTTGGCGTTGAATGCCAGCAGATAGAACAAGTAGAACGCCGGAAGAATCATGTAGGCTTGCAGCATTTTCATATTAAAAGCAAGTCCAATGAGAGCAAAGGCAACCAAGATTCGCCACGTACTTCCTTGCTTGCTTCCCTTGAACAAAAACCATGAACCCAGCAGCAGGGTGAATATCAGCATGCTGTCAATATTGTTGGTACGGCTGACCGCAGCCACTACGGGTACGGTTGCCATCGCAAGTGCCGAGATTCGCGCCGCGCCAAGTTCAAATGTAGGCTTGACCATAAAATAAATCAGCAGCACCGAACCGATCCCAGCTAACGCTTGCGGTAAAATAACACTCCAGCCATGCAATCCAAAAACGTAAGCAAAAGCGGTTTGAATCCAGAAGACAACTGGTGGTTTGTCTACGGTTACCGAACCAGCCGAGTCGAGTGATGCGTAGAAAAAGTTATGGAAATTTCTCAGCATGCTCCCAACGGCAGTCGTATAATAGGAATTGGCATATTGATCGTTCCAGATGCCATACCCGTTCAGAAATGCCGCCAGTAAAACAATCGGCAGAAGGACCAGATCCATCCTTCGTTTGGCGTTATTCAATCTCAATCACTCCTTCAAGTTCTTCATGTCTACTATTGTGACAGGCCAAAGTAAAACTGGGATGAGTGCCCGCTGAATGTTGCCTGAGGATAACGTGGAAACTTTTCAGCTGATTTTCAGTTTGGCAAGCGATAATACAGCATATAGACCTCTAGAATGGAGGGTATGTAATAGATATCGATCCAACAGGGAGGAACGCCTGCTTATGAAGCTGAGTACTGGCATTAAAATACTTTTGGCAGATGATGAACCACATATTTTGCAATTTTTGGAGCTTGGACTAAGCAATGAAGGCTTTGATGTACGTACAGCCCCGGATGGAGCCGCTGCGCTTGAATTGGCACTCGATTTCCGTCCACATATGGCCATTCTGGATGTCATGATGCCGGAGATGGACGGGTTTGAGGTGGTTGAGCGTCTGCGCAAGAGCGGGGCTCAGGTCGGGGTGATTATGCTGACAGCCAAAGATGAAGTCGAGAATCGCGTAAAGGGCCTATGGCTTGGTGCTGACGATTACATGATTAAACCCTTTGCATTCGACGAACTGCTTGCACGGATTCAGGCAAGGCTCCGTAATCAGTTTCCTTTATTAATAGGGGCGGTGACTCATGGTGCATTCCGTATCGATGATCAACGCAAAGAGATTACTTATCACGATCAGATTCTGGAGTTATCTCCAACCGAATATGAACTTTTAAAATTCATTGTGCTCAATCATGGCATTGTCCTGAGTAAAGCGACCATTCTGAACCGTGTGTGGGGATACGATTTTGGTGGAGAAGAGAACATTGTGGAGGTGTACGTTCGCTCCTTGCGTGACAAACTGGGGGATAAAGAGCATAAACTCATTCGTACACTTCGAGGTGTCGGATACAGGGTGGATCTCTGATGGTTTCTTTATCAAAGAAAGATAAGCGTCCTTGGACATGGCTGCATCGATTGATCTCACCACGTTCGCTGCGCTCTCAATTACTCGCGCGCTCGCTGTTCATTTTGGCTGCTCTGCTCTTGTTAATTGGTTTTCTTCAATTCTGGATTATGGAGAGCTTTCTGTATCGGAATCAGGCGAAAACCATGGAAGAACAGTTGATGTCCATGCCCCCTGTGTGGCTTGGACCGTCCTCGCGTAGTGGCGGTGGTGCGACAAATAATCCTTTTGGCGGGCAATCTGGATCGGATCCAAGAGGATCCGGCAATCGTTTCTTGTATATTCCTGATCGTTCACTGGCCCTATTTGATAACCAAAGTGGCTTCGAGGATATCTTTGGGGAAGACGGTCTGACCGCTCCTCGCTTGACGTCGGCAGAATATCAGAACATTACGGAACAGATAAACGACAAACAACATGTTCCATACCGGATTGTAACGGATAGTGAAGGCAATGAGCAGCTCATCGTCTTCTCCTCTCCTGGACCACGCAATCGGGGATTACCAATGGTGCAGATGGGCACGCCTACGAAACCGCTAAAAGATCTGATCGTGAAACAGCTTCTGATCTTCCTGATGTTATCCCTACTGGCCATGGTTGCTGGACTCGTTCTGTATACCAAGGCACTTCGCCGGACACTGATTCCCTTGTCCAGCATGGTAGATACAGTGCAACGGATCGATGCGGGCAGTCTGGCCGAACGCCTTCCAGCGGTCCAGGGTCAACAGGAAGTGGATCAACTGGCGCTTTCATTTAACGGCATGCTCGAAAGGCTGGAAGATTCGTTTGAAGCAGAGCGGGAGTCGAAGGAGCAGATGCAGCGTTTTCTGTCCGATGCTTCCCATGAGCTGCGTACCCCTCTTACCTCCATTCACGGATTTATTGAGGTGCTCAAGCGCGGCGCAGCGTCCAACAGCGAGCAATTATATAGCGCTTTGAACAGCATGTATGGTGAATCTATGCGAATTAATAAACTTGTAGAGGATCTGCTGATGCTTACCAAGCTGGACCAGGCGCCTCAGCAAGAGCAGGAAGTTATCCAACTGGGCAGTCTGCTGCTCGAAATGCAGCCACAGCTTGTCATGATGGCTCAGGAAAGACAGGTTCATCTCGACCTGACCGCTGAAGTCCATGTTATGGCTGATGCTCACAAATTGAAACAGGTTGTTCTCAATCTGTTCCATAATGCAGTACAGCACACCGATTCGGATCGCGGAACCATCAGTGTCACGTTGTACGCGGTTCAACATAAAGCCGAATTAACCGTTAAAGATAACGGCTCAGGGATTGAATCGGAACATCTGCCTCACATTTTTGAACGTTTCTATCGGACAAGCTCTTCCCGTTCGAGAAAACAAGGGGGCGCAGGTCTAGGCCTTGCCATCACCCGTTCGATTGTAGAATCGTATGGCGGGAAAATTACAGTACGCAGCCAAGTAGGAGCAGGAACTGAATTTACCATCATACTTCCCTTGATAAAGAGTGAAGCCTAAGCTGAACGAGGCGTGCAAGACCCAGCTTTTCGTTTTATTGCGGCTCTTATCACATGACAAATAACCCTTTCATTTCTGCGGAGAAATGGGAAGGGTTATTTGTTTAGCAACGAAATGGTGTATCGTTACAAAGTGCATTTGTATCGAGGGTTATCGTTGTTGCTTCAACAGTTGGTAATGGTTGTACGGTTCATTCTCGATTTCGATCAAACTCAGCCATTCAAAATGGCATTTCTGTATTACCTTATTGGATGCCTGATTCGTTAATAAAGCGATGGCATTTAACACTTCAACGTTTGTATTTTCAAATAAATACTGTGTTATTCCTTGTACTGCCTGCGTTGTAAAGCCACGGTTCCTGAAGTGTTTCGAAATGCCGTACATAATCTCCCGATTGGGAGCTGACAGCTCCTCCTTGATTCCCGAGCAGCACCATCCTATGAACTCATCGTTCTCTTTGAGCACTATAGCCAAACGTAAATAGAGGTCTCCAATGCCCCCTCCCGCCAAAACAGCTTGTTTAAAATTCTGATTCTCAGGGATTTCGTATTGAGTGAGCCAGAGAGCTCTCTCTTCGGCCGTAGCATTCCATCCAGGCAAAAATTCGTAAACCTCGGGTTGCCACGTGATTTCCTGCAATTTCTCCAAATCCTCAGGTCGATACTCGCGCAAATAAATATCTTTGCAATCAATGATTAATTCATCACTTTGTATGGTTTGTTTCATAATGCCTCCTAGTGTACACCTAATTAAACTAACATTGGCAGACCATCAACAAATTCCTGTCAATTGGCAGGCAAACCCAGTATGTCTCAATACCACTCACGTGCTTTTTCAATGTCACGAACAGGAATAAACACCGTACCGATTTGATTTAAAATAGGACTCATGCAAGTCCCTCTTTATCGATAAATTCCTCTTTGGTTAACCCGAACAGGATCAGATCCTGGTATTTTCCATCGGTATAAATCACCTGACGACGCACGCCTTCCTGCACACACCCAAGCTTTCTCATCATGGCTGCGGAGGGTTCATTGCCTTCGAGAACAGAATCATTGAATTTATGAAGCCGGCGCTCAAAAAAGGCATATTTCAGCAAGATTCGAATGGCTCTCGTCCCGTATCCTTTTCCACGATGGTCCCTGTCAATTTGAATTCCAATGCTAAAGGTACCGTTCCTCTCATCGATGCTGTTCAGATTGACGCCCCCGACATTCTCACCATCCATATTTTCAATTGTGAACATGATCCGTCCTCTGTCCAGAGAAAAATCGGAAAAGGCTTCCGTAAATTTCTTCGCATCAGCATTCGTAGGTGGCAGCTCTACTGCACATTCCAGTAAACGACGAGCGGGTGTATCGAAGCGGTTATAATAATGATCCTCCCAATCTTCCTCACGCAAAGCACGCAATCTGACCTGATCATCCTGCCAAAAATAATGGCTATAGTTAATCTCTCTCATGCTGATATCCCCCGTTTGGCAATGAATTGCTCATTTTAATCTAGCTACGCCTATGATAACCCATATTGTGGAATTTGAGGAGATTTGTTTTCATAAACAACAAAAAAATAGCCCCCGGCAGGACGATCCTGCCGGAGGCTATCATCTATTTTATATAATACGTCAGTACTATTCTTCTTCCGGGTATTGAGGCTTGGTTACATTATTGGGGACCGTTTCATCGAAGACGTCCTGACCGGGATAATCCCGAACTTCACCTTCGTGCAGTTCATGATTTTCATAATCGAAACGGTGTGCAGTCCTTTGATCCACTCGCCATGGCGAGCTTTTGCCAAGAGATTCAGACATTAGAGATGAGCCGTAAGGACCCTCAGGGAACTCTTCGAGTGTGATATCATTTCGCTGCGACTCCACAGTCGACACATCGGTATATTCTCGTCTTTCTTCTTGCAAAAATTTATCCTTCATCGTTCGTCCCTCCATATCTGCTTCGTAGTGATCAAAGCATGTTTATTTTGAACGGAAATGAATGGATTTATGCATAGTCATTGGCTAAGGTTCATTCTTTAGTCTCTGATCCATATATAAAATACAAAAACAATAAGTCCAATTAGGCAAATCCACGTGTCTCGTTTGGACCATATCAATAAGGATGAGCGTGCTCCAAGCAGAGAGTCCTCTCTAACCTTACGCATTTCCATCGCAATCGTCATATCCTCCGCACGCTGAAACAGCGCCATGAGCAAGGGAATGACCATCGGACCCAGATCACGCACACGCACCGTATTCGGTCGTAATGCAGCTTTGCCGCGTGCCCGAACAATCAGCGAGAATCGCTGCCATTCACTCCAGATCATCGGGATAAAACGGAAGATTAACGACACCGCGAGTGCAAATGACGAGACGGGCAGCTTTATTTTTTGTCCGACGCCGAGCACCCAATTCAGTCCCGCCACCATGCGACCATAAGGCGTGGTCAGTGAAAACCAAAGACTTGCCAATGTGACAATAAACAACCGGTATACATTCAGTAACGTCGCCTCCGCCTGCATCAAGGAAAATCCAAACTGTAGACCGCCCCCTTCTGTAGAAAGGGTCGTCCCCGACAGCGCGGTTGATATGAGAAAGAACAATACGAGCGGCTTCATTAATTTCAAGCATCCAATCAAAGCCTGACGTGGCAGCACAACGAGTGCCAAGATGACTGGCACCAACGTAAGGGATAGGCCCAACCAGTGGTGCTGAAGCATCGTGGCAGTCACGAGCAAAATGTATAAAACCCATTTCAGACGCGGGTCCATGGCCCCATACAAGCCTCTGCTTGATCCTGATTCAGCGTGGGCGTACATGATCTCTTGTGTGCCTTCTCCTTCCGAAGTGTCGGAGCTTGATAAGGCATGCTTTGCTTCATCTATTCTGAATTGTTCCTCATTACCAATAACATCAACCTTCTGTTCGAACGGCTCATGAATGGACTGAACTATGCTTTCAGCCATTTCTTCCGGGGTCAACGCAGTAAAAGACAAATGAATCCCCGCCGCCGCAAATTGTTGTGCCAGTTGCATAGAAGGTGGCAGACCAATTCCGGCAAGTTCCAGCAGATCTGGCCTTGTATGAAGTTCCCGTGGCGTGAGATCAGCAACTAGACTTCCCTCCTGCAACAAAAGAACCCGATCTGCATGTGGTAAAAATGTGTCCAGGTCGTGTGTAGCCACAATAGCTCCCTCACCTGCAGTTCGATGCTGATTCAATGCATCTAGCAGCATGATCACACTTTGTGCTTCCAATCCGGCGCTAGGTTCATCGAGCAACAGCCATGAAGGCTGCGTAGCCGTTCCCAGGGCAAGCCCCAGTCTTCTCCGTTCTCCCCCACTTAGTGCAAAGGGTGATCTGTCCGAATGGAATCGTTCTTCCTCTCCCTGACCAGCTGGGGAGTCCCAGCGGGTCAGCGCTTCGGAAATCTGTTTTTTCTTTTGTTCATCCGGTAGACGATATGGACGCAGAGAATAAGCAAATTCACGCCCAATACTTCGGGCGAACAGCTGTTGCTCCGGGAATTGAAAGACCAACCCCATCTGCAACAGAATGGACTGTGGCACTTTCCCGTTCTGCCAGAAAGGCTCTCCGTCCAGCTTGAGGCTACCCGCATCTGGAGGTTTTAAGCCAGCGATCGTTTGCAGCAGTGTGGTTTTGCCTGATCCTGTGCAGCCCAACAATAAAGTAATTTCTCCACGGTTCAGTTGGACAGTGATATCTTGAAGCAGCGCTCTTTTGTCAGGTTGTGATGAAACTATTCCTACATGTTCTAATTCGATTGCCAAAGGGCTACCTCCTTAACCAACTGCTCTGGTCGCAGAGGTGTCGCATGTTGCAGCAGACCTTTCCGTTTTAGAAGTAGAGCCGTCTGCACTGTAAAAGGTGGAGCAAGCCCAAGCTGTTCGCAGGGTGATGGTTGTTGTGCTTCTTTTCCAGCGTCAGCCGTCGTCTCTTCCTTATCTCTTCCATAAAAGAAAGCCGCAGGCGCTCCATCGTAAACACAGCGTCCCTGTTCCATGGCAATAATTCGATCGCACAGGGTAGCTTCCTCCAAATGATGCGTAATCCAGATTACCGCCGTCCCTTGCTGGACAATGGTTTGAACTACCGCTTCCATTCGATCTCTAGCTCCCGGATCAAGCATGGCCGTAGACTCGTCCAGAATGAGTACGTCCGGTTGGGCAGCCAGCGCGACCGCCATATTAAGGAGCTGTTTCTGTCCTCCCGACAACTGAGATATTACTGTCTCTGGCGGGTGTTCAAGACCTACCATATGTAAAGCTTGCTCTCTCCGTCGTAAGTGCTCATCCGAAGATTCCAGCAACGAAGCTAAGGCAAAATGAAATTCCTCTTCAATGGTATCTCCAAGTACCTGTGCATCAGGCTGCTGAAGAACTCCCCGAACAACCAGTTCTGACGAAGCCTGCCTTTCTCCGCCGGATAGCGGAGTGAATCCAATCAGCAACCCGGCCAGCGTACTTTTGCCGCTTCCATTGGCTCCCACAACACTTATCCATTCCCCGGGAATCACTTTCAGTGAAACCCCATCCACTGCCTTACGAACACGTCCTGACTCGGATGCATAATGAACACGGACATGTTCTAGTTGAATCAAAGGTATAACGTCTTGCATCGCAAATTGGTCCTTTCCCTTTTGAATCTTTTGTGGTACGATCCAAATCGTTAACCACATCCGTTTAATCGGTTAACAATAAGATTACCAAAATTGAAAGGAATGTTCAAACATGAAATTATCTTTGCGAGGTATTGTATTTAGCGCACTTATGGCAGCTATACTAGTTCTTTTTGGTTACATAAGTATTCCCATTGGTTTCTCTCCTGTGCCGATTACACTGCAAACTCTTGCGGTTATGCTGGCAGGCGGACTGCTTGGCCCATTATATGGTTTTCTAAGTATCGCTCTGGTCGTCATCCTGACTGCAATTGGCTTCCCACTTCTGCATGGCGCAGGCGGACTTGCCGTACTCCTTGGGCCTACCGGGGGATATGTTATGATGTGGCCCTTCTCGGCATTACTCATTGGGCTATTACTCAGCAGAATCAAACTGAACGGATTCGTTGGTTATTTCCTGGCTTTTATCGTTTTTGAGGTGTTTGGTTCATTGTTGATCTATGTTTCGGGCGTGCCCTGGTTGGCCTATGCTTACAAAATGTCGTTACCCGAAGCCATGATACAAGGGTTCTATCCCTATATCATCGGAGATCTGATCAAAGCCTTGTTTGCTGCAATTATTATCGCACCTGTTCGCATGGTCTTCCCTCCACAGCGACTGACAGGCAACATGAACTCAACGGTTGTGCGAGCAGATTCCTGATCAGCCCTTGCAACAAATTAAAGTTATCCTGAACTAAATCAACCTGAATACAGCGATGGAAACTGAAAAAAGCCGGGTCCGCATAAACAGAAAATATTCTGTTCCACGCTGGACACGGCTTCTGCTTATAGAAATGCTAAACCACACTTATGCAGATCTTTAATTTTGTTCCTGTCCCTTTCCACCATACAGGGTCAGTAACGGTTCTTCAACTCGCACTTGTCCCGTAATCAAAGGAACCACATCCTCATAGTTCGCAGAATTCGTTACAATGATCGGGGTTACCGTATGATAACCAGCGGCCTTGATTGCAGCGATATCGAATTCCAGCAGTAAATCTCCTGCTTTAACCCGATCACCTTCCTGAATGTGTGACGTAAAGTGCTGACCATCGAGCTTAACGGTATCCACCCCGACATGAACCAAAATCTCAGCCCCCGTATCCGATACAACAGCCAGGGCATGTTTCTTTTTGAATGCCACGGTAATGGTACCGTCAAAAGGAGCAACGACACGGCCGACTGCCGGCTCGATGGCAATCCCTTTACCCATCGCTCCGGATGAAAATGCCGGATCTGGTACCTCAGTCAGTTCAACAATGGTCCCCTCAATCGGGCTAAGAACTTCTTGATCCACGGAATCCGCTGTTCTTACTGATGAATTGGTGGATTCCATGCTTTTTTCTTGTTCTTCTTCTTCAACCGGATCTTTGAATCCCATAATGTACGTCAATGCAGCCGAAACAACAAAGGATACGCAGATCCCAAGGATCAGTCCAGGGAAGCCCTCTCCACCTGGTCCATAGAAGATCGGCAAAGTTAGTAGTCCTGGAGCGCCCGAAGCGAATGCCTGAGTACCCGCTTGACCAATGATGGCCCCGCCAACAGCACCACCGATAACGCCTGCGATGAATGGACGTTTGAGTGGTAGAGTGACACCATAGATGGCTGGTTCGGTAATCCCGAACAAGGCTGTCAATGTCGATGAACCCGCCAGCGTTTTCAGCTTTTTATTTTTGGTTTTCAGCATAACGCCGAATGCAGCTCCGGTCTGTGCGAAGATGGAAGCCGTCGCAGCCGGTTTGACGCCATCGCGTCCATATACAGCAACGTTATTGATAAATACGGGAATGAGTCCCCAGTGAATTCCGAAAATAACGAGCAGCTGCCAGCTTGCACCCATAACAGCTCCGGCCAACAGCGGACTGAATCCGAAGGCAGCCACGAGACCTGATGCTATGGCATTACCTACATATACGCCGAATGGACCGAATACGAGCAAAGTAAGAGGTACCATAATGACCAGCAAAAATAATGGAGTGACAAAATTTTTCACACTTTCGTGAAGAACCTTATTGAAGAATTTCTCCAATTTGCTCATGACGATAACTGCCAGAATAATAGGGATAACGGTAGATGAATAATTCATCAAAATCACCGGGATACCGAAGAAATCGGTTGGCGTTCCCTCCGCCTTCAGCGTAACGATGGACGGATATATTAATGCACCGGCAATCGTCATTGCCACAAACATATTACCCTTGAATTTGCGAGCGGTTGTAACCGCTAACAGCAAAGGCAGGAAATAAAACAGACTGTCTGCTGCTGCAAATAAGATTTTATATGTGGTTTCCGTCGTTTCGAGCCAGCCGACATTGCTTGCAATGAGCAGCAAACCTTTCAGGATACCGGCTCCGGCCATAACCCCTAAGAGCGGTGCAAAAATACTGGATATTACATCAATTATGCCGCCTATACCTTTCGCAGACTTACTCGGCTTTTCCTTTTCGGAAGAATCATCCAAAATGTTGCTGATCTGACCAATCGCACTGTAAACTTCAGGCACCTTATTGCCAACGACTACCTGGAACTGTCCCCCATTTTCCTTCACTGCGATAATTCCTTCTGTCTTTTCCAGCTTGGCTTTGTCTGCCTTTGCATCATCCTTTAATACAAAACGCAAACGTGTTGCGCAATGTACCAGTGATACCACATTCTTTTCGCCGCCGACCAGCTCGACGATCTCTTTTGCGAGTTTTTCCTGACTCATGATGTGCACCCCCATTTTGACTAAAACAGGCACCTTACCGATTTTTTTGGACGCAAAAAACCTAAGCCTTGAGCAAGTATTGGACACATCGGCCCTTACTTTCTCATGACTTAGGTTTTGCCTGCATAACCAGTAACAATCCCAGTTAAATCGTATTCAATTCCTGTTAATCTCATATTATAATAATTCAACCAAATATGTCAACAATTTATTTACTACCTATTAACGACTCGTTCAATGTGGACGGTCAGGTATAATTTCTCTTCATTGGTAAGCTGATGGTTATATTCCTTGTTGACGAACATTTCGATTTTTTCCGTACATGCGGCTGCTTCCGGGTGCTTCTCTTTGATCATGTCATAAAAGTGGTCATAGTTGTTGTCATAATGTGTCCCGCTTAATACCCTCTGGGAGAAGAATTTCAGATGCGTAATGAAGCGAAAATAACTGAGAGACTCTTCATCGAATTCCATCTTGAAGTGATATTTCGCTATATTAATAATCTGCTGAATAAACTTCGTGATGTTCATCGTTGTGATGACTTCTTCATTCATCTCCGCATTGACAATATGCAGGGCAATATACGCGGCTTCATCCGGTGGAAGCTCAATATCCAGCCTGGATTTGATCTGTTCCAGCGTTTTCAGACCCAGTCCGAACTCGGCCTTGTACAGCTGTTTGATTTCCCACATCAGTGCATTCTTGATCTCAACTCCTTCACGATACCGCTCGATCGCGAAGTTGATATGATCTGTTAAGGAAACGTAAATATTTTCATTCAGTTTACGACCCAGATTCTCTCTGGCGTAGGTAATAATTTCTTCCACAATTTCGATCAGTTCCATTGGTACTTCGCGCAGCAGCATCTTGAAATTGTCAGATGTCTGCTTGTTTTTAAGCGCAAATACTTTCTGGATGCGGGTCTCATCTACTTTATCCCCCGGCTTTTTCTTAAAGGCAATCCCACGCCCCATCACCACAAGCTCTGCTCCATCCGCCTGATAGATGCTAATGACGTTATTGTTGATAACCTTTGCTATTTTCACTTCAATCCCCCCGTCACGATCCACTCTCTTGGCAGTCATATATCGCCTTGTGGGCATACAAAAAAAACCTGAAGCATCACAAAATAAACAAGACATTTACGTCTGCTTTTTGATGCTTAGGTTTTGCCTACTTCAAGTAGTAACAATCCCAAAACGATATAATTGCGTCAAGTATAGCGCGAAGAGACTTACATGTCAACGCTTTCAATGAAAGAACGATCGGAAATTCCATGAAGAATGGTCCTTCCGATCATATGAGGGAAAACTCTCTCGTTAATGCCTTGCTTACGCTTCGCCTAAATGAGTACCATCCGATTCAATAACATTTTTATACCAATGGAAGCTCTTTTTCTTGATCCGCTTCAGGTCACCCTTACCTTCATTGTCACGGTCCACGTAGATATAACCATAACGTTTTCTCATCTCACCTGAAGAAGCGCTGACAATATCGATTGGTCCCCAGCTTGTATAACCGATAATGTCTACACCATCCTGCAGAGCTTCGCCCATCTCGACAACGTGACGTTTCAAATAATCGATTCGGTAGTCATCGTTAACCTCGCCCTCAGGTGTAACCTCATCATGGGCTCCAAATCCGTTCTCTACCACAAACAACGGTTTTTGGTATCGGTCATGTAATTGATTGGCTGTAATACGGATGCCTTTGGGATCAATCGTCCATCCCCACTCCGATTTTGCCAAATATGGATTGGCTACAGAACCAAACACGTTGCCACTCGTCATGTTTTTAACCACTTCAGGATCGGTGGACGTTGTTCGACTGGAATAATAACTAAATCCGATATAATCAACGGTATGGTTTTTCAGAATTTCTGCATCACCTGGCTGCATGGCAATGTTCAGTCCATGATCCTTGAAGAAACGTTTGGCATAGCCCGGGTACTCTCCACGCGACTGAACATCAATGAAGAAATAGGACTCCCTGTCTTTCTCCATGCCCTGGAACACATCTTCCGGATTACATGTGTACGGGTAGAAGCTGCCTGCCGCGAGCATACAGCCGATCATTGCGCCTGGAATCATCTCGTGACAGGCCTTAACCGCGAGAGCACTTGCCACCAATTGATGGTGTGCTGCCTGATACTGAATCTCCTTCACATTTTCACCATCCTTGAAGACAAGACCCGCGCCCAAGAATGGCAGATGCAGCAGCATGTTAATCTCGTTAAACGTCATCCAATATTTAACCTTGTCCTTATAACGGCCGAATACGGTTTTCGCGTACGTTTCAAACAGAGTCACTAACTCACGACTTCTCCAGCTGCCATATTTCTCAATCAGATTGACCGGTACATCGAAGTGAGCAAGTGTTACTACAGGCTCGATACCATGCTTCAATAGTTCATCGAATAATCGATCATAAAACTGCAAACCCGCTTCATTCGGCTGTGCATCTTCTCCTGTTGGGAAAATCCGCGCCCAGGCAATCGATACACGCAGCGCTTTGAATCCCATCTCGGCAAACAGAGCGATATCCTCGGCATAACGATGATAGAAATCAATCGCTTCATGCGAAGGATAAAACTCGGTTTCCAGCGGGGTTAATGCAGGGACATTCCCCTTCATGATGCTTCTGCGATTCTCTCCTGTCGGCAGCAGGTCAACAATACTCAGCCCTTTGCCATCTTCCAGATAAGCACCCTCTGCCTGATTCGCAGCAATGGCTCCACCCCACAAAAAGTCTTTGGGAAACTTAAAATTAGTCATCCGTATTCTCCTTCCAAATAAATAATTCTGTTATCCGCTCCAATCGCAAGAAACATTAAAAGACAAAATATTTAAGTTGAATTACACATTTACATCATAAACGGAGAGGACAGAAAAAATCTGGAGAAGCGAAGCGTTCGCCTTTATCCCCGGATTTTCCCTTTGAAAGAGGGAATCAAAAAATCTGGGGATAACAGCGATCGGAAGATTGTTCTGGCCGCGCAGTGGTCCAATGTAGAACCGTTCGTTCAACTTAAATAGAAAAAACCCGAACTAGCCTGGATACACCTTGCGGTGTAAACAAGACAGTTCAGGTTATGCCCTAATCGGTAACATTCCCAGATCATAATTATGCGGATTGGATAAAACTTTAGCAAGGAATAGGGAAACTGTCAACATCATGAAACCTAAATCAGTTGCCTAATGCACTGCTATAACTGGTAAAAGGCAGCGCAGGTTCCCCCGAAAATCATTTGCTGCTCCGCCTCTGAAAAGGAATTTATATGTTTCGTTATGATCTCAAGTGTTTGAACGTATGTACCCGCCACCGTGCAAACAGGCCAATCGGAACCAAACATGATCCGATCTGGACCAAAGGCTTCTAGCGCAGTATCGAGATAGGGAGTAAAGTCCTCCTGTCTCCAATTATCCCAATCCGCTTCAGTGATCATGCCTGACCATTTGCAATAAACATTCGGTTGTTCTGACAAAGCATATAACGCTTCCTTCCAAGGTGAAACCTTGCTCGCCTTAATATCAGGTTTCCCCAGGTGATCAAGTACAAATCGCTGTTCAGGGAACATCTTCACCAGTTCTGTAGCGTAAGGCAATTGCTCTTTGGACACCAGTAGATCATAAGCTAGATTATATTGCTGCAGCAATGCAATTCCTCGCTGAAAATCGTCTCGCAATACAAACTTCTCCGGTTCATCCTGTACCACATGACGTACACCCTTCAACCAGGGGCTTGAGGCATATTTCTCCAGTTGGTGAGAGACATCTGCAGAACACAGATCCACCCAGCCCACAACGCCCTTGATGAACTCGTGCTGTTCTGCCAAGTGAAGAAGCCATTCGGTTTCCTCAACCGTTTGTCTCGCCTGAACAGCGATACAACCTGATACGCCTGAATTGGTTAGCAGAGGTTCCAGATCTTCCGGAAGAAGCGATCGTCGAATGACGCCCATATGTTCCCCGATCCATCCATATTCATGAACATTATAATTCCAGAAATGTTGATGTGCATCCAGTTTCATTCAATGATCCCCTCCTGTAGATATTTAAATTAAACCATGAGCTAAATGTAACGCTATTTTCATCAAAATAAAATAAAAATAATCCTACAAGCACTAATTTTCACATGAATTTTATTCCAATTATAAGGGTATTTACTGATCGTTAATTATGATATATTTACAACTTAGAAAACGCTTTCAATACTTAATTTGGAGGTGATTCCATTTCAAAGAAGCCAGAGTCTTGTTCTATGCTGAACCTTATTCACTAATGTCTTCTGCAAGCACTCTATGTTTAGATCCACAATTATAATCACAAAGGAGAATATGTTAATGAACAAAAACCGAAAATCGGTCCTTTCGCTCACTCTCGTAACAGCGATGATCCTGTCCCTGTTCTCATCCGCCATCGCTTCTGCTGCTGCAGATGAGACGATCCAGACAAGTGCTGCCGCCACTCCAACCAATATGCAATCCTATGTCAGTGCGATGGAGCCGGGCTGGAATCTTGGTAACTCGCTGGACGCAGTTGGTGCAGATGAGACGGCCTGGGGTAACCCGCTGATCACTCAGCAACTGATACAAAATATTGCGAATCAAGGCTACAAGAGTATACGTATTCCAGTGACCTGGCAAGCTCATATGGGTGGAGCCCCCAACTATACTATTGATACCGCTTACATGAATCGAGTACAACAGGTTGTAAATTGGGCCCTTGATGCGAACCTTTATGTGATGATCAATATCCATCACGACTCATGGCAGTGGATCAGCTATATGGAGAATGACCATGCCAATGTTCTCGCACGCTACAATGCGGCTTGGACTCAAATTGCAAATAAATTCAAAAACTCTTCTACAAAGCTGATGTTCGAAAGTGTAAATGAACCACGCTTCACCGAAGGTGGCACAACGAATACCGCTACTGCATACGCTTTGCTGGATGAATTGAATGTATCTTTCCATAGCATCGTGAGAGCATCCGGCGGAAACAACACCACACGTCCACTCGTTCTGCCAACAATGCATACTTCTTCCGCTCAACCAGATCTCGATGCATTAACCCAGACGATTTCAAAATTGAATGACCCTAACATCATCGCAACCGTCCACTATTATGGCTTCTGGCCATTCAGTGTTAATATCGCAGGATACACAAAATATAACGCTGAAGTGCAAAAGGATATAACGGATACATTCGACCGTGTCTATAATGCTTTTACTGCCAAGGGTATTCCCGTTATCGTTGGGGAGTATGGCTTGCTCGGCTTTGATCAGCACACAGGTGTTATTGAGCAAGGTGAGAAGTTGAAATTCTTTGAATTTATTGGCCAATACTTGCGTCAGAAACAAATGACGACCATGTTATGGGATAATGGACAGCATTTTGGTCGTACCAACTTCACCTGGTCTGATCCGGATCTGTATAACACGATGAAAGCAAGCTGGACAGGTCGTTCCTCCACAGCTGAATCGGATCTGGTTTATCTTAAAAAGGGGGCAGCGATTCAGGATAAAACAGTAAAGCTGAATCTCAATGGTAATACATTTAGTGCTCTTGCTAATGGCAGCACCACCCTGGTCCAGGGTACAGATTACACGATCAGTGGTGATGTGCTGACATTAAAATCAAGCCTGTTAACCAGACTGACCACTTCCGGCAATCTTGGGGTTAATGCCAAGCTGACCGTCAAATTCAACAAAGGTGCAAACTGGAACCTGAATATTATCAAGTATGATACGCCTAAACTGAACAATGTAACGGGTACAACGAGCTTGTTTGCGATTCCGACTACCTTTAATGGCAATCAACTGGCCACCATGGAAGCAACTTATACAAGTGGCGGGAACGCGGGTCCGCAAAACTGGACTTCTTTCAAAGAATTTTCCTACACTTTCAGTCCGAATTATAGTAGCAACGTGATTGAATTGAAACAAAACTTCTTCAACGAAACGAATAATGGCGAAATCATTCTCAAGTTCCACTTCTGGAGCGGAGACGTCATTACGTACAAAATTACAAAGAATGGTACCAGTGTTGTCGGAATCTCTTCCTAATAGCGTTTCACAACTCAATGGATAGCACATAGAAATACACGAAACGTTGTGTTCAGGGCAACAGGCTCTGGACACAACGTTTTTCATTTATACTTGGTTCATCCGACTGGCGACAGGAACCCACGATCAGGTGATTCACAATAAAAATGAAACATCTCCACTCCGGCTGTGAATGACATATGTTGCTCCCAGACCTTTATAAACAAGCCCAACATGAGCCCTGTTGCTGGAAACGACATAGAGTTGTTGCGGACACAAGCTGCGACACAGCTCAATGTCCTGACAGCACTGCGGCAAACTATTTTCAAATACAAAGGCGTTTTTCACTACAAATTCTGGCGGAAGCTGATTACGGAATGCCATTTCCTGAATGTAACGCACGGTGACTGCACCAAGCGATTGAAGTTGTTCTCCCTCTTCTTCGCTGTGTACAAGTACGACAACTGCAAATCCCCTCTTCAATAATACATCCACAAAATTTTTTCCCGCCTCACCGTGTCCTGTCGATACCACCATCATTGCTTCATCCATTGCCGCCAACCTCGCCTTCACATCAGATCCTGCAAAGCCATCTGGAGTACGTTATGTGCGAATCATAGTCCTCTGTCTGCATCTCCGCAATTCAAATGCATCCGATTTCTGTACCGTTCTGATCGATTCCAGACAATCCAGGTGAGCATTTCTTGCCTAATCTCCTCTTTTCGCTGCCATGCGGCATATTACTCGGTCTGTCATGAGCGGAAGAAAAAATCGATTTATTCGAGTCCAAAACGAAGATATATCTCTTGTTAATCGCTTACATGTGTGAATTCTAAATTAAACATCGGGAAATCGGGCGTATATCCTATTCCGGTTGATTTTACTTGAGCTTTGTTCAGTCGTAACATAATCGCAGGATAACGAAAAAAATAGAAAGAATAAGATGATTTTGCCTATGGAGGTTGGAGCGTGTGATTGCAAGTTGTGATGTGGAAATTCGACCGGAGATTCGTGTTGATGCCCGGATTAGTTCCATGGAGATTATTCGGTACGATATGCGAAAATTACCTTTCATAGCGCGGGAACATTCATCCTGCTACTGCGGATTGTTCAAAATCTCATGCGGGAATGTTCATGGTTTTGCCGAATTTGAATTGCCTGTAGGTTCCCATCCGTCTGATCTGGTAAAATGGGCTTCGGTGTTCAGAGCTTTAAAAGGTATGGAGCTGTCACAGGTCATGCAATATATCCAGCAGCATCAAGAACTATGGGGAAATGAACGCATGCTTTTCCTGCACGAAGCCGTCAGCAATTTGCTTCTCAACCTGGAGCAAGCTAGCACATCTGATGTGATGTTAAGCCGCGAAGAAATTCGTGCCTTTCTAATGCAATACGCACTGACGTATTATTCTTTTTGATACCTTCCGTTTAGAAGGAAATATCATAAAAGTGCAAAGAAACCCTGGTGATATACACCGGGTCTCTTTGCACTTTTCAACCTGTTTTTTTCAAAAGCTTACTCTCATGCCGGTTCAACAAATTTCACAAGAATTAGTGCTCCCCCATTAGCTTGAACAGGGCCTGTCAAAGTTGCTGTCACCTGTTCAATCCTATCGTTCCCATTCGGGACGAGCACAGGTGTAATTAATGGCAGTCCTGCAGCCTGGATCGCTTCCATGTCAAATTCAATCAACAATTGCCCTGCGGTTACGGTGTCTCCGCTATTCACATATGCGGTAAAACCCTCACCCTTCAGTCCAACGGTATTAATCCCAATATGCACAAGCATCTGAACACCTGTTTCATGTTCCAAAATTACCGCATGTTTGCTCTTGTTCATTACATGAGCGATAACGCCATCAAAAGGTGCGTACACTCTGCCCTCTGAAGGCTCAATGGCGATCCCCTCTCCCATATGTTTCTCCGAGAATGCTGGATCAGGAACATGTTCCAAAGCAACAGCTGTGCCTGTGATCGGTGATGCAATCTCCAACACATCTACTTTGGTACGACGATTAACAACCTTGCTGGCAGATGAGTTTAATCTCTGCGATTGATCTTCCGACTTGCTCTCTACTCCTTCACTGCTCGCTACTTCCTCTGCAACGGGCTGATCCTTATATCCAAAGAACCAGGTAAGCGTAAAGGCAATCCCCATCGCAACGACGTTGGACAGAATGTACAGCGGCAGTTGACTGTTCAGATACAGCAGGGTTCCCGGAATAACCGTCACCGCCATGCCTGTACCTTGCAAATGGAACAAGGATGCGATAAATCCACCCACAGCGCCTCCGACAAGTCCCATGATAAATGGTTTCATATACCGCAAGTTAACTCCGAAGATAGCAGGTTCGGTAATCCCCAAAAATGCAGAGAATGACGAAGGCAGTGCGAGTGCTTTCAACTTCGAATTTTTGGTCTTCAATCCCACGGCCAGACAAGCCGCTCCTTGTGCAGCCATGGCACAGGTAATGATGGCATTAAACGGATTAAAGCCCGTTTTCTCCAGCAGTTGAATCTCCAAAAAGTTAAAGATGTGATGTACACCCGTAACGACAATAATTTGATGGAAGAAACCAATAATAATACCCGCAATGCCAAATGGCAGTCCCAATACGGCTGTCGTTCCATGCAGCACCCACTCCTCCAGGGAATGGAATACCGGACCAATCGCGAAGAGACCGAGTGTAATCATGACCGTTAACGTAATAAAAGGGGTAAGTATTAAGTCGAGCGCCTCCGGTACACGTCTTCTTAGCACTTTCTCAAACTTTGCTCCAATCAGCCCCACGAAGAACGCAGGCAGCACGGAGCCCTGATATCCGACCACCGGTATGAATCCGAACATATGCAGCGGCTGTGCTGATCCATCGGCCACAGCATATGCATTCGGCAGCGCCGGATTCACAAGCATGAGACCCAAAACGATGCCGAGAACCGGACTTCCACCAAACACACGGAATGCAGACCAGGCTACGAGTGCAGGCAGAAATGCAAATGCCGTGTCCGTGAGGATCTGAGTAAATAACAGGAAATTGGGCGAAATGTCTTCAGGTGTTGCACCAAACAGCGATAAAATTTCATTTTGAGTGAGCAACCCCCGCAATCCCATGAACAGTCCTGTTGCCACCAGCACAGGGATAATGGGTACAAAAACGTCACCGAACGTGCGAATGGCCCGCTGAAAAGCATTGCCTTCCTTTTTACCCTGACTCTTCACGTCTTCCTTGGACGATCCTTCGATTCCCAGCTTTTCAACCTCTTCGAAAATCCGGTTCACGGTTCCTGTACCGAATATGATCTGATACTGGCCCGAATTGAAAAAGGCCCCTTTGACTTTGTCGATGTTCTCGACCTGCTTCTGATCGATCTTGTCCTTGTCATTCACCATGATGCGAAGACGTGTTGCACAGTGTGCAAATGATGCGATATTTTCTTTGCCCCCGATGGCACGAATAACGTCCTGGGCAATCTGCTGATTATCCGACATGGTTTTTCATTCCTCTCACGTAATATCTAATAATCCCATTTTGATGCCTGAAACTCTGCCTTGCCTCCATGTGCAAACAAGCGAATCTCCACACTTTCCTTGCTTGGAAAAATACGGCTTGTGAATACCTCTTCACCATCGTTGACAAAAATCTCAACGGAAGAGGAATCCATAAATACATGGAACTTAAGGACATCCGCATTCAGTACGCAGCGCCGTACATTCCCATTCTGATCCGCTAGCGCGGCTCCTGATCGGGAGCGATCCAGGATCACTTTCTGAGCCAACCGATCATACTGCAACACGGTCTTCTCTTCTGCACCCGCCCGAAGTTCAATGCCTACGACCTCTGCGTCAAAATCTCGGATTTCACATTTCAATTCATAAGCAACTCCAGCAAATTCCGCAAAAGATCGAGTCTCATTATGAAGCGTGGAAACCATATGTTTCCCTTCCTTACCCCCACGCAGCTTCACCATTTCAGAGACTGGCTGTTGAATTAACTTCCCCTCCCGAAGGGATAACTGCCGCGGAATGGTCAGACAGTGCGCCCATCCCCTCTCGTCTGTCGGATATTCCAGATCGGGGAGCCCCATCCACCCCACCAGAATTCGCCTTCCATCCGGCGACTGCATCGTCTGCGGGGCATAAAAGTCAAACCCGCGATCCAGCTCCTGAAACGGACCATGTTCGAAGTGCCTTGTCTGAAGATCAAGCGGTTCACCAATCAGATAGCCCGACTGAAAAATATTGTTGTACCAATCTCCCTGACGTTCTATTCCTTGCGGCGAGAAGATCAACACGCCTTGACCTTGCAGCTCCATATAATCGGGGCACTCCCACATGTAGCCAAACTTGGGAAGCTGGGTCTGGATCTCTCCAAGAAACGTCCAGTTTCTGAGATCTGACGAGCGATATAACACCGTGCATCCTGTCTCATCTTCGCGCTGGGCTCCGATCACACCATAATACGTGTCGCCCTGCTTCCATACCTTGGGGTCTCTGAAATGCTCCGTGTATCCAGCAGGTACTTCAGAGATCACAGGTTGATCCACTTTGGTTATTGAACCGCTTTCATCCATAATCGCCAGACACTGATACGGATGCCTGATCCAATTACTATCTCTTGTATTTCCTGTGTACAGCAGATACAGCTGACCTTCTTTTTCAATAGCACTGCCCGAATAAGCCCCGTGTGAATCATAGGTATCCCCAGGCTGAATACCGATTCCGACATCCTCCCAGTTCACCAGATCCGTTGATCGGGTATGATACCAGTACTTCATTCCATGCTCGGTTCCGAGTGGAAACCATTGATAGAACAGATGGTAATACCCTTGATAATATGAAAATCCGTTAGGATCGTTAAGCAGACCGGTTATCGGCTGGATATGGTAATGCTGTCTCCACGTACATGCAGAGATCAAAGCCTCCAGTTTGCCTATTTCTCCAGGCTCCGCCTGCTCGATTCGTCTGTAACGTTGCTTTCTAGTCATTTTCATAAAAAGTGTTCTCCATCCTTGCTTATATAAATTAGACCAAGAAATGTTACACGTGGCCACTTCGATTGCAGAACAATCCTCCGATCGCTGTTATCCCCAGATTTCCTTGATCCCTTTTCTAAAGGGTGAAATCCTGGGATAAAGGCGAACACTACGTTTCTGCATTTTTTCTGCACTTTCCGAATCGTGTAACTCTTAATTTAATTATTTTAAAATCCAAATCAGAGGAACCGGTTCCATCAAGCGCAAAAAAATAATTCCATGTGGCTTGCTCGCCTGCACCGTGTTCCCATAACCGTCCCATAGGACATTTATTATGGAACCGGTTCGATGGAATTATCATAAAGGATCCTTTTATAATTTGTCAACGCTTTCTCGCGGAATTATCTCCACGTCAATAATCGTGCACAGCTCCACCGGATCGCCTTTTACCAGACGAATAATGTGATTCGCCGCCAGTTGACCAGCCTGAAAGTAGTGATATTTCACTGTTGTCAGCGCAGGATGAATCATCTCCGTGATCTCGTATCCGCCAAATCCGGCAACCGATAAATCCTGTGGAATTCGCACCTTGTTGGAAAAAGCAATCTTCATCACACCAAGTGCGATATTATCCGTTGCACCAACAATAATGGTCGGTTTGCTTTCTTTCAGAATGGCTTCTGCAGTAACGATGGCTTCGGACATTTTGAAGCTTGTCTCATAGTACGTCACATCACAACTGCCACATTCGTCGATTGCACGCTTAAACCCCTGCTTACGATGGATTCCTACTGCCTGATCTTTCTCGGTAACGCCAATATAGACTATCTTTCGATGTCCTTTTTCCACAACGTACTTACCCATCTCATACCCCGCCTGATCATCATTATGCACCAGACTGTGCAGCTGTTCATGTTGTTGCCCCACCAATAGGACCGGAATTCCGATGTCTTCAACGGCTTTCAGATGTGCATCGGTCACTTCAGCGGCAAGCAGAATAATCCCGGATACCTTCTGTCTGGCAAAATCGTAAATGGCATCAATTTCACGTTGCATATCCTGACTTGTATTCGCAATCAGCATCTGATACTGATTATTTCTTAATTCTTCATCAATGCCAATCAATGTCTGCGAGGTTGCAAAGGAATCCAGACGGGGAACAACCGTTCCAATAATACTGGTTTTTTTGGCTTTGAGACTCTGTGCAAACGTATTGGGAACATAATTATATTGTTTAATTATTCGCTCAATCTTCTGCCTGGTATCCTCACTAACAGAACCGCCATTCAGGAAACGAGAGACTGTGCTCTTTGCCACTCCCGCCATTTGAGCAATATCGGAAATCGTTTTATTCATAACTTCTCCTCTTGTTCGCATTCGCTTGAATTCATTTTATTATACTTCGAATGGCAAACCCTGGCGAATACTATTCCCATTCTGATCCGAATCAAACCTCGCGAGATCCTCATACGGATATTAAATGCGTCACAGTAAAGCGTTATTGAGTCTTGGCATTAATTCAGCTTCTTGCAAGCAAGGTCTTGAGATGCTAGTATAACTTCAATTCATAACGTGCATCATGAAGTACAGACAGAGCATCATCATTTAGAACATCATCATTCATACAGGCTATGACGGAAAGAGTACGCGAGTTTATCGTTCATTACAGGGACGTGGTGCCAAAGACTGAGAGCACCCGAAGGAACACACCGCGGAAGTTCACTCCCGAGCTGATTGCTGAAGGGCTGCTTCTCAAGGGTACAGCTCCTAGGACAATCCGTTCCTTGCGTTAAAAGGTCAAAGTGAGAAACAAATCGGCTGCATTCATTCAGCACGACCGTTTCTAATTAGGGTGGTACCACGGCTTCTTCGTCCCTTGCGGATGAAGGGCCTTTTTGTGTTTTTTCATATATCTATATTGAAGGAGTGGTTCAGCATGGATCAAAGCATGAACTTGGAACAGTTAAGAGGCCGTTTGAATGAAATTAATCATAGTCTTCTCCACTTGTTGTCGGAGCGGGCTCAAATTACACAGGAAATTGGACAGATCAAGGAAAAACAGGGTGTACCCAAGTTCGATCCGGTTCGCGAAAAAGAAATGCTGGAGGAACTGACTGCCGCCAATCCGGGGCCTTTCCAGGACGATGCCATCAAGCTGCTGTTCAAGCAGATTTTCCAGGCCTCCCTGAATCTTCAGGTCGACGAACACAAGAAACAGTTGCTCGTTAGCCGTAAAAATCAACAGGAAGATACGGTCGTATCTATCGGTGACGTCAAGGTTGGGGCAGGCAAACCGATCATGATTGCTGGACCGTGCTCTGTTGAAAGTTATGAGCAGGTACGCGAGGTCGCCGCAGCGCTGAAAGAAGCCGGCATTACCGTGATGCGCGGAGGGGCATTCAAACCTCGTACTTCTCCGTATGACTTCCAGGGACTCGGCATTGAAGGATTGAAAATTCTGAAAAAAGTTGCCGACGAGTTCGGTCTGAAAACGATCAGTGAAATCGTTCATCCGGGACATATTGAGCTTGCTGCGGAATACATTGATGTGATCCAGATCGGTGCCCGTAACATGCAAAACTTTGAACTGCTTAAGGCTGCGGGAGATGTGAACATCCCTATTCTGCTGAAACGCGGTTTATCGGCAACCATTGATGAATTCGTTCATGCTGCAGAATACGTCGTCTCCCGGGGGAACAAACAGGTCATGTTGATTGAACGCGGGATTCGCACTTATGAAAAAGCAACACGGAATACACTCGACATCTCTGCTGTACCGATTCTGAAACAGGAAACCCATCTGCCTGTCCTTGTGGATGTAACCCACTCTACCGGACGCAAAGACATCCTCGCTCCTTGTGCCAAGGCTGCTCTTGCAGCGGGTGCGGATGGTGTAATGGTTGAGGTTCATCCTAATCCGGCGGTGGCCCTTTCAGACAGTGCGCAGCAATTGAACATCGAGCAGTTCAACCAGTTCCTCTCCTCCGTGAGACAATCGGGATTGCTGAACGATCTATAGGTTAATTAACAATAATAAAAGCCTGACTGAAATGTAGGTCATACAAATGCTGTACGATCCTACATTTCTCAGGCTTTTGATCAACTTAATGTCCTTGCAGGAGTCTCCGTTCCAGACCGGACACGATAACCGTCTTCTTCCCTTTCTTCATACCTCAATAATAATGGGCAGAATCATTGGTCTTCGTTTCGTCTGGGCGTAGATGTAATGACCGATCTCGTCTTTCAGCTTTCTTTTGATCACATTCCACTGGTTCGCTCCGCTTCCGGTTAACTCTTCCATCTTGCTTTGAACCAGCTCATGAATCTCTCTCATAAATTCCTCGGAGTCCTTCACAAACACAAAACCTCTGGAGATGATTTCGGGTGAGGTAACCATATGCTTCTCTGTTTTGCTCAACGTAGTTACAATCACCAGCATGCCATCCGAGGACAGTTGCCTGCGATCACGCAGTACAATATTCCCGACATCGCCCATGATCAGTCCATCGACGAGACTATTGCCTGAAGCTATCTTGGGACCAGGAGAAGCAACACCGTCTTTGTACTGAATCATATCCCCATTGTTGACGATGAATACATGATTACGTTCCATCCCCACGGACTCTGCCAGCAGTCTATGCTGATACAACATGCGAAACTCGCCGTGAACAGGAATCAGATAATCAGGCTTCATCAGGGTCAGCATCAATTTGAGCTCTTCCTGGCTGCCGTGTCCAGATACATGCATGCCTGCAGCGCCGGTTGAACCGTACATGACGCGTGCACCGAGCACATACAGATTATCAATGACATGCGCGAGATTACGTTCATTACCCGGGATTGCTCCTGCGGCAATAATGACTGTATCTCCAGGTGCGATCTTCACATGAGGATGCTTGGACGCGGCCAAACGGGATAATGCAGCCATCGTTTCACCTTGGCTTCCCGTACAGAGCACAACGACCTCTTCAGGTGGAAACTGATTCGAATCCATCGCCTCGATCAAAAGCCCCTCAGGTACATCTAGGTACCCCAGTTCACTGGCTACAGACACCACATTGATCATACTTCTGCCCAGCAGAGCCAACTTGCGTCCCGTTTCGAATGCTGCATTTACAATCTGCTGCACCCTGCTTACGTTGGACGCAAAGGTTGAAATAAATACTTTTTGTTTGGCACGAATAAAGGCATCCAATATGTGGTCACCGACGATTCGCTCAGAAGGGGTAAACCCGGGTCTCTCCGCATTGGTACTTTCGGACAGCAGCACGTGAACACCCTGTTTGCCAATCTCGGCCATACGATGCAGATCGGGATACGGCCCGTTGACCGGAGACATATCGAACTTGAAGTCCCCGGTATGGACCACATTGCCGCCTGGCGTCTGAAAGAAAATACCGAGACAATCCGGTATGCTGTGACTGGTTGCGAAAAAAGAAACCTGAACATCACCCAGCGTAATGCTGGATTTGGCATCAATCGTATGCAGATATGCTGTTCGCAACAGCCCATGCTCTTTCAGTTTAAGCTCAATCAATCCTCGCGTCAGCCTGGACGCATACACAGGGATATTGATTTGCTTTAACAAATAGGGAATGCCGCCAATGTGATCTTCATGTCCATGCGTGACTACAAGTGCTCTGACCTTTTCCTGATTCTCCAGCAGATACGTCACATCGGGAATGATGAGATCAATCCCCGGCAGTGTTTCATCCGGAAACTTTGAACCACAGTCGATGACAATAATGTCCTCATTGTACTGGATGAGATACATGTTCTTACCTATTTCATTCAAGCCGCCAAGTGCAGCGATATACAGTTTGTTATGGGCGAAATTCAATTTGGATTGACCCTCCTCTACGTTTTAAGAATAGCAAGCATCCTTACAATCCTTTTATGTATTTTTAGTATGGAACTTCTGACCGCAGTTATACATTACGAAGCTTTTCCATACAAAAAACCACAGCGGAACATTTTGCTCCACTGTGGCCAGTCATGAATAATATGATTACTTGTTATACGAATGACTTATCGCGCTGAAGTAAAACTTCCTGCTCGTAGGTTTTGATCTCAGCAATCCACTGTTCACGTACAGGTACTTGCTGCTGGGCACAATAGTAATCCCAGATGGCTCCAAATGGATAGGACTTGAACTCTTCTGTCAATGCGAGGCGAAGGGTATAATCCCCAGCCAGCTCAGCTGATTTCAGTGCATCTACAGGTTCCAACATCGCACGAAGCAGTGCTTTAATCGTGTTGCGCGTACCAACCACCCATGCAGCAACCCGGTTGATGCTTGCATCAAAGAAATCGAGTCCAATATGTGTCGTTGGAAGCAGATCATGACGTACCAGTTCGCGGGCAATTTCCAGCAGCTCATCATCCATAATGACAACATGGTCACTGTCCCAACGCATTGGACGGCTTACATGCAGCAGAATGCCGCTGGTGAACAGAGCCAGTGAAGACAGTTTGTTGGATATGACTTCCGTTGGATGAAAATGTCCTGCATCCAGGCATATTAAAGTACCATTTTGCAGTCCATAACCCATGTAGAATTCATGCGAGCCCACAACATACGCTTCGGAACCAAGACCAAACAGCTTGCTCTCTACTGCATCCAGATGATGCTTCGGATCAAGCTTCTCGGCAAATACCTCATCCAGAGAATCCTTGAGTCGTTTCCGCGGTGTCATGCGATCCACCGGATTATCCTTGAAACCGTCCGGGACCCATACATTGGTTACACAGGTTTGACCCAACTGCTCTCCAAAGTAAGCGCCAATGCGGCGAGAAGCTTTGCAATGATCGATCCAGAATTTGCGAATTGCCGGATCAGGATGACTTAACGTGAATCCGTCACTTGATTTTTCGTGAGAAAAGCAGGTTGGATTAAAGTCCAGGCCAAGCCCCTGCTCTTTTGCCCATGTCACCCAGTTCTCATAATGCTTCGGCTCAATTCGGTCCAGCTCGACTTGTTCGTCTGTGTCCGCATAAATCGCATGCAAGTTGACCTTGTGCTTCCCCGGAATTAGGGAAAATGCCTGTTCCAGGTCTGCCCGAAGCTCTGCAGGCGTCGTTGCAGCTCCTGGATATTGACCTGTAACGGAAATCCCACCCGTGAGTTCTCCATCTTTGTTCAGAAAGCCTCTCACATCATCCCCTTGCCAACAATGAACAGATACCTTGATTTCCGCGAGCTTCTTCAACACTTCATCCGTATCAATTCCATGCTGGGCATATAATGTTTTGGCTGCTTCATATGCTTGCTTGACTTGATTTCCCATGTGCGAGAACCCTCCTTATTATCGTGTAAATGCTGCCGGCACGCCGCCATCAATGGTCATCATGCATCCGGTCGTTTTTTCCGATTTGGAAGAGGCAAAGAATGCAATGCCTTCCGCAATGTCTCTTGGATAAATATTAACAAGCAAAGTTGTACGTTTGCGATAGTACTCCTCCAGTTGATCCGGTTCGATGCCATATGCCGCTGCACGCTCATTTCTCCATGAACCATTCCAGATCGCTGAACCTTGCAAGATGGCATCCGGGAGAATCGTATTTACACGAATACCATATTCCCCGCCTTCTGCCGCGATACAGCGTGCCAGATGAGCTTCAAGTGCTTTGGCCGAGCTGTAAGCGGAGGCGCTTTTACCCGCATAAACCGAGTTTTTGGACCCGATAAAAACCATACTGCCGCCAATCCCCTGCTGTTTCATCAATTTGAACGCTTCGCGTGCCACGAGAAAATATCCCGTACCCAGCACATTCATGTTCAGGTTCCATTCCTTCAAGGATGTTTCGTCAAAAGGACTTGAAGTTGCCAAGCCCGCATTGTTCACGATGATATCCACTCCGCCATATTGTACGGCAACTTCAGCATACGCAGATTGCACGGCTTCCTCATCGGTCACATCCATCTTCAATGCATATGCTCGATTGGCACCATATTGATCGTTAATTTCCTGCGCCACCTTCTGAGCACCTTCAAGATTGAGGTCCGCGAGAACAACGTGTGCCCCTTCGGATACCAATCTGCGTGCCGTTTCACTCCCAATTCCACCGGCGCCCCCGGTAATAAACGCCACTTTGCGGGAAAATTCGGTCTCTGCCGGAGCCAACGATAATTTGTAAAGCTCAAGCGGCCAGTATTCCACATTGTAAGACTCATTCGCACTGAGGGATACGAATTGGCCCAGACTTGTCGCACCGCGCATTACGGCAATGGCTCTATGATACAATGCCCCGCTTACCTGGGACAGTGCCCAGCTCTTGCCTGTGTTGATCATGCCCACACCAGGAATGAGAATGACACGAGGTGCAGCTTCGAACATGACGTCACCTTCGTTTTTGTTGCTTTCAAAATATTGTTGATACTGCTCTTTATAGGCGGCTACGCCTTCCACCAGTTTGGCTTTCAGTCCTTCGATATCTTCCGCATTCGGTGTCCAATCGATGAACAAAGGTACCACTTTGGTATGCACCAAATGATCCGGGCACGCCGCGCCCACCTGGGACAGTTCTGGTGAATTCACTCCACCCACAAAAGCAAGCACATCCTCCTGATCGTCAAAGGACAGAATCATTTTTTTGCTATCCGATACCGCTCCCCGAATGGTCGGCATCACCTTGGATACGATCTGACGGCGAACTTCTGCCTCAAGCGCAGGATGTTTCTCTCCGCCAAACAAGCTTCCTTCGTCAACACGCGCCTCAATGAAGGCTTCCGCTTCATTAATCATTTTGATCGTCTGTGCGTAACATTCTTCCGATGTTTCTCCCCAAGTCACAAGTCCGTGCTTCTCCATCAAAACCAGTTCGGCATTAGGGTTCGAGAATACGCTTTCAGCAATCATCTTGGATAGTGTGAATCCTGGACGTACATAAGGAACCCACACAAATCGATCCCCGTAAATCTCTTTCGCCAGTTCTTTTCCGTTATCTGCACAACACAGACTGATAATAGCATCCGGATGGGTATGGTCCACATGTTTATATGGAAGGAATGCATGCAGCAATGTCTCAATGGAAGCACGTGGATGCTTGGAATCGATCATACAATGCCCCAGATATTCGACCATCTCTTCATCCGACATCGACTCACGCTCAATTAATGGACGAATATCTTCAAGTCCAAGCCCTGTAAAGTGCTTCTCTTGCATGGAAGCCAGGTCAGAACCGCTGCCTTTCACGTACATTACTTCTATATCACGGCCACGAAAATCTTTTACTGTCGTTTTGGTAGACGTATTGCCTCCGAAAATATTACATACACTGCGGTCTGCGCCAATCAGATTGGATCGGTAGACCAATTGTTCCAGCCCTGTTGTTTTCTCCGAAGCCTGTGATGAATTCCATAAACTCTGTACCATTTGTTCCCCTCCGATAATGTTTGTTTTATTCCTAATCCGAGTTTATCATCTTTGTTTTGTTTTGAAAACAAAAGATTTTAAATATAAACGGAAAAATTCAAAAGGTGGTTTTATAATAATCTTCTTTTCAAAAAAAGACACCCCGACGAATTCGTCAGGGTGCTCCTTGCTCACAATTTAATAGAGATCATTAATAGATCCCTGCTCTTACTGAAGTGTTTTTAATTCCATATGTGTCATAAACCACCGTGTTGCCAAAGCTCGTTAAATTTCCGTTTGGACCGGCAGCCAAATCCAGATAATTCAGATCTGAGTTGTTACCATACCAGGACCATGCGAGCCAGCCTACTCCTTTTTCCTGACCATATTTCATGATTGCATATTCATCGACATCCCCATTGGTGTGGTATCCACCGAACTCACCGATGATTAGAGCCAAACCTTTGTTCAGCACGTTTTCCATGTTGGCTTTGACCGTTGCGGCATCTTTACCCGCATATTCATACATGTGAATGGAGAAAACCGTATTTTTCTGTGCATCTGCTGCGAATACACTTTGTCCATAATCCACAATGGATTGCGGATATTGGCCCCAACCGGCCGCATCTACAATCAATGTATTTTTAATGCCGGCATTTCTCAGTTTCGGAATTGCTTTTTTGTACCCATCAGCCCAGGCACTGCCGTTCCATGTTCCGTACCATTCATTGGCAATGTTTACGATAACGCGGTCTTCCTTGCCAATTAGAGCTTCCTTGATACTAATCCAGTAGTTCACTGCTGCATCCAACGAATTATAATCATCTTTGCCTGTTGCATCATGTACTTCAAGCACTGCAATCATTTTGTTCTGACTCACCACGTTGATTATGTTTTTAACGGCGTTCAAATCGTCTTGGGTATATTGCGTCCCATTGGAGAGAACAATGCGTACCGTATTGGCACCTGTTTTTGCAATGGCTGGTATTGCAGTGTTCAGATCGTTTTTGAACCAGGAATGACCGTGGTTGACGCCTCGCATGACAAAAGCTTTACCCGTAGAATCATACAATTTGTTACCGCTTACATAAAATCCTGTGGCAGCAGACGCCTTGGGCGCAGCACTTCCCAACATCACAAACATGAGTGCAGCAATGACGGTGATGATAGTGCCCTTTTGCAACTTGACCATTCGTTAGAACCTCCCACATTTTTTAAATATATTTCAATTAACCTTGCTCAAGGCAATAAGCAGGTTAACTAAAATTGAAACGAATAACGCAAGAATCGAAGTAAGTTAACGAAATAAATAGGAATCAAATAAGTTTCTTGTACACTTTAAATTACTTTATCGTTAAGGTTATAAATTCATAATAAAATGAAAACGCTTACCCGTCAAGTTCTTATTCCCATGATAAGGAAGTTATTTCTGAAATCAAGAAAGACCCCTTCTCCCAGAATAAGTCAAGAGAAAGAGCCGTGTTAGAGCCTGTTGTTTTTACTTGTCTGCACTACTCATCACATCATAATTCCTACTCGATAATGCGGTACCAACTTGATCTTATTAAACGTTCCAATCTCCACACCTTCAAATCTTTCAACATAAGCCTGATTAACATAGCGCTCTATCGTTCCTTTCCGAAGAGGCGTGATAGACAAACGCAGTGCATGATCATACAAGAGGTGACGTGACGCTTTCAAACCGATCTTCCAGCTATGTCCATACTGAATGTGATCCGTCAGTAATTGATGATGAATATGTGCCTCTGCTACGTCGCCTTCATAATCAATCTCAACGAAGACATCTTCCACTTGCTCAGGCCATTGTGCTTCAATATCAAGTATAGCAGCATGTTCTTTGGGATAACTAATCTCTACTGCGGGTGCGTACGCCGGAACTTGGAGTGTGTATGTGCCAAAGATCCCCTGCTTCGATTGTGAAATAACCGTATATTCAGAATTCGATACGTTCATCGTATCCGGTACCGGAAAGAGAGATAGTTCCATCTCTGGTTGACCGGAAGACGTACATATCAGTTGATCATTTTTCATATACAGATGACTGCTGCTAATGATGAGTCTTTCTTCCCCTCCCAGATTAAATCGATAGGAATCTAACGCCTCCTGACGGGTCAACGTCATGATTCGGATGACCGTCCCTTCCGACGTTATGACTCGCAAATCATGTTCTTTTCCTGCCATGGGTTGTATAACATATTCATTATCCACCTCAAATACTTTACCTGCTTCCATGATCAGATCAGTAACAGATCGTTTGGCTATGACATACTCCGGGGTTATTCCTTCATGAGCATAAAAGACGGCCGTTAGCTCCTGATTCGCTTTGAATCGGGTCAAGGGCTGTACAGTGGCACTAATAATCTCCAATCTATCCAGTTTCAGATGAAAAGGTAAAATCGCAGCACTGCCGGACCTCAACTGCATCGTTCCTTGTTTCGGAAAAGCAGTAATTCCTTTTGCAGTCTGCAATTCCAGACAGACTTCCCGATCCGGCATGTTCACATGATCCTGATAATTGTTAATGAACAAAAACCCTGAACCCGACTGTTGACGAACAGACCAGCGCATATCAAGTGTATTTTCCGGCTTGATGGAATGCTGCATCTCCGGGACAACGCTTCCCATAGGTGCGAGTATCTCTCCGTAGGCTTTCAGGAACATGGACAGCGTACGAATGCGATCATACGACTCACCTATACGTCCAAACTCTCCAAGTGGAGCCTGATAGTCATATGTAATTTTGGGTAATGCCTGCTCATTCAGATAAGACTTCTTGCCAATCGGGTTGGAGCCTCCGTGATACATGTAATACCCCACCATGTTGCTGCCATTCGCCAGCTTTACTATGGTCATTGCTTCTACGCTGTCTGCGTCCACAACAGGACGAGCGTGATAACTGACTTGCATGCCTCCAGCAAGTTCACAATAGGCAGCGGGGTACGCCTGACTGTCATAGTCAAGTGCTTCAACAGGGTTCCTATGCAGGTCACGAAATAAATACTCGCTGCTTGGAGGCTGATTGGGGATCCATGGGGTGTAGGCGTACCCAGCCAGCATGGGCAGGGTGCCTTCTTCCGGAACGGCTGCACCTCCCCAGGCAGTGACCGTAAAAAACATCGGTCGTATACCCGCCCCCTCGGCGATCCGGCGAAGTTCTGTCAGATGTTTCTGCCCATCCCTTCCAGAAGTAATGTATTTTCCGTTCTTGTATCCCCACACATCCAGTGGTGCTCCCGCATGCATATACTCATTTTCCAGCTGAACCCCTATGATTGGGCCTCCTTCCTGAAAATAGCAACCCTTGAGTTGACGTGCAATCTCCCCATACAGCCTTTTCGCATAAAAAAGATACCCTTCATCGTTGGATCTTACTTCAAATGGATAGCTGAATAACCAATCCGGCATGCCGCCATTGCGGACTTCCCCATGACAGAAAGGTCCAATTCGTACAATCAGTGGCATTTGATGTTTGCCACACAAGTCCACAAAATGCCGCAAATTCAGGTTTCCCGACCAATCGAAATGCCCCTCCTCTTCCTCATGAAAATTCCAAAAAATATAGGAAGCCACGATGCTCACACCGCCTGCCTTCATCTTAAGCAGCTCTTCCTCCCATTGCAGATAAGCAAACCTGGAGAAATGAAATTCTCCAACGACCGGAATATGGGGTTTACCGTCGCGTGTCATATAATAGTTAGTGAAATCGTAGGACTCTCCTTGCGGGTTTCTGCCACCATTTCCGGTCATGCGTCCCACACGAATTTCTTTGTCTTCCACATCCAACGTGAATTGAATATGGCTACCTGCTATATTTTTATTCATGAATATATCTCCTCCAAGCTCATTGGTTTCAATAATACGTTTATCTGTGCACATATGCTCCTTGATGATTCGGATTCATCTCCAGCACTCGTTCCAATTCAAGCCCCGCTTCGTCCTTACGTCCAAGGCCGAGCAGTCCCAGTGCGCGCATGTATCGACAGTGCTCCTCGTTTCGTTGATCCAGATTATCCTCAAAGACCAGAAAGTCCGGCAGGGAGACAGCGAAATAATCCATTCTGATGTGGTCGTGCATATGTCTCTCCGCATAATCAATCAGCTTGTTAAATCGACGCTTTGCTTCCTTTGAATTCCCCATTCGTTCCCAGGCCAGGCCCTGATAATAGATCCATTCAGGCGGCTGGTCGTTATAGAACATGGCACTTGCAGGTTCGTCCAGCCCGATGGAAGCTCTTAGAAAGTTCTCTTTTGCTGCCTCGGTATTGTTCATTAGTTCGTAGGCACAACCAAGATAGAAGTACACCGGATTGTCACCCGCACCTTCCAATTTCCCTTCACCCAAATGGTGCGGATAAATCAACGATTTTTTCAGCAAATCTACTGCTTGTTCGGGTTGTTTTTTCGCCAGATGTTGCTTCGCCAGTTCAGTAAGGGCCATAACATATTGTCCGGTGACCTTGCCTTCCCCGCCTTCCCAGGGATGAAAATGTCTACCTTGAAGTGCATTCCATGCCTCCTGATGTCTTCCTAGCATGTTCAGCAATGTAACCCACTCGATGTACAAATCATCACGGAAATGAACGAGGTCCATGTGTCGTTCCAATAATGCGATTCGGTTTTTACAGGAGCTGCCCCTCTTCTTGTGCAGTTGATCCAACTCGTAGAAGACCCGAGCGTCCGCAGGATTCAGGCGAAAAGCTTCCTCTAGAGATACCAGTGCATCGTCAGGCTGATGAAGCTTGTTATAATACGCGAGTCCCAGATTTCGATGTACTGTGGGATATGTAGGATCAACTTCACGTGAGGTTTCCCAGTGGGTAATGGCATCCTTGTACCGTTTTTTATCATACAACCAATTTCCCACATAATAATGAGCGCGAGCATCGAACGGATCTGCAATGAGCGAATCCAGCAGCACAAGCAATTCAAACAGACTGTTCGGAAAACAGTAATTCGGCTTGGCGACTTTCCCTTGATGTTGACATTGCAAAGCTTGTTCGGGGTCACCTGCCTTACGGTGCAGATACGCCTGAGCGTAATACACCATCGGGTACACCTGCTCTACTTCGGATTCATAGTAAGCAAGTACTCCTAGCGCTTCATGCCACAATCCGCTCTCAGCGTAATCTGCAGCCACATTCATATAATTATGGACGTCCCCACGCATGAGCTTTTTGAAATGAACAATCGCATGGGCTTTCTTTTCATGATCTGCCAGTGAAGATGTTCCACTGTATAACAGAACCAACTCATAAGCAGTTCCAAAATCAATCGGGTCCAGCTCCAGAGTATCGCGAGCGTACTGCATCGCCTGTTGCTCTCGGCCCGTCCTGCGCAGCAAAGCCACCTTCAGATGACGTGCCTTATAGTTTCTGGTATTACGGATCAGCGAACGTTCGATCAGTTCCAACGCTTCGACGTCGTTATTTTCCGCTGTATCGATCTGTGCAAGCAGTAAATATCCGCTATCCTGATATTGTGCAGACCAGACTGCTTTATAAAGTGCTTTGTACGCTTCTTGATGTCTCCCTTGCAGCTTCAAACAAAGGCCGAGCTGATAGAAGGATTCACTGTCATAGGGATTTGTATTTTTCCATGAGAGCGATTGCACAGCTTGGCGAAAATAAACCTCTGCCTGCTGAAACGAGCCTCTTCGCAGCAACAATGTGCCGTATGCAATATTATGACGGATATCACCCGGATCACGCTTCAACCCTTCCAGATAATAAGACTCTGGTTCATAGGTGGCATGCCGGTATTGCTCAATATGAAGCCCTGCCAAGTAAAGCTGTTCGTTGGTCCGAATCTCGGTAGGCAGAGGGAGTGGTTTGGCTGCTTCCGGCACTTCGTTCAGTCCAGCTGGCTCCGACTGATAGGAAACGAGCACTCTTCCATCCGCGGCACGAACAGTTACCATCAACTGATGCCAGTCCTCCTCACCACTCCATTGCAATGAAGTCTTATATAATTGGGTTGGTGAAAGGGTACAAGTTTCGCTCAGATACACGGTAGTTGCCCCTTTCAGTTCAATTGCCGCATCGGCAAACACTGAAGTTGCATATACACTTACAACGACTTGCCCTGTTTCCTTATCGAGCTCCAGGTTTACAGCCGCATCAATCGTGGCATTTTTGACCATACCAACCCCTTTGTAGGGCATAAAATACTGCGAAAAGGACTTGCTCTCATAAGGTTGCAACCAAGTAAAATCAGGCTGGTTATCCGTAAATACACCTGTCATCAATTCAATGTACGGTCCATCCTCATCCGTGAGTTGACGATCCCATGCCTGCCCAAATGCACCATTGCCCCATGTCCATTGCTTTTTGCCTGGAGATACATGATGGTTGGCTACATGCAACAACCCTGCCTGAACACTATGATCATAACCACCCACAAAATTGTAATCGGATTTGTAAGCCATGTACGATGTTGGAACCGGTATATTTTTATAACGAGAGATATCGACACCTTCAGAATAATCCATCTTGTAATACGTCCCTGTAGCAATGGGGAAGCGGGACACATCCCGTTTTCCGTGATCCAGCACAGCCGTTACATCCGGCGGAAACACCGATTGCGTATGATCATTAACGGCAACAGCCGGATTTGCCCACCACAGAAAGGTTTGAGGTTCATGGGTACGGTTATATACTTCGGCATTAATCGCCAGATATGCTTTCCCAGGATGCAACGTAAAACCGGCTGTCATCTTTGTCCCGTACATGCGATCTATTTCACCAATCCATACGGTAGCGCTCCCGTCTTCATTGCTCGAAAATGTACAATCTACCGGACCGAATGTATTGGGCCGATGGTGCTGGGGCCAATTGAATTCAATACCTCCCGAGATCCAGGGTCCAGCAAGACCTACCAGAGCAGGTTTGATCACCCGATTGTAATATACAAAATCGTAATCGTTCGTAAGATCTAGCGCACGATAAATGCGACCACCCAGTTCCGGCATCATCTCTATACGCACATACTCGTTTTCAAGAATAATGATTCGGTACGGTTGATCCGTAACTTCATCATCAATACGATCAACGACCGGAAGCGGATACACCTTCCCGGAGCTCCCCTGGTAGATTCGCTTTTCAAGAAACATCGGATTTTGATCCGGTTTGCCTGTACCATAGGTCGGAATGTTCCTGCTCTCTTCCCATACTCTAACTTTGGGTTCTACGGTTATGTGATTCAATCTATTCACTCCTCGACTCGTGTATATTGAGATCATACGCTCAGGCAAGAAGGAAGAACATTGACATTCAACGGTTCTTGATGGACGATCTTCGGATTTTCCCATAACAAAAAGAGTACTTCATTCACTGACAAGCAGTGAAAAAGTACTCTTTTTACTACCAAAACGTAACGTGCATTATCTTCGCCGGGCAAAATCAACAAATCTGAATTTATCCGGTCGATGCCTCGCCTCCGTGTACTGAAATTGACTGGCATCCTCCAAGTACACCTGGCTTCTAACGACAACTACATTATGGAATCCATCGAGATCGAGCAGTTCCCGATCCTCAGCGGTAGGTTCCTCCACCAAAATTTCCTTTTTGGCAAAAGAGATGGTCAATCCCAGCTCTTCCTCAATGTACTCGTAAATAGAATTATTGCATATCTCCTTGCTCAATCCGGGAATAAGCTTCTGACTAATATAGTCCTTGTCCAGAATAACATGGACTCCGTCCACTTTGCGTACACGCCGGATCTCCCACACCTGTTCATTCAGACCAAAATTAATTTTTTTGTACAAGGCCTGATCGACCTGTTGTTCCTCAAAAACCTTCACATACGTTTGAGCACGGTGTCCCATTTTTTTGGCTAGTTCCTTGAAACTGACGAGTCCCGAGATTGGAAAGTCAATTTTACGGATATCCAAAACTATGGAGCCTTTACCTTGAATTTTCTGAATATATCCTTCTTCATACAACATTTTAAGTGCTTTGCGGATGGTTTCTCTGGAGGTTTGGTAGCTCTCAGCCAAATCCAGCTCCGAAGGCAACAGCGATCCGGCTTGAATTTCGGCGGTACGGATTCGTGCTGCAATATCTTCATAGATTCGTATAAATTTGTTATTCATCATTCATCACCACTGTCCATTACCCTATTTTTATCCTATTGGCAACCTATTATAACATTAAAAGTCGAACAACCGATAATGTTCTACAGACGATGATGAAATGATGAAGCCATTTTAGGATTAAAACTAAATCGTCCTATCCCATTTTGGTGTGTTAGTCTCTTTACTCGTTTGATTTCCCTCCATAGTTTGGTTTTCTTCTATAATACGAATCAGTTTGTTCAAACGGAAGATCAGGGCCGCCGCCTCGGATCTGCTCAAATGCTGCATGGGACGGAAACTGCCGTCTTCGTATCCGGTTAGCATGTACATTCCGGCAAGCTCTTCCACCTCTTCTTTGGCCCAATCGGACACATCCATCTGATCGGTAAAAACACGACGTAAAGTCGCGGGCTCCGGCTTGATTTTGCGAATAACATTTGCAATAATCTTGGATGCCTGTTCCCGGGTGACAAGTGCATTAGGTGCAAATTTACCATTGCCCATACCATGTACCATTTCACGCCTTACCGCTGCCTCAATCTCTGGAGCATACCAATCCTGATTGTTCACATCCTGAAAAGAATGCTGGTAACCAACAGATGTGTCCACACCCATTAATCGCACAATAAGTGCTGTGAACTCAGCTCGTGTAATGGGACGACGCGGTTCGAAACGGGTCTCACTCACACCCTGAATAATATTCTGTTCTGCCAGCCAGATAATCTGATCTTTATTAAAGGTTTGACCAATATCCAAAAATTTGACCTGTTTCTTCGTTGCTGTATCAGGTTTGCCATCCCAATCAGGTTGGGTCACTTCTGCCTGTTCAGTCTCCGGTTTGGAAGAAGGCGTTGCTGGGCTAGTTCCTCCACTCGAAGGTGGATACGGCATAGTAACAGCCGAAGCCTGTTGGCTTTCACTTTTTTCCCCAGCAGAATTTTCAGTCCATAACAACACATCATAACGCTGTCCACCCGTTAAGCCAGTCCAGATGTAGCTTCGATCCTTCCCGCGATAAATTTCATGCCCGTTATGGGAAAGAACAACCGTTTCATTCGCAGATTCCAGCTTCCAGCTCACTACAATACTGCTTGTACTTTGGGCCGCCGCTGAAACAATGACTTCATTCGACGGCAGTGTCTCGAACTCAGGTACAAGGATGGTCTTCCCGTCTCCCGCCTCATTAAAAGGCACGATGGAAAAGTCAGGATAGCGCTGCGCACTTTTCAATTCGGTAATGTGCATGGACGTTTCTGTTGTTGTTGCAATCAGCTCGGATTGCTGGTAGATCCGGTAGCCCGTTGCACCTGGAGCCATATCCCATAGTATATCCGCTCCATGTGCAGCTCGTTCTTCGACTATAGGAGAGGAGGAAATAGTGCCGGGCAGCGTAACTGCGTTAAGCTTCAAACCATTCTCGCTAATACCGGAAGCATTCCCTGTTTTAATGGTGTACTCATAATGGACTCCAGGTTCGAGCCCCTGATCCTTATAAAAAGGTTCGTCCACCGATACTCTGCTGATCTCCACTCCATTACGTTCAATGATGAACTGTTCGGCCCCCTTGACTTGGCTCTTTCCAAACTGAAGTTGAATGCTATCTTGTGTGGAATGATATTCCATTTCCTTCGGTGCCTCCGGTTTGGTCAATAACGTATATTCAAGCTTATGAGAGATGTCTCCCTGCTCGTTCTCGGTATACAGTTCTATGGAGTAATTCGTTCCACCCTCCAGTTCATCAACGATATACTCTTTTTGTTTGCCGCGGTATAGCTCCATGCCCTCCATCATAACTACAAACGTCTCGTTGAGATAAGGGAAAGCCCACTCCAGTCTGGCATGATTTGTTTCCGGGTACAGCTTCATCTCAATAGAATCAACATGAGGCAATGTGAAAAATGGCGTGACTTTAATAGGCCTTCCCTGACCCGCCGTATTATAAGGAATGATCTGCACCCGATCATACGGGGCTGCGCTGGCAAGCCCTGTAAGTCTGATCACAGTCAGTTCTCTCTCTGTAATTGTAGTAAATTCGTCATCCGCTATCTTTACAATGTAACCATCGGCCCCTTGAACCTTCTCCCACGTAATCACTGCCTCCGTCTCTCCAATCACATCTGGATGCAGCGGTTCAGTCACTGTTGCGGGTAGCGTCCGCAATAGAACATCGAATCCCGTATCGCTATCACCGGAGGCATTAGAAGTCTTGACCGTATAGGTGTACTTCTCTCCCGGCGTCAGGTCCTTGTCTTCATAAGAAATCCTGTCAGCCGGAATACGGTCAATTTCATTCCCATCCCGCAAAAGGATCAATTGATCCGCTCCTCGTGTGGCGCTGCCACTCAGATTAAGTGTTGCCGATTGATCCGTTACCGCTTCAATACTTGCGGTTTGCGGGGATATAGGCTTGGTCAGTAAATGAACCTGCACTGGAGTGGAACGGTGACCATCCTCATTCATTACTGTGAGTTCATACTCATACATTGTGCCATCTAGCAGACTCGCGAGATGGGCCGAAGGTACGGTTACCGTCTGCACCTCTCCCGTGGTCTGATTGTGAATTTCATATGCAGTGGCCCCCTGAACTGCTTCCCAGGCCAGATCAAACGCATGTGTTCCCTTAATTACACTAATCCCATCTGCGGGTACTGGCCGTGTTTGGGTCATTACCCCATAGGTTAAGGATTCGCCTGAGCCACTTGCATTGACCGCCCGGATCATATAAGTGTATTTCGTGCCCGAAGACAAGTCCCTGTCCACGAAGCGGCCTTCACTAGCATCCAAACGAGCGATCTCACGCCCATTGCGTTCAATGATATATTCGTCTGCCCCTTTTACACCTGTTTTGGTGAAATCCAGACTAAGGCTGTTTTCTGACACATCATATGCCTGAACTTTAACTGGTTTCTTAGGCAAGGTCAGCACGGAGACATTCGTCGCTTCGGATTGGGTCCCTTGT
Source organism: Paenibacillus sp. NPDC056933 (assembly GCF_042674385.1). Taxonomy (NCBI): domain Bacteria; kingdom Bacillati; phylum Bacillota; class Bacilli; order Caryophanales; family Paenibacillaceae; genus Paenibacillus; species Paenibacillus sp. NPDC056933. The sequence goes on along the minus strand of NZ_JBHUQN010000001.1, from coordinate 2,130,426 downwards.
CTATTTACCGCCCGAAGAGTATAGCCGTGCCTTGTTCCATCTTGAAGCCCAGTAATCAGCGCCGTCGGCTGCATACCACGATAGATCTCCTTATTATTCTGGTAAATTAAATACTCTGATGCACCTTCTACAGCGTCCCAAGACAAGGTTGCTTTATGTACTTTAGGTTCAACAACGATTCCTGAAGGCGGCGTTGGTTTGGATAATTGGATCAAACTTGCCGATTGACCTGTTCCCGAGGCATTCACGGCCTGTACCTCCAACACATATTCCAGCCCTGGCAATAAATCTTCAGCCGTATAGGTAAGTTGAGAAGTTCGACCAACCTCAGTTCCATTGATTCTCACAATATAGGACTCGGCTGTCTTTACCGATTCCCACTCCATTCCCATGCTTGTTTCATCGATACGCGTTACTGCCATCCCTTCAGGTCTGGTTGGTAAAGTGAGCAGTTCGCTACTTGTGGCCGCACCATACCCGGCAGCATTTCCAGCCTCCACTTGATACGTATAGCGACGACTGCCTGATAATTGATCGACGATAAGCTGTGTATCTGATATTTCATAGCTCTGTCCATCAAGAACCACCCGATAATGGGTGGCCCCGGGGACTTCATCCCATTTAAGTATAGCTCCTGTCTCGGTCGGTTGAACAAAGTGAAGCCCTGAAGTACTCTCGGGAAGGGTCGTTCCAGCTACCCGATTCGATTGACCTTCTCCACTCCCATTGACCGCCCGCACTTCCAACTGTTGCATAGTACCTGCAGCCAATCCCGTAACGACCCATTCATGGGTTCCGGCGGGCAGCGCCTGCCTCTTCTCTCCATCCACATAGACCTCATATTGCTCAGCACCTCTTACAGGCTCCCAACTTAGACGCAAGCTCGTTGTTGTAGGCTCATCCACGGTCAAGTTTTCAATAACACCGGGCAGGGTCATCCATTTTTGCAAGTCTGCCGGGGGCCCTTCTCCTGTTTCATTCGCAGCGAGCAATTCATAGCTGTACTCTGTACCACTATCCAGACCTGCATCTACATACGCGGTTTCCAATCCTTCGAAGACTCCTGTCCCACTGCGCGAAAGACTGTAATATGTGGCTGAAGTTACCGTATCCCATGCCAGAGAGATCTCATGCTCCCGAATCTGCACTGCCGCAAATTGACCTGGTGCTGCAGGCAAAGTCAAGAACCCCGTCCGGCTTCGACCTCCCGCACCACTTTCATTCAAAGCAGTAACCGAGATGGTATGAATTGTCCCAGGGACCAGATTGCTAATGTAAGTCATGCGGAAAAAGTCGGATATGGTCTCATCATATACCTTTCTTCCGTCTGTAGTTGAAGCCATGATCCGATATGCCGTAGCGCCTTGAACGGAATCGAAATGTACTTCTGCTAGATCTGGCTGAGATTCCACTTTACGAACTTGCAATGATCCCGGCGCCGCAGGAACCGTTAATGCACGGATCGTTACTGAATCACTTAAACCTGTGTGGTTTCTGGCTCTGACCTCAAATTCATAGACTTGCCCTCCATTCAGAGAAGCATCCATTAACGAGTGGTTCGGATAATCCATTGTCCACGACTGTCCTGTTGTTTTATTCATCACTTCATATTGGTATCCATCCGTGTGCCATTCTCCTGTCGGCAGGTCCCATGTAAGTTCTGCTGAAGTTTCATTGATCTGTGTGATGCTCACATTCGCTGGTTGTTCTGGCTTGCGCTGAATCTGATAAGGTGAGGATACGGTTTCATATGTATTGCCTGCCTCATCGGTTGCTTTGGCATGAATATACCAGATGCCTTCCGAATCGATTGGAATTACGGGCTTATTGGACTCGGCTTCAGTCCAGTTCTCTGGTGGGGCGATGCTGCCCGTTATTTGATAGAATCGTTTCAGCTCATGGATGCCTGAGTCAGCATCTTCATATTGAATCATGGCGGATATATCGGTATCAGTCCAACCCTGTCCATTCGGTGTAAATGTAATCATTGGAGCAATCTGATCGACGTAAGCCGTACGACTGATCTCTGTGCCAACATTACCGACGGCGTCCCTAGCTCTGGCCCGAATGACAGTTGCTCCGTTTATGCTCACAGTACCCGAGTTCCCTGTGATATATGGATCTCCGTTTAAACTATACTCATATGATATGGCATGTTCATCTACACTTCCGGCAATCGTAAATTGCACGTCTTCCTTACTCCAGCCAGATTGGCTTAATGTAATGACCGGCTCTGTTGGAGCAGTCTTGTCGATCCGAATGATTGCTTTTGCTACGGTACTTATATTCCCTACCCTATCTAGTGAGCGAGCATATACGGCGGTTTGTCCTTCGTCGGTAACCTTCACTTCGCCCGTGTAATCGATCCAGGGACCTTGCTCATTTAGTCGATATTGGCTTTTGACAAGTCCACTTCCTGTATCTTCACCGCTGATTATTTCAAAAGACACATCCTGATTCGTCCAGTCATCGTCACTGAGCATAATATTCGGCTCCTCGGGTCCTGTCCTGTCTATACGTGCAGTAGCTGAAGTTGACCCACTGACATTCGAGGCTCGATCCACACTCCGCGCCTGAATTCCGGTTACTCCTTCTGCATTCAATATAAACGGTTCCTGGTAATTGATCCACGTTCCTTCATCACCAAGCCTGTACTGTGTAAGACCAACGCCGCTTGCCTCGTCTGTACCTGCCGTTAATGTCACCGTGACATCCGAATTGGTCCATTCCGGTGGATTCAATGAGATCATGGGAGGCGTTGGAGCGGTTCGGTCTACCCGTACCGTAACAGAAGCTTCTTGGCCTGTATTGCCAAATGTATCTATGCTGCGTGCAAAAATGAGTGTGTTTCCTTCAGAAGCAAATGTGACTGGTACGCTGTATTCCTTCCATTCTCCCCCTATCCCCAGTTTGTACTGTGTCTTCTGCACCCCACTCAAGGCATCCGAACCTGCTGTTATGGTAACTGCCACCTCTTCCTTGGTCCAAGTAGATGGATTGACGGATATAGAGGGAGCAGTCGGGCCTGTTGTGTCCTTTGTGATCTGACCAGCAGATATGAATGGTGTCTGTATGCCTTCGCCATTTAGTGCTGCTACATACACTTCATACACTCCGTCGGCGAGCCCAGTTATAGCCAATTCAGTACGTGTCGAGGAGGTTGTACCCGATGCGAGTACTTGTCCGCCAGATTTTCGTATCTCGGTTTTGTAGTTGGTTCCAGCGGGATTACCATTGTTGTTCCAACTGGCCGTTACGGAGTTACCAGACTGTGTGACTGCTGCATCAGCGGGCGAGTTTGCCAGTGTATATTTGGCCGCAGAACTTGAATATCCCGTGTAGGAACCGACTGCATTTTTGGCCCGGACCGCAAAGGAATACTGTGTATTCGGTGTAAGTCCAGTCAACTGGCGACTGTTTGAGGTACCCGTATCGAAACTCTGATTGGTCGTTACATTTTTCAATTCATACGTCACGGAAGCGTCATTCGCCTTCTTATCCCAGTTCACCGTCATATTATTGCTGTTCACCGCTGCAAACGTCGGCGCTCCTGGAACAACGAAACTTCTCACCGTGAAATGGACAGTTCCTGCTGAAGACACTCCCCCTTTGTCATCCATCACCCATACCTGTAACGTATGTGCGCCATCGGCGAGAGTTTCTGGTAACGTATAATTCGTGTTAAATGACTGATTCACACCTGTGGCCGTCATCTGTGTCAGGATGTTTTCCGCCCCACCGTCGATCGACCATTTTACAGTCAAAAGATCTCCCACATCCGTATCCCGGGTTGTACCGGAAATTTGCAGCTGCTGCCCTTTATAATAGGTCTGGCCCGAAGAAGGGGCTGATAATGTAAAGGAGGGCGGTGCATTTTTCGGACCAATGCCCACAATTGTGGAAAATTTCCGTGAAGCCTGGTTGGCTGTCGCTTTGCCACTCCACCAAAATTGTGCAGCAGTATCACTCGCCGTTACGGTCTGCCCTGGCGCAAACGAAGATGGAGCGGAGCCGCCTGTAAGCTGGGCATTATCCGGGCTGTTATATTGCCCCATGAAAATACGATCTGCGTCCACGACATTATACGTGTTGGCATAAAAAGCAGTTACCTGCACACCGCCGCTATAATTGCGCCAGCCGTTCTCAATCACTTCAAATGGTGAAGCATCATTGCCATTCACCATGGTATCCCAGTAGAACGTGCCTCCCAGATTGAGCGTCGAGCCGCTGCGATTAACAGCCTCCAGCTCCACTTTCATATAACCGCCTTGAGACGTGGCGTTGACGATGGATACTCGCAAAATATACTCGACATTGTCCTTTTGACGGGACATTTCAATGACGTTGTTGTTGATTCGATAATAATTGAGCGGCAATGACTTAAAGTTAATGGGGGTTCCGTTGTGATCAATAATGGTGGATACATTTCCGGTATCTCCGCCGTAAAATACGTTGGTATTGGGAAGCAATACAATTCTGTATTTGCCATCACTGTTCATCTCCACCTTCACTTTGGAGGATTGAACAGCCTTCATGCTGGAGGTATCGGATACAATACTGATGCTTTCCACAGCTTCAGCCATAACGGCTGTTGCCCCCCATTCAGCGATCAGTGCTTGAGGTGAAAGCAAGGCAAAAGCCAGCACTACTTTGGTCAGCTGCTCGGCTTGTTTTTTTACCAATTTTCGGGATTTCTTCAACGTCTGCTCTCCTTTTCTGCACACCAAAAAAAGGAGGCACCCCAACAAAGGAACAAAGTCCTCTGTTGGGGTGCCTCCCCTAACAAGTGTCATTTTTTCTTGATTATAACGATTCAAATAAGAATTGTAAATACCTCGCATAAGGTGAAACTCTTCATTTTAAGGGGGAGCCGTTATAAACTATGGCTGAGAAACCACTTGTATAATTCCGGGTTAGCATACGTTTCCGTCCAGGCATCATGATCGCCTTCCGGGTATATGGTCAGCTTCACATCCGCATTCAATGCCTTAAGCGCATTCACAATTTTCTCGGATTCAGAAACATAAACGACGTCATCCTTCGCCCCGTGAAACGCCCAAATCGGTATATTACGCAGTTCTTCCGCTTTGGAAGGGTCTGCTCCCCCACATACAGGAGCCAATGCTGCAAATGTATTGGGGTAAAACAGTGGCAGATCCCAAGTACCATACCCGCCCATACTCAGACCTGTTAGATACACCCTGTCGGGGTCAGCTGCTTCGTTTTCCAAAACATGTTCCAGAAGGGCCATGACAGCTTCACGATGCATACCCCAAAATTCGTCCACAGGACATTGCGGGGAAATCACGATAAACGGAAAGCTCTTGTCCTGATCAGCAATAAGCGGGACCCGGTTTGCTTTAAGCATTTCCACATCATTTCCGCGTTCCCCAGCACCATGAAGAAACAAAATGACAGGCCATTTCTGGTCCGCAGCACCTGGTCCCTCCATCTCGGGAATGTGCAGCAAATAGTCCAATGTGACGGTTTTGGTAATTTCTTTTACCAGTCGATGCCCGGTTTGGGACATATGCTCGCCTCACTTCTCATCTCTAATTTTTAACAACGCCTCGTCCAATGCTCCGACCACCCTGTCACACCATGTATCGAATTCCGGATCCTCGGTCTGCAATTCAGGATGAGCCAAGATATATTCTATGGTACTCCGGATTCCTTGATCGGCTCTTGTCGTTGCCACAAATTCCGGAACAAGCCTTTTTAATTTTCGGTTATCAAATACAACCGTATTCGCCTTGTCTCCCAGCAAACCGCCTCGAAGATCCTGATCACTGCACGCCGCCAGGAACTCGGAAGATACGTGAACGGCATGAAGTTTGACACCAAGCACACCTGCAATAATCTCATAGATCTGATTCCAGGTGACCGACTCATCCGAGGTAATATGTACCGATTCTCCAATGGCGTGAATGTTGCCCATAAGGCCAATGAATCCTTTGGCAAAATCGCGGTTATGCGTTATGGTCCAGAGCGATGTACCGTCACCATGAATGATTACCGGTTTATTTTCACGTATGCGCTTGATAACCTGCCAGCTGCCTTCTGCTCCGTGCACACCGAGAGGTACAGAACGTTCATTATAGGTATGGCTAGGACGCACGATGGTCACCGGAAACCCTTCTTCACGATACTGCTTCATCAGATAGTCTTCACAGGCAATTTTGTTGCGTGAATATTCCCAATACGGATTGGATAATGGCGTACCTTCCGTGATTCGATAGTCCGAAAGCGGCGTCTGGTAGGCAGATGCTGAACTGATAAATATAAACTGCTTCGTTTTGTCCTTGAACAAACGGTAATCTCTCTCCAACTGCGAAGGTATAAACGCAATAAAGTCTGCGACAACATCGAACTCCAGGTCGGCAATCAGCTCTGCAACCCGCGCCTCATCGTTGATATCGGCTTGAAGTATCTTCACTTCTGAAGGCAAATCATCGTTTCGATTCCCCCGGTTGATCAGATAAAGTTCGCAGCCCTCTTTGGCAAGCTGGTTGGTAATTGCTGTACTGATGGTACCTGTTCCTCCAATAAATAGCGCTTTCATTTTTGACCACCTCCAGATGGATTAAATCACTTTCAATATATCATGCCTAGAAAAGAGGAGCAAAGATTCGATTGCCGAGTCTCTGCCCCTCTCATTTTATATGACCTTCACCGTTCCATAAATCATGTACATCCCGCAGTGGATTTCATATTCCCCAGGCTGCAAATCTTTGTCTATCGTGTAGTAATTATCTCCCTTTTGCATATACAGGTCCATGCCAAGTTTACTTGATCCAACAGATTTGACGTGTGTGACCTGCCGGGTAAGAATAAAATTTATCTTGGTGGGTACTCCGGATTTGACCTCAATAACGTCTGGTTCAAAACCGTCATTGCTTACGTTAACATCAATAACTTCATATCCTTTCAAGTCCTCCACCGTCTCGGCTTTGGCCGTTACGGCACTTCCCGAGCCTGGGGACATGTCCTTGCCCATAAAATAAACCATAAAAGATCCCAGCAGCACGACTACAGTAAGACCCAGCGTTAGCCAAGGCCAGGTTTTGTTAATCCAGCTTTTCATCTCAACGCTCCTCTTTCTATGTTTCCATTCTATTGCAACTCTTCTTCAGCATACCCCATTCGGTTAAAAATGAAAATGACTCGTATGGGCCATAACGGCATGAAACATGAAGCAATCCAGTCAAATGTGTTCATAAAAAAAGAGCCTGATCATTCAGGCTCTTACTCTTTTAGCTATAGCTATTATCTTTATAACTCTATCTTATTCCCCACTCAGGAATATATAGGTGTATTTCGACTTCGTCTCATCCGTAACTTATAAATCTCAGGCAGCGCTACACCAATTAACACCACAATAACCCCGATCCATTGCAATGGGCTCACATGCTCGTGAAGCACAATGGATGAGAGCAGGACTGCGATCGGAAGCTCAACTGCACCAAGAATTCCGGCCATGTCGCCTCCAATATGAGGGACACCTACAGCGAACAGAACTGGCGGGATAAATGCTCCGAAGAATCCGAGCAGTAATCCGAACACAAGCAGCTGGCTCCAGATTAAGCCGTTAAACAAGAACGTCGGCGGGAACAGGATGCATAGCAGGACCAGACCTCCTGTAACCATCCATGCACTGCGAAATGCCGGATGTGCTGTTGGAACCGCTTTGCCGCTGAACAGTACAAACAGGGAGTAACTTACAGCCGCCATCAAGCCAAGCGCTATGCCCAAGCCATTAAACTCTCCGAGTCCCTGTTCCAGGAAACCTGCTGCCAGCAATGTTCCACCAAACAGGATAATCAAAGTCAGGAACGTTACCTTGTCAGGACGCTGACGTTTGCTCACGGCCTGGATCAATACGCTAATCCACGTAAATTGGAACAAAAGAATAATGGCCAGTGACGCGGGAATGTATCGTAAAGACTGATAATAGACAAGACCGGTAATAACCGTTGGTGTCCCTGCAGCCATCAACAGCAAACGCTGCTTCCACGTTAATTTCTGGAATGCTTTTGCCACGGCTGCTGATGGTTTTCCATCTGCCTGTGATTTCCGTTTCATTCTAAACTTCGAGTATAATGCCAGCATCCAGGACAGGATGAAGCCCGTGATCAGCTGTGTGCCCACGACCTCTCCAAGTTTGTACCCTTCGCCGTAAGCCAGAACCACAATTGTGGATAAGATGCCATAGCTCATCGCTCCTGCGAGAACAGACAGATAATATTTCATTGTAAATAAACCTCCTGATGATCGAAAAATGCGTCCGCATGTTTGATCCATGCCAAGGTCACAGACACCATCCAAATGCAAAAAATCCTAACTACGAGCAAGGAATACAATGATTCCCTGGCATCGTAGTTAGGAAGTATAGGCTTCCCGTAGAGACCCTCGCCCTGTGTACACTTTCGGCCTGCGAGGTTATACGAAATGAAATATGCATTTGTTCGTGATTCGTGTGTGACGACTTTTCATATATTACATGGCAGGTGAGGTGGTGTCAACCCTGATTCATCATTTAAATTTTTTTAATTCAAATTCAAGGCATCTGACAAGCGTTATTACGTTATTTCGTCGCTGTAGACTCCCAGGCCAACGTTTGCTGTAATCCTTCTCTAAGACCATGTAGATCCAATCCATCCACTGCAAAAGCTTCACGAATCAGGGGCGGGGCTATGAATTCATCATATTTGCCAAGATACGGCGCTTCATCTTCAGCAAGTAACGCAGATGCGTCTTCCATTGTCCGACACTCACTCATGATTTCGGCCAAAAGTGTGCGGCCATCAGCTTTGCCAGACACCACAAAATAATAGGGCTCCATGGGCACCACAGAACGCAAGGCCAGCTTGTCAGACAAATTATGCTTCATTAGTCGCTCCAGTGTTCGGAAAGACTTGCTTCCCACCCAGGGCAGCACATATAAGGAATCTCCACCCGCAGGGATGACGACCTGCTTCAGCAGGCCGCTCTCCCGTGCAAGACGTCGAGCCCGCTCCAGACGATTCACCGCTTGCGGAGACAGATAGGGATATATCACCGTGTCTGACAGTACTTCACGCATTTTCTGTACAACAGCTGTGTGGATATCACCACCAGCACCAAGCCATAACGTGTCGACTTTGCCTTTGGCAGACTTTACGTACACCGATTTGTGCTTATGGTCCACCTCTTCCACTTTCCACAGTTTTCCGGCAAGGGAGAAACAGTAGCCAGGTGGCGGCACGGTTGTAATCGATCCAATCTCTTCGGAACCGTTCAGCACTTTATGCTCTTCATCATCTTTGAACACCGCGTAAAAGCGATAGTTATTAACGGTTTTCTCACCCGTAAGCCCAATAATTAATGCCCGATCTTCGGTCCATTGCAGATGATCCGTCTCAATCAGATAGTTCAGGAAGACCTCATATTGATCTGGTCGAATCTGCGCAAAGGGTGCCAGCGATAGAATGGCTTCCGCCAGTTCCTTCGGTTCAGCTTCCCCCATGCTTTTCAGCATGCTCATGGTTTGATGATAGAGTACACCCATTGGCATTTGGCGGGCTTCCAGCGGCTCAACCCACTTGGTCTTTACATACAATTCAATAACAGCAATGGCACGCAGTAGTGTCCAGGGCATACGTGCAGGGAGCTGAGCCTCTTCATCCTCTTCCTCCGGACATACAAATAGCATCTCGGAAGCCATATCCTCGCGCCTGCCTGATCGTCCAAAACGCTGCACAAAGCTCGATGCACTATAAGGGGCTCCAAGCTGCACAACCCGCTCCAGTTCACCCAGGTCGATACCGAGTTCCAACGTTACGGTAGCCGCAGCTACGGCTGGACCTGATCCCGTCCGCAAAGCGGCTTCCGTCTCTTCTCGCAGCATGGCGGAGATACTGCCATGATGCACATGGAAGACATCTCGCTCCTGTCTGCGTGCAGCGACACGGCGCATCTCCAGGATGGTGACTTCGGCATCCGTCCGGCTGTTGGTAAAAATCAAAGCTTTCTTGCGATGGGTACTCTCATAAATGAAGTCGTAATACACTTTACGTGCGTTATGCAGATGTTCAGCCTGTTCTTCATCCCGTGCATCCGGAAACGAAAAATGCTCCACCCGCAGACGCAGCTTGCGACCACCAGGGGAAGAAACCACATCCACCCCCTGGTGAGTTCCGGCAGCGAGCCAGGCTGTAGCTGTATCATAATCACTCAGTGTCGCAGATAACCCCACTCTTCGCGGTTTACATCCAGCCATACGCTCCATTCGCGCGAGCTCACTCAACACCTGAATGCCACGATCTGCCCCCATGAATGCATGAACCTCGTCAATAATGACATATCGCAGATCATGAAACAGAGCCGGAATTGCATTGGGGCGATTCATTAACAGACCTTCCAGCGATTCAGGCGTAATCTGAAGCACACCGGATGGATGTCGCATGAGACGGGTTTTCTCTGCCTGGGGCACATCCCCATGCCAGTGCCATACTGGAATGTTCCCCTCTGACAACAAGTCCTTTAGTCGCTCGAATTGGTCATTAATCAATGCCTTAAGCGGCCCAATGTACAGAATGCCTACAGATTTGGAGGGTCGTTCGTACAGCTCGGTCAGTGCAGGAAAAAAAGCCGCCTCCGTTTTGCCGGAAGCAGTTCCTGCTGCAATCAGCATATGATGCGGAGTATGAAAGCAAATATTACAGGCCTCAATCTGGGCGGGCCGGAGAGACTCCCACCTTTTTTTATAAATAAATTCCTGGACAAAAGGTGCAAGCCGGTAGAAAGGATTCTCACTCATAAATCGAACTCCGCCAGAAAATCATCCAGATCATCGGAAGAGGATGAAGAATCAGCTGCTTTTCCTGTTTCCTGCGGTTTGAATGCCCGCTCACCAAGCAATTGGGCATAGGTCACTTCGGGATTCTGGTGGAGCGTATGGAGCACATCCATGAAATCCCTTACCACTTCCCGTGTGGTCAGTAACTCATCCGCACCGAGTCGGTTTACCGCGGTTTGCATAAAATCAACTAAATCTTCATCTGTCAGACTTGCACTGTATCCAAAATGCATGGCATGAATCTGGCGCAGCTTCTGCAAGAGAATCAGAATCTCTTCATGGGACAACATCGACAGTTTCAGGATCGGTCCGGTATAATTCGCATATGCTCTTGCTGCATAGCGGCCATCAATGAGTCTCGAACGAAGTGCTTCGTAACTGAACAACCCTCGTCTCTCATCTTCCACAAATTGCGGTGTGCCACCTACAAAAATGCCGAGGTGTTCTGCTTTTCCCTGCATCGTATCATTGAACATGGTGAGCAGCTTCTCGTAGTTGCTTTGCCGAGAAATGCTGTTTGTAATTTTATATAGATTCACTGCTTCATCGATGAACAGCAGCAGTCCTTTATAACCAATCCGTGCCGTAAATTCGGACCATAATTTGAAGTAGTCATACCAGTTATCATCGTCAATAATGACGCCGACAGCCAGCTCTTTCTTCGCTTCCGTCTTGGTGGCGAATTCACCTCTCAACCATCGCAGCGCTGCCTGTTTGCGGTCATCATCCGCCAATTTATACCCGTTCCAGTACGAAGCCAGCACCTTGGCAAAATCGAAACCATGAACCAGATTCTGCATTTCATTCGTTACGGCATAGATCTGCTTCTCCACTTCAGCAGGAAGTGCAGGATCATCCGGGCGCAAGCCTCGGCTCTGCATCGCTTGTTGCTGAAGACTGGCGATCCATTTCTGCAAAATCGGTTCCAGCGCGCCGCCATCCGGACGTGTACGAGTAGACAGACGAATCATCAGCTCACGGTATGTTGCTAGCCCCTGACCCTTGGTTCCCACGAGTCTGCGCTCCGGTGACAAATCGGCATCCGCCACAACGAATTCCCGATCCATCGCATAGTTGCGAATCATCTGTAAAAGAAAGCTTTTGCCGCTGCCATATCTTCCTGTAATCAGCTTAAAGGCCGCTCCCCCTTCTGCGATGTTATCCATGTCCCGCAAGATTGCGTCGACTTCAGCCTTCCGGCCAACAGCGATCTGCTCCAGTCCGATTCGTGGTACAACACCCGCTGTCAACGAATTTACCAGCGCAGTAGTCAGCCGCTTCGGTATTTTGAATTCTGTCACTGTCCTATCACCTCTTTACTTGTTCAAACACATTCATATATTCCGAAACCAGGCGATCCCCTTCTACCAGCAGATCACCAATCGTTTCCATAGCCACATCATTTATTTCATCCAGCAGAAGTGCGGGCATCGTGCCATAACGCTCAGCAACTCGCATCAGCTCCGTATCCGGATTATCGCCAAGCAGGGCATGGATGGCCTGTACATGCTGAGGAGAGAGCATCCCTGAGAAATGTGCCCATTCTTCATCCAGATCAGCAGAAGAGGCTGCCTCCCATTGCAGAGTCAATGGCTCCGTGCCCGTTTGTCCTTCGGAAGTGCTAATGTGGACTTCAACGCACGGCTCCTGCTGGTTGCACGCCTTCGTATCTTGTTGTATTTCTTTTACATCATCCGTTTCGTGAACTGAATTCGGGATTAACAACGTCGCTCCGCTATTCCCATCTTCCCAAACCTGCTCTTCCTCAATCATGAGTGCTCTCCGTACATACTCGCTTTCCTGCTGCAACGATGCAAGTTTCTCTGTATCAATTTGGATCAACGGTTGCTCTACCGCTGGCACGTGTTCGGCTGTAAAGGCTTTGTCCAAGTAACGTTCAATCACATTTGCAAGCTCAGGTTCAAGGGTCTTTCCGCGAAGTCGCCCTCTGAAACCGAGCAGTTCACGGCATTTATTTTCCGTGCATCGAAAAACTCGGGTTACGAACTGGACAAAATCGGCCTGCTCTCCAATCGGCACGTATGTAAGCTGAACCGATTTACCATATATGGAGTCGTCATATACAGCTTTGCGAAACAGCATGCGTTCCATGCTCCGTTCCTTATTCAGTAGTTCAAACTGCTCTGATATCCCCGCCTTACGTGTGCGCAGAAGATAAGAATCGACCAAAGACATTACCCGGGGAATGTACTGTTCCAGTACTTCTTTGCCGCCATCCCTGTAAAATTTGCTGAGTGTTATGTCGTAATCGTAGTATCGTTGTAACAGTTTCAGCGAAACGTCCGATATATGATTGTTCAGCAGCCGTTGCAACTCCATATCCAGAACCTCCATGGGCAGATATCCACTTGTGAGGTCCACCATCTCGGAAATGGACATATTCAGCTTGTGTACCAGTCCATAATCAATGATCCACTCCTGCATATACACATCCAGTTGCGGAAGGCGTTCACGGTAGTTGATCCACAGTTCTTTTAATTGATCATAACCAGACTGGGGCTCCTGCCAACCAATTCCGTTAATCAGCTCATAAATGTGAACAAACAGATAGGAGAGATCCGTATCCGGGAATCGCCCTTGCCGTACTTCGGTCCTCCAATACATATACCACTTGCGTTGGGGTGCATTCATAACACCATAGGTCGGCCAATAACTCATGAAAGGAACCCATGGAGCTTCCTCCCCCTCCACCTCAGCGAGCTGCCTCGCCTCCTCCACAAATCGTTTCTCCGAAGACAACATGCCACCAGACAATGTTGGATTGAGATCAACACGGACAATCGTTGAACGATCAGGAACAGGAACAGCAGCTGTCTCTGGCTCCTCACTTAAATCTATCTCCATAAATTCCAGTTGTCTTGAATCCTCTTTCATCGAACTCTATTTCACCATCCTTCACAAAAGAATACGAACAGGTGTATCCATATGCCTCATTATAGCACTTGTTTTGTGTCTGCGGTGGCGAAAATAGGACTTTCCCTTTAACAACAAAAAAGAGATGCGGTTCAAACTGATATCCAGTTTAACCCACACTCCTCTATACGGTATTACTATATCCTATATCACTTCAATAAGGCATTCAGAATTTCGTTTTGTAAATTCATTTTATAATGTATCTGTATGAATCCATTGATCAAGCAACCGGAATGTTTCCGAAGCCGTATGCACCATAATGTCATGATCTTCTTCCCCGGAAATGGATTGGCGGAGCATCTCCGTGAACTCGGCCCATCTAGTTCTGGTTTCCGTGCCATAGGCATTAAAATATTCCAAGCCCCGATCCGCTTCAATCGGCAGGAACTGTGACAATCGTTTGGTCATGATCTGACCTCCGTTGGTAGATCCTTCAATGACATATAAATAACCGAATAATCTGGCAGGTGTCGAGATATCCGGAAGGTCTTTACATAAAGGAACCTGACTGATTTCCTCTTCACTGGCGCCAAGATTCCGCAGGTCATTTTCAAGCAAAATCGCTTTACCTCTAATCCCGATATCCAGTCCCGTGCTCTCCCAGAATGGTAGCTGTACCGCCTGATCTTCCAATGGTTTCAGGAACCCGTAAAATTTCTCCAGATATTTCTTATACGCTCCCAGGCTAATGGTTTGATTCATAATAGCCTTGGCAAAATTGTTCTGTTCCACTTGTCTGTGATAATGAGCCGTCTCACTCTTCAGACGTTCCATAATGGTACTGGCTGTCATATAATCATCACCTTTCTAAGTCTAGGGTTGTCGCGGCTGCTCCATTTAATGTGTATAAAGATTCTATATAAGTATACTTTTTCTTGTACGAGAAAACGATATGAATCTGATAATCGGAAATGGCATATCCATAATGCTGTTCTTCCATCAACATGATACACTGGGCATATCCTGTTATTGGAGGAATGTTGCATATGAATATAACCATTCAACACATTATAGACCACCTTACTACCGAAGTTGAGTTTCCTGAAAACACGGTGGATCAATTGATTACGGGCTCTCCTAGTCAGAAGGTCACAGGCGTCTTTGTAACTTTTATGCCTACACAACATGTAATTGAGCATGCGATACAGCGTGGAGTTAATCTAATTATCGCTCATGAGCCTCCCTTCTATAACCATCATAGCCATACCGATTGGCTTGCCGAAGACCCTGTCTATAACACGAAAAATAGTCTGATCAACGAAGCGGGCATCGCCATCTATCGCTGTCATGATGCCATTCACCGCTATCAACCGGATGGCATTACGGAAGGATTGGTTCAGGCATTAGGGTGGTCCTCTTATGTAGAGCAAAGAAGGCCGGAAACCGACATTCTATCCCTTCCGGAAGGAACAACAGTCGAAGATGTTGCCCACCATATTAAAAATAAACTTGGAATAGAATATGTGCGGGTGGTCGGCAGTCCAACAATGATCTGCACACGTGCAGCAATTCTGGTCGGTTTTCGAGGAAACGGTAATCTGACCATTCCCCTGCTGCAAGACGAAGGACTGGATCTCATTATCGCAGGTGAAGGATTTGAATGGGAAACACCGGAGTACATCCGTGATGCTGTGCAACAAGGAAAACAAAAGGCTCTTATTATGATGGGACATGCCGAAAGTGAGGCTTCCGGTATGAAAATGTTAGCAGAGAGAATGGCGAAGAACTTTCCTGAACTGCCTGTTCACTTTGTAGGAGAGCAACCTGTATACAGAGTACTCTAGATGCGGTGAATTCCAAGCTGAGGACATTTGTCCTTGGCTTTTCGAGTGAATTTATCATTTAATAGAAATCGAAGAAGTAATGATGCGACAAGGAGAGTACCACCATGAGAGGAATTATTTTTGCACTATTAGGCGGTGCATGTATCACCCTGCAAGGGGTCGCTAACACCCGAATCAGCACGGACATGGGTACATGGCAAGCGGCAACCATAACACAACTCACCGGGTTCATTCTGGCAGCTCTGATTCTAGTGTTTGTACGTGACATCAATCTACAAGGATTAAAGCAAGTGAAACCCATGTACCTGGCGGGAGGTGCATTTGGAGCAGTTATCATTTTCAGTGAAGTTACGGCAATCCAGCAAATCGGGGTAACGTTTACGATCTCCGCCCTGTTAATTGCACAGCTGTTTCTAACCTTTCTGGTCGACAGTAACGGATGGTTTGGCGTCGTGAAGCAAAAGATGAAACTGCCGCAATTTCTGGGTATCGCTTTAATGGTGACTGGCGTCATTATTATGAAGCTGTAGCTATTGGAATAAAGTCGGGGGGTGAAATACATTATGGAAGAGTTCCAAAATGGACATCAATTATTGCACTATTTGAAGCAGTATCAACTCGAATCGGTATTTCACGAGCCCCTGCGTCCACATATGACATTATGCCACTTCGAGAAGTGTGAATTGATCTGCCGCGAAGGGGAATTATCCGAATATTTGTACGTACTGGTTGAAGGGAAGATCAAAATCTTCACGACCTCATCTCAGGATAAAACACTTGTGCTTTGCTTCAAGACACCGTTAGAAGTGGTTGGTGATATCGAGTACGTGCGGGAAAGCAACATCGTCAACACCGTACAGGCCGTCTCACCTGTCGTGATGCTGCGCATTCATTATCAATGGCTGGCTGAACATGCCAGCGAGTACGCACCTCTGTTGAAATTTTTGCTCAAAATCATATCCCACAAGTTTTATATTGATTCGAACTTCTCCAACTTTAACCTGATGTATCCGGTCGAGGTTCGATTGGCCAGCTATTTGCTCTCCATTTCTACCGAAGAAGCAGGAACAGTTGTCCACGAAGAACTGGACGCCTTCAATCTGACGGATATCGCGAATCTGATCGGTACGAGCTATCGGCATTTGAATCGGGTGATTCAGAAACTGTGTGCGGAGGGATTAATTATGCGGGATCAGGGATTTATTATGGTCAAAGATCGGGCAGGTCTGGCAGAAGTGGCGGGGCACAACATCTATGAATAAGGAGAGCTACATCTATGATCATTACAGGTATTTTGCTTGCGTTACTGGCAGGTTCTCTGGTCAGTCTGCAGACCATCTTTAATAGTAAGGTAAATGAACGTACTGGCTCGTGGTCCACGACAACGATGGTGCTTTTCACTGGGTTTATTGCATCGTTTCTGATTTCTCTGCTGGTGGAGGGCAAAAATACGTTCAGCTTCCAACATATGCAGCCCTGGTATTGGCTTAGCGGAGCGATTGGGGTTGGGGTGGTCTTCTGTCTCGTTCAGGGCATGAAGCTGCTCGGCCCCACCTTTGCCATCTCCATTGTACTCACATCCCAGCTAAGTTTCGCCCTGCTCTTTGATTCCATGGGGTGGCTCGGACTGGAGAAAATTCCATTCTCGTGGAACCAACTTCTAGGGGTTCTCGTCATCGTCGGCGGCATCGTATTATTCAAGTTTGGCGGTAGAAAATCGGCAAAATCGAAAAAATCTCCTGGTGCATTGCAATCCGACTCCTAGGAGAACAATAAAAAGAGTGTCTGTCCAATCCCGTTGATTGGCTAGACACTCTTTTTGGCCATTGACCATGTATCGTTCAATTCGCTTAAACGAACTCTACGTTATGGTACACTTGCTGAACATCTTCAAGGTCTTCCAGGGCATCGATCAGCTTCTCGAACTGAGCTTGTGCATCCTCTGGAAGTTCAATATGGTTTTGCGCAAGCATCGTCAGCTCGGCTACGGTGAACTCGGTAACACCCGCAGCTTTAAATGCTTCCTGTACCGCATGGAATTGATCCGGCTCGGCATATACGATATATGGTTTGTTACAACTCACTTTTTGTATGAAATTTTATACGTTTATCATATCAAATTATGAATGATTTTACCATCATAGTTCGTATGTATATCCATCTTCAAGAAAGCCAGTTAGTTTGTCAGAAATAACCAATTCTGTTATCAAGAACATAGCTACTACGGAAGTAGCGTTTTACAGAGCAGAACGAGTTACTTTTACAGAGTCAACGATACCAACCCATTCGCAAGTAGCTGCGTTGTAACCTACGCCTACCTGCTCTGACGGTATGCAGAATCGTCACTATATTATATTAAATTGATATACAATGACCAATTCTTTTACAAGTGCTTTCAATTCCAACATAAAGCAGTGGTTGTTTGATGTAAACACTCACTGTTATTCAAATCGTTATTGAGTTTACGTTATTATCGAATTTCTTAGCAACGTCCTCAGAACACCCAATTATTAGCGGGATTTGAACCCACGACCTCACCCACCCCAAGGGTGCGCGCTACCAGGCTGCGCTATACCCCGATTGACAATTCCGTAAGGACAATACTTAGTTCATATATTCTAACACACAAACCACTACCTAAAACTTATCGTTATTGTTAATTGTAAAGTGGTCGGTTTGACCTGTAAAGTAGTCACAAGTTTTTTCTTGGAGTGTGGTCGAGCCATTAAAAAATTGAAAAAACTCTAAAGAAAAATAAAAATCCTCAGCAGTCCCCAATCAAATCGTCGGTAGCTATAAAGATTATTTTGAGTTGCCATCCACTCAAAGAAGTTGAAAAACTTTTCTATCTGTTCTATGTCATCATTTTCGCAAAGCAATTTTTCAACATAGGTAGATACTTCATAACCAAAAAACACATGTCCTAAAAACTCTTGATTAAACTCAAAATGTTCTATATAACATTCGTAGAATTCAGGAAACTGTCTTATGAATTGATCGATTAAAATATCATTTTCCAATCTCATACCTCCTATTTACATGGGGCTTTATATTTTCCTATCTACTTTGAAAGCGATTATTTTACCAAATGGCCCAACGCCCTAATCACACGCAAAAAACATTGTGGATCGGTTACACAAGTTGTAATTAGAGATTCTTCTTCCTGCATGCGGAAAACATACTCAATACGTCGCTTTTGGAGCAAACTGACCTTGATTCTTTAGAGCATAGTCAAAAAAACGAAGGATAAGTTCATTTTGAGTTTCAATCGCATAATATTTATCGATATCTGCTTTTCCGCCTTGCAACAGGTATGCCAATATAGGCGAGAATAAAGGTAGGTCGGTTAAACTTAAATGTTTTGCGCCTTTAAAATGAACGTTGTATGCACCTTTAAAATTTTCATTCGAAATTCTATTCGCGATATACGTAGAAATGCTGTCTAGCTGTATCCACACATCATCCGAATAAACGTTAAGAAGCGGAATGGTGTAAGCTTCGCGTTTTGCAGTTAATTCGTTCGTAACTTTATCATACACAAGCTCGCTAAAGAACGGAGCATCTATATTTACTACGGCGTCAATATCATCGCGCTCCCTGCTCAGTGCTACGCTTGCGGCCCCCCCCATAGAGTGGCCGAACACGCCTATTTTCCGTGTGTCAATGCGTTCATATACAGAATCTTTTTTTTGCACGGCTTGTTCCTGAATTGTATTTATGACAAAATCCATATCATCTGTTCGCAATTTCATCCATTTCTGAGTAAGCTCGAAATACTCACCAAGCGAATAAACCCCTTCTTTATTTGAATTGCTGACTTCTTGCATGTACTCAGGGTTAGCCGTCACGACCTTTCCATCTTCAGAAACGGTATAAAAAGAATGATAGGGATGGTCAATGGAAACAACGACATAACCGTGGCTCGCAAGTTCTGTAAAGGTAGACGTGTTGCTTGTTTTAATACCGAATGCTCCATGGGAAAACACAAGCAAAGGATATGATCCGTCTGCCTGCTCAGGATACCAAAATTCCACGTTAACAAACCGATTGTCATCTTGATCCGTAAATTCTTCGATACGATTTTTGTCCACATAGCTGTAAGTGGCGGTCGCCACGGCATACGGACCTGTCACTTGCGGCAGCCTATGCTGTGGAAAAAGTAAAACAGGAACAAGGGTAACGACTTCGATCAGTGCTAACAAAAGGAATTTCCATATCGTAGAGAATGCTTTGTAACGCGAAGAGTGTGTTTGTTTACGCAGAAGTGTAACCATTTCCTTGAACGCTAATATAAAGAGTAAGCCTGTAAACAAACCCCAAGTGAAATCCCATACGACAACTTTCCCGAAGATCAACATCATAAATCCTATAAATATTACGATTCTCGTCCAACACTTTATCTTGCTGCGGCTTTGCTTGGTTGCAATAGAATAAACGGCAATTGCCAGCTCAAAAGCCAACGTGACAACAAGTATTAAAATCTCCATAAGACTTCTCTGCTCCTCCTCCAACTTTTTATGAGTTCATCATAAGAAATGGCAGAGCAGGTGTATACACATAAACGATAAGCTGTAGCTGAGAGCCAATAAGTTGCAAAAATTAACGCCATAAGGTGTATTCAAGCTGCGAATAAGACTTTATTTAGGAGCGGTTTGTTTAAACCTTCTATATCTCGTTTTTAAATGTTTTTAGTCTTTCATTAATCTTTTGAGCTTCCTTTTTGTCATTTCTATATGTCAGTAGGCGAACGATAGCGTATACTACGGCAATTTGCAAGGCCAATAATAGTATACCGGAAGTGGTGTATACGAGATTCAATATGACAGCAAGAGAAATTAAAAGGGCCTCCAGAAAAAAGAAATGAAAAACCAACCGGAAGCGCATTTTGTTCTCGTTAATAGCATGCGGCGTGTATAAAATAATTCCGGTCAAAGCACCCAGAAAAGAGAAAGCCATAATGGTATAAATCGAGTTTAATTCGAAACTTGCATCAGGAGCATAGATTTGCCGCAAAATAGTGATGATTATAATGATGGAAGCGAATATAATTAAGAAATCTCTAATCAATTCTTTAATGAGCTCGGAATACTTCATATTGGTCCCCCTTTTATAAACCAAGTAT
The DNA here is from genome assembly GCF_042674385.1 of Paenibacillus sp. NPDC056933. NCBI lineage: Bacteria > Bacillati > Bacillota > Bacilli > Caryophanales > Paenibacillaceae > Paenibacillus > Paenibacillus sp. NPDC056933. The sequence goes on along the minus strand of NZ_JBHUQN010000001.1, from coordinate 2,109,749 downwards.
GTGTTTAAGTATTGGCACATACTGCCGTGATATGACTACCTTCTCCCCGTTATCCAATAATGCTTGAAAACGGCCGCTGATCGAAGGATGAATACTGGAAATCTTAGCTATATTTAGAATGGTGGATTTGGAGGCGCGAAAACAATGATTTTTTTGGCAAAGTTCCTCCAGTTCATAAAGCTTTTGTTTGACTTCATGAACGTTGTTCTTACAATACGCAAACACTTTTCCGTCAACAGCTTCAAAATAATAAATATCACTAATTTTGATGCGACTGATCTTATCCTCATGATAACCAAGTATAATGAGCGTTTCGGTTTTTACTTTATTAACGAGCTCATGTATTTCTTCGTCTACTTGGTGACACCTGATGCGGATCTCCTCTTCTTCTGTATGGTCTATTACTTCGATGAAAATTTTAATAAAAATCACCCTCGGAAATTCGAATTAAAACTTGTTACGTTTATAACGTGAATCATAAACGAAAACGCGTAAGCTTCTACTTTAAGCAACTTAATTCCATACAAAAAGGACTATGTATTGGCTACACTAAGTTGGTCAGAAAAAGCTACAACCACTTTTATTAATGCAGGCGTGGGATCTCTTTCTATTGATCAACACGACGCTTCTGAGAGCCTGTCTTCGAGGGCTCGTCGCTCGATCTGCCCGGTTGGGTGAAGAAACTCACGGGGAAGACAACGATTACCGTCGGATCCGTCGGTCTGAGCAATGAATTCAAGAACTTATATTTAGAAGGCAAGGGGCCTGTCACCGGGACATTTACGACCTGTTAGAGCATCTGGAAAAGTGATGATCGATCCGTTCACCGCGGGATGGGCTCTCCTCGCCTATCTGGAGTGGGCAATGAAGTTTCGAGAAGACTGCTACCGTTAAACTCAAGAACTAGTGTCATTTATAATGTAAAAACGCTTTTGTGGGTGTATCCATAAAAAGCGAGAAGTATTCGGATATGTTCCATCCAGAATACGTAATACGTGAATAGAACAGGACACGTGAATTTTTGAAAAAAGCTAATTATCCATATACTGCCGAGCGTGAACCGGCGTACCTTTAGTTACTTCACCTGTCACTGTGTTGATTTCCAACGGTTCCACCAAAACCTTCCATTCATTATCGCTTTTGAAAACTTTATAAGGGAGTGGTGGTGACTGTTCGTAGCTTTGTCCTGCATACTTTTCGATCACTGAAATTTCAACTTCATTACTGTTGATTTGCTTGCTTCCCACAATTTCATACCCAGTAGTAGGATTGCTTTTGAAATCCTTTTCATATCCTTTTTCCCTACTTTTCTCATCCAAATAGTTTATATCTTTTGAATATAACATCATTCCCTCTGCATCCTTAGCAATGTAAGCATCATAGTATTCAGTTGCTGCCTCCATCGGAGTTTGAGCAACGACTCTTTCTGCTGTTGTAGTTGATGTTACTAAAATAGAACCAGCAACAACTCCAGCAAGTAATAGAATACTAAATTTTCTCTCTTCATGGATCGAGGCTCCTTTTCAATAGTTATTTTTCAATTGTTCTTTAGGTGTACTTATATAACGTAGTAAATTACTGGGAAGTTGTGAGATTTCTGTTTTTTTAATCTATAAAATAGTGGACTAACATACTTGAAGTTTTCATGAAGGCGCCCTAGGAGTCTCCCGTCTTAAAAGGTATACAAAAAAGGATTGTCAGCACGATCCCTATTGTCAGTCCGCTAGTTGAAAACAGCAGATGATCACTTTGATGCCTTCTCAGTTTTATTGAGCTAACGTTTCCCGTTAGCTCAATGAGTATCCTCCATTTAGTCGTTCAAAACTCATCGATCAACGAGATACCTTTAGTAATCCTCATTCTACTATCTTGCAAGAAATCGCGGGTCCAGTCATCTGGTTTGCTTAAATCCCAGCTCCGATGCATACCTACAACCACAATGATTTCGCGAAGTCTAAGGAAAAGCTTCAACAAATCCTTCCATTTGTCTGGCATTCGTCGGCCATCCTCTATATAGCCTAGCTCGAAGTGCTTTATGAAAAGTTCATACTGGTCCTTTCGTTCGAACTTCGAATCTTCTCCGAATACATATAGCAAGTAATACAGCTGGATAGCAATATCCTCGACATACCAACTGTACTGGCACTCGTCGAAGTCAAATAGAGTTAATCCCCCTGCTTCATCGATCGTGAAGTTTCCCACATTAATATCTCCGTGGATCAAACCAAAATTCTCCGCATTAACAGGCAGACTCCCCAATTGTACTTTAAGTTCATCAAGGGCAATAAGGATTGGTTGAAGTTCTGACGGCAAATAATCCTCGGCTCGTAAGAGGTATTCATTAAACTCCCAAGTGTGCCTTTTGGCAATCGTAGGGTTGTAAAGCTTCGCTAATTCATGAAGTCGGCCCGTTATACGTCCACACTCTTCATAAAGTATAGAATTGCCTAGACATTCTGGATATCCCATTTTACGGCCTGGTGCATGTTTAAAGGAAGTTACGTAAAAATCCATTTTATTTCCTTGAACTAGTTCGCAATACTCTCCATTAATTGAAGAAATCGGTTCTGACACTGCTATACCACTCTCTGAAAGATAATGAATCCAATCCATTTCTGCTACAAGTCCTTCCGACGTGCGAAGAGTGCTCGGAGTGAAACGGAGAATATATTTCAATTCGTCACGATTATAGGAATATATAAAGTTTTGAAAACCTCCAATGAAAGTGAGTTCCTCTTGGCTGACCCCATAACGCGCGGCGCCTTCTGCAGCATGTTCGTCCAAGAACAATAATTTTATTTTTGGGTCCATTAGTTCTCCTTAGTAATAAAGATTAAATTATGGCCTAACTCGCTGTTTCCTAAATTTAACAAAATGAATGCCTGGTGACATGCGAAAGCCCCACTTTCAAGATTTTTCTATTCCATAGCAATCATACTAATCCAACTTTTTACAGTCAACAAAAATGGTTGATCTATTGCGCTAACCTGCCCGTTAGTTTAATGAAAAAGACAGCCGATTAACTTACCGACTGTCTAAATTTAATTATCATAAGTCGTTTTAATAGGGATTGTTAGTGCGTTCTATACGATCTACATTTTACTTAGTCATCATCATCCTCATCGTCGTACATAGCTTCTATACTCGACATTTGGTACTCTTCACTTTCCAAGTGGAAGGGTTTGATTCTACTTTGCTCGTATTTCATCGTCACTAATCTATCTATCAATTCATTACTAGATAGTAACTTCAAGAACTTCTTTTGATCTATCAGTTTCCTCTCAATCTTCCACATTAATTTTTCAATGGCAGTAAGTCGTTCATTAGTCATAGAACAAGCTAAACTTACTATCGAAGACATTACTAAGTCTTATTAATGCTTCAGTTGTACTTTCTGAAAGAAACAACTCATTACACATAGTACATTCGGCTCCCTCCAAGGATATTGATTTGAATGCACTCAGGCTCAATAGAATCAACTTGTTTCGTAAACTCAAATAATAATCACCTTTGAATGCACTGATCATTCTCTTCACTTCATCATCATCGAATGTTTGAATAAGAACTTTGGGTTGCTTCAACTACTTCAACCCTAAAACAGGATTTCTTTTCTCAGCAATATAGCCTTCCTCCACAATGAACTTGAAAAATGAACGGATATTCTTTTGAATCCCATTAATATATGATTCAGACAATCCCTTTTTCTTCAAGTTCATAAGATACGCTTTAATGTGCGATGTACTAACTTCCTCGATTTCTGTAACTGCAAATTCGTTACACAAAAAGTTTAGGAAAGCCCTATTGTTATTGCGGTAGCCTTTTATAGTACGAACACTGTAATTTTTGATCTCCAGATCAAATAAGAACTCTCTGTAAACATCTTCTAATAACATAAAAAAACTCACTTTTTGTATAGATATTCCATACAAAAAGTGAGTTTAAAGTTACACCATCCTCAAACAAGGACGAAAAACGTACATCATCATAAAATCCACCAAGCAAAGGCATGTATATCCTCGCTTATTAAAACAATTGGCGGTTTTAAGGACAAATTTCCGTCTTATGACTAGAGAAATGGCTTTCAATTCGCTTAAACGAACTCTACGTTATGGTACACTTGCTGAACATCTTCAAGGTCTTCCAGGGCATCGATCAGCTTCTCGAACTGAGCTTGTGCATCCTCTGGTAATTCAATGTGGTTTTGCGCCAGCATGGTCAGCTCGGCTACGGTGAACTCAGTAACGCCGGCAGCTTTGAATGCTTCCTGCACGGCATGGAATTGGTCTGGTTCGGCGTAGACGATAACCGATTCATCTTCATCCACGATATCACGTACATCCACATCTGCTTCAAGCAGGATTTCAAGCACTTCTTCGGAAGTCTTACCTTCAACCCCAATTACCGCTGTAGGATCAAACATATAAGCAACAGAACCACTCACACCCATGTTACCCGCGTTTTTGTTGAATGCGGAGCGCACTTCCGGTGCAGTACGATTCACGTTGTTGGTGAGGGCATCCACGATAACCATGGCACCATTAGGTCCGAAACCTTCATAACGCAATTCTTCATAGTTCTCGTCCCCGCTGCCTTTTGCTTTTTCCATGGCACGATCGATAATCGCTTTGGGTACGTTATACGTTTTGGCACGTTCCAGCACGACTTTCAGTGCGCGGTTCGCTTCCGGGTCCGGTTCGCCCTTCTTGGCAGCTACATAAATCTCAACGCCGAATTTGGCATAGACCCGGCTTGTATTTGCATCTTTTGAAGCTTTTTTTTCTTTAATATTATTCCACTTACGACCCATATCGTTTCCGCTCACTTTCAACATATAATCTGCTTTCTACTTTGTCATTATATCTTGTTGGGCGTACTTCAACAAGTTTAGACTCACGAAAAAATGGTAACAGACAAGTAGACATAACCTTCAAAATTTTAAGTTTAGTTCCATAAACGCCAAAGAAGCACCTCCCTAAGGAATGCTTCTTTGCACAAAATAAACTAATCAGGCATGAAACTGCTGACCGTCCAGCACTTCAGGCACATAACCTGCACGAATGACAAAATCCCCAAAATGCTCACCGTCAAGGCGCTCTTTGGCATACTGATTCACCATCGGAGTCAATGTATCCAAAATTTCGGTTTCGCCAATATTTTCTTTGTACAATTTGTTCAGGCGATGCCCGGTAAAACTTCCGCCAAGATACATATTGTACTTGCCCGGAGCTTTACCGATAAACGAAATCTCGGCCAACATCGGTCTTGCACAGCCGTTCGGGCAACCTGTCATACGAATGACAATCTCTTCGTCTCTCAATCCCGCTTCGTCCAGAACAGGCTCAAGCTTGTCGATCAGAGAAGGCAGATATCGTTCGGACTCCGCCATCGCAAGGCCGCAGGTCGGAAGCGCAACACAGGCCATGGAACTTCTCCGGAGTGCCGAGTAATGAGCACCATCCGTCAGATTGTATTGCTCAATCAGTGCCTCAATCTTTTTCTTCTTCTGGCTGCTTACATTACCAATAATCAGGTTTTGGTTGGCAGTCAGGCGGAAATCTCCAGTATGAACCTTCGCAATTTCACGCAAGCCCGTCATCAATGGGTAACCATCCACATCCTTCACACGTCCATTTTGAATGAACAATGTGTAGTGCCATCTGCCGTTGCTGCCTTTCACCCAGCCGTAACGATCTCCGTTATGATCAAAATGGAATTCGCGCGCCGCATCCAGCTTCCAACCGAGACGACTGGTCAGTTCCTCCACGAACCAAGCCAAGCCGCGGTCATCGATTGTATATTTAAAACGGGCATGCTTACGAACTGCACGATCCCCATAATCACGCTGAATCATAACCGTCTTCTCCGCGACATCAATCATTTGCTCAGGTGTGCAGAAACCAATGACTTTGGAGACCTGAGGGTACGTCTTCGGATCACCATGAGACATCCCCATACCACCGCCGACAGAAACGTTAAATCCTTGCAGCTTGCCGTTCTCTACGATGGCAATAAAGCCGAGATCCTGTGAGAACACATCTACATCATTGGATGGCGGAACAGCAATCCCGATTTTGAACTTCCGTGGCAAATACACCTTGCCATAAATCGGTTCCACTTCTTCATCGTTGTCCTGTGAATCGATAACTTTCTCCCCATCCAGCCACAGCTCGTGATAAGCACGGGTGCGTGGATCCAGATGATTGCTCACCTGGCATGCCCATTCATATACTTCGGCATGAATATCCGATTGATCCGGATTCGGGTTGCACATCACGTTCCGGTTGACGTCGCCACACGCAGCAAGGGTGCTGAGCAACGAATCATTCACTTCACGAATGGTATTTTTGAGGTCCCATTTGAGGACACCATGCAGTTGAAATGACTGGCGTGTCGTCAGACGAATCGTCTCATTCGCATATTTATGCGCAACACGATCCATCATCAGCCACTGCTCGGGTGTAACGATTCCTCCCGAAGCACGCACACGCAACATGAATTGGTAGGCAGGCTCCAACTTGGATTTATTCCGCTCATTACGCAAGTCACGGTCGTCTTGCATATAACTTCCGTGATGTTTCATCAGGCGGTTATCGTCCTCCGGAATCGCTCCACTGATTCGATCTGCCAGTGTTTCAGTCAGACTTCCGCGCAAGTAGTCACTTTTGATCTTTATATCTTCCACATCGCTGTTCACGCGCTGCGGGTTAAGTAAGTTATTATAAGCCATGCTGCTTTCTCCTCTCGTATCCACGGGATACCTTATCCGCCACATGTTCTGGAATTAGTACACATCCCGCTGATAACGTTTTTCCTGTTGCAACCGTGTCAGATATTCCGCTGCCTGTTCAGGTGTTAAGCCACCCTCTTGTTCAAGAATTGTTGCGAGTGCAGCATGAACATCATGTGCCATTCGTTTCTCGTCACCACAGATATATATAACTGCACCTTCCTGAATCCACTGATACAGCTCTTTGCTGTGTTCCAGCATCCGATGCTGCACATATACCTTTTCCTCCGTATCACGAGAAAAAGCGACATCCATCTTCGTCAGAACCCCATCCTTGAGCCAGCGCTGCCATTCAGTCTGGTAGAGGAAATCTGTGGAGAAATGCTGATCACCGTAGAACAGCCACGTCTTGCCTTCTGCGCCCGTCTCTTCACGCTCACCAAGGAAGGATCTGAACGGAGCTACGCCTGTACCCGGCCCGACCATAATGATTGGAGCATCCGGGTTCTCCGGTAATTTGAAGTTTGGATTTTGCTGAATGAAGACAGGCAATGTATCGCCGATTTCGGTTCGTTCAGCCAAATGAACAGAGCATACACCGTAGCGCTCTCTGCCGCGCGATTCATAACGTACAGTACGAACGGTAAGATGAACTTCATCCGGGAAAGACTTCGAACTGCTTGCGATCGAATATAGACGTGCCGGGATTTTACGAAGCACAGCTATGAAGGAAGCCGCCGAAATGCCTTTGAGTCCGTAATCCTGTACCAGATCCAGCAGATCACAGCCGTTCATGACCTTGCGGAATTCCGAATCATCTGCGAGCAGAGCAGGCAGTCCGCTACCCGGACTCAGCTTTGCCAACTGCTCAACAACCGGTTTCGTAACAGCGGTAATTTCGAAGTAACGCAGCAGTGCTTCACGCACAGATACTTGCTCCCCACTTTTATTTACTGTAACGCGCTCATCTGCATTCCATTCCATGGATGCAATCAACTCATCCACAAGTCGTGGGTGATTCTCAGGGTATACACCCAGGCTGTCTCCCGGTTCATAGTCCAGATTGGAGCCCTCCAGAGACAACTCAATATGACGCGTCTCCCGGTCAGACCCTCTGCCGTTCAAGTTCAGATTTTCCAGCACTTCCGCCTTGAAAGGATTCGTCCGGTTGAACTCGGATTCTTCGCTACTTCCTGCCGCTCCAACGGCTTCACTGGTTACCGTCCCCGCAGATGCCGGTGTGCTGCTGAGTGAAGCAAGTACATCATTCATCCACTCTGCCGCCGCTTCATCAAAGTCAACATCACAGTCCACACGGGGTACAAGCGCTGTTCCGCCAAGCTCTTGCAAGCGATTATCAAAATCCTTTCCTGTCTGGCAGAAGAACTCATACGAAGTATCTCCCAGAGCCAATACGGAGTAACGCAGTCCATCGAGCTTCGGAGCCCGTTTGCTATGCAGGAATTCATGCAGCGGAATCGCATTATCCGGCGGTTCGCCCTCTCCATGCGTACTGACAATAATGAGAAGATTCTCTATTTTTTTCAGTCCGTTTGGTTTGAAATCTCCCATTGCAGACAGGGTCACCTGGAGTCCCTGCTCTTCCAGCTTTTTCGCCAGTTTCTTGGATAGTCCGCTGGAATTTCCGGTTTGTGACCCAAAAAGTACGGTTACTTCCCGGGAAACCGTTGGTGTATTTGCAGGTGCCACACCTGCCGATTGTACAGGCTGTTGTATCCCACCAGCGGGTGCGGTCACAGCTGCAATCCCCTGAATGGCTGTCAGATATCCGCTTAACCATGTTTTCTGTCCATCGTTCAATGTAGGAATAAGGCGATTGAGCAATTCAATCTGTTCCTGATTAAAAGGGCTGTTTGTCACTTGAAGTTCCACCATTTGCCACCTCGCGCATTGCGTCAATTTTAATTCCTACTAAAATGATCATATTAATTTCTACTACTTAGAACCTAACACACGGGGTGTTGAGGGTCAATTTCGATGATTTTATGGCATTTATCAGTTTCGCTGATAAAGGACAGAACAAAAACAAATAACCTCCGCTTCAATTGAGGGAGGCTTTTGTTTTATTTTCATTTTGGCGGTCAGTTCAGTTTGAATTCGAAAGCGGAATATAGTCACTAAAATGATCTTCCAGCACTTTGCTTTTATCTCCATATACTTTGTCCAAATGATTCTCTCCCCACAGACAGATACGGTCGATGATTTCCTGCAATGTCAAGCCATATTCGGTCAGCTCATACTCTACCTTGGGCGGAATCTCGGGATGAATAATTCGATGGATGATTTCATTCTTTTCCAAATCACGAAGCTGCTGGGTAAGGACCTTTTGAGTAATGCCAGGAATGGCTCTGCGAAGTTCACTTGTTCGTTTTTTACCTGATATCAGTTGATGCAGAATAAGAATCCTCCATTTTCCACCGACCAGTTCCAGCATCGCCTGCACACCGCTCTCATATCTTTTCAGTTCCTGTTCCACTCGTTGTCCCCCTTAAATCACATATATGTATATCCATTATTAAAAGTAACCGAAGAACCTCAAGGTATCTACAGCACTCGAAGGTGCGTACTTCTCAATTAGATGTCATGAATCTTATAATAACATTGGTCAGCACGCTAAACCAAAAATTGAAGAAAAAAAGGATGGTTACTTATACATGAAAATCAAACTGGTCGTTACTCACCCAAGACAGGATTCTCTAACATTTGCCGTGATGAATCGTTTTATAGAAGGGATAAAGGAGAATGACCACGAAATCGATATCCTCGATCTGTATCGTGATGGATTTGATCCGTTATATAGCGTAGAAGATGAGCGAGATTGGCAAAACCCCGATAAGCAGCATGCCCCTGTGATTCGCAAAGAGCTGGATCGCGTGCTCGCGGCGGATGCCATTGTATTTGTTTTCCCGATCTGGTGGTACAACGTTCCTTCCATGCTCAAAGCCTATCTGGACAAGGTATGGAACATGGGGCTGCTGAACAAGGCAAACTCCAAAAAGGCACTCTGGATTGCACTAGCTGGAGGAACGGAGGCTTCCTTCCATAAATACGATTATTACAACATGATCTCGAACTATCTGAATAATGGAATCGCAGGCTATGCAAGAATGCAGGAATCCCGAGTCGAGTTTCTCTATGAAACCATATCCGAATCCAAAACACATATCGAAGGTTTGCTGGAGCAAGCGTATCAAATCGGCAGACATTACAATTGACCTTGGCAATTGGACAGAAGGCTACTCATTTGGTTGAGAAGCAGACTTTCACCGCCTAGTTATTGCCCATGCCGGGCACACAAGCAAAAGGCTTACGTCATCCTGTAATCCAGGTTGAAGTAAGCCTTTTCTCCTTACACTACAATTGCTGCTATCGTCATTTAGGCCAAACCATTTTGTTCATCATCGCATACAGCAGCGCTGCCGATTCAGCACGAGTCGCATGGGCAAGAGGTTTCACCTCGTTGTTGTATCCACCGACGATGCCCAGATTTACAAGCAGGGCTACACTGTCACGGGCATATGACCGGATCATCGAAGCATCGCGGAAATGAGCGAGGCTATCCTCCGAAGCCGATTCGGGCTCGACCAGTCCGGCCGCTCCAAGTGCCCGTACCGTCAGTGTCATCATTTCCTGACGGGTAATGGTTGCTTCAGGTATAAAGCGTCCATCGCCGGTGCCGCTGGTGATGCCAAGCGAACGCGCCGCAGATACCGCTTCATAGTAGGGCGCCTCTGCACTGACATCAGTGAACGCATTCCCGCTTGAAGTGTTTAAGCCCAGTGCGGTTATTAACCACTGCACGTATTGACCACGCGTCATATCCGCTTTGGGATGCAGCTGGCGGAAATGACCGTTTGCCTCCGCATCAATCACTCCCCGGACAGCCAATGCCTTCATCGCTTTCTCGGCCCACTGCACTTCTGAAAGGTCAGCGAACGTGTGCTCCACAGACATAACAACATAATTTCCTGTCGGTGACGTTACAGAGAATATAACTTCACCGCTGTTTGCATTGTAATGACTTTGCGGCAACGGGGTTGCCACACCCCTCGCGTCAATGGCAAACGCTACAATCCTTTCCTGCAGTGCAGCTTGCGCTGATTTGTAAGGCAGATGAAGCGTCAACTCGCTCCCCAACGGCCATTCATGACCATCCAGATGCAGTTCAAATTGAACCCCATACTGCTTGCCTAGTTGATTGGCGACCGTTTGCGGCAGCACTGTTCTGATTAGTCGTACCGAAGCGATCTCCTTGCCCTTCACATCCTTTGTTAACACTGTCGCGGGAAGCTTTAACGTCCCGAGTTCCGTAACGATATGAAGTATGTGTGACTCGCCATGATCCAACAACGCAGACACGGGCAGGGACACTTCATAAGCCGTCGCTCCCAAGACCGGCTTCAGCCGTAGTTCAACCAAACGTTGGCCAGCATCTGTAAAGGGAGCAACTTTGAAAGCCTCTCTAATTGTTGAAGCTTCCACTTGGGTCTTTACTTCGCCCTTCTGGTCAGGCTTACCCTGCAGCACTAGAACGGAGCGGTCCTTTTGCAGCTCAGGTTTGGGTGAAGGAGCCCCTGTGCTTGGGATACTGCCTCCTTCCTGCTCTCCGGAGCTGCCAGAGCCACTTCCTGAATTCCCACCTGAATTGCCGCCTGTACCTCCACCTGGGTTACCGCCCGAACCGTCGGGGTCTGTTCCTCCAGGGGTAGACACATAGGCTGGCACCGTCACTGTCAACGGCCCTGTCATGGATTTACTATCGTCAGAGGTTCGAGTAATCTCCAATTCTAGCGTTACCAGCGTTTCCTTCGATGGCGGTATGATCGTTCCATCGGTTTGAATGACGGACGGTACCGAACTGGAAGCGATCTCCACCGCAAATCCTTGCGGCACTTTCGGCAGCTCCAGCCTCTTCGCACCTGCAGAAGGCTGCTCCAGTGCTGTAATGCTTGCAGCCACATCGGCAGCGGTCTGTTGGGCCGTAAACACCTGATAAGCGGAGGACAAACCGCGCATCGAATGCCCCGCCGCGTCAAAAGCTTCCACTTTATAATAATAACTGGTGCCGGGACTCAGTCCGTTATCCGTATATTCCCGCAAACTGCCGCTGTATACGACGCTGTACTCTCCTTTCTCGCGCTCCGAGCGATAGAGCTTGTAGCTCGCTGCACCGAGAAGAGCATCCCAACGGAGTGATGCACTCGTTGCAGCCGTTATATCGGCATCCAGCCCGGCGCTATCGTCTGTAGATGGCACGGCATCAGGCCTGGCGATCAAGATCCAGCTGATTAGCGGGTCCTGTGATGCCGTATTGCGTACGGTCAATTCCAGCTTGTTGTCCGAAACGACAATGCCTGTGTGGGCTCTAACACTGGCCGGTGTATAAGTAACGGCACCGGTATTCGTGCCGTTGATGAGGAAATTCGCTTTGCGCGACATGTTCGTCCACGGATCGTTGAACCCGGCGTATACATCGTATGTCCCGTTCGGCACATCGAAGGTATAGGTCAGATCACTGCCTTTGGGTGAGTTGCTGACATTACCGCCGTTCAGATAACGAACGGTCGAGAACATATCCCCGCCGCTCGAACCGGAAGGCAGCGCATCGGCACTGACATACCCCCAATTTCGTCCTTCCGCCGGGGCGTACATCTGATCCGCCATTCCCGGGTTGGCAAGCGAGCCTTTCATGTAGGCGCCCATCAGCTTGTAATCGGCCGTTTCGTATCCGCCGCTGTTCACGAAAAACAGCGTGTTCTCCGGAATGACATATACACGGACCGCCTGCTTTTTGTTACCGAACTCCGGTGTCGTTACCTGCAGCGTGATCGGGCCGGGCTTGGCAAAATCGTCTGCCGTCATGGCCCGGTTATCCACCGTCCACACCGCTGGTGTTGGCACAAGCGTGCCTCCGTCACGCACGTTGACCGTTGCTGGCAGGGACGGCACTTTCCCAAGCGGCACAGCCTCCGGCATCGGATCGGCGATGTCCACCTTGCCCATTGAATTCAGCAGATCGGGCGTCCAGCTGTCGTACCATCGGATTGCAATGTCAGAGCCTATTCCGAACTCAATCGGCAAGAACACATATTTTGCTCCATCATTGGAGAAATTGCCGCCATTCCATGTATCTCCCACGTAGATGAATTTTCCTTTTTCCGGATCGACTGGAATTACCGATGTGGTCTGCGTGCCGAACGCCTTGCCCGGATCAGGATCGCTTGGCAATGTGCGCACAAACGGATTGGTCATCGTTGACCAGGGACCAAAAATGTTATCCGCTACCGTTACTTTGTTCTCGTTAGGGGCCCAACCCGATGCTCCGGAGGTCAATATATAATATTTGCCCTGATACTTGAACATCGCTGGTGCTTCACGTTGTCCTCCTGGAAACACGCGCACATAATCGACGCCATATTCCGCCTGATAGGTGGAATCCCGTACCGGATTGCCTTTGTCATCCGTTCGTCCTTCCTTATGCCACCCTGTTACGTCACTGTAGTCTTCATTCAGTTTGGAGATATACAGCGTCAGGTTTTCCTCACTGGAATAGATAAGATATCCGGTACCATCGTCGTCCTTGAACAACGTCATGTCACGTGCCATGCCCCGATCGCTTGGGAAGTAGTCTTTCTCCCCTTCGGGAGCTCTGTCCATCCGGTAACTCTTCTGATACACGAAGGGCCCTGTCGGGGAGTCACTGATTGCGTAACCGGCCTGTGCTTTGCCATAATTGGCATTATCATTGTACGGGTCCTTGTCTCCATCGATATGGGCCCACATGACGTATTTCTTCGTTTTGTCATTATAAATAACTTTTGGCCGTTCGATAATACGCCCTCTGCGGATGTCCGCCCAAATGTTCACTTTGTCCTCTCGCCCGGCGTACAATTCGGAAATGATCGGATCATTGTCAAAATCATCCATCGACTGAATCGTCCTTAGAGCCATGCCTTCATCTGTCCAGTTCAGCAAATCTTCTGACGAATACACCCGTACACCAGTGGCTGGCCATCCTCCTGTATGGTATTCACCGTACCAATAATATTTCTCAGTCTGTTCATCATAGAAAAAGCCTGCCCCATGCGCGTCAATCGGCTTGCCGCCCTGATCCGGCCACAACTGTCCGGGCGTAAAGCTCGTGCGGATGGTGGCAACACCCAACGGTGCCGATGCCGGAGAAACAACGCCGTCTACTGTTGCCTGAATGACATAAAAATATCCCGTGCCCGTCGTCAGGCCGCTATCACTGAACGAACTTTCATTACCGCTGTATACTTGCTGATACGTACCAGCAGCACTGGTTGCCCTGGACACGGTATACGTTACATCCGATCCTGACAAGGGGTTCCACCCCAGAGAGATCGACGTATCGGTCATGGCTGTAGCGGCAAATCCTGTAGGGGAATCAAACGAATACGTCGTAGCCTCTGCCGGAATGAACGCTGACTCTCCAGCAGCGTTGAAGGCTGTTACACGATAGCTGTAGCTACGCCCTGGCATGAGCCTTTCATCCTTGAAAGCAAGTTCCTTGCCTTCGTAAATTTGCTCGTATTGATCGCTGCCCGTCTCTGCCCGATTCACACGGTAACCAGTCGCCTTGTCCACGGCGAGCCAGGACAACTTCACGGTTGTGGCATCGATTGCTACAGCTTTCAGTTCGCCTGGAGCCTGTGGAGCAGCGGCTGTCGTACGAACCTCCAGTGGCGCAGACCATAACGATTCCGTCATCCCTCCGTATTCATATGCGAGCTTGTAATAATACAATGTATCGGTGCTTAGTCCCTCATCCACGTAAACCTGAGAACCCGTGCTGGTTACCAGAGAATATCCACCTTCAGGCGTAGACGAACGATATAGCCGATAGTTTGTGGCACCTGTTACTTCGGCCCAGTTCAGTGAAACCGAAGACACCGATTGCTCATCACTGGAGAGGATAACCTCATTCCCTGGCGGCGGTTCGGCAATAATAACGTCATCTATATGTACCGACTGCCAGCGATTCCGAATGCCGACCGTACCTGCCCCGTAGGAACTGTCTACCAGATCAAAGACTAACTTATCCGTGCCGTTTTCGACGATGTATCCGCGAATGGAAGTACCTGACAACACCATTTTGAGCGTATACCACGTATGTTTGGCAAACGCATAATCCACCGATTTCAACGTCGTATCGGTTCCGTTCACCCGCTTGGAGAAGACGAGTTTATTGGAAGGAACCTGCATTTGAAAATAATAAAAGTTGCTCTTATCCTGAAACCGCGGCAAAATCCCCGGATATCCCTGACCCGCCCCTGTATAAAAACGCATGGATATGGACATGTCGGCCAAGGGATCACCGGTGGATATAACGCCTTCCCCGGTATCGTTCTGAAAAAGAGTATCGTTGGACGCATCCGCCGGGTCCGCGATTACCTCCCAATTGCCTGAGCTTACGTTCCACGCAGGTGATGCCGTATAATCCCCGTCCGAAAATTCGTCCTGCAGCAGCGTGATGGGTATTCCGTCCACATCCGCATATGCCTTGCCTGGTGACATCAATGGTCCGGAGGACAACGCCAATGTAGCAGATAACATGAATATCAAGGGTTTCCTGAGTTTATCCAATGTTCATTCTCTCCTTTGCCTCGGAAGATGAAAGCATAGTTCTTAAGGGCGCGGTACTGTTATCCAGCCTTTACTGAGAATGCAACCAACGTGCGGTGCCGTGCGCGTTTCACCTCCTCTTTTAATGAAACCGGTTTCAGTAGAGTGCAAAAAAAGACCCGTTTTCCCTCCTAAGTGCAATGTACCAAAACGGAATACCTCGTCTTCTTTGCCCCTATGTAGTGAAACAGGTTTATATCACGTAAATGTAAGTGCTTTCAATTATATTATTGCCTGTTTGAAGCTGTCAACCACCAACTCAGTTCGGACATTTCGCGCTGAAACCACGTAAAAAAACGCGTATTCCGCCTGCTTCGCAAGCAAATACGCGCCTTTTATCACCGTTCGAGCTTGTTCGCAAGCTCACTTGTAATCCTTTAAAATACCTTCGTTGTCCACGACTCACAATTCCACGTCTCCGTAACCACATCACGATAGAATTCAGGTTCGTGAGAGATCAGCAGGATACTGCCTTTGTACGCTTTGAGTGCACGTTTCAATTCATCCTTGGCGTCAACGTCCAGATGGTTTGTAGGCTCATCGAGTACGAGCAGGTTCGTTTCATTGTTGATTAATTTGCAGAGACGCACTTTGGCTTTCTCCCCACCGCTCAGCACCGCTACCTTGCTCTCAATATGCTTTGTCGTCAGTCCACATTTCGCAAGTGCAGCACGCACCTCGAATTGGGTGTAGGACGGGAACTCCTGCCAGATCTCTTCAATACACGTATTGTAGTTGGCATCCTTCATCTCTTGCTGAAAGTAACCAATCTCCAGATGTTCACCGCGTTGAACGGTTCCTTCCAGAGCCTGAATTTCACCCAGAATACTGCGCATCAGGGTTGTTTTACCGATTCCGTTCGCACCAACCAGTGCGATCTTCTGTCCACGTTCCATGCGCAGGTCCAGCGGTCTCGACAACGGCTCATTGTATCCAATGACAAGCCCTTTTGTTTCAAAAATGAGCTTGCCGGACGTTCTGGCATCACGGAAATTAAACTGTGGTTTCGGTTTTTCCTTGGCGATTTCAATGACTTCCATCTTGTCCAGTTTCTTCTGTCTGGACATCGCCATGTTGCGCGTAGCCACACTTGCCTTGTTGCGTGCCACAAAGTCCTTGAGATCAGCAATTTCCTGTTGCTGCCGCTTATACGCCGACTCTAGCTGCTGTTTTTTCATCTCATGGACTTCCTGGAAATGACTATAATCGCCCACATAACGGGTGAGATCTTGATTCTCCATGTGATAGATCAAGTTAATGACACTGTTCAGGAACGGGATATCATGCGAAATCAGAATAAAAGCATTCTCATATTCCTGCAAATAGCGTTTCAGCCATTCAATATGCAATTCATCCAGATAGTTCGTAGGCTCATCCAGGAGCAGAATATCCGGTTTTTCAAGCAGCAGCTTGGCGAGCAATACCTTCGTACGTTGTCCACCACTTAGATCGTTCACGTCCTTGTCCAAACCGATGTCGGTTAGACCCAAACCACGCGCCGTCTCATCCACTTTGGCATCGATCATGTAAAAATCCTGGTTGGTGAGCGTATCCTGAATCGTACCTACATCCTCCAGCAGCTGTTCCAATTCCTCAGGAGTTACATCACCCATCTTGCCATACATATCATTCATTTCCTGCTCCATGTCGAACAAATACTGGAACGCTCCGCGAAGTACATCACGAATGGATTGCCCTTTGTTCAGCACAGCATGTTGATCCAAATAACCAACACGCATCCGTTTGGACCACTCCACTTTGCCTTCATCCGGCTGAAGCTTGCCCGTAATAATGTTCATAAACGTGGATTTACCTTCACCATTGGCCCCGATCAGCCCAATGTGCTCGCCTTTCAGCAGGCGGAAAGAAACGTTGTTAAAGATAGCACGGTCACCAAAACCGTGACTTAATTTTTCGACATTTAATATGCTCATTCATGACACCTTTTCTATATAGACTTAATTCTTTGTATATTATAAGCGTTATATCATGCACAACTCAACGCCATATTGTAAATTTAACACCATTTTTCGATCAAATAACCTCCGTTTCGACCCCCAATTCATTCAAACTGAGATCAATGCATTTGCCTTATAGGTATGGATGAGTTAAAATTTTTGCTTAAACGACTTACAACTATAAGAATGGAGCTCTCATGCAGAGCATCAGGTGAACATTATGATTGAAGTGAAACAGTCCAAATTGGGAGATGGCGAATTTAACCGCGGTGTTTTTGCTACGGTAGATATTCCAAAAGGACAGCTGATCCATCAGGCCCCGGTTGTTCCTTATCCGAATGAAGACCATGAACATGTCGAAAAAACGATTCTGGAAGATTACGTATTCGAGTATGGTGCAAATCATACCGCCATCCTGTTGGGATACGGCAGTTTGATCAACCATTCCTACGAACCTAATGCCACTTATGACATTAACTTCGAAAACCATACCTTTGACTTCTATGCGTACAGAGATATCAAAGCCGGCGAAGAAGTTTTGATTAATTATAATGGCGAGGAAGATAATATGGACCCGCTTTGGTTTCTGGACGATTACGAGGAACGCATGCGTGAGCTGAATGAAACAAATGATAGTAACGGGGATGCTGTTGACATCGAAAGCAATTCCATAGACACGACGGATCCAAGCAAATAAATTGTGATGCACACTCCCGCGATAGCTGCATGCTCATGTATGAACAAAAAATGGCTGAATGCCATTCAGTATAAGC
Source organism: Paenibacillus sp. NPDC056933 (assembly GCF_042674385.1). Classification (NCBI taxonomy): domain Bacteria; kingdom Bacillati; phylum Bacillota; class Bacilli; order Caryophanales; family Paenibacillaceae; genus Paenibacillus; species Paenibacillus sp. NPDC056933. The sequence continues at coordinate 2,091,624 of NZ_JBHUQN010000001.1, read as the reverse complement.
ACGATATAACGGCTATGCAGTTGCCAAAATTCAAACTCAACAAGCACGTTCTCCATCAAGGAAAACGTGCTTGTTGAGTTTATTACGATGGATTGCTTCACCATTTTCAACCAAATAAGGCCCATCTCAATCGGTAATGGGAGGGTCTGTGTGCAGATCCTGATCCGGTTCTGTCAATTTCCATTTGGTAAACGCAACCTCGAACCCGGCCCGCTTCGGAGAACAAAGAAACGGTCCTGCCTGCTTGTTCGTCGGATAGGCGAACCTTGCAACACGAATGGTGCGCCATGGATGCTCATCAGTGCGGGCACGAATGACTACTGCTTCGTCATGGTATGAAGCCCGAATGGTAACGATGCGTCCACCCCATTCCGGTACAGGCGAGAGTGACCAATCAGAAAATCGATCCGTTACGACCGCTCCTACATGGGCCACACCGTCATTCACTTCTACCCCCGCCTTGATCCACTGATCCTGGCCGTGCCAGAGCATCAACCCTGCCTGATCATATAATTCCGTGAATGAACTGAGATCAAACGATACTTCGATTGCCTTGGTACCATCCCATGGAGCAAGCATGGCATGTCCATTCTGATGACAGAAACCATAAAAGGTTTTCTCCCAGAAGTCACTGCCCTCCTGTGCCTCCACAATCAGACGGTCACCTTCCGTTCGCGCCTTAGCTGGTTCGGTTGTCCACTCGGCGTCATGAATTCGGTGAAAATTAGCTGACATGATTCTTCCCTTCCTTCCACACCATCACATTAAAATAAAGAGCCCAAATCCGATGCGGCTGTAGGATAAGCAAAATTCATGGTGTTTAACTGATCGGTCGTCAAATCGAACTGAATCGCCATGGCGAACAGGTTAATCAGTTCTTCTGTTTTGCCACCCAATACGTGGGCACCCAGGATACGCCCCGTTGCCTTATCAGTTACAACTTTGGCCATGGCAAATTTTTCATTCGTACGTTTATAAGTATACCATTTCGACATGTCATTTACCTTCACCTCGTATCCCTCTTTCTTGGCCTGTACGACATCAAGGCCTACAGAACCCAGGGATGGTACCGTAAATACAATCGAGGGCATCACTTTATAATTAGGTTTATTATGGTTGCCTTCGAGCAGATTCAAGGATACAGCGCGTGATTCCTGACTTGCGAGCGGAGTCAACGGAAGCCCTTCCGTTGCGGCAACATCGCCAGCTGCGTAGACTTTTGGATTGCTTTCGCTTTGCAAGTACTCATTAACGGAGATACCTTTTTTCGTATAGCTGACATTTCCCTTCTCCAGTTCAAGTCCCTCTACATTCGGAATACGTCCTGCTCCATGAACGACAAGTCCGCACTGCCATTGATGATCTGCCCCATTTCGGGTTCCGCTGACTACATACGTGCTGCCTTCCTGACGAATCGCCTTCACTTCCGCATTCAAATGCACCTGAATGCCCACTTCTTCTGATTTTTGCAGCAGCAAATCCACCAGCTCCGAATCAAACTGTTCCAGCGGCTGCTCCCCTCGATGAATAATATGAACTTCAGTACCGCCTCTGGCTGCAATATGTGCAAATTCAAATGCAATGTAGCCCCCACCTACCAGAACCAATTTATCTGGCAGCTGTTCCAAATCAAGAAAATCATCACTATATATCAGATGCTCAGCACCATCGATTGGAAGTGTCGCTGGACGCGCACCTGTAGCGATTAGAATATGTTTCCCCTGCAGCACTTCGTCTCCTACACGAATGTGATCTTCATCGACGAAAGAAGCCTTGCCATGGAATGTATCCATTCCGGCCTGTTTGAACTTATTCTCACTTGCTCTCGGAATACTTTCCGTAAATGTTCGCTTAAACGCCATAAGTTCCGGCCAATGAATTGAGGCGTTTCCTTCCACTCCTTTGCCCTTCATTCGCTCATTCCAGTCGATCAATTCAGCGGCTCCTGCAAGCACCTTTTTGGGGTCACAGCCCCGTAACGCACAAGTTCCGCCAAACTCTCGTTCATCAATCACGGCAATTTTCCATCCGGCTTCGGCGCAGCGGGATATAACAGAGCTTGCTGCGCTCCCGGTACCAATCGCGATCAGATCATAAAGTTGTGTCATGTTGGTTCCTCCTCTTCATGGTTAACCGTGAACATCAAGCTATAGTAATCCTGCTTTTTGCAGATAATCCGTTGCAACTTGTTCTGCACTTGCTCCATTAACGTTCACTTCGTAATTCATTTGGCGCATCTCATCGTCCGTGATTCGCCCTGCAAGTTGATTCAGTACCTCCACCAGCTGAGGGTATTTGTCTGCCGTTTCTTTGCGGAGCATCGGCGCTCCTTGATATGGCGGGAACAATTCCTGATCATCCTCCAGTACAACCAGTTTATACTGTCTCAGCTCACTGTCTGTGGAGTAAGCATCCAGCAAATTGATATCTCCACGCTGAACGGCTGAATAACGCAGTTTCGGTTCCATTGTGGCTACGTTGGGGAATTGGATGCCATACTTCTTCTGAATGCCAACATATCCGTCTTCCCGATCAGAGAATTCCAGTGTGAACCCTGCCTTCATCTGCTGCTGCACTGACTTGAGATCTGATATAGTCTTCAGATTATACTGATCCGCAACCTTCTGAGGCACAGCCAACGTATACGTATTGTTGTAATCCATCGGGTTCAGAAGAACCATATTGAACTGGCTTAACATCCCGTCCCTTGCCTGTTCATACACTTCTGTGCGATCTGTGCTGACTGCGGTTTCTTTCATAAATTCCGAGATGGCGGTACCCGTAAATTCCGGATAAATATCAATATCACCTGATTTTAGTGCATTGAACAGAAATGCAGTTTTCCCCAATCCCGGTTTCAATTCAACCCTCAGATCGGTATCCTTTTCAATCAGCAATTGGTACATATGAATCAGAATCTCCGGTTCAGCACCTAACTTGCCAGCAATAACCAGATCTTTTTGACCGCCACGGGAGAGCCAGGGAATCGTGATCACCAGCACAGCCACCAGAGCGAGTGTTCCGAGCGTAGCCAATGTTTTCTTGAACGATAAACGTTGGAACTGGCGGAGCAGCACATCAAACAAAATGGCAAGCAATGCGGCTGGGATCGCTCCCAAAATAATTAATGCTGTATCGTTTCGGTCGATCCCAAGCAAAATCAGTTCACCCAGCCCCCCTGCGCCAATCAGGGCAGCAAGCGTTGCTGTACCAACAATGAGAACCATGGCGGTACGAATGCCTGCCATAATGACAGGCATCGCAAGTGGCAGCTCCACTTTGGTCAGACGTTGGCGACTGTTCATGCCCATGGCATTTGCTGCCTCGACCATGGAAGGATCGACTTCGGATATGCCCGTGTACGTGTTGCGGAGTACCGGAAGTAAGGCATACACCACAAGCGCAATGATCGCAGGAAGTGTACCGATCCCGAATAACGGAATAAGCAATCCGAGCAGAGCCAGGGACGGGATCGTTTGCAATACGGCCGTAACCCCAATAATCGGCTCAGCCACTCTTGGCTTGCGTGTCAGATAAATACCAAGCGGGATCGCGATCAGAACGGCAAAGAACAATGCGATAAATGAGATCTGAATGTGCTCAAGGAGAGCAGACAACAACTGTCCTTTGCGCTCACTGAACACCTCCGTAAATTTACTCATGTCCTTCACCCCGTTCCTGCAGCTGACCGGACCAGTACCGGATCAGATCGGCTCGACTGATCTGGCCTATAATCTGGTGGTCTCTCTCAACCAGTAGTTGGTCATGGGAAGTCATAATATCCAAAAGATCTGTCAGCGAGATTGATGCGGAAACTGCCGTTTTAGCTGACTTTGGCACATGTCCGGGTGAGAGCGGTGACATGATCGATTCAAGTTCAAATAATGCAGTCAGTCGTTCTTGTTCATCGGAGGCAATTTGTAATCCATACATCGGGTTGCTCTCTCCAGATACAGGCTGTGAGCTCATATCCAGACTGGGACTTCCGACAAAGTCACGCACGAATTCATTCGCTGGCTGCTGGATCAGTTCTTCCGGGGTGCCCACCTGTAACACCTGCCCATCCTTCATGATGCAGATGCGATCCCCCAGCTTCATCGCTTCCTGAATATCATGGGTGACAAACACAATCGTCTTCTTCATCTGACGCTGAATATCCAGAATATCGTCCTGTAATTTCTCACGGCTCATTGGATCAAGTGCACTGAACGGTTCATCCATCAGTACTATTTCGGGATCGGCAGCGAGGGCCCGGAGTACACCGATTCTTTGCTGTTGTCCACCAGATAATTCAGCAGGCTTGCGATTACTGTATGTAGTTCCTTTCAGTCCGACCATGTCCAGCAAAGTATGCACGCGCTCCTTGATTTGCTCTGACTTCCATTTTCGGAGTTCAGGAACAACCGCAATATTTTCGGCAATCGTCATATGTGGGAACAATGCAATCTGTTGCAGCACATATCCGATATTCCAGCGCAATTCATGAATGTTGTAATCATCGATAGGCCGATCGTTAATTCGTACGATTCCATCTGTCCGCTCAATCAGGCGATTGATCATTTTGAGCATGGTAGTTTTACCGCAACCGCTCGGACCAATCATGACGAACAATTCTCCCTTATTAATGTTGAGATGAACCTGACGCAGCGCATGGGTTCCATCAGGATATTGCTTGGATACATTTTCGAACTGAATCATCCGTTCTCTTCTCTCCTTTTATCAAACATTCATTCTCATCTATTTCCCCAAAATCACAGACATATAATCACCGTGCCGGGCTGAGGTATCGTTGTTTCTGTAGAATTCGGTATACGGACAGATCCTTCCAAAGGTTGAACAATCAGCAAAAAAGACGGGCCTCGAGGCACCGTCTTCTTGTATTTAGCAGGATTTGATTCCCATATTTTTATAGTGATCCCTCAGTCATTCCCATCCTTGCATATGCTGCCTAATAAATTGCTCCAAAGAAAGGGGGCTTTGCCCCGTGACTTTCAGCACCGTATCCGTCGTTTGGTCTTCTCTGGCTTCCTCCCGGATGAATACATCCAATCCAGCCAGAATCGTTGCGTAGTCTTCCGCGATCCCCGCCCGAATCATGCTGATCCTCAATTCTTCATCGGACAAAGACACATGCTGTATGGGCTGATCCAAAATGCGGCTGATGATGTCTGCAACTTGCCCATAGGAGAACGTTTCTGGCCCCGTAATGATATGAGCTGTATTATAGGGGACAAAATCTGTCAAAGCATGAAAGGCAACTGCTGCGATATCGTCTGCGCTGACAAAGCCAATTTTACCGTCTCCAGCAGCACTGTAGATTTTCCCAAGCTGCTTCATCGTCTCCCGATGCGGTCCCTCCGTAAAGTTCTCCATAAAATAGGAAGGCTGTAGTACAGCCCACTCGGGAGCAAGTTCTTTCAAGCATTGATGTACTTTGCCGAATACAGGCCCGTCTTCATCAACGGAAGCACTGCCAAGCAGGACGAATCGTTTAACGCCGCTCCATAACGCTTCCTTGATGAACGGAATCATTACGGTTTCCGGGTTCATGTCCATGAGTGGTACGACAAGGTACACATGATCCACATTTTTCAGCGCTGAACCATAAGTGGTAGAATCATACCAATCAAAATAGACATGATCATCGCCAGAATCAGTAGAGAATGGCTGTTTTCTCCCTGCCAGACGTACCGGATATTGATTTTTCCGAAGCATGGCCGCAACGCGGCTTCCTGTCTTTCCACTCGCTCCCGTAATCAGTGTTAAAGGTTTATCGTTGATCATTTTCTTTTCCTCCCAAGTCCGATTCGAGTACGACCATTGGATTCCAATAATCTTTATAATTTGTAATTTTGCCGTTCTGATGGCTCACTACATGTAGGTTTGGTTATACGGTTTGCCTGTGACCAGAGACCGCCCCAAACAAGTGAACTCGGCCACGAACTGTTGTTTCGCGTGATCAGCCAAGATTACTGGTTCAGAAAACTGCTGGATTTCAATCATCCTCAGAAGATCCTGTACATGATTCGCAATTGCAGCCTTGCCCTCCAACTTCTTAGGGAACCCTGGCGGGGAATAGGGGAATTCAAAGACAGCTTCTGTTGCATATAGCTCCACCCACTTATCCAGCTCTCCATCCAGCAGCAATTGAGTAAATCCATGCATAATGCGTCGTGGTATATCATTGCCTGCTTCCACCTGATAAGAATGTGTCATATTTTACTTCCTCCTTCGGTTTGTTTTTTGTCCATTTTTCCAGACTGATCAGTCTAAAATGGTGAAAAAATAAACGCCCTAAGCGTTCATTTTCAAAAATCCAACAAAAACCCTTGCTCATGTACTGCCATTAATTCATAACTCTTAATGTCGTATTCACTAGCTCCCGCAGCACTTCTGTACTGGCACCGCTCTTGGCCGTAAAGGTCAATGACAGGCGGGAATAATTCAGAAAACGGGCAATACCGGGCAATTCATGCTTGGCATGGTGAAATTCGCCGTTTTGATGTCCACGTATTAGCGCCGCAAGTAAAATATCTTCCATTCGCTTGTTGTTGTCTTGAATAAACTCGGCAATTTCGTGATTTTGGGGAGCCTGTTCAACGGCGCTATTGATGATAAAACATTCATTGCGACGTACTTCGTCCGTCAATACGTTAACAACTTCGTTGAAGAGTTGTTCCAGACCCTGCCGTACACTGGTGCATTCATCCAATAGCTGAATTCCCGACTCTGTTTTCTGCTGAATATACAATTTCAGGGCAGAGACAAATAAATCATGCTTGGTTCCATAGGTGTCATACAGACTTTGTCGGGCGATACCAAGCTCATTCAGGAGTACGGTCAACGAAGTACCCTCATAACCATAGGCTCCGAATACAGCCGTTGCTTTCCGCAGAACACTTTCCGTGTCAAACTCTTTCGCTCTTCCCAATTTCAGACCTCAACTCCCTCTTGATTAAGTAAAGAATACATTTTCCAGACCAATCAGTCAAGAAAATAAATGCTTTGATTTTTGACAAAGTGGTATAATAACCCTAGAAGTTGAATTCATCTATTTACTATTACGACCCTGCCAACATATAAAGGAGTGTAGCGATATGCATATTCAAATTACAGATTTGGCTGCTGCGCGATTGACTGAAAGCCTGAATGATCAACCTGGTTATTTCAAAGTAATCTATGACATGGAAGGTTGCGGCTGTAATGGGGTTATCGCCATACTTATTGTGGACGAACCCGCAGATCTGGATGTTCAAATGGAAACCAATCTGGTTCCGTTCTATGTCGATCCGAAGCAACAGTTAAACCTGGAGCAGCACATGAAGCTGGACACGGAACCCAACTATCCTTCGTTCAAATTAAGCAGTGATTCCGGCGTGCTTAGCAGCAATGTTCGTGTCCGGGATGCCCGCGGAGTGGCTGCTGGAAGTTCCGGCAATTCTGTTTCATGTGAGCTGTAATCCACAGTTTGGTTGCTGAAATGATGAGGACCTGATTCACCTATATGTACACAAAAAGACTTTGCACAAAGAGTGCAGAGTCTTTTTTCATGCTCTTTTTATCGTCAAACATTTAAAAGCTATGAATCTCGCAAACTTTGTTTACAACTCGGAAACAATTGGAGAACCTATGGATATAATCCTCTAGTATACTCGGTATATACCCAAGTACGAGATTGATATAACCCGAGGAGGAACACCCCACATGAAATCTTTTACACGTAAATCCATCGTATCCACGATACTCATAGGTTCTGTCGTAGCAGGCTCAGCGTTTACAACATTGCCCTTCTCCATGAATATGAACCCGGTCGCGTCCGCGGCTGCCAGCTCCAGTTTCACTCAATTTCTGCATGATAATGCTCCTGGCCGTACAATCAAAACGAGTGGCGGTTTGGCAACGGTCACGAATCTATCAAGTACGGTTGTGCTTGTGAATAAAAAGAGAAACTTGCCTTCTTCCTATGCTCCTCAGGATCTGGTTGTTCCTAATATTCCATTCAGCTTCTCCGGCTCCAGTCCGAAAAAGCAAATGCGTAAAGTGGCTGCTACAGCGATTGAAAAGTTGTTCGCAGCAGCAAAAAAAGACGGCATTGATATCAAAGCCGTTTCCGGTTATCGCTCGTATGCCACCCAAAAGTCCATTTTTGACCGTAATGCAAGTATCAAAGGCGAAGCCGTTGCCAATAAAACCAGTGCTCGTCCTGGACAAAGTGAGCATCAGACCGGCCTTGCGATGGATATCTCCAGTGCATCAGCGGGATATGATTTGCAACAAAGCTTTGGAAACACCAAGGAAGGCAAATGGCTGAAAGCCAATGCGCCTAAATACGGCTTCATCATTCGTTATGGTAAAGATCAGGAGAAACTAACCGGCTACTCCTATGAGCCATGGCATGTGCGTTATGTGGGTGTATATATTGCTGGCGAAATTACGAGCCAGAAGCTTACGCTGGAGCAATACTTGGAGCGCGCCAAATAAACAGCAGGAATCTGGATGATAAAAGTAAAGTTGTTCCGCTCTAATGATCATAGAATGTAAAAAAAGCAAACAGAACTATACAGGATGGGCCCGGTATCGGGCCTTCTGTCATAGATTAAGGACCTATAACTTTTCTAAATACGATGGGCAGCCTCTTCAAGCTTTCCGTTCCGATCCAGGAACCAGCGCCAGCAAGGAGTGCATTATGAAAAAAATAAAGGGCAACATTGTACGCGATCGTACCGAGGACCATCTCCACTACCAAAAATCGTTTTAGTGTAGAGGATTCAATGACATATACCTGAAATTCTTGCCGGGACTTTCCAGCCCTATACCTTGTGATGAGTGTTTTCATGAATCACCTCTACTGTTTTATTTTATCGTATGGCAGGCAGATCTTGTCTTATTCAAAAATAATACTTACATAAAGTAACTTAGTGTGTTATAGTCAGTTTATAAATCATACATAAGCGAGGGAAACTAGCATGAGTGAATTGGAGAACCTGGTCAAAAACCGCAGATCGGCCGTTATTTTTGAAGAAGGAATTGAGATTCCGGAGTCGGAACTGCAAGAGATGTTTGCCCTGAACAAATTCGCACCTTCTGCCTTTAATCTGCAACACGCACATTACCTTGTGCTGACGGACCCGGCCCAGAAAGAGAAAGTATACGAAGCTTCCCAGCAATATAAAGTTAAAACCGCCTCTGCCGTCATTGTGGTATTGGGCGATGTCAACGCACACCATCATATTCGTACCATTAATGAGGGCCTGCTGAACCTCGGCGCGATTACTCCGTTTCAATACGAACAGGAATCACAAAGTGTTATCGAATTTTACGAAACACGTGGAAGGTTCTTCCAACGCGAAGATGCGATTCGTAATGCCAGTCTGTCGGCCATGCAACTGATGCTGATCGCTCAGGATCGCGGTTGGGATACCTGCCCCATGATTGGTTTCGACGCTGAAGAGCTGCAAAGAACCTTGGATATTCCGGACCATTATGTACCCGCCATGCTAATTACGATCGGCAAAAAGTCGGAAGCCAAACAACGTCCACGCGGCTACCGCAAACCGATTAACGAATATGTCAGCTTCAACAAAATGCAAGCCGAATAACTGAAGGCTGTAAACCAAAAAGCCACGTTTTCGTGGCTTTAGGTTTGAACAGGTTTCATCCGATCCTTTAATACGTTTCATAAATAAGGTTCTCTGATATTTCAAATGTGTTGTCAAATGACGCATACAGACATAGTCGTCCGGCAGGCGTATCGCCTGCATCGTAACCCATTTGAAAGCAGCCACCCTCCTGGAAAGCCACGTCAGCCAAAAGTAATTCATTCACATCCTCATCTGGATGAGCCTCACCTATAAGCCGAAGCGTCCGTTCACATAATTCATCGAACTGATTCCATGCTTCTTCAATCATAGGAGCCAGTTGGTTCATAGCGACATGGGTTGAAGCATCGGTAGTAACTACAAGATTTTGACCCTTGTACTTCAGAGTAGCGTTATATTTTGTCTGCGACGCATCGTATTGAAAAACCCCAACACCCTGTACACTAAAATCCGGCTCTGCTATAAGGTTGTCCCCATACTGAAGACTCTCCAGCTTGGAATGGAGCGCAGCATCCAGCTCGGTTAGTTTATTCTCTGAGCAATAGAGTTCCTGAAGCTGTTCATTCTGACTAAGATCCAACTTTGAGATGTGGTTATTGAAACATCGTATACTTTCCAAAGCGCGGTTGTTACAAGTATCCAGCTCGGTTAAATGATTATGATTGCAACGGATTTCCAGCAGGTTTATACAATTTGAGACATCCACATGTGATATGTAATTGTTGGAGCATTCAAGCTAAAGATAGACGTCAAGTCCTAGGATCAATCTTTTGCCAAAAATACATATGAATATTTTTTTATATCATGATAGCATTCGAAATGTAACCAATAACCGTCAACGAAAGGACGAAAACCTATGGAATTTCATATTGAAAACCTGCCATCAACCCGAATTGCCTATGTACGACAAGTGGGACCGTACGGTCCCGCCAACAGCCAGGCCATGGAAACGTTAAAGAGCTGGGCTAGATCCAAAAACCTGTTTACAAAGTCCACCATACTGTTTGGCATTCCCCAGGACAACCCGGAAACCACGCTTCCCGCACATTGTCGATACGATGCTTGTATTGTCATTTCGAAGGATTTTCCTTTGGATGGATCGACTCCCGATCTCAACGAAGCTGAACTTCCTGGCGGACAATATCTGATTTGCAAAGTCAAACATACAGCCGAAGCTGTTGGGCAAGCATGGACTAATATTTTCTCCCATTTACAAACTAGTGGATACACTATGGACAACAAACCCATATTAGAAAGATATACGGGCGACCTGCTGCATCTGGATTATTGCGAAATATGTGTACCCGTTAAGTCACAATAAACTCATGCAAAGTTAGTGCAATACGCATACAGCAAAAAGGGGCTGCCCATACGTCATGAGCCTGACGGTGGACACCCCTTATTCCGCGTTATTTTGGCTAACGAACCTGACGCACGTTATTCGCTCCCATTTGCACCGTTCTGAGATGTAACGAATCCCAGAGCCGTTATTTCATCAAATAGATCGATCTTTGGGCTCTGACACCATGTTTGCACCGAAATAACATCATTGAAGTTCGTTAAAAATGGAAGGACTTGAAAATTCGTCGTTTAACGTGCGGTAGGTTCGTTAGTAGCTTGCAAGCTTGGCGCATTCCCCTAACCAGAACCAGCCGTGCGGCCAACCCTACCGAAATGGGAAGCCCTTTTGAGACAGCCCTTTTGAGACGTATCGCGATGATTTACAAATTAAAATGCCCAGTTTCCTTTACGGAATACAGGTTCCACCGTACCATCCTGCAGCTCGCCATCGATGTCCAGCTCCGCGGAGCCAATCATGAAGTCCACATGGGTCAAACTGACGTTACATTCATGCTTCAGCAATTCCTCGTTAGACATCGTTGTACCATCCTTCAGGTTGAATGGATATGCACTTCCGACAGCCAGGTGACAGGATGCATTCTCATCTATGCCGGTATTATAGAAAATACGATTCAAGTTGGAAATCGGGGAATCATGTGGCACCAAGGCCACTTCACCAAGATAGCGTGCACCTTCATCGGTGGCAAACAGATTTTTCAAGTGCTCTTCGCCCGAAGCAGCTGTAAAAGCAACGACCTGTCCATCCTTGAACGTAATTCTCATCTGGTCCACCAGCTGTCCATTCAGGTTCAGCGGCATCGTGCTGCTGACGAATCCGTTCACTCCACTGCGTTTCGGCATGGTAAACACTTCTTCTGTCGGCATGTTCGCAACGGTATACACACCTTGTTTGTTTTCGCCACCGCCGCCTCCCCAGATATGATTGTTCACAAGCTCAATTTTCAAATCTGTACCTGGTGCGCGGTAGTGCAGGCTTTTATAGTTTTTCTTGTTCAGCAAATCACTCATGGCATTCAGGGTGTCCAGATGTTTTTTCCAGTTCTGTACAGCGTCTCCGCCATCGACACGGTTCATCTTGAAGATGGTATCCCACATGACGTGAATGCGATCTTCCTCTGGAATGTCGGCAAACACTTTGTTCGCCCACGCCTTGGTTGGCGCTTTGATCAGACACCAGCTAATCTCATGGTTACGTGTATATTTCGAATATCCGCGTCGTGCATGAGCCGCCGCCTTGGTTGCACGCGAAACGTTGTCAGAGTTGATTCCTTTGTACAATTCAGGGTCAGGTACCTTGATCGTGAGAGTCGCACCGCCTGCTTCTGCAAACTTCTCCATCATATCCGCCTTCCAGGCCGGGTAATAGTCGAAGCTGTCATCAGAGCCATGTTGAAAACGACTGCGTGTAATCTCATCGTCATCGAAGTCAACCTGTACATATTTGGCACCTGCCGCATACGCTTTTTACACGATTAGCCGGGTGAATTCCAATGTTTCGATGGGCGCCGTCACGAGCAGATCCTGCCCTTTTTGAATATTTACGCCGACTTTGACAACCAGCTCTGCGTATTGTTCCAACGATTTTTCAAAGGTTTGTTCAAAATTACTCATGGTTGTGTTCACTCCTGTTTCATATTTGAATGTACAGAATCGATTCCTTCCCCTTCACGACTTATGCTAATATTTCCAACACTTTGTTTACACGCGATTAGTTAAGCATTACGTTTTTCTTGCTCACGCAGTTCGATGCGGCGGATTTTACCGGAGTTTGTCTTCGGCAGATCGGCTACAAACTCGATTTTGCGTGGGTATTTGTAAGGCGCTGTCCATGACTTCACATGGTTTTGCAGTTCCCGCACCAGTTCTGGTGAAGCCATAGATTCGTCTCTCAGCACAACAAAAGCTTTCACTACATTCCCGCGAATTTCATCGGGACTTGCAACAACCGCACATTCCTTCACGGCAGCATGTTTCATCAGCGCTTCTTCCACCTCGAACGGTCCAATCGTGTATCCCGAACTGATAATGATATCATCACTGCGGCCCTCGAACCAGAAGTAGCCTTCCTCGTCTTTGCGTGCGCGGTCACCTGTTACAAAATAATCTCCGCGCTGATTCGCTTCCTTCCGTCCCTCATCCTGGTAATAGGCACGGAACAGGGCTGGCATCTCCTTATGCACTGCGATATCCCCTACTTCACCTGCAGGCACAGGTTGTCCCTCTTCATTGATAATCTCAATGAGACCTGGCGTAATTGACTGCCCCATGGAGCCAATGCGTACGGGCGCATCCTTCAAGCTTCCGATCAAGAGTGTACTTTCGGTTTGTCCATAACCGTCCCGAATCGTCAGGTCAAAGTGACGCTGGAAAATTTCAATCACTTCCTGATTCAACGGCTCACCAGCAGATACGGCGCTGCGCAGTGCAGACAGATCATGCTGACCAATATCTTCAGCTTTTGCCATTAAACGGTATTCCGTCGGCGTACAGCATAGAACGTTGATCTGGTGCTCCTGCATTAGTTCCAAATAACGCTTCGGTTGGAATGATCCATTATAGACAAGTCCCGTCGCGCCTCTTCCGAGTACAGACAGAAACGGACTCCAGATCCATTTTTGCCATCCAGGTGCTGCCGTTGCCCAGACCGTATCTGATGGCTGGATATCCAGCCATAACGATGAAGCGATCCTCAAGTGAGCATATCCCCATCCATGACTATGTACTACCCCTTTTGGATTCCCGGTCGTACCGGAGGTATAAGCAAGAATGGCAATGTCGTCGCGATGTGTTTCCACCGCAGCCATCGTATCGGGTTGGTCTTGCATTAACTGTTGTACGTTGACCCATCCTTCTCCAGGTACGCTATCATCACCATTTGGTGATGCAACGATGCGGTGCGCCAGTGCTGGCAGATCGACATTCATCTTTTCCACTTCAGCTGTAGTCTCGGACCAGACAATCACAGCCCGTGCCTCGGAATGCCGGAGACGATATTCCAGATCTTTCGCACGCAGCATCTCGGAAGAAGGAATAACAGCAATGCCCAGTTTCAGACAAGCAATGTAAATGACATAGGCAATGATACGGCGTGGTACCATGACCAACACCCGGTCGCCTTTCTCCAAACCAAGATCACGCAGACCACCAGCAAGACGATTGGCCTGCTTTAACAACTCACCGTATGTGATCTCTTCCAATTCTTTATGATCGCTTAGCCATCTAAGTGCAACCCGGTCCGACGGGTGATTCTCCATCTCGGATGTCAGGTTATAGGTTTCAGGCGAAATCCACTGTTGGAAATTCAAATGGAGCCTCTCCTTCATAGTTCAAATGTATAGCATCTATATATTATACCCTAAATCCTAGGACCTGGTGCTATGATAAACATTAGTTTTGCAAAAAATAAACAGCACTGGTTCAATAATGATGAACCAGCGCTGTTTATGAACTTGTGCACCCGCTTTGCACAAATGGGTGAAACTCATTATTTTACAGATCAGCATGATAAAAAAACTTTTACAGCCGGGCGTTCATCCAACGACTGCTAACCGCAACAAGCGTAGCAATACACAGTGACATTCCGGCACAGAGCTGAAATACGAGACCGTAACCAACATAATCAGCTGCAACCCCCATGACGAGGCTACCTATGACCGTTCCCAGATCGGACATCGAAATAAATAGGCCCATCCAAATTTTCCGACTCTGTTGTCCAAGCACAATGCTCAAATAAGTTGCAAGTACAGGATAGACGTTCGCAATACCAAGCCCGATTGCCGCTCCTCCACCATACAGCAGCCAGACATTGCCCAGCACCGGAGCAAATGCCACAAGCAGCAAGCCCAGTACGATATAGAAAAGCAGCATGACAATATAAGTGGAATGCCAGTTACCGTCTGAGGGCAAACGGGTACGACTCGCAAATCTTGCAGCCACGATCACGCCCGATTGTATAGCAAAAAACAAACCTGCATTGCCCACACCTGTCTGTTGCACATACAAAGCGAGAAACGCAGTCACTGCCCCAAAGCCTGTAGTTGCACCGACCATCACAATGCTGCTCATGATAAATCGCCGGTTTCCCAACGATGCCCACATCATTTTTTTCACGGACTTGCTACGCGGTGTCGGCACTTGCACTGACACTGGCTCAATATGAACGGATACGCCTTGTCTATGCTGATTCAGCTTCCCCAGGCCACAGCTGATAAGCAGCGTCAAGGCTGCCAGTACAATCAGGCCCGCATAGAAACCACTCAAGCCCGCTTTTTCCCAGGCAATCCATCCAATGGCTGGCATCATGACCGAAGGCAGCAAGCCGAACAGCAAATAGATGGACAGACCTTGGGCACGATCACGTTCGGGCAGCGTATCCATAACAGCCATTTGCACAGACAGTGAAAAAAAAGCTGCTACTGCCCCTTGCAGGCCCCTGATTATGACAAATGAAATACCGCTGCCTGCCCAACAATACAGTAGCAAAACAAACAGATGAGCAACCAGAATAAACCTCATTATACGCCGCAGACCAAGACGATCGACCACAAGCCCCGCCCATGGACGCAAGAGCAGACTGACAAGTAAATATGCACCAATGATCATACCGATATCGCTATTGTCCATTCCGATACTTTGAGTATAGAGAGGCACTATCATCTGTACAAATGCATTCGCACTATAAAACAAAAAAGTCAGAATATAAAGGCGTAACAATACAGGAGAAAATGTATTCCCAGGTTTGAACGTAAAAGGCTTGCTTCGGTTCATACCCTTACTCCTTCTCGCTTCCCTTCAGTGATGATGAGATTTCTGTCCTGGCGTAACGTACCGGATTCAGGTTGTCCTGACAGGGTAGCCTCCAGCAATTGTTTAACTGCTGGATTTTGGGAAGTCCTCATCTCGGTAATGCTTGAAAAGTAGCCGCACAGCAGGCCCTGATCCAAAACCGCCCATTGATCACTGAGTGCAAAAGCAGCCTTCAAATTGTGTGTTATAAACACATAGGACATATTCAGCTGTTCTTTTAAACGCTGCAAAACGTGGATAATATGGACTTGATTAGCCACATCCAGACTGCTGACCGCCTCGTCCAGTACAATGAGACTGGGCTTGACGACGATGGCTCGGGCAATACTGATGCGCTGTAGCTGCCCCCCACTGAATTGTTTGGGAAACTTGTTCATTGCATCAGCGGGAAGTCCTACCATGTCCAGCGCTTCTCCAATGATGTAGTCCTTTTCCCTGCTTGTCAGACGTTCAAAATTGTCCAACGGTTCACCAATAATTTGCCTTGTCGTCATTTTGGGATGTACAGAAGAATAACAATCCTGAAATACGGCTTGTACGTGTCGGCGCAACTGCTTTTTCGCTCTTTTGTCACACGCGTACATATCTATGCCATTGATGCGAACCGAACCAGATTGAGGGGGCTGTAATCCGAGGATGACTTTCCCTATCGTACTTTTCCCGGCTCCACTCCCCCCAAGAAGCCCCAGGCACTGTCCCCCCTCCAGTGTGATAGACACATCTTTCACGACAGGTTGATGTTTCGTTTGTCTCTTCTTCCATATAAGGCTATTCACAGGAGGATAGGCGTGTGTGACGTGAGAAAGTTCCAATAAAGCCATATTTCCGCCTCCGTTTAGTTGTTTAACCGACTGCGCAGCAATTCCTTCGTGTAAGGATGCTGCGGTCGATTGAATACTGACAATACATCGTTGTACTCCACCATACGTCCTTCATGCATCACAATGACTTCGTCGGCCATCTCGGCGATGACGTCAAGATCGTGAGTAATGAGCAATATCGCAACTCCATGAGTCAATCGAAGCCTTTCCAGTTCATGAAGAACGCGATACTGATTGACTGTATCCAGTGCGGTAGTGGGCTCGTCTGCAATGACAACCGCCGGTGACAGACACATCGTCAGGGCAATGAGCACTCGTTGCAGCATGCCGCCGCTAAGTTCGAACGGATATTTTTTCAACAGCATGGCAGGGTCTGGCAGTCTCACACTTTCCAGCGCTTGAACAGCCAACTCCAGGGCATCCTTTTTGCTAGAACGGGTATGCGCACCAATGGTTTCCACAAACTGACTTCCAATGGTATGGACGGAAATTAGTGCATTCATTGGATTTTGCACGATATATCCAATTTCCTTTCCCCGGATACTGCGCAGCTCCTTTTCACCCATTCCGTTAAGTTCCTTTCCCATAAGTCTGATGCTGCCGCTCACTCTTATGGAAGAGTCAAGCCTTTGCAAAATAGAGCGGCATGTCATTGTTTTCCCACTACCACTCTGTCCTGCCAGACCCACGATACGCCCCGGCTGCAACGAAAATGAAACATTGTGCAACAGTCTATGGGATGCTACCTCACCTCCAACAAAATCAGCACATACATCAGTTAGAACCAACAACGGTTCAGGAGTCTCCGACATGTCGGGATGTTCCAGCATTGCTAATGCTCCTTTCCTTCACTTTTTGGACACCGAGCAGTTGAGACAGCGATTCCCCCAGTATATTGAACGCGGTCACGACCAACAAAATGCACATACCCGGATACAGCATTAAGGAGGGATGCTCCCGCAGATAACCTCGCCCTTCATTTATCATCGCTCCCCACTCGGCTGTTGGCGCCTGAATACCCAAACCCAAAAAAGAGAGCGCCGAAATATCCATAATAGCCCACCCGATCTCCAGCGTAGCGATAACAACAATTTGCGGAAATATCTGTGGGAAGATATGCTTTTTCACAATCGTAAATTGACTGGAACCACAAATTTGCGCAGCCAGCAAATACGATTCAGACCGCAATTGTTGAACCAGTCCACGGGCCATACGCGCATAGTACACCCACTGCACCAATAACAACGCAATGACAACCTGGTATATGCCCGGTCCAAGCATACCAACTATACCCAGTACAAGTACCAGATTTGGAAAGGCCAGCATGCCATCGCAAATCCTCATCAGCAACTGATCCAACCAACCGCCTGCATATCCTGAAAACATGCCTATGGCTACGCCTACCAATACGGAAACGAAAAAAACACTCAGTACCAAACCAAATGTTATTCGTACACCATAGATCAGCCTGGACCATACGTCTCTGCCCAAATGGTCCGTGCCCAGCCAATGTTCTGCGGATGAAGGCTGAAGCTTGAGTGCCATCTGTACTTTATTGGGATCATGGGGGGCAATCCATGGCGCAAATATAGCCGTTAAAGCACAAGTGCCCAAAAACAACACACACAGGACAGTAATCATTCGTTTGTTATGCATCAAACCTGCAAATTTCATGGCCTTTACCTGCTCCTTTCTTGCAAGGACAGCTTGGGATCAGCAGCCATATGCAGGAGATCTGTCATCAAACTCGTGCATAGATACAAACAAGCCGCAAAAAATACATAGCCCTGAATGACTGGCAAATCACGGTTAAAAATAGCCTCCACGAAAAACCGTCCAAGGCCGGGCCAGGAAAATACTCGTTCCACCACGATTGTTCCGGTAATCAACCTTCCCAGATTTATGCCAAACCCAGTGACGACGGGCAGGATTGCCAGTCGGATGATATGTCTGAATATGATGTTGCCCGGCTTCAATCCCCGAGTGTGCGCATAGTCCACATAGACCTGCTTCATCTGCTCCAGAATGCTTTCCCGAAACAGACGGGCATATATCGCTACAAGAGCCAGTGACAGGGTAAGTGACGGTAAAATTAAGTGCTGCCAAGTGCCCTTCCCTTCTACTGGAAGCAATTCCAATCGGAGGGAAAATAGATAGATTAACAGGTACCCCAACATAAATTGCGGCAGGGAAGCCCCGATATAAGAAACAAGGCGTACCGCATAATCCATCCATCGCCCGGCATGAACGGCCGAAAAGTACCCTAGTGCAACCACAGCAACAAATGAGAACAACATGCTGCACCCAGCCAATTGCAGCGTTGCAGGCAAACGTTGTACAATCTCTTCCCATACGGGCCGAGAAGACAGGTACGAAGTACCTAAGTCCAATTGCAGCATATCCATGGCCGCTCGCATGTACTGAGCCCAGAACGAATCACTCAGACCCAGCTCAGCCCTTTTTTCTTGCAGCATTTCAGCATTAGGCTTGATATGGGCTGCCGAGAAGTACGCTTCTGCCGGGTCAACCGGGGAGAGACGCATTAATACAAAAGCCACAAATGTAGCAAAAAGTATCAAAGGAATTAATGTAAGTACTCTTTTGAATATATAACCTGCCATAGGTGGCCATTCCTCTCATTCATTTCACTTTTATCGTATTAAATGGATGATCCCAGCGGCTTTCCGGAAAAGATACGTTACTCAGATTTTTCTGATAAACATTATATTGACGAATATAGGACAAAGGAATAATGACGGACTCGTCCTGAATTTTTTGCAAAATTTGATCATACAGCTGTTGACGTTCCTCTACGTTAACCGAGGCGAGCACTTGTTTGATTTGTTGGTCAAGCTGCTCCTTACCTGCAATATTCGTGTGTGCTTCGGCAACGCCAAAGCTCTTTTCCGCCACCGCATTAATAAGTGTATGGGGATCATAAGGTACACCTGAGTTAAACCAGAAGTTTAAATCATAATCGCCTTCGCGAAAACGTTTTGTTTGCTCTGTCAACTCAAGGCCTGTCAAACGAAGTTCCACCCCCAGCGCAGCCCATTCAGCCTGTATTGCCTCGCCCATCGCTTTCTGGATACGGTCGGTTGTGTCAAACATCAGTTCAAACGACAGCTTCTCTCCGTTCTTTTCTCTTATGCCCCCTGTGGAAGGAACCGTCCAGCCTGCCTCGTCCAAATAAGCTATCGCCTTATTGACATCATAATCATACGCAGTAAAGGTTTTACTTACATATGGATAATCGGTAGACAGCACCTGTGCTGCAGGCTGTTCTACATCCGATGTAATGCCCTTGATCAACGAGGCCTTGTCAAACCCATGATGAAGTGCCAGCCTTACACGTCGATCAGCCAGCTTTTCGTTCTGGGTATTCAGGATTAAACTGCGAGTCCCCAGTGGGCCCGACAAATCCGATTCATAATTTTCGTTTTTCTGCAAACGGGTAAATTCATCAAGGCTGATGGAGCCCTCTCCGAAAATAAGGTCCAGATCCCCTTTTTCAAAAGCCAGCACACGGGTTTCCGCATCCGGAATGATACGAACCGTGACCTTTTCCAGTTCCGGCTGTTCGCCCCAATAGTCAGGGTTTCTAACAAATACGCTGTATTCATCCTGCTTGTACTCATCCAGTATCCATGGTCCTGTACCGATAGGGGCCTGAATACTTTCCAGCGTGTTATCTCCTTCCGGAAAACCAGCGTCTGCCAGAAACCGGAATGGACGAACAGTCGTCAAATCCTGTAATACCGGGTAATAGGACTCCTTCATTACGAGCTTAACCACATACTCATCCACCGCTTCTACATGATCAAGCAATTTGGCCGTTCCCAGCCAGCTATGTGTGGTTTGATTTTGCAGGATAGCATCCATATTGCGTTTCACACTTGCAGC
This sequence comes from Paenibacillus sp. NPDC056933, assembly GCF_042674385.1. Lineage (NCBI taxonomy): Bacteria > Bacillati > Bacillota > Bacilli > Caryophanales > Paenibacillaceae > Paenibacillus > Paenibacillus sp. NPDC056933. Next base: position 2,071,133 of record NZ_JBHUQN010000001.1, on the reverse strand, counting down.
ATTAAACGAAGTTCCGTCTGAATACTTCACATCATCACGCAAATAGAATATGTATTCTTTGCCATCTGAACTGATCTCCCAGCGGGTAGCCAGATGAGGTTTAATTTCGCCACCTTCCCCATACTTGACTAAAGGTTCGTAAATCATAGACTGTGAGAACAACTGTGACGGATAATATGCATGTGGATTGGAAGGGCCCAAATCTCGCATCCACGATACCGTTATCTCCTTCGTTTTCTCTTCACCCTGATTTGCTGTTACAGACGGAGCAGTTTGTTCTTTACCAGAACAAGCCGCCACCGTCACAAGCATGAAAACAAATAATAAACCGAGCATGGCCCGGAATACTTTGTTTTTTTGCATATAAATCCTCTCCCCCGATGTCTTTAATGAGAATGAAAATCATCATCAACTAATATTAAGGAGTTTGCTATAATTGAACAATAGACATTTTTCTGATTTTTCATAGTACAAAAAGCGGAACCTGTTTTGCTCTCTTTGGCAAGTTTTTTACTGCTCATGCCGCTATACTTCAAAAAATTCATTTCACTAAGGAGTCGCATATGCATTCTTCACCTGCTGTTGTAAAAAACATTTCTATCCTTCCAAGTACAGGATATTGTATATACGTCCCGCATAGTCTTCATCTGCTGCGCAGGCTATCCTGCAAACAATGGGTGGCCAGCCCGCCAGGTGCGCATCGTCTCATTGTTTTCCAAGCAGATCAGGGTGTGCTTCATTTACGCAATCATTTTGTTCAAGCAGATAAAAACCATGCCTTTTTGCTTGCGCCTGGTGCCGAGGCCAGCATTCAATTTACCCGCATACCCGATGATAGGAATGATGCGGCAGCCATTGTAATTGAGTTCTCCGTATATCTACTCGGGCAAATGATGCCGACAAATGAACTTCTCTCTGTTATACCTTATGAAACCCGCATAGGCATAGGGGATGAATCCAGATTTCTTGATCTTGCAGAGGCTCTGAATGTGTCATTAAATAACAGCGGTGTTTCGAGGACTCCCGAAGAAGCTTTACGATTAAAGCAGCAGATTGTAATGCAGGAATTGATTCTGTTTCTTATTGAGAACGTACAGAGAAACAAAGAAACTTCGGACAGCCTCCAGGCCGTCAAGCATACCGTTGCCTACATTGAAACACATTATCAGCAAAACATTACGGCACGTCAGCTATACAGCATTGCAGGCGTTGCCAAGTGGCAATACAGTACATTGTTTCAATCGATTACCGGTAAAAAGCCACTGGATTACCTGCTTGACATTCGATTGAAACATGCCAAGCGGTTACTTTTGCATACCAACGATACGCTAGCGCAAATCGCCAAAGCTGTCGGCTTTCGGGATGAAAGCTATTTTGCACGCAAATTCAAACAAAGCGTAGGTATGACACCTCGTCAATATGGAGAAGTTGCTGGTGGAAAAGCATCACTAAACGTAAGTGACCACACCCCTTTCAAGCGGATTGTGGCCATTGGATATTGTCTAGGTGACCTATTGTCTTTGGGGATAACTCCGGTAGGAGCAGACGTGGAAATCATCGGTAAACGCAGTCTCTACCGAGATGCACAAGAAGGGATCCAAGATATCGGTCTTCTGGGAGAACCTGCGAAAGTTCGCAAACTTCAGCCTGATCTGATTATTCATAGCGGCTTTCGCCAAGACTGGATTGACGAATTGGCACGGATTGCACCAACGGTGATGATTGACCGTTATGAACCCGTCTATTCAAGAATTATGCAAACAGCAGAAGTACTAAATAAGCAAGAGATCGCCCAGAAGTGGATCAACGGGCATCGTGTGGCAATCAAGCGAATGTGGCAAAGCCTTGCATCGCATTTTGATGTCAGGCAAACAGCAGTTATATTTTCATTTGTAGAAGGCAATCTGTATGTAATGGGGATGAAAGGATTCGCAGTAACCATGTACCATCCAGAAGGGTTAAAGCCTGCGCCGAAGGTGAAGGAATTAATTGGAGCAGGTATTCCTTTTCAACTGATTCCTCTGGAGAACGCCTTTACGTATGAGGCAGATATCCATTTTATATTAATGGACAATCACCCTAGAACGAACTTGCACTACGCCAAGCTAATGTCTGGACCCTACTGGAACACACGAAGTAATGAACGCGTCATCGTGTCCGAAAACAAATACAATTTCGATGATCCGCTAACGATGGACAAATTGCTGATGGAGCTGCCTCAGCTAATTATGAAAGCCAGCAGGAGCCGTACCAGCGCTTTGAACGAGACTTAAAAAGAAGCAAGGAGACGTTGCTGTCATAACTGACGCAATGTCTCCTTGTTTGCTTACGCTTATCTAATGTAACGTTCCCAATCTTACCAAGCGTAGTTTTCGATACCTTCCAGGATAATCTCAATTTCATTCAGCTCTTCTGTTGTTAGTTCGGGTGCCTGAAGGGCGACTACGTTTTCTTCGATCTGGGACACACGACTGGCACCAATCAATGCGGAGGTGACACGGTTACCACGCAAAATCCAGTTCAGCGCCAGCTGGGAGATTGTTTGGCCTCTACGCTTGGCAACCGCCTGAAGCGCTTCGAACTTGGCGATCCGTTCGTCCGTATAGGCTTCTTTTCTCAGATTGCCTGTTGGATTGGCACGCTCTTCCTTAATCTTGTCCACATATTTATTCGTCAACTGACCGCGGCCAAGCGGACAAAATGCAATGGACCCTACGCCTTGTTCATCCAGCACATCCTGCAACCCATCTTCAATCCAGCGATTCAGCATGGAATAGTTTGGCTGGTGAACCAGACATGGCGTTCCGAGACGACGCAAAATGGTAACAGCTTCCTGGGTCTGTTCGGCATCATAGTTGGACAAGCCTACATACAGAGCTTTACCCTGTCTAACGATATGATCCAGCGCAGTCATCGTTTCTTCGAGCGGCGTTTCCGGATCTGGACGATGATGATAGAAAATGTCAACGTAATCCAGTCCCATTCGGCTCAGACTTTGGTCCAGACTGGCAATCAGGTTTTTGCGGGAACCCCATTCGCCGTACGGACCGTTCCACATATGATACCCTGCCTTGGTTGAGATGAGCAATTCGTCACGGTAAGGACGCAGATGTTTTTTGAGAATGACACCAAAATTCTCTTCGGCTGATCCGGGAGGCGGCCCATAGTTGTTGGCCAAGTCGAAATGGTTAATCCCCAGATCAAAAGCACGCAAGATCATCTCTTCCTGAATATCCAGGGTGCGGTTTCCACCGAAGTTCTGCCATAGACCCAGCGCAATTTGTGGCAGCTTGATTCCGGTTTTGCCAGAGCGTGCATACTTCATTTCACTGTATCGTTGTTCACTCGCTGTATAGGGCATCGTTAATCTCTCTTTTCTTGTAAAAGTTATGGAATACCCTTTCATCTTAGACATTTTCCACGCAAAACGATATGGCATTTCACTATAACGATATGGAAAAATGATTGTTATCTTTATCAACTTATATTCATAAAACGATTCCTTTTTCACTTTTATATGTTAAAATGCAAGTTGTAACGACTTCATAACAGGAGTGAATAACCTTGATTACGTATATGTGCAAAAACAATCACTCTCAGGAATTGCAGCTCCTTCATTACGGCACAGAAGCTTGTGCACCTGGTCACCACTTCGGCCCGGCCATGCGAGATTATTACAAAATCCATTACATTTTGGACGGCAAAGGTACCTTCGAAGTCGGAGGCACCAAGGTTACGCTGCGCAAAGGACAGGGATTCCTCATCGTCCCACATTCGGTTGTTCATTATGAAGCAGATCAGAATGACCCATGGGAGTATACCTGGGTTGCTTTTCAAGGAAGCAGCTGCCCTTCCTTATTGCAGCAGGCTTGCCTGTCTGAGCACCACCCAATCTTTGAATTGGGCAATGATGATGAGATGCGCTCTTGTCTGCATCGTATGATCAACTCCCGCAATACACATAAAGGCTGGGAGGTCAGCATGACGGGATTGCTGTTTCAGTTTTTCTCCATTTTGATCGATCAGGCAAATGAGGACAACCCCATATCAGTCCAGGACTATACCAAAGAAACCTATGTCACCCAGGTGATGGATTTCATTGAGATCAATTATGCCAATACCATAACGGTGCAGTCCATTGCTTCTCATATTGGGTTGCAGCGAAGTTACCTGTGCTCCCTCTTCAAAGATAAAATGGGCACCAGCATTCAGTCGTATCTGGTCAATTACCGAATGCGCAGGGCGGCTGAACTGACGCTGGACCCGGCCTTGACTATTGGCGATATCTCCCGTTCCGTTGGGTACGCCGATCAGCTGCTCTTCTCAAAAATGTTCAAAAAGGTGATGGGCGAAGCCCCCACATATTACCGCAAACACAAAACAGCACCCTCCCATTTATGCAGCTAATGGGAAAGTGCTGTTTTTGTATTTTGTCACACGGAATATGATTGACTGTAATTCTCAGGGTTCATTCCGTTCTGCCTTTCTGCATTATACCTGCTCCTGCATGGTCACGCCTACCACTTGCACCTTAATTTCATTCACCATAATGCCAGTCAATTGTTCCACAGCTTGCTGCACATTATGTTGAAGTTCCTGGCAGACTTCATGCATTTTGCTGCCATACTGAACATTGATACGCAGCTGGATGGATGCCTGGTCATCTTTGATCGCTACGTCAATCCCTTTTTGCAAGCTTTTTCCGCTGATGCTCTTGGCAATGCCTTCGGTTAAACCAACGGACATGGAAGATATCCCTTCGGTAGCCTGGGCTGCCATGCCGACAATTTTGGATACGACATCGTTGGAAATATGAATGGCGCCCATTTGAACAGATTGTGGCTCAATATACTCAGGTTCAGTGTATGGTTGTGGGATGATTTCAGACATGATCTCCACTCCTTTTATATATGTTATAAATGTTTAAGCGTTCTGCCATTTGTCCTTGAAGAACAGCTGGTAGATTCGAACCAAAATAATTTTAACGATCATGTAGACAGGGATGATAATCAGAATGGCAATAATCCCGCCCAGATCACCTGCACCCAGCACCAATATAATGGTGGTAAGCGGGTGAATATCGAGTTTTTTGCCGAATACATACGGTGCAACCAGATTATCTTGAATTTGCTGAGCTACCAGAATAATAATGAGTGACCAGATCGCAACAGAAGGGGATACCACCAGTCCCATGATGACAATAGGAACAGAAGACAGGATCGCCCCAATAAACGGAACAAAGTTCATAATGACCGCAATCACGGTTAACAGCAGTGCATAAGGCAGACCGATGATCAGGAAACCGATATACATCAGTAAGCCCAAAGCCAGATTCACCAGCACTCGTCCCACAATAAAGCCGCTTAACGCCTGATCAATTTCAAGCACCACTTCACGGCTGTCTTTTTGGAAGCGTTTTGGTGCAATATGCACCAGCTTGCGACCGAATTTCTCTCCCTGCTTCAGCATGTAGAACAAGATGATCGGGAAAGTGAACAGGACTATCGCAAAACTTGATATGATGGAGAAGAATCCACTCACATAGTTCGTTACAAAGGTGAAGCCTTTGTTAATGTAATCCGTAATCTGCGAAAACGGGGTTGACCCTTCCGGGAACAAAGCTGTAATGGCACCGTTCTGTTCCAGTTCTTTGAGCTGTAAACTCAGTGAATTGATCAGGTATGGAGCGTTATCGACCAGGTTAATCACCTGCTCACGTAAAGAAGGCCATAGTCCTACAATAAACAGGGCAAAAAGTACACCAAACACCAAATAGATCAGTAAAATGCTCAGTGTGCGATTAAGCTTCTTTTTCTCCATGTAATTGACGAGCGGCCGAAGCAGATAATAAAAAAATACGGACAGCATCATCGGCACGGTAATCACCGTAAGCATGGTCACAATCGGTTGGAAAATAAAGCTGACACGTGATAACAGATAGATATTAATCAATACCAGTGCCAGCGCAATACTGAAACGTACAAACGAATTTACTTTGAACAAAAAGTTTCCCCTCCACTTAACTTCTTCTATGTCAACCTTATCCTATATGTCGGTCCTTTATTTCGGAATCTGTATAGTGAACACCGTCGTCTCCCGTCCGCGCCGGGAAAGGGTTAATCGTCCACCCATTTTCTCGGTGTTCCGTCGCGCAATTGCCAGTCCAAGCCCAGTACCCCCGGTTCCCGTACGAGCCTCATCCCCTCGAACAAATGGATCAAAGATGGTTGCCCACAACTCCTGAGGAATGCCCACACCGGTATCAGCGACCTCAATGATCACATGGTTATCCAGGGATATTAACTCCACACGAAGCTCCGTCCCCCTTGGGTTGTAGGACAAAGCGTTCGTAATCAGGTTCTGAATCACTCTGGACAACAGCTCCGGATCATACCTTGCGTAGAACTCCTCATCTGGGACGAGAACATGAAGGGCAAAATGGTTTTGCTCAATCTCCCCATACGTATCGGCCATGATCTCACGCACGAACTCGCCGATTTCCCGCTGCTGAATGTGCATACGGAAGTCAGGTGAATCCACTTTGAGCAATTCCAGCATATTTTGAATCATGCGCGCGACCTGAACGGACTTGTTGTAAATATAACCCAGATATCGCTGCTGTCTGTCCTTGTCTTCCCCGCGCCCTTCCACCAAAGCCTGGGCATATCCCTGAATACTCGTGATAGGGGTCTTAAGATCATGTGACAGATCCACAATTAATCGCTGTTTGCTCTCTTCGGCATATCGTTTCTCCGCAGAAGTATTCTCAATGACGTCCGCCATATAATTGAAGGTTTCGCCAATCTGGACAAATTCCCTCTCTGCCGAGATGGACATACGGGTACTATAATTCCCCTGGATCATCTGGGTAAGACCTGACGAAAGAATACTCAGCGGCTTTTTGATTCGCCGGGCAACCCAATAGCTATATACGAATATCAGCAGCAAGACCAATCCGATCCCGATCATAATGTAAAAGGATAACGGATGCTTCAAATTGGTAATCAGTTGATTATCATTAATCCGCACACTGACCAGGTCACGCGGAATCTTTAATAGAAGATACTCCCCAGTTCCCTCTGTCGTAAGCGGACTAATGGAGTAGTAGTATGGCTGGTCATTTCGGTTTTCGAGTCCCGCATATAGCTCAGCTTCAGTATATTGAGTGAATGTATCCTGCTTCTCCCCAATATTACGAATGACCCTGCGATCCCCATCCAGTACTTCAATCCATCCGCCGCTGTCCTTGAGCCGCTGGATTTCGGTATTACTGGCCTCACCGGAACTACCGGATAGCCATTCGTTCTCCAGTTCTGTCACATACACATGTGCCTCCACATTCAGATCGGGATCAACCACCTGATTCGAGATTCGAAAATCGACTACATCCAGATTAATGATAATGTACACGATCAATACCAACAGCAACAAAAAGAAGTTGAACAGCAAAAAGTCCAGGGTCAGGGACGTTTGCAACAGCCGCTTTTCTCTAGCTTTCCATGGGCGCTTCAATTTTGTATCCCAGTCCCCTTATCGTTTTTAAATATTCCGGTTGTCTGGAATCGCGCTCGATTTTCTCCCGAATATTGCTGATATGTACCATAATGGTGCTGTCTTCGTGCGCGTAATAATCACCCCAGACGGCTTCGTATATTTTTTTGCGAGTGAAGACCCGGCCCGGCTGCTCCAGCAGAAGCTCCACGATTTTATATTCTGTAGAGGTCAACGTCACAGGCCTCCCCGAGCGAAAAAGAATACATTGGGATCGATCAAGTACAAGCTCACCCAAAGTCAAATGTAGCTCTTGGGCAGCAGGCACTTCTGGTGCGTCGAATTGATTCACCCTTCTGAGCAAAGCTTCCACTCTGGCGACAATCTCCAATGGATTGAATGGCTTGGAGATATAGTCGTCGGCACCCAGTCCAAGTCCAAGGATTTTGTCATGATCCTGGCTTTTGGCTGACAAGAACAGAACAGGCATGTGATGTGTGGACCTGATTTGTTTGATCAGCTGAAGTCCATCCATCACAGGCATCATAATATCCAGTATGACCAGATCAATCTGGGTTGAACGGATACATTGTAGCGCATCTACTCCATTAACGGCTGTCACAATGTTGTAGTCCTTCTCGAGGTACAGCTGAAGCAGTTCCACAATCTCGGGTTCGTCATCTGCAATTAATAGTGTGTATCTCATGCAAATCCTCTCATTCCTGTTTCAATAAATTCCGTTTACATTCGAATTCATATCCGTAATACATTCCGTTTCCTATGGTTCACATGTCTATACGTTACTACTATATACCACGTCTCTTAATTCAATCTAAATCATTTCTAAAGATAACCTAAATAAACAGCCCTGACATCAGGCCAGAGCTTTAAATCCAAACCAATATAAACAAAGTTTCAGGAGTTCATACATTACTTGTTACGTAACCATGGTTCAACCCGTGCATATAGTCGGTCCTTGTCATACTGCATATACTGACTTGCCCGGTTGCGTACCGGATCACCGGCATAGAAACGTTCATACAGATCATGTCTCGCTCCGAGCGGACTTCCCGTAAGCTCCCAGGCGAGTTGGAATAATCGAATCTTCTCCGGTGCATGCATCGTTACGCCTCCAAGATATTTGTTCATCATGGAGCTGATGTTTCCTTCGAACTCCAGCTTCCCTGAAGGGATCTGAATAAGGCCACCTGCAGCAATGGTCTTCAAAATCTCTACAGCGCGCGGGTAATAACGGTTCCCCAGATTACGGGCTGTTTCGATATATTTGAAGGATGGAAGCCAGTTACCATGAACATCCCGCGCAGCTTGTGCCTCGGAAGCGATGATGAGTCCCTCAATCGTCTGCATCTGGCTGATCATCTCTCCTAGCTGTTCCTGCACGTTCAGGAAGGAATCGACTCCAATTTCCTTGGCGATCGAAGACGTAATGGCTGTAATGAATTCCAGCTTCGAATGCAGCCGTATAATGCTCTGATGATAAGCCAAGCTGGAAGATGCTGCGTTGCATCGGATCTGCCATACCGCTTCCGGATTGTTGTGCAACAGTACACGCTCCCAAGGTACGAATACGTCGTCAAAAAATAAAACGGCATCCATCTCATCATACTGCATACTGAGCGGATGAGCGTTATCCGAATCCGGTGTCGCAAAAGATTCTCTACATACCATATGTAATCCTGGACTCCCTGCTGCAACAATAACCATATGGGCCAGCTCCGGGCGATGTCCAGGAATACGCTGAATCGGGTAGGCAATGATATCATCCGCATAGGGAGCAGCGGTCGCCACCATTTTCGCTCCACGGATCACAACCCCTTCCGTATTCGTGCTAATGATGCGGAGCATGGCGTCTTCATCTTCCCCTACAGGCAGAGAACGATTAATCTGCGGGTCACGCTGGACAATGCTCAGGAACGCATCCTTTCGTTTTGCTTCATCATAATAGGCAGCGATTTTGTCTCCATACGCCGGGTCATGCACTGCCATCTCGTCCCGTGTAGCGTACCAACCGGTCAGACGGGATCGGGCGTAATCCGACAGGCGGCTCATCACCCCATAGGTGCGATCAGACCACAATCGAAAGGCTGCCGCCCTGTTGCTGATCTCCTGAGCATTTCGGGGTACTCGAAAAGCTTGATGTACATATCCACTCGTCTGCTCATCCCAATAAGCCACTGTTTCTCTCGTGTCCGGAGCATCTACCAGATTGAACAAACTTTCAATCGTTTGCAACGTTCCCCGGAAGGCAGGATGCTGCGTTACTCGAATACACTCTCCATCAAGCCATACCTTCCGTTCGTCGTTCAAACGTTGCAGATAAGCTTGTCCACGAGACATCGTTATGCTCAATGTAATCCTCCTTCTCGGCTAACAGGCTATGAAGTCCAACGTTTAAATCGTTTCACAACTAAAGTCACGTTACAACGATACATACTGTATCTATTGAAATAGTACTTTGCTTTGGAGGAAAAAGTCAACAAACACCGAGCCTCGGGCTCGGTGCATGTGAATTAGATCAATTTGGCATACATATTGCGAAGATAACGCCAGCGTACCAGCAGGAAGTACAGAATCTGCATGGATGCAAATACAAGGAAAATGCGCAAGGTATAGCCCATGACGGAGAAATCGACTAACTGCTGTAATGCAACAAAGGCAACGGAGCTGTGGATAATGGCCAGTACGATTGGCAAGAAAAACATTAACAGCAGCTGTCTGGTTACAATGTTGCGAAGCTCGGGGCGACTCAGTCCCATCTTACCAATCATGCGGTACTGCTCTTCGTCCCGTTCCAGATCCGCATATAATCGGAAGTACGTAAAACTTGCAGCAAAGGTGAAAAAGACGATACCAATCAAACCACTCAGAATAAGGATAATGCCATTGGTTTGTTTGGAATTAAGCCAATCCAGCACGAGAGCGCTGATCTCGAAGTAGCCCTGATTACTTGAATCATTTTGAATGGATTCAATCAAGTCAGGAGCAAAACGACGCGTCCCCATCCAATCGGTCACAACAAATTGAGTTTTTCTATCGAAATAAAAATTTTCATCCGCTTGGATTTCATTCTTAAATTCCTTATTCATTTTATCGTACAGTTCATTGGATACCACATAAACGTCCCTTGAATATTCAACCGGGATGACGATCTCGGTTTCAGGTGTTGTTAACCGTACTTTTTCATGAACTTCAGCAACCCACAAATCGAAGTTATTCTGAGAAGAACTCTGTCCTGCATCCGCACGTAATGCTTTACGACTTGTGAGATTACCTGGAGCCATAAACGACTCATTGGTATTCTCCAACGTTCGCTCTTTATAACCTAAAGCCTTGGCCAGATGGTTATACTCACTGAGTTTAATGATATAGTTGCCCTCGTTATCCATCAGCGGAATATAACTTCCTTTCTGATACGGAACTTCATTATCAATTAAAGTCTCTTCGATCTTCCTGATGTGGCGTTCTGCACTGGGGGTATTCCATGAATTCTGGTAAGTAAATGCATACGGATTCGACATCGATGACAATCCCGGATCAGCGATCGCCAGCATTGTGCCAATGCCCGTAAAGGCGGAAGCCGAGATCACACTCACCATAAAAAACATGACCGCATTATCTTTCATTCGATAGGTAAGTTCGGACAGAAACAGCAAATTCGTTTTGCGGAAAAACAAACGCTTATTGCCTTTGAGCGCCCGAATGGCATACACACTAAGTTGGGTGAATAACAGATACGTACCTGCAATAACCAAAACAACGCTGCCAAACAGTAAAGGGAAGGAGTATGTGATCCATACAAAGGCAAATACACCCGCATATCCACCCCCAATGAATATGACGGAGAGTAGTGCTAAAAGACGAGAAGCCTTAGGCTCGGGTTTTGGTTTTTCCTCTGATTTTACAAGGTCAATCAATGACCCTTTTCGCATCAGAAGCGATGAGCTCAGCGCAATTACAACAAACAACACTAGAAATGCTCCGACAGTAAGTGCAATAGCCTTTACTGGAAAATAGAATCGGAGACTTTCTTCCACAGCCAGCATGGAACCGCAGATCAACAGGATCAACTTGGCAAAGATCATTCCTAATCCAACGCCTGCCACAATGGCAGCCAATCCGATACACATGTTTTCCATAAATAACAGTCGGTTCATCTGTTTACGAGTCATGCCGATGATTTGAAATATGCCGAATTCCTTTTTACGCGTCTTGAGAAATGAACCTACGGAATAGAGCAGAAACAGAAACGAAAAGATGAAAATAATGATCTCTGCAATCAGAAACCCCTGATTCGCAAGCATGGTCACTGTATTACTTGAACCTTTCAATCCATCCTTCAGATCCGGGTGAAACAAGAGCAGCGCATACGTAAAAAAGATCATGACGGAAAACGTACTGCTCAGAAAATGAGCCAGGTAAATTCGTTTGTTCCGAACAACATTATTAATGGCGAACTGGCGAAAATTCATGTCCTGAGCCTCCCATCAGGGATAATACGTTGATGATTCGTTGATAGAACGTCGATCGGTTATCTCCATAATGAATTTCGTTGTACAATCGTCCATCCTTAATAAATACAACCCGGCTGCAATAACTTGCAGCAACAGCGTCATGCGTGACCAACAGCATGGTGGCCCGATCTTCCTGGTTACGACGTTCCAGCATCTCCATTACATCACGCGCAGCCTTCGAATCGAGATTTCCTGTAGGCTCATCTGCCAGCACCAGCTTGGGAGAATGGATCAGGGCTCGCGCGATTGCTGTCCGCTGGGCCTGACCTCCGGAAATTTCATACGTGCGTTTGTTCAGAAGAGATGCGATGCCCAGCTTCTCTGCGAGTCGATCAACACGTTCATTCATCTCCTCAACCGGTACGCCGTCCAGCGTAAGCGGCAGGACAATGTTTTCTTTTACCGTGAGTGTGTTGAGCAGGTTAAACGACTGAAATACGAACCCCAGCTCTCGGCGTCTGAACAGAGCAAGTTCATCGTGATTCAGTTCAAACGGGTTCTTACCTGCAATCTGCAATTCCCCTGAAGTAGGGTGGTCAATGGTTGAAATCATGTTCAGCAATGTTGTTTTGCCGCTGCCTGATGGACCCATGATGCCAACGAATTCACCCTCCTGAATACTGAGATCAATCCCTGATAAGGCTTCGTATGACACGACCCCCTTATAAATTTTGCTAATCTGTTTAACTGAACATATCTCCATAAGTTAATGGCTCCTTTTAGATTTTGAATTTGAATTAAACTAAGCTGGGGTTAACTTCATCGCAATTCGAAGTCGTTCTCTACTTTCTGACTTCAGTCTATCGAAGTTTCGACCATTCTCCTATGGATTAACCTTTCATCTTCATGACATTATTGTAAGGTTATATCGTTTCTCTATCCGACAATTGTCCTCTAATATGTAGAAAACGAGAAAGACGCCGATCCCAGTCAGGGCACCAGACGTCTTCTCATTTCGTTTCGTATCATGCAGATTTATATCTCAGGTTTGAAATGTAATGGTTACAGTGGTTCCTTCTCCCTGAACGGATGTAAGGTCAATCCGATGGTTCATTCGTGTCAGGACATCCTTAACAATATATAGCCCCATACCCGTAGATTCTTTAAAGTGACGCCCATTCTCTCCGGTGAAAAAAGGCTGGTACACTCTGTTGAGATCCGACTTGGGAATACCGACTCCCTGATCCTTCACTTCAAGAATGATGGATCGTGTGGATTCATAAGCATGGATGGTTACCTTTTGCCCTTTTCCCCCGGAAGAGTACTTGATGGCATTGGATAACAGCTGTACGAGGACAAATCGAATCCACTTCGCATCCGACTGTACCATTAACGCAGCATCGATTTTCAACTCGGGATACACGTGATTGCGAATGAAGAATCGTTTCAGTTCATGGATGGCTTCTTCTCCGGCCTCCTTGAGGGATACCAGTTCCACACTGAAATCTTGTTCAAATGTCTCCAGCCGTGCCATGTACAGCACGGTTTCCAGCCCTCGTCTCATCTGGTCTGCTTCCTCTCGAATGCTGATGAAGCGTGGGTCCTCATCCTCCTGATCCTCAACTGTCAGTTCAATGACGGATAAAGGTGTCTTCATCTGATGAACCCATTGATTCATAAAAGTCAGGTATTCCTGTTGACGCTGTTCCAGACGATGCAGATGAGCATAATAATGACCGTACTGTGAGTCCAGCAGTTCTGACAATGCCTGCGGCAAGGGCGCGGGCTCATTCAATGGAACAAATTCTTTCAGATCATTCATTCGTTGGGACATTCGGGTATAAAACTGGCGATGGGACAGATACCGATACATGAGATAAGCTGAGTATAGGACTAACCCCAGAGATACCGCATACGTGGCCGTAAACCAGTGGTCATAGCCATCGTACCAGAAGACCGCAACCACAGTAAGCAGTACAACGATTACCCAACAAGTCAGTACAATATGTTCTTTGATAAACAACTTCATGAGGGTGAAGATGCCTTCCAATTACTGTTGAGTCGATAACCTGAACCTCTTACTGTCTCCAGCGCATCTGTAATTCCCAGCTCAGTCAATCGTTTACGCACGCGGGTCACATTCACGCTAAGTGTATTATCATCCACAAAGGAATCGTCCCACAGCTTTTCCAAAATGGTTTCACGGCTAACCAGTTTGGGACTGCGACGCAGCAACGTCTCCAGCAAAATGGTTTCTTTCTTGGTTAGCTGTATCTTGCGATCACCGAGCTCCATCTCCAATCTTTCCAGATAAACAGTTAGTCCATCCAGTTCCACCTTGCGCTCTTCATTACGCGCAGCATAATCGCCATACACCCGGCGCAGCTGACTTCGAATTTTGGCCATGACAATCTCATGCTCAAACGGCTTCGTAATATAATCGTCCGCCCCGTTCTCAAGCGCCATGACCTGATCCATCTTGCCACTCCGGGCAGAGATGAAAATAATCGGACATGTGGAAATGGAACGAATTTGGCGACACCAATAGAACCCATCGTAACTCGGCAAGTTGATATCCAGCAGCACGACATGCGGCTTGATTTGTTCAAACTGCTGGACGACTTGCTCAAAATCCTCAACCGCAACGACCTTGTCACCATATCGTTCAATATGGGATTGAAGTAGTCCTGCAATCTTGGGATCATCTTCAATAATCATTATCGTATACATAAAAAGGACTCACCTCTAACCTGTCATAATGGAATAAACGATTCTTCTTCCAAAATAATAACACAGGTGGGTACTAACGGGCATCGACCTGCTTGCGCCAATCCAGAATGTCAGCGTTCAACTGTTTCAAGTCTCCTGACGGCTGTTGGTCATCGGTCAAGTTATACTTCTGCTTCAAAGCAAGAATTCGATATACACTTTCATTAATTCGGGATTCCGAAATCTTCCCTGACTTCACCGCGCTCATCAGCGTATCAAATATGGTCTTGGCACTCTCATAACTGTGAGCTACCAGTAAAATATCGCTCCCGGCCTGAACCGTCGCTACGGCGGCATCGTTCAACTTATAATTTTTCGCAATCGCGCCCATGCTCAGATCATCTGTGATGACCACACCGTCATACTTGAATTTGCCACGCAAATGCTGACCAATAATGACGTCCGACAAGGAGGCCGGATGGTGTGGATCAAGCTTCGGATACAGAATATGCGCCACCATAACCGCTTCCACCTGTTCCTTCACAGCGGATTGAAACGGAATCCATTCCAGCTGGGCAAGCTGCTCTTCTGTTTTGTTCACGACAGGCAGATCCAGATGGGAGTCCACGGAGGTATCGCCATGGCCCGGAAAATGTTTCACTACGGGAATAACCTCTTCGTTCCGCAAGCCCTTCATCTCCGCTATACCCATTTGGGATACCAGACTTGCCGAGCTGCCAAATGAACGATCCCCAATCACCGGATTTTTCGGATTACTGTTCACATCCAGCACCGGGGCAAAGTCTACGTTAAAACCTACAAGCTTAATTTGTCGGGCCAGCAATTCACCCATCGTTTCAGCCAAATCTGCGTCTTTCGACTTACCCACTTTCCCATTCGAAGGAATCGCTTCTACCGTTTCGGGCATGCGACTAACTTTGCCGCCTTCCTGGTCCACACTCATGAAGATCGGAACCGGATTGGAGTGATTGGCATCCTTAATGGATTGCACGAATTTGGCTGTACCTTGAAGAGTTGAGACATTATTTGCATAGAAAATAATCCCCCCCACCTTCTGATCCTTGATCATCTGTTTGGCTTGATTATCCAAAGTGGTCCCTTGAACACCGGCCAGAATCATCTGTCCAATCTTCTCATCCAAAGACAATTGGTCGAGCTGCTCTTGTACCGGATCTTTCTCTTCCTGCGAAGGCACAGTATTCTGTTGATCATCCTGATCGTTAGCACCTGCGTTTGAATTAGCACCTGTATCCGTTCCGGCATGATTGTCATCCTGATCTGATGAAGATTGCTCTGTGGTTGAGCCGTTGTTCGAGTCAGCGGAAGAGGAAGGCTTCTGTGCCTGCCCGCATGCCGATAACAGGAGTACTATTCCGAATAGCACAAATAGCATTGGAAGTGATTTTATGTGTTTATGTTTTGAATTGCGACTATGGATGTACAAGGATGGTCATCCTCCTTAAGCGTTGTTGTATTGTTGGCTGAATAGGGTTCAGGCCTAACCTTATCATAAGGTGCTTTATTTTCAAAATGGAGACGGATCGAGTACAACTTTTGAAGGCACAGCCTGAATTACGAAAAATAGTTCCCCTTTTTAGGTTAAAGTGTGGTACATGATGGTGTTATTCCATGAGCGTGCGTGATTGGGAGGGCAAGAGAAGGGGTATCAGCGGTGCGATAAATGATTTTCTATTGTGAATTTTTCATATAATGAAATTATTATTATAGAGAGGTGAAAAAGCCGCCTTTTGGCGGCTTCAGGTTTGTTTTTAGTTTTCGTTGCCATTGGCGTTTGTTCTTTCGAACCGCCTTGAAAATTCTCTTAATAGAGTGTTTTCAACACTTCTGTTGTAAAAGGAACAAGTTCGGATTGGCGTCCTTCGCGAACTTTGTTCGGCCATTCCGGATCACTCAAAAGTACACGCCCCAATGCGATCAAATCAAATTCATTATTTTCCATTTTCTCGTTCAATTGATCCAGATGAGCGTCACCCGTCCCTTGGTTTTCGCTCGCTCTGTCAACGAATTCTGCTTCAAGCCCTACCGATCCAACGGAGATCGCCGGTTTGCCACTTATTTTCTGTGTCCAGCCTGCAAGATTCAGCTCAGAACCTTCAAATTCCGGCACCCAGAATCGACGTGTTGAGCAATGGAAAATATCCACACCTGCAGCCGTGAGGGGTGCAAGGAACTGCTCCAGTTGTTCTGGGGTTTCCACCAGACGCGCGTCATAGTTCCCCATTTTCCATTGGGAGAAACGAAGCACGATCGGGAAATCAGGACCTACAGCAGCGCGACACGCTTCAATCACCTCGACGGCAAAACGCGTTCGTTGTACCAGATCGCCCCCATATTTATCCGTACGACGATTGGTGTGCTCCCAGAAAAATTGATCAATCAGATAGCCGTGGGCTCCGTGTAGTTCTATACCATCAAAACCAATACGCTGTGCATCGGCTGCTGCCAGGGCATATGCCTGGATGAGATTATTGATCTCATCTTCTGTCAATGGTTCTCTCTCCGGTTCACCTGCCATGCTTTGTCCCGACGGACCTACCGGCTCAGCTTCTGCATTCGGCAGATCGCCTGAACGACGGGCTGTGCCCACATGCCACAATTGAGGCATGATTTTGCCGCCTGCTCCATGCACTGCCTTGACTACATTCGCCCAACCTTGCAGTGATTCTTTGCCATGGAACAGCGGGATGCTTGCACCACTAACGGATGAAGGGTGGTTAATGCCCGTTCCTTCCGTAATGATCAGCCCTACACCTCCGGCTGCTCTGCGACGATAATATTCCACGACCTCCGGTCCGGGCACTCCCTCAGGTGAAAATCCACGTGTCATTGGCGCCATAACGATCCGGTTGGACAGGGTGAGCTTGTCCGAGGTAAATGGTTTGAACAAAGCTGACGGTACATTCATTGTGTATTGCTCCTTTACGATTAGATGGGTAGAAAACATGTCCACTTTCTCGCAGCATGTTCTTGTATAATTAGCTCAGATGTTATTCAAATGGATGTGTATTCCCTTTCTATTTTATAGTTTCTGATTTTTATTTTCAAATTTTCGGAGAAAGGCCTTATCCGATTTCCTGATCTCCTGAACACAAGAAAACAGAGCAAGCTTGCAGTAGCTTCATCTAGGAAGTTCTACGATTTCAGCCTGCCCTGCACAACTAACATAACGCTCTCTCTGTAACCAAAACTGTAAATGAAGCATAATAATATATAATCCATAATCTTCCTTGCCTTTAATTAGAATTAACAGGGATATGATTGCGGTTAACCCGGAGTAATTTGCCTGAAGAGGTAGACAGAACATCGGGGTCCGTACCCAGCCCAAAGTAAAAATCACCTTCATGTTCTTCAAAAGACTTGGCGTACGTGTCCTGGCTAAAACGGAGAATTTCATTCCATGTATTCAGATCGGTGGATTGATACACCCGGTTTATATAGAGCTTCGCACTTTTCCGTGTGTAGGTAAGCACATAGACTTTACCATCCCGCAAGAGCACATCTGTAGGAAGAGCCCGGGTATCTGGCAAAGTGACACGCGTTGCCTGATTAATGTCGGTCATCACGTTTAATGATTTGGGCAACAGTTGCCCATCGTTGAACACCCCTCCGGCAATATAGAGCAGCTTATTGTTAAAATTAATATTTTTCCCGATCTTATTATACGGGGTTGTACCGGTTTGATAAGAAAGCCCTGGAAGCATTTTGCTACCATAGATGACCACGTCTTTCTTTTCAAGCCTCTCATTAATCTCTAATACATTGGTCTTGTCGCCCCAGATTTTATTGGCTGGATACATCATGCCCGATGCATATAATTTGCCCTTGATCTCAAACAGCGTATACGCCCGAAAGCCAAACGTATTAATCGTCGCAAATGTTTGCCAGCTTTCGCCCTGATCATGAGAAATAAGAACTGTGGGTTTCTTCTCGGTCCCCAGCGCTGCAAACAGCTTGCCCTGATAGGACGCCAGATCGTATACGTGTACACCCAGCGGAAGATTGCGATACTTGGTCCAAACATCCCCATCCAACCGGTAGAAGTTTCCCATATCCCACTGTTCGCCATCGGAATCATTTCCAGGGATGTAAAGCTTGTCGTTCAATACCTTGTAGATGTCAATCTGTTCCTCATCCACAAACATTTTGGTCGACGGAACGAAGCTTGGGTTGTTATTGGTAACAGATTGGGTGATAAATTTGGAATCGGCCGTGTCGTAATAAATTACAGGAATGGGGCCGGCATTGGATGAAACGCCCATATTGCTGCTGTTCCCATGCCCCATGTATATTTTGCCTCTGTACAGCTGCAAGTCCCAAACATTATTGGCATATGGCGCTTTCTTAAAAGGTCTTCCGAGCAATTCGATCTTGTTCGTCACATCAGCGGATGTTAAAGGCGCATTGGACACCTTGGCAAGTGCCCGTTCCGCAGTCGGTTGATGATCTGTTGAAACATTATTCCTGGGTTTCGAGTTCCCCATCAGCAGCCAACCCACGCCAGCAACGATCGTCAAAATCACAGCCGCCCATTTTGTATTCTTCTGCATGTCCGCTTCCTCCTTTATGTTGTGAGATAACACTTTTACACCAAAATTAAAATGATACAATTTGTATCTATTTATATTATGTAAAACAAAACCTACTTGCAACAAATTTTGCCCGAACTGTGCAAAAAAATAGACAACCTCATCCGAAGATGCGTTGTCTATTTGTCATATTTTCATAGTGAATGCCTACCAAAACGAATCATTGGCTCCGGTTGATTTTCCACATGCCATTCGCTGACGTTCACCTGTACTTAAATATATGATATTATTTACTATTTTCTCTGATACTTACTCTGCCTTCACCAGAATTTTAACCTGGTTTTTCTCTTTCAGCAATGCTTCAAACCCGTGTTCTACCACTTCGTCCAAGCTGATTCGTTTGGTTACCAGCTTGTCTGCCGGGAAGAAACCTTTAGCCATCAGGCTAATAACAGCCGGGAATACGTCACGGTATCCGATAATGCCATTGACTGTACGCTCCTTCATGACAATGGAGTTTGGCAAAATCGGTGCTTCCTGTTCAAAAATACTAACGATCATCAATTCACCGCCAATACGTGTTGAATCAATGGCTTGCTGAAGTACCCGTGGAACACCTGTGACTTCATAAGCAACATTCACACCGCCTTGGGTACGCTCATGAATTTCTTCCACCACATTGTATTGTGTTGGGTCAATAACAATTGCGCCAAGTTCTTTCGCTTTGGCTTTACGCTCCTCGGAGAGTTCAACGACATAAATATCCGATGCGCCAGAAGCTTTCAGCGCTTCAATAACCAACAGCCCAATCGGGCCTGCTCCAAAAACAGCCGCAGTGTCGCCGACTTTCAGTTTACTTTGGCGCACTGCATGTAGAGCCACAGCGGAAGGCTCAACAAGCGCCCCTTGCTCATATGAGATGGAATCAGGAATGGCGTGCACCATATATTCCTCAGCCGTTACATACTCGGAGAAACCTCCGCCTCCGCCTGCCAGACCCAAGAATCCCATCTGATTGCAGAGATTATATTTCCCCTGTTTGCAAGCTTCACAATGACCGCAAGCATAGATTGGTTCTACCACAACACGATCCCCTGCCTGAAAACGTGTCACGCCTTCGCCTACTTCAACCACTTGTCCTGAAAATTCATGACCCATCACAACAGGTGCTTTTTCCCCTGTTAGCGGATGCGGAGCTTGAGCTGGAATAAAGATCGGGCCTGCCGTGTATTCATGCAAGTCACTGCCGCAGATCCCACACCACTCCACTTTTATTTTTACCTTGCCCTGTTGAGGGCGAGGTTCATCAATATTTTCGAGACGCAAATCTTTTACTCCGTGCCAACGCAATGCTTTCATTTGTTTCATCTCCCAGATCATAAGTTTTGATATAATCGGAAACGTTTCCGTAAATTAAATATGTCACATTTTAAATAGGCTGTCAAACATAATTTGTCACACATATGTCCATCTTATGAATTTTACACCGATAAACCTGTTATAATGCCAGCCTTTCAATCCGATGATAATTTCGGCTCCTTAGCCGGTTCTGCCCTAATTATCTCTATGTTAATCATTCGATTTCCTTAGAGGGCAGCAAATAACTGTAACCGTTCAATCGTGTTCATGGGATACTTGTCGGCTTCAATGTTATAATTAAGGCATTGGATCGTCATTCCATTTGTACCTATTTTCAATATTCGGAATCGTTTCCGATGAAGTGAGGTTAACTAAACGTGAGTAAAGATCAGAAGATTACCATTAAAGATGTGGCTGAACGTGCAGGTGTAGGCATCGCTACAGTCTCCCGAGCCATCAACAACTCCGAAGGCATCAGCAGCAAAACACGTGAAAAAGTCATGCAAGCCATTGATGAACTTGGATTCGTCCCCAATACCTCTGCGCAGAGCCTGAAGATACGCCAAACGCATCAGATTGCGCTGGTTGTACCCGATATACGCAATGCCATTATTCCCGAGATCTCCTGGTCTGTTGAGCAAACGGCGAAGCAGCATGGATATCATGTGGTTCAGATCAATACGGCGGGTAATGCAAGAACAGAATTGGAAACCATCCGTAATATCAAAAAATTGCATGTGGATGGACTCATTTTCATGCCCTTGGCTTATCCCAAGACATTACCAAGCCTGATTGAAAAAGCTCCACTCCCCATCTCCATGATTAACTACGGAAAGAAGCTGGAACCCGGCATGAAGGCAGATGTTGTCTCTCTATCACAGCCGGAAGGGAAACTGGTGATGGAGCATCTGATTAAAATCGGACGGAACCGGATTGCTTACGCCGGTGCACCTAAAGACATCATCGAAGAACGTTATCGGGCTTACGAGCAGGCATTAAGCCATGTAGATATCTCACTGGTTTATTTTGGTGAAGACTTTTCTCTCCAAACAGGAGCGAATGCTGCGGATTATTTCTATGGGCTGGCTCATATGCCGGATGCGGTATACGCCATTAATGATATGGTGGCGATTGGCCTGGTGAATCGCTTTAAGGAGCTCGGCGTACGCGTGCCCGAAGATGTTGCTGTTGTGGGTGTAGATAATAACCAGTGGACTACCGTATCGTCACCTCAGATCAGTTCAGTCTCCATTATGGGGGAAGAAGTGGCCCGACTTGCTACGGAACTCCTATTAAAACGCATTCGAGAGATGAGTACTGCTGATTACGAACATATTCAATTTGAGCCTCGGCTCATTGTCCGCGAATCCAGTGTAGCCATGATCCGTTCCTCTACATGAGGACCACACGCTTAAAAAATGGACCTGGAGACTTCGGATTTAGAACAACTATTCGATACGATAACCACAAAAAAGGGTGCTTCTCCAGGAATGAATTCCGATTGGGGAAGCACCTTTTTTTATCTTACGTACATACTTTTACTTTGGCTAACTTATCACAGAGAAGCTTCACTTCTCCGGAAGCAATGGCCTGATCGTTGTCCCTTTCAAGAACGCCTCAATATTCTCTACCGTATGATTGAAATAGATGGCATAGTTGCCTTGTGTCACATAACCCAGATGCGGCGTTGCCAGCAAATTGGGCAATGTACGCAACACATGATTTACAGGAAGAGGCTCCTGTTCATATACGTCCAGCCCAGCCCCGGCAATCCACTCATTCCGTATTGCTTCGACCAGCGCCTCTTGATCCACAATGCTTGCACGTGACGTATTGATCAACAAAGCTGTATTTTTCATACGTTGTAAATCAGCTCTTCCAATCAAATGACGGGTACGGTCACTGAGCACCAGATGAATGGATACAATGTCGCTTTGTTCGAGTAGTTGTTCCTTGGTTTCCGACCACATAACACCATGCTCCTCAGCCCTCTTCTGTGTCAAATTCTCACTCCAGGCGATCACTTTCATGCCAAAGGCTTGCGCTATAACGGCCATTCGGCTGCCAACCTTGCCTAAACCGAGCAGCCCCAATGTCTTTCCGTACAAATCCATGCCAACGGTACTTTGCCAATTCCGGTTCGAACGCAATGCGTTATTTTCAGTTACCAGATTCCTTGAGAGGCCAAGAATCAGCGCCCACGTCAGTTCTGTCGGCGGATTCGAACTGCCTTCCGTACCACAGACCGTCACTCCGCTTTCTTCCGCAGCTTTGAGGTCAATAGACGCATTACGCATGCCGCTTGTAATCAGAAGCTTAAGCTTGGGCAATTGAGCGATTACCCTTTTAGGAAAAGGTGTACGTTCACGCATCAAAACAACGATTTCAAAATTTTGCAGTTCCTGTATAACTTTATCCTCTGATCCCATGTAATGATTAAACGTCTGAATCTCTACCCGATCCAGGATGGGAGACCAATCCGCTGAAGACAAGGCAACATTCTGGTAATCATCCAATATGGCACAACGTAATTTCGTCTGCATGGTCGAATCTCCTCCTAATATAGCTCAACATCGCCTTGGCGCTAACGTCTCAAAATCATCCTGCCTATGTGAACCAATGGTACACATCCCTAATGTAATCTATACCCTATCCGCATTGTATCAACTCAGTCCCCATCTGCCTAATGCCTTTAGACACAAAAAAGAGCAGGAACAGGTTCCCGCCTCTTGTAATCCCACTAAAACAGTTTAAAAACCAGCGCTGTAATAAGGATCGCAAATGCCACTAGAGAAAAGAGCGTATTTTCATAAAGAGATGATCCAATTTGGATTAAATAGAAACGTCCCCTTTAGTGTCCAAGCAATGATAGCGTAACTTCGATACTATGATGCACAAACGAACGATCCGGCTCCGATTTCATCATTACAGTCAGTCCAACCATGGATACAACGAGAGAATTTGCGAGTGCATTCGCATTAAGATCAACGGGTAATTCACCGGATTGCTGCCCCCGTTCAATCGTCTCCTGGAAAATAGCCGCCAGATACATCTGATGCTCTCGGGTAAGAACCGCAAATTTAGGATCATGTGGAGCCAGTTCAACCATCGTATTAATGCAAAAACAGCCATGACGGGGCTGTGTCACATCCCCTTCTGCTCCTATATGTTCAAATAATGCACGGAAGGCTTCTCTTACAGAAGATGTATGTTGAAGGCTGGATCTGATCTGAGCTGCATGCAGAGTCGTATATCTACGGAGCGCTGTTTCAAACAATTCCTTTTTATCCCCAAAGGCTGCATACAGACTCGGCCGCTGAATGCCCATGGCTGTCGTCAAGTCACTTAAAGATGCCGCCTCAAATCCTTTATCCCAAAAAATCTGCATCGCTGCATCCAGTACCTTATCCGTATCAAATTCCCGTTGTCTAACCACGCGCTCACCCTCTTTATGTATCGATCAGTATATAACTATTTTAAACTTCATTTCATATCCATGTCAAACTCATTTCACTTTTTAGAAACAGAAAAACAAAGTCCCCCTTTACTCCTTGACATCACTTCGAAGCTTGAAGTATGTTTATTCCACATCATAATATACCGATCAGTACATTATGATCAAACATATTCATTCTGTTTTTTATTACTTACCAACTCGAATACGGAAAGGTGAATCAATCATGCAAAATCCATCTCATCTAGCATATGCTCACAGCGAAGGGCGTGCAGGCATGTCACGTCTTGTCGCGCTGTTATTTGCGCTGTGCAGCGGACTGGCGGTAGCCAATATTTATTACGCCCAGCCTTTGCTCGACTCCATGGCTGAGGAGTTCAGTATCACTCATTCATCCATTGGGATTGTTATCACCGTAACCCAAGTCTGTTACGCTCTCGGCTTGTTATTACTCGTCCCCCTCGGTGATCTGGTGAATCGACGCAAGCTGATCATCATCCAGATGCTTTTATCCGTAATCGCCCTGATAACCGTTGGCATCTCATCATCCAGCCGGATTTTATTCATGGGAATGGCCGCGATCGGATTGCTCGCCGTGATTACACAAACACTCGTTGCCTTTGCCGCCTCCTTGGCTGCACCTTCTGAACGAGGGCGTATCGTCGGTCTGGTCACAAGCGGAATCGTCATAGGTATATTGCTGGCACGAACCATAGCAGGCACCTTAAACGATTGGATCGGTTGGAGATCGGTTTATCTCTTCTCTGCCACTCTGACATCATTCGGGATTATCACCTTATTTCTTGTCCTTCCAAAGCGTGAACCCGATCGAGAGAAACTGAGCTACACCCAATTGATCGTTTCTGTCCTCCAACTGTACCGCGAGCTGCCGATTCTGCGAGTACGAGGTGTTCTCGCCATGTTGATTTTCACTGCCTTCAGCACCTTGTGGACGTCCATGGTTTTACCACTAAGCGCTCCGCCGCTTTCCCTCTCACATACTGCTATTGGAGCCTTTGGTCTCGCGGGGGCTGCTGGTGCACTGGCTGCTGCACGTGCAGGAAAACTGGCTGATCGGGGGTTTGGACAAAAGACGACGGGCGCCGCCCTTATCATATTGCTTATATCCTGGCTACCCATGGGCTATGTTCACCACTCCTTATGGCTGCTTGTCGCAGGGGTGATTATGCTGGACCTTGCCGTACAGGCCGTCCATGTCACCAACCAGAGCCTGATCTATGAAGTTCGCCCTGAAGCGCAGAGTCGCCTAACGGCCGCCTATATGATCTTTTATTCGATAGGCAGTGCGACAGGCTCCATTGCTTCCACTCAAGTGTATGCGTTGGCGGGTTGGACAGGTGTTTGCTGGTTGGGTGCAGGCGTTAGTGCGGCGGCACTTCTATTCTGGGCCTTTACCCTTAATCGAGTTTATTCCACACCACGATAAACAGAGTGGCTAACGGACCAAATAACAGGGAAATCAGAAACCAGTTACGTCCACTTCTGTTTTTTCCCTGAGCAAGTCCGGCATTAATAAGGGCAAGTGTGCCCCAACCCACAAAATATTCGTTTTCCATTAAATATCATCTCCTCATATCGGATTTGTCCGCTGTTGCTCTAGCAGCTCCTTTAACTTCAAATTGCGACTCACCAGAAAAGCCTGCATATACCTCTTGAGGACAATTCGCTCTGCGACCCAACCCAGAACGCCAAAAGGCGCCTCAAATCTCAGCGTATCTCTCATGCAAGTCATCTGTTCATCCATTTTAATGAAGCTGTGTTCATGTCGCATGCTCTTAAAAGCACCTTTCTCCATCTGGTCCACAAAGAGATACGGACGATTGTACTCGGCTATCCGGGAAGTCAGCCTCTGTCTTACCCCGAAATGGCTTGCTTCAAAAGTTACTGTATCACCTTCGCCAATTCTGCCCGTTGTAACACCAGCTACAGCCTGCTCACGGGTATGTTTCCAGACTGTCTGGGTATGGATATCAATGTCCCGCGCATAGTCAAAACATCGCTCGATTGGGGCATATATTGTTATCTCGGTTACCACTTCAATCAAGAACAATCTCTCCTTTTCATCCGTTATGCACTCGGCGATATCCCCGGCACTTTGCAAAGTATACTCCTGGTCTCTCTGGAGAACAACGCAAGGCATGACAATATTTATAGAAAACGGGCCCCCTGTTATCGTACAGGAGACCCGTTTTCTATAAGTTTTATTTGCTAACCTAGATGATTAACTCATTAATGGCAAGCGTGCGCTCTTTGGACAGATCCCGATATTGTTCCGACTCCACCTTGATTAACGGTTTGAAAATATCGGAAGTATTGTTCATGACAATAACGCCCCGCTCGCCGTTGCTCAGGAGCACTTGTTTACCAATAAAATTGGGAAGTAGATGCTGCATCAACGCCTGAACCGGCTTCTCGTTTAATTTGCCGAATCCCATTGCATAGATATCCCGCAGATTGTTGATCAGGTTCGGATTGCTGCTTCCGTGGCTGCCAGATCTCATCCCGATGTAAATGTCAGCAACAGAAACAATTTGTGTATATGGATGAATCTCTTCTTTCTTAAGCTGCATCGGATATCCGGTGCCATCTTCAAGTTCATGATGCTGAAGGGCCACCAGTGCAGTAGCTTCATCCGTCATGGAACTTTTGATAATATCATGACCATAGATGGTGTGGCGATGCAATTCGAGCTGTTCATCAGCTGTTAATGGTTCCGTCTTGTTACGAATCCGGTGGGATACTTTGCATTTGCCGATATCGTGAAGATAGCCGCCGCGACTGATCTGGTAACTCTCTTTCTGAGAATAACCAAGCCAGTTGGCAAGGTAAAATGACAACAATCCAACCTGAATGGAATGTGTGTAGTTATTCACATCATCTCGTTCCAGCATCATCAGAAGATGAACAACATCCTTTTGCTCATCCAGGCCTTCCACCATCGGTTGCAGCGCATCATCCACCATCGTAGCATTGAACTTGCCTACCGTCAGTGCTTCGAGAAAAGCAGATTGATAATTATGTACAGTTTGTATAAATTGTGACTTCATCTCTTCTTCAGGCGGTTCTTCCTTGGTGCTTGTGCTTGCTCCAGATGCAAATTTTGCTGCAGCAGCAAAGAATTCCGCTTCCGTGATCTCTTCCTCGCGTGGTTCAATATCCACATAATCTACGCGGTGCTGCATCAGCAAGGTGATATCTTCACTTTTGATTACAGTACCCTGGCCCAGAACGTGTAATCCCGCTTCGCTGAATGTATCCGCAGTCAGACGGTCTCCATCTTGCAGGTTCATAATATGGATTCTCAAATCGGTATTCCCCCTGAACAATCATTTATAGTCAACAGCACCCGTTACATCGGGTCCCAAAAATCCCTATACTACTTTATATCGATAAATAATCGCTTTTTATCCATAGTTCAAACGACCTTAATCACAGAAGGAAATACGAACGTATAAGACTTTATCCTCATTCCCATTTTAGGAAAAAGTCCCGGTTTCGATTCCTTCTACTGACAAGGAGGTCTAACTATAAACATATATAAGCAAAAAGCCCAGAATAATCATTGGGCTCTTTACAATTCCAACTATATTTTGATCGAGCTCAGACTCGCTCCCTGCGCGAAAAAGCGTTCAATACGTTTCTCAACAGCGGGGTCCGGAATAAGCGGTGGTGCCTGATGCGGCTTGACTCTGGCATCAATGATGATCTGGTCACAGCCCCAATGTTTATAACTGTAACCGCTGTTCACCCCATACATATCATGAGATGGGTTACTGCGAGTAAATGTTGCCCACAAGAAGTTGCTGAGATTCGCACTCAGGAAAGAGCTGTCATCACATAAGATGATCATTGGACATGAGGACAGATCTCCTTTTTCGCTCAGCAGATCCGTGAATGTCTTCATTTCTTGCTCTGTATCCGCATAAGTGGTGAATGGTGCTCCCTGAACGGCAACAATTCCTGGCATCACGAGCTGTGGATTCGTGTAGCCTCGAATGTTCTTTAGTGACTCCGGCACGTCTCTACACAGCTCCCGAATTTTGTCCCCATAGGCTGCAAATATAACCTTACTGCCGCTATTCAATCCGGTTCCGGAGTAATCCAGCGTATCAATCGTCGTATTGGTATGGAAATGAATGTCCCGTTGCAGATCCATTCGTTCCAGAATGTACGTCAGGAATTCCTCTTCCCGATGCGTATCCAGC
Source organism: Paenibacillus sp. NPDC056933 (assembly GCF_042674385.1). Classification (NCBI taxonomy): domain Bacteria; kingdom Bacillati; phylum Bacillota; class Bacilli; order Caryophanales; family Paenibacillaceae; genus Paenibacillus; species Paenibacillus sp. NPDC056933. The sequence continues at coordinate 2,042,854 of NZ_JBHUQN010000001.1, read as the reverse complement.
GATTGCTGATCCTCTGCCGTAATAAACAGGTATTTCGCCAAGCTGAGTTGGCCGGTACCGAGAATTCGACTTGCAATCGTCAGCAGCTCTGTGGGCTGTTTTACGGTCTGATACGGAGTATAACGCTCACTCCCAATTGCAAACAGAAGTGGATGAACCCCTGCTGCATCGACTGCATGGACTTCTTTTACCCCCGGAATCTCCTGTTTGATGGCATCCCCTGTAATTTCGTGAATCAGATCCCCAAATGCCGTATCCTCTTGCGGAGGACGACCCACCACAGTAAATGGCCAGATCGCGTTTGGCTTGGCGTATACTTTATGCACTTTCATTAGCGGAAACGGATGCGTCAGACTGTAGTATCCAAGATGGTCTCCGAACGGTCCCTCAGGCTTCGTCTCATCTGGGTAGATATCCCCCGTGATGACAAAATCGGCGTCATTGCTGATGCAATATCCATCCTTATAACTGTAACGGAAGCGGCGTCCGGCAAGTAATCCGGCAAAAGTCATTTCACTGAGTCCCTCCGGCAAAGGCATGACCGCAGAGAGCGTATGCGCCGGTGGACCGCCAATAAAGATGCTCACTTTCAGAGGTTCTCCCTTTTTGACTGCCTTGGCCTGATGAATACCGATCCCGCGATGAATCTGGTAGTGCAGTCCAATTTCCTTGTTCAATTCGTAATCATTGCCACTTAACTGTACCCGGTACATGCCCAGATTGGAATTCATGATTCCTGGTTTGTCTGGATCTTCCGAATACACCTGAGGCAGCGTAACGAACGCTCCCCCATCCATGGGCCAATGCTTGATCAATGGCAGATCGGATATTTCAATTTCTTGGGCAGTTACGGGCAGACTGATCGACTTCTGCTTGGGCAAAGCCTGCCAGGCGGCAAGACCTGTGCTGATATGCTGAAATGGTGTTTTGAGTGTCTTCATGGGATCGTCACGCACCGCCATAACTCGCTGTACGCCTTCAAGCGTACCACGGAACATGAATTTGCTTCGTTCCACGGTGCCAAACAGGTTCGAAACGGCCTGGAACTTCGAGCCTTTCACATTTTCGAACAGCAGCGCCGGCCCTTTCGCCTCATGCACTTTCATATGTAACGCTGCCATCTCCAGATGCGGGTCAACTTCTTCCTTCACCCGAATCAAATGCCCGTGCTGCTCCAGATCGTTAATACAATCTTCCATATTGCGATATTTCATTGGATGGCTCCATTCTTTGTATATTAATAGATGCTGCGTACAGTCGATTAATTTATATGTTCATATATTCACATAGACGTGGAGAATAGTTCACAGAATAATACGCGTTGAACTTTCAACTCTAGTTTCACTACCAAATAGACTCATTCTTGCGTCTCTTCTATCTTATCAAATGATCTGCCACTAAACAAAACAATATATGAAAATCGGTATGCAGACAACGCATTAAAAAGCAATATTTAAGCAACCTGAGTCCTGTATTACGGGGAACCCGATTGTTTAAATATTGCTACGTACTGCTCTGACTTGCTCAGGTTGTAGTAACCAACCTGGGAATCTTTACGGTAAACTGTGTGCCTTCTCCAACGCTACTCTCCACATCGATTGTACAATGATGCAGCTTCAAAATTTTAATCACAATGGAAAGCCCTAATCCATTCCCTTTAAGCACGCTGCTACGTGCTTTGTCTACCATATAAAATCGATCGAAGATATAAGGAAGGGCTTCCTCCGGTATGCCTTGCCCTGAATCTCTAATACATACCTTCACAAATGGTGTAGACATCTCAATCTCTACATGAATGGTTCCCTCTTGCCCTGTATATTTTATCGCATTGTTCATTAAATTTTGCCAGACCTGATCGAACAGGTCTTTATCCACCGTGATTTCGCAAGGTAATAAATCCAATTCAATCTTTATATTTTTGAGTGCCCACTGTGGTTCCGCCAGTACGATAGTCCTTCTTAATTGTTCATCTAACTGGAATGTGGTGAAATTAAACGGATGATGCTCCGAATCAAGAGAGGCTAATCGAAGTAGATTATCACTAAGCCTGGACAGGCGTAATGTTTCCTCATATATGATATCCAAATGTTCTTTCTGCTCTTCTAATGGAATAACGCCATCCTGCAGCGCTCTTGTGAATCCTCTAATCGATGTAAGCGGAGACTGCATTTCATGGGAAACGTTGCTGACAAAGTCATCACGAACAGAGTCTATTTTTTGCAACTCGCTGGCCATATGATTAAAACTCTCCATCAACTCACCGAATTCATCTTGATTATGATGCTTCAACCGAACCGATAAATCGCCTGATGCCATTTTCTTGGCTGCAACCGTTAGCCTTTTGATCGGCTTCACAATGTACCCCGACATGAACAGGATTAATAAGCTTCCAATGACCAAGACTGTAAATAGCGATAGGAGGAGCGTGTTTCTCAGATTATGAAAAATGGACGAAAAATCACTTTGGATCAGAAGTGCACCGATCTTATCGTTCACTCCGGGAACACCCACAATAGCAGTTCCATCTTTGTTGGATAAAATAACCGCATCGGCTGGACTCGCCTTAAATAACGAATTAACTTTTTCCTTTGGTAAAGAAGAAAGAACTTCACTGTGTTCATTCACAGAAGTTATGTTCAAGCCGTATCGTGCAAAGATATCAAAGCTAGATTCAACTTTCTCCGGATCATCGATCAGGTTTATTATTGCAGCGATATCTTCAGCAACGCTGAGAATAGAATGGTTCGGAGTCTTTTCCTGAGAACGAATATTAATTATAAAGGAGAGAATCAAACTGGCAAGAACAATACCAATAAATGTAGCTACGATTCGAAGACGCAGGCTTTTCCTCACCATTTTCATGCCAGCTCCAGACGATATCCAAGTCCTCTTACTGTCGAAATTACGAGCTCAGGGATCGACTCCAATCGTTCTCTTAACCGTTTGATATGCACGTCAACTGTGCGCTCATCGCCTTCGTAATCCATTCCCCATATATCTTCAATAAGCTGTGTGCGTGTTAATATTTGCCCTGACGAACTCGCCAGAGCAAATAACAATTCACATTCCTTCTTTTTCAATTCAACCGTTCGATCTGCTGCAACAACTGTCAAATTGCCTAAGTCAATCGTTACACCACCTATGTGAATCACATTCGATGATATCTTGTTGTATCTCTTCAATAACGATTTCACACGCAAAATTAACTCAACAGGGTCAAAAGGTTTTACTAAATAATCGTCTGAACCTGCATTAAATCCTCTGACTTTATCCTTGGATTCGCCTTTGGCAGTCACCATCAGAATCGGCATATCCATATAAGATCGAATATCTTCCGTCAATTCAATACCATTGATCCGAGGCATCATCACATCCACAATCGCTAAATCGATTTTTGTATGAGATAAGAGTTCCAGTGCTTCTTGACCATCAGCCGCTTCCACTACGGAAAATTGACTTTTTTCGAGATAAATTCGAATTAGTTTGCGGATATGGGAATCATCATCAACCACAAGAATGGAGTTCATTTATCCATTATCCTTTCCGCAAATGTATTTATTCATATCGTAAAGATTCCATCGGATCCAGCTTGGCAGCCTTCGATGATGGCATCAAACCAGCGATGATACTAATCACTGTACTTACAACGATTCCGAACACAATATAATATCCGGATAGATTAATCAGTTTTGCTCCAAAAGCGTTATCCAAGAAAATATTTAACACGTAGCTAATGATTACTGCAAAGACTACCGCAATGATACCACTGAACACACCTAATAAGGCAGATTCGGAAAAGAATATTCGCTTGATATCTTTCTTTCTTGCCCCGATCGCTCGAAGAATTCCTATTTCCTTGGTCCGTTCCACTACACTAATGTAAAGCACCACCAATATCATGATACCGGATACGATTAATGAAATTCCTGCAATACCCGAGAGAACAATTGTAGCCATGTTCACATAAGTCGTGATATTCTCCATCATTTTTGCCGTTTGGGAGCCAGAGAAACCTGCATCCACAGCGGCTGTATTAATATCGTTCACATATTTCATATCGGTGGCATAGGCATTAACTTGAATTGGGCCAAGGGTAATCCCTTTGTCCGTATACATTTGCTCAAGTGTCTGTGATGAAAGATATCCTGGGGTCTGTTGCATTGGAGTTCTTTGTTCCGTTGCTTCATACACCCCTGAGATGATAACTTCTTTTTCTAATATGATCGGTTTATGGTTAGCATCCATTTCATTAATATATAGATGGATGGACTTGCCTATCATAGATTCAGGTTGGTCATTTCCACTGAGTTTAGTCGCCGTTGTCTGCGGTAATAAGATTTGATTGGCTTCGGGTAAAGTTCCTGCTGTAATCATTTCTTTATCAAAAGCATCCGTAAACGTTGTTAACTGTGTGAGTCCCTCCGTTTGTTCTTCATAAACCAGAGTCGATTTTCCATCCACAGAGGTGATCGTCTGCACATGATCCACATTCGGGAAATTACGAATGGTTTCAATATCTGCGTCCGTAAACGTCTGACCTGTTGCCATCAAGGCTTCCGGGCCGCGCATGTCTTTGGTTTCTTCACTGGGTTTAGTGATGTCCACGAGTAATGGGTCCATACTTGCACTAATCTCGTTATTCATATAACTCGTGATTCCATTGCCTAAAGAGAGCATCAGAAGTACGCTTAAAATACCTATGGACCCACCCAATGCTACCAATACATTACGCTTGGCATTGAGTTTCATATTCTTGAGAGCCATTTTGAAGGACGCCAACAGGCCCAGGTTTCGGGAAGGATCTTTATCACCTTGGTAGATCGTTAAGGAAGGATCTTTTAAATACATATCATCCTTAATCCGTCCCTCTTCTACTTTTACAATACGCGTTCCGGAATCGGCCACTTTCTGGGAGTGGGTTACGGTAATGACCAACATCCCTTTTTGTGCTATGCTGTCCAGCAGTGCCAGGATTTGGTCTCCATTTTCCTTATCCAGAGCACCCGTAGGTTCATCAGCCAATATAATGTCGGGATTATTTGATAAGGCGCGAGCTATGGAAACCCTTTGCTTCTGTCCACCAGACAGCTGATTGGGACGTTTGTTCAGATGATCCTTCAGTCCGACCTCGGTCAGAATATCTATGGCACGTTTATTACGTTCCTTCTCACTTGTATCCGTCATTTGCATGGCAATTGTAACATTTTCCAAGACAGATAAATGTGGAATGAGATTGAAGTTCTGAAACACAAAGCCAATGTTATTCTTCCGATAATCATCCATTTCTTTTTCAGTCATGGCACTTAGGTTCTTTCCGCGAACAAGGACATCCCCTTCATAATCGGAGTCCATCCCACCAATAATATTCATCAGGGTCGACTTGCCACAACCAGATTCACCAAGGATGGAGACAAATTCCCCGGTCTCAAAGCTTAGGTTCAAACCGTGGAGCACCGGAACCTTTTCCTTACCATACAACGTGTATGATTTCTTCACATTTTTAACTTCTAATATTTTCATCTGGGTCTCTTCCTCTCCTGGTCATGCGCTATTTCTATCTATTTATTGCTTCATATCCTAACAAATTTATGTGAACTGATAATGAACTGGGCAAGCCACGTCTGCCTGCACGCAAAAAAAGACATCCATACTTACTTGAAGTGAATCATGTCAAGTAAGTATGGGTGTCAAACCACGATATTTACACGAAACAAGCCGAATCCATGTTGCTTACAGGACTCAGCTTGTTTCGTTTTACTAGTATTTGTTTTTGCCGATCCATACCCTGCCGTTAAATCCCTTCAACAATACGCTTCGCCCTAACGTTCACCTCACGGTAAAGTTCTTCTTCATCAATGGTCAGCAACTGCCTGTCTCTCATCAGCACACGACCATTCACAATCGTGGTATCCACATCCGCACCATTCACGCTATAGGAGAGCAATGATTCCAGTTCGTGAACAGGCTGCAAATGCGGTTTCTTCAGATCAATCAAGATCAGGTCAGCCTTGCGTCCTGCCTCCAGCACACCCACATCGTGCTGAATATTTAGGAGTTCTGCACTTCCGCGGGTAGCCATCCGAAGAATAGCTTTTGCAGGCAACCGGGTAGGGTCGCCATAATCCAGCTTCTGCAGCCAGGTCGCAGCCTTGATCTCTTCAAACATATCGACGGTTGTCGCACTTCCTGCTCCATCGGTTCCAAGACCCACGTTAATTCCCTGTGCAATCATCTCAGTGATCGGAGCGATTCCGCATCCCAGCTTCAGATTGCTGACCGGATTGTGCGCCACGCCGCCACGCATGCCTTTCAATCTGCCAATATCCCTGCGATTCAGGTGTACGCCATGGGCAAGCAATACATGTGCTTTTTCAAACATGCCTGCCTCTTCCAAATACTCGGTTGGCGTCATGCGATAGCGTTCACGAATCTTCACGACCTCTTCTTTTGTCTCAGCCAGATGAATGTGAATGGGCACGTTCTCCTGTACCGCCATCGCAATTACTTCCTGCAAAGGTTCTACCGGACAAGTATAGGGCGAATGCGGTCCATACATCGTCGTAATTCGGCCCTCAGCCTTACCAGACCATCGTTGAACCAAATCTACGGCTTCCTGTACTCTGCGTCCTCCATCATCCTCTACGAACACCATTCCCCGTGTCAGTGATGCCCGAATACCAGTTTCCGTTACCGCTTCTGCAATCTCATTCATATGAATGTACATATCCGCGTAAGCTGTGGTCCCTGATCGGATCATCTCGGCGATGGATAATTGGGCCCCCCAGTAGATGTCTTCCGGAGTCATCCGCGCTTCTGCGGGCAGCATCTTGCGGTCCAGCCAGTCCATGAGCTTTAGATCATCAGAGAATGCTCGTAACAGACTCATCGGTGTATGCTGGTGAGCATTGATCAGGCCCGGCATGGCCAGTTTATGTTTACCGTCCATTATGTCATCACCCGGTTGAGGCTGGATGTGGGGAGCGATCTCTGCGATACGGTCGCCTACAATGCGAATATCCCCCTTGAAGGGGGCATCGGTGTCTTTCATCGTTAAGATGGTGGCTTGCTGGATTAACATGCTCATTCGTTTCACAACTCCTCGAGGTTTGGATTGCCATACTTCCCAATCCGAGGATAAGCCTTTACGTAACGGCAAGGTCAAGTTAATTTTTGAGTCGTCATTGTTCTGAAACTTTGAATGAAAGGCTTTGGATCTATGTTAACCATATAAGGGTACACTCCGGTGCTCGTATGCAGATAAAAAAAGCCACCTTCATTCCCCATTCTCCGAAAGGACATGTCGAACACTTCCGTAATATTAAACTCCCGGTATTTCGTTACAATCTTGTCCGAATACAGGATCATGGACCGATCGCTCTGCAGTATCTCCTGTGCGAGACCCGTCACTTCTCTTTGTACTTTGTAATAAGGCAATACAGCAATGCAGTTCATGATCTCCCTCCGTCCTAGCATGATTATTTGTTCCATCATAGCAGATCAGAGAGCCTGAGCAAAAAATGTTCCTTCAAGATTGACGGATTGGAGCAGAACCGGATCAGATTGCGATCAGACTCGTTATGTCCTGGACGTACAAAAAGATGCCTTGTCCCATGGGACAAGGCATCTTTACGTTAAATGAAGGTGAAGAAAATATCAGCTATATCAACACATACGTTAAATTTATGTGAACCTACCGTACCCTTCTCACGAATGGACAATCAAGACTTGGCGGGTTTGGCAGGCTTCTTCACAGATTTAATGTTCTTTACCTGCACAGCAACGGGCTCTTGCGGGTGTTCAACCGGGTACAATTTGCGGAACAATAACGTCTGCAAGACCAGGAATGAACCGCCAATCGTCCAATACAGCGGCATCGCTGCCGGTGCCGAAAGAGAGAAAAAGGCCATCATCAAAGGAGAGATATATCCCATGATTGCGAACTGTTTTCGCTGTTCTGGCGCCATATTGGCTTGCGAAACCTTGGCTTGAATCAGATAAATGACAGCTACCACCACTGCAAGCACATAGTCAGGCGCTCCCAATTTGAACCACAAAAATGAATGGGATGACAGCTCCGGCGTAAGCCGGATAGCAGTGTAGATACCTGACAAAATGGGCAACTGAATTAGCATTGGCAAGCATCCAATATTCAGTGGATTGAACTTGTGCTTCTTGTACAGCTCCATCGTTTCCTGCGAAAGCTTCTGCTTATCGGCCGGATCGTTTTTGCCCTCATACTTTTTCTTGAGCGCATCCATCTCCGGCTTCATGGCATTCATGATCACTCGGGTACCTTGCTGAGATTTGGCTTGTCGCATCATCAATGGTAACAACGCAAGACGGATAACAAGAGTAATCACAATAATGGCTACTCCATAACTTCCATTGAAAATCGTTGCGATGTGCTGAATGAGATACGACAGTGGAAATACAACATAATGGTTAAAAAACCCCGGTGTTGATGAATTAATCTCTGAGACGTTGTTACTGCATCCAGCCAGTAGCATGACTGCAAACAGAATTGCAATCAGGCCATAGATCCGTCCCTTGCCAGATGTAAAAGTGAACCCCTTGCTTGTCTTATGTTCCATATATATCCTCCTCGTTGATTTGTAGAAAATTCATACAACGAGGACTGGCAATCTGGTTCATCTTCATCCGGGGATTCTCTTCGTCTGACGATTCGACTTAAAGCTTCAGGTCTGTGTTGTCTTTCCAAGGACAAGGCTGGTAATCCAGGTTCCAGACCGCCTCCGGCCCCACCTTCCATCCAGTACTCTGTAATGCCACAATGCAGATGGGCAATATAAGCATAACTGACTGTGAAAATGAGTCCGATTGAAAATATATAAGGTATCAATTCATGAAGTTCAAACAAGGGATTCACCCCCTTTATAGGTTAGTTTTTATAGTATAACACTTACATATTGATTTTGCATAAATTCATTGCTGGAAAACAGGTAGATGAATTCATTCCATTCTCCATTTGGACAATTCTAGCCTAGCTCTATGTCTTGCCGTATTAAAAGAAGTCCATGAACTCTCTGCTTCACCCAAGTCGAAGTTGGCTTGACGATCCAACATTTCCCCTTTCAGATTCGGGTACTCCCTCTGGGCAAACTCTCGTAGTAGAGGAACGGCATCTGCAGATAAACTTGCCAAGTAGGATGCATCAATAATGCCTGTCTGATGATATCGTGCAATATTGAGCTCCGCAATCCGTTTATCCATACCCACATAGTTGACTGTCACATAAGCTGTAAGGGACAGTACTATATACCAGCGGATCAACGGTATGGATGTATAACGGATTCGAAGAGCGGCAATAAGCAGCAGCAAAGCCAGAAAAATCATAAATGCATGTACGAGAAATCGAATGTAGGTATATCCGTAAGCCTGTTCATAAAGGTTGAGGCGTATAAACGCCGAGTACAGCATGATTGCGGAACAACCCACCAGGACAAAGAGAAGCACCTGATGCACAACAGAACCTACTTTGCCGCTTGAACGCGTGAACTGAAGAGCGATGATCAGGATGAAAAAATTAATGCCTGTTACCAGGATCAGCTCCACAAATCCACTTCTTGCATACTCCGCATAAGACAAGTCTGACGGAAGATGCCCCTCACCCGCTCCAAAAAGATAAGAAAATTGTACAAGCACAAACAGAACGTACACACAGTTGATAACCAGCAGCATCGTGCCCATAATGACGGGGTCCAATCTAAGAGGTACACGATAAACTTGAGAATGAATCGTGTCTGATAAGATCTTATTCGTTGTCTGATTCTCTTGTATGGAATTCACGGAAACGTCTTCTCGCTCTTCGATTTCTGAAACAGCTACAATAGTTTTTTCATTTTTCCAATGTGCATTCTCTCTTTTCTCCGCTTCATATTGCATCGGCTGCACGAATCCCCATACGTAACTGAACAATAAAACGCCCGCAATGAGAATCCAGATCATTCTCGGCAGCCCTGGTGTCAGTGTCAGTTGATTTAACCATTCCGGAAAACCAGATAAATACTGATTAAAAATCCCATCTGCCGAGGAGAGCAGTGCTACGACCACGATGAGGATGGGAACGGATGCTATAAGGCCAATGAATACTTTGAAAGCAACCGTTTTCTTTGTTTTGCCCAATCCCCGCCCTCCTGTTTTCACCACAATACTTGCAACAGTTCCCCAATGGCGGATGGATTGTGGTAGCAAATGATCCAATGCGGTACCGATCAATCCAATATCCCACCATTGTCTCTGCTTTCTGCCGACTAGATAAGTCATATGTAAGATAATAAGCCCTGGTACGACCAGGAAATTAAGTATACGCAGCGGTTTATTGTCGTATAACAGAAACGTCAGCGCCAGCATCAGCACCACCCCAGCCACAAAAGCATTAATCATGGTCAATGGCCGCATGCGGTCTCTGGCAAACAAGAACATAAAGCCATAAAAGAGGATAACAAATATGGGATAAGAAACACCAAGCTCCTTGCCATAGAACAAATACTGATGAATGATTGCCAACATCAATGCAGATAGTAGCGTAATTAAAGCGCGATTGGGTGAAGCCATTATTTTATCAATCATGAGAAATACCTCCATTATCTTTCTAGGTTTAATTCTAGATGATAAAATAAGAATATAAATAGAAATTAAAAACGATAAAACTTCTTATTTTATTATATTGCATCAGCTACAACCTCCAGGGGGAATCAAAACCTTGAAATTACATCAGCAATATTTACTGCTCCATAGCCAGTTTGGTCAACTTGTAGAGCATGAAGTAACGCTTTCTGACCTTGCGGAACTGCTCGAGTGTACACACCGTAACACATTAACGATCGTCAAAAAAATGATTGCCCAAGACTGGATACGGTGGGTGTCCCAGCGCGGACGTGGACGGCGTTCTACGCTGACCCTGCTTGTTCCGGCTGACCAAATTGCAGCAGAATACATGATGCAGGCCATGAATCGCCGGGAGTTGCAGCAAGCCGCCGAACAGGTTGGTGCTTATTCTAATTCTACGACAATGCAAGATCATCTAAACCAGTGGCTGCTTGGTTATTCTGGACACCATACGGAAGCTGGTAGCCATTATGAGCGAATTGATACGCTCAGGTTACCGATCCGCCAACAACTGCATGCGCTTGATCCGCTTTTTATCAATTTGCTGGCAGAATCTTTTGTCACCAGTCATGTGTTCGACGGGCTGGTTCAGCGAAATGAGCAAGGAGAGATCGTGCCCTGTCTGTCTCATACCTGGGATGTCAGTCCAGATCGGAAGACATGGTTCTTTTATTTGCGTAAAGGGATTTCTTTTCACAATGGGCACCTGCTGACAGCCGCGGACGTGGTGTATACATTTGAACGACTGCAATCCACAGAACGACGGACATTATACCGCGATGTAAGCAAACGAATTCTATCGATTGAAGCAGTGAATCCCTTGACCGTTTGTTTCAAGCTCAAGACCCCTCACGAATTGTTTTTGCCCTTTCTTTCTACGAGCCGTGCGGCGATTGTTGCTTCACAAGCGACGTATGAGCATTATAAAGATGGAAACAACGAACCCGATGTATCGAATACCATGCCGAAGCCTATAGGAACAGGACCTTTCAAGGTCACAGCCTGGGATGATCACCTATGCAGACTTGAAGCTTTTGCGATGTATTTTCAAGGCCGAGCCCATCTGGACCGGGTAGACATTCTACAAATTCCGTGGAGTGCCCCTGCACATGTGGATGAAAAGCAAGATATTGAATCTCCCTTCTTCCACCTTGTTCATAATCCATCTTCGTCTGAGAGTAGGGACTGGACACAGATTCGTGCAGGCGTGATGGTGCGCAAATTACTCACTTGTAACACGCAAAAAAACGGACCGTTAAACGATCCGGATGTAAGGGCATATGTTCAGGCGTGTATTACTAAATTGTATGGGAATGGCATGAATGAAAGTAATGAAGGTGATCCAGGAGATGCAGGAGATGCTGATAAAGTGTTGATGAATGCAGAAAAATTGACTCATTTGTCTCAGCACCCCACTTTTGATCTCCCGACCCCCTTGCACATCACAACCATTCCTCAGTATCGGATGGATGCTAGACGTTTGGCATCGTCATTGGAAATGTACGGCTTCACATGTACAGTCCGCATAGGCACGATGGAGCAATTCAAAGGGAACCTGAGACTGGAATCCGATCTGATTCTCTTCTCCCTGATTCGGGACCGGGACGAAGAATTACGCAGATACGATCTCTATCTCACTTTATCCGAACATCTGGAGGACTCTTCCAAGATGAGTGTACAAGAGATGCTGCAAACCGTTGTTGCTTCGCAAATAGCAGCAGACCGAACTGCCGAACTGGATCGGATCGAACAATTTCTGGTGCAGCGGAGTCTATTGTTCCATTTAACTGAAAAACCTGTGGAGACTGCCTACCTGCCTTCCGTTCGTGGCCTCTCCTTCAACAGCCAGGGATGGGTAAACCTCCGTCACATCTGGTTCCCGTGAATGTCCGTTTACGAGCCTAACCATACCTTCGTTTCAGGTACGGCTATGAATTTGGATGCCTATGAACTGATCAGTGGGTCAGCATCCACCTTCTGCCGTATTTTTTCATTTCTCTTCGATATGGTATCCTTCCGACGATAAATACCGAGAAGTAAACCGAGCATCGCATAATCATAAATCAGGTGATTTCCATATCCAATAAAAGGAAAGGAAATACTCAGTATTGGAGCCTTACCGGTGGTCATCGCCAACGAATAGATGATTTGCATTGCAAACATGGCGGTAATACTGACAATAATCATTCGACCGAAATCATCCCGGATACGAGGAAGTATCTTCATCATACTGGCAACAAACCAGATGACACCCGCCAATAATAGTATCCCGGCTGACCAGCCAAACACATCAATGAGCAGAACACCTGGGTAATTATAATAACTCGTTTTAAACATGTCGAACGTTGTATCAATCCCGTTACCCCACCAGCCAGCTGATCGAATAACTTCAATAATGGAATTGTTGCTATAGCCAATCCCGTAAGGGTCATCCTGAAGATTCAAAACGACAGACAGCCTCTCCAGCCGTCCGTATTGATCCATAAAAAACAATAGCAGTACAAAAATGCTTCCTGTTATAACAGCACCCATGGCTGTATAAAGCCATTTTCGCGTGATCCAGCCAAATAAAATAATGGACATTGTGCCAAGCAGAAACAAGCGGACCCAGTCTGACATTTGAAACAATAGTACTGCTGGTAACGCTACCATCGAAATGTATGTCATCATGGATTGCATATTGAAATTTGAACGAAGCTTATCCATTATAATTGCGCCAATTGTAAGTGGTAGAACCCACATTGAAAACGTCGTCACATCTAGCACAAATCCGAATGGTAACACCCAAAACCTATTTATACCATTGTAAGTTGAAGATAGCATTGGATTGATCCACAGCATGGCATTAAGCAGAATATAGATCCACCAGGCCGCTCTTTTAAACTTTCGATAATCAAAGTAAATAAAGAACAACATGAATATGAAACCCATAACAGTGTATATTACATGATTGCTGTACAAGTCCTGATACATTTTTACTGTGACATTCGTCGTAAAAATCCACATTAACAACAAGCTAATTATAGACAAACCAATTAATCCAACTAATAATCCCCAATGCATACGATGACGATGCAACCGGTGCATGCTTTTGCCCACGACTGCGGGATCACCCATCTGTTCAATGGCGTATGCAGCTGCCTCCTCTTGGCTCAGTCCCTCTTGCTCCTTGTCCAACATCATTTCTTCCATATGGTTACCAAGCTCATCACGCAGATCCGTATGTACTTCACGTGCCTTTACCTGAATACACATTTGATCAAGATACTGTTTAATCTTCTCATGTCGATCCGTCATGTTAAGCCTCCCTCCCCAAGCACCCGATCTACGGCACCACGGAATAAAAGCCATTCAGCTTTTTTATGTTGTAACGCCTCCACACCCTTATCACATATGGAATAATATTTACGTTTCCTACCTTCAACTTCCATCCAGTAGGACTCCACCCAACCCTCAATCTCCATCGCGTGCAGAATGGGATATAACGTGCCTTCTTTCAAATTAAACACACCTTCGGATTGACGATGAAGTTCCTTAATCAATTCATATCCGTAAAGCGGCTGTTCCTTCAGTAGCGTAAGAATCAATGTCTCCGTACTGCCTTTAATCATTTGTTTGTTTACCTGCAAAGCTGTCACTCCCTTTTGTTCATGCTTTCACGTCCAAAAACAATAACTACACTTTTACTACTTCTTAAAATTCAACGTGAACCTACATAAAATCACTTGGCTATATACATCGGAAATCTATGCATAGTAAAACTAGGTATTATATTACCTGATTCTTCCTTTTCTGTCTAGCTATCAATTGAAGCCGTTTATGATAAAATAAACAAGTCATTTCACATCTGAAATATCATTATGAATCTTTTTATTTTTAGTTTTCATCTTACATATTCGTTCCAACCACTATGAGGAGGCAATTCAAACCATGAGTAAACTGATTTTCTTTCTCGGCGGGGCCGGGAGCGGCAAAACAACCCTTGCCAAAGCCCTCTCGCATAAACATAAAGCTGCTTTTTTTGATATGGATATTCTGCTGCGTCCAGCTGCCGAAGCAATAATGACCCTACAGGGACTCGATCCATCCGATCGGGATTCACCGGAATACAAGCGGCTGTGCCGTGACCTGGGATACCGTATTACGATGGATGCCGCACTGGACAACGTGCAATTGGGTATCGATACTGTTGTTGTGGGGCCCTTTACCAAAGAAATCGGAACTCCGAATTGGATCGAACAGGAACTCGCACGGATCGGACGTTCCCTGGATGATACGGATGTACGTGTGGCCTATATTTATCTGGCCAACGAAGCATTGTATCGCGAGCGAATTACAGCCAGACAATCCCCACTGGATGAGTGGAAGCTGGAGAACTGGGACACCTTCACAGCCTCACTTACCCGTAAACAAGTGGCCTGGCCGCTGCCCGACTCAGCCGTGGCTTATATCGATAATTCAATAGAAGATTACCATATTGCGCTGACTGAAGTGGAACAGTGTATGTATGAATAACATGAAGAATCCATTAGGCCACATTTCCAAATTCAAGCAAGCTATAAGGTATCGACTGTTGCATCCAAGAAATATAAAGACACAGCTAAAAGAGGTATTTGCCAAGAAGACCTTGATGGGCCAACATGATAAATACCTCATACCATTTATATAATACGAGACCAGGCTTCACGCACTCCATCCTTACAAAAAATGCTCCAAAATACGTCCCTGTGCCAATGGTGTAATCACCGTACGATCCACAGCAGGTCCTTTGGTCAGATATTCCGCTACTTCAGCTACACGATTGGACTCCAGTTCCGCCGTAAACACAACATTCGCTGCACCCAGCGTCTCCACCAATTTTCCACGCGCGGTGGCATGCAGCATGAATAAGGTGTACAGATCAGGACGTCGCAGCTCGGTCATGGCTCTTGCGATCGATGCGAGACCTGACTTCATGCTCTCTACATCACTATGTATACTAGGGAACTGCTCCAGTCCAAGGTCACACCATAACATACGGCGCTCCTGCAAATCTATAATAGCTGGCATACCTATATGTGCACCCATCGCCAGATCAATCCGGTCCTGTACTGGGGACAGTTCAAAGATATCACCAGACTGCGGCGCCTTTCGCATCATCCATCCTGCATAAAACTCGGACACTTCACTGCATGGGTGATCCGCAAAAAGGTTTACCCTCATTACAATATAACGTGCCCCAAACGTACATGCAGAAGGCATATGTATATCGATGTACTCCGCCGCACCATCCGGTACAACTACAATATCGCCGCTATGTAAAGCCTGAACATTATCCGACATGGGATGGACATAGGAAACCTGATCCAGATAGTACCAATCCGAATCGTATACCACACCGGACAGATCGATTTTCACACTTCTGGTAGAAACGGAGGCCCCACCGCCCTCTCCCCACCAAATAAAAAAGCGAACCGTATCACCGGCTGGTAAAGGGACCCATGATCCACGAGATAGAAATTTATGCGATTTGCTTACTGAGCCACTCCCCTGCGGTATGGTGTAATCTTGCAGTCTTTCGTCAATGTAGACATTTCCGAATGAGGGCAACTTCGCAAAGCGATTCAGCAAAACATCCTCCACTGCTGAGATGATTACATGAACATCCTGAGCATCCATGGGTGGTAACGTCTGTGCAGAAACATACAGCTTGGCTATATTTCCTTTCGGAAAAAAGTACCTCCGCTCTTGAACATTCACTCTGGTCCGAAAATGAGTAAGTACATGGAGCAATGCAGGCGTAGAAAGTTTGTCTGCCACAGCTTCCAATTTGCTCACCACATCCCGCACCGCAACACCCGAACGAATCATCCGATCCAATTGCCGTACCATTACATCTGGCCGTTCAGCCAGTGTAGTCAGTATGAGTGGACTATCCATTTGTTTAAAAGCATGCTCCACCCTGCCTGAAAAAGTAAACGGGCGTTCTCCAGAGCGTAACTGTTCAATGGCTTTCACCGCTTTTGGATAACGTTGCCGATATTCTCCCGGATGTAGTCGTTCAGTTAATCTTAGCCAACGTCCTTTGTAACGAAACAGCTCTTCCAACGGTTCGGGAACAGACTCTAACAAAGCAAGCATCAAACGACGCTCAGATCGGTTGAATGAACGAAAGCGCGCGTTCCGCTTCAGACTGACATCACCATCGGAACAAGCTACAGCCAGCCGCAGTATGTCTGTTGCTGTTCGCAAATACCGCTGGAAATGCGCCAATGAAGCTCGTCCTGCACTTAACCATGCGGCACAATAGACTGCTGCTTGCTCGTTTACAAGTATTTGATCCAGCTCGAACAGATCCCATCCATCATACTCCGTCGCGAACCAAATGAACTGCTTTTGTGCAGCGGGTGACTTTGGCGCTTTGGCTGCGAGCAAGTTCAGTCCGATTCGATGAAATTCAGCGTGATCACCGAGGTCGATCACACGAAGTCTGGTCTGGCCAAGCCATAATATCCGTTCATCTGGTTTGCTTTCCTGCAGCTGAAGTGTCCAATAATGCATCAATGCGTTCAAGTAAAGCTCGCTCTCATGAATATTCATCAGCTGATCAGGATACGTGGGAACGCTAAAGTTCCCCATAAGATGCCCACTCGTCATCTGACGGAGTTCCTCCATTACTTGATCAAACCAGAGCATAAATGATTCTTGTTCCCACGTACTCAGCATATCAATTAGCCTGGTCGAAAATGTATATCCCAGCAACTCCAGATGTTTCAGTGCTGTCGCCAGAACACACTCTGGCAACATGCCATCGCTCTCTGTAATGATTACCTTAAGTTCCCTATTCAGATAGATTGAAAATAAGTCCATCGCCTGTAATCTCCCTGAAGATCATATATGTCTACTTTCTTTTCCATCCTACTTCTAACTTGCGACCAGCTAACGATCAAATTTATCATTCTGTATAAAAAAACAAAAATCAGGAGAGCGGCACCCCTAATACTGAACGAAAGGTTTAGAAGGAAGGGACGCCATAGCCTGATTATTCCATATTATAGCCCAGAATTTTCGATATTGGCAAATGAACAAATTAGTATAATGCCTCATTGCGGGATCACGCAAAAAATTTGCGGAACCTCCCTCGTAAATACACGCTTATTACGGGGGCTCAGAAGCACTGGAGCTGATAGCTTATAGATACAGGCTGTATATATAGGTCTGACCACATCTCAACACATATTACTGTACACATCTCAACATCACAAAGGAGTTTTCCATGAAAATGAAACCCCATTCCGCAACCAGCCAAAGCCCACAACATCAGAGCTACAAACTGAATTACAAGTGGAAACAAACCGTAGCCAGCATCATGTTGATTGCATCCCTGAGCTTTACTACATTTACAAGTGTATCAGCAGAAGGCAAACCATCCTACAACCCTTTAAGTCCTCAGGAAACGGAATCGTTCATCGATGGTTTCTTTGCCCTGGATGAAATTAAGTCCACTCTGAAAGGTGCTGTAGTCACTGTAGTTCAGGACCAACAGATTGTTCTTAATAAAGGGTATGGTTATGCCAATGTGAAAAAAGAAATCCCTGTCGATGCCAACTCCACCCTATTTCGTGTAGCCTCGATCTCCAAAACGTTTACCGCAACAGCCATCATGCAATTGGCAGAGCATGGTAAAGTAAAGCTTAATCAGGATATCAGCGCGTACACAGATGATCTGGAACTGACTAATCACACCGGG
The DNA here is from genome assembly GCF_042674385.1 of Paenibacillus sp. NPDC056933. NCBI lineage: Bacteria > Bacillati > Bacillota > Bacilli > Caryophanales > Paenibacillaceae > Paenibacillus > Paenibacillus sp. NPDC056933. The sequence continues at coordinate 2,024,496 of NZ_JBHUQN010000001.1, read as the reverse complement.
ACATCATTGACTTTAAAACAACTGATGACCCATACCAGCGGATTTGATTTCACCGATACAGCAACTACAGCCAGGGACCTGAACAGCTCTTATCCACTTGACCAATTCATCAAAGACCACAAACCATCCGTTGTCCGTACACCCGGAGAAGTTTTCCGATATGACAACTACGGCTACACCCTACAGGGCTATATCGTTCAAAAACAGTCGGGGATGCCATTTGAGAATTATGTAAAACAGCATATTTTCAACCCGCTCGGTATGTCCGATAGCCACTTCACACTAAGCAAAGATATTGTGGGGAAACTGGCGGTTCCATATGATTCAGATGGACAGGAACTTTCCCAATATCCCAATGTGCCTGACAGCTCCCCTGAGGGCGGATTAATTACAACTGGACGGGATATGGCTCAGTTTATGCTTGCACAGCTCAACCAAGGTTTGTACCAAGGCGCACGCATTCTTGAGTCCTCATCCGTACAAGCCATGCAGACGTTGGATGTCTCCATTCATCCTGATCTACCCGGCACGGGTTACGGATTCGAATCCACCTATTCACAGTATAATCATGGACGAAACGTGGTGAGTAAAGCAGGCGATCTTGCAGGCTTCCACTCCAATCTGTGGCTGTTACCTGACGAAAAGACCGGCCTCTTTATCGTATCCAATAGTGATGGTCCTGACCTGCGAGAAGCACTCTTTCACGTATTCATGGATCATTATTATCCAGTTAACCAGACCAAGGATGCCGATTACACCGTATCTGGGGCAGCACTCCGATCATACGAAGGACTGTATCGTGATGTCCGTTTACCCGCATGGTTATATGATATTTCAGCAACAGAGAAGGGACTTCAGGTCATAGATGCATACGGTACTCACACCTTAACACCGGTTAAGGACATGCTGTTTAGGGATGAGAATGGTAAGCTCGCTGGCTTCAAAAAAAATAAGTCAGGGGAAATCACATATTTCTATTACAACAAAGCGGATAGCTGGTCTGAAAAATTGCCTGAAGCTAAACTTTATACAGACGTACCAGAAGACCATCCCTATGCTCCTTACATCTATCGTTTGGCGCAGATTGGCCTGTATCCACAGGATCAATCCCTTTTTGAACCGGAGAAACCTGTAAGTCGTGGTGAATTCGTAGCACAGATCGTGGGCATCAGCGGAATGACCCTTTCAAATCAATCGCCAAAATTTAAAGATACCCAATCCAGCCCCTATGCCGCCTATATTCAAACCGCTCTTGAACTAGGCATTGTGCAAGGTAATACTCGTGGATGGTTTCATCCCGAGCAAGCTATAACCCGGCAAGAGGCCGCGGTAATTATTTCGAGAACTGCACAACAACTACTCGGAGCACATACAGTCTCTGCCATCCTGACAGGTTCACAGGATGGTTGGGCGCAAGAAGGTGTCCAGTTTGTGGTTGCTTTGGGTCTCTACGGTCCGGAAGTGACTGTATCAAGCAGCGGCGCTGTCGATTATAAGTCGAAGCGGCCTATGCTCAGGCAGGAATCATCGGTTTTGATGTACAAAATGTTGGGAACTCTGCTACATTAATATCATGATCGACGGCAAGCCATGCCATTGCTGCATGGCTTGCTTTTTTCACAGCCTATACCAATGATGCACATCATAAGAACGGATGATTTCTTCCATGGGATTAAAACTTTCATTAAGTAGATTCATAAAATATAAATTTAGTTTCGCATGGCTTATAACGATGTTGTGTTTTATACTGACAGCCATTTATATTCATATCTCTTCATTTTTACACCCTTATATCGGTCTTTCACTGATACCGGATGTCTCCAACTCGTGGGTGGTAGACGAAGCAGATCCGCAAGGTGTAGCTTATGCATCAGGGATCAGGTCCGGTGACACCGTTATCTCTCTGGAGCCAAAAGGAAACGTCCGATTACTCCATCAGCAAGGTATATTCTCAGTGACGGAAGCCTACACCATTGGCGTAGAGAAGTCTAGTAGCGTAGCAGTAGAATATATCATGAAGCCTGGAATGCGAGAGTGGTTTAACCTCGGCTTCTCTTCCATTGCAGAATTGTTTTTACTATTAACTGGAAGTTATGCCTTGTTTAGCCAACCAAGTTCCCGTGTGATGCGTCTATTCTACCTGCTTAACCTGTCCATGGCCTTATGTATATTGACGATTTATCATTCCCAACTTCCGCTATCCAACTATATTTTGGCCTTTTGTGCTGCATGGTTACCTTATTGTCTAACCGCATTTTATGTTTCTTTTGTATTCCGCAGCCGTCTGCATCACTTCCGATGGTTATTATGGATCAGCAGATGTATTGCCATAGCCTATTCCACTGGTCTCACATTTCTGTACATTAAACGATGGCTTATGACCGAAGTTCAGTTCAATCAAGACGTTACTATCGTTAGCACACCTGTTGCATCGTCTGGTCCAACCAATCTGATTAACTTTATTCTTTGTGCCACCCTTCTGGTATTAATCTGGATTACATGGTCTAATCGTCTAAGCTATAATCGCAAGGAGCAGAATCAGCTTTTGCTCATGTCAGCAGGCATTATCGTTAGCCTGATTCCCTTCATCTTCTGTTTTGCCATTCCAACCCTGCTGCAAGGTGCACCGTTATTACCTGTTGAATACACATTAATCGGTTTCCTTCCTTTATCATGGATGTTCACTTATGTACTCGTGCAGCGGAGTATGCTTGATTTCAAACTGGTTATGCCAAGATTGTTGATTCATGGATTGTATGCCTTAATCGCATTTGTACTGTTCATGGCTGCTTCAAACCTGCATACGTTCGTGCAGATCAGCTTGCTCTTTGTCCTTTTTTTGCTCATCACATGGGTGTATCAGTATACGCTCACACGCTCCCGCAAGAAAAACAAACGTAACAAGGATTGGCTTGAACACCAGCAACTGCGGTTGACTGTTCGCATGGCTGAGCAGCAAAACATGCGGGACATGATTCATCTGTTTGCCGAGATGTTTCACAAGCTGTTGGATATTGAAGGCGTAGTTATCATCTGGATCGATGATAAGCACCCTTATTCTCAAGCAGGTACAGGAGTTTTTGCTTCCATTCAGGATATCGAAGACGAGGCGTTACATGTTGAAGGTTTACGACAGAGATACAACTTGGCGCAGGTATGGGAGCTGTCAGGTGAACCAACGACGGAGATGGCATGTTTTCTGGGCATTGGTCACAAACGAAATGGTACCCTTTTTTCAGCAGAAGAGCAGGATATCATTGATAAAGGACGGCTCGAAGCGATCCGAATGCTCGTGAATGGCAAACTTTTATCCGATCTGCAGAAACGATATGAACACCGTGTAGATCAAACGGCTCTCCATGAACAACAGATGCGCCGTCATCGTGAGTTCAATGATATTTTGATGGAAGCCCAGCAAGCAGAGCGTATGAAAACCTCCTATTTCCTTCATGACCAGCTGCTCCAAAACTTGATTTTTCTGTCTCGTGATTTGGAGGAATTTCATGATACCGGAGAGACACATATGGATCAAACGGCTGTTTGGCTGGAGTGCCTGTATGCTTCCCAGAAGGATATACGCCAATTGTGTGATGATCTGTACCCTCATATTATAGATCGAAGCGATCTTGAGGAGGCGCTGCAATGGCTTGTTCGTTCGCTTCAAGTGCAGAGCGGGATCAAGATGGAACTCAGCTATACTGCGCCGCCTGCTGTACTGGAACAAGAACCACTGAAATCCATGGTGTTTCGGACCATACGCGAACTTGTCATCAATGTGATGAAGCACGCCCAGGCTTCGTTCTGTTCCATTGAGGTGCACACGCAGGATCAGGATCTCATTTTCAAGGTAAAAGATGATGGCTCGGGTTTTAATGTTCATTCCGCATATGATTTTTCAAATTCAGCATCCGGGCACTTCGGTTTAATATCCATACAAAGCAGCATCCAGCATCTCGGTGGCGACATCACCGTCAATTCCAGCCCTGGCAAAGGAACCTACATAAGCATTCGTTTGCCTTTAACCAAAGGAGTAACTGTACAATGAGCGAACCCATTCAAGTCGTACTGCTTGATGATCACCCCCTGGTTATGGAAGGTCTCAACAACCGTTTAAACCGCGAACCCGGCATACAGGTATTGAAAACATTTAACGATCCTATGCTGTTCTTGTCCGAAGAAGAGGCGTTGCGACCTGACGTGGTTGTAATGGATATCCGCATGCCCCAGCTCGATGGTTTTGAGGTTGCCAAAAGATTAAAAGAACAATTTGGACTTACTGTCAAAATCATTTTGTTATCCGGGTACAACTATCACGAATTCCAGTTAAAAGCCTACGACCTGGGTGTTCATGCCTACCTGTCTAAGCAAGCGACGTATGGACAGATTATCAATGCCATCCGGCAAAGTATGCTGGGCCATGTGCTTATTCCAGAGAAAATGCTCTCTCCCAATTTAGAGGAATCACTCACTGCAACGGAGCGCGAAGTGCTTCACCGTATTGCACTGGAAATGAGCAATAAGGAAATTGCACAGGATCTGGCGATCAGTCAGCGCACTGTTGAGTATCACATCACCTCCATTACACAGAAGTTTGGCGTTAAATCCAGAATTGGTGCTGTAGTGAAAGGCTATCAGGCTGGCATTCTCGGTGACGTAACAATCCCTGAGAAGCGGTAAACCCCTACTTTTAAATACCAAAGAAAGCGGCAGAACACCTCTTCACCCCAAAGTTAAAGGTCGTTCTGTACCGCTCTCTATATGGTTACCGATCCCATTTAAAGTTTTGAATTAAGAATGTCTGCCCAACTTAACTGCGCAGACGTGCCGCTTGACGCTCCGCAATACGTGCTGTAATTAACTTGTGACTCTCATCAATCTCTTCGGGTGTGCAGGCTGCTTTCAACTCATATACCTTGACCGGTGAACGATCGATGATATCCAGAAATGAATCAAAGAATTTCATGTCCTTACTATGTATATAAGGACACCAATGATCCGACAAACCTACCGTTTCATGAATATGCACGCCAACCACATGGTCAATTAACTCATTCGCTTCACGTACATTGTCATAGAGTCCCATTCGGTCCATCATCATGCCGTGACCAATGTCATACCACAAGCCGAGCGGAGCCCCTTTCATTCGTCCGATGATCGTGCCCGCTTCCTGCAGCGTCGGCATCTGGTAACAGCGTGATCGGGTCTCAATCCCGAAATTCACCCCATACCCGCGCTGTTCAGACAACTCACACACTTCCTCCAGACTCTCCTGAATTCGTTTCAGGTAGTGTGTGCTGCCCGCCTCCCGCTTCTCAAACATCTCCTGCCATAACGATTGATAAGCTGGGGAATCCGGTCCTTGATCGTGATATATCTTTTTTAACGCTTCATCAATATTATATTCGAAAGGTACTTCGCCTGGATGCACCACAACCGCTTTTGCGCCATACCGATGGGCATATTCGGCTGAACGGAGCAGCAGTTCAATTGCCCGCTTCCGGCGCGGCTCATCGTCAAAACCGAGCAGAACCGAATCGGTTCCGTAATCGGGATCAGCTACATGCGGGAACGTGTTATGCACACTGGATATGCCGATTTCTCCCCTTTCAATCATCGGTTCAATCGTTTGCAGCAGCTCGTCAGTTACATTATAGTTCAGCTCTACCTGTCTGAATCCCAGTGATTTGATCTCCTCCATCATGCCCTGGCCTGTAGTGTGACGTTTGATGTTCCAGCAAGTCGAAAATGAATATTCCTTTTTGTCGGTAAACATAGCTGTGTTCCTCCTATATGCGATATTCGCCCCTACCATGTCTACTGTTTCTTCTCTATTTTACATCAGCCTCTCGGTCTGGCCGATGTTCAATTCAAATCTTATTTTGTTAGCAGTTACGCCAGAAATATAACGATAGATGATTTCAGCATGATTCTCATAGAATAGAAAAGAAAAGAAGGCTCTGGCACCTGACATGATTTCTTTCCCTCCTGAGACATAAGCCTCCATTTACTCCGATGCCTCATGCTTAAGGTTCAACATTGTTTGTTGCAACGCCACCTGCACTGCCCCAATCACTACAGCCCGCTCGCCAAGCTCCGAACAGGTAAGGTCAGGCTTCGCAGGGAACTGCTCAGAAAGGATCTGTCTAAGCAACGGTAATAACACATCCCCGTTGCCCCCAACACCACCGCCTAGCACAATGAGATGAGGAGCGAGTATGACACAGATATGCCGCAGGGCAGATGCAATCATTTCGCTGTACTGCTTCAGAATCCGCATGGCCTGCACATCTCCACTCCGGGCAGCTTCGAACAACCTCTCTGGAGTCAGATGTTTACAAAGGTCCGTTGCTCCAGAATCATTCTCTGTAAGAAGATACGCATCCAGCTGATGGTTGGCGAGTTGCATCAGACCATCTGCTGACAATACATCCTCCAATCGTCGGTCGTCACCCAGCCGCATTTCCGCAAGCTCACCCGTCAATCCGCCCAAGCCTCGAAGCAATTGACCATTAACCATAATGCCTGCTCCGGTTCCTGTTCCGATAGAGATAAAAACAAACAGATTCGATTCCAAAGCTGCCCCATATGTGTACTCACCCAGCGCTGCCAAATTCACATCATTCTCCAGAATTACTTCACAGGAAAACTTCCCCGATAATGATTCAAGTGAAAGTGCCTCTTCCAAACCCGCTAATGGAGCGACAATCCGGTCAATGTCCCCTGAATCCGGCAATACAACGCCGGGAATACCAAAACCGATGCATTGAATCTGCTCCCAATTCAAATGATTTTTGTCGAGCAATTCATCCATATGACTTTGCAGAACATCAAGAATTGACATCCTCGCCGACTCACCACTATGGTCCATCTGCATCGGATATGAACGATAGTCTAGGATTTCGCCATTCAGGTCGGATAGAGCAATGCGAATTCGGGTTGCCCCCACATCTATACCACAAACATAATAAGCTGCTTCATTGAAACGGATCAGTGTTGCTTTCCGCCCTTGCGCATTGTCGGCTCTGCCAGTCTCCAGAACAAGATTGCGTTCGATCAGATGTTCCACCGCCGACGACACTGTGGGTTTGCTGAGTCCAGTATGGCGGCTGATATCTGCTCTGGACATCGTTCCATTTGCGATCAGCGCTTCCAGGATCAGATTCTCATTCAGATTGCGAATATATCGCGGTGAACCCGCCACTTTATCGCCTCCCTTTTATAGTTAGTTAACTTTATTAACGAATTAATTTCAATATATCATTGCCTTTTACAGGTGTACAGCTTTTTGTCTGTGCGAACGGGTTTAAAATATAAAACAAAAAAGCCGCAGTGAATTTCACCGCAGCTCCCCGCTTCCTTATATATGTTTCATTATGATTTGGACAGTTCGATGAACCCTTCGCCAAATACGTCACGCACATCATGGATCGTTATGAAAGCAATTTCGTCTTCCGCTCGCACAATCTTTTTCAGCATTGGAACTTCTTGTTTGCTGATGACAATATATAAGATCTCTTTCGGGTTCTTCGTATAGTATCCATGACCAGACAGGACGGTGACTCCCCGATCCATCTTCTCAATGACCTGCTGGGCAATGGCATCCTGTTTGGTCGATATAATAGTGACTGCTTTTTTCGGATTGAGTCCTTCAATAATGAATTCCATCGTTTTGGTGCCGACAAACAGCATGACAATCGTACACATCAACCCTTGCGGCCCTATAATGAAGAACGAAGAGAACGCCACGATCAGATCGAAGAATAACAGCCCATAACTGATATTCCAATCCAGATATTTGTTGGCAAGCCGAGCCAGAATAACCGTCCCCGCCGTTGTGCCGCCTACTCTAACAATCAAGCCGATACCCAGACCAGCAAATAATCCACCAAAAATAGTATTGATCCAGAGCTCGTCCGATGCAATCGTCCAGCTCTCGGTCAAGTGCAGGAACAGCGAGTTGAATACCACCGCAATAATCGTATACACCGTTGTCGTTCTGTCCAGAAACTTGTATCCCACAAGTAGCAAAATACCATTGAGGAGCAAGTTCATTAGTCCTGGAGACCATTCAAAGAGGTAATACAAAATAATAGTAATCCCCGTAACGCCGCCTTCAGCCAGATCATTCGGGATGACGAACAGGTTTACTGCAAGTGCAAACAGAAATGCACCCGCCATAATAAATAGAATATCCGTTATTTTTTTTTTCATCATGCACTCCATCCAATCCATCAGAAAATCAACCTATCAACCATTTTCATAAGTTGTCATAATCACTCAATGATAGATTCTACCATGCCACGAACAAAATTTGTATACATAATACAAATTGTTGCGCGAATTGTACAAAGGAATCTGAAGCCATTCCGTTCAAAGCTCCTGATTCAAAGGCAGGATTAACCTTCATCCATGACAAATGTCATGTGTCGTCATGGATATTTGTCACTACACAGAACTGACGTTTATGACTTACTGTCATGGCTAGATTATTTTACAATGAGACAAAGGCGAACACGGAGAGATGATCATCATCCCCGGAAACGCCGCGTTACCACCAACCATGGCTGTAACGATGAAGGAGGACGTACGTCTATGAGCAGATCCAAAGAGATGGCGCTAAAAAAAGAAGTTACCCCTTACGAAAAAAATAATCTTCGACTAAGTATCCAACAATTAGTGAATTCCATACTGCCACTATTACTATTATGGGCCGCCGCGTACTATAGCCTGTCCGTGTCCTACTGGTTGACATTCCCCATTGCCCTCGTAGCCTCGGGATTTGTACTTAGAACATTTATCATCTTCCATGACTGCTGTCATGGTTCATTCTTCAAAAGCAAACGTGCCAACGACATTCTCGGCACGATTACAGGTGTATTAACCCTGACGCCTTATCTGCAATGGAAAAACGAACATTCCATTCATCATGCAACCAGCAGTAATCTGGACAAACGTGGTGTAGGTGATATCTGGGTGATGACAGTCGATGAATACAAAGCAGCTTCTCCTTGGGGCCGCCTCTTCTACCGTATTTATCGTAATCCGCTGGTCATGTTTGGTATTGGACCCATTTATGTATTTTTGTTCGCCTACCGTTTTAATCGTAAAGGTGCAAGACGTAAAGAACGCATCAATACTCACCTGACGACGGTGTTGATCGTTGCGCTCTATGCCTTCATGTGCTGGTTAATCGGATGGCAGGCTTTTGTATTGGTGCAGGCACCCGTCTTTTTCTTCTCCGGTTTCTTCGGCATCTGGCTGTTCTACGTACAGCATCAATTCGAAGATACGTACTTTGAACATGAAGACGAATGGAGTTATGTAAAAGCAGCCGTAGAAGGTAGTTCATATTACAAACTGCCAAAACTGTTGCAATGGATCAGCGGAAATATCGGATTCCATCATGTGCATCACTTGAGTCCCCGTGTTCCCAACTATTATTTGGAAGAAGCACATAACGCAACACCGCCTTTGCAGAAAGCAACGACGATTACGTTGCGTTCCAGCTTGGCTGCCCTGCGCTTCCGTCTGTGGGACGAAGAATCGAAGCAATTTATCAGCTTTAAAGAAATTAAACGCTCATCCCGCAAGCCTTACGTTCAACCGCCAATTCGAGTAAACAACCAAGCGGGTCTGACAGAGAAGCCTTAACTCTGTCGGATTCGTTTTCTTGTATTCAGGCTGAAGTTTATGCTACAGTCAGGCTAAGTTGGAGTACAAATGCAAAAGTTTGAGGAGGAGAATTTTCATTCAAAAGTGGATGCAGCTCTTTTATAAAAATACAGGTTTAAATCCATATGTATGGCTCGTCTTTTTCATCCTGCCTTTCTACTATATCTCACAATATTCCAAATTATGGCCGATGGTCACAGGGATTTTCATCATCCTCTTCTTCTTCGTATGTTATCTGCTTGCCTTCATCACGAAGGGATGGCAGGTCTATATGTGGATTGGACTGCTGATCGCGATCTCGATCACGATGACCATCGCTTATGATTATGCCTATTTCTCATTGTTTCTTGCTTTTTTTATTGGGAATATTAAAAATAAAGCCGGCTTCTTTACTCTCTATTCGGTGAATCTGGCTGCCAGTTTTCTAACTATCAATTACAGTTTCATCAAACAGAGCACCCTGTTACTCAGTCAGTTTCCATTTGTATTCATCAGTCTGATGGCATCCATCCTGCTCCCGATTAGCACGTATAACAAAAACAAGCGTGAACAACTTGAAGGCCAACTGGAAAGTGCCAACAAACGGCTGGATGATCTTGTGAAAATGGAAGAACGGCAACGTATCGCACGCGATCTGCATGATACGCTTGGACAAAAGCTCTCTCTCATCGGTCTGAAAACCGATCTGGCCAAACGTTTGCTCCGCATGAATCCTGATCAAGCCGAGATTGAATTGAACGACCTGAGACAAACGGCAAGCACGGCTCTGAAGGAAGTTCGTGAAATGGTTACGACCATGCGTGGTACCCAATTGGTGGACGAACTTTTCCGTGCTGAACAGATTCTGAAGGCCGCTTCGATTGAATTTGTACTGGAAGGCAATCCGAAATTGCAGGATACGTCCCAGCTGAATGAAAACGTGCTCGGCATGTGTCTGAAAGAAGCCGTCACGAATGTCGTCAAACACAGTCAGGCCACGGTATGCACCATCACCATTAAAGAGACACTGTCGGATAACATTTTAACGGTTCAGGATAACGGTGTAGGCATGGAACGCACACGCAACAAGGATCGGCGCGGTACCGGCATTTTAGGTATGAAGGAAAGGCTCGAATTTGTGAACGGTTGTCTGGACCTTCGCTCCGGAGCAAACGGAACAGGTACACAAATCGTCATTCAGGTGCCCAAGCTGACGCGAAAACCAATGAAGGAGGATGCAACATGATCAGAATCGTAATCGCCGAAGACCAACGTATGATGCTGGGCGCCTTGTCTTCCCTGCTCAATCTGGAAGAAGACATGCAGGTGGTAGGGCAGGCTAGCAATGGAGAGGAAGCTCTGACACTTGTCAGGGAACTGACTCCAGATATCTGTCTGATGGATATCGAAATGCCTGTCAAAAGTGGACTGGAAGCGGCAGAAGAGATGAAAGGTTTGAACTGTAAAGTCATTATTCTAACCACTTTTGCCCGAACCGGCTATTTCGAACGTGCGCTTAAAGGTGGTGTTCGCGGATACCTGCTTAAGGATAGTCCGATTGAAGAACTGGCTGAAACCATTCGTCAGGTCATGAGTGGAAGACGCATCTTCGCCCCTGACCTGGTAGACGAGGCTTATGTTCAGGAGAACCCGCTGACCGAACGTGAGCATGCTGTATTAGGACTCATGGCAGACGGCAAGAACACGAAGGAAATTGCCGGACATCTTTTTATTACAACCGGCACGGTGCGGAATTACATCTCTATTATCCTTAACAAGTTAAACGCGAGTAACCGTATCGAAGCGATTACCCGTTCGAAGGAAAAAGGGTGGTTCAAATGAAAGTACCGCTTTAACCCACTGAAACACAAATAAGCAAGCTACATCATAGTATGATGCAATTTGCCTAATACATGAATGGGCTGGCCTGGAGCACTCACTCCAGGCCAGCCCATTTCTATTTCTTTGGAAACCAGGTTACTTAACGGAAACAACCATACCCAGTGCATCAAGTGGCACCTGATGGGTCTGAAGCTGATGAATCTGCTTGCCATCTTGCCAGGAAATGGTTACATTAACGCTTTTGCCACCACTTGGATACTCCACATTTACGAAGCCTTTGTTCTTCGGCACTGGCAGCGTATGTGATTCAAGGTACTCTACCATCTTCTTCGCAATACTAGGATTATTCATGTTGTCCTCGGAAACAGAACGGATCTGAAGCGTCCATCGGCCTTCCTCCCAGGTTAAATACTGGGTGCCCGCTGCACCTTCAACCATTCCTTTAATACCATGTCCCAGATCCACCGTCATGTCCTTTGGAATGTCTTTCAGGTCTGTCTCGGGGAAGATATCTGTACTGTTCGGGTCTTTATACGTCTTCACTTCATAAGAAGCCAGAACCGGCACCTTGCTGCCAGAAACCGTCAACGAAGCATCATTAACTGCAACAGGTTGATCAGTAGTATAGAAGTTTATCCGAAAAGCTTCTGAATCATTCGAAGGGATCGATGCAGTCAGGTTTTTTCCTTTAGCCAGAGTAAACGAAGTCGGCAATAAAGCGTTTTTCATTTTCAACTGACTACGAATATCCTTAATGACCTCGTTCACACTTTGCTGGACTTGACCATTACTGCCTGTTTCCGAATTCGATGCCGATGTCCCGCTTCCTGCAGAACCCTCCGTGCCCGTTGTTCCGGTTGTATCTGCTCCACTATCTTTCGTTCCGTTGGAGAAATCGGCTCCCCCACTGCCCGACTGTGCCTGTTCACCAACCGCAGGAGGAGTGTTGTCTGGCGAGGATGACTTGGTATCCTGACCTCCACACCCCGCAAGAGCAAGCAGCACCGCTGTCGTCACAGGAATGGTTTTCCATAGTTTAGGTTTACTCATGTTGTTGTCCTCCTTGAAGCCTGTATTGGAATCCGTATATCTATTTCAAGTCTGCACGTATTAGCGTTTGTCATTCCAAAAATTCACTGGCTGTACTTTCTTGGTCAGCACTTCAAACTGGTACCCTTCTGCTTTCAGTGTCTTTAACACTTGTGGAAGTACCTTCAATGTCGCTTCCTGGTCATGCATCAGTACTACCGGAGTTGTTCCACCCTTTTGCACATTGTGAATCTGTTTCATTACGCTGTTGTAAACTTTCTGATGATCCTTCTTATACTTCCAATCCTCGGAATCCACATTCCAATCCCACAGATGGAATCCCCCCTGTCCCAGCAATACATTGCGGTATGCGGACTTGAGATACGGCTTGCTACCGTACGGGGTACGAACCAGACTTGTTTTGACTCCAGCTACCTTATTCAGACTTTCATTTGCCTGTTGCATTTCTCTCAGTCCACTGTACGCAGATTTATAAAATTTCCCAGGAACATGCGTTACACCATGCAGGCCCAGTCCATGTCCATCTGCAACAATGCGTTTGGTGGCCTTTTGAAACTTCTCCATCTGAGGTCCGAGCATAAAGAATGTCGCTTTGGCCTTATACTGATCCAAAATATCCAACAGTTGTCCCGTATGGGCTGTTGGCCCATCATCAAACGTCAAATATATGATTTTGGCATTCGCTTTATTTCCAGCATTCTTGGATGTGGATGATGCAGCTGAAGCCGATTGCGGCAATAGAAATGGAATGATGAATAGAATAGCGAGTGCGGTGATGAACGTTTTACGAATATGTAGCATAATAAAAGTCTCCCTTATGTCTTGTATTTCCCCGGGTGTCTATGTTTCTCTCATTGCAGCCCTTGGCGATAATCCTAATTCTATCAAAAAGGTTGCGTCCCATTCTCGTTTCAAATACTACGTTCGAGTTACACTTTTGTCAGATTAGCCAAAAAAATAAAACGAATTTGATAGATTTGCTCGAAAAAGAACATCCGACGGGATAGTTCCATGTTGACATATTTTCTATTAACCCAAATTGTGGATTCTGATAGATGGATGCCAGGAATTAATTTAACGCAAGTCGGAATTACACCTATACTGGAATAACAAAAAAAGCCTGCCAAAGGCAGACTTTTCATATGTAAATCGATTTATTTCATACACGGATAATCCATGTCGTAATTGCATTCGTCCCCTGTTACTCCGCAGGAGCGGTGAACGAACGCTTGCCAAACTCAGCGTCCAGCATGTAGAAGGCATTGCTGTCTTTCTCGATACGGCGTAATTTCTGAATGATATTGTCAAACAAAGCTTCCTCTTCGACTTGCTCGTCAATAAACCATTTCAGGAAATACATCGTGGCATGTTCGCGCTCATTCAGGGCAATATCAGCCAAATTGTAGAATTTCTTTGTGTTTTGCTGCTCATGTGCATATCCGTGTTCGAATACATCCAGCATCGAGGAATATTCATTCTTCGGCTCTGGCAATGCATCAAGAGTTGCCCGTTGTCCACGGTCATTCAGGAATTTGTATATTTTCATCCCATGGAACCGCTCTTCCTCCGCCTGCACGATGAAGAAATTCGCAAATCCATCCAGGCTTTTGCTGGAACAGTATGCAGCCATCGCAAGATATACATGTGCCGAATAAAACTCAAAGTTCATTTGTTCATTTAAAGATTGTGTCAGCTCTTTACTCATCAGAATTACACCTCATTCTTTCTCTAGGGATGGTTTTATTCTATCATAACGACAACTGGACTTACATTGATTTTTCTACATAATTCGCCAATGACTGAATGAGTCTCTTCCTATATAATTACATAGTTCTCTATCCAATATCATTTCATTCTGGAAGGCAGGCCTTTATATTTCATGAACTCATCTACGCAGCTCAAAAAAACCATAGGTATGCCGCAAGCTGTTGCGCTTTATATAAGTGCAGTTCTCGGTTCAGGTGTCCTGATTGTACCCGGACTTGCTGCCGAACTGGCAGGCCCTGCTTCACTCCTCGCCTGGGGAGGCATGGTGTTACTGATTCTTCCGCTTGCCTTGTCCATGGGGCTACTCTCGGCACGTTACCCCAACGCAGGTGGCGTGTCCCATTTTGTTACTCTCGCTTTCGGACAACGGGCAGGAGCTTTAGTTGGCTGGTTCTTTCTAATGTCCGTTCCGATCGGCGCTCCCGTTGCATCTCTGACAGGAGCAGGTTATATGACGGCTGCACTGGGCCTCGGTGAAGGATACAGAACAGCTATCGCTGCTCTGATGCTCGCAGCTGGACTGATCATTAATATCGTGGGCATGCAGGTCGCTGGCAAGGTGCAGATCGGTGTTGTGCTGGCGATTATTGTCGTGCTTGTCATGGCATTTGTGTTCGCAATTCCAAACATGGAATCCACACATTTCACACCATTTATGCCGAATGGTTGGGTAAGCGTTGGTCAGGCCGGAGCCATTTTGTTTTGGTGTTTTATCGGCTGGGAAGCCGTATCGCACTTATCAGAAGAATTCACGGACCCGCGAAAGGCCGCCATTAAGGGCGTAACCATCGCAGCCATCATCGTGGGAGTGCTCTATTTCCTGACTGCCCTGGCAACTGTAGGTACCCAAAGCTACCTTCATGGCGGAGCTGATGTCTCCCTTGTATGGATTATTAGTCAGGCACTTGGCTCCTGGGGAGGGATTCTTGCCGGGTTGACTGGCATATTTATCTGCACCGCTACGGTTATTGCTTATGCTGGAGCCGCATCACGGGTTGCCTATGCACTTGCAAGACAAGGAGCCGCCCCACAATGGATGTCACACTTGTCCAGTCGGTACCATACACCGGTAGCAGCAATCGGGTTCCTAGCAGTCTGCTTCACTCTGGTCCTCTGCATTTATGGGTCCGGGCTTGTATCACTGACTACACTCATTCAGCTTCCCAATGCAACGTTCATTCTCACCTATCTTGGGGGATGTGCAGCTGGAATTCGATTACTCAAGGGCAGTCGTACTGGAGTATTGATCAGTTGGATTTCTTTTGTGGCGACAGCAATCGTATTCCCGTTTGCGGGATGGGCTGTTCTATATCCTGTCGTCATTGTTGTCCTCTACGGACTCTTCAGCCGCAAACGGCAATTCTGAATATGAACAAAAAAAGCTCTGCCATCATGGCAGAGCTTCTTTCATTCAATGAGAATGACGTATTATACCAGGAACGCTTTGGAGATGATAACCAACAGGATGAACAGAACCAAAATGGCACCTACAGAAGTGAAACCTCCGTATCCGTAGCCTCTTGTTTCTCCACCTAATACTTCGCTCATTGACCGTACCTCCTCTGCAACAGGTATGGGTTATCTTATGCAGGGAGAACGTTTTTGACAGGGCGGATGCCCTAATTATTCAGACCCAGTTTATCATCTCCGTTTAATAACGTGGAGAATCAATACGCATAATATCAAGGAACGGCACTTTGGCCGTCAATTCTTCCTCTGTATACTCCACATGCACAAGCCGGGTACGTGAATCCAGCTTAATAATGATCCCATGAACCTGGTCTTCCTTCCCCCATACAGTCAGCAATACTTCCGAACGTTCATGAAATGCTTCAACTAACCGATTCCCCAACTCTTCAAGTTCAAACTCATCCCGGGTAGGTCTTTTTGCAACTTTTGCTTTTGCCAATGTAGCGGCCTCCTCTATAGCTAATCCGACGTCCCGATTCACGGGTTGTTTGCCGAGGTCAATTTCAATTAGTATACCATTCATTTACGTTCGTGTAATGTCATGACTCCTTAATGAAGCAAAAAATTACTTACATTTACAGCTAAAAGCTATTGTCTCCCATTATTCATCGCCATCTTCGACAATAATGGTGTATACATTCGAAATGGACGTTCCTGAATGCCTCTGCCCGTTCCACTCGTAGGTGTACATTGCAGTTACGGAACCCTGCTGGATTCCCAATTGTTCAGCGGAGGAAATTTGAGCAACGTAGGTGATTGCTCTTTCTGCTCCAGGTTCCAACTCTCCCACATGTAAATATCTTGGGGTAGAGAACCCTGAAATGACCGCTTGTTCGCTTACTTCTGCCTTCCCAATCCATTTGGCACCTGACGGAAGCACATCAGCCAACTGCACTCGCGCAGACCAGGATCCTGTGTTGGTCACATGCACATAAAAGGTTACATTCCCTCCTCGTTCGATCAGGTCAGGCTTCACTTCCACATGGACAGAGATGATAGGGTACTTCAACAGAATAACAGCTGTATTGGAGGATATGATTCGCTGCACGGACCGAGAATCAGGTAAGCGAAATGTATAAATCAGGCGAGCCTGATTCATCAGCTCGAAGACTGGAGGTACATCCTCCTCCTGTTTCTGCTCTAAAAGGATCACATCAAATTGGATGTTAACTGTAGATCGTGCAGTCAGCGTGCCCAGATTGATACCTTTAACCAGATTTGTTCCACCGCGCTTCACGCCATTCCATCCGAGACTTCCCTCGACATAAAGCAGGCCTGGCGGGAGAAAATCCGTTACGATAGCATCGACTGCAAATGAACCTTCATTGTGTACTGTGATCTGGTATTGAACGGTATCCCCAGGAGCAGCGATGGACGGATTTACACTTTTTACAATTGAAATCTGGGGCTGAATGATCTGCAGCGTTGCTACGTTCGAATACACAACTTCCAACTTGTCACCTGAAGTGTACTCCAGCACAGCCTGGGTTGTTATACTCTCTGCCATGCTTCCTCCCATGACCTGTACCCGAAATTGGATAGGGACCGATTGCCCGGGTAGAACATCACCTATCGCAATTCCGGAATCAGGCGTCGTTTCGGGAACAAAAATCTCATTTACAATGACACTTCCCGGTAGAAATTCAATACCTTTGGGCAATGGAATGGTCACCCACGCATTGTTACCTATCAAAAAACCAGGATTGCTCACCAGAAGGTTGTACGTGACGATATCCCCGACAAAGGTCTGTACACGATCTGCATTCAAAACCAACGACAGACTTGAGGAAATGAGACTTACTTCCACCACATTGGATTTCTCTTCTCCCTCAACCGTCCGTCCTTCCGGTGTCACAAAGTCATATCGAACCTTCGCTTGATTCACCAGTTTCAAGGTCGGTGGGAGACCGACGATAATCACCTGGAAATGAATGCGTAACGTCGTTCCGGGCACGACTTCCTGCCCCGGTATCCCGCTCTCCGGCGATACTCCGGGTAGTGGAGCCCCATTCAAAAGTACACTATTGGGAAGAAGTGAAGTTTCTGATGAAAGTGAATCCAGCACATGTACCATGGCAGAACAATTACCGGAGTTCTCAATTTCAATCAGGTAGGTCAGTGTCTGCCCCAGAGCAGCCTCAGCGGTGTTGCAGAACTTACGAACCTCCAACCTGGGGCCGATCCATGGTGTAACTACCGTATTGGAGTAGGCCACTTGTTCCAGTTCAGTCGTACCCGAGCTGAAACGAACCAATGACTGATTCTGTAACAAGTGGGACAACGGACCGGAAGATGGGCTCATATCACCACAACCTCTACTCTGAATGTAACGGTAACTGAACCCCCGACAGCAATTGAACCGAGCGTTATCCCTGTATTTGGATTCCCGGTAGGTCTTGCGACGCCATCTACTGTTACACTTCCCGGCACGAATACAGTGCCTGTTGGCACAGGGTCTACCATGACCACGTTATTAACCACTTCAATGCCGCTGTTGGTTACAACCACGGTATAGGTGATCACGTCACCAACAACAGCATCAATCGCACTTGTGCTTTTGACAACATTAACATTCGGTGCAGATACAGGAATCACCAGAACGTTGGAGGACACCGTTCCCGTCAGCTGACGGCCATCCGGCGGACTAAAGGTATAGTCTGCCACTGCCTGATTGACCAGCTGTTGATTCTGCGGCAGTGAATCCACAGTAACTTCAAGCGAGACCGTTACATTAACAGACCCTCCGGGTGGTATGGTGCCAACCACAATTCCTGCTTCCGGATTGGCACCTGGTTGTGGAACACCATCAATCAGGACACTGTTTGGAAGCAATACTGCTCCATTTGGAATGTTATCCGTTAATGTCAAATTCACTGCAAGATTCCCACTGTTGTTAATGGAAAAAGAGTAGACGATGTTGTCACCAATGGTCGCATTGGAGGTACTCGCTGTTTTGGTTAAGCCAATAATCGGCTGATAAATTGGCGTTATCACCGTATTCGAGTAGGCTGCCCCCGAGAAAACACCCGATGTGAAACTTACGGATGACTGACTGCTCACTTGCGGCGGTGAAGGCAGCGTTTTAACCCGTACTGCATACGATACTGCTACAGATGCTCCAGGCGCCAAGGTACCAAGCGAAATGCCCAGTGCCGGGTTTGCCGAGGCACGCGGAACACCGTCCACCAGAACACTGCCAGTGACAAACGTTGTGGCTGAACTGATTGGATCGGTCAATACGACGTTGTTAACCGGTTCAATTCCATTATTGGTCACAACCATTTCATATACAATTGTATCGCCAACGACAGCATCCACTGCCGGAGTCGTCTTCACCACACTGACATTCGGAGAAGATACCTGGATATTGAGAGCATTGGATGATATGCTGCCTCCCAGTGTTCTTCCGTCTGGCAAGGTAAAGGAATAGGTTGCTGAAGCCTGATTGGTTATCGACTGACTCAAGGGAAGAGTAACAATCACGACCGAGAATATGACCGTGGTTGTTGTGGAGACTACGCCGAGCGGGATGCCTGAAGCCGGATCGGCTCCTGGTGCTGAAGCTCCATTAATAATGACGCTATTCGGGACAAGTTCTGTTCCGGCTGGAATGGTATCTGTCAACGTGACGGATGCCCCATAGTTTCCCGTATTGGAGATGGCAATGCTATACACAACGGTATCCCCGACGGTGGCTAAAGCCTGATTTCCCGTTTTAACAGCCGAGAGAATTGGCTGATACACAGGCGTAGTGACCGTATTCGAAAATGTGGTAGCTGAAAAGGCACCTGATGTAAAGCTCACCGTAGATTGATTGTTTAGAATTGCACTGGCCGGGAGTGCTGTCACCTGCACACTAAATAGAACAGTCACGGTAACTCCAGGTGCGATAGAACCAAGCGTTATTCCGGTTGAAGGATTGGCACCTGTTCGAAGAACACCATCAATAAAGACGCTGTTTGCTCTAAGAACAGTACTTGCCGGCAAAACATCCGTGAACACCACATTACTGACCGTCGCAATGCCGTTATTGGTTACTGCGATGCTGTACGGGACGACATCTCCAACAGATACAGCTATAGATGTCGTCGATTTAACTACATCGACATCGGGTGCCGACACCGAAATAGTAAGTACGTTAGACAAAACAGATCCCGTGATGTTGCGGCCGTCAGGCAGCGTGAAGGAAAGAGCGACCGAGGCCTGGTTCACCAGCCGTTGAGGAGATGGCAGGGAATCAATAACAACCGAAAAGGTAATCGTTGTAGTTGCCCCGGCAGCGACAGTGCCTGCGGGAATGCCTGTTGCAGGATTGGCGGCAGGCAATGGCTGGCCATTCACGATGACACTGTTAGTAACGAGAAGGGTCCCTGCAGGGATATTGTCCGTCAGGTTAATCTGGGCACCATAATTCCCCTGATTGGTGACGGTTACCGTATAACTGACGGTATCCCCAACGGTAGCATTTTGTGTACTGGCTGTTTTTTGTGCCGAAAGGATGGGCTGGAATACCGGTGTAACCACAGTATTAGAGAACGTTGTGCTTGAGAATGCTCCAGAGGTAAAGCTGACCGTGGATCGATTGCTCAACTGACCACTTGGCGGGATCGCGTTAACATTGATATTGAAAGTGACGGTAGCGGAAGTTCCGGGAGCGAGTGTGCCGAGCGATATCCCTCCTGCCGGATTGGCTCCGGGCTGTACCACCCCATTCACGGTAACACTGCCTGCGACGAAGGAGGCTCCGGCAGGAATCGGATCCGAAAAATGAATATTGTTTACCGGTTCTATTCCGCTGTTCGTTACCAGAATAGAGTAGGTCACCGTATCGCCTACAGTAGCCGCGGTGGAAGCTGTACTTTTGACGACAGCGACGTTTGGTGACGAGACCGGGAACGTGAGCGTATTCGAAGTGGCGGAGCCAGTTAACGTACGTCCGTCAGGAGGTGTAAATGTAAAGGACGACGTAGCAACATTGCTAAGCTGCTGCGGAGATGGAAGTGAATCCACAACAACAGCAAATGTGACCACAGCCGTCGCTCCCGCTGCCACAATACCTACCGGAATGCCTGTTCCTGGCGTCGCTCCAGGCTGCGGCACACCCGATACCACCACACTGTTGGCTACTAAAGTAGTCGCAGCAGGAATGGTATCTGTCACCGTAACATTTGCCTGAAGGTTGCCTGTGTTGCTTACCGTTACCGTATATACCACCGTATCACCTACGGTCGCATTTACTGTATTGGCTGTTTTGACGAGTGAAATTTGCGGTTGTATTACCGGAGTCTGTGTTGTATTGGATGATGATGACCCCGAAAATGAACCGGATGTGAAGCTGACCGTCGACTGATTGTTAATCTGTGAAGGGATCGGCATAGTAATCGTCACCTCAAAAGTTACGGTAACCTCGGCTCCTGGAGCCAACGTACCGATTGGAATGCCGGCGGTCGGATTGGAGAGCGGGAATGAAGTCCCGTTCACAATGACGCTTCCGGGTACAAATGGGGTATTCGCAGGAAGAGGGTTGACATATAACACATTATTTACAGCTACTGTACCGTTATTTCGAATAACAGATGTGTATTGAATGACATCCCCGACCACGCCGTACTCTGCATTGTCACTGTTTACAATGGTTACATTGGGCAGAGATACGGGAATGGTAATCGTGTTCGATGACAAAAAACCGGCAACCGTTCTCCCGCTCGGAAGACTGTAGGTGAATGATGCAACCGCTTGGTTAGTCAACTGCCTAGAATTAGGCAAACTGGTGACCGTTGCAACAAAGGTGACTGTTACGCTTGAGCCTGCAGCGATCGACCCCAAATTAATGCCTGCTGCCGGGCTTACACCTGGTGTAGGTACACCATTAATAATGACGCTGTTCGTACTGAACACAGCTCCCGCAGGAATCGGATCCGTCAAGGTAACCGTCGCGGCAATATTGCCTGAATTATTGATCTGAATGGAGTAGTTAAAGGAATCCCCTACCGTCAAATTAGAGGTGCTAGCTGTTTTTGCTACTTGGATCACTGGTTGATATATGGTTGTATTCACCGTGACAGACGAAGAAACGCCATTAAAACTGCCTGACGTAAATGCTGCACTTGCTCGGTTGCTGACTGAACCTGTGGACGGAACGGATGTCACTCTTGTTTGATAGGTCACCGTAACGCTGCTCGAGCTGTTCAATGCACCGACAGCAATGCCCGAAAGTGGACTTGCATTCCTTGCAGCAGCTCCATTAATTGTGACACTGCCGGAGACGAATTCCGAACCGGTCGGCGTATCGGAGATCACCAGATTTTGGACCGCACTAATGCCCGCATTGGTTGCAATAACGGTATAGGTCAGGATGTCGCCTACCGTCGCATCTGGTGTATTTACGGTTTTGCTAATGGAGATATTGGGGGCCGATGCAGGTATGCGAACGATATTGGACTGACTGCTGCCTGAGAGATTCCGTCCGCTCGGAAGCTGGTACGTATAATTTGCAGTCCCCTGATTCTCCAGCGTTGGCGGAGACGGGAGTGTGCTGAGTGTAGCGCGAAACACCACCGTGGCCGTAGCTCCCGGCAGAATACTGCCCAATGTTATCCCGGTCAAAGGGCTGGTTCCCGGACGCGCAGTACCATTCACCGTTACTGAATTCGGAACAAACGTTAGTCCAGCCGGAATGGTATCGGTTACCGTCACTTGAGCTGCTATGTTTCCGCTGTTTGTCACCACAAGTGTGTATGCAAGCTGATCGCCCAATGTCGCGTTGGTTTGGCTCGCGGACTTGTTGATGCCGATTACTGCCTGGTATACAGGGGTTGTAATGGAATTGGAGTTGGATATCCCCGTGAACGAACCCGAGCTATAAGAAACTACCGCTCGGTTGGCTAACGACCCTGAAGCAGGCAGAGACTGCACATTCACCTGAAACGTCACCGTCGCAGAACTTCCGGCTGCGATGGTACCAATAGAGATGCCACTGGTCGGATTTGCGGAAGGTACGGCCGTTCCCCTTACGGTTGCACTGCCAGACACAAATGTTGTTCCTGCAGGGAGAGCATCTGTGAGTACCACATTGTTAATCACCTCGATGCCGCTGTTGGTGGTAACTATGGTATACGTGAACGTCTCCCCCACAGCAACATCGGTGACTGATGCTGATTTTACCGTCGTCACATTGGGCAATGTTACCGGGATCGTTAAGGTATTCGAGGCAATTGTGCCTGTAATAGTCCGGCCGTCAGGCGAGCTAAAGGAGTAGGAAGCCGTAGCCTGCTCCACTAGAGTGGGCGGTGTCGGTAAGCTTGTTACAAGTACCTGGAAGGTCACTGTATTTGTACTTCCTGCTGCGAGGCTTCCCAAATTAACGCCTGTCGCCGGATTGGCCCCTGCAATCACATTTCCATTCAGACGGAAGCTGCCTGCTATATACGAACTGCCGCTCGGAATGTTATCCGTCACTGTAACGTTGGCTGACACATTTCCTCCGTTGTTCACCTGAAGCGTATACGTGACCTGGTCACCCACCGTGGCGTTGGTTGTACTCGCCGACTTCACAATGGACAGGTTTGGCGAATAAACAGGAAGTGTAGAGTTATTGGACGGAATAACTCCCGTAATCACTGACCCCCCTGCCACACTTTGAAACGTAAAAGCGGCATTCGCTGAATTCACCAGCTGCAATATGCTTGCATCCTGGCTAATGAGCGCACGATAAGTTATTACGATGCTGCTGGACAGGTTTAATGAGCCCAGCGGAATGCCGGCCGTCACGTCGAGTGTTGAGCGCGACACACCAGCGACCGTTACACTCCCTGGAATGAAGGTAAGCCCTGCAGGCAGTGAATCAGATAACACCACGCTGGCCGCACTGGCTGTACCTGCATTGCTGACGGTCACGGTATAGAGAATACTATCGCCCGCTACCGCACCGGAGGCAACCGATGCCTTGGCCACTGTAATTTTGGGCGCATTAATATCAACCTGAATCGCATTGGCATTAACAATGTAAGCATCCCCGGAGGTCGTCAGCGTTAGCACCGCAGAAGATTGGTTGTTAATCAGTCTCGCTGACACATCCACATTCGTAATATCCCAACCCTGTCGTCCACCGATAATATTGGTGCTTGGAGCCCCGTTGATCTGATTTCGTGTCCCAAACGTTCCTGTCGTATTAAGTGCTCCGGTATCTCCATTGATTTGGGAGGCAAAAAAGTTTGCAGCCAGATTATTGGGGCCGGACAAGGCAACCGATGTTGCCGAGGTCGGACCGAATAATGCCTGGTCCCCGGTCCGGTTCGCGTCCCCCTCCTGCGCACTGAACAGGGCTCTCCCTCCCAATGCACCCGAAAGCGGAGTGGCAAATCCAGTCAGTGTAGTAACAACTGGTGCAGAGGTGGATTGAACCAGTACCCCACCAGCACGCAAGGACATGTTGCGAAAGGGTAGACTGGGGTTCTGGTAAATGACACCAAGCGTCCATCCCGCATGATTAGCCGTGGAGTCACTAGGAATAACAATAGTCCCTACCACTGCCCCTGTTATGTACGTACCCGCCCCGCCATTCTGAACCAATGTCGTTACATTGGCTGAGCGGACATATCCAGCAGCATTATTCCCCAGATCGAACTGATTGTAGGTAAGTGGATCAGGGGTAACACTGAAAGTTCCTGTGGGTGTAATAAACGTAACCGGGTTGTTGATTGCAGCACTTAGATTGATTGTTCCATTGATGTAACTGCCGCCCCAGATCAATTCTGCATACAAGACGGTGCTGCCAGCAGGAAGGACGAGTATAGCCGCTGAACTGTTGCTCTGATACAGGCTTGTGGTTCCGAGGGGATAGGTGCCGTACTGGACGCTGGCGTTAGTTGTAGTAAAAGCTCCAATACTGTCCTGCGTTCCCGGCACTCCTGCGGTTTCCGAACGGCTCAGTCCAAGCGTATTGCCTGTAAATGTAATTGCTCCCGTAGCATTAACGGTTGAACGAACGATAAGAGGAATTGATCTCACCTCCCCTTCATCATAATTGCAGTCATATGAATTGGAGCTTTCAGTTACAGTCTATGAGCCTAATTTGTTTTTTTGTTTGTCCCTGATAATTACTTAGTACTCTTTGCACTTATGTAATCTTAGTTTCCATTTTCATAATTAAATGATTTGCGTTTCGCACAATGTGTTCTATAATCAGATTATACGAGAGCGGTGTCTGTCGTATCATTATGATGCAGTCAGCGGTGATAATTTGAAGATTCCCAACTTACATAGCAACCATATTCCAACCGGTTACGAATCAAATCATTCCAACTGGATCAAAAAAATGCTTCGTGCATACTGGGTTGTCGTTTTAACGCATGTTGTCATTCAAATAGGCTGCTTTCAGTTTCTGGATTATGATCGCACTCCGGAAGATTTTATGATCCATGTTTTATTTTGGCCTACCTTAGCCAGCACTCTAGCTATTCTGATCGCCAATTGGGTGGAACGCCATTTCAGTTCATTTTCCTTCTATTCCATGTCCATCGCCAGCACGATCATAGCCTGGACCATTATTCATGTTAATTACGATATTCGGATCATACTAGCCATTTGTCTGCTGCCGATCTTCGCTTCTGTTCTGTTCTTCAGCAAGAAAAAGGTATGGATGGTATGCCTCATGCAGATGACTGGCTATCTCATCGTCCTCTGCGACCCAGCCTATCGGCTCTATTTGTCCTCGTTTGATATGATTTCCATTCCGGCTTTTCTCATTGTAGGTACATATGTTGCGCAACTGATTGTTACGAGCGGCGTCGAGGTGCTGGATGAGCTTCAGGCCAATATGCTTGCCAAACAGGATCTGATTGTGCGAAACGCGATTATGAGCAAACAATCCAAGACTGACGGGTTAACCAAGCTGTATAATCAAAGCTCCTTTAAGGACTATTATGAAAAAGCGTTTGAGTATGCCACGAATGGCATGAGTCTTCACCTGGCGCTGTTGGATATTGACAACTTCAAATCCATTAATGATACATATGGACACCGGGTGGGAGACGCCATTCTGGAAAGAGTGTCTCGGGTCATTCAGGAGAACATCACATCAAGCGATATCGCCGCACGTTATGGCGGAGAAGAATTCGCGCTGTTAATGTTTGAGCAATCTTTCGAGCAGGCTTATGCCATGGTGGAGCAGATTCGGAAGAAAATTGCCCGAAGCGTTCATAAAGAACTCGAAGGAGCTTATATTACAGTATCTGTTGGCCTCAAAAGCTACAGTCCCCATCTGACGAAGGACATATTGTTTGAAGAAGTGGATGCCTGTCTGTATGCCGCCAAACGAACGGGGAAAAATAAAACAATGACGTCCCTTGATCCGGTTTAAGCTTCCTCTAAAACGTAAAAAAAGTAGTGCTGCTCACCGATAATCCGGTTGTGCGACACTACTTTTTTTATTACTAATCGTAACTCCGAACCAGATTGGTTCACTCTGCCCATTCCCATCGATGTGCATTTTGCTCCAGCTTCGGGTGGAGCTTAACCGGCTGCCCATCAATAATCAGACGCAATTCTTTGATCCAATCGTTAAAAGAGTCGAACGAAGCGAACTGATTCGCCATCTCCGAAGTCAGATACAAGAAGTGAGGAGCCTTGTATTCTGCTGTAAGATGCCGCAAAGCTGTATCGATCGGCGTATATTTCTTCCTTTTGCCCTCCAATGATTCCACCCTTATGCGGGACGCAGGATGCTCCCTCCTCCAGTCATGAAGACGATCTTCTCTTTTGTAATAAGCCTGTACGGCATCCCGGCTTATTCGTTTAACTGTACTTTCATGCAATGGATATAACACAAGCTGTTCGAAAGAACGTGTATCCGCCGTTGCAGCCGCGCGTTCAAGTTGTTCATCAGTTACATGCTCGAATGAATCATAAAAAGTCAGCGTGCCTTTCCGGCTGGCCGCGGGCGGCTCGTAACCGTATGGTACGGTTGTATATTTTCCTGACATTTCATCGCTCCTTGTCCGAACCCGGTTCTATGATTCGTAATGCGCTATTGTTTCAATCTATGTCCTTAACTTGAGATAGAAAGTTACTCTATTTTGGCCCGCACGTCTCGATTCATACAGTGACTCATCAACCATGCGGATCATTTCACTCGGATTGTTGTTGCCTGGATATTCCGCGCAGCCAATGCATCAACCCCTATGAATCCGCTCAACATCTATAATAAACGGTTTGTTCAGGCTCTGTATTATATCTTCTACATAAGCACATGCTTCTCCTCTTGGGTTCATTTCCACAGGACTGCATCATAGACATATACGATAAATTTACCCTTAATTCCCTCCTGTTACACAGGTCGTCCCGAGATGTTTTCACCGCGCAATGAATCCAACCCATGAGAAAGTGGGAAAGCTATATTGAAACTGATTCAGCAGCAGTTGGACCCCGGCAGGTTTAAACTACATGTCCTACAATAGGAGGACATGATCGGCATCGTGTTTCTCCCATTCAAAGAATAGTCACGATTCTGTATATACATACTTGGGTTATGAATATAGAGAGCAAGCATGCCATATCGGTAATGATGGACTTGTTTGTTATAACAGAACGCATTAGAAATTCAGTCATTGGGGGTGTAATGTTGAGCCTGCTTCATGTTGCTGTGATTCTGCCTTTTGCCGCTGGTATTATTCTTGCCATGCTGCATCAATTTTTCCGTAAAATACATATGGGATGGCCGGTCTTGCTTGTCCCGGCCCTGTTATTTGTCTATTTTGCGAGCCTCATACCCGCCGTGTCCCAGCGGAATACGGTATCCGGATATATTCCATGGATTCCTTCACTGGACATTGGATTTAATCTATATCTGGATGGTCTAAGTCTGCTGTTGACACTCTTAATCACGGGAATAGGAACCTTGGTGGTCCTTTATTCCATTTTCTATATGGATACCAAAGAAGCCTTGAATCGCTTCTACCTGTATCTGTTGATGTTTATGGGAGCCATGCTCGGCGTGGTGCTGTCAGATAATATGATTGTATTGTATGGATTCTGGGAATTGACCAGTATTACGTCCTTTCTCTTGATCGCTTTTCACTACAAACGCAAAGCGTCCACTTCGGGCGCACAGAAGTCGTTCCTCATTACTGTTTTTGGTGGTTTTGCCATGCTTGCCGGGTTCATGCTGATGTACCTCATGACGGGTACGTTCAGCATCCGCGCAACGATTACAGAATGGGGACAGATTCAGGAAAGTGCGCTCTTCTTGCCTGCACTTGTGCTCATTCTGGTCGGTGCTTTTACCAAATCGGCACAGTTCCCGTTCCACATCTGGCTGCCTGACGCGATGGAAGCTCCCACGCCCGTCAGCGCCTATCTGCATTCGGCTACGATGGTCAAGGCAGGACTGTATGTCATAGCCCGGTTCACACCGATCTTTGGTGGACAGGGAGTATGGTTTTGGCTCGTCACCGGGGTTGGGCTGTTCACCCTTTGTTATGGATCTTTCCTTGCCGTGAAAAAAAATGATCTTAAGGCCATTCTGGCCTATTCTACCATCTCACAGCTTGGTCTAATCATGTCTCTGCTCGGCGTTGGCTCAGCAGCCCTCTATTTCGGATATGGCGAATCCTCCGCGATGTACACCGTTGCCATTACGGCAGCTCTGCTTCATCTGTTCAACCACGCTACCTTCAAGGCCGCTTTGTTTATGGTCGTTGGTATTGTGGATCATGAGACAGGTACGCGGGACATAAGGAAACTCGGCGGACTTGCTTCATTTATGCCTGTGACCTTTACGGTAGCACTCGTCGGAGCACTCGCCATGGCCGGAATTCCGCCGTTTAACGGATTTCTGAGCAAGGAACTGTTCTTCCAGGCCATGGTGGAAGTGACACACTTCCGTATATTTGGACTCGGGTCATGGAGTGTACTCTTGCCTGTGTTCGCCTGGCTCGCAAGTGTATTCACTCTGATCTATGCGCTCATTATTGTGTTCAAAACGTTCCTCGGTCACACTCGCAGTGAGATTCCTGCCGAGAAGCTCCATGAAGCTCCTGTTGGCATGCTGATTCCTCCAGTCATTCTCGGCATACTCGTGATTACATTCGGGCTATTCCCGAATCTGCTGGCTGGATCATTAATTGAACCGGCGATGGCAGGAGTGCTTCCTTCTCTGCTAAGCGGAAATGAGCACTTTGATGTTCATTTCTCGTTATGGCATGGTATCACACCGGAATTGATCATGACCGTCGGTGTAATGGCCTTGGGGGTAACCTTATACAAATTGCTGCCCCGCTGGAAAAATATATATGAGCACTACCCACAAGGGCTGACGATAAACAATATGTATCACGTCGTGCTTGATAATCTTCAGCATTATGCACGCAAATGGACCGAAGCCTATATGAACGGTTCAGTTCGTAATTATCTGGTATACATTTTCTCGTTCACCGTTGCATTGCTGGTCTATGCCTTTTTCCGCTCAGGGGAAAATATCACCTGGAATTTCAAGGGTAATGCCCCCTTTTCATTCTATGAGGCCGTGCTGCTTGTCGCGCTGATCGCGGCAGCGATTTCGATCCCATTTGCCAAGAACAGGCTATCCGCAGTCATTATGACAGGCGCAGTTGGTTATCTCGTGACGTTGTTATTCGTTCTGTTCAGAGCCCCGGATTTGGCATTGACCCAAATGATTGTCGAAACGGTATCGGTTGCCTTGTTCCTGCTCTGCTTCTACCACCTGCCTGAGCTGCAACGAGGCAGATCAAGCCAACGGTATCTCACTGTGAATATGGTTGTGGCCATTGCTGTCGGAGTGGTTATGACCTTTGTCGCATTAGCCGCGAGTGGAACCGCATCACTGGAGAGCATTTCCGACTTTTTCATTCAGGAAAGCTACCATCTGGCTGGCGGCAAAAATGTCGTTAATGTACTGCTGGTGGACTTCCGTGGTTTCGACACCTTACTGGAGATTATGGTACTTGGGGTAGCTTCCTTGTCCATCTACTCCATGATTAATCTGAATCTCGAAGCAAGGGACCTAGGCGCCAGACTGAAATTCCGCAAGAAAGAACAGACTGAAGATCAGGATCCTGCGTCGGATGACGAAGCAGACAATACGAAAAAGTACGGCAACCGTGAACGCAGTTCTTCAACATGGGATACCGTACCCCTCCAAAGCAACGATGTGTTGTTGCAAACGACGACCAAAGTTGTCGTCTTTATCATCCTGACCTTTGCCCTACATCTATTCTTTGCTGGACACCATAATCCGGGTGGGGGATTTATCGGCGGTCTCGTAACGGCTGCCGGACTGGTTCTAATTGCACTGGCGTTCAGTACAGATACCGTACGCAAAGCATTACCTATTGATTTTCGAACCCTGACAGGCATCGGACTGGGCATTGCCTTGTTAACCGGAGCGGGCTCCTTTTTGTTCGGTGTACCCTTCTTAAGTCAAACCTTTGGTTACTTCGAACTTCCTGTACTTGGAAAAACAGAACTGGCAACCGCGATGCTGTTTGACCTGGGCGTGTATCTGGCTGTCCTGGGAGTCACCATGAATATCATTCTACAGATCGGGGAGGATCGCTGATATGGAAATATTGATGTGCGTGGCCGTTGGCATATTGTTTGCGGTCGCCGTCTTTTTAATCTTATCGCGGAGCCTGCTCCGGATCGTGCTCGGCATGTCCATACTCACTCATGGGGTGCATCTGCTGCTGATCACGATGTCTCGACTCAAAACAGGTGCACCACCACTGCTTGGGGAGCAGGCTGAACGCTATGTCGATCCGCTTCCCCAGGCATTGATATTAACGTCCATCGTCATCAATTTTGGATTAACTGCTTTCTTCTTTGTTCTCTCCTATCGTTCCTATCTGAAGCTGAAAACAGATGATATGGAAGAGGTTAGGAGGCGCCCGTATGAATAATCTCGTTGTGCTGCCCATTCTGCTGCCACTGATTACCGGAGTTATTGCTCTCCTGTTCTTTCGACGGACAGATATTCAACGGTTGGTGAGCGTTATTGGCCTTTTGCTAACAGCAGCGGCTTCAAGCGTACTGATTACCCAAGTGGCACAGTCGGGGATTCAGACGCTTAATATGGGAGGTTGGGCACCTCCCTACGGCATTGTGCTTGTTGCCGATATGGTATCGGCCTTGCTCGTGGTGGCTGCATCCATCATTGCGCTGGCCTGCCTGCTCTACGCCTTCCGCAGTGTAAACAGGGAGCGGGAAGAGCATCATTTTTACCCGTTCTTTCATTTTCTGATTGCGGGTGTAAATGGTTCATTTCTTACAGGAGACCTGTTTAACCTGTTTGTCTGCTTTGAATTGATGCTCATCTCTTCTTATGCCCTGATTGTACTGGGAGGTACGGAGAGACAACTGCGGGAAACGATTAAATATGTATTGATTAACATTGTCTCTTCCGCACTGTTTGTAGCCTCTATTGGCTTTCTATACTCGATTACCGGCACTCTAAACATGGCCGACTTGTCCAATCGGATCGCTGAAGTCGGACAGAGTGGAGTCATCACCCTAATCGCTGTCCTCTTCCTGATCGTATTCAGCATCAAGGCCGGACTATTCCTGTTCTTCTGGTTATCCGGCTCTTACGCGGCCCCTCCGGCAGTGGTCACCGCCCTATTCGCAGGTTTGCTGACCAAAGTTGGCCTGTACGCTATTGTGCGAACATTCACACTGATCTTCTATCATGATCCGGATTTCTTCCATGCACTTATCGGCTGGATGGCTGGAGCGACCATGGTACTCGGGGTAATCGGGGCCATGTCCTATCGTGACGTTAATAAAATTCTCATCTACAACGTTATCGCAGGGGTGGGATTTGTAGCCTTCGGCATGGCCGCTGCCAGCCGTCCGTCACTGGAAGGTCTACTCTTCTACATGCTGCATGATATGTTGATCAAAACACTGCTCTTCCTGCTCGGGGGTGCTCTGATCGCGGTCGCAGGAACCTCCAAACTTGACAATATGGGCGGGCTGATCCATCGCTATCCACTGCTTGGCTGGATGTTCTTCATTAGCGCACTTGCCTTGGCCGGCATTCCCCCATTCAGTGGATTTCCTGGGAAATTGCTGCTGTTCGAAGGCGGGTTGCAGGCAGGGTTGTATGGTCTGACAGGCATTGCCGTCCTGTCCAGTCTGCTGATGTTATATTCGGTTCTGCGCATTTTCATTCAAGCATTCTGGGGTGAACCACCAGCAGGCACAGTGAGAAGACCCTATGCCGTGAACGGTCTGCTCATCCCTGCGGGAATTCTGTGTGTGTTCATCATCGTGATGGGTGTGGGGGCTGAGGGCATGTTCCAACTGACCTCCCGCGCAGGCGACATTCTGCTGCATCCCAATCTTTACATTGATGCAGTATTGAAGGAGTAGATACGTATGGCTTTTCAGATTGTGCTTAATCTTATCATTGCCTTTGTATGGATGTTTCTGAATAATGCGTGGAATGGCGTTGGCTTTATAATAGGTTATCTACTGGGACTGCTGTTGATCGGAGGCATGCGGCGATTCTTTCCAGAACGTTTTTACGTCGTTCGTGTCTGGGCGATCATCAAGTTGATTGCCTTGCTGTTCAAGGAACTGGTGCGGGCCAGTATTGAGGTTATTCGCCAGATTGTGAAGCCCAAGCTTGATATTCGTCCAGGCATATTTTCCTATCAGACACAGCTGTCCTCTGACTGGGAAGTAACACTCCTCTGTCTGATGATCTCACTCACACCAGGTTCCCTGCCACTTGAAGTTTCGGGCAATCAACGCAAATTGTATATACACGCGCTGGATATCAAAGACGAACAGAAAATGAGTGATGATATCAAAAATACGTTCGAAAAAGCCATTATGGAGGTGACGCGATAATGTTATCCTCACTGTTATTCATTTCCTTGCTAATTCTGTCCCTGGCGATCCTGGGTTGTCTGTATCGAGTGCTGCGGGGCCCCTCCATGGCTGATCGAATAACGGCATTGGATACGATCGGTATTAATGTGATTGCCATCGTTGCTGTGTTATCCATGATGCTTCATACACAAGCTTATCTGGATATTATTCTGCTGATCGGCATTCTCGCTTTTCTAAGTACAGTTGCATTCGCAAGATACATTGAACGGGGGGCGGTATTCAAAAATGAAGGAGATCGTTGATGGAACCGCCGGAATTGTCATCGGACTCATTGTCCTGCTGGGAGCACTACTGAGCGCATTCAGTGCGTTTGGACTGATTCGACTGCCCGATGTATATTTGCGTGCACATGCCGCTACCAAAAGTACTACGCTCGGTGTACTGTGTGTGCTAAGTGGAACGTTTCTCTTCTTCTGGTATTACGACAACTATATCAGCGCTCGGGTATTGCTTGGCATTGTGTTTGTCTTCATCACGGCACCGGTTGCCGGACACCTGAATGGACGGGCAGCCTATCGCACAGACGTACCCCTGTGGGAACAGAGTGTCCAGGATGAACTTGAACCGCTGCTGAAAGGTAAAAAGGTCAACCATGAGGCCAAGGACATGATGGAGTAGTCACTTGGTCCATCATTAAATACCCCCGGGACACGCCGCCATTAAGTGGCCGTCCCGGGGGTATTTTTGGGTTTTACGATTTGTCTCCGTCCAATCTAGCTTCGAGGAGAAGTGGAGATAAGCTCTATTTTAACCATATCAAAATCCATCCAGTCCCTGTCTTCTCAGATCCGCAGCAACGATTCGTGCAAGCTGGGCAGCACCATCACGATTCGGATGCAGCGTGTCTCCTGTCATGTACAACGCCAGTGTTGCAGCCGGCCCAATGGAAGTGAAATAGGCCGAACTGAGTTTGTTCAGTTCTACCAGCGTCACTCCCTCTTCCTGAGCCAACGCGCGTGTGGATGCATTGTACCAGCGATTCTCCGCCGAGTGTACATTCGCTGAATTGAAATCGGTTGCCCGGCCCTGAGGCGTCGACAGAATCACGGTAGCTCCTTTGGTTTTGGCTTGACGGACCATGTCGCGCATGATCTCCTTGAACTCCGCTTCGGTTGTATTGTTCTTGGCATTCGTATCATTAATCCCTAATTGCAAAATAAAATAATCCCCTGGCTTAATATACTTCAAAATCGCTTCCATCTGACCATCATTACGGAAGCCTCTTGCAATTTGACCGCTTGAGGCCATATTGCGAACCTGAAATGTACTGGTATTCACGTAGGAAGGAAGCAGCTGCCCCCATCCACCCTGTATACTGCTGCTGAGCGGATAATAATTGCAGACCGTCGAATCGCCGCCAATATAAATCGTACGGTTCGTCACCGTCTGATTCGATATTTTCCGGATTTCAAGTGCGCTAAGTGTAAATGCAGTGCCTGCCTTACCTTCCGTAACCAGTAGATTTAACTGCCCATCCGTTACCGGAATTTGAAACTGATCCGTAGCAGCGTTACCTGTCATATTGATAATCTGGTATACGCCCTCTGCTGCCACACTGGATCTGGCTGTATTGCCCAGGACCACTTTGACTTCATAGAGACCGTTGGACAAGTCCACATTAAACGTGTTTGTGCTCTTCGTGCCAAAGGTGACAAATTGTACGGCATCGCTTGCAACGCCCGTTCCAGAGGCCGTTACATTACGCATATTGGCAGGTGTATTGAATCCATAGCCTTTCGCTGAAGTATAGGCATCCGTTGCCGGAACACCTGTGTAACCGCTCTGAACTGCACCAGCACCAAAATCAAATTTGTACTCATTTGCTGCTGCTTCGGCGACTGGTCCGCCAGTAGCTGCCAGAACACCTCCAATCAGGCTTGTGAACAAAGTGAGACAGAACAAATATCGCACGGACTTTGACCATTTCATAACTAAACACTCCTTTCATTCCATTGATTTGACCAAACATGATGCATGTATGCAAACAACAATCCGAATGAAATGATGCAACCCGCTTATATACCCTTGCAGATTTTCATATCCTAAGCCTCTCAGTATGTCAATTCGGACCTACAGAACGTTCTTAAGCCAATCATAGGCCTTTGCTCCGCTGATCTCATGTGCACCGATAAAAAAGTCCGCATCAAGCGATCCCCGTGCTCCCGCATGTTCATAGATTTCTGTCAGTCGTGCATACGCCTCTTTGGCAGTTTGTAGCGGAAAGACCTGATCTTCACTTCCCGCTTCAATCAATAGTGGCCTAGGTGCAATCAGACCGATGATATCCGGCAGCTCCGCCTCCCGCAGAATACCCGGGATATAATTGTCCAGACAATGATTCCGATCCAGTATGCTGCCATGGAATGTACTTGCATAGCCACTCACTACAGCCGCACGACACCGTTCATCCAGCGCAGCTGTGAATGCCGTCACCAGCCCGCCGCCCGAAATGCCCATGCTGCCGATACGCGACGGATCCGCTTCGGGACGAGTGATTACGTAATCCATCACTCGAATCGTCTCATAGATTCGATGTCCGGCAAGGGTCTGCCCTGTCATCAGCAGATGGGCGGCAATTTTGGTACAGGAGCTTGTGCCAGGGGGTGCATCCCGATCTTCCTGCAACCTTCGGTCACCAAATCCAAGTAATTCAGGAGCTGCAACCACATATCCACGCTGTACAAGGGCGACCGCGAAGTCTTTATGCAAGCCGGGTTCTCCCCTGCGCGGTGAACCGTCTGGCTCCATACCGGAGATCTCCCGGCTGCCGTACCCGTGTCCATGACAGGCTACAATAGCTGGCCGCAACTCATTGGTAACGCTTACTTCATTAGGGATCAAAACATAAATGGGCATGCGCAATCCCGCATACGTCGTAATCTCAACCCGCTCCCGGATGTAGCCGTCACATGAGATGCGTTCGAGCAATACGGGATTTAGCTCGGCCGCTACACTTGGGAAACCGCCCAGCCGCTCTTTAATTCGTGTTCGCAACTGGCTGCGCCATTGCTCAAGGGATTGACCCTTTTGATACGCGGAGCGTCCACGCGGGCTTGTCTGCTTTTGCAGATAGGATTCAATATCCGACATTACTGTTCATCCCTCCAGTTGGTTCAAATGATAGTTGTATGTAATAAAAAAAGAAATGTTAGGCTTGTCCAATCATTATAAAACAGCATACAGGGCATGAATTGAATATTATTGCCTGTTTTGGCCTGAATTCAATCTATTTTGATGAAAAAAGGATATTCTCCGCCTACCTGAACTCAGGTTACGTGAATACCCTTCTTTATCCTGACACCCCTGATGGTTATCCTCTTCATGCCCTCTGCCCCGGAAGCCACCAGTTCCATCTGCCCATCAGTTTCATCAGCGCAGGCACCAGTACGAGACGGATGATTGTAACATCAATCAGTACCGCCGAGGTAATCCCGATCCCCAGTTGCTTCACACCCGCCACGTCAGCAAAGGCAAATGGCACAGTCACTGCCAGCAGGATCGCAGCCGCCGAGGTAATCAATCGCCCGGTTGTAGCCAGTCCTTGCTGTACAGCCAGTTCGCTGTCGCCAGTTCGTTTGTATACTTCCTGAATGCGGGTGAGCATGAATACACCATAATCCATCGAAATACCAAAGACCAGCCCGGCGATGAATACGGGAATCATAATGGCAATGGCAGATGGCTCCATACCAAAGTGTCCCTGATTGAAGATCAGGACCAGCACACCGAATGAAGCCGCCAAGCTGAGCAAGTTCATCAGAATGGCCTTTATGGGGATAAGCAGTGAACGGAATGCTGCGAGCAACACCAAATAATTGGATACCACAACAAACGCCAGCACTTTAGGCAGCTGCCCTGAAACCTCTTCCATGATTTCATGCTGCTTGACTGCTTCCCCGCCATAACGCAGCGGTATGAAGGATGAGGAGTCAGCGGCGTCCTTCGCCCTCATCTGCTCGAGCCAGGATGCAGTCTCATCTGAACCCGATGCTCCGTGAATGGTCGCCACAATACGAATGGAGTGGTCAGACATATATGAACGCAGCCATGCAGGGGGCTGAGATTTGGTTTCTTTCAGTGCTTCACGCAGAGATGGTGATAAAATGTTCATTTGAGATGGAGCTTGGTCGGAGAGCTTGTCCGGCAGCATGATTCCCCATGCGGATTCAACACTCACTACATTCGAATCCTGCTCAAGCTCTCGCATTTTATTCAACGCAATCCGCCAGTGGGAGGCAGTTAGCGGCTCTGTCGTTCCACCAATCACAATTTCTACAGCGGAGACATTCTTTTGTCCAAAGATGCGCTGTAACTGCTCGGTCGCCTGGCGAGACTCCAAGCGGACAGGCAAGGAAGCAGCATCCGGGATGGCCAGCTCTAATCGGGTAGCTGGTAGGACCAAAAGAAGCAATGCACCCGTTCCAAGCAATGTCATGCGAATCGGTCGTTTCATAATGATGCCTGACCAGAGTGACCAGAACGAACGTGACGGCAACGTTTGCTCAAGCGGCTCCCGCCTGAAAGGGGATGAATACCCTGACTTTTGTCTAAAGATCCGTACAGAATATAGCGATAGAATCGCTGGCAGCAGGGTTATATTCAGCAGTACCGATATTACGAGAACGATAATGGCTCCCAAAGATACGCTCAGGAACATGGGCAGCCTGATCCAGAGCAAACCGAGCAATCCCAGCAGAACACAAGCAGCAGAAAAGAATACGGCTCTTCCTGCTGTACGCAGCGTTCTTTGCAAGACTTCCTCTTCTCCTGCACCTGCTTCTTCCCTTTTCTGAACTCGCTGAAGCTCCTCCCTGTACCTGCTCAAAATAATAAGTGCAAAATCTATGCTGAGCGCCATTCCCACCATGGGAATC
This sequence comes from Paenibacillus sp. NPDC056933, assembly GCF_042674385.1. Taxonomy (NCBI): domain Bacteria; kingdom Bacillati; phylum Bacillota; class Bacilli; order Caryophanales; family Paenibacillaceae; genus Paenibacillus; species Paenibacillus sp. NPDC056933. Next base: position 1,986,931 of record NZ_JBHUQN010000001.1, on the reverse strand, counting down.
ACGTTGATAACAAAGTTGGAGAGTTCCAGATGGTAACCCATCAGGGATGTAACTCCCATTGCCGTTATGACGCCAGATACTCCCATAATGACTGCAATCAGTGCCGCATATAGGCCTCTGAATGCAAAACACAAAATGACGAAGGAAAGCGGCAAGCCCACTATCTCTGCCTGCTCCAAATCGCGAAAACTCAAACGGTTTACATCCTGCTGTACAACCGATTTGCCCGTGATTTGGACCGTTCCCGGACCCTCTGGTGTTGCAAACATGGAACGCAGCTGTGCCAGCGGCGGGCCCATTTTGTGAGAGGGTACATCAAACCCCAGGAGAGCATAGGCCACATCCCCACGCAGCATATGGCTTCCACCTGCTTCAAGTGGAGAGATTATGGCCGTTACACCTGATATCGTTCGAACCTGTTGCAGACGTTCTTTCATCCAGCCTCGGAATTCAGCGGGGGTAGTGCCTGTCTTTTTTTCAAATAAAAGAATTACCGGATCAGTAGGCACATGGAACTCTTTCTCAAGAATAAGCTCAACAGCATGAGCCTCTCCTTGGTTCAAGTTCAGTCCATGGTCCTGAACAATACCAGGCAATTTCCACGCCCAGATGGCTGACATCCCGATGATAAATACCCAGCAGAGAATGATGAATCGCGGATATCGGCTAATGAGGACAACAAGGCTGCGATATCCCATACCCAAGCTCCTCTGTATCAGAATGGTAAATGAAGTTTTATTGGCGAATCGGCTTAAATCATGCCATAATTCACAGGTTCTCTTTTCTTAACGAATTCTGGAACGTACGTAAAAGGAAGCAATTCCGCGGTCAGACCTGGTCCAAATGCAAGTGCAATTCCGCTGGATGCCACTTCCCTCTGGCAGTAATCATTCCGGATCGCTTGTAAGACAAACAGAATCGTCACAGAAGACAGATTGCCATAATCCCTTAAAATGTTTCGACTGTAAGCGACCTGCTCATCCGAGAGTTGGTACAGCTTCTGTACTGCATCAACGATACCTCTGCCTCCAGGGTGGATTGCCCAGATTTCCGGTAAATCACGGCTACCCAGCAATCGTTCAACCTCTGGACCCAGATGAAGGCCGAGCAGCTTCGGAATCTGTGGTGAGAGATACAGATCGAAGCCGGTATTGCCCACTTCCCAGATCATCTCTTCCGCACAGTCTGACAGCAACACCGAGTGTCCACTCCCCAGTCGGAATAGTTCTTTCTGTCCCGTTTCGGCCAGGCCAACAACACAGGCAGATGCACCATCCCCAAAAAAGGATGCTGCAAACAGATCGTCCCGCTCGGCGGATGGCTGGAAATGAAGGGTGCACAGTTCCACACATACGATAAGAACCTTGGCGGATTCATCACTTGTTACCATCGAATTCGCCAACTGAATTGCTTTCAGACCCGCAGCACAACCTTGAAATACAAGCGGAATCCGGTTTACACGTGGTGACAGTTCAAGCTGCTGAATCAGCCGAACATCGAGACCGGGCAGGAATTGTCCTGTACAACTGACCGTAATGAGATGTGTAATCTCTGAAGTCGTCACCGCGGCGTCGTCAAGCGCCTGACGTGCGGCCTTAATTCCAAGCGGAACGGCAGCTTCCTTATATTTGGCCATACGTTCGGCAGTGGTCGGAACGTTCTCCGTCTGGGTAAAGGGCAGATAACGGCAGGAATCTACAGGCTCTAACAGGTTCGGTTCACACGTATAACGCGTCTCCACCCCGCACTGGTTGAAGATTCGCTTGGCCCACCGTCTGGAATCCGGCTCATGCTCCAGCGCTTGTGCAAGCCGGGCAGACACATCCTTTTGATCAATGCGATGAACAGGCAATGCCGTTCCTATTCCCATGATACTTACCGCTGCTGTTCCATCTAGATGGTTCATCGGCTCCAACCTCCTTATATATAAATAGGTTCATGTCACATGTGCAGGATATATAGTACAAGTCTATTCATGGCTAGTCCCGTTTATGTTCACCACACAAGCAAAGGCGGGCAACACATGCGAATATACGCACATGTTGCCCGCCTTAACCAAACGACGATTCTATGTATATTTTGATCCAGACGCCTCAATGGCCCTGGGACCTGTCCAAAAATCTACACAGGTCGGATCGCCGTAAACCTCTCGCCCAATTTGGCATAGTCATTCCCGGCCAGCCTGCTGATCGGTTTCAGCTGATCCATTAATATATATTTGGTAGCAGGATCATATACTTTCTCACTGAAATGATACTGTACAATACGAACCAGAATCAGATCACTGACAGGTTGTCCCTCATCGTTCGATATCGGAATATGTTGATACAACTTGCACTCCATCCGAATCAGCGCTTCCTGAATACCCGGTACAGAGACCACAGTGCTTGGCACAGTCGTCAGATTTGTCCGTTCCAGCTCACTTTCGTGAGGTTCCAGCATAGCCGCTGTCTCGTTCATATCAAGAGCAATCGATTCATCACAGATATGTACAACCAGTTCCTTCCCGGCAAGCACATTGCGCGCTGTGTCCTTCATAACGCCATCCTTGCGAGCAATCGAAATGGATAACAGCGGCGGATCAGAGCTGACCACATTAAAGAAACTGAATGGCGCTGCATTAATGACATTACCATCTTGAGAACGTGTTGTAACAAAAGCGATCGGGCGTGGTACCACCGATCCACTCATCAGTTTGTAATTATCTCTGCCTGTTAATTCCCGCGGATCCAATGTGAACATTTCCAACTATCCCCTTTCCTGATCGTGAAGTAACACCTCACCTGCACGACAATGCCTCTTTATTATATATCGTAAAATGCTAGACTAACAAAAAAAAACTCCCGGGTACTCATTGCACCTAGGAGTTTGAACATGCAATTCAAATGCACGAACATTATTTAACGATGCTGCTCTGAATGTCTTCCATAATTTGAAGGTTCGCTTGAACTCCGCTATACAACCAGCTTCTCGAACGGGTAAATTCAAACAAGTTACCATTTTTCACTGCCGGGATGCTTTGCCATACCGGATCTTTTAGTGCTTCTGAGGCAGTACCTTCATCACTGTTTACAAAGAACAAGTAGTCTACATTCATTTCAGCCAATTTTTCCAGCGAGATGGAAGACCAGTTACCTGTCGCATTGGCAGAGATTTCTTTCACCACTTCGGGCTCAGCAAGTCCAAGTTCTTTGTACATCACTTCTCCACTTGATACGTTGTCACTTACAATGAAGAACTTGCCGCTAACCAACCAAATGGCCGCTGCCGATTTCGTTCCACCTGTAACGGTATTGATCTTCTCCTTGATCTCTGTAGCTTTAACTTCGTAATCATCCAGCGCTTTTTGTGCTTCATTGCCTTTATTCAAAATCTCGCCGATTTTCAGCAATGTTTTACGCCAGTCGCTGTTGATCTCATCACCAAGCACATACGTAGGCGCGATCTTGCTGTATTGCGCGTATTTCTCGCCTTCTACCACACTTTCCGAACCGATAATAATCAGATCAGGATTGAAGCTTGTTACCGCTTCGAACGGAAGATCGAATGCAATGGTAGGAATGCCTTCCAGATCTTTTTGCAGATATTCCTGGATTCCGTTGGCTACCGACCATTGGGCAACTGGCTTAACGCCGAGTGTAACCAGATTATCTTCCAGATACGAAGCGATGATACGTTCCGGATTTGCAGGGATTTTCACTTCGTGGCCCATGGCATCTGTCAATGTACGTTCTGCCGGAGCTTCTGTCTGTGTCTCAGCCTCCGTTGCTGCATTGTTCTCACTAGCTGCCGTACCTGGCTTCGACCCGCATGCTGCCAGCCAAATGGACATGAACATGACGGTAATCAGAAGCAAGATCATTTTTTTATTTTTCTTAAACACGTGACTGTCCCCTTTCAAGATGAACAACTCAATTCATTGAGTTGTTATGACAAATGTAGACGTTTATACATTGCTCATGCATAAAATACTTGTATGTATTTTTGTCCAATTCCATTGACAATGATAATTGTTATCAATGAAGTTGTCAATGGGTTGTGGCGTTTATAATCATACGGGCTCTTCATTCCTATAATTCACATCTAGGCGGATGCCGCCATATGCTGATTCCAGAATACGACGACAGGAAGGATGTTCGTATATGAGTTACGTCTATAACGCCTATTCAGGATATGATGAAGATTGCTCGTTTCAATTACCCCCATTCATTCCAGGCGGAGGCAGTGGAGGTCAACTTCCGTACTTTCCTGGGGGCGTTCCCAGTACAGCACCAGGTATCCCCGCTCAGTTAACACAGGGCAATCTGCCCACTCTGCTCAGTGCTTATCCACGCCCAGTAGGTCAACCCCCTGCAGAAATGATTTTTCTGTATAACCTGATCAAAAGCAGTCCCGGTCTTCTTCCGCTGTTTATCCAGCAACAACCGCAGAGCCTGAGTCAAGCCGTTCAATTCGCCCAATCGGGTGTTGCAACGCCACGTAATCCAGAGCAGCGTGTATTGCAAAATTTCTGTTACAACCGCTGGTCTCTTGTATTTACGTACAATGATGTTTACCTGATGTGGCCAGCCGTTAATTTGTTCGGGTTTGTCGTGGGATACTTCTATCCATTCCTAACTCCAGGTATCCTGCTCAACACTCAAATTCTGTTCGCTCTCTGCTAAACCTGATCGGACATAGAACAAGCGCCCCAGTTGAAAGAACGAGCCTTCATCTGGAGCGCTTTTTTATGATATTTTTTATAAGAGCGAGTTAATTTGTTAGCCAGAACATTAACGCATCAACATTTCAATTCAGACGCTGTTTATTCTGAAGTCTACCGCTCTTGCCCACCATAACTACATACAGCAGCAATGCGCCCAGATCAGCACAGGCGATAACCATTCCCATCGGCACAGCCGTTCCTTCTCCTCCCAGACCTACGAGTGGAGCGACAATGCCACCGAACAGGAACGTCATGACCCCAATAAGTGCAGAAGCACTGCCTGCCGATTTCTCCTGATTGGCCATCGCCAGTGCAAAAGAAGCCGTATTGACCAACCCTACACTGGATACGACCAGGAATAAAGGGATCAGAACCGAGATCAGATTGCCTCCAACCAAAATCGCAACGAGCAGCGATGTTCCTCCCAGAGCAGCAGTTAACAGGCCGGCGATTAACAACCGGGTCTCAGATACTTTACCTGCAAGTCTCCCGGCAATCTGACTTGCCAGAATGATACCCAGCCCGTTAATGGCGAAGCAGACACTGAACATTTGCGGGGAGATGCCATATATTTTCTGCAAAACGAAGGGTGAACCCGATATGTAGGCAAACATGCCAGCTGCTACGAACCCCTGGGTTAAAGCATATCCCATAAATAAACGATCCCCGGCAATTTTGCGGAATGTCGTCAGAGTCTGCTTGAGTCCTCCGCTGGATCTGCGTTCTGAAGGCAGCGTCTCTCCAAGACCAAGCACCACGGCTACCAAAGTCAACATGCCGATAATACTCAGCAAAATAAATACGCCACGCCATGACGTATACACAAGCAATTGTCCACCAATAATGGGTGCAGCAATCGGAGCGACACCATTAATCAGCATTAGCAGGGAGAAGAAGCGTGTCAGCTCCGGCCCGGAATATACGTCCCTTACAACCGCACGCGAGATGACAATTCCGGCAGCCCCCGCTGCCCCCTGAATAAAGCGCAGGGCTACAAAAGAACCCATCGTCGGACTGACCAGGCAGAGTATGGAAGCGATCGTATAAAGTACAAGACCTGCAATAAGCGGCGTACGGCGGCCACGCACATCACTTAAAGGTCCGGCAAGCAGTTGTCCTACCGCCAGTCCGACCATACATGCCGTAAGACTAAGCTGGGCATAGGAAGTTGATGACTGGAATTCATCAGCGAGGGTAGGCAATGCTGGCAAATACATATCCAGGGACAACGGCCCGAAGGCTGACAGTGTCCCCAGAATTAATGCCATACGTACGCGGGATGTAGAATCGGTACTTAAAGAAGCTGGTGTACTTTTCATATGAATTAGTGTTCCCCGTCTCCCAACAACTTGAGCAGGTTGGATGGCAAGGTGAACTGTTGATTGTTAATAATAATACGGCGCAGTTCTTCTTCGTCCCGCTCATTCTCGGCGTCCTTGATCTCCTGAATCTCCCGGTGAAGTCTCTCCATTTGTTGATCCAGTGCGTTGGCAGAATCTGCCGCACTTTTCAGTTCCCTGGTCAAACGTTCGGGAACATCTTTATTATATTTATAAAAGATCTTATGCTCCAGACTTGCCCAGAAATCCATCGCGATTGTACGAATCTGAATCTCCACACATGCCCGTTCCTCCCCATTGGACATGTAGACTGGCACCTCCACCAGAAGGTGAAGACTTTGGTAGCCGTTGGGCTTCGGATTCTCGATATAATCTTTTACTTCAAGAACACGCAGGTCACTTTGATTGCACAACATATCCTTAATCCGATAGATATCGGAGATAAACGAGCAGGTAATACGAACGCCGGCGATATCCTTAATATTTTTCTTGATGCTGTCAAAGGTTAACTCATGATTTTTGCGGAACATCTTGTTCATAATACTTTCAGGTGATTTCAACCTGGATTTGGTATGTTCAATCGGGCTGTAATCATGCAGGGACTGAAACTCTTCCTTCAGCACCTCGATTTTGGTCTCCATTTGATCCAAAGCAAATTTATAGATCATCATAAATCTCGTAATTTCATATTTGAATTTCTTGAATTGATCAATCGGATGTGGAGCGTTCATCATAGCTTTCTTCCTTTCTTCGTGCACACTAAAATTGTTTTATAAGTAAAGAGTACTGTGGAGCAATCCACATGTCTTCTGAACCATTATAAATCATATGGAGCCAATAAACGAATTTCTCACCCGTAACAGACGTTGCGGCCTGGAGAGTATGGGAACTTGTTTTACGCGCATCCTAAAGAAGTATCACCGTCGTTTACCACGCCATCACTGAGAAAAGAGGTCGATAGCCCTGCTCTATCTAGTGACGTATTCGTCTGATTCGCTTCGGGTAAAAGGCTATTTATGCCTCCCTGACGGATGCTCCTTATCCACCTTCCCGGCATATGAAAGTTCTCATGCCCTCTCTTCTTTCCCTGACGTGCATTTCATGTCAGAATGCATGCAGCTGCAACCGCTCGCAAGCCGCTATCCTGCTGTAACGAAACAAACTGTGGACGATCGTCTTAGACGATGGCCAGTTCTGATCTATTGCCGAGGCGGACTGGGTAACTATGGAGGGGTAAATACCGCTTGGCTTGAGCAATTTGTCCAGAAGGGTTATATCGTGTTCGCTCCATCCTATCGTGGCAACGAGGGCGGTGAAGGACGTGACGAGTACGGAGGAAGTGATGCCGAGGATGTGCATGCCGCTTATCGGCTTGTGCAAGGGTGGCCTTTTGCCGATCCAACACGGATATCCCTAATGGGATTCTCCCGAGGAGCTATTAATGCCGTACATACAGCAACCACCTACAATGAGGGACCGGACCAAGTGCATAAGCTCGTGCTTTGGAGCGGTGTCGCCGATGTGGAGCGCACCTATCATGAACGAACTGACCTGAGACGCACATTGAAACGAGTGCTCGGTGGTTCCCCACATGCAGTTCCCGAAGCTTATCTTGCACGTTCCCCCCTGTCGAGTGCACATAAACTTCGCTGTCCGGTGCTGATCATGCACGGCACGTCTGACACGCAGGTGGATTACAGTCATGGAACCCGGATGTACCATTGGTTGAAGCGCAGAGGCGCTAACGTAACGTTTCACGCTTATGGAGGACAGGATCATCGTTTTCATGAGAGGATGCATAGGGCAGCAGTGAACAATATGTTTGACTGGCTCGCGGGACCTTAATTCAACTTGGGCGAATTGAACAAAGTTCTACTATAATTAAGTTCGTATTACACATGAACTTCATTTTGAAGGAACAAGCGATATGGCTGTATACTGGAGGGGTTACTCTTTTTGAAAGGACAGATCACTATGAACCAATACACCCTCCAAAAATATGCACTGCTGCTGCTCTGTATGTCTGCCGGAATGGTCGATGTGATCGGATATCTTGGACTCGGACATGTGCTTACAGCCAATATGACGGGCAATATTGTGTTGCTGGGAATTGCGGTTTCCCGTGCCCAGGAATTTGTCGTACTTCGTTCGCTCCTTGCCCTCATTGGTTTTATTGCCGGAAATGCCATCGCGGCACACATGATTGGTCATGTGCAAACAAAAAATGGCTGGTCTTCCCGGGTCACAGCCGTGTTCACTGTAGAAAGCATATTGCTTCTGCTCTTTGCCATTGCCATGATCAGTCCGTATTCGGAACAATTATCCTATTTGCTAATTGCCATGCTGGCCGCCGCCATGGGGATGCAGACGACAGCCGCACGCAGAATAGGTATTGCCGGCATATCAACAACCGTGCTCACTAATAATCTGGCGGCCGTGGTTGAGGATGCCGTTAGCATCCTACAGCGACTGCGTCACGCCAATATCCGCTCGCTGGCCAAAGAGCTGTCACCAGATGCCTACCTCCGTGCAGGTGCTGTTGTGATCTATCTGACCGGCGTTATTCTAGCTGCACTGCTGTTCCATCATGTGCCAATGATGGCAGTCTGGATACCTGTCCTGATCATAGGTGTAGTAACCCTGTACGCCCGATTATACTCCTGGGGAGCAGCCAGAGAAGAGACGAACAACACGGGGAGCTAGCCCTATTAAAATTGAACTATATTATCTGATCAATGATGCTTCCTGTCTGATAAGTTCGACCAGATGCTGTGCGGCAGGAGACAATACTTCCCCTGCTCGTGTACATACAGCAACCGTGTTTTTCAGCTGTACACCTCGAACGAATACTCGTGCAAGCCTGTCCTGCTGTACATCTTCCTTCACGACCAGAGAAGAAATAAAGTTAGCCCCATAACCTGCTTTCACCGCACTGATCGTCTCGTTCAGTCCATTGAACTGAAGGGCAATGCGGGGAGCAGCCAGGTTATTGGTTGTGCAAAGAGAGACCAGACGCTCACGCGTAGCGCTGCCTTCTTCGCGCATGATGAAGGGCTCCGCAACCATCTCATGCAGCTCAATTTCCTTTCCCGCATAAGGATGATCGGGATGTACCACAAACCACATTTCATCTTCAAACAATTCGTCCCAATGGACGCCTTGATGTGTTATTCCACTGCCACCATAAACTGCGATCTCTGCCTCATAACGCAGCAACTGGTCAAAAGCCATCCGGGTGTTGGTTGTGCTCACAACCAGTTCCACCTCCTCATGCATTTGCTTGAAACGGGCAATCCACCCAGGCAGCAAAAAATTCGAGGGCAAATAGGTTGCAGTAAGACGAATCAGCCCTTTCTTACCCGCCCGAAAATCCTGCACAAAGTTCTCGACATCCTGCTCCAGCATGAACAAACGTTCCGCATAGCCCGTTAACTGTACCCCAGCATCCGTTAGAACCAGTCTCCTCCCCTCCGCAGCGAATAATGGAATGCCCAGTTCCCGTTCAAATTTCTTCACCTGGGAGGATACCGCAGGCTGACTAATGTTGAGTTCTTCTGCTGCACGCGTGACTCCCCCATATCTCACAATGGCATGAAACAATCGTAATCCGTGCAAATTCAACCGTTATGCCTCCTTCATATCACACATATATAATCTAAAGTTATATTAACATACATAATATATATTTTATTTATATATTTGTTCATCTTATAGTTGAAGCATGAAATCCAATACATGCAATTGGAAAGGAACATGTGACTATGAAAAGTGTAAATGCTTCTAACCAACATACCTGGAGTCAAGTTGACGATTACCTGAATGATCTGCTGATTCCCTCCGACTCCCTGCTGGAGCAAACTCTGCGTACCAATGCCGAGGCCGGTTTGCCTGCTCATGATGTTGCAGCCAATCAAGGGAGACTGCTGCAACTCCTGCTTCAAATACAGGGCGCAACACGTGTGCTGGAAATCGGTACGCTTGGCGGATACAGCACAATCTGGATGGCTAGAGCCCTTCCCGAACATGGACATATCGTCACGTTGGAGGCTGAACCACATCATGCAGACATGGCACGAACCAACCTTACGCGTGCAGGACTAATTCACAAGGTTGATCTTCGAGTTGGCCCTGCATTGACTACCCTTCCCGACGTTCAGGAAGAGTACAGGGAACCCTTTGATTTTATCTTCATCGATGCGGACAAACCGAGTAATCCTGATTATCTGCGATGGGCGCTTCGTCTGGCTCGTCCGGGAAGTCTTATTATTGGTGACAACATCGTCAGGAACGGTGAAGTTATAAATAAAGAAAGCACAGACTCCAGAGTTCAGGGCGTTCGCTCTTTCCTGAAATTAATTGCTGACAATCCTCGCCTTGAAGCTACGGCACTGCAAACTGTAGGCAGTAAAGGCTACGATGGATTCGTGATTGCCCGAGTGCTGGAAACCCCCACCGCAAAATAAACAGTGGTCAATTCTTCCGCAAATCCCCCATTCCTGTTAAACTAAATTTACTGTACAGGCAGACTGGGGGAAACCACTTGAGACTTCTACAACAGATTCATGCTGAAATTCGGGGCTGGTCCCGCAATATTCAATTGTTTTTTCTGGCAAGCATCTTGTATCAGATCGGAAATGGCATGTTCTCTGTCTTGTACAATCTGTACATTCAGGGTCTGGGCTACAATGATACAATGAACGGCCAGATTGTAAGTATTCAATCATTAGCGACAGCGATTATGTTTGTTCCCATTGGACTTTGCGGCGATTTCTTCAGTCGCAAGCGACTGCTGATTACCGGCGCTTTGTTCAGTGGAATCTTCCTGATTGGCCGTTCCTTCGATTATTCTGCCAGCGGACTGATCTGGTTTGCTGTATTTTCAGGACTTTTCGCTGGTGTATTTCAGGTGCTGGCCATTCCTTTCCTCGCTGAGAATGTGAAGAAAAGTCAACGGCTAAAGATGTTCAGCTATTACTCCTCCCTCGTGCTTGCTTCTCAGGTACTAGGCAGCTTGGGTGGCGGAGTGTTTGCAGACCTGCTTCATACAGCAGGCCTTGCCAAAGTCACAGGACTGCAGACCGTATTGTTCATGGGCGGCGCTGCTACACTTGTCGCATTTATCCCGATGTTGTTTGTGTCCGAGGATAAGAAGGCACCTCAAGTTGATACTCCGGTGCCATCCGCTTCTAAATCTGTAGCATCAGCAACAGGCGGCGAACAAGGGGTCGATCAACCCCCGGAACAAGGCAGGAATAACGACACCTACAGCCAAAAGAAAGATTCCCGATTGATTGGTCAATTTGTAGTGACCCAATTATTAATCGGATTTGGTTCGGGACTGGTTGTCCCTTATCTGAATCTGTACTTTACCAACCGATTCTCGGTATCCTTGAGCGCCATGAGTCTGCTGATTTCATTGGGTCAGATCATGACCATTGTATCGATGCTGATCGGACCTACACTCGCGGCCAAGGTGGGAAGTGTTCGGGCAGTTGTCATTTTCCAGGTCATGTCACTGCCCTTCCTGCTGTTGACTGGCTTCACGAATATGCTGCTCATCGCTTCGGTAAGTTTCTTATTTAGACAAGCCTTGATGAATGCAGCCAATCCGATTCAATCCGCCATTCTGGTGGACCGAGTATCGGACAAACGTCGTGGAATCGCCAATTCACTAATGCAGACCGCCTTTATGATTGGATGGGCTACCATGGGCCCTGTACAATCTTACCTCGTGACCACTTATGGCACGTATTGGGGTTATGCAATCACGTTCAGTATTACTGGCAGTCTATACGTGATATCATCGCTGATGTACTATATGATGTTCAAAGAACCGAAGCCTTCTGCCCGTGTTCTCGTGGCGAACAGATAAGTGAAGTAGATGAACTCAGCAAAGAGAGTATCCGCCTGATTTTCACACTGCGGATACTCTCTTCTATGTTCTGACTTGAATTATGAATACATCCGACTGTACATCCAGCTTACGATGCCTACGGTTACAGCAGCCGCCGCCATAATAAATGAAAAATACCCAAGTTTGCTCTTTGACCCTGTTGTCTGCTCATCGTAGAAGTCCGAGTTTCGCCTGTAGAATCCCATCCATAACTCCCCAACCATATTCACGACCACCGTGACAAACCGTTTGGCAAGTCCCATCAACCACAACCTCCCCTTTCTAACTTCAATCACCTTCCATATGAAGTATAATTATCCTTTTAACCCAACACAAGCTGTTACGCTGAACTTGGTGCAGTCTCCTGCTCCAGCCAGCTTAATCGTTCAAAGGCCTCCTGGTCCGTACTGCCGCACATCTCCTCCGAAGCCTGCAATCCGCTGCATACAGCTGGGCGCTCCTTCTGACCAAAAATTCCGCAGCGATTGTCTTCCGTCAGCTGTACACAGCGCACACCTGCGGGCTTGCCCTCAGCCATGCCCGGTATGGGCGATGAGATGGAAATCGCGATACAACATGCGGCACAGCCTGTCCTGCATTCCATAATAATGATCCTCCTCCCCACATATAACATTTAATATAAATCACGATTCACCCACGTCCATGTTCGAGCCAATCCCTGTGCAATTCTCCGATTCATGGTTCCATTCGAGAAATAACCCCCATGGCTTAGCGGATTCCAGCTCCCGATCAACCCACCGGAGTTAATTTCCATATCTTCCTTGACCGCCGCCTCATATGCCGGATCAATGGGACGCAGCGGGTAACCCAGAATATCATCCCGATCATAAAAGTTAACCCATTCCCCTTCCAGCCCAGGGAAATACTGCCCTGCCAGTGGCGAAGGGACCTGAATCGGACGACTGAAGTCGTGATAACGCAAGCTCCACAGCGGCAACGTCGTACCAAAGGAATAAAAGTTCGTTAAGGTATCTCCCCGTTCCAATGCGGACGTAACATCCACGATGGAGGGTATGCGACTGGACGGATATTGCAGATCATAGAAAAAATTACTTGCAATCACCGCGCCAAGGCTGTGAGCAATGATGCAGAGCGGAGCTTCGGGCCCGTTCCGTTGAGCAAGTGCATGCATCGCCCGGTTCAGTGTACGGTGAACTGCATCGTAGTTATGGCCCTGATGTTCCACAGGCTGATAAGCTACGGCGTCTGCCAGATAATGGATAACAAAACGTCGCAGCACCTGATAATTTAATCCCTGAGAGCTGACCAGCTGCTGAAACAGTGCCTCTTCGCGCTCCTCAAATACGTCAGCCCAGTATACCGGCTCGATATCCAGCACCTGCTTGGCTGCTCCCGGCCACACCATAACCTGATCGAATTCCTTATGCAATCGCGAAATGAGCGTATCGGCATAATCTTCCTTTTGCATACCCAGACCATGAATGACCATCACCGCAACACGAGTCATGGCTCTCCTCCTCCGTCCTTCGACTAGGAACTCTCTTTTGAACCATATGAACATCTCCAGCCGAACATGCCTGGACCTGATGTTGCTTTCCGATTGCTGTGAACATAAGCCTCTGTAGATTCTTCCTATTGTACAGTTTACCATGATACCAGCGAAAAAAAACGAACTGCATAAAGAGTCACTCATACAAGTTGGTATGCCTTCAGCTTATCCCGGTCTCGGCATGAAAAAGGAGCTGCGATTATCGCAGCCCCACATGAATTCCTTTACTTTTATAACCTAGCCTTTCAAATGAACCTTAAGCACGCCGTTCTGATTGGATGTGACATCACCTGTCGTGACCTCCACCCGCTCAACCATATCCTGACCGTCCGGAATGATAATTGGCGTAATAAGCGGATAGCCCGCAGCTTCAATGACTTTGCGGTTGAATTCTAGCAGCGTTTGCCCGGCTCTTACCTTATCTCCAGCTTCCACAAACATGTTGAAGCCTTCGCCTTTGAGTGAAACCGTATTGATTCCGACATGAATCAGAATCTGCAAGCCACTCGCGTGTTCAAGAATGACAGCATGTTTGCTCTTAATCACATGGGCTACTTGGGCATCAAACGGGGCCACAACCTGATTGCCCGAAGGTTTAATGGCAACCCCTTCTCCCATTTGCTTCTCTGCGAACGCCGGATCAGGCACCTGTTCCAGCGGAACCGCTGTACCTGTTAATGGTGCCAATACTTCCAGCGTGTTAACAGGGTCATTCCCCACCTGAGCTGCGCTGTGCGAGCGCTGATTCAGATCTGCATCAGTTGCCGCAGTAGTGGCTGCGTCAGATTCGTTTGCTGCCGTTTGGCCTCCAGTGACAACTGTGCGATCTGCGTTTCGGTCTTCTTTTTTCAATTTTGCTTTACCAAAAATAACAGTCAGAACGAAAGGTACAATCAATACAATCGCCATACCGATAAAGAACACTCCCCATTTGTTCGGGAAGATGGACAAGAATCCAGGTACCCCGCCTACACCGATGGAGGTTGCCTGCACATTGTTCATGGTCAGTAGCACACCGCCGATGGCAGAACCAACCATACCGAAGATAAACGGATAACGATAACGGATATTCACCCCGAAGATGGCCGGCTCCGTTACTCCGAGGAAGGCCGAGACGGATGAAGTTGCCGCAAGTCCTCTCATCTTCTTCTCACGCAGCACGAGCATCATGGCAAGGGCGGCAGAACCTTGAGCGATATTGGACAGTGCCAGCATCGGCCACAGGAATGTTCCGCCCTGACTACCAATCAGCTGTACGTCTACCGCCAGGAACGTATGATGCATTCCTGTAATAACAAGCAATGCGTACAGTCCACCGTAGATCAGACCGCCCAGAGCCGCGTATGAATCATAAATATAGATCAAGCCGGATGTAATTCCATTCGCAATGGCAAATGTCACCGGACCAATGATCGTAAATGCCAGGAATCCGGTAATCAATAACGTGACAGGTGCAACAACCAGCAGTTTGATCGAATCATGTACCCTTTTGTTCAGGAAAATCTCCAGCTTGGCGAGCAGATAGGCTGATACCAGTACCGGCAAAACCTGCCCCTGATAACCGATCTTCTCAATATGCCAGCCGAACAGATTCCACGTAGGCACAGTTCCTTCGTTGACTGCGTTGGCGTAACCATAAGCACTCAGCAGATCGGGATGAACCAGAATAAGACCGAGCACAATCCCGAGCAGCGGACTGCCGCCGAACCGGGTTACAGCAGCCCAACCAATTAACGCAGGCAGGAAGGTAAAGGCGGTACTCGCAATCGTATTGATAATAGATGCGAGGTCCTTCCATGCCGGATAGACATCCACCAGTGATTTTCCATCAAAGAATATGCCTGGACCCGTCAGGATGTTATTAATACCTAGCAAGAGACCGGCCGTGATGATGGCTGGCAGAATAGGGATAAAGATGTCCGAAAGTGTCTTGATCGCTCGCTGGATTGGATTTTGCTTTTTACCAGCCACTGCCTTTACGTCATCCTTGGAAGCGCGGTCACCTCCAGTGATCTCAATCATCTCATCATAGACTTTGTCCACAAGTCCAGGTCCGATGACCACCTGAAATTGTCCTTGGGAGGAGAACTGTCCTTTGACCAGATCGTTCTGATCCAGACTTTTCGCATCCACTTTGCTCTCATCGTACAAGGCAAACCGTAGGCGTGTCACACAATGCGTTGCAGCTTCAATGTTTTCTTTGCCGCCGACCGCGCGTACAATTTCCTCAACCTGTTTTTTATCGATCGCCATATTTTCACTTCCCACTTATATAATGTGAATTAGTCCTGTTGCGGTATAAGCCACATATAGGATGCATACGGGCTAAGGGATATTTCTTGATTTAGTGCAGACGTCGCCTTTGTATTGCCAATCAGCAGCTCTGCTGATTTACCCGCAATGTGATCATTCCATACAGCACCTGGAAGAGTAAACGTCACGTCTCTCTTGCTGAAGTTGGAAACGACAAGCAGCGTTTCGCTTCCATTCGACCGCGCATAAGCAAATACATCCGGATGTCCGTCGTCCAGACGTTCATATAATCCGTCCGTCAGCACTTTAAGCTGTTTGCGAAGTGCAATCAGTTTGCGGTAATGATAGTAGATCGAATCCGGGTCAGCCAGCTGCTGGGCCACATGAATCGACGGATAACGTTCATCCACTTTGATCCAAGGCGTACCCGTTGTAAATCCGGCATTTTCACTTCCATCCCATTGCATGGGTGTGCGGGAATTGTCACGGGAGCGTTCCTTCACAATACGGAATGCTTCCTCGGCGGATTTGCCTCGCTCTTCCTGGAGCAACCGATACATATTCGTCGACTCAATGTCGCGGAATTCGCTTACATCGTTCCAGACCGGATTAGGCATCCCAATCTCTTCGCCCTGATAAACGTAAGGTGTACCTTGCATGCCATGGATCGTAGTTGCCAGCATTTTGGCACTCTCGGCACGGTAATCTCCATCATCCGCAAAACGGGATAATGCCCGCGGCTGATCATGGTTGTTCAGGAACAGAGCGTTCCAGCCTCCACCTGCCTGCATACCTGTCTGCCACTGGCTGAACAGCTGTTTCAGTGCTTCAAAATCATATGGAATAAGTTCCCATTTTTGTCCGTTCGGATAATCCACTTTCAGATGATGAAAGTTGAAGGTCATTGAGAATTCGCGGGAGGCAGGATTGGAGTATCGGATGCAATGCTCCAGCGTCGTTGAGGACATCTCCCCTACGGTTACCATATTATGTGGTCCAAAGACCTCTTCATACATCTCGGTAATGTACTCATGCACACGTGGTCCGTCAGTGTAGAACTTGCGTCCATCACCGGGTAACACACTGCCATCATCGTCCGGAAAGCGCTGATCCTTCGAGATCAGATTAATGACGTCCATACGGAAACCGTCAACGCCTTTTTCCGCCCAGAACTTGATCATGTCACGTATTTCCTTGCGCACCTGCTCGTTCTCCCAATTCAGATCGGCTTGCGTCTTGTCAAACAGCGTCAGAAAGTACTGCCCTGTCTGCTCATCATACTGCCATGCCGGTCCACCAAACTTGGATTGCCAGTTATTCGGCACACCGCCATCTGGAGCAGGATCTCTCCAAACATAATAATCACGATACGGATTATCCTTGGAAGAGCGAGATTGCTGGAACCACTCATGATCCGTAGACGAGTGATTCACCACGATATCAATCATCAACTTCATACCACGAGCCTTTAGCCCTTTAAGCAATTCGTCAAAATCCTCCATGGTTCCAAAATCAGGATTAATCCGATAATAGTCCGCTACGTCATATCCATTATCATGCTGCGGCGATACATATACTGGCTGCAGCCAAACTATATCAATACCCAGATGCTGCAAGTAGTCCAGCTTTTCGGTCAGACCTCGAATATCTCCGGTGCCCGAACCGGTCGTATCATTGAAGCTCTTGGGATATACCTGATACACCGTGGAGGTTCTCCACCACGATGAGGAAGTTGTATTCGTTGAACTCATGTTAACGCCTCCAATAAATTGTATTGCCTAAGTGATGATCTCGAACTAACTTCATTTCTATATTACATAACTAAACATGTATATACAAGTTGAAACTTCAATATGACTATAATTTACCTCTTCTACACATTCCCCATAAGTGCCGCCTCTGTAACACTTTTTTCAATTTATGCGTTCGATAACTCCATGATAGAAGTAGCTTGGACGAAAAAAAACGCCTGTTTTCCCGATACGCTGATTCGGGAAAACAGACGGTTTGAATTCAATTCTATACTTGATCAGGTTACCATTACGCCCTGTTCTCTTCTATTACCTATACTTACAGCATCTCAGTAGAAACGATTCCTTTTCCCTGCTCTCGTGGATTCGGCTTTAACGAAGTAGCAGCGATCTGCTCCTCTCTCTCCAGATCCTCGGTACTAATCTCGCCGGAGAGCACTGCCCTCATTCGTGTTTGATCCAGTAACCCTTCCCATTTGGCCACTACAAATGCCGCAACACAGTTGCCCATCAGGTTGGTAAATACACGCATGGTATCCATGAAACGATCCGCTCCGAGCAGTAAAGCAACTGCTGCTACCGGGAATGCATTGACGGCTGCAGCCGTAGCGGACAAAGCCAGAAATGCTGAGCCTGGAACACCTGCCATACCCTTAGAGCTTAACATCAATACCAGCAGAATCGTAATCTCCTGCCACAGTGTCAAATCAATGCCTACCGCTTGAGCTACAAAAACAGTCGCTAATGATAAATAAATTGAAGCTCCATCCAGATTAAACGAATACCCTGTTGGTACCACAAGTCCTACAACTGCCCGATCACAGCCAGCCTTGGTTAGCTTATCCATCATACGTGGCATGACGACCTCCGATGATCCGGTCCCGATCGCCAGCATCACTTCAGAACGAGTATATTTAACGAATTGCCAAAAGTTCAGTCCGGTAATCCACCAGGCAGCCAATGCCAGCATGACCAGGAACAGCAGAGCCGCCCCGTAACAGGCAACAATAAGCAACCCAAAAGAAGAAAGTGTTGAAGCCCCATAGGCACCTACCGTATACGCCATGGCTCCAAATGCTCCGATGGGTGCGAGTTTCATGATATAACCGATAATGCGAAACACAACTCCGAGCACATTCTCAATCAGCGTCAGCACGTTCTCCTTCGCCCTATTTTCCGTTGCTGCCAAGGCTACCCCAAATAAACAGGCAACGAGCAGCACTTGCAGTAATGCATTTTGTGCAAAAGCATCCACAACACTTGTCGGAATAATGTTCATAATAAAGTCAACGGTGTGCGGGAGTTCGGAACCATTCGTTTTTGCTTCTATGCCACTGGTGTCTATAGTGGCAGGGTCCACGTTCATTCCTGCACCGGGACGAAGCAGATTCGCTGTGCCCAGTCCAAGGATCAGAGCGATTGTCGTTGCAATCTCGAACCATAGGATGGCTTTAAGACCTATGCGTCCAACCGATTTCAGATCACCGATTTTGGCAATGCCTGTAACGATGACCATAAAGATCAACGGAGCAATGATCATTTTGATCAACTTGATGAAACCAGTTCCAAGCGGCTGCAGCAGGCTGCCCAGATCAGGCCACAGAATCCCTACACCAATCCCGATAATAACCGCTACAATAATCTGAAAAAATAATGATCTCACAAATGACATGAACATATCCCCCAGTTTTCGATCAAATTGGATTTCTGTATGGCTTCCGTGTAACTTTTTATAACATTATCGCCCCTAGTTCAACAATGGCATTGCGAACTTTTTGTCATTTGTACCAACTTAATGGTTCAAAATTGAACTCAAAACCGAAAAAGACGAATAGCACGTCAGTTATCTTGACGTGTTATTCGTCTTTAGCTTTATATTTGCTTTTGTAATTAAACAGTGGTTAAGAAGTCATTATAGCGTGAGAGACTCTCCCGGTGCCAGTACATGGCCCTCCAGTCCTTTGGAAGCAAGCTGTTCCACAAACTTCTCGGCATCCTGACGAATCACCGGGAATGTATCATAATGTACCGGAATCGTCAGCTTGGCGTTGAACCATTCAGCTGCTTGCAGGGCATCTTCCGATCCCATGGTGAAATGGCCGCCAATAGGCAGGAAAGCTACATCGATATCATGGCGATCACCAATCATTTTCATATCACCGAACAGGCTCGTATCTCCGGCGTGCAAAATGGTTTTACCGCCAATGTGAATGATATATCCTGCTGGTACACCTGCGTACATGATCCGTTGCTCCTCTTCCAGCACGATCCCGGACGTATGGAAAGCCTGAATCATTTTAGCTTGGGCAAAGCCAAGATCCACCGTTCCGCCCATGTTCATGCCAAGGGTATCCAGACCCTTCCATGACATATATGTAGCCAGTTCCACAATTGCGACCACCTTGGCATGATTGGCCTTGGCAATGGGTTCAGCATCCAAAATGTGATCCATATGTGCATGTGTCAGTAAAACGGCATCCGTCTTAATGTCTTCCGGTTTGGTGACAGCAAGTTCATTCCCACGAAGAAAAGGATCAATAATCAAAGATTTCTCTTCTGTGCCCAGTTGTACACTAGAGTGACCATGGTAGGTAATATTCAGCAAATTGGCATCCTCCTGACCTATGCATTATTTTTATTTTCAACCTATATTATAATTCAAATCTCTTTACCAGAGCAAAATAACGCTCTTACCGACGCATTTGATAAACCCTTGCCTCATAAGGCTGAAGAAGAATTGCGCCCTCATCAGTGGAATAATGTTTGCTTACGTTGCTAATGAGCAGTTTGGCCTGTTTCGGGCCCCATCCTTCCGGCCATTGCATCTCGGGCTCATGCTCACGAAAGTTCATTATGACCAGCATTTGTTCATCGTCCAACGTACGGGTATAAGCATAGATGTCAGGATCATCCGGCAAAAGCAGCTCATAGGCCCCGTAGATGAGTACTTTATGTTGTTTGCGAAGTGCAATCAGTTTGCGGTAATAATGCAGAATGGACTGGGGATCACGTTCGGCATCAGCCACATTAATCTCAGTATAATTCTCATTCACCTGAATCCAAGGCTCACCCTTGGTAAATCCTGCATGTTTCGTATCATCCCACTGCATCGGCGTACGGGCATTATCACGACTCTTAAGCCAAATCGCCTGCATCACTTCATGTTTTGAACGCCCCTGACCAATATGCTGTCGATAATAATTCATCGTCTCAATATCCCGATAATCCTCAATATTAGGAAAAGCAACGTTGGTCATGCCGATCTCTTCCCCTTGATAGATGTACGGTGTGCCTTCCAGGGTGAGCATCCAGGTAGCGAGCATCTGGGCAGAGCGGACTCTGTACTTGCCATCATCACCGAAGCGGGATACCGGACGCGGCTGATCATGATTGCCCATATAGTTGGCATTCCAGCCCCTGCCATGCAGCACGGTTTGCCAGCGGCTCATGATTTCTTTCAGCTCAGGAAGCTTCCACTCCCGATAGTTCCATTTGCCGATTCCAGTGGATTTGGCATCCACAAACATATGTTCAAACTGGAACACCATATTCAGCTCATTCCGGTCTGTCCCAACATAGGCCAGCGCCTGTTCGGGGCCAAGTCCTGAAGTCTCTCCAACCGTCATTGGACCATATGGCTTCAGGATCATATTGTTCAGTTTGCTCAGGATGGAGTGTACCTGCTCCAGATTGGAAAAAAGCTGGTACGCCGGGACGACAGGCAAATTGTCCGGATTGTGAGCACTCGGCAGACCCTCCGCCTTGGCAATATGCGCTACCGCATCGAGTCGGAAACCATCAACACCTTTTTGCAGCCACCAATGTACCATCTCATACATCTCTTCGGCCATCTGTGAATTGTTCCAGTTGAGATCCGGCTGATGCTCGGAATATAAATGCATATAATATTCATTCGTTTCTGGATCATGTTTCCATACGGAGCCCCCGAAGTAAGATTCCCAGTTGTTTGGAACCTGACCGTTCTTGCCTGAACGCCAAATGTAGTAATCCCGTTTCGGATTCACCAACGATGATCGCGATTCGACAAACCATGGATGTTCATCGGACGTATGATTCAAAACCAGATCCATCATGATCTTGAGACCTTTCTTGTGTGCCTCGTCGAGCAGACGGTCGAAATCCTCCATTGTGCCATACTTTCGTAAAATAGCGTAGTGATCCCGGATGTCATACCCGTTATCATGTCCGGGGGAATCATAGATCGGACAGATCCAGATGACATCCACACCCAGTTGACTCAAATAATCAAGTTTGTCATATATGCCTTGCAAGTCACCCTGACCATCCCCATCCGAATCTTTGAAACTGCTGGGGTAAATCTGATACACTACACTCTCTTTCCACCAAACGATATTGCCCACCTCGCTTTCATCACATTACACCTTACTATATTACCCGTTAATATGTTTTATCCGAAAAGGTCCCCTTATAAACACAAGAAATCAAGACGGAACACAAAAAGGGCCCTCTATTGACCGCCCATCGCAGTCTAATATCGAGCCTCTCTCTGTGAGTACTTAAACTTGAGTAAAGTAAACCCTATGTACCCCATCCAGGCTCCCAGCGTATTCAAAATAATGTCATCGACATCAAACGAACCAACACGAGTAATGAATTGTGTGAACTCGACTGCAAACAGAAGTACAACGACTGTGCCTGTGAATGGGAAAAACTTTCGGCACCGGCGAAATAACCAGGGTATCCATATGCCAAGCGGAATAAACAAGACAATATTGCCAAACAGATTCTTCACCCAGGCTTCTGTATTATATCGATACCTTTCAAAAAGAAGCGGCTTGATTGTCTCTAAGGGTACCAAATTATATTGATAGTTCATGCCAGGCGTTCTACCACTGACGAAGAGCAAGTTGCCCATGAACAGCATATACAGTGCCGCCATACAGGCGACTATGGCCAGGATCCATCTGGAGCGGAGCCACGATCCTTTATTCATATCCTGAAATCCTCCGACCTTTATTTCCGCCGAGCGGTAAGGTCTATTTTATAGGGATATAGATCTTTATGTCCAGCTGTTCAGGCTCGGATTCCCCTACATATGTTTCCTCGAAATACGGTTTCTCGCTTCGTTCATCGTTCCTCTGTACAAGTCCCTATATGCAAAAAAACCTTGCGCAACAAGGACAAATCTCCGCTTGAAGGATTGTTAACTTCGCAGAAATTATCCCTGTGCACAAGGCAATTTTGTTTTATAAATAGATCAAAAGGGTTCTAGCCCTTCCAGTTTCCGGACACCGGATGAATGCCCCAGATATCTGTTGCATATTCACTGATAGTGCGATCACTGGAGAAAATACCGGAATGAGCCGTATTCAGTACAGCCTTACGCGTCCAGCCCGGTATATCACGATAAGCCAAATCGATGGCATCATGGGCATCCGCATAGGCAGCAAAGTCACGTAACACAAAGTATTCGTCACCATGAGCCAGCAAGGAATCATAGATGTCCCAGAATTCACCATCACGCTCACAGAACGCTCCCGGATGTACCAGTTGCTCTACTACCTCGCGAATCCGTTCATCCTGCTGCACAATCTCACTCGGCCGATAACTGCCGGAGCGGTAATAATCCATTACTTCGTCTGCGCTCAGACCAAAGATGAACATATTGTCCTGACCGACCTGCTCAGCCATCTCCACATTCGCGCCATCCATTGTACCTATGGTTAACGCACCGTTCATCATGAACTTCATGTTGCCCGTACCTGAGGCTTCCTTGCCTGCAGTTGAAATCTGTTCGCTGACGTCTGCGGCCGGAATAATTTTCTCGGCAAGAGAGACTGAATAGTTTTCCAGGAAAAATACCTGCAGGCGATCTTTCACGGCCGCATCGCGATTCACCCTATCTGCCACCGTGTTAATCAGCTTGATGATTTTCTTGGCAAAATAATAACTCGGCGCCGCCTTTGCTCCAAAAATGAACGTGCGCGGAACGATATCAAACGAAGCGTCGCTTTTGAGTCGGTTATACAGATGCATGACATGCAGAATGTTGAGCAACTGCCGTTTGTAGCCATGCAGCCTTTTCACCTGTACGTCAAAAATGGAATCCGGGTTGACGGCTGTTCCGGTATGATCCAGGATATACGCAGCCAGCCGCTCTTTATTGTGGCGTTTGATCGAATGGAATTGCTGCTGGAATGAAGCATCATCCGCAGCACCTACCAGCTCATTCAGTCTGCCCGGCTCCGTAATCCAATCCCTTCCAATCGTATCTGTGATCAGATTTGACAGCTTCGGGTTGGCATGCATCAACCAGCGGCGATGGGTGATGCCATTGGTTTTGTTATTAAAGCGCTCTGGATAGAGCGCATAGAACGGCGCCATTTCCCGTTCCTTCAATATTTCAGTATGCAATGCCGCGACACCATTCACGCTATGACTGCCCACAATGGCCAGATTCGCCATCCGCACCTGATCGTATGCAATAATCGCCAGATGCTGAATTCGATCCGGGTCTCCGGGATAACGCTCGAGCAGCATGCCGCAGAATCGTTTGTTGATCTCTTCAATAATCATGTAAATGCGTGGCAGCAGCTTGCTGATCATGGCTACAGGCCACTTTTCAAGCGCCTCGCTTAACGTTGTATGGTTGGTATAGGATACGGTGCGGGTTGTGATATCCCAAGCTTCATCCCATCCATATCCTTTGACATCAATCAGAATCCGCATCAGCTCGGGAATGACGAGCGTTGGGTGTGTATCATTGATATGGAACGCTACTTTATCCGGCAATCGATCATAGGAAAGCTCCAGTTTATTAAAAGTACGCAGAGCACTCTGCACGCCAGCAGAACACATAAAGTATTGCTGTTTCAGACGGAGCAGCTTGCCCTCGTATTGGGAATCATCCGGGTACAAGAACTCTGAGATCGATTCTACGGAACGACCGTAATCCAGATATCCGTAATAGTTCGAGGGGGTATCCAGCGAGGTCCCCCGCTTGGGCTCCGCGCTCCACAATCGCAATGTGTTCACATGCGGCTGACCATAACCAATAACAGGCACATCATAAGGCACAGCTACAACCGATTCGGCATCCTTTGTGACAAATTGGTATTGTCCATCCTGTTCATAGGCCTCAACATGGCCCCAGAATTGCACTTCCACCTTTTTTTCCGGACGGCGCACTTCCCATTCATTACCCTTATCAAGCCAATTATCGGGTAATTCCACCTGATTGCCGTTGATAATTTTTTGCTCAAACAAACCATATTTATATCGAATACCACACCCATGTCCCGCGTAACCCAGGGATGCCAATGAATCCAGAAAACAGGCTGCGAGTCGTCCCAGACCTCCGTTACCGAGACCTGCATCCGCCTCCTGTTCTTCCACTTCTTCCAAAGAGAAGCCCAATTCAGCCAGACTGTCACGAACGAGTTCCAATTCATTCACATTCAGCAGATTGTTGCCGAGCAGACGTCCAATCAGGAATTCCAGCGAGAAGTAATAAACCTGTTTATCCTGGCGCTGCTTAAACCCCTGATTCGACGCCGCCCAATCCTGACCCGCATATTCGCGGATCATGCTACCAAGTACGTGATAGACATCTTCCTGCGTTGCCTCTTCAAGCGGTTTGCCTAATTTGCTAACCAGATTCCGCCTAAAAATACTCTTGAACGTTTCCTTGTTGTCAAACAAAAGAAGGTTCCTCCCGGTGAAATCCTGTAGGATCGTGGCGGTTCATACACTTAAGTGCTCGAACATCCAGGAAAGTGGCCGTTACGGGCACGAATCGTTCTTTCGATCGCTGTTATCCCTGTATTTTCTCAATTCTATTATTCAGATGTGAAAATACAGTGATAAAGGCGAACGCTACGCTTCTCCAGAATCGATTTCGTTCCCTCCACTACGTTTGCACGTTGGCAAGCACAATCGAAGTTGCATTTCAACTTTCGCCCATGAACCTTAAATCCATCCTACAGGATTTTTATTTTATATTTTTATAGATGATATCGGTTAAGGGTCGATATTAGATAATAGTGCTCTTCGCCAGAATATACGGGTTCGATGGATCGCCAATCAGCGTCTGGCCACCGCTCAGTTTCACATCCTTGTCGAGAATGACATTTTCTAGGACGGCGCCCTCTCCGATGTAGCACTTTTGCATGATGATGGAGCCCTTGATTTTGGCGCCTTTTGCCACAGTCACACCCCGGAAGAGGATACTATCTTCCACTTCTCCGCCAACGATGCAGCCGTTCGCAAGCAGGGAATGTTTCACCTCGGCGGTGTCCAGATATTTGGCCGGTGCTTCGTACTTGATCTTGGTCTGAACAGGCTGTTCCTTGAACAATTGTTCATACAGTCCCGTATTCAGCAATTCAAGACTGTTGCGGTAATAGCTGTCGACCGAATTGATTACAGCGTGATAGCCATCATAGGCATACGCCGCAATGTTCAAACCATCCGGGTTTTTCTGAATCACATCACGGAAGAAATGGCTTTCCCCATGATCGATGCAGCGCTGTACCTGGCGCAGGAACAGTTCTTTTTCCATGATGAAAATTTCTGTATATATATTCGGGTGATCGGCGCTTTGGTGAATGTCCACCACATTACCGCTCCCGTCATCTTCAACTTTGACACAAGCGTCATGTTCAGGCAGCAGTTGATCCACTTTTTTGCAGACCAGTGTTACATCCGCTCCCTTGCTTATATGGTACCTGTACACGTCTTGCAGATCCGCTTTGGTCACGTGCCGGCTCCCCGCATGAACGACATATTGTCCGGAACCCCGGCGGAAAAAATCGAGATTATTGTGAAAATGCTGCAAATCCCCTTGTGACGTATCGGTCGGATCATTCCAGTCCGGTGGCAAAATAAACATGCCTCCATGCTTCCGGTCCAAATCCCACGGCTTGCCGTCACCCAGATGATCCATGAGTGAACGGTACTTGCGGCGGACAAATACACCGATACTCTCAATGCCAGCATTCATCATATTGGATAATACAAAATCAATCAGACGGTAACGCCCGGCATAAGGCACCGCGGCTCCGCAGCGAAAGTACGTTAATTCCTTCAATTCCTCAAGCTCATGGTCAAGGTTAATAACTCCGATCAATGGTTTCATCGCATGCACCGTCCTTTGGGGTTTAGATTAGGCTTTGCTTGTCATTCCCTCGTGAAGCTGACGTTCCAGTTCTTCCTGATCGACTAGTAATATATCACTTTCATCCTCAGGGGCGGGTGACAGATGTACTCCATCCGGGATCACCAATCCTTCGGCAATAATAGCTTTGTGAATGCGTACATTTTGTCCGATCTTCACTTTTGGCATGATTACTGAATCGGTTACGGAACTGTTCTCCCCTACCTCGATTCCGTAGAACAACACCGAATGCTTAACCTCGCCATGTACAACACTGCCTTCACTGATGATGCAATTCCGCACCTTCGCTGACGGTGAAATATATTGCGCAGGCTGATTCGGATTTCGGGTGTAAATACGCCAGTCCGGGTCGTTCAGATTAAACGGCGTATCCTCATCCAGCAGGTCCATATTGGATTCCCACAGACTGCGGATCGTACCGACATCCTTCCAATAGCCTTCAAACGGATAAGCATATAATGATTTTTCATTTTCAAGCAGCAAGGGAATGATGTCTTTGCCAAAATCATAGGAGGTGGATGCCTGCTGTTCGTCCTGGATCAGGAAGCGTTTCAGCACATCCCACTTGAAGAGATAGATACCCATGGAAGCGAGTGTGCTCTTGGGCTCAGGAGGTTTTTCTTCGAATTCATAGATGCGATAATCATCGTGGGTGTTGAGCAACCCGAACCGGCTGGCTTCTTCCAGCGGAACGTCAATGACCGATATGGTGCAATCTGCATCCTTTTCTTTATGGTATTGAAGCATTTTCTCGTAATCCATTTTATAGATATGATCCCCTGACAAAATGAGCACATGCTCAGGATCGAATTGTTCAATAAAATTCAGGTTACGGTAGATCGCATCCGCTGTGCCTCGATACCAGTTACTTCCGTCTTCACGTTCATGAGGAGGAAGTACATATACACCGCCATTTTTGCGGTCCAGATCCCAATCACTGCCAATGCCGATATAGGAGTGCAGCACCAGAGGTTCGTACTGAGTTAACACACCGACTGTGTCGATGCCTGAATTGGAGCAATTGCTAAGAGGAAAATCTATGATACGGTAGGTTCCGCCAAAATAAACAGCGGGCTTGGCCAGTGATTTGGTCAATCCCTTTAATCTTTTGCCTTGCCCTCCAGCGAGCAGCATCGCTACAACTTCTTTTTTTGCCATCATTACAGCCTCCTCCATGTGCATTCGTTCTAATTCATTTCAGAGCCCATAATCCGATATGCTGTTGTGTGGACACTTTTGTCATGATTAGGAGCATGCTGTACAGACTGTGTTACATTAAAATTGCAGCCAAACGTCGTTCTTTGTGATGTCTGAAAGTAGATGAACCATGCAGAATTGCCTGTACTTGTTGTGTAGAGGTGATAGGTGGATGTAAAAATTAAGGTGTACCCCGTGTAAAATGCAATACACTTCTCCTATATAACATTAAACACGAAACGGGCTGAGGAATCTTGCTGGAAAACTTCGACAAAAGTTTAAGTAGATATCGCTCCTTCCTTTATGCCGCTGTTATTAAATATTGTATTCGCTGATGGGTCTTGAAAATCCTTTTGGAAAACTTTTGGGGATTTAATTATTGCTCAACATTCGCCAGACACCTGGTCCTTCGAAGCAACATAGCGCTCACTGCACTCACGAGTAAAGAAAAAAACGCAAAAACCAATTCATGGTTTCTGCGTCCCAATAATTACGGAAACAATACTCTCCCGTAGCTGATCTGCATTTTTCGTTTGATACGGACCGGCATTGAAAATAATAGCGTCCGCAATATAACCTTCTGCAATCTGCCCCAATTCGTTGCCACGACCCAGAATCTCAGCAGCATTGATCGTCGCAGATTGCCACGCTTCTGCCCGGGTCAAGCCATAGTCAATCAGCGTATCCAGCTCTTGCAGGTTATAGCCGTGCAGTGAAGGTGTGGCGTAATCGGTACCGAAGCCGAAACGGACTCCTGCTCTTTTGGCATATCCGATGGCTGTAGAATGAGCTTCAGCAGCGCGCGCAGCACGATCACTGATAACAGTGGGCAACGCCAGCACACCTTTTGGATCTGCGGCAATACGATAGATCGATGTGGTGGGCACAAAGGCCGTTCGTGACTGCGCAAGTCTGCCCGCCTGATCCTCCGATAAGAACATGCCATGTTCCACCGATTCCACGCCCGCCTGAATAGACCAGTCTATCGTCACGCCACCCCAGGTATGAACCAGCACCTTTTTATGGTTAGCATGGGCATAGCGAACGATGAACGCAAACTCTTCCTCCGAAAATACAGGGTCGAGCACTTGTTCCGTAGGGGCTCCCAGCCCACCTGTCGCCATGATTTTAACCCATCCCGCGCCTGTATCAAAAATTCCGTTCAACCGTTGCTCCAGATGCTTTACACCACGGGCATCTGCCGCTCCCAGCATTTCACTGCTGGTTTCAACCCTTAAGGGATGTTGATAGTGCTGAGCGAGATGTCGAGCGGTGCTTGGCAACAATCCGCCTGCATCTCGCGCCGTGGTTACCCCCGTCTTGAGGGTAGCTGCAAAAGCTTGCGCCTGCATCACTTCGATCTCATGGCTATCACGCTTTAATTGATCCGCGTGGTCGAAGTCTGTCCAGGCCAGATGAGTATGAAGATCAATCACTCCGGGACTTATCCATAAATCTGTATCCGGAAGCGATGAGTTATCATTCTGCGGCACGGATTCTGTAACAGATGCAAACCGGCCATTCTGGATCGAGATATCGAACCGTTTGCCTTCAATGCCTGCTATAAAAATATGTTTGAAGTTTTGATCTTCCGATTTTAACTGGGTCATATTCATTTCCCCCAAACGAGGCGAGCAGCCTGGACTGCTTGCTCATGGTCCTGATTCAATAATGCCGCAATGGTCGCAACAGCTTCCTCCACACCTGCCAAGGACGCATTAACTCCGAAATGATTAATTCGCAGAAGCTGACCAAAAAGTTCTCCATCCCCTGGAGCAACGATGCCGATTGGCTGATCGATATGCAACTTCGCCTCCCCTGTAATTCGAACCGTCGTTGTGAGAGTCGAATATGTTCTGTTATCTTTTTGCCAAGGCTCCAGACCCAAGGCCTGAATTCCCGCTATAGCAGATAACGCTGCCTGTTCATGACGCTTGATCACCTGCTCCAAGCCTTCAGACTCAATAGCTGTCAAAGCCAAAATCAGTGCTCTGGCTTCCAGCGTTGGAATGTTGGGAGGAACGCGGACGGGTGCAGCCCCATCGGCGGATGGCTTCAGATCAAGCAAAGACAGGATGGAGTTGCGCGGTGCATGTGGATTGGATTCGAGAAATTCCCATCCACGCGGCGAAATGCTTACTGCGCTGATGCCGTTAGGCCCGGCTAGGGCTTTTTGTGCACCCACAGCTACAAAATCAACACCCCATTCGTCTACCAGCAGAGGCTCCCCCCCAATCGCTGAGACAGAGTCGCTCACCGTAATCAGGTTATGGGCACGCGCAATCTTTATCATTTCTTCTGCGGGATTCGACCCGCCTGTAACCACCTCTGCTTGAACAAAGGATAGTGCGGACGGTTGATACTTTTCAATCGCAGCAGCTACCTTCTCTACAGGTACAACTTCATCAAAAGGAACTTTGACTTCAATCACCGTTGCCCCTCCGCGTTCAAGCCACTGACCAAACAAACTGCCATAAGGCCCTGTCACGACATTGACAATCGTACGACCCGCTGCAGATATTCCAGCTGCCACGGCCTCTATGCCCAAGATCGCCTCTCCCGGGATGATCACCGGAGGATACTTCGTAGACAAGAGCCTGGAGAGCAATTGTGTAAGTGTATCGTATTCCGACAGGGTAAGGGGTATGTTTCCTTTATATTGTTGGCTCATATAAACCTCCTAAAGAACTTGATTTCGGCATCTTAGGAACTGCGGACAGCAGCTCCCGGCTGTAGGCCGTCTCAGGTCGTGTGAAGAATTGCTCTTTCGGGCTAATCTCCACAAGCTGACCCTGCCTCATGACTGCTACCGTATCACTAATAGCATGGATAACTCCAAGATCATGGGAAATGAACAGTAGCGTAAGATTAAGTTCCCGCTTAAGTGAATTGAACAGATCGAGCACACTCCGCTGCACAGAAACATCGAGTGCACTCGTCGGCTCATCCGCAATCAGCAGACTCGGCTCTACGCTTAAAGCACGTGCAATGGCGATCCGTTGGCGCTGACCGCCGGAGAATTCATGCGGATACTTGTCCAGTGCCCTGCTTTCCAACTGGACACGGGCCAGGAGCTCTCTCGATCTTTTCTCCACCTGTGAACGGTCTACGATGCGATGAAACAACAGCGCTTCAGCAAGAATCTGCCGAATGGAATGTTTGGGATTCAGTGAAGCATCCGGATTTTGGAAGATCATCTGTATGCTTTTATACTGCTCACGACTTCTCTTCTTCTTTAATGGCTGATCCCCCAGCAAAATTTGCCCCTCATCCGGCGTAATTAACCCGGCAATGACTCTTGCAAGGGTAGATTTGCCCGAACCGGACTCACCAACAAGACCAAGCGTGGTATGCTTCTTAAGATTTAGTTTGATGCTGTCCAGCGCAGTAAAGTCACCATATTGAACCGTTACATTCTGAACTTGCAAAGCTAGTTCCATCGTTATTCGCTCCCTTCAAGCTTCGGTAAAGGAAGCACCGAGTTAATAAGCATCTGGGTGTAAGGATCTTGAGGGTTCTGCAAAAGGCCCGACGAATCCCCGTGCTCCACAATTCGTCCCTGCTTCATCACGCACAGCTTCGAGCACAGCGTCGCTGCAATCGCCAGATTATGTGTTACAAAGACCATGGCGAATCCCAGTTCACGCTGCAAACGTTGGATCGTCTCCATAATTTGACGCTGTACAGTAACGTCCAGCGCCGTTGTTGGCTCATCACAGAGCAGAATGCCTGGCTTGCACGCCAGGGCCAGTGCAATGACTACCCGCTGACACTGCCCGCCTGACAGCTGGCTAGGGTATCGGTCCTCACGCTTCAACGAGTCGGGGAGACCCAACAGTTCAAGTAATTCCAGCGCTGCTACCCTGGAGGCCTTCCTGCTTAACTTTTGCCTGTAATAGACAACTTCCGCCAGCTGTTTAACAACGGGACAGAGCGGATCAAGCGCACCTCTCGGGTCTTGAAATACCATGGCGCTGTTCACGTCACTCCGAATGGTTCCGCCCGTCTGCTCTACACCGCTTGGCAACAGTCCCAGAATCGAACGAAGAGTTAGTGATTTACCTGAGCCGGATTCACCTACTAATCCCAGGCTCTCCCCTCTGCCGAGCGAGAAATGTACGTCTTGCACTAATGTTTGATTTGACTTGGTTGACAGAGACATTGCCTTGACTTCAAGAATCGGTTCTGTGGACATTATTTTTTCCTCCATACATCGGCCAATCCATCACCGACAAGCGACAAAGCAATTCCCGTGTAAACGACTGCAAATCCCGGAACTGCCGAGAGCCACCAGGCTGTCGTGATAAAGGATTGCCCATCCGAGATCATCGTGCCCCAATCCGGGGTCGGTGGTGCGATGCCAATGCCCAGATATCCAAGCGTAACAATCGCCACCAGCAGCCCCACCATATCTGTCATGAGGACAACGATCGCCTGAGGCAATACATTGGGCAGGAGATGACGAAGGATAATCCGTATTCCCGGCAAGCCCAACGTCTGTGCGGATGCGATCCATTCCTGCTTGCGGTACGATGCACTCAGCCCTCTGACGACACGGGCAAAGACAATCCAGCCAACGAGCATAAACGTAATATAAATCCCCCGCTCACCTGCTCCGCTGGCAAAAGCCACGATAATGACGATGAGATAAAAAGGGAAAGCGATAAGTGTATCAGTAACTAACGATATAACCTTATCAATCCATTTTCCGTAATACCCTGCAAGCATCCCTAGAAATACACCCATGCAAAAAGGTACAATTTCCGCCAGCACCATAATGCTCAAATCGGTTCGCGCGGCATAAATCAGTCTAGTGAACAAATCACGTCCCAGTTGGTCTGTACCCAACCAATGTTCAGCAGACGGAGGCTGCAAAAAGGCACTCAAATTTTGCTCCGAAGGGTCATAAGGACTAATCCAGGGTATGATCACAGCCAAGATGATCAGCACGGCAAACATCACACTTCCCACAAGCAGGGAAGGAGTTTTCAATATGCGATTCATAAGACTGGTGTTTTTGCTGTCTTCATATAACTGTGGTTCTATTTGTATCGTTTTCATGGTTTTCCTTTCGTTCTGGGATCAAGCCACCTGGACAGAAGCTCTATCAGGAGACTGATGATCACGACAGATACAGCACAGTAAAGGGCTATGCCTTGAATGACCGGGAAATCCCGTTTGGAAATGGAACTAAACAAAAGACTGCCAATTCCCTTGATACCAAATACCTGTTCAACGACCAATGTACCGCCAATGAGATAAGAAATATTAACGCCAAGAAGGATCAGTGTCGGAAGCGCAGCATTGCGCAGGACATGTTTGAACAGAATGACCCGGCTCGGTAATCTGGCAGCCTTCAATGTAACTACAAAATCAGATTCCAGTACTTCAAGCATCTGGGCTCTTAATGAACGAACCAATGTTAGAATCTGTGAAAAAGCTACGGTAATGGCGGGAAGTGTCAAACTGTATAAGGTACCCCACCACCCTTCGCCGACTCCACCAACGGGAAACCAGTGAAGACGAACACTCAGCAGCAGAATCAAAAGGATGCCAACCCAGAAGATTGGCATACCTAGCGTTACCGTAGGAAAAATACGTATCAAATGATCCAGCAGCTTATCCTTGTGTGTAGCGGCCAGTGTAGCAAGCACAAGTGCAATGATAATTGCCAAGGCACATGCCATGCCAATGAGCAGCAAGGTAACGGGTGCACGATCAGCAATCAACTCTCTAGTCGAGGTTCCGTTAATAATGGAATTGCCGGTATCCCCCTGAGTGAACAGTGTCTTCACAAACCGCATGAATTGTTCCCCCAGCGGCAGATCCAGCCCGAGAGCATGGTGCATGCTCTCAACGGCCTCGGGGGTGCTGTACTCGCCAAGAATCATTTTGGCAGGATCTCCTGGTACCATTCTGATGAGAAAAAAGACTGCTGTCATCACACAAAGGATCACTGCCAATGCTCTTCCCACCGTATTGATCAACCAGAACTTCTTCATTTCTGAATACGAGCGTCTTCAAAACGCACACTGCCGTTAGGCAATACAACAATGCCATCTACTGAAGAACGAACGCCAATCAGAATATCCGGATAATAAAGCGGAATGTAAGGTACTTCATCGGCAAGCGTTTGAAGCAGTTTGGAGTATATTTCGGCACGGCCAGCGCCGTCCGGTGTTTGTTGGCCTTTATAGAGAAGCTTGGTTACTTCATCATTGGTGTAATGTGTCCAGTAAGATTTGCTGAAACCGTCAGGGTCAGTCTGGAACGCAATGATCGAGTTCGCTTCCGGAGAATCGGCTTGCCCACTGTTCAGCATCGCTGCGAAATCATAAGCAAAGAATCGTTCACGGAAGGTAGCGAGTTCAATCGATTCAATCTCGATGTTAATGCCAATTTGTTTTCCCGCTGCCTGAATGATTTGCGCTTCTTGCGCTCGTGTGCTGTTGCCTGAAGCTACAAGCAGTTTTGTTGTAAATCCATCCGGGAAGGCCGATTTGGCCAGTTCTGCTTTGGCTGCATTCACATCAAAATTCAGTGCCTTGAGCGTATCATTTGAATTGTAAGGAATCGTTGTCGGCAACAATGAATTAGCGGTCTGTGCATAACCAAAGGTAAGCGCCTTGGTCAGACCATCACGATCAAGTGCCAGAGCCAATGCCCGACGAACATGCACATCGGAAAAATGCTTATCCAGCGTATTAAAGAACAATTGCTCTGTCACCCAGCTGCCGTTGGTTGCAACGGTTGTATCTGCACCATTTTTGATTTCATCAGCATTTTGCAGAGCCAACGACTCAATGGCATCCACTTCTCCTGCTTTCAATTGGTTGATTGCCTGGCTGTCATCTTCTATCAGCTTGTAAACAAGCTTGTCAACCGATGGCTTTCCTTCTTGCCAGTAGTGAGTGTTCTTCGTAAAGGTCACATCCCCTGCAGGGTCCCACTGCTCAACCACAAACGGTCCAGTACCTACGGGCTTCTTGAAAAACTCTTCCTCGGTAACTCCGCCAAAATTGTTCGGAATAATACCGTTCGAGAAGTTGGAAAGTTCGGAGATAAACGGCGTATACGGCTCTTTAAGCGTAATCACCAGGGTGTGGCTATCTTTGGCTTTGATCGTATCCACCTTCGCGGATATTGCCAGCGGGCCACCAA
Source organism: Paenibacillus sp. NPDC056933 (assembly GCF_042674385.1). NCBI lineage: Bacteria > Bacillati > Bacillota > Bacilli > Caryophanales > Paenibacillaceae > Paenibacillus > Paenibacillus sp. NPDC056933. The sequence goes on along the minus strand of NZ_JBHUQN010000001.1, from coordinate 1,951,943 downwards.
CCTTTAAGTGCCGCTCAAGTGAGAATACCGCATCCTCTGCCGTAACATCTGTACCGTTGGAGAACTTCAAGCCATCACGCAGCACAAACGTATACGTCAGGCCGTCATCACTAATGTTATGCGACTTGGCAAGCCAATCCACAATCTCGCCCTTGCTATCAAAAGCAACCAGAGATTCAAATACTTTATCAATGGCAAAAGCGTTATTGGACGTAATTTGATTATGCAAATCAAACGAGGTTACGGAAGCCGGCCGACCATATACAAAAGTCCCTCCCGTGGCAGTCTCGTCTGTCTTGGAATTCCCATCCGTACCTTGGCTCGTCCCTGGTTGGGCTGCTGCATTGGGAGCGGGATCATTGGTCGACCCGGAGCAACCGCTAACGAGCACCAATAATAGAACGGCTAACGCTCCTATCCATAATGACTTTCTGGTTGATAATTTAAACTGTGACATGTCTGACTCTCCCCTTCCAATAAAACTTATGTGTTTAGTATGGATTGATTATGGATTAAAGCATTCACACTGTCAAACAAAAAATGAAGGTTGCAGCGGGATTAAATTAAATTTTTCCAATGGAGGAAATGCTTCCGTATTTATGCTGCTCAGGAGCACGTACAACACCAAAAAAGCCAGAATATATTCTGGCTCTCTCTTTATTATTAACTTTATATGATTTTGCGGAACAGCTCCATAACCTCATCCTTGGAAGGCTGATACGGATTGCCAGGTGCACAGGCATCTTTCATGGCGTTATCGGCCAGCAATTCAACATCAGGGTCTTTCACACCTAATTCAGACAGCTTCTCAGGAATGCCAACTTCCTTGGAAAGCTGACGAATGGCCTCAATGACGTAATCCGAGCATTCCTCATCACTTCTACCCTTCACATCCATACCGATTGCTTTGGCAATATGACGGAATTTCCCTGGCACATGCTTTGCATTCAATTCCTCTACATAGGGGAGCAACATCGCGTTACATACCCCATGCGGCAGATCATAGACTCCACCAAGTTGATGGGCCATCGCATGAACGTAACCCAAGCCTGCATTATTAAAAGCAATCCCGCCAAGGAAACATGCATAGGTCATATGCTCTCTTGCTTCCAGATCACTTCCATCCTTGACGGCTCTGGGCAAGTATTCAAAGATCAGTTCCACGGCAGCAGCCGCTGTCGCACTTGTCACAGTAAACCCGCCAGGCGTCACCATCGCTTCCACCGCATGGGTCAATGCATCCATGCCTGTGGCGGCAGTTAGACTCGCAGGCTTGCTCAGCATCAGTTCCGGATCATTCACCGACAGGTCAACAAGACTGTTTCGATCCACCATCACCATTTTCACCTTGCGTTCCTCATCTGTAATCACGTAGTTCATGGTCACCTCACTCGACGTGCCAGCCGTTGTGTTAATGGCAACTAACGGCACGGATTTGTGTTTCGATTGATGCAAGCCTTCATAATCACGGATATGTCCACCGTTGGTCGCTACAATGCCAATGGCTTTGGCAGCATCCTGAGGTGAACCTCCGCCTATCGATATAATGGCGTCACAGCCATGATCCTGAAATACTTGAAGTCCGTCATGTACATTATGACAGGTTGGATTGGGCTGAACCTCATCATATATCACATAGTCTAACCCTGATTTTCTTAGTATAGACAGCACTTGTTCAGCAACGCCGGAAGAGATCAATCGACGATCACTTACGACAAGCGCTTTGCGAATACCCATTTTCTCAATCATCTTGCCTGCTTCGTGTAAACATCCTCTGCCCATCAAGTTCACGGGCGGAACATAATAAGCGTGTGTTGCCATCTGAACCAGCCTCCTGTTACCCCTGATTTACTGTCTTTATTGTAACTGAATCCGTTTTCAGATATAGTGAAATAAATCACAACCAAATTGATAAATGTTTCATTTGGACGGAATTATTCAATGAAATTGATTATGAATGCTCTTCAGCAACTTGCTCATCTGCGTGTGAAAAGAAAAGAACAAGTTGAACTCGGTTGCACAAATCGAATCGAAAAACAGGGCTCTCCCTGGTCATGTTCATGACTCCTGGGACAGCCCCTGCAGATCTTCAGCGTGTCGAGATCGTTTAACGAACCTGGCACGCGTTATTCGGTCAAACTTTATAACTTCGGCGATTTAACGAATTTTAGACCCTCTATTTGCTCACTCCGCCAATCTTTATGCAGGTTTTCCGCAGAATAACGAGTCTGGAGTTCGTTAGCCTTTTCATTCCGCGCTAATCCCCGCTATAAGGTGTCATCGATTCGTTAAGGCAGAAGCTCCTGAATCGGCATATAATAGACGGGATAGGCTCTGCCTTGTTCAAAACCAAGCTTACCCGCAATCACAATGGAATCATGACGGAAATCCTCTGTCGTCCAATGTGGAACACATCCCTGTTCCAATAATAAGCGGACATAGCTGCTTGCTATGGCTGTAGCCAGACCTTTGCCACGGTGTATTAGATCGTAGGTATGAATACCTGCTTCATGGTGAACGCCACTGACAAACACCGAGATGCACGTACCTACAACTTTACCCTTATATACCGCGCAAGTGCCAACCCCATACCGGATGAAGTCGTCCACCGAATGCCAAAACTTCAAGATCTCATGCTCAATGATACGACTTTTGTCTTCCACGATTACAGCTCGATCAATAACTTGAAGCGCATATCCCGGGAAAATAGATAAGGAATTGGAACTGCTCTCCAGCCACTTTTCATACTTCGCAAGATTGAATTGAAAAGGAACTCGCAACCCTTCGCGCAGACGTCCATTGAACATGTGATGCAGGACTGGAGACCAGTCCGAGCCTGGCTCAGGATAAACCTCAAGATTCAGCATGTCTTCGCCAGCATCTAACGCTTCAGGTAAAAGCTCCTGAACAAGCACTTCTCTGACACGCCTGTTGAACTGATCATTATCCGAACTTCCGATCAGATAAAACATTTCGTTTTTTGCCCAGATCAGTGCGCTTGCCGGAGCATGAAGCCGGTCTGCATAGACACGTCCGCATTGAAGTCCTGCAAGCACACCACCCATGACCACATGCCCGTTCGTACCCGAGATGAAGGGCGCCAATTGTTTCCTTTGGGACAGTTGATCCAATAAAACCAACATGGTATAACCTCACATTCTTTGTATAGGGTAGGTAAATGAATACATTCAAATCCGCCCTGCCTCAGAATGCTGTAACGTCAGGTTTATTCCTCGTTCCCTTTCACCTCTTCGACCTTTATTTTTTATTTCTCGCTTACAGTGCTTTATCGTCTACTGCGTCCAACCAGGCTTCGATATCGCCGATGACGGAGGACACGCAGCCGTCTTCAAATGGAGAATTCAAACCTGCCAGTTCTACCAATCCTGTGAAGGACAGGCTTCCTCCGGCTTTGCACAATGCCAGATAGTCAGCCCATGCGGACTTCATATCCTGATTGCTGCGTTTCCAGAACTGGAATGCACAGATTTGTGCAAGCGTATAGTCAATATAATAGAATGGCGAGGAGAAAATATGACCCTGTTTATGCCAGAATCCGCCCTGCTCCAGATAGGCGTTATCCTTGTAGTTGATGTGTGGCAGATACGTCTTCTCAATGTTGCGCCATGCCTGCTTGCGTTCCGCTGGTGTTGCATCCGGGTTGGCATAGACGAAATGCTGGAATTCATCGACTGCTACACCGTAAGGAATAAAGAGCAGCCCGGAAGACAGGTGATCAAACTTGTATTTGTCCGTATCTTCCTTGAAGAACAATTCCATCCACGGCCATGTGAAGAACTCCATACTCATGGAATGGATCTCCGCGGATTCATACGTAGGCCAGTTATACTCAGGCACTGCAAAGTCACGGCTCTCATATACCTGGAAAGCATGGCCTGCTTCATGAGTCAATACATCGATATCGCCGGATGTACCGTTGAAGTTAGAGAAAATAAACGGCACTTTATAATCATTCAGGAAGGTGCAATACCCTCCGCCCTGTTTGCCTTTTTTGCTCACCAGATCCATCAGTTCATTGTCGGTCATCATCTGGAAAAACGTATCCGTTTCCGGTGACAATTCAGCGTACATTTTTTTACCATTGTCAATAATCCAGTCCGCGTCACCCTTCGGTGTCGGGTTACCCGTTTTGAAGCTGAAACCCTGATCGTAATAATAGAGGGTATCCACATCAATCCGGCTGCGCTGACGTTCTCTAAGCTTCGTTGCTACAGGCACGATATAATCACGAACTTGTGCTCTGAAATTCGATACCATCTCTGCGTTATAATCCGTACGGTTCATGCGATCATAACCAAGTTCAACGTATGAAGGATATCCCAGCTTCTTCGCGATTTGTGTACGCACTTTAACCAGCTCGTCGTAAATACGATCGAATTCGGCCTCATGTTCAGCCATGAACGTATATCTGGCTTCTGAGGCGCGCTCCCGCATGGAGCGATCCGTGGACAACTCAAAAGGATGCAACTGCGGCAAGGTGCGTTCTTCACCTTCAAACGGAATTTTGGCCGAAGCAATGAGCTGGTTGTATTCCGTGGAAAGTTTGTTCTCTTTTTGAAGATCCTCGATAATTTCCGGGCTAAATGTTTTCAGGGACAGATCCGCCAGCTGGAACAGCTGTGAACCCCATTTTTGTTCCAACTCTGCACGGAATTTAGAGTTCACCAATGCCCGATAATAATCGGTGATGTATTCTTGAATGATCGGGGAGCTTTCATCCAGAAATTCGTTTTCTGTCTTGTAGAATGTATCATTGGTGTCAATGGAATGACGGATGTAAACCAATTGTGCCTGCGTCTCAAAATCACTGCGCAAAGCGTTAATTTTATCCATGTAACCGCTTTGCTCTTCAACTGTAGCCGCAGCTTCAAAACCACTCAGAAGCTGACGAAATGACGTTTTGATATGTTCCAGATCGGGACGTGTATACGTATACTCACTAAATTTCATTTATGTACACCCTTTCCTGTTAGGCATATTTCGGGATTCCCCGAGTTGAACTAAACCCTATTATACAAAAGAGCAGCCTAAAAATCCCAACTTTATGAAAAATATTTGTCCATCGGTCAAATGGAGCCAACATTGCTCGTTACATTTGTTACGTAATAATGTTAGATACAACATGCAAGTAAAAAGATGCTGCATCAGCAGGGAACGGGTTTCCCTCCAAGCAGCATCTCACTGGATCAGAATCAGTTGTATTCGTTATCAATAAAGCAGCTACTGCACATTCACGTACCAATTGGAGTAATTAATCTGGCCACTGCCTTTGGTAATTTCGGTTCCATATTCAACACTGCTGACATATTTGCTGTTGGTAAAGTAATTTTTGGAAATCAAGTAATCGGTGAAGTTTTTGACGTTGATGCTAAAATTGTTAGGGGATTTTGACTTTTTCAGGAACGAATATACCCACCATTGATGAATACCGTTATCGGTAATCTCACCGCGATACAGATCATAGGTTAGTCCACCGATGGATACATCCGAGAATACTTTGGAACCAATAGGACCTACACCGGAGGTCCATTCATTCCAGATCATGATCTCCTCAGTAGGTGTGCTTGACCAAGTCGCATTGCCGATGTCATGCAGCCAGATATCATACGCGTTATTATATTCCCCATTGGTGCTTGCTGCCTTCGAATAGCTAACACCGGTGTTTATATTTTTGTTGGCAGACAATCGCGTTGGCAGGCCGCTGCCCGGCGTATAGCCCTCTGTCCAATGCCATCCGCTGACAAGAGACGGATAAGCTTTGACTCCACCCGCAGTTGTCGGCCAGTTCCAGACGTAACCCAGATTGGTATTGCTGTTCACGTACACCGATTGGGACCATCCACTGACACTTGAACTGCCCCAGCTATTATTAAATATGTAGTACTTATTATTGCTGAAATTGAGTTTGGCATACGCTGTGGAATCCGATGCTGCGCTGGCTGTAATTGGAACGGCGGCAATCAGTAATGACATGACCAACAGCATCCATGCTTTCTTTCCTGATCTCATTTTCATCTTCAAACCCATAATGTTAGCCTCCCGTAATTTAATGTAAACGCTTACAGATATAAGTGTAAAACATTTCCATATCCAAGCATACCACTTAAATCCGACATTATTTCATGCTATTTTTAGACTTTTTGGAAGCTATATACAAATAAGCTCGCCTCGCATCTATCGCGAAGCCAGCTTATAGGCTTGTCTTTTCATGTTTCTTTTCAATACACCCTAATGTTGATCGTTGTCCATAATCTTGTAGAACCAGCCCATTCCGACCATTCCCACAACCATGATGATAGCCATAATAATAATATATGTCATGAATGTAACCCCCCTGCTCCGTATTTCTTCACACTACTACCAGTTTACACGGTGAAGCCCCTTTTGAATTGACTGAACATTGACAAAAATACGAAATCTTCAAATTTACACTACAAATTGTGTCCATAATCATATCGTAAGATTCATCCGCTCTTGAATGAACAAAGTTTCATCCGTCATACTTACGGTGTATACTATACTTCTATGAAATGGAATTGGATTATAAGCAGAAAGGTTGAAATGAATGTCGACTCGAATACCCTATTATCGTCAGCTATTACTTGCCATTTTACTAACTGTTATGCTGTCCATACTTTCCGCCTGCGCAGATGGAGAGGCCCATGTTACGGTTAATATGGACGGATCATCCGATCTGGATCTGAATCTCAGCGTAACCGACTCGGCTCTGGGCAAGATTGGACAAGATAATCTCATGACCCTGCTTGCAGATACGTTACAACGTAACCATTTCCAGGCCGAAGTCTTGGATCAGGGCGACCGGAAGCAGCTGAAAGCAACAACCCATTATGAGAAAAGTAACACGGTCTCTACCTTTAGCACGCTGGATTTACCCGATGGAATTCAAGTGGAGCAGTCGACTACACCCGGCTTCTTCACATCCAAATTGCATATTGCAGCGGAAGCAGACCTGATGGAAACCATACCTGATGGCGAGGTCAAGGACCAGATTAACAATGTGCCTCGTTTTCTCAAAAACTTGTTACTCAAAGATGTAAACTTTGACTTCAAGCTGACCCTGCCGATCAAAGCGCAGGATTCTAACGCAGATCTGGTCGAAGATCATGGAAAAACGCTAATTTGGCACGTCTCCCCAATGAATCCGAATAAACTGAATTTGACCGTACAGGTCCCGAATATTCGGAACATCATTATTACGGGGGGCATTGCCTTGGCGCTGATCATTGCATTACTTATCTGGTTCATCGTCCGTCGCAGACGAACCTTACAGGGTCGGAATATATAACTATCCACAGCTCAACAAGTTTGGATAAGAAAACTGCTCTTTCTTTTCCGACTTGCCAAATGGTGTTATGGATAGTAGAATACATCCGTACTGTGTGAACGGTTAAATTTAATTATGGAAAAGTTAAAGAGGTGACAGGTTTCATGAATATCCGGGAATGCCCATTGCCTGGTATCGGAGTAAAGTACCAGTTTGATACAAAAAGCGGCAATCAGCTGGTCATTATTGTCCACGAAGACGGACGCCGTGAATTGTTCTCGGTGGACCCGAGTGACAACGAAGAACTCACTCTGATCGCAGAACTGGAAGATGACGAGTGTGTAACCCTTTCGGGGTTAATTGGTGGATGGTCCTGACATCTGTCAGGGTCAAATACGAATGGTATGTCAAAATAACCTGCCCCTGGATTCCATGGACAGGTTATTTTTTATTGATTTCATGGATTATGATGGGATCGAATATAGGGGACCCAGGTGTTGAGTACACGACTTATTTCCGTGGAACTAAACGGTTTGCTGATAAAATCCTGCATTCCGCATTTCAGACAGGCTTCACGGTCATTCGGACCTGCAAAGGCTGTTATGGCAGCAATGACGGGGATCTCAGGGTGGGTTTTCCTGATTTCGCCTGTTGCTTCTATCCCGTCCATAATAGGCATTTTAATATCCATAAATATTAGATCGTATGTCTCCCTTTCCATGGCTTTGACCGCTTCTTCCCCGTTCTCCACAATGTCACATACACCACCAAGTTTACGTAGCATTTCCTCCAGCAAATGACTGTTCAGTGCCTGATCCTCCGCCACAAGAATTTTGATGCCTGATGCAAGGCTTGTTCGATCCAGATTCAGGTCGTTGTCAGGAACCTTCTCAATCGGATCAGTGGATTCATCTTGCCATCGTTCAAGTAGCAGAGTGAAGTGAAAATCTGCCCCCTCTCCAGTCTCACTTTCTACACCAATGGCACCGCCCATGAGTTCTACCAATTTCTTGCTGATGGCGAGCCCCAGACCTGTGCCTCCGTATTTGCGATTAATAGACGGGTCGAGCTGTGAAAAGGACTGGAACAGTTGATGCTGCTTATTGAATGGAATGCCAATCCCCGTATCTTTGACCGAAAATGACATGATAAGGTGATTCTCATCATAACACTCCGCAGGTTCGACGTTTACCTGAACCTGAATGCTTCCCTTTTCCGTGAATTTCACAGCATTGCCTACCAGATTTATAAGAATCTGGCGAATCCGTGTTTCATCGCCTCTTACACGCTCAGGAATTTGTTCTGACATCTCGCAGTATAGTTCAATATTTTTTTCCGAAGCTTTAAGCGCAAATAGTTCCATGACCCCGCCAAGAACGGCTTGGATGTCAACGGGCTGGCGTTCCAGGTCCATTTTCCCTGCCTCAATCTTGCTGAAATCCAGGATTTCGTTCAAGATATACAACAGTGATTCACCACTGTCAATGATGATATCAGCGAAGCCATTCTGCTCCTCATCCAGCTCTGTTTCCTTTAACAAATGTGCCATTCCCATAATTCCATTCAGAGGTGTACGAAGCTCGTGGCTCATAATCGCCAGGAACTCGGATTTCGCTCGGTCCGCATGTTCTGCTAATTCCTTGGCACGAATGATGTCATTCACTGATGTCATATCGCGGAAAACGAGTACAGCACCACGGTTGTGACCCAGATCCATCATCGGTTTCAACTGGAACTCCGCCAGGAAGCTGGAGCCATCCTGCCTCCAAAATACTGACTCTGATCGCGGCAGGGTTCGCCCCTCACGTACCGCTTGAAGAATTGGAGTGCCATTCGACGGATAAGGAATACCTTCGCTTTGCATTTGTAACATAATCTGATCAAGCGGCTTGCCATTTATTTCAGATGGGCAGAAACTCATCATCTCCGCTGCAATGGGATTGGCAAATATCACGTTTCCATTCTGATCGAGGCCAATGACCCCCTCTGACATAGCATTAAGGATCAACGCTCTTTCGTAACTGAGATTTTCAATTTCCTCTACATATCTTTTGGACTCTGTAATATCACTGGTTATTCCATAAACGCCGACGACTCGATCTTCAAGCAAAATCGGAACATTAATGACACTCGTTTCAATACGCTGTCCGTCTTTGTGAATCAGCCCGATCTCATAGCTCTGTGCCTTTCCCTTCACGGTTTGTTCAAAATGATACCTCGTCTTATCCAGATCTACCGGATCAATGAGGTGATCAAAGGGCCTGCTAAGCAGCTCATCTTTGGAATGACCTGTTAATTGTTCCTGGCCTGCATTAGCCTTCAACAAGTTCCCCTCCAGATCGAGTGAAGTCACTCCCAACGGGTTACAGTCAAACAACGATGTATATTCCTGAAGACTTAACTGCTGCTGCTTGCTCGCTGTAATATCACGTGTCACTGCGATCATTTCCTGAAGATTCCCCTGTTTGTCATAAACATAATGAGAGATGGTATCCGCCCACACAACAGAACCGTCCTTATGCTGGAGCCGATAGCTCATACGATCAGGAGCAAGACCCTGAATTTGACCAGCCACGTAAGCCTCGACGAGAGGCAAATCGTCGGGATAAATGCAGAACAAGCCAGATTGACCAATCATTTCTTCCGGCTCATAACCCAACATGCTTTTGCTGGCTGGAGATACATACTTGAACGTCCGCTCCGGATCAGCATGATGTATGGCAATCAGGTCAAGCGAAGATTCGGCCAGCAATCTGGAGATTTGGCTGCTCTCCTCCAGCTGTTTACGCTGGATAATCAGTCGATTTTCAGCATCCTTCTGCTTCGTAATATCCTTTGCCTGTACTAGTAAGTAAAGGGGCTCACCGCTGACCTCATCCCTAACAATGCAGGCTCTTACCGTCGCCCACAATAAAGAATCATCCTTGCGCTTAAGCCGCAACTCGGTTTCATACATCAGACTTAGCCCATTAGTCATATCCAATAACCCGGATCGAAATTCCTCCATGTCCACATCTTCCTCATAGATCATATGTACAATCGGAGAATTCATTAATTCATCTTCAATAAATCCCAACATCTCGCAAAATGCCGGGTTAAGCTGGAGCCAACGTCCGTTCACATGCGACGCTACAGCAATGCCGATTGGTGCATGTGTGTATAGTTGTTCGAACAGAGAACGATTCTCTGCAAGTGAATTCGACACCGCATATCCTCCTTTACCGGGAATCTGAATATATTCCGTATGAACAGATCGACCTGAACATAACTTCATCTATAAGAGTACTACCCCAAATGTGATGAGGTATAAACGATATCAGCGAAATTCTGGGCAATAATCGACACGTTTTACCATATGTCCACACTGGCTCCTTTTGTATATAAACAAATATAAACAAAACCGCACAACTGGGGTCATATACTACAGAATACGCGTGCATACCCTTTTAAACAAGGCTGAACATCCAAATAGTACTGGAGGTAATGGATTATGATCATTGTTGCGAATCAGCCCATTGAACTGGTGAGCTCGGATTGGTCTGCATTTGAATGGCACTGGTTGCAGCAGCTGCAACCAGGTCCAACAGTTTATACGTATCAATCCATGGATCATCTTCACTTTGAATGGGATTTGCGAAAATCGCTTGTTGATGCAGCGGAAGCATTGGATCGAAGCGGGGTCAGCTTTGCCTCATTCGAGAAATCCAGATGTAATCCGGATTTTTGGAATCGAAATGCTGAAGGAGGCTTTGAATTAAGATCCGATGTGACCCCTGCAAATGGAATTCGGGACATCTGGAAGAACGGTCATTTGTATGCCTTTGAATGTGCCACTGCTACAGTAATCGTGCTATATGGTGGCGTATTAGGGAGCATCCGTGAGGATGACTTCAACTCACTATTTCACAACCTGCTGCTCTATGACTGGCATTATGACAGCGATTTGCGATTAACGGAAAAGAATGGAAGCCATTCTGCCCTTCCAGGAGATGTACTGTACTTCAAAAACCCAGACGTATCACCAGAAACACCAGAGTGGCAAGGAGAAAACACCATTATGCTGCGTGAGGACTTATACTATGGACATGGAATTGGCGTTGCAAGCGGAGAAGAAATGATTCGTTCACTGAATCAGAACCGCATTCCCGGAAGTACCGTGTCAGCCTATTTAATGGATACGGTCATTTATCCGGACTTTTTATATCTATCCCGCTACGCCAAGAACAGTAACATCAACGCACATGCTGCTTCTTCCACTCCGGTCTTGCCAGGACAGTTATATGTACGTATTGGAGGCAGCCGCTATTTGCGGACATGAACCGGTGAGGTGAACCCAGATCGAAAGTTGGAAAATACATTAAAGAGTCTCGATGCCAAAAGCCCCGTAGAGCAGCAAATAAATGTTGCTTCACAGGGCTAATTTCGTTCTATCGTTATGTTATTATCCAATAGGGTCCAGCTGTACAACGACCTGTTTGCCGCTTACCTGAATACCGGTCGTTTTACTGCCATACTCAGCCAGAGACTTGCACAGCTGCTCTGCCCATTCCTTGCCTGCTGTTCCTTCCTTCGCTCCATGGACCTGGATGACGAGCTTCACCGAGTCACCCTTCGTCAAGATGCGCTGGGCCTGAGATTGCTTCGTCTCCCGGTCATGATCTTCCATCTGGAGGTTCAGTCGAATCTCCTTCACTTTACGTTTATCCGGTGATTTTGCGGCCTTCTTCTTCTCTTGCTGCTTTTCCTCTCTGGCTGCTCCAGCTCCAATCAGTTTACATGGCGGCGGGCTGGTCATCAGAGACATGCATACCAGATCCACTTTGTACTGCTTGGCAAGAGCAAGTGCTTCACGTGTGGACATGATGCCCAGATCTTCACCGTTCAGACCCGTTAGCTCGACCTCGGTTGCCTTAATCTTTTCATTTTTGATCATCGTGTGTCCTCCTCCTTCACAACAAAAGCCTGTCCTGACCTATGAACAGATCAGAGCAGGCTTGATGTTGTCACTGAATATTCATCGTGTATCCGAACGTAATGGTTATACGTCCGTTTACAGCATCTTACAATGAGTTGAACGCTTCGGTCAGAACCGGAACAATCTGCGATTTGCGGGATACTACACCTTTGAGCAGCGCTCTGCTATCGGACAATGTCACATTGTATGCTTTTTCAACAGCTTTGGTGGAGGCACCGTAAGCCAGTGCAACGGAATCGTTGTTCAGGATGTCGGTTACGACAAATACGAACAGATCGAGACCTTTGCTGGAAATAATCGCTTCAATCGCTGCTTCAAGCTCAGGTTGCTTCACAAGCACATCATTCACGTCAACCGCGTTCACTTGTGCAATCTCCACTTTTGCTTGGCCCATTGCGAATTCTTTCGCATCCAGGGAAATCAGTTCAGCGATTGTTTTCTGGCTCAGATCCGCGCCTGCTTTCAGCATATCCAGACCATAGCTGTCTGCATCAACACCAGCAATGGCAGCCAGTTCACGTGCTGCTGCTACATCCTGCTCTGTGCATGTTGGTGATTTGAACAACAGGGAGTCGGAGATAATCGCGGACAGCATCAGACCAGCAATCGGTGCGCTGATCTCCACGCCGTTTTCCTTGTACATTTTATTCAAAATGGTTGCTGTACAACCTACAGGTTCTGCACGGAAATACAGAGGCTGGCTTGTCTCAAAGTTCGCGATCCGGTGATGGTCGATAACTTCAACAACAGTCACTTCCTCAATATCGCTCACACTTTGCTGACGCTCGTTGTGGTCAACCAGGATGACCTTGTTTACTTCATTGGCTGCTGTTTTGATCAGACGTGGCGCTGCCACTTTGAATTGATCCAGTGCAAATTGAGTTTCGCCGTTTACTTCGCCGAGACGAACAGCTTCAACGTCCTGACCCAATTTTGTTTTCAAGTCTGCATAGGCAATGGCCGAGCAGATCGTATCCGTATCGGGATTTTTGTGACCGAAGATTAATGCTTTTTCCATATTAATAGCCCTCCGTCAATTCTGATTTAGATGAATAAAATGTACTATTTCAATCATACCCTTACTGATTATAGCGTTAATAAGGCTTAATTCCAATCCCTTTACAGCGAATTAATTACAAAATCGTGTCAGGGTTTTGCCTTTATACTCACAGTGAGCATAAATTCTGTTCCGCCTTTTCGATAGCTTCAGTTAGGCTTATATATGGATTATCATTCCGTAAACGAATGCACAATTCTGCTGTTCCCCCAGCTTCGATCCATTGCCGGTATGTAAACCAATCCACATTCTCCAGAAAGTAAAAGGTTAGAGCTTCAATCGGATTTAATTTATACTTTTGTTTAAAGGTAACCTATCTCCAACTAAAACTTTTAAATAATTCTTGCTGGAGGATCACTATGGATTTCGATAAAGTCACACTACACTGCAAACTCGATGAGATTTTGAAAAAGCACAACAATATGTCTGTCCTCAAGTTGTCAGAAGAAATTGGACATCGCCGAACAACCATTATGGAACTGTTGCACAACACCAATATGGATAAGAAAAAGATTTCTGCATCCCTCATTGTTAAACTCTGTGTATACTTCGATATCACACCCAATGATTTATTTGAAATTCGCCGCGTGGATTAAACCTCGGGACCCTCGCGGGTCTCTCCCCTTTCCACAAAAAAGGACTGTACCCTTCCATCTTCGCTAATTTCCAGCAAGTTCAATCGAGCACCATAAGCACATCCACCATCGATGCCAATCTTGTCCCCACTTGGGTCAAACCAGACACCTGGCTCGTGATGCAAATTTTTGACTGGCGTATGACCGAATACCACTGTCTCTTTGAGCGAAGTTGGTCTTGAATAGAACGGCTCCCGAATCCAAATGAAGTCACGCTCTGACTGGGTCCGCCAATCCTCCACATCCGGATTAATCCCGGCATGTACAAAGATATAACCAGGAATTTCATATACAAGGGGAAGCTGTCCCAAAAAACGAAGATGATGCTCATAGTGTGTGCGGAGCCACTGTTTGGCTTCAGTATAAACATCCCAGTCCAACTGCTCATCGTCCAAAGAGACCTCTACATAGCTGGCCAGCGTCTGTAAGCCTCCATTACGAATCCAGTGTTTGTCATATTCCTCGACATCATGGTTCAGCGCGTTGACCATCATCGCATCATGATTTCCTTTGATCACAATAATGTTGTACTGCTCATGCATCTGCATAATCTGTTCCACGACCTCTTTGCTCTTCGGCCCGCGGTCGACATAATCACCTAACAAAATCAGCTCGTCTTGCTTCGGATCGTATCCTGCCTGCTCAAGCAGAGCATTGAATTCGTCGTAACAGCCATGAATATCACTAATGACACATCTGCGGATGTGAATCTCTCCTCTCCCTGATCACGCAAGAGTATAATCGGAACCTTGCAAGGCAAGGCTCCAGCCATTTCAGAATACTAATTCCAGTTTAATATCGATTAATCCTGCTTTAAACCAAAGGCTTCCGCTATCAGACTGAATGAACGCAAACGATCATCAAATGAGTGAATTGCTGATGCAATAATAACTTCATCCGCTTCATAGCGTTCAGCCATTGCCGTAATTTTGTCCTTCACCTGATCCGGTGTACCCACGATGGAAAAAGAACGGCGTTGACGGATCTGCTCCATCTCCATGGCCGTAAATGGATAGTTGTTCACCGTTTCCAGGGATGGGAATGAGTTCTGCTCCAGTCCCCGGCCAAGCCGCAGGAAGAATAACTCATTGCTGCGAGCCAGTTCAGCGGCCGCCTCCTCGGTCTCTGCACAGAATGCCGACACCGCAATCATGGAATGAGGTTTATCATTCAGGATGGATGGCTTGAAATGTCTGCGATAATGCTTCATCGCTTCCTCCCCACCCGGCGTTCCGAAAAATTGGGCAAACGCATAAGCGGTCCCTTGTGCCGCCGCAATTCGCGCACCTTCGGAACTGGAACCGAGCAGCCAAACTTCCGGAACGGTGGGTACGGATGGTCCGGCGACCAGAGAAGCAAACCGATGATCCTCCGGCAGCTGCTCATGAAAATACCCTCCCAAATCGGCAATTTGCTGCGGGAAAAATTGCACATTCGATGACTTTCCTTCATTCAGAGCCCTGCTGGCAATCGGCATACCACCCGGTGCTCTGCCAATTCCAAGGTCAATCCGTCCAGGGTGCAGCGCCTCCAGCAAACGGAAATTCTCGGCGACTTTATATGCACTGTAATGAGGCAGCATCACGCCGCCTGAACCTACCCGAATCCGATCTGTATGTGCTGCAACGTGCGCTATCATAACTTCCGGACTGGAAAATGACAGTGCCCCGCTGCCGTGATGCTCCGACATCCAGAAGCGGGAGAAGCCCAGCTCATCTGCATGTTTGGCAAGCGTTACGGTTTCCTGAAGAGTATCCTGTACCGTCCGTCCTTCATTAATATGTCCATGTTCAAGTACACTAAGTTTCATCTATATTCATTCCTTTCGTCATCTGCGTGAATGGTTGCAGCTTCCATTGTAACATTATTAATTACAGTTTCAAAGGATATCTCTTTTTCATTACACGTTTAGATGTACGATGAATAAACAAATAACGCCACCAGCTCTTGAGCTAATGGCGTTATGGTGGTTCATACATGAAAAAATTCAGTTACGGTGCCCGTTTGGGCAGCAGCTTCACATACTCATCAGACAGCTTCATCAAGCTGAGCACGTGCTCGTAATCCGAACGGTACGGCTCCAAATCCGTGACGGGTTCATACGTTTTTAACGAGTAGGCTGTTCCATCATCAAAGCCTGCACCCGGAATAAACATAATGTCATTATTCACAAATGAGCCTGTCGGCAAGTAATACCGAATACCGAACGCATTGTGGTCCATGTTAAGCAAATCGTGTCCAAAGGCTGTGAATTTCTCTTCCTTCAAAGATACCCCCATCAGGTTCATCACCGTTGGCAGAATATCCAACTGACCGCCAGGCTGTTCAATGACTTGACCTTTCGTCTGTTTCGGCGTGTGGATCAAGAGCGGGATGTTGAAACGACTAACATTACCGTCATAAGGAACATTGAGATTCGTCTGGATCTGCTGAGTAATCTCATCATTTGCCGGCAGACCGAAATGGTCGCCATATATAACGAGTGTAGTTTTATCCCATAACCCGTTTGCCTTGAGTTCATTGATGAGCTGACCTACCGCATAATCTGTATAATTGATCGCTTGCAAATAATCATGCAGCAACGTGTTGGTGATTGTGGCCGGTATGGTAATTCTCGCGCGATCCGCAGGAATCGTAAACGGAGAATGGCTGGATGCCGTGATGAACTGAGCATAGAACGGTTGATTCGCAGCCTGATGTGCAGCCATTTTCTCCACACCTACACGATATAATTCCTCATCCGATGGTCCAAAATCATTGAACTTGTCATTCTCGAAGCTAGGCTTGTCGAAGTACCGGTTGAATCCAAGCGCCGGATACATTTTGTTCCGGTTCCAGAAGGTGACGTCATTGACGTGGAACGTCTCTGACTCATATCCTTTTTTGCCAAGCAGTTTTGGAAGACTTGGCAGATCACGGTCACTATACCCTGCTGACATGGGGACAACTCCGGTTGGATAGATGGATGTGTTCGACATAAACTCGGCATCCGACGTGTTTCCCTGTCCGATCTGTTGGAAAAAATGAGAGAAATAATAGCTTTCTTTGGCCAGATCATTCAGAACCGGGGTTAATACCTGACCATCCAGTGAAGCATTCATCGGGAAGTTTTGAAATGACTCCAGTTGGAGGACAATCAAATTGCTTCCTTTGGCCTGACCGAAATATTTGGCTTTGATAGACGTGCCCTGACTCGATTTATCCTGATACGGATACTTGCTAACCAGTTGATTAATCTTGTCGATGGTTTCGTTAATATTGCCATTCGCAATGGCTTCATTCTCTTTACTCGTCAGAATCGCCGATGACACCTGATAATTCAGGAAACCGAGATTTTCGGCACGAACCAGTTCATTATCAATCGTTTCCCCTTTGACAATGAAGCTGCCTGACAGCACGATGCAAAATGCAGCCGTAAGAGCTACACCCAACTTACCCCAATATCGTCTCCGACTTCTGCCAAAATGAAGTCCAGTGTCGCTATACCTGCTGTTACGAGATGAGGCACGACGACTGCGCAAGATAAACCATACCGGCAGAGCCAGTACGATATCCACAAAAAACAGGAAGTGCGCAGGTCTTACCAATGGTCCGATACTTCCCCTCACTTGGGCGACTTGGCCCAGTTCGCTGAGTGCCGTATATGTTGGAACCGAACTGAAATGTACGTTATAGAGTGTCGCCGCAAATAATACCAGCGAGAACAACACATTAAAACCTGCGTACACTGCACGCTTCCAGCCTTTGGGCACGATGAGATCGAGGATGCATACCACGGTCAGAGCCCCGAGTGCGTCAGTAACGAAACCGATGCCGGACAGACCCTGGAAAAAGAAATACCGCAAAAGCGACAGCTTCAGCAGCATAAGAATAAATAACACGGCAAATAAGGTCCGTGAAGTGGTCCGCTCATTTTTGGAATTAAACATGGTCGCTTTCAACCCTTATCTGAAATTTTTACGTTTCTTTTACAAAACGCATATTTCAGTATAACAGTTTTAAGGTTTGTATTCCATGAGGAGATGCAGCAGACAAGTGAACACCATAATCAAGTTATGTCCACGAAAGATTATGCCTCTCTATCATTTCCGTATTATACCAGCTGCCGATCCAATTACCCCTTTAATCGTTAACCAGGAGCATTACGCAATCGTCGATATATTTCTGCCCTGTCTGTTTTTGTAGTGATCCTGCTTCTGGGCGAGGAGTGCCGCCTGTGCGGCAGCGATACGGGCAAGCGGCACCTGTTCTGGCAGACAGCTTACATAATCCAGACCAATACGGTGGCAAAAAGCAATGGAAGCCAGATCGGCTGCATTCTCACCACAGATGCCTGCTTTTAGATGCGGTTTCCGAACTCGGCCCTGAACGAGGGCCATCTCCACTAATTGCCCCACGCCGTCAATATCCAGTACCTGAAATGGATTGCTGGGCAGTAAGCGTTGCTGCTCGGCAAAATGAAGGGATGACTTCTCCGTATTGTGACGACTGTAACCAAACGTCATCTGTGTCAGGTCATCGGTGCCAAATGAGAAGAAGTCGGCATGACGGGCGATCTGCGCTGCGGTCAGTGCTGCTCGTGGAACTTCTATTCGCGCCCCCACTCTGTAAAGACAGTGACGCTTCTCCTCTCCAAGCACCTGGTCCGCTACATGATCCACCAGATCTCTCATATCCTGAAGTTCACTGGCATGCCCCACCAAAGGAATCATAATCTCGGGCCGCACCCATAGCCCTTGACGAATGCCTTTCACCGCTGCACGGAAGATTGCTTCAAGCTGCATATCATATATTTCCGGGAACACGGTTCCCAGTCGACAATCCCGTTGTCCTAGCAACGGATATTGTTCATGCAATTCCAGCACTCTGCGGATTACACGATCAAGCTCCTGCACTTCGGCGGTGTTCTCTTCCTCCCAATTCCGGAGAGACCACTGTTCACGCTGTTCTCTTAATCCTTCAATATCTGGCAGCAGCTCATGGAGCGGTGGATCGAGCAATCGAATTGTTACCGGATAACCATCCATCGATTCGAAGAGTTGTTCAAAATCAGCCTGTTGCATCGGCAGCAGACGTTCCAGTCCACGTTTGCGCTCAGCTTCACTGTCTGCCAGAATCATTTTCTGTACAAAAGGAAATCTTGAAGCAGACAACAACAGCTGTTCTGTCCGACACAAGCCAATGCCCTCGGCCCCGAATGAGCGTGCCTTCATGGCGTCCTTGGGATGATCTACATTCGACAGGATTGTAAGCCCCTTCATTTCATCAGCCCATTCGAGCAGAAGCTGCAGCTCCGGTGATAAAGTTGAAGAGACCTGCAGCATTTCCGTCACATGACAAGGCTGGATACGCAATATTGCATCCTCTTTGGTGAGTACCCCTTCATCCACGAGATCTACAGTACTCCTCAGCGTCGCCTGTGAGGTTAACCTCGTTTGACTGATTTCAACAAGATACAGGGTCCCTGAATCCACAACAAACTGGATTTCCTGTATCTCTTTCGTGCGGGACTCCAGATAACTGCAAGCATCCTGCAGAAGACCATACAGTTCAGGGTCTCCTCTCCGCAACTGATCCAGTCCTTCATTCGAACCCCCGGAAATAGCAGATGAAATATAATCACCTGTCATGCCTCGTTCCCCGGTACCCGGATGACGGGAATATACGGTGCCGATCCCGCTGTGTTCACCACGCTCTCCATTGACCGTCACCTGTATAAGAACAGCTGCTCCTTGAGTTTCATCGGAGAAATGAGAAGATTTGCGAAGAAGCTCTTGTCGGGAGTTGGCGTGTAGCACACACTGTGAATCAGAAACTACACGCATCGCTTCTTTTAACTGTAACTGTACATCCTGGGGGAAAGGATGATGTCCTCTTTCTTCTATTAAGCGTTTATATTCCGCGATGGCGAATTCTAGCTTCGCTTCATCGAGTATCGAGATGTCTCCCAATTTTTCTTCAAACAGGGCATACGGAATGTCGTGTACCAGCTGACCATAATCCTCCAATAAAATTCGATAACAATTAAGGGCATACTGACGATCATTCGTTTGCCTGGCGAGTCCCTCCACCGTTACATCATTCAGTCCAACATGAAGCAAAGCATGGGAAGCCATATCACGGGAACACGTTTCACTTGACCGGACGGAAAGCAGCAGTGGTTCTAAAGAATCGCCGAAAAATTTGCCGGATTGCTTCTCAAGATGCTGAATTGCGCTGTTAATCTCTTGGGCTCCTTCAGTTGAAAGATGTGCAAGACGGGTACAGAAGCCGCGACAGCCTTCCTTTGTTACAATGAACCCGGCCGGAACGGGCCAACCTGCCTGTAGCAACGCTGCAAGTCCAGCCCCTTTACTACCTATCAGCCCTTTCATCTCTGCTGTACCTTCTTCCAATAGAACTACCCGTTTCGTCATTACAGCGCTCCCATCTGCCATTACATGGCTGTGCTTAAAAGGCAATTCGATCGCTTGAATTGTCCTTTATCTAATGGTATGTCGCAATGCGGCAGTCAAGGACATTTGCTTCCCTCTTTTTGTGCTTGAATTGAAGTTGTATAGCGGGTGCTCATATATGGTAATATATAGCTTGACTCCATCTAAAAAGCTACATCCAAAGCCATAACTGCTTCAACCACGATCAATTACGTATATAAGGAGTGTAAATCAATGTTTACTCAAGTCGGCCAAATTATGTTGTATGTAAACGATCAGGACAAGGCTCTTCAATTTTGGACGGAAAAAGCAGGTTTTCATGTTGTTTCCGAAGTTAATGGGGATGGCATGCGCTGGTTCGAGATTGCTCCTGTGAAGGGTGCCCAAACCACTATCATCCTGCACGACAAGGAATTTGTCGCCAAAATGTCCCCTGAATTGAATCTGGGCACACCTTCTCTTATGCTTTTCACAGATAACCTGGATCAACTTTACACTCACTTATCGGATAAAGAAGTTACTGTTGGCGAGATTGTAACGATGCCTGGCGGAAGAGTATTTAACTTTGCAGATACTGAGAACAATTACTTCGCTGTCATGGAGAAAAAGTAAAACTTCTTGCTCAGCTGAGCTTAATACCACTCTAAAAAGCCTGTTCAGTAGTGAACAGGCTTTTTTCTATATATTTCATGTTAATATGCTTGCCTAGTTCCACTCTTCATGTTCAAAGTCCCGTCTGAACAGATCCTTGCTCCACAAGCGCGGTTCCTTTCAGAAACCGACTATTTTGATGTTGTCGATGCGGCAGCCGGATTCGATACGTGGAGTAAGTGCCAGTCAATCAAATGAATTGCCATTCTGCGGACGAACCTTACAAAAAAACTGCATACCATATCACAAAAACTATTGGGGGTATGCACTTTATGGCAAAACTGCTGGATGCTCGAACCTCTCAAAATGCAAGCTATGGTAACACAATCTCAATTCCCTTGCCCGCTAATACCCCTGTTGCAATCGGGGAGGTTGGCCTTGATGCAACTGACGCAAATGGAAACATACGTGTACAATTATCAGGGATAGCTGAGCTCGCGTTCCCTACTACTCCTCCATTTGACTCCGTGATTGCATTTTCTATTGTACGAGGTACTGATTCGCTTGTTGCCTACGCCCTCTATTCGGTGAGTGTCTCTGAAGCAAACCCGAACGCTGTACAAGTTGTCACCATTAATGCATCCGATTTTAATGTCCCACTACCACCATCAAATGAATTGGTTTATACCTTATATCTTTTTTCTACAGCAGATGCGACTCGAATAGGTATTGAGAGTTTTAATGCTGTTGCATACTCGGATTAAGGGACCATCGTAAAATCAAAGTTTGAAGCGTACAGCTAATCACCCCGGCCGAGTTTTACCGGGGGATTTTGTCATGCGGAGGGATTACGCTACCGCTGATGAAAAACACGCAAATGAAAAAATAAAATACATTTCTCAGACATCATCTCATTGTACCTTTGCAGGTAATGTAATTTTCAATAAAATGAATGACTCTTAACTTTTCATCCTTCAAGCCATAAACCGCAGTATATCGTCGATCTTTTTCCCATGAGATAGGACACCATAGTTCATCCAAGTCATAAAATCCACCTCATATACGTGACCGCTTTTCACGGCTGGAAGCCGTTTCCACCCTTCTCTTTGCAAGAGCTTTCGCTCCTCTCCGGGATGGCCAGAATCCGCCTTGTCAAATGTAATAAAGAGATGATCCGCCTCAAGTTGACATACCTGCTTTAGCCCAATGACGACTCTTCGGTTTTGACTCACCCATTGCTGAACTCGAACATGCGGGGTTAATCCGAGATCCTGATAAAGTACTGGCCCCACGAAACCATATTGGTTTCCGTAAAGTATAATTTCCGATACTGAAATTCGCAAAAAAGCAACCGTTTGTCCACGCATAACACGGGCCAATCGTTTCTTGGCTTCCTGCGCCTTTTCCTCATAGTCACCTATTACATCCTGCACCCGGCTTACTTTACCAAGCACATCCGCTGTGGATTTCAAAATGGAACGCCAGTCCTCACCCTGATGATCCACATAAAACGTAGGTGCTACTTGTTCAAACCGCTCCAAGTTCCAGCGTTCGTATCCGCCGTTCAGCATAATAAACTCGGGGACATTCGTCTCATTAATCCCTGCATCCAACTGAGTAACATCGAATTCAGGTACATCATCCAATCCCAAATAGTGTTGTCTGCCCCAGGAACGATGGGAATATTGCAACATCGGCCTTACTCCAAGGGCCAGTACGAAGTCTTCCAGATAAGGTGCAAATACACGCGCGTCTTGACGATGATGACGCCGATACAATCCTGGTGAAATGCCAGCATACTGCTTAAAGCGACGGCCGAAATAATACTCGTTATTAAATCCCACATTCTGAGCAATATCATGCAGACGATCATCCGTCAGTTGCAATAGCTGTTTGGAGCGTTCCAATCGAACAGCATTCACATAGTCAAGCGGAAGCTTACCCGTACTTTCTTTGAATTGCCGAGTATAACTGGCCCTGGTAAGCCGGATATCAGCCGCTAAATCGTCAACCGTTATGGCCTGATTATAGTGTTCGTGAATATAACGAATGGAACTTTGAAGCCGTACGCGGTCATTCGGTTCCTCGGTCTCGGGATCACTTTGCCGAAGCAAGATCCTGAACCATTCCTGGAAGCGTAGTTGTACCTCCCACTGTTCCAGCCAATCACAAGCTGTCTGTTGGCGTAATATCTGTGCCAAGGGTTCCAAACAGGAACTCCACGGACTGTAATTTAGCTCGATAAGAGATAATGATCCTTGGATATCTATCCCTTTAAGAAATCTATGGTGCTCAGTCGTGTCTCTCATATTCATACGGTTCGAAGTATCCTCTTTCACCTCAGCCACCGTCAGATCCAGTTTATAAAATTGCAATTCATTTTCTGTCCCAGTAGAATCTTCAATTACAATGGATTTTCCAACGGGAACAAAAATAATCATTCCTTTTTCCATACGGACTTCCCTGTCCAAGCAGGCCATTGAACCATTTCCACACGTTACAACGAATAGAGATTGTGAGTCAGACATCGGGTATGCGAGCCGTTTCGCTACATTGGGCTTATTGCGATCTACATATTCTATATGTCGAAGTGAGCATAACCAAGGCTTGGGAATCCATTGTTTTATCGTGGGCCACATGTTCATCTTCCTTAATTGAGAATTGTTATCATTTAAAATAGTGTAAACGAAAAAAGAAAGCTCTTCAACCCTATGGGAAGAACTTTCTTATAGGAGTATGCTTATGGAACCATTTTTTGCAAGAGATCATCAATCTTCATTGAATTCGCTATGACGGCTCCCGATTGCCAGTGTGATCTTTCCATCATGTACACATGTTTGTTTTTAACGGCCGGGAGCGACTGCCACAACTTTCCGTCCAATACTTTGATGGCCGCCTCGTTCTCTTTGGAAGACCAATTCCCATTGGAAGGGAACACAATAATGTGGTCTGCATCCAGCTCCGGAATCGCCTCTTCTGACAGTAACTCCTGATATTCCTTCATGTTAGCTGCCAACGGATGAGGTGTTAATCCAACATCTGAATAGATAAATCCTGCAAGACGATTCTTCACGCCAAACAAAGCTAACGTCTTCTCAGTCACATTCAGGCGTACAACGGCTACTGTCTCATTTCCAATCGCTTCTTGCAGCTTTGACTTGGCATCTGCAATCTTGCCTTCAAATTCAGCCACAACTTCTGCACCCTTTTCAGGTTTACCGACAACATCGGCAATGGTTGTCAAGATCTGATTGGAATCCTGCAAAATTTCCTCAGGCAAACGATACGTCGGTGCTACCTTGGAGTACATCTCATATGTCGCTGCATCCACTCCATCCACAATGATTAGATCCGGATCATATTGAAGCAACGCTTCAATACTCCCGGTCAAATCGAACCGTGGCACATCCAGATCCAGATATTCCTGTACGCCCCACATCGGATTATACCACTGTACTACAGGCGTGATATCAAGAGCCTTGAGATAATCTTCCACATAGATACCAGCAATCCGCTGCGGATGCACCGGGATCGTAACATCGCCGAATTCATCCTGAACAACACGCGTCTCTGCTTCTTTTTCTGTTGTTTCAGATGTACTCTCACCTGAAGCTCCAGCTCCGGATGCAGGATCCTGCTCTACCTTCGACTCCGAACTTGCACTACAGCCCGTTATAACTACAACCATGAGTAACAATATGATCGTCCACCCTTTAAACCCTTTACTGAATCTTACCATGGTACCCTTCACCCCTATGTAATCTGTTGTTGTATCGGTGAGAACAGCTTTTATAAATAATGATTATCATTCTCACTCAATGCTTAGATGAATTGTACCTTATGCTGTGTAAAATCCACAATACACATTCGAGGCTATTTTTTTATACAAACGAAAAGAATTCACTTAATATGCAATACGTTCTATCGTGCAAGTGAGGAACTTCCAGCTCTTCAACAATGTATGTATCCGGCATAAACGTAATCTTCATTCGTCGTTTCCCCCTTTCATTTAGTAAGTCGTGTAATTCGCGTCATTTGCTGTGTTGGTGTTATCCAGGTTCGACGTACAAAGTACTGGGGGAGTTGATCTACGAATGACTCTATGAAAGCAACACTCGGCGCATAGAAGAATGAACCTCCTGGTTTTAGCGCTCTCAACAACTCCATATATTTCTGAGCGTATGCTTCCGGTTCGCCGTCTGCCTTGAGATGATGATGTGTAAAATGGTTGGAGAATGCCAAATGGGATATTATCGTCCCCCACTGTTCCTGTTCAAATGAAGCTTCCATCCAACCCATGCATCGCAAAAACGGCCGATCTTCCGACTCCTCCACATGTCTGTCCATCCCATAAGCTTCTATCTTCTTTTCACGTAAAAATTGGACCAAATTGGCCTGCGGACCGCAGCCAAGATCCAGCACAGGCGGATGCAGATGCTCTACATCCAAACCGAGCCAAGCTACCTGCAAATTCGCCGAATACTGCTCACAAGGCACCCAGAACAGATGTGGGTCCATCGTATATTTCTTAAACAATTCCTCGCCGTTGGTCTGTATTAGAAATGTTCTTAACTGTTGATAATGCTTTTGGAAAAATTGCTGTACTACCTCTTCTCCTGCCCCCTCGTTCTGCAAAAGAGACCAGATCCGCATAAATTGATCTTTATATAATTCTGCCAATTGCAACTTGTCTTTGCTCGTAAACTGCATAAACTGGTTCACCTGGATAAAATGGCTGATTCCTTGCTCTGCTAGTTTATTTGTAAAATGATTCAATAATCCATCTGCAAAAATACGTTCCAATGTTTTTGCTACTTGAGGGCGATATTCCAAAAGCCAGCACAACGTTCGCGGAGATGGCCCTAATGCAGACTTGCCC
Source organism: Paenibacillus sp. NPDC056933 (assembly GCF_042674385.1). Lineage (NCBI taxonomy): Bacteria > Bacillati > Bacillota > Bacilli > Caryophanales > Paenibacillaceae > Paenibacillus > Paenibacillus sp. NPDC056933. Next base: position 1,926,066 of record NZ_JBHUQN010000001.1, on the reverse strand, counting down.
CCATTATAAAATAAACTTTTATTGTCATTAAAACGGATTTGTTGCTCCAAAATGGACCCTATCAACTTGAGGTTCAACATGATCGCCTCCTATCGTCGGTAGAACGCATATCTCACAGAAACTCCCCGTGTTCATCCCACAATCTTGTTATCTGAACCGGCTTGCCTTCACGATCAAACTCCAGCTTGTAGATGTCCGGCATCGTTGTATTTGCCCAGAAGTCATAACCATAGGAAGGATCATAATAATTGAAAATCAGGGTCATGATATCTCCATGCGTGCCAATCACTATTTTTTGACCAGGATGCCTATCCATGATTCGCTGTATAACAGCAATTGCTCGTGCCCTGGCGGCTTCACCGGATTCACCACCTGAATAAGCAAACGCCGGATCATCGTAGAGTCTTTTTTTGGCTTCCCGAAAATGTTCATGCTTCACTTCAGAACCTGACAGCTCCCGCTCACGCAGATCTTCTTCAGTGACCACAATGCTGCCTGACACTTCGGCCAATCCATGAATGGTATCCACGGCCCGTCTGTAGGGGCTGGAATAAAACAACTGGATTTGCTCCCGATGGAGCAGGCCCGCAACGGTTGCAGCATCCCTTTTGCCTTGTTCCGTCAAACCTCTCTCGCGTTCCCGCCCCTCCATGTACTCAGACTCCGCGTGTCTTACAAAATATAAAGCCGTATTGGCTTCATTCGTCATCTGTACGCCATTCCTTTCTTTTTTTCAATAACAATCAGGCAGGTGCTGTCTGGCAAAGGTGCAGGTTGACCATGTTCCTCCATAAATAGTATTCGTTCTCCAAGCGCCTCCGTATATCCTTCCTGAAGAAAGTGCTGAAACGTTAAAATCTCGGCCCGATCTCCCAGTGCTTCGCGAATACAGTCCTCATATGCCGACGGGGTAAATATGCCGAATTGCTCCTGAATCTCATGTACATATGCTTCTTCGCCCCACGTATAGGTGTACAGAAATTCCATGGCATCGTTGATATCCAGCACCGCCTCATTCTCAGAAATCCGCTCGAATTCAATGCTGCGTCCCTGGAAATCCTGTGCGTACCGCTCCAGCCAAAGCATCCCATCTGGTTCAAGGAAACGAATTCGGCGCTTTTGCGCTTCGGGTTCAGTCATAATGCCATCCCGGATCAGAATTCGGCCACCGGGGGACAACACATTAAACGAACTTCTCAGCGCAGCAACGACGGTATCCCTGTTAAATCTCCGTCCGTCACGTTCAATATACGAATACAGTTCATGTAGAATGGATGAAAAAATAACCGTATCCACCGTGCCCGGCTGTACGTATTGATCCAATTGAAGAGCATCTCCCTTCAATACTTGCCAGCGATGTGCCTCCCGCTGCTTTTTGCGCTCCAGCGCCTCAATGACATTTGCTGAGATATCAATACCGATTGGCTCCATATCAGGCCGCTCCTGCTCAATGAGATCGAGCAAGATCCCGCCACCGGGACCGATATCCAGCACACGTTTGCCAACCATATAATCCAGCAGTACTTTTTTGTAGTCACCTGAACTGTTCATATCGGCCAGATACGTCTCTTCATTATGGAACCGATCATAGGCATCCCGGCGCAATCCAAACAAGTCAAATAACAACAGCACAGCCTTCTCGTATAACGGAGACTTTTCTGCCTCAATACAGAACGCAATCAGCTTCTCCGCGGCCGGGGAAAATTCAAATGTCACAAATACCGTATCCTGCAAATCCGGATGCCGTTCAATCCGATGTGTCAGATGGGGGTATGTGATCGACTCACCTTCTTCAATCTGCACCCATGAATATTGCTCCAAATACTTTTCAATCATTCGTTTCTTGTAAATATTCAGTTTCTTGACACCTTTGTAGTCATAATACATCGTGTTCATTAAGGGCTCGAAGCTGATATGTCTCACCACATCCATTTGTTGCTCCTGCGAAGCCGAATTCCGGTCCGCTTCTTCGGTTGCTCTGCCTGTGATCTCCGTCATCGAATCATCAACAGCCTGCATCAATGCTTCGCTATTCAGTGTTAACAGGAAGATCTTAACCATCTCCTGCAACGAAAAGTCGTGCATCGCTGACTCCACATACCATAACGTCCGATGAGACAGAGGATCGAGTGCCTTTTCCAGCTCTAGCTCGGCTTGAAGTTTGGTATATGATTCATTCAGCGCCTCTCCTTGACGAATGGACGAACTCCGCAAACGGGAAAGCCGTTCTCTCACAGTCCAGTCCGTATGATTCGGTTCTGTGATGATCCAGCCTACGATATGCTGCACTTCAGCCTGAACCTGCTTCCACAGCGCTGAATCCACGCCTGCAATGATGCATTCATTCAGCGCCATCAGGATGGCCTGCAATTCATCTGCGGTCAGCCACCCTAGCGTTATAAACGAATACAGCGGGGCATTTTCAGCAAATGGGATTTCTCCTCTTATGTACTGACCGATAAGTCCGTGTGTAGCAACTAGCGTTCGAACGATCTCTTGCCGAGGTGTGGGTGATCCAGATACAGTATACGCAGTTGGTCTACTAATACTTGAACTTGCATGCTCACTTGAAAAGTCACAAAGAGATTCCGATCGAGATGAATGTATCTCGTCAAGATTGACTTGATTGCCGTGCAAATTCCCAACACTTCCATACATGTCGTATAGCTGTGCTGAACCCACATTGTGCACAAACAGGTTTACCCCCTGTTTCTGCCATATTCGCCGCTGTTTCAGTGATCCAGCCTTTGCCGTTTCTGACCAGACCAGCACGTCCTCCAGAATTTCTCGCACCCAAAAAGAAACTTGAAGCTGCTCCAGCACCTGAAGTGTGCGTTCTACATAATCCAGTACCGGATTCGTTCCTTCCAGCTCTGCTATGGAATGAATTCGCTCCAGGTTAATATTCGGCTGCTCCGCAGCGGTCAGTAGCTGCAACCAAACGGGCTGCTCCGCCTCCTTGAGATGACCTGAGTTGTACGATTGTATGGCCTTTAATGAGTGCAGCATTGCTCTCTTCACCTCGTTATCCTTGTTAGTTAAGTTAAAATATGTCATTACAGTAGTCGAATACGATCCTGCACAAGCTTAATTAACTGATCCGCTTCTATTGCAGGTAACCTTTCGTCAAGACGTGCAGCAGCAACAGGTAGAATCCAGGCATCCAACTCCTGACGGGATATCCCGGAAATCTGTATATAATGCTGGATATAATGATCCAACATTACATTGCGAGCCAATTCAAATCCCCTGTGAACAGCCGGGTCCGTATCCTCTGGCAACGTACCGCTCATTAAAATTACCCAGCTGCGTGCCACATCACCCGCCGGATCACCCGACATGCCTGTCATCCAGTCTATAACCCAATATTGATCTTTTGTTTCATTCAACATGACATTATCGGGATGAAAGTCACCGTGACAAATTTGCTTTCGCTCTGGAAGAGTCGACAAATATGCAATTACCAGTGCTTTATCCTCTTCCGACAATAGAGAGGTATTCCGAATGGCTCCATTAAGAACCTGTTTTTGTAAGGGGAGTGCTCCTCCATCATCCTGCTGGGCGTGAAGCCTATGATGACAGACTGCCATTTGACGCGATAGTTCTTCGATTAGCACGGGTTCCTGGATCATGAGGGATAACATTGTGTTGCCTTCAATCCGTTCAAATATAATCCCTTTGCGCGTTACATCATCCATAAACAACCTTGCCTGCGGCACAGGCAGGCCCTTCCGGTATACCGCTTCGGTAATTCGAAACTCATTCTGAACCGCTTCGGCTGGAAAATCCGCATGATATAACTTCATAATCTGTTTCGATGGGTACTCATAGATCTCAGCCGTTCTTCCTTGCCCAATCCGTCTCATTGTTCATTCCCCCTGATATGAGTACACTTCCTAATTAATGTGCAATCCCTTATTGAAACGCTGCAGCTCAGCGCTGGTTAGCGCTGCTGATGTTCACCCACGGCTGCCATCAATTCATTCATAATCCGCTGTCTGCCCAGCGGAGTCCAGCTCATCACAAACCAATTGGGAATGCGCTGGACTTTTCCATCCTTCACCGCCGGAATCTGGGGCCATACGGGCGTTCTCGTCAACTCGTCATACATGTTGTCACTACCGGCAATAACATGATGATGATGAATTAACAAATGTTCCGTCTCCAATACAGGCATGGCCTCCGGTTGCAGCTCCATCCGCCACAGTTCTGCTGGAGACTGATTGCCAGGGCGCAAACCGAGTTCACCGTACACCAGCTCATTGAGCGGGTGATTCACCGTGCCCTGAATGCCAATCGTCCGGTGGCTCACTTGCATGATGGTGATTCGTTCCTGACCCAGTATGCGGCGCAATGTCTGTCCTGTGGTCTCAATCTGCACTGCCAGGCGCGCCAACATCTCCGAAGCTTCACGTTCCCGGTTCACCAACTCGGCAATTTTCTCAAAATTCCCTTTCCAATCCCACACAGAGAAATCCAGAAATACAGGCGCAGCCGTTTGTTTGAACTGCTCTCTGAACGCTGTATGATAATGGTCGGCGATAATCATATCCGGGTTAGACTGCTCCAATTCGAGCAGTTGGCTGTGCAATTGTTCTTCATACTGCCCATTACTCTGACCTGGGTACTGGAACAAATCCACTACACAGACTGGCTCAATTCCAACTGATTTTAGATGGTCGTCGAATCCCAGCGAGGATGCTACAGCCACCTTTAATTTGCCTCGCTTCATATATAATGTAGGGGATACGCCCACCATGCGCTGAAACATGCGGCTAAAGTAAAATTCACTCCGAAAACCGACCGCAGCTGCCACTTCCTTCACCCGGCTATTTTTCATGTTCAGCATTTGCTTCGCCCGGTTCATGCGCACATTGCTCAGATACTCCACTGGCGGCAGACCTGTTTCATTTCGGAACAAACGTGAAAAAGCAACCGGCGGCATGCCACCTGCTGCTTCAGCCAGCTGTTCAATGCTTACTTTATCCATATAGCGCTGCTCCATATATTGGATGCTCCGCTCAACCCGTTCATCCATTATTGTTGCTGGTTGTTCCGGTTCATTTTGCACAATAACCTGAATTAATTCCTCCAATTGAATTCTCAACTTCAGCGAATCCCGGTTTCGTTCCTTCCGACTGTGATGATACAGCTGCATGATCTGTTGAAGGATCTGTTGCGGATGATGCACGGGAATAGGCCCTGGTGAAAGCGCACCGGATAAGGACAGGGATGGCAATGCTTCATATCTACCTCTGGTTTTGGTTAGCCGGATCGGTTCAAACCATATGCCATAATATTCAAATGTACTGCCTTGTTCCGGGAATTCCACAATCATGCCGGGTACAAGCAAATATAACTGTAGGGGACGAACCTTCTGTAGCGTACCATCCAGTACAACAACACCTTCGCCCTCTGTAATAAAGCATAATATGTATACAGGAACCCGAACATGTTTGGCTTGTCGGGTCATTGGAAACTTTCGTTTGCGAACTGAAGATAAAAGATAGATTAGATTGGCTTCATTCACATATGATGGCATGAAAAGATGCACCAGCCCTTCTTCCATTCTGAATCCTTCTCTTCATTATATCTCTCTGCGTCTCAACAGCAAATACATCATATACGGAGCCCCGATCATTGCCGTTATTAATCCCGCTGGGATCTCATAAGGAGCGAACCATGTCCGTCCGGCAAGATCTGCAAGCATGACGATCAGCCCTCCAAGCAGCGCCGCTACCGGCAAGCGAACCAGACTCCGGGTGCCAACCAGGTGTTTAGCCATGTGCGGAGCCATTAAGCCAACAAACCCAATCGTGCCAGCCATCGACACCGCAGACCCGGCAAGTCCTACACTCATTAAAATGAACAGAATCCGCATGGTCTCTACCCGCAGACCCAAACCAGCAGCCGACTGGACATCCAGCAAGAACATATCCAGCCTTCTGGACATCCATATTAATAGTAGAAACAGGATGAACAACCACGGTAATAAAGGCCAGAAGTGTTCCCAAGTTCGCCCATATAGACTGCCTGCCATCCACACGGAGGCCTGGGAGACTCGAAATATTTTACCTACCGTCAGCAAATATGTAATTAACGCACCTGCCATTGCAGATATGCCCACCCCAATCAGCAGCATGCGTACCGTGGAACTCGCCTCTCCTTTTCTCCATGACAATCCATAGATTACCGTGGCCGCGAGAAAGGCTCCCATGAAGGCAATCCAAGGCATATGCCGCATCGGAAAAGCAGGAACCAGCACCATGACGGCAACCACCGCCGCAGCCGCACCCGAATTTAGCCCGATCACACCTGGTGATGCCAGAGGATTCCTCGTAATGACCTGTAGAATTGTCCCCGCCAAGGCCAGACCGGAGCCGACCAGAAAACCGGTCAGTACCCGGGGCAGCCTTAACTGATGAATGGTGAAGTGATATTCCGGGTCTCCCCTGCCCACCAGACTGCGCAATACTTCTCCCGGAGGGATGGAGCGATCTCCCAACATCACATTAAGCACAAGCGCCCCCACATTCAGCAGCAAAAGGATTAAAATAATGGTGAATGCACGTCTCTTTATAATAGAAGAAATCATATCGATCTCTCCTTTCTTTGGGCCAAATAGATGAGGAACGGCGCACCGAAGAAGGCTGTAACCACCCCAACAGGAATTTCCTGCCCAGGCAGCACAAATCTCGCCCCAATATCTGCTGTGAGCAGTAGTAGTGCCCCGAGAACAGCAGAATACGGAACTACCCAGCGATAGTCACTGCCTGTTATTAATCTCGCAATATGCGGAACGGCCAAGCCGATAAATCCAATCGGTCCGGCAAGCGCCACGGCACTGCCAGCCAGCAGTACAATGGCAATAATACAGATGATCCTGATCATCATCATGCGCTGACCCAACCCCTGAGCGACTTCATCTCCTAAGCCAAAAATGTTCAACTGGCTGCTTACTGCAAACGCACAGATGATTCCAATGAGCAGATAAGGCAGGATTTGAATAAACAGATCCAGATCCCTTCCTGTTAATGAACCCGCCAACCAGAAGCGCATCGTATCCAGAGATTGCTCGTTCAATATGAGAATACCTTGTGTCAATGATGCAAACAGCAAATTTAATGTAGCTCCTGCCAGGACCAATTTGACTGAAGATAAGGGGTGTCTGCCCGTGGAACTGAGAAGAAAAACAAGTACGCCTGCTACCGCCGCCCCTAACAGAGCAGACCATGCAAATAATTGCAGAGATGTCGTTCCCAGCCAAAAGGAAGCCAGCACCGCCGTAAGCGCAGCGCCATAATTAATGCCGAACATTTCAGGACCTGCCAGGGCGTTGCGGCTAATCGCCTGCATCAGACACCCTGCCACAGCTAGCGAACTGCCGACCACAGCGGCAATAACCGCTCTTGGTAGCCTGACTGTTTGAATAATAAGGTGTTCACGCGATCCGTCAAAGGCATAGAACGTATCGACAACAGAACGCAGTGGGATCTGTACGATGCCATACATGATGCTGAATAGAAACGCGAGAATTGTTAACACGATGATTATTGCCAAACCAGTGAATTTAAACCTGGTGTTTGTGTTCATTTTTACGCCTCCGACCTGCATGCTGCTTGATTGATGTACTTCAGCATGTTTAATAATTCCCCATTCAACTCGCCCCTGGGTACAAAATGTAGACGTACAGAAGTATTTCGATCCTGTAGAAATTTTTCCTTCTATTATAATAGGTAACGAATAGGGGCATGAATACAACGTGGTACGAGCTATATGCAGAAAAATCAGAAAAATTGGATCGTCACATTCGACGACCCAATTTTACAGTTAAGCTATAACCACATGAAAGCATCATTGCAATGGTTAATGTTCTAATTTCCCATTCCATTCTTTCCGAGAAAAATGCAGAATGCAGCATGTTTTGCCTTTAGCTGGCTACATACGTGTTCAGGTCATCTACGACCTTGTTTACAGCCTGAATACCCAGTCCGCTCATCCAGTACTCCCAGTCTACCGGGTGCACAGCTTGATTTTGGACTCCTTTTAACGTCGCCCACAATTTACTTTTCTCCAGCTTGGCGAACGCATCCGGCTCACGATTAAACCAGAAGATTACGTCGCCATCGAGATCAGCAATCTGTTCTTCCGTAATATCCTTGGAGAAGCCTGCATCCTGCTGTGCTGAAGGACGAACAATTCCGGCATCTTCCATAATCGTACCTGCAAAGGTTTCTTTCAGATAGACCTGAATTTTGTCTTCACGGGGACGGAACAGGGATACTTCCTTGGCATCCTTGCCTCCAAGCGTGGACTTCAATTCCTCAATGCGCTGCTGATATGCATCCAACAGCTTCTTGCCCTCTTCCAGCTTGTTTACCGCATCGGCATGTAGCTGCAGATTTTCTTTCCAGGTAACCCCGAGCGTTTCGACAAACACCGTAGGAGCGATTTGTTTTAACTGATCATGGATGGCATCATGTGTATCTTTATTACCAATGATCAAGTCCGGCTTCAGTGCATCGATAGCCTCCAGGCTTGGTTCATTCACCGATCCGATATTCTCAATGCCTTCTGTGCCTTTCAGATAAGCCGGGTACGGATCTCCTGCCGCCAGGATGGAAGGTGCGCCTACAGGTTTAATGCCCAACTCCAGCAAATTATCCAAGGCCCCGATGTCCAGTACAACAATTCGACTCGCATTTGCCGGAACCTGAACCTCACCATATGCATCCTTGACGGTACGTGTATCTCCAGTATTGGCTGCGGTTTCTTCCTGCTTTGGTTCCGTCGGATCTGTTTCCGATGCTGATCCGTTAGCGGCACCCGATCCGGAATTTCCGCATCCCGCAAGCACCAGCATCAGTACCACCAGCATAACCAAATGTATCCATGGTTTAAGTCCAATGCTCTTTCTCTCTGTTTGCATTCCATCCAACCCCCTGATTCTTTTTAACAATCTAATCAATAATGATTATCATTATTAAAACAATATCCCACAATTCCCGTTTCTGTCCATGCAATATTCTTTTGATCTCATATACTATTTTTTAATTCATCCTCATCTGGCCCATAATTATCCATAAACGTATGAGACAGTGGATTGGTAACCTGATGAATCCTCAATTCATCATCCAGAAACAAGCGACGCTTCGTCAATTGTTCTACTCCGATCTCTGAATCAAACAAGGAATACAGCTCATAACGTTCGTGAAATTCAGGGAATCGCTGTTGGTAGTCGGTAATGATCTTACGCACACTGTGCCAGAACGTCTGCTCTCTGATCTGGTAATGCTCCTGCATGAACAAAGCCAGTTCTCCAAGATTGATAAAGAAAAAGGCATCGTGTATAAAATCCCGCACTTCTGCCGGTTTGTCCGTTTCTAGGAATGAATTGCGGTTCACACGACGATGATATTCGGGCACCTCGACAAGCGTTGGACAAAGCTTTGGATCGGCAAGTGCCTCTCTTGTAAATCGAATTCCATCGTGAAAATCCTTTAGTGCAATGCGCGAAGGCCGTCCTTCCCGGTGAATAAGCAGCATATTCTGTGCATGAGACTCCAACGCAATTCCATGAGCGAATAACCAGTGAATGAGCGGTCGTACCGAAGTCTTCAACAGCTCGGACAGCCATTCATCAGAACCCAGCCTTTTTACCCAAGGATCAATCACCGGTCGCCCTGCATGGTCCAGTGTAGCCAATGCATTAAACGGAATCGCTGATTCGCCCGGCTCCAACCGGGAATGTACACTTTCCCTCCAAATGCAGGACAGCACACCATACGAAAGGGGCTTCAACGCATCCGGTATCTGATGATTGTCGTATGCAACGCCTGCAATCTCTCCCAGAAGAATGACACGCAGCTCATCCCTCATGTAAGGATCTTGCTTGTTAATTCCCTGCAGCCAGTCGGTAATGAAAGGGGCATTCTCCACCGTATGCGGGGCGATCACCCTCCCTGTTGATGTGTTGATCATACTAAGCGACAGCTTCAAGCAGGGTGAATTCGGATGTGATCGGTTAGCCAGAGTGCGGATCGACTGTTGAGCAGTATATCGGTCTTCGCTGCTGCCAAGCAGTACGAGGCTCCTGTTATGAATATCCTCCGCAAGAACAGAACTGATCGTGGTTCGCCATTGCCACGGATGGACTGGCAGCAGCACATACTCTGCCGGATCAGCACCCATTTCCCGTAGAGTGGTGAGGAAGCGCCCCAACACTTGTTCGCCAAGTTGATCCTGAAGCCATTCCCTTGTAGTCGGTCCATGTTCATTCGCGCCATGACTTATACGTGCGTTTTGCTTATGAACTCCGACCCATATCGGTCTAATCCATCCGCCAAACTCGGGTCCATATTCAAGCTGATCTTCGATTCGAAAACCGATACGGGATTTATAACTCGGATGGTACGGATGACCTTCGATAATTCCGCTTTCCCAATCCTCATCGGGAAGAGCATGGAGATCGGTCTGCCGCTCAGCTCGTACATATCGCGCCATTGTGTCATTGATCAGCGTCTGCTCCAGTTCTTTAATAAAATGCAGCAGTTTCCCTTCATCCGCGCCTATAGCTGACCCTACTTCCAGTAAAAATAGAGAAATCGACTCCGCTTCTTGTTCGGCCGTAGTTCCGGGCTGAATTCGTTCTCCCTTTGGGATGCTGCTACATTCCGAAGCTGGAGTCCCATTCACACAGACACGTCTTATCATCGGTTCATGGTTCAGCCTCAGACGACCAAAGGTAAGATGCCTTGTTCCCTTGCATGTGTAGATGACCCGTTCGCCGTTCAGACCAACACCCTCCATTTCCCAAACGTTGAACCCCTGCTCCTCCCTTGAGCTATATTCTATAACACCTTCGTACATCAAAGATTCAACCAATTGCCTGAATACGCGCCTGCGTGCTTCGGTATAGTGGTATGAAGACAGGGCTGAAGTGTACCGTTTTCTATGCTGCTCTTGCCTGTGCTCATTCTCCACTCCAAGTCCAGTGCTTGCAACACCATTTCCTGAGTGGTTAGAGGATTCCTTTAAGCACAACGTTTGCCTATCCTGTTCCTCGTCATGGCTCTGATATTCAGATATTATCGTGCTTTCCGTGCGCATACGCTCTCTCCCTTCCTGATTAATTCTGCCGTACTGGCCTGTAGACATGCAGTGGATTACTTACCCGGTGCACACAATCCCCAGGCCCTTCATGAATTCGCCGTCTGGTCAGTTGTTCTACTTCGATCTCGGGTGCAAAAACGTCAAACTGTTCAAATCGTGCCTGTAACTCCGGGAAACGCTTCTGGTAATTCAAAATCACTTCGGCAGCCATGCGCCACCATTGCTTTTCGCCCAAGCCAAAGTGCTTCTCCAGGAAAAATGCCACTTCGGTCAGGTTGATAAAGAGTACTGCATCCAACATAAAGTCCTTCACCTCGGAAGGATCTTCCTTCTCCACAAACGAATTGCGATTCACCCGCTGATGGTTGGCAGGCGGGTATTCAATATCCGGGTATCCAAGCGGGTGAGGAATGGATGGGCAGTACCGGATACCGTCATGGAAATCCTTAAGCGCGATTCGGCTGGGCCAGCCCTGCTTCAGCACGATGATCATATTCTGCGCATGCGATTCCAGCGCAGCTCCATGTGCGTACAGCAGATGTATCAGCGGTACCACCGCAACATTCAATAATTGCCGGGCCCAGCGCTCCAGGCCATATTCGCTTACCCACGGTTTAATAACCGGAGTGCCCTGCTGATCGAGATGGCACAGAGCATTGAATGGCAACGCCTCTTCTCCTGTCCGCAAGCGCGGATGCAAACTTTCCCGCCAGATGGCTCCAAGTGATCCGTATATTTTTTGCTCAAGCACATTAGGCAGTTTCTGGTGATGGTACGATACCCCCGCAATCTCCTTCAGCACAATCAGACCAAGCTCATCCTGCAGAAACGAATCTTCCTCCACCACACGACCAAGCCAGTCCGAGATACGGGCCGCATTCATGATTGTGTGCTGTGCCAGAATTCGTCCGGAAGACGTATTCACCATATTCAGCGGCAGTTTGACATACGGTTTATCGCAATGACTCACATTCGTCAATGTACGAATCGATTGTTGAGGACGGTAGGTGTCACCTGCCTGGCCCAGATACATCATCTCTCCTGTTCGGAGTTGCTCCGCACACGCCACCGATATTATTCGCTCCCACTGCCAGGGGTGCACGGGAACAAACACATATTCATCCACAACACTTGCATCCCCATTCGTATTCACCTTCACCTCGGCATTGGCAACAGAGTTCAATTCCAAATCCGCAGTCGGGATAGTTTCCTGCAAAATCGTCCTGAATGTCTGCTGTTCCTGCCCCAGCTCGTTATGAATAAACGCAGCATATGTATCCAGTGAAGATGATATGGATATTTGGGCTGCATCCTGTTTAATCGCAATCCAGACCAGCTTGAATTCGGGTCTGAACTCCGGTCCATAAGCTTCATTGTCAGAGAGCGTGAATCCAACTCTGGATTTGTAACAAGGATGATACGGATGCCCTTCAATCAGGGCAGACTCCCATTCGTCATATTCCGATACCTGAGGTTCGGTCTGACCAGCACGCCATCGCACGGACAGCGTATCCTTCAGATGGGTTTGCTGAAGCTCATCCATGAATTGCCCCAGCTGAGCTTCGGATGTGGGAATATGCGCTGCAATCTCCAGTAAAAAACGAGGAATGGAGTCCGCTTCCGCTCGTTTTCCCGAAGTTATCCGCATAATTGGTTTATCTGACAACCGAATGCGGTCAAAGCTCTCTTTTCGTACAGCCCAAAAGGTGTATTCCACCTTCTCTCCTGTCTCTGTCTCCCCTCGCAGCGTATACTCTGCCTCCGCATGATGCCTGATCACCGGTTCACTTAATATTTGCTCATACAGAAATGACTCCACCAATTGCCTGAAGATACGTCGCCGCACCCATATCCACTCTTCGGACTTGACCAACGATGCTGTAAGACCGTTCATATGACACCTCCCATGAATGTGCTGCTTCCTTCTTCCCACGTGCTAGTGCAAATATATGTGATACGGATGCGGATGACTCAAGAAGTCATGATGCGAGATCGCCCACCCGTAAGCGCCCGCGAAGTGGAACAGCAAGATGTCTCCTGCCCGAACCCTGCCTGATGTAACATCACTTGCCAAAATATCTTTCGGAGTACATAACTGGCCTGCCACTGTAAAAGCGGCTTCCTTCACCTCGGGTCTGTCATACGGATGCGTCCATTTCTCCACCTTAATCACCTCGAACGGATGACTATGCTGCCAGGAAACGGGCAGGCGGAAATGATGCGTACCACCGCGAACGATGACATATGTTTTGCCATGGTTGGTTTTAATGTCCAGCACCTCCGTTGCATAATACCCGCTTGATGCAGTGAGATAACGCCCGCATTCGAACAACAATGTCGTTTCCGAGGGCAGTTCCTTTTGCAATACCGGTGCGATCCCATTCACAAATATGTTCCAGTCAAACTGTTGCTCCAGATGGGCATAGTTCACGCCAATTCCACCCCCGGCATTCAAATACCGCAACGTGAATCCATATTGCCTCGCCCAATCCCGTGCGATTGTGCAATAATACTCCACCAGTTTCACATGCTGCTCCGCATCCAGATTGTTCGAGAGGGAGTGAAAATGAAACCCTTCGACCTGAATATGTGGCAAATGCCGCAGCTGATTCATGACTTGTGGCAGCACGACCTCGTCGATCCCGAACTGGGTCGGACGACCACCCATCGCGAGTGTCGCCTGCGGCAGTGGACCCTTCAGGTTTATCCGTAACAATACGGATACCCGAACGTCATTTTGACTGGCAATCTCGTTCAGCTTGTTCAGCTCATGCATGCTCTCCACATGAATAAGCTGCACTTTATGCTCTATCGCTCCCCGGAGCTCGGCTTCGGTCTTGCCTGGTCCACCAAACAGAATCGGAATATCGGCAGAGACTTGTCTCACCTTTACGATCTCGCCCAGAGATGCCACTTCAAAGCCATGAACTACAGGTGCCAGCGCTCGAAGTACCTCTTCTTCCGAGTTGGCTTTGATGGCGTAGAACAACTCACTGGATTCCGGCATGGATTGTACACGCTGACGCACATGAGCCACGAGTGCTGTTACATCCCGGATGTAGGCACATACTGGTTCTGTCAGCTGTTCTTTTAGTGCCAATAGGTGCTCACGCACTCTTGCAGCTTGAGGGATATGCCCTGTTTTCAGCTCTACAGCCATAAGCGTGTACCCTTTCCTTGCTCAACAGCTCTTGCATACATCTCTGCCGCACTGGAAATATCCTCAATCGCCATCCCCATCGGGTTCAGCACAATAATCTCATCCTCATGTTCACGTCCTGGCTTTTCGCCAATCAGGATCTCGCCGAGTTCGGCGTGAAGCTGCTCACGAGAGAATTTTCCTTCCAGCACCAGCTGATTAATAATCTTTTTCTCCCGGTTGGATTGATCCCAATCGTCCACGAGCACTTTGTCTGCCTGCGTAAATACATCCTTGTGCAAATCCATAATCGAGATGTTGCTGACAAATGTACCTTTGGCAATCCATTCATACGGAATATGCGGCGATGAGGCTACCGTAGCCGTTACGAGTACTTCCGCTTGTCGCACTGCTTGTTCTGACGAATCTTCCACCAGCACTTCAACCTGATCAAAACGGGAACGAATTTCATCCGCAAGCAGGCGAGCGGTGTCAGCATTCAGGTCATACAGATGGATGGTCCGAATGGAGTCAAATTGTTCAAGCAGCGAAGTAATTTGCATTCTGGCGATCACTCCGCAGCCGATCACGCTCACCGTACAGAAGCCTTCTTTGGCTAAATATCTTGCCCCGATGGCTGTGACCGCAGCCGTGCGCATTCCGCTAATTACGCTGCCTTCCATCACCGCCACAGGATAGTTGCTTTCCGGATCATTCAGGATAATAAGAGCGCTTGCACGTTCCTTATGACGCTTGGCTGGATTATCATGTTTGCTCCCAATCCACTTGAGACCACTGATCGCTACATCGCCACCCACATACGCAGGCATCGCAATAATGCGATCGGCAATATGACCGCTCTCCTCGTTAACCCGAAGATAAGGCTTCAACGGCTGCACGATATCCCGCTTGGCATGAAGCTCCAGTGCTCGGGTTACTGCCTTGACATAGGGCTCTGAATACAGCCCTCCCAGATCTATAATATCCTGTTTACTCATATACAAAAGGCTGTGACCCTGAACGGTACTCATATCCGATCTCTCCTCCGAGATAAATTTTATATATTCTTGATCAATTGGCTTGGCGGTAATTGATTGACCCATTGCTCGTCATACACACTATCCAGATAACGTTCTCCACGATCTGCAAAGACTGTGACTACCTTGGTTGAAGGCCGCAAAGTGGGAACCAGCTTCTCCAGTGCAGCAACCAGTGATCCGGAAGAACCTCCTGCAAAAATGCCTTCCCGTTCCAGCAGTTTCTGACAGCCCAGCACGGATTCCCGATCATCCACATGAATCACCTGGTCAATCTCGTTCGGGCTGAATAATTCAGGGACCCGGTTGGCACCGATGCCCGGCAATTCACGCTGACGGGATGGTGTGCCAAAAATAATCGAGCCGACGGCATCAACGGCCACGATCTGCGCATGCGGATTCGCTTCTTTCACGCGGCGGGATATGCCCAGAATGCTTCCAGTCGTACTCACTGCGCACACCAGTACGTCTATTTGTCCATCCATCTGCTCCACAATCTCCTGACCTGCACCATGATAGTGAGCTTGCCAGTTCAAAGGGTTGGCATACTGGTTGATCCAGTAACCTGCCGGGTCTTGACTGGCTAGTTCCTTGACCCTGCGAATGCGGGATTGCAAATAACTTCCGTGTTCGTCAGGTTCAGTCACCATGTCAACCTGTGCCCCGAGGTAGGTGATCATCCTCAGATTCGTCGATGTGATTTTCGGATCAACCACACAGGTGAATTTCAGTCCATATCGCTTGGCGGTTAATGCGAGACCAATTCCCAGATTTCCTGAAGTGCTCTCGATGAGATGCGTATCCGGTTTGATCGTTCCGTCTCGCAGACCCTGCTCGATAATGTATCGCGCAGGTCGGTCTTTCATGCTGCCGCCGGGATTCATCATTTCCAGCTTGGCATACACCGAAGCTCCTGAAGATCCGAACAGGGAATTCAAGCGAACCAGTGGGGTTTGACCGATACAATCGATAATGGAATCCGCAACTTTAAGCGAGCGATCCTTAATTTGCAGGGTACTTTGTTCCATGCGTTTACACCAGCTTTCTGGGCATATTGTTGTCCACTAGTGCCTTATTGATAATGATTATCATTTTCAAAATTGGACACAGGGCCTATTATGCATATCCTTTTTTTTCCTGTCAACACTAAATTTTTTTGGAAGGTTTTTGAAAAAAATAAGATTGACATTGAGAATCATTCTTGATAATCTGATCAGCAATTGGTTTCAAATTGCCAAAATCAAGGTGGTGAAGTGAACACATGCTGTCTCAATTGGCATGGAAACAGAGCGTCCGCATTTTGTGGGGTGGACGCTTTCTTTCCAGTGCCGGGCTGACAGGAATCAGCCCTTTTATACCGTACTACATGGAGCATCTGAACGCAGGAGCAACAGAAGAAGTGCTGATGTGGACAGGTCTTTCCGTATCTGCACCTGCTTTGTCCTATGCTCTTCTGACCCCTTTTTGGGGTAAGATCGGGGATCGCTGGAGTCGTAAATGGATGGTTGTCAGAGCGCTGGTTGGACTGGCCCTTAGCATGTTTCTCATGGGCATTGCCCAGACGCCCTTTCAATTCTTTTTGTTCCGTCTCTGTCAGGGGGCTTTCGGTGGCATATCCGATGCGAGCAGTGCATTTGTGGGAACCCATGCCCCTGAACAAAAGCAGGGATCTGCGCTTGGACAGTTAGAGCGGGCATCGGCAGCAGGCCTGCTCGTGGGACCACTGCTTGGAAGCATATGTGTAAACACATGGGGAAGTCGTCCGCTATTGTTCATTACGGCCTCGTTGACGTTGAGTTTTGCTGTGCTTGCCTCGTTGGTATTAACGGGCGCGACGACGCATCGGACTCGTACGGCCAAGAACAAAAATCAAGTATCTCCTGTGGAACAGCACCAGCCTTCGGTGGCTATGTTGAATAACCATGAAAAAAACAGGGACAAAAGCGGAATTATGCATGCCTTCGTTTCGCTGATTACCCATCCCATTGCAAGAAGGTTAGTCATCGCAGGCATTATTTTCAAGCTCGTGGATTTTGCAACGTTTACGATGTTCACCCCCTTTATTCGTGAAATTGTCCCTTCCTCAGGTGCCGCTGCGCTTACGGTCGGGGTTCTGCTCGCGATGTCATCGGTTGGGGAAATGGTTGGCGCATCGTGGTGGGGTAAGCGAAACGACCGATACGCACCCGAACGCAATCTCCGATTGGCTGGCTTGTTATGCGGCTTGTGCCTGCTTGCACATACACTGCCACTCGGGGTGGCCTGGCTGCTCGTTGTACGTTTTCTGCAAGGGTTCTTCTACAGTGCCCTATTGCAGACGGTTATGCTCAATGTGCTGAAATCCTCCACTGATCAGAATCGTGGGGTGCGCATCGGAGCGACCAACAGCATGTTAATGGCTGGTCAGATTGCCGGACCGTCCATCGGAGTCCTGATCGGGGGTATCTGGGGAATTCCAGCCGTATTCCTTGTCATGGGAACAGTCATGCTCATCGCTTCGCTTGCTGTGCGCCGCCCAGCGATTCATAAGCGGAAAGCTCCCATACAACTGCCGCTCCAATAAATTGTGAAAGGATGATAATCAATCATGACCAAGGATAATGTCACCATCGATCGATCCCTGCAGACTTCGTATCCTTCTGCAATTTCCCCAAGCCGGCTTGCACGTCAGGAAACGCTAAGCCGTATGTTGAACGCCTATCTACGAGAGACCGGGCAGCATGATCCTTACATTCGGCTTGCCACCAATCCAGATCTTTCGCTGGTTATTAAGCTTCCGCGAACAAATCAGAGGATATTTGGCAATCTGCTTCATCGTTCCGCCGCTGGACATCATGTCTATGGCGACAAGTTTCACATCGCAGAATCAGAAGAGGCACAGCCCGATGGCTGGAGAGAGCTTTCTTTTGAACAAATAACGACGCTGTTACTCGATGAAATATCATCCGTGGAACCCAATCTTGAAGTCCGCATGTTGAAACGAACAGAGCTGGAACAGATGGTTTACAACAGTTTGGAGCATATGACCTCCTATCTGGAGCATGCGCTGAATTCATCATCTCCTGTAACATTGGATTTTCGCTATCTGGAACAGTCACTGTTATGCGGTCATCCGTTTCATCCAACTCCGAAAAGTCTGGAGGGTTTCAGTTCTTGGGATTCGCACGCCTATTCCCCAGAATTTGGCGTTAACTTTGCTCTTAATTGTTTTGCCGCAGCACCTGAACTTGTGTTGGAGGACTGGCTGGATACCGTGGATTATGGCACCGAAGCACCCTGGGTCCCTGCTGAGATGAGCGAAGCGGCCTTGACGCACCTCCCTCCAGAATGCAGACATTACGTCCTCCTCCCTTGTCATCCCTGGCAGGCTGCCTATTTGCGGACACTTGAACCTGTAAAGTCCTTATTACAGCAAGGCAATTTAATTGATCTGGGATCTACCGGACCTGCCGTGTATCCTACCTCATCGGTGCGCACGGTTTGGAATCCGAAGGATAGCTGTTTCTACAAGCTGTCTCTTCATATTCGAATTACAAACTTTATTCGCGAGAACAATGAAGAACAGTTGCTGCGCACGCTGGATGCATCCAGGATTGTACAACAGATTCAGGATCGCTGGACGTCAGAGAAATTTCAAATTTTGCTGGAAAAAGGCTACCGGAGCTTAAAGGTACCGGAGATACCTTCGTCCACTCAGGACGCGCTGATCTCGGGATTCTCCATGATTCTGCGTGAAGCACCCGAGTCAAGCCGCTCTGCTTCAGGGGCGCCTTATGTCGTGGCCTCTCTCATGGAAGTGCTTCCCGGAGAAACCGAACCGCTGTTATTCCGGGCTGTCCAGGAAAGCCTCGAATCATCTTCGTCGCCAGATCGTGTACATGATGTGCGGGTGCAAACAGACTGGTATGCATGGCTTCGTCAATATCTGGGGATATCCATGGTTCCACTTGTGGAACTGTATGCCGAGACCGGCATTAGTCTGGAAGCTCATGTACAGAATTCCATGCTGCGTCTTGAAGATGGCATGCCTGCCGCTTTTGTGGTTAGGGATCTGGAGGGCATCAGTGTCAATCGAACCGTAGCGGAACAGCAAGGTTGGATCGATCAGGTAGTTGCTGCCAACAGTCCTGTCCTGTATACCGAGGAAGAATCACGTTATCGGTTGAAATATTATTTTTTTGTCAATCACCTTAGTCATGTGGTGCAGCGCCTGGCATATTATACAGGTCAAATGGAGCAGCCTTACTGGAAAGTGGTGAGACATACATTAGAGGAGCTTCAAAAAAAGACAACCGAGTCCTCGCATATTAACGACGTCATTTGCGATCTGTTGAACGCCGAGACTTTACCCGCCAAAGCCAACTTTCTCAGCCGGTTCCATCAGCGTGGTGAAACGCCGTTATACGTTAACATTCCCAATCCAATGAGGTAAGGAGATTTCGCTACCCTGCACCAATTCATTCAACAATTCATTCAGCATTATTTCTAAGTCTCCAATTATTCGCATACCAAAAAACGGCCTTGGAGAACAACATACGCTTGCTCTTCAAGAGCCGTTTCCTTCTCTCTATTCATGTTTCGGACCATTTCCCGATTCATTCTTTGTTTCACTTCAAATCAAAACTATTTTATTTCATTCAAACTCATTGCCTCTTACCTTGGCAAACACCATCAGATCCACCAGCGTACCTGTACTGTCACAACGCATCTTCCGCAATATTCCTTCCAGCGTATACCCTGCCCGCTCAGCCACCTTGGCACTTCGTACATTACGTGCATCGCAGCGAATTTCCAGACGGTTCGCCTCCAGATAAGTTATTGCAAAGTGCTCAATGCTTCTGACTGCTTCTGTCATGAGACCCTCACCGGCACGCGAAGTTCTGATCCAGTAACCGATCTCGAAACAGCGTGCATTCCAGTCTATTCGATGCAGTCCGCTGCTGCCTACGAATTCATCCGTAAATCTGTCACGTAAATGAAGCATCATGTCGGTACGCTCCAGAAATTGCAGCCTGGCTTTGCGAACAATCGCTTCTGATTCCTCCAATGAAGGTATGTTCTCGGCAAAAGGCAGCCACAAACGCAATTGTTCCGCACTTTCCCGGATTGCCTCATTCACTGCCGCTCCATCTCCCCACCTCGGGGCACGAATGGTCAATCGCGGTGTATCAAAGCTTTCGGGAAAAGACAGCATTAACGGATTAATTGAAGCCGAATTGGTCATGCAATCTACTCCTCCACCTGGAATATGGAGTCAATGATAAGCGGCAAGTTATCCCTCACGGATACAGCACCAAATACCGAACGGGCGTGCACACCCTGTTCTCCGAACACATCCAGCATCAGATCTGAAAAACCGTTTAACACTTTATGGTGCTCCTCATACGAGGCCGTAGCATTGATGAACCCCTGTACCTTGACCACCCGCTTCACCCGATCGAGCGAACCTAGCACTTCCTGAACGACAGCCAATACCTCGATGGCAGCATTTCGGGCAAAATCATATCCCTGCTCTGTTGTAAACTCTTCTCCGAGTTTGCCACGCTCTCGCGTATCGGGCCCTTTACCGGACACATACATGATTCCGTTAACAATCACCGCATTGGCATACTTCGCTGCAGGCGCACTTGCCTGAGGTAACTCAATGCCCAATTTGTCTAATCTGGTCTGTATCATCGGCTTCCCCCTTATGTACAAAAATAGCCTTACAAGCTAAGGTATCAATTTATTCCTAATTTAGTTAAATCTTAATATACGCCCGTTCCTCTTGAACGGCAAGATGCAAAATCGGCTGAAATGCAATCGTTTGATTCTCGATAAGCCATGAACGCGAGAAGATGATGGTGTAATCGAAGGTTGCGATCGGAGAACGAACAAGTCATACTTCGGTTTGAACGGTACCTATACCTATTTCTATATAGCAGTCCACCCTATTTCAGCACTCCCATCGAGCCTGTTTCTCTATACTCCTGCCGATATGTCCTCGGTGACACCTGAACCGTCCGCTTGAACATTTTCCCGAAATGTGAAAAATTGCTGAATCCCGCTCGCAGGGCGATCTCCGTTATGGAATCCTCGGTTTCACGCAGCAAGCGCTGCGCCTCCTTCACCCGAAGCAGATTGAGGTAATCGCTGAACGTGAAACCAGTGGTTTGTCTGAACAAACGACTGAGATAATGAGGGCTGATTCGAAACAATGCAGCAACCTCGGGCAACGAAATAGCCTGCTGATAGTTATCGTTGAGATAACGTACCACCGCCTGTGCCTTGGGGTGCAGAACCGGCTCACTATCAGCCGAGTGCATAGTGCCCAAATGTTGATTACGATAAGCAAACAGCAGTAATTCAACGGATCGGTGACGCAGCAGCAGACTGCTTCCAGCTCTGGTATGGACCATCTCATCAATCATTTCACTGACCATTCGGCCCGCAGTTTCACTTACCTGTGAAGGAAGGCTCAAAATGGGATTATCCCAGCCGAATGGCTCCTTTAGCCCCTCAGCGAGCTCAGGTGAGATGGCCAATTGGGTGAACAGCTCCGGCTTGATATACAGAACAATCCGATCATGGTCAGGTCTACCACTCTCCATCGTTTTATGAACGGTATTTCGGTCGATGAATACGAAATCTCCGGCTTTGACCCGGTAGGTTCGGTCCTTGATGAAGTATATGCGCTCACCTGATAGCAGGTAGTACAGCTCGTAATGGTCGTGCAGATGGTCATCGGTCATGGAGAAATAACCAATGCGACGATCATATTCAATATTCAAATATCCGGTGGGATCATTGTAATCTGCCCGAAATGTCTGTGTCATGCAGCTGCCCCCTTTGCTTGAATTATAGCAAAATAAGCGGTATTTGAAAGCGATTACGCACAAAAAGCGGCGAAAGAAGTTCTCCCTTGTTATACTCTAGATCTATATTCAAGGAGGCGATAGAATGGGTAACAAAAAACGCTACGTATTGGTCGGAACAGGCGGCCGTGCTGAATTTTTCTATGGAGCATTAGCCCAAAATTTCAGAGAAACATCCGAACTCGCAGCTTTTTGTGATATTAACCAGACCCGCATGAATTACGCCAATCAGCTGCTGAGGGAAAAATATAAATACAATGAGATCCCTACCTATACTGCAGATCAGTTCGACCAGATGATTGAGAACGAGAAGCCGGACTTCGTCATTGTTACCAGCATTGACCGCACCCACCATAAATACATCATTCGGGCAATGGAGCTTGGTTGTGATGTTGTGACCGAGAAGCCGATGACCATCGATGAGCACAAATGTCAGGATATTCTAGATGCTGTCAAGCGGACTGGTCAAAATATACGCGTCACCTTTAACTACCGTTACGCGCCGCACCATACCAAGATACGGGAACTGATTCAGAATGACACCATCGGGAAAGTGACTTCGGTCCACTTTGAATGGTTGCTGAATACCCGTCACGGTGCAGATTACTTCCGCCGGTGGCACCGGGACAAGCGCAATAGTGGCGGACTGCTCGTACACAAATCCACCCATCACTTTGACTTGGTCAATTTTTGGATCGGTTCGCAGCCTGAGACCGTTTTCGCATTCGGCGATCTCATGTATTATGGTCGAGAGAACGCGGAGGAACGAGGCATAACGCAGTTTTACACTCGTGCAACCGGCAACCCGCTTGCGCAAGAGGACCCTTTTGCCCTGCATCTGGATTCGGATGCACATCTCAAAGCCATGTATCTGGATGCTGAGCCGGAAGACGGCTACCAGCGGGATCAAAGCGTATTCGGAGATGGCATCAACATTGAGGATACGATGGGCGTTCTTGTCCGGTATCAGAACAAAGCCATTTTGACCTATTCACTTGTTGCATACCAGCCGTGGGAAGGTTATCGCATCGCCATTAACGGTACCAAAGGCCGGATCGAAATGAACATTGTGGAGCAATCCTATGTTAACTCGCTGGGTGACAAAAATCTTGAAGGTGCATTGATTGGGAAAACACTGCGTGTCCTTCCTATGTTTGATGCCCCGTACGAGGTTCAGGTCGAGGAAAAAGAAGGCGGCCATGGCGGTGGCGATCCTGTACTTCTGAATGATCTGTTTGGAGAGCCAGCGGAAGATCCATACCACCGTGCTGCCAACCAATTGGATGGAGCGAGATCCATCCTCACCGGAATTGCAGCCAACCGCGCCATCGCAACTGGTTTACCTGTTCGCATCAACAACCTGGTTCGTTTCTAGGAACGCAAGACCGCTCCAACCACACTTAAATCAAAGGCTGCGTTTATTACGCAGTCTTTTTTCCATTTGGACAACGGTCGCTGACGTCTATTCGCTTAAGGAGGTACCCATGTTTTTCTCATTAAAAAGCCGTTTGATCGCCTTTATCGTTGTGCTCTTCGTGCTCTGTTTTGGCACGCTCTCCTTCCTACTCTTTAAGGAGTCACGTACCGTGATCCGTTCTTACATTGAATCCTCTGCTCTTGAGAAGATGGAGGAATACGGCTCCTATGTCGATATGGTTCAAATGCAGATCTATGATGCAGCCTCTCTTGTTTTCAACAGCGATATCGCCAAGAACTGGGATAACGTGATGAGTGACCCCAACCTTCCTGAAGGGGAAAAGATGCTTGTCAATCTGGCGATGAGCCGTTTTCTGACCCAGGCTACGAACAGCTACACCAGTATCTCCGATGTATCCATCTATCGACGAAATGGCCTGCGGATTGGCAGTGAGAATCAAGTAGCGACTGACCCTGTCTTTTTGCAGGAATCATGGTACAAAAACTTCTTCATCTCTGGAAATCACTGGCTGCCGGCACATACCGATCAACATGAAAACATAAGGGATCATGGCAACCCGGTAGTTAGTCTGCTGATGCCCCTCGGGACCTTTCACCATGCTACAGCCCAGAATGTAATGAAAATTAATGTCAGCGAATCTTACTTTCTCGAACCGCTTAATCGAATCCATCTGGCCGAGAGCAGCACTATGTTTCTACTGGGCGAACAAGGAAGCCCTATTCTTTCCCAGCAGACCAATCAGCTTGGTGCCGGAGCTTTAGCAGAAATCGATCACATTCGGAACAATTCGCTCAAATCGGGTGTGGTGTACCTGAACAACGATGAAGGACAGCGTGACATTCTGGTATACAAAAAGTTGGGGCGTACGGGCTGGATGCTGGCTGGTCTGGCACCGGAAAAAGAGCTGTATTCCTCTCTTCACAAGCTTCAGAGTACCATTCTGGTGGTCACAATTGTTCTAATCCTCGTCTCTTTGTTTGCCGCTGCCTGGCTCTCTTATGGCGTCACCAAACCTCTAACTCGACTTGTACTGGCCATGAGACAGGTACAGCGCGGCGCATTCGATCAGGCAGAGTCCCTTCTGCCTCCGGACAAAAATGTAAAAAGCGAGGTCAGTTATGTCATCTCCACTTTCCGCTACATGATCAGCCGATTGCGACAGCACATCCAGAACGAATTCGAGCTGAAGCTGCTCCGTCAGCAAGCAGAGTATAAAGCGCTGCTCATGCAGATTAATCCCCATTTTATGTTTAACACACTGGAACTGGTCAGCAGTCTCGCCATGCAGCGCCGAACAGATGATACCGTTCAGGTCATTGAGGATCTGGGCAAAATGATGCGATTCTCCATGAATACAAGTGACGACAGGGTACAGCTTGCAGAGGAACTGGCTTATATCCGCCACTATATCTCCATTCTACAAACCCGTTTCGGTCATAAGCTGGACATTACTCTGACACAGGAAGGCAGGATGAATTCCCTGGTCATTATCAAATTTATTCTTCAGCCGCTTATTGAGAATGCCGTCAAATACAGCTTCCAGCATCGGACGACAGCCGAGGTACACATCCGGATCTCCAGACAGAATAACTGCCTGCATTTCAACATTTCAGACAATGGACCCGGGATTCCAGCCGAAATCATCCAGAAACTCCACGATCCTGTTGAAGCATTTCAGCTGGAACCCCTATTGCGAAGCCAAAGCTGGCACATTGGACTCGGAAACGTGGTTGCCCGCTGCCGCTTGCATTACGGAAGCCTGTTTGCAATTCAGATCGAGAACGGAGAACGTTACGGCACTTGTATTGAACTGATTCTACCCGCACAGGAGGAATACGATGTACAACGTATTGATCGCAGATGACGAGATCGAGGTTCGTGAAGGACTGAAATTGAAAGTGAACTGGCAAGACCTAGGCTTTGTCATTTCAGGTGAAGCGGCAAACGGCATTGAAGCAGAAGAGCTTCTGAAAGCTGGACATATTGACTTGTTAGTTACAGACATGAATATGCCAGTCATGGATGGCGTCCAATTACTGGACGTTTGCCGGAGCATTAATCCCTCCATTCAGATTATCATCATCACCGGATATGAAGATTTCAACTATGCCAGAGCAGGTGTGCGCAGCCAGGCCATGGACTATTTGCTGAAACCTGTGACCCGGGATGAACTGAAAACCACATTAAATAAAATCAAAGAGGAGTTGGATAAACAGAAACAGCTGCATGGCGATTCCGAAAGGATGCAATGGCGTCTCTCCCAGTATTACAAAGAAATGAAGCAACGTTTCCTGCTTGACCTTGTTAGGGGGCATCGCCTCCCACCCTCTTCACTGCCAGAGCGAATGCGGCTGTTTCATCTGGACTCCTGGCAGGATCACAGCGTCAGTTTCATCACCGCCGGCTTGCGAGACTCCGGTATGCAGACTGCCTCAGTGGGGCGTGTTCCCGAAACGCTCCACTTTCCCTTTGAGCTGCTTTGTCACGAAATGGCCCAGTCCTACCCAGATAACGTTCAAGTATTCCATGACGGAGCCCACCCCGGAATCATGCATTTCATTACATTGGAAAGTATTCAGCACGAATTTGCTCAGCAGATCACAGCACAGACCCGTTCTGTCTTAACAATGGATGTACAAGTTGGATTGGGATTGCCCGTGTCTGGCCTTGAACGCTGGAAAGAAGGCTATATTCATTCCCTCCTGGCTTGGAACTCTGCTGGACGCAAAGATGCACAGGATCATGTGCCCGTAGTAGATCATAGTCCATTACTGTCTGAGGAAACCAATCGTATGCTGCATCGCTGCCTTATTCGAGGAGAGCTGGATTCCTTCCGCAGTGTGATTCGAAAGGAGCTTGCTGACTCATTTCGGATATCCACCTCTCATATGATCCGAAGCCTTTTCCAAATTTCATTATTGTTCGAACAGGAATCCTCGTGGATTTCCTCCGAATGGATGCTTTGGCTAAAGACTCCAGAGCAGGCAGAACTGCTGTTGATGCATTGGGCAGAAGATTTCGTGAATCAACAGCAACCATCCGAGGTTGGAGAAGATACGGTCATTGAATCGGCCAAAAGATTTATTGAGGAAAATTATATGCTGGAACTGACATTAACTTCGTTAGCTGAGCAATATAACTACAGCTCCACCTATTTTTCAGAGATGTTTAAGGAAGCTGCCGGCATTTCTTTTATTCAATATGTAACCGAAGTGCGAATGAAACATGCCATACGTTTACTTAAGGAAACCCATTTAACCGTTTGGGATGTTACAGAGCTGACAGGCTTCCGTTCCCCAAGTTATTTTAGTTCAAAATTCAAAAAAATGTTTAACATAAGTCCTTCGGATTATCGTTTGCTGCATTCCGAAAAAATTGATAATCATGATCCGAAGAAATGAGATTCCGGCTCCTCCGCCTCCCCGGTATGATGAATTTACCAAGAGAATCGCCGCATTTATTGTAAGCGGATTCAAATTTGGGATGATCACGAATTCACATCCAATCCTGAAGGGAGGCCTATGATGAGAAAGCTGTCCAAGCCGTTATACGGCCAGCAGAATGTAACAGCCTATTTGTTTCTGCTGCCCTGGCTCATCGGACTTTTCTGTCTGACACTCGGACCGATGGTTGCGTCGCTCTACCTGTCCTTGACAAAATTTAATTTGTTATCATCACCAACGTGGACGGGGCTCAGCAACTATGTCCAGATTTTTACCGAAGACGATACCTTTCGCAGATCTTTGGGGCTAACGTTTTATTATGTATTTCTATCCGTTCCTCTTAGGCTTGCCTTTGCCCTGCTAGTCGCAATGGCGCTGAACAAAGGGATTCGTGGGCTCGGCTTATACCGGACCGTGTATTACATCCCTTCCCTACTGGGAGGCAGCGTCGCTATTGCGATCGTCTGGCGTCAGATTTTCGAAGGAAGTGGCTTGGTCAATCAGTTTCTGAGCTGGTTCGGAATCACCGGACCCGCCTGGATTGCCCATCCCGATTATGTGGTCTATACGATCATCACACTCTCTGTATGGCAATTTGGTTCGGCCATGGTTATTTTCCTGGCTGGCCTAAAGCAAATTCCAGCCGATTTATATGAAGCTTCAGACGTAGACGGGGCCGGAAAGGTACGCCAATTCTTTGGCATCACACTCCCGATGCTCTCTCCTGTTATTTTTTTCAACCTGATCATGAGCATGATCAATTCGTTTCAAGCCTTTACACCCGCTTATGTTATCGGGGATGGACGCGGAGGCCCGCTCGACGCCACCATGTTCTATACCTTGTACCTGTATCTGAAAGGCTTCTCGTTCTTTGATATGGGTTATGCTTCAGCCCTGGCGTGGATCATGCTGGTCATTATCGGGGTATTCACCGCAATTGTCTTTCTCACCTCGAAATTCTGGGTGTTCTACGGCGACAATCAGGAAGGGAGATAGTGCACATGCCATTTAAGCGACGTTTGGTTCAAGCCGGGAGGCATGCCGCGATTATCCTCTTCGGTCTGCTGATGTTGTATCCGGTGTTATGGTTAATTCTCAGTTCGTTTAAACCGAATCATCTCATCTTCACCAATAGCAGCCTGATTCCTACCAGCTTCACCCTTGATCATTTTGTGAATGGCTGGAAAGGTTTGCAAGGTGTGTCGTTTGGCCGCTTCTTCGGCAACTCGGCGCTGATCTCCGTCATGAGTGTGTTGGGAAATGTGATTTCTTGCTCCCTTGCAGCCTACGCCTTTTCCAGATTGAAGTTCAAGTTCAAAGGCCTGTGGTTCAGCATTATGCTGGTCACAATCATGCTTCCTTACCATGTAACCCTGGTACCTCAGTACATTCTGTATAACGAGCTGCATTGGATTAATACGTATTTCCCGCTCATTCTGCCTAAGTGGTTGGCACAGGACTCCTTCTTCATTCTGCTTATGGTTCAATTCATCCGTGGAATCCCACGGGAGCTGGACGAGAGCGCAACCATTGATGGTTGTGGGCAATCGCAGATTTTTTTCAGAATCGTGGTTCCTCTTCTCGTTCCTGCCCTGATTACAACAGCGATTTTTACCTTCATCTGGAGTTGGGATGACTTTTTTAGCCAGATGATCTACTTGAGCAAAATTGATCTTTTTACCGTACAGTTAGGGATTCGTTCATTGTTCGATCCATCGGGACAATCCGATTGGGGCGCACTGCTCGCCATGTCCACGCTGTCTCTGCTGCCTGTAACCATCATCTTTTTGGTATTCCAGCGTTATTTTCTTGAGGGGATTGCAACGACTGGCCTGAAGTGATTACGAAAATACCGTACAGACGCAATAAACGTACAACAGATATTATGTTTTTCATTATCCATCGTCAGGGGGATTTCTCATGTTCAAACGATTCATGATCACTGTTATAGCTTCACTCCTGTTATTGGTAACTGCCTGCTCTGGAACGGATCATACCGGTGCTGATGAGCAGACAGGAACGGAGACCACTGAAGGCGGACAAGTCGAACTGCGCATGATGTGGTGGGGCGATCAAAAACGGGCAGAAATTACGAATGAAGCCCTGAAGGTTTTTCAGGAGAAACATCCAAATATTAAAATTGTAGGTGAATTTGCGCCTTCATCCGGATATTTCGACAAGTTGAATACACAGCTGGCGTCAGGCACGGCACCGGATATTTTCTTTCTTGGGGGTAATGTGGTTGATTACGCCAAGAAGGACGTTCTTTTGAACCTGGACCCTTATGTCGGTAATGAACTGAATCTGGACGGCATGGATGCCACCATGGTTGAGTATGGGCGTCTTGATGGAAAGCTGCAGCATATTTCCGCTGGTGCGAATGCACGGGGCATTGTCGTTAATCAGGCACTGTTCGATCAAGCGGGGATTCCTTTGCCAGCTTCGGATTGGACCTGGGAAGATTATGCTGCGATCAGCAAAGAGCTGTCCGACAAACTCGGCAAGGGCTATTATGGAACCTATAACTTCACGGTTGACGGTATGGACATCTTTTTGAAACAACGCGGTAAACAGCTATATGATATGAAGAATGGCACGCTCGGATTTGCACAAGAAGACATTTTGGAATGGTTCACCTACTGGGAGCAGGCTTCCCAATCCGGAGGAGTGGTTACGCCTGAGCTGCAGGTTTCCAATCCACCAGATGACACCAGTAAATCCTTGCTTATTACGGGCAAGGCGGCTATGAGCCTGCTTCCTTCGAATCAACTGGCTGCTTTCCAGAGCCTCACGGAAGATAAGTTAATTCTTTTGCCTGTACCAAGGGGTCCAAAAGGAACTGGGGTTGTATTTGAATCCAGTCAGGGGTTGTCCGGTTATGCGAATACCAAACATGCAAAAGAAGTCGCGATCCTGATGGATTTCTGGATTAATGATTCGGACGCAGCCAACATTCTCGGCAATGACCGCGGCGTGCCCGTTACGGAAGCCAACCGCAATCTGCTTCAGCAAGAAGCGGGACCTGTTGAAGAGATTGTATATAATTACACCAGCTTTGTATCTGAAGCTACAAAAACGGAACCTTTTGACGTGAGCTATAATCCTCCGGGATTCGCTGAATTCTCCAAGCTGGCCCAGACAACCAACCAGGAAATCGGCTTTGGCCGAAAAAGTGTGGAGCAAGCTGTGACTGACTTCTATAATGGCACCGTTCGAATCTTTGAATCCAATCAATAAATAACTGCAACAAAGGAGGTCGACATGACAGAAGCCCTGCTGAACAAGCTGCGCCAGGTCTCGATCCATGATCATGTGCAGCCAGGTAAACCGGAAGATCAAAAGTTAATACAGGAATGGCAGGCGTCGGGTATTCGATTCGCCGCATCCGGCGGACGACTGGAAGCGACTTATTATTCCGCATTGGAGAAGTTACTCACTTGCATTGTGCCCCTGAATGGCAGTGAGCCCATTCTTCAGGAAGGTGGCATTTATCTGGGCTGCTGGCTGGAGAGTACCGGCACCATTAATGCGGAGCTGCTGTCACCTCTAATTCCTTCCGTATCGGAAACAACCTACCTTGCTTTTGCCCAAAACCAAAGAGAAGATGGATTGCTGCCTTATAAGCTAACGGAGAACGGCCCTTCCTTCCGCCAGATTCAGCTCGTTACACCATTGGCACGAAGCGTATGGAATCACTACCAGCTTCATGGAAAGAACCGAGCCTTCCTGAAGACCATGTACAAATCCATGGTACGCTATGACGAATGGATTGCAACGTATCGCAATACCCGAGGGACCGGCTGTGTGGAGGCTTTTAGCACCTTTGATACCGGGCATGATCTGTCCCCACGCTTCTGGCATGTTCCGGATACGCCTTATTTGAATGATGCCGCATCGTACCATCCGGACTCTCCGGTTCTGCCTTTTTTGGCACCAGACTTGACCGCCAATATTTATTGCCAGCGCGTGTACTTATCCCGTATGGCGGAGGAGCTTGGGGAGTCCGATACCGATTGGAAAGCAAAAGCCGAAGCCAGTCTGGAAAGTCTCTTCCGTTACTGTTATGACGAAGAAGACATGTTCTTCTACGATCGGGATCGCAATGACCAATTGGTCAGGGTAAAGTCAGATGTGCTTCTGCGTGTGATGGCCTGCGAGGTGGGCGACCGTGAGTTGTTTGATAACATGCTGCGACGATATTTGCTGAATACAAGCAAGTTTTTTGCCAAATACCCGTTTACCTCCATATCGATGGATGATCCACGGTTCGATCCATTTTCTTCTTATAACAGCTGGGGTGGAGCGTCCAACTTCCTGAGTCTGATTCGTGCACCACATGCATTTGAATTTCACCATCGTTATGTGGAATTGACCTGGGTACTGCAACCCATCTTGTCTTCCTTATCCAAAGCAAAGCGTTTTGCGCAGGCTTTAAGCCCATGGACCGGGGAGGAGGGTTTTACCGAAACCTACTCCCCCTCCATTCTTTGCCTGCTGGATTATGTGGAACGGTTATGCGGTATCATGCCGGTTGGGTCGGACCAACTGTGGTTTACCGGTCTTCTCCCGATCGACATGGATCATGGCGAAGAAGTCGCTGGTCATACGGCGTATAGTCGCACGGTGAATGACCTGCATTTTGAATTGGTGAACACGCCAGAACGGGTAACGGTTTATCAGGATGGTAAGATTCATATGGAAGGGCCAGCAGGAATCCGGTTAATTACGGATCGGGGTGGACATTTGAATGGCATCATCGGAATGAGCATGCGCACCATTGAAGGGGAACTCACGTATCTGGGAGAGACCATTCCAATCCGAATCAAAGGAAATGAAATGCAAAGATATTCAGACGGAGTGTTAAAAACAGAGCGGGATATCGGTATGATCTATCCCTCCTATCGTTAGCACAAAAAGCGCAAGCTGCCGGGAAAGAACCCTCGCACTTGCGCTTTTTTATTTCATACCCTGAAGATCTATCGGTAAGAAGAATTACCTATGTTGATTGGCAACTACGACCTTTCGCTGACCCGAACGAATCACCTGCTATGCCTTACGTTCCCATGCAGGGTGGCGGTAGAATTCAATCGTATCAATATAGTTTACCGTGTAGTTCTGCTCAACCTCAGACAGTTCCAGCAGCTTTCGGTCGATTTGTTTCAACCCCATGACCACATCATGCCGAAGCAGGTCCATTGCAATTTTGCCTACGAAGCCGCCTTCCATCTCTTGATGTTTATTCCGAAATTCTTCGTTATATATAAGTTCCGGTGTAAACGAAGCTTCAACAAATGCATTGACGAGCGTAAGCTCATCTCCTTCCATCAGTACTGCGATATAATAATTGCCACGCTCATCCCGAACGAGGTCTTTATACATTTCCACGATCAATCGGATCACTCCCTATATCATAAGTTGTAAACAGGTTATACGTAATGAACATGGGCGCCATTTTGCTCACCTCTTGATCTCGTCCATTCATATAGTAGGTATAAATGGCGAACGGAGGAGTACTTATGAACTGGCACCAGCTTCATACAGGAAAAACACTACAACAGCGCCTGAGCGAATTACAGGGACATCTGGCCGAATTGAATGCCCCGCTGTCCGGTTTGGAGCCGGGAATAATCAGCAAAGTATACCCACGCAATTTCATCAAAGTGAATCGGCAATTATTCATTCCACTTAGTCTAAATTCCATTCGTGTATTCGATATCCCTCGAACACGACGAGGCATACGGGTGGGCATTCGTACCATTTTCCCTTCCCGGAATGCATTTAACAATATACGCCTTGTCGGTGTAGGAGTGGATTACCTTGAATTGCAGGGAAAAGGTAGATTCTCCTCCCGTATTCTCTTCCCTCTCACACAAGTCGAATCGATTTATCGCCCAACTAACCATAAAAAGAAATAGCTTGCATGGACATCGGTCCCGTCCAAAACCTTTATTAACCCTTCCCTTCCGAATTATACCCCAAACATCCCCTGGTCTGCTTAACTATCGTGCTTATGACAAAAAGCGGTGAGAATACAGAAGCTTCTCTGTGTCTCACCGCATCGCCTTTACTTGCTAATGAATTCAGCATTACATCGTTAATTAGATACCTGTCCATACATCCTTCGCGTAACGACCATCCTGCTGCAAACGTTCAAGCCATTCTTCGGCTTGATCCAGCGAGTTGCCGTTAATGTCAGCATAAGCCTTCTTGAGCGTTGCTTCAACATCAGGGGCCATCTTGCTGCCATCCCCGCAGATATACAGATGTCCTCCCTGCTCAAGTATAGGAATCAATTGACGTGCATCATCTCTCATCAGATGTTGTACATAACACTTCTCTTCCCCCTCCACACGGGAGAAGGCGGTATGAAGCTGAACAAGACCCTCATGCTGAGCGGTTTCAAGTTCGTTTTTATACAAATAATCATGTTCCGGGTTGCGACATCCAAAATACAGATGGGCTTCACCAACCTGCTGACCTTGTTGCTTCATTACACGTCTTGCCTGCAGAAAACCCCGGAATGGAGCCACGCCCGTACCCGGACCAACCATAATGATCGGAACCTCTGCTTTCTCTGGCAGTTCGAACCCGGACTCAGGTGTCCGTATGAACATGACTACCTCTTCACCCGGCTTCAGGTTTGCCAAATAGTTCGACGCTATGCCTTTATATTCTCCCTGGCCGCTCCAGGCTGGAGCACGTACCACGCTAACGGTAATACTGGCCTGCTCAGGCTGTACTCGCGGCGAACTGGAAACCGAGTAATAACGGGCTTTCAGAGACGGCAACAGCTCCAAAAACCGTTCGAATGGCAGTTCGCATGCCTCATATTTCACCAGGTAATCCAGCATCGATATGCGCTTATTACGGACTTCTTCCATGTATACCGATTCATCAAGAAGTGCTTCAAGCTCCTTCTTATGCGGCGGGCATACGGTGTACGCCGCCAGTTCCCTCAGTTGGGCCCGAGTTGCTGCTTCCTGAAGCTCCACACTGTGACTTAGCAGATCAACCAGATTAACAGGTTGATGCAGTGGCAGATGGGCTGCGCTGCGACCGGATGCATCCAGAACCAAATGCTCCGTACCCGCGAATCCGTATCGTTTTAATACCCGTTCCACGAGCTCAGGCGGATTTTGCGGTAAAATGCCTAAATGATCGCCTTCCTTATATGTCATGCCTTCAGGAAGTTTGATCTCCAGATGGCGTGTGCTGCGTTCGCTGCCCGCATCGTGAAGTTCCCGATTCTCAAGCACTTCAGCAACATGTGCATCATACGTATCCGCGAGCGGTGTTACCGCCAGTCCGCTGACAAACTGCACAGACAAGGAACTGCGTTCACTACCTGAACTTTCATTCAGCTTGATTCCCATCGCTCGTGCCAGATCCGGCCATAGTTGCTCGGTCCAATCGCCAACCTGTTTCTCAAAGTCACCGCTGGCATCACTTTCTCCGATAGGCGATAACCGCTCTGCTCCTTTGGCAGCCAGCTGTTCATCAATCAAACGCGGAATGCGCTGATATGTGCTGGCCCAATTGTGATCCCCACATCCCAGTACGGAGAAACGCACGCCTTCGAATTCGCCTGCATCCGCATGTTCGATCCATTCCACGAAATTCCTCGCATTGCTTGGCGGCTGGCCGTTGTAGGATGCACTAACGATGATGACGCCACCTTCTTTCGGCAGCTTGCCTACACGATCATCCAGGGCAGCTACCTCGCTGCGGAAGCCCTGATATCTGGCGGTATCTGCGATCTCACGCGCAATGCCTTCCGCAGTCCCGAGATTGGACCCATACAGGACAAGCATCGGGGTGTGATGAGCATTGGCTGTATCTGGCTCTTGTCTTTTAGTAACTGGAGTCGGCTCCTCCACGGCAGCACCCGGAACAGCCATGACCGGCTGACCCCCGCGTGCACGAACACGGATCGTGAAGTTATCAGGTTTGAGTGTCAACGTTTCTTTTACTTTCAACTGATAGTCCGCATGATCGATAAAATCAAAATGCTTCAGGACCATGCCCAGCACAAGTGTTGCTTCCTGAAGGGCGAACTGCTGACCAATGCATGCCCGCTGGCCATTACCAAATGGTTTATAGGCATCATGCGGAACCTTGCTCGGATCTTCGAACCGTTCTGGACGGAATTCCTCCACATCTTCGCCCCAAGCTTCGCGGTCCCGATGCAGCTTGGGAATGAGCACACTGACACTGTCTCCTTTTTTCAAAGGATATTTCCCGTCCAGAACCGTGTCCTCCTTGGCATATAAGGAAAATGCCGGAGCCGTAGGCCACAATCGCAATGCTTCGTTCAGCACCATCCGCACATACTTCAGATTACGAACCTGATTGTAGGTCGGAACCGGATCTTTCAGAATCTGATCTGCTTCGGCTTGGGCCTTGGCGAGCTTGTCCGGATTTTTCATCAGATAATAGATGGCAAAGGACAACAAGCCGCTCGTCGTCTCATGTCCTGCAATCAGGAAGGTAATGATCTGATATCGAATATTCTCATCGTCCAGCGTTTCACCGGTTTCCGGGTCCTTGCCGCTGAGCATATGGGACAACAGATCATCTGCCCCTTCCCGGGGCTGTTCTTTGCGCTCCGCAATGATATGATCCACCAGGGAAAACATCGAACGGATATCTTGGTCAAACTGTTTCTTTTTGGTAATCATCAACTTGTCTTGCAAACGCAAACGCTGCAACGAACTCATGGATTCGTCCAATGCACGTACCATGCTTGTTATGAAAGGATGCGGTTCTTCCCGGTAGAAGCTGTTAAACCGATAGTTGAATCCACATAATCCAATTGTATCCAATGTCAATCGGGTCATATCATCCGGTACATTCACCGTCTCATCGGGGTTCAATCGTGACCATTTCTGTACGAGCTGCACAGCGAGATCAATCATTTTGTTGTGATATCCCTGCATTGCACGTTGGCTGAAGCTGGGAAGCAATACATTATGGGCTTTTTTCCAATTGGGTTCTTGTGTCCAGCTCGTAAACAGGCCATCTCCGGCAAAAGCACGAACCTTCTCCAGCGGTGCCCAGACACGCTTGTCAAATCGGGATTCGTCAGATACTTCTGCCACCAGTTTGTGACCTGAGATGTAGAGCTCGCTTCGACCCGGAAGCTCCATTCGAAAAATTGGTCCGTACTCATCCGCAAGTTTCACCAGAGATTGTACGGGCTCATCAAAATTCAACTGTGGCAAATTGCCTAAAGGACCAAACGTTTTGGGTTGGGGAACTGAAATTTGCGCCATGCTACTCACTCCTCTACCTTCATTTTCTGCACATTTTCATATTTAATCCAGATAACCAAAAACAAACAGGTTAGAACCAACTGACCAGAATGGTATATGGGTCAATTTTAAATAAAAAAAATGGGTTTCTTCGTTACCTTACGTTTACCCTAACATTTCCAGTCTTAATCTTCAACAGTCTCAAAGTCGTAGGACCATCGGGTAGCCATTGTTTATGCAAGGGAAAATTGCCCCCTCTTGGTCCAGCGATATCGAGTTTTTTTAGAACTTAACGAACAACTACATTCTCGAAATAAAACGTTAAATCCAGGACCTCTTCAGCAAATCCTGAATCGCAGACTCCATCTCTAACGGTGCAACTGTAGTCTCATAGCGGCCAACCACTTCCCCGGTTCGATCAATCAGAAATTTGGTGAAATTCCATTTGATCCCGTCTCCCCGGTATAATTCGGGATGTTTCTCCTTGACGAATTGCTCCATCCATCTGCCTTCTTCCGTTTCCATATCATAGCCCTGAAATGGGACAGCTTCGACCAGATACTGAAACAAAGGATGGGTGGATTGTCCGATGACCTCAAGCTTTTCAAAAATCGGGAAAGATATATGAAAATGGTTCCTGCAATAATGAGCTATTTCTTCATTACTGCCCGGTTCCTTGTGGTTAAACTGATCACAGGGAAACGCCAATATCTCCAACCCCTGATCACGATACTGTTCATACAGCTGCTGAAGCTCGGTGAATTGTCGAGCGTAACTGCACTTGCTCGCTGTATTCACAATAAGCAGTGCTTTCCCCTCAAACACAGATAAATCGCTCACGTGTCCATCCATATATGGGACCTGATAAGAAAATACACTCATTCATAACGCCTCCTCTGTTCATTTTCATCTAAAATCTCTGCTGAATGGATTATACGCCCATTTCCACGATAGGTTAAATATATAATAAATATAATTTTTATAGGAAACGCCTATATACCATCCATATCGTACACAGATCATACAGACTGAAACGTACACAAAGAAAACTGCCCTCAGCAGACAGAGGCTGCTTCCCGGGCAGTTCGTATGAGCGACATTATTGTACATTTTTGAGAAATCAGTCATCCCATAATAAGGCCGTATACAATGCCCGGCCCATGTACCCCAATGGTCAAATCATTTTCAATATCAGAAGAACGACTGGGACCTGAAATAAAATGAATGCCTGCCGGGAGATTTTCTCTTCCCGCTTCATCGAATCGGTTCAGCGTTTCGCCAAGTCTGGTGTAGAGCCTATCCATCGGAATAATAATAATCAGTACGGTGGGCAATAGACTGACTGAGCGTCCCTTCTCCGGTGAAGACAGTACCGTAACGGAACCCGTATATGCTGTAGCATAGTCCGCCATGACCACCCCGATATCGGCCTCAGCTGCCCGGGCCTTCCAGTTCTCCTCCGCTTGGCTGTTCCAAACAGAAATGTGTATACCAGGAAGTTGTTCTTCCAATCCAAGATCCGTCAGTGCCTGTTCATTCTGACGTATAATGTATTTCGCGCTTAATTCGTGAGATTTAGTAGCGATAAAGTCGGAAGCTTCATTAATGTCACGCACCCGGGCAATGTGAGCACCTACACTCACAAAATTATCGGTGAATGCCTGTGTTCGCTTATCGATGTCCCACTCCAGATCATTCCAGAACGCGGGTGCACCGCGAAAAGGTTGGGTGGGAGCATGGCGTTGGCGTGGCCTTCTCAACTTGGACGCGATGTCATTCATAAAGTGTTCCTGTTTCGCACGAGACTTCTTCTCCAGTTGCTCCAGCCATTCCTGATGTTCAGTGTTCATGTTGGCCGCCCCCCTCGCGTTCACGAAGAATCTGTTCCATTCGGTTCCGAATGGAAGAATCCATCTCTTTCTGACCCTGATTCAGCTCCTCATCCAGCTTGTTCCATTGCTGCCGGAAGGAACGCTTCGCGAGGCTTGGCGCAACCCGATAGCTGTTCCAGCCCTTGAGAGGCCCAAGTTTCAGTGAAATTCCGTTATTGCGTACAACGGCTTTCTGACCGATCTGTCCGAGCCGAATAGCCGCACCGAACCGTTTGGAATTGGATACAACCGCCGCAAAACCTTTCATACCTGCGCTTTCAAGCTTGTTTCCATAGCCCTTTTCTACCTTGCGTCTACGCAAATATACGAGCATATCATGCAGCGGAATTTTGACCGGACAGGCTTCATAACAGGCTCCGCACAGGCTTGAAGCACCCGCGATGTCATTCCATTCCTCGA
Organism: Paenibacillus sp. NPDC056933; assembly: GCF_042674385.1. Classification (NCBI taxonomy): domain Bacteria; kingdom Bacillati; phylum Bacillota; class Bacilli; order Caryophanales; family Paenibacillaceae; genus Paenibacillus; species Paenibacillus sp. NPDC056933. Next base: position 1,887,501 of record NZ_JBHUQN010000001.1, on the reverse strand, counting down.
TATTTCCATTTAAGGCAGGCGTGAGCACCGCTCCTATAGGTCCGCTGTAAGTTCCACCGTAAGCATGCCCGCCAATATGGCGGTACACTGGACAAGCATTCAGACAGGCTCCGCAGCGAATACAGTTCAGCAACTCCTGAAATTCAGGGTCCCCCAATTGAAGCGAACGTCCATTGTCCACGATAATAATATGCATTTCTTCCGGCCCGTCCCCGTCCTCTGATCGACGAGGACCGGTTATGCCTGACATGTACATCGTCAATTTCTGACCTGTCGCAGATCGTGGCAGCAGGGTTGCCATTACTTCCAGATCAGCCCAAGACGGAATGATACGCTCCATACCCATTAAGGTAATCTGCGTCTTTGGCACGGTCGACACCATCCGGGCATTGCCTTCATTTTCAAATAGGACCATGGAACCTGTCTCCGCAATCGCAAAATTGCAGCCCGTCATGCCGATATCTGCTTCGAGAAACTTCTCGCGAAGTTTTTTACGTACAAATCCGGCAAGTACAGTGGTGTCCGGTTCCAGAATTTCGCCTGCTTCCTTCGATAACAGGTCCGCGATCTGATAACGGTTCTTATGAATGGCCGGAATGACGATATGAGACGGGGCTTCGCCTGCCAGCTGGATAATATATTCGCCCAGATCGGTCTCAATCGCTTCAATGCCTGCGGACTCCAACACATGGTTGAGGTGTACTTCCTCGGACACCATTGATTTGGATTTCACCACGGTTGAAGCCTGCTTGTGAGCCGCAATATCCAATGCAATCGCCGCTGCCTCCACCGAAGTATCGGCAAAATGAATATGCACACCGTTCGCGCGTGCATTGTTGACGAATTCATTCAAATAATAATCCAGATGGGCAATCGTATGCAGACGAATCTGACGTCCACGCTCCCGCCATTCTTCCCAGTTGCCATGTTCCTCTGATGCGGATTTTTTGCCATTACGCAGTCGTTCTGTCGTAAACTTGACCGCTTTGCGCAGAAAATCATCATTTAACGCGAGTTCTGCACGTTTCTTCACGGTAACATCCATTACACCCGGCTGACTCATCCTGTTTGCACCCCCTCATACAGCAGTTCCGCCAAATGCATCACACGCACCGGTTCATTCCGATAACGCAGATTGCCCGCAATATTCATCAGACAGGCCATATCCAATCCTACCAATACTTCGGCTTCCGTCTCTTTAATGTGATCCACCTTCTCCGTGACCATGGCACCGGATATATCCGGCATTTTGATGGCAAATGTACCCCCGAACCCGCAGCAATCCTCTCCAAATGGAAGCGGGACGAATTCCAAGCCCTTCACAGCGGACAGTAAGGCCATTGGCTCATCCTTCACGCCTAACAAACGGCTTCCGTGACAGGAGGGGTGATAGGTAACCTTATGTGGAAAATGCGCACCCAAATCCGTGATCCCAAGCACCTGAACGAGAAACTGAGTGAATTCATAGGCTTTCGCCTCCAGGCGTTTGGCCTTCTCCAGCCATATGGGTTCATCTGCAAACAGCTCGGGATAATGATGAATCATATACGTACAGGAGCCCGAAGGACAGACGACAAAATCACTGTCATCAAAGGCCTCCAAAATCGTTTTGGCGGCTACTCGTGTCTCATCCCAATACCCGCTATTGTAGGAAGGCTGTCCGCAACAAGTCTGCACGGGCGGGAAATCCAGCCGGACACCATGAGCGGCGAGCAATCTGACCATCGCCTCCCCCACACGGGGATATATGGCATCGCTGAGGCAGGTAATGAACAAGGAGACTTTCATGATTACACGCTCCCATAACTGATGAATTGTTGTTATAACACATATAAGTATCGAATACCCTATTGGTCTTAAACGGTCGTGATCTCGATATCATAACCGTTTAAACGGTCCATTAATTCGCCCTCCAGCGGCTGATCCGTGATCACCGCATGAACGGCATTCAGCCCGGTTACGCGGGCAAATGCACGAACACCGAATTTACTGGCGTCTGCAAGCAAAATGACCTGGTCGGATATGCCGACCATTTTCTGCTTCAACCTGGCCTGAAGCTCATTGGATTCACTGATTCCACCGCCATCCAGATGCACACCTTTACAAGAGAGAAACAACTTATCAACATGGTACGTTTCCAGCGAACGTTCAGCGAGCGGTCCAACAAAAGATAACGAACGAGGGGCCAGCTGGCCCCCGGTCGAGATGACTTCGATTTTCTCCCTACTGCTCAGTTCGGTAGCTACCTGTATGGAATTGGTCAATACCGTCAAAGGCATATCCGGCATATTTGCAGCCATATAGCCTGCTGTTGTGCTGGCATCCAGCAGAATTCGATCCCCCGGGCAGATCATCGAAAGGGCTGACTGAGCAATCCTTTTCTTTTCCTCCGCATGGGTTGTCTCCCTCACGCGGTACGGGATCTCTGGCTGCTCTTCCTTCACGCTGACCGCTCCACCATGAGAACGACGAAGTCGCCCTGCTTGCTCCAGCCGATCCAGATCACGTCGAATGGTCTCTTCGGTTACTCGGCAGAGCTCACTAAGCTCGGATACCCGCATACTGCCCTTCATATTAACCATCTCTACAATCCGGTCATAGCGTTCTGCTGCCAGCATGTTACACCTCATTCCTGGCTTGTGATGCTGAGGAAGCAGTCAACCTTAGAAATCTGCCGTAAGCCTCTTCCCAGACGGGTCTATCTTTTGGCTCATAATCAGTAACCGGGAAGGAATCGCGGATGACCTTGCGAGCTTCCCATATATCCTTAAAATCCCCGCTTGTCATCCATTGTACAGCCATGTTCCCAATCGCACTGCCTTCTGCCGGTCCAGCCCATACCGGTTTGCCAATGGAATTGGCCGTCCACTGACATAACAAACGATTTTGGATGCCTCCCCCGACCATGTGCAATCCATTGAAAGTCTGTCTGGACAGCTGTTCCGTCCACTCCAGTACTCTACGATACTTCAGAGCAAGACTTTCCAGAATGGATCGGGCAATGGCTCCCTGATCCTTCGGCTCAGCCTGCCCGGTATCACGGCAATACTGACGTATGCGGGCGGTCATATCACCTGCCGGCATAAACAGCTCATCATCAGGATCAAACAAACTCGCAAACGCAGGTGCAAGTTCAGCCTTGCTCAATAATTCCGCGTAGCTGATCCCCTGCCCCTTCCGTTCCCATTCACGCATGCTTTCCTGCAAAATCCACAGACCCATGATGTTCTTGAGCAGCCGGAACGTACCGCCTGCCCCGCCCTCATTCGTAAAGTTCAGAGCCAGACTCTCGGAACTGATGGCAGGATGATCCATCTCCGTGCCCATCAGTGACCAGGTTCCACAGCTCAGATAAGCGAATGAACGCTCTGTTGCCGGAACAGCGACGACCGCTGAACCTGTGTCATGCTCTGCAACCGCGATAACCGGGATGGCAGACAGACCGGCATCACTGCATATGCTGCTCCGTAGCTGTCCCACACGTGTACCTGGCATAACCGCTTCGCCAAACAGATTCTCCGAAATGCCGATATGTGCGAGCAGTTCACCGTCCCAATGACCTGTTGAGGGATTATACAGCTGTGTTGTAGTTGCATTGGTAAACTCATTCACCGCTTCACCTGTGAGAAAGTAACGAAGCAGATCCGGAATCATAAGAAAACGCTCTGCTTCGTTAAGCAAGGGCGAAGCGCTTCGCTTAAGCGTTGCCAACTGGTACAAGGTGTTAAAGCTAAGAAATTGAATACCCGTGCGTTCGAAAATCCGCTGCGAAGTTAATTCCTTGCGGACCTGATCCATCATGCCGTTAAACTGCACATCACGATAATGGTACGGATTGCCCAGCAATTCGCCATTACTCCCCAGCAGTCCAAAATCAACCCCCCAGGAATCAATCCCCAAACTTTCAGGTTGTTCCCCTTTTTGTTTAACCAGGTTCAGCCCTTCCAGCAATTCATGATGCAGCCGCAAAATATCCCAATGCATTCGATCTCCGACTTTTACCGGTTCATTCTTGAACCGATGGATCTCCATCGCTTCCATTCCCCGATCGTTCAGATGACCCAGCAGCGCTCTCCCGCTGCCAGCCCCCAGATCATACGCCAGCACACTCACTTCTTTTCACCAGCCTCTCATCCCATACCTTTAGTTTGTTCTCGAACATTTCTTCATTTCATCTCACAGTAGTCTGTGATTTATTCTTTATTTTTTTGTTTGTTTATTTTTGTTTTATACTGTTTCACTTTATTTTACGAGTATATCACCATTGTAAGCGTTTGAATACCCTGTGATTTCTTAATTTTGCCTATAACAAAAACGACTCTTTCCACTTGGGAGGAGCCGCTATTCCGTTATTTTACGTATAGAAACGGTTATTGCTCGCACCAGACTGGGGTTGCACATCTCTTTCAAAATGCTTAAACCTTGTCCCCTGATACGTTAACATGCCTCGGTCATTTTCCACGAGCATACCGTAGTCATTTCCGCCTACGTTCAGTTCTACCCGTTCTCCGTTGTCGAGCTCAAATGTGATGTAATAGGATGTCGAAGCACTGCTGTCCCCTGATCCCCCGCTAACTCTCGTTCGCTTTGCCACAATCGTCGAATGCAAGGTCAGCAACGCTGCTGCATTGTTTGATGACCATGTGCGTACCCCTGAAATAATGGCATAAACAATAACACCTGCAATAATGAGAAAAATACCGCCAATAAAAATCGAACCAAACGCACTCGTTGCACCAAACTCATTGAATCCAGAAAAAAAACCACTCTGACTGCCCTCGAATCCCGGCACATCATTCATGTCGTCAAAAATACCGAATCCGTCCATGCTTAACCAGCCCAGCGATGAAGATATGCTCAATGACGTCATTCATCATCGTTCCCTTCTCCCTGCAAATTAAGATGCACCGCCCCCTGTCAAGGAGACGGTGCACACAGACAACCTACAAGCCTTGTCCCTATACTATATGAACCTGATTACGAATACAGACGTTCAAGTTCATCAACCAGACTGCCAACATAGGCGACAGCAGCACGAATCGGCTCAGGTCCGGACATGTCGACACCCGCAAGCTTCATCAGTTCTTGCGGCGTGAGGCTCCCGCCTGATTTGAGTGCTTCAAGCCAACGATCCACTGCAGGCTGCCCTTCTTCTCGAATCAACTGTGCGGCCGCGGTAGATGCCGTCAAACCTGCTGCATAGGTGTAAGGGTACAGTCCCATATAATAATGAGGCTGTCTCATCCAGGTCAGTTTCGCACCTTCGTCGACGACCAGATCAGGACCCCAGAACTCGGAGAGAATATCTCCTTTAAGCTGACTCAACGTCTTTGCCGTAATAGGTTCATCCTTGGTTGCGAATGCATATACCCGCCGCTGCAACTCACCTTCAAGCAGATGCGTGACAAAGTTGTGGTAATACGTATTCAGCAATTGCAAAATGACCCAACGACGCATTCTCGGATTGTCTGAACGTTTCAACAAATGATCTGCCAGCAGCATTTCATTCATCGTTGAAGGGGCCTCTATGAAATAAAGGGATGGGCGTGTATTTGTAAGTCGCTGGTATTTCCCAGCCAGCATGAAATGCCCCGCGTGCCCTACTTCATGAGCAAGCGTAAATGCGCCGCGCATATTGTTCGCCCACGAGATCAGGATATAGGAATGAGATCCGTATATGGACGAACAAAAAGCTCCTGTCGATTTACCCGCATTATCTGCGTAATCTACCCAGCGATCATTAAATGCACGTTCCACTATTTCGCCATATTCCGGTCCCAGCACGGCAAGGGCTTCCTGAATAAGCGTACAGGCTTCCTCATATGTAATAGCAGGACTGAATTCCGGGTCCAGTGGGGCTTTCAGATCACAGAACATCAGCTTATCCAGACCCAACTCACGTTTCTTGAGCGCTGCCAGTCTGCGCATGTGGGGTGCAAGTTCCTGCTGGATGATATCCAGTACATTGTTGTACATCTCTTTGCTTACTTGCTGCGGGCTGAGCAGCATGTCCGTAACATCATCATATCCACGCAGTCTGGACAGCACGACCTGTTTCTTCACTTCAGTTGCGTAACCTTCAGCAAAGGTATTTTTGTAATCATTCAACTTGGAGCTGAAGGCGGCATAAGCAGAGCGGCGCAGCTTCGTATCTGATGACATTTCATAATTATTTTCATAGAATGACCAGGACAGCGGTCGATTGTTGTCATCGCCATCGAGTGCATCGTCAAATGTCATGTCTGCCAGTTTCCCCCGCAGATAGATGCGATAGGGAGAATCCAGGACTTCTCCAAGGGAGGCGAGTACTTTCTCCGTCTCGGGCGAAAGGCGATGCGCCTTCTCCTGAATCAAACGTTCCAGACTGCGGGCGTAGGGCTGCAACCCCGGAAGCTCTTCCATATAACGCTCAACCGTTCCATCCGGAAGATCAACGATCTCTGAATTGACAAAAGACAAGGACGACGACAGATTCGATAGAATGTCTCCCGCCTTGGCTGAATTCTCGATATTCACAGGGTTGGTACTGTCCTCCGACTGTTTAAGCCGGGCATATGAAGCTGTTTTGCCAATCCGTTCCTGAAGTGCTTCACGGGCATCCAGACAAGCCAGCAATTGCTCGGCGCTTTCGCCCAGAAGTCCTTTGAACGTTTCGATATGGGCAGCTGCCTCAGGCAGTGATCTGAGTTCCTGCTCCCACTCCGTATCCGTTCCAAACAAATCTCGCAGATCCCAAGTGGTTTCCTGGCTTACTTCATCGCGTGTACGTATTTTTTCCATCTTTCATGTCATCCTCCTTACATTTCCAATATCTCTCATCGTAGCATATTCGAAGCTTATATACCTTACATCTTCTAAAATGAGCCTTTTGGTTCAAGTGATTCACAACCAGGTTGTAAATTTAGTTTGCTCGCGTCACTCCGCCGACAAAATAACCTTCCGATCGCTGTTATCCCCAGATTTTTTGATCCCTTTTCTAAAGGGGGAATCCGGGGATAAGCATATGCTTCCGATGCAGCTTTCTTCCAGAAAGCTTTTAGGCGAACGCTTCGCTTCTTCAGGCTATTTCTGCCTTCTACGTTTCAAGAAAACTTTTGTTGAACTGTTAGTGAATTAGGGGGAAAGAAAAACCGCGGAGTGATGGAAAATTCCCTACACCCAGCGGTTCGTTTTAACTTTCAGCTTTCCAGATCACGTTTTCACCATAGTTTTTACCCCAGTTATACATCGCATGCAGCACGGGCATCAGGCTCTGGCCGTGATCCGTCAACGTATATTCCACACGAGGAGGTACTTCTGCATACACCTTGCGCTCAATGAGCTTGTCTTCCTCCAGCTCGCGTAACTGGTTGGTCAGCATCTTCTGGGTAATATGAGGGATTAGGCGTTTCAGCTCACTGAAACGTTTGGTGCCTTCCAGACCCAAATGCCATAAAATAATCAGTTTCCATTTGCCGCCAATCACAGCAAGGGTCAATTCTTTCTCACAGTTGATCTCTTTCAAATTAATCCGTTCCTTGACTTCCACCGCCATGACTCCGAGCCTCCTTTTCTTCCAATCAATCTTATATCGCTTAAATGCAATACGCATATCACAAGAACACTCCGCAACAGGAGAACTTGCCGCTCCCTTGTATCATATAACGGGTTCATTCGTTCGTTACAGCTTGTATACATTCTACTACAGCACGACCCTGATGTTAAGCAAACCCCGAATTAGACTACAGGCAACGATAGCAGAAAAGACCGGAACTCCCACTTGTTTAAGGGAATTCCGGTCTTCCATCTATTCTATTTCATGAAGTCTATGACAAATGGACTATTCCAGGTTGGCGTGACGCCCAAACATGTCTGCTCCAGTCATACTCTTCATTTCCATCATGGTGAGCACCAGTGCATCCATGCTCAGCAGCAGCGCCTGTTCGAACAGGGAGCCCATCGGCTGAATGGTCACGGACGCTCCGGCGGTCGCCGTATCCTCTTTGGCGGAGGCCTGAAGACGAACCACGGTATTTGACAGCTGTCCGATGGTGGACTCTGGTTTAATAGTGATTAGACCCACAGGAGCACCTGCTTTACTCGCCTTGTGGGCCATCGCTGCCAGACTGCCTGTCTCTCCTGAGCCGGAGCATAACAAGAGAAAGTCCTTCGGACTGATCCCCGGCGTAACCGTCTCTCCCACTACATATACCCGAAGCCCCATCTGCATCAATCTCATGGCAAAAGCCTTTCCCATCAGTCCCGATCGGCCTGCGCCTGCTACAAAAACCTGTTCGGCAGCCAGAATATGTTCCGCCATGGCCTGCATCTCCGAGTCGTCGATCTGGCTTAGCGTACGTTCCAGCTCCTGCAAGATGTCAGCTGCATATTGTCGGCTGCTCATCCAATTACCCTTGTTGAACCAGACGCTGCATCTCGGCTGCTACTTTGGCTTTGTCTGCTTGGCCCGTAATACCGCCACCCACAATCACCAGATCCGGTTGTGCCTTGATCACTTCTGTCAATGTTTCCAGCTTGATGCCACCAGCTACAGCTGTTTTTGCATTTTTTACGGCTTGTTTGATCGTTTGCAGATCTTCGAACGGGCTTTGTCCTTCAGCTTGCAGGTCATAACCTGTGTGTACACAGATGTAATCTACGCCAAGCGAATCAACTTCACGAGCACGCTGTTCAAGGTTAGGCACGTTGATCATGTCCACAAGAACTTGTTTGTTTTGTTTCTTCGCTTCTGCTACTGCACCTTTGATCGTACTGTCATTGGTTGCCCCAAGCACAGTGATCAGATCCGCACCAGCTTCAGCTGCTTTCATGATTTCATAACCACCAGCGTCCATAATTTTGAGGTCTGCAAGAACTTGCAAATTAGGGAATGCTTCTTTCATTGCTTTTACCGCGTGCAGTCCTTCATTAATAACGATTGGCGTACCAATCTCAACGATATCGATATATTGTTCAACCTCTTTAACCAGTGCAATACCTTCAGGGATGTTTACCAAGTCCAATGCCAATTGCAATTTCACGATTCATTTCTCCTTTGTTGTTCGAATAAGAGTATGTCCTTATAAGGGTGTTAAAATATTTAGCCTGCACCGTTCAGCCAGCTTAGATGCATGCAATGTTTGTCATGGCTACTCAATCATTGTAGATCCTGACTATCCATTCTGGAAGTACGCACTTTGAAGTCAGGTAGTTACCCACACGATACTATTGAGTAAAAAGCACTGTTATCCGAAGCAAAATAGAACAAATAGATTACGGTATGGTTACAAGCTAAACTACATATGTAATCATTCGCGATTTCCTAAGCTTGCCTCAACCAAAAAAGACCCTGCCACAAGATACAAGGCAGGGTCTTTCCACGTTTCAAGTCAGCAAGATCATCCCATATTGATCCTGTAATCAATTTGAGCCTCAGGCTAATTTATCACTAATCCTGGATTTACAGATATACAGGTTTCACGCATACTGGCTTCGATACACCCGTGCTATGACCTGTGTATTTCAGACGTCCGCTCTCCTGATCGACGGTAAAGGAAACGATATTGTTGGTATCACGGTTAGCTGCAATCAGCAGTTTGCCATTCGGAGTCAATGCAAAGTGACGTGGGTGTTGACCCTCAGCAGTTACATGCTCAACCAGTGTCAGGTGACCTTTGTCAGCATCTACTGCAAATACAACGATGCTGTCATGCCCGCGGTTCGAACCGTATACGAAACGTCCGTCGTTGGATACAGCGATTTCAGCTGTTGTGTTTTCACTGCCATCATAGCCATCAGGCAATGTGGACACGGTGGAAACCTCAGTCAATGTACCTGCTGCTGCATCATAACGGAAAGACGTAATGGAAGAATCCACTTCGTTAATGACATAAGCAAATTGACCATTCGGATGGAATGCCAGATGACGCGGTCCTGCACCCGGATGTGTTTTGGTTTCACTGTGCAGTACGAGTTCGTTCTTGTCTGCATCAATGGAGTAGATTGCGATTTTGTCCGCACCCAGATCCTGTACCATCATGTATTTGCCATCAGGGCTAAAGAACGCGGAATGCACATGTGGCTTGTCCTGACGCTCCGGATGCGCACCTTTGCCTTCATGTTTCTTCTCATCCAGAAGCACTCCAACTTCTCCGTTATCCGTCAAGGCTTGCAGTCCTACCAGACCTCCATGGTAGCTGGACAGGATCAAGTAACGACCGGATGGGTCGCGTTGGATATGGCATGGTGGAGCCGAGATTGAATTATGACGATTCAGCAAAGACAATTTTCCTGTAGAAGGATCAATGCTCAGAGCTACGGCTTCAGACATTTTATTGCCTTCGGCAGACGCCGTTTCACCGATCGCATACAGTTTGTTGCCTTCAGCATCCACGTTTACAAACGTTGGATTTTTCACACCCGAGATGCCGTCAAGCTTGGAGAGGTTACCTGTATCCTCATTTAATTCATATGCGTAAATGCCCTCATTTTCCGCTTCGGCATAAGAGCCGACCAATACGAGCAAGCGTTTTGATTCACTCATTACAGTTTCCTCCTCTATGTGTATGTAATCTCGTTGCACCTCTTCTATAATAAATCTGCCATATCAAAATAGCAATCCACCGCCCCTGCGCAACCATCAACGAAGCGGCATCCACATCGCCCACTACGTAGGACAATACCAAAATCCATTCCCGACAAAGATTAACTTCTGCTATGATAAAATAGGTTTTTCATCCAGAAAGGACTGAATTCGGTTGTTTAATTCATTTCTGCTCACGTTATATCATGTATTTCTGCCCATATCACTTCCCGTGATCGGAGGCATATTGTTAAAACAATTCAAAAATTGGGATACTCGGCCGTTATCGACCTTTTCCCTCTATATTTTGAGTCCTGCGCTCATCTTTGATACGCTGCTGCATGCCGAGATTACATGGACGGACGTAACCGGTACGTTCTGGTTTTCTATTATTAATTTAATCGCACTATGGGCACTGGCTGAACTGTTGAGCCGTATATTCCAGCTTGGCGCAAGCGAAAAAGCGGGCCTCACCCTTGTCTCCACGTTTACGAACTGTGTGAATTACGGGCTCCCGCTTGTGTTACTGGCCTTTGGACAACTCGGTTTGGACAAGGCTTCGGTGTACGTCATCGGACAGATGATTATTGTGAACACGGTAGGAATCTTTTTTGCTGCCAGATCCGAATTCACCGTGAAAAATGCCATCTTGTCCGTCTTCCGTATGCCGTCCATCTATGCTGCTGCCATTGCCATCATCCTGCGTGCATCCAATCTGAGCTTGCCTGTGGCACTGGATGGAGGCATCTCCATGCTCGCTGCCGGTTACTCCCCTGTCGTATTGGCTATTCTCGGTGCACAGATGTTAAGACCGCGTGGTTCCGTCGAACCTTGGAAACCCAACGTCCGTAAAGCATTCTGGACCGGACTTGTAGTGCGACTTGTCGCGGCACCTGTACTCTCGTACCTGATTCTGACCGCACTTCAGATTGAAGGAACGTTATTCAGTGTACTGCTCATTCTGGCATCGATGCCTACGGCAGTTAACGCAGTGATTTTGGCTGAGCAATTCAATGCCTCTCCGCAGTTTGTGTCCCGTTGTATTCTGTGGACTACCGCTGCCTCCATGGTCATTCTGCCGATTATGATTGTGATGTCTTCCTGATCAACACGGAAGCTGAAGCTAGTGACATCGCTGCCTGCTTGCGTTTCTCCAACCGGCGTTCAAAGCGACGTTTGAGTGCTCTGACATAGAAGAATTTGACGACAAAGTAAGAAATCACGCCCAGAATGACTCCAAAGACGGACATACCTGCCAGAATATCCAGACCACCCAGTAACAGTTCACTCAGCGCGGACCAGTTGCCGCGAAACAGCTCCATAAAGGCACTCTCATGCACAAGCCCCTGCCCCATGCTGTGCGCTGGCAATATCCAGGAACCAATTTGCTTGGCAAGCGGCATCAATATGATGGGCAGGAATGTGAGCTTGCCGACCACGTTGCCCACAATGGCTGCTGGCAGTGAACCACCAGACAAACGTACAATTGGATAGAACACAAGATAAACCAGAGATGCTGTCGATATGACGATCAGTTCCAGACCAAATCCTAAAGCAAATCCGGTAGACACTTTATGTGCTCCGCCGGGAGCTCGTAATAATTTGAGAAAATTAAGCTTCAAAGCACGTGTTAAACGCGCAAAGCGTGAGTTTTTGTTTTTCTGTAGGTTCATACTGAACTTCCCCTTATCTTACACAAATGACAGCTCAAACCGCCTATTCTTCAGTATATCACACCGCGTTAACGCGTGCTTTTATAATCACTGGCTGTGTCTTGATGGCGACGTTACCAGCCACAGCTCTGGAGATCATGCAGGACTCTTCTGCTTTATATGCCAGTCGCTCCGCTTTCGTCAAATCTGCCTCAGATACATCTGCTTTGAGCACAATGCGGGGTCTGTGTACGATCCGCTCATACGTAAATACATTATTGGTGACATCTACCGTCGCTTCGGACTCCAGTGTCAGCTCATCCGGTGTAATATCCGATCGCTCCAGCATTGCTGCCAGTGTAATCAAATAACAGGTGGAAGCTGCGCCTAGCAGCATCTCATCGGGATTGGTTCCGGTACCCGGACCACCCATCTCCTGTGGAATCGAAATGACCGTTTTTAACCCGCCTGCATCAATATGCCCTTCACTGTTACGTCCACCATTCCAAACAGCTTTCAGATGAAAAGGATGTTTCATTATATTCATTCCTTTCTAGTTAGACCCGGACACATGCTATGGAGTGTTCATTCAGTGCGCTAACCTGCTCTTCATCTAAGCCCAGATCAGTTATTACTTTGGCCACACTGCTGAGTTCCGCCACTCTTGTAAAAGCCTGTACGCCAAACTTGCTCGAATCCGCCAGCAAAATAAATTCATCGGCTATGCTGATCATCTTCTGCTTCACCAGTGCCTGCAATTCATTCGACTCACTGATGCCCTTGGTCAAATGTACACCTTTGCAGGATAAGAAAACTTTATCCACATGATAAGCATCAAGTGAACGTTCAGCAAGCGGCCCTACAAACGACAAGGACTTCGAAGCAAGCTGCCCGCCTGTGGCGATCACACGGATCTGTTCCTTGCTGCTCAGCTCCGCCGCGACTTTTATGGAGTTGGTTAACACGGTGAGTGGTATGTTTGGCAGTCCTGCAGCCATGTACCATGCCGTTGTACTGGCATCCAACGCAATCCGGTCCCCAGGCTCTACCATTTTCACCGCTTCGTCCGCAATTCTTCGTTTCTCTTCTGCATGAGTTACAGCCCGCTCCGGATAAGGGATCTCCGACTGCCCCTCTTCTTTATATTTTACGCTGACAGCGCCGCCATGGGAACGTCTGAGCCTTCCCGCCTGCTCCAGCTTGTCCAGATCACGACGGATCGTCTCTTCCGTCACGCCGCAGCGTTCACTAAGCTCAGTTACGCGCATGCTTCCCTGCGAATCCACCCATTCCACTATTTTCTCATAACGTTCAGCCACGAGCATCTTCATTCACTCCAAACCGTTGATTATCCAAGATGAATCCTGTTCATCTCATCATACCACAGCGCTCCCAGAAGTAGAATTTCATCAAAGTGCAGTGGGTGCAAAAAAGAGGGGCTTGCTTTAAGCGCAAGCTCCCTCCATTTCCTATAAGATCATGTCTTATTTATCCTCAGCCATGGGGAACCAGCCCGGTGTGTGAATAATGGCATTCCACAATCCGTCAGGGATCACCAGACGCTCCTGATCCGCTTTGGTCAGAATGGTCTCGATATCTTCTTCACGTCCACTTTCGATTTTCTCGACCCAATCCGGCTCGATAATCAGCTCACGGCCAATCGCCAGCAAGGGCACGCCGCTCTCAAGCGCTTCGGCTGCCTCATCTGCTGTATGAATGGAACCTACACCAATGACAGGCAATTTGCCGCCAACACGATCAAGGATAAATTCAATTCTGGAACGCGTGTCTGCTTCACCTCGTCTTGGCTTGGACCAGAACTCGTTGACGGATACATGCAGGTAATCCAGATTTTTATCTTTCAGTGCATCGACCAGTGCATACGTCTCTTCCATGGTCAATCCCGGTGTTTCCGGCTCTTCCGGTGAGAAACGGTATCCCACAATAAACGGCAGTTTTGTATGTTCTGCTACCACTTTCTGTACTTCATTCACAACTGCCAGCGGGAATGTCAGGCGCTTCTCAATGCTTCCACCCCAGCGATCTTCACGTCGGTTGGAATGCGGAGAGAAGAACTGCTGGATCAGATAACCGTTCGCACCGTGAATCTCAACACCGTCAAATCCAGCTTCAATGGCACGACGGGTTGCTTCCCCAAAGTCCTTGATGATGGACGTAATTTCGTCATCAGACAACTCTCTTGGTACAGGAGATCCCGGACGCTCACTGGCAACAGCGCTTGGAGCAGCGACTTGACCCGCTGGTACCGCTTGTTCTGGCGTGAGACGACCTGCATGGAAAATTTGCAGTACGGCTTTGGAACCTTGCTGCTTCATCGTATCGGCCAGACGTTTCAGGCCAGGAATAAAGCTGTCGTCATAACTACCGAACTGAGCCGGAAAACCTATCCCGTTCGGAGTGACATGAGTTACAGCCGTAACGGACATACCAGCTCCACCGGTACGTCGTGCATAATAGGCAAGTTCCGCGTCGGATACAGTGCCATCCGGATTCGAGGACATATGAGTCATGGGAGCGAGCACGATCCGGTTTTTCAACGTAATGCCATTTGGCAGTGAAACGTGTTCAAACATCTTGTTAAACTTTGGATTCATTCGTGGTTCCCTCCTGATTAAACATCTCTTTTAATAGATATATGAATATGTGCGTTCACTTACTGTAATGATTATAGTTACGTTTCACTCACATTGCAACTTTTCATTAAACTTTTTTTCCAGCTCAACCCAAAAAGACGGAGTGTACTGTACTCTCCGCCTCATCAGACTGCTTGCTCAGCTTAGAAACTGCGCACGTATGCCAGCTTCTGATCCATCTCTTCTACACATTCATAACAGTCATGCTCATCATTCGCTACCATCGGAGTAACCGGATACAGATTCATTTCTGTGCTGTTGTACGATTTCAAAAGTGGAAGCAACTGAGTCACCCGGGTGTTGGCCGGATCAAGCCAGGTATTGATCTCTTCTTCGGACAGAATTGCCGGCATTTTGCTGCCAAACTCCCGTGTAACCATGTTCGCCCCCGCCATCAGCATCGTGCAGGTACGCAGCGGCTGTTTGCGCGTATCTTTCCATACCTCGTATAAGCCCGCAATGCCAAACAATCCGCGATCCGGCATAACCACACGTACCGCATAGCTTTTCTTGCCTTCCTGACGCCAGTAATACAAACCATTGCATGGGATAACGCAACGCTTCGTCTCTACCAGCTTGTAGTAGGCTGGATTCTCATGCACCGTCATGAGATTGGCGTTGACCGCATCGCGTCCCCAGAACGGAATGAATCCCCACCGGAATTCGTCCAATATCCGCTCTCCGTCCTGATGCAAAATAATCGGTGTGTGCTGGGTAGGGCTGATATTATAACGGTTTTTGTAATAATACATGACTCGTTCAATCTTGAAATGATCCCTGACCTCATCCAAATCGGCTGCCAATGAAAAACGGTTGCACATGCTCAGGCACTTCCTTTCCCTGCGTGAATTTGAATGTATTGTTTGTTATTTCAGGGAAATTATGCATACCCATGAACAGCAATCGACTTTTTCAGATGGAAATAAGGTCTAATCCAGCAAAGTCCTTTGTTTTTAACACGAAAACAAAGACTTAAGACTCATTTCAATAGCTTTATTCCTTGTTACTATAATAGAGAAAAAATACAATTATTGGAGGTTTTAAGTATGAAAAGGAAGTTACTCATGAGCATCATGTTGTTTTCGGCCATCGCGATGTTCGGCAGTACCATCTATGCGGCAACTTTTCTAACCTACGGCTACTCAAGTTCCACCATCCCGATTCGTACATACAACTATGCCTCCGCATGGCAAACCCCCATGGATGCATCCCTCAGCAATTGGAACAACGCCGGCGCCAAAGTAAAGTTTACCAAAACAAGCAATTCCCCCAACACCATTACTGTCGGAAACTTCAATAACACGGCATATGGTGTCAACTACGCCTCGGTGTCTGGCAGTCAGGTCGTAAGCTTCCGCATTGAATTGAATACAACCACCATTACGGCTGATGCAACCAACTTATCCAACTTTATTCAAAGCGTATTCGTTCATGAGCTCGGACACTCCATTTGGCTCGGGGACAACCCATCCACCACCAGCCCTTCCATCATGCTCTACTCCCGTAACCGGAACACAATGACACAGCCTCAAACCTTCGATATCAACAACGTCAGATCCAAGTACTAACCGCTATTCTCAAACCCCTAAATCCAAGGAGGATTCCTGCCCATGAAAAAAATTCGAGTATTGACGATGCTAGCCTCTTCCATTTTCATTTTATCGGCTCTAGGCTGCTCCTCAGCTACGACAAAGACAGCTGCCACCCAAGATGCACCAATTACGATGATTGCTTCCGAGGACTTTCCAAGTTACTCAAGCATCGGCGACCTCTCCGAGAGAGCAAACACCATCGTTAGAGGCAGTGTCATTCAAACACGAGTGGAAGCATTGAATGACATGGTACAAGCCCCTTCAGTAAATGAAAGCGCTATGGATGAGCAAAGTAACCCAGGCGGTGAAGATCTTGTTCCTTTTGATAAAATCTATACGATTTATACCATAAAGGTTGCTGAAACTTTCAAAGGAACTCATGCTGCCGGGGACACCATTGAAGTGAAACAGCTTGGCGGACAACTGGGCAATACCGAGATTATTAACGATGACAATATCAAATTCATTCCCACCAAAGATTATGTACT
The DNA here is from genome assembly GCF_042674385.1 of Paenibacillus sp. NPDC056933. Lineage (NCBI taxonomy): Bacteria > Bacillati > Bacillota > Bacilli > Caryophanales > Paenibacillaceae > Paenibacillus > Paenibacillus sp. NPDC056933. Next base: position 1,870,554 of record NZ_JBHUQN010000001.1, on the reverse strand, counting down.
CTTCCTGGAAACATATGAAGACACCCCGGCGAGCCTGCTGAATTCCGTGCAAAGCCTGTATGTGATCAAACCCGCCGCCAAATCGACTCAACCGGGTGAGCAGCAATCCAAGTCCGAAGTGATTGTGAGCGCGAATCCCGAGAATGATCTCACACTAAGTATTGATGAGCTGCAGGAAATACAAAGCGAAGATCAGAACAAATAACCTCATTGGACATCACATCACCTATCCCCTCCTACTGTTCAGTCATATAGCAAAAACGTGCCGCTCCGTAGAAACTGGGCAGCACGTTTTTTTTGATTATTGATGGCAGACTATGTCTGTTTGGTACGTGAAAACTTATTCATAGATATATTGGGTTCTTTACTTATGACCCTCTTGTCCTCCGCTTCCCGGACTGTACAATAATCTGAATTGCTGTGGTGTCATCCCGATATAGGTCCGAAACATGCGAATAAAATAACTGCTGTGCGTAAATCCGCACTGAGAAGCAATTTGTTTCACGGACAATTTCGAATCTACGAGCATTCTCTTCGCTACCAGAATGCGGCAATCCAGCAGGTACCTGCCGGGCGGAACGCCCATGATGCTCTTGAACAACCGATTAAAATAATACACGCTGTAGCCCGCGGTATCTGCCATTTCGGCAAGACTTAGCGGCTGTGTGCATTGACGACGAATATAATCGGCCGTTGAGCGGATTGTATCCTGATGGCTCAGTAATGACGTACCTTCGATTGACTCCGAATTCCGCGCTAGTTCAGCTAGCAGCTCATACAGCACAGCCGACAATTTGGGTTCAAGCACACTCTCATAACCTGCACCGAGCTGGCACAATTGTTCATGCAAATCCTCGAAACGGTCCTCTCCAGAGAATGAAAAAAGCCAAACCTTATCTGGATTCCTTAAGCCCAGCAGCCGCTCCAGATCATGGGCTTGCAGATGAATCCACCTGACATCCCAGGGATCGGATGGGTCGGCATAATATTGCTGTACCTGTCCTGGGGCATATAGAAAGCCTTGTCCAGCCGTTAATCGGACATTCCCCTGATCGGTTCTGACTTTGCCCTGTCCGCTGAAAACCAGATGCAGATTGTACTCCCGTATGCCGTGTGGACGATGTTCCCCATGCTCCCGATCGAGATATCTTCCATAAGCCACCGGATAACATGTATACCCCGCATAACCGGGCTCCGGCATAAACCAATGATTTCGCAAGTGTTCACCCTCCCAAAATAGCAAGATCATGATACCTTATCGCAACATGTTATTATATTCCCTTGTCATTATCCATTATAAAATGAAACAGACTCGAAGTTGTTTCACAAGATGATGATGCCAAATCAATTAACCGCAGGATTGACCTTGCATGAAAATTCTTATTTTTCAGACCAAAGGAGAGGAACATACATGAACCAAAACAGACCTGTTCAAATGGGCGTGGATTATTATCCAGAACATTGGGACCCTGATCTGTGGGAACAGGATGCCCGTTTAATGGCCGAAAGCGGTGTACGTATTGTCCGTGTGGGCGAATTTGCCTGGAGCCGAATGGAACCTGCAGATGGACAATTCGATTGGACATGGCTTGATCAGTCGCTGGATATCCTTTACCGTAACAGTCTTCAGGTGGTGATCGGCACACCCACGATGACACCGCCGCGCTGGCTCACGGAAAAATGTCCTGATATTCTGCCGGTGCTGCCAAGTGGACAGCTGTACCATGAAGGAGTCCGCGGCCACCGCTGTTATAACAGTCCGAACATGCGAACGTACAGTGCACGGATTGTACAGAAGCTCACCGAGCGATATGCAGGACATCCGGCCGTCATTGGCTGGCAGACCGATAATGAATTCAGTTTCACGGATTGTCAGTGTGCTGCTTGTTCAGAGGCTTTTCGCGAATGGGTTCGTGCCCGGTACAATACACTGGGGCAGCTCAATCAGGCTTGGGGGACTGTTGTCTGGAGTGGAGAATACAGCGATTGGGAACAGGTCAAGCCACCTTATGGCGGCTCCCCGTTTCAGAATCCATCTTTTCTGCTGGACTACTCCCGTTTTCAATCGGATTCCATTGCGGATTTTCAAACTATCCAAATCGAGATCATTCGGCGTATTTGTCCCAATCATTTTGTCACCCACAATTTTCACAGCTATCCGCAAAAGGCAGATCAATATAAAATCGGCAAAGAGCTGGATTTCGCTTCCTTTGACTACTATCCGAACCCTTCACCGAACAAGACCGAAACCGCACCTTACAGCGGCGCATTGTCCCTTGATCTGACACGTGGCATCAAACGCCGCAACTTCTGGATCATGGAGCAGCTGAGCGGACCTCCGGGATGCTGGTTTCCGATGTGGCGTACACCGCAGCCCGGCTTTCTGCGTGCTTACTCGTGGCAGACCATCGCTCGTGGAGCGGATGCGGTCGTACATTTCCGCTGGCGCAGCGCCACTACAGGAGCAGAACAGTTCTGGCACGGGCTGATTGATCACAGCAATGTCCCAGGGCGACGGTTCAAGGAGTTTCAACAACTATGTACCGAAGTGAATCGTCTCGGTGAACGCCTGCATGGCTCCACGCTGCAGAACGAAGTCGCCATCCTGCATTCGCATGATCAATTAAATGCCCTTCGGATTCAGCCGCAGGCCGAAGGTCTGGATTACTACGAGAATATGAAGGTGTGGCACCGTGCCTTGACCAAACTAGGCATCAGTGCAGATGTCATCCATACTTCGGAACCGCTGGACGAATACAAGATCATCATTGCGCCACACCTGTATTTGCTGGACGAGAACACAGCAGAACGTTTGCAAGCTTTTGCAGCGGACGGCGGCATATTGATCCTTACGCATCGCTCCGGTGTCAAAAACGATAACAACGTCTGTGTCATGGCGCCACTTCCAGGTATGTTATCTGCTTGTTCAGGTGTGCGTGTTGCCGAATATGATCCCGTCGGTGGTGACCCAATTCAGATTCGGGATGAACAAGGCAACACGTATACTGCTGCACAATGGGCTGATGTATTGGAACTGGACACCGCACAGCCAATTGCAGTTTATGCAGATCAATTTTATGCCGAAAGTGCAGCTGTCACCCAAAACACCTGGGGTAAAGGTGCAGTCTATTATGTGGCGACCCAGCCGGAAGAAGCTTATCTTAGCCAGTTATTGCAAACCATCGCTGAACATAGCGGCCTGTCCGAGATTCAATCCTTGCCAGACGGTGTCCAGGTGACAACCCGTTCAGGACCGAATGGAACGTTTCGTTTTATCCTGAATTTAAGTCCTGAACCTGTCTCCATTCCGTTGCAAACTTCATACACCAGTGCATTGGATGGAACTATGAAAGGACCTCGATTGGAACTAGGGCCTTATGATATCGAGATCTTGGAGATCCAATAATAAGTAACATCTATTCACCTTAAAACAAAAAGAAAAATGAATAGGCCCGGGTATGCACATCAAGTGCATCCGGGCCTTAAACCAATGACATTATTTAAACCGGTCCTTCTTGATTACAATTTAATAAAGTCAGCCATGGAACGAACCTGAACGTCTCCCGCTTTGGATACGGCATCAGCATCCTGTAATCCAGCTCTGGACGTAAACTTGACCTTGACCGGAATGCCAGGAATGAGGTCGAAGAAATTGTCCGAGAATACCCCTTCTGCCTCAGTAGAAATCCACACTTGTTTTGCAAGCACATTACTTTCCAGCACCAGATGTACGCCATCGTTCTCGGTAACTTCGGTTACCTTAATTTGCGCTGGTTGCAGTGAAATGTCCTTGGATGGTGCAAAATAATGCTCTTGTACAATGTCGGATGCCCCATCCTGCTTCAGATCAATGCGCAGCAATGTTGTTGCCGCATCACGACCTTCCAGCCATTCGGCCTGGCTCAATGACAGCACCTGTTGACCGGAGTTGGATGCCAGAGCTACTTCATGTTCTTCTTCACGGTATACCGTGCCATCAAAGCCAATCAGACGCAATTGGAGTTTGCCTTCTACAGGTTCAAGCTGATCCGAGATTAGATAAATATCCATCACATCTTCCTTCGTGCCATCTACCGATACCAAGACATCGCTGAAGCTGCGTTTGGCGTAATATTGCAAGGCTTTCCAGCGGCCAAAGTAATCCATCCCCGCCCAGGAAGCCACAGGCCAGCAATCGTTCATCTGCCAGTAGAGCGTTCCCATACAGAACGGTTTGCGGCGACGGTGAGCCTCAATGGCTGTTTTCATGGCTTCAGCCTGAAGCACCTGGCTCATATAGAGGAAGGATGGAAAATCCTTCGGTTCATGCATGTACATATCCATATATTGCTTGATCAGACGATTGCCGGCACCGTTCTTTTGATGCGCCAGCATCACTTCAGACTCCAGTGCCAAATCCTCTTCCTCCGCATATTTGCGAACTGAATCATATTCTGGGAAGGACTGAAAGCCATACTCACTCATGAAGCGGCCAACATGAACATTGTAATTCTCAAATGGCTCCACATTGTGCCACACACCCCAATAGTGAATATCCCCCTCTGACGTAGATGGGTGAGCATGCTGCTTCTCGTCTCCCGACAGGGATACGAGTGGCGAAGAAGGCCAGTAATCTACACCTGGGGCATACGCTGCGACCACTTCCGGCAAAAGATCATGGAAAATGGCTTCGTAATCCGCCCAAATGCGCTCTCTTTGCTCTGCGTTGTAATCTTTTTTCCAGCCCCAGCCACCATCCTCAATGTATTGTGCCCATGCCGAATCAATCTCGTTATTGCCGCACCACAGCACGATGCTTGGATGATTACGCAGACGTTTTACATTATCAATTGCCTCATGCTTCACACTGTTCAGGAAAGCCTCGTCTCCAGGATACATGCTGCAAGCAAACATAAAGTCCTGCCATACGAGCAAACCGTATTCGTCACACAACTCGTAAAACACGTCTTCTTCATAGAAGCCACCACCCCATACACGAAGCATATTCATGTTGGACTCGGCAGCAGACACTATTTCATGCAGATAACGCTCACGTGTCACTTCGGTTATGAAGCTGTCATTGGGAATGTGGTTCGCACCTTTGGCAAAAACGGCAACTCCGTTCAGTTCAAAATAAAAGGATGCTCCCACTTCATCTTGATCACGAACCAGACGAATAGAACGTATACCCGTTTTGACCGTGGACTCAGCCACAACCTGCTCACCCTGTATCACTTCTGTAACGAAAGAATACATATGCGGGTCACCCAGTCCGCGACTCCACCACAGCTTTGGCTCATCAATCGAGATTGGAACCTCTACAGTCTGGACGCCCGGTTTCAGGGTTACAGCCTGCTCCCAGCTCTGTCCATCTGTTCCTACCCGAATAACCGTTTCTATTGGTTGCGCAGACTCTACTTCCACGACCGCAGTCAGGGAGGCGGAAGCAGCGGTTACTTCATTTTGCTGTATATACACATCATTAATTCGTACATCTGTCCAGCCTTCCAGACGTGCTTCACGCCAGATTCCGCTGGTCACAAAACGCGGACCCCAGTCCCAACCATAATGATACGGGGCTTTCCGTGCAAAAATACTTACTCTTTTGTCGCCTAGTCCGCCCACATCAGATTGATCGTTCGATGCAGGAAGCGCATATCCGAGCTTCTCCAGCTTCGGCAGATCTTCCTGTATCGGAGACCGAAAACGTATTCGGAGAACGTTGCCACTTACCTTTACAACCGATTTCACATTAGCTCTCCACACCCGGAACATATTGTCTGCGGACAACACATGTTGTTCATTCACGTACACATCTGCATACGTATCCAGACCATCAAAGACCAGCTCCAGATGTTCCTGCGACAGCAGTGCTTCATTAATTTCAAATTCAGTGCGATACTCCCAGTCTATCTTATCGATCCATTGAATGTCCTTTTCGTTAGTCCCATAGAAAGGGTCAGGTATTTTACCCAGTTTCAGCAAATCTGTATGCACACAGCCGGGTACGTGAGCCGGCATCCATTCTTGATCCTCACAAGCCTTGAACGTCCAATTCTGAAAAATCTGCGATTGTACTTTGCTCATGACAGCCTCCGTTATCGTTAAAGTAGTTTAAAAACAATTTGTTAGGTTTTGTTATGATAAAAATAAATAACTTACAAAACAAAATTAACATGATAAGTACAATTCAGTCAATCTGTTTTGTAATTTATTTCTTAAAGTCCTTTTTCACTAAACAAAAAAAGACATGAAGCCCGATCTCCCCATGTCTTTTCACCACATCTTTTGATATGACTCGGCTGTTTCCTTCTCGAAATTTCGGATTAACGTTCGTTCACTTCATTGCAAGATAGCATTGTACTCATCACGGATGATTAATTCCGAATAGATCAGCTTTCTTTCAAAAGGTCCGTCCGGATGTTCCATGCGCCACAGTAACTGGTCCACTGCCCGTATCCCCAGATTCTCCTTGTTAATATGAACTGTAGCGAGAATAGGTTCTTCTGAACGCGTATTATCGAACCCGGTTACTGCACATCGTTCCGGGACTGCAATGCCTCTGCTTTGAAGTGCACCAATCGCAACGACAGCCATGTGATCATTGGCACATACCATCACTTCGGGGATGTCTTCCATCTTCATGGCGATAATAGATTCCCGAATGTGGTTCAGATCGGGTCCCAACAAATCTGCTTGCTGCGAGGACTGCAGCTGCATCTCTTCCAGTACCGAACGATAGCTGAGCCATCGCTCTCTGAAACTGGCTGCATCAGGAATTTCTCCGGCAAACTGTAACCGCCTGTAGCCCTTTCCAACAAGCATCATCACCAGTTCCTTCATGCATTTCATGTTGTCTGTAAACACCGTATCTCCATGAATTGCCGGGTCTTCATGATCCACCATCACTAGCGGTATGTGCAGTCGATAAATTTCAAGCAATACGGATGTGGAGATGGAGCCAACGGTAATAATCCCGCTGATGGCTTCAGGATTAAGAACTGAAAACATGCGATCCGAAGAAGGCTCTGTTAAGGTTAAGATATCCATGCCCTTCTCATTCAGACGTGCAGATATTCCGTCAAATATGGGGCCCCAGTATAGAGAGGAGCGATTCTGTGAACGGATATTGGGAAACAAAATCAAAATCGTCCCCTGTCGCTCTGGCTTCAACTCCTGTTCTGCAAGAGTTTCCACGAGATAACGCTTCGGTTCAGCTTTGAAATATCCGAGCTGTCCTGCCGTCCTCACAATCATCTCCCGGGTATGTTCACTGACACCGGGTTTCCCTGTCAACGCACGAGAGACTGCGAATTTGGATACCCCCGCAGCATCGGCAATTTGCTGCATGGTTACTCTTTTGCCCATCCTTCTCACCCGTTTTTCCTTTATTTTTCATTTAGTGTAGCATAAAAAAAGAGTTCCCACCAAACATGTTATGAAAAAATCCGTTTTGTTAGGTTAGTATCCACGTCATTCAACACATCATCTGGATAACATAACAAAAAAGGTTCATCCACCACCTTCACGATGAAGATGATGGAAGAACCCTTCCTTTAGTTCTAAATTATATGCCCGATGCTCCATGATCTCCCAGTTCGGTCTGTAATGCCGCTCCCTTTCTGCGCGAAAGCCATGGATAAGGAACTCTGATCTCTGTAATTAGAACACCAAAAAGCATCAGCGCTGCACCCGCATACCCTTGCAGTGTAAGAGACTCCCCTTGAAAGGTAAACGCAAATGCTGCGGCAAACAACGGTTCGAGTGAAAAGATCAGACTCGTTCTTGTTGGTGAAGCATGCCGCTGGGCAAGAGTCTGCAAAATGTACCCCATGCCGCTGCACAGTACACCAAGACCCAGAATGGCTGCCCAAGATTGAGGTGTGTCAGGCAGACGCGGTGTCTCCAACATAAAAGTAGCAGCCAACCCCCACAGGGCTGCAACGCCCAGTTGAACCGTTCCCAGGGTTAGCGGATCATGCTTCGGCGTATACTTGCCAGCAATCATAATGTAGATCGCGTACATTAAAGCTGCGAGAATGCAAAGGATATCCCCCATATGCAGACTGAGCTCATGTTGAAGTGTCAGCAATGCAAGCCCGGTTACCGCCACGAGAATACTTAGGGTTAACCGCAAGTCTGGCATTCGCCGATGCAGAATTGTCGTCAGAATGGGCACAAAGATCACTGCCAAACTGATTAGGAATCCCGCCTGGGAAGCCGTCGTGCGCTGTACTCCATAAGTGATCAATACAAAGGCCGCGAATAACGCTGTTCCCATGATTGCCCCTGCGACAAGCGTACTACGATCCATTCTGAACAATCGCTGATGGAAAAGGACAGCCGCTGCGATAAAGGCAATTCCAAACCGGAAAGCGACCAAATTCAGTTCCTGCATGGACTCCAGTCCGGATTTCATAAACAGATAGGATGATCCCCATATTACCGTTGCGAGCAGCATTTGCAAATCCGCTCTTCTTGATGCCTGACCTTGTGGTGCACGTACTCCGTTCATCTTGCTTCTACCTTCATTCTATGTATTATATCTATCCGAGGCTCTGTCGAACTAACTCGCCTTGGCAAGTATAAACGATCTCTTTGCATTATAAAAATGAATAATTATAATAGTTAATATGAAATTAACTCATGTATGAAAAGAAGAGAGGAACGGAATCTTTCATGTCATTGGTCAAATACGAAATTTTGAATGCCGTAGTGGAATACGGCAGCCTTACGAAAGCAGCGGAAGCACTGAATATTACCCAATCCGCGGTCAGTCATGCAATCGCCAGTCTGGAGACCGAGTGCGGTTTTTCGCTGCTGAATCGCGGTCGCTCCGGTGTACGACTTACTGCCGAAGGGGAACGCATTCTGGGCTTCACTCGTGAAATTCTGCGCTGGACGGAACGGATGAACCAGGAGATTTCGTTGATTCGCGGCGCCGAGATTGGAACCGTGCGTATCGGCACATTTGCCAGTGTATCCACACAATGGCTGCCTGGCATCCTGAAGCAATTTCGCCTGCATCATCCCGGAATCGAAATTAAGCTTTGGGAGGGGGACTATGCCGAAATTGAAGGCTGGCTGGCCGGAGGCGCCATCGATCTCGGCTTTCTGTCCCTGGGGGATGCTTCGCCTTTTGAGACGATTCCATTGCAAAAAGACAGGATGATGTGCATCCTGCCTTTGGAACATCCACTTGCTACGGAGAATTCTGTCTCATTTGATGTATTGCTGGAACAGCCCTTTATTCTGCCCAAATGGGGCGGTGACAACGAAATTGAACGATTGATTCGGCAGCATGCAGCCAAGCTGAATGTGGTCTATGAAGTTGCAGAGGACCAAGCCATTATGGCGATGGTTCGAAACGGTCTTGGTATTAGCCTTTTACCTGAGATGGTTCTGCAAAACCATATAAACAATCTCGCTCTCGTTCCCCTCACTGGAGATCCTTATCGTACCATTGGCATTGCCTGCCCGTCTCTCACCAATCTGTCCCCTGCTTCGCGTCGTTTCATTGAAGCGGTACAGGAATGGCTGCTTCTCTCGCTCTAGTCGACGTTACTTACAAATTGTATAATGCCAATGTTTACTCCCATATCCGGTCCAGCTGATCTGCGTAGAATCGGATGGCTCTGCTGTAATCGGTTATTCCCTTATCATTTGATGTATCTGCCAATTGCAGCAGCAGCCGTTTCATTGCCTCCTCGTGCTCGCCCAGATTGTAGAGCACCATGGCTAGAAAAACTTCAAATTCCCGGTTCTCCGGGAATTCACTTAACCCCTTTTCAAACCAGGACTTCGCCTGCTCGTATTGTCCCAAAGTCCGATACGTGCTGCCTAGTCCAAGGATGGCACCCGCCCTGTCCTCACCGGATAGCGCTAGACTTAAGGCCTTCTCATAATGCGGTACTGCTTCCCGCTCCAATCCAAGTGAATCATGCGCCCAAGCCAGCTGATACCATACCTGTGCATTCTCCGGTTCTTGCAAGGCCAGTTTCTGCAACAGCTCGATCGCCTCCTGCACCTTCCCCTCTTGTCGCCAGAGAATAGCCTGCTTCAAATCACCCATACTCCCACTTCCCGTTCATTCATCATTTGTTCCATTTGTAGAAATCGTTCATTCATTATAACAAAAAAAACACCCCGGGAAATATGCAGGAATAACCAGAGGTTGTCCAAGCGTATTCCACAGCGTGCTTTTTCATTTCGTAATTTGCGTAAGAAAGCCAACCACCGTGACATCATCCATTTCAGTAATTACAAAATGAATGATTCGATCATGACCAGGTCGTATTCGCTACCATCACTATAAATACAACCATCAGATAATTGACAGAGATCAAAAAGTTAACCTTTGCCCATTTTTCGTCATCCTGTGTTTTGAGTCCGCTTAGGGTGTGTACAAACCAGATGAGGCTTCCAATACCGGAAACAAGCAGGAATACAAGCCCAACGTAGTTATAGTAATACAGTAGAAATACAGCAGGAAGCAACAGAAAAACGTAAGGAATCATCTGAAACTTGGTACGTTTGACGCCCTTGACTACGGGTAAAAGGGGGAAACCTGCTGCACGATATTCCTCCACTTTACGAATCCCGAGAGACCAGAAGTGAGGCGGCTGCCATAGAAATAACAGCGCAAAGAGCAACCAGGCACCCACGTCAATCTGATTAGTAACTGCGCAATAACCGATTACAGGTGGCATTGCACCAGCAATTCCGCCAAGTGAAGTGCTCCAGGTCGAACTGCGTTTGAGCCACATCGTGTAAATCACGATATAAGCGAACCACCCGAGCAATGCCATCCATGCGGACAGTGGATTAACCAGGAAGTACAGCATCGCCACCCCGGCTACACCAAGACCAAGGCCATATCCGAGTACAAACTTGGGCTTGAGATGGTTGATGTAATCAATCCGTTTTTTGGTACGCTCCATCTTCTGGTCCAATTCACGATCCCAGTAGTTGTTAATCACACAAGCTGATGCGATGACCAGAGTTGATCCAATTAACACCATGAGGAGGGATATCCATGAGATATCCCATTTTGAAGCGACCCAGAACCCTACCGCCACCGCAAAAACATTTAGCCGCAAAAGTCCTGGTTTCGTTAATGCAATCATGTCTTTAAGCATGGGAAGCCTCCTGAACTATGTAAAAACACCATTCCTATAATGATACATGTAGCTTCCATCAATTACAATCTTCTTCATGGATTTGTCATAACAAAAAGCATCCCTCACGGTTAAATGGACCCGGAGGAATGCTTAAACGTTGCATTTAATGTCGTTTTATGGAATGTACTGCTGCACTATTTTGATCACTTTGCCATCCTGCACAGTCAGGTGATACGGGAATACCGACAGATCAAGAATATGGGTATTATCATACAATGATTCGAACTTGCTGAGCGTCACCGGCTCATTCCATTGAATGTTAGTTCCTTCGACTGTACCATCATGATCGTACAATTGCATCAGTACTTCAGCATTCGGACTTACTTCAACCTTTTCCTGCTCTTTGCTGTCATTAACAATATAATATCCATCAGGGGCACCATCTATACCGGAGTTCGGGTTGCGTTGTTCAAAAATTTGGTCTGCTTCTGTCCCCTGGTACCAGCCAATCTTGTCTACAACCAGGTACAGTTTCCCATTCTCTTGCTGTAAGTCATCCACATAAGCTGTAAACATCTCGGAGTTGGCAGCCTGTGAACCTTTGGCAGAAACCTGTACAGAATCCGTACTCTCCTCAGCGTTCGCTGGTGTAAGCAAATATGTAGCAAGCACAATCATGCCAAGCAATGCAACAGCCGCACCCAGCAATCGTAATTTCCATTGTTTCGCCGCGTTCTTCATAGGCAGCATCTCTCCTTATTATGAACGTTAGTATTCCTTAACCGGAAGGCTTCCCCTTCAAACGCTCATCCAAAATATTTTAATCCTGTTTTCTACTCTCCTTATCATACTGGTTGTGTACGATGCAAAAGTATCAGCCAGATGAAAAATAGTTACAATAGGTGTCATCAGTCCTTGTGCGAAGCATCGTATCAAAAACAGACCATCATAACAAAAGCAAAGCAATATAAAAAAGAAGAAACCCTGGATGCCATGGCATCCAGGGTCTCTTTTCACTTACCTTTTAGCTTTAGCTCAATCTCAGTGATTCGGGGATGAACCTTGTGCCAGACGCACAAGCATATGAGCCAGCATATGACGTTCTTCCTCTTTACCAACATTCCACAATTCCTGCAGCAACTTCTCTTCACGGTTACGCGGCTCTTCCCGGGCTGCCAAATAATCGGCTACCTTCTCGGCAATTTTGGCCATTTGTTCCTCGCCCAGTCCAATGGATTCACCCATTGCAATTCGTTTGCCCAGGTATCCTTTAAATGCATCAAAGTTCTGTAAAATATGGTCTCTTTCCTCCGGTGCAATCTTTTCGATCGCATTATCTACCTTGTCGGTTGCAACTTGGCCATCTTTATGGATGACATGATTTTGTTCATTCATCTGAAAGACCTCCTTGAGATATGGGCTTTGTGGAGTTCAAGCAAAATGCTTAAACATACCAGGTTATTTATAATATAAACCTCTCGCTGGAGATTAATCAGACATTTCTATCCTTTAGCCATGGATTGCTCCTCAGGCTTGCTTCGTAATCGCCACACAGCCAGAGCTCCCCACATGTACAGTATGGCACTCAGATAGAATAAAACATCAATCGTCAGCCAATCGATCAACACACCGCCTACAATGACCGCAAATCCGGAAGCGGCAGCTGTCCAAAAATGATAATTGCCGACAGCTGGGCCCCGTTGTCCGGCTACCGTATAATCGGCGAGCAGCACCCGTTCACTCATCCGTTGCATCGCATTACATATCCCCATAATGATTTGCAGCAGAAGGACCCAAATGTAGGATATGACCCATGGAAATGAAATCATGGCCGCAGCCATCCCCACTGCACTTACGATGAGCCACTGTTTGGCTTGTTGATCCATCCGGGAAGCGAGCCATTGCGAAGCAGCTGCCGAGCTAATCGTAAACACGGCAAAGGCAAGCCCGTATTTGGAGAAGCTGTTGCCCAGATTTTTGAGAAACAACAGATAATAGGGATAAATCATACCCGAAGCGAGGGTAACGATACTTTGAGATCGAACAAGCCACTTGATATTCATGGATGATTTCCTCCATATTCCTCCATAAAATAGTTCATAAAGAGATGATTGGGGTCAAATTTTTCTTTAGCTGCAAAAAACTCATTCATTCGCGGATAGGCCTGTTCGAATTGCTCTGAAGTCGCATAACCTGCATAGGGCAGGTAATATGTTCCGTTATATCGAAGGACGGCATCCATTAATTGCTGCATGCTGTTCTTGAACTTTCCTTGTTCTGTCTCGGACAATGAAGCGTGAAATAAACAGACAAGACCGAACATATCTTGCGTGGCATATGAAAGCACAGCCTCTTCATCATGTTTCACATACCTGACTGTAATGTTAAGCAGATCCAATTGCTCCTGGGAAACAATCTCTCCCATCTCCTGAACAAATGCCGGGAAGGCATTCACCGGAATAAAATATTCCTGCAACAGATCATTTTCGCCCGGCTGATGATACTCCATGAAAGCCGACGCTGAAGCCATGGCATTGTTTCGGCTAAGCCTCTTGCCATCCTGCGACTCGAAGTACCGCTGTTGCAGAGGCCAAAACCACGCCCGGCCCCACTCGAATTCACGGTTCAGGTTGAACAAGAGTTTACTGGGAAGCACGCCCCTTTCGCGTTCATCCAGATGATTATAATCCTCTAGTGAAGCCGCCCGATCAAGCGCATAATTCAGTGCGTACATCTCACGAAAGTAGCCTTCACCGGGCTGAACTGAAATTCGGGCCAGATGCATTCGTTTCATCGGGTCTCCAAGGACATTCTTTTGAAAATAAGATGGGTAGTCCCTAGCTTGCACCTGCTCCGTCGTAAGACGGTAGACTTCATCATCCGTTAATGTCAGGGTAACGTCCAGAATCAGGCCAAAAAGTCCATAACCTCCAAGCACAAGCGGGAAAAGTTCGGCATTCTCGGTGCGGCTCACGTGCCGAACCTGACCATCTGCTGTCAAGAGACGAAAAGAATCCACACTTTGAATCAAGGAACCCTGATGAAGCTCCCGACCATGGGCATTTACACTGATGGACCCGCCTACCGTAAAAATATTCTGGGACTGCATATTTTTGATGGACAATCCATATGGATTAATGGCTCGCTGTACGTCAGCCCAGGTCGCACCAGCCTGCACACGCACCTTTTTGTCAGCGGTATTGACTTCCAACACTTTGTTATAGGAGGTCATATCAATAACTATGCCATCCTTATAGTAGGTATGGCCTCCCTGACTATGACGTTGTCCGGCAATGGATACCGTCATATTACGCTTTCGGGCATCCTGAAGCAGTTCAACGAGCTGCTGCTCTTCATGACCTTGCACCACACGTTCAACCTTAACCGGGTGAAGGCGGCTATAATCGGTAATCAGATACGGATTCTGATCATCGCTATCCGTTCTCCAATATGTCCACACACATAAAACAAAAAGTAACAGGAGCATGCTCGTTTTTTTGAACAGATGAACTCCTCCTCCCTTACATTCAACGTTTCAATTTAATCCCATTGGTTAATCGTTTACATACACATTAAAGAGATTGGATATGTTAAGGAACACCTTAAACATACCTGAATAAGGAGGGATTTTCCATGAATGAACATAAAAAAGAGCGAAAAAACAAGGATCTTGAGCCTGGTGTCAATACAATTCTGCACCCGGATCCGGACAATCCCGGCCCAACCGACATGATTGAAGAAGCCGTAGGAGAAATCGTAGACAACATTACCCACCCCATCAAAGGCAAAAAGAAGACCGATGACCCCGACAAAACCAAAAATTAATCTTTAACATTCGTCTGATAGCAGTGTTTGCATACAACGCAAAAAGTCCTCCAACCAGTAACAATGGTCGGGGGACTTTTGATATGTTTCATTTTTATAGCGATAAACGGGTCTGTTCACCATGGGCATTTATATTTGTTTTTTCACTTTGGTATTCCGTTTTCATCTGTTGCAATGCCTTGTGAATCCAGATCGCGGCAATCGAACCTTCGCCCATGGCAACCGTAGCTTGTTCCGCGTGCAGGCCCAAATCCCCTGCAATCCAAACATTCGGCGCTGCTTGCATGCTGCGCGGATCGGCTTTCACATGGTTATTATCCGCGATGACCGCTCCAAGCTGCTCTGCCAGTTCATAGTGCACACGATTGCCTCCAAAAGCGATAAAACCCCGTTCCGACTCATAAATCTGTCCATCTTCCGTCAGTACACCCGTAATATGGCCATCCTCCATCTGTTGCACTTCTTGGACGGCCGCCTCAAGGTAACGAACTCCTGCCTCTTTCATGCTTCGATGAAGCTCAGCGGAGATTGGCGACTGCTCATGGTTAATGTACAACAACTCATTGGTACGTTGAATCAAAACCATAGCCATGTTTGCACCCGCTTCGCCTGCACCCAGCAATATCGTTCGCTGATTCTGAATTTCATATCCATCACAATCCGGGCACACATATACCGTTCGTCCCAACGTAGGCCTCAATCCCGGAATGGCCGGCATCCTGTCCGTTAGTCCAGTTGCCAGTAAGACTGTTTTGGCCATATATTCAGAGCCGGAAGAGCCGAACAGTTGTATCTGATCGCCCCGGCGTCCAGCTTTAATGATATAGTCTTTCTCAAATGACACGCCGGTCCGCTCTGCCTGCATTCTGCCTTTGGAGCGCAGCTCTTCACCGGATACACCGTCGGGAAAGCCAAGAATATTATGATAGGTTCGGCACAGTGTTGATCTGCCTTCCCCTGCATCCACTACCAGCACCCGATGGACCGTGTAACGCCCCATCTGAATGGCTGCCTGTAGTCCTGCGAGTCCTCCTCCTACGATAATGCAATCATACTCTCGCATGCTCCATCTCCCTCCTATGCTTCCATCTCTTATAGGTTATTGGACAGTTAACCATCCTCTATTCCTTCTATCCATTTACACCGTTCAACCAAAATCAAACGTTATCCGTTACACTTAGCTTTTACCAAAATAAAATAACCCAAACCATCCGTCTAAATAACGGTTCGTTTGGGTCGGTTGAAGAAAAGGTATTATTCCGGATTCAGAAAATGTATGATTCAAATCGTGATGCGTTCGAAATGGCATTCCATACATCTGCCGTCTCGCCGCCCATATACCAGTAGGCCAACCCAGCAATGTTACGCTCTCCGCTCATCATTACTTTTGCGGATAAGGAACGACTGTCCTCTGCCCATATATATCTTGGCGTACCTTTACTGTTGTATCCAATGACATATTGGACCAGAGATGTATCCCACCGTCTCACGGAACCCGAAGCTCGTGCACGTGTTCCCTGTTCTGCCAGGGTAATGTCCCATGAACTGGCTGCCGGATTCACAGATGACCAATCACGTGTATACAAAGGCAGTGCCAAAATCGTTTTGGCACGAACCACCTCAGAGAGCATCGTATCCAGAGCCTTTTCAACCCAGGGAAGAGAGGCCACAGACCCCGCTTGCGGATCTCCGTTCCAATGTTCCTCATACCCCATCAGTACCATGTAATCCGATATGGCACCCAATTGGGCATAATCAAATGCATCGGTCCAGTCTGTCCCCAGATCGGGTGATACATCCACAGATACAACGGCCCCCAGGGCATGCAGAGACGTTGTCAGTGAGGTGATAAATGCGGTCATTCCTTCACGATCCACAGGCAGTACGTTCTCGAAATCCACGTTAATACCACCCAGTTTATATGTTTTCACAAAAGATGTGACCTGCGAGATCACGGCTGCCCGGTTAGCTGAACTGGCTAACATCTGGTGAGTAAGATCCGGGTTTGAACGATTGCCAAGCAGCGGCCATACCTGTCTGTCTGTAGCAGCTGCCCAGGATAACAGGGACGTGTCCGTGAGATCCGTGACTTTCATACTGCTGTTCAGGAAAAACCAGCGGGGAACCAGTGTGTTTGCTTCGGACTGTTCGATCTGTTTCTTGAACTCAGCAGTGGAGGCGTTATATTGCCATCCAAGCTGAATACCGAGCTGATCCTCGCTTTTCAGCTGACCTGACCAGGTTTTCTTTTGTAATATGGCATCCAGCATCACTGCTGCCTCTTCTCTGGTCACCTGGTCATGTGGACGAAACTTGCCGTTACTGCCGCGCATCAGACCAAGTTGATATACAGTCTGCACATAAGGACGCGCCCAGTCCGATATCTGAGCTGCATCGCCATACGTGGATGACAGGAGATTCGTTGATTTGGAGGATTGCTTCAACATTCTCACCAACAGTGCTGCCACTTCTTCCCGAGTGATGGAGGCATTCGGCTGGAAAACGCCCTGACTCTTCCCTTCCAGAATGGAAAGATTGGTCATGGCTGCAACGTTGCCGTAATACCATGCGCTCATGCTGACATCGTTATAGGGGTTAATGTTGTTTTTAACAGGCTTCAACCCCAGCAATCTCACGGCAAATGTTGCAAATTGAGCACGAGTGACCGCCTTTTTGGGTTCAAACCTATTCTCGGAGGTGCCGGCAGCAATTCCCGCCTTAACCAGATGTGCAATGGCATCCTTGGCATAACTGGTGGTTGTATCCTGGAACACCTGCTGAGTCGATGCTGCTTGAGCAGTGGATTGACCGATCGAGATTGATCCTATTGCCAGTACACCGCACAAAACAGCATTCCATAGCTTGCGACGGGTACGTTTCGTTATTCTATTATTCACATCAAAAAGCCTCACTTCAATGGAGTACGATCTACATCATCGTATCAAATTGAAGCAAGGCCGTATGTGGTTAAATATTGGGAAATCCGCTGAAGCGCTGCACCTCAAATTTTTTATGAATCGAGGCCACATTCAGGTTCTGGCGATGGTCTTACTTGTGTACTTTTACACGTTGTTCAATCGGTTGGAATTCTTTCTCGCCTGGTGTTGCTGTTGGTTTGCCGAATGGCATTTGAGCGATCAGTCTCCAGTTCTCCGGAATATTCCATTCCTGTTTGACCTTCTCATCAATCAGCGGGTTATAGTGCTGCAGGGAAGCACCCAGACCTTCTTGCTCCAGTGCAGTCCAGATGACCAGTTGCAACATACCATTGGATTGGTTCGCCCAGATCGGGAAGTTATCCGCATACGATGCAAAGTTTTGTTGAAGCTGTGCGATCACATTGTTGTCTTCGAAGAAAAGCACTGTACCGTATCCGCTGCGGAATCCGGCCATTTTCTCAGCTGTTGATTGGAATGCTTCTGCATTACCAACCACTTCACGCAAGATTTCTTCCGTGTGATTCCATAGTTTGTCATGTTGTTCACCGAGCAATACTACGGCACGAGATGTTTGTGAATTGAATGAAGTCGGGGTGTATTTCACCGCTTCTTCCACGATTTCCTGGATTTTAGCATCCGAGATGGTGGATTCTTTACTGATTCCATAATAAGATCTTCTGTTTTTCAACGCTTCAAAAAAAGATGTAGACATTAATATTCGCCTCCCAAAATGGTAATTTTCCTCATTGCCAACATAGTAACTATAATATAGTAACATACATTAGTCAACAAACTATTTTATTTTCACTAAATGTACATTCATGACATAAATTCATGAAAACACGTTAACAAGTTTGTTCATAACTCCACTTGGTTTTATCCTTCATTCGTCTTTTTGCGATAATCAGCGCGGTATTTCTCTTCCGTAGACGAGTTACTTTTGGTCTGATCTTTATTCTTCTCTTCCTGTGCTTCCATATTCAGATCTTCCATTGGAATCGGGTCTACGGTTTGTTCTTCTTCATGAAGGTCAAGCAAACTTTCCTTCTCCGTTTGATACTGCTCTGGATTGTCATGGAAACGTTTCGGATGGGTATCGTTGTTATTTTGATCCGGTGTGCGCTCTTTCATTCATGATCGCCTCCCTCTGATTTCATTACCCTTTCTTTACCTGTTCTGCATATCTTCTAAACACAGTAATGTCGATTAACTGAACGAAAAAGAACAAAAAAAACAACCAGACAAGCTGGTCGGCTCGAACCTACAACGTGAAAAGCGGGCAATGTGATAACTTTCATTTGTATGAGAATGGCATCCATTTGATAAGCTCAGATCATGGATTTATTCTCCTTTTCAACAGAAAACCCTTCTGCTGCGAAATCTCATCCTTCAGCAAAAGGGTTATATTATGGGATCGCTGGGATCGCAGCTTTAACCCTTCACAGCACTTCCAGCCACGCCCTGGATGATATAATGTTGTCCCACCAGGAAAACGATAATCATCGGAATAATACCTGCCGTGGCAGCGGCCATCATGCCGTTGTAGTCCACATTGTTCTCCAGAATAAAGTTCTGCAGCCCGAGCGGCACGGTGTACAGGTCTTTGTCGATCAGGAACACAAGCGCATTCTCATAGTCATTCCAGTGCCAGGAGAAATCGATAATCGCCAGTGTAGCCAGTGCAGGCTTTGCCAAGGGCAGAATCAACCTGAAGAATATGCGCAGGTGACCGGCACCGTCGATGAACGCCGCTTCCGAGATCTCTGAAGGCACCGACAGAAAGAATTGCCGCAGCATAAACACGCCAAAGATCGTGAACATTCCAGGCAGGATCAAGGCCCAATGCGTATTATATATGCCGACCCATTCAAACATCAGAAACTTCGGTACAAAGAGCACCTGCGGCGGCACCATCATCATCGAGAGATAGATCAGGAATAGTGTCTCCCGACCTTTGAATTGAATCCGTGCGAAGCCATAGGCTGCAAAAGCCGAGAGAAATACAGCTCCGATCGTGCTAATTAGCGATATTTTCAACGAGTTCAGATAATACGTGGCAAAGGTGTCCGCCCCGCTCCAGACCTTGATATGATGCTCCCAGTTCAGGCTGGAGGGTATCCACTGGATGGGATAGGTGAATACGTCCGCAGGAGATTTGAACGACGTGCTGATCATCCAGATGAACGGCATAATCATCAGCAGGGCAAAACCGGACATCAGAAGTGTCAATATAATTCTTCGAATCTGGGTCAAGGACTCCATGCGGACTTTAACTTTAGGTGAATGCGGAACTGCGGGCTTCGCGTTCGCGACATTTCGTTTCTCCATAACGATCCCTCCCCTCCTTAATAGTGAACCCAGCGTTTCTGACCGAGCCACTGCAATACAGTGAAGATCATGATGATGGCAAAGAGTGCCCAGCTAATGGCAGCAGCGTAGCCCATCTCGTAATATCTGAAGGCATTCTGGTAGATAAAAAGCGACAGCACGGTTGTACTGTTTCCCGGCCCACCCTGGGTAATCGCTTGAATAATGCCAAAGTTTTTGATCGTCATAATCAGCCCTGTAATCAGCAGCAAAAAGGTAGTCGGGCTCACAAGTGGCCAGATTACTTGGCATATCGTCTGCCACGGGCGAGCTCCATCTATCCGTGCAGCCTCAACCAATTCCTCCGGGATTTCCTGCAAAGCGGCCAGATAAATAATCATGTTGTAACCCAGCATGAACCAAATCCAGATGATATCAATCGCATACATAGACCATTCAGTTGTCGATAACCAGCCTGGTGGATTCGTAATACCGATTCCGCGCAAGAAACCATTAATTGGCCCCGATGTTGGCTGGAACAGCAGCATCCAGACAAAGGCGATGGCAACGCCGCTGGTGATATAGGGCATGAAATAGAGGGCACGCAGTGTTTTTTGCCAGTACACCGACTTGTTGAGCGCCACAGCCACGATAAATGCCAAACCCATCGATACCGGAACCGCTAACAGAAATACAAATGTATTTCGCAGCGCCACTCCAAACAGATCATCATTCATCATTCGGCGAATGTTATCCAACCCGACGAAATTCGTCTCCGGGCTCATGAACTTGTAATCGGTGAACATGAGATAGAACGAATAGACAGCCGGTATAATAAAAAACAACAGCACGCCAAGCATATTGGGCCCAATAAACAGATACCCGAGCCTGCTCTGCCGTTTCATCCAGGATTTATGCATATGCTCCCCCACTCCTTAACATCTGTTCTGGATTTAAGCATAACAAGATGTCCTTTAACATTTAAGGAACATAACCCTGTACCTGGTATCACAGATATATGTATTTCAGCAGTGCCTTTCGGGAGGAAAACAACATGGAATCGTTCTATTGCTTATATAGAAAAAGCCGCCCCAATGGGGACGGCCTTCGGTCTCAGTGCATTTACATTACATTCTATTGATTCTGCTTCAGCCAGTCATTATGGCGTTTGACCATGTTCTGAACCGTAACTTCGGCAGTCTGGTTACCAAGGAAGAACTTTTCATACTCCTGTGCACGCAAATCGACTACCTCTTGCGCAATGCTGCGGACAAACGTAGGTGTCTCGTCACCGTACAACACGAATTCCAGTGACTCTTTGTCATAAGAATTGGCATAATCACCGAGCAGATGATCAATGGCAGTCTGCTGATCAACGGCATTCGAGGAAGGAAGACGCCCACCCGCAGCCATCGGCATCATTCCCCCATCGGCGTACCATTTCAGAAACTCCCACGCGGCTTCTTTATTTTTCGACTTGGAATTGATAGCAATAAAGTCACCTAGTCCCCCGCTCTTCACCATATCTGCTTCCTGTGCAGCCAGTCTCGGTACAGGAGCAAAGGCGATTTTCCAATCCCGCGGGAACTCGGTCATATTGTTTGATGTGCGGATCAGCCATTCGCCGATATTAATCATGGCAGACTCACCGCCAAGGAACATGTTTTCCACCGGCATTTTGGAAGTCAGCTGCTCTCCGAGCGGAGGGGTAGTTGCATCCTCCTTCATCATTCCGTTCAACGTCTCCAGCCATTTGGTAACGAGTGGATCATCGAGGTTGGACGTACCGTCTGCCTTAACATAGCCGTTCTTCACCAAAACGGAATCGAGCGGGTCCACATAGGAAGCGGTATGCTGAACCAATCCGTACTTGAAGCCAGCGGTTTTCAGTTTGAGCGCATATTCACGGGCTTCATCCCAAGTCCAGGCTGTTGGTACGCTCAGTCCGGCCTGATCAAGCGCTTTCATATTTAAGGCGAAGAAGGCAGCATTTTTCTTGGTCGGCATCCCGTAATATTTGCCGTCCACTTTCCACGAAGCCGCATCTTCTCCCATTTTCTCATCAATGTTGTAGTCGGTGAACTCGCCCAAGTCCAGTGCTGTCCCGCCCTTGATACGTTTATCGAGATTCGTGAGGGTATAGTTGACATACAGGTCAACGTTTTGCCCGGTGGACAGCGCCGTGTCCAGCTTCAGGTTGCCATCATCATCATTCACAAACCGCACATACTCCACCTGAATATCAGGATGCTCCGCATTCCAGGTATCCACCACTTCCTGCGGACCATTCTCGGGCGGCACCGCGCCCCACATCGTGAGCTTCACTTTTCCCGCAGCCGCTCCACCTCCGTTATCTCCACCGTTCGTCTCATTTTTACCAACACAGCCGGCAAGCAAGCCCAGCATCAGCGCACCCACGATTAATCCGGTTAATCCTCTTTTGATTCTCATCTGGTCACATGACCTCCCTGAATTGAAGTGAATGTACCTTCCGTTACATCGTAGCAGGGATCTTCCTGGGTTCATAAGGTACATATCCATGATTCGAATTGAACAAAAATACGGATTTACCCTTCCTTGCCTAAGCACTCGGTACACATATTCCTTCTATTCATCCTGTGAGTCACGAGCGGTGGCGATACTGACTGGGCGTGCAACCGGTCCAACGCTTGAATATTTTAATGAAATAATTATCGCTTCCGAATCCCACCCGGTAACCAATCTCCTGTACAGGAAGATCCGTTTCACGCAAGTATCCAGCCGCTTTCTCCATCCGTACCCCATGTAGGTAATGAATCAGGGTATAGCCGGTTTTCTTTTTGAACAAAGCACTAACATAATTCTCTCCCATCATCACATATCGTGACATGGATTTGACGGTAATATCCTGGTCGTAATGCTGTCCGATGTACTCGATAATTTTGCTAATCTCCGGATGCTTCACCACCAGCTCACGAACAGGTGTGAACGGAAGATCAGTCTCAGACGGGGGCGCAGAAGAGACCGTCAGTGAAGTAGGCGAATCAGGTGTTGATGTGAGAATCGGTGTAGAAGGCGGCACTTCATGATGATCCGTCTCTGTCCTGGCTTCAGCCGAAGCTCCCAGTTCCGCACTTATTTTACGTAGTGTATCCCGCAGTGAATTCACACTCATGGACAGCTTCAGAATATAATTCGAAGCCCCGTATTCCATCGCACGACGTACATATTCGAACTCCCCCATACAGGTGAGCATGACAAACTTGGTTTTTAACCCGGCCTGGCGGGTCTGTTTGAGTAATTCAAGACCATTCATACCCGGCATGACAATATCGGTCAGCACCAGATCCGGTGTATCCCGTATGATCATCGCCAGCGCTTCGGTCCCGTTACCGGATTCTCCGATAACCGTGAAGCCCAGCTCTTCCCAGGAAATGATCTCTCGCACCGACTCTCGTACGAATACCTCATCCTCTACAAGCAATACTTTCCACATTCCAGATTCCCCTCTCCAGTCGTCTAGTCAGACCGCTTCTGTACATAAGGCGTCGACAATAAAAAAGGAATGCTGAACCTAACTAATGTCCCCGGCTTGGTATCGATCACTTCAAGTTTACTTTGACCTTTGAACAATAAACGCAATCGTTCCCTGAGGTTGGACAGGCCGATCCCCGGACGCGTCCGGGTTACCTGCAAACGTCGAGATTCCTCCATGCCGATTCCGTTGTCTGCCACCTCCAGCATCAGTGTTCCTGTGTCTTGCCTATAAATTCTGATACGGATCTGCCCAAGCTGCTCCAGTGGCCCGACACCGTGGTGAATTGCATTCTCCACCAGTGGCTGCAAGCTCAGCTTAGGCACCAGCGCATATTCCAGCTTATCGTCAAATTCACAAGTCACTTCAAAACTATCGCGGTAACGAATCCGCTGGATATGAAGGTAGGCTTGAACCAACTCGATCTCATCCTTCAGGTATACCAATTCGACCTGTGAATTCAGGCTGACCTCCAGTAATTTGCCCAAAGAAACACACATCTCGGAGATCTCCTCATTCCCGCTGCGGATCGCACTCCATTTCATTGTGTTCAATGTATTCAGGAGAAAGTGAGGATTCATCTGAGCCAGGAGCATATGAAAATGTACCGCTTCCTTCTGGCGTTCCTCCGTCTTGAGTCTGGCAATCATCTGATTGGCATCGTCCAGCATCGTATTAAACGTACGTGTCAGTTCCAGCACTTCGCCACGGCTGTGGCCCTCAGGAATACGAATCTTGAGGTTTTTGCGGACAACCTCCTTCATCTGTTTCTGTAGATGCGACAAAGGGCGCGTGAACGTCGCCGAGATCATAAAAGCCATCAGCACAAATGCTCCTGTGAATCCGAAAAAGGTCAGAAAGTAACGCTGTTTGAGTTCGGATATCTCTGTAAAGAGGATCGATAGCGGTATCCGATTCACCATATACCAGTCCAGTGATTCGATATATACGTAGTTAATCAGCGTATCCGAAGCTGGATCGGTCAGATAAGCCTCTGCCGGATGTAGAGCTATTTCACGCGTAACCTCCGGGGAGAGGGCAGCAGTTTGGGATGAACGGGCAATAGTCTCCCCACTACCCGTAATAAGATAATACTCCTGGTTACTCTGTGAATCCTTCAGCATGGTCTGAAACCAGTAGGAATAATCGATGCTAATTCGTGCCAGTCCGTACCGTTTGCCGCCGCTATCTTTCATGTATGCATACAGTGACAAGAGGTACGGGCTGGAGGATAACTCCCTGAGCAAAGGGTTAGTATCTCTGGCATCCCAGCGATAAAAAAGTTCTTCCGGTTGAAGCGGGTGTGAATCCGCACCACCTTTTGAAATAGTTATTTCCCCAAGACGCTCGCGGAATTGTTCCAAATAGGGGCCGTACGCCAGTGCTTTTTTGGGCAAATACGAAGTGTAAACGCTATCACGAAAATCCAGCAAGGTAAAATACACGGAAGGATTATATAGAAAGAAACTGTTGTTGATCATCTTGAACTTTTCTTCCACCAACGACTTGTTCTCAAGCGGCGTACGATTGTCCGGGGAGGTTAACACACTTCTTACCGCAGAATCCTGTTCCAGAAAAATGAGTGTCTTGAAGGCAATGCTCATCTGGTCCTCCAGAGAGCGGTACATCTGTACCAACTGCTCATGACTTTGCTCACTGATTTTCTGCTCGACCAGCGATTCAATCTGCTGATAATTGTAGACATTCAATGCACTGAACGGCAAGAGAATCAACACCACAAACGCACCGAACAGACGGTACCTGAGCCGCTGTGGCAACCAACTCTTCCAATGTGGCTTCTTCATTCCTTTGTGCTCGCTCCCCTACAATTAATGTCCCCATTATAGCACCTGCCTGCCATTTACAGCCGGAGTCGAATGATTTGCATGGATTTGTGATATTCGTTGCCTGCATTCATGTGAACTACACAGATATGTTCTATTCGTGTAAGAAATGGATGGATGATTGGATGAATGGAACCCTTTTCTCATACTTGATGTCGTCTCCGGTATTCCGAGGGGCTAATCCCCAACGTGGATGAAAATACGCGGCTCAGATAAAATCCGTTCTCATACCCACATCTCTCCGCAATCTGCGTAAGGGTCAGACGGCTATCTGCCAACAAGGCTTTTGCTTTTTTGAGACGGATCGCTTTCAGATAATCGGATGGTGTTTCTTGAAAGGCCTCCCGGAACCTTCGGGTGAGCTGAACTGGACTCAAAGCCAAATGTTCGGCCAATGCTCGGAGACTGACCGCCTCTCCTGCCCAGTCCTCCAACAAAACTGCCGCTTCAGCCATGAGAGCATCCTCCGTGAACTTCCGTTCCATCAGCCTGCTCTGTCTACGCTCCCAATTATACAGCCGCCACAAATCCATCATCAGATGGGTCTTCCATCCTGTTGTAGCCTCATCGTTGTCCTCGCTCGCCTGACGCAGATAGGCATATGTTGAAGCCAGACGCTTCGTATCATTAATCTGCGATTTTCCGATTGGCGGCAGAAGGTACTCACCCTCTGCGGCGTTACAACTGAACTGCATATAGTGAAACGTCAGTGGGGTTACCGTCTCTCTGCGAAAAGGAACGCGGGGCGGACATAACACCAGATCAGCAAAACCCGCCTCTCCTGTCTGTCCACCTATATCATACCGAAATACGCCCTCTTCAACGGCAAAGACCACCCAAGCATCGTAGATATCTTCTGTCAGATCAAATTCAGCTTTCTTCTTCCAGTAGATGTGATTAAGGAGGTCCATGATACACCTGCCCTTGTTGTGAAATAAAGTATATGCTCGATGATAATATAGTGCATTTGAAAAGTAAATATATAGAACTAATATGAAATTATAGATATGAAATATGAAATCTTAGCTTAGGCTCATCCATATTCAATGAGAGAGGTGTTCGTATGAAGCACGAACTCGTTAAACCGGATATCACCGTCATCGGGGGCGGGCTTGCTGGCGTATGCGCTGCCATATCTGCTGCCCGTCTGGGCCAACAGGTCGCGCTGGTGCAGAATCGTCCTGTACTCGGCGGTAATTCCAGCAGTGAAGTACGCGTGTGGGTCTGCGGCGCTACCGCCCACGGGATTAACCGCTATGCCCGCGAGACTGGCATCATGGGAGAACTGTTTGTAGAGAATCAGTATCGTAATCCGGAGGGCAATCCTTATCTCTGGGACTTAATCATTCTCGAAGCCGTTCGAGCAGAATCCAACATCCGTTTGTACCTGAATACCGATGTACATGAAGTAGAAGCCACAGGAGATGGAGAGGAACGCATGATCACCTCTGTTACCGGGTGGATGATGGGTTCTGAGCGCAAAATCCGATTTGAGAGTCATATCTATCTGGACTGTACGGGGGATGGATTGGTGGGCTTCCTAGCTGGAGCCAAGTTCGCGCTAGGCCGGGAAGCCCGCAGCGAATATGGTGAAGAATGGGCACCTGAGGTGGCCGATCAGATCACGCTGGGCAGCACACTTCTCTTCTATACCAAGGATACTGGTGCACCTGTCCATTATATCCCGCCTTCTTTTGCCAAGGATATCACGCAAACTAGTATTCCGATTCGCCGGGTCATTCGCAGCGGGGATTCCGGTTGTCATTACTGGTGGATTGAATGGGGCGGTGAACATGACACCGTTCATGACAATGAGCTGATCCGTGATGAACTGTGGTCCGTGATCTACGGCATCTGGGATTATATCAAGAACTCCGGCAAGTTCGATGCAGACCATATGACGCTGGAGTGGATCGGTTCTCTGCCTGGCAAAAGGGAGTACCGCCGCTTCACGGGTGACTATGTGCTCACCCAGAACGATATTATCAGCCAGCGGGAGTTCCCGGATGCTGTTGCCTTTGGCGGCTGGTCCATTGACCTGCATCCCCCGCAGGGCATGTACGCCGAAGCGAGCGGCTCGAAGCATATGCATGCCGATGGCGTATATCACGTGCCGTTCCGCTCGCTGTATTCCGCGAATGTGCGGAATATGCTTATGGCCGGACGCGACATCAGCGCATCGCATGTCGCCTTCGGCACGACCCGCGTCATGGCCACATGCGCGGTCATCGGCGAAGCCGCAGGTACGGGCGCGGCGCTCTGCGCGGCCATGGGGGTGTCGCCGCGCGAGCTGCACGCGAGGCATATGGCGGTGTTGCAGCAGACTTTGCTGCGGCAGGACGCTTCCATCATCGGGGTACGTAGCCGCGATGAGCTTGATCTGGCCCGGCGTGCCAAGGCTACAGCCTCCAGCACGCTGACGGGCATCGCTCTTGAGCAGCCTGACGAAACGTACCCGCTGGGTGCGGACGCCGCCCTGCTGCTGCCTGTGCATCCCATGCTCAGCCGCTTGGAGATGCTGCTGGATGCATCCAGCGATACCGCGCTGACGGTAGAGCTGTGGGATACGGGGCGTAAGGAGAACTACGTCCCGCATACGTTACAAGTTACGGCGACTGTTAACGTTACAAAAGGAAATGCACAGTGGGTGGAGCTTCCGCTCGAATGGCACCCGGAAGAACCGCAGAATGCTTTTATTATCATCCGGGCGAATGAAACTATCTCCCTCTACCATTCCACGGAAGCACACAGCGGGGTACTGATCTTCTTCAGAACAGAAGAAAACCACGTGTCCACGAATCTGGAGGATCATGCCACGGATCAGCCTGTCGTATTGTGGTCCATGCAAGGGTTGGCGCGTCAGCCATTCTGCTGTCGTACTCTCTCCATTAGCGATGCTTACTCGGCGGGTCAAACGATCAACGGTTACCATCGCCCTTTCGGCGGGCCACAGCAGTGGATGTCGCAGCCGATGCAGTCTGGCAAGCCGGAATGGGTGCAACTGACATGGGAAGAGTCACAAACCTTGGCTGAACTGCACTTAACGTTCAATGATGATGTGAACGAGGATCTGGTTAATTTGCACCACCATCACACGACATTCCGCGTCATGCCTGAACTTGTGCGCGATTATCGAGTCGAGGTACTCGCTCTGTCTGGCGAGTGGATCGAGATTATAAACGTAACGGAAAACCGCAGAAGAAAAGTCATTCATTCCTTAGATACACCTGTGTATGCACAGGCGCTTAAGGTAAGCATTGATGCCACCAATGGCAGCAGGTACGCGGAGTTGAATGAGATTCGGGCGTATGGGGAGCCAACAGTGACAGGCAAGAGCTGAACGCATAAAGCAATGGAATAACCCCCATGAATTCCCCATGAATTCTAGGGGGTTATATTTAATTGTCGTTCAGCATTCTCCTAATTTAAATTTAGGTAGTTAATTCATTTAATTCCTCAACGGGCGGAGTCGCGAAACCCCCAAGACTCAATTTGGCCTCAAAAATAGTACTTTCATGCTCCGCAGCCAATCTACCTCGGACCCACACAGCTCCATCCGTAACAGCTGAACGCTCGACGATCATCTTCTCCTGCATGCGAATCTCACGATGATATGAAATTTGCAGACGAATTATGCCTGCGGCCAGTTCATTCAATGTTAATGCATCACAACATACGTCAGCATACCGAGCATTGTTCATGTGCCCATTACTGTCCGTGCTACTGTATTGTACAGTTAGACGATATTGTTCCTGCAAGCTGAGTTCAGAGGGAACCGTCACTTTGGCAGGCGGTTCACCCAATGATAAATCGGGATGCGATTTCACTTCAAAAGGCAGAGCGGATGGTCTGATGACCCTGCGTTTCTTCAGATCAACCAAAGCCCACGCCGTGCGAGCCTCAGCCAGATGTGTTCCTGATGTATCTGTAAGGATATAATCCCTTAACCATGTCACGCCTTTATTTTCTTTGTGCCACGTCTGCAAGGATACTTCTTCTTCCAATCGGGCTGGACGCAATATCGTGACATCTGTCGTTAACAACATCCAACCTAATCCCTGATCCAGCATCTGCGACACGGTAACGCCCATGCCAGCTAAATCGCGGTCTGCTGCCAATTGCATATGTTCCAGCAAAGCCGATGGACGACATTGTGATCGGTAGTCTGCATCGGCTGATCCAATCCGGTAATGAAGCTTGTATGGTTGTTCAGATTGCATGTGAGTAAACCTCCTCAGGCTGGGCAACTTGTAAAATTTCTGATCCGTAACCCCACATTAATGAAGCGTTCGATGTATACGACTGCGATACTGATCAGGTGTGCACCCTACACTTTGTTTGAACATTCGACTGAAATGGGACAAACGTTTGAACCCTGCCGACCGGCTGGCTTCTGTCACGCTGATATCCGGCTGGAACTGGAATAACAGCTTGGCCTGATTAATGCGACGATCATACACATATTTAAATATGGTGCTGCCCGTCATTTCTTTGAAAAGTCCTGCCAAATAAGGCTTGGACAGATGAAGCTCACTTGCCAGATCATCCAGGCCAATATCCTTCATATAATGGGTCTCGACATAACCAATGATATGCTGTACATGTCGCTCCTTCTCGGAAGAAGGGCTGTGTTCCTTCACACTGCCTTGGCAAATCCCGGCGATAACATACAACAGATCACATAAACGAACGTTCATCCGTTCCTCTTTGAAATCCCCCGGATTTACCGTAAGCTGATGAAGATCCAGCAGCAGGGCTTCGAATTCGGAGCGGATATTCCCCTTCAGATTGATTCGGCAATTTCTTAATTCTTCGAACGGCTTAAGTAAGTCACTGATCCGGTCCGGGTGCAAACTGCTGCGGATGGCCGAAGGGTCAAAATGCAATGTTGTTCGCACATAAGGTCTGCCAGGCAGTGGGTGTGGCCGATGAAGGGTCATGCCATGCATGAGAACCAGATCACCCGGTTCAAGATTATATACTCGATCCCCAATGAGATAAGTGCATTCTCCATCATGAAAATAATACACCTCGTAATGCGGATGCGAATGGAATCCGTCCGATACTCCAGGGTCATATGTGCTGGTAGAGCGGTAGCTATATTCCAGTGGAGCACTAAATTGCATCATACTGGGCATGTTCAAGCACCTCCTGTTCTGGAGAGGTTTCTTTCCATTTTACCTGTTTCACATCAGCTCGGATAGTACTGGAGCAGACTTTAAAATATAGAGGGCCATGCATGTCTCCGTGTACGGTACATGTCATGGCCCTTTGGGATTGTAAAAGAATGATTACAGTAAATGATATCTAAAGAAGCTGTTCAATACTCGCCTGGATCTCGTCAATCGAGTCAACAGGTTCAAAACGTTTTACCACATGCCCATTAGCATCAATCAGAAACTTCGTAAAGTTCCACTTGATTGCATCCCCATGCAACCACTCCGGTGCTTTGTCCGCCACCATCAGCTTCAACAACTTTGCTTGCACATCCGTCTCATCAAAGCCTGCAAAAGGGCCTGATTTCTTCAGGAAGTCATACAGCGGATGTGCCGTTTCCCCATTGACATCCATTTTGGAGAACATGGGAAACTTCACGCCATAGTTAATCTGACAAAAGGATTCCGCCTCTTCGCTGCTTCCCGGTTCCTGTTCGGCAAACTGGTTACACGGGAAACCAATGATCTGAAGCCCTTGCTCCTTATATTGGTCATAAAGCTTCTGCATGTCATCGAACTGATGCGTGTACTTGCATTTGCTCGCTGTGTTCACGATGAGTACGGGTTTTCCTTCGTATTGATAGAGCGGGAAACGTTCTCCACTCGTTTTGGTTACGTTAAAGTCATAGATGGTTGGCATAAGATTGGTGCACCTCGCGATGTTATGTAGTTGTACAGACTTATATGAATTTCTATTATATACGAAATAGAAGATTCTGTATCGTAAAAAAGCCGGATAACTACCATAGCGTTAATCAGTACATCCATCTCGTTATCGGATTGATATCGTTCATCCCATATTTTAAAATTATTCAAATCAACATCCGTTCCAACACTCTCGCAACTCCGTCAGAATCATTCGTATCGGTGATTTCTTTCGAGAGAATCTTCAACTCTTCAATTGCATTGCCCATAGCTACCGACCAGCCACATATTTCAAATAGCCCGATATCATTAAAATCATCACCAAAAACCATTACATCTTCAAGTTTTATTTTCATTGCCTTACATAAAATTCTCAATGCATTTTCTTTGGATGCTTTGATTGATGAGATTTGAACAAGATTACCACCGTCAGTTACCAAAACATTTAATCTGGATGCAAACTTCTCTCTGAGAAAATCTATATCCTTGAATCCCGTAAAAAGTATTTTTGTTGCAGCAATACCTTTGAGCTCTTCTAATGATTTTATCGTTGGATTTTCTTTAACTCTCATAAGCGTTGTATAATCATATTCTTTTAAACTAAACCATTGATCCTCCACTTCAAGGCTTAAACCCAGTTCATTGTTAATCTCCATGCCAAAATTTATTAACTCAGCAGTGATCGCAGGGTCTATGTGTTCACATTGTTGAATACCAGTGTAATTGCAGTGGATATAGCCTCCATTGTAATATATAAAAGAACCGCTATGGAGCAATTCCTCAGGTAAAAGCAACCTTACTGATCTTGGCGGGCGTGCTGTAGCATAGATAAACCTGATCCCTTGTTTAGAGCATGTCATCATTGCCTCATAATTTCGTTTCGAAATTTGTTTATCTGCATTGAGCAATGTTCCATCCAGATCTAATACTATTATTGGATATTTTATAGAAATCCCCCCTATAATACTTAAATTCACGCTATACTTCCGTTGCATTGCTGAATCTATGTACCCCAAATTCCTTGAAGTCTGATTGAAGTATCGCTTCTCTTAGAGGGTACAGATTGGGAGTAAATCGGAGTTCGATTCCTTTCTTAAATAATCTATCTATTAAACCATCCATTCGGTCTATATGTAGAGGCTTTGTAACCTGATAAGAAATATAGTATCCCGCCGTTAGATCAAAGAGTTCAAAATTGGTGTCATCGAAATGATACCTATACATGATCTGATTCTTCATCCTCGAATACCATGAACTTTCAACCGTAATGATGATATTTGCATTAGAATGTTTAAAAAACTTCTCATTATTCTCATCACTTATCGTGTCAGTCTTCTTACAGACGATTCTCGGGCAATCTCTTGGAAAGTAATATGAATATTCATGCTCTTCATCAATGGCCCACACCACTGCTGGAAAATCAGGTCTGTTTTGTTTCTCCCGCGGAATAAAGACTTGGATATCTGAAACCTCGCTAAAATGATAAAGTATACAATCACCTCTCTTCATTTAGTGATTCTTAAGCCTCGGAAAAATGTTCTTACATTCCAACAGCATTCCACTTCCCGTCACATAAAACGACAGAGGTCTCAATTTGTCTTTCGGGAACGTTCCAGTATTGAGTTAATAACTGCTTCTTCTCATCCGATGAAACTAGGGTAAAACCATTTTTTAAATAAAATTTTATAGCCCATTCTGCGGAATCCCAGGTTCCTATTAATATCGGTTTATCGGTTGACGCCACCAGATGAGCCAACAGCTTTGTGCCTATTCCGCTCCCCCGTTGGTGAGTTCTTACATATGCGTGCCTGATTAAAGCAACATCGCCTTTATCTTGAATTCCCATGACACCCCATAATCTATGATGATCTTCAAAGCCCCAAAACACGACGCCATCACTGATTTCCTGGTTCAATTCTTCCAATGACATATAGGGTTCATGATAGCGATCCTCGGGAATTACACCCTGGTATGCCTTTGCTGCATCATTAATGATCTCATATATTGCATCCGTATCCATATTGCTGCACGATCTGATCATGGCATACGCCTCCTGAAGGTTCATCGTTTAGTAATTGGACTACCGTAAGGGATATATTAATTCAATAGGTTCATTTATCAGTTCCTCTTTGAATATATAATTGTGATCTGCTCCCACAATACATAGAATTCTCTTACCTGGATTCGAATGATAAGTGTTTTTCACGCGTTGAATCATAATTTGATTTCGCACGATCCACCTGAAGTTAATTGCTTTTGGGTTAATCTGATCCAACCATTCATATTTTTGTTTAGTCATCTCATCAAACGCATCCGAATTAAAAGGAATCGATCCAACGTCATGTGTATTCATTTGTTTAGCAAACCATTCATCATCGATCTTCTCCAACGCTTTACGCTGCTCTTCTGAGAAGCCGTTAAAGGGATCAAAATCATTCCAGACATCTAACTCAAACCAGTCAATAGGCACAAACTCGATATTCCGTTCTTCGCATAATGGAAAGATAAGCTCCCAATACTCACTGGCCGGCTCTCCCCAGTATCCCTTATCATGTTTATCCATGATATATTTCTCCCAGCTTTGGGGATGTACTTCACCACAGATCATATCCGGGTTGAACTCTGTAATCAGGTCCTCATACAAGGTAAGTGAACTATTATACTTCTCTCTTAATTCTTGATTATGAATCGTCCCCAAGATTCCAACGACCGTCATATCATTTCTCCTTTGTAGATGTTAAATAATGTTGCTGAGATTCCTATGTAAGTCTATAATCTTTTCTTCAAGAAATACTGAATAATTCCTTCCGGGTATTCATCTATCATTCCAAACACTTCATAACCCATCTTCTTGTAAAATCCAGGAGACTGATAAGAAAATGTACTTGTGTGCGAAAGTTTGCAGCCCTCACTAACAGCAATGCTCTCTGCTTGCATAATTAATGATTTCCCATATCCGTTTTCTCTGTATTCTTCATCAATCCAAAAGTTATCAATATATAAAGTATGGCAGTACGTAGCACAGAAGATCCCACCTACTGCTTTGCCTGTCTTATCCCTTAGAAACAAATTGATGCTTTTTCCAGGTTTCTTTAACAGACCATTTGTTTCTCTTAAATTGTATTGATACAGATTGCTACAGACAGCATGGTAATCCTCCTCATGATCTTCAAATACAATTTTCAATTCATCGTTAACAGTAGGGTTATTCATTTTTTACGTCCTCACGATTTCATCAGTTTTGTCTTCACTTCTTGAATCAGAACATAGTCTAAACATTATTTGAGCTTGAATGATCTGTACATAAAGAAACCTATGGAACTAAATAAAATGATAATGAATATAACAATAGGCAACCAATGATTATGAGTAACTTTGTCCGCACTTGAAAACTCAATGATCATCCAACTGATATACATAAAAAATACGGATATCTCCGTCTTCATCAGATTAATCATGAGCCGTGCATTTTTATATTGCCTCTCCGCATTTCCCATATTTAAATTGAGGTAATTATACGTATGAGGATACTTCTCCAGTTGCGAAAGCCCAATCCATAATATAAGGCCAATGACTAAGGGCAGCCACACTCCCCATTTTCCTCCCCAGCCATCAGGCTCCCCCTTCATATCAAAATGAATCGGGATCTGATCCGGTAAGGTCATCCATTGTTGTAAGCAGTATACCGTACCAATAATAAATAAAAGGATGGTTGTGATATCTAAAGTTTTTTCGAGCAACGTTTTGGGGATGAGTATCTTTGGACGATCTTTGATTTCCAATTTTCCACCTCTTCTCTGGTTATACGTAGTATAATTACATGTTAACAAGGATTAACCTCTTTTTCCAATGATTTCTGAACACCTGTGAGGAATGAAAGCATAAGCAAAAAAGGCGCCTTTGCAGGCAGCCTTTTACTCGTTATACCCTTATTTATGAACGGAGAGAATGAACTTCTCCAGCGATTCTGTATTGGTAATGCTGTAATTACATCCTTGGTTGTGAACAGGCAATAATCCTTCTTTTGTGTCGACGGACTCTTTTATTTCGTTGCTTTTGATTGTAATATCTGATCATTCACGAATCCCTGTAAGAAGAAAAGCTCATTGTCATTTGCTGTTCGATCATTGGCTGTTTCAAATCGCTCGATCGCTTCTTCTATGGATGTACCTTTCACAGCATCATTGGCTGAGATGAGCTCTCTCCAAAACGTATCCATTTCTTCCACGTCACAGATCGACTCATGACCAAGCAAGAAATGAACGGCTTCATATTGCTGAATGTCCTCAATCATAGGTAATAACTTGTCTTGCTTAATATGATATAGCGAATTTGTAGTTGTGTTGTAAGCACTGTCGCCCAGAAAAATGACCTTTTCATCCGGAATATATACAATGGTTGAATCATCCGTATGTGTACTTCGAATGGTTTCCAAAATACACACTTTATTTCCCAAATCCACATGAAGTGTTTTTTCAAAAATGAGATCTGGCGAATTTAGTTTAAAGGTGTCTCTGTCCGGTATTTCATGTTGTATCGTTTCCATGCACAGTGTGTTCATCTTCTTGGAATCCACATACTCTTGAAGAGAGCGGTCATCGTAAGAATAGTTCCGCCAATCATTCATCTTTTGGTTTGTTAGACTATTCATAATAATCGTAGCTCCGTATTCATTCATTCCTAAAAAATGATCCCAATGGGCATGAGTGATGACCACATATTTAACGGGCGGAACGTTTAACTTCTCTATCTCATGTAAGAAATCCCTTGCATGTTGAACCGAATTTCCAGCGTCAACGACAAGGCTGTATTTATCACCGCAAACTAACCCCAATGTCGGTCTTTCTTTATCATTTTGGTTAGATAGATAATAGATGGATTCACTTAATTGATTTAGCATGTTCATTCTCCTCTATAATAAATTCTTGATCCATAAGAGAGAAAATCTGCATGCTTTTTTAAATCAACATTTGGATTTTCTCATTTTATTTGTTTACCAATGGAATCACCTCCTTTTTTCCTCTCATAGACTCCGAATTATCTTGTTTTTACATTTGTTATTTATGTACACTTTCGATCATCCATATGTAAGTTTAACCGATTCGTAAGGACATTTCTATAATTTTCCTCTTATATAATTATCTTCATTAAAAAAATAGATGGATCTATATAAGTTGAACTAAACATTTACACGAGAACGGAGAGGACAAAAATAACCTGAAAAGCGGAGCTAAAAGCTTTGTGAAAGAAAACTGCCTCGAAAGTATACGCTTCGCCTTTATCCCCGGATGTTCCCTTTTGAAAAAGGGAATCCAAAAAAGGAGAACACAGGCATATTCATGCCCATATTCTCCACACAAGCCCGCCTTTTATTATTCAGGAAGCTGATGTATGCAATCCCTCAATTAAAATGAATAACGTAAGTGCCTGTCCATAACCCATCGGACTAATCGGTATATCTTTATAAAACTGGGCATCCTGCCCCACCGGAGTTCCGTAGGACACCTGACGTACAACTCCGTTATCATCAATTTGCTTCAACACCGCTTCAAGGGCCCTCATGCCGGTCTGGCGATAGGACTCGTCCAGATAGCCGTACCGGATTCCCTTGAGGATACCGTATCCAATCGCTGCCGTTGCGGAGGTTTCTTTGTACGAGTCCGGATCATCCAGTACGGTGTGCCACATCCCATCCTCACTCTGAAGCTTGCTAAGCGCTCTGACTTGAGCGGTCGCTGTATCCAACAGATAGGCCTTCAGCCCATCTTCAATGGGGATGATATTAAGAAAATCCATAACCCCCGCCGTATACCATGCATTGCCTCTTCCCCAATGAACAGCACCATAGTTATGATTTTCGTTGAAATCCCAGCCGTGATAGAACAGTCCGGTTTGTTTATTATATAGGTATTTAATATGCACAAGGAATTGCCGCTTGGCTTCCTCCACATAGGCTGTTTTCTTAAAATATACCCCAGCTTTGGCCAGAAATAATACCGTCATAAAAAGGGTGTCAATCAGAATTTGGCCATCATTGGCATCTCCTGTGATCATATGCTGGAATGCACCGTCTCCGGTTCGTAACAGTTCGTCCATAATCCAGCTGCTCCATTCTTCACAGACACGTTCATATTCCTTGCTTCCGGTCAGTTCGCATAGTGAAATCAAAGTAAGCAGCGGAGCACAGGTATTCACATTTTTTTCCGGTAACCCTTCCATCAGCCTTGCATTGTACCATGATTCGAGAAATTCCAGCACCTCGGCATCCTTCGTTGCTTCATAGAGCTGAAGCAGACCATAAAGGCCGACACCTTGCGGCCATTCCCATAGGTGGATGTCGATTAGTCCAATGGGAAACTGTTCGTTGATGCTTGTATTTTTCATCGATTTCATCGCATCGGATACCCTGCTTATTTTCTCCAGAAGCACTTCTTGATTCGGCATTATGGCTTTCACTCCCTAGATTTATTGCTCACCATTCAACGTTTGATGTCCTGTAACTGCAGCTGTCCCCTTACGCCATATCCGTCATGTACAATTTCCTTTCCTTGAATAAGAAAAGGCTTGTTCATTCCCCACTGAATGGAACCGTATATCGAATCGGTCAGGCTGAGCGTCAGAGAAGTACTGTCGAATTGCGGGCTGGAGGAACGAACTTGGTTTATAAAATGGCTAAATGATCCGAATTGCAGTTCGTTTCCTGCTCTGATGATCCAGGCGTTACGCAATCCAGGAGAAATAAGCTCACGCTCTTTTGTCACCCCATTGGTCTCCATACTCGTCCCGTTGGCCGCATATAGAGCCACATATCCTTTATTCAGACGGGCAAAATACCAGTTCTCATGCTGCACCCACTCTGTGAAAAAGCTCGTAGGAAAATAAGCATGTGTCCAATCCGAAGTCTGATCTGCTGGGATATCAAACATCATCAAAGCGATCCCCTCATGCTGAACAACGTCAGGCAAAATCCCGTTTCCAGCCCAAAAGCAAGGCCGGCCATCCCCATGTTTGTATATTTCTGCTGGATGATTCACCCAAATCTGCGCTTCAGGGGACAGAGACAGATGATTGACATGCTCCTGATAACCTGGCTTGCCTGGACGAAAGCGAATGATTGAGGATAGAGCGTATTCCTCTGTCCGATAATGATAGAGCTTGGCGTAACCTCCCTTGCCCTGCTGATTGGCGAACACCAATTGCTGATTTTCCGTAAGTATCAGATGCTCCTGATATGCTGTTGGCGGAATGTAATCCGATAAACTCAAGGCAACATTGCTGATTGAATAATTGTTTACATGACCGATGCCATAACCGATCCAGCACATTGAAGTCGTTCCCGCAGCATAACTGCCCAGCAATTCCTTCTCATAGCTGCGGCCGAACGTTGTAGACAAGACGCCTTGATGCATCTGGACGGTAATATAATAGAATAACAGGTCCATTGCTTTTTTTGCTTGGTGTCTTAGCTGCTCATTATGGGCAAATTCATAAATATGCAGCAGCCCAACGGCATCAATAGGAATGTATGCACTGGAATTCCATTCTGCCAATCCTTCATCCAAAAAGCGCTCAAACCATAAGGCAAGCCTCTGCTCTGCTTTTTGACGGTGTACTTCACCGGATTCACCACTGTTGCTGAACGTTTCATCTCCAAACAGCTGTCCCGCTAACAGCTCATTGGTATGGAACAACAAGGCGTGATTTTCACTGAAGAACCACATTACATCATCGCCAGGTTCATCAATCCAATATCGATAGCCCAGAATACTTGCTTTTACCCGATCCCAGAACGATTCACTGAACAAACCGCTATTCCGTTCATCTCTCCAAAGACGAAACAGTCCCACCAGATAGAAGTCACTGCAATCCTTCCGTTGCTCGATCCCTTCCACTCCATCAAGCAAAAGCTTCTCCGCTTCTTGCAGATTGCCTTCTGTCTTCAGCATGGCGATGGCCTTATGAATGTTAGGACTGCCCTTCTCGGCAATACATCGCAGAGCCAGGGATTTGCGGGATTCAATATCTGCGGCTTGCTGAGCAGCCTCATCATAGCTGGTATCGTAGGATTGACAGCCGAACTTCTTCGTCAGTACTACGTTTGAAACTGAAATAGTCAGCGTGAAGTATACGTAATGATGGCCGATTTCATTGGTATGTCCCAAAACCAGGTCCGTTTCCCTCTCGGCTATGTGTATCGTTTTGTTCTCCGTCCCGTCAAAAAAATTGCCATATTGAATATCAGCCTCTTTAACGATGTCCGGCAAGGGAAGCGGCAGCTTGAGCTTAATCTGCTCACCTCTAAAGATATCTGTAGGAAAATAAGCCTGCTCTAAGGCTCGTTCTGCGGATTGGACAGGCTCCACCAAATGAGGAGCAAGCGGCAGAGAAATATCCAATTCTTCGTTTCCAAGGTATTCTACTGCAAAAGCATACATGGTATCTCGCTCAGCCAGGTCCTCCCAGCAGGCATAGATCTCATTGACTCCCGCTACAAGCACAGCATTAATAACGATTTCCTGCTCCTTGTTACGAATGAGCGGCGCAAAGTCCGTCACCAGTTCCCCATTGATCCACAATGTCAGACTTCCATAGGTTTTAATCCGGAATGAGGCCGTATGGGTGGTCGAAGAGACGAGACGGGTTGCCGCGTAGCTGCGCAGATGTGTCGGTACAAACCAAAATCCTGACTTCTCCACCCGTGGATTATTCCAGGGAGAATACAGTGCCCAGGGCATCCCGTTCTCTTCTCCACTGAAGGCGTCTCCCGGGCTGGGAAACTCGCTCCATTGATCAAAAAACCGGGTCACAGCCTGCGTTCTCCTATTTTCGACAAATTCCTGTCTGCAAGGGTTCTCATGAATGGAGAAACCATCGATAAGCCAATCATTAATATCCCCCTCCATCGTTGTTGGAACAAATGCAACAGGCTTCGTATATATGCCGCTAATGATCCAATGATTAATGACTTGGTTGTGGCCTAATTTCATAGGTCTGTAATTCAAGGTGTGCATCTTGCCCCTGGTGGTGTCTGACATCCAAACTCATCCTTTCATCCCTGAAGTAATCATACCGCTGACAAAATAACGCTGGAAAACCATAAAAACAATCAGTACCGGAAGCATCGTGATTACGGACATGGCCAGGAGGCTGCCCCAATCTACGTTGTATTCACCAATAAAATTAGAGAGTGCAAGCTGGATCGTATATTTGGAAGGATCACTAATAGCGATTAGCGGCCATACAAAATCATCCCATCTCCACATGAAGGAGAAGATCGCGAGTACTGCCAGAATAGGCTTCGCTATGGGAAGAATAATGCTCCAGTAAATTTTCCATTCGCCTGCTCCATCCATCCGGGCAGCTTCCAGCAGCTCGTCCGGCACCGTCAGCAAATACTGCCGCATAAGGAATACACCTGTCGGGGTTGCTGCGGGCGGGATAATAATCGCGAGCAGGCTATTATATAACCCAAGTGCGCTCAGTACTTTGAATATGGGGATCATAATAACCTCAATCGGAATCATAAGCGTTGAGATAAAAGCAATTAATATGATCGAGCTTCCGCGGAAGCGATACTTTGCGAGTGCAAAGCCTGCCATGGAATTGATCAGCAACAGCAGCAGCGTTGAGCTCAGAGTTACGATGGTACTATTCATAAAATACAAGCCAAAATTACCTTTTCTGAATGCCTCCTTGAAATGCTCGAAGGTCACTGGCTGCGGCCACAACTTGGGAGGAAAGCTGTACAGATCGCTATTCGTTTTCAGGGCAGAAATCACGACCCACAGAACAGGCAGGAGCCACAACACTGCGGCCACACTTAACATACTGTAGATGACGATTTTGACCAGAGGCTTCATCACCATCAGACAGCCCCTCCTTTCGATAGACGGAATTGCAGCGCCGAGAATCCTCCAATGAGGATAAACAGCATCACTGACATGGCGCTGGCGAGGCCAAGCTCCTGCCTGTTAAAGCCAATCTCATAAATGTATTGAACAATATACGTGGTTTCCTTGCCCGGCCCACCGCCTGTAAGCGCAAACATAAGTGGAAAGGCCTTGAACGCGTCAATCAGACACAGCATAACCACGAGTAAGCTTGTAGGTTTCAAAAGTGGGAGGGTAATATAGCGAAACACCTTGGTTCCCGTTGCCCCATCCAAGCGGGCAGCCTCATAGTAGTCTGTAGGTATGGCCTGCAAGCCCGCGATAAAAATGACCATGAAAAAGCCCGCACGTGACCATACAGTGGCGATAATTACAGCCGTATTTGCCCAGGCAGACGAGGTTAGAAAGCCGACTGGCTCCACACCTGCCATCGTTAGCAGATGATTCAGAATGCCAAATGAATCCCCAAAAATCCATTTCCAGGTCAAACCTACGATGATGTAAGAAATCATGGTCGGCCAGTAAAATATGGCCCTGAAGAAACCGCGCATTCTAATTTCGCGTGCAAGAAGCAAAGCAATGCCTAATGCCGCTGCATAAATTAGCGGGACAACAATCGCCGCATATATTCCCGTTCGTCCGATTGTTGACCAAAATTCCTGATCCCTCATAATCTTGATATAATTGTCCAGCCCGTTGAACTTCATCGGGTTCAATCCATCATAGACATGGAAAGAATAGTACAGACCCAATAAAGAGGGAAAGACGATAAAAATTCCAAAGATCAGGAGGTTGGGAAGTATAAACAGATAAGGAGCGATGACGAGCTTCCTGTTCTGTCTTGCCAGCGTTTTATTGTTTGATCGTTGTCCTTCACTCATCTGCTTGCCCCTTCCTTATGCGTTAATCGAAAGGGAGGCCTAACAGGAATCGGTAAGCCCCCGTGTGTGAATAAACAATATGGCTTTACGTTTTATTGACTATCAATAGCTTCATTAATCTGCTTGGCCGTCCGATCCAATGCTTCCTGCGGAGTTGCCTTGTCTGACAGAACGTCCATAATATTATTTTTCAAATCCGTTGAAATTTTGGATATAAGCGTTTGCTTAGACCAGTCATTAGCTGCAAGAGGCGAACTGTTCTTCAATTCATCCGAGAAAATCTCAAACATCTCCTTGCCAAATTCATAATTCAGCACAGAGCTGTCCTTCCGTGGACTCATAAACAACGACTCCTGATTATATT
The DNA here is from genome assembly GCF_042674385.1 of Paenibacillus sp. NPDC056933. Taxonomy (NCBI): domain Bacteria; kingdom Bacillati; phylum Bacillota; class Bacilli; order Caryophanales; family Paenibacillaceae; genus Paenibacillus; species Paenibacillus sp. NPDC056933. The sequence continues at coordinate 1,828,030 of NZ_JBHUQN010000001.1, read as the reverse complement.
TGGAATTTACTTCTTTGGACGTTAAATATTCAATAAATTCTGCCGCCTCCTGCTCATAACCACTGCCTTTGAATGCCATGAGAAACTTCCCACCCGGCACGGAAGAACGTTGTGTTCCTTTTGGCATATAAGTGACGCCCCATTCGAAATCGGTGATATCCTTGTAATTGCTGATCATCCAGTTGCCAGCCCAGTGGGTAGCTACCGTCCCGGAACGGAACAGGTTGTTCGGGTTCTCCCCTCCAAGCCATACCGACTCAGGCATAATCCCATCTTGATGAAGCTGCTTGAACATTTCCATAGAACGGATTCCGGCTTCATTGTTAATCGCTGCCGCACTGCCATCCTCCGTTAAGATGCTTCCACCATTCTGGTACAGAAGAGTGGACCATCTATGCGGAGTGACATCCCATACCATGCCATATCGTGCTCCACCTTTGTCCATAACCTCTTTTAATGCAGCGATATATTCCTCCCACGTCCATACCTGATCGGGAGAAGTAGGTACCTTGACTCCTGCTTTATCAAATAAGGTTTTGTTATAGATAAGTCCATTCGCTGTGACATCCATAGGCGCAGCTACCAGTTTGTCATTCATAACATAGTAAGGTTTGAGAGAGTCGATAAATTGATCCTCGAATTGATCAGCATTGTCCACGTAGGGTGTAAGGTCAACGGCCTGATTAGCAAAAGATCCCGTATCCGTGACCCGACTCAGAGCAGGCGGCTTTCCGCCAGATAACATTGTTTTCAATTTGGTTTGGATATCCTTGAAGCCCACCTCAATCAGATTGATTTTAACCTTGGTATGGGTCTGCTCGTAATCTTTAATAATTTCCTTAATCACTTCTCCTTCATTCCCGTCAGAGAACCACAAGAAATCAAGAGTTGCTTGTTTTCCATTGGCACTTGTACCTGAATTCCCGCAAGCAGTCAGCACGATGAGCATCATGATCATTAGTACGCTGGTGCTAAGCTTAAACGTTGTTCTTTTTGTCATATCAACATCTCCTTGAGAGGGATTAATGATTTTTGGCTTCGTTAAGCAATTCATTTTTACGGAACAACTGTGGCGATACACCCACATATTGTTTAAAGGCCCTGCTAAAATATACAGGTGTGTTAAAGCCCAGTGTCTCTGATATGGACAAAATCGGTGCATCCGTAGACAGCAACAATTTTTTGGCTTCTGCTACCCTTTTGCGTATTACATAATTGCTTATGGTATATCCCGTCGTCTCTTTGAAAGAATGACAAATGTAGTATTTGTTCAAATGGAGTGTTTTGGACAAGTCATCCAAAGAAACATTCTCCGTGTAATTCTGGTTTAAATAATGAAGAACCCGGCTTACGCTTGTCTGCTTCTGGGAAGAAAATAGAAGATGATTGACGGATCGCTCACTGGTCGTTTTCCGGTAAATCCGCAGGAGCAATTGGGTAAGGCTCAATTTGACCATTGTTTTATAACCTGTATTTCGCGCATCCATCTCCTCCTTGATCCCCTTAAATATACCTGTGATGTATTCACGCTCCTCCAGGGACCAATGCACCAATAATCCATTGGGATGACGGAATATGGACATCAGATTATCCAATTGACTGATATCAAGCATGTCCATAAGCAATAATTCCGTAAAATTGACAAAACTTCGCTTGTATACGATTTCTCTTGAAGGATTAATCCGGTGCGGCACTCCCCCTCTGAATATAAACATATCTCCAGGCAGCGGCTTATAGATTCGGTCACCGATTAAAAAGGTCGCATCTCCTTGGATAAAATAATGAATCTCATACCCATTATGCGTATGAACAGGCCATTCATCCTGAAAATTATCTGCTTCTGATCGCACATAAACTTCATTTTCCTGCAAAGCAATATTCGTCGGGGTGTGTATGGTTAACATCAATAAAGATCTCCCTTCTCAGAATATAAAAAGCAATATAGTTTAATAATTTACAATGATAGCGCTTTACAATGAATTGTATCACAGTTATTTCGATCTAATCTGAACAATATTGCTGTATTCTTGATCACAATTGTTGAAAATGATTAAAACGGATTTCATACAAACTAAATGCTGGAAACAAAAAAACCGCTGTACAGCCCCTAGGCTATCACGCGGTCCATTAGCAAACATTTTTGAAAAGCATCTTTTAATAATTTGGAGGGATTAGCTGCATATATTCTTCCACTTTAACGTTAGTTGCTAGACGTCTTTTAAGTTATAAGTTCGGCTTTTTTCTATGAGCTGTTAACTGTTCAAAGGCAAAGGCAAAACGAATCAGCACTGATTCACTAAAGGCTTTACCTGCAAATGTGATTCCAAATGGCCTTCCACTTTCTTTATATCCTGCAGGTACAGCGATCGATGGATACCCGGCCCTTGCACAAAGATCGGCACCAACGTAAGAAGGGAAAACAATGGCGTCCAGTCCAAAGTTATGTAAAGCATAATCTATGCCATTATTTTGCGAATGATATAGATCCGTTATTAACTCCAAGATGTAATTCGAATTATTTAATGGATTATCCAATTGTTCTCTATGTTCGAGAAGGTTTTGCCCATATTTTAAAGCCCTTTCTGCATTTTGCTTGTTCCATTCGACTAATTCACTGAGGGTATGCGCAGGTAAATGTGATGGAAGACTTTGCAGATAATGTTCCACGCTATGCTTAAATTCATTATTCAACTTGTTCCACTCCCACTTCCGGTCAGACGATGGGATGTCTATATCTTCAATAATATTAGCCCCAGCTTCTTTGATCTGGATTACAGCGTTCTCAAATAGAACTTCATCATATTCTTCGTTATCACGATATCGTGTAAGGGGGGCTTTTCTGAAGATTCCTATATTTGCATTTTTCAATCCATTGAGGTCTAAACATGTGGTGTAGTCTACAGAAGATTGGGGATTTCTCCAAGTAGCCGGATCATCCTCGTCTCTTCCTGAAAGTATCCCTAATAGGATTGCTGCGTCTGTAACAGTCCTTGCCATTGGACCAGCAGTGTCTTGGGAGTGTGAGAACGGTATTATTCCAGCACGACTTATTAAACCCACAGTTGGCTTTATACCAGCAATAGAGTTCTGAATGGATGGACTTAATATGGAACCAGATGTTTCCGTTCCTACGGAAACCATCGTAAAGTTAGCAGCAACCGCAGCAGCGGAACCTGTGCTTGAACCCCCTGGAAAAAAATCGCCATAAGGATTCAAAACTTGTCCACCTCTAGCGCTGTACCCTGCCCACATCTCCGAAGACATGCCATTTGCCCATTCTGTCATATTCGTTTTTCCAAGTATGATTGCTCCAGCTTCCCTTAGTTTAGTCACAAGAAAAGAATCCTTAGAACTAATATGGGTTTCCAAAGCCAGTGCTCCTGCCGTTGTATGCATTCCATCCTTTGTTTCTATGTTATCTTTCAACAGAACCGGAATCCCGTGTAGAAGTCCTCTGGGTCCCACTGATTTCCTTTCAGCATCCAAGGCCTCTGCAATAAAAATCGCATCCGGGTTTATTTCCAGCACGGAATTAATCTTTGGCCCATTTTGGTCATATTGTGCAATACGATACAAGTAATACATAACCAGGTCTCTTGAGCAAAGCTCCCCCTTTTCCATGGCAGCTTGTATTTCAAATATCGTGTTTTCTTCAACATTAACAGGGTTCAGTCCAGATAAATTTCCCATACCCTCACCTCTTCTTTGTACCTTAAAATTATTCACTATATCGCTTTCTCATCGTTCTTTAGTGAGCTTCATGATACCATCTTCGAAGTTGATTAATGTGAGCTTGGTGATAACGACTGTGGTCAGCGATATGCCATATGCCCCAGCGTATGGTCGCCTGCTTCTCATTCTTATGTCCAAAAGTGACAATCCTCGCTAAATCATCATCCGTTAATTGTGCACACGCGTCCTTTAACATGGTTATGACACCTTCATATGTCGACATAAGTGTACACAAAGATATTCTTTGAACCATCGGAAGTCTGCCATTTTCATCAATCATGGGCCCATGTTGCTCTTTTAAGGCCTGAGGAAGTGGTAGGCCATTTATTCGATAAACCCAATTCAGATCGACGTAGGTGATATGTTTTATTAATTGAGCGGTACTATTGAAGTTGTTATTAGGTCCTTTATAATCAATTTCTTCTAGCGACATACCGTCCGTAATTCGTTGGAGTCGTTGGCTATTTTCTTTCACCGCAGCATATAACAACCCAACAACAGGTGACATATTGGCTTCGCCTTTTATGTCGTAAAGCATCGTAACTCCTCCCTTCATACAATCCAGGATGGTAACTATTTATTTGCAGGAATATACATCGTTTGTATCTCTTGAACGCCAGGAACAAATCCAAGATTAAAATAGACTGATTCGGCATCATTGCCTTCCATGACATATAACCTTAGAACTGGATATTTGTCTTTAAGTTCAGTCAGGGCTCTTTGCAACATACGTGTAGCAAGTCCTTTTCCTCTGTAAGCGGGGTTGACTCCGATGCTGTATACTGCTGCTTGATTGTCCTGCAAACAAAGCCGACAGTTGGCTACGAGCTGTCCTGTAACCTTATCATATACAAGTGTAGAAGCTTGAGTTAAGTGATCATTGGTATAATGGATTTCTTCGTTCGGAATATAATCTTCCAAAGATGTCTTCTTTCTGCGCAAGGCTTCGAAACCGCCTACAAAGCTGTCAAAGTCACACTGAGCGATTTCATCTTCATTAATGTATTGCTTAACCCCCGTTTCATTCTCAATAATTACGGGGCTCTTAATTATAAGATCACGATCCCAATGCACGTTGAAATAATCTGTAGGGCGCTGCATCCAGCGGCATCTGAACTCATCTGGCCAGAATCCAGCCCTCGTAAATAAATGTACTTGATCGGGGAGAATTTCATATATCTTGATACGTTGAGTTGGATCAGACCATGTTATGAGTAGTCTTTTAAGAAGCTTTAGTACCTCAAATGATTCATTGAATGGGGGAATAAAGAATAGATGATATAACGTATTGGGTGCCATCCTTACCCCACCGATTTTTGATTCTCCTTTATAAATCCAAAAAGAGTTATTCCGCGAAACATTGAATCTTTCCTCTCTAAAAAATCCAATATAGGCCATATTATAATAGACAGAACAATATACTCCCCATTCTTCGGGCTCAGCCTTTTGAATGGAATATTCATTTGATAAATCGTAAGAGCCGCTTTCCTCGGACCAATGATTGAATTCCACGTGTCATTCCTCCTCATCAATGCTATCTACCTCTAATGCGTGTAAGATCTAACCCTTCCAAGTACCCTCCTTAAATAACATGTCCTTTACTATTTACTTGATCAATTCCATCATTAATCTTATTTTTCAGCAGTTTATGAAATTTATTTTCTTCCTTCTTTAAATGCTCCTCAAGAAAAGCAGAGATATACTTATTAATAGTGGAATGCTTGTGTTCTATCCCATCTTCGTTGTAATGTATTGGGATATCGCTAAAAGTCATATGATGAGCACCGTTTAGTTTAATGAATGAACTATTCAGATCACTCGAGTTAAACAAAGACTGATATCCACTCAGTAACAAAGATAATAGATCTGGAGAGATTTCATTTTCCAGTTCTTCAAACGAGCATTTCTCTTGTCGAGCTACCAATAACGGAACAGATACTCCCTCTTCCTTACTCGTCGTCATTAAATGGAAACTAGGATCTAATAGAATACTAGCCTTAATTCTCTTTTCTCTTTTCAACAATTCATAAGCAGCTGCCCCACCTAATGAATGACCGATGATCCCCATTTTATTTACATCGACTATGGCCCTAAGATCCTTATCTTAATCCAAGACCTCATCTAAATTTTTCAAAACCCAACTCATATCTTCAACTCTAAGCTTCAATAATTGTTTCCAAGAATGAATATCTACACTGTCTATTTCGGATATCTCTTTGGATTGCTGGACAAAGCGACCGTCAGGAAAAATTGAAAATATGGATTCATGAGTGGCACCTATGGTAATGACAACAAATCCGCACTCCACTAAATGTTCTACACAAAAGGAATACATATCCCTAACTACACCAAAAGCCGGAGCTATAAAAATAATGGGACAGTTTCTAGCAATAATATCAATTCTCTCATCATTATGTATTTTTGTATCCAGATTACGAATATAATCCTTATCCACGCCCATATTAGAGAGCATATCAACATCTAAAGAGATATTAGGTTCAAATAACGAAATATACTTTGATTCATGTTCCACGGGATTGGAAGGATAGTATATACTAATGAGCACTTCCCTGGTTTCCTGACTTATCGGATCATTACGTGACTCATCCTTAAAAACAAAAACCTTTCTTCCAACTGTCATCGCGTTCACCCTTATACGATTTTACGTCACTACAACGTATGCAGATCGAATTGAATATACGCTGCCATGACTTCATTGAGTAGCCTTCTTCATTGTTTAACTAACTCTTCAGGCATTATCCAAAATTGATTCGTTTCTTTTATATATTTTAAATGAATGGTTTTTTGTTCACCTTCCTCGAGTCGTTTGTAACTTGTGCCCATACTGAAGATACTTCTTCCTGGGATGAATTGCAGTCCTCCCACTCGTCTATTATGATGAACTACGAAATATTCGTTAGCTTCTATTTCACTCCCCTCAACAAGGGTATTGGAAGTCTTATTTACCTAACTCTACACTCGTTCGATCAAGGACGATATATTGATTCAATATTAAATATAACCCGATGATTCCGAATAAAATGACTGATAAAACAACTACTATTTTTCGCTTAAACTTCACTTAACCTACCTCCAAAACCCATGTCAATTTCCGGGAAGTATTGCGTATTACGTTTGTGAATGCATACCCTCAAAGTTTATATTCTTCATAGAATCGGGAACGATGCGATTAAATGGTGTGGTGTGGGTATCTTATAACGTGCACCTTATGCTTCTGGATAGAGGTCTGTAGATAAATATCGTTCCCCTGTATCCGGGAATAAAACAACTATATTTTTATTTTTGTATTCTGATCTCTTTGCAATCTGTAAAGCGGCATATGCTGCTGCCCCTGATGAAATACCGACTAATAATCCTTCAGATTTAGCTAAATAGCGGGCTGTTTCAAATGCATCTGCATTTTTCACCTGGACGATCTCATCCACTACAGATCTATTGAAATTGTCGGGAACAAAACCGGCGCCAATTCCTTGAATGGTATGCACTCCTTTAGTTCCTCCAGAAAGTACCGGGGAATCCGAAGGCTCTACAGCTATAATTTTCACATCTTCTTTTCTTTGTTTAAGTACTTCTCCAACCCCAGATATCGTTCCACCTGTACCCACTCCACCAATAAAAATATCCACTTGACCTTCAGTATCTCTCCAAATCTCTTCTGCAGTTGTTACCTTATGTACTTGTGGATTTGCTGGATTTTTAAACTGTTGAGGTATAAATGAGTTAGGGATTGTAGCCGCAATTTCTTCAGCCTTTTTGATAGCTCCAGACATTCCTTCTGTGGCAGGTGTAAGGACTAGTTCTGCTCCCAGAGCAATCAACAGCTTCCTACGTTCAACACTGAAACTCTCAGGTAGCGTAATGATTAATCTATATCCTAATGCTGCAGCTGCGAAAGCAAGTCCCACACCTGTATTCCCACTCGTCGGTTCTATTATCACTGAATTTTGGTTAATTGCCCCTCTCTCTTCAGCGTCTTTAATCATTCCATATCCGATTCTATCTTTTACACTGCCTGCTGGATTAAAGTATTCCAATTTGGCAATGATTCTCGCATCAACTTGGTGTTTTTTCGCAAAATTAGAAAGCTTCAATAGTGGTGTATTTCCAATCAGATCTGTGAGATTCTTCGCGATATTAGTCATGATTATACCTCCAAAACATAATCCCAACTAAAATAGTTGGTTTTAATAGTCACATTATCATGTGTGGTAAAAAAATACAACTGTTGAACTTTTACTTTATGACACAGGGAAGCAAGAGTTAATAGACTGAGCGTGAAACCTGTGTTATAAAATCCCCTCTCTAAAGATAGAAATTAAAGTTCCAATACAGTTATGAGCTCCTCGTGGCACACTTCACCATTTTCATGGAATCCAAAGCTCTCATATAGCTTTTTGGCAGCCAAGTTATCAGGACTATATGGAATCCAGCAATAACGTGCAGAACCAGCTGGAAAAGTTCGAATAAACCCCAAAATTTTCTTTAATGCTTCCCGGCCATAGCCTAAGTTCTGGTGCTGCTGGTCAATCATCAATCGCAAAATACAATAGCCATTATCAGCAATGACAGGAAGATCATAACCCGTGATTCCATAAGTTATCATAACAAAACCTACGGGTTGTTCATCTGCGTAAATCGCAAGCGGGAATGGGGTGCCACCATTGGTTGCCAGGACATAACACGATGCTACACTTGAAAGGTTTGAAGCAACATATTGTCGCTGTTCTTCTGAAACTTCCAAGTTAAATATAGAACGTCTGTTATCTAGTGTTATTTTTCTGAGCGTAATCATGTGTATTCTCTCCTCAACAAACATCATAGTTTAAGCGATTTCATGATGATACCCCTTACCTTACTTGATCATCTTCCTCATATATAAAGCGATTTCATCATTTTGGCTAGGATTATTAGAATATAGAGATACATCGATTCCTTCAATCTGATAACCACATTGCAAGTAAAAATGAATTGCCGGAACATTGGTATTCTGGGTTTCTAACGTTACAGCTCTGAATCCTTTTTCCTGAGCAAGCTCATACACTTTATCAATCAGCAGCCTGCCATATCCTTTTCTTATGTATTTTGCATTCACCTGAAGATGCCATATCATCAGCGTATTATTCCAATGTTGTGGTTCTGCAATGGCAAGCGCTATTAGTCTACCATCCATAAATAGTCCGTAAGAAAAACCCAGTTGTATGATTTCTGCATAGCGTTTCAAATCGTCTGTACTGTTTAACTCTTCTTTCACGTAGATGTCATCCAAGTTGATTAAGGTTAATTGCATACTAAAGGAACCTTGTGTCACTACTTTGGTAAGCTCATATTTTTGAGTGGATTGATATCCAAAGCTTCCAAGCTGAAGCCAATCTTCCTGGGATAGATTCTCTATTCTTTTGATCTCCATGACGTCACCCCATCGTTTCCCGATTTGGAAAATGTTCAATAACTGTCACAATATCTCATAAATCCCGCCGGGTCAACCCGACGGGATCTTGTTAGATGACTTTATTACTTTATCCAGCAATCGGCCTCAAAATGATTAGTTGATTTCCAGGTAATCCATATACACATCCCATGTCCCATCATCGGCTGTCACAACAAGCTGAATCTCCTGATTTCCGGTTCCATGGCTGACATTATTGAGTGTATACACCGCGGGGCTGTTTCCCCCGAAGTAAAAGGTTCCCTTCGTTTGACCGCCGATCTTCAGGTCAACTCTCGCCATATTGGAATTGCTTGAAGCACCACGAAGTGAGAAATTATGAGTGCCGCTTGCAAAATATTGCGTGTATTTCACCAGATCGTTATTGGCGTACAAAACAACTCCGTTAAATGGCGAGCTGATATTTCCGGTATACTGGCCACCTTTGGTCATATTCTCGGCTTCCACTTTCGTTCCGGTGTTTGGAGGATTGGTCGTACCTCCATCAGGCGCAACCGCTCGTCCGGTAGTCGATGAGATCATGCCGGAGCAAAGGCCACGATTTTTCAAGTTTTGTGCAATCTGCGGAATGGCCTGAAGAGTCGTCTGGTACTGATCATGCATTAGAATGACATCCCCACTTTGCATTGTGTTAACAGCCGCTACAATCTGGGCTGCGCTTGCGCCATTCCAGTCCTGGGAATCTACATTCCACAGTACTTCCTTAAGACCGTTTTGGCTCACAACGGATTTTAAGGTTGCATTCGTCGCTCCGTAAGGCGGTCTGAACAACGTAGGGGAGGTTCCGGTAACCGACTGAATCGTCTGCTGTGTCCGCGTAATCTCTGATGACATCTGAGAACTGTTTAAATTCGTCATATTGGGATGTGTATAGGAGTGGTTGCCGATCCACATGCCCGCGGCTGCCTGTGCACTAACCAGAGATTTATTATTTTGCGCGTTTTGCCCAACGTTGAACATGGTTGCCCGCAGGCCAGCCTGCTTCAATGCGTTAAGTATGTTTGTTGTATTGCCGGATGGACCATCGTCGAAGGTCAGACCCACATAACCGTTCGGACAGCTTGCATCTGCGGCAAGAGCGTCAGGCACCGCCGGAATGGAAAAGAATGTACCGAAGAGTGCAATAGACATTACTGCCTTTATTAGTTTTGCTTTGAACATTATAAATACCTCCTCTTCATTCAATGACAATATAGTTGTTCGCGTCACTCCCAACCGCTTCAACTCTCTCTGCTACATTAGGGAATCTGACCTCCTCTCTTTTTAATTTTTCAAAACCCTTAAAAAAGCGCTTTCATAAAAGTGAATGCCGTCTTTCTATTTCCGTAGATGAGAGCAATCTTTTCCAAGTAAATCCAGTATAAACGACAGATCGATTTAAAGTAAATTGAATTTTATCCAAAATGTTCTAAAATCACTCTTTTGCGATTCATGCCCCTTGATACCTCTGACCTTATGGAGATGGATCGCTCAGCCCTGAAGCCTCTTCTCCTTTTTGGCAGACCAAGGGGCGAGAGTTTGGATCGGGAAATCATTTTTCAGAAATCCATTTCTTAAAAAGTTGCTATGTCGCAACCACTTGGTTCATCTCTTCACTTGCCACAAAGTCAGAACGATCCACGTAATACAAATCATAAATTTGTTCCGTATGGTTTATCAAAGTATACACTTCGTGGTATATATCATTTGCTAATTTGACATACGGCAACTTTCCAACCGCTTTCTTGGATCGAATGTTTTGTTTTCGAATTTTAAGAAATACCGTTTCAATTTCACGTTGCAGAAACAACTCAGCAAAAAAGGCTTCCTTTGCTCGTTGATTGTAACCTTTTCCAAAATAAGGGGCTCCAATCCATGTCGCAAGAAAACCTGTCTTATTATCCATGTGATATAGATCAATGGTTCCAATGGGATGTCCAAGTTCATTAAGGATCGTTCTGGAAATACATGTGTTTTGCTCTTCTTCATCGATTACCTGTTTGGTTGCAAATACATATTCTTCGTAAGATCGGCACTTATGACGAACGTATGGAAAAACAGCGGGGTCCACCATCAAATCATACAGTGAGTGGCATTCGTGCAAGTCTCGTTTTTTCAACATGTTAACGACCACCTAGTCCTTTTAGTTCGCTGTGTCAAACAAACTAAGTATATAAAAGGACTTGTGGAATTTAATGAATTCTACATGGCTTTTATGTAAAATTCATCATAGAATTTTTTCCCATACGGCTCCATTCTGGTGAACTAAAAAGGGGCTAATTTTTTACGTATTAGTTACATAATGTCTTTAAAATTGTCTTCTCTCTGTCAACTGTCGATGCGAAGAACTCTTGCTTTATATCTGTTCGAAATACTTCCTTATATCGATTTCTTCCAATTTGATCAAAACGTTCTTGTATTCGCATGACATGTTCGTTGTCAGACTTGATCTTCTGCTCAATCTCTTCATACTGTTCGAACGTATCGTATTCCCACATCGCAAAAATCTCACTGGTTTCATCGTCAACAGACGTATGCCATCTTCCAATCAGTCTGGCTCCATACTTTAGTTGTGAAGGTAATAGAATATCATTAAATAAAGCATTAAACTCTTCTACGAATGAAGAAGCTACAATATATGTTTTCCTCCGATATATCATCACTGCACCTCTATCGTTAAATTAAAAAACGAATCGATATACAATTTCATCATCATATACGTCTCCGGTCTCACAAAACCCCATTTTTTCATAAAGCTTTCTGGCACCTTCATTATCTGCACATACCGTTAAATTCAAACACTTGCTATGGACATAGTTCTCTCTAATATATTTAATTACAGAATCTATAGTCGCTTTTCCATATCCCTTACCTTGATAGTTTACATCGATCATAAAACCATTTAACCAATAGGACCAAGCTGTTGTTTCATCAACTGTGATCATGACAAAACCAACTAAGATGTTCTCCGTATTATATATGCAAAATGGCAGATACTTGTACGCATCACCGTCTGGACGAATGTACACTTTTGCCAGAGACACAGCTACTGATGGGACATAATGATTTTGATTGGTTTGAACTTGTAAGTTTAACGCATCTCTCCAGTTTTCTCTTGTGGTGGGTATTAATCTGATCACAATAATATCACTCGTTCCGTTTCGTTTTTTTATTTCAATTAACTCCAATCACCGAAATGTTTCTCAAGGAACTTTACTTCGTTCTCATAGTGAGTCAAATGACCCTCTTCAATCATTTTGATAAAAGCAATTTCCCCAGATGCCGCCCGATCAGATAATGTGGTACACATGAAATGAATTCGAGAAATCACCCACTCCTTCAAATCTGCCGGCACATCCATACCATAAGAATTAAAAAATAACGCTATACGTCTTTTCCGCTCAGATGCATGATCCTGTTTATTATAGGGAACGACTTCCCTTTCAACTTCACTCGGTGAAAAACCTGCTAGTGGGACAGAGGTATACAAGCTGTAAACGATATCCCACAGACGCGGACCAGGCCCTGCCATGTCAAAATCAATGATTCCTACAGGGTGTCGATCTTTAAATACAATGTTGTATAATGCAAAATCATTATGGCAAACTACTTCTTCCTTTGAAAATATCTTTGGGCAGTTATTTAAAGAAATCGTAGATGTCACAAATTCGACTGTAGCATCATGATAGCTTTTTAAAAGCTTCGCTACTATGTCTAAGGTCTCATCAGACCACATATAACCTTCAATTTCTGGATAGTCATTTCCCGGAACCACACCATCCAGGTAAGAAAGGATCTCTCTGCCCTGCTCATCTACTCCCAAATATTTGGGAGAATGGGCATAACCCACCTTTTCGAGGTGCATTAGCAATTCATATACATATGGATTCGGTATAGCGTCACGCCGAACTGTGCTCCCTACCTTTACAACCTTATTCACATTGCCTCCGTTTAGGGCTTCCTCATGTTCCGGCAAAATGTACTCCTCCTATGGTCGGCTTTGGTTGTATCTATTGGTTTTATCCTTTCTGGTACTCCCTGGGAACCCAGCAACCAATAATACAAATCCGACGAAAAATAAGAAATATACGAGTATACCCGTAAAACCATTATCACTCGCTGGGATTAACTCACGTGCTTTTCCACCTGAAGCATAACCAGCTTCTACTATGGCTGTGGATATTCTCACCGAAATTCTATCTAGGGTTGAAATAAAAACGCTGCTAACCATCAGAACCGCACCCAGGATTTTATTTGTATTGTTCATGAGCTGCCTCCTATTCAATCTGGTTCTTATCTTTCAGACCACGTTGTTCGGATATATCCCAACTTCATTCCAACATGCTCCATATTCCGATGGCTTTGAGATAAAAATGAGCATTGCCCTACCACCAGATTACACTCCTTATTCAAGGCTTCCGTTATTCTTCTATTCAAAAGCTGCTGATGTACACCTTGTTTCCTAAACTCAGGTAATGTTGCTGCAAAGGTTAAGGATGCCTTTTGATTTTTAATAAACAGAACACTTACCGCTGCTGGGATATCATCGACATATGCAATGTAAAACTTCCACCCTGGACGATGATAAAGAACCTTATTATTCTGGGCGACATAAGGGATACCGTCATCCGACAAACCGGTCCCCCTGCAATGGATAGTTGCATATAACTCGAATTGATCCTCTTCAAGCTCTTGAATTCGGATATGATCTGAGTGATTCTTTTTTTCTTCCGGTTTGATGATCAGGGATGAATGAAATCCCGATGCATACATGCCTAAGTCGGTTAATCGTTTCAAGAAGTTCTGATCCACCACTGATGGAATGACTTCGAACTGAACCTTTCGATCTCGCTGTCTATAAAAATCGGTGATAGCATCCATGTGTTCCAGATCATTATTTGTTAAGCCCTTCACCGTATTAAAAGCAGGCCAAGGCATGGTCTTACTGTAGAAACAGATGGCATTTCCAAATTGCTGAATCTCAATGCCTTCCGGATTGTTGTCCCGACCCTGTACAGCAAGCATCCGATCTGTCATATAATCAATTTCCGAGAGTTCAATTTCTTTAATCAAATCTAAGGATGGAATCAGTGTATACATATCTTACCTCCAATAATAGTACGCGAATTTCATTTTAACTGACTCAAAATACTTCATTACATTTGCCTGTACTTAATAATGGTTAGATGCCCCCACTCCCTATACAATTGCTCTTTAGAGAGTATCTTCCACGGGTTGAATATCGTTTGCCCATCTTTATTGAAATATAGCTCTTCTCCCAGGTGATACGCTGCATGTTGAATGATCCCATTCTCATCTGTCCACGTGACAACGTCCCCTTGATGTAATTCGTCAGTTTGTAACTCCTCATAATGATACTGTTTTAATTTCTCAAGAAAGGTTTTTTGATGCAGCCATTCATAGATAAACCACTCTTGTTTCCCTTTGGAGATTGCAAACACAACTGCTGCGAGGCAATTTGCACCTTGGGAATGGGCAAACGAATTGGCATATGGCATTAGAAAATCAGGTAGCGAGTCAGGCGGCTGCTCACATTCCCCTTTATCCCACCATTCGTAAACCATTGTCGTAAGGATCTGTTCTTTACATGAAAGGTCCAGCTTTTCCCACATGAAGCGTTGAAGGACAACATGTCCATCCATCAAATAGCTATCAGGTATATCCGCCAAATCATCTACAAATGAAAGTGGGAAAACAAGCCCTCTTCCCATTTGTAGTTGTGCATTTAATAAAAATCGTTTCATATCTTCAGGAATGGTTTCTATCCATTCTTTTTCAGCAATAATTACGAAATCAGCATTCTTTATATTCCAGTACTCATAACCATTCACATAATTCACTTGCCTATATGTGCTGTGGTTATAGAAATCCTCTTTTGGCATTAATAGTACATCAATAAAGTCAATTCCGTAATCAAGATGTTCTTTGGATAGGAAAAACAAATCTTTTTCCGGCACATAACAATCTATCCATGAATGTAAAACCTTTTTACTCGGCTTAATATTCAATATGTATTCCTCCGCGTTGGGTTTGAAATTTATTCTTTCACTTTATTTCTCACTACTCCGTAGTAGATCAGATCCTCATAACGGTCTTCTTTCCTGACATGATCCATCAGTACCCCTTCCTTGTTCATGCCAATCTTCTGCATTACTTGTCCGGATGCCGGGTTAGAAGCAAAGTATCGCGCATATACCTTATGATATTTTTTCACATCAAAGGCGAAGTCTAACATGGCTTTAGCAGCTTCCGTTGCATACCCTTTTCCCCAAAACGGCTGGCCCACCCAATAAGATAATTCACCGTTATCGTAACGATATTGATTAGATAATGCTATTGCCCCGTATAAAGCACCTGTTTCCCTATCACAAATAGCAAATTCATATAATTTATCCGCATTAAAATTTTCGTTATGGTGTTCTATCCAAGACAATGCACAATCTAATGTATATGGGTAAGGTAATGTGAGTGTACTCTTATATATGTTGTAGTCATTACATAGTCTGGTAACGGTTTCAGCATCCGATTCTGTGAATAATCTTAACAGTAATCTCTCAGTGGTGATCGTTCTATTGAGATCGTCGTACACCATACTATCCCACCTTTTTATTAAAATGGATCATTGTACCTTCAAAATGACTGATATCTACTTAATTCAATTTTATTTTATATACCATTTCACCATCTTGATTTTCCAATTCCTGATCAATAAATCCGATCTTCTCATATAATGCTCTTGCATGAGCATTACTTTTTTCTACGGTTAGTGAGATATTTTGACACTGTGGATGCTTTTCCTGAATACATTCAAGTATCATATAAAGTGATTGGCTTCCTAATCCTTTCCCTTGATAGTCCTTATCTATTTGAAATCCTCCAATCCAATAATTATCAATACTTTCGGGGGTGTAGGATAAATAGAAAAAACCAAAAGCCTTATCACCTTCACGCAAAAGATATGGATCAAAAGCTGCATCCCAAGGCTTAACGTAGGCATATGCTAAAGACTCAATGACCGTTGGTACAAGATTTACTTGCGTCTCAAGTAAAGATATCGCGATCGCTTCTTCCCAATTCGTTTTATCAATTGGTTCTATAACAATTGAATTCATTCAAATATCCCTTTCGTTTGCCGAATTGTTCCACCAACGGTTTCCCAACTTCCTGCGGCAACTTTATCTGCATCTGAACGTTTTAATATCAATACCCGGCCTTTATTTTCAATGACTCCCTTAACCACAACAACGATGTTGTCTTTCAAGATACCTTCACCCATATGTTATTCAGAGAACTCAACTAAAATGGGATGTGTGCTCTCATCCAATGCTTTGTGAATTCTCTCCTTAAAATTCCCCCAGGTTATCATTTCATCGGCTTGTTCTAGTGTAAAGAACCCAACCTCATCACTTTCAATACTTGTCGTTAGAGTTCCTCCAATCGGTTTTCCAGTGAATATATTGTTACATACTCCCCGCGTAGTATTCTGATATAGGCCACAAAACTTAATAAGTTCAATATCAATGCCAGTCTCTTCCTTCACCTCTCGAATAGCTGCTTGTGTGATGGTCTCGCCTTCTTCCACACAGCCTTGAGGCATTTCCCAGCCTCTTCGCCCCTTCATAAGTAAGATTTCATCGTTCTCATTAAGGACAATCACACTTGCAGACACAATAAATTTCATTTAAAGTCCTCCTTTTCATGTTTTAGATTTTATAATTTCCAAGTAAAAAACAGGCTACCTTTAAACAAAAGACCCTATGCAATTCGACGAGCAATAACCAAGTCAATCCGTGAACTTACAGTTCCCATTACCCTACCTTTGCACAGTTCCAAATGAAATCTTCATGCTGGATGCATAAGTCAACCAAGATTCATCATCAAATACTTTGGAGAATGTTAATTCAGCTTCATACTGTGCATTTGCTTCATTTTGTGTTAAGCCCCGCGTTGATAAGTTTTTGGTTACCTCTACTGAATCACCAGGGTCCTGGCCAATGCCTTCTTCTTTCAGTGAGTGATAGAGAATGTTTTTTCTGGCAGAGTCCATGTTTTGATCTAGAAAGTTGACCTTATCACTCATTCTACATTCCACATTGGCTAACCCTAATTGACTCATTATTATGGGCAATCGCATTCCAATATTTCCATCTTTACCTGTACCACTATGATCTTGTTCAAATAATCTCTGTAAAACGCCTAATTTAATGATTTCACTTTGTTTAACGCCTTCTATATAATAGTTCGCCATATTCCCGATCCAATGAGGTTCGAAACAAATGATTCTTCCCCCATCCAGCACACTTTCAATCATCTTTTCGAGTATTTTCACGGAGTCATCCATATGCAATAAAAAAGCATGACTCAATGCAATGTCATACTTCCGCTCCAATACAACGTCATCTATATCACAAGTAATAAATTCTGTATCAAAAGGAAGTTGGGAGAAATTCGCCTTAGCTTCATTGATTAATGTTTCACCCTTATCTATTCCAGTGTAGGTTGACCCTTTTGGTAACAAAGGGAGCAGTTTAAGACCCAAATAACCAAAACCACACCCATAATCGATAACGCTTACAGGTTTATCTATCTTCCAAACAAATTGCACTAAAAATCGCAGGTAATCATCATTGTAGTAGAGCCATCTCGTATTTTTCAGGTATTCGATTTGATTATCCCAATAATATTCAGACATTCGATTATGCTCCCTAGTGTTCATTAGAATTTGGCGTTTTCATATCATGTCCATGTATGCAAGACGTTTATTGGTTCATAGTTTCTTTTGAAGCAGTACTTCTTCCGTTTTGGTATAGTTTGATTTTTCGTATGTCTGTATTGCCATTTCATTTCTTTGGCCTGTCAGAATCTTCACACTGGTAACACCTCGTGCGCGGAGTTCATCTTCTATAAAAGCAATTAACAACGTAGCCAATCCTCTTCTCCGGGCAACTTCAGTAATATACATTTCGGTGATTTCCCCATGGAGACCTCGATAACAAAAAGATTTAAAATATTGAGCACAAGCAAATCCTACTGCCTGCCCGCCAATAACAGCTAGAGCAATCAGCTCATCCGATAAAGCAAGGCTATCTTTTACTTCCTCTATGGATGTACCTACTCCATTAAAAGCTTCATTAAGCTTTAGAAGAGCATCTGCGTCATTTGTGTTTGCCCATCTTATATCAATGTTCTTTTCTTTCATCGCGTAAACCTCCAATAATAACAGTGAACAGGAATTAATGACTCGGATAGGTTTCTTTCAAGAATTTGATGGATTGGTTAATTAAAGCTTGTAATACATCTAGATTGATATCTGCAACTTTATTGATGTATACACATGCTTTTCCTGTCGTATGTTTTCCAAAGTCTTTTAACAGATTCTCTCGCTCGGTATCACCTGTCGCAAAATACAAACTGATTTTTGCTTTTCGAGGAGAAAAGCCAACCAGTGGCGCATCACCTTCGTGACCAGATTCATATTTATAATGATAGGCGCCGAATCCAATAATACTCGGTCCCCACATCTTTGCTGTGTACCCTGTTGTTTCAGTGAAAATATCCAATAGTTGATACGCGTCTTCACGTTTTTTGGGACTATCAACACTTTCAATAAATTCAATGACACTGTTGTCTGTTTGTTTTGTTTTAAGTTTGTACATTGGTAACACCGCCCTTCATGTCTTTCGTAGCTTTAACACAAGGAAAAGACTTAATATCAGACCAACAATCAGAAACAATACCCATTGTTCGTAACTAAGGATTAGAATCAGTTCCCAAAAGCTTGCCGGCCCTGAGTTTGGTTTATCACTATAGGGATAGGCAAAAATAAGAGGTATTATTCCAAGGCCTATAGAAACTAATCCAATAATCAAAGAAAGAAAATTAAGAGCTCTCTTCAAAGATTTCACGCCCTCTTCCTCAGACTAGTTACCCCTTAAATAATCAGGAAGTCTTATCATGAAGCGTTCACTATTTCTATTAAATTGATATTGTTCATATAATTCATGTGCATCCAATGTTCCGAGTAACCCCATTAAATCACTAAAGCGATCCGATTGTGTTATCACTTCAATTAGTTTCTTACCGAGTCCTTTGCCTCTATATTCCTCATGAATAAAAACATCACAAAGCCAATACATTGTCGCATCATCTGTGACAACCCTTGCAAAACCAACTTGAATTGCTTCTTTATAAATCCCAAAACATATTGAAGAATGGATGGACTTCTCAATTTTTTCATCATTGGCCCAATAGCTTCTAGATAAGAAATTCTTTACTGCGGGTATGTCCAGAAGTTCTTTGTTATCACTGATAAGATATTCTCCATATATAAAATTAAAATCCATCAATCCCATCTCCCATCAAAATCCTTGATGATTCAGGTAATACTTAATTCCAGCACGATCAACATCGGAAAAAGCTAATGGATTCTCCATAAACAATTTATTCAGTTCCTTAATATCAATCCATTGAATATCTATTGTTTCGTCACCCGCTTCTAGCAGATCTCCACTTGCCTTACATCTAAAATAATATCCAACAGAATCAATTGGTCCCTTAATGGTTTGATAAGCAGCGAATGGTCGAAGACATTCCACTTCAAATTCAGGATTAATTCCAGTTGTATCAATTCTTGTTTCAGTTCCTTCAATTTCATACACATTTAATCCAGTTTCTTCTTTAACCTCTCTTACCAGAGCTTGGACCAACGATTCAAACGGTTCAATTCTACCTCCAGGAAGTTCAAACTGAAAAGAAGAGTCCGTCTTTGTTCTTCTTTGTATAACGACTTCGATAGCTTCATTATTAATTCTTTCAATGATAGCTCTTGAGTTAACATAGAACATCCAAACCAGTCCTTTATAAGGTTTAAATTTCCTTTATAGTGTTCATATCGTTGTCGTATTTCGAAATGAACACTTCAGTTACTTCATCTTCTTTCCTAAAAACAAAGCAACTCTATGGTCTTTGAAAATATATCCACCTGATCTATCAATAGAATTTTTGATTCTATTTAACAAATTGTTTCTGTCCGGTTCAGACAGTTGTCTATGCTTTGAATTGGTATTAAGCAAAAAAATATAATCGCTGCTTGTATATGAAAGGATTTGGCTATATTCTTTGACTTCTATTCTTGTAAAATTACCTGTTCCCTCAGTGATCGCTTTTCTTTCATTTATGGTTTCTTCAGGTGTTTGTAATGTTGAATCGTCCAAATGTGGTGCAAACTCTTTACAATAAGATCGTATTTCATTATGGATCTCATCGTACATTGGCACATGAATGGTCCAGAAGAAACCAATTGCACCTGAATCCTCAAGTAACTCCCACACCCTGCGATAACCAAACTGAGGATCAATAAAATGAAATGCAGTACCCGAAACTGCTAATTTAAAAGGACTACCTTCACCGTCCCACTCTTCGAACGATGTATTGATCACTTTAAGAGATGTATAGGATTTGAATTTTGTTGCAGTGAGCTGGGCTAATTTATCCCCCAATTCAATACATGTAATATTTTATATTCTCTATCAACTAATCCACTTGTTGCTTGTCCAGTTCCGCAACCGATTTCAAGGATTTTATCTTCTTTTAATGCATTTGAATAATTAAAAATATGGTCAAACATTTCATCTGGATAGGTGGGTCTATATTTTTCATATTCACTAGCAATACAATTAAACGTCTCTTTACTCTCCACTGGTCATACTCCCTTTATTATGATTATGGTTAATATCCAATAACGTTTCTGTATCTATGAACCCTAAAAGGGGTCTCAATTGAGATACTTCTCCAATCTCCATCCCTCAGATCAAACTTGCGTCAGGACCAAAGCTTGAATATTACGTTATACAATTTTGTTAGCCTTCACGCGCATCGACCTAGATTAGAGTCTTTGATTTTTTCTTGATTACCTAAATCATGCGTTTTTCATAAGGCACAATTGTCATTTTGTCGTTAATCTGCCTTGCCTCTCCCTTCTGTCTATATCCTAATTTTTCATAAAGGTAACAATTCCTCTGCTCTTCTAAGATTGTAGCCAACTCCCATATTTTCGCATCGCTATATCTACCTTCAATCATTGAAAATACTTTTTGTGCAATCCCTCTCCCTTGGTAGTCGGGTAAAATAAATACGGGGCTTACTCGATAGATTTTATTATCTTTTTTTACTATTCTTATGGCCCCCACAGGAATATTTGCTTCTTTTATTAGGTAATAATCTGTAAAGCTTTGATTTATTCGATCTGTTATTTGTTCCACCGTTTGATTTGCTGGGCTTGTTTCATAGTCTTTATATTTATTTAATAGAGGCATGAATGCCTTTATTTGCATTTCGTGAATAATTGAAGCTTCATTAACACCTGCTTTGAATAATGAGATTTCCATTTCATAGATCCTCCGTTATTGAAGCTAATTTGTGTTCTGCTTGTTTAATCTCTTGGCTTTCACTAGTTCATCATTCTCATTCATTACAATCGCTGCCGCTGTCAATTCATATTTAACTTGCGTTTTACTGTGCCCTTCTATTGTTTCAGTCATTTCTTCTACTTCTTTAAATCCACTCTTCTCATAAAATGCCCTTCCTATATGATTCTCTTTCCCTACCCATGCGAACATTTTCTTGATTGGATTTAAAATTTGAGTGAATCTCTGAATGAATTCTTTACCTATCCCCATTTTATGATATTCAGGTCGTATATAGATTCTTAGCAATTCGTATTCTTCTTCATTTACTTGTCTTGTTTGAGCATATCCAACGACTTCGTCATTAAATTCAGCGATTAAAAAACTCCGTTTAGCACTTTGAAGATCTCTCTCGACAGATCGACTTAAATTCTCATTTGAATAGGCTCTACTTAGAAAATTTTGTATGTAAGCTTCAGAGTAAATGCCTTTATAAGTATACATCCATGTTTCATGAGCTATAGCTTGAATATGTGGAATATCCCCATTTGAAACAAATCGAATTGTAATCATCTGGTTATCCTTCTTTCGTTAGTAATTAATGAACTTTATAGTCTCTCTTAAGGAATGCATAATCCAAGAATTAACCTTCTAGGGTTGTATCCTGTTTTCACTCTAGTATCCATCTTACAGCTTCATTAATATCTTCGGCTATGAAATCAGGTTCAATCGTTTTCCATTTATCCCTATATTCCAACAATGATGGTACACCCCATCCCGTTTTAACTAATATTTTAATAGCACCGACTGTATGTGCAGCTATCATATCCGTATCACCAACATCACCAATCACTACACACCTAGATAAATCTAATCCATATTTCTTAGCAGCTTCAAGAAGCATACCAGGCTCGGGCTTCTTACAATGACAATTATCATGATCACTATGAGGACAAATAAAAGAATCATCGAACCCATATTCCTCAAATTGCAATCTAAATTCTTCTAATGTTGCTTCATTCCGTGAAATTCTATGCTGATTAGTAAAAGCGAATACCTTCAATCCAACTTGTTTAATTTTGTTTATAGAGTTTTGAGCACCTTCAAAAAGTGTAAAATCACTTGGATGAACAAAATGACCTGTTCCACCAATGGTGCCGTCTCGGTCAATAAACACTGCCTGGATATTCTTCATTTTATCCCCCTTGTATTTTTTTCTCAAAAATCAGTTAGTGAAACTGTATCAACATCTAATCTATAAATTTCGTATAAATCCCTTAATCAAACAAATATAAAATACAAACTAACCATATTATTACATATATGAAGTAACTCAAGCAAAAAAAAGATGATTTCTCGTCTGCCCTGTTGCTGGACTCACTATTATTTACTCTTCTTTACTGAATCCTCGGTGACGTTGGATATCAGGGTGATAGGTGCCTCCACTAGGATAAGCCAAATCTATTATCATTTTCCCCAACTGACAACCTCCAGTCATTACATCTTATGACAGTCCCAATCGGGTATTCAAAATCACACTCACCAATATACGAAAAGCCCAGCTTGCGGCAAATGGCATTAGAAGCGGGATTACTGGTTTTAGGAAAAGCGTGAATGAATTTATGTTTCTTCTTTTCAGAATGGATAGAAGCTATCGCCTTCGCTGTTGCTTCTGTCGCTATTCCTCTACCTTGAAATTCCGGCAAAACACTCCACCCTATTTCGTAAACAGATTCTTCTTTCCAAGTCTGATTCCAATATCCTACACTACCAACGACTTCAAGATGCGGAAGCAAGAGGATCTTAAACATTTTCCCTGTTCCATTTTGGGCGATTTCATAATAGCGCTTATGACGAGCTAGGATTTTCTCCTCAGTCTCTGGTCCTCCGAAGTGTACTGTCATCTCAGGCGAATTTAATTGGCGAAGCAAACCTAGATCTCCTTCGTCCCAAAGTTCAACTCTTACCTCTAGCGCATTCCTTTGTTCCATCTTGTCACTCACCCCACTGTTTTTATTCCTGATCAAATTTAGATAAACGAGATTTACTATTCTCAGTCCAATTATACCAGAACATATATTCCCATTCAGCAAAAATTTATCATTATCACTTAATTTCCCTGGATGCCAATCCACGATACGATTAGTCGGTTCGGATGAAACTACTTCATAACTAACATCATTTAAGCCAAGTTCACGGTTTATAGATCTTCTAAGTACTTACAGACCAAGTTCCCAAATGTTCTGATATCCTCAAGATAATCGTATCCTAATGGATTTTGTCCGGTCTGATTATACATTCTTATTGCTACAGTTTTACACTTAGGAATGACAAGACATACACAGCCAGTGGCACCCAGAGACTGAAAAGAACCGTATGGAAGTTTATCACCTAATTCTGTCAAAGAACGTGGTTCATCTTGCACAAACCAAAAAAAGCCGTTTCTCGGCAATTGCTGTTCCAGATGGGGAGGACTAATAATAGTGGTCGTTTGCTCGAATATTTCTTTAGGGAGTATCTGCTTCCCATTTATGGATCCCCTATTCAAATGCAAATATCCCCAGTATGCCAGTTCCTTTGTGCTAATAAATAAGTTGGCATAATTGCCTTGATCATCTTTATATTGTTCATTAAGCCATACTAATTTTTCATTATATTCCTTTCTCCATCCAGTTTGTCTAAAACCCATAGGCGAGAATACACGCTCTTCGAGTAATTGTGACAAAGGCATCTTATATAGTTTCCGAATAATCTCAATGAGCAGATTAACACCAATATTGTTGTACTTCCAGTCAGTCCCCTGGAGAAACAATCTATTATTCAGATCACCTAAACCATGAGTGTGGGTTAACAAATGTCGTATTGTTATATGGCTTAATGCCTCCCTATCTAAATCATTCAAGTAGTCCACAACAAGATCATCTATGCTTCTGACCTTACCCTCATGTAATGCAAGACTAATAGCAAACCCTAAAAATGTCTTTCGAACTGAAGCAACATTAAACTGTGATTCCTCATCAACTAATCGACTATCTTTAGAATTGTCATGTACTCCTGAATACCATTCATTCACGATACGATCATGATG
This sequence comes from Paenibacillus sp. NPDC056933, assembly GCF_042674385.1. Lineage (NCBI taxonomy): Bacteria > Bacillati > Bacillota > Bacilli > Caryophanales > Paenibacillaceae > Paenibacillus > Paenibacillus sp. NPDC056933. Next base: position 1,803,339 of record NZ_JBHUQN010000001.1, on the reverse strand, counting down.
AATAATGAAGGTCGCAGCAGCGGTAGCAGATATTATATTCTTTACGTGCGAGACATAATCATTCAGTTCAATGAATGATTTATTTTTTGATATTTTAAGGTTAAGCAATGGAAAGTACACCTTCTTCACTATTTTTATTTATTTAAGATAACGTTCTCATATTCTCGGACTCTCACCGCTCCGCAGCATGAGATCGTTATACGACGTTCTCCTCTTACCCGAAAAACTCAATAATGCTCCTTAAACCTCTTTATCCACCAATCCTGCTTCAATAAATACTCAAATTTAATGGGCATGATTATAAATTGTTCATTTACTTCAATGGGTTCTCTTAAGCCTGTATATACTAAATCGACGTCTAACCTAAATGGCTTAATTTTTCTTCCGACTTGACTTTCGAATTCCTGCACAAAAGCTAAAAGATCTGGGCTTGCTTCCCAGTAATGCATTGCAATTTGACCGCCAGCAGGCATGTTCCACCATTTAATGAATGACGGCCACATATTAATCAGCACTGCCTTTAATTCCTCTTCTCTAATCTTTGAAAAATCAGGAGGATCTATAATTAAATATTGGTGATTTCCCTTTTTCCGCTCGCCCTTTTTATAGATGCTCTGATTCCATAGCTCTTTCCATTGCTCTTTAAATTTTTCATTAGTTCGCTCAACATTTAAAAATTGACTATTTGGCCAGACACCTTCTTCGAACTCATCTGTTAATAATCCACATGCACTAGCCACAAACATCAGAAAATTCAAGTCATATTCTCCTGAAATACAAATGGTCCAAGAATTGTTCATTGTAATTCACTCCTTTCAAACAATATTTAAGCTCACTATTATTTCTAAAGCTATTTTACTAAACATTATTTAGAAAGGATCGGTATATATTCCCCATCAAAATGAAATTGATAGCTGTCATCTATACGTATATATCCGTAAATACAGTGCCCTCTATCCCTGTAACAAACGCTGGAGAAGTTTTCATTGTCTCTGTTACCCTCTGCAACCAATAATCGATTTCCCTCACATGCCAAAACAATTCCAATATGATCATGAGAATGATCGGATAGAAGCTTTTCAAAAATGACAATATCACCACGCTTTGGTTTAAAACCATGATATCCATCTTGATATAAAAAACTCGTTTCAGGTAGCTGAGCCCAATCCAACCACGCGCCAACCCCAGCTAATCGATAACTGTGATTCGGGTATCGAATAGGGACTATGATGCCAGCCTGCATGCAGCAATGATAGACGAATGCGGCACACCAATTTGCTTCCAGTACTTTATAGATATCCGAGTCCGGCCAATACTTGCATATTTCCCGATAGTGTTCATTCTCTGGAATTCCTATAACCCCTCGACCTGCAAGCGCTTCCGCAAAATCCGCCAACTTAAGCCGTCTATTTATAATACTTTTGTTTATCGTTTCTCTATTGCTCTCGCACTTCACCTTTACCTGTTCTATTGGAATCCCTAATTCAACAAAACCTTTTTGTAGTCTATTTATCTCAACTTCAGAAAAATGATTCCCTGGATTCTGAACATACATCTGTATAAGTATCGCGTCTTTAATAATTTCTTCATACGGTCCATGGACTCGATGTTTATCGTTTTGATAAAAGATCGATCGAAGAATGACAGATAGCTCTTCGTCGGTAAAGATTTGGGAACTGCGCAAAATCGGTCTTACCGTATCTGCACTGTTAGGACCAGGAAAGTATTTGATTCCGGTTTTATAGAAATAAAAACCATGGAGCAACCCCGCGATTGCAGCAATTTCCCAACTATGTTCTCTTCGTATGGCAAGCAAAGAAGCGAAGCTAGAAACCCCGAAAAGATTAACCAATGCATCCTCTTTCTTGGAGATATTCTGTGTAGCAGGTAGCATTTCAAGAACAAGAGAACGAACAAGTTCAACCCGTTTAAGCTTTTTCTCAGAAATCAAACTTTCGCCTCCTATCACTAAAGCAGGTTTAAATGCTCTTATCTTAAGCTGGGCGTTCGTCAGATTGAACGACAAGGGGCATAAGCCCCGAAGTAAGAATTTAATTTTAGATGATGTCACCTGCTTATTCTCTGACTAGACTTTTAACTTCCTTGATTCTTATAATGCATTACAATTTGCTTTGTCCGTTTAAATCCTGACAATTCGTAAAAACCATCCAAATCATCTGTACAAAACAAACTTATAACGTCAATATCTTTCAATACATCTAAAAGTCTGTTAATCATTAGTTCTCCTATTCCTTTATTTCTGTACGTACTTAATACAACAACATCTTCTATATAAGCCCGATATATTCCGTCTGAAATAGACCTACAGAAACCAACTAACATATCATCTTGCCAAGCTCCTACTGCAACGCCACTTACAAGTAACTGTAATATTCCATTCTCATCTCGGTTAGGCCACCAACCAGCATCTTGATAAAGACCCATTAGTTCAGATTGTAGAATCGGTTTCTCTGTATGTAATTTTAACGTTACCATGAATAACTCCCATAGATAATTTTTTTGGATCTATTATATGTAATGTTCCTTATTTATGACGTAAACATTCTCATATTAATTACCAATTCTTAATGACCCAATTTTGAATTTGTTTTGCTATTTCTTCTGGTGGAAGACTTGTTGTATCAATTGTTGGCATTGGGGGATTAAAAGCTTGATCAGCATTCTGTATTAACCATCCGGCAAATTTCCTATGATCTTCAATTGCACTTTCATCCCATCCTCTTGCCTTCAATCGTCCTTCACGTGTCAAATCATCACAATGCAAGTTTATATAAAAGATCTTATCAAACTTATCTTTATGATCTGCTGATTCGATATTTTCAGGAACCATGGTGCCACATAGAACCGTACCACGACCACTTAAAGAAATACTATAAGCAATTCTCAACCAATTAGCTTTGGCGATTTGCCAATCAACATTATTAATGATATCCATATCAAACACATCAAAGCCGGGAAGTAGATTGCGAATCAGAGAACAAATAGTCGTTTTTCCTGTTCCACTTGCACCGGTCACTATAAATAAAGGTAACTTCTTCATTGAATTTCCGCCTTTACGATTTGAAATAGTTTACAATTATTACTATAACATTCCTGTATTCTTTAAACCAATGGGCCATCTGTTGAGATTCCTCTTCGAAATTCATCCCGCAGAACTAAGCTCCAAAGATACCGCTATAGGACCTCAGCCTCCACTGTGGAATGCGAGCAACTAATATTAACCTAAAATCTCCGTTTACATATACTACCTGGCGACGAAATGTGCTCATTTTAAAGTTTTCTTGCTTTGATAACGAAGGTTACAGGAAACATCTTCGCTCTTTTTACGAGATCATTATTCTCATCGTGCAATTGTATGATTTCATTCTCGGTTTCTTCAATCATTTGTTCAATAACAAACCCTGCTTTTGCCAACGCATTGATATAGGTTGATAGTTTACGATCAGACAAAGTTAGCTCGCCTTGACAAAAATCAGGAGATACCGAGTACCAGGATTCATCGAAATAACACTTTTTAAAAATCAAACTATTATTTTCTTCAATAACACATTTGTGAATTGGATGCGACCAACTGAAAATAAATATCCCGTCCTTTTTCAAATAAGAAGCGATTCGACAAAAAGTACCTTCAAGGTCGGTTGTCCAGCCTATGGCGTAAATCGAATACACAAAATCAAAATAATCCACGGGGATGTTACATTCTTCTTCCATGGGAGAACAGATCAATTTTGCTGAAAGACCACACGTTATCAAATGTTGCGTTGCCTTTTCAATCTGTTTTTCCGATATGTCCATCCCCCAAAGTTCAGCTGCTTTACGCTCTCCCTGATATTGCAAAGATTGACCATCTCCACAGCCTATCTCTAAAACCTTTTTTCCTGAGACATCACCAAAAAGTTGGCATTTTTCTTCTGTGACAAATGCTCCATAAAAAGGAAGCACGATCGGTCTTAAAAAGTCATTTCCTTTTGTATCCCAATAGGAACTGTTTGTTTCATAAACACTTTGCTTATTCATCCTGTTAACCTCCTCAATATAATTTTTGTTCACTGCTCATTTGTTAATTTAATGCCCCTTCGTAATCGATCTTGTAGACAACACTCCTTGAGCAATGCACTTCCTTGAAAAGTCTCGATCGGACCAAGGTCAATTAGCCCGGATCCTATCCAGAACATCGTGTTATCTGATGAGCACGCTCCGAAGCGATACTAAAAGAAGCTGTATATTCCATCTTCGAAGTAGTTATATTCTTCATCAGATATTCTTAACTTGCCATATGCGTTATAAAATATTTCTTTGTCTCTTTCATTTTCAAAAGCATTATATTTTGGTCTAATGGCCAATGCTACATCATATCTTGGATCCCCGTACGTAGCCCCTGACCAATCAATAACTCCCACTATATTGCATTCATTGACTAATACATTATCTATTGTAAAATCTCCATGAATCAAAGTGTTATCAATTGGTTTTGGCCTTACTTCTTTCAACCGTTTAAGTCGTTCTTCTGATCCGTCTACAGCAAAGTGAGTTAGATTATATTCTGCTTTATTAAGCATTGTATCTAACCAAGGATGATCCTTTTTCACTAATTCATTAGGGCAAGAACATTCATGTATTCTCTTTAAACAAAGTCCAAAGTTAAAAATAGCTTTTTCTTTATCTTTGAGATCGGGCTCTTTAGATAGAAATTCTCTTAAACTTATTCCGTCAATATAGTCCATTAAAAGCCATCTCGATTTATTCTCGACATGATATAAATATGCTCTCGGCACTGGTAATCCCGTATGGTAAAGATATTGAAGTACCCTGTATTCTTCTGATAACCACTCATTGTAGAGATTGTTTTCTGTCTTTTTGATTATGTACTTTTTATCGGGTGTATCCAGAATAGCCACGATAGAAGTATGACCTTGCCTGGGAAAAGTAATTTTCTGGACTTTTCCGATTCGTTCTATTATCTCAATTGGGAGGTCCTGAACATTCATGCTTTCATCCTTTCTTGCACTTCATTGCCTTTCAAATATCGTTCTCTGCATTGACGAACCTGTAGGGGGCCGTATCTACAGCCTCATAGAAAACTCGTCTGTGGAACGAAGGCCGAAGGCGCCATCTCAATGCGTGAATTCATTGTTATTTACTCTCATTATGTGCATGATTTGTTCTTAACCAATTAAACATAAAGTCAAAAAGCTCTATCGAATGCTTGAAAGTATCTCTTCTGAGGTTCAATGAATTTCAAATTTAATTCAAAGCCTCTTCTCAATCTAGTATTATCATTTGCTTTTCTTGCCCTCAGATTAATCTCATTGGTATAGAGAATAAAATATTTATCAGGAAACCCTAATTTTCTTTGACTTATCAAGGGTCTATAAAATTCTTCAACAAATTTTAAAGTTTGTCCATCGAATAAAGTGAAATCAAATGCCCAGTTATACCAGAAGGGTTGATATAAATCGATATCGATTATCACTTCTCCATCTTGTTCTTTCTCAATAGCAATGTTCCATCGATCAAGTTGTCGTTCAAAAAACCATTCAGGGTATTCTTGTTCAGGCTTTTTCCACCAGGTAGCAATTTCAGGAATATGGAATGCTCCATTTTGAGTCGCAAGCGCAGCCGAAGTCGTAGTCTTCCCTGCTGCGCTAGCGCCTTCAATACTTATAATTGTCATTTATGATTCCCCGTTTCGTTCTGATCTGCTCGAGCACTGTCTTAGGCATCTTCCATATAATTGTGTCGGATCATACTATAAAGATCGGTCGTAAAGATCAAGTTAAACTGAAGGAGTTACTCACGCCGTCGAAGTCGAATGTGTTTACTCATGTCCTGTTATTTAAACAGGCTACCTTATATCGGTAGCCTGCCCCGTATTACATATGAAATTAACAAAGGATGCTCATATCATAATTTGAAATGCTCACGAACTAATCTGAATTGTTCTTCGATACCCATGCCAGGTGCTCTTTCAAGTGTTTTGATATTGTTATTATCGCAGGCATTTCTAATTTCATGGGAGAATTTCACCATAGTTTTGTTGCCATGTTTAATCGTTTCCGTTGGATTTGATGTAAGCTTAATAACATCCAAAATCATCTTATGGTCTTCTCTAAAGTAATATAATCTTTCTATTTCTTCATCAGATGTATAAAGACACATTATTCTTTCTTTAGGAATAAAGGGTAAGATGTGTTGAGGCATTATTCCTAAATCTATAATAATTGGTTTATCCGTTGGCATTTTCAATAAATCAATAATGAAAAATTCCATCATCTCTTCAACGATTTCACAAAGCCATCGAAAATACACATCAGTAGGCCTATTAAACCACTCCTCCCAGTTTAAACCGGGATGGGGATATTGAAGAGCAGGATATTCAGTCGGATTAGTGAATGGTCTATACTTCAAGACATCATCGCTCAATGTTTGAAATCCTAACTCTGCAACAAATTTCTTTGTCATCGTTGTCTTTCCCGCGCAACAACCACCATTTAACCAATACACATGCTTTAATTGTTCTTTTAAATAATTGTTATTTATTCTCATTTTAATCCTCCTCAATTTTTAATATTGAGGGAGATTACGGATTCTTATCGGTTTGTTATACAGACAACAAAACCACATAATATAATCCTCCTTTTCTTATTTATACCTAAATAGTATTCGGCGAATTATAGTTTACTCCTTCATTTCCCACTAATCTGTCCGTTAGATTTAAATTTAAAACTTCGAGCCACATGACAGTGCGATTGACTTTCTCTCATGTCTTTAGACCGAACAGCTATCATGCGGGTGCGATACGTGGATGCATTGTTAAGGGACACCTCAGACTTCATAAAATTGCTTACAAGTTGTACTTTATCTTTATATACTTCATATTCAATATTCCCAAATCGACTGATGTCTCTAGGTATCCAATGATCTGCTCAAAAGTAAAAACATTAAGGGTTTCATTTAAAATTTCTTTGTCATAATCCAAATCGTCAAATACACATGGCACAAACTTTTTGACATCTGTAGATTTAACTTCCTCTAAATCCGGTATTGTTGGAATATAATTGAGCCTTCTTCTTAATTCCTCTTCATATCCATAATGTTCAAGCAACTTCCCATTCAATAATTTAAAGTCGTTATGATACTGTGTATATAATCCCTCATTAGCTTCCATTCTGTTCCTTAACCAAGGTAAATTAAAACCTTTCAACCATATGTCATCGGCAATTAAATGTGTGAAATAACCCAGAACGTAAAGGTCTGCTGCCTGTGACCGATACTTATGTAAAAATCCTTTATAGTCTACGTTCCTTGAATAATCCTGAATTTCACCAGCAAAAAAATGTGATGAATCTTTTGTTGTAACAGCATCCGGTGCAATATTTCCAAGTAAAAAAGACGTCTTATCTACAATAGATAGGGAATCTGCAATTCTATTCGCTATAATCAGATGCATTATTCTTGAACCCATACTTCTTCCTCCCTTCAATGAAAGTTTGAAGTGTTTTGCTTTCTTGAACTGATATTTCCAATCATTATTTTTTGAATAGTGATGTGATAATCATTTCTGCACATTCTTCCGGCGTATTCAAACTCGTATCGACTGAGAAGCTATAGTGAATGTGTTGCGACATTATTTTATTTTGCTCATCGGATTGATCTTCTTTTCTGTCACCACGTTCTATATTTCGCTTACGACAAAGATCTAACGGGCAATACACCTCAACGATATCTAAAGGATATCCATCAAATATATCTTGGACTTTATCATAATGCGGCTTTAATTCCGGTCTTTCAACAAGTATCCCATCAATTAAAACATTCTTTCCATGATCCGAAAATAATTTTGCTGTATGATACATTATCATGATCGCTTCACTTAAATACTTCCAGTAGTCTGTTTGCAAATGTTTATCACCGATCGTATTTTCAAAAAGATCATTGGCCACAACATAAAAAAAGGGTTCAGAGTAATTTTGCATCGCTTCTACGATTGAAGTTTTACCTGAACTGGTTACGCCATTCAAAAATATAATTTTCCCTTTATCCATTTTTCTCATCTTCCTTTGCATGGGTTATGTTTGAGTTTCTACGACTTCTTCGAATTGTAAAATCGACCTATTCAACCAGTATTCCCGGTAAAAATCAGTTGCTCCGAGCATCAATCGATTTACCATATCGAACGAGTATATGCCACATGTATTTTAATTCCTGAAGCACTTCTTCGTAGTTACCTCTGTCAGACCAGAGATCAGGATTGCGTTTCAAATCGTTGACAGCATCCCCGATCACACTTGCGTCAATGTTACCGTTGCTTGCAATTCGCTTTGCTAATGATGGCATGGTTGGACCCCTAAAATCGGAGGGCACTTCCTCTGCACGCATCGCAAATCCCATATGCCAAAGTAGATCAATGGAATATTTGATGCAGATTTGCTCTAAGTAATTCCCTATTTCGGTTCCTTTGAACGATGGATCAGCAACCAAAATTTCCACATCATCTTCAAGAAATATATCTCCATGAACTTGGGTTTCGATAAAATGATTAAGATTCCGATGTGGGGCCAGTTTTGACAGATCCTTTAACGGACGTTCCAGATTGTACAATAGCTGATCTATCAATTTTTTAGGAGTAAGATCTTTTTCTCCAATAGCATAGTCCCGAAAGAAAGCATCCGTAAAAAGTGCAGATAAAATATCGTCTAACTCCTCATATGTCCCCTTTTCCTTTGGATCATCTTGAGAGCCACCGTAAGTGAACGTGCAACGATGTGAAGCATTCGGTTTTAAAAGAAAATAACAAGATCCAAACCGTGGAGACGGTCCATCCGGATGTAAAAACAAATGAAGAGCACCATACTTTGGCCTTTCAAAGTTGGTTGCACCTTCTAACTGATATGCTCCACCAAATAGTTTTTCTTCCCAAAGATCTCGTGCACCACCTACGTATGCAGATACGCTCCCGTTGGATATGAAAGTCTCGAACTGACTTTTATAGATCCCCTGCTCAAATAATGATTGAGCCACACTTTTCATATCTACAACCGGACGATCCGGATGAAAATGCAGAGCCACCCTTGCATGGGATTTCAGCTTTTGGACTGCTTCTTCAAAGGTATTCCAAGAGATATTCGATAACTGTAAAATTTCTTTGAGTGATGCTTGAGCTTCCCTTTTTTGGGATCTTGCGTCATTACTTATATATTTAATTGCTGCGTTCTGAGATCTTGTAAGTTGTCTGTTGTTCGACACAAGAAACACCAACCTCTTCTAAAATTAGCCCGAAGAGCGCCCGCGATATGGTTAGGTGGTGCGGATGTGCCCGGCTGCTTCTACTTCCCGTTAAATGCCTCATATAACTACATATGGCTCCTCCTGAACCGAGGGCCGATGCGTGGATATAGTGTTAGATGATGGGGCTGACTTCCTTGAAATTACATAACATTATTCTGATTCTCTATATTCTTTAAATACCTAAAATACAATTGCTTATTAAAATAGTCATTTACTAAAATAATCAAAAATAAAAAAGGAGATACCAATAACACTTTCCATACCATCTCAATATCATTTTTATTTACTAATAGAAGCAGAGCTATCAATGCAATTACGGCGATTACTCCTATATATTTATCTCTGCTTTTATAATTAATTGAGTTTGCGAATGATCCAAAAACTGTACCAATTACGACTCCAATAATTGCTGGCTCTGAAAATGGTACGCCAATCAAATATAGAATTCCAAGCATGGTTGAGAGAAAACTTATACTTGAAAGAAATATCATTAGTTTATACTTCATTTCTGCTTTCATGGATTTAGAACTTCACCGCCCTTCAGCCTTTTCATCTAACGTTTCTGTATTGATGAGCCCCAATAGGGTTATTCCTCAATGTGATTACCCATCTTTTTTGATTGCGCACTTCAAATATAGCTCTTGTATTATTTTCGCTTTGAATCAAGTCTAAATTTGGTCTATTATCCCTGAACTATCCTTAGCTAAAAACGAATTGGAGGTAGCTTATGGAAGTTGGAAAAATATTGGGGATTGCCTACAATGTGATTCCTGTTGAAGACTTAGAAAAATCAGCAACTTGGTTTGTTAAACATTTTAGATTTAATATCCGAAATTGAAGAGGGGTGTCCGCCTGATTCTGCGCCTCTGCTTATATCCTTCGGGCGGACCGAGGAGCCTCCAGGCTCCGATACGTGGATATAATGTTAGATGAAGTTACCAGACTACTCCGAAATTACCCACGGAACGATCCCTTCAAATTCAATTTGTAATATTGGCTCTGGAAACCCATCACGCACTAAATTTATCTCATTCGTAAATCCAAATCTGAAGTTATCGATTTTATATAAATCGTTGTCTAATGAAGTCACTGTTCCTGATTCATCATTTTTGTTCCATACATCAGGTCCACTAATCAATCTACCAACTATATGAAAGAACCCGCCATATAAATGGTTTCCATCTTCATTCTCACAGTATTCAGATACTTCTCCTTCTTTTCTTGGATCTATTCCTAAACTATCAAAAAAGGTTACAACATCCTTCGGTAGGAATGGAATTGCCTCAACAAAGTTCTTACAATTTAAACATTCGCACCCCTCAGTAATTAAATGATAAGATTTATAGAACTCTTTGGTTTTATTAAAATCATATTCAATTATCCATTTGTGTATTTGAATCCTTTTCATAGGTTCACATCACTTTGCTCTGGTAATTTCATCTAACGTTCCGGTATTCACGACCCGACGCATGTCGGATGTGTCTGGCTGATCCTACTTCCTCGAAAACCCTCTGTCGGACCGAGGGCGTATGCCCGATGCGTAAATATAATGTTATCTGATGCCGATGACTTCCTGAAACACTTTCAACATCAATCTCTTGGTATTTCAACTATAATTGGATCTGTCGTTGATACAACATCAATTATGTGATTCAAACAACTTATTCCATAATGCTTATATGGTCCGGGATATTCTTCTGTTGCTATCGTACTTGTATCAATAAAATCCAGATATCTAGATTTACCGTAGATTCTAAATACCTTACCTTCGAATTCTTCATAATCATCCCACACAGTATAACTTTCGTTTCTTACTGAATATCCTATATACCATTCAAAATCCATTTGAATGTGTGGCAATGATTCATCAATATCTATTGAATATGAATCCTTAATTTCGATTTCTCCTATTGTAACTGTCTCAGCAATTTCGCTTGTCTTACTTCTACTAAATATTAACCTTAGATGATTATCTTTTGTTTCAAATATCTGATCTAGATATATGTCTTTAAGCTCTGACAGGTCTGAATACTTCAATGACTCCACTTCCCATTTTGATTTAGTATTATTCCATCAGTTTTAGATAACGTTCCCGTATTCACGACGCCGTGAGGCTAACTGCGCGCAAGCGCAGTTAGCCTCGCAGGTGTGTCCGCTGAATCCTCATCCCTGCCGATCGCTCCCGCGACCGAGGGCCATCATGCCAAAGTGTGAATATAATGTTATATGAAGGATATGTCCTCTCTAACAGCTCACCAAATTACTTATTACCTTCATTAAAATATGTTATTTCATTTCCATCTATTAGTCTTCTTAATCCATCTTTATAGTAAGGCATTAATTGTTCTGCCTTCTCTATATCAATCCAAGCTATTTCAGAAATTTCGTTAGGTCTAATTAATTCTTCATTCCCACCAATGACCTCACCTTTAAATGTAATAAATAATACATGTTCTTCTTTTTTTAGAAATATACATTCATTCACTGCCACTATTCCATGAACTTTAATATCTAGTCCAGTTTCTTCTTTAGCTTCCCTTATTGCTGCTTGGTCTAATGATTCGTCTCTTTCAACAGCACCGCCTGGAAGAGACCATCGGTCACTAAAATCATCAATATTCCTGACCATTAACACTTTGGAATTGGTTGGATCAGTGATTAAGGAGTAAGCTACATCGACTCTGATCATAATGTTTGACTTCCCTTCTGATTAGATCTGCATATCTTTCATATAACGTTTCTGTAATCAGGAAACGACACAGCTTTAGATAGCTCTTATCTTAGGCTGGGTCGTTTGTTGTCTGAGTGTTCTTCCATGATTATACATATGAAAACCAAGGGGTGGTAGTCCAACAGCGTGAATACATTGTTATGCGCCGTTATTGGCTTCGAAGCATCACCTAAAAACCTTTGATCAAGATTCCAACTCTATTTCGCTTTGGTATAGAAACTCAACTTCGCCATCTAGCAAATATCGATATTCAAATAATTGTATTGTTCTTTCTCTAATTCTCTCCCGTATAACCGTGCCTAGCCTTACCGATCCTTGTGATCCAAGGTAACCATTATTAATAAATGTCTTCTCTACAAATTTTGTTTCCCGTAAGTGATACTCAAAGCCCCCCATCCCAATGTTGTAATAATCTCTTTGGAATTTTGAAATTCATTAAATTCCACTTCATAATCATGATCTATAGGATTTCGAAGCATTTCATCATAAAATCCCCCTTTCAAATCGTAGTTCCCAGTGCTCATGGATAACACTTCATTGTTAGATGGCTCCGATCGACCTTCAGTTATTTCTTTCAATTCTGTTCCATTACCTGTACTCTCTACATCAGGAGGCAGTTCAGAATTCATTATTGATTTAGTTTCGCTGTTCGAAGTAGTCGATTGACTACTATTTTGACAAGATGAACACATTATCGTAATAAAAAATAAGAAGAGTATCTTACCTTTCATAAATTATCTCCTTAAATATTATCTTTAATATTTACCGGTAATGGCGCATAACGTCTCTCGTATTCACGACGCCCCACCACCTTAAGGACGAAGGACTGGCCGCGACGCGGTTAAGTGGTGCGGGTGTTTCCGGCAGAATCTACTTCCCAGTTGCTGAAATGCCTCTTTGATTCCACTTCTAACTTCTGCCGGACCGAGGGACGAAATATCCCGAAGCGTGAATATGGTGTTATGTGGAGTCAGTCACACATTGATTTTTGAAATCTTCCTTAGAATTATTCTTATAACTTCTTCTGTTTCTTTATTATCTGTGTCAATATGTTCTTTAAATTTAATATCTTTAAATGCAATTACACCCGCGTTTGTTTGCTTCTGATACCATACATCAAATTTGTCTCCACGTTTTTCAATTCGCTTTTTGATCGTCTCTTCAGATGCTAAGAGGCAAAAATGAAAAGTATCTCGATCAATACTTCTTAATCCATTTAATATGTAGTTGAAATTGTCAGACTTATAAATGGTCATTGGAACAATAAGATGTTTCTTATACCTATTCATTAATTCTTGAGCTGTCTGTACTACAAGTATTCTCCATAGTTCTATATCCTGAAAATCATCAGTTCGTTCTTCTTCAAAGTAGATGTCTTCTGTTATGATTTTTCTCAACATATATCCAATTTCTTCAGGATCATAAATCATACTATTAGGTATTAGAGGCTGCAACTTTTGAGAAGTCGAGGTCTTGCCGGATCCAAATGACCCATTAATCATAATAATCAAGTGATCACTCCTTCTGGTTTAGGTTTACATTACGCACTTGACTGATTTCACATAACGTTTCTGTATCCACGACATACCACCGACTTAAGCGACCTTCGGGAGCGGCCGCGATGCGGTTAGTCGGTGCGGATGTGTCCGTCTGTTTCTAACTTCATTGCCGTTCCCTCCGGGCGGACCGAGGAGCCGCTAGGCTACGATGTGTGGATATGATGTTATCTGATTTATATTGGCGAGACTTCCTCGAACTACTTACAATTTAGCATTTGTTCAATCTCTATTAGATCTTCAAAATAATCTTGATTACGATCTTCTAACTTCTTGCTATCTATTATTTGTTTTATTTTTGATTCTTCAACTAGTTCTTCTCTTACTAATAGCCTCAATGCTTCAATATGTGCTGAATCATAATCAAAGCCTTTTGCTAGTTCTAATAGATCCTGTGACAATTTTCCCATTACTCCCTTTTCCCATTTGCTAATTACATATGTAATAATCCAATAATTCCAGTCTGACTCACTCTTTGTGAAAGCTCTCTTAATATATGGAACTAATGGTTCTCCCACAGCAACTAAAAATTCAGAAATTCTTATGGATCCTGGCCAATTAATATCCTGAAGCCAGGTTAGCACTTCATATAATATAGGTTTAATTCTCGGATAACCCATTTCAATTAATAGTTCGGCTGCATTATCCCATAACGCTTTATCTAATAATGGCAGCACTAATAAACTCATTTGATGCTCTGGTAATTCTTTTAATTTCTCTTTTGCCAGTTGTAATTCTTCATTTGTCTTCTGCCAATGCAACTGACGTAGTAATTGTTCTACATCTTCCATGAACGCACCTCATAACTCGCCAATATATTTCAGATAACGTTCCTGTATTCATGAACCCGTAGGGTTGTCTGCTGAAATTCTTCTCCGAAATCCATACCGCAAACCAACGCTCCTTGAGGAGCCGTTGCTCGAATATTATGTTATACGGCGGAATATCCTTGTAGAATAACCAGCAGATGTTCTTATCCCATCATTGATCAGCTATATGCTCCAATAGATCACCAGGCTGGCATCCCAATGCCGTACATAATTTATCAATTACTTCTAATGACACATAATCATTCGTATTGAGCTTCGCCATCGTAGCAGACGAAATCCCCGTCATTTTTAGTAAATCCTGCTTCTTAATTTCCCTGTCGATCAATAATTTTTGAAATGGTTTATAACTTATCATCTGGTATCCCTTCATATCCGAATTGAATTTTTCTTTAATTATATGAAAGTATATTTCCTTAATCAAAAATATCTTTGACATGTCTTGACTACAAATTTCATTATGATAAAATAATATTCAACAAGTTGAATTTTTGTTTGCAAAATAAAACATAGCGGACGGTGATCATTTATGCACAATTCTTTAGAAGTCTTACTTGATTCGTTGATTCGTAATCGAATTGAAGCTTTATATAGTGCCCTTCTCAAAAACAACTCCATCTATAATCAATTCTCATCCGATCGGAATCTTTACTTCAAACAGTTACATGAGCTTTTACCTCAGGATATGCATAAAACTCTATTTCTTTACGATGACGCAGACCTTTCTGTTCATACCATATTAGAACGTGAAATCTATTTACAGGGGTTTAAAGATGCTCTTCAATTACATAATGAATTAAATATATCATCTAATTGAGAGCCAAAGGGCTCTCTTTCATTCGAGTCTGTCGTATAACGTTCTTGTATTTACGAGCCCGAGAACCTTAAGGTAGCTTCAGCTGCCGACCGCGACGCGGTTAGGTTCGTAGTTCGCCTGAACCCCACTTCTCTGAACTCCCTCGGGCGAACCGAGGGCCGAATGGCCCGATGCGTGAATATGGTGTTATATACTGTCCCGACTTCTTCGATCCACAACTACATTCTCATTTCATTGCACTCTACAAAACTGTTATTTTTCTTTATAGTCATTTGCTGCCTCTTTACTCCCTTCATTTTTAGAATTAATCCCCAATTCAATTCCCCAATCTAGTAATTTTGGAATTGCCTCTGAAAGTAGCTCTAACAATCTACGATACTCCCATTCATCGTCAAAACAAATTGCAGTTTTAGCTACATTAGGAAGATGTTCTATTAGCCAATCAGAAGGAATTGTTTTAATCTTTTTCCTCGCTATTTCAATTGGGTGGGTATTTTGTGGCTGGCAAGCCCATTCAATAAGGATAGTGAGTATTTTTATTCCAAGCCCCGTAGGGATACGTTCAATATCTTCTAGTCTAGTTGATATATTGGGAGATATTTGATTAATTTCATAATCTATTTTCAGTTCTTGCCATGATGCCATACCATTATTCATCATCCTTCCCTCCTAATACATTCATCCTCAATTGGAACTTAGATCTCCGGGATTGCATATAACGTTCCTGTATTCATGAACCCCGAAGGGGTTGTCTGCTGAAATTCCTCCCCGAAATCCATCCAGCAGACCAAGGCTCCAAAGGAGCCGAAGCTTGAATATGGTGTTAGGCGATGCACTTAACCCCTTCGATTATGCTTAAAATGTCCTTCTCTCTTCTACTGACTTTATGATTATTTTGACAATCTCTTCCAATCCTAATGTACCGTCAATTATAATGTCTGAATTCGGCTTCGTTGTCTGTAACATACCTAAATATGCTAATCTCCCACTGTTAATATAATTCATCATGTCATTCTTAATCTCTTCAATATTATGTTCTGTATAATCCCTAAGAATTCTTCTAGCCATCGCAATATCTAAAGGAGTATCAACAAAAATCGAAAGATTAATATAGTTACTCATTTCATTATGAGAATAAGCAAATGGGTAATCAAGAATGATATAATCTAGTTCTGGTTCATTCATTAAGGATTGGATATCTCTAATCAATGGAAGCAGATTCCACTGGTTACTATCAGATCCGTCCTCAACCCACTTACAAATATCTTCCGGCTCACCCTCAAATTCATAATCATCAAAATATAGTGCCTTCGAGTTTTTCATCAGTTCCGACAAGCGGTTGGTCATTGTTGTTTTTCCACCACCAGAAACCGCAGAAACAGCAAATATATAAGGTTGGTGTTTCATTTGAACTCCCTTCGATTTTTAGACGATGTTTTTACGGTCTTTCAAGGGTTTCGCCTAACGTTCTGTTGTTCACGAACCCGAGAGGCTTAAAGCGCAGCGCGCCGGGTCGAAGACTTAGCCTCACAGGAGTTGTCTGCCTGACCACACTTCCCCGAAATGCGTCAAGCAGACCAAGGAGCCGACAGGCGACGTAGCGTGAAAACGATGTTAGGCGGAGTCATTGTCTTCCATGATTAATCTTGCATATTCATTCCATTCTTTATTATCAGTGTTGATTTCTAAGGTAGGTACTATTGATCTTGTTACATTATATCTTAGATTGTTTTGAGTACCGATAAGCTCTTTACATGCTCGTCCAATATCCGACTCTGACTTATTGGGCCATTCACCTGGATTTCTACTCTTTATTCTTTCTTCTACAACTTCATCCGATATTGTAAGCAGAATACATTTAGCCCCTAGTTCAATTAACTGCTTTTCAATGTCGATAATTTCAGTATCATCATATTCTGGGAAAGCGACACGATGGTTTAGATGGAATCTTTCTAGGACGAAGAAAAGCCCCCGAGATCTTCTGGATGCTGGTCCTAAATGTATTGCCCAATCATTAAGTTTCTTTAGCATTTCTACTCTTTCCTTAAGTAAATTCAAATGTTCATCTCGAGATAAACTCACATACTCCCCATGATTGTTATTTAGTATTTGTGAGTAATGTTCTCCAAGAACAACTACACTCCGTTCTGCGGATTCATCTTGCGATTGATACTGTTTTATTGCTCTTAGTACCGATGTTTTTCCAGCATTAGAATACCCTTCAAGAATTACTCCTCTGATATTCATCCTTTAAATACTCCTTCTTTACAATGATTTCATATAACGTATCGTATTCACGACGTCCCACCACCTTATGCGACCAAAAGGGAGCGACCGCGATGCGGTTAGGTGGTGCGGATGTGTCCCGGCATCTACTTCTCCGACTTATCTTCCAGGGATCGAGGCGGCATGTCCGCCAAAGCTTGAACACATTGTTATATGACGCATCCCGACTTCTTCGCGAATCTTTCGATATCATTAATGTGTTTTACTACTTCTGACCAATTATTTGCACGGAAAACAAACTCATTATTCACGTTTCGATTATATGGTTGGTCATACAAAATGACTGGTTTATTTGATCGAGAAAATTCCTCCGCATAGTGTGGGGCATCATCAATTAACAAATCCACATCTAACTTATTACACTCACGGAGCTTATCTTCAGTAAATATAATGTTGTGGTACTTAATGTTATGATGTTTCAGCCAATCTAGCGTAACATTACGAAAAATATGCGGTCGAGCAGTAACAAAAGATATTGTATGCTCATTATAAAGTAGATGCAATTCTTCAATCGCCCTTGGTAAAGGTGAGGAGTTCCAATGAATATCATGACCGTACAAATGGTAAACCCGATCTCTCTCCAAGTTGTCCCAGCCATAGATTCGATAGATATAAAAGTCAGTTACATCTTCAGGCAAAAACTTCTGAGCCGATTCCATGTTGTAATAATGAAGGTGTGCTGTGGTTGCATCAAGAATTGTATTGTCAAGATCTATACCAAGGTGCATTGTCTGGCATCTCCTATTCCATAAGTTTTTAAGTTTTACAGTTCCTTTCGGGGTGTTTCATATAACGTTCCTGTATCCATGAACTTGCGTAGCAAGTTGTCACATGAATCAACTACTCTGCCAAAAGCATCATTGTGACCAAGGTGTAGCCGCAGCTTGAATATGTTGTTATAAGATGTTGGTGCCTTCTTGAATTACTCACACGACTATAAATTAAATTCATCTTTAATTAATCTTGCGACTTCATCTGCACTTAAATTTGTATTATTGATTCTCAGATAGTTCTCTCTAGTAATTTCTCCCTCTTTTGAATTGAGTCTATATTTTTCCATCGTGTTGATTAAGTCCATTTCAGAATGTTCAATATTTCTTTTTGTTGGTTTTTGATCAAGTCTAAACGCTGTTGTATTTCGTTTTAATCTTTCTTCTATATTTGACTCTAATTCAACAAAATAAATTTCTGCTCCTTTCGTTTCAAACATGTTACATGTGTGCTTGACGAATTCCCAGTCCTCCTGAAGGTCAAACCCCCAAACGTAAGTAAAAATAAGTCCATACTGGTTGCTGCTTGCGAACGATTCAAAAAGCTCTCTTCTTACGATACTTGATAACCTCCAAGTTTCACTACCAAAACCAAAAAAGGGATGAAACAGCTCGATAGACATATGATTGTGAAACAATTTCAATTCCGTTATTTTCGTTAATTCATGACCAACCGTCATCTTCCCGACGGCCTGTGGGCCAAATATCAGTATGAACTTAATGGTAATCACCCCTGTTCTTAATATCTTGCGCCAATTTCGTATAACGTTCCTGTATTCACGACGTCCATCTCCCTTAGATAGCTCTTATCTTAGGGAGTTGGATGTGTCCGCCTGACTCCGCTCCCTTGCTTATCGCTCCGGGTGGACCAAGGGTCGGCAACAGCCAATCCGTAGCGTGAATATTATGTTATACGACGGAACTTTGAGTTACTTCCACATTAACTTTATTTCACTCTCATGAATGGACTCCAAACATCCCTGTCATTCCTTAATGCTTATTAAATCCGAACTTTTTATCCTATAAATGATTTTTCTGGTGCTTTTTCCATTAAGCACTCTGAAATCTCATCAACTCTATTCTTTCCATGCCAACTATTTCAACTTTGTATTGAATGACAACAGCAAACACTGAGTGATTTAAAAATTATTGAGCAACATCCAAATTCAGCTCCAATAATGTTTTAACAATCGAAATCTAAAGTAGACTAGACAAGCCTGGGATTCGAGAAGGGTAGCTGGAACCCAGTTTTCATACAGACCCGTTCAATCTCCTCAACTGGAAACGATGTATTCCTGTTCTTCGAAACGAGATTTGTGTAGAAATCATTAATCACTACAGCTATTGGAGCGTACCGCATTATAATCTCCGCTGCCGAATCCATCACTTCTAGGAATTCCTTACCCTCAGCACAACGACGTATGAATTCGATTCGTTCAGAACGGTTCATCTTACCAGTCAATGCTGCTACAAGCCAGTTCACTATTTGTGTTGCCACATAACATCCATCATGAGTCTTGTTCAATTCAAAAAACTCCAATTCGGAATCTGACAGTTCAAATCGAGAAGACGTTGCAAGTCCGAAGTCCGAAATATACACACGGTGTCCGTCGGTTAAAACATTGTTAAAGTGAACGTCGAAATGTAGTAATCCGTTAGCACTCATAAAGGAGACCGTTGAGAGCAAGTTTGAGTCCAACAAGGCAAACGCTGAATTGGCTGCATTCTCACCAATAGCGACCTGTTCGGTAAGCCAGTTATGCAGGTTATAAGCTACGTACTCACAAAACAGTACAACATTGTAGTTGGATTGCTCAAGGGCCTCAATACGATCCTGTATTTTTGAAGTACCCCAAAACTCAACCATTTTGGAAACATCGCTCAGTTCCTCAGAGATTGGATTACGCCGTTCTGAGCTTTTTAACACCCGCCAGTGACACATTAGGGGGAAGTTCTCACACTGTCTCGCCAGAACCCAGTTGGTGGTCATTGTATGGGCAGCGACCTCACGCCACACTCCACCACCTGGTGAACCTATCCCATAGTGGCAATACGGAGGAAGATTGAACGCGTTTCTAGTAGACATATAATTTTCGGAGTGGCTTTCTAGTTCCGTAAGCGGCACCATTTTCACGAACACGGGTGTATCATCAATTTGTAAGAAAGCCGTTGTACCGCCAATACCAGTATTTAGAACCGTAGCTTTTTCCACTCGCTTGCTAAGTTGCTCATCACTTAACAGACTTAAGGCAGTGGACATGGCGGCATAGCGGGCAAGTCGAATGTCATGAGTCGATTGCTCGTTCATTGATAATTTCATAAGGGATAATATCCTTTCGCTCTGTTTTTTTGGTTAATGCATATTTACCATTAATCTAACTATTACAAGATTAGTACAATCAATAAAAAACGAATGGTTGATAACTACACCATGAAATTCCGATTACCCTTAATATATTCGTTCACAACTTAATCTCCTAGCATTACTCAATTGGCATACCCTTTAAAGATTCATCTCTCCGTTCTGTCGTATAACGTTCTGTATTCACGACGTCCGACGGAGTCGGATGTGTCCGGCTGCTTCTGCTTCGCTGAAATCCCTCTGCCGCACCGAGGGCGTATGCCCGATGTGTGAATATTATGTTGAGTGGAGTTACGAACCTCTTTGAATTGCTATCTAGGTATTAATTGTCTTTGTATATGTTTTTACTGAATCCGGAGAAGCTCCTTTAAACTCTGCTTCTTTACTTTCATCACTTATCTGTCTCGCAGTTATCTCCAATCCATCAAAACATGCATTTTCTTTGTACCAATCAATTAATTCAAATAAAGATACACTTTCTTGCACTTCCTTAACTTCATAATGCGATACAATTGTTATTGTAAATGCCGGGACTAGAGCATCCGCCTTCAAGTAATACATAAAATTTTTACCTGTGTAGTGCTTCATAAGGTATACCTCTATTTCTTTCTCAAGAAAAGAAAACACTTCGATCAATTGATCTGATGATATTCTATTATTCTTTATAAGTCTATTGAATCCATGGATGTACACGTAATTATAATTTGCTTCATTTCTGGTTAGAGTAGGGTCATTAGAAAACAAAAAAGTTGGACAAGTTATTATTGAAGTAACCTCTCGATAAGCCTTCTGAGCATATGTATCTAAATATTCTAAAATCAAGTACTTTCCCTCTCTTCAGTAATTTCACTTAACGTTTCTGTATTCACGACGTCGTCCCCCCCTAGATAGCTCCTATCTTAGGGGGATAGATGTGTCCGGATGTCTATGCTTCCTCGAAACTGAAATGCCCCTTCGAATCCACTTCTAACTTCTGCCGGACCGAGGGCGTATGCCCGATACGTGAATATATTGTTATAGGATGTCAGCGTCTTGATTGATTCACCCACAGATTCATTCAATTGTTAATATAGCTATAAAAGTCATCTTCTCTCACATCAATTTTATTAGTTCTTGATGGCACATGGTTTTCCAACACCTTTAATATTTCTTGAAATGTAGTTTCTACATCACTACTTGAATTTATTATTCGATATTCATTCGGGAGTTTGTTCCTTCCCCTAATGAGGGAGTTCATTTTTATAGAAGTTTCCCAATCAGTGTAACTATTCCCGTTATCTCTATTTAGAATTCTATATTTAATCACTTCATCTTGATCACTACAAAGTGTCAAAATAGTATAGTTATACCCTTCAAATTCTTTAGGAATATCCAACATTCTAATATCATTCAGATCTGTAATAATAATATGCTTAAACCCATGACGATTATAGTTTTTTACGACCAACATCAAATTCTCAAATGCTAATTGTTCTTCTTCTTTTTGAGTGATCTGAACTGAAGGTGCTAGAGAGCGAAATTCTGGAATCCAACCAAATTCAAAATATGGAGTCCTAAAGTGTTCATGTAATCTCTGGGACAATGTTGTCTTTCCATTCCCAGGCGAACCGTGGAGAATAATAAAATCGAGGTTCAAAGTCTTCACCTGCTTACTAAAGAATTTTCGTCTTTATGCTCTGACGCTGATTTCCTATAACATCTAATTTATGTACTTCGTAAACACCACACAATCAGCTCAATTTCTGAACTACATACATAATAAACCATATTATTCCATTTGCGAAGGTACTACAACAAACAAAAGAGCGACCATTGCATCAGCCGCTCTCCCCTACATATTCTATTACTATTTTAAATAGACTAGCTTATTTCGCACCACTGCTCCATACCACTCTCTCACTCATCGCCTTATGCTGCGCAATCAAACAGAGTTCTGCCGCTTTAAACGCATGCTCCTGTGTCATCGCGATTTCTGTTCGATCTAGACAATCCCGGATCAGTTCTCCGAAGAACGGATAACCGACCTGTCCTTTGACACTATAGCGATATTCCCCTTCATGGTTAACCAGATACACCTGATCGCCTTCACGCTCCCTCGCCACGTCGATATACTTACGCAGCTCAATGTAACCGTCTGTTCCCAAAATAACCGTTCGCCCATCGCCCCAGGTACCCAGACCATCCGGTGTAAACCAGTCTACGCGGAAGTAACCGGAAGCCCCGTTGTTGCCTATTAGTGATGCTTCCCCAAAGTCCTCCAGTTCCGGGAATTGTGGATGATTGAAGTTATGCACCCTGCTGAACCCTACCTCTGCATCCGTACATGAAGCAAAGGTCAGAAACTGCTCAATCTGATGACTTCCAATATCACAGAGGATGCCGCCATACTTTTCATGCTGGAAGAACCATTCAGGCCGACCACCCGCATTCAATCGATGCGGCCCCGTCCCCATCACCTGGACAACCTTGCCGATCGCTCCCTGTTCGATCAGTTGTCCAGCATAGACTGCACTCTCCACATGCAGACGTTCACTGTAATAAACCATATACTTTTTCCCAGTGCGTTTGACCTCTTGACGTGCAAGGGACAGTTGATCCAGTGTGGTAAAGGGGGCTTTATCGGTAAAATAATCCTTGCCTGCGGCCATAACTCTCATGCCGAGTGGTGCACGTTCCGATGGTATGGCTGCTCCGGCGACGAGCTGCACTTCATCGTCGGCAAGCACAGCCGCTTCAGATGCGGCGACCTGTGCCTGCGGGAACTGTTTCCGAAAAGCCTCAACTTTAGCTGGGTCAGGATCGTATACCCATTTGAGCGTTGCCCCAGCCTCCACCAGTCCACCAACCATACCATAGATGTGCCCGTGATCCAGTGCAACTGCCCCGATGACAAATTCCCCCGGGCCGCATACAACCTCTTTTTTCACACTCTTTGGAGCATAGAACATTCCGTCTTTTGCCATGTCTTATCCATCCTTCCCTTATGGGCATTTCAATTAGTGCCTCATCTGATTACGTATTGAAAGTGAGTCCCTGGATCCTGCATTTGTGCAAATTAACACTACTTAAATGTCTGTGACAGATCAGCAGGCTGACTGCTGCTTCCTGCCTTGTCTTTCTTTGTATTTGAACTGGCAATCCGCTGCTGTAAATGCTCATAGAACAAATCCTCATCGATCGGCAGATCCACCCAGTTATCCGTCCAGGTTGAAAGCAGCATGGCATTGGACAATGTTAAACCATGGATACCCTCTTCTCCCGGAGCAATGAGCGGAGTCCCGTTCAGGATGGCATCGATCCAGTTGCGAATCAGACCGGGATGTCCGGTCTCCACACCGGTAATCGGCACCTCGCATTTCCAGCATTCCGGCTGTCCAAATCCTCCGGTAAATCTCTGATTGAATTCCGGTTCAGGTTCACGAAGACGCCAGAAGGTCAACTGACCATCTTCAATGACAATTTTGCCGCGATCCCCATTGACTTCAAAGCGGTTGGTTCCTGGTGCTTCACCCGTTGTGGTCACGAATACACCTGTTGCTCCATTTTCATACTCGACATATGCCGTTACATCATCCTCCACTTCAATGTTCCGGTATTTGCCGAATGAACAGAAGGCCCGCACACGAACGGGCATCATGCCGATAGTCCATTGCCACAGGTCCAGTTGGTGAGGGTCCTGGTTGATCAGCACACCGCCCCCTTCACCAGCCCACGTTGCCCGCCAGCCGCCCGAATCATAATAGCTCTGAGAGCGATACCAGTTCGTAATAATCCAGTTGGTGCGCCGTACCTCACCCAGTTCTCCCGAGGCAATCAGATCCCTTAACTTGATATATAAAGGGTTGGTTCGCTGGTTATACATCATGGAAAACACTTTGCCGCTGGCAGCCGCCGCTTCATTCATCTCGCGTACCTGTTTGGTGTATACTCCGGCAGGTTTCTCGATCATGACATGCAAACCATACTGAAAAGCCTGAATGGCCTTTTCGGGATGGTCATAATGCGGAGTGGCTATAATTACCGCATCAATCGTCCCTGATGACATCATCTGCTCCGCATCCTGCCAATAGGTGACTGAAGCCGGAAGGTTGCTGGATACCCAGCTCTCCATTTCTTGTCTCACATCACACACAGCCACCAGTTCTGCACCAGGTACTTCTCCTGCTACCAACGTTCTGGCATGCGCTGCACCCATATTCCCAATTCCAATAACGGCTACTCGAACCAAACTCATACCTGTACCTCCTCGTCCACACGACGTTCAATTTCGGCAAACACATCTGCAAAATGCTGTAACATCGCCTTCGATTCCAAGACTCCGCTAAAATCCTCAATGCCGTAATACCCGTCATATCCAACGGATTTCAGGTCACGGAATACCTGCAACCAATTCACCACGCCTTCGGTCAGGGGCGCCCACTGACAATGCCAATTTGATGTTAGCGAGATTTCTGTACTCTGTTCATTCACATTGGAATTCAAATTCATGTTAGGCGTATCCTTGAACCAAGCCGCATTCTTCACATGCACATGTGCCAGATAAGGTCCCAGCAATTCCAGTCCCATACGATGGTTCTCATATCCTTCATGGACCATGTTGCCTGGATCGTACAAAACGCCCACATGCTGTGAGTCCAGCGATTGCACAAGCCGATAAGCCAGTGATGCAGTGGGTGCAATCGTTAGATGATGAGTTTCTACTACAGCCTTTACCTTATACTGTTGTGCCATCTCCTGAACTTCGCTCAGGTAATGCACGGCTTGTTTGTACAATTCAGGGTAGCTGGTCGTGCGATCATAGCCCGGAACCCCAACACGCATCATGGATGCGCCCAAGGCCTTAGCCGCTTGAAAGGCCTGCTCTGTAGCAAGCAGATCTCCGCAGCTCAGATACGGCACCAATGCAATCGATTGTCTGCCATGCTTTTTTGCCTTTTCACGGAATGCCGGTACCTGTTCCTCCCACTGGTCCGGATCGATCGAGCAACGATTATGTCTCCAATAGGAAGGTTCTTCTGACAAAGCATCAGCCGGTATTCCGCGATATCTCCATTCAATTCCTTCGATGCCAGCTGCGGCTGCAGCAGTAGCTAATTCATCTGCCGTCAAGTCCGGTGTGGCTACAGTGAATACAGATAACTTCATCAACATTCATCTCCTTATGTAAACGTATTCAATTTATGGTTGTAAACGCATTGTATCATTCATACGAATGCCTCCATAGGGGTCAACGCGAAGAGATGAATGACAGATAAACAGCAGACCATATTCCCCATTCAGAGATAACTTGCAAGTTCTCTTTTGAACATACACATAACAAAAGCACCTCGAATAACAGAAGATCCTTCTGATTCGAGATGCCTGGTTTTCAACTTCTATTTTGCATCAAAAAAAACATGTTCCGCCTGCAATTTCCCCATCTGTGTCGTTATAATACCAAAAGAATACTGGGGCTGACGCCGCCGATCCGTAGGTGAACCCGGATTAAATATCAGCACATCATTGACCGTATGCATCACCGGGATGTGCGAGTGTCCAAAAATCACGGCATCCACCTGCTGCCCTGCAAAGGTATGGATCGCATTCTGCTCGGTAGAATTCGTTCCGAGATGACCATGTACAAGACCAAGACGCAAACCGTCCGCCTCAACGATGCGGGAGAACCCGAGTTTTTGACTTATTTCAGGCGGGTCCGTATTGCCTGCAACACCTTCAACGGGTGCATAAGCGCTGAGCAGCTTGTATACACTCCAGTCCGACCAGTCCCCCGCATGGAGAATCAGATCAGCATCTGATAGCGCCTCAACCAGGGGAGCGGGTAACGTACGTGCTCTTCGAGGTAAATGAGTGTCCGAGATGACGATAATTTTCATAGTACAGCACACCTTCCCTTTCCCTTATATTACGCTTTATTCGGCATGTGATGGAAGAACTTCAATCTGGGAACAGGAACGCTCCATATCTTCAAGGGTAATGGATGCGAAGAACTGTTCCACCTTTGATTCGGCGACCTGGTACAGATTGGTCAGAAGACTGTCGATCCGGAGGCCCACATCACAATTCGGATTGCAGTTTCCGTGAATCGGAAACAATGGGCCTTCATCCTTGGCAGCCTGATAGATCATGGCTAATGTAATTTCACTTGAAGGCTTGGCAAGATAGAATCCTCTTGTTCCTGGTGAAGAGTCCACTAGTCCTGCCTTTTTCAACCCGCCCAAAATACGTCTGACAACGACAGGGTTGGTATTCACACTACCTGCAATCAATGCCGAAGTGATTCGTTCAGGCGCGCTGAGAGACAACAACAACAAACAATGCACACTGACCGAAAAATGAGTACTCATGATTAACCACCTTTTAATTGAGCATTTTGCATAAATCCCAAAGAGCGCCTTCCAATCAGCAAGATATAGATCGAAATGATTCTATTCGTATATATCTTGTACCCGTAGCGATCATAATCGAATTATGGAAAATGCTGATTTTATATAATCCCAGATGTGCAGTTTACTCCGAGAACAGGTCCTGCTCAGGGCGGGCCCTAATTTTTAATTGCCGAACACTGTATTCCAGCTGTTTCACAATATCATCCAGTTGTTTGCGATCAATCTTCGTTGGATCTTCTACAGGCTTCGCCGTTGATTTCAGATCCCGAATCGTTAACTGCTGTTCTTGCCACTTGTCCATCAGATCCGCTATATTGGCATAGAAACGTTCGTAATCTTTAATCACCAAATCCAGATAGGCATCCACCTCATCCGGATCATAACCACGAAGTTTATAGTTGAATTGTTTTTCATGAATGGATAAGGCGTCGAGCTGCACGCCCAATTGCTTGAATAATTGTCTTTGTTTGTCCAATCTTCGTTTCATATGCTCATCCATATTGGCAACCCTCCATTATCAAACGCGCTGCGGTATGCATCGGTAGGACACCAGATACCGCCGCATTTTCTCTCTCTATTTTTTATAACACATTATCTGTCAGATATAAAATCGTACGCCCCTCTTTATACGCGAAACTGATTGCTTTTTGTGAAATTCGGGTAAGGACTGACTACAACCCCATTGCGGGAAAGGAGCATGTTCTTATGAGTACATTAAACAAAGATCAACTTCAACAACTAAAAAACGCTCTTTTGGAACAACGCGAAAACCTACAGCGCCATTTTGAATCCAGCATGGAAGACGGTGCTCCCGCCGAATCCCTGAAAGATTCAACAGGCGAACTGTCATCATACGATAATCACCCGGCAGACGCCGGTACGGAAACGTTTGAGCGAAGCCGTGACTTGGCGATCGATGATACGTTAACCGACGAGTTCAATCAGGTAAACGAAGCGTTGGAGCGAATCGATCAGGGAACGTATGGCACCTGTGTGACCTGTGGTAAAGATATTCCCTTCGAACGACTTGAGGCAATCCCTTACACAGCCTACTGTATCGATGATACGCCTAACCGCGAGTTAAGCAACGAACGGCCCGTTGAAGAGGAGGTCATGACGATGCCGCCAAGCGGTGCCGGAGAAGTAAGACAGCGCAATGCTGGCAAGTTCGATAACGCTGACGCCTGGGAAGCCGTCGAGGAGTATGGCACATCGAACTCCCCCGCAACCGCAGCCAAACGTGACGTGAAAGATTATGATGAAAACATGTAGTTTATGAACGAATTAAGATCGTTTACGCTAATATAGGTACATGTCTTCCATCATCCCAAATTACGCATGAAAAAGCCGCCAATGGCGGCTTTTTTTCTTGGTAGAGCATATCATCTTTACCCAGACGAAACTTCAATAAAGCCGATGAATATGCTTCAATTACTCTTCCGCCTGACCACCAGACGAGGATTTCTTCTGCTTTTTAGCAGGTTTTGACGCTTTTGCAACAGACCTGCCCTTATCGGGTGAAACCTTCTTTTTCAATTTCACATCTGTTTCCGAAACGGGCTTATTCACCGTATCCTTGGATAAGGAACTGAATAAATGAAAGACCTCCTGGTCCGTACTATGCTTATCTTTCGTTAAATAAGGTTCACACATCTTCGTAATATTGTTGTACAGCTGCTCTACTTCTTCCCGGCTACCATACAACGTCATATCCGAGATGAACATACGGTCCCCGTTCTCCGCCTGATTCATAAATCGCCGACGGCTCTGCTCAAACATTTCATTTAACAATTTGAAGGTTTCGGAACGAAATACCTCCTTTAAAGGTGAATTCTCTTCATCTTCGTTACGAAGCTGAATTTCTCCTTTGAAGGGCTCATAATATTTGGCGATGATTCCATTAATTTCACGAGTGGATACGATGGTGAGCAGACCGATTTTCTCCAGTTTTTTCACATGATAATGTACCTTGGCTGGCACCTCGCCCATCTGGTCTGCGATCTCTTTGACCGTAGAGGGTCTGCCCTGTTTATTAAACATATTCAGGATCTGTATCCGATACGGATCGGAGTAGACCTTGATTTCTTCAATCGTTGAAAGTACTTTGCGCTGCATACCTGTATCCTCATTTCCGGGGTACCTGTTGCCCATCATGTGTATATTATACCGTTCGAACAGGGTTTCGGTCAAAACAGGTTGAAGATAACAGGCTTCAGGAAGCCTTACTATAGAACGGTGCGGAAAGTCTTGCTCAGAAGCACCAAAGCAGCTGACATGGCGAGCAAAACACCAAACACGATAAACAGAATCGGTAATGCCACCCAATCTGCAAGCGCACCTGAAACCAGGCTCCCGATTGGTGCCACACTCACAACCAGCATACTTTGAAGGGCATACACTCTGCCAAGCATCTCGGAAGGTGTAACTTCCATGAGATAGGATGCAAGGGGTGTTGTTGCGAGTGGAATCCCCATGCCCATCATCAGACAAAAGACAGCAGCTACAGGCAGCTGGTAGGACGTCATGTAAGCCGGGAGTGCAGTCATGGCATAACTGAGCCCCAACATGACAATGCCTACAATGACCAGCACACTTTTACGGTAATTCGATCCTCGATGTGACAGCCACAAGCCGCTCAGTACCATGCCTGCCACAATCAGCCCACTGAGCAGACTTAATCCTCCCGCTCCGGCGTGCAACGTTTCAATGACATATGGCGTGCGAAGGACATTGAACGGCATCAGACAGAAGTTAACGAAGGCAAACAGAATGGAGACGATCAGTAACAACACATGTTTACGCATAAAATGAAAGGATTCTGTCATTTCAGAGAATATACTTTTTCTTGCTGGAGGAGAATCAGATGAATTGAATGGTGAATTTTCATTGTTAGATGATGTTGACGCTTTCGGGTAACCCACACGGCTCATCAGGAGTGCACTTAAGGCAAACAAGCCTGCATCGATCAGAATCGTCCATGTGATCCCTGCTGTTGCAATTAATGTCCCCGCCACTGCAAGTCCTGCGAGTTCTGCGACCCGGGTTACAGAAGAGGCCATGGCATTACCGGACAGCAGCATTGATTTGGGAAGTAATCGCGGTACAGTGGATACCTCCGCGGGTGACGTGAAGCATTCCAGAAGGGAATTCAGAATGGTGATGACGAACAGATGCCAGACTTGCAGCTCACCCAGACCAAACAAAAGTGCAGTAATGCCAACAAATAATCCTCGGCCAGTATTCGTGAGCACAATCACCTTTTTGGGCGACATGCGATCCACCAGTGCTCCGACAAACAGCCCCAGAAAGATACTCGGCAAAAAGTTAACAGCCAGCAGTGTTCCCATCAGCAGCTTTGAACCTGTCAAAATGTACACCATCCAGCTATAGGCAATGGAATCAATCGAATCGCCAAATCTGGATACAACCTTGCTCAGCATAAACTGCACATAAGGCCTGATCCGAATTAATTCCCCGATCCCTTGCTTGCGTGCGACTGTACCTTCGCTCATAAATATTCCGCCCCTCAACGTTAAAATAATTTTAATGTTAATTTTATTTTAACGTATGATATGCGAAAATCAACCCTTTCGTGAAAATATTTTTAACGTTTGAAATTTCAGTCCCTATCGATTTTTTAACATTACGTTGGTTTGAAAAAAAGAAAAAAACAGACTCCCTTATGGGTCTGCTTTGTTTAGTCTTCATATGAACCTGTCTTATTGCTCTATTGCTCTGCTAGTTTTCCACTCTAGAATGCGTTCAGAATTACGGAAGCCGGAGCCTCCCAATAGTTCAAAATGGATGAACCTTGCCACGATGTAAACGATGTAAGGTGTGCAATCTGCCAAGATTACGTTCTGCTATATTATAGTAAAAAAGCCGTCTATTGACTATTCATATCACCATTTTGGAGGAAATATCAAATCCAACCGTTATTTTTGTAAAAATATATAAATATAACATATAAACACAGAAGAAGACTCACATCCCGGAGGATGGAGTCTATCATTTCAACCCTGTCTGATTCATGTCCTATCTAATCAACCAGTTGCACCCGTTGACGAGTTCGGGCCGATTCCAGGCAAGCATCTATGACACGCATATTCTGAATCGTATTTTGCGGACTGAACGGTAACGTTTCTCCTTCAAGCACCGCGGCTGCAAAGGTCTCCGCCTGCAAAACATAGGAGTTGGACACCGATACACGTTCCTCACGGCTGACGGAATCGGTATGTACAATAATTTGCGGTGGAATATCACTGTTCTCCCAACCGAACACTTTGGGCAGTTCAATCCGTCCATCGGTACCGAGAATCTCCATCTCAGCTCGTCCAGAGGCCCACATGCCGCAGTCAAAGGTTAACGCTACCGAATTCGGAAATTCCACAAGTCCTGAAGCCATCATATCGACACCATCATGCTCTTCCGAGAATAGAGCGTGTACTGTCACAGCTTCCGGCTCCTGTCCCAGATACATACGGGCTGCCGAGATCGGATATACGCCAAGATCAAATAATGATCCTCCGCCCATCTCTCTTTTAAATCTCACATTGTCTTTGTCATCAGCGGTATTACAGGTGAAATTGCCATGGATGGCTCTGACAGCACCTATCTCCCCACTGGCTATAATCTCTTGTACGCGTCTATGCTTCGGATGATACCGATACATAATCGCTTCTGCAAAAAGAACGCCATGCTGTTGACATGCCTCAATCATTTCTGCTGCTTCGTCCGCATTTAAGGCAGCCGGTTTTTCACATAAAACATGCTTTCCAGCCTGTGCTGCCTTGATCGTCCACTCCTTGTGCAGGTGGTTCGGCAGAGGAATATAGACGGCTTCAATATCCGGATCAGCAATAAGTTCATCATAGCTGCCATAGGCTCTGGCGATATCGAGTTCACTCGCAAGAGCTTCAGCCTTCTCCTTGCTGCGACTGGCTATTGCCAGGACCTCACCACGCTCGGATTGCTGGATCGCCGGAATGACTGCATTTTTCGCGATTGTGGATGTACCAAGTACGCCCCACTGTAAGTGTCTGTTCATGCTTATCTTCCTTTCGCTCCGTAATTGTCCTCTTCTGCCTTGTGCAACATCCCGAGACAACGATCAAGATCGGCTTTAACCTGTTTTTTATATAATTCGGCTTTCTCCGCACCATCATCCGTGAAGTGATATAAAACAATTTCCTGAAAATCGACTTTGGGATCATTGCCCTTCAACTTCTTCGTACGGTAAAAGACACCCTGTTGAACCAATTCGTGCAGCGCCCGGTATATTTCGCTCTGGGGTGGTACATAACCGTAGGCTTTGAATTCCTGCTTCATTGCCTCCAGCATTTCATAGCCATATCCCCTATGCTGTTCGACCATCGTAATCAGATACAGCTTAATAAATGCCCGCTGCGCAATCATAAAAGCCACGCTCTATCCCCTCCTGTCAGCCCTGTATATCTAGTATTATAAAACTTACGTTCCCCTTCTGCCATCTTTATCCGTCTTTCTTCCTTTAATCCTTGAGCGTAGGAGAGCTAGAGAGAAAATGAATGGGTTACGGGAACGTAAGCAAGAGCAGGATTTGAGGATTTCTGTTGTGAATTTTTCATGTAATGAAATTTTGAAATATATTCTACAAGTGTACATTTCAATTGACTGCACAAATTAATACGGTGAAAGTGGTGATATTTTTGCAGACATTTGCGTTAACTGTTGTGAATTTTTCATATATTGATGTATTCACTCATCCAGTAGACTTCGACTTTGATTTCGGAACAGTTCCGACAATCCACTTGCCCCAGCTTGCGCGGGAGATGAGCCATGTAAGTACACAGGATAATGCAAGAGCCAGCAACCAGGTGATGATCAGCCGGACTACCGGATTTAACCCCAGTGCCACATAAAACTGTTCATCTGGAATATAACTACAGCGCAACACAAGCATATGCATCAGGTAACCCCCGTACGAAACCCCGCCAATCCACGCTAGCAATCGTGTTCCCCTGACATTATGGAGCTTGCCTGCCAGCTGGTACATCACCATGATGGAAGCGATCAGGAATATGATCATATCCGGACGGATAAGACTGACGGTATAGAACGTAATCTGTATGCCCTCCGGCTTCTGGAATTCAAGCATTAACATATATATAAACCGTAGACCAAGAACAATAAACACGGACCAATAAACCCAGCGTAAACGATGAATCCATTCATTCCAGCGTTGGACCGATAGCCCGGCTGCCGCACCAAGCACAAAATAAAAAAAGAAATACAGAAAATTTCGATCTGCATAAGTCGTAAAGACATCCGTCAGCACCGGGATATTCAACCCTTCCATAACCTTGGCGATATTTCTCAATTGATCCGCGAGAACAAGATACACAACACCAGAGATCAGAAGAGCGATCATGCGCCCCCTAGCCTCGTACCGATTGTATACATATCGGATTGCCCGTAAAAACAGGGGAAACAAGAGATAAAACTGAATTAGCATGATGATGTACCAAAAATGTGAGGTCGTTTTACCCGTGATTAATTTTAAACCAAGGTCAGGGATATTTCCCCAACTAAATCCGTTCCAGCCGCGAGGCGAGAGTGTAAAGTAGATCAGTGACCAGATGATATATGGGACAATAACGTCCGTTAATCGCTTTTGCATGAAGCGTCCATAGTGCAACTTGTCTCCTGTATTATAGAAAAGTACCATGCCTGTGATAAAAATAAACAGCGGGACAGCAAATTTGGACAGCATCAGCAGGATCGCGAACAATACACCGTCTTGCAGTCCAGCTTCAGGAACCAGGGAATAATGAGCTATGGAATGCTGAAGGACAACTGCTGCAAAAGCAATTCCCCTCAGACTTTCAATTTCTGCAATTCGTTCTTTACGAGGCATATCAAACAGCCTCCTTTCTTGGTTTTGCCATGAAAACGACGTACAATAAAATCATATATATTGATGAACGAGGTGATTCACATCTCAGACAGAGACCAAGATCTAACCACCATGGACTCCAAATATGTACAACAGCATCTGGCTAACGAGCGGACCTTTCTGGCCTGGGTACGTACCGGCATTGCCATGGTCGGGATCGGCTTTCTTGCAGCCGGATTTGGCTTCAGTTCCACAGCATATGACCGGATGGCTCATATTGCGGCAATCATCATCGGTATTACCTCCCTGGTCAGCGGTATGTCGATCATCCTGTGCTCTGCTTCCGCTTACCACCGAAAACGCAATCAGATCAATTCACAGACGTTCCAGGCTTCCACCGGATTAATCCGGTTTCTGACACTGATGCTGCTGGTGATCGGACTGGCTCTTGCCGTATTACTGTATGTATTGTTATTCCCTGCCTGGCAGAATTAACACCTGACGCACTAGCGTTCATTTAAAAATGCAACACAGGTACAAAAGCCGGCTTCCTCTAAGGAAACCGGCTCATGACCATACTGATGGATCAAATATATCATTCCAGTTAGATAACCCTATCCTTGGTTATACGAATTATAGAAAAGTATTGTTGCCAAATCGAGCCGCCTTATTCTGGGCTTCCATTCTCCGCTCTTCCATATCCAGATCCGGGCGCTCAGCTGGCACCTCTTCTC
The DNA here is from genome assembly GCF_042674385.1 of Paenibacillus sp. NPDC056933. Lineage (NCBI taxonomy): Bacteria > Bacillati > Bacillota > Bacilli > Caryophanales > Paenibacillaceae > Paenibacillus > Paenibacillus sp. NPDC056933. Next base: position 1,768,687 of record NZ_JBHUQN010000001.1, on the reverse strand, counting down.
GGTGGACATCCATGCTGTCCCGGTTCAAATCACTGTTCGTGCTGAACACATGATAAACATCCGTGTCCCGATCCGTGGAGTCCACGAGCAACAGGATTTTGCCATTTTGCACGTATTCCTCATACTGTCTGGCATCCTCTTCCGGGATACCGAGACCTACGAGTCCACCTACCAGTCCGCCTGCTCCTGCACCCACAGCAGCACCCGTAAAGGCTGCGGCAATGGGGCCAGCTGCCAGTATAGGACCTATACCCGGAATCGCGAGTGCCCCGATACCTGCGAGCAAACCGGCTACTCCGCCGAGCACGCCGCCTGTTGCCGCACCTGCAGCTACACCTTCAGGCGCTTTCGTGCCTGTCTCTTCGCGAATCGCCTTCAGTTCATCCCGGTCCTGTGTGACCACCGAAATTTCGTCTGAAGTGAAACCTTGCGCTTTCAGTCCCTCGATGGCCGATGATGCCTCACGTTCTGTATTAAACACACCTACGATTTTCTTCTGCATAGTGGATTCCTCCTCATTTAATTGAGTGGTTCGCTATGTTATTACCCGCCTTGTTTTCTTTCAAACGCTTTAATCGACATATTACATCCATAGAGGCCACGGAACAGCACCGAAAACCGAAGTATCAACAAGCAACCATGCATGTAACACGGTGGGAGATGCACGCGGTGTGAAACGAAGTTGAACAAAGGCAAGTAACCGTTGATATGCCAAACCTGATCTGATATTGATGTTAACTCCTATGCCGAAGCACCCGGGCATGAGGGTCCAAGTGGGATTAGCATGCTTTTTTCCAGAGCAATCGGGCAGGTGGACAAAGTGGGATTAGCTTACTTTTTCTAAAGAACATAGGACGTCTTATTTGGATCTTATGCTCTAATTTTCAAACGTAAGGAACGCCAGACATGTTATTTCCCTAAAACGCCCTAAAAAACGTCACAAACGGCCCTTAATTCTGATATAACGTGTCTCAGATTCGCTACACTTCTGCAGGCGCTTCAAACTCCTGTATAACACGTCTCAGGTTCGTTATCCTTCTACAGACACTTCAAACTCCTGTATAACACGTCTCAGGTTCGTTAGCTCTCCACCGCCTAATCTCATCGCACACTCGCACGTTCAGGCCCAACTTTCAGACTGAGGTTTGAAGGCACATTCTAGCTATATCGCGGCTTGGCGCGGTTAGTCGCTATCGCTTCGAGCGGATCATCCGGCCAATAATGCTTCGGATAACGGCCTTTCAAATCTTTCTTGACCTCAAAATAAGTCTCCCGCCAAAAATTGGCCAGATCTCGCGTGACCTGTACAGGCCGCTGCGCCGGGGACAGCAAATGCATGGTCAAAGGTACTCGGCCACCGCCAATACGCGGGGTCTCTTGCTGTCCAAACATCTCCTGTAGTCTAACCGCGAGCGTGGGGTCATCAGGACGGCTGTAATCCACCGGAATACGCGAGCCGCTGGGTACTTGAATATGTGTAGGAGCTTCACGATCCAACTGCTGTCGCTGTTCCCAGCTCAGTCCACCGAGCAACACATCCTGCATCGACAATCGCTTGAGATCCGCAGCAGATCGCATGCCTGTCAGAAACGGACGGAGTTGATCTGCCAGTTCTTCGGTCAGATGATCCTCGATGAGATCCGGCCATTCCGGCAAATGATGATGCAAAAAACGCATCCTGTCTGCCAACTGCCGCGAAGATTTCGTCCAAGGCAGACTATCCAGCCCTTCCATACGTATTCCTGAGAGCAATGCTTCCAGTACCTGATCTTCGGGAGGTTGTGCAATGCTGCTCTCTTTCATCGTAATGGCTCCGATCCGCAGCCTTCTATGCGCACGCACACTTCGGGTGTTGCGGTCCCAGGCCACCTGCACCTCTTCATGCAGCATATGGGGGCCAAGGTCCAGCAATCTCTTCTCCTGCACTGGCGCAGCCAGCAGGATGCGCGCATCCGCGCCCTGGTCATCGGCCTCGGCTGCGACCAGGTACATTGAACGGCTCAGCGATTCTGTCGCTGCGAGCCGTACCCCGCGGCCGCTGCTCAGCAGATAGCGGCCGTCCTCCCGGCGTTGCCCGATCCGGTCCGGATATGCATAGGACAGCAGCCATCCGCAGCTGTCCTCATCCGGCCGTACCGGATCGGCCGCCGGGCCGATCGCCGCGCGCAGCTGGCGGCTCTCCTGGAGCATGCGCCGCACGGCAGCGCCGTCTGCGACAGACGCTGCCGCTTGCGGCATGCCGCTGCTGTCCGCGGTCAGCAGCGCTTCCACGCGCGGGCGCAGATCGGTGCCCGCGCCGGCACTGCCACTGCTGCGGAGGCCAGCAGGCTCCTGCAGCAGTGCCGCCAGCATGCTGGCGTAGCTGGCCAGCCCAAGCTCCGCCGCGCGGAGCAGCATGCTGGCCAGTCGCGGATGCACGCCGAGCGTGTTCATCCGCCGCCCGAAGGGCGTGATGCGGCCGGCGTCGTCCAGGCCGCCCAGCTGGCGCAGCAGCGCCTGTGCCTGGTCGTAGGCGGCATCAGGCGGGGTGTCCAGCCACTGCAGCTCTGCAGGGGACTGTACACCCCAGGCGGCAAGCTCCAGCGCCAACGGCGCAAGGTCCGCGGAGGCAATCTCCGGCTTTGCTGCATCAGGCAGAGCGCCGTGAGCCTCTTCGCTCCATAGCCGGTAACACATGCCCGGTGCAATCCGCCCCGCGCGCCCCCGCCGCTGATCGGCTGACGCCTTGGACACCGGCAAGGTGACAAGCCGGCTCATGCCGGTCCGAGGCGAGAATACCGACGCCCGACTCAAGCCCGCATCCACCACGACCTTGACTCCAGGCAAGGTCAGACTGGATTCGGCAATGGACGTAGACAGCACAACCTTGCGTTGGCCTGCTTCTGCAGGGCGTACAGCCTCATCCTGCCTTTCTATCGGCATGCTGCCATATAAGGAATGAATCTGAACATGGGCAGGAAGCATGAGATTGGACAACTCTCGTTCTGTGCGATGGATTTCTTTTGCACCTGGAAGGAAAACCAGCACATCTCCTTCCTGTTCCGACAGTGCCTTAATGACCGCCTGAGCTGTAAAAGTCTCCAGCTGTGCAGATACCGGTTTGGATATATATCGGGTCTCCACCGGAAACGTCCTCCCCGGGCAATCGATCCATCGAGTTCCCTCCCCCAGCAATGCACAGACAGGAGCCGGGTCCAGCGTTGCCGACATCACCAGCAGCTTCAAATCAGGACGCAGCATGGCCCTGGATTCAAGCGCAAGCGCCAAACCAAGATCACCATGTAAATGACGCTCATGAAACTCATCAAAGATAATCATCGCCGTATCTTCCAGTCCCTGATCCTGTTGAAGCATTCGGGTTAATACTCCCTCTGTCACCACTTCAATGCGAGTAGCCTTACTTACACGAGTATCCATCCGCACCCGATATCCTACGGTCTGTCCCGCTTTTTCACCAAGTGAAGCCGCCATCCGTGCAGCTGCAGAGCGGGCGGCGAGTCTGCGGGGTTCCAGCATGATGATTTTTCGTCCACCTACCCATGGCTCATCCAGCATAGCCAGTGGGACAACGGTTGTTTTACCCGCACCTGGTTCCGCAATTAACACCCCTGTATCCTCATCCTGAAATAACTGTCTCAGCTCAGGGATAATCTGTTGTATCGGTAAATCCGTCTTCATCTCATCTCTCCTAATTGATGTGCCACACGTCTATTCGAATGTTAGCATTATAACAAAAAAAGCCGTTCCAGAGGAACGACCACTATAGATACATCCTATTTCAGCATTTGCATCCTTCGATTTAACTCGCTCTCGGGTACAAAATATGGACAGGAAGAAGCATCCTGATCCATAAACGTATAGACGAATAGAAACATTTCGATCTATAGCTTGCTGATTGAAAGACGCTCTTGGATGGATGCAAAATGCTCATTTAGCTTAGCAACGACTCCGCACCGTCAATGACGATTTCTGCACCTGTAATGTGTTTGGATTCCGCAGAAGCCAGGAATGCTACCAGATCAGCAACGTGCTCAGGCTGACCCGGCCCGTCCGCAAGCGGTTGCTGGCCTTCAGGAAATTCCATCGGAATAACGATTTGCTGCAATTCATCCGTTTTGACCGTACTTTGGTCAATATTCGTCGCAATCGCTCCCGGACAGATAACATTGACACGAATTTTGAACTTGGCCAGTTCCAGCGCAGCCATCTTCGCAAAAGCAACCTGTCCTGCCTTCGATGTACTGTATGCCGACATGCCAAAGCTGGAGAAACGCTGATTGCCATTAATGGAGCTGGTAATAATGATGCTGCCTCCACCGCGTTTTTTCAGATGAGGAAGTGCATACTTGATCGTAAAAAAGGTTCCGTTTAGATTCGTCGTAATAATCTGCTGCCAATCCTCAACCTGAATCTCTTCAATCGGAGCCGATACGCCGTTAATACCTGCATTGGCAAAAACGATATCCAGGCCGCCGAACAATTCGATGGTCTCCAATACGGCCTTCTCCACCCGGGCAGGATCGGAGATGTCTACATCGAAGGCTCTTGCCGCCCCTGCATGCAGCTTATTAATTTCTGCTTCCGTCTCCGAGATTCGATCATTAACCAGATCGAGCAGTGCCACACGTGCTCCCTCACTCGCCAGTTTGAGAGCTGCTGCCTTGCCGATCCCGGAGCCAGCCCCCGTAATTATTGCAACTTTGCCTTCGAACCGTGCCTTGCCATTATGCTGTGTCATTAACCATTCCACTCCTTCTCGCTCAGCAATTATGTAAGAATGTACGTTCATGTACTATCTGTAAGTAGATTCTTCACAAGATTACCCAAAAAGAATGGCTTTTAAATCAACAGGGGCAAGTTTTTTCACAGATCATCCTCACCGATCGCAGCAAAGAGATCAGAACGCCTCGAAATGCTTTCAAGCAACATTCACCACTCCAGCTCAATGAAAGCGGCATCATCTTCAAGCCCTCCGGTATGTCTGGCATCCAGCAGCACCTGGATCTGTTCATCCGGAATATAAGCCTCGATCGCATCCAGATCATTCAAGCCATCTGTATACAGCTGAAGACGGATCGGTTCACCTGCGGACAATTTTGCTTCATAGATATGGGGTTTGCCACCAACCGGACCATCCAGTGTAGACCAACGCTCATTCGTGCGACAGTGTAACTGGAAAGCTCCCGACTGCTCCTGTCCACCCCGCCAGAGCCGGATGCGAGAGTCACCCTGCCAGGCAAGCCACATTCGGCTTTTGCGGGCACCGCCCGAGAGCTCGATGCGTCCACACACGTACATGGCCTGACTTCCTCTGCTTCGCTTCTCCATCAGCACTTCCCGCAGCAGTACAGGCGAATTGTCCAAAGGCTGCAACTTCTCCAGCTGTTCAGATGCCGGAACAGTCAGGTCGTGAAGCAGACGCTCCATCGTCACTGAAGAAGGATGCTGATCCGTTTCCAGCCATTCCAGCAAAGCATTCCCCAGAAAACGTGCAGCGAAATCGCCCAGGTAACTCATGCCAACCCCATCACATAATACGAAGGTACACACATTGCCATTCATGCGAACAGCAGCAAAGTCCTGTCCCGTGTCTCCCTGATTTACCGTCTCCGCCGCTCTACCATACCCATAACGACACTTGAATGCGCCCTGGTAACGGGTCAACGGCTGTTCTCCAGTCTGGACACTGACATAGCGAAAGCTGCCCGAATGTTGCTTGGCATGGCTTCCCTTACCTCCAGCAGACAATGTTGCCAAACGCATCGCTCTCATGATTCCCCTCCTATCTCACCGGCGTAGCAGCAGACATCTGAAATCCGATCGATACCAGTTCTGCACATGTACCTGGAAGCATCATCAGTGCACCTGGTGAAAGCAAGTAATCCGCCTCAACCAACATCTCACGATAACTTTCCGGCAGAACCGAAGACATATTGCGCAGCTTCTCCCCGTGTTCATCCTGAAGCACCGTCTCTTGGGATATGCCCTTCCATCTTCTCGGTTCCGCAATCGGACCTTCCAGCAGATGATCGGATATAAAAATATTCTCTACGAGTACATTGCCGTCAGGCACACTCATGCCCATGATCCTTTTGGCAATCGGCTCTGGATCTTCGCCTGTGGCTACCCCATCAGTCATATGACAGACCAGCGGTGCAGGACAATCCTGCATGTTTGGAATTTCAGCCTGCAGAATCTTCTCTGCCTGCAAAAAAGCCTTCGCTGAATCCGAGAATCTTTTCGGTGTCAAATCAGGCAATGAACCCACCGCAGCAATCTCGTCGATGCCCTTAATTCCGTTCAGCAGATCATACACATCATCGCTGTATGCCAGAATGGCAATCCTGTAACGGGGTGTCAAACGGTTTCCCTTCGTCGAGCGAAATACCATTTGGCGAATAGCCAGCGATAAGGCATCATAGACAACATCAATCCGCCGACGGTTTTCCAGAACCATATTCATGGAGGCGCTAATATCAATCAAATAAATAATAAGTGCAGGTGTGCGCTGGGATGCTTGAATCGTGTAGTTCATCTGGGATGAGTCACCTCCGTTGTTCACGTTATTTTACAAGTTAGGTAATGAATAATTGGTATTGCTCAGGAATTTATTGATCGCATTCATTCGTGCTGCCACTTTACCTACACCCTTGAAATAAGCCGCATCAGTGTTGTACAGATTTTTGAAATCACGCGCGTATGATTCGGCATTTTCAATTTTTTTGCCTTTTTGCGCATTATACGTTTTGTTGTAGTGAGCGATCAGTGTGACCACATTCTGGGCACGCTTTTTCTTAAGTGCAGCCTTCTGGGCAGCCTCCTGCTTTCGCTGTGCCTCGGCTGCTGCCTTACGTTCGGCTTCCTGCTTTGCAATCCTGGCATCGTTTTCTTTCTTCCATACCAAGTAGGCTTCATATTTGGCCTGTTTGTCGTACTTTTCCTGTTCTGCCTTCCTGGCTGCTTCAAGCTTCTGTTGTTTCTGCTTGGCAAGGTATGCCTCATATTTCGCCTGTTTGTCGTACTTGGCCTGTAGCGCTTTACGCTCTTCTTCCTTCTTCTTGGCCTCGGCCTGCTGTTTTTCGGCTTCGGCGAGCTTTTTCTTTTTCTCAGCATCAAGCTTCGCTGCCTCAGCCGCTTTTTGTTTCTTTTCTTCTTCCTGTTGCTTTAAGGCAGCAGCCTTCGCAGACTCAGCATCTTCCGCAGCCTGGAGTTCCGCCTGTTTGGCAGCCGCTTCCTGTTCCTTTTGTTTAACCTCGGCCTGATCAGCCAATATTTTAACCGTCGGCACACTTCCAGCCAACAGTACAATCAACACCGCTGAAGAAATCATAAACTTTTTGGAGCGATAAAAAGGAACCTTCGCCGGTTGACCTGCATGATCATCCTTGGGGTTAAGCTTGTCGTCCAGCTCCTGGATCGCCGCCTCAACTTCCATCTGCATCGCACTGTTGTGAGGAATGAAATGATGCAGCGAACGATACACTTCCAGAGCTGCAGCCGGCTTGCCTTCGTCCTCAAGCGCTCTCGCCTGTAGGAAGAGACGATTTACAACCGCTTCCTGACCTGGTGCCCGTGGGGTGGAGGACAAGCTTGGATCCGGAACCCCCTGCTTATCCGACGAAGTACTGATCGCTGATTCCGTCCCTTTAAGCTGGTTCGTAACTACCGCATCCTGGTGATCTGCATCCTTGGCTTCGGATTCTTCAACGACTGCACCTGCCAGATGGATATCGACAGATGCCAGCGCTACAAACCACTCACCAAATGTCGGGCAACTGCTGAGATCATGGCTTTCCCAGGCACGAATAAACAGATCGGATACTTTGGAGCCCCAGCGCTTTTGAAGCGACTCACGCATGGCATAATAACGTTCACTTACGGTCTGCATTTCGTGTTGATCAAAGTAGCTTTCTCCCCATGCCTTTTCCACAATCGTGGCATCAGACCAGCTTAACATCTCAGCAATAATGACTGCTCCGGCAAAACGGTCGGCATACGCACTCCACAAACCGCTGTGCACTGTACGATGGGCTGCATAACCAGGTGAACCAGCAAGCAGAGCATCCGGACGGTCCATTCTGGAACCGTACATCTGCTCTACGTCTACCAATTCAACGGCTGAACCCCCTCTCAGGTTCTCCACTTCGGAAAAAAACGGAATCATCACATTGGGTGCGGACAAATCACAATGGGCCAATCCGCGCTGTTCCATGGCCGAACCAGTCCCGGCAAGGGCTCTAGCCAGCTTTAGACTTTCCTCCGCTGTCAGCTGTTTCTGATCACTGATTACATCGAACCAGGTCAGACCCTGTACCCATGGCATCAATACCGCATACAACAGATCGGGATGTTCTCCAATGAGCGCTCCGTTTCTTTCCGGAGTGAGCACATCACGCTTGCATACCTGCAAACCTGGCAGTTCACTATAAGACTCCATATGCTCAGACTGATACACCATAGCCGGGATACGAAATTTAGGAAAAAATACTTTTAGTGCTTTGGCCCCACTTATGGAACCGTTACGGGGTAACAATTGGTAGACAATACCCTGCCTTCCGGCTTGGGCATAAGCCAATCCAGGTGCAGCCGGATGCTGCCCAATCGTATAGGCAATGTCGTTAATCACCACTTCATCCCCGGGATTTGGTTGAAAAGACATGCTTATCCCTCTCTCTGTCATTCTGTCATAGTGCAGCAAAAACCGGGTGCTGTGACAACGCCCGGTTTTTGCTGTAGTTGTAAAGCTTCAGCTTGCTGCCTGCCTTTGATTCTGGGCGATTCAGATATCAAACCTGCCCGAATTATGTATCGCAGATTAGCGAGCTTGGTCAGCAGTACGGAATTTGTTGGCAATAGCCGTCAGTTCCGCGCTGATGCTATTCAGCGTCTGAACGAAAGATTGCATTTGTTTACTGGCTTCCTGGAATTCCTGGAAGAAGCGTTGTTTGGTCATACCTTCCCATTGTCCTTCCATGCTTGTGATGGATTGAGTCAATGTAGATACGATTTGCTGACTTTGCTCACCGCTTTGTTTGAATTGGTTGGAAACCTGATCAAGCTGCTCTGGGGTAACTAAAATACGTCCTGCCATTGTAAATTCCTCCTTGGTTTGTGCAATTAAATTTTGTCGTGTTCAAATTGTACTATACAAGAATCGATCGGACAAAAGCCGAAGGACCTAATCCTATTTACCCCATTTTCAGCCAATGAAACTTCCCCTAACAGCCTATATACATAAAAATTCACTTTCTGCTGTTTTGCTTGTTCAGCCTTGTATCTCATGTACTCAGGAGACCACAGGCTCGGTTCCTCTTCTTCCCCGATAGGAGGGATCTGTGAATCTCCACGCTACAGGCTCAGGCTGCATGGCCTGGATCAGGGTCGCTGGTGAGCCATCAGGCGGTGCGGCATCCTGTACACGGTACACGGCTGCTACCGCGGAAAATGGATCGGATACAACAGCAGTAGTTGGCGAATGCGCAGGCATAATTTCTCCTGTACGCTCCGCCTGAAGAACATTCAACATATTGACCGCATTGCCATAGGCTGTGTTCACATGACTCAACACTGTACGATACTCCATGTCCACCTGCTGGAATAACAAGGCCTTGCGTCCCAGCTGTACGCTCAAGTCCATAAAACGACGTACCGCCGACTCGCAGAGTCGCTTGCTGTGATCCCATTCATTCATAATCGCTGCACGGGCTTCAAGATCCCACTCCAGCGAATGAATAGCCTGATCCAATACTGTCATCTTTTGCTGTATTTGCTCCGCCGCATACTGAATCTGCCTGCTCAGTGCCCGAAGCACATCCGGTTCCACACGAATGCGCATTTACCATCACCTTTCCTCTTCCCCTGCAGGCTGTTTAAGCCAGTCCAGCAGCATCTCGTGAAACTGTTCTCTCGTCGTCAGTGCTGCGACAAGCCAATCATCTGAAGCAGCAGTGCTCATTCGGAATAACCAGTTGGAAACCGTGCTTGCTGCGAAAGCTGCAGACTGTGATTTCCAAGCTTCTCCGTTCCATACGAGCAACCGCAGTTCCCCCTCTGACTCCTTGCTCATCAGACAGCGTGCGAGTGCAAGCGACCCCTCGGGATCACTCGTTTCCTGCATCAACTCATCCGTCACTTCCTGTACTTCTTTGTTCTTCAGATCGTTCATGACATCATAGAATTTTTTCTTGGAGCACATTAGCGCCGGTTTCTCCGCAGGAGAATGGCCACTCCATTTCATCCTTTGAATCAGATAATCAATAGCTTCACGAACGTTCCCAAGATCGCTTAGCCGGAAGGAATCCGGTTCGTCAGCAACACGGGATACTTCCACGACCCGTTCATCCGTGCAATGCACATAACTTTCATACGACTTGCCGCTGTGCGTGTAGCGAATCCAGCAAGCCCTGTCGGACAGTCCCGCAATGGCTACCCTGGAGAAAACGGTCGGTGTCATGATCAGCTCATTACTGTCCTGATCCTGAATCAGATACCCTTTGTCGAGCAGGGAAGTTTTGACACGCTCCCACTCCAAAGCAATATCTTCCGCCATATACCCGCGGAACGGATCTTCCACGCCAAGCAATCGGTCTGAACCGAGAATACCGGCCAGGAAAAAAAGTTCTTTTGTTTGCAAAGTGACTACCTTTTGCTTGGAATCATGAACCGTCAACATTATGAGCCACCTCCCCTCAAACTACAACATGCCATCGGTCACGAATTTCAGAAATCCAATCGGTCATTTTCCAGCTTCCATCACATGGAACTGCACCTTTAACCCTGGAATATTTACGTTTTACATAATAACCTTGACCCGGGGGCAGTACCTTAAGCCCATTCGTGCTCCCCCCGGATTCGGAATAAGGTATACGGAAGAACGAGAGATCGTTAGGGTCTAAAGTCCCGAACAGCAATCCGCTCTGGGAAGCCTTCACATCGTTCACCCAGTCAGATCCAAAGGTTGGGAAATCTGCAGGAACACCTGACAGAATCACATGTATGCCTCGATCCCTGCCTTGACGAACAATCGCTCCCAATTGATCCTTCACATTAAAATCATTCAACTGTTTGGCTAGTGTATCCGCATCGTCGATGACGAGAACAATCTCTGGTCCACCGGTTAACTCGCCTCTTTTTAGAACTTCATCGTACAACTGTTGGATCACAGGTGCAAGCTGTTCTTCACGGGATACATGTCCATGGACATGGGGCAAACTGCTGATTTCACCCAGTCCTCCCGAACCATAGCGCATATCTACCGTGTATATTTGCATGTCTTCAGGAGACGCATGATAAGCAAGTGACAACATCCATGTGAGCAAAAATGTCGTTTTACCACCTTCCATCGGACTCGTAACCATGAAATGCGGACCCTCGCGCAGGTTAAGCTGGAATGGCTCCAGATCATCGGTCAGTAAACCTACAGGTACTGTTAAGGATGATATGCCTCCGACTTTTCCGAAGGTGCCTGTGTGAATAAGTACATCTCTAAGCTTGACTTCTTCCGGTAACGGGGCAATCTGCGGAGCTTCTTCTCCGCTCCAAGTGCCCTTAATCTCTGCAATGGTATGGCGCAGAGCGGACGAACGCTTGCCCTCATCTTCTCCGGTTGACGGCAACGCCGCCTGGAACATCAGTGGTGGGACCTGTCCCTTGACCAACCCTCTTCCTGGCGGAAGCTGACTTGGTGCCTTGGACGGCCGTCCCACTGCATAATAATAATCGCTTGGATCAGACAGTTCAAATGAAACTGCATTGGGAATGTTGCTTCTGAACTTCTCGAATACATCGGTTACCCGGTTAGCCGTAAGAATAAATGTGATTCCCAAACTTCCACCTTCGCGAAGAATCGTTTCCAAAAGTTCATTCTCATCTGGATATGCATTACGGAAAGAAAGATAACCGTCAATAACAACCACAATCTGTGGCACAGCTGCATGAGCCGTCCGCCGATAAGCTGAAATCGTTTTAACCCCGGCTTCCGAGATCATGTCTTTACGTTGTGCAGACAGTTTCAGGATGTATCGGAATAACCGCTTGATCCGATCCTCTTCTTCAGACATCATTACTGCACCGATCTGAGGCAAGCCTGCGAAATCCTTCATCATGCGGCCCATATCAATAATATAGCCATGCCAAGGTTCAGTTCGACTAGAACGGGCCAGTGACATCAGCAAAGTTTGCACAAACGTCGTTTTCCCCAGGCCAGGCATACCATAAACAACCAAATGTCCCTGATCTACCGGAAGTGCGAGTGGTTGCTGTCGCTGATTAGGCAAATCATCCAGCAGACCCACCAGCGGTTTCAGTCCGCTGGCTCCACCGTCAAGCAATGCCTCGCGGTTCTCTTCTTCCTGCCAGTTATTAAGGCTTTCCCATTCCAGCACCTCTGGTAAAGGCGGCAACCAAGGGCCAGGTAATCGGGTAATCCCTGCTTCTGCTGCTTCTTTCGCCACATAATCTATGAACACCTGGAGCTGCTTGGGCACATCCTCTCCCTTGAGCACAGCTCTGCGCTCTCCAGTCAAGAGCGGCTCCCGCTTCCCGTTTAAACGCACCTCCATGACAGGCAATACTGTGGTTGTATCTTCCTGCTGATTGTACGGCGCACCGCTCCAGGCAAATTGCATTTCCTCAAAGACTTCATCACTGCCCACCTGGAAATATCCCCGACCCGGCTTGGTGATCCAGGCCGCATTTGGAATTTTGATCATATCGCGACTGTCCCCTTCGCTTTGAACGCGAAGACAGATACGGAAACGGGAATTACTCCAGATTTTATCATCAACAACACCCGCGGGCTTTTGGGTTGCCAATATAAGATGTACACCCAGTGTCCGGCCGATGGCCGCTATGCTGATTAATTCATCCATGAACTCCGGCTGATCCCTCTTCAATTGCGCAAACTCGTCGATGATGATAACTAAATGCGGCAACGGCTGTTCATGTCTGGAACGCAAAATTTTGTAATATTCATCAATATGCTGGAGGTTGCCAGCATCATTTAATATTTTTTGCCTTCTGACCAGCTCGGCCCGAAGTGAAATATTGGCTCGTTCAATCAAATTTCCATCCAGATTGGTAATCGTGCCAACGACATGAGGCAAACCCACAAATGTGTTCGACATCCCGCCGCCTTTATAGTCAATCAACATAAAGGCGAGATCATGCGGATGGAACTCTGCAGCCAGAGAGGCCACAATGGACTGAATAACTTCACTTTTGCCTGAACCTGTTGTACCTGCGATCAGACCGTGCGGGCCATGGCCCTGGCGTTCGATTTTATCATGCAGGTTAATGGATATTTTCTTGCCGCCTGCTCGCACGCCCATAGGAACGGGAAGCGTATCGGGGTATCGCGTCTGGGCCCAGCGGTTAACCACGTCCAATTCTTCCACTCGTGAAGTACTCAGCATATCGAACAACGGGAGTATCTGGGGTATGTCTGAAGCGGATGAGCGTTTCAGACGAATCGGTGACATGTACCGCGAGAGCGCCTCTGCGGACTCTTTGGAAATTACATCTGGCGTATAGGTTTGCTTGATCACGTCGGCATCTTCGGTTTTTTTGATATAAACCCCTTTGCCTTTCGAAGCCTCCATAATTAACTGACAATGCATGGGCAGTGCTTCCTTGCGATTGGCCAGTATAATGGTACATACATCGATCTCCTGAGCCGATTCCAGCAACAGAGGAAGCAAAGGTTCTTCTTCTATTAATTGAGTGTCCGAAAGAACCACCACATAACATGGGATCTGCACGTTTTTTTTGTAACGATCTTCCTTATTGTTACGCCTTCTGTTCAACACGGAAAACAAGCTGTCCGCCAATTGATGCGCACCGCTGTGCCTGTCGGCCATATAGCGCTGTCCCTGATCTTCATCCCAGATATGGGGCAGCCAGCGCAGCCAATCCCATTCCTTCGTTTCCTTTTCTTCATAAAAAGCAGCAATCTTCAATTCATCCGGTGAATGACGGACCGTCAGTTGTGAAATAATGACGCGCAGTGAAGCGAGTACTTCCTCCCGATTGCCAACCAGACCCATCACTTTAGACTGAAATAGCGGTAATGTAATCGATGCATCAGGCACGGTCTCGAATTCAGCTGCCAATTCATGAGCCGCTTCAATCAGCTCATCCTTTTCATACCCGTCTACACGAGGCACCTGGAGTTTGATTCGAAACGGGATTTCGCCCGTTCCAATTCGAACTTGCAAAAAGTCATCATCCTCCGGAGAACGTTCCCATAATGAACTATTGCGATTCTTCACCAATTGAAGACATACATTAGGATCACCATGAATTTCATACAGACTCTTCACTTGCTCGGCTTGGGCTTCCTTCAGCTCTTCCCGATGCTTCTCCAATTGTGCACGATACATGGCAGTACGCTCTTCCAGCTTTTTGCGGTATGATTTCTTGTTGCTCAGATACACAAAAAACGGAATCGTGTATGAAGTAAGCATCATCATAACGGTCATCATCTGGAACATCATATAATTGCTATTGTTCATTTTGCCGCTCATATTGATATATACGTAGAAGCCGATGCTAACCATCGTCATCATGATCGGTACAATAATAGATATCATTGAAAAAGTAGGTTTGTTGGGTTCTGCCGGAGGTCTGAGAATCTCCAGCCTTTCTTCCTTGAGAACCGGTGTCATTCTTGGAGAACGCTGATATAACACATTCACGAAGAGAAGACCTCCTTTAATTCATTTCCGTAATGAGTATATACGTTCGGATCACTCATTTGTTGCTGTCCTGTTGAAACAATGAACGTCTTCCATACACGGGCGCTTCTTCCGAAGTGGTGGAGAACGCTCGCTGGACCCGTACGCAGCTGCCTTGCCGCAGCCCTGTTTCCATTAGTTGTTGCGTATTCTGTGGCGAGAACCACAATCCTTCCGGAAACTTGGCTTCAAGGATGTACTGAATGCCGTCACCCGGTGCCTGTCCAAAAATGCGGACCCCCAGCAAGGTCTTCAAATGTTCAACTGTACATTCATCCGGGACCTCGATGTCGAACCACTCGCCTTCCTCCCGGCCGGAATACACGGTAAGAATCAATATAATCCCTCCCATGGTCTCATATGTAAATTGTCCTAGTGTCAGATTAAATCAAAAAATAGTAGATGAAACGCTATTCTTACCCTATTTTCTTACATAAACACCCTGTTTGCAATGTACAACCTGCACTTTCGTTACATATGACCCACGTATATATTAAAATATCGTCCATTCGACTCAGAACTTTCGAGCCAGTAGTCACATTAATGATTGCGAGGATGCGAAACTACGCCGATTTATTCCATATAAATGGAAGTTACAAACTACCTTTTCGGGACTTTTTATTGCTTCGCCCACAATTCAATTGTGAACACTTTTCAAACATTGCCCACCTTTATGTTTTCATAAGCTGATTTTAAGGTAATTTTAAGCATTGGAACTTAATATAGCGAGTAAGAAATAACTCTCGTGAGGTGATTTCTAGTGAGAACACTAATAACTTTTCAAAACAAATCAATCCCTGTATATTTCAATCAAGAAAACAAACAACCTGTGCAAAAGACACTACGATTGCTTAGCAGTGCCCTTGAGCATAAGATTAGCAATGGTAAACGCGCTTTACAGAAATGTCTGCAATCATTGATTAGTATTGAGATTGTCGGTGGTGAAGCCATTCTTCACAGCCGTAGCGAAAATGACTCCCTCGCCTTATCCCTTTATTAAGATGGGTCAGTTGTTTACTTCAACATGGAAACGGCGAATTCATTCATTCGCGAACATAAGGAAAAGGAAGCTTGCCGTTAAGGACAAGCTTCCTTTTTTTTGTACCGAATCCCTATATCTATTCTAATGCACTCTGCTGACAACATAGGCAGTCTCATGCTCTTCTTCCATCTCAGCCTTTTGGATTCGAATGACAAACAACCGAACCAGATTATCACGTGTCTTTTCTTCCTGACAAGTATTCAGCTTCCTTAGAATAAAACGGTCAATGGACATGAAGTTCAGGCCCCTTTACCTATTGGATTTACGGTATCTGTTCTGCCCGTGTATCCATAAATAACCAGATTACAGGTGCACCAAACAACTTTTCACATCATTCCCTCATCTATTTTTTCAGGATGTAAAAACATACAAAAGCCCGCCTCATCCCGCTTAAGACGGACTTATCACAATCTTTGTCATTCTTTCCCGAAGCCTATCTGATTATAAAACAGAATTATTCCGAATCCACGTTCTCTGTTAAACTATTGCACTCCAGGATAATCCCGATATTGATGCTGAATGCTGATCCAGCGTGACCGCGTGAATTTCTCAATACCCCAATCGCCACCGAAACGGCAATACCAGAGAATGTGCTTTCGCATGTACATCTGAATACGCCTCCCAATCAAGATTGATTTAATGTCACACCCTGACCTTGTTAAGGATTGCGCAAACTTGCATTCATTCAACTGCTGGGTGGGATCTTATCTCCAAAAAGTCTCAAGTCCTCCCAACCATAAGCAACCTCTGTCAGATCTTGACCGCCAATCCGGATTTGTTGTGTTTGGACAGGGATTCCCCCCATCTTTTCATAGAAACGACAGGCTGAATTTTGCTCCAATGCCCAGATCAACAGGTTCCTCATGTCCAGGGTGTGGAGATAACGAACGACGTGTCTTGCCAGTTGCTGGCCGATACCCGTTTGTTGCACTTCTTTCAGTAAATAAATGGCATACAGCTCAGCATCATAAGGCAGCTTGCCTTCACGTTCCTTTCCACCGCAGGCAAATCCGACAATTTCCCCGTCTGGCTCTTCAGCCACCACCAAAATCTGATCCTTTTCGCCAGAGCGAATATTTCGCTCCCATTGGGACAACCTTGATTCCTTAGTCAAATTATCCAAAAAATCATCAGGCACAATCCCTCTATATGTCGTCTTCCAACTCTCTGTATGTACATGAGCTACGGCTTCCACATCCCCTTCACGAGCTGGTCTAATCCGCATCTCATCACTCCCTTTCTCTCGCCACTTCGACGACTTTACAATAGTATACGTGCAATACGTATGAATTCTAAATCCATCCACATGGACCATATTAAAATTACACTTTTCTTGATCAATGGAAAACTTGATATTCTCTTTAGATTTTGCTGAGCGCTCTTGTCTTACTGTTGGCGTAAAAATCCGGCCCCTAGGGCCGGATCGTTACCTGTGTGCCTACAGATACTTTGGAAGACAGGTCCAGCACATCCGAGTTGTACATGCGTATGCATCCATGGGAAACAGACTTGCCAATGGAAGAAGGATCATTGGTTCCATGAATCCCATAATGCGGCGCTGACAACCCCATCCACAGAACACCAAACGGTCCTCCTGGATTCTCTTGTTTGTTTATAATCGTAAACACTCCATTAGGCGTTTGTGTGAGCATCTTACCTACTGCGATAGGATACCCTTTGATTACCTGCGAGCCATCGAGAAGATATAACATGTGGTCTGACAGATCCACAATGATGCTGTAATCTGGCATGCTGACATCCCTCCTGACCTATCTTATGCAGGATACAGAAGGATGCCCACCTGATCTCAGGCCTCTTCCCAGTCTTTTGTACTGCGGACATGTTTTGGTTTGCGGGTACTCACAGGTTTGCTTGAAGCGGTCCGTCGTTTGGACGCGGCCTCTTCCTTGCGCTGCTGAAATTTCAGTTCCTTCTGCATTTTCAAGTAGTTGCCCAGCCTTTTTTCATCCAATGAACCATCCTGAATGGCCTCCTTCACTGCGCAACCGGCCTCTCGGGTATGCGTGCAATCCTGGAACCTGCATCCCGCAGCAAGTTGCTCAATTTCACCAAAGGCGTGTGATAACCCATTCTGTCCTTCATCCCATAGATTAAGTTCACGCATTCCCGGCGTATCAATTAATACCGCTCCCTGCGGCAAGACAAACATCTCCCGATGTGTGGTTGTATGTCGTCCACGGCTGTCGTCCTCACGAACGGCCTGAGTGAGCTGTACACTCTCTCCCATCATCCAGTTGACCAGGGTAGACTTGCCACTACCGGAAGAACCCGTCAAGGCAACCGTTGTGCCCGGAGACAGAAATTTTTCAAGTAAAGATTTTCCCTGGTCCTGAACTGCCGACAGTGCCAGCACTTCGATACCTGGCGCAATCCCTTCTACCATCAAAATTTGTTTCTCCACGTTCTCACACAGATCACTTTTGCTCAAAATGATGACCGGTCTCACTCCACCATTCCAGGCCATCATAATGTACCTTTCCAGCCGTCTCAGGTTAAAATCATGATTGAGCGCGGCAACGATCAGCAAAGTGTCCACATTTGCCGCGATCAGTTGCTCTTTGGTCACTGAACCAGCAGCTTGTCTGGATACCCTGCTCTGACGTGGCACAATACTGTGAATAATGGCTTCTTCTCCAACTTGACCCGTAACAGTGACCCAATCCCCAACCGCTGGTACAATACCAGTCTCCACATGATCATGACGCATCCGCCCGGATACACGTCCCCAACATTCTCCCTCATCCGTAATCAGGCGAAGCAATTGTCCATGATCCGCAATAATTCTTGCGGGTTTTCTTAACTGTTCTTCCATTCCAGACTGATTCCATAGCTCCTGCCATTTTGCAGACCAGCCGTACTTCTCCAATGTGCTATTCAAAATAAAAATTCCTCCCGATAAATGGTGTGTTATCCTTCTTTGACATTGACAACGATCACTATGAGCGCTCCGATCCGGCATCAAACCAAATAAGCCACGAGCAGCACTACTCACCCGCGGCAATAAGAAGTTAGCCGAATGAACGATTGTTTGAATGGTATTCATATCGGATACATTATTCCACTGATCCGATATTCATGATCCAGAAAAACAACCCATTTTCGGCATACAAAAAAGCCACGGGTACGTCACCCGTGGCTTCATCTGTGCATGTTACTCTAATCTACGTACATATGGACAATATTGCGAACAATACTCTCCAACTGCCGTAAAATCACATGCTTTGATCCGTTCCGGAGACGCTGTTTATATTCAAATTAACGTATACTGCCATTAGATTTGTCATTTAACATCGCCTCCCTTGTAGAATTATCCATCATGTTACACAGCTTCATCTACTTTTGTCAAGTCATTTTCCAAAAACTTATTTCACTTGATCCCAACGTGTCCACATTTCCTTCGGATTCAGTTCATAGATCCCATCTTCCCGGTACATGAACTGGTGCATGATGAACTCTCGACGAATGGTCGCAAAATCCTCATGATAGGTTTGAATAAATGTATTGATTTCCTTCTCCGTATACTTCCGTCCAAATTCAAGCTGCTCGACCAGATGACCAAGTACAATCAGCTTTTTCTTGTACTGAGCCGGGATCTGACGCAATCGCCCATCTTTGGAGAAAAAATTTCGCATTACGGATGCTTTCAGCGTCTCATTTACATCACTCATATCAGCAATCTCCTCTCTTTTAAAAATAAAATCAACGGAGGCCTGCGCATGCTCTCGAATAAAAGAAGGATTAAGAGTAAAAAACACCGTATTTTTCTCTCTGCGTTCCTTGATCAGCGCCGCTTCTCTAAGCTTGGATGCATGATGTGTAACGGTTGGTTGTGACAGGTTGAGTTTTTCTGCAAGCGCTTGACCATGAAGTTCTCCCTGGGACAACAGCAGCAACATCCGAAGCCGGGTCGGATCAGCCATAGCCTTGTGGTAGGCCACAATCTTCTCCAGTTGCATTATCGCTCAGCTCGCTTTCGTTTAGATAATCATCTAATTTGATATTAATCTTTTCTCTCTTCCAAGTCAAATTTCCGGAATCGGGATTGATTTCTTGATGCCAGACTCCTTCTTGAACTGGCATTGGGCCCGTATTTACGGTAGGATTATAGTGCTTGAAATAAGGAGGATTAAGAACATGGAAGATGTCATTATTATCGGCGGCGGCCCATGCGGTCTGTCTGCTGCCATTGAATGCGAGCGGCTGGGACTGTCAGCTGTAATTGTTGAGAAGTACAATATCGTCCAATCTATTTATCTGTATCCAACCCATATGCAGTTTTTCAGTACAGCGGAATTGCTTGAGATTGGGAATGTTCCGTTCAGTACACCGAACGACAAACCTTTTCGTTACGAGGCACTCGCCTATTATCGCAAGGTAGCCGAACATTTCGGCCTGCGGGTTCATAACTATGAGGAAGCCAAAGAAATCAAACGCAAGGACGATGGCACGTTCGAGGTACATACGGTCAATCGGCGTGGGCAAGCAATCGTTCATGAAGGACGAAATGTCGTTGTTGCTACAGGTTATTTTGACCATCCCAACTATCTTGGCATTCCTGGAGAAGACAAGGATAAAGTCACCCATTATTTCCGGGAAGCTCATCCATACACCCGCACACGTGTCGCCATCATTGGAGGAAGCAATTCAGCCGTCGATGCCGCCATGGAACTGGTTCGTGTGGGTGCGCACATTGATATGGTTTATCGTGGGAATGGCGTTTCGGAACACATTAAACCTTGGGTTCGTCCATTGTTTGAAAGCCTGGTGCAGAAAGGCAGAATCTCACTTCATCTGGGCTCACGTGTAAATGAAATATTGGACGATTCTGTTCGTTTGCTCCATTCTGATGGATCAACCAGTGAAATCGACAATGACTTTGTGCTGGCCTTGACGGGTTTCCGTCCTGACCGCAAGCTGCTTTCGTCCGTCGGTGTGGAGATGTCCGAGGATATGGATAAACCGGTATATGATCCGCAAACCATGGAAAGCAGTGTGCCAGGCGTATACGTTGGCGGAGTTATCGCTTCAGGGCGCAATGCCAATGAAGTATTTATTGAATCCGGACGCTGGCATGGAAGATATATTGCAGAACATATCGTAAGTCGTCATCGCGGGCAGACCGAAGGGGAATGAAATCAATGGATATGACCTCACTGCTGTTGCTCGTGTTTGCCGCGCTAGGTATTATCAGCAGTAATACACCCGTAACCGTAGCCATGATATTTCTATTGTTTCTACGGGTACTGAACCTGAATCAAGCCTTTCCCTGGCTGGAAAAGTACGGACTTACGATCGGTATTATCATCCTGACTATTGGTGTTATGGCACCGCTCGCCAGCGGCAAGATCAGTTTGCAGACAATTGGAGAGTCTTTTCTGCACTGGAAATCACTGCTCGCCATTGGTGTGGGATTACTTGTCGCCCATCTGGGCGGACGAGGAGCTACACTGATGAGTACACAGCCTACCGTCGTTGCCGGGCTGCTTATTGGTACGGTGCTTGGGGTTGCCTTGTTCAAGGGTGTGCCAGTCGGCCCACTGATTGCTGCAGGAATTCTGTCTTTACTTTTAGGGAAATCATGATCAAAGTTGGGACTTGACATCCTTCTGCTGACTGGCTGTTTTTCCCACCGTTGTATGATATACTTCTATTCATGCAATTCAAGCATCAAGTCAAGTCCATAGCAGAGGAATCCATTGGATGATCTTTCAGTCCAAATCATTGATTCACCTCGCAACTATTAAATGGCCGCAGGAGGATTCAGGACCCATGTCACGTCAGTTTGTTACCGAAGCCGTGATGGTGGCAATTTACGGTCAATTACTCGCGCCCCCGGCGCCTGTTGAATATATTGTTCCTTATACCACCATCCTTGAGTTATATGAATTTCAGACCAGCCCTGACCCTTTGATGGATAATCCAGCAGATGACCAACATGTGAAATCCAAAATCAACGAAATCATTTCTTATTTTGAAGAACCGCTGAATAAGAAAAAAATAGAACGTGCCCTGGCTATTCCCTGGGCCAAAAGTCCGTCCATACTGTTTGGTGACCAGGTATCCATCGCCATCATTAATGCGGTTGATACCGCTCAATACGGCGAATATTTTGATCCAATTGAGACTGAACTGCTGCTCACTTCACAGCGTCTGGATATCCCTATCCTGACCGATCAGGTTGAATTAATTGCACGCATTATCGAATCGGCATCTCCTGTGCAGGTATTCGATATTGACGACTTTGATTTTGCAATGGACGATGAAGAACCACTAGATCAAGTCTAGTCTAAGTGTCAGGAACCCATCATTTATTGGGGATAACAGTCCTGCCTTGAACATGGGTCCGTCTCGTATAAATCACGACAAGAAGAAGCCTTCCCGGCCGGAAAGGCTTCTTCTTGTCGTGATTTATTTATTCCATTCCTGGATACTTTAGCAATATCCGGCTAAGATCGTTCAGCCTGGGCAATGATTTTGGATCAAAAAACTTCAGCCCTGCTTCACTATTCACCCGCGACTCTACGAGCGAATCCTGAACGATCTGGGCTCTAAACATGGCTATGACGTAATATTCTTCATCCCCACTGGCATGTAAATGTCTCATATTCGGACCGGAATGCAAACCTTCAAGTGTCATATGATGGGTAGTCCACCCCGTCTCCTCCCAGAGTTCTCTGTGCGCGGTGTCCTCAATGGCTTCTCCCGGGCGCATCTGTCCCACAGGAATACGCCAATGACCGTGTTCAGCATGCTGAATCAATAACAATTCACCTTGTTCATTCTCGGCCCGAACCGCCGCCTTTACAACAATATGAGAGCGGTTCGCAATATACTGGGCCAAATCTCGGGCTGGCGGATTCACTTCGTATCTCCTCCTGTTCGAAAATCGGTGCGACCGGTGATGAGACATTCTATATACGCAGATGTATCCCGTTAAATCTCAGTGTAGCGATATTCGATATCCTGACCTTCTTCAACAACATCGACATGAAGTTGATGACCCTTCAGATACCAGTAATCATGATCTTCCATAAAAAATTGAATACCTGATACCTTCGTTTGGTCAGCAGGATGTCTCGGTTCCTCCACAGCGATTCCCAGTGAGAAACCGGGATGAAGTCCTCCGCCAGAGCTATAACGGGCGAAGAATCGTACGCTGTCTCCTTCGTTCAAATTCAGTTCTTCCTTATACCAGCGAGCAGCCCGGTCAGATACATGTATGGTACTCATTTGGTGTCAACTCCTTCTCTATATATATGTTACATCATATCGCTACAATCGCTCGATTACAAACCTTCCACACCGCAAATATGTAATAAAAGTTCATCAAAACGGAATGATCCCACTACCAATCGTTAGATATTTCGTTTTGGAAAAACGTTTGACAGATTGTAAAAGTCGGTGTTAAGATGCAAACATACGAGATCCACATTCAATTTATTACCAAAAAAGAAAGGGTGGTTACGGTGTTTAACAATGACGATCTACATCAACTCAGCACACAACTAAATACCGGAGCACCCATGAAATCGTTATTCCGTTCATAAGTCCGCATCACAGAAGCCTCTAAATAGGTTTGCTGTTTTGCTTCTCACAATCGAACTTTATCTGCGGTGGTGGCTCTGCTCTCGGAGCCATGCTGCCGTATGAATGATACCCAAGACATACCGCCTGCGTGCGGTATGTCTTTTTTTGTGGGTTCAAACGGCTGCACATGAATGGAACATGCATTTCACGAACTTGAAAGGAAGGGATACCACTTGTTCTCTGTACTTAAAAACCTGGCCTGGTTTTTCCGGCTGGAACGCAAACGATACCTTATCGGTGTCACCCTGCTTATTCTGGTAGGCATCATCGAACTGCTGCCACCTCGTCTTCTTGGCAATGCCATTGACGAGATTGTACGCGGTTCCATTACCGGCGCTTCACTCACACGTTACATTTTACTTATCCTTGGATCGGTCATCATTATTTATCTGACCACGTACATATGGATGCACAAACTGTTTGGCGGTGCCAATCTGGTTGAACGCTTGCTGCGGTCGCGCTTTATGGACCATTTACTGCGAATGACCCCGCCTTTTTTTGAGAAGAACAGAACGGGCGATCTGATGGCACGTGCCACGAATGATCTTCGTTCCATTGCTACCACAGCAGGCTTCGGCATGCTGACGTTAACCGACTCCACCGCTTTTCTGGCAACTGTATTATTCGCCATGGGATTCCTGGTTAGCTGGAAATTGACCCTGGCTGCAATCCTCCCACTGCCTTTTATCGCCATCGCCATGATGATCTATGGTAAAGCTGTGCATCAACGATATACACTAGCCCAGGATGCATTCGGAGACATGAATGACCAGGTGCTTGAATCTATTGCCGGTATTCGAGTCGTGCGTGCCTACGTTCAGGAACGTATGGACCAAAAACGGTTCGCCGATGTCACAGAAGATGTATACCGCAAAAATCTGGCCGTAGCCAAGATGGATGCACTATTCGAACCCACGATCCGGTTATGTGTAGGACTCAGTTATGTCATTGCACTTGCCTATGGTATTTATCTTGTGTTCCATAATGAAATTACCCTGGGGGATCTCGTATCGTTCAATATGTACCTGGGGATGATGATCTGGCCGATGTTTGCCATCGGTGAACTGATAAACCTGATGCAGCGTGGTAGTGCCTCACTTGATCGTGTTAATGAGACTTTATCTGTAGAACCAGCTGTAAAAGATATTGAGCAGCCTGCTCACATTACCAACCCGGAAGAGATCGCGATGCAGGATGTCACCTTCCGTTATCCTAGTTCTACCGTCGACAATCTCAGTCATGTCAGCTTCTCGCTTCGTCGCGGGCAGACACTGGGTATCGTGGGACGTACAGGTAGCGGTAAGTCCACCCTGCTTAAGCAATTGCTGCATGAATACCCTGCGGGAACAGGCAAGTTAAGCATCTCCGGTCATCCGATTCAGGATATTGCCAAAGATGACTTGCATAGCTGGATTGGATATGTTCCACAGGAACAGGTGCTGTTCTCCAAATCGGTCCGTCAGAACATTCAATTCGGCAAGCCGGGTGCGGATGATAGCGTGATTATGGAAGCGATTCGTACCGCAGCCTTTGATGGAGATCTGGTCACATTGTCCGATGGTCTGGACACCCTCGTTGGTGAAAAAGGAATTGCGCTGTCCGGAGGACAGAAACAGCGGGTATCGCTGGCGCGTGCCTTTATCGCCGATCCGGACATTTTGATTCTGGATGATGCTCTATCTGCCGTTGATGCACGAACTGAAGCCAAAATTATTGAAAATATACGCAACAAACGCTCTGGCAAAACAACGCTGATCTCGACTCACCGCCTGTCCGCTATTGAACACGCTGACCGAATCATCGTACTGGAGCACGGGAAAATAACGGAAGAAGGAACCCATCAGGAACTGCTTGCTATGAACGGCTGGTACCGTGAACAGTATGAACGGCAGCAGGTGGAGTCCAATTTGTCCACGTAGGAGGTTAACGCTTTGAAGTCTAATACAGGCAAACGGCTGCTTCAATATGCCCTAAAAGCCAAAGGCACGTTTATTGCCGCTTTAATTATGCTTACGATTGGAGTTGCGGCTGAACTGGCCGGACCTTTCATCGCCAAGTCCATGATCGACAATCATTTGCTCGCCATTGAGCAGCCTTTCTATGAGACCACAGCTTCAAGCGAAGCGGCGGTCTACAATGGAAAGAACTATAAACGTGAAGGCCGGTTTGAAGCGGATGAAACGAAAGGTACCGAGGTTCGCGTACTGCAAGCCGGAAAAAGTTTTTATTTTGTGAATGAACCCGTTAGTGCCCCCGATGGGGATCGAACCTATACAGACGGAACACTGACGGTTACACGCGCAGGCGAAGTAACGGGTCAATATGCGGCGGTGCCTTTATCCGCAGGTGAACTCTTTGCCTTTTACAAACCGGAAATGCCAAGCATCTATCAATTGATTGTATATTACATGATCTTTCTAGTCATCTCGGTCATTATGGAATTTGGTAAAACGTACTGGCTTCAATCTTCTGCCAACAAAGTCATTCAACGACTGCGTAACGATGTGTATGCACACATCCAGCGATTGCCGGTACACTTTTTTGACAACCTGCCCGCAGGTAAAGTGGTCTCCCGGGTCACCAACGATACTGAAGCCGTCAAGGATCTGTTCGTTGCGGTTCTGTCCAACTTTTTCTCAGGAATCATTACGATTACGGGAGTATATGTTGCGCTCTTCCTGCTGGATTTCCGCCTCGGATTGATTTCGCTCTTCGTTGTACCGATGCTCGTTCTCTGGATTGTGCTTTATCGCAAAATCGCTACTCGTTACAATACCATTATTCGTTCACGCCTGAGCGAAATTAATGCGATTATTAACGAATCCATTCAAGGGATGTCCATTATCAGGGTATTCCGTCATCAGAAACAGACCAAGCAGGAATTCGAGGATCTGAATGATGATTATATGAAACACCAAAACAAAATGCTCAACCTGAACGCTTTCACCTCACACAACCTGGTTAACGTATTACGGAATATGGCTTTTGCAGTTGTTCTGTGGTACTTCGGCTCCAGTGTGCTGGACGGTACGAGTATTATCTCGCTGGGTGTGTTATATGCATTCGTTGACGTTCTTGGGCGTTTGTTCCAGCCTATTACGGGTATGGTGAACCAACTCGCGAACCTGGATTCATCCCTGGTATCCGCTGGCCGTGTATTTGAACTGATGGATGAACCAGGTGAACCGGTAACCGATGGGTCGATGCCGAGATACAAGGGGAATGTCGTGTTTGACGATGTATCCTTTGCTTATAAAAAAGATTATGTGCTGAACAACATCTCGTTCAAAGCATCACAAGGTCAAACGGTCGCCCTCGTGGGCCATACCGGTTCCGGCAAAAGCTCCATCATCAACCTGCTCTTCCGGTTCTATGATCCACAGAAAGGCAAGATTACGATCGACGGTCAGAACGTCAAGGATCTGCCTAAACAGTGGATTCGCGAACATATGGGCATCGTATTGCAAGATCCGTACCTGTTCACGGGTACCGTAGCCTCCAATGTCAGTCTCGGAGATGAGAAGATTACTCGTGCACAGATTGAACAGTCGCTGCGCGACGTGGGTGCAGAGCGGATTCTCGCCCATCTTCCGCAGGGATTCGACGAGCCGGTTATCGAAAAAGGAAGCACGTTATCTGCCGGACAACGGCAGTTGATCTCCTTTGCCCGTGCGCTGGCATTCGATCCGGCCATCCTGATTCTCGATGAAGCTACGGCGAACATTGATACCGAAACGGAAGCACTCATTCAAAATGCGCTCGAAGTTCTCAAAAAAGGACGCACTACCTTCATCATCGCCCACCGTTTGTCCACCATTCGTTCAGCAGACCAGATTCTGGTTTTGCATCGCGGACGCATTGTTGAACAAGGTGCGCATGATGAATTAATGCAACTTCAGGGTCGCTATTATCAGATGTATCAGTTGCAGCAAGGTGCTCAAGCAGCTACGGATACGAGTGGAAACAACCCACTGGGCGAAGCTATTCGAACCACTTCCTCCTTTGCTGGAGGCGGTGTGTAAGTAGAACGGGAATAAATGCAAATTTAAATTTAAACAACCAACCGATATGCCCGTGGACCTTTTGGTCTGCGGTGTAGATCGGTATTTTTTTGCCCGTTTCCTCTTATTGACAATAGACTCATCTGCCTGTATTATACATACCAACGGTCGGTATCTAAATATGAGGAGAGTATTATGGCTAGAAACAAACACCCGGAACAAACGGTACAGCAGATTCTGAACGTTGCTACCCAGTTATTCACAGACAAAGGATTTGAAAAGACGAGTATTCAGGACATCATTATTGCCCTAGGCATGTCCAAGGGAGCTGTGTATCATCACTTTAGATCCAAAGAGGAAATATTGGACGCGGTTATGGAACAACAATTCAACTATTCGGCTCAGATGATGGATCAATTAGTTACAAACACAACAGCCACGTCAGCACGAGAGAAGTTAATTCAGATTCTGGAGCATGTCGTCTCTGATCAGCAGGCTCATTCCCTGGATCGCGTACTTCGGACCCAGATCAAAAATCCGGTATTTATTGTACGCGGTATTCAACAGGCCGTGCGAATAGATGCTCCGGTGATTACAACGATTTTGCGAGAAGGCATTGCAGATGGGTCTATCCATACTGAAGATCCCGAAGCTTGTGCAGAAGTATTCATGATGCTGGTCAACATATGGATTAATCCCACACTGTTCAGCCGCAATCCCAGCGAAACGAAGCAGCGTCTTTATTTTTTACAGCGGTTGATGAACATGCTCGGCGCCGATATTGTGAGCGAACCGCTCATTGAACGTATTCTTGAACAACATGCTGCGATGGGCGCTTATCCTAAGATGGATGATCATGACGATGACAGAAACGAGGGATAGCTGTTTTGAAACCTAATGGACATATGATTTGCAAAGAATGGTTATCTGAAGACTCCATTCATGCTCTTTCTATGGAATGGATGCAAGGCGAAGTACATATTAGCCAGGGTACAGAAGCGGTTATCCATGTTACTCAACGGGGCTTCGCTCGTTTCCCAAGAACTCGATGTTTTGAAGCTAAGGTTAGTAAAGGTTTATTACATCTCATCGATGGACGAAAACAAGCTTTTCCCCTGGGTATAAACTTCCATCGCACATCGCTCCACATTGTACTGCCGCCTACGATATTGCAAAGACTGTCGATCAACGGGGTGGGTTCCCGCTTTGTTGTGGATAACGTTTCTTCCGAACACTGGGATTGTCACTGTACATCCGGCAATCTCACCTTATCTGGCTATGGCCAGAATATCCGTTTACAAGCTGTTGGCAGTCGGGTTACAGCAACAGACCTTTGTGCAAACCATATCCAACTAAAAGCCACTTCTTCACCTATCCAGTTATCCGGTCAGTTCTCCCATATTCAATCCAGAGTGACAGGTGGCCAACTTAGCATAAACTCCTCAACGATGCTTCAATCTCTGGATAGTCGCTCGACAGGGTGTAGCGTTGAAGTGCGCATCCCACCAGAAAATGATGGATTCAAGTTAGACTTCAAGCAGGCTGGGGGCCGACTCAGGAGTGATCTCCCACTTCAATCCAATCATAATCAACATACGTATCGTAACGGTACTTATCCATTTCAAGCAGAGGTCAGAGGCGGGAAGCTCACCATAGGTAGCTCTTCTTAACATTCCACATCGAGGAGGTCAACATATGAGCATCGGCTGGATCGTTGGCAGCAGCTTGGCTACCGGGGTATTACTTGCGGGGATCATCAGTTTGTTCATCGGTATGTGTAAAAACAATCATCGGCGCTGGCCTTGGTGGTTCATCGGTTTTGGGGTGGCTGCATTGGTTAGTGCAGCGATTAATTATCCCGGAACATAGTAACGCAGGGTTAACATGCTCAAAAAAAGACAATCGCGCAGTCCAGTCACTTGTCGTGCTGCTGCGGATTGTCTATCCATCCTTTGACCATATATCCCATATATAATATCGTTTCTCTTGCCAGAAAAGGAAATTGGCTGCGCCAGGTCTTGTATGCCGTCGTTCGTGTGGGGGACGGAACAGCATCCATACCGAGTCCGTTAGCTAGTTTCATCGCCCGTTTCATATGTAACGGATCACTTACAATCGTGTAGGTATGAAACCCAGACTGTCCTCCGACGCTAATTGAATTCACCAGATTCTCCTCTGTAATTCTGGATTCCAACTCCAATTGGATATCTGCCGGATCAACGCCATGTGCGACTGCGTAATCTCGTCCAACTTCAGCTTCGGCACGCTCTCCTGCACTGCCTATACCACCAGTAAAGATCAGATGGCTTACCGTTCCCTGCCGATATAATATAATGCCATGCTCAATACGTTCACGAAATACGGGTGAAGGGTTATCCCCTTCTACGGCTGCACCGAGTATAATGGCTGCATCACTCTGTCTCGGGGATTCTTCGTCACTGTAAGCCCAGATGAGCAACGCCGTAGTTATAGTCCATATGAGCCCAATCAACACGAGCGATGCAATGGAGATTACCAACCAGTGTCTTCTTTTTATTTTACGTATTCGGGACTTGCTTTCCATCACAAGGATTCATCCTCTTCCAGTGCCCGGGCGTGCATACTCTCTGCATGCATACGTTCGAGTGTCTGTAACGCTGCCGCGGATTCGGCATCCAACCCCAGCTCCGCAATCCAGGCACCTGTGTACTGCTGGAGACTAATCTCCAGTTCCTGTGCACGGTCTTTGAAATCTTCCAGTTCCTTGATCATTCGTGATCGCCCTTCAGGACTGAATGTCTCATGAATTCGTTCCTTGAAATAGTGATGTACAATACCGTTACGCTGCTTCCATAATTCATTCAACTGACGAGTCTCTTCTTCGGAAAAGGTAAAATGATGACGCACCTCATGAATGAGTTGCCCAAGTGAACTGCTCATCTTCCGTTCGTATAGATCTTCCAGATCTTCTTCGGACACAGCCTTACCCTGAGACATTTTCATTAATAAAATCAGATTGACCAGTTGCTGTTCAAGCGCCTGTCCATAATATACAGCCAAGCCGTAATAGGCAAACAATTCCCTGGAGTGTTCGCTGTCCAGCATGTCACCATGCTGCATGTCTGTATTTTGCATAAGCGAGCGCCCCCTTTATCTCCGTACCATACTTTCGGATTCCAACGTCCCTCTATGGTACCGAAACGCAGACCAACATTCAAGTTATGGACAATAATGACCTCTAGCTCCGTAAGTCCCTTCTTCCAGATAACCATATATGAATGATGAGTAGAACTGTGGCATAGAGTACAGCCCACACCGTTGTCGAAACAACAGCCCCCATCTTCGATGCTTCAAATAACATCATCTCACGAACCAGATAAAATGCTGGAGGCAGAATCTTGACAAGCCATTGCACGGATTCGGGCAAACGTTCGCTTAATGAACCTTGTACTAACGATAATAACAATACAACAATGAACAGGGGCATACTGCGACTCAGCATGGAAATGTATGATTTTTGAAAGAAAACACTGAGCCCCAGACCCAGCAGCGACAACGCCAGGTGTCCGGCCCAAGCCATGCTCCACTCCCCAGCACTCGGCAGCCTTCCAAACATGCCCGTAACAATCGGGTATAACACGGTAATTGCAGTCAGACCGAATTGCATGATTAACGCACAGATCAAGTGTGCAAAGGCAACCTTGCGTTTGCTTCCTGCATGGATAACGAGCAATTGATACTGCCCCGCAGGTTCCGTATTCATTACCGTTAAACCTAGCCAAGCCGCGCCAAAAAAGAGCAGCATGGCCGTAACGCTGTAACTGTCCGCAACCGGATTAGGTTTGTAGGAATAGATGAGCAGCATCGTAATAATATAAAAGATAACCGGCGCAACATATTTCTGTGAACGTATGTAATGTTTTAACAAATAACGAGTCAAGTGGATCATTGGAGGTCGCCT
This sequence comes from Paenibacillus sp. NPDC056933, assembly GCF_042674385.1. Classification (NCBI taxonomy): domain Bacteria; kingdom Bacillati; phylum Bacillota; class Bacilli; order Caryophanales; family Paenibacillaceae; genus Paenibacillus; species Paenibacillus sp. NPDC056933. The sequence goes on along the minus strand of NZ_JBHUQN010000001.1, from coordinate 1,737,364 downwards.
CCTTCAGGAGACAGGCAGGAATCTTGGTCGGTTCTGTCCCTATGAGCTGATTCACCGGGATGCCTTCCCTCCATCAATCCTTCCATATTTAATCGGCTTTCTTCCGGATGCACGGAAAGGATGGAACCGCCCACAGCCAGAATCTTTCCAATGACCCGATCTGCCGAACTGCGTGACACCCTCCAATCCCATACTTCGCGTCGTCCATAATCCTGATGAACTACGCTGCGATGGCATGCAATGACTCCTTGGTGTTCAACAAGTAGCGCATCAATAACGGACTGTTCCCGTCCTTCTATCACACTTTGGATGCTCACAGCTGGCTCTCCGGCTTGCTGCAAATCTTCCTTATTCCAGCGACGAAGCACTGTCCCCTTGTGTAATACGATGACCTGATCCGCGAGAAGTTCAATCAGCAATGGCTCATGGCAAGCTGTAACGATCTGGCTTCCTTCCTTTTTCCACTGTCTGAGCAAAGCTACGATTGCTTTCTGCGCCGGAACGTCCAGACCGGACAATGGTTCATCAAGCAGCAATAACCCACCGGGTCCAGGCAATAAAGCCTGAATCAAATTTACTTTCTGCAATGTACCCTTGGATAACTGTGGCAGTTTCTGATCAATCGCCTTACCCAGGAACAACAGCTCGCTCAGTTCACTAATCCGTTGACCCGATATTTCAGGACGCATACCACGAATGCGTCCCATCTGACACAGGTACTCTCTTGATGTGAAGGGCAAGCGTGACAGTCCATCCAATGCATACTTAATCCGACCATGCCTGGGCTTGCGCAGGGAGCCTGAGTCAGGCAGTAACATGCCCGCCAGCACACGCAACAATGTGCTTTTGCCTGAACCATTTCTGCCCACCAGGACGATGCACTCTCCCTGTGCAATCTCCATATCAATATCATTCAGTACCTGCACATCCCCAAGTCGTTTGCTCACCCCTTGAAGCGATATGATTCGTCCGTTTGAGTCTGCTGCTGCTTTTCCTGCTTTATCGAAGAATCGACTTACTCTTGCTCTTGACCTTGCCCTCCATCCCATGGAATCACATCCGCTCAGGAGCCTGGACCCCTAGTAAATATAGGCTGTAGGCCAGACGCTCCGCTGTACGCTCTGTTAACGCCACCCGGAAGGGTTTCACGTCAGCTGGCGCGTCCGAAATCCGTTCTGCATGATAGAAGCGGTTGAATGCTTGGGCAACATCGATCGCATATTTGGCAATCACCGAAGGCTCGTTGCGAAGAATTGCTTTTTCCAGATGCTGCGGATAGTCCGCCAGCAGTTTCAGCAATGCCCATGAAGTGTCACCGACGATGACTGGCTTATTCTCTGTGTTGGCTCTACCATTTGTGTTGTTAGCCTGTTCCAGATGGTTTTCATTTTCCACATGTTCCACCTCTGCTGCCTTTGCGAGCACACTGTTAAGCCGGGCATGTGTATATTGCACATAAGGTCCTGTCTCCCCTTCAAAGCTCACCGCATCTTCGAGCGAGAAATCGACATCGTTCAACCGGTTATTGCGCAGATCACCGAATACAATCGCACCTACACCAACCGCTTCTGCAACCTCTTGCGGATTTGGCAGGTTCGGATTTTTCTCCTGAATAATCTGTAACGCCCGAGCAACCGCCTCATCCAGTACCTCCTGCAAGAAGACGACTTTACCCCGACGGGTGGACATCTTCCGTCCCTCAAAACGCATCAAGCCAAACGGGATATGTTCACAAATCTCAGACCACGCGTACCCCATCCGGGATAATACCGCAAATACCTGACGGAAATGGAGCTTCTGCTCACCCCCGACCACGTACAGCATTTTATCCGCCTTCATCACATCATGACGATACACCGCTGTTGCCAAATCCCGCGTCGGGTAGATGGTTGTTCCATCCTTTTTGATAATCAGGCAAGGCGGCATATTCTCCTCCTCCAAACGTACCACCAATGCCCCTTCACTCTCTTCGAGCAATCCTTTGGATTTCAGTTCTTCAACGACCGCACCCATCTTGTCATTATAAAAGCTCTCACCCAACGTATGGTCAAACTGTACATTCAGACGCTCATACATCCGGTCGAATTCTTTCATACTCACTTCTACAAAAAAGGCCCATAACCGCTGCGCCTCTTCATCCCCTTGCTCCAGCTTGCGGAACCAATCTCGTGCCTCCATCTCCAGAGATGGATCATTCTCAGCCTCATCGTGAAATCGCACATACAGTTCCAATGATGTCCGAATCGGCTCAGCTTGTAGCGCTTCATCATTGCCCCAACGCTTGTAGGCTGCAATCTGTTTGCCGAACTGTGTTCCCCAATCGCCCAGATGATTCACGCTGACCGAAGTATAGCCTGCCTCGTTATATAACCGATATAACGCTGCCCCAATCACGGTGGAGCGCAGATGACCGATTCCGAATGGCTTGGCAATATTAGGCGACGACATGTCGATCACGACACGTGAACCTGCACCCAGTTGCAGCTTCCCAAATTCTTTATGCTCCAGCTCTTGCAGCATCTTTGGTGCCAGATCTTCCCGGTTGAAACGTATATTCACATAAGGCCCTGCTGGTGAAGCGTTCAGCCCTTTTGCCTGCAATCCAGAAGCGATATCAGCCGCTATGGCCGCAGGTGCTTTCTTTAATGACTTGGCCAGAATAAAACAGGGAAACGCCGAGTCCCCCATTTCAGCCTGTGGCGGGACCTCCAATAAATTCAATACCTCTTCTTGCTCCAGCCCAGTTAGGGGAGCTATATGTGCTGCTGCCTGCTTCATCAACATCTTAAACACTCCTCGTCATTATCGTATTTAGCTATGCTATAAAAAAAACAAAAAAGCCCTCGTCTCTATATCAGAGACGAGAGCTGATCTTCACAGTTCCCGCGGTACCACTCTAAGTGAACAAGTTACGATTGTACATTCCATGTACAGTCCAGCCTGTTCCGCTCGGTGCGAGTAACGGCCGCATGCCGGATTGCCCTACAGTCCATGCTCTCTGCACCTTTTCACAGATGTACGCATGCCTTCGGACAACCATCTCACGGGTGCGCTTCACTCAGATCATGTCATACCGGCTTCCACCTGCCCCGGCTCGCTGTCATACATGGATTCTGGCTACTCTCCCGATCACGGATATTCATCGTTTCAATTCATTGCCATCATTATACAGATCACGCTCAGCTTTGGCAACCTGTTACATGCATTTGCCAATGGAACACCTGCTAACGATAGAGGTTCTCATCACCTGATGGCGAAGAACATTGCTATGCCGTATCCATAAAAAAATCCCCTCCAGCAGACAACGTTGGAGTACATCTTATCGGATGTCTTCTTTCGTTGTCTCCTGTGAGGGGACCAGCCTATCAGCATCATGCACATTACCCAGGCTTTTTATTTTCAATCCAATGGAGTTATATTTACGCTACTGCGGCCATCATACGGCAAGCCTCTGCACATTTGCGGCAAGCTTCTGCGCAAGCCTGGCAGTGATCATGTTGATGTTTGCCACACTCAGCAGCACAAGCTTCACATGCTTTCACACACAGTTCGCAAATTTCGGCGATGAAATCACTTCCACGCGTCATGGCTTGAGCAGCAAAACTACAGATTTCGGCACATTCCCGATCCAAACGAATGCAATCACGCAACATCGCCAGATCATATTCCTTCAGACTCGATATGTAACATACGTTGCAAGCATTCATACACTCCAGGCAAGCATCGATACATTGTTGATATTGTTGTTGTGTCATTTAAAGTTACCTCCCAGACTAAGTTTGCTATGCTTCTTAATACCCTGTCTGGAGGAACCTTGAATCATTTAAGCCTCATTTATCGCTTCTAATTCCAGCAATTGGTCGCGAATGACCGACTGATCGAAATGCTCACCTATAAACACAGCTACGTTAGGCACATCCCCCTGAGGCGTGATCTTCATATAATCCGATTCCCGGTAAGCATATTGGAACCAGAACCGACTGGACGTGTCGCTAAAGGATAAAATCCCTTTTGCCCGGTACACGTCTCTTGGTAATTCAGATATTAAACGTTCAAATGCCTCACTGTTCACCGGCTGGGTGAAATAGTGCGTGTACACCATAACATGTTCATGTGAAGCATGGGGATCGGCATGATTATGATTATGGTCGTGATCATGAGGGTGACCATCGATATTCCCCTGAGAATGTTGATGCGCTCCGGAATCATGCTCCATATGCTCATCATGTTCATGAACATGGCTGCATCCATGCTCAGTACAGGCTTCGGCATGCACGTGATGTTGCTTCTCCGCGTGTTTACTTGTTTCTTCAACAGATTGATAGGCATGGGCATTGTCTCCGCTATGAAGCAGCACGTCCATGTCGACTTCACACTTCACCGTAGGCATTACGGGAGCGAAACCATTCCAGCGTGCCAACAGGTCCCTCAGATCTGCCAACTGCTGCTCATTCACCCGGTCCGTTTTGTTCAGGAGAAGTACAGACGCACAGCGAATCTGTTCCTGCATCAGCTTGAAGGTCTGTCCCTTCTGCTCCTGGTACAGCCCTGACAGATGTGCGGCATCCACCACGGTAATCAGGCTTTTCAGTTCAAGTCGCATATAAAGTGATGTTTCCGTTACTGCATCCAGAATCTCCATCGGGTTTGCTGCTCCCGTTGCTTCGATGATAATGACATCAGGCGATTCCTCCTGTACGAGATCAGCTAGCTGCAGCCCCAAGTCACCTCGCACGGTACAGCAGATGCACCCTCCTAACATTTCTGTCATTGGCACGGAAGCATCCACAATCTGACCATCCAAATTAACTTCACCCAATTCATTCATGACCACTGCGGGCCGGAGACCTTGTTGTTGCCAATGTTCAATCAGTTGAACAAGCAGTGTCGTTTTGCCGCTCCCCAGAAAGCCTGACAAAATATATACAGGGATGGATGATTCATTTACTTTTAATTCACTCATCATGGTTCACCTCTCTGTTTGTCCAATAAAACGAGTCTATATCTATCCTAGCGAGTGTACACTATCCTGCATTCGTTGCGCAATCCTGACCTTCTCTCCTCTACAGTCATTGCCTCATTCTACTGAATGATCTATGCTATGAGGACATGTTGATTGGAGGAGGAATGTTATGACCAATTCAGTGGAGCAACATCGTCAGGAAGCCCCTGACACGGTATCCTGCATGGTTGTAACCGTATCGGATACCCGCACCAAGGACACCGATACAAGTGGACAACTCATGCACAAGTTGCTGACAGAATCAGGATATCAGATTGTCGAATATATCATTACACCGGATGAGACCGAAACCATTCGAAGCATCCTGCAGGATGCAGCGGTTCGTGACGATATCGAAGCCGTGCTGCTCAGCGGAGGGACCGGAATCGCACCCCGTGATACGACATATGAAGCAGTATCCTCTCTGCTCGACAAGGAGCTGCCGGGCTTTGGGGAAATCTTCCGCTTCCTCAGTTATACCGAGGATATCGGTTCTGCTGCCATTCTTAGCCGGGCGGTAGCCGGAACAATCGGGCGTACAGCCGTATTCTCCATGCCAGGCTCCAAGGGTGCTGTCAAATTGGCCATGGAAAAGCTCATTTTGCCAGAGCTGAGGCATGTTATGCGTGAAATATATAAACCCGTCTGAAAGATCAGACGGGTTTTTCGGCTTTATTTTAGGCGAGACCGTTACTTCAATTGCTTAAGTACATGCTGGAATACTTGCATGACGTCCTCTTCATAGTCATCCTTCTCTCCACCTGAAGCCGTATAAACCAGTGATACGTATGCTTTACTGCGAATCGTTGTTTTGCCAAGTCCATTTTCCATCACAGCCTGATCGCCATCATTACCATACATTTCGTTCATCCGGGCTACTCGTGTGCGATCATCGCTGAAAATGTGGACTTTGACAATATGTCTGCCACTTCCATTCAACAAGTACATATAAGAGATTCCGCCCTCACCATCATCAGCAGACATATTGTTCATCAACTTGATGCCTTTTGCAGCAAAATCGCCATCCAACTCCTGAATCAGTGGACCGTTTAACCCGTGGCCCTGGCTCTTTGCCCGAACCATGCCTTCATCCGTCGCTTGTCGCGTATATATTTTCCGCTCCTGATCAACAGATGATGCTGAACAAGCCACTAGGGATAATACACACAACGCCATGATCATACTGACCATCACAGACTTCATACGTCCAAATCTAAGATGCAATCCTTTTCCGTCAACACGCATACTCTTCCTTCCTTTCTCGCCACATGCACTGTGACGCTCTCAGGTAGAGTTAGCATGTCTAGGAGAAAAGAATCTTATTCGGCAGGCCCTTCAGACATCGTGTTGACGACTGTACGACCTACGGCACCTCCCTTGAGGATCGTTTCCAGTGTCTGAGGTAGTTGCGCCCATGAAATTTCCTGAATTCCGAGCTGCAATGCCCGATCCGGCTTCCATTCCCCCCCAAGCAACTGCCATATCCGTTCCCGCCGTTCCATCCGACAATAGACAGAATCAATCCCAATCAATTGAATCCCCCGCAAAATAAACGGAAATACGGTGGACTCGAACGCAGCTCCTCCGGTTAAGCCTGATACGGCGACAGCACCTCCGTATTGGATCTGTTTCAGACGTTCGCCCAGTGCCGGACCTGCTGCTGGATCAATAACACCTGCCCAGAGCTGTTTGCCCATCGGCCCCTTGGCAGGCGCATCCGCTTCTTCGCGTGAAATGACATCTGAGGCGCCCAAATCTCGAAGCAGCTGCTCCTGTTGATCCTTTTTGCCTGTACTTGCCGTTACTTCAAAACCCAGCTTCGCCAGAATAGCTACCGCCATACTGCCTACCCCTCCGGTTGCTCCTGTAACCAAAATGCTGCCCATTTCCGGAGTCACGCCAGCCCGAAGCAAAGCATCTACCGAGAGGGCAGCCGTGAATCCTGCGGTTCCGATCGCCATCGCTTCCTTCTCACTAAGTCCATGTGGCAGAGGGACAAGCCATTCGCTGCGCAGACGAGCATATTGGCTATACCCGCCAAAATGAGATACGCCTGGCTCGAAGCCTGTGCTGATCACTCGATCCCCCGGTGCAAATCGCCCACTCACGGATTCCTCTACAATTCCTGCAAGGTCGATCCCTGGTACGATGGGATACTCCCGTACTACACCGCCCTTTTCTAGGGTGGCGAGTCCGTCTTTATAATTCACACTTGAATAATGAACCTGTACGGTTACGTCACCGTTAGGCAAATCCTCTTTCTTTAGCTGCTCCATGGCGGCCTTCACGCCACCCTGTTCTTCTTTACGCACGACATAGGCAGGAAACGTATTTTCCATCCGATATCCTCTCCTTATTATAAGTTACATGTTATTTAAATTTATCCGATGAGTGTTCGTTTATCATCTTAACATTTCATAAGTAATGCATTTGGCATCCAGTCAGGCTCATTCTCTCCGGCTAGTCATTAAATAAATGAGTGGACCTGCCAGAGGATCAACCCTGCATGCTTGTATCTCCTCTTACTTTCATCCCCGGGCAATGTGCAATTGAAACAGTATCCGTAATGGATCATGTCGAAAAAGAAACTCGGAAAGATGCGGGATTTGGCGTCTCCTGCGCTTTCCCGAGAAATAATTGGTTTCATACCTCTCTGATCCACAGCTGTTAAAGATTCAGTATACCGCGTTGCTCAGGCGATCTGTCCATGATGTTTCACACACTGTCGGTTGTCCTGGACAACATATGACAGCAAAGAGGAAAGAACAAAAAGGCATAACACGAGATGTTTGCTTCCCGGTTATGCCCCTTTTATTTCATTAATCTTCGGCAGATTGCACATGTTCAGCAATGAGCTTCTGCTTCATATTCCACGCCGCAGGGCTGATATTTACACGGTAAATCTCAGGGTTGAGTTTACGCAGGTATTCCGGCCAAAACAGATCCATTTGCTCAAGATGATAACTGCGAATCTCATCCAGGGTAGGCAGTTCATACACTTTACGCCCGTTCACAAAGATCGGTTCAAGCATGTTCACTGCTTCGTAGCGGGTTACCGTCTTCTTCAGATATGGGTGTAGCGGGTTGAACAGCTTGAGCGGCCCGCCCTGTAGCGGCTGCTCTTCTCCTGGATAACAGATGTAATCTGCAATCGCCTTGCCATGTTTCGGATCAATAATCCGGAAGACTTCTTTTTTACCTGGTGTGGACACTTTTTCGGGATTGGCCGAAATTTTGATCGTAGGCAGCATGACACCGTCCACTTCGCGCTCCACCAACTTGTACACGCCACCCAAAGAGGGTTGGTCGGAAGCGGTAATTAGCTGTGTACCCACTCCCCATATATCGATGCGAGCACCTTGCGCCTTAAGGTTGAAAATCGTATTTTCATCGAGGTCGTTGGAAGCTACGATCTTGACGTAGTCCAGTCCGGCATCGTCCAGCATCTGCCGGGCTTGAATGGATAGATATGCAAGGTCCCCGCTATCCAATCGAATGGCGTTCATCTTTTTGCCTTGGCTTTCCAGCTTCTTGGCCGTTTTGATAGCATGGGGGACACCACTGTTCAATGTATCAAACGTATCCACCAATAGTGTCACTTGATCGGGCAGCACTTTGGCATAGACGTCAAACGCCTCTTGCTCACTCATAAAGCTCTGCACCCAAGAATGGGCATGTGTCCCTGCTGTCGGAATCCCAAATCGCTCTCCAGCCAGCATATTGGACGTTGCATGGAATCCTGCCACATACGAGGCACGTGCGCCCCAAATGGCCGCATCCGCTTCCTGCGCCCGTCTTGTTCCGAATTCGAGTAAAGTGTCCTGACTCGCCACCTGTTTGATTCGCGATGCTTTCGTGGCAATTAACGTCTGATAATTCATGAAGTTAAGTATCGCCGTCTCCACCAGTTGCGTCTCCATAATGGAGCCTTCTACCCGAATAAGCGGTTCGTCAGGAAAAACAACTGCCCCTTCCTTCATGGAGTGAATTGTCCCCTGAAATGAAAACTGGAGCAACTCTTCGAGAAAGACCGGATCGTAATTTTCCTCTTGTTTGGATAAATATTTGATGTCCTCCATCGTGAAACGAAGCTGGCTGATGTAATTCACAATCCGCTCCAAACCGGCAAATACGGCATATCCGTTGCCAAAAGGAAGCTTGCGGAAATAAGCTTCAAATACTGCTTTCCGCTTATGAGTTCCATTCACCCAGTGGGCGTACATCATATTGATTTGATATTTATCTGTATGTAAAGCCAGGCTAGTCGTCTGCATTTGTCTCATCCTCTCTGACTTCCGCTTGTGCCGCAGATCAAGCCTGCAGACACGGGTCAACATGTGGAGACTCATCGCTCATGATTCATTATTCTGGTAAACATACCATTGCATAAGTCTCCGGTTTATTCCTATTCACCATATTCCCCAGCAAACATAACACTCCATTGAGCAGGATGTGATCACTGGTTCGTTTACAGGTTCAAGCCTGTGAGAACGGTATCGCTCGCTTTGATTACCTGAGCTCCAAGACTGGAACGAAAGTGACCTAGTGCCCACTCATGGCCTGCTTGATTGAAGCTCGCTACAGCATCTTCATATACCGTAATATGAAAACCTTTATTATAAGCATCCACTGCTGTATGCAGTACGCAAATATCCGTACATACTCCGATCAGTGCAATGTCTGTTATTCCACGTTCACGGAGCCGCAGCTCCAGATCTGTGCCGCAGAATGCGCTGTATCTTGTTTTATCCATCCAGCGAATTTGCGCTTCCCGTTCTTCCATGACCTGAGCCAGACGGCCGTATAGCTGTCTTCCTTCAGAATCCCTGATATTATGTGGCGGAAAAAGGGCAGTTTCCGGGTGATAAGGATCACTCTCTTCATGCAAATCCACAGCCATAATAACTTCATGCTTGTTATTGCAATAAGCTTCCGTTATTGCTGCAATCGTCTCTTCAATCTCCACAGCAGGCTGGCCTACTGGCAACGAACCTGTCACAAAATCACGTGTAAAATCAATTACAATCAGTGCTTTCATCGTCCACACTCCCTTATGAGAATAGGTTGATACTGATTCAATCCGTTATGTTCCGCTTGCGCATTACGTATAGATGGATAGACGAGGGACCAGCTCCGTGAAACGATAAAGCTGAGCCGGACGCTGTGAGTACTGATTGGAGCTTAACAGATTGCCCTCCTCATCCCGAACCTCTTCTACAATGCCTTTGCGGCTGCGGGTCGAAGTGATCTTCCGAATAAAGTTCGGTTCTTCGAAGTCAGGTACTACACTCTGAATCACTTGGTATAACTCGCTTAGTGTAAAATCACGAGGCAGGAATTGTCGTGCAATTGTCGTTTCCAGCATTTGCTGCTGAATACGCTGGTACGCATCTTCTATAATCGTGCGGTGATCAAAGGCAAGCTCGAGCTCTTGCAAGGCTTCCTGAATCGTAAACAATCCAACATCCTCAGCATCATCTGCCGCCTGACGGTGTTCCAACATCCACTCTTCTACAAGTGCAAAAAATGCATGTGAGATAATCCATCCTCTGGGGTCACGCCCAGGTTGACTATATACATTTAAATACTCCAGATGCCCACCGTCGACACCTGTCTCCTCCATCAATTCGCGCTTTGCAGCACCATAGATGGATTCATTTTCCTGACAAAAACCACCTGGCAACGCCCATCTTCCTGCAAAAGGCCACCCTTTGCGTTTGATCAGCATCACCTTCAACTCCCGGATGGGGAGTGTCTTGGTTACCGTCTTGCGCTCCCGCTTGGTCAAGGTGAACATGACGATATCCGCGGGAACACCATCGGGCGTACGATATTTCTTGGAACTATAGGCACGTGCTGCCTGCTCATCGCTTTCAGCATTGAATTGTTCGTAGTTTTCGCTCATGGGCACCACCGACTATTCTCATTTTGATATTTTCATTATGACAGAATAATATCTTTTGTCAACCTTGGGATTCTGTGCTTTGCGTTTTTACTCGCACTATACGGAAGGTAGCTGTTGCCATGCACCCCAGCGTGCCAGATGCATCACGCACCTCGGATTGTGCCGTTACACTACGCCCAGCTTGATGCAAGATCGTTGACGTCACGATTAACTCCCCTTGCTTCATGGGTGCGAGAAAATGTACATTCAGATTGGTCGTCACACAACTGTCTACTTCCATTGCCGCTGTAGCCACCATACCCATCGCCTGATCCATCAGGGAGGTTAGCACACCGCCGTGAATAATCCCCATGGAATTGGTGTGGTGTTCCTCCGCTGTCAGTGCGATCTGTACTTCTTTTCCGTTGCCTTTAATAAAACGACAACCGAGAAAACCCCAAAATCTCCCGTTTCCTTCTGCAACCATTTTGTCCAAGATACTCATTATTGATTTCCCCTTTAGTGCACTTTAAGTATAAAGCCATGATGTATGTTGTTGATGATGATTTTCCCAGCATTGGTTCTTTTCGTAGATGATCTAAAGTGCCTCGTTATTATATTAAGCCTGCTCTTACGGACCAGGTCTTATCCAGTAAAGTTGTGATGAACAGACCACCACACAAAATAACCCCACAATGTGGAGCTTGCCATACGAGCGTATCCTCCTAGTTTGGGGGCAATTTCCTGATTGATGAAGCTACGTATGGTAAATACAAGGTACGAAAAACGCTTATAGGCGTGATTAAAAATCAGTATGCATAGGACCGATGTTTTCTTTACCAGATAGGTAAAACTCCGAAGCTTAACCTTTCGGAGATGAGCAAAAAAGGCGCGGACTGCGTCCGCACCCTTCCGTTTTTACCCGCAGCTGGTCGGAGGTGAATCCGTACCTGCCTCCACGTTCACTTTCTCGGAGACAGTATCCCGAATTACAGAGATCACAAGCTGGAGCAAATAATTGATATCACTTTGACTTTGCTGGAATTCCGTAACCAGTGGAATGCTGTCCAGCTCGTCCTGCAGATCCTCAATTTCCTGTTCAATTTTGCTGACCATCTCTGCATTTTTGAAGCTTTCAAAAGCAACGATCTCTTTTTGCTTTTTCTTGATCGTTGCAATTAATTGCTGGATGCGTTCATGATCACGAATTTTGGATTCCGCCTGTTGGAACTGTTTCACTTCCTCACTCGTTCCAAGCATCTCAGCCAATTCTTTGGCTTTTCCCATAATGTCGTCGCGTATGACCAGATTGCGCGTATCGTAGGTAGGCATTCCATAATGGTTGTATTGCACTTCTTCCTGCGCCACTCGAAATCGCTCCATTCTATGAGATGATATAAGATGAAATACTCGATGTTGCACTAAGCTTAGTTGACTGCTTGAGTGACCGCTGCGGTTACGGATCGTTCTTTCGATCGCTGTTGTCTCCAAATTTTTCTGATTGTAATTGTCTGTGGTTAAAATTAGGAGACAAAGGCGAACGCTTCGCTTCTGCAGAATTGATTCCGTCACCTTCGCTGCGCTAGGCCGTAACCCGCTAAGTGCAAAAAGGCATTCATCTTATTAAGTTTGTGTATTACTGATTGGCGGCTACTGGCTCTGAGAGCAGATTGCCCCGAATATAGAAAGTCATTGGATCGGTGATTTCCACATGTACAAAAGTACCGATCAATTCTTTAGGTCCTTCAAAGTGTACCAGCTTGTTGCTGCGTGTACGTCCTGCCAGAACATTGGAATTCCGTTTGCTTTCGCCTTCGACAAGCACTTCAACGACCTTGCCGCGCTGCTTTTCATTGCTGCTATGACTGTATGCGTTAATCGTCTCGTTTAAGCGTTTCAAACGTTCTTTCTTCACGTCCATCGGCACGTTATCCTCCATCACCGCAGCAGGGGTGCCTTCACGCGGAGAATAGATGAATGTATAGGCAAAGTCGTAGCCGACTTCCTTGACAAGTGACAGCGTATCTTCAAACTGTTCTTCCGTCTCCCCCGGGAAACCAACGATAATATCAGTGGTTAACACGACATCGGGGATTGCCGTTTTAATTTTGTCAGCGAGCTTCAAATAGTGTTCCCGACTGTACTTGCGGCTCATACGTTTTAGCACTTCCGTGCTACCGGACTGCACTGGCAGATGGATATGTTCCACCAGGTTCCCGCCCTTCGCAAGCACCTCAATCAGATGATCATCGAAGTCACGTGGATGACTCGTTGTAAAGCGGACCCGCGGAATATCGATTTTGCGAATTTCATCCATCAGGTCACCGAAGGTGTACTTCAGATCCGTGAAGTCTTTGCCATAGGCATTCACATTCTGACCGAGCAATGTAATTTCCTTAAAACCTTGTCTGGCTAGATCACGAACTTCAGCAATGACGTCCTCTGGACGACGACTGCGCTCTTTTCCCCTGGTGAACGGAACGATGCAATATGTACAGAACTTGTCGCAACCATACATAATGTTCACCCAGCCGCGCATGCCCTCACGTTTTTTCGGCAGGTTCTCAATGATGTCGCCTTCCTTGGACCATACCTCAACAACCATTTCTTTACTGAACAGCGCTTCCTGAATCAGATGTGGCAGCCGATGCACGTTGTGTGTACCAAAAATCATATCCACAAAGCCATGCTTCTGCATAATCCGATTCACGACACCTTCTTCCTGTGACATACAGCCACATACACCCAGTAACAAGCCTGGACGCTCGGTTTTCAAAGTTTTCAGATGACCGAGCTCACCAAACACTTTATCTTCCGCATTTTCCCGAATCGCACACGTGTTTAACAGAATGATATCTGCTTCTTTGCGATCCTCGGTAGCCTGATATCCCATCGATTCAAGCAGTCCTTTGATGGTCTCCGAATCATGCTCGTTCATCTGGCATCCATACGTGTATACGATATAGTGTTTGCCTTTACCCACATTTTTCAGTTCATCAGGTACAGCCGTTTCGTATAGCACCTGGACGTCTTCCTTGCCCCGTTGTTTCTCCTGACGATGATTGGGTTCCGACTTGATATTAATCTCCCGGCCCCGGATTCTTATCTTTTTGCTGAATTCATCTTGCGAAATTACTTTGGCATCGGAGAAATCAAAATATTGGGAGTAATCCTTTTTTGAGTCTTTAGCCATTTCCTTCGGTCACTCCTTACAGCCTCTATTAATAAAATTTCGTTATTTCATCTTGTTTCACGTGATTTGCACGCTTTATACATCAAAAGAGCATTACAGCAAATTATAACATGAATTGGGCTGTAGTTCCACATCCAAAGCCGCTGCCCCTTCGCCTATCCCGAAATCTGAAGCAGGTCTGCTAAACATCCTGAAATACACAAAACCTGAGCTTACCATCAGATCGACTGTAATCGACGCTGAGGATCTACTCAGGTTTATAGGTTCATTCAGGCCGTCAGGATCACGGCTGATGATTGTTTCATGTAATTAGTCGATAATTTCTGCAGTATCGCCGTTACGAGCGCCTGCTGCATTAGCTTCATCTGTATCAATATGCATGTCCAGTGCAAAGGAATCCGATACACGAGCCAGTACATTTTCCAGAACCAGACCACGATCTCCACCCAGGCGAACTTTCAGCATTTGTTTGTCCTCAATGCCCCATTTGGCAGCATCGGACGTATGGAAATGGATGTGACGGGCAGCAACGATAACACCTTTATCAATCGTAACTTCACCAGCAGGTCCTTTAATTGTGATACCTGGAGTGCCTTCGATGCTTCCGGATTCACGTACAGGTGCCTTAACACCAATGGCGAAAGAGTCTGTCATCGAAATTTCCAGTTGTGTTTCCGGACGAACAGGTCCAAGAATACGCACTTTATCAAACTGTCCTTTCGAACCAATAACCGCTACGGTTTCGTTAGCAGCATATTGTCCTGGTTGGGACAGAGGTTTAAACTCAGTCAATTCGTAGCCTTTGCCAAACAAAATTTCAACGTGCTCTTGAGATACATGAATGTGACGGGCAGATACGCCCACAGATACTGTTTTGCTCATTGTGAATTTCACTCCTTGTTTATCTATGGCCTGTAGCCAGGCTCTTAACAATCCTATGGTATTATACCCCTTTTTGAAGTGAAATGAAAACGAACTGCTGAAAATTCATGAAATACACTTATTTTTCAATCATGTATCCCCTACATTTGGTAATTCCATCTGAACATGGTCGAGTTCTGTTTCCATCCTGTTTACTTCAGGCGTCTCTTCAGGAAATCAAGATTTTTATGATTTTACATTTTCTGTTTTCATATCGTTCTCCGGCAGGTTTTCTCCTAAATAACTCATCGCATTGCCCCACATCCAACCGCGAACCAGTGATTCATCGTAGTGTTTGAGGAGCGTATTTATCAGCTTTGGATACTGCCCGGTATGTTCAAGCTCATGGATATACGTAGATATTCCGTCAAAATCAGATCCCATCATCAAATGATGCCCCCCACCCAGAGAACATATCCGCTCAATATGAGGCAACAGATCTTCAATATGAACTTCGCCTTCCTGTTTCACGAACCAGGGTACAAACGTCAGACCAATTCGCCCTTCCCGGGCAATAATGGCACGAATCTGATCATCTTTCAGATTGCGCACATGCGGGCATATGGCATAACTGTTGGAATGCGAAGCGATAAAAGGACGTTCACTAAGGTCAGCAAGTTCCCAGAACCCTTTTTCAGTCAGATGTGATACATCCAGCAGCATGCCGATTTGGTTACACAGGTGAACCAGTTCTCTGCCTTTTTCCGTCAGTCCCGCCCCGCGCTTTTCGAGTACACCATCTGCTGCCCAATTGGCATAGTTCCACGTAAGCCCTACGATCCGTACCCCCATCTGATAGCACAGTTCGAGATAAAAGAGGTTGCCCTCCAGTCCATCGACACCTTCCAATGTAAGCAGTCCCCATGATTTGTCCATTTGTCCCACCTGTGTAAGCTGTTCCCGCCATAATAGTGTATGTATGCCCTCAGAGCGATCTTTGTTTATCTGAACTCGCTTGCGGTAGATGTCCAACTGGCCCATCACATGTTCAAACTTGCCTCTCCCCAGCACTTCGGGCAAATAGATCGCAAAGGCCTGTAAACCAACGCCGCCTTGTCTCATGCGCTCCAGATTTACATCCAGCTGAGAAGCATTTCCAAATGAAAGAGCAGGGTCCATCAGCATTTTACTCAAGGCATCACAATGAAAATCGGCTACTCGCCAGTTGTGCATCACAATCTCTCCTTCTACACGTTAGGTTAGAGATAAATAAAACGCAAAAAAACCTGTCTACTTCGTAAACAGGCTCAATGCATAAGTGCATGTATTATCTGGGCTCCACAATCAGCTTAATGGCCGTTCGGTCCTCACCGTCGATCACAATGTCTGTAAAAGCTGGAATACAAATCAAGTCAACTCCGCTTGGTGCTACAAATCCCCGGGCTATCGCTACCGCTTTAATGGCTTGGTTCAGTGCTCCCGCTCCAATTGCCTGCAGTTCAGCATTTCCACGTTCACGAAGAACACCTGCAAGAGCGCCGGCTACGGAATTGGGATTGGACTTTGCTGAAACTTTTAATACTTCCATGGTAAGTACCTCCCTGGGAATGTTGAATGTTTGTTTCCACTTACTAGATGTTATTCGCGGGAGGCAAAAAAATTCCTTCTTTTTAGAGGGGTTTCCCTGCAAAATGGGACAATACCCCTATTCCATGCGCCACTCGTCCTCCATCAGACGAATTTTTTCAATGCGTGTTGCAGCGCCTGTGGCTTCATCAATCTCCACAAATACACCGTGGAAATGCCATTTGCCATCATCAACAACAAATCGTACCGGAAGCTGAGTGTAAAATTTGCGCAGCACCGCTTCACGCTCCATGCCCAATATGCCGTCACGCGGCCCCACCATACCCGCATCGGTTAAATAAGCTGTCCCTCCTGGCAAAATACGATCATCATTGCTCTGCACATGTGTATGTGTACCTACGACCAGCGAAGCACGTCCATCCAGATGCCAGCCCATGGCAATCTTTTCTGACGTTGCTTCAGCATGCATATCGACCAGAATGCATTTGTGGTCTTGACGCAGTTCATCCACAATTTCATCGGCAACGCGGAATGGACAATCCAGAGCAGGCAGAAACGTCCGCCCTTGCAGATTGACAATCGCCAGCTCCTTGCCTTCACCTTTGACTACCGTGTACCCGCGCCCTGGTGTTCCTGGAGGGAAGTTCGCAGGACGAATCATGCGTGGTTCATCATCTATAAAATCAAATATGTCCTTATTGTCCCAGGTATGGTTACCAAGGGTGATGCCATGCACACCCCAATTGAAAAATTCATTCGCTATTGCGCCAGTAATTCCCCGTCCTGCTGCTGCATTTTCTCCATTCACAATGACTACATGTGGCTTATACTTCGTTTTGAGGTAGGGAAGGTTTTCCTTCAATGCCTTACGCCCCACATTCCCCACAATATCACCAATAAACAAAACTTTCATTTTACTGCCTCCTTAATCCCTACCAAGCGCAGCCTTCTTCAAAGCATCCGAAACTTCGCAGGACCTCTATCTCAATCTCATGCTCACCAATTTTATTATGAAAATGCCTTATAACAGGCTATCAACAGGAAAAGTGGCCCACTGTTGCGGCCACTTTTTCGTAAATGCTCTATTTTGCGTATTCAACCGCACGGGTTTCCCGGATGACGGTGACCTTGATGTGACCCGGATAATCGAGTTCGTTCTCGATCATCTTCGTGATGTCACGTGCGAGGCGGAAGGCTTCAGCATCGTCGATTTTCTCAGGCTGTACCATAACGCGAACTTCGCGTCCGGCCTGAATGGCGTACGATTTCTCGACACCTTCGAACGATTCCGAAATCTCTTCCAGCTTCTCCAGTCGTTTGATATACGTTTCCAGCGTTTCGCGGCGTGCGCCTGGTCTTGCTGCGGAGAGCGCATCTGCTGCGCCGACCAACATCGCAATAACCGAAGTCGCTTCGCAATCCCCGTGATGGGACGCGATACTGTTGATTACAACCGGATGTTCTTTGTATTTCTTCGCCAGTTCCACGCCGATTTCGACGTGTGATCCTTCCACTTCGTGATCCAGCGCTTTACCGATGTCATGCAATAGACCTGCACGTCTTGCCAGGGTTACGTCTTCTCCGAGTTCGCCAGCCATCAATCCAGCCAGATAAGCGACTTCCATCGAATGTTTCAAGACGTTTTGACCATAGCTTGTACGGAACTTCAACCGGCCGAGAATTTTAATCAAGTCCGGATGCAGACCATGCACGCCCACTTCAAAGGTAGCTTGCTCACCGTATTCACGGATACGCTCGTCCACTTCTTTGCGGGATTTCTCCACCATCTCTTCAATCCGTGCCGGGTGAATACGTCCATCAGCCACCAGTTTTTCGAGGGCAGTACGGGCGATTTCACGGCGAATCGGGTCAAAGCCCGACAGAATAACAGCTTCTGGCGTATCATCGATAATGAGGTCAATCCCGGTAAGGGTTTCAAGCGCACGGATGTTACGTCCTTCACGACCGATAATCCGGCCTTTCATTTCTTCATTTGGCAAAGTAACAACGGATACCGTTGTCTCCGCCACGTGATCAGCCGCACAGCGTTGGATGGCGAGAGTAATAATTTCGCGGGACTTTTTGTCCGCTTCTTCCTTCGCTTGCTGTTCAATGTCCTTGATCATTTGAGCCGTCTCATGACGAACTTCCTGTTCTACGTTGGACAGTATGATACTGCGTGCGTCTTCCATGGTGAGGTTGGATATGCGCTCCAGCTCCGTCACCTGGTTTTTGTAGATCATCTCGATCTGCTGCTGTGTCTCATCAATTCGTTTCTCTTTGTTAGCCACTTGCTCTTCTTTACGTTCGAGTGATTCCAATTTTTTATCCAGCGACTCTTCTTTTTGCAACAATCGTCTTTCTTGTCGTTGAATTTCGTTCCGACGTTCACGAGTGTCTTTTTCAGCTTCGGCGCGAATGCGATGAATCTCGTCCTTCGCTTCCAGCACCGTTTCTTTCTTCAGTGCCTCTGCCTCTTTCTTCGCGTTCTCCACGATTTGCACGGCAGCTTGTTCCGCACTGGAGATTTTAGCCTCTGCAAGAGATTTGCGAATAAAATACCCTACTCCGAACCCAATAACGAGCGCGGCCACAACGAGAACGATCGTGATTACGATGTCCATACTGTTCACCTCCTCGTTGGTTCCTCCAAGGCACTCCTTGGGTCAATTTGTTGTTTTCAAGCCTTACATATGTTTGGGAATAACGAATACTCACGGCGATCCCCCGCCGATTTTCATTTCACATGTACATGCTTCCATGTACTATTCACCGTTTCCAGCGAACCCATAATCATGAATGGTTTAAATCTTAAAAAACAGAAACCGCTTTTTTGGAAGGAAAAAGGGTTGTCCATTTCTTACAGACTCATGTCCATTTTAGTATTTGACGAAAGAAATTGTCAAGAGAATGCAGTATAGTGAGTCCTCTCTGCTAATCCCATAACAACGCTTCGTCTTCTTCGGGGTCCCCCGCCTCGTCTTCTTCAATTATACAATTCACGACCCGGCGCACCATATCCATGGAAAAACCCCGCCGCATCAAGAAGGGAAGCGTTTTACGTTTCTTTTCCTTGATGTCTCCTTTGACCTGATTCCACTTTTTGCGTCCGGCGGTTAAAGCCGTCTCAAATTCCGTATCCGCACTTATACCTTCCAGCGCTTCCGCAATAAGCTCATTGGCAATGCCCTTCTGACGCAGCTCTTGCCTTATCCACAGTTTTCCCTTCCGCTGGCCCTCCATACGCTGTCTGGTCCATTCCTTCGCGAACTGTTCATCATCAACCAAATCCTCCCTCTCAAGCCGGTCCAGTGCCTCTTCAATCAAGGGTGCAGCAAACTCTTTCTGACGAAGCTTCTGACTTAATTCGTGGCGCGTGCGTGGTTTATGCTCCAGATATCGCAAAGACTGCACATACGTCCGTTGTCGCTCGTCAGCTACAATGATATCTTCCAAGTCCTTCTTCATAAACGTATTGCCTCGGGTCATCCGATATTTAATCATCACATCTTCAAGAACCGTGATTGAGTATAAACCAAAAGTAATTCGGTAACGAGCTTCCCTGCTCTTTGTACGTTCAACCCGTGTGATGGTAAGTTCTTCGTTATCCGGGAATTGTGAGATTCCCTCAAGCTCTGCTTCTTCATATAAATCCTCATCATGTTGATCCATTCAGTTCTCCCCTTCCACATCGTTTTGTACTGAACTGCATGATCTGTCTCAAAGCACACAGCAAAACAAAAGATTTCTTCAAATAAACATAGCACATCTTCCTTGAGACAACGCAGCGTCACTAAAGCACGCTTAACGTAACCACAAATGACATCCGGCTAATATAAAAGGCCGGAAACAGTGTCCGGCCTTTCACTAACAATAAGCGTGCCAACAGCCCCTGTCCATTCGGACAGAGGCTGTTCGACGCGCGAGTACACACCCAGTCACCTTAGCATCTAAATCAAGCCAGGCTCAATTAAACAAGCTTCGGAGGCCAGAGGGTTACTCGTTAATTTCAAATAATTCTTGTTCTTCTGCCGCTTCTTTTTGTTGATCTTCAGTCGTTGGCGCAGGAACAGCAGTTGTCAGGTTGCTGGCTTCACGAATTTTTTGTTCAATGATTTCAGCAATCTCTTTATGCTCTTTCATGAACTGCTTCGCGTTCTCACGGCCTTGGCCTAAACGCTCGCCTTCGTAAGAATACCATGCACCACTTTTGTTAACGATATCCAGCTCTGTACCAATGTCAATGATACTGCCTTCTCTGGAAATGCCTTCACCGTACATGATATCTACTTCCGCTTGTTTAAACGGAGGTGCTACTTTGTTTTTCACGACTTTAATACGTGTACGGTTACCAATCATGTCATTTCCAGATTTGATACTCTCAATACGACGTACATCCAGACGTACCGTGGAATAAAATTTCAGAGCACGGCCACCAGGTGTCGTCTCTGGGTTACCAAACATTACACCGACTTTTTCACGAAGTTGGTTGATAAAGATTGCAATTGTTTTGGATTTGCTGATTGCACCAGACAGCTTACGTAGTGCCTGAGACATCAAACGCGCTTGCAAACCGACATGGGAATCACCCATTTCGCCTTCGATTTCTGCTTTTGGTACCAGTGCAGCCACAGAGTCAATAACGACAATATCCACAGCGCCACTACGTACAAGAGCTTCTGCAATTTCAAGCCCTTGCTCACCCGTATCTGGCTGAGACAGAAGCAATTCATCAATGTTAACCCCAAGCTTACTTGCATATTGTGGGTCAAGAGCATGCTCGGCATCAATAAATGCAGCTTGTCCACCCACTCGTTGTACTTCAGCAATCGCATGCAATGCTACAGTTGTTTTACCAGAGGATTCCGGTCCATATATTTCAACAATACGGCCTTTAGGCAAGCCGCCTGTTCCTAATGCAATATCCAAAGCCAAGGAACCGCTGGGTATGATTTCCACATTCATATGAGTCGACTCACCCAGTTTCATGATGGATCCTTTACCAAATTGCTTCTCTATTTGACGGAGCGCCATATCAAGCGCGGCACGACGGTCTGACAATAAGCTCACACCCTTTACTGTTTATAAGATAATGATACCTTGTTTTTACACGTTTGCCAAGCTTTTTTTCGAACATACATTCGTTTTTTTTGTGAAGGCCGAGGCGCCTCTTCCTCAGGGAAACTTTCCATTAAACAGAAAAAAGAACCGTAAACAAGGCTCTAAAGCCTGATTCTACGGTTCTTCCGTCTTTTTTAAGTATACTTGCTTCCACTTGCAAATGCAATCCGAGGTGCTTAGTCCATTTCCACAAGTTTACGCCACAAACGGTAGAGAATCGCTTTTGCTGAACGGATGCGAACCGTCTCCCGATTTCCATTAATGCGCAGTTCATGAATTTCTGTTTCTTTTCCACGTTCAGCCAACGCAATAAAAACAAGTCCTGGCGGTTTCCGTTCCGAATAACCAGGCCCAGCGACACCTGTAACAGACAGACCGAAATCTGCATCGCCGATCATGCGGATCTGCTCTGCAAGCACTTTGGCAACTTCCGGGCTTACTGCACCAGGTGCATCTTCACCTTCCAGATAGTCATGCGGCACATTGAGCAGCTTTTCCTTGATCTCATTGGAATAACAAACAATTCCGCCCTTAAGCATGGATGCACTGCCAGGAATGGAAGTCAGGCTCTGCATGACAAGCCCTCCTGTGCAGCTCTCCGCCGCGCTAAGAGACAAACCCATATCAGACATCATCGTTACAATAGTGTACTCTATAGGCACATCCTCGTTCGCGTAGAGATGTTCTGGCAATCGTTCCCGAATCTGAACTTCCATGGCATCCAGCTTCAGCTTGGCCTCATTTTCACTCGGAGCCTTGGTCGATACCCGTACTGTAACTTCTCCCTCACTTGCATAGGGGGCAATCGTAGGGTCTGTCTGTGCATCTATAAGATCAAGGAGTCGGTCTTCCAATGCTGATTCGCCAATCCCTGCAAACTTCAACATTTTCGAATAGATCGGCATTTCTTTTGTAAGTACATGCTGGAACAACCATGGTTTGACTTCCTGTTCGAACATGGGAATGAGCTCTTTTGGTGGACCAGGCATTACCACATAATGTTTGCCATTGTCAGATATCGCATTTCCTGCTGCAAGACCTGTTTCGTTTGCCAGTGGGGTCCCGCCCTCTATTACAATCGCCTGACGACGATTATTTTCTGTCATGTCCACATTGCGGTCTCGGAAGAAGCTCTCAATTTTGTCCATGGCCATTCGATCTATATGCAGCTTCCGATTCAAAACCTCCGCGATTGCATCCTTGGTCAGATCATCCTGTGTAGGACCGATGCCCCCGGAAAATAAAATGACGTCTGCACGTCCTTGAGCGATGCGAATGGCTTCACTAAGTCGATTCAGATTATCACCAACCACCGTTTGGAAATATACATCAATCCCGATCGCAGCCAACTCACGGGATAGATATCTGGCATTGGTATTCACAATTTGTCCAAGCAGCAGCTCTGTGCCAACTGCAATGATTTCTGCCTTCATTCAACATCCTCCTGTACATGGTGAGTGATCAAAGGGCAATAGGATGGTTTCCTATTGCCCTTTGTGCAAATGATTCCTTCATGATTACCCCTTTTTACCTCAAACAGTTACGCTTTTGATATATGCAGCAAATTTTTGTTTTTGATAAAGTAATCAATGCCTGACCAGATGGTAATAATCGCTGCAGCCCAAACGGCGATAATGTCTACGTGAACACCCGTGAATGAGAACGGGAAATTATTCAGTAATAGCAGCACAATAGCTACAATTTGCACGACAGTCTTCAACTTGCCCCAGGCACTTGCTGCGACAACCGACCCATCCAATAGTGCAATCTGACGCAATCCGGTAACCGCAAACTCACGACTTATAATTACGACAGCAATCCAGGAATCCAGCTTGCCCATTTCTACAAGTGAAATCAGCACCGCCGTAACCAACAACTTGTCAGCCAGCGGATCAAGCAATTTTCCCAGGTTGGTGACCATATTATTTTTCCGAGCCAGATACCCATCAATTCCATCTGTGCTAGCTGCAATGATAAAAATAACAGCAGCAATCAATTGATTATATGGAAGCGAGAAGCTTCCCAATTGCAACGGTTCTGGATAAAACGGAAAATCAACGAGCAGGAACACCATTAAAAAAGGGATTAAGCAAATTCGTGCAAGCGTAATCCGGTTGGGTAAATTCACAAGACGCCCTCCCTCTTATCCTCCAATACTCCAAACATTCATCTTAATCCCGTATTCATCATCCGGAACATGAATTTACAGTTTTTCGCTGTCAATCAGCACTACAGTGCTCTCACTATGTAAAAACGCAAAAAATAAAGTCAACCGCTCAAACGCAAAACCCGTTTAAAACGTTCCGGTGACTTCCAGAAGATGTACTGCTTTTCACAAAGTCAGCAAACGATGATGACTGGGCTTTGATGCTTATCTGCCAGCAATGCACACTTAGTATAATATACGCCAATTGCAGTGTCAAAAAACAAGCATGGCTGTAATAACCCATATTACTTGAAATTTGTATATTGCAAATCCAGTGGCAGATTCGCCCCATTTAACAGCTGCATGACTGCTTGCAAATCATTTTTACTTTTACCTGTTACCCGGAGCTGGTCTCCCTGAATCTGACTTTTTACTTTCAACTTGGAGTCGCGAATCAGAATATTGATTTTTTTGGCGATATCCTGATCAATCCCCTGCTTGAAATTCAAACGCTGGCGGACTGTACCTGAAGAAGCCGGCTCTACTTTGGCATAATCAATGTTTTTCAAAGGTAAACCCCGCTTAGCCATTTTGGATTGCAGTACGTCAATGACAGCCTTGAGTTTGGTCTCATCATCAGATACGATCGTTAACGCATCCTTATCCAGTTTCAGACTGCTCTTGCTGCCCTTGAAGTCATAACGCGTGCCAATTTCCTTTTCCGTTTGTGTAACGGCATTTGTCAATTCCTGCAAGTCCATTTTGGACACGATATCAAATGAATTTTCTGAACTCAAAACCAGTCACCCTTTCAGTTAATCGTATGTTCTGTAACATTATAGAGGATACGTC
Organism: Paenibacillus sp. NPDC056933; assembly: GCF_042674385.1. Classification (NCBI taxonomy): domain Bacteria; kingdom Bacillati; phylum Bacillota; class Bacilli; order Caryophanales; family Paenibacillaceae; genus Paenibacillus; species Paenibacillus sp. NPDC056933. The sequence goes on along the minus strand of NZ_JBHUQN010000001.1, from coordinate 1,712,718 downwards.
AAGCAAAAGTCTAATTTTACGAAGTATTTCAAAATAAAAAAGCATTTTTGGCGCCACTCCAAGTGGTTGCCAAAAATGCTCTTCATACAGCTGCCTTTCTAATAACGGCTGCGATTGGGCTGTCTAAACATATCGAGCACACCCAGAAGGATATGCGCAAGCCCAAAGCCCAAAATCCCATAACCCCAGGCAGTTGGGGTTAAGTAATAACCCAGGAGGCTGACAATAATCCCTAAACCTGTTACGATCCAGCTGACTGTCACAGCCATCCACCTCACTTCACCAAAAGTTGACTGCAAGTTAAGACAAAATTATTGTCTCCCGCAGTCGACTTGGTTATTCGCCGCCAGTGGTGGAGCCGTCGGTTGCTCCTTCTGTGCTATTACTAGTATTGCCTTCAAGTCCAGTGGAAGTAGCAGTACTTCCTGTGTCATCCCCAAGTTTTAAACGGATTCGGTTCGTCGCCTTACCATCTGTTACGACCTGACCACCAACCTCAATGGTGGTCGCTGCAGCGTAACCGGACTTAATGTACATTCCTGTACTGTCCAATTCAAACGTATAGCTGTCACCGTCAGCGGTATTGCCATACTCCAACTTCTCTCCGCTAGAGTTTTCGCCTTTATATACTTCCAGCCAGCTATTTCCTGTTGCTTTAATCGTAACCGTTACAGGCTTACCCGCACTGCCGTTCACTTTAAAGTTCGTAATATTGCCTGATTTTCCGTCTTCAGCGACTGTTACAGCAGATGACGGGTTATCAGTTGGGTTCACTTCGTTACTATCCGGCGTTGCCCCGTCCGTCTGTCCGCCCGTTCCTCCATCCTTTTGCCCATCTGTCTGTCCTTCTGTAGTTCCGCCACCGTTACCGCCAGCCTGACCTTCATTGGTTTGACCGCTGCCTGATTCATCAGCTGGAGGATTAGTAGCTTGGCCATTATCTGCAGGCTTATCCGGTTTGTCCTGAGGCTGCTGCTGGCTGTCTGTAATCTTGGTTTGATCCAGTCCCTGTGGATCCGAAGCATCCTTGTTCATCACTACATACACATACAACAGCACAAGAATTAAAACTGGAAATGTCCACATTAGCGCAACCGACATCCAACGGTTACTGCGTTCAACCGGCCGACTTGAACGCTTCTGAATAACCGGTTCCATTGTTGCTTCCGTTTCTTCTGCAGGTACATCTTTTTTATGTCCCTCCAGCAGCTCATCAGGATTCAGTCCTACCGTTTCCGCATAGGTTTTGATGAAAGCACGCACATAGAAGCTGCCAGGCAGCACTTTGTAGTCTCCTGCTTCTATGGCCTCCAAATACCTCTTGCGAATTTTAGTCATTTCCTGTACATCGTCAAGACTCATCCCTTTTTGCAGCCGGGCCTCCCTTAACTGCTGACCCAGTTCAGACATGCCATCTCCTCCTTATGTTTATCTCTTAAGTTGTTGCTTATCTATTTCATGATTCCGTACGGAGCGTTACAGTTCATCGGTGTAGCTACCCGTAAACGTATCATAAATAATTTCTTCATTTGGATTGTTTCGAAGTTCAATAATAATGTCAAAATCGTTAAAATCATATTCGGATTCCTGGACAAAAATGTCCGGATGTTCAATGACTTTGGTGCTAGGCATCGTCATAATATCCTGCAACAGATTATAGTGCCGTTCACTTGAACGGATGGTACTGACAATTCCGTCAATGATAAACACATTGTTTGGATTCAATTCGTCCTCTGACATTTGGCTCCGGATGGTCTGACGAAGCAGTGTAGAAGAAACAAACGTCCAGCGTTTCATTGCACATACGCTACCCGCAATAATCGACTCCGTTTTGCCTACACGCGGCATTCCCCGCAATCCGATAACCTGATTGCCTTCCCTTTTAAATACTTCACCCAAAAAGTCCACTAGTAACCCAAGTTCGTCCCTTGTAAAACGGAACGTCTTGCGGTCGTCCGAATCACGGTCAATATAGCGACCATGACGAACAGCCAAAATATCTACCAATTTGGGTTGACGCAAAGCAGACACGGTTATGCTGTTCACCTTGCCAAGCATTTCACCCAGCAGACGAATCTTCTCATCATCATCCGATTCCAGCAGCATGCCCCGGGTTTTGCCCTCCACGCCGTTAATGGTCAATATATTCACTTCAAGCATCCCCAGCATAGAAGCAATATCCCCTAACAGACCGGGTCTGTTCTTATGTATTTTATATTCCATGTACCATTGTTTAGATTCCATTTCAACACCCCGTAAAGCATTATTCCACATTATTCGACAGCAACAGAACGCATCCACTGGACGTCAATCTGAGACATCTTCTAAAAATGGGTCACGTTAATGATATATAAAATGAAAATGAATTACAAGAACAGCTCTGTAATCCGTTTGTAATCATTAGAGAAAAGCCCCCTTGCGGGAGCTTTCCATCTGAACTCTTATGCGTTTTGTTTGGCCAATTTGACCATCAGGCACGCAATCGTACGACGCTCATCTGCATCGCCGACATCCCATAATTCTTTCAATGCCCGGTTGGAATGGTTCGCCGGATCGACTTTCTCATCCAGGAAGTCACCGATTTCGTATGCAAGTTTGTTGATGGTTTCTTCACTCATCCCCATCTTCTCTGCTTGCATCACGCGGTCACCCAAAAACTTCTTCCATGTGTCAAAACTTGAGAGCACTGTTTTTTCTGTTGACATGATAAATCCTCCTTAGCTGACGCATGAGATTTAAAATCAACAGTTGTAATATGTGCTTTCGGGACCGTTTATATACGAGCAATTTTGAAGTAATTGAAGATTAGCTTTGACCAGCAAATTCAGCAGGATCGATTTGACGGAGATAAGCACAAAATGAATTCGCACCAAATTTTATTAAGTAAGCCAACCACCATTCGGGCTTATGATCTGGCCATTAATGTACCCGGACTCAGGCAGTGCAAGAAAGTACACCAGTGAAGATATTTCGTCAGGCTGTGCTAGTCTGCCCGCCGGAATTTCCTCTTCCAGCATTTTCAGTTCACTTTGGTCCAAATGATTCAACATGGAGGTCTGAACTGCACCTGGAGCAACGGCATTAACCGTTACACCAGATGGAGCCAGCTCTTTGGCTAAAGCTTTGGTGAATGCATTTACCCCGCCCTTGGTTGTGGAATACAACACTTCACAAGAGGCACCAGACAGTCCCCAGATAGATGAAACGTTAATGATTCGACCGTATTTTTGGGAGATCATATGCTTCATCATTTCCTGCGTACACATGAACGTGCCTTTCAGGTTGATCGCCATTACTTCATCCCAGATTTCTTCCGTAACATCAGACAGCAATCCATAATGTGAAATTCCCGCATTGTTTACAAGAATATCCGGCATCAGTCCATGTGATTCGAGCTTCTCACGCATACGTTCAATTTGTTCCCGACTGCGCAGATCCGCCGATACCGTCATCACTTTACCGCTACCTTGCTCCATGCACCTTCTCGCTGCCTCATTGGCTGCTTCATGCGATTTCATATAGTGAATGACTATGTTCATGCCTACCTTGGCAAAGCGCTCTGCAATGGCAGCTCCAATGCCTCCGCTCGCGCCCGTTACAAGTACTGTCATTTCCCCAATGGGCTTCAATTGTCCTGTTTCCCTCTCCATATCAAGGACTCACGACAAGCGATACTGCCAGCTGATCCCAGCGAATATGCTCTTTCAATCTGCGATTTACTTCTTCCAGTGTAAGCGACTCATACAACGGGAGCATGTTGAAAAAATCACTACCACGGAATTGTTGACGTGTGAATTCATGCGCAATGTTTTCCGGAGAATTGAGCATACGCAAGTATCCACCTATTTTCTTTTTGCGCGCGCGTTCAAAGTCAGCTGCATCAAATCCTTTTTCGACCATAGCATCCACTTCTTCTCGGATGCGGGCAAGCAATTGATCCGGGTCTTTGGTGTCCCCGCCAATTGCAGAAAAAGCATATTGAGGCGAACTATTATACTCATGTCCAAAGCTGTCCGAAATCAGATCTTCATCATACAATTTTTGAAACAACGGGGTGCTGGAACCAAACAGCAAATCCATCATCAGCTTGGTTGTTATATCCCGGCGTAACAGGTCTTCTCCCGTAAGTCCCACATCCGTTTCTTTGAAACCAAACAGACATTTGGGAAGGGAAACCGCCAACTTTGCTTCACGTCTGGCTTCTCCCACTTGCTCGGGTTCCGGTTCAAATATCCGCTCGATTTGCCCCTGAGGCTCGTAATTTTTCTTCGCCTGGTTCGAACGAACCATATCCACTACTTCCTGCGGATCTACTCCACCCACGACGAACAGAAGCATGTTGCTTGGATGATAAAAAGAGTTATAGCACGAATACAACGTTTCTTTGGTAATGGTGCCAATGGACTCAACGGTTCCCGCGATATCAATGTGCACCGGATGTTTCTGATACATCGCTTCGATCAGACCAAAATAAACACGCCAATCCGGATTATCAGCATACATGTTAATTTCCTGTGCAATGATCCCTTTTTCCTTTTCCACATTCTGATCGGTGAAGTACGGATTTTGCACAAAATCAACTAATGTTTGTATATTTTCATTCACAAATTCCGTTGCTGAAAACAAATAAACGGTCTGGTCAAAACTGGTGAATGCGTTGGCAGATGCACCATGAGAAGCAAACGTAGCAAAAATATCACCTGTCGGTTCTTCAAACATTTTGTGTTCCAAAAAATGCGCAATTCCGTCCGGAACCTTTACTTCTTCCTGTCCTTCGACCCGAAAATGATTGTCGACTGAGCCGTATTTGGTTGCAAACGTGGCATATGTCTTCTGAAATCCCGGTTTTGGCAAAATATAAACATGCAGCCCGTTATCCATCACTTCGTAATACAGCGTTTCCTGCAAACGATCGTATTTTATGCTCTCCACCGATTATTCCTCCTTCTCGTCACGCAAGAAATAAATCGTATCCAGACGGAATTGTTCTGCCGCCTCACGAACATTTTCTTTGCTGATTTGTTCTACTTGAGCCAGCAATTCTTCGGCCGTCCGCTCTTTGCCAGATAACTGGCGGTTGAAATCATAAGCGATCATCTCAAATGCAGAATCCTGCATTTCCTTAAGCAAATTACGAATCATCGCTTTGGTCTGGGACATCTCCAGGTCACTAATTGTGCCATTTTTCATTTCATCCAGCTGCTGCTTAATGATCGTGACGGCTTTTACGTAATTGGGGATTTCAATGCCGGATTGAATGGTTGCGATCCCCTTGTGTCCGTCATAACGAGAAGATGCGTAATACGCCAGACTTTCTTTCTCACGAACATTAACAAACAGCTTTGAATGAGGATAGCCCCCAAGAATACCGTTATACATTAATGCAGCCGCATACTGCGGGTCGCCATAAGTGATCGACGTACGCAATCCCATATTGAGCTTGCCCTGGTTAACATTCAAACGTTCTACGACCGTTTCCACTTCTTTGTCCCCACGAACGGCCTTCTGGGTCTGATAATCTGCAGCAGAAGCACGATCCACATTAAAATAGCGTTGAACCAGATTCTCTACCTCTTCCAGTGTGGTGTCGCCCACCACATACAAGTCCATGCTAGCCTGCTGTAACCATTCCTGATACGAAGCTGTCAATGTATCTGGATCAATACCTGGTAAATCCTTGCGCTCACCCAATGGGTGCAAACGATAAGGTTCGTTTTTGCACATTTCCTCAATACTGCGTTCAGCTGCATAGCGCATTTTATCATTTACGACGGATTCAAGCTTTTTGCGGACAGTTTCCCGCTCAGCTTGTACATAAGACGTGCGGAAATGTCCATCCTCCTGTGCAGGACGTGTAAGCACTTCTCCCAAAAAGGCAAAGGAGCGATCCAACAATTGCTCGTCCCCGCCAACAAAGGAATCATTGATGGTATCCATACGGAACTGTACGATCTGATAATCACCGCGTTTATAGACATCAAAACCAAAACCCGCCCCATACAAATGCTCCAATTGTTCTCGAAATTGTGTTGTTTCCGGATACGATTCGGTCCCGCGTCGAAGTACAAAAGGTGTTAAGGCTACTTTGGTAACCGTATCTTCCTGAAGGGGAACTCCTGCGTAAAGTGATATCGCAAATGTCTTGAAGCGTTTCGTAGGAAGAACATGTATACGGAACTCTTTTCGGCTGCCTCGTTCAAATTCTGCTGCTGTATTCAAAAGTCAAAACCCCTTTACGGCGTCATTTGTCTTGCAATAATGGTGAAGCTTAAACGTAACAACCATTTTAACCCAATCAAAAGGCAAGAAGCAACCGAAGTCACTCCTTCTGGTTGCTTCCAAGATCATCACATACAGAATATATGCTGCCCGATTGTTTTCACCTGAGGACGTGTCCAGATCCATTTGGATGTTGCAGTCTTTGGATTAAAATAATAGAGGCATCCACCGGATGGGTCCCAACCATTTATTGCCTGTTCAACTGCTTTTTTGGCCTGTGCATTCGGCTCCAGATAGATCTGACCATCTGCAACAGCTGTAAATGCACCCGGCTGGAAGATAACACCTGATGGGGTATTCGGGAAACTTGGTGATTTAACGCGATTCAGAATAACTGCGGCAACCGCCACCTGGCCTTCAAACGGTTCTCCGCGTGACTCCCCATATACGGCATTGGCCATAATTTTGATCTCGTTCTCAGACAACCCCATGGAATTCGCTGAACCCATATTGTCTTGCTCTTTGTCCGCAGTATTATTGTTGCCACCACGATCTCCCGAACCTTGATCTTTGTGCAGCGGTGTTTCTGTTGGAGACCATTGTTTGGAGGCATTGTATAGTTTCAGCTTCGTTTTGGCTCCAACTACTCCATCAGCCTTCATGCCAAATTCAGATTGAAACCATTTTACCGATTTCAGTGTACTGCTGCCAAAATTGCTATCGATTTTACCATTGTAAAATCCCAAATACTTCAGCCGCCCTTGCAGCTCATATACATCCTGACCATAACTTCCGTATTTCACGGCGTTGGTACTGAAGGTGGGCAGGGACTTCTCTTCAACCTGCGGTGTATTCTGGGTCGGACTTTCAGTTGCTGTATTCCCAGGAAGCAAATAACGAATTCCCAATGCGGACATCAGCAAAATAGCAGTGAAAAGCCATATGTTCATTTTTCGCATCGACTGTGCTCTACCTTTCTCTTGTGGGATTAACAGAATCGCTAAGGTTATTATGACAAGCACACTTCGTTCCTATGCACCAAATCATCCGATCATTGGACATCATGGCAAAACTTCAGTCCTCTGGTATGCAAAAAGCCCCCAACCAATATGGTTGAGGGCCTCAATCGTATGCATATACACGTGTATTATGAGCTGATTTTGTTCTGCTGGTACTGCTCCAAGGAGACCAGTACCTCCCTTGGTTTACTGCCTTCGTAAGGACCAATCACGCCTCGGGCTTCCATAGAGTCAATTAGACGCGCTGCCCGCGTATAACCGACTCGCATTCGACGTTGCAGCAGAGAGACCGAAGCTTGTTTTGCCTCCAAAATAATCTGCACCGCCTGTTCATATAACTCATCCTGTACTTCATCTGCCGCCTGAATGGAATCATCCACCTCAGGCACAATGGATTCGTCATACTGTGCTTCACCTTGTCCACGCACATAATTCACAATATTTTCAACTTCCTCATCACTCATGAAAGCTCCCTGAACACGAACAGGCTTCGAAGCCCCCATTGGCATGAACAACATATCTCCACGACCCAACAGTTTCTCGGCCCCGCCCATATCCAGAATGGTTCGAGAATCGACCTGTGACGATACACCGAAGGCAATCCGGGACGGAATATTGGCTTTGATTACACCAGTAATAACGTCGACAGAAGGGCGCTGTGTGGCAATGATCAGATGGATGCCTGCTGCACGCGCCATTTGGGCCAAACGTGCGATGGCGTCTTCCACATCACCCGCAGCGACCATCATAAGATCAGCCAGCTCGTCCACGATAACAACAATATACGGCAGAACTGCCGCCGGGTTGTCTTTCATCAGGTTGTTGTAACCCTCTACATTACGAGTGCCTGATTTGGAGAACAACTCATACCTTTTCTCCATCTCAACAACGATCTTTTTGAGAGCCAATGAAGCTCTTTTGGGATCGGTTACGACAGGTGCCATCAGATGAGGAATACCGTTATATACGTTAAGTTCGACCATTTTGGGATCGACCATCAGGAACTTCACTTCATCCGGCTTCGCTTTGTAAAGGATACTGGTAATAATACCGTTGATACAAACTGATTTACCTGAACCCGTAGCACCAGCTACCAGCAAATGGGGCATACGAGCCAAATTACCGATAATCGTCTGACCAGAGATATCTCGTCCAAATGCAATGGTTACTTTGGACTCCGCATCCTGGAATGTGGCTGTCTCCATCACTTCCCGCATCGTTACAACGGATACCTCTCCATTCGGCACCTCAATACCGATAGCGGATTTACCAGGGATTGGTGCTTCCATTCGGATATCTTTTGCCGCCAAGGCTAATGCAATATCGTCTGTCAGACTTACAATTCTGCTGACCTTAACACCAATATCGGGTTGAATCTCATAACGTGTAACCGCGGGACCTCTAACCACTTCAAGCACTTTGGCGCGAACACCGAAGCTTTCGAGCGTCGCTTCCAGCTTGCGTGCAGTCTGCATATAGTCCTTCTGGTCCCCTCCCTTGCCTCCATTGTTCGGCTTGGAGAGCAGACGGAACGACGGAAGCTTATAAGGTTTCGGAGGTGGTGGCGGTGGCTTAACAGGCTGCACTTCCTGCCCAAGCACATCCGAAGCATCCATTCCTTGAGCGGCATCGCTTAGGTTGGATTGTCCATCCAAATTACCATCAACAGTATCCATCACATCTGATCCGGTACCTGGCGCTCCGGGCCACTCACTGGTATCCAACAGTTCATCTGAAATCTGGATTGGAGGCTTGTCTCCATGCATGTTATCCGTCAGATCATCCGGGAAAGGATAAGCATCGTCCAAATCATCCTCTTTGCTCGCATCCTCCGCTCTAACGTGTTCAAAGAAATCACGAATAATTGGAGCTGAATTGGGTCTTGATTGCACAGGAACTGCTGCGGGAGCCGCTGCATCGGATGTGATGATCGGCTCATCATGCCATGAATCTGCAGAGTTTTCCTGCTCGGCACGGTAGACGATATGTTCCGTGTCCAAAGAATCATCCTCATCCAATCCACGCTCATTCTTCGTCCGTTCCCGATCAGAACCCCATTTTCCAAAGAGTTGAAAAAAAATCGGTGCTTTTCGTTTCGGCAGTTGCTGATCTTGCATGTCCTCGTAATCATCTTCGTCATCATCCACCGGAACAGGTACCACCTTACGTGCGTTTCCGTTCTTCTTGCCCGCAGAACTAGATACAGCCCGCGCTGCCGGTCTCGACTCCAGCTTCTTGTACATGGCACTCCCAGCATCCCATACCTTGGTTCGGAAGATGCGAATCAGATCGACATAAGAAAGATTGGTAATCAGCATGAAACTGATAATGAACATGACGATCATAATCAACCTTGCCCCCAAGCTGCCAAACAGCCAAAGGAACAAGGCAAACTGTCCTGCTCCAATATAACCGCCGCTGATGTCCTTATTGAGCATGGAATCCCGTTCTCCTGGCGCAGCAGGCGTGAGCAACTCGGTTTGCATATCATTATGTATCTGCGTAATTACGGCACCAGGCTCAAGCGCTCCGACCGGAACAAGCTTCTGGTGCATGGCAGAGACAGTACTCATCATGGTTAAGGCAAACACCAGCAATACGAGTCCTGTCTTCCGCGTTGTCCAACCGCTTGGCCATTTACGATGAATCATCACCATTAGACCATAGTAGATTCCTATAAGCGGAATCGCAAAATAGAACTTGCCTAGCATCAAGCCAAACATCTTGGAAAGCGAACGTCCCACGGTTGCTTCACCCGACAAAGCAATAACAGCAAAGGTAATTAGCACAATCCCGTATATTTCATATTTTAAAACGCCGCTAAATGCTGCGCCCTTTTTTTTCCTCTTTTTTCTTCTGGCCAAAATCAGGTCACCCCCAGAAGAATATTATACCATACAAATATAATCCGTACATATGTTCTTTTCCTGATCAATTTGTCTTATTTCGTCACGTTATGTTGGCCCCGAGTTACCCGAAAGAGGAACTGTAGTACCAGGCATATTTGCAGGATTCAGATAGGCTTCCAGTGGGCAATCGAGCAAACGTACAATGACAGCTTCATTTTCATTTACAGGTCTGACCTGCATCAATAATCCGTTTACCTTGATCTCTTTGGTATCCTCTGCCTCTTTCCACATCCCTGACCATAATTGTTCAGGTGGCATCACCGTATAAAGTGTCATTGGGTATAACCCCCTGCCTGCAGCGTCTGCCTTTTGTCTCCTATGAGCTGATTCAACTGGGCGATGGCCTGGCCGATCCCGCCTACAGCATCCATCAATCCGTATTTGACTGCATCAGCACTCCCCACAGCTGTTCCGATATCCCGGTTGAGCTCACCTGTCTTAAACATCAGTTCCTTGAACATTTCTTCAGAGATATTCGAGTGTGAAGTCACAAATCTCACTACCCGTTCCTGCATCTTCTCCATGTACTCAAATGTTTGAGGCACACCGATCACAAGTCCGTTCATACGAATCGGATGAATGGTCATGGTTGCACTCCCCGCGATCAGAGAATAGGTAGAGGCAACCGCAATCGGAACCCCGATGCTATGCCCGCCCCCAATAACGACTGTAACTGTCGGTTTACTTAGCGAAGCAATCATTTCGGCAATAGCCAAACCAGCCTCCACATCTCCTCCCACTGTGTTTAAAATAATCAGAATGCCTTCAATGCGCTGGTTCTGCTCAGCTGCAACCAGTTGTGGGATGATGTGTTCGTACTTTGTCGTTTTATTTTGTGGAGGTAAAATTAAATGCCCTTCCACCTGACCAATAATGGTCATACAGAAGATGTTGGATTCTCCTGCTGGAGATTGTGTCTGTCCAAATTGCTGGATCGCCTCTGTCACCGGAGACATGGCTTTTTCTTCCTGAACAGGCACGTCTGGTACTTCTACCTCTGGCTGATTCGATTTTGATGTCTGCTTGTTATTCATGTGTTCATTCATTCCATTTATCCCCTTTTCCAGAAACGTTTAATGTATTTCCTTAGTATGGGGAATGTTCCAGCTGCCTTATACCCGATGACCATCAATTTCTCCAGAATCTGGTTTCAGGCCGGAAAACAGCAAAAAAAGCCCCTTCTCTACGAGGAACCGTCCAATATTACTCGTAGAGAAGGGGCGACTGTGTGCCTGAATATATGTTTTGTTGTTATATTTTAAACTTCCATAATGATTGGCAAAATCATCGGTCTGCGACGAGTTTGCTCATACAAGAAGCGTCCGAGTGCATCTTTAACATTGGTTTTGAGTGAAGCCCATTCGTTAACGTTCTCACTCATCAACTTCTGCAATGTACTGCTGACGATGCGATTAGCTTCATCAAGCAGACCTTCCGATTCACGTACATAGACAAATCCACGAGAGATAATGTCCGGGCCGGAAACAATTTTGCCATCCTGTTTGCTCAGTGTTACCACGACAACCAGAATACCATCCTGTGACAACAATTTACGGTCACGCAATACGATGTTACCTACATCGCCTACACCCAAGCCGTCGATCAACACGTTACCTGCAGTAACTTTACCTGCCTTGCGTGCTGCTCCGCCTTGAATCTCAACCACTTCACCGATATCCGTAATGAAAATGTTGTCCGGATCAACACCTACAGATTCAGCCAATACCGCGTGGCGGCGCTGCATACGGAATTCACCGTGAATCGGCAGGAAGTATTTCGGTTTCATCAGGTTAAGCATCAGTTTCAGCTCTTCCTGGCTACCGTGACCGGATACGTGAACGCCACTGTTTGCACCGCTGTAGTGCACGTTGGCACCCAAACGGAACAGTTCGTCAATCGTACGGCCTACATATTTTTCATTACCTGGAACTGGAGTTGCAGCGATAATTACTGTATCACCTGGCAGAATATCTACCTTACGATGAGTGGAACGAGCCATACGTGTCAATGCTGACATCGGCTCGCCTTGGCTACCTGTGCAGAGAATTACTACACGGTCAGCAGCCATTTTGCCTACTTCTTCCGGCTCAATGATCATACCGTCTGGAATCTCAAGGTAACCCAGTTCAGAAGCAATACCCACCACATTTACCATACTGCGCCCAATAACTGCGACTTTACGTCCAGTCACTTCAGCTGCATTGATAACCTGTTGAATCCGGTGTACGTTGGAAGCAAACGTTGCTACAACGACACGTTGGCTTGCTTTACGGAAAATATCTTCCAGAACGATACCCACATTTTTCTCCGAAGGCGTAAATCCAGGTTTCTCTGCGTTGGTACTATCGGACAAGAGAGCGAGTACGCCATTCGTTCCGATCTGGGCCATACGCTGGAGATCTGCATACTGACCATTGACTGGAGTGTGGTCAAATTTGAAGTCACCTGTATGAACAACTGCTCCTTCTGGTGTTTCGACACATACGCCGACGGAATCCGGAATACTATGGTTAGTAGCGAAGAACGTTGCTTTTAATACAGAGCCAAGTTGGATCTCGGAATCCGCATCAATCAGGATGCGTTTTGTTTCACCCAGCAAATTGGCTTCTTTCAGCTTGTTCTCTACAAGTCCGAGCGTAAGTCTTGTTCCGTAAACGGGAACATTCAGGTGTTTGAGAACATATGGCAAACCACCAATATGATCCTCATGTCCGTGAGTCAAAATAATTCCTCTTACTTTGTCACGGTTTTCAGTCAAGTAAGAAATGTCAGGAATGACAATGTCGATTCCAAGCATATCTTCTTCCGGGAATTTAAGACCAGCATCTACGACTACAATGTCGTTAGCGTATTGGATGACGTACATATTTTTACCAATCTCGCCTACGCCGCCCAAAGCAAAAATCATCAGTTTATCGTTATTATTTTTCTTAGACAAATGAATCTAAACCTCCTATGGTAGTTGGACGTCGTACCTTATTATTTTATTGTAAGTTAAGAAAAGCAGTCCATTACACCCATGCCCGTATATAGGGATGAATGCAAAAGAGCACCTTTATTCACGATATTTGGAAGAAGTTCTTCGAAGTTATTCCCCTTTTCCAACTAGTTGGATTTGAAATGATCCTTCTTAGCCGTTCCTTCCTTTTTCACCATAAAGCCACACCAAGAAACGATGTCGCTTTCAATTTCAAAAAAATACCGCACCCAGTCACTTGACATCATTATACATGATTAAAAACAAAAAAAACAAGTCACTCTCTCGTTAACCTGTACGTTTCCCTGTCTGTTGTGAAAAGAAACCTTACAACCACCGTTAAAAAAAGAATCGCATCCTCTTAGTCGAGGAGCGATTCTTCTGCAATTTCTATGGGTTTATAAAAGTTAACAATACAATTCCATATTCGTATGTTATTAGCTAAACAAGCCGCGAATAAACGTTTGCTCCTCCTCTGTTGGGGGGATCAGTGGTAAGCGCACAGATCCTACGTCCAGTCCACGCAATGTAAGAGCATATTTTACCGCTACAGGGTTCGGCAGAGGCTGCGGACACTCGAACAGACCTTTGAATACCGGAAAAAGCTGCTGATGTATCTGAGATGCCTGTACAGGCATACCATTGAAAAAGGCATCGATCATTTGTTTCATCTCAGCGCCTACGACATGGCTTGCAACGCTAACGATACCATAAGCACCAACTGCAATAGCAGGCAAACCAGAAGCATCGTCACCGGAATACACCCTGAAATGTTCCGGTGCACCTGCCGAAATCTGTGTGACTTGCTCCAACGATACACATTCCTTTGTAGCTACAATGTTAGGAATCTGTGCCAAACGGAGCGTTGTTGCAGCCGAAAGACTTGCTGCCGTACGCCCAGGAACGTTATACAACATAACCGGCAATTTCGTCGCACTCGCAATTGCTTCAAAATGTCTGAACATTCCTTCTTGGCTTGGTTTGTTGTAATAAGGAACAACCAGCAAAACGCCATCTACACCAGCACGTTCAGCGTCCTGAGTCAGATGGATAGAGTGAGCGGTATTATTGCTGCCTGTTCCGGCAATAATTTTGCAACGTCCCGCCGCATGTTTCACTGCGAATTCGAATAGTTCTACTTTTTCTTTGTCACTAAGCGTGGGAGATTCTCCTGTTGTTCCAGAAACAACAAGTGTCTCAGACTTTTGATCTACAATCAGATAGTCAATCAGACGTGCAGTTGCCTCCCAATGAATCCCCCCTTGCTCGTTGAACGGAGTGACCATTGCTGTAATCAATCTTCCAAAGTCCAATTCGATTCCTCCTTCAAAACAGGTCCGGCTCCGCTGACTTCAACTTGCTACAAATGAAGTTCGAAAGAGGCGTGAAGCGCCCTCAGAGCTTGAACCATATCTTCTTTTTTTACAAGTACCCAAATCGTTGTATTGGAATCTGCAGATTGCAGGATCTGGATGTCCGCCAGTGTCAAGGATTCCACGATCCGTGCCATAATACCTGGCACTCCGTTGATGCCTCCACCGATGACGGAAACCTTGGCACAGCCGGAAAGACTTTGCGGTTTGAGACCAATCTCCTGCAATACTTGTATGGCTTTCTCGGAATCACTGTCGAAAACGGTATAAACAACTCCCGAGGGGGTAACATTTATAAAATCCACGCTAATCGAATTTTCAGCCATCGTTTTGAACACTTTCAGCTGCAACCGATCTGCGCCACCCGGCACTTCCACCGTTATTTGCGTAACATTACTTACATAGGCGATTCCGGTTACATATCGATCAACAATGCCTGTCTGCACATCCTGGAATCCTTCTGGATGCGTGACCAACGTCCCTTCACTTTCATCGAAGGTAGACCTTACACGCACTGGAATCTGGGATTGCATCGCAATCTCGACAGCACGGGGATGAATAACCTTGGCCCCTTGATGGGCCATGTTGCATATCTCGGCATAACTCACAACAGTCAGCGGACGAGCATCCTCCACGATGCGTGGATCTGCCGTTAATATCCCATTCACATCCGTGTATATGTCCACCATTTCAGCGTGTAATGCTGCACCAAGAGCTGTCGCTGACGTATCACTTCCCCCACGACCAAGCGTCGTAAAGTCACCGTTCTCGGTCTGACCCTGGAACCCTGTAACAATGACTACACGCCCGTTCTGCAGCTGTTCCAGCACACGAATAGGACGGACATCCAATATTCGGGCATTCCCGAAATTGTCGTCCGTCACAAAACCCGCTTGTGCACCGGTCAGCACTGTAGTTGGAATGCCTTCATGTTCGAGCAAACTGCTCAAAGTCGTTGCAGATATAATTTCACCGCAGCACAGCAGTAAATCCCTTTCCCGTGCAGATAGTGCATTTCCGTTCTGTGCAGTCCAGTCCAGCAACGTATCGGTCGCATATGGCTCACCGCGGCGACCCATCGCTGACACAACGACGACCAGACTTAATCCTGCTTCAAGTTCACGTTTAACATGACGGAGCACATGCTCTCTCGCCTGAACGGTAGAGAGAGACGTGCCTCCAAATTTCTGTACCATGATGCGCATCTTTATTCCTCCATTTGTGTACGCAAGAAGACTGGACACAGGTTAAATCAACAAATGGATTACCTAGGGAGCGTTCCGATGCGATAATTTCAGCAATGTATACGGCATTTCATGCCGCTCCTTTTGAAGACTGTACCGAACAATCCCAATAAAGACCGCGGTTGTTATCGAGATCACGACGCACACGTTCCCCCATCCACACGTCCCGCTTGCCAGGCCTTTCGTTGCAAGCAGGAGTGTCCTTTAATGAAAGGAACACGGACACAGGTAAGCTGTTTATCCCAGCATATCGTCCCCATGATTTTCTTTGTCTCTCCAACCATATTCATTCTTCAAGCGCGTAACCGTTATCCTATTCTAAGCTATTGCAGTACCTTATCTGAACATACAACCTGATAATTGACAAAGCTCAAAAATATCAAGCCTGTGTAAAACGCTGCACAATCATTGGCTGCAACTGCTTTCCTTCAAGCGCACTCCAGCATGCCTCGGGAATCAACTCCATTTTAGCGACTAACGAGTTTGGTTTTTTTACCGGATCATCCTGCCCAAACGGCACAAAATACAAATATTTGGCCACCAGCAGTTTGGCAATATTCGCAGCATTCAACCCCAGACCGTCATTTGTAGAAATGGCGAGCACCAACGGACGCTGATTACGCATCTGTGCTTTGGCTGCCATTAGAACAGGACTGTCGGTCATCGCGTTAGCCAGCTTGCTCGTCGTGTTGCCTGTGCATGGAGCGATAACGAGCACATCGAGCAGCTTGGAAGGTCCTAACGGCTCTGCCTCAACAATTGTAGAAATGATATCATTCCCCGTTATATCTTTCAACTGTTTTTGCCAATTTTGCGCAGTCCCGAAGCGTGTATCCGTAGTCAGAACCGAATTAGAAATAATCGGGACGACATTGGCACCTTCAGCCACAAATCGACTAATCACCGGCATAACCTCTTCAAACGTACAATGCGAACCTGTAATTGCATAACCTACCGTTTTTCCCTGCCAGTTCATTGTTCAACCTCCCGTGCGTTTTGTTCTTCCAAAAGCAAACGGATTAACGCGTCGGCAATAATGCCGCCAGCCGTTTTGGGAGCAACAATGCCGGGAAGGCCAGGTGCAAGCAGCGCTTTGATACCGCGTTTTTCGGCATACCTGAAATCACAGCCGCCAGGAGCGGATGCGAGGTCGATTATCACTGCTTTTTGCGGCATTCTGGACAGGATTTGTGCTGTGATTATCATAGTCGGTATTGTATTAAAAAGCAAGTCAACTTCCCCGGTTTGAGCGGCCAAATCCGTTGTCATGAAAGGCTTCCAGCCCATGATGGCAGCACGCGCAGCATCCTCATCGCGCCTGATTCCTACCCGTACATTTGCCCCAAGTCCCTGGAGCGTTTTGGCCATTGTAAACCCTGTTCGACCCAAGCCAAGCACAATGCATTCCGAACCGTGGATCGTGAAGTCCGTCTCCCGAATAGCCATGGCTATAGCCCCCTCAGCTGTCGGAATGGAGTTGTAAAGTGCGATATCATCACGATCAAGTACTTCAACAAGCCTTAGACCATTTTCCTTGCAAAGATCGCGTAAAAACGGCTTCGCCATGCCAGTGAACACCGTACAATGTTCCGGCAATGCTGCAACATGTTCTTTTTTTAAAAAGATCGGTGTATCACTGAACGATGTACTCACTTTCCCCTGATCGTCACACCCAACCACGGGGAGCACCAATACATCTGTCGAGGCGAACACTTCATCCTCCAATTCCTGATGTTCGATACCCGGAATGGAGCGCTGCAACTTGTCGAAACCCACCACACTTACCGTAGCATCCAGCTCTGCGCATTTTTGAATGACTTCAAGCTGCCGCGCATCTCCGCCCATGACTATAATCCGGACACCGGTCAGCATCGGGACGTCACTCCTTTCACCACATGTATGCCTTATCGTATGCAGTGGCCTACAAGGGGGTGAAACAATTTGATTATCCTTCATCTTTTGAAATTTTGATGTTCCTCCTCCTGAAATGTAAAAAAGAGCCGTCCCATGGGGACGACTCTTGGAGAACATACTCAGTAATTAAATGATTAAACCTTCTATTACAGAGGATGCTAACACAGCTTGCTACGGAAATGGAACCCGTTATTTACCAGTATGACCAAACCCACCTTCTCCACGCACAGTTTCCGATAGCTCACTTACCTCTGTTAATTCGACTGCCGGAACAGTTTGAAATACGATTTGGGCGATGCGCTCTCCACGCACAATCGTAAACGGCTCCTGACCCAGATTGATCAACAGAACCTTAACCTCACCACGATAATCGGCATCAATGGTACCTGGTGTGTTCAGACATGTAATCCCATGCTTGAAAGCCAGACCGCTGCGAGGGCGAACCTGTGCCTCCAGTCCAGCTGGCATAGCCATTGCGAGTCCGGTAGGAATCAACGTACGCTGTCCCGGCTGCAATACAACCTCTTCCTGAATTGCCGCAACCACATCAAAGCCGGAGGCGAGCTCTGACATTTTTTGAGGCAACTTGATATCCTCATTGCCCGGTAACTTTTGAATTTGAACGTAATGCAACAAAATCATCCCTTCTTAATCCAGCGATCGTACGATCTGAAGCACCGACCATGGCGAGCGCAAACGGCTCGGCAAACATTAGGTCCAGCACAGCATCGACATCGTCCATCGTCACTTCTTCAATTTTCGCAATCATTTCGTCCAGCGTATGATGTCTGCCCAGCATCAGCTCGTTTTTGCCCAGGCGATTCATCCGGCTGCCCGTGCTTTCCAAACTGAGGATCAGACTGCCTTTCAGCTGTTCTTTACCTTTGCGCAGCTCATCCTCAGACAGTCCGTTTACCGCCAGGTCGTGCAGAACCTCTTTGGTCAAGTCCAGTACTTCCTTCGTCTGTTTAGGCGCTGTACCTGCGTATATAGTGAAGAGTCCGCTATCCGCATGTGAACTATGATAAGAATAAACAGAGTAAGCCAAACCACGTTTTTCCCGAATTTCCTGGAACAGCCTGGAGCTCATTCCTCCACCAATGGCGTTATTCAACACAACCATGGCGAACTGGAGCGGATCTCCAATCTTACAGCCCGGGAACGAGATACAGATGTGATTCTGTTCCGTTTTCTTCTTATGGAAGAGCTGCCCGCTCTGGAATGCAGGCATCGTGACTTTCTCAGTCACACCGTTAACATCAAACGCACCAAAATGCTTTTCCATCAAATCGATCACACTGTCATCAATGTTACCTGCAATACTAATAACCGTGTTTTCAATCGTATAGTGCTCCTTCATATATGCACGCAGATGGCTTGAATCCATCGCCTTGAGACGCTCTTCAGTACCCAGAATCGGATAAGCGAGCGGATGCTCACCATAGGCGGCCAAGGCCATAAGATCATGGACCATGTCATCCGGCGTATCTTCATACATTGATATTTCTTCCAGAATGACGTTTTTCTCCTTGATCAGTTCACCATCATCCATTTTGGAGCGGAAAAACATATCGGATAATACATCAACAGCTATTGGCAGATGTTCATCCAATACTTTGGCGTAATAACATGTGTATTCTTTCGAAGTGAACGCGTTTACGTTACCACCGATCGCATCGAACTGCTCCGCAATCGCCTTGGCATCGTAACGATCCGTTCCCTTGAACAGCATATGTTCAATAAAATGTGACACCCCATTGCTTGCAGGCTGCTCATTACGAGAACCTGTCTTGACCCATATACCGAATGACACGGAACGACAGGTCGGAATCTGTTCCATGACAACTCTGAGGCCATTGCCCAGCTGAATTTTTTTCACGGTTGGCCCTCCTACATCTCTATAATTGCCCTGATCTCAAAACGAAATTGAAATCGACATTTGGTTCCAACTGTTTGATATTAACAAAAAAACATCGGTTACTCAACCGCTGAAGCCTTTACACGCTCGGATGACAGGGTTTCACTTACTGTTCCCAGCATCAAACCCTTGGCGCGTATAGAATCAATCATTCCTTTTAGGGCTCCAGAGGAAGCAGCCGTTGGATGCATCAGAATTAATGTACCGGCCTCCACATTTTTGGCAATTTTCACTACAACCGATTCAGAACTCGGTTTGCGCCAATCAACCGTATCCAGTGTCCACAGCACGGTTTGCAGCCCCATGCGGGAAGCTATATCTACTGTTTGCTGGTTAAAATCGCCGGAAGGTGGAGCAAACCAGTGATTTTCAACTCCCAACTTTTCTTTGAGCAAGTCCTGGGTTTTACTGATCTCCAGCTTGGCCCGCTCTGTACTCAACCGACTCATGTTCGGATGGGAGTAAGCATGATTTGATAACTCATGTCCGCGCTTTTGGATTTCCTTGGCCAGTTCCTCGTTTTTGCTTAACCAGCTTCCATCCAGAAAAAACGTTGCTTTGACCTTTTCAGCATCCAGCGTATCTAGCATCGGGATAATATACTCATTACCCCAGGCTACATTAATCATAAAAGAGACCATTGGCTTTTCGGCATTTCCCCGGTAAATGGGATGTGCACCCAGATCTTTGAGCTGGATCTCAGGTTCAGTCTGCCGATAAACATACGCTATCTTGGTATTCAACGTCCCACCAAGCGCTTTGCGATACGTGGCTTCCACATCAATCTCTATTCCGTTATACCCGGGTATCGCTTTCCAGACCCGATCTACTCTGGCATTTACCGGAGCGATTTTCGTTTCGGCCGCTTTATCCCGGATCGCTGACAATAGCTGTTCTTCTCCGGTTGCCTCTTTGAACATATCAAATGCATTTTGCGTGCCTGGCCCATCACGGATTTCCGTAATGTATGTACGTACACTGCCCACTTGTCCCACCAGTATGACTGCTGCCACACCCACAAGAACAGCCGCCAGTTTTTTGGATTGGTTTCCCACAGCTCCATCCTCCCGCCGTCTTTGTCCCCATCATATGAGGACAAGGGCAAGAATATGAATAAAACAAGCTGTCCATGTGAAGTATCTTCAAAACTGAATTTGAGGCTTTAAGGGATAGACCAGCAAATTAACCTGGATATTTAAACGTTAAAAAAAGAG
The DNA here is from genome assembly GCF_042674385.1 of Paenibacillus sp. NPDC056933. NCBI lineage: Bacteria > Bacillati > Bacillota > Bacilli > Caryophanales > Paenibacillaceae > Paenibacillus > Paenibacillus sp. NPDC056933. The sequence goes on along the minus strand of NZ_JBHUQN010000001.1, from coordinate 1,691,931 downwards.
CCAGAAATTCACATTCTGTCTCTTCATTCAATATAGCTTTTCAAAAAAACTGTAATATGGAGCCTAGGATTGAGCCGGAGCTTCGGCAGTCAATACGGCTTTACGGGACAAGTTGATACGGCCTTGTGGATCGATTTCCGTTACTTTTACCGTAATGGAATCACCAATGGCGACTACATCTTCCACTTTGGCAACACGTTCAGTGGACAATTGTGAAATGTGTACCAGACCTTCTTTGTTCGGCAGTACTTCAACGAAAGCACCAAACTTCTCAACACGTTTTACTTTACCTACATAAATCTCGCCGACCAGTACTTCACGCACGATGCCTTCGATGATCGATTTAGCTTTATCATTCATTTCCTGGTTGGAAGAAGCGATAAAGACACGTCCATCCTGCTCAATATCAATTTTAACACCGGTTTCCTCGATGATTTTATTGATAATTTTACCACCCGCACCGATAACATCACGGATTTTGTCCGGATTGATATGCATCGTTGTAATTTTAGGTGCGTATTGTGACAACTGCTCACGTGGAGTTTTCATCACTTCGGTCATTTTGCCCAAGATGTGCATACGACCTTCTTTGGCTTGAGCCAGAGCTTCGGACAAGATTTGACGATCAATACCATCAATTTTGATGTCCATCTGAATAGCGGTTACACCATCAGGTGTTCCTGCAACTTTGAAGTCCATATCACCCAGATGATCTTCCATCCCTTGAATGTCACTCAGAATGGATACATGATCTCCATCTTTGATCAGACCCATAGCTACACCTGCTACTGGAGCTTTGATCGGTACACCTGCATCCATCATTGCCAGCGTGCTTGCACAGATACTTGCCTGGGACGTGGAACCGTTGGATTCCAGCACTTCAGATACCAGACGAATCGTGTATGGGAAGTCCGTTTCGGAAGGAATAACTTTGGAAAGCGCACGCTCACCCAAAGCACCGTGACCGATTTCGCGACGGCCTGGCGCACGCAGTGGACGAGCTTCACCTACGCTAAACGGCGGGAAGTTGTAATGATGCATGAAACGTTTGGTTTCTTCCAAACTGATTCCGTCCAAAATTTGAACATCACCCAGTGCTCCAAGTGTACAAACGCTGAGGGCCTGTGTTTGACCACGAGTGAACAGACCAGAACCGTGAGTACGTGGCAGCAGGGATGTATCACATTCAATTGGACGGATCTCAGCGAGTCCACGTCCATCGGGACGAACTTTGTCGTGCGTAATAAGACGACGTACTTCTTCTTTGACGATATCGTGCAAGACTTCCTTCACGTCTTTGAGCAGTTCAGGAGTCTCAATATACTTCTCTTCGAAATGAGCAACCGTTTCGTCATTCACAGCATCAATGGCATCCTGACGAGCATGCTTCTCAGCAATTTTAACTGCCTCAACCAGACGAGCGCTCGCGAATTCGCGTACACTGCTGTTGACTTCAGCATTCACGGCATGCAGTTTCACAGCCATTTTTTCTTTGCCGGCAACTTGTACGAGTTGTTCAATTACAGCAACAATGTTTTTGATCTCGTCATGTCCGAACATAATGGCTTCGAGCATCACTTCTTCCGGCACTTCGTTCGCTTCCGCTTCAACCATCATGATGGCATCCTTGGTTCCTGCAACCACCAGCTCAATCTCACTAACTTCAAGCTGTGCAATTGTTGGGTTAATGATGAACTGGCCATCAATACGTCCAACCTTAACGCCACCAATCGGTCCGCTAAAAGGAACATCCGAAATGCTCAGTGCAGCCGATGTACCGATCATGGCAGCAATTTGCGGTTCGCAGTCCTGATCCACACTCATAACGATATTCAGAACTTGTACATCATTCCGGAAACCTTCTGGGAACAATGGACGAATCGGACGGTCGGTCAGACGGCTCGAAAGAATTGCCTTCTCGCTTGGTCTGCCTTCACGTTTGATAAATCCACCTGGGATTTTACCTACGGCGTACAATCTTTCTTCATAGTTTACCGTTAATGGGAAAAAGTCCAGATCTTTGGGCTCACTCGATGCAGTTACGGTACACAATACAACGGTATCCCCATATGTTACCTTAACGGCAGCATTGGCCTGCTTGGCCAAACGCCCTGTTTCAAACGTAAGCGTTCTTCCACCAAGCTGCATTTCAACACGCTGTTCCATGAAATCCCTCCTTTTTTTCGTTCCTAACACAATGGATTCTGCATTTTCACAGTATTTCCTGCTTGTCCAGCATTCATTAGCTATGTATCTTGCAACATGCTAACTCGCAAAACAAAAGCTCCTTGCGGAGCTATCATCTACAAATATATGGCAACATGTTCATCTACAAAACAACCCGGCTGTAAGCTCCGCTTGTCCTTTTAGACAAAAGAACGACGGATAACAGCCAGGTTGATTTTGAAAACATGTACATAATTAACGACGCAATCCGAGTTTTTCGATCAGTGCGCTGTAACGTTTAACATCTTTGTTTTTCACGTAAGCCAAAAGCTTACGACGTTGACCTACCATTTTCAAAAGTCCACGACGTGAGTGGTGATCTTTCTTATGCGTACGCAAGTGGTCTGTCAAACTTCTGATGTTTTCCGTAAGGATAGCAACTTGCACCTCAGGTGATCCAGTATCGGACTCATGAGTTTTGTGCTCGTCGATCAGTTGTTGTTTACGTTCTTGAGTCAATGCCATCCTATTCACCTCCTTCATTATAATCGCCATTAGCCTCGTCACCGCCGGTGAGAGCAAGCAACCAAGCCAAGGTTATGTGTTGTCTCAAACGACAACGTAGTACATTATATCATAATTGCCCGGATAAAGTAAATGTAAACCTGTATTTTATCCTGAGCCTCAAGATAACAGGCGAGCTGCAGTTAAAGCATCTTCACGAATCTGGCTGATCAATGCATCAATCGAGTCAAATTTCCGTTCTGCACGAATATAGTGAACGAGCTCAACCTTTAATTCCTCATCATATATCTGTCCATCAAAATCAAGCAAGTGCACCTCAAACGTAGGTTTCATCCCGTTTTCGTGAAAGGTAGGCTTTACACCAAGATTCATGACCCCACGCAGCTCCTGTTCCCCATATTGAACCCTTACAGCGTAAACGCCTTTTGCTGGCGTTACGTAATGATCTGTGAGTTCAAGATTGGCGGTTGGAAAACCAATGGTCCGTCCACGTTTCTCACCGTGAATAACAGTTCCTCTGATACTGTACGGTCTTCCAAGCCACTGACTGGCTTCGTCCATCTCCCCACGCTTCAATAAACCACGAATGAGAGAACTGCTCACCTTTTCACCATTTAACAGGAATGGGGGAACGGTCTCTACTGTCATTTCGCCTTCTCCCAATGTGCGAAGAAGCTGTTCATCTCCTGCTCCCTTGTGACCGAAGCGGAAGTCAAAACCGACTACTGCGGTTCGAGTCTGAAGCGGAAGCAACAGATCATGTACAAATTGCTGCGGAGTCAATTTAGAGAACTCCTTATTGAATTCCACCACATAAAGTACGTCTACACCCATTCCTGCAAGGATGTCTTCTTTATCTCTCAAGGGAGTCAAATAACCCTCGTAATCCCCTTTGCGCATAACTTCCTTCGGATGAGGATGAAAGGTCATCACCGCTGACTGCATGCCTGTTTCGCGTGCAATGCGGACAGCTGACAAAATGACACTCGCATGTCCGAGATGCAGCCCGTCAAATTGACCAATCGCGAGCACTTGAGGTCGTGTGCTCAGATCAGCCGAATGCAACGTCTGCGGATAGGTTAGCATTACGGTTTTCACAATCATTCACCTGCATTTCACTTGATAGGCCAAGCTGAGCACCAACACCACTCAAACCCGGGACCTCTTTATTCCGGCAAAAAGACTTTAACAGCTCTCACCGTTGCTTTCAAGTCATCCCGCTCAAATATTCCCAGGAATGTTCCGTCCTGAGCATATAAGCGCAGTAGACCAGGTTGCTCGGCAGGCGGTTCGAGCAAACGAGCCGACAATTTCTGGCCCTGAAGCGCTCCCTTAGTCTGATCAGCCCCAACCGTATGTGCCGGAATCGAAGCGATGGCTTCATCCACTGGTATCAAAACCTCAGATAACGTTCCATCGATCATACGTTGTTCCACTTCTTCAAAGTGAAGACAGCGATCAGCAGAAATCCCCGCCGATATCGTTCTCTCCAATTGTAGCATCGTGGACGGATATCCCAATCTTCTACCGATATCTACACATAATGTTCGAATATATGTCCCTTTGGAACACAAAGCACGGAACGATATATCCGTAGTGTCGCCTTGCTTCTCGATACCTGTTAATTCCAGCTCATAGATCGTAACTTCACGACTCTTGCGCTCTACCGTTTTGCCTTCACGAGCAAGCTCGTAGAGACGTTTCCCGTCTACTTTGACTGCAGAATACATAGGCGGAACCTGTGAGATGGTGCCCAGGAATTGCTCCAGCACCTGCTGAACCTGCTCCCGTGTCACCTCAACAGCCGTCTCCGACCGCTCAATAACCTCACCCGTCATATCTTCCGTATCTGTGGATAGACCCAGTCGCAGCGTTGCCAGATATTCCTTGGGGAGTTCCTGCATGTACTCCACCACACGTGTTGCCCGTCCAAGGCAGAGCGGAAGTACACCAGTAACTTGCGGGTCCAATGTGCCTGTATGACCAATACGTTTCATTTTGAGAATACGACGCATTTTGGCAACGACATCATGTGATGTAAATCCTGCCGGTTTATATACCGGAAGTACGCCTTCGAATGGTTTTACCATTGAGCATTCACCTGCTTCAGCACTTGTGCTACGATGTCTTGCAGTTTACCTTCTGCACGATATCCGGCTGCGAGGACATGCCCGCCTCCACCAAATGTCTGTGCAAGCGAGGCAACATCAACCTTGCCAGCTGACCGAAGAGATACTTTCACCGCATTGTTATTGATCACTTTAAAAAAGATGCCCACTTCCACACCTTGAATGTTACGCGGATAATTGACTACCCCTTCAAGATCTTCATTGGCCGCACCACAAGCGATCATGTCTTCTGGTGTAATGACTACCCAAGCAATCTTGCCATCGTCAGTCATTTGCAGACTTGAGAGTGCCTGATTCAATATACGGACTTGGGGAAGTGTGACCTGTTCAAGCAAAATCTGTGCGAGATAAGGTCCATCTACACCATGTTCAAGTAATTTGGATGCGGTGGTCATCACATTAGGACTCGTATTAGCATAGCGGAATCCACCTGTGTCTGTTAACAATCCCGTATAGACTGCTGTAGCCACATCCTTGTTCCATTTCACTGGGAAAAGGTTGAGGAAATCAAACAGAATTTCGGCCGTTGCTGCAGCGTCTGGCTTAATGATGTTTACTGTGCCATACGCGTCATTAGTCGGATGATGATCAATATTTAAAATGACAGCATCTTCTTCGAAATAACGACGAGTCAGACCTACTCTGGAAAAGTCTGCACAATCCACACAGATTATCGCTTTATATTTCCGCTCCGGTGGTTGTTCGGTCATGTTCACGATCTTGCCAGCTTCCCACAAAAAATGCATGCGTTGTGGAATTTCACCTTCATTAATCATCGTGAATGTCTTGCCCAGACATGACAGCAGCCAGCCCACCGTTACCGTCGAGCTGACTGCGTCACCGTCCGGCTGTACATGCGACACGACCAGGTAATCATCATGCTCCAGCAGAAATTGCTTTCCGTCCTGAAGCGCCTGTTCATAAGTGTGCATTGCCGTCTCCTTTATTCTGTTACTCGGATTCGTTCTTGTCGGTACCGATATCGCCAAGCAGCTTCTCAATCCGACTGCCATAAGCGATGGATTCATCGATCTTGAATATCAACTCGGGAACATGACGAAAACGGATACGCTTGCCCAGTTCGGTACGCAAAAATCCATTTGCTTTTGCCAACGCTTTTAGCGAGTTATCCTTTTGTTCCTGTTCACCGAAGACACTCAGATAAACCTTGGCTTGCGACAAGTCGCCTGTTACTTCGACTCCCGTTACGGTAATAAAACCGATACGAGGATCTTTCAGTTCAGATTGGATGAGCAGACTTAGTTCTTTCTTGATCTGCTCACTCACTCTACCTGTACGAACCTTAGCCATTGTTGTTCACCTCATGCTTCCTTGCTTATCGTTGTACGGTCTCCATAATGAAGGCTTCAATAACGTCGCCCTCTTTGAGATCATTGTATTTATCCAGCGTGATACCACACTCGTAGCCTTGGGCTACTTCTTTGGCATCATCTTTGTAGCGTTTCAGGGAATCCAGCTTGCCTTCGTAAAGGACGATGCCATCACGAATCAGGCGCGCTTCTGCGGAACGCGTAATTTTACCCGAAGTAACCATACATCCAGCAATGGTACCGACTTTACTGATGGAGAACGTGCTCCGAACTTCAGCATGACCGATTACTTTTTCTTTGTAAATCGGATCAAGCATGCCTTTCATTGCTTGTTCAATTTCTTCGATAACACTGTAGATAACGCGATGAAGACGAATGTCTACTTGCTCTTGATCTGCAGTCGCTTTCGCCTGATTATCAGGACGAACGTTGAAGCCAATCACGATGGCATTGGATGCGGCAGCCAAAATGATGTCGGACTCGGTAATTGCACCAGCGCCGCTATGAATGATTTTCACGCGTACACCTTCAACTTCAATCTTCGCAAGGGAACCTTTCAATGCTTCAACCGAACCTTGTACATCACCTTTGATGATTACGTTCAGGTCTTTGATTTCACCGTCTTTGATGTGTTGGAACAGATCATCCAGTGTCACACGTGTGTTTGTACCCAGATCGGATTCACGTTGTGTGATGGCACGTTTGTCTGCGATGGAACGCGCTTTACGCTCATCTTCAAACACCATAAACGGATCTCCCGCCCCTGGAACCTCAGTCAGACCCGTAATTTCCACAGGTGTTGAAGGTCCAGCTTCTTTTAAACGGCGACCTTTGTCGTTCACCATCGCACGTACGCGACCGAAGCAGTTACCTGCAACAAAAGCATCTCCGACTTTCAGTGTACCGTGCTGTACGAGAATACGGGCAACTGGGCCACGTCCTTTATCCAGCTCGGCTTCGATCACTGTACCACGGGCACGTTTGTCCGGGTTCGCTTTGTACTCGTTCACTTCTGCAACGAGCAGAATCATTTCAAGCAGACCTTCCAGACCCATTCTTTGCTTCGCCGAAACGTTAACAAAAATGGTATCTCCACCCCACTCTTCGGGAACGAGTTCATAGTTTGTCAATTCCTGTTTTACTTTATCCGGATCTGCACCCGGCTTGTCGATTTTGTTGACAGCTACGATAATTGGCAGCCCCGCTGCTTTGGCATGGTTAATCGCCTCAACGGTTTGTGGCATAACACCGTCATCTGCCGCTACAACAATAATTGTAATATCCGTAACCTGTGCTCCACGTGCACGCATAGCGGTAAATGCTTCGTGACCCGGTGTGTCCAGGAACGTGATCTTTTTATTGTTAATTTCAACTTGATAAGCACCGATATGCTGTGTAATACCGCCTGCTTCTCCGCCCGTTACATTCGTTGAACGAATCGCATCAAGCAATGTTGTTTTACCATGGTCAACGTGACCCATGATCGTAACTACCGGTGGACGAGCTTGCAAGTCAGCAGGATCATCATTCTCTTCCAGTGTTTCGAAGCGGTCATCTTCAAGGACAATTTTCACTTCGACCTCAACACCGAATTCTCCAGCAAGCAGCAGAATGGTTTCGATATCAAGCTCTTGGTTAATCGTTGCCATAACACCCATTGCGATGAGTTTTTTGATTACTTCGGAAGCATCTTTATGAAGCAGCTTCGCTGTTTCACCAACCGTCATGTCACCACGTACGATGATTTTCTTAGGTGTGTTATCAATTTTCTCACGTTGTTGGTACTGTTGTTGATTTCTGTTGCGATTGTTCTTACCACCACGATTACCGCGGAAGTTGCCGCCACGGTTGTCGTCATAACGACGTCCACCGCCACCGCTGTTCGAACGGTTGCCACTGTTGTTGTTATTGCCGGAATTACCTTGGCCGCCTCTGCGTTGGCCTTGTCCCGAGCTCTGTCCTTGGCCACCAGTACGGTTGCCGCCAGTGCCAGTATTTCCACCGCTGTTCGGGCCTGCGCTTCTTGTTTGTCCGCCACCGCTGTTCGCTGGACGCTGACCCGTACTTTGCGGACGAGATGCTGTACTGCTTTGTCCACCTTGAGCTGGTCTTGGACGATTACTGGATTGTCCTCCTTGGCTTGAGCCTTGGGAAGAGTTTGTTCTGTTGCGGCTGTCTTGGCCGCTAGGTCTTTGGGAGCCGTTGTTATTGTTGGAATTTGGTCTATTGTTCATACCTACCTGCTTTTCCTGTTGTATTTTTGTTTGTACGGGACTACCGGATGTGTTGTTGCTTTTCGGCGTGTTCACTCCGCCGGCCGGTTTGTTGCTGTCCACTGTTTTGTCACTGCGCACTGACGAAGTAGCAACGGATTTTGCTTCGTTGCTTTGTTTGGAAGCGGCAGTAGATTTTATATCTTTAAAAAATTGTTCCACCTTACCGACTGAACCATTCTCCATGACACTCATATGATTGTTTACGGGAATATCCAGCTTTTTAAGAATGGTTATAATTTCTTTACTACTCATATTAAGGGACTTCGCATATTCATAAACCCGCAATTTATCCTTGTTTTCCTGTTTACTCAATATACTCCACCTCCGACATTATACCGACTTGCTTGGAGATCATTTTTGCAAACCCTCGATCCGTTACTGCAAGAACAACCCGCGTTTCTTTACCGATACTTGAACCTAGACTATCCCGGTCAAATCCGATCACCAGTGGAACTTTATATGTCCCGCATTTGTCGCGAAATTTCTTTTGTGTATTGGCCGAGGCGTCACCCGCAACAATAACCATTTTAGCTTCGGAAGAACGGATCGCTTTAAGCACAATTTCTTCACCTGTTACAAGTTTGCCTGCACGCATGGAGAGTCCCAGATAAGACAGCGTTTTATCATTCATCATGTTCTCCCTCCTGTGCGGCTATGAATTCATCCTCTACTACGACGAAATCAGCTGCCAATTGCTCGTAAATTTCCGGTGAAACCTTGCCCTTTAGCGCTCGATCCAGGGACCGGTTTTTGAGTGAAAGTTTAAAACAGGACTCTTTGCCGCATAAATAAGCGCCACGTCCGGATTTTTTGCCAGACAAATCGATCAGCACTTCATCTTCTGGCGTTTTAACGATACGGATCAGCTGCTTTTTGGGCATCATTTCCTGACACGCCACACATTTGCGTAACGGCACTTTTTTTGTTTTCATACGTTAGCGCCCCCCGTGCTTTACTTTAGTCGACGGAGACGGAATCTTGATGCATTTCCGAAGAAGAATCTTTCTCTCTGCCGAATTCCTGTTCCGCCTGGCTCTCGCTCTTAATGTCGATTTTCCAGCCGGTCAATTTGGCTGCCAATCGGGCATTTTGGCCTTTGATCCCAATGGCGAGGGACAGCTGATAGTCGGGAACAATAACCCGAGCCATCTTTTCTTCCTCGAATACTTGAACTTCCAACACTTTGGAAGGACTAAGTGCATTAGCCACATATTCGTCTACCTGGTCGGAAAAACGAACGATGTCAATTTTTTCACCGCGCAGCTCACCCACAATGGTCTGCACGCGCATGCCCTTCGGACCTACACACGATCCAACCGGATCGACTTCCTCATTGCGGGAATGAACGGCAATCTTGGAGCGGAAACCCGCTTCACGTGCGACGGAGCGAATCTCAACTACACCGTCAAAAATCTCTGGTACTTCCAGTTCAAAGAGACGTTTCAACAAGCCCGGATGAGTACGGGACAAAATGATTTGCGGCCCTTTGGTCGTATTCTCGACCTTGGTGATGTACGCCTTAATGCGGTCACCATGAACAAACTTCTCGTTCGGCATCAATTCGGTCAGCGGCAAAGCCGCTTCGATTTTGCCCAGATCGATGTAGATATTGCGCAAATCCTGACGCTGCACCACTCCCGTAACGATGTCTTCTTCCTTATCTACGAAAGCGTTGTAGATCAGGCCGCGTTCGGCTTCACGAATCCGCTGGGTAACTACCTGTTTGGCAGTTTGTGCTGCGATACGTCCGAAATCACGCGGCGTAACTTCAATCTCCGCAATATCTTCCAGCTGGAAGTGTGGGTTGATTTCCCGTGCAGCAGGCAATGAAATTTCGGTACGTGAATCCAGGACTTCTTCCACGATCAATTTACGGGCATATACACGAATCACTCCCGTATTACGGTTCATATCAACACGCACATTCTGGGCGGTGTTGAAATTACGCTTGTAGCTGGAGATTAATGCCGCCTCGATCGCTTCAAACAGCACATCCTTGCTGATCCCTTTTTCCCGCTCCAATTCATTCATTGCTTCAATAAAATCCATACTCATGAATGTTGATCCCCCTTTCAAACATGGCATCTCATACGTAAAACGGCGAAAGGCTCTGAACTCATGAGCACCTTGCCGTTATCGTGAGATGTGTCTTTTTCATTAATAAAGTGAACAAGGCACTTAAAACAGTATGGCCAGGCGCGCACTCGCTACCTTGTCATAAAGAATGGCATGCTGTTTCTTGCCTGCTTCGATCACAAGTTCCCCGTCATCAAAAGAAAGCAGCTTGCCTTCAAATTCCTTTATTCCATTTACCGGCTCGTAGGTTGTAACAAATACGTTTTTGCCTACGGATTTGGCAACATCCTCCGGTTTTTTCAGTGGACGCTCTGCACCGGGAGAAGACACTTCAAGGAAATAGATGGTCGGAATCGGATCGTTCTCATCCAGCTTGGCACTCAGCTTTTCGCTGATCAAGACGCAATCATCGATGTCGATGCCACCCTCTTTGTCGACATACACCCGTAAAAACCAGTTGCTGCCTTCTTTGACGTATTCGATGTCAACCAGCTCGAAGCCTTGTTCATTCAAGTAGGGTTGGATCATTTCTTCCACGGTAGATTTAATGTTCGTTGTGCTCAAAACCGATAACCTCCAACTTAGGTTACACCAGCAAAAATGACTGGCAAATTCTTCATTACCCAAGATTCTTGTATACCAAAGACTAAAGAGTGGGTTTCCCCACTCTTTAGAAATTCGTACTATCTCGTTCACTTCAAAAATTATAACATAGTCTGGTAATAGTGACAAGTAAGCGATCACTCTGCTATTTTAACCACTAATGAAGAAAAATTTACGTATTCAGATGACAAACCTTGACTGGATGCTCCAATTGCCATTTTAGAACAGTGATAATTGATTGCTTTCCGGCAAACCACGGAAGCATCCCATGCCTGTTAACAGCTCCACAATCGTTTTACTCGCTTTGGACTTCTGTTGGAAATCTTCGATCGACAGGAATTCGCCATGCTCCCTTGCCGCTGCGATATTACGTGCAGCATTATCTCCGATTCCTCCCAATGCTGAAAAAGGAGGAATCAGTGAATTTCCATCAACAATAAACTTGGTCGCTTCCGAACGATACAGATCAATCGGCTTGAGCGAGAAGCCGCGTGCTGCCATTTCCAGAGCCATCTCAAGAACAGGCAGCATATTTTTTTCTTTTGGTGGTGCCTGGAAACCTAATTGCTCAATCTCTACGATCTTCCGATAGATGGGCTCATATCCCTGACATACCAGTTCAATGTCGAACTCATCCGCACGGACTGTGAAATATGTCGCATAATATTCAATCGGGTGGTACAGCTTAAAGTACGCTGTGCGTACTGCCGAGATAACATAAGCGGCCGCGTGGGCCTTCGGAAACATGTACTGGATTTTCAGACAGGAATCAATGTACCATTGCGGCACCTTGCAATTTTTCATCTCATCAATCCATTCTTGCGGCAAACCACGACCCTTACGCACACTCTCCGTAATTTTAAAGGCAAGACTGGCGTCCATACCGGCCTTATAAATCAGGAACAACATGATATCATCCCGGCAACCAATCACCGTTTTGATGTTACATGTTCCATTTTTGATTAAATCTTGTGCATTACCGAGCCATACCCCCGTACCGTGAGACAAACCGGAGATCTGGAGTAGATCGGCAAAAGATGAAGGCTGGGATTCAACTAGCATCTGACGTACGAATTTCGTCCCCATCTCCGGTACACCAAAAGTGGCAACTGGCGAACGAATCTGCTCTGGCGTAACCCCCAGCGCCTCCGTCGAGTTGAACATACTCATGACTTTAGGATCATTCATCGGAATGGTGGTTGGATCGACACCCGTCAAATCCTGAAGCATCCGCATCATGGTTGGATCATCGTGACCCAAAATATCGAGTTTCAGCAAGTTCTCTTCGAAGGCGTGATAGTCAAAATGTGTTGTCTTCCACTCCGCGTTTACGTCATCAGCCGGGAACTGTACAGGTGTTACATCTTCCACTTCAATATAATCCGGCACAACGACAATACCACCGGGATGCTGTCCTGTACTACGTTTAACCCCGGTACAACCCGAAGCCAGACGGTTCAGCTCAGCCCCGCGCCATTTCTTATGATGTTCTTCCTCATATTTCTTGGCAAAACCAAACGCCGTTTTCTCAGCGACCGTACCAATCGTCCCCGCACGGAATACACTCTTTTCACTGAAAAGCACCTTCGTGTAGTTATGGGCATGCGGCTGATAATCACCCGAGAAATTCAAGTCAATATCGGGAACCTTGTCCCCTTTAAAACCAAGGAAGGTCTCAAACGGAATATCTTGTCCTTCGCCTTTTAATCGGCCTCCACAATCAGGACATTCTTTCTCAGGAAGGTCAAATCCACTCGGCACACTGCCGTCCAGGAACCATTCACTGTGCTTGCACTCCGGATTCACACAAATATAGTGTGCTGGCAACGGGTTAACTTCGGAAATACCCAGGAAAGTAGCAACTACAGACGAACCTACTGAACCCCGGGAGCCGACAAGATAGCCATCCTGATTCGATTTTTTAACCAAACGTTCCGAGATCAGATAGTTGGCAGAAAAACCGTATTTGATAATTGGCTTCAATTCTTTCTCGAGTCGTGCCACAATGACTTCCGGCAGTTCTTCACCATAAATCGACTTGGCGGTATTATAGCAGGTATTACGGATTTCATCGTCCGCGCCTTCCAGAATCGGGGTAAACAGCTTGTCCGGGAACAGTTTAATTTCTTCAAATCGATCAGCCAATTCCACCGTATTCGTAACGACAACTTCGTAGGCTTTCTCTTGGCCCAGGTACTGGAACTCTTCCAGCATTTCATCCGTCGTTCTTAGGTGAGCATCCGGTTTGCGTTGATCTTTAAGCGGGCTGAATCCTGTAATTCCGTGAATGGTGATATCCCGATATAGCTTGTCGCGCGGCTCCAGATAATGCACGTTCCCTGTGGCTATGACCGGTTTCCCCAATTTTTCACCAATGTCGACGACTTTACGAACAGCGAGCTTCAACTCTTCAGGTGTAGCCACCAGCCCTTTGTCCACCAAATGCATATACATCGTCAGAGGCTGGATCTCCAGAATGTCATAGAAATGAGCTATCTCTTCCGCCTCTTCAAGTGATTTGTTGAGCACAGCCTCGAAAAATTCACCTTTTTCACAACCGGATAAAATAATGAGACCTTCTCGCAAATTGATCAGCTTCGATTTTGGAATACAAGGCACTCGTTTGAAATGCTCCGTATGAGAAAGTGATACCAGTTTATAGAGATTCTTTTTGCCGACATCGTTCAAAGCATAGATTCCGCAATGGAACGGACGCGTATTCGAGAGATCAACGCCGACGTAATCGTTCAGCCGATCCAGCATGGTCAAACCTTTCAGCTGGGCAGCATCATTAACCAATCCATTCAGTATGCCTGCGAGCGCGATCGTATCGTCAATCGCCCGGTGATGACTTTCCAGTGCTACTTTATATTTATCCGCCAGCGTATTCAGACGGTGGTTCTTCATTTTTGGATATAACAACCGCGCCAGTTCCAACGTATCAAGGACAGGATTTGGAAGCTCAGGCATACCAAGCTGTTTTAGCGACGCCTGAATAAATCCCATATCGAATCGCGCATTATGCGCAACCAATACGCCATCTCCGGCAAACTGTACAAAATCACGGATAACCGGTTCCAGCTCAGGTGCATCCTTCACCATCTCATCATTAATGTTAGTCAACTGCTGAATGTTATATGGAATGCGCTCATGCGGATTCACAAACGTAGCAAAACGGTCTACCTCTTTACCGTCTTCCATCTTCACTGCCGCAATCTCGATAATCTTGTTCTGGGTCACAGACAGACCTGTGGTCTCGATATCAAAGACGATGTATGTCGCCGACTTAAGTTCCAACGGCTGCGGTGCCATAACAACAGCAACCGAATCGTTCACCACATTGGCCTCAAGGCCGTAGATCATTTTAATTCCGTTTTTCTTGGCCGCTTTGGACGCCTCTGGATACACCTGCACACCGCCATGATCACTTACCGCGATAGCTTTGTGTCCCCATTCTGCTGCAGTCTTTACATATTTGTCGATCGAAGTTACGGCATCCATAGTGCTCATGGTGGAGTGCAGATGGAACTCAACCCGTTTCTCAGCTGCATTATCCTTGCGGGATGGTGGTGCTTTTACTTCCACCAAATCCGACGGAATCATGGCGAGTTCCGGGATTTGCATGAACCGATCATACTCTACACGGCCACGAACTTTCACCCATTTACCGTTGGCCAACAGGCTTAGGATTTTGACATCCTCTTTCGTTTTGGCAAACATCTTCATTTGCATGGAATCCGTGAAATCCGTCAGATAGAAAGTAAACAAGGTATTCCCGTTCCGCAATTCCTTGCGATCCAGACCAAATACCGTACCCTGTAATGTAACTTTTTTCTCTTCATCCTGAATTTCCTGCATGGGTACAGGTGGTTCCTTGATCTCATATCCCATCTGTAAGCGAACATCGCCCTGTTCTTCCTCTTCAGGCATTTCCGAGTCTACTTCACTCATCATCTGTTCGATGACTTGAAGCTCTTCTTCCCGCTTCTTGAGCTGGAATTGCTCCATCGCCTCTTTGTTACTTCCAACCTCACCAACCAGCATTTTGACGCGCAAGGGCAGTTGAAAATACTTATCATAAAAGGCGGTTATAGCCAGATCGATCTGCTTCTTCTTCGCAAGCTCCAGCGACATGGTATCACTCATGGTCAATTGAAGCAGATCCGCCTCACATTCAAACTTCGTACGGTTCATCCAACCGTTAACGGACGGGATCTCCCGGGTAACCCATTCAAGGAACAAGTTCCAATACTCGCTGACAATATCACTAATCTCGACCTGCTCACTATATTTAAAACCAAACGTAATCTTGGAAATATGATTCATCTTCTCCTGGATGTGCAGGCAAAATGTGCGATAGATGGGAGCAGGAACCAAGGTATCCTTTGCAATTACAATCGTCCAGTCACGGTTGCTGCGACTTGTCTCCACCCGTTCAATCCATCCATCCAAAAAGTAGGGCTCGACTAGGCCAGCCGGAAGCTCCGTCTGTTTCATCAACAACTCAAACCGTTTTCTCTTCTCCTCGAATCCACTCATCGTGTTCCTCCTTGTACCCCCTTAAAAAAGAAAAAGCCTCTGCATTCAAAAATGTCCCCGATCCGAACCCGCACCGACTCATTTTATCCGACAGAAGCTCTCCATTCCTTACGTCTTACGGTGAATAAGTGCTGTTAGTCAAGTCTTCCTGACTTAGTACGCTCTTGCAAACACTACCGTGTGTTTCGCCTGTTCACCACAAGCCAGGCACGTATGCTTTTCTTCCGCAGGCTGGAACGGAATGTTCCGGCTTGTTGCACCTGTTACTTCTCTTACTTTATCTTCGCAAGTTTCTGAACCGCACCATCCAGCCAGTGTGAACCCGCGTTTATTTTCCATCAGTTCTTTCATCTCATCCAGTGTATCCACCGAATAGAAGTTGTCCGACATAAAGGTGCGAGCCCGTTGCAGCATATCCGCCTGCACTTGAGTGAGCATCGCCTGGATTTCTTCCACCAGATTGGCTTGTTCTATGACTTTCTTCTCTCCTGTGATCCGGGAAACGAGTACACATACACCGTTTTCCATATCACGCGGACCGATTTCGAGACGGATCGGAACACCTCGCATCTCGTATTCGTTGAATTTCCAGCCTGGGCGAACATCACTGCGATCATCCATTTTCACACGAATTCCTGCTTGTTTCAGTTCACCGAACAATTCATCCGCACGGCCTACAACAGCATCACGTGTTTTTGGCGGGCCAATCGGAATCATAACCACTTGTGTTGGTGCAACTTTAGGAGGAAGCACAAGACCACGGTCATCTCCGTGAACCATGATTAACGCACCGATCAGACGCGTGCTTGTTCCCCATGAAGTGGTGTGAGCCAGTTCCAACACGTTGTTGCGGCTAAGATACTGGATCTCAAATGCTTTTGCAAAATTCGTACCCATATAATGAGAAGTTCCGGCCTGAACTGCACGTCCGTCCTTCATCATCGCTTCGATGGAGAAAGTATCTACAGCACCCGCAAATTTCTCTGATTTTGTTTTCTGACCTGTAATGACGGGAATCGCCAGATATTCTTCCACCACTTCGCGGTAGATTTCCAGCATTTTCATCGTCTCTTCACGTGCTTCTTCCTCTGTCTCATGCGCCGTATGCCCCTCTTGCCACAGGAACTCACTCGTACGAAGGAATGGCAAGGTTCTCTTCTCCCAGCGTACCACGTTAGCCCACTGGTTGATAAGCACCGGCAAGTCACGATAGGACTGAATCCACTTGGAGTACATGTGACCAATGATGGTTTCCGAAGTTGGACGAATCGCCAGACGCTCTTCCAGCTTCTCACCGCCCGCTTCTGTTACCCAAGGCAATTCAGGATTGAATCCTTCCACATGCTCTTTTTCTTTTTGAAAAAAGCTCTCGGGAATGAACATTGGGAAGTAGGCATTACGATGACCCGTTTCACGGAAACGGCGGTCCATCTCATCTTTGATATGCTCCCAAATTTCGAAGCCGTCTGGTTTGAAAACAATACATCCGCGCACGGGTGAATAGTCCATGAGATCAGCTTTTTTAATAACATCAATGTACCAGCGTGAGAAATCTTCACCCTGAGGTGTAATTTCAGTCACGAACTGTTTATCATTTTCCTTTGACATAAGACTCCAGCGTCCTCCCATAACGACTATCTCTGAACTATCAGAGCGTAGTCAAACCATAATTATCCGTTAATCAAACGTAGTATATCATTGTATGTTACAGCCAGCATCAGTACAAACAGCATGGCGAATCCGACAAAATGGACCATGCCTTCCCGGTTCGGATCAACCGGTCTGCCCCGCAGTCCTTCAATACCAAGGAATACAAGACGGCTACCATCCAGCGCCGGAATCGGTAACAGGTTGAAAATACCAAGATACAGGCTCAAGATTGCTGCCCATCTTGTCAACTGTTCAATCCCCTGCTTCGCGATTTGGCCTGTGACCTCAAATGTACGAACCGGGCCACCTATGTCATCCATGTTGAACTGATTAATCAGATGTTTAAAGCCTTCAAAGATCACTTTGGTGGTATCGACCATCGCAATTCCCGAAACCTTAAAGGTTTCCACAAATCCAACAGACCGGGTTGGCAATGTAGGTACAATTCCGACCTTACCACCCTCTTGACCTTCTACAGCACGAGGGGTGATCGTTATATTAAACGTTTCATTCCCCCGACGCAATGTCCATTCCATTGGCTTGTCTTTGGAATCGGCAATCATCTTCACCATTTTTTGCGAATCTGTACCAATAGCAGTACCATTAATGGTTTCAATGATATCTCCCTTTTGCAGGTTCGCCTGGTAGGCAGCTCCACCTTCGAGCACTTCACCAATTTCCAGATTTTTCGGATTTTCAACCGGAACTCCAGCCATTTGGGTATAGACCGCAAACAATACAAATGCCAAGATAAAATTCATGAGTGGTCCAGCAAAAATGGCCATTGCCCGTTGACCCACCGTTTTACTGCCAAATTGGCGATCTTTCGGTGCGATCTGGGTTTGCTTGCCACGACTTACCAGCATGGCTTGCGGATGTATCCGATACTGCTGAACTTCGCCATCCACATCAAGTTGCAGTTTTAATGCATTCTCCATATCGATGGAGATCACTTCACCACGAATTACATTTTTACGGTTATCCAACTGATCAAGGTAGATCATTTTCACTTGGTCATCAGCCGATCTTACGGCAATAGTCTGACCTTCCTGAATCTCTACCAGCTCCGGATCTTCCCCTGCCATACGTGCATATCCGCCAAATGGCAGCAAGCGCAGTGTGAACTGGGTCTCGTTTCTTTTATATGAGAATAATTTGGGACCAAAACCGATCGCAAATTCCCGTACAAGAATACCGGCGCGCTTGGCAAAATAATAATGCCCCCATTCATGAACCGTCACGATGACAAAGAACATGAGCACCGTTAGAAATACCACTTGTATGGTTTCCAATCCCTATCCATCCTCCTTCACGGCACGAACCGCAGTCTGTCCCTTTAGATTATCATTATTCTCTGATGCCGCACAAGAGAATCACTTCTTCCATTTTGTTTCGAAAAAAGAGATTACAGACGAGACGCAAGTTGACGACTTTCCTGATCACATCTTGCAATTTCAGCCAAATCAGGCTCGTCTACATTGCGGTGTACTTCCAGCACAGAAGCAATAATATCCTCTATTTTAAGGAATGAAATCTCTTTACGCAAGAAACGGGCTACGGCAACCTCGTTGGCTGCATTAAAAGCTGTTGTCGCGGTCCCACCCATTTTACCACACTCGTATGCCATTCTTAAACAAGGGAACCGCTCCATATCCATTTCACTGAAATGTAATTTGCCTGCTTGTGCCAAAGACAGACGCTGGGCAGGAGATGGCAAGCGGTCTGGATAGGTCAATGCATACTGGATGGGAACACGCATGTCCGGATTGCCAAGCTGCGCAATAATACTCGTATCCTTGAACTCCACGTAGGAATGAATAATACTTTCCGGATGAAGCAGTACATTAATCTGATCATAAGAAAGACCGAACAGCCAGTGCGCTTCAATGACTTCGAGACCTTTGTTCACCATCGTTGCTGAATCAATCGTGATTTTGGAGCCCATGGACCAGTTGGGATGTTTGAGTGCGTCTTCCACCGTAACTTCCTTTAACTGCTCGCGAGTCAGATCACGAAATGATCCACCAGAGGCTGTAAGCGTAATGCCCATCAAGCGTTCACGCGGTTCTCCATTTAAACATTGAAAAATAGCCGAGTGCTCACTATCTACCGGTAAAATGGGAACTCCTTTTGCATTGGCTCTCGCCGTTACAATATGTCCCGCTGTAATCAGCGTTTCCTTGTTAGCCAACCCGATCTGTTTGCCCGCATCAATTGCAGCCAAGGTCGATTCAAGCCCGATACTCCCCATTACAGCAGTAACAACTGTATCTGCATCCGTTCCAGCAGCAACTTCCACCAGTCCTTCTTTGCCATAAAAAAGTTGCGTTCCAGCAGGCAAGTGCGGAGCTACCGTCTCTGCCAACTCTTTCGAGCCAACGGACACCTTTTTGGGCTTGTAGAGCTTCGCTTGCTCAATCAGCAGATCTATATTGCTACCAGCAGCCAATCCTTCTACTTGGAAGCGTTCAGGATGCATATCGACTACATCCAGTGTCTGGGTTCCAATGGAACCGGTTGACCCGAGAATCGAAATTTTTTTCATGCTGCACCTCATCTTTATTTATCCGAATGCCTGTGACAAATCACTCGACATTGGCTTGCAATTATCTTTAATAGGGCAGAAGCATTAGTATATGTACGAATGGAAAAACAACGATCCAGCTGTCGCACCGATCCAGAATGCCACCATGCCCCGGGAGCAGGTTACCGGAATCCTTGATGTTGTACACACGCTTGTAAGCAGATTGAATCAGATCTCCCATCTGTCCCACCACGGCGCATGCTAGACCAATCCATATTGCCCTTTGCCAAGTCAACAAGCCGTCTGACACCCATGCAAAAACAACAGAAGTCACAATCGCGATGACAATGCCACCTATTGCACCCTCCACTGTTTTGTTCGGACTGATTGAGGGCCACAACTTGTTTTTCCCGATAAGTTTCCCTACAAAGTAGGCACCCGCATCGCTTGCCCATATGGAACCCAATAACAGAAACGTCCAGAACAATCCGTGATGCAAATGTCTGGATTCTGCAATGTAATAAAAACCGATTCCTATATACAATACTCCCAGAAACAGCATAGCTACTGTATTTACAGGAATTTTATTTTTAGTGACTACAGAGGCCGTCATCAATAAAAGCATCACAAGCCAGCCGATCTGGAACATCGTTAAAGGCCTTGCTTCCCATACCATTTCCCAAGGAAACACAATCGCAAAAATGCCAGCATATCCGATCAGGGCTACACCCGAAAAAGGCTGTACCCCGGTCATTTTTACAAATTCATAATAACCGATGAGAGCCATAAGCAATACCAGGCCGTGGTACCAGGGTCCGCCCAGCATGCAAAAACCCAAAAACAACACACCTGCTATGATTCCTGTCGTTAATCGCTGTTTCAACGGCTTCATCCTCCATCTATTTCAAACCGCCGTAACGCCTTGTTCTGCGCTGATATTCGGCTACTGCTTCAAGCAGATGCTTTTTGCCAAATTCGGGCCAGTATATATCCGTAAACCATAATTCGCTGTATGCAAGCTGCCAAAGCATGAAATTACTCAGCCTTAACTCTCCACTCGTCCGAATCAGCAAATCCGGATCAGGCATATTGGCAGTCAACATATGTCTGTCAATGAGCTCAGGTGTAATGTCCTCTGCCGATAAGTTCCCCGACTTTACCTGCAGAGCGATCTGTTTGACACAGTCTGTCATTTCGTGGCGACTTCCATAATTCATTGCAAAATTCAAAACAAGCCCTGTGTTATGTTCCGTTAGACGGATTGCTTCACGCAAGGCATTAATGGTATGAGAAGGCAAATGCTCTTCTTGCCCCATCATGCGAATACGTACATTTTTTTCTATAAGTTCATCCAGCTCTATCGCCAGAAATTCTTGCGGAAGTCGCATCAGAAAATCCACTTCTTCTTTTGGACGTGTCCAGTTTTCTGTTGAAAAAGCGTACATCGTCAGATATTTGATGCCCAGTTCATCCGCCGCGATGGTCGCACGTTTGACCGCCTTCATCCCATTCTGGTGACCAGCTATTCGTGGGAGGCCCAAACGTTTGGCCCATCGTCCATTGCCGTCCATGATGATGGCGACGTGCTGCGGGATATTATCCTCGGATATAGTCAGCGTTTCCTGCTTGTCAGCCCCATTCCACCACGACCGAACCCGTTTGATCATTCCTGTTCCTCCAAAATCCCTGAAGTTTCTTCACCTGAAGCTTGAAAAAGAGACAAAACCCCACCGTATTGGAGGGGCTGCGCTTGTCTTACACTTCCATAATTTCTTTTTCTTTGGCAGCGAGTACCTTGTCGACTTCAGCAATATACTTGTCAGTCGATTTTTGGATATCATCCTGATGTCTCCGGGACTCATCCTCGGAAATGTCTGACTTCTCCATTTTTTTGATATCATCATTCGCATCACGGCGAATATTACGAATCGCTACTTTACCTTCTTCACCGAACTTTTTCGTCAACTTCACAAGTTCTTGTCTGCGTTCTTCCGTAAGTGCTGGAATGGACAGACGAATCATAGTTCCGTCGTTCGCTGGCGTTAGGCCAAGATCGGATTTCATAATTGCACGCTCAATGTCCCCCATGGAGGATTTATCCCACGGCTGGATCATCAATGTCCGGGAATCCGGTGTACTGATATTAGCCAATTGGTTGAGCGGAGTCATTGCACCGTAATACTCCACTTGAATCCGGTCGAGAAGAGCCGGAGTTGCACGACCTGCACGCAAAGTGGCAAGATCACGTCGTAACGCTTGAATTGCTTTATCCATACGTTCTTCGGCATGTTTTTTAACCGCTTGTGGCATTAATCTACACTCCCTTTAACGATTGTCCCGATGCGTTCACCAAGAACAACACGTTTGATGTTACCTTGTTCCGTAATGGCAAATACGATCAACGGAATGTTGTTGTCCTTACAAAGCGAGGACGCCGTTGAGTCCATTACACCAAGATCTTTGTTAAGTATATCCATGTAAGTCAACTGATCAAACTTGACAGCGGTGCTGTCTTTAAACGGATCTGCTGAGTATACACCATCGACTTTATTTTTGGCCATCAAAATGACTTCTGCTTCGATCTCTGCTGCGCGCAGTGCTGCTGTTGTATCGGTGGAGAAGAACGGGTTACCTGTACCTGCTGCAAAAATAACGACCCGGCCTTTCTCCAGATGACGAATAGCTCTACGACGAATATAAGGCTCTGCGATTTGTTGCATGGCAATTGATGTCTGTACGCGTGTAGGCACTTCGATCTGTTCCAGTGCATCTTGCAGTGCGAGCGAGTTCATTACCGTCGCCAGCATGCCCATATAATCCGCAGTTGCTCTATCGATGCCGTTTTCGCTACCAGCAATTCCGCGCCAAATGTTTCCCCCGCCACATACGATAGCAACCTGTACACCAAGTTCAACCACTTCTTTTACCTGCTGGGCAATCGACGAGATCGTCTCTGCATCAATACCGTAGCCGTTTTGACCGGAAAGAGACTCTCCGCTGACTTTCAAGACAACACGTTTAAATACTGGCTGTTCCAATTGTTCACCCTCCACTTTGAATTGAACACCTTCGGCGTTCAACCAACAAAACTTCTCGCGCATGGCCTCCTGCTTAAAAAGAAAGGAACACAGGTGTGTTCCGCTCTTTTAGGAAAAACGTTCATCCGGTAAGGCAATGTTTTCCTGGGATATAAGGGAGTAGCGCTTCGAAGTTTCATCATTCTTATATCTTCGAAAATCATTCCTGCTTGCCGGTTTGAAAACCGTCTTATTTGTTTACTTGGGACATAACTTCTTCTACGAAGTTGTCTACTTTTTTCTCAAGACCTTCACCCAGTTCATAACGAACGAAACGACGGATGGAGATATTTTCACCGATTTGGCTGATTTTTTCGTTCAACAGTTGGGAGATTGTTTTGTCAGGATCTTTAACAAAGGTTTGCTCCAACAGGCAGAATTCTTCGTAATATTTACCGATACGGCCTTCAACCATTTTCTCAACGATTTTTTCTGGTTTGCCTTCGTTCAAAGCTTGAGCTTTCAAGATTTCTTTCTCTTTTTCCAGCTCTTCTGTAGGAACTTCTTCACGAGTAACAAATTTCGGGCTCGCTGCTGCGATTTGCATAGCGATGTCCTTAACGAAATCTTTGAATTGGTCTGTTTTACCTACGAAGTCAGTTTCGCAGTTCACTTCTACCAATACACCGATACGTCCACCTGCGTGGATGTAAGATTCTACAACGCCTTCAGTTGCTGCACGGCCAGCTTTGCTAGCTGCTGCTGACAGACCTTTTTCACGCAGCAGTTCAGCTGCTTTCGTGATGTCACCGTTTGCTTCTTCCAATGCTTTTTTGCAATCGAGCATACCTGCGCCCGTTTTTTCACGGAGTTCTTTTACTGCACTCGCATTAACTGCCATTATTAATTCCCTCCAAAAAATAAGTAATTGTACGTACACTCTAAAAAAAGGGCAGTGAGAGGTTATCCACCTACCAACCACCCTTTTCATTTAATTTCATTCGTTATGTTCGAATCTATTAAGCGGAAGTTTCTTCGCCTTGGTTAGCTTCGATTACAGCGTCAGCCATTTTACCTGTCAGCAATTTAACAGCGCGGATCGCGTCGTCATTACCCGGGATAACATAATCGATCTCGTCCGGATCGCAGTTGGTATCAACGATACCTACAATTGGGATACCCAATTTGCGAGCTTCAGCAACAGCGATACGCTCTTTGCGTGGATCGATAATGAAGAGGGCGCTTGGCAGGCCTTTCATATTTTTAATACCGCCGAGGAATTTCTCCAGACGATCTTTCTCTTTGCGAAGCAAGATTACTTCTTTTTTAGGCAATACAGCGAATGTACCGTCTTCTTCCCAAGCTTCCAATTGTTTCAAACGATCGATACGTTTTTGAATTGTTTGGAAGTTAGTCAGGGTACCGCCGAGCCAACGTTGGTTAATGTAGAATTGACCAGCGCGTTCAGCTTCTTCTTTAACGGAATCTTGAGCTTGTTTTTTCGTACCCACGAAAAGAATTGTACCATTCTCTCCTGCGATTCCTTTAACGAAGTTGTAAGCCTCTTCGACTTTTTTCACTGTCTTTTGCAAGTCAATGATATAAATTCCGTTTCTTTCAGTGAAGATATAACGATCCATTTTTGGGTTCCAACGACGAGTTTGGTGACCGAAGTGTACCCCAGCTTCAAGAAGCTGCTTCATGGAGATTACTGCCATCTTCACACACCTCCTAATATGGTTTTTATTGTGTCCTCCGCCGGCATCATTTTTCGCCAAGACTCTCCATCAGGAAAGCACCCTCAACAAAATTAGCACATGCGTGTGTTTTAACACCGTTATCTAATATATCATAAGTGAATGCCTGATGCAACAATCTTTCAAACTAAAATACCATGCACCTGAAAGTTAACTGTAAGGACTACATCCATGTTCCTTGAAGACCCGCAGGGCTTGTCGCGAACGATATAAAAAACCGTCCTGCCTGAGCGCACTCAGCTTGACGGTTCTTTTGTAATCTTGGCGATAATCGATTGGAAGCTTTCACCCTTTTCCAACGCATATGTGCCGACTTGTATTTTAGTGTTAATTCGCTCTGCCCTGCCTGCCTTTATAAAAGCCTCAGCGTTATCAACAATACCGGCTTTCTCCAAGTTCCCTGCCACTATGGCTAGACTATTGCCTGGACGGACTTTGAAGGACACTTTTTCCAATTGAGGACTGCTTGGTGTCGACGGTTCCGTTGTCTTTGGCTGACTAACTTTGCTCTGTGCGTCATCTTCGTTAGCGGCAGGTTGCTGCGGCTTCTCCGGTTGCTCTGGTTTCTCAGCCGACTTTGCCGCCTCGGGTGGTGTTGCCGTTTTCCCCTGCGGTTCGCTGCTTTCCTGCTTTTTCTTCTCTACCCACTCTGTTTCGGTATACAGCTCATCTTCTGTACCTACCAACTTCATATCCATACTCTTCGCAGCCATTTCAAGCTGTTCCTTCGTCAGATTGGCTGTGACTTCCTCCGGATCGAGATTGCTCTCAGACAACGCATTCTGCCCCACCGTTGCAAGCTGTAGCAGCACTGCCCCGACAATCATGCCACTTCCAAGTCCAATCCATAGAGAGCGTTTGTCCATCTGTTAGCTCTCCTCCCGTTCTGCCAGCTGTAAGATCAGCTGCACTTCCCCACGTTGTATGCCTGTCTGCTTGGCAATGGAATCCACAGATTTACCTTCGGCGTATAAATTAAACAGCTCTGCATAACGTTCCTTAATAGAGTCACGTACAGGGGGAGACTCTGGCTCAACAACCTGCAAATTTGCTTCTGAAACCTCTGGTGCAGACTCAAATCTTACACTATCTAGAAGCGCTCGGGCTTGCAACCCGCTTGAATTGTGAATCGAAGCGGCATTGGCATGCACTTCCGCTTCTATCATTTTTCTGTTTTCCAGTTCAGCCAATCTCTGCTGTAATTCCTGAAGCTGAGTTTGCATTCGCTGATCTGCTGCAGCGGCTTCGCCCTTCATTTCAGCAACACGCTGGATGAGCGCATCATTGTCGTTTTCTATCTCAGCCATATAATGCTCAAGCGTGGACTCCATCTCTTGCACCAGGTGATGCCCAGGCTCCTGCACCTTGTCTTTCTTGGGCATGATAAGTGCATATGCAATTGCGCAGGCTCCTAATATGACAATAATGATCCATGGTGACAAATTGGGTTCTCTCCTTTAATGCAGCCGTCGTGCTCAAGATTTCATGTCAGTCACAATTCATCCATTACAACGACAGATCAATATGTTTTCCTTTGTATGGATGTTCGGCAGGTTTGATAGTCTCCTGCACTAAAGCAGATTCAGCCTCATTGGAGCCGTTCTGCTGCTCTTTGTTTTTGGATTGACCATCGCGTACATTAGTGTGTGCTGTTTCATCCAGCGCCTCGCTTCGCTGCCTTGCCTCATTTGCTTCTTTGGCTGTTTGTTCCGCAAGCAAGCTCTGGTCCGTAACCGGTCTCTGCTGGGTTTCACTCTGATAACGCCCTGCCTCACTTGTTCTAGGTACGGCAATCTGCAACTCAACCGCTTTGAAACTCATACGCTCACCTCACGGTATCGGATGGATTTCTTCATGTGCTTGAATGCTGTACTTAAATGAACGGGACCATCGTTATATCCCCATCATGATAATAAAAAGATATTCGACTTACCGGATCTTTAATAAATTTGGTGTATCTGCCGATAACTATTTTAGAGCCACCATAAATCATCTTATGAATATCAACACGAGCCCTACTTGTATCTTCAAGTACCTTCTCGATTTCAAAGATACGTGTTTTCGTCTCCTCACTAAGACGAAGCGCAGACTTTTGTGTAGCACTCAGCTTGATGCGCATAGACATTTTGTCCGGACTCAATTGCCCTGCTGCAGCTAACTGATCCAGCAATGTCAATGCTTTCTTCGTTTTATCCAAGGCATCCATTTGCTCCCTGACTTCCTTGCGCAAGTCGGTCAGCTCATTACGGAGTTTTGGCAATACTCCTACTTCAATGGAAGTCACAGTAGACATGCTGTTGCCGACAACGCGTGCTGAGACGTTTTCGCCAGCCTGAATCGACCCGCCGACGATAAGTCCTTTTGTACCTTCACAAATCACTGCATTTCCTGCACGAATAGTGGAATGCATGATGCTTTGGGAGACGATAACATTTTCAGAGGCATCGACATTGCCCTCTTGTATAAAGGTACATTTCACGTTATGTCCGGCTTGTACTAACCCTTTGTTATAGCCAATAATGCCGCCGGAAATTTCGACAGAGCCACCTGCTTCCAGCTCCGCTCCCTCGACACCGCCGACTACACGGATATCGCCCGCTGCTTTTATCTTAAATCCGGTAAGCACATTACCACGTATGACAACCGTACCCACAAAATCAATGTTGCCAATGTTATAATCGACATCGCCATTGATTTCATATACAGGAAAGACATTCAATTTGTTGCCATCTGTCTTGGTCACCAATCCATCCAGAGCGGCGTACATTGCAGATCCTTCAGGATCAACTACAACATTTTTCCCAACCTTGAAGCGGGCTTCTTTCCCAGGCCGAAATGGAATCTCTTCTCCTGTGACAGCCCTGCCCACCGTACCATCTATTGGAGGAATCCGTTCCGCAATAATCTGACCTGACCGAACATTGTTTAAGCGGGTTACTTCTTTGTAGTCGACTTTTCCATCTTCCGCTTCCAAAGGCCGCCGTTCATTGTCATCCATACCTACCAGTACCTTGATAAATCCATCCGTTCCCTGCACTGGTTTAATCCCTTCGGCAATTTTGTACTGAGCCTTTACATATGCTTCTGGATGACTTACAAAAGCGAGCATTGCATCGCGCAACACACCATACTTAATCCCCTGGCTCCCTATATATTGTTCGAGCTCATCCAGTGTGCAGGTAAAATCTTCTTCCTGTTTGGAAAATTCAAGGTAGGCCGTACTTTTATCATCTGATAAAACAATGCTCAAACACTGTTCCAAAACAGTTTGTTGTGTCAATGCATTTCTTCCTCCTTTAGACTTTCCACTCCCCAAAATCCGTATATTAAAGCTCTCTATTCATCTATTAATCTTTACGCATAAGTAAGTCTTTCTGTTTATCCAGCGTTCCACGTAACCGCAAGATCGCCTTCGAGTGCAATTGAGAAATACGTGACGGAGATAGGGACATAACCTCGGCGATTTCACTTAGAGACAGATCCTCATAATATAAAAGAGAAACTACTGTTCGCTCTTTGACTGTCAATTTATCAAGTCCCTGCACTAAAGCTTCCTTCAAATAAAATTCATTCACTTTATGATCCGGATTTTTGGCTTTCTCATCGATCATTAATGAGAGTCGGGTTTCAGACTCTTCTTCGCGGATCGGGTCTTCCAGGGAACAAAGTGACATGACAGCTACTTCCTGAAGCATATGTTGAAAATCTTTTGTGGATACGTCCAGATACTGACTCATTTCTTCGTCACTAACGGAGCGTAAATAGGTCTGCTCCAACTGCTGATACGCATCTTCAATCCGTTTTGCTTTCTCCCGCACGGAACGAGGCACCCAGTCTCCCTGACGCAAGCCATCAAGAATTGCCCCACGTACCCTCCAGGATGCATACGTTTCAAATTGCAAACCGCGTTCATAATCAAATTTCTCCAGAGCATCAATCAAGCCCATAACTCCGTTGCTCTCAAGATCATCTTTGGGAACATTTTTTGGCAGACCAACAGCTAAACGCCCGGAAACATAATTTACAATATGCAAATACTTTTCGATCAAACTTTTCTTGGCTTCAAGATCTCCATGTTCTTTCCACTTTTCCCACAAATCGGCGTGGTTCAAATGTGAAGCTTTACGCTCGTTCAATTGCTTTCACCCTCCTTATTTGTCTGTCAGGTGACGAACGGCCTGCGCCAACTCCTCCGGATCTTTGGTCCGGACAAGTTTAGGCGGATCCAAAGGGGCGAATCCCGTTGGAGCTTTCGTCTCAGATGGTGGAAGCGTATCCCC
Organism: Paenibacillus sp. NPDC056933; assembly: GCF_042674385.1. NCBI lineage: Bacteria > Bacillati > Bacillota > Bacilli > Caryophanales > Paenibacillaceae > Paenibacillus > Paenibacillus sp. NPDC056933. Next base: position 1,663,058 of record NZ_JBHUQN010000001.1, on the reverse strand, counting down.
AGAGGAGGCGTTCTGTCCACTCTTGAGCAAGTCGTTCAGCTCTTGTCCATCGTCTTCGAGTTTGATGTCCACCTGTGAACCTCTTAGTTCTTGAGCGCCCGGTGAATCATAACCATATCCATTCCCCTCTGATGAAGGGTTCAGCAGCAATCCCAGTCCCCAGCGTAAACCATAAGCAAGGACAAACCAGGCTACAAAGCCGATTAACCCGCGAATTAAACTGGTCGTCAACACATTGCTGCTGTATGCTACAAAAAAAGTCAGAATAAATCCGACTATGCCTGCTCCAAGATTAATGCGGTAGTTTCCTATCATCGTCTTATAGTTCCTTTACACCCATTTGGACACTTCGAATAGTCAAAAGTCCAGTTTCACAGTCCATTTCAATGGTTCTTCCATAATTCCCACCCGTATCTTCGGCAAGAAGAGGAATTCCCAGCTTTCCTAACCATTCCCGACAAGAGTCCGCATTCCTTGGTCCGATACGCATCGTGTCCCCTGCCCCCGAGAAGGCAAACATCTGAGAACCTCCAGCCATTTTAGACACAATACGTGAACGAGATGCACCCAGTTGTATCATTCTTTGTAACAATTCCGGCAATGCTGTATCTGCATATTTGGCTTTGTTCAAATTCCCTTCCCGGGCAATCTCTGAAGTGGGGAGCATCACATGCGCCATTCCGGCAAGCTTTAAGTGCGGATCATACATTGTTAATCCTACACAAGAGCCTAAGCCAGTCGTACGGATTACGCCGGGAAGATGAGCAATGTTCAAATCCGCCATACCGACTTTAACGACGCTTTTGTCCTCAATCATGATTTAGTGGCACCCCTAAAGATTCAAATATCTTTGCAAATGACGGCGGATCCGGAATCAGGAAAAATTGACCCTCTACCTGATCTTCGCCTTCAAAGAAAGAAGTGTCAATCAATAATGCATCGTCGCCCATTTCCCCAAACTGCAGCAAACCATAACTGAGAATAGCACCTGCCATATCGATCGCAAGTCCAGGAACGGTCGGATACATGGATAACTTCGTGAAATCAGCCAATGAAGAAAGGTACGATCCCGCCAAAATATTCCCGATTTCAGATAAAGCTGATTGTTCCATATCGGTGAAGGTGAGGCCTTCCTTCAGATCAAAACCAGCAAGACGGTTCAGCAGCATTCTGGCAGCCTCGGGTGTCATCATAAAGAACAGATTACCTGGTGCTTCGCCTTCTACACGAAGAAATACAGTAACAACGATGCGTTCATCTCCACCGACTGTTTCAGCCACTTCTTCAAAAGGGAGCATTTGTACTGTTGGTACACCCATATCAATCGGTCTATTGAGAAGCTGAGACAACGCCGTTGCGGCGTTGCCTGCCCCAATGTTACCGACCTCTTTGAGCACATCCATTTGGAATCCCTCAAATCGGTTGAACAGTTCCACGGTGTTAGCCCTCAATGCTTTCCAGCTGAACAATCTCGCTTTTATTTAATACTTCGTGCAGGTTCAGCATAATCAACAAGCGTGAATCCTCCAGCTTAGCAACCCCACGCAGGTATCTTGCTTTAACTCCACCAACCACTTCAGGGGGGGTATCAATAGCATCACGCTTGATGTCAATAACATCATTGGCAGAGTCAACGATAAAGCCAACTTGCATATCATCTACACCTACAATGACGATACGAGTTTGATCCGTGTATTCTGATTCTGGCAAAGAGAAGCGACCACGCAAATCAATTACAGGTATAACCACACCACGTAAATTAATAACTCCTTTTACAAAGGAAAGGGTTTTGGGAACACGGGTAATGGGCATCATGCGTTCAATGGTCTGAACCTTGTCTACCTCAATACCATACTCTTCGGAACCTAATTTAAAGACAATGACTTTCAACTCTTCTTCCATGTAAAAAACCTCCCTATTAAATGTAAGTCTTAGCTTGCATGCTTATTTAATAAATGCATTAGGATCAAGAATCAGAGCGACTTGTCCATCTCCTAGAATGGTTGCTCCAGAAATCCCCTCAATGGAAGGAAGATAAGTACCCATTGATTTAAGCACGATCTCACTTTGCCCGATAAATTCTTCCACTGCAACAGCTGCAAGACGTTCACCTTTGCGAATCACGACAATTTCGGTTTCTTGCTCATCTGCATCATTGAAATCAGGCACTCCAAAAACTTCACTCAAGGACAAGTATGGAATTAGTGATTCACGGAATGTAATCATTTTGTTTCCATGAATGTTGCGCACTTGTTGTCGCTGAACAATAGCTGTCTCCACAATGGAGGACAACGGAACAGCGTATTTTTCAGATCCAAGACGAACAAGCATCGCAGCAATAATGGACAGCGTCAATGGAAGCTGAACCGAGAAGTTGGTACCCTTACCTGGTGTCGAATGAATGGTTACATTACCACCAAGGGATGTAATTTTGGATTTTACAACATCCAAGCCTACTCCACGGCCAGAGATATCCGAGATTTTGTCTGCAGTACTGAATCCTGGTGCGAACAACAACTGGTTTACTTCATCGTCGCTCATCTTGGCACCTTGTTCTTCCGTTACGACTCCACGCTTGACGGCTGTCTTCAAAAGATTGTCCCGATAAATTCCTTTACCGTCATCTTCAATCTCAATAAATACATGGTTTCCGCTATGGAAGGCACGAAGGTTAACTGTTCCCATCTCCGGTTTGCCTGCTGCCACGCGCTCAGCGATCGATTCCACACCATGGTCAACGGCGTTACGAAGTAAATGAACCAGTGGATCACCAATCTCATCAATAACGGTGCGATCAAGTTCCGTTTCGGCACCTGTAATTACCAGATCAATCTTTTTATCGAGTGTTTTGGCCAGATCACGAATCATGCGCGGGAAACGGTTGAATACTGTATCCACGGGAACCATCCGCAATTTCAGTACAATATTTTGCAAATCCGTACTGACTCTACTCAGATGAGCTACCGTATCCGATAAATCATTGTTGCCTGTCTCACTGGCCAATTGCTCCAGACGGGAACGATCGATTAATAGTTCGCTGAACAAGTTCATCAGTACATCCAGACGTTCAATATCCACGCGAATGGTGCGTGAAGGTGCCGCTGCTTGTTTAGGTGGCGCTGGTTTGGAAGCTACCGGCTTTGCTTCATCTTTTGATGAATCTTTCGTATTCAGTGATACAGCTTCTGGTGCAGGAACAGGTGCATCTGCTACTTCAACTGCTGCAGCGACCTGATTAGTCATCTGCTGTAGAGTTTCTTGATCCAGTTGAATGACTTTGGCACTTTCAATTTCAGAGATGCTCATAATACCTTTTTCAAGTTCCTGCGCCTCTTTGGTCGTTATGTAATACAACGAAAAACTGCGCTCGAACTTCTCTTGCTCAATATCCTGAACTGTTGGGAACGATTTGACCACTTCTCCTGATCGTTCTAACAGATCAAAGACCATATATGCACGTACACCCTTTAATTGGCTCTGCTCGCTGACAAGAACCTCAATATAGAGCACACGGTGGCCTTCAGCTATGGATTGATCCAATACGGAGTACTGGAACTCGTCCAATTCAACCGCGCTTGGGGTTGATGTGTTTGGTGATTGGTTTGCATCTGCTGCTGCTGGAGCGTTCCCCCCTGTCCATTCACCATTCTCAATGGCTTGGAGCGAAGCAACGATGGAGGAGACATCCGCTTTACCCTCTCCACCTCCAGTAATATCCTGAACCATTGTTTCCAAAGCATCCAAACTCTTGAACAGGGTATCAAATATGAAATCCTGCATTTTCAACTTTTCGTTACGTACTAAATCCAGTACATTTTCCATTTTGTGTGTCAGTGATGCCAGATCCTCAAAGCCCATTGTAGCAGCCATACCTTTCAACGTATGAGCTGAACGGAAAATGACCTGAACAATTCCCAGATCCTCCGGATTGCCTTCGAGTTGAAGCATATTTTCGTTAAGGGACTGCAGATGATCATTAGACTCATCAATAAACATAGATAAATACTGATTCATGTCCATTGTGAGGCACCTCCTCCATAAGTTACACTCCGTTTATTTGACAGCTTGAACAAGTTTCGGCGCAATCTCCTGCAGTGGCAGAAGATTGCGCACGCATTGCAATTCCACAGCAGAGCGCGGCATACCATACACGACACAAGTTTCTTCATTCTCGGCAAAGGTAGATGTAACACCTGCTTCATACAATTTTTTCATCATACGAGCACCATCACTGCCCATACCTGTCAGTAAAACCAGATGTCTCTGCAATGATGTATACGGCAACAGTGACTCAAACATTGTATCCACCGAAGGCCTGTGTCCATTTACCGGTTCTTCTTCCGTCAGCTTTACGGTAAACCTACCATCTGCTGTTTTACTGACTTTGATATGAAAACCACCAGGGGCAATGTAGGCCGTTCCTTTTCGGAGAACCATGCCTTCCTCTGCCTCTACGACGTGCAATTCACTGAACGTATTCAGTCGTTGCGCTAGCGATCGGGTAAAATTGGGCGGCATATGCTGAACAATAATGACCGGCGCCGGTAAATCACCTGGTAGTTGCTCCAGCAAAGTCTTGAGCGCTCTTGGCCCCCCAGTTGAACAACCAATGGCCACAAGTTTGTTAAATGATCCATCCGTTCCTCCTGCTCCCTTATGAGACGGACTTGCTTTGGCAATCTCTTTGGATGGTAACGAAGAAGTTGCGGCTGTCTCATGTTCTGCCAATCTTGATATATTGGGAAAACTTTTTTCTTTGGGAAGTTGCACAGGCTTGCTTGGCTTTTCTAGTTTCTCTGCTTTAGTATCCGCTGCTCGTTTTGCATTTCGCAAGGGTTCCAGCTTCTTATCCGGACGTCCCGCACTCTGGTTCGTCGGAGGTGGACTCATCTGCTTCGTTCTAGCTGGCAAAGGTTCTGTTTTGCCATTCCCAAGTCGTGTGCTCGGCAGACCCGGTTCTATCGTTTTTTTCCTATTCATTTGTCGGTCTGATGCTGGTATCTCTGCCTGTATTCCTTTAGACGGATGCATCAAGTTACTTTGCGATTCATCCCGCTTCTTCAGGGATGCTTCACGCTCAGCTTTTCGCTTGATTTCATCCATAGCCGCCCGCATCCGTTCCACCAGAGCTTTACCTACTTGTGCAATATCCTGATCATGCACAATCGATGGCTTACGAATGAAGTCAAATGCACCAGCCTCAAGTGCCATGATCGTCTCTTTCATGCCCTGTTCATTGATACCCGAAAGCATAATTACCGGAACGAAAGACTGTTTCATGATCGATTTTAAGGCGTCCAACCCGTTCATTTCTGGCATTTCTACGTCCATTGTGATGATATCAGGCTTCAAATCTATTACTTTTTGAATCGCTTCCCTGCCGTTTGATGCTGTTGCCGTAACTTTAAACTCCGAATCCGCTTCAATTAAATCTGAAACGATTTTACGCATAAAAGCGGAATCATCGACAACCAATACTTGATACACCGCCATGTTGTTTCCACCCCTGCTTCCTTTATTCAGAAATCATGTTGTTCGTTTTAGCCACTTTTTCATAAACCCTCTGATTCCTGTTAAGGTTCCGGATCCCGTAGTAGAAGGTGCAGCCAAATAGCGAAGTGCGAGTTTCTCTATATCCTTGGACGCTTTGGCATTCGGATAGGCCAGACTATATGGCACTTGCCTTTTGACTGCCTTTACAACCTGAGCATCTTCAGAAATATATCCAAGTAGCGGGATATCGGTCTGCAAGAACCTTTTTGCCACTCCAGCTATTTTATCCGCAACCCGTTCCGCCTCCTGCTGGTCTTCAACCCGGTTAACGATCATCCGAAAGGGTGTAGCATTCTCCTGGCCATGCATAACTTTGACTAAAGCATAAGCATCGGTTATTGAAGTCGGTTCAGGTGTGGTTATGATCAGGCACTCATCGGCTGCACCGATAAATTTCATGTTTTCTCTGGAAAGTCCGGCTCCCGTGTCAAAAATGACATAATCCATCTCCTGGGCAATCTCTTCTACTTGTTCCGCGAAGAATTCCAGATCACGATCTGACAATGAGAACAATTCTTTCATCCCCGAACCCCCGGCGATATAGGGCAACCCACTTGCACCAAGTTGTATGATTTCCTGTATGGATTTCTGTCGGTATAACAAATGGTACAGATTATAGGAAGAAGAAGTTCCCATAAGAACATCGATATTAGCCATCCCTATATCCGCATCAAATACGAGTACCTTTTGCCCCAGCGCCTGCAAAGTCAGTGCAAAATTCAGTGTGAAATTGGATTTACCAACCCCGCCCTTTCCACTGGCAACGGTTATGATTTTGGAAGAGCGTTGATCACGTTGCATCTCATTCGCTGCGTTAGGCATAGAGACCATATTTCTGAGTGAGGCTGCCTGGTCCTTCATTGTGCATATTCTCCCAGTAACTGTCTGGTCAATGATTCTGCGTCAGGCTTAAGAAGATCATCCGGCACATTTTGTCCATTAGCCACATAAGCAAGCTTGAGTGGAAAACGATGTAATAAGTTAAACATCGGACCACAACTTCCTGTCTCATCCATCTTCGTGAAAATCACCTTGTCCAGTCCATACTTGCTGAAATGTTCCGTAATTTGAATCATATCGGCACTTTTGGAGGTCATGCTCAAGACCAAAAAGGTTTCACTGTTTTCAACAGGAGCAAGCAGGCTTTGCAATTCTGAAACAAGTAATTCGTTCCTGTAGTTTCTTCCGGCGGTATCCATGAAGATCAGATCACATTCCTGAAGCCGGGAAATTGCACGTTGTGTGTCCCCAGGGGATTGTACGACCTCAAGCGGTACATTTAAGATGGATGCGTAGGTTCTAAGTTGTTCTACCGCAGATATACGATACGTATCTGAGGTTATAAACCCCACCTTGCGCTGCTTGTTGAACATCTGTTCAGCAGCCAGCTTGGCAATGGTTGTTGTTTTACCCACCCCGGTAGGACCTGCAACATACACAATACGTGTGGTCGGCATAATGCCTGCCTCAATCCGTTGTTCCAAAAAATGTGATATTTCGCGCTGAAATGCTTGATATGCTTCTACTTCGTTTAACCCTTTTTCAGAGAATTGCATCTGGACAGCATCAAACCAGGATTCCCACACTTCTGTCCATACGTCCTGTTCTGTCAACCGTTGTCTCAGCACATGAAACTCTTCGGGTAATTGGTCAGTGGTATCGCCTTGCCTGGATAGCTTGGTCATCATCAATTTGAGGTCCTGTAGTTCGGACATCAGCTGCTCTTGTTGCGAATTGGTCCCTTGCTGCCCCGCGGCAGATGAACCCGAAAAATCCGCCCCTTGCGGTCGCGGTTTATGCTCGAAGCTCGAAGAAGAAATACCGTTGCTCGTGTCTGAACTGATTCTACTTAATTCAGACACGGCTGAGGCATCCTTAGGTTCCTCTTGCACTTTTTTATCAGCGATATTTTCAACCGATTCGTCAGAAGCAGCGACAAACGAACGAGCCGTTTGTCGATAGGCTTCAGGAACAAAAGCGCGAGGGACCGGAGTAAATTGGTTTTGCACTTGCTTCGTTGGTTGTTTCTTTTCTTCCTTGTCCACTGCAGCGACAACTTCAATCCTTTTTTTGCGGAACATTCCCAACATACCGCCCACCTTAATTTCCTTGGTGGACAGAATGACGGCATCACTTCCCAGGTCTTTGCGAATTTGAAGCATAGCTTCGGGCATGGTCTCAACAACGTATTGTTTTACTCTCATAAGTTCACCACCCCGACACTTTGGATTTCAACATTCGGTTCCAACTCACTATAGGAAAGCACTGGTATATCCTGCATGGTACGTTCAATCACCTGACGCAGATACATACGAATGGTTGGAGAAGTTAATACAACAGGCTGTTGGCCCGACTGAATCAGTCGGTTGACCTGTTCGGTCAATTTTTGATATACACTTTGCGTTGAAGCTGGGTCCAGTGCAAGATAACTTCCTTGATCAGATTGCTGCACACTCTCAGCAATCTTCTTCTCCAGCCCTGGTCCAACAGTAATCACTCTAAGTGTCTCACCTTTTTGGGAGAACTGCTGGGTAATCTGACGAGACAGGGATTGTCTCACGTATTCCGTCAGTACATCCGGGTCCTTGGTATACGTTCCGTAGTCAGCCAATGTCTCAAAGATAGTAACCATATCACGAATGGAGACTTTCTCACGCAACAGCTTGGCCAACACTTTCTGTATATCACCGATGGACAGAACAGAAGGGATCAGTTCATCCACAAGCGCCGCATAATTCTCTCTGAGATTATCCACAAGTGCTTTGGTTTCTTGTCTGCCAAGTAACTCATGCGCATGCTTCTTAATCAATTCAGTCAGATGTGTTGCTACTACGGAAGGCGGATCTACGACCGTATATCCTGCAAGTTCAGCTCTATCTTTGGTTACCTCATCAATCCATAAGGCAGGAAGTCCAAAAGCTGGCTCTGTCGTTTCGATCCCTGTAACTGATTCTTCTTCATATCCTGGGCTCATAGCCAGATAATGATTTAACAACAGTTCCCCGCCGCCAACAACATTACCCTTGATTTTGATGACATATTCATTCGGTCTTAATTGGATGTTATCCCGAATTCGGATAACTGGGACAACTAACCCCAGTTCAAGAGCGCACTGTCTGCGGATCATAATGATCCGATCCAATAAGTCTCCGCCCTGCTGATTGTCAGCCAGAGGAATTAAACCATAACCAAATTCAAACTCAATAGGGTCAACCTGTAACAGATTAATTACGCTCTCCGGACTTCTCACTTCCTCAATCTGCTGCTCCTCTTCCATCTGTTCCTCTGCCACTTGCTTCTGATTCAGGTTGTTCTGCATCCTCCACCCAGAAAAGGCCAGTACACCTGCAAGGGGCAACGTTGTAATGACATGGATCGGTGTAAAAAATCCAAGCATTGCTATTACAAAAGCTACAATATAAAGGAGCATCGGGTATGTAAACAACTGCCCCGTAATATCGTCAGCCAAATTCCCTTCCGATGATGCTCTTGTTACAATAAGACCTGCTGCTGTAGATATGAGGAGTGCAGGAATCTGACTTACCAGTCCATCCCCGATGGTTAACACGGAATAAGTGGACAGCGCATCGGCAAAAGCAAGACCATGAACTGTCATTCCGATAATAAAGCCGCCAACCAGATTGATTAGGAGAATAATGATACTCGCTATAGCGTCTCCTTTTACAAACTTACTCGCACCATCCATGGCTCCGTAAAAGTCTGCTTCACGTTCAATTTTGGAACGACGTTCACGCGCCTGCTGCTCATTAATCAGACCAGCATTCAAATCGGCGTCGATACTCATCTGTTTACCAGGCATCGCATCAAGGGTAAATCGTGCGGCTACTTCAGCTACACGCTCCGAGCCCTTCGTGATAACGATAAATTGAACAACGACGAGAATCAGGAACACGATAAATCCGATTGCAATCTGTCCGCCGGCGATCCAACTACCAAAGGTGGCTACAACCGATCCTGCTTCTCCTTGTCCCAGAATCAGTTTCGTTGTCGATATGTTGAGTGCTAATCGAAACAACGTCGTAATCAACAACAATGCAGGAAAGATGGAAAATTGCAATGCTTCTTTGCTGTTCATTGCAACAAGCAGTATCATCAGTGCAAGTGAAATATTGATGACGAGCAGCATGTCCAACAACCAGGTTGGGATCGGGAGAATCATCATCAACACTATGCCGATGATACCCGCAAGGACAGCAATATCTTTTGTTTTCAATGAATGTACGGCCTCCGATCCCTTGTTATTTCGTTCTGCCCTTTAATTTATATACATAAGCCAGCACTTCAGCTACCGCTTGAAACAAATCAGCCGGTATGGCGTCGCCAATCTCGGCTCTCTGGAACAATGCCCGTGCCAGCGGCTTGTTTTCCATCGTAATGACACCGTGCTCTTTGGCAATTTCCTTAATACGCAAGGCAACATAATCCTGACCTTTGGCTATAATCTGCGGAGCTTCCATCTCGGACCCTTCATACTTAAGCGCAACGGCAAAGTGTGTCGGGTTCGTAATGATTACATCCGCTTTGGGAACTTCCTGCATCATCCGCTGAACAGCCATACGACGCTGACGCTCCCTGATCTTGCCTTTAATCAGCGGGTCACCTTCCATTTTTTTGTATTCGTCCTTGATGTCTTGCTTGGACATACGGATGTTTTTCTCGTAATCGTACTTCTGATACATATAATCAAGTACAGCAAGCACTAACAGAGCCACCGCGATCTTGATGCCCAAATTCAATGTCAGCGAAGCTGCAAAGTGCAAAATGGCATCCAGTGAAAAATGAGACAGAGCTGCAATATCAGATTGCGCTCCTCGAATTGTGCTATAAACGAGGTATCCAATAATCGACATTTTCATGATGGATTTAGCAAACTCCACCAACGAGCGAAGAGAAAAAATGTTTTTAAATCCTTTGATCGGATCCAACTTTTCCAGTTTCGGCTTCAAACCCTCTCCCACAAGCAGAAAGCCAACCTGCATGTAATTGACGATTAATGCAACAAGTGCCGCACCGAGCAAAACAGGAGCTAACAACAGCATCACTTCGATGCCATAACGCATCATTAGTGCCACAACGTTCTCCCCGGTGACCTCCATACTCAGCCGATTAATGAAGATATCTGTAAACAGTCGAACCATTCGTTCTTTATAAAAGTCACTGAACATCATCATAATCAAAAATGTGAATAGCAGAATGGATGCACCGGACAGCTCCATACTTTTGACAACCTGTCCTTTTTTTCGCGTATCCTGTCTCTTTTTCGGTGTAGCCTTCTCTGTCTTTTCCCCTGCGAACATCTGGAGGTCGAGTTGATATTTCATTTGAATCTTGTCCTCCGTTTCACTCAGCCCGGCCTTTGTCCAATGGTCCCAAGCAATTTTTCCATGGATCTGAACATCACTTCGAACAATTGACTAAACACAAAGGCGAAACTGGGAACCAGCAAAAGCAAAATAGCAAGCCCAACAAGTACCTTAAGCGGCATTCCAACGGCAAAGACATTGAATTGTGGAGCTGTCTTCGCCAAGAATCCCAATCCCACATCCGTCAAAAATAAGGCAACTACAATCGGTGCAGACATCTGAAAAGCCAACATAAAAGATTCACCCAATGTATGCACCAAAAATTCAGCAATACTCCCATCTGCCAATCGCAGAAAAAATGCATTCGACAACGGAATCCAGCGATAACTGTATACAATGGCATCAAGCAGATAATGATGTCCGTTCATTGTCAGAAAGAGCAGCACAGCAAAAGCATATTTGAAGTTACCTGTAAGCGGTGCAGAGGCACCAGTCATCGGATCATATACATTGGCCATACCAAAACCAATCTGAAGATCAATAAATGTTCCGGCTGTCTGAACTGCGGTCATTATCAGATAGGCTACAAATCCGAGCAGCAAACCGATTAATATTTCCCGGATGATCAGCAGGATATAGCTCAGATCTGTAGGAACGACCTGGTTTATGCCATAGACCATATAGACAGTCAATGTTACAAATGCCGATAAACCGACTTTAAGAGAATTCGGCACATTCCGAGCCGAGAAGACAGGCGCAGTTACAAAAAATGATGCTATTCGACAAAACATAAGCAGAGCGACAGGAAAACTTTGCAATAATGTCTCCATCTGCAAAAGCCTACCCTATGTATCTGTATAAATTATCGAGAATGTTATACGTGAAATCGACCAGTATATTCAATATCCAGGGCCCAAACAACAGTACTGCCAGAAGAACGGCAATGATTTTAGGTACAAAGGCCAGTGTTTGCTCCTGAATTTGAGTTGTTGCCTGAAACACACTGATTATGAGTCCTACAACCAGAGCTAGAATAAGCATGGGTGCGCTGGCCAACAGTGAAGTATACACTGCTTTCCCGGCCAGACCGATAATAAACTCCGAAGTCATGACCGTCCTCCTTTAATATTCCGGCTCAAGTGTTAAAACTCAGCAACAGTGACTTCACTACCAGATACCAGCCATCGACAAGCACAAATAGTAGTATTTTGAAAGGTAATGAGATCATGACTGGCGGAAGCATCATCATCCCCATAGCCATGAGTGTACTCGCGACCACAATGTCTATAACCAGAAATGGAATAAAAATCATGAATCCCATCTGAAATGCTGTCTTCAACTCACTGATTGCATATGCCGGTACCATCACAGTGATAGGAATATCCTGGTACGTGCTAGGCTTTTCGGTTTGATTGTACTTCATAAAAAGAAGTAGGTCTTTCTCCCTAGTATGTGAGAACATAAACTTCTTCATGGGATCTGCTGCTTTTTCCAACGCTTCGGTTTGTGTGATGTCTCCTTTAAGGTAGGGCTGAAGCGCTACTTGATTAATGGAGGACAATGTTGGCGACATGATAAAAAGTGTTAGAAAAAGTGCCAATCCGACCAGGACCTGATTGGGTGGCATTTGCTGCGTACCCAAGGATGTCCGCACAAAACCGAGAACGATAACAATCCGGGTAAAACTGGTCATCAGTACCAGCAAAGCTGGCGCTATACTAAGTACCGTGATCAATAGGATAATGGATAGTGAGCTCGTACTTGGTGTGCCCCCATCCCCGTTTCCAATTTGAATATCAATATTCGGAATCGGTTCGGCAAAGGCACCAGTAACGGATGCCAGACTGATGAGTCCTATGAAAAAACACGCTAACCAAATCTTTTTCTTCATGAATCCCTCGACCGATCTGTAGTATTGTCTTCTTCCAGGACCTTCTCCATCTTCTCTTTACGGTTAGGCATCTGCCGAAGCTTGGATTCAAACAGTTCGTGAAAAGAGGTTGTATCCTCAAGTTCCATTTCCCGGGGCGGTTCATCTTTGCGCAAGCGAGCTGCCAACTTTGCAATGAGAGGCGAAAGACTCCCCTGTTGTGCTGACGCATCCCGTTCAAATGAATCAATGATTCGCTGTGCCTCTTCAAGATCCGAAACCTTATCCACCAGCTGTATGTCATCGCCCACACCGAGTAGATAAACGCTACCGCCAATTTCTATAATTTGCAGCGACTTGTTTGGTCCCAGTCCGACCCCACCCAGAATGCGAATTGTGCCGTTCCGGAACCATCGCTGATTCCGTTTGTTTAGAAAACGAATCAGATAGACTATAAGAACCAGAATGACGGCCAGGACAACAATCACCCATACAAGCTGAAAATAATAATTGACTCCCGTGTCCACACCTTCTGGAATCTTATCCTGAGCCATCATCATGTCTCTTAAACGCCCAGCGTTTTGCTGATTGCTTCGATAACCCGGTCAGATTGGAACGGCTTCACGATGAAATCTTTAGCTCCGGCCTGGATTGCATCAATAACCATCGCTTGTTGGCCCATTGCAGAGCACATAATCACTTTAGCGTTAGCATCAATTTTTTTAATTTCTTTCAGTGCTGCAATACCATCCATCTCAGGCATGGTAATATCCATTGTAATCAGATCAGGACGAAGCTCCTTAAACTTCTCAATTGCTTGTGATCCATCCTGTGCTTCGCCAACGACCTCGTATCCGTTTTTGGACAAAATGTCCCGGATCATCATTCTCATAAATGCAGCGTCGTCCACGACTAAAATTCGGTTTGCCATCTTGATTCAAGTCCTCCCTAAATTGTGCTTATTGTAATTTCTGAATTCGGTCCCATTGGCTTACGATATCTATAACTCTAACACCAAAGTTTTCGTCGATTACGACAACCTCACCTTTGGCAATCAACTTGTTATTTACCAAAATATCGACAGGTTCACCAGCCAGTTTGTCCAGTTCGACAATTGAACCTTGTGACAGTTCTAAAATATCCTTAATTTGCTTCTGGGTCCTCCCTAATTCTACGGTGACTTTAAGGGGAATGTCCATCAATAAATTCAAATTGTTTTCGTCCACCTGACCGAACGCCCCATTTTGTAAATTGGCGAACTGAACCGGTTGTACGTTTACATTCCTATTCGGTACACCGCCGTAATGCTGTGGTACACCATAAGGTTGCTGCGGAGGCATGCCATAAGGCTGTTGTGGCGGCATCCCTTGAGGCATTCCCATCGGAGCCTGGCCATATCCGTTATAGTCCTGAGCTGGCGGCTGTGAAGGTTGTGGCGGCATCTGCTGCTGAACCGAAGGTTGCTCATGTGCAACCGATGGTTGTGGTGTTGGTGCTACAGGTGCTGGCTCAGGTGTTGACACAACTGGTGCATTCGCTGTAGACTCCTGAGCGCCCCCGATCAACATCTCTACCATCTCTTTGGCAAAATGCACTGGAAGGAGCTGCATCAGATTGGAATCTATCAGATCACCAATCAATAGACGGAATGATACTTGGATCAGCGTCTCATCATCTGGAAGGTTACTGACCCCCTCACCACTTTCCATGTTGAGAATATCAATTCCCGGGGGAGAGATATTCACAAAACGGTTAAAGATCGTGGACATCGATGTAGCAGAAGAACCCATCATCTGGTTCATTGCTTCCTGTACTGCACTAATATGGATTTCGTTCAGTTCTTCATCGACTGGGTTTCCTTCTCCACCAAGCATCAGATCGGCTATGACTTGAGCATCGCGCTTCTTGATTACTAGAGAGTTAATCCCTTCAAATCCATCCACATAATTCACATGAACTGCAACATGAGGCTTGGGAAACGCTTCTTCAAACTGTGTCCGGCTGATGATGGAAACCTTAGGGGTTGTAATATCTACTTTTAGGCCCAATAGCGTGGACAAAGCTGTCGCTGCGCTACCAAATGTAATGTTACCAATCTCACCCAAAGCATCCTGTTCCAGCTCAGTCAAAAAATCATCAACCGTTTTCTCTGCTGGTTCTGTACTATTCATCGATTCCGATTGCCGGAGCAAAGCATCGATTTCTTCCTGGGATAAATAATCCTTACTCGTCAAATTCTTCAACTCCTTCGGTGACAATCTCGTCTATTTGCACAGCCACACGATCTTTAATCGTTCCCGGGCTCCCCATATACTTCAGCCTATCGCCCACTTTAATGGACAACCCCTCATCAACCGGTTTGTTCAACGTGATAACATCGCCAACAGACAGACCCAGAAATTCAGCAATCGATATTCTGGATTCTCCCAATTCCGCAACGACAGGCAGTTTGGCTTTGTTCACTCGTTCTCGGAGAGCATCGTACTCTTCTGGAGCTCTTGTCTTTTTCTCCGAAACAAACCACTGATGAGTCGACAAGCGGGACATAATAGGTTCAAGAACGACATGCGGGATACACAAATTGATCATGCCTGTGGTGTCACCGATTTTGGTACTCAGCGAGATCAGAGCAATGGTCTCATTGGGTGATACAATCTGCATAAATTGCGGATTGGTCTCCAGCGCTTCCATCCTTGGAGAAATATCCAACACTGTCTTCCATGCTTCCTGCAAACTCTCAAACGCTCGGCTGAAAATCCGCTCCATAATCGTCGTCTCTATTTCCGTCATCGATGCGATCTTTGTTGGTGCATTCCCCGTTCCGCCCAACAGGCGGTCCAGCATTGCGTACCCCACGTTGGGATGAACCTCCATCACCATCCGTCCCTGTAATGGCTCCGCCTCAAATATGTTCAATATCGTCATCTTCGGAATAGAGCGGATAAACTCGTCATAAGGCAACTGTTCAACCTGAACGACATTGATCTGAACGAACGTCCGCAGTTGGGCTGAAAAATAAGTGGTGAGAAAGCGTGCAAAGTTTTCGTGAATACGGGTCAAGCTTCGAATATGATCTTTGGAAAATCGAACTGCCCGCTTAAAATCGTACGATCTAATTTTCTTCTGAGTTTCTTCCTTCTTCAATTCCTCAGCATCCATCTCACCAGAGGAAAGGGCTGCTAATAGGGCGTCAATCTCATTTTGTGATAATACATCCACCATGTTCTCACCCCCTTACAGATTTACAGCGTGTCCTGTTCATTACATCGGCGCCATCACAAAAGCAGAAAAACTAGTGCTGGCAAGCTTACCTTCTGGCAATGCTTCATTAATAAGCTCGGTCAAATTTTTATTAAATTGAATGCGACCTTTCGCTGTAGCGAGCTCATCAGTTTTGGTATCCGCAAAAGTCTGAATGATAATAGGTTTCACCGTGATTTCCTTAATTTTCTCAAAATCTTCTTTAGCCTTTTTGTCAGACAATTTGAAAGAAAAACTTACAACGACAACATGGTCTATATCAGCCAAGTTGGTTTTGATTTCACCAAGCTCTGAGGAAACTTCAACAATCTCATCTGCAGTCATTTTCTTCTCTTCAGCAGCGGCTGCCGTATGTGTATCAACCTTATTCCCATTCTGTCCTTGCATAAATACAAACACAACCACCACAATGAGTGTTATAGCTAACAAGCTAGTTGCAAGCCATGGCAACATCTTTTTCATCAGGACTCCTCCGTTTGCTGCACTTTGATAGTGGCTGCCTGAACCCCGATTTCACGGTTGTATTCTTTAATTTTGGAAATGACTTCATCCGCTTTTTCAAGCACAATGAGTCTCTTTCCGGTTACCAGAGTAATATACGTGTCCGGTGTTTCTTCTACAATCTCAACCATCAGCGCATTTAACCACATGGGAGAACCATTTAACCGCGTAACCGAAATCATGCTAAGCCCCCTCGATCAGAGTGGAGGAGCAGGCTCCCCCACGCATTCAATATTACAAATCAGTTATTAACGTTTCAGGTTAACTACTTCCTGAAGCACTTCATCGGATGTTGTAATGATCCGTGAGTTCGCCTGGAATCCACGCTGAGCTACGATCATTTCTGTAAATTCACCAGTCAGATCCACATTGGACATTTCAAGTTGTCCTGCAATAATTGAACCTGTTCCATCTTCTGCACTATTGGCTGTCAAAGGTTCAAGTGCACCATCCGGATTGGCATTTGCAGTCATGCGATACAGGTTGCCCCCGATTTTTTCAAGTCCTTCCGGATTGACTACTTTACCGATCCCAATCTGTGGACCTGGCTCGATCGTTCCGTCAGCCATAGTCTGGTTGATTGTTCCGTCCTGACCAATCGTGAATGAAACAACATCATCAGGAATGGTAATGTTGCCACCACCGCTGTCCATTACAAACAGACCGTCTGAAGTCAGAAGGTTGCGAGCCGCATCAACGTGGAAATCACCGGCGCGAGTAAGGTAGGGAACTTCCTGATCTTCGCTCAATCGTACCAGGAAAAAACCATCTCCATTAATACGCAAATCTGTTGGATTGTTTGTTGTCATAGGACTTCCAGCAAGATGCAACGTGTCAATAGAACCTACAGATACACCCAAACCGATTTGCTTTGCGTTCACACCACCGGTTGGAGTATCCGTCGGAGCAGTTACCCCTGCTGTCGTTTGGCTCATAATATCTTTGAACATGACACGACTTCCCTTGAATCCAACCGTATTTACGTTCGCAATATTATTACCTATTACATCGAGTTTTGTTTGAAAACCCCGCATCCCGGAAACGCCTGAGTACATTGATTTCAACATTTATAAAAAGCCTCCCAGCCTTAATTTGGTTGCCGCATCAGTCGGTCAGCGGCATTCCGGCTCCCGAGAAGGGCCAGCCGGTCAAGAAATGATTACAGCACTATCAATCTGAGTGAATACATTGTTCTTCATGCTCTCACTATCCATGGCTGTGACGACAGTGCGATTTTTGACATTCACGATAAAGGCCATATCCTGCATCAGAATCAAGGATTCCTTGGCTCCTTTGGCAGCGGCCTTATCCAGGGCAGTTCCGATTTGCTGCATCTGCTCAGTCTTGAGTTCAATACCACGCTGTTCCAATCTTTTGGCAGCATGATTACTCAATTTCAGAAGATTGTCTTCCAGTACCTGGGCAAAAGGTCGTTCAGGACCATTGGATGTGTCTCCCGTTTTAGAGCGATTAAGCAAATTGGGAGTAATCGGACCTGTATACAGCTGGCCTACGGTTATCCGATCACTCATAATATGTTTCCATTGTCTTCAGGCTGTGCTGAGGATTCCGGTTGATTGCCCTGGTCCTGGTTTGCTTCAGCTTCAGCTCCATCTGCGACGTTCTGAACAGGCGGTTCATTTCCTTCAGCCTGTGCTGGATTGGTTACCTGAATAATTTCATCCAACTTGATCTCGTCCTTGCCAACTTTCGCGTACTGTACACCGTCTCTTACAACGATGGAATCCACAATACCCTGACGGAGGGTTCCGTTATCCTCTTTATTAGAAGAAAGCCAACTGATCTCTCGGCCAATCATGCCAGATACTGCTCCAAGAGACTGATTCAAAGTCTTAAGCTGAGTCGAGATATTCACCAGTTGTTCTACCGAACTGAACTGGGCCATCTGAGCGATAAATTCCTTATCTTCCATTGGTTGCATAGGGTCCTGATTCTGGAGCTGAGTAATCAATATTTTCAGAAACTGATCCTTGCCCAGTTCCTTTGTTGCAGCACTTGTTGTGGCTTTATTCGCTGCCGAATAGTTGGGCCAGGTATTATTCGTTGAAATAGCTTCATTAGCCATATTTTCACCTCATTTCTGATTTAAGCTTCTGCGGTAAACGTGTCTCTTTGAAGGTCAGTTCCGTCTTCATGCTCGCTGCGCCAGTTGCGTAATTCTTCCTGAAGACTTGCTGTACTTACAGCGTCATCCGATTGTTCTTCACGTTCACGTGAACGACGTTGCTGCTGTGAGTTACTTCCTGGCTGGCGTCCACCATCTTGATACATCTGTGAACCTAGTGAACTGTTCTGAGTAACCTCAAGCCGTTCCACTTGAATGCCCTGAGCCTGAAGCGAGCTACGCAGCTGCATCATCTGCTGTTCCAGCATGTCTTTCGCCATCGAATGTTCTGTCATAAAACGTGCAACCAATTGTCCATTTTGCAAAGTAATCTGCACATCCAGCTTACCCAGATGTTCCGGACGAAGTGAGATGGTCGCCTCCGAAAATCCTTTTTGCTGCACGATATCCAATTTGTTCACGACAAACTGTGTCATCTCTTTTGCAAATTGAGATGCTTGCATTACAGGTTCAGCCGGTTTACCTGCTGCTGTACCTGATGAACGCAAGGACAACTCACCTGCTGTGATGATGCTTGAATGGTCCATTTCCCCAACTTCCTTTGAAGAAGCTGTTACGTCCGATTCAACAGTACCTTTAGTCCCAGCATTTGAAGCCGTCGCAACAAGAACTTGCGGTACCACCGAGTCTTGCTTGGACGATTGAACGGAATTTGTTGGAGCGACTTGAACAGCCTGATCCTTAGCTGCCCCTAAGGTGTCCAGAATAGATTTGAGCTCTGTCCAACCTTTAGTAAGACTGGTGTCAATACCAGCATCTTGCAGCTGACTTTGAAGAGATTGAAGCAGGTGCTTGAATTCTGGCGCATTTTTGACAACTGCACTATTCGGCTCGTTCATACCAGCAATCAACTGTGTAAGCACGTCCTGTAATACAAAACGCACTGCTGCGGGATGCTCTGCTAGATCAATTGCTGATGCCGCACTTCCCGTTTCAGTTGTGGACTCATCTGAACCTTCAGCTTGAGTGCCTGAATTAGCATTTAATTGAGCGTACATCTGCTGAATCAGACTTTGTAAATCCTCTAGTAGTGAAGGATCATTCTCCAAAGCTTTGTCAAGCGAATCCAAATCTGCGAATAGCGAACTCAGGATTTCGGTGATCGACGTTTGTTCGCCATCATCACTCGTTGCAAATGTAAACATAAGTGGATTCGCTGTTAAACTCCCTGAAGCAGCCGAGCTGTTATCCTCTGTTGTACCTCCACTCAAAGACTGTGCCAGAGTTTGTAGAAAATCACCACTCGTCCCAGCAACTGCACCTTTGGACCCCGTTCCTGCTGTCTGAGCTGCACCTGTTGTCTTGGCAGATGACGTAGATGTCATTTGATATACAATCGACATTTGTTTTCACCTCCTCTCCATAGTGAACAGAAGCACAAATCTTACTTGTTACCCATTAATTTGTTTAAAATTTTCGCAGTTTCGACCGAATTTTCTGTCGACATGTTTTCAAGCAATTGAGAACGTGTCGCATCGTCCACAGAATTCAGGATGGTCAAGGTTTTGTCAGGACTTAATTTATAAGTCTCTAACAGCAGCTTGGCGCCACTCGAGGCCGACATAGAAGCAAACGTTTGACTAAGCTGATTTTTATCCAAATTTTTGGAGTTGGTCGTAGACGCCGTTGATGTTGTTGCAGTCTCTTTCTTTAATCGAGATTGTATGGCATCCAAAGCCAGATCACCGGATGGTTTTGCATCCTTCATCATCATCGTGACATCAGCCGCTGTTTTCGGATCCATTTTCTCCAGCACCTTGGTCCGCGCTGCGGATTGCATCGCACTCAAGAGCAGTACCATCTCTTCATTCGTCATATTTTGCAAAATCGGTGCGGCCTTGCTGGGACTCATGTCCGCATACATCTTAGCCAAATCTTTGATCTGTTTCTGATAATCTGATTCAGTCTCCGGTGTTGCCGACGCAGCGGTTTCAGCCACTTTTTCGGCATCATCCAATTTTTTTTGCAGATCGGTTGCTTTTTTTGCCTCAGTCGTCGTTGCATTTTTCGCTTCTTTGAGCTCTGTTTCCTTGGCACTTACTTGTGCTTTCAGCTTTTCTATTGTTGCTTCTGCACTTTCGACCTGCTGCTCACTTTTCTCCAGTTTCTCTTTCTCTGGGTCTAAAACAGGATCAGGTAGCCAGTTCTTCACGACAGGAACTTTGTTAGCTACTTCAAGCAAATTATTGCGAATATCTACATTAAATAGAGTGAGCAGTACACCCAGCAGTACCACAGTAAATACAATGGGGATTGAAATCATCAAAAACTTTTCCCAACCGCCGCTCGACTCTTTTTCCAAATCCGTGTCTTTAACAGCCATGGTTCTTTCCTCCTTCACGAGACAACTTCGCGCCCGCTCACATCAATTCGCGCGTCCGGCTTTGGCAGCGAAGCGTACAGTAGCCATCTCGTCCAGATCGTTCTGTTCCCGGAGGAGCATCTCCTGCTGAAATTTGATTTTGGCCTTGTCTCTCGCTCCAACCCACACTTTTTCATCCATCATTTTTCCGTTCAGAAACGTCTGATTCCGCTGCACATTGACCTGAGCATGTCGAACATCACTGTTTTTTCGTAATATGCACTCATCAAGATGATGGACATACCGCTGCATCTCCTGAATACTGGATACGGAAGCCTTGCTTTCCGTAGCGGATTGAATGACATCAATCAGTTTCCTTTTATCATTCATAAGTTGTAAAAGATGCTCTTCCTCAGTCTGCAGTTTTCCGATTGCTGTGGATAACATCCACTCCGCTTGCGTTTTTTCATTGCTTTTCAGGTCAACAACCTTCTGGAAATGATATCGAAATTTCATCGTTTACCCTTTCATCTCCTTGCAAATTCAAGAATCAAACGTTCCTGTACCTCACTTAGCGTTACTTTTTCATCGACTTTCTGTCTTGTAAAGTTCCAAATGCTATCAATCTGGTCTATGGACTCATCGATGGCTGCATTGGAACCTCTTTGGTAGGCCCCGATGTTAATTAAATCCTCTGATTCTTTGTATACAGCCATTAGTCTCTTCATATTATTAACAGCTTCCAACTGCTCTTCAGGAGCGATATCCTTCATTACACGACTAATGCTGGCAAGTACATCAATGGCAGGAAAATGACCTTTATTCGCAATGGACCGATTTAGTACAATATGACCATCCAGTATCCCCCTCACCGCATCCGCGATGGGTTCGTTCATATCATCCCCATCCACCAGGACCGTGTAAAAAGCTGTAATCGAACCTGTAGGCCCAGTCCCTGCTCGCTCAAGCAACTTGGGCAAACTTGCAAACACAGAAGGTGTATACCCTCTCATCGCAGGGGGTTCTCCAACGGCAAGTCCCACTTCCCTTTGAGCCATGGCGTAGCGGGTAACGGAGTCCATCATCAACATCACATTCATGCCTCTGTCTCTGAAATACTCCGCAATTGTGGTTGCGATGACCGCACCCTTGATTCGAATCAATGCAGGCTGATCGGACGTAGCAACAATAACGACGGATCGTTCCAGCCCTTCCGGGCCCAAATCCCGCTCAATAAAATCACGAACCTCACGTCCCCGCTCGCCAACCAAAGCAATTACGTTGACATCAGCTGCTGTATTGCGGGCAATCATACCCATCAGCGTGCTTTTACCCACACCCGATCCGGCAAAGATTCCGACCCGCTGTCCCTTGCCAACCGTTAAGAGACCGTCAATGGCTCTCACACCCACACCCATCGTTTCGAGTACCCGAGGTCGGTCCATCGGATTTACTGGCGTATTGGACGTAGAGTACATTGGCATTCTAGATGGCAACAATGATCCGTCCAAAGGTTTCCCCAATCCATCTAATACCTTACCGAGCAATTCTGATCCAACCTGAACCCCAAGCGGTTTCCCGGTTCCGACCACATCACATCCAGGACCAATGGATTGAAGTTCACCGAGTGGCATAAGCAGCACTTTGTTATCCCGAAATCCAACGACCTCTGCCTGAAGCGGCTTGGCGGACTTGCCTGGATAGATATAACATACATCGCCAATACTCGCATCCGGACCTTCAGACTCAACCATAAGACCAATGACCTGAGTAACTTTGCCGTTAATGCGAACGGGATCAAACTGCCGCAGATGTTCCATATAACGTTGTGAGCTAAGAACCTTCATGTTGATTTTTTCGCTCCTCATCCTCAAGTGCTATGCGGACCAGTTCTTTTTTGATTTCAGAAAGCTGTGTATCGATTCTCGCATCTACGCTTCCAAATGAAGAGCGTATAACACATCCTTTGTCTTTTACCGTAGCATCAGGCAGAATTTGCAATTCTGCTTGGGAGTCAATCGCCAGAGCCAACTCCTCACGCGCGCCTTGAACAAAAGCAAATTGATCAGGCGCCACACATAATGTGATCATGCCCTGCTCCCGTTTGCGTAACAAGTTCTGACGAATCAGCTCTAGCGTATGCTCCGGTTCAACAGACAGTTGTTTATCTATTACTTTCTCAGCAATACCGCAGGCAAGCTCCACAAGGAAAGGCTCTGCTTCCTGAATTATCTGATCTTTAGCTACGTATGCTTCCTCAAGTACCTCACGGGCTTCCTTCATCATCTCTTCGATCTGCACCTGGAGATCCAGTTCAGCCTGTACTTTGCCTTCTTCAAAACCCTGTTGAAAGCCTTGTGAACGAAGCGCTTCAGTCAGATGTTCGTCCTGCTGACGCTGCTCCTGCCACCAGGTATCGATTTGTTCACGGGCTTCTTGAAGCATTCGCTCCGCTTCCTCCGAAGCTTCACGTACCTGCTTTTCTGCAAACTCCTTGGCATCCTCCAGCATCTCCGCAGTAAGACGTTGTGTTTCCTCGTCTACGCGTGCCTGCAGCACCTCAGCTTCGGAACCTTCAGCACGTTCACCGTTTAATTCCGATTCAGACTCTGATCCACCATAATGATGATGATTTTCGAGTCGTTTGCGGTCATCGACCGGTACATACTGGAAAGATTTAATCAAATTAGACAATGATATCATCTCCTCCACCGCGAGCGATAATGATCTCACCAGCTTCTTCCAATCTACGGATCGTTCCTACGATACGAGTTTGAGCTTCCTCAACATCACGCAACCGCACAGGTCCCATGAATTCCATTTCTTCCTTGAACGTTTCTGACATCCGTTTCGACATATTCCGGAATACGGCATCCCGTACTTCTTCGCTTGCCACTTTGAGCGCCAATTGCAAATCTCCGTTGTCGATATCCCGGATAATGCGCTGAATTGAACGATCATCCACATTGACGATATCCTCGAATACAAACATGCGTTTCTTGATTTCTTCTGCAAGTTCCGGATCCTGAATTTCCAGCGAGTCGAGAATGGTACGCTCCGTACCCCGGTCGACTCCATTCAAGATCTGAACGATTGATTCGATACCACCCGCATTCGTGTAGTCCTGCGTCACAGTGGATGATAACTTCTGTTCCAGTACGCGCTCCACTTGAGATATTACTTCCGGAGAAGTGCTGTCCATCACAGCAACCCTGCGTGCTACGTCCGCCTGCTTCTCTTGTGGCAACGAAGACAAGATGGCTGCTGCCTGCTCAAATTGCAAGTACGATAGTACGAGTGCAATCGTTTGAGGACTTTCGTTTTGAATGAAGTTCAAAATTTGATTTGGATCCGCTTTGCGTGCAAAGTCAAATGGTCTAACTTGCAGCGTAGCCGTCAAACGGTTAATAACTTCAAGTGCTTTTTGCGATCCGAGTGCTTTTTCCAAAATCTCTCTTGCGTAAGTAATACCGCCCTGAGAAATGTATTCCTGTGCAAGACAGATCTGGTGAAACTCAGCCATAATCATATCTTTTTCGGAAGCATCCACTTTGCGAACATTGGCAATCTCCAACGTTAGTTGTTCGATCTCCTCATCACGCAGATGTTTGAAGATTTGTGCGGATACCTCCGGACCTAATGTAATCAGCAAAATTGCTGCTTTTTGTCTTCCAGTCAGCCCCTGACTGCTTGCCTTCGCCAATGCGTTCACCTCTATTCGTCAGCCAGCCATGTACGCAGCAGATTGACGAATTCGTCTGGCTTTTTCTTGGCCAAAC
The DNA here is from genome assembly GCF_042674385.1 of Paenibacillus sp. NPDC056933. Taxonomy (NCBI): domain Bacteria; kingdom Bacillati; phylum Bacillota; class Bacilli; order Caryophanales; family Paenibacillaceae; genus Paenibacillus; species Paenibacillus sp. NPDC056933. The sequence continues at coordinate 1,638,322 of NZ_JBHUQN010000001.1, read as the reverse complement.
TCTCCAATTGTTTGCGCACTTGACTTTCGTTCGTTACACTGTCCAACGTAATGGACGGAAACTCTGTTGCTACTGGTAGAGGAATCTCCTCTTCCTCTATTTCGTTCTGTTTGCGGCGACGACGTACTAACAAAATAACAACCGCAGCAATCAAAGCTGCCACCAGTGCGCCTGCACCCCACATCATTCCTGTAGAAAGCTGGAAGCCTGTATTTGCTGTCGCAGGAGTCTGGAAGCCCTGTGATAATACAGAAACTTTTTTGGTCAAATCAGCGTCACTTATTACAGTGCCAGAGTCGGCCAACGAAGCCCGAACGATATTGACCAGTATATTCTCAATAGCATCCTTGACCGGTTGTGCCAATTCGGTTTGTCCAGCAGGTGGTTCAACCGCGACATTAATGGTTAAGTCTTTTACAGTATATGGACTGGAGATAATATCCTTTGCGATTCGGTTAACCTCATAATTGATGGTGCTTGATGATTCTTCCGAGTTCGCATTGCCTGATGTATCTGATGATGGATAACCCGGAACGTCCTGTTGGCCGGTACCAGCAACACCGCCTGTTGGATTACTGGCTCCCGTGTAACTTTTTTGAATCTCCTGCACACTGATTTCGATGCCTTTCATATTGTCTACATCGACGGGTGTAACCAGATTTTCTTTCCGAGTTTCTTTATCAAAGTTCAGCTTGGAAGCCACAAGAACGTTGACTTTATCCTCACCTACAATCTGGGAAAGAAATTGTTTCACGTTATTCCGAACATCATTTTCAAATTTTTTCTGCAAAGCCATGTTTTCCTGTACTTCAGTAGATAATCCACCACTACCACCACGTGCTGTTGGAATCAGTTCCGCTTCATCCGTGTTGGTGATCGTGATATTCTCAATAGGTAGATTCGGAATAGCGGTTTTAACCAAATTAAAGTAGCCATCTACCGCTGCCTGATTTGGGTGATAACCGGGTTTAAATTGGAGAGCCACCGATGCTGACGCTTTATCCTGTTCTTCCAAACCAGCAAAGATATTATCTTTGGGCATATTGACCAGTACTTTTGCATCTTGTATACCTTGCATCCGTTGAAGCAATTGCTCCACTTCTCCGTTCAATGCGTTGTTATACTTCACATCAAACTCTTTGTCCGTCATACCAATTGGTGATGATGATTCCTCGAATGACTTATATCCTAATGAACCATTCTGAATAATCCCTTGGGACCCGATGTTCACTTTTGCAATCGCAACATCCGTGCTTGGTACTGATATGGTCTTGCCATCTGCACTTAATTTGTACGGAATACTTGATGAATCCAGGTAATTAATGACGCCTGCAGAATCACTTGCATTCAAATCCGTAAACGCAACTTCATATTCTGTCTTGGACAATTGCATGGTCAGTACGACTGCCGCCAAAATTAAAAACAGAAAGGTTGAAATAAATAATACTTTTTGCTTTTTGCTAAAACTATTCCAATACTGGGATACCTTGTCCCTGTACTGGGCAATTCTCTCATTCACTCTGTCACCCCATCCGAAACTTAGCTTAGTCTGTCCTGTTTTTAATCACTATAGGTTCTAAAAGATTAAAGTCAGGAGCAGCATGCAGCTGCTTGTTGTAATGATCAGCGCTGTTGTCGAAGCGCAAGTATGCCGTTTTTATAATTGCGTACGCATAATCTCTTGATATGCTTCGACCACTTTGTTTCGGACTTGAGACGTAAGTTGAAGACTCAGCAGAGCCTGTTCTGATGCGATCATCACCTGATCAACGTTCACTTTTCCGAGCATGAATTGGTTTGACATTTCATGCGCTTGGGACTCCTGTGCAGCTACAGACCCGAGCGCATTCTGTAGGTATGTACCGAAGCTCTGAATGGTTTCGGCTGGTGTGGATGGCTTGCTTTGTGCCGTACTTTGCATCTGAAGCGGTTGAATCGCCTGTGTGTTAAACATGTTGTTCTGAATCATTAATGTCCCTCCCATTCATCTCTGTACTTCGGTTTTATGGACCATCCTTAAACTGTTAACTACGCCCTTCCAATCTCCAGTGCTTTCGATATCATGGCCTTGGTTGAATTTAAGGCTGTGACGTTTGCCTCATATGAACGTGATGCCGAGATCATATCTACCATCTCTTTTGCAATGTCCACGTTAGGCATGTACACATACCCCTCAGCGTTGGCATCCGGATGAGAAGGATCATAGACAGGTTTCAAAGGCGATTGATCTTCACGAATCTCTGTTACTCTAACCCCATCACCGGAACTATTATTTCTCATCTGATTTTGCAGCAAGGTGTTGAACGAAGTCTTATTTGGTTCAAGTACGACCATCTTTCGCTTATAAGGGACTGCTTCACCATTGGATACGCTCGCGCGTGTCGTCTCTGCATTGGCAATGTTGGAAGATATAACGTCCATTCGCAAGCGCTGAGCTGTCAGAGCCGATGCACTGATATTAAAACTGTTACTGATGTTCACCTAAGCTATCTCCCTTCGACTCCAACACGCATCATTTTGATCTGTTCATTCACTTGCTGGATATAAGCGTTGTAACGCAACTGGTTCTCGGCCAGAAGACTCATTTCCTTGTCTACATCGACGTTATTCTGGTTGTTATTCATGGAAGTCGACTGATCCATATTGACTACAGGTGTCGGTACGGAAGAGGAAGGACCTATGACAAAATGCCTTGAATCCGTTACTTTCCCTTTAAGAGCAGGCATATCTCCATTCATTTGATCCTGTAGTATTTCTTCGAAAGAAACGTCCGAACGCTTGAAATACGGGGTGTCGGCATTCGCGATGTTGTCAGCAATCGTTCGTTGTCTGATGTTGGAGGCATCGAGTGCACCTTGTAACCTTTGGAAACTAATATCATTCAAAAGATTCATATTTTCCCTCCTCTCCTTAGAAATTATGGAAAAAGATTCAACCTTTTTCCTTCAAGTTGCTTATGCTTTTTCGACAAAAACATTCGCTTTTACACGTTTTTCTAGGACTTAAGTAGAATTAACTCTGATGTTGTCGTATAACATAAGTTTCTTCGAGATTGGGATATATTACAATAAGAAAAAAGCCCTATCTTTTCAGAAAGACGGGGCTTTTTGTGTATTTTCTGCAAATTATGAATTTTTTCGTAAATGTTGAGGCCCAAAACAAATGGAAGCTTACACTGCTCTAATATTTGCTAAAACATTCTTAAAATTTATCAAGCCTGTTTCTGATGCATATTGCGTGTTTAATCGGTGGTTCGTTGAAGATTCCAGAATTTCTATGTTGGTTCCTGTTAGAAATTTTTACCGTAAGAATAAGGTTTCGAACTAAAATAATTTATTATTATTCCATACTGTTAATTTAATAATTGACAAAAAACGTATCTTATATTACTAGTATCCACCAATTATAAGCAACACTTTCTTAACATTTATAACTTTGTAAGTTGATTTTAAAAACACAAAAAAATTTTGTCGTCCCCATAATTCGCTTTCATTCATTTTGCGCATTTATGCAAGTTTCTCTCTCCTTGCTGATTAAACCGATGACCAGACTTGGAAAATAAAAATCCTTTTATTGGAATTTTTAGAATGTTCAAATATCCCTTGTCTTGGATACCTTCTGTTTTAAAAAGACTATATATACGGCGCAAGTCCTAGATCATCTCATCTCTCATGCCGACTCCAACTCTTTTATCGGTTATATGGCAGAATTATATTAGATCACAGCAAAAATAAACGGTATACATTGAATGGATGAAGCCAATTCCACAAAAATGAGGATCAAATATCCTTACCTGTGTAATTGCAAAATCTTCATCTATCCGTTGTATACCGTTCTTCACACTTCAACGTTGCCTTCAATAGAACAATAATCGTTAGTTACAAAATATATTGACTTAGATCCCGATCGAGCGCAATATCATTCAATTTCTCACGTACATATTCCGGAGTGATTACCATGCGCTCCAGCGTTAGCTCTGGTGCCTCAAAGGATAAATCCTCAAGAAGCTTCTCCAGAATAGTATGCAGGCGACGTGCACCGATATTTTCGGTATTCTGGTTCACTGACTCAGCGAGCTTGGCAATCTCACGAATAGCATCATCCGAGAATTCAATCTCAATATTCTCAGTACGCAGCAAATCCACATACTGCTTGGTTAAAGCATTTTTAGGTTCCGTGAGGATCGAAACAAATTCATCAAGCGTCAGGCTGTTCAGTTCTACACGGATTGGGAAACGCCCCTGGAGCTCTGGAATGAGATCCGAGGGTTTTGCTACATGAAAAGCACCGGCTGCCATAAACAGGATGTAATCCGTTTTAACAGGACCATACTTCGTCATTACCGTAGAGCCTTCTACGATAGGCAGAATGTCACGTTGAACCCCTTCCCGTGATACATCGGGGCCACTACCGCGTCCCTGACTGGCTACTTTATCAATTTCATCAATGAATATGATACCTGTCTGTTCCGCCCGGTGGATGGACTCCTGCGTAACATCATCCATATCGATCAACTTGCCAGCTTCTTCCTGGATCAATACCTTGCGAGCTTCCTTAATCGCCAGTTTGCGTTTTTTGGTACGACGAGGCAATAAACTGCCAAACATCTCCTGCATGTTCATCCCCATCTGGTCATTTCCTTGACCGGCGAACATGTCCATCATGTTTGGCGTCGTATCTTCCACATCAATTTCGATCACGTCATCTTCCAACTTGCCAGATAACAGGTCGAATCTGATTTTGCGCCGCCGCTCAGCTACTCCCGTATCCGGTTCTTGCTCATCGGTTTCTGGCGTAGTGTTGCCATTATTTCCAAAAATCATTTCAAACGGATTCCGTTGATTTTTGGATTTGGATTGTGAAGGGACCAAAATATGTACGATCCGTTCATTGGCAGCCTCTTCCGCTTTGTCCTTGACCTTTTCTGTACGTTCCAGCTTGACCATCCGCAGCGATGTTTCAATCAAATCACGAATCATCGATTCCACGTCACGGCCAACATAACCCACTTCTGTGAACTTCGTAGCCTCTACTTTTACGAATGGAGCTCCAACCAACTTGGCCAGGCGGCGTGCAATCTCTGTTTTACCAACACCAGTAGGTCCAATCATCAGGATATTTTTAGGTACAATATCATCTTGGGTATGTTCAGGCAAAAGGCTGCGGCGGTAACGATTGCGAAGGGCAACTGCTACCGATTTTTTAGCCTGTTTTTGACCTACAATGTATTTATCAAGCTCTGCAACGATTTGTCTGGGCGTTAACGCTTGAGTATGCATATAGCTTCCCTCCTACCAATATGCGAACTTTGTTTTAGAGATACCACTTTATAAAGGCTTACCTACAAGGACAAAGAATCTCCACGAATGAACTGGAGCTGAAGGAATCTCAGGCCCCATTACGGGAGATTGCTTTTGCTTACAACTCTTCAACAATAATATTATTGTTGGTGTAGACGCATAACTCAGAGGCAATCTGAAGTGATTCACGAGCGATGTCTTTCGCTTCCAGATTCACCGCATGACGTTTTAACGCACGTGCAGCGGATAAGGCAAAGTTTCCTCCTGATCCAATCGCGATAACGTCATCATCGGGCTCAATAATTTCGCCCCCACCAGAAATGAGCAACATTCCCGTTTTATCCATTACAATCAGAAGTGCCTCCAGTTTGCGCAAAATCCGATCCTGGCGCCAGTCCTTGGCAAGTTCTACAGCAGCACGCTGCAGATTACCATGGTGCTCCTCCAGTTTGCCTTCAAATTTCTCAAACAAGGTAATCGCATCCGCTACGGAACCAGCAAAACCAGCTACAACCTGACCACGATAGAGACGTCTTACCTTTTTAGCTGTATTTTTCATCACAACACTTTGCCCCATGGTCACCTGACCATCTCCGGCAATCGCTGCCTTGCCATTATGACGAACTGCACAGATTGTTGTAGCATGAAATGACATATCCATGTTATCAGACTCCTCCCACGAATAATTTATACGCGTTCCGGAACGGTTAGACCTTCTCCTGCAGCAAAACGGGCAATGCCATCCAGTGCACGCTTGGCAAGTGCTTCATTTTTTTCTTTTTTGTTACGTATTTTGATTTCCAGCTTCGGCAGCAATCCAAAGTTTGCATTCATGGGCTGGAAGTGTTTGAAATCAGCTGTTGTAATGTACTGCGCCATACTCCCCAGCGTCGTCTCCACTGGCAATACCACCAATTCCTGACCCAGTGCTGCTTTGGCTGCATTCATGCCAGCGATTAAACCGGATGCCGCAGATTCTACGTAACCTTCTACACCAGTCATCTGACCTGCAAAGAATAGGTTTGGACGCTCTTTGAACTGATACGTTGGACGGAGAAGTTTGGGAGAATTAATAAATGTATTACGGTGCATTACGCCATAACGAACGAATTCCGCGTTTTCAAGTCCAGGGATCAGAGAAAATACACGCTTTTGTTCTCCCCATTTCAGATGTGTCTGGAATCCTACCAGATTGTACAGCGTTCCAGCAGCATTATCCTGTCTAAGCTGCACAACAGCATGCGGAAGTTCTCCGGTATGTGGATTAACGAGACCTACAGGTTTCATCGGACCAAACAGAGCCGTTTGTTTGCCACGCTTCATCATGACTTCAATCGGCATACAGCCTTCAAAGTAAATTTCTTTCTCAAATTCTTTCAATTGAGCAACTTCAGCCGTAATCAATGCTTCATAGAACACATCGAATTCCTCTTCTGTCATCGGACAGTTCAGGTATGCTGCTTCGCCCTTGTCATAACGTGAAGCAAGATAAACTTTATTCATATCAATAGAATCTTTTTCGATAATCGGTGCAGCTGCATCATAGAAGTAGAAGTATTCCTCACCCATAAGTGCCTTAATTTGCTCCGACAATGCCGGAGAAGTCAATGGACCTGTTGCTACAACAACGATACCGTCTTCCGGAAGAGAAGTCAGCTCTTCATTGACCACTTCAATGAGTGGATGCTGATGAAGGGTGGATGTAATCTCCCCTGAGAATCCGTCCCGGTCAACAGCAAGTGCTCCTCCTGCCGGAACGGCATGACGATCTGCCGCACCCAAGACCAGAGAATTAAGCATTCTCATTTCTTCTTTTAATACGCCCACTGCATTCGTCAAACCATTGGCACGAAGCGAGTTGCTGCATACCAGTTCAGCGAATTTATCCGTATGGTGAGCCGGCGTTTTGACAACCGGTCTCATCTCATATAATTTTACACGCACGCCGCGACTTGCAATCTGCCAGGCTGCTTCTGTTCCTGCGAGCCCGGCACCAATAACTGTTACTTGTTGTTCATTCATCGAAATCGTTTACCCCCATTATGCTAATCCGTTCATTCTTCTTCCGGTTCTTCCACCGGCTCCTGATGATCACATGAAGTACACTGCAATCGTGTTCCCTGTTTGTTTCGTTTCTCGATCATTAGCGATCCGCAGCTTGGACATGGTTTCGCTGAAGGTTTATCCCATGATACAAAATCACATTCAGGATACTTGTCGCAACCGTAGAAAATACGTCCCTTTTTACTGCGGCGTTCAACCACATGACCTTCTTTACACTTCGGACAAGTTACGCCGATGTCCTTGATAATGGGTTTGGTATTCCGACAATCCGGAAATCCGGAGCACGCGAGAAACTTTCCAAAACGACCCAGTTTATAAACGAGCGGTTTGCCGCACTTCTCACATATTTCATCCGAAACTTCATCTTCTATCTCAATTTCTTTCATTTCTTCTTCCGCAAACTCAAGCCGTTTCTCAAAGGATTCGTAGAATTCTGCGAGTACTTTAACCCAATCCTCAGAACCTTCCTCCACATGGTCAAGGTCACCTTCCATGTTTGCGGTGAACTCCACATTCAGGATTTCCGGGAAAAACTCTTCCATCTGCTCGATGACCAGCTCACCCAGTTCGGTTGGCATAAATTTTTTCTCTTCAATGGCAACATATCCGCGCTTTTGAATGGTCTCCAGCGTAGGCGCATATGTACTTGGACGCCCTATACCCAATTCCTCCAGAGTACGAACAAGTCTTGCTTCCGTGTAACGTGGTGGCGGCTGCGTAAAGTGCTGTTTCGGCTCAATCTCCCGATTCTCCAGCACGTCTCCACTTTTCAGAGGAGGCAGCAGGCGATCTTCTTCCGTTGTTCCGTCATCATTACCTTCCACATACACCTTCATGAAACCCTGAAAACGAACTTTGGAGCCCGCAGCTCGGAAAATTGTATCTCCTGCAGCAATGTCCACAGAGAGAGTATCCAGCACCGCAGATGACATCTGACTTGCTATAAAACGTTCCCAAACCAGTTTATACAGTCTGAACTGATCACGACTCATAAACGATTTAATCGAATCCGGATCACGCAAAATGGAAGTTGGACGAATCGCTTCATGCGCATCCTGAGCATTCGCTGCCTTTTTGGAATAGTTTCTAGGTGTCTCCGGAGCAAACGGCTCACCATACTTGCCTATAATGTATTCCTTGGCTTCTTCCTGTGCTGATGCTGCAATCCGTGTGGAGTCCGTACGCATATACGTAATGAGACCCACTGTGCCTTCTTTTCCGAGGTCTACCCCTTCATACAGTTGTTGGGCAACGGACATCGTCTTGGAAGCTCTAAAATTCAATTTACGTGCGGCTTCCTGCTGTAAAGAACTCGTGGTGAACGGAGCAGAAGGGTTACGGCTACGTTCTTTTTCTTTAACTTCCTTGACGGTAAACGAAGCGCCCTCGATCTGTTTCAAAATGGCCTGTACTTCGGCTTCACTGCCAAGTTCAGTTTTGGTACCGTTCAATTGATGGAACTTGGCTTCAAACGGATTTCCGTCTGCTGTCAGTTTGGCTGTAATGCTCCAGTACTCTTCTGGTTCAAAATCATTAATTTCATTTTCACGATCCAAAATGATTTTGACGGCTACAGACTGAACACGACCAGCAGACAAACCTTTTTTGACTTTCTTCCATAATAATGGACTTATTTTATAGCCTACAAGCCGATCGAGAATACGTCTCGCCTGCTGCGCGTTTACCAGATCCATATTAATCTTGCGCGGTGTTTTGAAAGCATCCTTGACGGCCTGTTTCGTAATTTCATTAAATACAACCCGGCAATCTGCTGTGTCATCCAGTTCAAGCGCATGAGCCAAATGCCATGCAATAGCCTCGCCTTCGCGATCCGGGTCAGCTGCGAGATACACTTTTTTCACTTTCTTTCGTGCATCCTTCAGTTCTTTTAAAATAGAACCTTTGCCGCGGATCGTAATATATTTCGGATTAAAATCATTCTCCACCTCAACGCCGATCTGACTCTTTGGCAAATCGCGCACATGTCCCATCGAAGCTTTTACGATGAACTTGCTGCCTAAATATTTGCCGATCGTCTTCGCCTTTGAGGGCGACTCCACGATTACGAGTGCATCCGCCATAGGTTCATCTCCTCTCAGTCATGAAACTGCTGCTTGTTTTTTGTTTCATCCATCACTTAGCAGCAGGATTAACTTCCGCTAATAATCTATTTTCACATGCTACCTTGAGTGCAGCACTGTCATACCCTCGCGTATTTGGTTCCAGGTAATTGGCTAATCTGCTTTTTTATGATTAAAGATAACAGAACTGAATGCAAATGTCCAAAATCCCAATGAAGCTGTTCAACAAGTTGATCCAGGGAATGCTCCTCCTGCTCCAGTAAATTAATAACACATCGTTCATCTGAAGATAGTTTTACCACTGGAAATATTCCCTGTTTGGAAGTTTCACTGCTATGCGTCGAACGTCCTCTATTGTAAGGAAGTTGTTCCGTATTTGGCAAGTCCAATCGATACTCTTCTAATAAATCCGTGGCGCAAGTTACCAATTTCGCTCCCTGACGAATCAGGTTGTGTGAACCTCGACTCTTGGGAGATGTTATGGGTCCTGGGACTGCAAACACATCTCTTCCCGCTTCAAGAGCGGCATCCGCAGTAATCAATGAGCCGCTTCGAATGTCGGCCTCAACAACCAATGTACCCAGGGTTAGACCCGCGATGATCCGATTACGTTCAGGAAATAAGCCCTGACGGGCACGTGTACCTGGTGGATATTCCGACAATAGCAGACCCGTATCGGCAATCCGTTCTGCGAGACTTGTATTTTCGGGAGGATAAATATTGTCAATTCCTGTCCCAAATACCGCAATGGTTTTGCCATTGGCACGCAGCGCAGCATCATGACACACGCTATCTATTCCTCTGGCGAGTCCACTCACAACCGTCAGCCCAGCATGGCAAAATTGCTCCGCCAGTTTTTCACCAATTTTACGTCCGTACACAGTAGGCATGCGGGTCCCTACCATTGCAATTGATTGGCTGTGCAACAAATTCAGGTCGCCGCGACCGTACATTACCCAAGGTGGTTGAACGGTTTCCTTCATTAATATAGGATAGTCATGATCTAGATAAGTAATAACCTCAATGCCTTGTTTGTACAAACACGCTTGTCTCTGTTCAATCCAGTCAGCATTGAACTGCTTCGCTAAACGCACTGCCTGATCCTTACGCAGACCCGCAGCAGTCCAGTCCCCTTCTTCATAACTCAATAGGTCAGCCAGTTGATGATTTCCTGATAGCAACTTGGAGATTGTTTTCTTACCAACGCCTTCCGTTTCATGTAAACCAATCAAAATCCATCTTTCTTCCATATCAATAACCTCCCGAAGCGGGAAGAAAATCTTCCCTCATATTGTGTGGTAAGTGACAACAGAATGCAAGCGTTTACTTTGCAGGAGGACCTTTCTTCTCATTTACCACCTGTAAAAAAACGCAAAAAAGCAACCCTTCGCCCTGTTATGGACAAAAGGTTGCTTACCTTTTCCGTATCAACAATAGTCGGTTCCCAGACAGTTTAGCTCTCTGAACCGTTTCTTCTATTATAACGGGAAAGAATTAATGTGTCGTGCACAAATTCAGAATTCCGCGTTCTTCAAGTACACTCACAAGCGTTGAGCCCATTTCGGCCGGCGTTGGAGCAACTTTAATTCCGCAAGATTCAAGTTTCGCAATTTTTTCTTTGGCAGTACCTTTACCACCTGAGATAATTGCACCCGCATGACCCATGCGTTTACCTGGAGGCGCGGTAACACCACCGATAAAGCCAACCACTGGTTTGGTCATGTTTTCACGTACCCACTCTGCAGCATCCTCTTCAGCTGTACCGCCGATTTCACCGATCATGATGACAGCATGCGTCTGCGGATCTTCATTGAACCGTTTCAGGATATCAATGAACTCGGAGCCTTTAACCGGGTCGCCCCCGATTCCAACAGCAGATGATTGTCCAATTCCACGTGCAGACAATTGATGAACAGCTTCATACGTGAGCGTTCCACTACGGGAAACCACGCCAACGTGACCAGGCATATGAATATAACCCGGCATGATGCCGATTTTGCATTCACCTGGTGTAATAACGCCCGGACAGTTGGGTCCGATCAGAACGGTATCTTTGCCTTCCATGAAACGGTCAACCTTGACCATATCAAGTACCGGAATACCTTCGGTGATACAGATCACGAGATCCAGCTCTGCGTCAACAGCTTCCATGATGGAATCCGCTGCAAATGCCGGGGGAACGTAGATGACGCTCGCTGTTGCGCCAGTAGCTTCCTTCGCTTCCTGTACCGTATTGAACACCGGAAGACTGACAACTTTGCCATCTTCCAGCGTAATATCAACATTGGTTCCGCCTTTACCCGGTGTTACGCCGCCTACCATCTGGGTTCCGTAGTCCAATGCGCCCTTCGTGTGGAACATTCCCGTTGAACCCGTAATGCCTTGCGTAATGACTTTTGTATTTTTATCAATCAAAATACTCACGTTGCTTCACATCCTTACGGTTATTTTTCAAGTGCCGGACAGCTCCGGAACTAAGGCAGCAATTTGCCCAGGAATGAACTTATTTTACGAGGGCAACAATTTTCTGTGCACCATCGGCCATGGAATCAGCAGGAACGATATTTAGGCCGGATTCACCCAAAATACGTTTACCAAGCTCCACGTTAGTTCCTTCAAGACGAACAACCAGCGGTTTAGTCAGGCCAAGCTGCTTCGCGGCTTCAACAACACCATTGGCAATGACATCACAGCGCATAATGCCGCCAAAAATGTTAACGAAGATACCCGCTACTTTGGCGTCAGACAAAATGATTTTGAAAGCTTCAGTCACTTTCTCTGTTGTAGCACCGCCCCCAACATCAAGGAAGTTGGCCGGGTCGCCGCCATAGTATTTGATGATATCCATCGTCGCCATCGCAAGTCCCGCACCATTGACCATACAGCCGATGTTGCCATCAAGTGCTATGTAGCTGAGGTCGTATTTGGAAGCTTCGATTTCTTTTTCGTCTTCTTCATCCAGGTCGCGCAGTTCCAGAATGTCTTTGTGACGGAACAAGGCGTTGGAATCAAAGTTCAATTTGGCATCCAGAGCGATAACGTTTCCATCTCCGGTAACAACGAGCGGATTGATTTCGGCAATGGAGCAATCTTTCTCCACGAATGCAGTGTACAATGCAAGCATAAACTTAACTGCTTTGTTCACGAGTTCATTCGGAATACGAATGCTGTAAGCCAGTTTACGCGCTTGGAACACTTGCAATCCAATTGCAGGGTCAATAATTTCCTTAAAGATTTTCTCTGGTGTAGCTTCTGCTACTTCTTCGATCTCGGTGCCGCCTTCTTCGGAAGCCATCATAACAACACGGCCTGTGGCACGGTCCACTACAACACCCACATAGTACTCTTTGCGGATATCGCATCCTTCTTCAATCAGAAGGCGCTTCACTTCTTTACCTTCTGGTCCAGTCTGGTGTGTCACCAGTACTTTTCCCAAAATTTCGGATGCGTAAGCACGAACTTCCTCAGTACTTTTCGCGACTTTCACGCCGCCGGCTTTACCCCGGCCTCCCGCATGAATTTGCGCTTTGACTACAGTCACCGGACTGCCCAGTGCCTCTGCGGCCGCAACCGCTTCATCGACTGTATAAGCAACCTTTCCATTTGGAACGGTGACTCCATACTGTTTCAGTACTTCTTTTCCTTGATATTCATGGATATTCATTCTCGAATCCTCCTATCAACATGACTGCAACAAGGCGGGTTGGTAGACTAACAAAAGACAAATGTTGACTATTTTCACTTAAACCCAATTCATTGTAACACGTTTTTAAAACGCTTTCCTTAAAAAAGTAATGGTTAATAGACAGTATTTTGATATGAGTATGATCCCATAATGTGAATGCTTGGATATAAATGGAAAAACCTCAGCTAAATAGCCAAGGTTTTTTGTTTATAATGCTATACCCATTTATTTTCTGGATTCTTTGGTATTGGTCTCATGGACCTTTTTCAAAAGGCCCTTAAACTGGCCCAGTAAAGACTCAAACTCTGCACTGTTCAGGCACGCATCTCCCTGAATCGATGCAGGTATGGATAAGGCTTTATTACGTAGTTCCCGCCCGGATTCAGTGAGAGTAATCAATACTTTTCGTTCATCCTGGGCTGAACGTTCACGATGAATATGCCCTGCTGACTGCAAACGTTTCAGAAGTGGCGTTAACGTTCCCGAATCGAGATATAGCGCTTCTCCGATTTCCTTAACCGTACATTCTTCACGTTCCCACAACACCATTAAGACCAGATACTGCGAATACGTTACGCCGAGCACCTCAAGATAGGGCTGGTACATCTTCGTAATTTCACGTGAACAAGCGTATATGGCAAAGCATAATTGGTTATCCAGCTTCAAACTGTCAGTCTGCATATGATTGTCTCACCTACCTATTGTACATTCAATTCCTAATAAAAAGGTCTTCACCCCTGTTTTGTCGCTAGACATTATGCGTATTATTAGGAACTCTTCATCTATCTTATCACAAATTAAAAAAAAAACAGAATAATTGAGCACAAATTATTTTACTTTTCGATTTAATAGTGTTAAATTAAGTTTTGTAAAATATAATAGTCCGATATTAAAAATCAGAACAGAACCATGTCTAATTCCACGAGAAACTACACTTAATAAGGTAATCTTTAAACAATTCAGGGATCAGGGAGAGGTACATAGCAGCTATGACGAGGACGGGTTGACGCCCTGATTCCTTTTATATACAATGCTTGTTAGAAGATGAGGAAGCACCTTAATTCGTAAACTGGCCGTATTTTGCGCGCCAAGAACGGAATGAGGTGTTTCTTTTTATTATGTATGGAAAACTGCATAGTGCCTGTTTGTATGGAATTGACGGAGTTCTAATTGAAGTGGAAACAGATTTGTCGAATGGATTACCCCAGACGTCCATTATCGGGTTACCGGATTCGGCCATTCGTGAAGCGGTTGAACGTGTTCGTGCAGCTATCAAAAACTGTGGCTATCAGTACCCGTTACAGCGAATTACGATTAACCTGGCCCCTGCTGATCTGCGCAAGGAAGGCTCTTCTTTTGATCTTGCTATTGCAATTGGATTACTTACAACAAGTGGCCAGCTGGTACTTCCTGTGCAGGAACGGACATTGGTGGTGGGTGAGTTGGCATTGGACGGTTCAGTGAGATCCGTTCCTGGTATTTTGTCCATGGTAGATTTGGCGAAACGGCAAGGCTTTACCTCTGTTCTTCTGCCCGCCGATAATCTGGAAGAGGCTTCACTAATTCGGGGCATTCAGGTATATGGCATTCGTCATTTACAAGATATCGTTCCAGAGAGCGTAGCAGCTGCAAAGAGCACGAACGGAACGGTTCAAATTGCTGGGTCTATTGTTTTAAAAGACTACGCCCACCTTTCTGTTCGCGTTCCAGATTACGAAGATTTGAATAACCGCGACCGCTCGAAACACACTTCATTTCTGGATGATGATTATAGTGATGTCTTGGGACAGCACCATGTGAAGCGTGCACTTATGATTGCCGCAGCAGGCATGCACAATATTTTGCTCGTCGGACCGCCAGGAACAGGGAAAACCATGTTAATTAAAAGGCTGCCTACGATTCTTCCTCCTTTGTCCGAAGACGAAGCCCTGGAAGTGACCAAAGTGCTAAGTGCCGCAGGCAAGCTCAAGGAAACCTCTCATGGTCTCATCGCAGACAGACCTTTTCGCTCTCCACACCATACGATATCCACATCAGGTCTAATTGGTGGTGGCGGTATCCCTAAGCCGGGTGAAGTAAGTCTTGCTCACCGAGGCATATTGTTTCTGGATGAGCTGCCCGAGTTCCAGCGGCAAGTTCTTGAAGTATTGAGACAACCGTTGGAAGATCGGAAAGTTACGATTAGCCGCGCGAGAGCAGCGTTCACTTTCCCTGCGCAGTTTATGCTCGCATGCTCGATGAACCCCTGCCCCTGTGGCTATTTGTCTGCCCAATCGGAAGAGCAACGCTGTATATGCAGTCCTGCCCGTGTTGCCGCCTACCGTGCCAAAATTTCGGGACCCCTGCTGGATCGCATCGACCTTCAGGTTGAAGTGCCTCCCCCAGGTGAGTGGCGCAAGTCTGGAGCTTCGCTTTCATCTTCAGAAATGCAGATCAAAGTTATTCATGCGCATCGAATTCAGGCTGCTCGATATGCGAAAAGTTCAGTTCGCTGGAATAGCCAGCTATCAGGAACCCTGTTGCGTCGAACCATCCGTCTTCCGGAAGAAGCTGATAACCTGCTTCAACAGACGCTGCAAGCGTTAAATCTGAGCATGCGTGCGCATGATCGAATCATCAAGATGGCCCAGACCATTGCCGATCTGGATCATGAGGGAGAAATTTTGACAGCACACGTGGCTGAAGCAATACAATATCGACAGTTGGATTTGAATTTATTTTGAGAATCAGCCCCGTTGATGGACGGCCCAAAGGAGGATATTGCTCGAAACCTTCAGCAATATTTCACGTTCAAGTGGCTATGCGTAGAGAGCGTTCGCAATTTTCCATACCCGAACAAGTCAAATACCCCTGCCAAGTATCTCTCCTCTGTATAAAGAGGGATACTTGCAGAGGCTTTTCGTAAAGCATCATGTTGGGATGTATAACGCAAAGAAAATACTAATTATTCAAATATGGTCAGCTTATCCTTGGCTGGTGTACGCTCTTTGGCAGAAGGAATTACATCTGGATACCCCATGTAAACCATCCCTATAATTTTTTCCCCAGCCTGAATGCCCAGAGATTTACGGAATTTCGGTGCATACAAGAAAGGCTTGGTTACCCAGAACGTACCGATATCTTCACTCCATGCCGCGAGCAGGAAGTTCTGTACCAGTGCACTAACTGCTGCAAAATCTTCATCCCAAATATTTTGGCGCGGATCTTCTTCCATCACTACAAGCATAACGGTAGGAACCTGCTTGATATTCGCCGAGAACTTGTTATCCTCACCCATCTCTGCATCAATCGCGTCTGCCAACTTGTTCAGTCCGTGTCCGCTAAACAACAAAAACCGCCACGGCTCACGCAATTTGTGATTGGGTGCCCATACGGCCGTGTCCAGCAAATCAATAATTTGTTGTGTAGGAACGGCTTCTTTTTTAAACTTTTTGACGGTACGACGATTTTGAATGGCCTCTCTTACGGCATTACCCGTTTGTGTAGATTTACTCATGACCATGCCTCCCAGGTTATAAAAAGATTATCCGTGACCGCAGCTAGAGCCTGCGATGTGAATCGACTCATTTATGAAAAATCAAATGATGCAAACCAAACTGGATTATCAATCTTGATTATACACTGATCGGTTCAAAGGATTCAAAGGGTTGCTGACGACATTAAATTCGTACTGGGTAAATTGGATGTAAAAAGACGACTACGACTCCTGCCCAACAAAGGGATTCATAGAGTCAGCGTCGCCTTCCTTCATTATTTTTTAACAATAAATCAGTACCGATAAGGTCCTGCTCCTTCGAATTTCCCATTCACAAAATCCATGATGTTTATCTTTTCCTGGTTGCCTGCGACATCGGTACTGAAATACTCCACGGTTTTGACATCAGGAGCATAAATCTTTATCGGTTCGGTAAACGTGATCCATTGCCCGCCGTTGATTCTGTACTGGATCATTTTCAAGCCAGATCCGTTAACTTCGTCCTCTGCCTTTAACTTAAAATTAAATCCATTAATGTATGGCTTCCCGTTGGATATCTCTGTCAGGGGGACTAACGCATATTTGGTTACAGGTGGAGTTTTGTCCGTATTGCTCTTGAGAATAAAATCAAATGTATTTTTAGGTCCTTTGACTAAAGTCACTCTAATCGTTTGCTTGATATAACCATCCGCTTCAACAGAAATTGTGATTAATCCAGGAAGCTGCTGTTTCATGGTATACTTACCCTGCTTGTCTGTTGTTGTCTGGAAACCATTGATTGTCACTTTGGCACCAATAATCCCCTTTCCACCCTCATCGATCACCACGCCGTTTACCGCTGCAGCCTCTTGCAGATAGAAATTCAATTTATCCGTAGTTCCATAGTATACTGTCACATATTTCGTGTAAGGAACATAGTCATTCGCATTGACTTCAACATCGATATTTGTGGTGTGATATGCGTTAATGCCCGTGATGGCGTAGTTGCCATTCTTGTCTGTTTTTACGGTTTGGCTTACCGTTGTCGCTTTTACAATCGCACCCACAATTGGTTTGCCTGATTGGTCAGTCACTGTACCTACAATGGTCGCTGGCTCAAAGAGTACTAAATTCACTACTTTTGTATCCCCAGGTTCCAAAGTGACATAACCAGAATTCATGCCTGTTTCCAACAAGTAACCTTTGGCAATGGCTTTAATGGAAAAGTCTGTGCTCGCACTTATTGTCGTTTCAAACCGAAACTCTCCTTTGGAATCAGTCTTTACCGTTTGGGTTGATGTCCCGGCGGGTTGCTGCATGATATGTACACTTACATCTTTTACAGCAAAACCATGTGAATCGGTAACCTTACCAGTAATACGAACCCCTTGAGCAAGTTGATTCACCGTTTCTTTCACAGAGGTATCTTTCGGATCAGCATAGCTAGTTCCAGAATGCATCATTCCGATTATCCCTGAAACTAAAAAAATCACACACAAACGAATCATCCATTGCCCTGTTTTCTTCATATTCAATAGTTCACCTCAACTAGGTAGATTGGTTAAGAGTTAAGCCGCTGTCATCAAATACACCCATGTCTCATTCTAACTGGCTACCATTTCAAGTTTCCAAAACTCCCCACCCCATACGTATTGCCAGATTCCTTCGCCACCGTTCATCGTTTGGCTAACATCCAGCATTTCGATTATAGGGGTCACCCACACCTGTTTCTCTTTCTGTAGCGCAGCACATTGAATTTCTTTCATAGTTCACACCTCTTCATCGTTTTTTCTTTCATCATTTTATTATATTTGGATACATTTTGTATCTATTTATTTTCAGCACTTCGGTTTCTTTCCATCTTAAATACATATATCGATCCTCAAAAAAATCTTTTGCAAGCGGGTTGCACCTTTGGAAGGGACCAACTAATTCAGAAAATATAGACCTTCAGTGACAAGTTACTGTTTAGCAGATTTGATCACTTGCAGTAAAAACTAATCCGTTAATTTCTTTGACAGAGAAGGCTTACCTGGATGAAATTCATGAACAAATGGCTAGGATAAGTAAATAAAAAAGATTGAGATAATTACCTTTCACCGAATTTGATACAAAATGTATCTTTGAAATAATTAGTCAAAACCATTTCCTTTTATGTCTTTTGATATTCTCCTTAAAATAAAAATGACCCACATCCAGGGGTACTTATAACAAGTATCCTTCTTGTGGGTCAACGTAGTTCAATTGCTTCGTCGGGAGAGAAATTAAAATGCATTAATAATATGATCAACCGAGACGATTCCGCCCTCTTTATCCAGCATGACGGCGATCACATCGAAACGGATCTGATGATTTGTCTCTCCTGTCATTTGCAAATATACAGATGCAGTTGCACGAACCTGCTGCATTTTACGATATCTACCGACTCCTGGGGTGTACCATACTTTCCAGTTCCGCTTCTACTTCGGACTTCAATAAAAATGATCAAGCCTTCACAGGAAGCAACAATATCAATCTCTCCGCTTCGGCAACGCCAGTTTTGCCGGATAATTTGATATCCATGCTCCCGTAGCCAGTGACAGGCAGCCTCTTCACCCAATCGCCCCTTTTGCTGACGCGTCAGTTTTAGAATGGGCCCTGAATCCGGTCTCTGTTCTACCATGATTCATCTTCCTCTCGTCCAGAAGCCAAACGGTCAGCACGATAGATATAGGTTAACACCTCAGCCACCAGCTGATATAACTCTGACGGAATCTGTTCATCCAAATCCAGCTTGGATAATACTTCGACAAGTGCAGCATCTTCCTGGACAGGCACACCATTTTCTTTGGCTTTATCCAGAATAGCTTCTGCCACTTTACCGCGGCCTTTGGCTACGACAACCGGCGCTTCGCTCTCACCAGGTACATATTTTAATGCAACGGCCTTTTTGGAGATCAGGTCCGGTTGCGAATCCTCTTTCATACCCGCATGTCCACCCCTTTATAACGTTCAGGACTGTAGTCCGAGGCAGTCATTTTCCGTTCAGCTCCCGGTTCCTGGCCAACAGGCCAGGGTTCCGCCTTGAAGGTCAGCAACTGATAGCCCAACTTGTCCAGCGCTTGATGGATTTCTTCACGCCCACTCTCCAGGAGCGGTCCCATTCCTTCGCGGTCATTCAACACGCGCAGACTGACGATATTATTCACCACATGCACATCCACTAGTGTTGGACCGAGACTTTTCATATCCAGATCAAACCACAAGCGACAGTTGGATGCATCCAGCTCACCACGTTGTCCCCGGCGAGACTGAATCTGGACGGAAGCCGTCTCTTCCCCATCGGGTCCCGTAATCGGGATAAACCAGTGCATCTGAGCAAAGGTGGCACTGCGGTCGGTTGTCAGCAACAATTGCTGACCTGTCAGAAATTGCACGGCCTGGCCGGCGGCATCCTTAAGCGCCGCCGGTGCACCATCGCTGCTGGCAAGCTGCAGCAGCAAGCCCTTGAGCGTGTCCGTGGTTCCCGGACTCGCAACATCCCCCACGCGCGCCTGCGCAGCCGCGCCGTGCACTGCCTGCTGCTCGTGCTCCGCACCGAGCAGCTTCAGCACGCGCCCCACCCACGGGTCCCCCTCGTGGGTGACAGGCGCCGCCGCAGCACCTGCGGGAGCTGCGGCACTACCGCCAGCCGGCAGCGCATCCGCGCCGGCTGGCAAAGACTGCGGCACGCCTCCGGCAGCCGCAGCCGCCTGGCCGCCCTGCTGCGATGCAGGGGCGGCCTGTGTCGCCGCACCGTGCTGTGCCGGTGCGGCTGTGAACGCGCTGCGCAGCGCGTCCAGCAGCGCCAGCAGCTTGGGCGCCAGCTGCGCTGCCGATGGAGCTGCCGGCGCCGCCTGCCCTGCTGCGGGAGGCCCTGCAGCAGCAGGCGTTTCGACGCGGCCGTCGGTTCGTCCGGCCGCGCCCCCCTCAGGCTGGCCCGTAACCACTCGGCCAGCCGCAGCATCCAAAGCCGCCCCCGGCATGCCCGGGCGGCTTCCAGCAACGCCCGCGTCAGCTGTACGCGGGCTCTCGCCAGGTATTCCGGTTCCCGCAGGAATACCTGCCCCTATCTTGCCAGCAGTTTCAATATTACTGGCCCCAGCCTTAAGCCCGGCAGTCTCAGCATGTCCTGCACCTGTCTGCCCATCGCGTTTCACTGCACCACCAGCTGTATCCTTTGATCCATCAGCCAATGGAGCAGCACCTGCGGACGACCCAGATACGAGCTGCCCGACCAAGCCAGACGTTCCTCCTTTCACTCGCCCTCCGCCTGAAGCAGCTAACGTTTCACTCGTCTGTTCTCCGCTTAAAGGTACAGGCAATCCACCCATTACGGATGGTTTCACCGTGGCTGCCTGTTCTCCACTTACTGCCGGTTTACCCGTAGTTTGGGCCAACATGGATTCAAGCTGTTCAGCCAAGCCCTTCAACAACTGATGCAGCGGAGGACCGAATACAGCCTGATGCAACCCCTTTACTGTTTCCGCTGTAACCGGTAAACCACGCTGAAAAGCAATACCTGTCGCCTGCACCCATTCTTCAACAGGAACCTGCGCAGGTTTGGCGGTCATCATATTTTGAACCATGGCTACATTATCCTTGGTTAAGGGTAATCCACTTCGCTGCATGGCTAACAGCAGATCCCGATTCCCCTTGGTATCTGGCAAACCAACCTCCTGAAGCAAATTGTTCAAAGACGCCTGTGGCAGTTCGGCTAATGTACCCGTCAGCGGTTTCATTACCGTTACGCCATTCTCACCTGGAGGCTGTACCTGAAGTAATGTCGTTTCGCCTGGTCGAAGCGGGGTTTCCAGTTTTGCACGTACCTGTACACCCTGAATCTGAAGAACCGCATCTGCTCCATCATCCGATACACTAACCACACACCCCCGCACAACCTGACCTTCCTTTAACTCCAGTGGCTTGGCATTTCCCGGTTTACTATCCCCCAGCAACCCCCGAATCATGGAACTTATGTTCAAACTCTTCACCCTCCCTTCATGTAACCTCTAATTAAAATAAAGTGTGCTCTCCGAGCAGATTACCGAGAAAACTCCGGCGATGCATGGGTGTAGCACCAAGAGCCATAATTTGTTCACGGTGAAATTTCGTTGCATATCCCTTATGTATCGATAACCCATATTCCGGATATAACGTATCCCAATCCTCCTTGCAAAGTCTGTCCCGGGTAACCTTTGCAATAATGGATGCTGCCGCAATGGATTGACTATTGGCATCCCCTTTAATAATGGACAACTGCGGAATATTCACATCTATCTTTTCGGCATCCACCAACAAATAGTCTGGAACGCCTTCCAGTGCTTCCACCGCTCGTTTCATAGCAACTCGTGCAGCCTGTTTAATATTCAGTTGATCGATCGTCTCTGCGTCCGCATAACCGATCCCAACGGACAACGCTTTTTCCATGATGATGTCATACAATGCGTCCCGCTTTTTCTCCGTTAGCTTTTTGGAATCATTGACCCCTTCAAGAACCAGATCAGGAGGCAAAACAACGGCTGCCGCTACGACATCCCCGAATAAACATCCCCGTCCCACCTCATCAATTCCCGCAATACGTTCAAATCCACTTTCCCAATACTCACGCTCATAGATGAGTAGATCTTTAGGCTCCACCGATTCCTTTTTCTTCTTTTTCGGTTCAACCAAGGCATCCAGTTGCATCAATTCGGTTAACTCATTTATTTCATTCATTACAGTGTCATCTCCTCTGCCCAATCTTGCTTTAACATACTTTTATATCGTTGTATTATATAGACGTAAATTCCCGATGTTTGTTCTACCAAATTCAACTACACTAGAAATAAACTGCTTTGATCATATAGATAATACAAAGGTGAGTTATTATTTTATCGGTATCTGATGGTTTAAATTGAAGATATTCAGCATTGAGCAGGCTAAAACTTCATCAATCATCATAGCATGATTTACGAGTCCCAGATATACGGCGCAAGACAATCCCACAAAGTACAATTTTCTAGAAGCCACTTCCAGTTTACGTACATTCTCCGATCCATAAAACCAGCACGCTAAAAAGCGACCGCTCCCGGTAATCCGGTAACGGCCGCTTCTTTCGGCAATTGCTTTATATTTAATAAGGGGCTTCCATAGAGAAACGTCCCATTTTACCTGCACGCAGTTCACGCAGAAAAGCTCGCGACGCTTTTTCCAAATCGATACGCCCGCCACTCACAACGCAACCACGTATGCGACCCACTTGTTCCATGATCGCAATGACACTGTCTGAATCATCCGCATCCTTGGAGAACTCCTGAAGTCCATATCTCTCTTCCAGGGAATCCCAGTAGTAACGCATCAGATAACTAATACCGAAAAAGGCGATATCCTCTGCATTTAGAATCTCTTCCTTAATCGCACCTGTTACCGCTAGACGATACCCTACGTTTTGATCCTCGAATTTCGGCCAAAGAATACCCGGGGTATCCAACAATTCCATTTCCTTACCAACCTTGATCCACTGTTGTCCTTTTGTAACACCGGGACGATCCCCCGTTGCCGCAATATTCCGTCCGGCAAGTCGGTTAATAAGTGTGGATTTACCCACGTTGGGGATACCAACAATCAGCCCGCGAACTGCTCTAGGGTTAATCCCTTTAGCCAGTTGACGGTCAATTTTTTCTTTAAGAAGAAGCTTGGCTTGTATTGGAATGTCTTTCACATTGGTGCCAGTCGAAGCATCTACAGGAAAAGCAGTGATTCCTTCTTTTTTGAAATATTCAATCCATTCTTGCGTCACTTTCGCATCCGCCAAGTCTGATTTATTCAACAGAATCATCCGGGGTTTTCCCTGCAAAATCTCATCAATCATCGGGTTGCGGCTGGAGACAGGCAGACGGGCATCCAGCAGTTCGATGACCACGTCAATCAGCTTTAACTTATCCTGAATCTGGCGTCTGGCTCGGGTCATATGACCTGGAAACCATTGAATCGTCACCTTGTCTTCACCTCATTATTTGTTAATATACAAGCTGGACCATAAAATCGACATTAAGGCAAGTCTGTCCGTTGGAAGCCACTTTATTACAAGTGCTCTCCGCTCTACATGATCAGATTGGCTCTGCCCTCACCTTTATAGTGCACATTTTATATTTTGCTTATATATCCTGCATTCATATTAATGGTTAATCCACTTGATATCGCCGATCGGCCAGAAAATCACATCTGCACGACCTACAATATCCGTCAGCGACACATAACCAATCATGCGGCTATCTGTACTGTTCGGACGATTATCGCCCATGACAAAAACATGACCCTCCGGTACTTTCCCATCCGGGAATTGTTCATTCGGGAAGTCCTTCACGTTATAGGTTCCGCCATTCGCTTCTGCAGCATCGATTGCTCCCTGAATGTATGTCTCATCGACTTTTTTACCATTGACGAGAACTGTATCGTCCTGAACCTCAACGGTATCGCCAGCGACAGCAATGACACGTTTAATGAAATCACGACCTTCAGATGGCACGTGGAATACGATAACTTCTCCGCGTTGTGGTTCCCTGATATCATACAAAATCTCATTGACGATCACACGTTCACCTGTATGAAAATTCGGCTGCATGGAAGGTCCGTCCACAACAAACGGTTTGAACAGCAACCACCGAATCAAAATGACAAGTACTAGTGCGATTACGATGGCTTTGAGCCATTCGAAAACTTCATTTTTGGCTTTTTTGGATCTACTGCCTTTCTCTTCGGCAGCATTGCCCTGGTCCTGTTGAACTTCCTGTTCCATTAATGATCTTCCTCTCTTCACAGTACATGTTATAGCAGTTTTTACACATCATCAGTTATGTAATCTTACATGCAAGCATTACCAGTACATTTAATCCACAATTCAAATGCCCTTCAATAACTGATTTCACAAGCCTCCCGGACTATTCGAGCGTGTGCCGCCATACCATTTTACTCGGAAGTGCACCTCCGGTTCAACTTTTCCCGGACAAAAACGAAAAGGGCTTGTCTCCAAGCCCTCCCCGGTATCCGTTATATTAACGAATTTCTTTAATTCTCGCTGCTTTACCGCGTAGTTCACGAAGATAATAAAGCTTCGCACGACGCACTTTACCACGGCGAGCCACTTCGATTCTATCGATTTTAGGGGAATGAAGCGGGAAAGCTCTTTCCACACCTACACCGTAAGAAATTTTACGAACTGTAAAAGTCTCACTGATTCCACCACCACGGCGTTTAATCACAACACCTTCGAACAATTGGATACGCTCACGAGTTCCCTCGATTACCTTAACGTGCACTTTCAAAGTGTCACCAGGACGAAAACTCGGAATATCTTTACGAAGTTGTTCTTGTGTAATCGCTTGAACGATATTCATCTATGACTCCCTCCTTCCGTACAGGCGTTCATACTTCTTCCAGAGAACACCTTGTCTCCTTCATTATCCATAGAGGACCGCCGTATTCCACATAACAGACTTATTGTATCACGCACCATAACAAAACACAAGAATAAATAAACATATTGCTTATGAACCAGTCACAAATCTTTAATTTCATTTACACCCGTGCTGTGATCTATGAAATGGCTTGCTACCACCATCACTATATATTTTTCATTCTAAACTCATTACTCTCATTAAAAACATCTTTGCAACTTTTGCACCGTATATGTTGTGTCCTATTCTTATGGGATTACCATGATCAGCAGTTTTTAATAAGTCAACTCTTTAAATGGGAAAATTCTGTAACTTTATGTTATGGAAGATCGTCTATGATATAGCTTGTTGGATTACGTGCTGGATTATGCACTTATGTTTCGAATAAATAAAGAAGAGATAACACTGTAAAAGGAGAACCCGTTAACCTATGAAACGCTGGAAAAAAATCATTCTTGCCACACTCGCTTTACTGACTTGCACCGTTACAATGTACGCATACGCCGTGACTCACCCTACCAATGCCATATCCCACAAAGCATGTACGTCCTGGGACATGGTAAAGCGTAAGGCGTTTCTAATGTCTCACTCCGACTATTCCAGCAAACCTGTACTGGATTTGACCACCTTTCAGATTAAACAAGGCACAGCAACCGAAGTTCCTGTACTGATGTATCATTACATAGAGCCCAAAGTGAACAATCGTGAAACAGGCAACAAATCCATCATTAACCTGGAAGACTTTGAAGAAAACATGAAGTATCTGCATGAAGAAGGTTATCACACAATTACGTTGGAGCAGCTTGAGCAATACGTCAACGGACAGATCCCATTGCCCCGAAAATCTATTGTCATCACCTTTGATGATGGATACCAGAACAATTATACGTTAGCCTACCCTGTTCTCAAGAAGTATAATTTCCATGCTTCTCTGTTTGTCATTGGCAGCAAAATTCAGGATCAACCCTCGGACTTTGATCCCGCCAAAAAATCATTTATTTCCAAGCAGGAGATGCAGGCGGCTAAGGATGTCTTTGAGTTTAACAGCCATACTTATAATCTGCACCATAAAGGATTTATGCGTTGCGGTGACAACGTGCCTGTGGGACTTGATACAAGTCTGCTGAATGACGACATCAAGCTGATGAAGGACATCGGTATTGATACACCATATCTAGCCTATCCTTTCGGCTATACCAGCACACAGATGATCTACCAGCTGCAGCAAAATGGGTATCGCATGGCCTTTTCCGTTCGATCCGGATTTGTACGACCAGGGGATAATCCCATGAAGCTGCCCCGACTAACCGTTACCACTGGAACAGATCTGGCAGCATTGCTTCATCCTGAACCAGACCAACAGGATACACTGCCTGTGGTAGAAATTAGTCATTAACTCTGATCATTAACGCAGCTTAAAACCTCCCTACCCTTGATAGAGTCGAGCTATGCAGCCTTTTCGGGTAAAGCTGGACTCTAACGGGTTTCTGGCGGCTAACCCAGCACGCCTGATCATGAACATTACGATGATCCTACTTCCATCTTTCTGTACTACCACCCTCTCAAGCCTGATATGGCTTATGACCTCACCCATTCTAGGAATTCAAGTCGATTTTCAAGGGATCATGGATATAGAACCGTCTTACTCCTTCATCAGCCCTCGCTTCATCATCAATGACTTAAGTATGGTTACGATTCAGTTCTTTCTATTTCCCATAACCAAAAGACCAACCTAGTTATACCAGGCTGGCCTTCAATCTTTCGAATAATTATACTTAATGTTTATACCATAAAAAAGTTACTCTACACTATTTTCACGATCGGAACGAATTTTGTTTATCCAAATTCGCTCTTTATCCGTCAAGTCTGCTGTCTCCAGCATATCCGGTCTGCGTTCCAGCGTCCGAAGCAAGGACTGCTCCCTGCGCCACGCCTCAATATTCAGGTGATGTCCAGATAACAGCATATCCGGCACCTTCATCCCTCTGAATTCAGGAGGACGTGTGTAGTGAGGGTATTCGAGCAATCCGGTACTGAATGAATCCGTAACTGCGCTCGTTTCATTACCAAGCACCCCCGGGATAAGACGTACGATGCTGTCAATCGCTACCATTGCAGGCAGCTCACCACCAGTTAGCACGTAATCACCAATCGACAATTCGTCCGTCACGAGAAACTCACGGATACGCTCATCATAGCCCTCATAATGTCCGCATATGAAAATCAGATGATCCTCCTGAACAAGTTCTTCTGCTTTTGCCTGTGTGAACGTCTCCCCTTGTGGGCACATGAGAATAATACGTGGCGGTTTCATCGTTGCCGCGGCTTCGCCACGTTGCTCCAATACATCCTCGACAGCAGCAAAGATAGGATCTGGCTTTAACACCATGCCTCCCCCACCGCCGTAAGGTGCATCGTCCACTGTATTGTGTTTATTGGTCGCATAATTTCGAAAGTTTGTTGCTCCCAGGGTTACAAGCCCCTTGGTTTGGGCTTTACCCAAAATGCTGGTTCCAAATACGCCGTCAAACATTTCGGGGAACAGGGTTAATACATCCACTTTCATGTTAAAGCAGCCCTTCCATCAAGTGAATCTTGACCTGCTGCTGCTCGATATCTACATCAAGCACGACATCATCGATAACCGGAATCAGAACTTCTTTACCTGCTGGCGTTTTGACAACCCATACGTCATTGGCACCTGGAGTCAAGATTTCAGAGATCGTTCCCAGTGTTTCACCCTCTTCGGTGATCACAGAACACCCAATGATTTGATGGAAGTAGTATTCACCTTCCTCCAGCTCAGCCAAATTTTCTTTCAACACCTTGGCCATGCCACCCTTGAACTTTTCCACTTCATTGATATTTCCGTATTCCTTCAGACGAAGAATGTACATATTTTTATGCAATCGTGCAGATTCCACATTAACCAATACGGGATGATTATCTGGTGTAAAAAGAAAAAGTTCTGCATCTTTAGCGAACCGCACTTCCGGAAAATCGGTTAAAGGCATAATTCTCAACTCACCACGAATGCCGTGTGTATTGACGATTTTACCTACATTCATAAACTCTGCCATAAGTTCCTCCTACAACCTTCTATAAAATTAAGCTTATATTACACAGCAACACTACGCGGTCAGAACAATCTTCCGATCACTGTTACCCCCAGATTTCTTTGATCTTCCTTATCAAAGGATAGAAATCCAGTGGTAAAGGTGAGCGCTGGCGCTTCTTCAGATTCGTTCTGTCCTCTCCGTTATTGTGTAATCCTAAAATAATTTTTATTAACGGTTATTTCATTAATAGTTTCAGCATGCACGAAAAGGGGCTAGGACATGCATCCTAACCCCCTTTCGTATATCTTTAAGATATGATATCGACGGTTACCCGTTTATCCATCTTAACTGCTGCTGATGTGACGACCGTACGAAGAGACTTTGCGATTCGTCCCTGTTTACCAATCACTTTCCCGACATCGTCAGGGTGAACGGTTAACTCATATACGACAAGCCGATCTTTCTCAACCGTCCGAACCGCCACATCTTCCGGATGATCGACCAAAGCCTTAGCAATTATGCTTACTAATTCTTCCATAGATGACCCTCCGAATCAGCACCTTATTTAGTCAATTTAGACTCGTGGAACTTCTTCATCACGCCCGCTTTGCTCAGCAAGTTGCGGACAGTGTCGGATGCTTGCGCACCGTTTTGAAGCCATTGCAATGCTTTATCTTCATCGATCTTAACAACAGCCGGTTGTTCAACCGGGTTGTAGTAACCGATCTCCTCGATAAAACGACCGTCACGTGGGGAACGGGAATCCGATACCACTACGCGGTAGAAAGGAGCTTTGTGAGCACCCATACGTTTCAGACGAATACGAACTGCCATTTGAAAATTCACCTCCTTCAATGAAATCTGTATATCGTTCAGCTGCAATTGGAATCAACGGAAAGGAAATTTCATTCCTTTGCCCAGACCCTTAAGCTGCTTCATCGCTTTGTTTTTGCCGCCTTTAGGTCCCATCATATCCGAGAACTGTTTCATCATGCGGCGCATCTCATCAAATTGCTTGATCAGACGATTCACTTCGGCCAGGGATGTTCCACTACCTGTAGCAATCCGTTTCCGGCGGCTATGGTTAATCATATCCGGGTTACGTTTCTCCTCCGTCGTCATGGAGTACACGATCGCTTCGATCCGGCCCATCTGTTTATCATCAACCTTCAGATCCTTGGCTTGTTTCATTTTGCCCATTCCAGGAATCATATCCATGATCTGATCGATTGGTCCCAGCTTCTTCACTTGATCCATCTGCTCCAGGAAATCTTCGAACGTGAATTCTGCATTACGCATCTTACGTTCCATTTCCTTGGCTTTTTCGGTATCAATGTTGGACTGTGCTTTCTCAATCAGAGAGAGCATGTCACCCATACCCAGAATACGAGAAGCCATACGTTCTGGATGGAAAGGCTCAAGTGCGTCCAGTTTCTCTCCAAGGGAGGCAAACTTGATTGGGCAACCGGTAACTGCTTTAACTGAAAGCGCGGCACCGCCACGCGTATCTCCATCCAGTTTGGTCAGAACTACTCCGGTCAGATCAAGCTGCTGATTAAAGTGTTCCGCCACATTAACCGCATCCTGACCTGTCATGCTGTCCACGACAAGCAATACTTCATCCGGGTTCACTACGCTGTGAATCTGACGAAGTTCTTCCATCAGTTCTTCATCGACATGCAGACGTCCTGCAGTATCGATAATGACATAGTCATTACCATTATCCTTGGCGTGCTGCAGACCCTGACGTGCGATCTCTACAGGGCTTGTCTGGTCTCCCAGTGTAAATACTGGCGCTTTGATCTGCTCGCCGAGGACTTGCAGCTGCTTGATTGCTGCTGGACGATAAATATCTCCTGCAACAAGTAACGGTCTGCTATTTTGCTTTTGCAGCATCTTGGCCAATTTACCGGATGTGGTCGTCTTACCCGCACCCTGCAAACCAACCATCATCAGTACCGTAGGCGGTTTGTTGGCTTTGGCCAGCTTCGACTGGCTTCCACCCATCAAATCCGTCAGTTCCTTGTTTACGATGTCAATAATGACCATCCCTGGCGTGAAGCTCTCCATCACTTCTTTGCCAACAGCCTTCTCTTTCACCTTGGCGATGAATTCCTTGACCACTTTGAAGTTTACATCCGCTTCGAGCAATGCCAGACGTACCTCGCGCATCGCTTCGGCAACATCTTCATCAGACACCTTGCCTTTGCCGCGCAGCTTGCTGAACACATTCTGCAATCGGGTCGTTAATCCTTCAAATGCCATGATCCCACCTCCTTAAGCTGTAATACTGTTTTCAGGACCGATACGTTTCGTTCCGCTCTTATGAACTATTCTCTGAGCTGATGAACAATATCGTTTATTTGTTGGTTGTTATCAATGGAAACACCTGCGCGCTCCAATGCATTTTGCAAATCCTCAAGATTACGATTGCGCCGTTCATGCTTCTCCAGCAAGCCAAGCTTGCTTTCGTAATTTTCCAGCATTTGTTCGGCACGCTTGATGTGCTCATATACCGCCTGGCGGCTGATCTCGAACTCGGCTGCAATCTCGCCCAGCGAGAAATCATCATGAAAGTAATACTTTAAAAAAGTCTGCTGTTTCTCGGTAAGTAACAATTCATAGAAAGCAAACAGCAAGTTAATCCGGTTTGTCTTCTCAAGCCGGTTTTCTTGACTCATATCGGGGCACTCCCTTCGTCAAGGAAAAACACTTTACACTCTTGCAACGCTCCTAATAATACCTAAAACAAATCAGGTTGTCAAGCAAAAATACTTGTCACAATAAAAACACTCATTTGGCAAGCCTATTTCGTTTCCACATGGCTGATGTTCAGCAGTTCTCTACAACAAGATATACCCTGTTTTGTGCCTTTATATAGAACAAAAAAACGAATGAGTCTCCACGGGTGGAGCCGATTCGTTTCACATTCCCTACCACGCCCCTAGCGAAGAGGAGTCAGGTATATTAATACCATAAAGAAATGAAGAATACTGCCTGCCAGCACGAAGAGATGCCAGATCGCATGGTGGTACGGAAAACCACGCCACACATAAAAAAGTGTACCCAGCGTATACATCAGTCCTCCAGCAACCAGCAGCACGATTCCGCCTGTAGGAATGGCAGCCACAAGCGGTTGCCAGGCAATAATGATGAGCCAGCCCATCGCAATATAGAAAATCGTGGACATGAATAGAAACTTTTTCGTAAAAAACGCCTTAAAGATCACGCCGAATAATGCAATTGCCCAGATCACACCGAACAAGCTCCAGCCGAGCGTGCCGCGAACAGCAATAAACAAAAGCGGAGTGTATGATCCCGCAATAAACAAATAAATCGAAGAATGGTCAAAAATTTCAAATAAATCTTTTACTTTGCCATCTTTCCATGCATGCACGAGTGTTGAGCTTGTATAAAGCAGCAGCATCGTGATCCCGTAGATCGTGAAACTGACCACATGCCAGGCTGTGCCTTTCATACTGGAAAATACAATCAATAGCACCAGTGCAGCTACACTGAGCGCAGCGCCGATACCATGTGTCACCGCATTGGCGACTTCTTCACGGCGGGAATAGGTATAGGTATTGGCCATTTCAACCGTCCTTTCTAACCCTATTGGAATTGCCTCTTTTATTTCATTATACACGTATTGCCACTGATATAACACGTGACACTTATCACGTATATCAGTGGCAATACGGTCAACCATATTGATTTATTTAACGACTACGAATTGGATTTCTCTTCATCTGTGCTTTGCTCTGGCTGTTCCTGGATCAATCCCGCAAACAAAGCGTGCACGAATTGCTCTGAATCAAATTGCTGTAAATCATCGATTTTCTCACCTAGTCCCACGAGCTTCACTGGCAAGTCCAGCTCCTGACGGATCGCAACAACGATCCCCCCCTTGGCCGTTCCATCCAGTTTCGTCAGTACGAGGCCAGTCACGCCACTTTTCTCACCGAAAAGTTTAGCCTGATTCAAGGCATTTTGGCCTGTTGTTGCATCCAGTACCATCAGTACTTCATGTGGAGCTTCAGGAATTTCACGCTGGATAACACGATAGATTTTGTTGAGTTCATCCATCAGATTGGATTTATTCTGCAAACGGCCCGCTGTATCACAGAGCAATACATCCGCACCCCGTTGCTTCGCAGCCTGGACCGCATCATACATTACAGCGGCAGGGTCAGAGCCTGATTGTTGCTTGATAACTTCTACGCCGGCACGCTGCCCCCATACTTCGAGTTGCTCAATCGCTCCGGCACGGAACGTATCGCCTGCTGCCATGATGACCTTTTTGCCCTGCTGCTTGAAGCGATGGGCCAGCTTACCAATTGTTGTTGTTTTACCAACACCATTAACACCGACAAACAAAATGACCGTGATCCCATCCGGATTCATTTTCAGTTCGTTGTTCTGCTCGCCGCGGAGCAGATCCGTCAGTTTTTCGGACAATACAGGCTGTAGTTCGGCCGCATCCTCGATTTTGCGTTTTTTGACTTCATCACGCAGGTCTTCAATTAGTTTCATGACCGTATTGACACCTACGTCGGCTCCAATCAGAATCTCTTCCAATTCCTCATAGAATTCTTCGTCGATTTTTTTGCGACGGATAACGAGGTCCGATACCTTCTCCACAAGCCCTTTACGTGTCTTTTCCAATCCATCCTTGAACTGTTTGGTGACCGACTCCGTTTTGCTTGCAATGCTGTCTCTCAGCTTTTTAAAAAAACTCATAAAGCCCCTCCATCGTGTACATTTCTTGGTTTAAATGATATTAGATGAGTTCATGTGTGACAATCACTCAAAGATTAGGCAATGACAGCTTCCTCATCTTCCAGTTTAACCGAAACGAGCTTGGATACTCCGCCCTCTTCCATTGTGACGCCATATAAC
Organism: Paenibacillus sp. NPDC056933; assembly: GCF_042674385.1. Classification (NCBI taxonomy): domain Bacteria; kingdom Bacillati; phylum Bacillota; class Bacilli; order Caryophanales; family Paenibacillaceae; genus Paenibacillus; species Paenibacillus sp. NPDC056933. The sequence goes on along the minus strand of NZ_JBHUQN010000001.1, from coordinate 1,605,324 downwards.
ACATCGGCTTCTTCCATTGTGCCTTTGCGGTGTGTAACGACGATGAATTGCGTCTGTTCCGAGAACTCACGCAAATACTGGGCAAAACGCACCACATTGGCTTCATCCAGCGCCGCTTCGACTTCATCCAGTACGCAGAACGGTACAGGCTTCACATGCAGAATGGCGAATAACAATGCCATCGCAGTCAACGCTCGTTCTCCACCGGATAAGAGCTGCAAATTTTGCAGTTTCTTGCCTGGTGGCTGGGCGACGATATCAATTCCCGTTTCCAGCAGACGCTCAGGATCCATTAAAACCAGATCCGCGCGTCCCCCGCCAAACAGCTTGGTAAACACCGTGCCGAACTCCCGACGAATCGCATCAAATGTCATCTTGAATCGCTTGGCCATCTCGTCTTCCATTTCCCGAATGACCTGATACAACGTTGTTTTCGCTTCAACAAGATCGTTCTTCTGCGTACTGAGGAATTCATACCGCTCATTAACCCGCTGGAATTCCTCAATCGCTCCCAGATTGACATCACCTAGAGCAGTTATACTTCGCTTCAGCTTCTGCACCTCTGCCTGTGTGCTTTCCACATCTTCCGGCACAGGATAACGCTCTTTGGCAAGTTCATAGCCAAGTTCATACTCATCCATCAGCTTGCGCAAAATATTCTCTAACTCAACGTCAAGTCTGTTGACGGAAATCTCCGTCTGGCGCATCTGCTCCTCCACAGCTTTGAGCTGTGTGCGCTGTTCCTTCGTTTCACTCTCGGCAAGTTCAAGCTTCTTCGACAGCTCGCTTCGGGCAGCACGCTTGAAGTCCAGCTCCTGTGCAGATTCCGCTTTTTTCAGCTTGTATTGGTTAAGATCCTCAATCTGTTTGACACTCTCAGTCTCTGTTTTCTTCAGATCGGCTTCCATGGAGGCAAGCAGCGTGCGATTTTGACGTAAATCCTTCACCAGTGAATCCACTTCACGCTCCAGACGCCGCAATTGCTCCTCATTGGAGAATCGCTCCTGATCCAGTTTCCCCTCTCGCACTTTCAGTTCGGTGAGCTGGGTCTGCAATTCCTCCTTCGCAGATTCATTCGCTTTACGCGCGAATTCTGCGGCATGAATGGCACGATGAGTCGCCTTCTCTTCTTCCTCAAGCTGCTCCAGCTTCTTCACAGCGACCTCGCGGGCTGTATCCATCTCTTTGATTTCTTCGGTAAACCCGCTCTTTTCCTGCCCGGCTACCGCAACCTGTTCCAGCACGTGACGCAGCTCATGCTCAACCTGCTTCATTTCCATTGAAGCCTGCTGTTCTGCATTCCGGGTGTCGTCTCCAGACTGGCGCAGTTCGTCCAGTTTATCCTGACACTGCTCCAGTTGAGTTTTTACATCATCCACACTTCGATGCAGTTTTACAATCTGATTTTCAGTGTCCATAATATCTTGATCGAGCTGGTCCAGCTGCCGTTTTCGACTGAGCAAACTCACATTTTTTTTATGCTGGCTACCACCAGTCATTGAACCACCCGCGTTAACCACATCGCCTTCCAGGGTTACCACCCGGAAACGATATTGGCAGCGAGCCGCGATTTTATTGGCATCCTCCAGCTTTTCCGCAATAATGACATTTCCGAGCAGGCTTCCAATGATCGCAGCATAACGGGATTCGTATTGTACGAGATCCGCACCAATTCCCACAAAACCATCCATGCCTTCGATCATCGAACGTTCACCCGCACCAATGGTACGTGCACGAATAACATCCAGCGGGAGGAACGTAGCTCTGCCCAATTGGCGTTGTTTCAGAAAAGCGATCGCCTGTCTGGAAACCGATTCATTTTCCATGACGACATGCTGCAGGGAAGCGCCCATCGCTGTTTCTACCGCAAGTTCGATCTTCTCAGGCACTTTAACGAGCTCTGCAACAGCTCCATGAACCCCGTTCAGTGTACCTTTGCGTGAAGCCTTAAGAACTTCTTTGACACCCAGCATGAAACCGTCAAAATCATCCTGCATTTCTTTCATTGTATCGCGCCGGGAGACTTGGGCCTCACGCTTCTGCTCCCATTTACGGACAGTTCCCCGGCTTTCTTCGAGCAGCTTCTGCAACGATTGGAGACGTTCACTTTCCGTAATATATCCACCGCGCAGATCACTGATTTCCTTGCCCAAGCGAACGACTTTTTTCTCAATCTCCGATTTGCGGGCTTCCAGCGTTTCCTTCTGGCCTTCCCACTTGCCGGACTCCTCGGTCGCTCTATTCATTCGCCGTTCCAGCGTTTCTTTCTGTTGGTCTGCGTAACGAATTTCATTTCGTGTCTGAGCCATCTGATTCATCAGTTCCAGCAAATTGCCCTTAAGACTTTCCTCCTGCTGTTGGCTAATGCCACCAGTGACACCGATAAGTTTGGCCTCTTCTTCGGATAAGCGGTTTCTTACGTCACTTAGTTCAAGCTCAAGGTTGGCAAACTTCTCGCGTAATGCAAGTAACTCAGCTTCACGTTCCCGATGTCTCTCTTCACTTGCTGCAAGCGTCACTTTCAGCTGTTCCTGGTTTGTCTGCAGATGGCGCGAACGCTCCCTGAGCAGTTCCCCAAGCCCTTCGCTCTTCTCTGTTGCTTCACTGAATTGCAATAAGGCCGATTGCAGCTGTTCTGTCTCCATTTCCAGCGTACGCAGTGCATTCCGGTCACTTTCCAGCTTTGCATCATGAGTAGACACGATGGCGGCCAAGCCGACTTCTTCCTGTTTTAAAGATTCAAGCCTTTGATTGGCTTTGCTCCAGGATGCATGAATCTGTTCGATCTGATACACATACATGGAGATTTCCTGTGATTTCAGCTGCCCACGCAATTCCTTGTAGTGGATGGCTTTCTCCGATTGTTCCTTTAACGGACCAATCTGGTCTTCCAACTCGGTGACCAGGTCATGAATACGCAATAAATTCTGTTCTGTCTCATCCAGTTTACGGGTAGCATCCCGTTTGCGAGATTTATATTTAACAATACCTGATGCCTCTTCAAAGATCCCCCTGCGATCCTCTGAACGGGTACTCAGAATCTCTTCGATTCGTCCCTGCCCAATAATCGAGTAAGCTTCCTTGCCGATCCCGGTATCCATGAACAATTCCGTAATATCCTTCAAACGACACGACTGCTTGTTGATAAAATACTCACTGTCTCCACTGCGATGTACACGACGCGTCACCGTTACTTCTCCAAAATCCAAAGCAAGCGCATGATCTTCGTTATCCAGCGTCAGCGAAACTTCACCATAATTAACAGCCTTGCGTGCATCACTACCGGCAAAAATGATATCTTCCATCTTGCCGCCACGCAATGATTTGGCGCTTTGTTCCCCAAGCACCCAGCGTATGCCGTCTGAAATGTTACTTTTCCCACTTCCGTTCGGTCCTACAACCGCGGTTATGCCACGAACGAATTCCATTTCCGTTTTGTCGGCGAATGACTTGAATCCACCCAGTTCAATCCGTTTCAAAAACATAGGGTCTCCCGTCACCTCCTCTTGCAAATTTCAAGTGTTGCATTCAGCGCCTAGTTATCGATCAGGAAAAACAGCTCCTGAACCTCCTTACAAAAAAAAGAGCAAAAAGCAGTCCGGCCGATAAATTCCGCCAGGCGGACCCGCGGGCTGCTCTTTGCTCTTCGTTTGTCTATGCGCCTTACGGTAAAGCTCAGGCTTCCGGAAGTTTCAGTCGATCCAGTGCTGCGGATGCAGCCTGTTGTTCGGCTTCCTTTTTGGAACGTCCTGTACCTCTGCCAAGCCGTTCTTGACCCATATGGACCTCGGAGACAAACTCCCGTTCATGGGCAGGGCCCCGTTCCTCAACGATACGGTATTCCAGCGCTCCCATATTGTGGTGCTGAGTGAGTTCCTGCAATTCCGTTTTGAAATCGCTCATTTGCAACTTGCTGCCCAGAACGATCAACGGAAATACATGCTGATCCAGAAATGCCCGGACAGGCGCCAATCCCTGATCCAGATATAATGCACCGATGAAAGATTCAAACACGTCCGCCAGAAGAGCCGGCCTTGTTCGTCCTCCCGTCAGTTCCTCACCTTTACCAAGAAGTACATACTGTCCAAAACCCAATGCTTCAGCAAATTTGACGAGGGAAGGCTCACAGACAATGGATGCCCGCAGCTTAGTTAATTCACCTTCCGGGCGATTAGGATACAAATGATACAAGTATTCCGATACAGTCAGTTCCAGCACCGCATCGCCCAGAAACTCCAGGCGTTCGTTATCCTGATGCTGACTGAATCGGTGTTCGTTTACATATGAAGCATGGGTAAACGCTTGTTTTAAAAGCTGCCTGTTGTCAAATTTGATTTGAAGTTTGTGTTGTAACTGCTTCAGATCTTCACTCAAACGAACTAGCCCCTTATGCTTCAAATTTTTTGAGAATAATGGTGGCATTGTGACCGCCGAACCCAAATGAATTGGACATGGCAATATTAACTTTAGTTTGACGCGGAACGTTTGGAACATAATCCAAATCACATTCCGGGTCCTGATTTTCCAGGTTGATTGTTGGAGCAAGCGTCTGATGGGTCAGCGACAATCCGCAGATTACGGCTTCCACGCCACCCGCAGCACCAAGCATATGACCTGTCATGGATTTGGTTGAACTCACCGCAAGCTTGTACGCATGATCGCCAAACGCTTTTTTGATCGCAAGCGTTTCGGATCTGTCACCTACAGGTGTTGATGTTCCGTGTGCATTGATATAATCCACTTCTTCTGGTTCGATACCCGCATTACGCAGAGCCATCTTCATGCAACGAGCTGCTCCGTCCGGATCAGGCTCTGTCATGTGATGTGCATCGCCAGTGAGACCGTAACCAATTACTTCACCATAAATACGGGCACCACGTTTTTGAGCATGTTCAAGGGATTCAAGGATCAGAACTCCCGCGCCTTCGCCCATAACAAACCCGTCACGTTCTGTATCAAAAGGACGGCTCGACTTAGCCGGATCATCATTACGTGTAGACATGGCACGCATTGCACAGAACCCAGCCAGACCGGTTGGTCTGATGGTCGCTTCTGCACCACCACAGATCATCGCGTCCGCATCTCCGTTTGCAATCAGCTTGAAGGAGTCTCCAATGGAGTGTGTTCCTGTAGCACACGCGGTTACCACGTTGATATTAGGTCCTTTCGCCCCAAGAGAAATCGACATTTGGCCAGAAGCCATGTTGGAGATCATCATCGGAATGAAAAATGGGCTTACGCGTTTAGGACCCTTTTGCAACAAGGCATTATGTTGGTCTTCCCAAGTACCCAATCCACCGATACCCGATCCGATCGACACACCGAAACGCTCTGCCTCAATGTTCTCGTCAATTTTCAGACCACTGTCTTCAACGGCTTTGAAGCCAGCTGCTACAGCGAATTGAACAAAACGGTCCATTTTACGTGCATCTTTGCGATCCATATACTCTTCGGGGTTGAAATCCTTGATCTCGGCTGCAATTTGAGTGGTGTATTCACTTACATCAAACGCCTCAATCTGAGAGATTCCGGACTTGCCTGCCATTAAACTGCCCCAGAACGTTTCCAAATCTTTTCCGAGCGATGTCATTACGCCCATTCCGGTAATTACAACTCTTTGTTTCAAACCGACTCACCTCTATATCGACTGCATTACGCAAGTATTTTGTGGGAATATCCGCAAGCAGACGTCTAGCCAAGCATGATCCGAAGATCCGTTGACCGGTACCCGCTTGCGGAATGAGAAAAACCAATGAATGATGAGAAGTCCCGCCTGTTCGAAAACAGGTGCGGGACTGAATTGACTTTAGGTATGAGATTGTATGTAGTTTACAACTTCACCTACGGTCGTGATTTTTTCTGCATCTTCATCAGAGATTTCCAAATCGAATTCATCTTCCAATTCCATGACCAATTCCACTACATCCAAAGAATCAGCACCCAAATCTTCTTTGAAAGATGCTTCAAGTGTAACTTCAGCTTCGTCTGCGCCCAAGCGGTCGACGACGATGCGTTTTACACGCTCCAATACATCGGACATCCGGTTCACCTCCTCCTTGGTATTATACGAGAATCGCAGGCAAAATGCCATAGAAGACATATGCGGCTCCCGGCCGGGGAACCCGGCCTTTTTCCGGCATTTCGGATCGTCCAGCGCCTGTTCCCCGACTATTGTTCAAGTCCGGGAAGAAATTACATGTACATGCCACCATCAACATGCAGTGTCTGCCCTGTCATATAAGATGAAGCTTCTGAAGCCAGGAACGAGACAACACCGGCAATTTCATCCGGCTGGCCCAGACGGGACAACGGAATACCACTCAGCATGCCATCTACCAACTCCTGAGACAACTCCTTGGTCATATCGGTCTCAATAAATCCCGGTGCAACGCAGTTGACTGTGATGCCGCGGGAAGCTAGCTCACGTGCAGATGCCTTCGTCAAACCAATGACCCCTGCCTTGGCAGCAACATAGTTGGCTTGTCCAGCATTTCCGAGTACGCCCACAACCGAGGAGATATTGATAATTCTTCCTGACCGTTGCTTCATCATCGGACGTGTAACCGCCTTAAGGCAGTTAAACACCCCTTTAAGATTGGTTTCAATCACCTGATCGAATTCCTCTTCTTTCATACGCATGATCAGGTTATCACGGGTAATCCCAGCATTGTTGACAAGGATATCCACATTGCCCCACGCTTCAATCGTGGCTTTGACCATTTGTTCAGCTTCGTCCATCAGGCCTACATTCGCTTGAATCGTAATCGCTTCAACACCTTTGGCACGAATCGCTTCTGCAACTTCCTCAGCTGCCGCTTGACTGCCTGCATAGTTCACAGCCACATTGGCGCCAGCCTCGGCCAAAGCCAGTGCAATACTGCGCCCAATGCCACGGGATGCGCCAGTAACGAGCGCGTTCTTACCTTGCAGTGGTTTAGACATAATCATTCCTCCTTTCCCCAAATCTAATCATGGTTAATCAAATTAGTGCAGCTGCCGTTGCATCGAGCGTCTCAAGACTGTTTACATTGTATAGTTTAACGGTTTTATCTGTTTTTTTAATCAACCCGGTCAATACACTGCCAGATCCAATCTCAATAAATGTATCCACACCTTGCTCAATAAGCCATGTCACACTGTCTTCCCATAAAACCGGAGAATAGACCTGTGCCGTCAACAAATCTTGAACCTTACCATCCTCCACTGGTCTAGCAGTCACATTCGCGACTACAGGGACTGTACCGGATGAGAACGAAACAGTTTTCAGTTTCTCGGCCAGCTTCTCGGCTGCGTCCTTCATTAAGGAAGAATGGAACGGACCGCTCACTTCAAGTGTAATGGCACGTTTGCCGCCCGCTTCTTTGACCCGTTCAGCGACAGCAGCTACCCCTTCCTTCACACCGGAAATTACGATTTGTCCCGGGCAGTTTATATTCGCAAGTTCAACGACATGGCCACTTTCAGATACGTCCCGGCAAAGCACCCCCAGCGCTTCCCGATCCGCACCCAGAACAGCAGCCATCGCACCCTGTCCACCAGGCACAGCCTGTTCCATATATTGACCACGTGCCCGTACAAGGCTTACCGCATCCGCAAACGATAGAACGTCCGCCGCGACCAGTGCACTGTATTCACCGAGACTATGTCCGGCCGTATAATCAGGCTGAATTCCTTTTTCTTTAAAAGCCTCAAGCAATGCAATACTTGCTGTCAGCAGAGCCGGTTGTGTATTCGATGTCTGTTTCAACTCGGTCTCTGGTCCCTCAAAAACAAGATTACTCAGCGAGAAACCCAGCGTTTCATCGGCTGTGCGAAAAATCTCTGTTGCCGCAGGCACAGACTCATACGCATCCTTGGCCATTCCCACAGTCTGTGATCCCTGTCCGGGAAATACAAATGCTATTTTACCCATCCCATTCATCTCTCCCAGCTGTCTAGTTTACCACACGAGTACCGATGCGCCCCACGTCAATCCGCCGCCGAAACCAACCATAAGCACGGTATCTCCGGCTTTCATACGGCCTTCTTCAGCAGCTTCTACCAGAGCAAGCGGAATGGAAGCCGCGGATGTGTTGGCGTATTTATCCACGTTGACTACAACTTTCTCTTCAGGAAGTTCGAGTCGCTGCATTGCAGATTGGATAATCCGGATATTGGCTTGGTGAGGAACAAACAGATCCACGTCCGTACGTTCCAGACCTGCCTTGCGAAGCACTTCAATTGTCGCTGTACCCATCACCCGTACCGCAAATTTAAACACTTCACGGCCATTCATGTAAATGTAATGCTTTTTATTCTCAACCGTCTCTGCGGATGCAGGCAGACGGGAACCTCCGCCTTCCATTTGAAGCAGGCTGCCACCTGCCCCCTCGGCTCCAAGATCGAACGACTTGAATCCACGTCCTTCCGGCACCTCTCCAACAACGACCGCCCCTGCGCCATCGCCAAACAGTACACAGGTGTTACGATCCGTATAGTCCGTAATGCGAGACAAACAATCCGCACCAATAACAAGCGCATTGTTGTACATACCGCTTTGGATGAAACTCGTTGCTGTGGCAAGACCGTATACAAATCCGGAGCAGGCAGCAGACAAGTCAAATGCCGCAGCGCCCTTGGCACCAAGCTTATCTTGCAATATACAAGCTGTAGAAGGGAATGAAGAATCCGGTGTGATGGTTGCTACAATAATCAAATCGAGATCACTGCCAGTCATACCAGCAGATTCAAGTGCTTTGATCGCCGCCTCGTATGCCAGATCCGAAGTTGCCTGTTCCGGTGCAGCAATATGACGCTCCTTGATTCCTGTACGACTGACAATCCACTCATCATTCGTATCGACCATTTTCTCCAAATCGCTGTTTGTCAAAATTTTCTCAGGTACATATTTACCTGTACCGATAACCCCTACCGGGCGTAAATTATTCATGTCGTCACTCACTTCCCGCTAATTTCCTTAGATATGCTCTCCACCAGCTGGTTCTGTACTGCAATCCGTGCCTGGCGCACAGCGTTTTTGATGGCATTGCCATCAGCTGATCCATGACTCTTCACCACAAGTCTGCTCAAACCGAGGAGCGGTGCACCACCATGCTCGGTATAATCCAGTTTCCGTTTCAAACCACGCAGCTCAGGCATGAGCACCGCGGCAGCCAGTTTACTTTTGAGCGACGATGAGAATTGTTCCTTAAGCAGGGCAAAAATGGCCCCTGCTGTGCCCTCGAGCGATTTCAGCAATATATTACCGGCAAATCCATCACATACAAGCACATCACACGCGCCTGTAAGTACGTCACGGGCCTCTACGTTACCTACAAAACGAATCGGAAGCTGCTCCAGCAAAGGGTATGCATGTTTGGTCAACTCATTCCCCTTACCCGGCTCCGTTCCCACATTAAGCAGGCCAACTCTTGGCGACGCAATTCCCTGCACTTTTTGCCGATATAAGCTGCCCATCAGACCATACTGTGCAAGGTGTTCCGGTTTCGCATCCATATTCGCGCCGAGATCAAGTGCCAGTACACCCACATCATCGATCGTCGGAATCATGGGCGCAAGTGCCGGGCGCTCAATGCCTTCCATACGACCTACCACAAGCAACCCGGCTGTCATCAGCGCTCCGGTATTGCCCGCAGAGATCATGGCATCTGCTTCGCCTTCCTTCAGCATCCGACCCGCAACCACCATGGAGGCATCCTTCTTGCGACGGACCGCCTTCACCGGTTCATCATCCGAACCGATCACTTCGGAAGCATGCCGAATAGTCAGATTAGCAGGTTTGGCACCTGACTGACTCAGAAGAGGTTCCAGCTTGGCTTCATCGCCGACCAGGACGATCTGTGTATCCGCCCATTCCGTAGCCGCGGCGATCGCACCTTCTACTGTTGCCACAGGTGCGTTATCGCCTCCCATGGCATCAATGACGATTTTCATCCCAAATGACCTCCTTCTACGCTGTCTTCTCCACCTGAACGGTAGATTACAAAGTTGCCTTGAAACACCATTTCTTCACCCACATACGTGAAAACTTCCACTTTTGCTTTGCCCTTTTGGCCGGAGATCGATCTCACATAAGCCTTCGCAATACATTTCTCTGCCAAATGAACCGAACGAACAAAACGAATGTCTGCGGAAGCTGTCAAAGCAATCTCATCATTGATAACGGCAACAGCTAGCGAGTTGGCTTGTGCAAAAACATAATGTCCCCGAGCGATGCCTGTTCTCGAAAATACGTGCTCTTCCTTAATCTCAAACAAGGAAATCCCGCTCTTGTCCAGCTGTAAGTCTACAATATCTCCGATAATCTCATGCAGGGGCAAGGAGCGCACCTGATCGTAGGAACGCTCCGCCATCAGTTTCATCCGCTCCCGCAGCTCGGGAATCCCAAGCTCAAGCCTGTCGAGACGGATCGTCTGAATACTCACCTTTAACTGGCGTGTAAGTTCCTGGTCCGTCACAAACGGGTTGTCTTCGATCATTTTGGTTAACTGCTGCTGCCTCTGCCTCTTCGGTACACGTTCGATGCCTGACACCCCCCGCTGTATCGTTTACGGAACCGCCCATCCGGTCAGTTCAACATTCTTCTTCGTTGCTTCTATAACTGCATCCCTGTTCCTAAGCAGGGTCGTTCTCACACGGATTATGGTTCAAGTATATGTAACGTCAAATCTTAGAACCTGGTACTAAACTATAGTATATCTCATCCCTTGTCAAAAAGAAAGGCTGGCTGAGCAAAAACAATCCTGTTTCGTAAAGCCTGGCTTCAACGCACTTAACATATCCTATCGCAAGACGGATGAACATTAAAAATCTTCTGCCGGGATTTCTCCAAGAAGAGACAACGAGCAACTTGCGAACACTTTTCAACTCTATAACCCAAAAAAAGTAGCACCTCATCGAAATGAAGTGCTACTTGATGTCTAGCTATTATTGAGAGATGATCTCTCTTGCTTTGTACGTTCCGCACACTTTGCACACGTGGTGACTAAGTTTAAGTTCGCCACATTGTTCACATTTCACCATGCCCGGTACAGCCAATTTAAAGTGAGTGCGACGTTTGTCGCGACGCGTCTTGGACGTTCTCCGTTGAGGTACTGCCATTATTCCCACCTCCTTATCAAAATCAACCTTTGCAGGTAGTTGTTACGTTCGATTTTCACTCATGCTCATTTAAAAAAATCCTTGAGCCCTGCAAGCCGCGGATCGATAACTTGGTTATCACAACCGCAGTCACCTTCGTTCAGCTCATGGCCACACTTGGGGCATAACCCTTTGCATGTATCGCTGCATAGCGGTATAAACGGAAGATCCAGCAGAAAAGCTTCCTCGGCATAACCTTTCAGATCAACGCTCTCTCCATCCACGTAGAAAGTATCATCGTCTTCAGGCAAATCCTCTGGCTGTTTCCCCTGCTTGAATTGCTCATGAAAATCAATATGAAAATGTTCATTAATTGGCTTAAGACACCGGGAGCATAACATGTCCACTCCTACTGTCAGTTTGCCATGAACATCCACAACGTCGCCCTCTCTGTGTTCTGCAGATAAATCCGCAGACAGCGGGGTAACGGCTGTGATATCCTGTCGGTTAGAAACCAGTTCCTTGATATCCCACTGTTCCTTGAACTGTAGGGGACGGTCACTGGTAGCCACTTTGCGAAATGGCATTAACATTTTCCATCACTCCAAACGAAACCAATTTCATAATTCAAGTCAAACGCATTACGACAGTTATACAGATCAAGCTTGACTGTGACTCATCATATTCCTGACTGTATGTATTCTGACGTTTCATCGCAAAAAGTATTATGAAATTGACTTAACAAACAAAAATCATTATACCGATTTTTCAAGACGTTTGTCAACACTTTTAACTTTACACCCTTTTTTAAAAATGATGATCCGGAGCCGAACACGATCTCTGGTCCATTATAGGCTTATGAGCGGATAAACTACAAGTCATGCATTTTTTCGCAAGCCCGGTCACAATTCGTTAATGATTTGTGTGATCTATATCACACGTACCCCCATATGCCCTATCTATACTTGCTATAAAACGACGCACGATAAGCTTCTACCACGATTTATCCAACTACAACATTTACTATCAGGAGGGAATATCCATGTTAAGTCTTAACACGATTAAAGTAATCAAATCAACGGTACCCGTCCTTGAAGTCCACGGCGAAGCCATCACACGCCATTTCTATGAAACGATGTTCAGTCATCATCCGGAGCTCCTGAATATTTTTAATCACGCAAACCAGAAACAGGGACGACAACAAGCCGCCTTAGCCAACATGGTATACACTGCCGCCCAGCATATCGATAATCTGGGCTCTATCCTGCCTGCCGTAAGACAAGTTGCACATAAACATCGGAGCCTCGGTATTGTCCCTGAGCAATACGCAATTGTTGGCACTTATCTGCTTCAAGCCATCAAAGATGTACTTGGAGATGCAGCCACCGATGACATAATAACGGCTTGGAGTGAAGCCTACAATGTGATCGCGGATGCCTTTATCGGTATCGAACAGGAAATGTATACGGAGTCAGAGAACCAGCGTGGAGGCTGGAAAGGATTCCGTTCCTTCAAGGTTGCAAAGAAAGTGAAGGAGAGCGAATACATCACTTCCTTTTATTTCGTTCCGGAGGATGGTTTGCCCATTGCCAGCTATGAACCAGGACATTACATCAGTATCAGACTGCACCCAGAGGGGCATGCTTTTACCCAGATTCGTCAGTATAGCCTTTCGGATGCGCCAGGTAAACCTTATTACCGTATTTCCGTTAAACGTGAATGTGCTGTGATGGAGCGTCCTGACGGGGTCATCTCCACCTATCTCCACGAACACATTACTGAGGGTAGCGTTGTGGAGCTATCCGCCCCAGCTGGCGACTTTGTCCTGAACTCGGAAGACCAGCGCCCTGTTGTGCTCCTTAGTGGAGGTGTCGGACTTACCCCCATGATCGGCATGTTGAACACTCTTGTTAACCTTGGAGATAAACGGAGTATCACATTTTTACATGCAACTGCAAATGGAAGAACCCATGCATTCCGTGAACATGTGAACAACCTGGCAGAGAGCCACGAAGGGCTCCAGGCTTACTATTGTTATACACAGCCTACTGCCTCTGACCGTGAGAATGCGTATTTTCACAAGGAGGGTTATATGGATGCAGACTGGCTTCGCCAGATGGTCGGGGAACAGGATGCCACCTATTATCTGTGCGGACCGGTTTCATTCATGCGAGCAGTTTATACAGCACTCCTAGCTATTGGCGTTGCACCCGACGACATGCATTATGAGTTCTTTGGACCCAAAACAAGTCTGGCCCCTTCGCCGGAGAATGTGTAAGCAGCCAGTGAATAATAAGGCAATTTATATTCGTTTTAATTGGGTGGGCACTTCTCCCAAAACAGCTGTAAAATGATTTCAATTATAAACTTTCATTGCCTCGAAGGCGCGTTCTAACATCTTAGATGTAAGATTCGCGTCTTTTTCTCTTGTCTTCACGGCAACATGATTTGATCAAATGCTAGCACATCCCCTATGATGGAACTGAGTTACGTTTTTTAAAATGTCACAGAACACGTTCTACATTAAATGATAACTCAGCCTGCCATCATTTGGCCCATATATTTAACATGCTATACATAACATCCCCCTTATGCTCGAAAGGAGTGCGCTCTAATATGAAAGTCGTTGGCGTCATCGTTGAATATAATCCCTTACACAACGGGCATGTCTATCATTTGAGTGAAGCCAGACGACTCAGCGGCGCTGACACTGTTGTGGCCGTAATGAGCGGCCCTTTTCTCCAGCGCGGCGAACCCGCCATTGTGGGCAAAAGGGCCCGCACTGAGATGGCGCTGCACGCAGGCGCCGATCTAGTGCTTGAATTGCCGGTTGCCTATGCTGTACAACCGGCCGAGTGGTTCGCCTTTGGTGCGGTGTCACTGCTGCACCACACCGGCGTTGTGGACTCGCTCTGCTTCGGCAGCGAGTCCGGCAACCTGGACAGCCTGCAGCGCATTGCGCGCGTGCTGGCTGTGGAGCCGGCAGGGCTGCGCGAGGATATCGCGCGCAGCCTGCGGGAAGGCGCCAGCTACCCCGCCGCGTACGCAGGAGCGGCAGCAGCGCTGGCGCCTGGCGGCGTCGATGCAGGCGACGCCGCTGCACTGCTGGGGCAGCCCAACAATTCGCTTGGGCTGCACTACCTGATCGCGCTGGAACGACTCGGCAGCGCGATCCAGCCTTTTACGGCGGCGCGTACCGGTGCCGCGTATCATGAGGCGACGCCCGGGCCGGGGGCGATCGCCAGTGCAACTGCCGTCCGCCGCCTGCTGATGGCGGACGGGCCCAAAGCCGCCGCACCATACGTGCCGGCGGCAACCCTTGCCATTCTGCAGCGCGAATGGCAGGAAAGGCGCGCTCCCGTGCACTGGGAGCGCTTTGCGCAGCCGCTGTTACACATCGCGGCGACCCGCCGTGCCTCCGAGCTGGCGCAGATCGCCGAGGTCACGGAAGGGCTCGAACATCGGCTGACCCGCACGCTCGCTCAGCTCCCTAACCCTTCAGTCGAGGCGCTGCTGAGCGCGCTTAAGACCAAACGGTATACACGCACGAAGCTGCAGCGTATGCTCACCCACTTGCTGCTGAATCATACCAAGGTGGAGTGTTCACCCGAGAAGCTTGGCGAAGGGCCTGGATATCTCCGGGTACTTGGGTTTAATGCACAGGGACAGGGCATCTTGAAACATATGAAAAAGACGGCTTCTCTACCTGTCCTGCTGAAACCATCGACCTTTGTCCATAACCAGCTGGAGTTGGACGTACAAGCTCAGGCAGCATATGCACTTGCCTGTGAGCACACCGATATGCGATTGATGTATAGTGACTACTATGAGCCACCTGTGCGACTCTAGGTGTTCATTCAGTCATATCCATAACTGAATGAACCACCAAACGACTTCGAAGTCTCCATGTTGTTATGTCGAATAACTGTCAAGTCTTTGCTCTGTTCCATCATTGGTGCCTGGGATGGATGGCAATCCACACCGTTGGTTGTACTGACTGATAATCGAGGTGGTCAAACGACGTTGTTTGAAGCGGTATGCATTAACATTAGACCATATAACCCAAATCCCCCTATTGCAATTAGGCATAATCGCAATAGGGGGATTTCACATCATTCTCTTACTTTTTATTTGGTCATCCTGCACTCTCTTATACGTCTCTTTTTTAGGGAGAATAATCATTTTATGATTTGACAGATAAGGTTTTTAGATAAGCCAGCGCATCATCCACCGTACTGACAGGAATAAGTTTCATTTTAGTCCCGATCTGCTCAGCCTTTGCCTCGGCTTCCTTATAATTGTCCTTTGGCACAAAGAAAAACTCCGCTTCTTTTCGGTCTGCTGCGACAATCTTGTGTACAACGCCACCGATCGCACCAACCACTCCTTCTTTGGTAATGGTGCCTGTGCCAGCAATCCGGTGACCTTTCGTCAGATCTCCAGGGGTCAGCTGGTTATAAATCTCCAATGTGAACATCAGTCCGGCTGATGGACCACCTACCTGAGTATCCGTGAAGGATATCTGTTTATTCGGATCATCCGCTTTGACCTTCTGAACCGCTCCGATCATGACACCCAACGCCGGACGAGTTTCACCTGTTTTGCTGTCTTTCACTTCAATAAGTTGAACGTCCCGGCTGATGGTTTCTCCGCCTCGCTCCAGTTGCATCTCAACCGTATCTCCGACCTTTTTGTTCTTTAACTGCTCAGAGAGCACTGTATTGTCCGGGGTTGCGGTTCCGTCTACACCCAAAATAATATCTCCGGGCTCAATATCTCCCTTGGGTTTTGGATCATCAGACAACCCAAATACAAAAATATGCTCAGGAACAATGGAGTATTTCACTCCCGCCTGCTCATAAGCCGCCTCCATTGCGGAGGATTGCGAATCACTCATGAACCAGACCTGTTCGGCAGAATATTCCGCTTCGCTTTTACCGCGCAGCCGATCTTCTTTTTTATCCACTTGGGCATTTCGATCAAACAAGGAAGTTCCTAGCAAAAACACATTGGCATATGTTGCCGACACTGTCGTCATCATAAATACGCCACGTTCTTCCTTATCGCCATCCTTAACGGTGACCATGGGTTTTACTTCGTCGGCGCTGCCAGGCATATAAATAATATATGGCGTTGGCATATACACCGCAACATAGACGACCAGAGCCAGCACGATCACAAAGATCGAAGCTCTGAATCCGCCTGATTTCCGAATCCGATTCATTGCATGAGCCCCCGTTCTTTGTGTATCTTTCCATTATTATAAGTCTAACACTCCCCTGCTCCCGCATACAATGGTACAGGCCGGATAGGCCGCTGTTTACAGTAGTCTATCCGGTCAAGGCCGAACCGTTTCCGGACGTCATTCGGCCGTCCACAAACTAATCCGAAGCCGAGTGTTGTATTGCGGCTATCCATATGAGGTGAAACCATGACAATGCAGAGCGAAGTTACAGGCTCTGGACCATTACGAACGGTAGTTCTGAGTACCGGTGCTTTATTGCTGGTCGTTGCAGTAGTTGTATCGCCAAAAGAAGCATTTGATGCCTCCATTCAGGGTCTGGATATTTGGTGGAAAATTATCTTTCCTGCCATGCTTCCATTCCTGATGTTATCCCAAATGCTGACTGCATTCGGCTTCACTCACGCGCTCGGCGTCTTACTTGGGCCATTGATGCAGCGGTGGTTCCGTCTGCCCGGCAAAGCCGGACTCGCTATTGTGGTCGGCATGTGCGGCGGTTTCCCGGCAGGGGCTGATACCGCATCTCGCTTGCTGCAGGATCGACAAATTACCGCCAAACAGGCGGGTATTGTGGCATCAACAGCTCATTTCGCCAATCCACTGATGATTATACTTGTCATTGGTGCTGCTTTTCTCCACCAGCCTGCTGCCGGATACTTCCTTCTTGGGGTTCACTGGGTAAGTGGCTGGATCGCCAACATGATCGGGGTACGTATTCTGCCTGCGAAGTCCAAAAGTACCCGTATCGTCTCTTCATCCGCTGAATCGAAACACAATGAGATTGTCTCTGATCCAAAGACGCCTGATTCTGCACACCAAGCTGCTTCATTCAAACGGCGTAGTCTGTGGTCGCAAATGATGCTTGCAGCACGCGAGGCACAGGAACGGGATGGACGAGGGTTCGGCAAACTGCTTGGTGACACCGTCTCCCAAGCTGTACAAACCTTAATGATGACCGGGGGATATATGATTGTGTTTGCTGTATTCATTCGGCTGCTCACACTCTATATCACACCCGGCACTTCAGTCGCTCTCTGGCCTGCTCTGCTGGAGCTCCATCTGGGAGCCTATCACCTGAGCCAAAGCCAGTTGAGCCCTTTGCTCATCCTATCTTTACTTGCAGCCATCCTCGGCTGGGGCGGTCTAAGCTCTCATCTGCAAGTCTCCGCTGTACTGAAAGCAGCCGGGCTTGCATCAACATCCATGTTCTACTTTGCAGGAATACGCCTGCTTCATGCGATGATTGCCTTTTTCACCAGCTTGCTGCTGTGGCTGCCATTCAGCCGTTACAGTTCTGAGGTCTGGGCCACTTTTCAGACCAATACAGGCAATGGTTTGTCACCATTCCTAACCAAGCAATCCTTGGTTGGCATGAACACCTCCGACATCATCGAATCCGTCTGGAGCGGCTTTCCAGCTGCCTGCATCGGTCTGGCATTACTGCTCGCCGTCATGGTTAGCCTATCGGGGCTGACCTTCTGGTTCAACCGCCGGTTTTCTCGCTAATTTTCTGACGTAGCGCCGCTTCAACTTCAGGCGAAACCAGATCGGTGACATCCCCGTGGTAGTGAGCAATCTCCTTAACGATGCTTGAGCTCAAATAAGAATATTTGGGATTGGTCATCATAAAAATCGTTTCCGCATCCGGGTTCAACTTGCTGTTGGTCGAAGCCAGCTGCAGTTCATATTCAAAATCAGTCACCGAGCGAATGCCGCGGACAATGACCTGGGCTTCTTTTTGCCTCACATAATTTGCCGTCAGATCACGGAAGCTGTCCACTTCCACATTAGGCAAATGACTTGTGACTTCTCTAATGAGACTCTTGCGTTCTTCCACCGTAAACAATGGATTTTTGCTCATATTATTCAATACCGCCACGATGACACGATCAAACTGCTTCGACGCTCTCGCAATAATGTCTAGATGGCCCATGGTTACGGGATCAAAACTTCCTGGATATACGGCAATTCGTTCCTGACGATGTATCATTTCACTCATGAGGAGCCTCCTTTTCCGCTGTGCTAGATTCTCCATCTTCTGTTGTTGCAGCAGGTGCATAATGATAGATGGATACAGCTGTCTCCCCATACAATGCCTTGCGCGTTTGTTCAAACGGGCCGAATTGCTCAGGGTAACTATATTTGGATTCATATTCAAGCACGATGGTCGCTTCCGGTTCAAGCAGCTCCAGTTCGTGCATTGTAAGCATAAACTCATCTCCATTTTTCATACGATAGGGCGGGTCCAGAAATACCAGGTTAAATTGGGTGCTTCGCTTGGAGAGCGCCTTTAATGCACGACCGGCATCGTTCCGGTATATGGCCGCCTGATCTTCCAGCTTGGTTGCCTTCAGATTTGCACGGATCACTTCAATGCTCTTCGATTCCAAATCAACAAAAACAGCCTTGTCCATGCCGCGGCTCAGTGCCTCAATACCGAGACCACCACTGCCTGCAAACAGATCCAATGCTGTACCCCCCTCAAAATAAGGGCCAATCATACTAAACAACGCTTCCTTCACCTTGTCGGTGGTCGGCCGCGTTCCTGTGCCAGGAACAGCCTTCAGCGGTCTGCCTTTCGCACTCCCAGATACCACTCTCACTGATGAGTCACCTTTTCTCTCTATGTAAGTTTATTGATACAGCTATCCTACCACAATCGGGTTCAGTTTGAAAAATAGTCTGTCTGCTTTCGCTAAAGAAAATTGTTGACGCAATATGTATAAAAAGGAAACATTCCGGCCATCCTGTAATTATCGACATCACAAGTGTCGTAGACAACCGCGGAGAAGACTTACGTTTCCCCATAAGCTCTTCGTCCGGTTTCTCCTCTCCCATGAAAAAGAAGCTCTCGAAAGAGGGCTTCTTTTTGTTATCCAATATTATGTACTATAACCAAACTGACCCATTATGAAGCCGTAGCCCTCAGTCAACCCTACTCCCCATATTCATCCATGTTGGCTTCCCTGTGTTAACCCTGAGGTGTCAGTTGATTTATCCAGTATCATGGCACAGTCCCTCTCATAGCTAATCCAGATCTGCACAATGGGAAGCATTAGAACCACGTTTCGCCCTTAATCTACCTTATTGGATTCCCGCCTCCTACGCATGGATACATTCAAACTCAACAGCGGAATCAATAATCCCAATGCAGGAAAGGCCATATTCCATGACTGGTATCTGATCGATTGAATAACAATAAAGACAATCGCCATCAAGATTATGATCTGAGTAATCTGAAATCCGTCCAAATTTCGGTTGAATGCCTTTTTGGAAATCATCCTAATCAGGAAATAGGCAACCAAACTATAGAAAACAGCCATTCCGATAATGGCAAAGAATACGATTAAAGCAACATTGTCCAAGATTTCTCCTCCTTCACTCAAACTCAATTTCTTAATTTTACCATATGAGCGAAAGAGTGTCTTTGGTATTCTACTGGCTAAACTCTCCACACCGTCCTCATTTACTTCTCTTCACTGATCACTGTCGCGTTATAGATCACAATCCGTTTACCATCCAGATCAAAAAGTACTTTATTCCCATACTCCGTATCCTGCAAATCAATTTTACCTTCATAGGTATGAATCAATTCTCCCGAATCACTGTATACCTTAACCACACGTTCCAGACCGCCGGAGTTGTTGGATCTCATCGTTTTGAGCGCACGTTCACCTGAAGCCGTGTTGAAATACCAGATGAAACAGCCCACAATAATGCCCAATATGACCAGCAGCGTTACCCATACACCCGTTTTCGCTTTTCTACTCAAAATAAGCCCCTCCTTATCCCATGTCCAGTACTGTACGAGGCAGGTACGGTAACGGTTTCACAGGTCACATCTGATACACAAAAACAGAGGCCCCACTTGCGGAGACCTCTGTCCTTTAGCTACATCTTATACAACGCTATTAAAGTGTACGAATAACGAATTCATATTGAAGTTCGCCATCTGAGGCGATACGGTATTCCGGATGAACCGGTGCACCCCAGCTGTCGTCGCCGCCCACGCCCATTTGCTTGCCAGATACAGTTACGACCGTATAATGCACAGGTGGCAACTCATACGCATGTTGTGCATTCTCCAGCTCAAATGCTGTATATGGTGACACATTCAGCTCGACCGGTGATGCTGATGCTTCAATTTTGAAGCCGCGCCCTGCATTATCGGTCAATTTGGCCCAACGCACCCCCGTACGGTTGCCAGACTCCTGTGGTACAAGGTATGGAGCTACGGTATCCACTACCTTGCTGCCATGGATGCCCAGGCGTGCGCCAAATGCCCGGTCCGCATAGTTTTCCTCCGGTCCCATCGCGAGCCATTCCACATTTTCGAAGTCCGGTGAAGTCTTGAAGGAAAGAGCGTGGATCGGAAGATCCGGCAGGCCTGCCGCTCCTTTATAACGATTTTGCACATGTACACTTCCATCAGCACGAACGGTATAAGTCACTTTTACTTGTACATCTGCCGAAATATTGAGCTTGTACGTGAATTCGATCCGATATTGATCCGGGTTCTGTTCCGCTTTCCAACCCACACATCTAGGCAGCAGACTTGCAGCATACCAGGCACCAAGCTCGAAACCCATGGCAGTACCTTTGTCATTATCGGTTGTTGCACGCCAGAACAGCGGTGCAGGCGGCGTTGCAATCGTTTCACGACCAGAAAACTTCAGGGATACCAATGTTCCGAATGCCTTGGAGAACAGGGCATGGGTTTGGCCTACCCGTACACCGATATTCACGTCCCCTTCAACGACCTGAATCTCATTTGAGAGGTTCAGATCCAATACCGCAGTTTCGCCTGATTGAGCAGACAACTTGTCCTGAGCGAATATAAATTGTCCAAAGGCAACTTCCTCCGCTTTTTCCGCCCACAGTGTTGCCGTTTTTAAAACGAACGCGGTATTTACTGCATACTCACCATCAGTCAGAGTTTCTGCATGAAGTGGAAGGTTTACAAAAGTCTCGCTTTGCGGGCTCACGTTTACATCCAGTGTTCCACGCAGCACTTCGTGACCTTCACGCTCCAGGCTGTAAACCAGTTCGAATTCAGACGTGTCCGCAAACAAATTATCGTTAACGATTTTCACACCTTCCCGATCCGGGAACAGCTTGATGTTTTGATACAGGAATTTCACTTCCTGCATCTTGGCAGACACTTTGCGGTCTGCGTGCACAATGCCGTCTCCACAGAACGAATAGTCCGAAGGACGATCACCGAAATCTCCGCCATAAGCAAGGAACTCTTTGCCGTAACGATCTTTTTTGAAGATAGCCTGATCGATATAGTCCCAAATGAAGCCGCCTTGGTACATCGGATATTTATCTTCAAGTTCCGTATACTTATGCATACCGCCAATGGAGTTACCCATAGCATGCATGTATTCACAACTGATATAAGGTTTATCCGGATTTGCGTTCAAAAATTCCTCAATGTCCGCCGGTTTGGCATACATGCGAGACTCCATGTCACTCGTATCGTTGAAACGACGGTCATGGAAGACACCTTCATAGTGAACGAGACGGGTCGGATCTGCTGTTTTAAAGTACTGAGACACTTTATAGATCACTTCACCACCATGAGACTCGTTACCGCAAGACCAGATCAGAATGGACGGATGGTTCTTATCCCGCTCTACCATCGACACCGCGCGATCCATAACGATATCATGCCACTCTGGACGATCACCAGGAATAACCCACGAAGGCTCAACTGCGCCGAGCTTCTGCCACGATCCATGTGTCTCCAGGTTCATTTCATCAATCACATATAATCCATATTCATCACACAGTTCATACCACAGGCTTTGGTTCGGATAGTGAGATGTACGAACAGCGTTCATATTGTTTTGTTTAATGGTACGAACATCCCAAAGCATGTCTTCCTTGGTTACAGCGCGTCCGAGGCGCGGATTGAATTCGTGACGGTTTACCCCTTTGAACACAATCCGTTTACCGTTGATATGCATCACTTTGTCGATCATTTCAAATGTACGGAAGCCAACGGCCTGAGGTACAACCTCCAACAGCTCGCCTGCTGCATCATATACTTTAATGTACAGACGATACAGGTAAGGAATCTCCGCGCTCCACAGGTTTACTTTGCCAATCTCCTCACGAAGACTCACCAGACCATTGGTAACTTCAACTCCGCCAAATGTTTTCACCGTATTGCCTTCTGCATCCCGCAATTCAGCCTCCACTTTCGCTCCGGCAGCTGCTTTCCCTTCAAGCTTAAGATCCACGTTTAACGTACCATTGGTATAAGACTTGTCCAGATCCGTCACAACCCGCACATCGCGAATATGCGCAGCCGGCACAGTATACAGATACACATCTCTGAAAATGCCGGAGAATCGCCAGAAGTCCTGATCTTCCAACCAGCTGCCTGTGCTGCGTTGATACACTTCCACAGCCAGTTTATTCTCTCCATCCTGCAGGAATGGCGTCAGATCAAAATCGGATGGTGTAAAGCTGTCTTCCCCATATCCGACAAACTGTCCGTTAAGCCATACATAGAATGCAGACTCCACGCCTTGAAACGAAATATATACAGGGTTGTTCTCCCATCCAGTTGGCAAATGGAATGTGCGAATATAACTGCCTACCGGGTTTTGGTCCTGCGGCAATGCAGGTGGACGCAGATCGTTTAAGCCATCCCAAGGGTATTGCGTATTTACATATTGGATCTGACCGTAACCCTGAAGCTGAATATGCCCCGGTACTTCAATATCATCCCAACCGTCACTGGAGAAATCCCGCTTGTAAAAAGCTTCGGGGCGGCAATCCGGACGAATAGCATAATTGAATTTCCACGTTCCGTTAAGGTTGTAGCGCATCGCCATTTCACCGGATGCCTGTGCTTCTTCCATGGTACGGTAATAACGATGATCCGAATATGCGTTAAGACGGTTTACTTCAAAAACGCTTACATCGCCCAGCCAGTTAATATCTGCTTGTGTTGCTTTCATTCGGCTCTCTCTCCCTCTTGAAACAAATATGTTTATTACTTATTCAGTACAGATTCTTATTTTCCTTTTTCAAAAACAAACATAAACAAACAGAAAGACAGAGGAACGCCATTTCTGGCGCCCTCTTCTCTCATTTTTGCATCTACGTCCAATCAGACGGCTTTATGCTATTCCATTATTTCACAGAACCAACCATTCCAGCGACAAAATGTTTCTGCATGATGAAAAAGACAATGGCTGTTGGCAGCGTGGCAATAACGATCGCTGTCATAATTACGCCATAATCTGGAGCGTATCCCGAACCGAGATTCGAGATCAGCAGCGGAATCGTTTGTTGGTCAGGCGTTTGCAATACAATCAGCGGCCACAGATAGTTGTTCCAGCTGCTCATGAATGTGATAATCGCTGCTGCTGCGTATGTTGTTTTCATCGTTGGCATGTAAATCTTCAGGAAGATCCCCAGCTCGCTCAGTCCATCAATACGTCCAGCTTCCAGCAGATCTTTAGGGAACATTTTGGTGTTCTGACGGAAGAAGAAAATCAGAAACGCTGTCGTAATGGTTGGTAAAATGACGGATGCCATGGTGTTGATCCCGATGACCGGTGTAACACTTGAGATCGTTGCAAACATACGGTACAGAGGCACCATAATTGCTGCAAACGGAATCATCATGGATAACAACAAGATGTTGAACACAACATCACGAGATTTCGTACGATATACCTCAAAGCCATAACCTGCCATCGAACCAATCAGCAGAGCCAGAACCGTTGAGACAACGGAGATAATAGCTGAGTTCCCCAGAGCCTGCACCAGATTGGTCGAGTCAATCAATTTGTTGAAGTTATCAAGGAAAGCCGAACCTGGCAGCAATCTACCTTTGGTAACATCGACAGATGCATTTGTAGAGCTGACCAGCATCCAGAAAAATGGAAAAATGGATACAAAGGCGACGATGGATAGGAAGACGTAAGTGAAAATCCGTTTTGCTTTAGCTTTAGCCATTTTTATTATCACCTGCCACTTTAAACTGGATGATGGACAATATTATGATCAAAATTACGATGGAGTAAGAAACGGTTGCCGCATATCCGAAGTCCGGTGAATATTTGAACGAAAGGTTGTAGATATATTGCGAAATGGACATGGTCGCGTTACCCGGACCACCTTTGGTAATGTTCATAATCTCATCAAAGATCTGCAAGGTACCGATAGTTGATGTAATGGATGTGAATAGGATGATCGGTTTGAGCAAAGGTACGGTAATTTTGAAAAATTGGGTGAATGCATTGGCTCCGTCAATTCTGGCTGCTTCATAGATCGATTGATCGATATTTTGCAGAGATGACAGATAGAAAATCATGTTATATCCGGTCCAACGCCAAGTGACGGCGATTATGATCGTAATTTTAGCCCAGAACGGGTCCGTGATCCATTGAATTGGAGTGCCGATGATGTGCAAGCCCAATAACGCCTGGTTCACCATACCATCCGGTGCAAACAAATATTTGAATACAACCGAGTAAGCTACGAGTGAAGTAACGCAAGGCAAGAAAATGGCTGTACGGAAAAAGCTGCGGAAACGCAGTGTGCTGTCATTTAGCAATACGGAAATGAACAAACCGAGAATAATCATTACAGGTACTTGAATGATCAAGTAAATGAACGTATTTGATAATGCTGTACGGAACGTTGTGTCAACCAACAATCTCTTGTAGTTCGCAAGGCCCGAAAATTCAAGGTTGGCACCTTTGCCAGACTTGAATGATAGGAGCAGCGCTTGAATCATCGGATAGAAGTAGAAGGCTACAATTCCGACAACAGCCAGCAAAACAAAAGCCCATCCAGTCAAATTATTTTTCTTTTGGAGACTGTCTCCTGTATTTATGGCTTTCACAGTATGGCTCCTCTCTCTCCATGGAACATGGGTAGAACCTACAGAGCCTCTCGCCTTGTCCGGTTCAGCTTGCGCCAGACAAGGGAGACGGCTCCGATGTTACCTAGGGTTCTATAAGTTACCTTGGGTATCTTAGTTTAATTGTGCTTCAGCTTGTTTTTGTGCATCGGCTAGAACGTCATCAATTGCTTTACCGTTCAGGTACGCTTGCATTTCAACAACCAGAATGTCTTCAATTGCATATGTGTTACTACCGTAGTTTACATTCGGAATTTCTTTGGTCCATGTTGCAAAATCACTATAGATTTTTTGACCGCCGAAGAACTCATCTGCCTTGTTGTATGCATCACCATCTACAGCCGGTTTGTACGTACCAATAGCACCAATGTTCGTCAACAAGTCTTGATACAGTTGTTTGTCAGAACCAAATGTTTTTGCCAGGAAGTCAGCTGCTTGATCTGCACCAGGAACGTTATTCATAACATACCAGGAGCTACCACCCAGGTTGGATGCGTGTACAGAGTTTGGTTGGCCAGCCATTTTTGGCATTGGAGCTACAGCCCATTTACCGGATTGGGAAGCTTCTTGACGTACAGATGGTGAGAACCAGTTACCTGTAGGAATTGTTGCTACGCTACCGTTATTGGCGTTGGCAACAAATTGACTCCAGTCAGAGTGCAATTTAACAATGTTGGCATCCATCATTTTTTTGTACGTTTCGAAAGCTTCTTTCAATGCAGGGTTGCTGCTGATGTCAGGTGTCTTGCCATCTTCTGCAGTGTACCATTTGCCTGCAGTCTGGATCATCATGCGAATGATTCCAAGATCATTCGGGTCAAGAGACAACAGCTCTTTACCTGTTTTTGCTTTTACGTCTTTACCGATTTGGATGTAATCATCCCAAGTGATGTCTTGCAAGTCAGCAGCCTTGTAGCCCGCTTGTTCCAGCAAGTCCGTTCTGTAGTACAAACCTGCTACGCCGGAGTCAAATGGAACTCCATATTGTTTGCCCTCATAGGATGTTGGTCCAATTTTGTAATCTGCAAAATCGGAAGCTTTAATCGTGGAAGACAAATCTTTGAATGCATCAGGATATGCACTCAGGAAGCTTTGTGAACGATAGTCCTCAATCAGAACGATGTTAGGAAGACCGCTGCTTGTTCCAGAGTTCAGGCCTGTGTTCAGCTTCTGAATAATAGCATCTTGAGCATTCTCAATGATGTTGATTTTCAGATCGGGATTTTGTTTCTGATATGCTTCTTTTGCTGTTTCAAGTGCAGCAACGTTAAATGCTTTGTCCCAAGCCCAAATTGTGATCTCGTTTGTTTTTTCGTCACCACCGCTAGCCGTTTTGCCTCCACCGCCGGATGAACATGCGGACAACAACAGGACAGTAGCGAGCATCAATACCCACATTTTTTTCAAATCATTCAACTCCCCTTCAACCTCTTTGTGTGTAATTTGTTTACGTTTTCTGAAAGCGGTTGCTTTCGATGTAATCATCTTATCATTCCCAAATCGTCATTCGTTAGTAATAATTTTGTGCCGATTTGTCATCTTATTGCCACAATGAAAACCTTTACAGAAACCGCTTGCATTAATTTTGGATTATGGTAATTTCTTTTGAATTTGTACTTTTTCCATCTAAAATGTTTACCAATGATCCTTTTTGCTTCATCCAATGGATATTATTTTGCATTAAAAAGAGCCCTCCTATTCTGCTACAATGCAGCGTTCGGAAGACTCTTTCGGAGCGGTCAATACAGATTCGCAGCTCGTTGTGCCATTATTGAGTGATTAAAGGGAGCGTCACCGTCACTCTGGTTCCCTCGCCAGGCGTGCTCATGATCGTAACACCGTATGGCGTACCATAGAGCAGTTGAATTCGGTCGTGAACATTACGTATACCGATTCCACTAAACAGCTGTCGATTGTTCTTCGGATTGGGCAGCGACTCTCCCATGGAGAAGCCCTCAATCCCGTCGCCATTGTCCATAATCTCACAGATCAGTGATTCACCTGCTCTGGACACCATCACATGAATCGTTCCTGTATCCTTCTTGATAAAGGCATGGAAGAACGCATTCTCGATAAAGGGCTGAATCACCAGCTTGGGCACATGATAAAGGGTACAATCCGGGGATATATAAAAAGCTGCCTTGATCCGTCCGCCGTACCTGACGTGATTAATGAACACATAATTTTTTAAATTCTCCACTTCCTGCTCCACCGTGACCGTCTCACTTACGTCACTAATCGTATTTTGCAGGAGCGAGATCAATGCGTTGATGGTCTCGGCTGCACGATCCTTATTGCCTTGCTGTACCAGCACCTTAACCGAAGCGAGTGTATTGTATAGAAAATGAGGATTAATCTGGCTCTGCAAAGCAGCAAGCTCCGCATTTCGTTGCTCACGTTGAGTCATCACCAGTTGATCCACATAATCATGCAGTTCGTCCAGCATGTAATTATAAGCATGACTCAGTTGTCGGCTCTCATAGCTGCCACTGACCGGAATATAATTATCCAGATCACTTTCCGTAATATTGGACATCTGTTTCACCAGCCTGCGGAGCGACTTGGTAATCTGATTCGTAATAAGAAACACCAGCACAAGTGCTCCTGCAACGATAGCCGCACAGATCAGGGCAATGGTCTTCATATCCAGCAGTTGTCCCATCGCCTGCTCCTTATCGACCACATTGACGATATAGAAGCGATAAATGGGTAAGTATTCCGACAGAACAACGCTATCTTGCTCCATTACATGTGCGTTAACCCCTTTACTGTTATCATTGCTCATTTGTCTCGCATACGATAGCAGTTGCAATTGCTGAGTCCCGATCCAATCTTCCCGATTGGAGGAAACAATCTCCCCGTTTTCGTTCAGGATGACCACATCATTGCCCCTGCTTGTAAAGCTACTATAGAACTGACGGAACATACGCTCTCTCATCGTGACGTATAACATGCCATACATACTGCCCTCGCTTCGATTGGTCAGCGCTTTGGTCGCGGATATCATCTGTTCTGAACCCGAGCCCTCGTCGAGACGATAATCGTCGAAAATCAATCGGCTGGGCAGCTTGGTCGCCTCCATCGTAATAGGCATCTGTTTCAGCTCGTCTACCGACATGCTCAAGTGAGAACGATCGGTTGAATACGTGCGTCCGTTGATGCCACTTATCGTGATGCCCACCTCATACGATTCTGTGATGGTCTGAATTCGATCCATCGCCTCCCGCATATGATAGTAGGACTTCGCCATTGTAAGTGAATCGCCCTCACCTTCGGACAAAAAGCCGCGGATCGAGCCGCTCTGGCTTACATTGTTGGCTACCGCTGCAATAGCATCATTAAAGGATTCAAAATTCGTTTTGATCTGGTTCAGCACTTTGGAATTGGTAATGCTGAACGTCTCGGTAAACAGTCGGGTCGACATGTGAATGGTTGTCCACAGGATAAGTACCGACACGAGAACAATGCTGATCACCATAACCAGAAACAATTTTGGAAACAATCCAAGACGGGATAACGCATTCATCCATTTCTTCATCGTTTTGCCCTTCTGACTTCATGCCCAGAACTTGCGCCGGTATCGGCTTGGAGACAGTCCGGTAAATTTTTTGAACACCTTGCAGAAATAGCTATGGTCTGAATAGCCCACCATGCTGCTGATTTCAGAGATCGTAACATGATCCGATCTCAGAAGTTCCTCTGCCTTTTCAATCCTTATTTTGTTCAAATATTCATTAAAGCCCTCTTTTTTGTGAGAGGAGAAGTAACTGGACAAGTACGATGGATTGAAATGAAAATGCTTGGCTACTTCCGCTAGCCCGAGCGGCTGATCAAAGTGCTCATGCATATATTCCAGCAGCATTTTCATATTCGGATCACTTCGTCGTCCACCTTCTCCAGTCATGCACCCCTGTACCTCAGCCATGAACTGATCCAGCACATTCATTGCTTCTGTTAGACTGGAGGCGCCATCCACATGTTTGAAATAGGCATATTTGCTCTCTTCCAGCGCAGCAGACTGCACATCCATATCTGCCAGAGTAATGGTTACATTAAAGATGAGATTGCCCAGAAACGACTTAATTTCAAACACATCTGCAATATAATCCCGTCCCAACGTAAGCGCATGCTCTTGCAAATATTCTCTTGCCGCTTCTGTCCGATTTCGCTTCACATGCTGCAAAAACATATTCACATTGAACTGATACCCTGCAGGATGGAGAGGTGGAAGTTCGCCATAAACCAGAATAGACCGGTCCTCATAATAAAAGCCATACTCCATCAGCTTGATCAGACGTGTTCGATATACGTCTCCCATCTCTTCAAATGAAGAAAAGCTATCACTTAGCACCCAGCAAGATCCGTCCTGCGCCTCCTTATTCTCACTGGCCAACTCCTTGATCCGCTGTACCATCCATTCATCCTTCGCAGGCTCTACATTAAGGAGCACCACGCTTGACGTGCCTTCGGCCGGAACGATTGCGCACTCCACGTCAGGAAGCTGGCTTCGTATCCTGGACTCCAGTTGCTCGTTATCCAGCTTGTGTACATGTGCTCGCATGTCCTTCGACATATATACAAGTAAGCGGAAGCACTGGTGAGGAAACGTCTCTCTAATCATATCCATTTCGTTACCTGCATCCAACGTAAAGCCGGACAGCATCTTTTCCATCAGTTGGCCTAATCTCCAACCATCATGAGAAGGCTCAAACTGTAATTCGGGAATTTTGCCAGCAGTACGCTGAAGCACTTGTAATAATTCATTGGTATCCAGTTTCGGTTTTAATATATAGTCTGCTGCTCCGTTCTGGAGCGTTGAACGTACATATTCGAATTCACTGAAACTGCTAAGTACGATAACCTCAATCTGCGGATAACTGGCTTTTAACGTCCGGACAAAGGTTTCCCCATCCATCACAGGCATCACGATATCTGTAATGACAATATCCGGCTGTAACAAACGCACCTGTTCAAGTCCTTCTTCTCCATTGGAAGCTTCACCCACAATCTGAAAACCTTGGGATTCCCAATTCATATGGTGCTTAATGCCTTGTCTTACAAGAAACTCATCGTCAACAATCAGCACCTTGCACAACCGGTTCATGACCCTTGACCCCCTTATCTAATCCTCTATGTCTGTACAGGTAATACCATAATATATCGGATAGAATGGCCTCCCCGTGTTAACGGTTACATTAATTTTAAAGTTTTGTACTCTTTTTTATATCTCAAAACCAACGTTTAATCAATGGTAAGCATTTTGCACAAATCTAAAGAGCGTCTTTCAATCAGCAAGATATAGATCGAAATGCATCTATTCGTCTATATCTTGTACCCGGAAGCAAGATGATTCGAATTGAGCAAAATACTGATGGAAACTCTCCTTAGTGTACACTATATTTCGACAAAATAAGAAACCCCGGCCCGCCACGAATCATTTCGGCAAGCCGGGACTTTTTATCGATATACATTTAGATTCACACAAAATTTCATTTCAAGTTTAAGTCTACGGTTCGATCCCCCATTGAAGACTTCCGGCGATATATCCTGTTACTTTGGTCCAGTCGGCATAGGCTGTTTGAGTTGCAGCAAATGAATAGTCATCCGTCTGAGTATAGTTGGTCCAGTCGCTTTTGGAAAAACGGGCCTGAATTTCAGTACTTTGCCCCGCTGCCAGTGAACCGGCTGAAGATTTGAATCCGATCTCCAGCATATGATCCGCTCCGGTTACCGGGGTCGACAGCGCACTAAACGTACCTGTAACATTTTCATTCCCAGCCGTTGCCCAGTCACAGAAAAAGTTCTGAGCCTGAGTGCCATTAATCGTATAGTAGTAACGAATTTTAATGTCCGAAAGATCGAGAGTCGTAGTTCCTGTATTCGTTAACTTGATCTTGGGATTGATGGAGTTCCCCGTTGCCGCAGTCGTTCCGTTAAACATCTCAATCCGAATGGTGCCCTCTGGCACAGCTGTGGTGTCCTGGATGGTCAGATTCAGGATGGCATCATTGCCTGCACTGAAATGGAATGTTAACGCTGTGCTTCCTTTGGGCAAAGATGCCAGGTACGTTTTGCTCAATACCACCTGATTACCCGATAGTGTGTAGTCCATACCTGAAACCAGCATCGAATTACCATTACGTATAGCACTAAGCGTGTTGCCGTTCAGGGTCAACGTTACAGGAATATTGGACTGGTTGCCTGTGTTCTTGTCAAACTCCGCAGTCACTGGTGTAATCGTCGAACTGGTTACCGGATTTGTGCCTCCTTCTCCACCGCCATTGTTTCCGCCAATACGGTCAGCATATAAAATGCCCCGCCCATTCGTACCCAGATATACCCTTCCATACAAACGTGGATCACCTGTAATGGTGGTCACGCGTGCATATTGATGCTGATCATCATTAATCCGTACCCAATTCGCTCCACCGTCATCGGAACGGAAAAATCCGCGCGTTCCGTCAATCTGTGCAATCGTATACAGTGCAACCACGTTCTGTCCAGGTGCCGCCTTGCCAAAACCGATGCTGTCTGCTTCCTCTACATTGACCAGCTTGGTAAAGCTCGCTCCCGAATCAGTGGAATGCCACAGACCATATGGCCCTTCATCTTCACTGCCACCTGCAAACCAAAGCTCGCCTTCCTTACCCGGAACAGCATCCAGATCCGCATTGCCTTCTGCCGGAAGCCCGGTAGCCGCAGATGCAGTGAAGGAGACACCCCCATTGGTACTCACATAGACTTTACCAGCAGCAAATCCATAGAATTTGTTCGGGTTCACCCGGTCGGAGATCACTTTTGCCTGTGCGGGTATACCTGAACTCGCCGTCCATGAGTTGCCGCCAGTGGAAT
Source organism: Paenibacillus sp. NPDC056933 (assembly GCF_042674385.1). Taxonomy (NCBI): domain Bacteria; kingdom Bacillati; phylum Bacillota; class Bacilli; order Caryophanales; family Paenibacillaceae; genus Paenibacillus; species Paenibacillus sp. NPDC056933. The sequence continues at coordinate 1,573,261 of NZ_JBHUQN010000001.1, read as the reverse complement.
AATGCACCCCCTTGTCTGACGTGCTCCATACAAGTCGGTTACCATTTGCAGAGATAGCTACGGTTCCTCCTCCGGAAGTGCCTGCAGGCTCTGCATTGGCTTTATACCATGTTGTACCTCCGTCGCTGGATAAACCAATGGATTTTGCATTCGGATCAGCCGTGTAGTCTGCTTTCCCTACGCGAACCATCGTATTCGGACTTAACTCTGCAAAATCCAGACTTTCCGTAGAAGAGTAGTTGGGGCTGGTAAACATCGCAGCTGGTGCCTGATCCAGATCATTATGACGGAATCCGGAGACATCCCCTACTCCACTTAACAAATGAGCCCCACTTGGCGGGCTGATCAGATCCAGGACAGCGATCTCCTCAACTCCTTTGGCCATCACTGAAATATTGATTTTGTTGTCGTCATCCCAATCTGTAAGATTATTCGTTCCGTAGATGGTCGCACCCGTCCCATACATCATACGGTCGGAATCAAACGGATCGATCTCCAGATCACCAATCATCCATCCCAGTTTCGGAGACACTTCAGGTGGTGCAGGATTCGTCCCGAATGTCAGCCAAGGAGCGGCCGAAATATCCTGTGTATAGCGCATTTTGCGGTTTGGATATCCTTCGAATTCCCAGATGCGGGTCCAGGTAGCTCCACCATCCGTACTGCGGAAGAGATTTGCATCAGGCCACCAGGAGTTGAGGGTTGCAACCATTAGTGTACCGGGATGCTGAGCATCTACGGCCAGTCCACCATATCCAAAATAATTGTCCGAGTTGCTGCTTGGCACCGGACTAATGTCAGTCCATACTCCTGTAGTTGTATTTAATTTCCACAGCGCTCCCTTCTCCCCATCATAAGGGCCTGCACCATCGCTGTACGAGATATATAGACTGCCATCGGCATCCAGCTCCCCGTGATGCGGCAAATAACCTGTAGGCTGTCCAGCGACAGCAGACCAAGTGGCTCCTCCATTCGTACTGCGGTATATACTTTGATTTTTGTCAGCTACCCCGACATAGATGGTCTGTGTTGCCTGTCCAGCGGAGCCTGTTGATTTGTCAAAAGTGATCCAAGAGAGGCCTACGATGTCACTCGTATACTCGGAAGACGGGTCCTCCACGTACGTTCCGGGATTCGGGAAGCTCGTTACTTTGTTCCAGGTTACCCCGTAATCCGTACTTTTCCAGAGTCCATTGCCACTACGTGCACCAAAATACAAAATGCTGTTTTTGTTTGGATCAACGGTCAGGCGTTCTCCCAAGGAACGCCCAGGCATGTTGCCGCCCACTTTGAACGGAAGAGTCGTTGTCTGCCAAGTATCACCACGGTCTGTAGAACGCAGGATGGAGCCGTTGTTTTTGTCCCATGAATTCGTGTACGTGCCAACAGCCATATACACCCGATTCGGATCAACCGGATGTGTTGCCAGCGCATCAACACCGTTTTTGTTCCAGTCATCCCAACCGACAAAATCGGTGAGCGGGATCCAACTCTCGTTCACCGGATTCCAGCGATATGCTCCCCCGATATCCGTTCGGGCATAAATTAGATCTTTTTCAGATTCATTGAAAATGATACCCGGTACAAATCCGCCTCCACCTCCGGTCACGACATTTTTCCACTGGTATGAATCGCTTGGTGCTGCATCTGTTGTCCCGGCGAGTATTCCCAGTGAAACAGCTGCAACGGCAACTGTCATGCTCATGATACGCAATTTCCCCAAAAACGTTTTCATAGTTACTTAGCCTCCTCTTCAATATGTTCTTCGCATCCGACCTACCCCTGCTGTGTCATCATGCTGATGAGTGCAGTCTCAGACATTTAATGCATCGGTCAAGGCAGCCAGCACCACCTCCTCTCCGCTAACTAAAACGCTTTCATAAATATTCGCTAACCGTCATCATCTGGATAATTCTTTCAATAAATAACATTCGATGGCAATTAAGAAACACCTTCTGCCTGAATTTCACTCCTGCACATTTTTTTGAAGTTTCCCCTTATCGAACGACAACACAACAAAGGATGCCGTCATCAACAGCATCCTTTGTGTCATGTTATATTAAAAAAGAGTACTCTTTCCTGAAAAGCCAGCGTGATTGGCCCTGACAGAAGTTTACTTGCTGTCCGCTTTCGTTACATCGCCAAACGCGTACGTTTTCTGCCCTTTCACACCCGGCCTGATTACAAACAGAGAACCCGCATCCGGCGTCTCCGCCAGCCGCTCTTCCTTAATGCCAATTCGGGCAGTCGTAATATATAAGTCCTCCAGATCAGGTCCTCCGAAACAGCAGGAAGTCACTTGGTCTGCGGGTACCTCGATCTGTTGCAGTAACTCTGCTGTATGCGGGTTCCAGCGAGTGACCCTTCCTCCGCCCCAATGAGCAACCCATAACATCCCCTCACTGTCTACGGTCATTCCATCCGGAAAGCCGAACTCCTCCGGTATAGCAATTACACTTGTCCTATTCGTAATATCTCCAGCAGCCAGATCAAAATCAAAACGGTCAATGGACCTTGTCGGCGTATCAATATAATACATTTTCTGTTGATCCGGACTCCAGCCCAAGCCATTGGACGTGGACACATCCCTAAACATCGTGCGAACAGGCTGCCCTTCTTCCAGGCAATAAAATGCCCCCGCTTTGCTCTCACCGTTCATACTCATCGTACCTGCCCAGAAGCGTCCAAGAGCGTCACACTTCCCATCATTAAAACGGTTGTTGTCCTTGCCCTTCTCCGGATCTTCAATGGGGTTCAGTTCTCCCGTTAACAGGTTAAAGGTATGGAAGCCACTTCGCAACGCAACGATGACCTTATCACCCTGGTATGGCACAACCGCCCCTACATGCTCACCAACATCATAAGTGCGATCCTCTCCTGTGGCCGGAACATATACATGGACCTTGTAACTTTCAATATCCACCCATAATAATCGATTGTATTCAGCATCCCAGCTTGGACCTTCGCCCAGCAGTGCCGGGGTATGTACTGCAATGTTCAAGTTGCTCATTCCATCACATCCTTTTAAGATTTGACGCCGCCTGACCATTCAAACCCAACGGCATCCAGAAACGCTTTGGACAGAATCATGTGGCCTGTAGCATCAGGATGAACGCGGTCATAAGTCAGCACAGACGTATAGAAATGATCCCAGAATGGATTAAACGCAGCCTGGGTATCCACGAAAATGGCATCAAATTCAGCGGCTACTCTGCGAACAGCTTCACCGTAGATATCCATCGTAGCCCGCATCGGATCTTCCGGATTGGCTTCCAGATAATAAGGACTCATCAGAACAAGCCCTTTTAGTCCAGGACGAACCGAAGCAACCAGATCACGCAAAGTGGACTCGTACTCTTCCAGGAAAACCTGTGAATCTGTGGACAACGGATTGTCAAATTGACGCCATACATCATTGATCCCGATCATGATGGTTAGCCAGTCCGGTTTGAGATCAAGCACATCACGGTCCCAGCGCTGCTTCAAATCACGAATGGTATTACCACCAATACCCACATTTTGAATCCGTAACATCAATTCCGGGTAGATGGAACGCAGTAAGGCATACACTTGCGCCACATAGCCATGCCCCAGGCCAGAACTACCTTCACCAACAGGATGTACACGGCCGCAATCTGTGATTGAATCTCCGATAAAGAGCAGCTTGTCATTTTTTTGCAATTTCATTGTCGTTTTCTCCTTCGCTCTATCAAGCGTTAAAATATATGGGATTACGTAATTCATATTTCATATTCAAGCACAGAAAGATTACAGCCAGCTGGGTGTTACCATCCTTGATTCTTAAGCCAGGTCAGGCACAGGTCAGACCAGGCCCGAACAGCTTCGTTATCCTTTGCCAATCCCAGACCGTGTGAACCTTTCTCGAATACATGCAAATCATAGGGAATGCCTTGCGCACCCAGTGCGAGCGCATAACGCAAACTATTCTCCACAGGTACTGCCTGATCGTCACTCGTATGCCAGATAAATGCTTCAGGAGCATCGGCTTTCACCTGTTGCTCTGCACTGAAGGCCTTAATCTGCTCGGCAGACACGTTCGCCCCCAACAGATTCTCACGAGAACCGGCATGTCCATAGGATTCCATCGTAATCACCGGATAACAGAGAATAACCCGATCCGGGCGCGAACTCTCCCGTTCAATAGGATCTTCATGGTCTGGTTGACCCTCGTCATACAAGGTGCCCAGCGTGGCAGTAAGATGTCCACCTGCCGAGAAACCAAGCACAGCAATTTTGGAAGGCAGTATCCCGAATTCCTCGGCATGAGCCCGTACATAACGGATCGCTCGCTGACCATCTGCCATAGGTGCAGGATGTTGGTGCGGAGCCACACGATATTTCAGCACAAATGCGCTGATCCCCGCCCGATTCAGCAATTCAGCAATTGGAGCCCCTTCATGATCTGCCAAAAATCCGTAGCCCCCGCCTGGGCACACAATGACAGCGCTCTCGGAACCGGGTTGAATAAATGGAATCAGATGAGGCATCTCGTCCTCATGACCTTGGGCTGCATAAGGTGCAGCATGGTTCCACAATGGTATGGTTGGTGTCAAATTTGATCATCCTCTCTAAAATAGAACGGATACGTTCATCCGTATAGTCACTTTCCAATCTAAGGAATCGATACCATCATAACGGGAAGCACCCTTGTGCATCAATACCTTCCTGGTATCACTTTTTGTTCAATTTGGTACAGGTTACACGGAACCTTCATGCTTGAACAGTGTTTTTTAGCATATTTGTTACTTCTGAACGATTAATATAATCTTCGATACTGCTCAGGGGTTACACCCTCAATCCGTCGAAATGTAGCGACGAAATGACTTGCATCCCGAAAACCAACCTTTGCAGCCGTTTCCTTGACGGTCAGCTTGCTGTCTCCAGTCATCCATTCTTTCGATTTGCGAATACGGAGGAGAAGGAAATAACTGTAGGCGGTCATGCCAAAGGATTGTTTAAAAAGAGTATTCAGATGTCGGGGCGTAATGTCTGGGATGGCGGCCATCTGCTCCAGACCGATATCTGGATCGGCATAGTGTTCATTCATAAATGAAATTAACGGAGCCAGCCGTTCCACGGCATGGGAGATCGAAGAACGACTGCCTGTCATGCCATGTTTTTTAAGCAAAATCAGAAATCGGTACATGTCCGCTGACGCTTCCAAGCCGGATAAATCCTGGTCACTGCTGATGGAACCCAGTACTTCCCTGCCATAGTATTCAAGCGGGCTTTCTGGATCCCACTGGTGAAGGGCTGCCTCTCCCAAACCAAGTGACTCTGCGATGGCAGGGCACTGGGAGCCTCCAAATGTAATGTAAAGTGTCTCCCACTTACCTTGCGAGCGTACATACTCGTGCGGCTCATTAGGCGGCAGTAAAATGCCTGATGACTCTCCGAGAACTGCTGTTGAACCTGCAAATTTGAACTCTCCGGCTCCCTTCACGGTCTGAAGCCAGTGATAACAAGGATATCCGGCAGGTCTGAACACATTCTCCTGATTGCCGTTGTATCCTATACTTTCAATGTAGAGCGGAAGCGGCTGATCCCGGGGGGTCATAAAATAGCGCCGATGATCGGGTGAGATAAGCATAGGGATTCTCTCCTTTGAACAAAAACAATATTACAGTTCCATATTCTTATATACTTCATTACTTTTCTTATATTTTAAAAGTCATATTCATCATATAGTATAGAATTATTCTTATACAAGAGGTGAACACATTTGATTAGTAGCAAGTTACCCAAAATGTTCTACGGGGGCGATTATAACCCTGAACAATGGGATCACGAGACCCATCTTGAAGACCTGCGCATGTTCAAATTGGCAGGGATTGATATTGCGACAATTAACGTATTTTCATGGGCACTGATTCAACCTGATGAAGTCACTTATAATTTTGAAGGTCTGGACCAACTCATCAATAGTCTGTATGAAAGCGGTGTATACATCTGCCTTGCGACGAGTACTGCTGCCCATCCAGCATGGATGGCAAAGAAATACCCGGATGTACTGCGTGTCGATGCGGATGGACGCAAACGCAAATTCGGTGGACGGCATAATTCTTGTCCAAACAGCCCAACTTACCGCAAATACTCCGAAAGGATTGCAGATAAACTGGCGGAACTTTATAAGGACCATCCCGCTGTTCTTGTATGGCATATCTCCAACGAATATGGCGGCGACTGCTACTGTGATAACTGTGAGAAAGCGTTCCGCGTGTACCTGAAAGAACGGTATCAGACCTTGGATCAGCTTAACAAAGCATGGAACACCAATTTCTGGGGCCATACATTCTACGATTGGGATGAGATTGTACTGCCGAGTAACCTGAGCGAGCACTGGGGAAACAACAATTCCACGTTACAGGGCATTTCGCTTGACTACTCCCGTTTCAACTCGGACAGCATGCTCGACTGTTACCGTCTGGAATATGATGCGATCAAGAAACATATCCCGGATTCGGTCGTTACTACCAATTTGATGGGGTTCTTCAAACAGCTGGACTATTTCAAGTGGGCCAAATACATGGATATCGTCTCCTGGGACAGCTATCCGGGTCTTGCGACTCCGGTAAGCTTCACGGCGATGGCGCATGATCTGATGCGTGGACTGAAAGACGGTCAGCCGTTCATGCTCATGGAGCAGACTCCAAGCCAGCAGAACTGGCAGCCATATAATTCTTTGAAACGTCCCGGCGTCATGCGTCTGTGGAGTTACCAGTCCGTCGCCCATGGCGCGGATACGATCATGTTCTTCCAGCTCCGCCGTTCTGTCGGCGCTTGCGAGAAATATCACGGGGCAGTCATTGAACATGTCGGACATGAGAATACACGAGTATTCCGTGAAGTTGCGGAGCTGGGCAAGGAATTGCAGCTGCTTGGCGATAAAACGCTGGATGCTGTTGTTGAAGCCAAAGTAGCGATTGTGTTTGACTGGGACAACTGGTGGGCAATCGAGAAATCCAGCGGACCTACCGTTGCGCTGAACTATGTGGACCAGATTCACAAATACTACGCTGCCTTCTTCCGTCGCAACATTCAGGTGGACATTGTAAGTGTGGATACGGATATCAGTAAATACGACATCGTGCTCGCTCCGGTGCTCTACATGGTTAAACCAGGCTTTGCGACCAAACTGGAGACATTCGTTGAAGCGGGTGGAACATTCCTGACAACCTTCTTCAGTGGCATTGTTAATGAGAGCGACATTGTGACTACCGGTGGTTACCCGGGTGAGCTTCGCAAGCTGCTCGGTATCTGGGTTGAAGAAATTGATGCCCTGCTGCCTGAGCAAAAAAACCGTATTGTCCTGAAAGAAGCCTATGGTAATCTTCAAGGAGAATATGGTTGCGGCATGTTGTGCGATCTGTTACACAGTGAAGGTGCTGAAGTCATCGCCGAGTATGGAGACGACTTCTACAAAGGCATGCCTGTGGTTACGCGTAACACCTTTGGTCAAGGTGAAGCCTGGTATGTAGCTTCCGATCCGGAAGATCGTTTCCTGGACGATTTGCTGGAACAGCTGGCTGCAGCCAAAAATATGGATTCTCTTCTGGAAACGCCAGAAGGTGTTGAGGTGACTGCTCGTACCAAGGATGGACAACAGTACCTGTTTGTCATGAATCACAACGCCACCACTCAGTCCTATGATCTGGGTAATGCTGAGGCTCATGATTTGCTCACGGATCAGACCCTTTCAGGTAGGATCGAGATTAAAGGCCGCGGTGTGCAACTGCTCGAAATGAAATAATTTTTTAAGAATCTGATGATACAACATGTTACCATGTACATCGCATTAAACCCTATTTCCGGCTCAAATGAGTCTAAATAGTTAAAATTTTAACTATTCGAGGTTTATACCTCTTTCAATCTGCTACTTCCCGTATCCGTCTAGACCGGAAACGGGTTTTTGTCATTATTTGTGAGGTCCCCTGATAGAAGGAAATACCGCGAAGCGAAGCGAATTGGACCAGACACACAATTTAACGACGCCCCGCCGGGAACAAGGAAGCAATCTCCAAATAAGCAGATGCAGCATTGAATAAAATAATATGCTGCGAAAATTGGTGACAACCAAGATGTCACTTATCCCCTGCTACAATGGGAGTTGTACTCCAGCATCCTCTCCGGCGGCGCACCCTCGAAACGGAGTGGCTGACATGAATAGAACAAATCGGCTTGCCGCCATCGTTATGGCATTGCAGCATGGTCACGAAACGGCACATTCCCTTGCAGGAAAATTTGAGGTTTCCCGCCGTACCATCCTGCGGGATATCCAATCTCTCTCCGAGATGAATGTACCGATCATTGCCATCTCCGGTCCCGGAGGCGGCTTCAGACTTATGGATGGGTATGTACTGCCCCCACTGCAATTGGATCCGGTTGAAGCAGCTACTCTCATCTTTGCTCTTGAAGGCATAAGCCATTATGCAGACACCCCTTTTCAAGAGAAGCGCTGGACATTAATGGACAAAATCAAAAGCCTTATCCCGGATGATGTCAAAGCAAGAATGGATCCCATGCTTAAGCAACTGAAACATGATGTTCCCGAGCGGAATTATATCCTCCATCATCTGGAACCGCTTCTGGCTTGTATCCCGGATCAGGGGTGGTTGCGTATGTTATACCGCTCTGCTTCCCGTCAGCGCTGGCTTACGATCTGTCCTGTTCGAATCTATGCTTCTGCCGGCTTCTGGTATTGCGAAGCGTATTCGAAGGAGCATGGTGAACAGCGCCTGTTCAGGGCTGACCGCATTCTGGACGTCAAGCCGGTTGGTCTTCCCGAATCACAAACGCTGGCGGAACAAGCTGAACGACAGCGCAGCAAACCGAGCGCTCCCGAGCGCTCCCCAACGCGTGTTACAGCACGTTTGAGTTACAGCGGAATGATCGAGGCAGAACAGGACAAGCATATTGGTGAACTGCTGACCGAGATTGCCCCGGACGTCTGGGAATTATCTTTCCTCTGTCCTCCTGGTGAATGGGCTTGGGCCATACAATTTTTTTACCGCTTGGGACGTGAAGCAGAAGTGCTTGAACCCGAGGCTCTACGCTACGAGATTCGCCAGCATGCCGAAGAAGTAAGTCAGATGTATCTGGCTTCCAACCATAATCGTTGCAGTACACACTAAAAGGAGGATTGCCAAAGTCCATGATAAACGAACCCATCGTAACTTATGAAGAAGCTGTACAGCGTATACAGGCTGTGGGACTGCTTCCACTGGCCCCCTTGTTCCCTGAATACCCTTCATTGTCCTCCATAACCCCTAAAGAGAACTGGCACCAGGACAATGATCTTGATCCCTGGTTGTGGCGTTCCCGACTTGCCGAAGAAGGTGTCGCTGCCTATGGCAAATTTGTCAAAAAGAAAGCCATTCTCGTTTCTCGCGAATATTACCCATGGGTGCACCGGCTGCTAGCGGATCCCAGAGTCATGGAAGAACAATATGATGCAGGGTTGATCTCTCGAGAAGCCTTCAAATTGTACGAAATAATTGAGGAACAAGAGGGGATTGATGGTCGGGCGTTGCGCTCACAGGCAGGTTTTGGGGCGAAAGAAGATAAAAAAACGTTTGATCAGGGGTTGCTGGACCTCCAGCGTATTAGCGCCATTGTGATCTGTGGAACCAAGGAGAAAGAAGGCCTTGCTGAAGGCAAGGTTGCCTGGAACAGCTCCGCTTATGAGACCTCAGGGCACTGGATGAAACGTCAGGGCATTGAGCCGTTCGAGGGTAGCGTCGCAGAAGCGAGCGAACTCCTGCTGCATCAATTGGAGAAACACGCTTCTGCTGCAGCATTGGCTAAAATCCAAAAAGCCTTTGCAACGAATTGAATAGCATGCATGTATACAGCAAAATCCCGGCAGTCGCAAAGGACACCGGGATTTATGCTGGAAAGAACGTTTATAGTGCATTATATAGTGCATAAGACAGATAATGAAGGTAACAACGAATCTTACTTACAGAATGACCCCATCCTTGAAAATCGCGATCTCACGAAATCCATGCTGCTCGCTGAGCGTATGCGCCCGGCCTGAAGCAATATCAATCAATTGGCTGAACAGCTGTACCTTGACATCTTCCATCGACCGACCTTCGAGCAGTTGACCTGCGTTAAAATCAATCCAGTGCTTTTTCCGATTCGCTAGCTCCGATTGAGTCGCGATCTTGACAGTAGGAACCGGGCCTCCAAACGGCGTCCCGCGACCTGTCGTAAAGAGCACAATGTGTGCACCTGCAGCAGACAGTGCCGTAACAGACACCAGATCGTTGCCCGGGGCTTCCACAATGTTCAGACCGGTTTGCGTGACACGTTTGCCATAACGGAGAACATCAACTACGGAAGAACGTCCTCCCTTTTGCGTACATCCCAATGACTTTTCCTCCAGCGTTGTAATTCCCCCCGCTTTGTTTCCAGGGGAAGGGTTCTCATATATATTCTGACCGTGGTTCACGAAGTATTGTTTAAACCCATTGACCAGGTCTACCAAATCATCAAATACCTGCTCATTAGCCGCCCGATTCATCAGAATGGTCTCAGCACCGAACATCTCGGGAACTTCAGTCAATATCGCAGTTCCACCCGCAGCAACCAGCATATCTGCAACGGAACCAACGAGCGGATTCGCCGTAATACCCGACAGACCGTCCGAACCACCACACTTCAATCCAATTTTGAGCTTGCTCAGTGGTAGCGGTTGACGCTCTTCATGTTCAGCAAGCTCCACCAGCTCTTCCATTAGGCGCATACCTTCTTCAAGCTCATCATCTGTTTCCTGCGCTTTGAGAAAACGAACTTTCCCCCGATACTCGGGTGCGATACATTCGCGGAACTGATCTACCTGATTATTTTCACATCCCAGTCCAATAACCAGCACACCGCCGGCATTCGGGTGTTCCACCAAGGAAGCCAGCACCTGTTGCGTATACTTAAGGTCATCCCCCAGCTGCGAGCAACCGAACGGGTGCGGGAAATGGTACACGCCATCGATCCTGCTCCCGAACTGGGACTGCCCCATGCGAGCCAATGCTTCACATACTTTATTAATGCAGCCGACCGTATTTACAATCCAGATTTCATTACGGATACCTGCTTCACCATTAGGACGCAGATATCCATCAAAAGAGCGCAGGTGTTCCGGTGGCATGTCCGTCTGAACAGGTTCTCCCGGCTGATACTGATATTCAAGTAACCCGTGAAGTCCTGTCTTGAGGTTATGACTGTGAATCCAGCTCCCCTGCTCAATCTGCTCTTTGGCAATACCAATGGAAAAACCGTATTTCATCACGTCCTCACCCGGTGCGAGGGTATGCACAGCTATTTTATGGCCTTTGGGCACATCATCCTTTAGTGTAAAAGTAGTACCGTCTGGCAGCGTAATGCTTTCCCCTTTTACATAATCCCGAAGGGCAATAATGACATCATCCTGCGGTTGAATCGCAATCCAGTCATTGATTGTACGTGTTGTGTTCATCAACTCTCACCTTCCAGTAAACCAATTTCGTGAACGAGTGCTTCGCGAAGCCCCTCTCGATCATCCAGATTCTCTCCCCAGATCGATACATCAGACAAAACGGCAGCTACGCTCTGGTCTAATTGCTGCTTATCTCTCTTCAAAGGATCATAACTATCCCAATGCTTGGCGAGTGCAGCCAATACATCCACATCATCCCGGAGCAGGACGGACTCACCGTTCAGTCGCTGTCCCCTATAACCGTCTGGCGTGTTCACCGGACGATAAAGACACAACAATCCTGCAAATCCCTTTACAAGCCGTGCAGGCCAGTTCCCCTGATTTTGTTCATAGGCCAGAAGTGTTGGCAGCACACGAACCTTGAACTTTCCTACTGTATTTAATGCAATATCCTGCAGCTTGTGATCAATATACGGATTGAGGAAACGTTCAAACACTTCTTCTGCGTACTGATCCAGATCAAGGTCCGGCATATCCAGGGCAGGCACGATCTCCTGATGAACCGCTTCCCTAATCCACGAGCCAAACTGCGGGTCTTCCATTGTCTCTCTCACATGCTGCTTGCCATGCAGAATACCGAGCGATGACATGAGGGTATGCGCCCCATTCAGAATACGAACCTTGCGCAGCTGGAAAGGTTTCAGATCCTTGACCCAGTGTACGTTGAGTCCCGACTGTTTCAGGGGAAGTTTTTTGTCCAGTGCCTCATCTGCCTGGATGGCCCAGAAATGATATGGCTCTGCCGTATTGATCAGCTGATCCTCGTATCCCCAGCGATTCGTCAGGGCATCGGCTTCTTCCGTGGTCGGCGCACCCGTGACAATCCGGTCGACCAGATTGTTCAGGAACAGGTTATGGTTCTCAATCCATGAACGGAAGCCCTCCGAATAACCGAAATCCTCACTATGCCGCAAGACGCAGCTGCGCAGTACATCCCCATTACTTTCGAGCAATTCACACGGCAGGTGAACCAATCCCCTGGACGGGTCCCCATCAAATCGCAAATAACGCTGATGTAGGAAAACGGTCAGTTTACCCGGAAACGATTGTACCGGTTCACCTTGGACGTACGTTGTATACGTGTATTTCAATCCGGACTCGGTTGTATTGGAGATGACAAACTCCAGGGAAGGCAGTTCCGCAAGCTTCAGAAAATCCTGCCATTCTTCGTACGGATTAATACACTTTGAAAAAATCGAGATTATTTCTGTACGTTCCACCGCTTTTCCCTCGGAAAGACCTCGGGTAATCATCGTATATAACCCGTCCTGGTCACGAATCTGTTCCAGCTTTGTCTTTCCGCCTGGCCGAGGCTGCGTCACAGCAATACTGCCATGGAACTTGCCTTGTCTGGCACTTTCATGAAGCATCCAGTCTGCAAACCCGCGCAAAAAGTTGCCTTCGCCAATCTGCAGTACCTTTATGGGGCGATCCATCACTTCTTTGCATCTGCGCTGACTGTCACTTCCGAGCAGATTTAGCTTCAGCCTTGGTCTTTTCGTGCTCGCCGACATGAACACTCACCTCATCGTTTTATTTGTCATTATCAGATGCCTGGCTACAAGCTGCGCAGCCGCTATACTTCCATTGAAAACGCTTTAAATTCATTGTATCATCAATAAAAGGGAATTTAATTGCTTATATTGCGGTAAATGTACTCTTTCATGACCAGATATATCCATCTTTTCTGTGACCACTGTTTTGAAAGGAGATCGAATGGAACGTTCACCCGTTCGTACGACCATTCAGGCGGACTCGGGCATTCCCTTTCGTCTGGTGTATGCAGATACCAAGTCCCCTCAGAACGAATTGCCGGATCATCTTCATGACTGGCATGAAATTATTTATGTATATCGGGGGCAGGGCACCATTTTCATTGATACCGGGCTTGAAGATATGCAGGAGGGTGATTTGTTTATTATTCCGGGCAGCACGGTACATCGCGCATTGCCAGATGCCGGAAATCCGGTGACATCCTCTGCCTTGTTCTTCAGTCCAGGATTACTGGCATCTACAGCGGGGGGCAGTGCGTCAGCCATGCTATCGCTGTTTGAACGCTGCCGCAAACGCAGAGTGTACAAGAGACATCTGGAGGGTAAGGAACAAGCCCAGGTTGCTAAACTTATTGAAGACATCCATGCAGAATTCAAGTTGGAACATCACTTGAGTGCCCACGCAGCTCTGCTGCGATTGCAGCTGCTGCTTATTTTTCTGGAGCGGCTGGAGTCAGCTGGTCCGGCTAGCCCTGGCAGGAGTGTCCCTGGGCCAGGTTGGCTCTCCTCTACGCTGACTCATATTGATGAAGAGCTGCGCAAGGGCTTTTCCTTGCCAGAGCTGGCACGGCAAGCAGCGGTATCCCCTGCTCATTTCAGCCGTGCGTTCAAAAGGTATACGGGTATGACACTAACTGATTTTGCATTGGCCCGCCGGGTCATTATGGCGAAAGAACATCTGCTTCAAAGCGATGAGACCATGGCCGTTGTTGCCGATGCCTGCGGCTTCGAGAGCCTGCCCCATTTTTATCGGCAATTTAAGAAACTGACAGGAACCACACCTGCTGCTTATCGTAAAACCATGAAAAGGCAGGATCAATATTGAACTATCATGACATCCTGAAATGTAGATATTCGTCTAAGTGTAACATATTCTTCCATACACTTCGTGTGGTATGATATAATACTGAACTACAATGTCGGAAACGATGCGTTTCTGCTGCCAGAGGAGCCTTACATCCCATGTTAAACGAAATGAATCGAAGAAATATCGGCATCTTCGCTCACGTCGATGCAGGAAAAACAACCACGACGGAGCATATGTTATTTCATAGCGGTGTCGTCCGCAGTCCAGGTCGAGTAGATGACGGAACAACAGCAACGGACTCTCTGGATATTGAAAAGGAACGAGGCATTTCCGTACAAGCCGCTATGACCTCTTTGATCTGGAAAGATACGATTATTGATCTCATTGACACCCCGGGTCATATCGATTTCATCTCGGAAGTCGAGCGATCCCTGCGTGTAATGGACGGAGCCATCCTAATTGTGTCCGCCGTGGAAGGCGTGCAATCCCAGAGCGAGACCATCTGGCATGCTCTCCGTTCCCTTGGAATTCCTACCCTAATCTATATTAACAAAATGGATCGGGTTGGTGCTTCTGCTGAAACGGTTATTGAACAGATCCGCTCCAGCCTCTCTCCCCTTGTATGTGAAGTCCAAACATGCCGTATGAACGAAGATGTATTCACGGGTATTGACTCTCTATGGAACGAGCGCCAAAAGCTGCCAACCGACTCTCCTTCATCTGTACCTGGCCTTTTTGAATTACTTGCCGAGCTCAACGAAGATCTAATGGAATCCTACATTAATGGTGAATTGCCTCCTGCTCATCTGCTGGGAGAAACGTTTCGCAAACATGTGCATCTTGGTGAAATGTTCCCCATTTGTTATGGTGCTTCTGGCAGAGGAATTGGCGTAACTGAACTACTGGATGCCATCATTGAATTTCTTCCTGCACCTGCGCAGCCTCAAGATGCTTCAGTATCCGGGGTTGTATTCAAAATTGAACGGGATAAAACGATGGGCCGTACCGCCTATGTACGCATGTATGGTGGAAGCGTGCATAATCGGGATACGATCTATAACTCCACTCGGAAGCTGGAAGAGAAGGTAACACAGATCCGTCGAATGGATGGCCGGAAATGGGCCGATACGGGTGCCGTATATGCCGGACAAATCGCTGCCCTGTATGGACTAAGTGACACACATGTTGGTGACATTATTGGCAGCCCCGAGGGTGTGCCTCCTATACCACAGATGGCTGTTCCCTTATTGACTGTTCAGGTCCATGGTAAAGACACAACCCGTTACCCTGACCTTGTAGCGGCATTGCAGGAGTTGACGGATGAAGATCCTCTGCTCGACCTGCAATGGTTGCCTGAAGAAAGAGAACTGCATCTCAAAGTGATGGGAACCATTCAGCTTGAGATTCTGTCCAGCCTGCTGATGAGCCGTTTCGGACTGGATGTCGAATTCGACCCGCCATCCGTCATCTATAAGGAAACGCCTCGTTCTTCGGGGGAAGGATTCATCGCGTATACGATGCCCAAGCCCTGCTGGGCCATTCTTCGATTCAGTATTGAGCCTTTGCCACGTGGGAGTGGCCTGATCTACTCATCCACGGTTCGAACGGATCACCTCCTGCTTCGTTATCAGAATGAAGTGGAGCGCCGCATTCCCGAAGCGCTGTCTCAGGGTCTGTTGGGATGGGAAGTGACTGACCTGCGCATCACGTTAATCGAAGGGGAGCATCATGTCTGGCACACCCACCCCCTGGATTTCGTTGTGGCCACGCCGATGGGGATCATGGAAGGGTTGGCAAGCACAGGCACAACCCTGCTGGAACCCATTCTGAATTTCCGTTTAACGGTCCCCGAAGATTATGGTGGGAAAGCACTCAGTGATCTGGTACATATGCGGGCAACCTTTGAAGCGCCGATCATCGGAGGGGGACGATGCATCGTTGAAGGACGCATGCCTCTGGCAACCTCCATGGATTATCCGGTGAAACTGCGTTCAGAGACAAGCGGACGCGGGGTGCTGACCACTTCTTTTGCAGGGTACCAGGATTGTCCTTCGGATGTGACCCGTACGCGGAAACGCATAGGAGTTAACCCGCTGGACCAATCCAAATATATTTTAAGCGTTCGAAATGCGATTACATCATAAATGGAGTTGACTCTGTCGTGCTGATTAAATTTCTAATCTTTGGCCTGCTGTGGCGGATTGTAGGCAATCCAATCGTGGCTGTCCTTATTTTCCTCATTATTCTATATTTCCTGGATCGTCGCTATGTTGGGGTGATGCCAAGCTTCATGAAGCCCCTTAAGCGTATGCGTAACATCTCACGGCTCCGGCAACAGCTTGCCATGAGTCCGAATGAAGTCTCTTCCAAGCTGGATCTGGCACGCCTGTTGATTGAACGCAAACGTTATAGCGAAGCTCATGCACTGCTGATTGAACTGGAGCGTCCTTACGAGCAATCAGCCGAATACTGGGAGGCGCTGGGCACAACTGAACTTCATCTGGGTCATACGGAAGAAGGTGAGCGTCATATTTTGCAGGCACTGGATATTAATCCAAGGGTGAAATATGGACGGCCTTATCTGACACTTGCAGGTGCATTCAAGGAAACTGACCGGGACAAATCTCTGGCTTACGTTCAGCAATTTCAGGAGATTCATTCCTCATCCAGTGAAGCGTACTATCTGCTAGGTTCGGTGTACCGTTCCCTAGGACGTACTGCTGATGCAAAACAAGCCTATGAACAATCATTGAACGTATATCGCTCCTTGCCAAAATATAAGAAGCGCCAGGAACGTCGCTGGGCTGTACGCAGCTGGTTCCGCAAACGTGGACTCTAAAGCGACTGTATTCTCGTGATTTAACAGTTACATATGATGTAAAGTAAATATCAACAACCATTCATGAAAAACGATCTCATTAAAATAAAAGTGCACTGACTTTGCCTTAGGGCAAAAACCAGTGCACTTTTTTGCACATTGAAAATCCATTCAATACTTATCAATTTCACTTCACAGGCCCGATCAGATCAGCAGCCCACGCAGCCGTTCCTCATTGCTCTTCATCCAGTCTACCCGTTCTCTCAACTTCCTGATCTGCTGTACAGCCACTTCTGGCTCATCTGTACCTTCAAACATTCGGCTGATAAAATGCATCACCACATCCAGACTTCGAAGCAGAATCAGCTCCGGAATCACGCTCAGCTCTTCTGGTTCCAAGCTAACCCGTAGTCTGAACCCTTGAATCAGGCCCTCCAGAGCTGCCCACATCCATGCCTGCTCCTTGTCCATCGTCAGAAGGTCGGACATGGGAACCGCCAGCTCCATCACCCGCAGATCCCATGTAGCAAATTCAAAATCCAAAATAGCACATATGTGTCCCTGCGAATCTGCTAACACATTCGATGCATTCAGATCCCCATGCACCAGTTGATGCGGCAGAGTTTCCATCCCTCGGAGCGCATCAAACAAGTCCGGCAGCACATCCTTCAACTGCTGCAAGTCTTCCGCACATGCCGACAGCGTACCCGGGGGTGATGTACATATTTGTAACAGTTTCTCTGGTGAACAAAGTGGGTAGGCCTCCTGAATCCGATAGTACGGCGGATAGACGGGTTCAAGCGATAAGGGGAGGTGTTTCATAGCGGAGGACAGCGTGCCCGCCGCCTTGCCCAACCCATTCAGCTGATCCGGTGTATTCCAGACCGGGTTATGTCCCTCACGATAACGGAATAACGCCACTATTTTGGTACGGTTCGTGAGGCAATCCTGCACTGCCAGAAACGTTTGATCCTTTGGGTCAGGAAGGTTAACGGGTGTCGGCACCTCAAGCTCAAAGCCTGAACACGACAACGCTGACAGCACCCCATGTTCAAAAGCAATTTTCAATCGATCATTATGCGTTTCATACTGCCTAAGCACATAACATTCTTGGTCAATCTCTACCATAAAGGTAGAATTATTCATGCCTCCCTTTCCGCGCTGAGCATTCCAGCTGGACGTGAAGCCATACATGGATAAAACATTGGCTATTAGCTGTTGTTCTATCTCATTTAAGGAACCTGAATCAATGTTGGGCACCAAAAATAACTCCTTTATCTCACGAAATGCAACCTCTGTATGTCCCCATCTTAACGGAAGTGTCTCTTTCGGTCCAGTACGGTATCCAAGTTGATTTACTCTACGCTTTACCCCCCAACTCCGCACGGATCAGGCAAATGGATGGTATCCTGTACGATTCAGCTGCTCGGCAATCACTCGATATCCTCTTGCATTGGGATGAACCCTGTCCCAGAATAACAGTTCCCGTTCACGTCCCTCAAATCGGTCGTACACCTGGGCACAGGCATAATTCCCCGATCCCGCAGCATTCAGAAAAGAATTATACTGCCTCACCCAATAAGCCGCTTCCGCCGCTTGCGGGTACGGGTTGTACAACCCAATCGTACGAATCATATATACATGGCTTCCTTTCAACTGCCGGATATGCTTCATGATCTGGGATACATTACTGCGGGTATCGCCCAGCACCTGTGTCATTTTGCTCGCATTCGGAATCCCTCCACTGGCTTTGAATGTACGAATCAGATCATTCCCGCCGATCGACAACGTAACAATATCCGCTTCACGCAGCGATTGCCGTACTCTTGGATTGCCGGATATCATGTGCAGCATTTCCCCTGAGGTCAGTCCATTCACTCCCAGATTGTCCATGGATACAAACGAACGCACATTCATTTCAGCCATTCTCCGATATAAAGGAACAAAGCCGGTGCCCAGCAGCGCTCCTGTACCTACCGTTAATGAATCTCCTATAGCCACGTATCGATATACCATCCCGCCGCCCCTCTCTGCTGTGTGTTGTAAATTACACATATACAATTCCTATATATCGTATGAGAGGAACGGAGACAAGGCGCGGGATGGTGTCCGTAGGCATACACATTTATTTGTCTGATCAACATTCACTTGCACCAAACCATATAGAAAACCCCGCCGAAATACCAGCGGGGCTGTTCATAGTTCATATCATTACATGCCTAAATGGCGATCCGATTCAACAGAATCCGTCTGTTCTTTGTTTGGGAATGGCCACCAGTTGGCACGGCCGAACATTTTCACCATTACAGGAACGAAGAATGGCAGGAACAACAGAGAATACAAGATCAGTCCACTAAGTACAACCGTTGCAATTTGCATCATCGAAAGAACTCCCGATGGATACATCGCGGCAAATGTACCGCTTAGAATCACGGCAGCGGACAGGATTACCGTACCCATGTTTTTCATGGCATATAGCATGGCATCCTGTACTCTCATGCCTTTGTTCTCATTGAAACGGTCCATCAGGAAGATGCTGTAATCCACGCCAAGTGCAATCAGCATGACAAAACCGAAGAACGGTGTTACCCAGCTGATGCCCGAGAACCCAAGTATATTCACAAAGATGGCTTCAGTCAGAGCCATGGATGTGAAATAAGCCAGCAACAATGAGATGATCAGATACAGCGGCATAATCACTGAACGCAGCAGCAGGACCAGAATAATAAACGTACCTGCAAGCATCAGCATGACTGTCCGTGTATAGTCATTGTTTGAGATTTCCTGCAAATCTGCAAACGTACTGGTCACTCCGCCAATCGCAATGTCCGCTTTTTCAAGTGCACTTCCCTGT
Organism: Paenibacillus sp. NPDC056933; assembly: GCF_042674385.1. Taxonomy (NCBI): domain Bacteria; kingdom Bacillati; phylum Bacillota; class Bacilli; order Caryophanales; family Paenibacillaceae; genus Paenibacillus; species Paenibacillus sp. NPDC056933. The sequence continues at coordinate 1,553,515 of NZ_JBHUQN010000001.1, read as the reverse complement.
ACCGCACGATGTACAGCAGCTTCGATATCCGGGACACGATCAATCGCTTCGGTCCCATATGGATTCTCGGCAAAAATAACGTCAATCGTCATCGTTTTCCGATCTTTGGACAGATACGTATCGAATACCTGCTTGAAGTCCTTATTGTTCAGAGCTTCTGCTGGAACATACCAGCCAGCCAGATCGGAATCAGGAGAGTTTTGCAATTGTGTCAGGTAATCCTGCGCTGAATCGAGACCACCGGAAACCTGCTCAATTCCATCAACACTCTGATTAAGACCATCCGTCAATTGAGTCAATTGACCACTCAGATCCGAGAAGCCTTGCTGAATTTTCTCCTGACCACCCTGGAGCTGGCCAAGTCCGTTCTGGATTGAAGGGATTTCGCTAATCACTTTACCCTGACCGTCAGCGGCCTGTTTGAGACCGGATTGCAGCTGACCGATTCCTGTTACAATCTGGCCCAGACCATCGGCAAGTGCCTTCTGTCCGGATGCTGCAGAGGCAAAGCCTTCATTAGCCTGATTAATTCCAGCTGCGGCTTCACTGAGCTTGGTCTGAATTTGCCCCAAACCTTGAGCAAGCTGTGCCGTGCCAGTACCCGTCTCACCAAGTGTACCTTTAACCCGCTGATAATCAGCGTCTTGCAGCAACTCAGGATAACGCTCCTCAAGCGCTTTAAACGATTCGTTCAGGCTTTTCAACGCTGTAGATACACCTGTAAGCTGTTGTTGCAGTTCACCGACACCATCACCGAGCGCAGCTACACCTGCTCCTGCTTGACGGTAAGCTTGAAGCAACTGATTGTTCGCCTGCGCAAGTTGATCTGCACTCGTTTTAGCTTTTTGAAGACCTGCTTTCAGATCACCAGCACCCGAGGAGCCGTCACGAATTCCTTTTTCAATCTGCTGAAGTCCTTCAGACAACTGTGTAATACCCGACTGCAACTGGGACGTACCCTTCGACAGTTCTCCTGCCCCATCAGCTGCTTCTTTAAGCTGTGGTTCATTTTTGCTTAACTGACTGCTGGCCTCGCTCAGACCATCACGGATTTTATCCAGACCCGTTTTACCCTCGCCCAATCCATCAGACAATGTCCCCACTTGCTGTGTCACTTCAAAATCTTTGATCTCATCACCGGTTGGACGTGTCATGCTGCGGACACCAGAGATGCCTGGCACCTTCTCCACTTCCCGGCTGATCTTCTCGGCGAGCGCCATATACTTGGCGTTGTCCATTGCTTCATCATTCTGGATTACGACCTGACCCGGCAAGGATTCACCCGGACCGAAGCTGTCCGAAATGATATTGAATGCTTTGACCGAATCATATTTATCACCAATTTCATCGAGACTGTTAAACGACAGTTTGCCATCGTAAGTCGCCAGCAATGGCACACATACCGCTGCAACGATGAGCAGAGCTGCCCATGGACGTTTTAGAGAGAAACGGCCGGCTGCACCATAAATCTTGCTCTCGGCATGCTCCAACGATCCTTTGGATGGCCAGAACAGCCTTTTGCCCAGCACGGCCATAAAAAATGGAACAATCGTGACTAATGCCAGCATCATCACGGCAATACCGACAGCAACCGCTACCGCGGAACGATAAAGCATAAACTGTGCAAAACCAATGGCAATGAATCCAACCAGCACGGCGAGTGCGGAGAAGAATACCGTTTTGCCTGCTGTGCGGTACGTAGCAATGATGGCATCCCACGTATTTTCATGATGAGCCAATTCTTCCTTGAACCTGCTAATCAACAGGATGCAGTAGTCCGTACCAATCCCGAACATGACGGCCACCATAAAGATCTGCGTAAACGTCGATATAGGGAAGTCTAGTCCGTCCACAAGGAACGCGACAATCTGCTGTGAAACAATGTAGCTGATCCCCACCGTAAGCAGCGGAACAAATGGAGCTACGAATGAGCGGAATACAAGGAACAGGATGAGTAAAATAAATACAACGGTAATGTACTCCGATTTTTTGAGTCCTTCTTGGGAGCTTTCCACCGTATCCTCATCAATCAAGCCTTTACCGGTTATGTAATGCTCCACATTGACCGATTTTAATGCTTCATTAAGGTCTTCTCGCATTTCCTTGACTGTTCGGTCTCCCTGATCGATGGAAAGCGACGTTAAGATCGTCTTGCCATCGGCAGAAATCATTTTATCTGACAATTCAGGCTGAGAGAATGGTTCCAGTATGGACAGAATGCCCAGTTTCTCTTTTTCGGTCTCCAGCTTCTTAACCGCCTTCTCTGCCTCTTCTTTTCCATCGGTACCCAAACCATCCGGATTATAAAATACAAGAGCCAGCTGGCTGCCCTGCTGCTCTCCCTTTTGTGCTGCAGCTTCGTCCAGAATGGCCGCTGCCTGTGTGGATGAGTACCCGTCAGGAACTGAAAACTGTCCCTTTTCACGAATCAGTTCACTCATGTTAGGAGCAGTGAACATCAATACGGCAGCCACAACGACCCATAGCCCCATCAACCACCATCGCGCTTTCAAAATCGTTCTCATTCGTTCTCCTGTCCTCCTTCTTGCGTTAGCAAAGCTGCAAGCTTCTCAAAGGATTCAATGAAATTGTGAACCTCTTCCGGTTTGAAATGAACCAGATACGGCTCCAGAAGCTGCTGTATTTCCTGTTCCGTTTCCCTGTATACTTTCCGTCCGTTATCCGTCAGGGTTAAATACACAACTCTGCGGTCGCGCTCATCCCCGGCCCGATGGACCAGATCCCGATCCACCAGCTTGTTGACCAACGCAGTAATGCTGCTCTTGCCTACACACAGAAGCTCTGCCAGATCAGAGGGCGTACAGGACGGTTTCTCTTCGATCATACGAAGTGCACAGAACTGATCGGTGGTAATGGTTTGCCCCATGCGTTCACGTATCTGGGTATCAAACCGTTTGGTTACGAGAAAAGAGGCATCCAAATAGCGATTAACCAAGCTTTTGGCATCCGGTGTGTTCATCTTTCATTCTCCTTCCCCGATATATAGTTCACTCATCGAACTATTCTTCAATGAAACTATTCTATAATGAAACTATATTGCAAAGCAATACGTTTTTCCTAATTATTTTAAGTAAATGACAAAAAAACAGGACGTCCGACTCAGCTGTTTCGCCAAATCCCACATCCTGTTATAGTTATGCTCTATTTGCGTTGCACAGTAGTAGACAGCATCAAAACTATTCTTCGTCTTGCTGCTCGTCTTTTTCCAACACACAGCGGAATCGTTCCACACCCGGATACAACTCGCCCAAACTATAGACCACGAATCCCGTATTACGATAAAACTCCACCGCTTCCACATCGGTTTCTGCGATCAGTCTGTCGGGATTATAGTTTGCCAGCAGCTGTGAAATCATGCCCCGACCATAATTTTTGAACCGGTTCTCCGGCAGGACTGCGATGTGATGAATGGTAATCTCACTGGTTCCTGTACGCTCATATCCAATCAGACCGATCAGCTGGCCTTCGTCTTCATAACCTTCCAAATGCAGCTCGTCCTTATCAACATACTGTTGTAACGCACGATTCAACTGATCCGGGTCCGGAAAGACCGAGTAGGACAACAACTCCTGCACTTCCGGCTCCTGTATGCGTGATTTTAAATCAATTAACACCCTGATTCCTCCTATTAACTTGCTTGATGCCGTTATCGTATTGTAGTCGTTAGACTTTAAAAGTTCAAGTCGTATGCAGTTTCAGCTCCGATTGGAGTTCAGACGTGATACCTTCAGGCACCTGGATTTCTGCCAAATGATATGCGTCCAGCAGTGCACCGCCGACTGCCGGCAGATTGCTGGTTATGTAATGAATTTTTTGCCCTCCTTGTGTATAGGCTGCATCCAGCCCCTTTCGAACAGCCTCCACCATATAAGGTGTACTTAAACAACTTCCAGTGAGTGTCATGGACACCTGTTGATCATCAAAACAGGACGCAATCATAAGAATACCCACAACAGCCGTATCCGCTGCCGATTCACATACTCTGACCGCAAGAGGAATATTCAGCGCGGCTGCTTCGGTCACCAAGGGAGCCATTTGACCAAATTTCCGATTGATGGCTTGTCTATTTTCAGCAAAACCCGCTACGCCGAGCGCAGCAAGCTCTGGAATGGAAGTTACATTCCAATACATTAATACACGCTCGATTAAGAGTTGATCCTGTAGCTCATAACGTCCTGCAAGGATGGAATGCACCGTGTCATATGCCAAAAATCGTGCTGCTGTCGGTGCATAGTGCCCGAACTGATCATTTCGAAGCCACGTTCCCTGTCCCGTTTTACCCAGAATCAGAGAACCTGTGCCTCCAATGGCTACAATGCCCGGCTCACCACCAAAAGCCGCCGTATGTGCGATATGGGTATCATTTACCGCGCTGATCCGGCCAGAGATCCCTGTTTGGGCCAGCAATGCTTCGGCCCAGAGCGTATCTTCAGGCCGATCCAGACCTGCCATCCCCGCCTGAATGGAGGCAATCTGTTCCACTTCTAGCCCCGCTCCGCGAATGGCTTCAGTAATACCGTCCAACACATGCCGTTCTGCATTGGCATCATGATAGCGGTTGCAACCACCCTTTTGCACGTACGATAAAATCTTACCGTTCTCGTCGGCCAAAGCCACACGTGTATGGCTTCCCCCGCCATCCATCCCAATCACATATGTACTCATTCTTTTCCCCCATGTTCTGGTGTGGTGATTTCCCGTGTCCCATGTGCTTCTCATGATGTTCCTATTGAGCTACCGAGTAATACATCTGCCGGGACCTCGCTACTTGATCCCGGCAGAGCTGCTATTGCTTCTGTGCAGCGAAACGAAGCAGTTCACAACGGAACTGGGTCGGTTCATCATATTTTTCCTCTTCAATCGTCTGTGTCACATGTTCCTGAAGCAGAATATTCCAATCCCTATAAGCATTCTCCAGCAATGCGATAGCCTCAGCAGTGGGCAGATTCAATTCAATCAATGGTTCAATCTCCCGGCCTGTGTTGATTTCCTTCTCCTCTACACTCGTACTCATCGTGATACAATGAATGCCGCCTGTACGGGTTCCCACTTGTAATCGTTCAATAGCTTCTACCAAGGCTTGTTTATTTGAAACATGTTCCAGGCAAGAGCAAGCAGCAATATAATCAAAATGATCCGGCTTGACAGCGTAATGCTCAACATCCGCTTTCTCTACTTGCACAATATGATCAACCTGATATTCTTTCGCATATTTGCGAAGTCCATCTACAGCTTCGTCCAGCAAATCCACGCCGATGACTTCACTGTTCGTTTGCCCGAGACACTGTGCAATCGGAATCGTATGTCTGCCTACACCGCATCCCAAATCCAGAACACGCAGCTCCGTCTTGTGGGCAAGCAGACGCTCCAGCATGTCCATAACCATAGGCATGGGCCTCGACATCCAGGTACCGGACGCGAATAATTCATTATTCTGATAGAAGTTGGAATGGTAACCCGCCTCTGCTTTCCTTGCAGCCTCAAATTGTTCATTTCCCATAAAGGCACCTCCATTCTCTTTCCAATCACACCTTCTATTTAATACCCACAATGCACCACTGGAATCAGGTCATTACAGAATCAGAATACGACAGGTTCTTTTTCAAAAAGGATTCAAGTACCTCCTCGTATCGGGTACGATCCACTTGAAACGCAGTTCCATGCCCTGCACGGGGAATGGTCAGCAGTTCCTTTTCCGTTGGACAAGCCTCATATAGCCTGTACACCATTTCAGTCGGTACAAACGTATCCGCCTCACCATGAATGAATAGAACCGGAACATGAACGTTGGCAAGCTGATTTAGCGCTGAAGCCTCTCCGAAGAAATAGCCCGCCTTCCATCTGGAGATGAGGCTGGTAACAGGAATAAACGGAAATGCGGGCAGTTTGTATAACTGTTTGAGCTGGAAAGTCAGCTCCTCCTTCACTGAGGTATAAGCACAATCAGACACGATGGCCCTCACCTGATGCGGCAGAGCTTCGCCTCCTGTCATCAGTACGGTTGCTCCTCCCATTGAAATTCCGTGCAGAATGATCTGCGTCTCGAGCCCGACCTTGCCGAGAACCCATTGAATCCATTGAACATAATCTTTACGGTCCAGCCAGCCAAATCCGATGATGTCGCCTTCGCTTTGTCCATGACCGCGATCATCCGGCATCAGCACGTTAAAGCCCTGTTTTTCCGCATAAAAGCGAGCAAAGCCCGCCATTTCCCGACCTTTTCCGGAATAACCATGCGCCAGAATAACCGTGCGACGTTGTGATCCGCCTTTTACCGAAAGCCAAGTTCCGTGTAACTTTAAGCCATCATGCGATTCAATGCGAACCGCTTCTGTTTGCTGCTCGTCAAGCCACGCCAGATCAGAAGCACTACTAATGATCTCGTTATCTGGTTCGGGCATAAGATTAGGATTATCAACGAGAAATGATTTTGGAGCACGCCGAATGGCTGTTTTGAAGAAGTAAAGCCCACCTAACCCTAGTATAGCAAGAACAATTAGCACTAGAATCGCAAAACCATATACGAACATGAATATTCCCTCTCTTTCAGTCAAGCTTCCACGTGAAACATATATGTATATATCCCATAAAGCGCAAAAGGGCTGCAATCCTAATGCTACGTAAGACTGCACACCCATATATGCCTGACTACTATATATAAAATAATTCCGATCCTCGCCTATTCTCCTAAATGGAACCTATCATTTTATCTGTTGTTATTCACATCCTCCAATGCAGAACAGGCTTCCTTATATGCAGGTAACAACGCATCCAGTAATGGCTCTGCCTTCATGGACTGTCCCTCCTTGGCGAATTGCTCGATTTTGGCAAACAACGTGGATAGATATTCAATGCCAAGGCTTAGGCTCCCAGATTTCAGATCATGAGCAGACTTCGCTGCAGCTACGTGATTGCCAGACACGATATGTCGCCGCAGTACTTCGATTTTGCCCGGTGTTTCGTCGCGGTACATATTCAGCAACATGCCAAGCAGGGTTGGATCACCCTCACTGCTTAACTCCGCAATCTCTCTCACGATAGTCATATTCAGTACCTCTTCGGACTCGGACGAATGTATCCACTTCTGAATCATGTTGTTCAGCGTTTCCAGCGTAAAGGGTTTGCCAATAAAATCATTCATTCCAGCTGCAAGACATTTGTCCTTCTCTCCATCCATCACATTTCCTGTCATGGCGATTACCGGAATGGGATGACGCATTTCATCCTGTTCCATCGCCCTGATTTTGCGTGTCGCCTCCAGCCCATCCATCATCGGCATCATATTATCCATCAGAATCAGGCTATACTTTTTGCTGAGGAAAGCAGCGACAGCTTCTTCCCCGTTTGAAACAGAATCCACTTGGGTAATGCCGAGCTTTTTGAGTTGCATCAGCACCACTTGCCTATTAATGACGTTATCGTCTGCAAGCAGGATGGACACAGGAATAGGGTTTTCAGTCTGATCCTGACTCTTCTGAGAGTGGTTCTCGTCATCTCCTGAACTTGCTTTACTATGCTCCGTCTTGCCAAGCGGAATCTCGAACCAGAACGTAGAACCCTGCCCTTCCTGACTTAGCACACCGATTTGCCCATTCATTAAGGTAACCAGCGAACGGCAAATCGACAATCCAAGGCCAGTTCCCTCATACTCCTTGGAGCGCCCTCGCTCCGTCTGCGTGTAGGGTTGGAATAACGTTTTCTGATCCTCTTCAGCAATACCAATGCCTGTGTCTTCAATCTCAAATCTTATATGCTGGGAGGCCTCACACTCTTTGACGAGGGCTACCCGGATCCGTACAGCTCCTTCAGTCGTAAACTTGTTTGCATTCTGAATCAGATTCATCAAAACCTGAGTAATGCGGGTAGAATCACCTTCAAGTACAGTACAGATGCGGGAATCATAATCGAGCGACAATTGATTTCCGTTCTTTCTCACTTTCGGTTCTAGCATACGAAGAATAGTGTTGAATATGGATTCCAGGTTCACTTCAGCTATCTCAAGTCGCATCTGTCCCGCCTCCAGTTTGGAGAGGTCCAGAAGGTCTTGAATCAGTTTAAGAAGCATTCTGGCGGCCTCCTGAATAACAGAAACCGATTTTTGCTGTTCATCCGTCAGAGGAGACATCTGCAGCAACTCCGCCATGCCCAGAATACCGTTCAGCGGAGTCCGAAAATCGTGACTGATGACTGCAATGAACGAACTTTTGGACTCACCTGCTGCCACCGCTTCACTTCTTGCCGCTTCAAGACTGGCATTATTTTTGGAAAGCAAGCGCTGCAGAGTAACCAATTCATTATTCATCTCTGAGAACTGGCCCAGAATTCGCTCTTCCTGCTCCTTGCTGCGGATGATCTGATCGGATAACTGTTCAATCGTTCTACGCAATGATTCTATCTCGCCGTGCTCGCCGTGTTCATTAGACATCACATCATCTCTCCTAATCGCGAATCATGCCCATAGCGTGTACGGTTGATGGCTGTGTCAACAGATGCTCTGCTACTTCAACAGCTTCATCCGCTCCTGGAGCATACCCGTCTGCCCCAATCGTTCTCCATAACACCTGATCAATATTAAAGGGGTAACCCCCTACCATAATTTTCACATGTACCGTTGCAGGATGATTACGAATGAATTGGATAAGTTCTTTTGCAAGATGAAGGTGATACGTCATGGTAACTGAAATCGCAACCACATCACCTCGATGGCGCTCAATCGCTTCAACTATGCTCCCATTGGGAACATTAGCCCCCAGATAGTAGGTGTCCCACCCTTCCATCTCGAACACATCTGTGAGCATGCGTAGTCCAATCTCATGTTGCTCGCTGCCTACACACGCTGCCACCATCTTTTTCTCCTGACCGGCATCCGTCAACCAACGAGGATATAAGCGCGACATAATCGCCTGGGTCGCAGCAGTACAAAAATGCTCCTGTCCCACACTGATGCGGTTGTGCTGCCACAATCGGCCAATTTCATACTGAACAGGCTGAAAAATGTATCGATACATATCACGAATGGCGGCCCCGTCTTCCAATTGTGCTTCAATAATACGTGCTGCCTCTTTCCGGTCGCTGTCCAGCAATGCTCGAAGATACGATTTCGCTGCCACACCATAGGGCATAGCGTCGTTAATATAGCTGGGTAATGTCTCGGTTTGTTCCATTCTGAAGATGCCCGTGTCCAAATAATCAAGCACAAGCCCTTTAGATGGATTGTCGATTTCTTCTTCCACGGTCTGTTTGATCAGTTTAAGATTAATTGCCAGATCCTCGGTTGACACGTTATAACCCGCCAAAAGGACTTTTAGCCAGGAAATATAGTGGGTAAACAGATTCGGACTCTTTACAAGCACACTCTCCGCCAGATAATTCAAACTATATAAAGAATCCTGCTTGGTACGCATTCGTCCATATTCGCCAAAGCGTTTCATGAGATCCGGCTGCAAAGCATACTGCTTCTCAGTTATTTTGTCAGCCAAGACCTCTGCCTGCTTCAATAAGTATTCTCCGGCTTCTTGATGAGTCATCTATCATCCCTCCTCCTGCCACCGTCTCTCTCAATCTGTACATCCCTTGTACTGTCATAACCATGATTGAGGTCGGCCAGCTGCTGTTCGGGATATCATTCGGATACAACTTATATGTTAATTATACATGAAACTATGAATGAGCCTAAAATCAGTCCAGTGATGATTTACAACATTCTCCTATAATTTGAATGGTCCTGCAAGTGATTTAGCAAGGTCTTCGCTCGTTTTTTCGACAAATAAAAAACTGACCCGCACTATTTGCGCAAGTCAGTTTTCCCCTCAGCAGCGAGTCCAAGCTTCTTTAATAAGCGAATCGCATCTGCTTTTTCGGATGGTTCCAGCCCATCCACTGCATCAATAATCACCTGATGGTGCTGAGGAAAGATTTGTGTAAATAAATGTCTTCCTTCCTCCGTCAATTCAGCGTATATAACACGCCGGTCTTCCTTGGATGCCCGGCGAAAGAGCAAGTTTTTATTCTGCAACTTGTCCACGACATACGTGATATTCCCGCTGGACATTAACACTTTTTCACCGATCTTTTGCAAGGCCTGCGGTCCTTTATGATATAACAAATCAAGTACGCCAAATTCAGTCGTATTTAGACCATGACTCTGGATATCCCGGTTGGACCTGGATGTTACGGAATTGTAAGCGCGGGCGAGAACCACAAATAATTGTAAAGACAGTTCCCGATTGTCCTCCTTGTTCGGCATTTCGATAATCCTCCATCAGTTGTTTACATTTCGATCTGCGTCTGAAGATCGCATCTGCTCCCACTCTTCGCGCAGCATTCCCATACGAATCGAATCATAATGCTTGCCGTTCACGATGCGGCATCTGCGCATGCGCCCTTCTACCTGTAATCCAGCCTTCGAAGCTGAACGCATCATTCGTTCATTACCTGACCATGTCGTCAAACCAACCCGGGCCAGTGGCAGTTGCTCAAATAAGTGACTGGACCACATTTGAAGAACTCGTGTGCCGATCCCGTGTCCCCATTGGGCTGAACGATATAGCACAATCCCCATTTCCAGCCACATGGATGGGCGATGTTCCCAATAATAGCTGATTGTGCCAACCATTTGACCATTCAGCTCAATAATTCGAATAGAAGACGGCTCGGAAGGGCCCTGAGTCGCTTCCAGTCGGTTAAGCATGCCGTGTTTAAAATCTTCGTAGCTCTCGTGCTCAAGGGCGTAATAAGGCGCATCCCATTGCTTCCATTCCGGTTCAACTTCACTGTAGATCAATTCATAGAGTTCAGACAAATCCTCTTTCTCTACACTCCGGAGGACAAGTTCGCCGTCAATTAACGGGTTTTCACTCATCTATGCAACGACCTCCTTTTCCGTTCAGGAATGATGACGCTCATCGATGCTGCCATCTTCTTTCGCAAGAATGACAATGTCCGCCATGTGAATAAACAGTCCATTATCGACAACACCCGGAAGCATATTTAATTGAACATTAAGTTCCGCAGGATGATCTATGACTTCCATGCGGCAATCCGCAATGAGGTTGCCGTTATCCGTAAGATAACGTCGATCCCCGTTCATACGCCATTCCGGGCGGCATCCGAGATTCTCAAGCGCCTGGAAAGTCCACTCTGATGCAAATGGAACTACTTCAACCGGAAGCGGGAATTGGCCCAGTTTTTGTACCGCCTTGCTGCCGTCAGCCACAATAATCAGTTTGTCGCTGTTTGCTGCCACAATTTTCTCCCGCAAAAGGGCCCCGCCGCCACCTTTAATCAGGTTGAACTCGGGGTCAACTTCATCTGCACCGTCAATGGTCAGATCCAGACGCCCGATCTGGTCGAATGGAACAATAGGAATCCCCCACTCTCTAGCGAGCTTGTCCGATGCTTCCGAAGTGGCTACAGCCTGAATGCTCAACCCTTCGCGTACCCGCTCGCCGATTCGGCATATGGCATAATACGCCGTTGACCCTGTTCCCAATCCAACCTTCATTCCATCTTCAACGTATTCTGCCGCGCGCTCAGCTGCTATCTGTTTAAGATTCATCTATAAACCCCCGCCTGCTCATGATTTAGGAAATGCATACTGTAATTATTATAGATAAAACCGCTTCCGATGTATATCCATGCCTCCCTTAGCCCCTTGGAAAACTTGGCCGAGTTCTCTGCTTTCCATCGCTCAAAGATTTTGTTTATGTATGATCTTGGTTAGATTAAATTCCAAATTAAACCACATCCCCTAAGCCCCATGTTAATTACGTTCTTTTTTAATGTTTAAGGATGAAATTTAACCCACCATGATATAGAATACAGAATGAAACTAAAAAATGGGAATTATTCTAAATAAACAGTTCTAAATACCTATGTATTACTTCATATGTCCATAAATACGTAAAATATTAAAAAAGTTTTAATGAAACTATTCAATTTAACGACATTTCATACGACATATTAAGTATAGATGTGTTTTAATTATTAGACACCTATGGGTATCTAGGTAAAAATATCTCTACATAGCGACTACCAACCCAAGACCATGGTCGCAGATTACACCTTTGGAGGGGATCGCAACATGATTTAAATTGTTACACGAGAGCACCAATAGATGTTTCTAAACCAAAGAAGATCAGGAGTGGACTGTAGTGAAATCATTAAGTTGGAAAAGTATGTCATTTTTTTCTAAAAATCTGTTACTCTCATTTACGAACATCATCATCATCGGTGTGGCACTCATTGCCAGCAGCTACTACTTTCAAAAAACGATTCTTGTAGATCAGCTGCATGGACAAGTGGAACAAATCACCAAAAAGTGGGCGGAGGGTATCGACTCTACCGAAGTACAAGCAGCAATTGCAGAAGGTAACTATGACGGAAAAGTACAAACAAAATTACGTGCTTATTTTGATGAAATGCAACAATATTATCCCAACATTGCACAAGCCTACATCTTTGGTGTCGAACTTGGCGGAGACAATAAGCGGTTAACTTCCCTTGTCGCCATGCCGACCAATCTGAAGGAGGCTTTTCAAAGCGAGAATGTAAATATCGGCGACATGTATGAACAGCCCGTCGTTGTAGCGAACGCGTTGAAAGAAATGATGAACACCGATCGCCCGACATTCACTACATTTTATTCCGATGATTTCGGAACCTGGACAACCATTGCGTATCCGATCAAGGATAGCAACGGCAAGATTTACTCCTATTTTGCCATCGATGCAGATGCATCAGCGGTACCAGCCGGATTGAACAAATTGCTCAAGAACGGAATTATCATCCTGGTAGCATTCCTGCTGTTGTTCCTGATTATCCAATATCTTGTTGTCAAAAACACACTTTCCCCTATCCGTCACCTGATGAAAGGAATTGATGACGTAAGTCGGGGTAATTTGAATGTCAAAATCCCTACCGGCAAAGACGATCTTGGAATTGTGAATGAAAAGTTCAATTTAATGGTGCGGAAGATCAACGACACTATCGTCAAAGTGCAAATCACTTCACAAGAAGTTAACGAGTCTGCCAAGGAACTATATGAAGTCTCTGAAAGAAACAGCGAGAATGCGGATTCCATCAATAACAACGTTTCTCAAATTACGTCCAACATTCGTGCACAGGAACAGGCCACCCGGGACAGTGCCCGTGCGATGTCCGAGATGGCTGTCGTCATTCAGACTATTGCCAGCAGCTCGGCGAGTGTAGCAGACGAAGCCTATGAAATGGAACGCCGTTCACAACAAGGAAACACTGTTGTCCGTCAGGTATCCGAGCAGATGAATCTGATTACGGAATCTGTTAAAAACACCGCTTCTGCCATTCAGGTTCTGGAGAGCCGCTCCCAGGAAATTGGCGATATTCTGAATATCATCTCAGGCATTTCCAGCCAGACCAATTTGCTTGCACTAAACGCATCCATCGAAGCAGCACGTGTTGGTGAGGAAGGCAGAGGATTCGCAGTCGTAGCTGGTGAAGTACGTAAACTGGCTGAGCAGTCCGAACAATCCACAAGCCAGGTGGCTGTACTGATTCAGGAGATTCAGGCTGAAATTAGACAGGCCGTTCGTGCAATGGAACAAGGTACCTCCGAAGTAGATACGGGACTTAGTGTAGCCCATCAGACCGGTCAATTGTTCGAAGAGATTCTGGAAGCAGCCAAGAAAGTATCCAATCAGATACAGGAAGTATCCAGCGCCACAGAAGAAATCTCTGCAGGTACAGAAGAAATGACCGCAACAGCGGATGACTTGTCTGCCAGTGTGAGCAAGACAGCTGACAACAGTGAGCGGATCTCTTCATCTGTTGATGAGCAAAAAGCTTCTCTGATTACACTTGTTGATTCCTCTACTCGTCTAAACACCATGTCTGAGGAACTGCAAGAACTGATTTCTCATTTTAATGTAAGTAAATTATAATTCAATCCACATTTGAACGGTTTGAACCAAGGAGGAACAACTGAAGTGGTCGAAAATCAATCATCGTCTTCCCATACCATGGAATCTGGCCTGCCGGTTCTTCAGATTCCACTGGATTATGGGCGCCGTCAACAAAGCTTCTCTTATGAGTCCGCTCATATTCCACTAGAAACGTCGCTAAGTCGGGAACTTCATCAGAAATATGGATCAGAAGACGTTTACCCTGCGTTATTGTCTGCGTATGCAGCATTATTGTTCCGTTTATCAGGTGAACAGGAAATCGCCATTGGCACACTAGCTCCAGATCAGGCTGCTTCCCATGTGTTGGTGCAGATTCAGGGCAAGTTAACTTTCAGTGAGCTGATGCGTCAGATTTCAGATCATCTCCAGCTCCATAATTTGCATCAAACCAAAGAAATTCCGGAAACCCTGTTCATGTTTAACCGTGTACAGCTGCCTCAGGCTCCTCAAGTGCTAAACTGGAACATTCGTGATGATCAGGATACGCTCATTCTGGATCTGTTCTACGACAGTTCACTTCTGAATGAATCCACGGTCACAAGATATGCGGAGTATTATCGGACTCTTCTTCTCGCCCTGTTGCGAGATCAAAATAAAGCAATCGGTACAGTGGACATTTTGTCCACTTCAGACCGGTTGTTATACAGAGAAATGAATGACACCACCGTTCTCGAACCAGAGCATCAGACGATTCATGGCTGGTTTGAAGCAACAGCAGCCGAATATCCTGAATCACCGGCAATTACTTCCCCAACCGGTCGTTACACGTATAGAGAGTTGAACGAACGTGCCAATCAGGTTGCCCGTGTGCTGTTATCAAACGGATTGCAAAAAGGGGAATTTGTCAGCATCTTTATGGAGCGGAGCCTGGAAACGATTATTTCTTTGCTCGGTATTCTCAAGGCTGGCGGCGTGTATGTTCCTGTCGATCCTGAGCATCCACAAGAACGAAACAGTTATATTGTCGAAGATACAGCTTCATCATTTGTCCTGACCAAGGAGTCCTCTTTACCTGAAGCCGCACGGTTATTCTCAGGTATTACTACGGTTCGCCAAATTCTGGCCGTGGACGGACGCCTGGCCGGATTTGCAGCAAGCAACCCCAATCTGGATATTCAGCCAGATGACTTGGCGTATATCATCTATACCTCAGGATCTACCGGTAAGCCCAAAGGTGCACTTATTGCCCATCGGGGTGTTACCAATCTCGGTAGTGTCGTGCAACGGGATTGCGATATTAAAGCAGGTGACGTATTAACCCAGTTTGCTACATATAGCTTTGATGCATCGGTGTGGGATACGATTGGCGCCTTGTTCTACGGAGCAGAGCTGTACCTGTTATCGGCGGAAGAACGTGTATCCGTTGAAGAGTTTGCGAGTGCAATTGAACGAACAGGCACAACGATTATTACGATACTGCCTACCATCTTTTTCAACCAGCTTGCTTCCTTCCTGTCGGACGAAGGTTTCCACAAGCTGGCCAAAGTCAAAATCATCACCGTGGCTGGAGAAGCTCTCTATGGAGAGCAGGTTCGTGCCTTCCAGCGCAAATTCGGCAATCAGATTGATATCGTCAATGTATATGGTCCTACGGAATGTACGGTAGCAACAGCGACTCACCGAATTAGCGAGCAAGTTCCGGACAGTGTCGTTAATATTCCAATTGGCAGACCGATTCATAATTATAAAGTGTATATCGTCAATGAAGAACAGCAACTCTGCCCGGTAGGTGTGCCGGGCGAGGTATATATCTCAACACCAGCACTCGCCAAAGGTTATCTGAACCAGCCGGAGCGCACAGCACAGGCGTTCATTGATAATCCGTTTGCCATCGATGAGAAAATCTATAAGTCCGGCGATATAGCCAAAATGCTTGATAACGGATTGCTGGAATATGTCGGCCGCAGCGACTCACAGTTAAAGATTCGCGGTCACCGGATTGAGATCGGGGAGATCGAAGATCATTTTGCCCGTCTGGATCAGGTTCAGGATGTCGCCGTAATTCCCAAGAAGGAATCCGATGGTCAAAACATGCTTGTAGGGTACTTTACATCCAAAGATGGCAGTACACTTTCCGTTGCGGACATCAAAGCCGAGCTAACCGCGAAGCTCCCATCCTATTTTGTACCTAAATGGATATGTCAGCTGGATGAAATGCCGATTGCACCAACAGGAAAAATCAATCGCAAAGCGATGGTGTCCCTCCCCCATGTAGAGCGTCATGAAGATCGGCCTGATCGGGTGCTGCCGGAGACGGAAACCGAAGCGATTATCCTGGAAGCCTGGAAAGAAATTCTTCAGCATGATGACTTTGGTGTGGAGGACAGCTTCTTCGCCATTGGGGGCGATTCACTTCGAGTCATCCATGTGCTGGTCATTCTGAAGCCGCATTATCCGCAGCTGAAAATTGCCGACTTTTTTGCCGAGAAGACGATTCGTGCCTTGGCACAGCGTGTGGAGACGCTGGCTCACGCTGCAGAGGAAACGACTCACTCACCAGTAAATGACGGGGTGATTACCCAATTATCGGAACATCCTGTAGAGCTTTCATCTCAGATTGGATATCCGGAAATTCTGAATCCCGAGCATGTGCTCCTGACCGGGGCTACCGGATATCTCGGATCCCATGTGCTGCAACAGCTGATTCTAACTTCGAATACACGTATCTATACTCTTGTTCGCCGCCCTGCAGACGGAAGCTCTGCCATGGAACGACTGAGCAGCGTAATGGAAGGTTACTTTGGACCAGAAGTGCTGCCTCTCCTCGGATCCCGCGTCGAGATCATCGAAGGCGATCTGGAACAGCCGAATCTTGATCTTTCAGCGGAGCAGACGACTTACGTGCAAGAAAGAATAGACCGGGTCATTCATTGTGCTGCTGATGTACGACATTTCGGGGATGCAGCGCAATTCGCCAAAACCAATGTAGATGGAACCATCGCATTACTTAAACTCGTTCGCCACAAACCGGGTGCCTCCTTCCACCATGTATCCACAATGGGGATACCGGAAGATCTTGCACTCAGTGGACAGTGGGAGTCCTCATTGCAATATGACCGATTCCCTGCGGATCTGCACGTGGACAACCTGTACTCGGACAGCAAGCTTGAAGCTGAGAAAGTGCTTATGATTGCTGCTGAAGAAGGTGTACCTGTAAGTATCTATCGTGCAGGTAATCTGACCTGTCATTCTGAAACGGGACGTTTCCAATCCAACATTGATAGCAACGCCTTTTATCGTATGATTAAAGCGATGTTATTGCTGGGCAAGGCTCCAGCAGCCGACTGGATGGTTGATTTTACACCTATTGATTATGCGAGTCAGGCAATTGCACATCTGGCTTTACGTCAGGATACGGCTGGACGAGTATTCCATATCTGTAATCCGGAGCCTATCAGCTATGACGATCTGATCCGTTCTGTGAACCGGGCCGGTTATGAAGTGGAGACCCTGCCATTTGCAGAGTACACCAACTGGCTGTTCGATGGCAGTGTCAGCAAGGACCCTGAGGCGCTTCAACTGGCGATCGCCCAGCTTGAAGGAGACGGTGCCAAGGATTCTGCATACGTCTATGCCTCTCCTGTAACAACTGCCTATGTGGAACCAGCCGGAATCTCTTGCGCCAAAACGGATGATCGGTTCATCTCAAAAATGCTGGAGCATGCCATCGAGATTGGCTATTTCCCTAAAGCCGTCCGACCGCATTCGGGCACTTCTCCAGTGATAGAGTAAGACCAATAAAGTGAATGCATGTTGCATCCATGTAAATACAAAGAAACCACCTCAATGTCAGTGATGACGGATGAGGTGGTTTCTTTCTTCATGAAGACTTCTTAAATCCAGCGGATCAACGCAATGACAACCAGATGAGCAGGATAAAAATAACGCCAAATCCAGCGGGGTCCTTTCAGACGGAACCCTGCGTTATAATACTGGGCAATTGCGATTCCTGCGGTAGCGACTACACTGTACATCTGAACGGAGCTGCTGTGCAGAAAAATATACAGTATATTTAAGAGCAGGTGGGCCATCACCAGTACTGGTCCCTTGAAGTAACGGAACAACAATACAAGGAGCAGACCATACATCCCATAATCCATATGGGTGATCTCCATCACCAATCCTGCCCCGACTACAATCGGGATTCCCAATATACGGGCTGGCAGCTTATCGAGAACGAGCAATATAAGCAGTGCCGACCACAAGGTCCAGACCACATTCAACGAGAAATGATTAAAAGCCGCCATAAACGGCAATTGGGAGATCATGGCCATCCAGAACAAACGCCATATGTATGTTTTTACGTTGCGAGTATGTTTATAACCGATGTAAATGGCAAAAGCATAGATTGGAAATGCAATCCGACCAATGATTCGCAGTTCTCCTACCTCCGGATAAAAAACGGCTCCTATATGATCAATCAACATGGTGATCATGGCGATCCACTGCATCATTTTGTGCTAATCCCTCCGCTTACCCTGACTTTGGGTTCTCCATACGTTTCTATACTTGAAGTTCATAATACATGAATCCGGTGTCCAGCGTATAGCCCTCCGACTCATATAATGCCTGAGCCTTCTTGTTGCTTATCGCAGTTGAGAGCATTATTCGAACGGCCCCACTCTCTTGCCCGCATTGCCTTGCGGCTTGCAACAGTTTTCGCGCAATTCCACGCTGGCGATGCTCCGAATGTACATACAGATCATTCAGCACCCAAATGGGCCTCATCGACACCGAGCTAAAGCTGGGATACAACTGCACAAATCCCGCGAATCCACTGGACAAAGGCTTGTCCTCGAAGCTGCTCTCATCTCCATCGTCTGTATTCACTTCGGATTCTGCAATCAAAATTACGGATTCCTTTCGCAACATTCGCGCTCTAATAAATTCATTAGCCCCCTTCCGATCTGTAGATTGATCGTAAAACATTCTGTATTCATTGAACAACTGCGCCACTTCGTTAATATCGCCAAGCTCAGCCCGTCTGATCCGATAAGCCATCTTCTCAGCTCCTTCGAAATATAAAATCTTTTATTGTTTCATTCCACCCTTTTATTTTAAAGCACAGCTAATCATCTCCCCATTCATGATCTGCATCAAAGTTTGTAATATATTTCGATAATCCAAACTTAAAAGTATATTTCATTGGAAGCGTCGCACACTATAGTCAGGTCGCCGGCTTAGCATTATAGCATAGGGAGGAGGAACTGAAATGGAAACAGATCATATCTATGAACAGGTTAAAGCTCGTCTATTGGGTGTTGCCGACATGATCTATCAGCCTTTTCAAGTTGGACCCTTTCACTGTGAACTCATCTATATTCAGTCTATCGTGGATACTCCTACAATGCGAGAAGCCATCATCAAACCGCTGCTTGAGGAGGCCTCACGAAATGAAATGGATCCCCTCTTCATCACTCGTGTCATGACCGGATCATTTTTCACGCTCAACAGCCATCACTCGGAATCAGCAGAAGCTATAGCGGATGATCTCGTGTCAGGTAATGCGGCCTTATATATCGAAGGTATTTCGGGCATGATTCATTTTGCTCTTCAAAATTATCAAAGGCGTTCGGTGCCCGAATCCACCAATGAAGTCGTGGTTGTCGGCCCTCAGGAAGCCTTCATTGAAGATATTCATGTAAATATGTCACTGCTTCGGCACAAAATCAAACATCCCGATCTGAAGATGATCAAATTCACCATCGGAAAATATACGAAGACCGAGGTATTCGTTGTATATATTCAAGGGTTATGCAAAGCGGATATTCTGGAAAACGTATTGGAAAGTCTCGGTAATATTGATATGGATAGCAGTTTGGGTGTGAGTTATTTGTCTGAATTTCTTGAGGACCATCCGCTCTCTCCTTTTCCACAATATCAATATACGGAGAGACCCGATACAGTTGCCGCAGCACTGGTTGAAGGGCGGATTGGGGTCATGCAGGACGGAACCCCCTTCTCCCTGCTCATTCCGGTTACTTTTTTCTCGTTGATGCAGTCATCGGAAGATTACTATCAACGATTTCATTCTGCGTCCTTTATCCGAATTATCCGCCTGCTGTTTGCCTTTATAGCCTTTCTGCTGCCATCCTTTTATGTCGCCGTAACTACATTTCATCCGGAGATCATTCCAACCAACCTGCTGATCACCATCGCATCTGCGAGAGAAAATATCCCTTTTCCCGCTCTGATTGAAGCGCTCATTATGGAAGTGACCTTTGAAGGTCTGCGCGAAGCAGGAATACGTATTCCGAAGCCGCTCGGTCAGACGGTATCCATTATTGGCGGGATTGTTATTGGACAAGCAGCCGTACAGGCTGGAATCGTATCAGCACCGCTCGTTATCGTTGTTTCCATCACAGGTGTCGCCGCTTTCATCATCCCGCACTTCGAGCTGGGGCTGGCCTTCAGGCTGCTTCGTTTTCCGGTGCTCTTTATGGGTGGCACCCTGGGTCTCTTCGGCATGGTGATCTCGATCTATCTGATCTATTGGTATATGGTCAGTCTTCGCTCATTTGGCGTTCCCTACATGCAGCCTTTCGCCCCTCTCGTACTGCGTGATATCAAGGATACCATCGTTCGAGTGCCCTGGTTTCTGATGAAAAAGCGGCCGGCAGCCTACGTAGATACGGATGAGAAGAGGCAAAAAACCTGATGAAATATGGAGTGATGCCCCTCAAACTGATTGTCGTGTTGATGTGCGTTTTAATGTGCAGTGGCTGCTGGTCCAAAGTCGAAATTAATGAACGATCTTTTATAACCGCCATGTATGTGGATAAAGGAGAGAAACCGGGTGAAATCGATCTTTCTCTAAGCATGCCACTTCCCAATCGAATTTCACCGGAAGGTACGGGCGGATCTGGAAAAAATCCATATGCGCTCGTTTCGGCAACAGCATACACTATAGCTGATGCTATGGAGAAAATCCAAACGGATCTCACACGAAAGCTTTCCTGGGGACACACACGTGTCGTGGTATTCGGCGAAGCATACGCCAGAGAGGGAATTCAAGATACGATGGAATGGATCTCACGTGAACCTTTGTTCCATCTGAGCAGTTACATCATGGTTGCCAAGGGCAGAGCCAGAGATATAGCTGATCTAACTCCCGTTTTTGAAGAAACACCAAGTGATGTTCTAAGAGAATTTGCAACCGAGGAAAATATGCTAAAAACGCAAGTAATCAGTGTACTTACCGCTGATAAAATGAACCAGGGCTTTGCGGCCCCCTTGCTGCAAAGCAGAGTAACTGCGATGGAAAGTGAGAATAACGCTCGCAAAAAATGGACCAGTCAGGTAGGGGCTGCTCTTTTTAAACAGATGAAAATGGTCGATTCTATTCCGGCTGAGGAAACGAGGAGCGTTGCCTGGGCCAATCGCAAATTGGATACCGTAGCCGTCTCCGTGGAAACCAACAAAGAAAAAGCGAGCATGACAGTCTACAATTTGAATTCCAAAATCAAGGTCAGGCTTGTCAACGGACGTCCTTTTTTTGACATTACTCTACTCGGAAAGGCAGAGATAAATTCCGTGATTCCCCTCCTCAAGGTCAAAGACATTGTGGGTGTTCGAACGATTGAAAAGAAGGCAAATGAAAAAGTGAGTGCCTATCTAACACAGGCGATAAGAAAGGGCCAACGCAAAGAAGCCGATATTCTGATGCTCGGTTATCGACTGGAGTGGGCATATCCACGAATCTGGGAACAGCTGCGGCCCGTTTGGAATGAGTATGTCAAAAACGAATTGCAGTTTCAGGTTAATACCAAAATCAACATCCAGTTCGTAGGTTCGGAGTCCAGCTTCTGATAAGAACAGAGAAGGACAAGTGCAAGGCCACTTAGGAGGAAAACAGAATGGTAGCTGTTGTTTTGTTTGCCGTGCTGTACATATTGGAGTGGCCCCTGATCAAGTCCAGCAAAAAGGGGATGAAACGGGCTTATTTCATTCTGCTGGCGATATTTCTGGTATGGAATACCCTCGCGGTCTCAGTACCGGGATGGCCTAATCCCAATGATATCATCAGGCTGCTCTTCGGCTGGGCAGACCGCCTTTTGGGCTAATGAAAGGAGTACGCCATGATCAAACTATCTGCCGGACAGGCCTACCGCTTTATGTTTGTCTTTCTATATTCCGCACCTATTGCGTTTTTGCTCCAGCGATTGTTCAAAATGAGCGGTTATCAGGGATGGTTATCCACGCTTGGCGGGTTCGCCATCAGTCTGATTCTTCTGTTTTTCACTTACAGACTGGGGGCTGTGCATCCGGATCGGCCCTGGATTGATTTTGGGGAAGAAATTGTAGGCAAGGTCATTCACAAGTTGTTCCTCAGTCTCATTGTGTTGCTGTGCCTGTATTTGATATCCATTGATGTGGAGAATTTCATCGTTTTTTTGCAATCCATGTACTTGCCCGAGACACCCATCTGGATAACAGCAACCATAACCGTTTTATGTATCAGTCTTTCGGCACGCTCAGGTTTGATTACGATCGTCTATTTGTCAGAGGGCATATTTCTGGTTCAAATCTTCACGTCCACTATTATCATGCCTGCGGTAACGGGCGGGGGGAATCCGGATGTTCTGCTCGCCATGTTAACTCATCATGATCTGGGAGAAATTATCACAGGCTCGTTTTCAACCATGCCCTGGTTTTCTGAATGGATGATGTTTCTGTTCCTCGCCCCCGCTGTTGCTTTCAGACGTCCACTTTTGAGAAGTATGTTATTCGCAGGCTTAACGCTTGTGATATTTATTATCGTGTTCTGGATGTTTACCTTGATGAGTTTTGGACCGTATGAAGCCAGTAGTCTTCGTTATCCGCTGCTGGAGATGATACGTTTTGCCCGTTATGGCGATTTTCTGGATAATTTCGATCCTTTTCTGATTGCCATCTGGTCTACAACGATGTTTACCCGCAGTTCATTTCTGCTGTACGTAGCCTCCGTTTGCCTCGCCAAACTAACAGGGGTCCGTCAGAATAAAACAGTCGTCTATCTGCTTGCAGGAACGGCCGCCTCTTTTGTACTTCAATATGCAAAAGATGCGGCTGCCTATGAAATGGCTATTCGTTCTTATGCCATTGCTGCATATGGCGTGCTTATCGAATGTATGCCTATATTCTATGTTGTTATATACTGGATGCGTTTTGGAAAAAACAAAAAGGCGAGCAAAGCGTCTGCCACTCCCTCGCCGTGACTTGCATTTAGTACAATTCAGCCTTTTGTGCTTGCGGAGAGTCCGTTTCCGGGAAAATGACCCCTTTTTTCAAAATCAGATTGGCATACTGCGCACGTTCACCGGTTGCGATGATTGCATAAGCTCGGGAAGCCCTTTCATAAAACGCGAAACGCTCTTCGTGATCAAAGGGGTCCGCGATCCCTTCATGGTCAAGAATCAACTTGCGGTAATCTTCCCAGATGATGGGTACCACCTGATCACCCTTGACAACCTGCATTACGGCTGCCGGCCGCTCAGCATAGGTATCCAGTGGATACAATGTTAGAATGGCATCCAGCAATTCCACGGTACCCAACCCATCACAGCGAATCAGTCGCTGGGCATGACTGGCTGCAGGGAAGTTGCCATCGGCCAATACCATCTCATCTCCATGCCCCATTTCAGACATCAGTTTCAGCAGTTCCGGAGGTATTATTGCGGGAATGTTCTTCAGCATACACAACTCTCCTTGGTCGGCTCCATGATCAGCTGGAGCAGATTCATCTTCGTAACCTCACCAACATGTATCCTACATTATTGCATACAGTGGCATTTCTATTTTATCAGCATTTCCAAAGCTTTGCATAAAACAAGTTCAGCTCTGCTTTGACAAAAATAGTTGTTTGGCATATAGTTGTTATAACAATTAAATGCATTGAGAGTAATTTGCTGAAAGAAAGAGAGGATTTACATGGGGATGGACTATTCGCTCGACCAATCCATTGGATTTATGCTGGGCATGACACACCGCAAAGCTTCGGCTTTGCTCGCTATTCGATTCAAACCCTATGATATTACGACAGAGCAATTTTCTGTTCTGTTTAATATCGGTAAAGGCGAAGGGGTGAATCAGAAGGAAGTTGCCACGCGCGTCTATAAAGACCAGCCCACTACTGCACGGATTATTGACCTGTTGGAAAAGAAAGGCTGGGTTGATCGCCGTACCAGCGAACAGGACCGGAGAGCGTATTTGCTCTATTTGACCGAAGAAGGAAAAACATTGCTTGATCAGCTGGTTCCGCTCGAAAGAGAAATGAATAAAAATCTTACTGAAGGTATTCCCGAAGACCAGATGGAAGCATTTAAACATACTCTTTCCCTCATGAACAGCAACCTGTAACGAATTTTACACCAGGGGGAATGAACAAAATTATGAAAAACTCTGACTCAACACAAGTCAATCTATGGACAACCGATTTTATTTTGCTTATGTTATGCAACTTTTTACTCTTTCTGCAGCTTCATATGATTGTATCTCCACTGCCTTCCTATGTGCAGGACCGTTTTCACGCCAATGCCTTTGAAGTCAGCCTCTTCACGTGTCTTTTTGCCCTCAGCGCCATTGCTGCCCGACTCTACTCCGCGAAAGCATTAGAGAAGGGTCTTCGTAATGCCATGATCTATATTGGCCTGACCGTTGCCTTGCTCGCTACACTTGGATATTACTTTGCAGCAGGTATTGCTGTCCTGTTATTGCTGCGCATGGTATTCGGGATCGGGTTCGGCATGAGCAGCACGGCCTTCCCGACGATGGCATCGGATATTGTGCCCGTAAAACGCATGGGTGAAGGTATGGGCTATTTCGGCCTGTCTACAAGCCTAGCGATGTCCATGGGTCCCATTATTGGGGTCACGGTATTACAAGGAGCCGGGTTTGTAACCCTTATGTTATGTACCGCAGGGGTTATAGCGGTCATCTATCCGCTCAGCTATTCACTGACACGCAAGAAAGCTGTCAGCAACAAAGCTGACGTGATGCAGACATCACCAGCTGGAACAGCTGCGGTGTCTGGCGTTAAGGCAAAGACCCCTTTTAATCGCAAGCTGATTCTGCCAAGTATTCTGAATGGTTTGCTGTCCATCACTTATGGTGGATTGGTTGGATTTATCGTCCTCTATGGCAAGGAAGCCAATCTGGCTAACCCTGCGTTGTTCTTTTTATTTAACGCTCTTGCTGTATTGCTGGTCAGACCCTTTGCAGGACGTATCTATGACAGTAAAGGCCCCAAAGCCTTACTGATTCCCGGGGCAATATTCATCGCTGTCGGACTGATCATTCTTTCCTATGCCACTTCCATGTCCATTGTGTTTGTTGCTGCATTTATATACGGAATCGGATATGGCTCCATGCAGTCCTCACTGCAAACGTGGATGATTCAGATTGTTTCTCCTTCACAGCGCGGTATGGCGAACGGTATGTTTCTAAACACGCTGGATCTTGGGATTGCTACGGGTGCCCTTTTGCTTGGTGCGATCGCTTCCATGACCAGTTATACGGATATGTACCGTTATTCTGTTATATTTATGATTATTTTTCTGCTGATTTACCTGATTCAGGGGAAACGAAGCGGAGGGTTCAGTGTGCCTGTTCATCCGCTTCTCTCTCATACACATATAGAAGCGCAGAATACGGGACAACATGAGAAGAACGAAACGGTAACCGAAGACGGCCTACCAACGGAACGGAAAAATAACGAATCCAAATAAAATGACGATTTCCATGGGAACGCGTCTACACTGTGAGGGAATTAGACTCCAGTGTAGACGCATTTTTTATGTCTCATATTCAGAATGGACTTTTCTTTCTCCGCCCCTGTACATATTTGCTAGGCTGTTTGACATCATCATGATTACGTTCATGCTTTTTCTGTCCGGTACCTGAGGTGGGTTCATTCCCCTGATCCGGTTTGACTGCCAGCAATGTAAGCAACCCTCCTACCGCTCCGGACGCGGCAAGAATACCAAATAGAAGAAAGTGGTGGGATCCGATCAATAATGAGACGATTGGTGGACCAAGAGACACGCCAATAAAACGCATGCTGCTAAACAAGGCCGTAATGGTCCCGCGCTGTTCCTTATCCACACCTTCAGTAACCAGGGCATCCAAACAGGGCAATATGGCCCCTATGCCTGCACCTCCAAGGGTGAACAAACCAACGACCACATATATGTTGTCGAAAAGCCCGATTACGCCAAGAGACACAGTCAAAACAGCAAGTCCGATAAACCCAAGCCATTTCATTCTTGTCTTGTTCTTCCCAATCCATTTCCCGGCAAGATAAGACGACAGACACAAGGCTGCCAACGGAATGGCAAGCACGAGACCTTTGAGTACGCCTTTTAATTTGAACTCCGACTCCAAGGTCTCCGATAGATAAAAGAGCACACCAAAAAGCACAAACATGCAAATACCGCCGATTGCAAAAATGGCATACAGCCAGCGTCCCTTTTCTTTCAATACACTGCGAATGGAAGCAATAAACTCAGGAAAGCTTGGCGGTTCCTCATCTTTCTTAGGTGTTTTCACCAGAAAAATAACCAGGACCAATGACAGCACACAGAGTACCGGAATGGCCATAAAAGGCAAATACCAAAGCCACATAGCCAGTGCTGCACCTAAAATGGGGCTTAATACTTTACCGAAAGTATTCGAGGTTTCAATGATCCCAAGGCTTTTACTCACCTCGTTTTCATCATCGAACATGTCTCCTACCAGTGGAATGACAATCGGAAAGGCCCCCGCTGCCCCAATCCCTTGCAAAAGCCTGCCGGAGAGAATGATCCAGTATGCAGCATTTCCATTCAGCATCCAGGCTGCTCCTCCTGCTACCGCGCCTCCAGCTGCTGCAATGATCAGGCTCGGAATAATGACGGCTTTCCTGCCAAAACGATCCGACAGATACCCTGCAAGTGGAATAAGCAGGATTGCGACGACCGCATAAACCGTAATTAGCATGCTGACTTTGAATGAGGAAACTTTCAATTCACGTTCAATTTGCGGAAGGATGGGAATCAGCATGGAATTGCCCAGCGTCATGATTACCGGGATGGAAGCAAGTGCGACGAGGTCCCACTTTTTGTCGTTCATACCTCAACCACCTTTACAGATTCAGAAAACTACAACGTTATTGTGGGTTGTTCTGCAGTTGAATATACGGGATATGTAAAAAACATCACTTCGAATCACAACGCAAAAAGGCTGTTCGGACACCGAATTCGGTGTCCGAACAGCCTTTTTGCGCTATGCTTTCATGAAGTTGGAGAATAGACGCTTAATGTAACACAAATTGTTGGAGGGCTGCGCCGCCCTTAAACACCATGCACAACTGATCTATCTCATGTTCCGTCTCCAGGTTACAGCGTACTGTTTTCCATTCGGGATCATTTCCATTTACAGTCCCAGGCCCCGGAACGACACAGGTCCCCAGCAACGGCCCTTCCGGACCTCCAGCTCGAATCTCAAGAGTACCGGCTTTTCCAAAAGCAGCGACCCTGCCCTCAAACGCACGGGCTTGTCGGAACGCATTATCGTGAAATGAAATCCACGAGGCTTGACCTTCGCGATATAACGGTTCACCTGAAGCAATTGCGCGGACAGCTGAACGCCCTTCCAGACATTCATCCAGAAGAATACCTGCATATGCATCGTAATTTTCCGCATAAGTAGGCAGATTCAGCGCACGTGCAGGAATGATTTCCCCTTCGATGTGAATTTCGGCTGTCTGACAGATATCTGATGAGGAACGACCAACCATGATTGACCAGGAAGCTGTTTCAAGGCAAAATCTGTCACGAGTGACATCCCACAGAGCAAGCTTCTCCATAGGAATTTCGAAAGAGAGCTTCTCTGCAGCGCCAGAGGCAACATGAATCCGCCGAAAGCCGATCAACTGTCTTTGCGGGCGTTTCACCCTGGAAGTTCGCGCGTGTCCATACAGTTGAACCACTTCATCACTGTCATAAGGCCCTTTGTTCTCGACCTGTACCTCAATCTTCAGCACATCTTCTCCAGAAGCTCCCTGTCCCCGATCCACTTGGATCGATTTATACTCAAATTCTGAATAGGTCAACCCATGACCAAAGGGAAACAGAACAGGGCCTTCATGATACATATAAGTTGTACCGTTAAGAATGATATCATAATCCATGATGTCAGGAAGCTGCGATTCATCCTCATACCAGGTCATGTTTAATCTGCCAGCAGGAGCATAATTTCCAAGCAGAACATCGGCAACCGCATTTCCTAATTCCTGCCCTGCATGTGTCAGGTATACAATTGCCGGAGCCACATCTTTCAACTCTTGCAGTACAAATGGATAACTGCCCACAATGACAACCACCGTATTAGGGTTCACATTGCAGACTTCCTTCACCAGCCGAACCTGATCAGGCGGAAGCAGCAGACTAGGGCGATCGATTTCCTCTTTACCGTTAATATACGGACTATTACCGACAACAACGACAGAGACGTCGCTGTTCTGTGCAGCTTCTCTCGCCTGCTCTATTCCGTTAGCAATCACATCCAGCTTGAACACAGCAGGTTCCTGCATTCCTTCTATCGCATTTGGATTTCCAGATGCCCTCAAGTCCTCATCTGTTTGTTCCGTCATTGGAGAAAGCACCCGTTGCCCCTGCTGTTCATTCAACTCCAACGGAACCCCATTCCATGAACGCAGCGTACTGTTTCCATCCGCTAGTGAATTAATCTGTATCACTTCCTTGACGAACCAGCCACCAATCTCCGGTGCATTCGCCTGATAAATGCCCTGTTCGGTTAACGAAACATAGCGATTATTCCTCACACTGCGAAGCGTGTGACTTCCCCAGCCCCAATCCTGATGGATGAACTCGGCTGTCTCTGCACTGCCTTCCGGTGCGGCAACAAGCTTTCCTTCAGCACCAAGCGTGATTACCTTTCCATCGCCTGTCCTCAGGCTTATGCGATCATTCCCATCTACAAAAGATACTTCTGCTCCGGCAAGCTGCTTGCGCAGTCCTTCAAGAGCGGTAACACGATAAGGCAGCGTGCCGCTGTACCAATCGGTATAGACCACATCCGCAAGGGGGCCAATCACACTAACTTTTTGCAACGTTTCTGCATGGAGTGGAAGCAGACCCTCGTTTTTGAGTAAAACGATAGACTCGGCAGCCGCTCTATAGCTTAACTTTCCATGTTCAGGTGCACACAATACAGACTCCGTTATCGAAGCGTACGGATTAAGACCCGTCTGATCCAGTTGGCCAAGCCGCATCCGCACGCCAAAAATATTACGAATGGCCCGATCAAGATCCTCGACCTCCAGCAAGTTCCGCTCAAGCGCCTCTTCCAAGGCAGATACGACTAAATCAACCTCGTCCGTCAAACAGTCCACGCCTGCCTTTATAGCGCCTGCCGCCGATTCCGCATGCGAGGCATGATAACCGTGATAATTGACCGTCTGGGACAAGTCACCCCCGTCACAGACGATAAATCCAAGCATGGCCCACTCACCCTTGACCACATCATTCACATATGGGCTTTCAATGGCTGGTGTGCCGTTGATGGAATTGTATGCCGTCATCATCGACAAGGCACCGCCTTCTACGAATGGCGTCTCAAATGCTTTTAAATAATATTCACGCAAGTTGCGCGGATCGATGCTGGATGAGCAATTTAACCGATCCTTCTCATTATTGTTGGCAAAAAAGTGCTTCAGCGTCGCTACCATTTTCAGATAGAAAGAGTGATTACCCTGCATGCCTTTCACAAGCGCTGCCGACATTTCACCCGTCAGTACGGGGTCTTCACCATAACCTTCTTCCGTTCTGCCCCAACGCGGATCACGTTCCAGATCGACGGTTGGTGCCCATAAAGTCAAGCCATGGCGTTCAGGTGCACGATGGTGGTATGCTCTGGCTTCATCTCCGATGACGGAGCCAATCTCACGCATGAGCCTCGTATTCCAGGTGCTCGACAAACCGAGAGGTTGCGGAAACACGGTAGCCTCGCCGATCCAGGCAACCCCGTGAGCCGCCTCACCTCCAACGTTGTAGCCGGGGATTCCCAATCGGGGCACAGCGGCTTCACGAGTAGGAATTAATCGAATCTTCTCCTCGGTTGTCAGACGCGCGATCAAGTCATCCAGTCGTTCTTCCAAGGACAATGTTGCGTCCCACATTGGAAATTGAACATACTCCTTCATGCTAAACCCTCCTACGCATTAGTTAAGTTTGAGTTGCTTCCATTGTTCCAATAGATTCCGTGTACGTTCGCAATACTTCTGTCCTGCCTCCGGCTGATCCACCTGATGCTCATGGACATACGCATTAAAGTAAGAGGAAAGTATCCGATAAGCAAGTCGGCGAGCCTGTCCCTCATCAGACATATCCTGTGGGTGACCATAGCCTTCATGAAAAGCAGCTGATTCTGTCGATAAAATGGCTTCAAACTCCCTGTCAGCAAACATGGAACGATCCCCGTCAATAAGGGCGGCAATGTTTAGCTCCCCGTTTTCCTCATGTACAAGCACGTTAGCTTCCCACAGATCATTATGCACAAGAACCGGAACAGCCACCTGATCAAATAAATCCTTATTTTTAATGAACATGTCTGCAATCTCTTGCCCCACACCTGGCATATACCCGGCTTGTGACGCTTTGAGGGCCGTCTCTTCTGCAAAAGAGTGCAGCACCTCGGACCAATGATTCGAGCCTTTAATCGTCCCATCGCCCTGCGGCCAGCCAAACGATGTACCCTCAATCTGATGCATGACAGCGGTATAAGCGCCGAGCTGATGATATAATCGCTCTTTATCTGCTTCCGAAATCGATGGATGATCCAGCTGCTTACTGGGGATAAACTCCATAAACATGTACGTTCTCGGAATGATCGATCCACTGTCATCACAGGCAATAATGTTTGGAGCGGGAATGCCGACCTTATGGTAGTAGTCATAAACAACAGGTTCGGCCGCCATCATCGTACGTTCAAATGAAAATAACGGATCGCTCGCAGAACCGGACGGCATTACTACCCGCTCTGGGGCCAAACGCAAAATCACATCCGCAACTGATGCATGTTCAAGCTGAATCCGGTACGTTGTATTAAAAAGTCCACCATGCAGAAGAGCAAAATTCTTCACGATGGTAGCGGTTCCAAAATTTTTCTCCACCAGATGGTGCAGCATCTCTGCTGTAATGGTTTGATGTAACCCTGAATTCATTGTGATCATTTTATTTAATCCCCTATCTTTATCTGTCACTAGCAATTTACATGATACTACCATTCAATTGCTAAAACCATATTTTCTATGGCTCGACAGTAAACAAACAGACGGCACCTTCCGGCACCGCCCTTCTGTCATCAATACATATTACAGTTGAATGGTAAGCGAGCTTGTACCTGCTGCTGCCGTAACGACAACACCATTTGCACCAGACGCTTGAGAACCGCCCTCTACGCCGGATATACTCTCGATCCCACGCAGCACGACATTCCATGGTTTGCCTGCACCTTCAGCACGAACTTCCAGAACAGAGCCGTTACGGGATACGTTAACAACCAGCTCCTGCTCAGCACTTTGGTTTACAACCACCGCTTGAGCGGAGTTGCCGTCAGCCAGTTCGAACAAGTGAAGCGACACATTATCCGCAAAGTCATAATCCGGTTTGCTATCCACAGCACCGACCGCAATCAGACTGTTGGGTTTGATCATCATTGGCAGTGTTTTGAAATCATGGTTTTCGCTAATCCAGCGTCCACCTTCAACTTTCGCACCTGTCAGGTAGTTGGTCCATGTTCCTTCAGGCAGGTAATAACGAACATCACCCTCCTTGTTGAAGATCGGAGCTACCAAGATTGAATCACCAAACATGTATTGAGTATCCAGGTTGTAGGTTGTTGGATCCTCTGGGAAATCCAGCAGCATCGCACGCATCATCGGAATACCTTTTACCGTCGACTCCACCGCAGAATTGTAAAGGTACGGCATCAGGCTGATTTTGAGTTTGGTAAAGTCACGAACAACGTCCACGGATTCCTCGTCAAACAGCCAAGGCACACGATACGAAGTACTTCCGTGTAAGCGGCTGTGAGAAGATAAAAGTCCGAATTGTACCCAACGTTTGTATACGTCGGGGGTCGCTGTACTTTCAAAGCCGCTGATATCATGGCTCCAGAATCCGAAACCGGAAAGTCCAAGCGAGAGGCCGCCTCGAAGTGATTCAGCCATGGATTCATACGTAGAAGAGCAGTCTCCGCCCCAGTGAACCGGGAACTGTTGACCCCCTGCTGTTGCAGAACGTGCAAACAGGGCAGCTTCGTTTTTGCCAATCTTATCTTCGAGCAATTCAAAAACAGCTTTGTTATAGAGCTGTGTATAATAGTTGTGCATTTTAAC
The DNA here is from genome assembly GCF_042674385.1 of Paenibacillus sp. NPDC056933. Taxonomy (NCBI): domain Bacteria; kingdom Bacillati; phylum Bacillota; class Bacilli; order Caryophanales; family Paenibacillaceae; genus Paenibacillus; species Paenibacillus sp. NPDC056933. The sequence goes on along the minus strand of NZ_JBHUQN010000001.1, from coordinate 1,521,178 downwards.
CGGATCAGAGCCATCAAAGTACACAACATCTGTCGGAATTCGTTCACCGAAGTCGGTCTTGAATGAATCAACACCTTGATCAAGCAGAACTTCCAGCTTACTCTTATACCAATTCACAGCATCCGGATTCGTGAAATCAACCAGAGCCATACCTGCCTGCCACATATCCCATTGCCATACGCTGCCATCCGCTGTTTTTACCAGATAACCGTTCTCCATACCTTCATCGAACAAATAGGATTTTTCTGCGATATAAGGATTGATCCAGGCACAAATTTTAAGACCTTTTTCTTTCAGACGTGCAAGCATGCCTTCCGGATCAGGGAACATCGCTTCATCCCATACGAAATCAGACCATTGGTATTCCTTCATCCAGAAACAGTCAAAATGGAATACAGACAGCGGAAGATCACGTTCAGCCATACCATCTACGAAATGGTTAACCGTTGCTTCATCATAATCCGTTGTGAATGATGTTGTCAGCCACAGACCAAACGTCCATGCCGGTGGGAGCGCTGGTTTACCTGTTAATTTCGTATAATTATCAAGTACATCCTTTGGATTGTCACCGCCGATAATGAAGTATTCCAACGTCTCGCCTTCTACGCTGAACTGCACTTTAGATACATTCTCAGATGCAATCTCATACGATACGCGTTCAGGATGGTTTACAAATACGCCATATCCTTTATTGGACAAATAGAAAGGAATGTTTTTATATGACTGCTCGCTGCTTGTACCGCCGTCCTCATTCCAAGTATCAACCACTTGACCATTCTTAACAAACGGTGTGAAGCGCTCACCAAGTCCGTAAACGTATTCACCAATGCCGAGATCAAGCTGCTCGCGGAAGTACGCTTCCTTACTCGGACCTGTAATGTAGCCAGCCGCTCTTTGACCACTACCTGTAATCCGTTTTCCTCCATACAGGAAGCTGACGTCCCAACCGTTTGTTTTGTCGATTTGAACTTCCAGATTGCCGCTTTTCAAAACAGCACCTTGTTCATTTTTGGAGATGTCAACGTTCGCATCTTGCGTATTAAGCTCAAATACAGGCCCTTTTTTCACTCCGCCTTTATGGTGATTCAAAGTTACACGAATAACGTTAGGCATTGGTGAGCTGTACGTTGCTTTAAGCAATGTACCGTTCAGCGTATCGCCTTTGGTACGAATATATTTAGTTGCCGCATATACGGTCAAAGAATCCTCTTTTTGCACAATATCACGAATGTCAGTCGGGTTTTGAATGTGGTACCCTTCACGAGTCATCCAGAATCCATCAGTAAATTTCATGTTTTCTTTCCCCCTTCGGTTATACTATAATAATATTGACATTAATAACGAATTTCTTCTCATATTTTGACCAAATATATCACGATTTTGATATTTCTTATCCGTTTCCTTATAAACATCACCAATCTATGGGAACGTTTACATTAATAATGATGCAAAAGGAGAATCTCCTATGGAACGTGAACGATTACGGGAAAACCGGATTCACGGCAATGCCATGTATCCCGTCAGTGTGTACCCGGATATTCAGCAGTTGAATGGCGACAGCATTCTGGATTGCCACTGGCATGATGAGATGGAGTTCACCATGGTGACTCAGGGCAGTGCTGTTTTTCAAATCGATATGAATACGGTAGAGGTTCAGGCGGGCGAAGCCATATTTATCAATCGGGGTGAGATTCATGCAGGCTATCTAAAGGGTGATGTCCCCTGCGTTTTTTCGTCCATTGTATTTAACCCGGAGCTGTTAGGCAGTCGGACATTCGATGCTGTACAGGAGAAATTCGTGGGCCCGCTTGTACACAAAACGGTTCTTCCTCCTTACCATATCCGTGCCGATGAAGCGTGGGGACAAGAGATTCTTCATCATTTAAAACGAATTTTCGCTGATCATGCCACCGGGACGGCCACCTGTGAGATGACAACGAAGGCTTACCTCTATCTTATCTTTGCACAATTGTTTGAACATATGAGACCTGCCCCACTTAAAGGAACTGTTTCGGCAGGCAGCCATGATAAAGTGGAACGCCTGAAATCAGTGTTAAGCTATATTCACAAGCGTTATCCCGAACCACTCAAGTTGAAAGAACTGGCGGATGAAGCCAATATGAGCGAAGGACACTTTTGCCGCTTTTTCAAACAAATGGTGCAGAAAAGCCCGGTCGACTATATCAACTATTATCGTGTTCAGCAGGCCTGTTATCAGCTTGAGAACACCGACCACAAAATTGTGGATATTGCCATGGACGTCGGCTTCGAGCATTTAAGCTACTTCATTACAACGTTCAAGAAACACAAGAATACGACCCCATCCCAATATCGCAAAATGTTTTATGAGAAAGTGGAGATGGAACCTGCGCTGATCTAGTCGTAAACTTTATGAAGTTTCCTGAACGCTGTAGCCGCGATCGTTCACTGCTTTCCACTTGTGGATCTTATAAACAAAAGGTGCCACAGCTCGTTTGAAGTGCGACTTGTTCACTTGACAGGTCGCACTTCAGTTCGGCTATAAGCACCTTTTTCTTTCTGATGGATGGATGGAATTTATTTCTTTAATAGCTCCCATGAGCTGTACTCATGGACCGAAAAGCCGTTAAACGACGAATGTGTACTCGCCATTTTCTCAACCAATTGGAGCTGTGCTTCCATATACGCTGTACCTTCTTCATAAAAGGTGATAAAGTCGCCTTCCTTGCTCTGCTTGGTCTCCACGGCAATGGATACCGTTTTGCCCAGAAGTGCCGCTTCCTCAAGCTCATCCTTCGCTACTTTATAGATAGCCGCAGCCGTATCCCGATACGCCATAATGGTGATTGAATCGAACTTGCGGATCATCCAGCTGCTTACATTCATCGTTGAACCCGGAATCTTGTAACCATCAAGCCAGAAGGGCAGGTCTGCGGCTACAGGCATTTTCATCCGAGCGGCCCGATCAACTATATATTGAACGTTCCCCTGCCACTGTGTAATCACACTGGCCTGATTCGTTTTCCACTCTGGATGAACATGAGGTTCAATGTCCAGATGAATGCCTGCAAATTTCTCATCGGGCTCTACTTGATTTTGATATGCTTCAACCCAGTCCAGAAAATCGGCAATTTGCTGCCGGCTCTCGGTCAATCCCCAGGCAGGTCTGCCATCCATGACGTCCACGGCTATATTTTTCTCTCTGGCCATACGAATGAAATCCGTATAGTACGGAAGCTTCACATCCCGATTCATTTGTAGGTAGATCGTATTGATTTTGTTCACAGTCGCAAACTTCAGAACGAGCTGAGGGTTACTTTGAATCTGCATGGTGTCCCATAACCAGGTTGCTCTCACCGATCCCTGTACCGTTCCATGGATGGTTTCATAACTGTCAACTGAACCCAGTGCAGTGGCCTTGCAAGTGTAGGTATGGCTCGTTAACAGCATGAAACAACTTATGAACAAAACTAAATATTGACCCCTTTTACTTTTCATATTTATACACTCCCTTTGATGTTATGCAGCTCTGACGTGCAAATCCCGATGGAAATCTGTCGTTTTATATTCATTCAAAAGCACTGATTCGAAGTACGACTATTTACATTGCTTCTATATGCAACATCATCTCTAAGACTCACGACGAAAGAATCATATAACATTATTTCGGGTATACACACTTCTGTATTTATAGTTCTTAAGACTCATTTATAGAAAATATTATAAATTTAGCTTTATTTACACCTATCTTGAGTCATTCATTACATATGAACCACAAACGACCGAAGACCTAGTAAGCGCTTTCCATCTAAACGCAAAAAAAGGCCGCCCTAAGACGACCTTCATTTTCCTTCCCACTTCAAGGACAAACGGATGTGGTTTATTCGTTATTCGTTAGTTCCCGGGTGGTGCAGCCGGTGTATTCTCCACCATTTCATCAAACAGAGATACCAGCTCAATGCCTTCTGCCGAAATGCGTACAAGACCTTTATCGGACAAACGCAGTTCCGGAATCACAACTAGCGCCAGCAGGGACAGCGTCATGAAGGCGTTATTTAACGTACAGCCAGCAGACTGCAATGCTTCACTGACAGCAGCAGATTGGACTGCCACCTTTTCAAAAGATTCTGTTGACATCAAGCCCGCAATTCGCAATGGGAATTCGGTCACACCGGAGGTAGTCACAACGGCTACGCCGCCTTGCATTTTAATGACCCGGTTACCTGCCTCAGCCATCAATGCATCATCATTACCGATAATGAGCAGATTGTGGCTGTCATGAGCAACGGTCATGGCAATGGCCGCAGGACATGTAAAACCAATGCCTCCTACAAGCGCAACAGCATGATTTCCCGTTTGTTTATGGCGCTCCAGCACCGCGATTTTGCAGATTTCACCAGAAGCCGGAATGACGACATTACCATGTTCTACCGCGACATTCACATGCTTTTCCTTCGTATCCACATGATTCTCCGTCACATGAATGACTTTCGCTCCAATCATACCTTCGGTAATCGGCGCGGACAACTCCATGTCCTTCGGCTGGATATTTGCCTCCAGTTTCACTGTGTTCAGCGCCTCTTCCGGATAGATGAAGCCATCCCATACCGCTGTCATTTTGCCGTTCTCTGCCACAACATGCCCCGCGGCAATCGTCATGCCTACCCGGACATCCGCCAAACGTCCATCGAGCAAAATGATGTCGGCGATATTCCCGGGGATCACGGCACCTACGTCACGGGCTACGCCGAAGCGTTCAGCCGTATTGATGGTTGCCATCTGGAAAGCCGTGACCGGCTTCACCCCTTGCGAAATAGCCAATCGAACTACAAAATCCATATGACCTTCCTTGAGCAATGACTCGGAACTTCGATCATCGGTCACCAGCATCATGCGGCGTGTATCCAGACCAAGCTCTGTGCAGGCTTTGATCGTTTCCGCAACATCATGCCATGCAGAGCCCTGACGCATTTTGGCATACATGCCAAGCCGCAGACGTTCCACCACATCTTCCTTCGTAACACATTCATGATCCCCTGTAACGCCACTTGCTGCATAGGCTGGCAGACGCCAGTCATCCGCTGCCCAGGTGAAGTGACCATCTGCCACCTTGCCTGCTCGCAGCGTTGCCTGAATCTCACCAATCATCGTCTCGTCGCCATAAACAACCCCTGGGAAGTTCATCACTTCGCCAAGACCAATCATATCCGGCCCCCAGGATAGGGCTTCCGCCACTTCTTCCGGTCCAATATACGCACCTGTTGTCTCCAGTCCCGGATGTGAGGAAGGAACACAGGAAGCCACCTGCATATAAGCAGCCATTGGGGTCGTACGTGCTTCATCCAGCATTAACCGCAGGCCTTTCAGTCCAAGCACATTGGAAATCTCATGCGGGTCAAAGAAACCACCGGTTGTACCGGAAGGCAGAACGGCTCTTGCAAACTCGGTTACTTTCATTTGAGTACTTTCAATGTGACAGTGCCCATCCAGCAATCCGGGCGCAATGTATTTGCCTTCAGCCTCAATGATGCGTGTATGTTCTCCGATCGCATGGCTTACATCTTTGCCTACATATGCAATCCGGGCTCCCTGTACCGCTATGGACATCCCTGGTAAAATCTCTCCCGAAATTACATTAACCAGCGTTCCGCCCCGAATGACCAATGTTGCAGGCAAGTCTCCCCGTGCTGTTGCTACCAGATCCGGTACACAATCCGCCATTAACGGGCGTTCAAAAGATGGTGTGTTCATGTTGCTGCCTCCTTCATGAAATAAACGATCCAAAAAAAATAGATTGTTACGATTATATGAGTCCAGACTCAATGTGTAAAGATAATTCACACCTATTGTGCATCAACACAAATGATGGATCATTTTTTATCCATGAAACCTAATCCATCTGATCTTATATCAGAAGCCGTCTAACCTTATGGAGTTTCTTATTCCCCACATCGTATTCCGCAATACACAGAAAGACTTCCGTCCCATCGAACGGAAGCCTTCTTCACGAACGTGAAAGATAAAGTTAATCGGCTTGGGCCGCAGATACTTTACCCATGTCATATAATTCTTCGGACTGGGATGTAATGAACGGACTTGGTTTACCCAGGCAGTACACGTGCAGCAAATGCATGGCTCGAGTACAAGCGGTGTAGAACAGCTTGCGTTCATGCTCCTTGGCGTATTGTTCTGCAGAGCCATCATAGATCAGCACAGCATCAAACTCCACACCTTTGGCCAGATAAGCAGGGATGATATGCACACCACGTTCAAAGGCCAGTGTTGTTTTTTTGATTAACTTCGGCGTCGCAGGCAGTACTTTGCTTAACGCCTCATGTACGTCCTTGCTCTCTTCCGCCGTCTTGCAGATGACTGCAACCGATTCGTACCCTTCCTGAATCAGGTGACGGAGATCGGCTGTAATAACTTCCAAATGCTCCTGTTCATTGGAAGACACTAACACTTTCGGCTTTTCCCCGCTCCGGTTAAAAGGAACGATCTCGTCACCACCAGGCACCATGCCGCGGGTAAACTCCACGATCTCCTTTGTTGAACGATAACTTCTCGTCAGTTCAATTACTTCTGTATTTTCCGGTCCATAGAGGTTAGTCAGCGGTCCCGTTCCACGCAATACCGAGGAATGGGCATAGATAGCCTGATTGAAATCTCCGAGTGCCGTCATTTTAGCTCTGGGGAATAACCTTTTCATAAAGGCCAGTTGAAATGCAGAGTAATCCTGAGCCTCATCAATGATCACATGACGGATATTGGAGTTAATATGGAACCCGAGCAGCAACTCACGCAAATACAAATAAGGTGTGATATCCTCATACGCCAGCTCCTGTGCTTTCATCCTGCGAAGAGTCATGTCCCCAATCTCTTCCCAGTATGGAGGTAACGCTTCCTCCCCCAATAGGCGAATCATTTGAGCCCGATCGTTGAATAGATGCGCGTACAGCTGACGAACATCGACAAAACGCAAGGATTTGATCCATTTGCGCAATGGCTTGAGCCGATCACTCACAACCATACGGGCGAGTATTTCTCTTTCCTGCTGGAAATCGTCGAACGTATCCGACTTCCCTTTTTGCTTTCGCTTCAAGCGTTGATAGGCCCGTTGCAGATCCTCGGGCTCCATCAGATCCAGTTGTTGATCTACCCAAGGAGCCTCCAATTCCCCTTTACCGAACGCAGATAACTCTTTGAGCATCCAGTCTCGTAGTATTTCCAGACGATTCACCAGCTTAACGGATGACTCAAAACTGTAAAATTTCTCGGCCATGGCCTCTGCCGTAACAACAGCCCGCCCTTGGAATCGAACAGGCTTAAACTTCATGCCTTCCGTCAGCATGCTGTCCTTGTATCGTGTAATGACCTTGAGGAAGGAGTCAGATGATTTGAATCGAATACCGGACATACGCGCTTCGTACTGAGGATCTTCTGTTCCGGTGAGCACGTATTCAAGTTGAATGAATGGATCTTCCAGCTGATATTCACGTCCCAGACGGCGTTCCAAATACTCCTGGAACGTCGTTTGCAACATATTTTCCTCACCAAGTTCAGGCAGAACGGTGGAAACATAACTGTTGAACATCGGGTTGGGCGAAAAAAGGACCATCTGATCCGCTTGCAGATGCTCGCGGTATTTATAGAGGAGATACGCCACACGCTGTAGTGCAGCGGATGTTTTACCGCTGCCCGCAGCTCCCTGTACGATCAACATGCGAGTCCGATCATTACGGATAATTCGGTTTTGCTCCTTTTGGATTGTTGCCACAATGCTTTTCATCTGTGCATCCGAGGTTCGGCTGAGGACGGCCTGCAACAGCTCATCCCCAATCGTAACTCCAGTGTCAAACATAAAGCGGATACGTCCATCCCGAATGACAAACTGCCGCTTCATCTCAATATCGCCGTTAATCTCTCCACTTGGTGTATGATACGTAACCGGACCTGGCGCACCATCATAATACAGGTTCGATATGGGTGCCCGCCAGTCATATACAAGGAAGGATTCCTCTTTCTCATCCAGCAACGATGCAATCCCCAGATAAATGCGTTCAGCATGTGGATAGCCATCTTCCTTAAAATCAATGCGTCCAAAATAAGGTGAATGATGCAGCCGTTTCATTTTGTCCAGTGCTGCTGCCGTATTTAGATGACTACGCTCCCGGTCAGACAGAACCTGTGATTGCTGCCGCATGCTGGTGGAGGTCTCACCCACGTCATCCGCTTCGCTGAAGTTCATGGTGACTTCGTCCCAGAAGTCTTTTCTCATGCCTACAACTTCGTCCCGGAAGGAACCGACCTCTTTTTCCAGGATGTCGATTTTCCGTTCAATCTGTTCGGTTACAATGTTGACCCGCTGCTGCTCCTCGCTCCATTGCTGGTCTGTACTCATATGTTAATACGCCCCTCTTTCCCCGGATTGTTTCCTCAAAAAGCCCATTTGACAAGCCCGAAAAGGCTATGGTATAATTAATTAGAAAGTAAACATTTTAATTTTATGTTAATTAGTTCTAATTTTCTGAAAACCATTTTTTATTGTACCAGTGACTGCGTCCCGTTGCAAGCGGAGGCGTTTTTTGTTGTTTTTATTTATTCTTTTAACTGACTTGTCTCTCTGATGTTTATGTTTCTTCTATTATTACCCAAGAACGACCTTGCTATTGTTAGACACCCTTTATTTCCGTAATTCTTCGATGGTTTCCTTCCAGCGCGTCACCGCTTCAGACTCATCCTTTAATTGAAATGTTATGCCTGAAGTAATCTCTGCATATGGTGCTTGATCCACACGTACATTCACCACTTGAGCTTCAAAACGATCTCTTGGATACATAGATTCCCCAATCTGAGATAACGCACTCACTTCCAGACGGATATGCAGCAGACTTTGCTCATGAACTGCAATCAAGGTAGCCTTGCCTGTTCGGCTCATATTCATACTTGTCTGAGTTCCTTGCCATAGAGCCAGTCTAAGCCGAGTTGGACTGAGGGCAATCACTTCGCCCATGCTGATCATTGCCTGATGGGGCCAAGCATCTTCGGACACCGTTAACAATTGCATCGCTTCGTGCTGTTTCTGCTCCAGATGATCACCACTCAGCCACTCTATCCATTCAGCGTCAAGCTTTGGTACATTCATTTCTATATCCCTCAGTTCATTTAGATTCGTATTTTCGTTACAGTCATTCCACTATGTATACAAAACAACCCGGACACACTGTCCGGGCTAGTTGTGCTTCCATTGTATATGATGATCCCTCATCACTGCAATCTGTACTGCGATGTTTACGGCCATCTAAGCCAATTCAGAATTTTATCCTGTGACTCCTTGTCTTCACTGGCACTATGCACATGTTCGGCAAGCCGGTTTAATCGTTCCAGCTGATAGCCATAATCATAGATCGCAGCGGCTACGATGGACAGTCTCAACATCCCCTCCTGATCGATATCAAACTGGGAAATGGCCTGCTCCATAAAACGATCATTATCCAAAATGAACTGTGCCGCTTCTTCTCCGTTCGGTTTCAGCTTATCCTCGAATTTGAGCAGCGCATGTTCATGGAATTTGATAACAAGCTCCAGATGTGTATCAAAGAATTGATCCATTTCGGGTGTTCGCTGTGCCTGGAAATAATGGCGTTCTACCGAATCCAGCACATCGAATCCTTTTTGCAGACTCAGCAGCATCTGTTTGTATACGACCATCTGCCGGGTCTCGCTGAATTTGGAACGTTTCATCTTCTTCTGCTCTTCCTCAAACAAGTTATACTTATCGGATAAGGATTTAATCGAACCACCCAAATTATTTTTCTCATCCCGGAATACGACTTCCTTGATCTCATCCGAGATGGATGTGCGCAGCAGCAGTGACATGCCACTGAACACACTCTGAATCTGTTTCACGAACTGAATCTTTGGCTTAGGTGGAAATACCGTAATATTAATAAGAAACGCAGATACAATGCCAACAAGCGTCAGCAGGAAACGATTCAATGCAAAATGCCAATCACCCGACGCTTCCATAATGGATACAACGGTTACCAGTGTCAGACCAACTGTCTCGCCCATATTCAATTTAAGACAAATCATTATAACCAGTACAATAATCAACCCGACGGCGATGGGCTCATTGGACAGCACCATGCCTCCCAGCAAGGCGACAATTGCACCAAGTGTAGTCGTTTGCAGCTGATCCAGGAAATACTTCCAGGATCGGTAGATGGATGGCTGCATGGCAAAGATGGCCGCGATTGCGGCGGGAACAGGAGATTGCGGGTTCAAGAACATGCTGCTAAGGTACAGGGCCAGCGTGACCGCGATTCCCGTCTTAAGTACACGTGCACCAAATGACATGGTGACCCCTCCTCCTCTTCAGTACTGATTTCGTTCGTTTGATCATTATCATTATTACCCCATATTTCTTTTTTTGCCCGAATCAATTCAGGAGAACGATTTATTGTATCATGGAAGGCTAGGGGTTACCATGCCCTATATCCTGTTGATGAGTTGAATTCCATTTCCTACTACTTCTATGTACACAAAACAACACCCCACACTCCACTCTCGGAAGTAGGGGGTATTGTATGTTTAACTCAATCTGCGAAGGTTATGAAAACCTTCCTTCCCATTCACGCTTGAACTGCTCCACGAACTGCACCATAAAATCATGACGCTGCTCTGCCAGTTCCTTGCCATAGGACGTGTTCATCAGATCTTTTAGCTTAAACAGCTTTTCGTAAAAGTGATTGATCGTAGTACTGCGTCCATTCCGGTATTCCTCCCGCGTCATCTGCTCTCGTGGCGGAAGGGCGGGATCATACATCTCACGACCTCTCGCGCCGGCAAAAGCAAACGTACGCGCAATACCGATAGCACCCAGCGCATCCAGACGGTCCGCATCCTGTACCACTTGGGCTTCCAGCGATGAAACGGCAGGACGCTGTCCTCCTGCAAAGGAGATGGTGCTGATGATGTTTACCACAGCTTCCCGTGTATCTGCATCAAGTGGTTGGCTATCCAGCCACGCATTCAGCTTCGCCATCCCTACTTCCAGACTTTCGTTCAGCTTCTCATCTGGCACATCATGCAGTAATGCAGCCAGTTCACAGATGAAAGGATCGGCGCCCATACGATGTGCGAGTTCCACTGCAAGTGTGGTGACCCGTTCAATATGAGGCCAGTCATGACCATCCGTATGTGCGTCTGTATCTCCCTGAACAAAAGCGCGAGCCGCGCGAAGAATGACCTCTCCTGTTAATGTTCCATCAACATGATCCTCATGACCCGATTGTTGCGCACTTTGGTTCGGATGTTGAGGGGATTTCTCTTGCATCTTACACTTCCCCGCCTTCGCGGGCTTGTTCACGCGGTATACGCCGTGCCACACCCGTCTTGACAGCTGCTTCAATCACGCGATTGCGCATCGATTTGACAATTTTATCGTTAAACACACTCGGGATAATGTAATACCGGGTACGTTCTTCATCCGAAATGGCCGAAGCAATTGCCTGGGCTGCAGCCAGCTTCATTTCCTCATTAATTTCACTTGCACGGCAGTCCAGAACCGCTCTGAACATCCCCGGAAAACACAGTACGTTATTGATCTGATTCGGATAATCGGAGCGACCTGTCGCCATGACAGCCACAATGTCCTCCACTACGGACGGCATAATCTCCGGTACCGGATTCGCCATGGCGAAAACAATGGGGTCGGCTGCCATGGTTTGCACATCTTCCCGAGTTAACAGATTGCCACGGGACAGACCAATGAAGACATCTGCTCCGCGAATCACGTCACGGAGTGAGCCTGTCTCCAGCTCCGGATTGGTACGAGCGGCATAGTCGGTCCATACTTCATTATCATAGGAATTCGTCCTTACTAACGCCCCGTCACGATCGACACCAACCACCCGGTTCGCTCCTGCAGACAGCAGAATATTACTGCAAGCCACACCTGCTGCACCAATGCCACAGACAACGATTTTCACATCCGTAATGGATTTCCCTACCAGCTTAAGCGCGTTAATCAGACCTGCATACAGTACAACCGCCGTACCATGCTGGTCATCATGAAATACCGGAATATCCAACTCCTCATTCAGGCGACGCTCAATTTCGAAGCAACGCGGAGACGAGATATCCTCCAGATTAATCCCGCCAAAAGCTGGTGAGATCGCTTTCACAGTTCGAATGATTTCCTCGGTATCCTGTGTATCCAGGCAGATTGGGAAAGCATCTACTCCTGCAAACTGTTTGAACAACATCGCTTTACCTTCCATGACTGGCATTGCGGCACGTGGTCCAATGTTGCCGAGTCCAAGCACAGCGCTGCCATCCGATACTACAGCAACCGTATTCCGTTTGATTGTCAGCGAAAATGCTTTTCCAGGCTCTTCTGAAATGGCCGAGCATACCCGGGCTACATCCGGTGTATATACGCGTGACAGATCTTCCCGGTTATGAATCGGGACCTTCGGAGTAACTTCGATCTTGCCGCCCAAATGAAGCAGGAACGTCCGATCCGATACGTTAATAATGGATACACCTTTGAGCTGGCGCACCCCTTCTATAATTTTGCTGTTATCTTGTGCATCTGTTACGGCGACAGTCAAGTCGCGCACACTTACATCCTGATTGGTCGAAATCACGTCGATGGCAATGATATCCCCGCCAGCTTCCGAGATGGCCGAAGCCACTTCACCAAATTTGATATCCTTTGTTGTCATTTCCAGTCGAATAATGAAGCTGTTGCCGTCTAGATTCCTTTGATTCATTCCAATTCCTCCCAGACTGAAAGTCATGAGTTACAATGTTACCTGTTTGTCTTCGCTGCGCGGACACGTTTATCCTTTATCTTGCCCAGAAAAAGTACTCAACTTGATCTAATAATACAAAAAGGACCATCCTCTTCGTCTAATCGAGACGTTAAGGGTGACCCTTCTGTACGCGGACTGAATTCATTCTGCTTAATCTATAACATATATTTTTTTATTTTCGCTCAGACGCTCTGCGCAGTACTTGGATGTCATACGGTTGCAAATCCAGGCTGCCCTCCACACCATCACCGCTCAACAGATCACTGTAGGACTGCTCGTCCAATTGAACTTTCTTCGTCTCTGGTGTGTAGTTCTGCACAAAAACATAATCGGATGTTCCGTCTGTACGGATGTGTGCCGTAACTCCGGCAGGAAGCTGCGTTTCAAGCGCACGTTCTATGCCCAGGTCAGCGATTAGACTGCCATAGAAATCATCGTAAAACGGTGCTTTGGTACGTGTTGCTATATAATATGCTTTCCCTGATCCCAGACGGTTAACCGTTAACGCTGGTCGGCCTGCATAGAAGTCTGAGCGATACGTTGCCAAGGCTTCTGCCCCTTCCAGATGAATCAGGTCGCATAATTCGATTGCATCATACTCGGCATTCAGCTGAAGCGCGTTGCCTTTCACAGGGATCACCCCATTCAGATCCCGATCATGCAATCCGTCGATTTCTTCTGACCAGATTCCGAGCGTTTTGCGGAGTGGTCCTGGGAAACCGCCCAGGAAACACAGATCATTCTCATTAACGATGCCTGACCAATACGTGGCTACGAATGTACCGCCATTTTCAACGAATCGTTCAATACGCTCCCCGACCCCTTCACGCATCAGATAGAGCATAGGCGCGACCAGCAGCTTGTATTTGGACAGGTCAGCATCCATATCAATAACGTCAACCGCAACTCCCTTTTTCCAGAACGCTTCGTAATGGGCTTCAACCGTTTGCTCATATTTCACCCCGATATTGCGCGGACCTTGTGAATCATTAACGGCCCAACGATTCTCCCAATCGAAGATGATGGCAACCTCTGCCGGAACCGCTGTCCCCACAATGGCTTCCATGCCTTCAAGGGCCGTTCCTACGTCGGTTACATCCTGGAACACTCGCGTATGTTCTGTACCTACATGATCTACCACAGCGCCATGGAGTTTCTCACTGGACCCCCGGCTTTTTCTCCATTGGAAGTATTGTACACTATCGGAACCGTGTGCCACCGCCTGGAGAGAAGAAAGCAGATGCATGCCAGGTTTTTTCAGCTTGCTAACCTCCTGCCAGTTTGTTGAACTTGGTGTACTCTCCATTAACAAGAAGGGCTTTCCACCTTTAATTGAACGAACGATATCGTGCATCATAGCAATTCGGGATGCCAGCTTATCTTCTTCGTCTGCATCATGCCATGTTGGGTAGCTGTCCCAGGAGAGGAAGTCCAGAATATCAGCAAACTTCCAATAGTTTAATCCTTCATAAAACTCCATCAGGTTTGTCGTCACAGGCAGATCTGGATTCTTGGCCTTTAGAGGTTTCGTTTCATGTACGATAAAATCAGCGGTCTGATCCGTTACAAATCGGCGCCAGTCCAAATTCATCGCATGGACCTGTGTCTCTCCGTGTGGAGCAGGTGACTCCACTTGACTCCAGTCCGTTACGGTATGGCTCCAGAATGTCGTCCACCAGGAATGATTCAGCTCGTCCAGTGTGCCGTATTTGTTTTTCACCCAGCCGCGAAAAGCGTCCTGGCAATAATCACAGTGGCAATCCCCGCCGAACTCATTGGAAATGTGCCAGCCAATTACTGCGGGATGGTCCGAGTAACGTTCTGCAAGTTTTGTATTGATTGCTGTAACCTTTTCTCGGTATACCGGAGATGTATAACAATGGTTATGACGGAAGCCATGCAGGTTGCGAACCCGATTGGCTCCTACACGGAGCACTTCAGGATACTTGGCAGACATCCAGGCAGGTCTTGCACCGCTTGGGGTAGCCAGGAATGCATAGATTCCATTGGCAGCAAAACGATCCAGTACTTGATCCAGCCATTCAAACGTGTACACGCCTTCCTCCGGTTCAAGCGATACCCAGGAAAAGATACCAATAGACATCACGTTACATTTGGCAAGCTTCATCAATCGAATATCTTCTTCAAGCACTTCAGGATAGCGGAGCCATTGCTCCGGATTATAGTCTGCGCCATGTAACATGCGCGGCACTTTCGAACTTACGGGTGGATATTTGTATGTCATGCTGACAACTCCTTATTCATCTCAATTTGATTTATCTATTTGATCAATGCAACATTCGGCTGCTCATCCAATTCCTTGTCATTTTCCTGCCCGGCCTTGAGCGCTGAAAACGATTGCAACTTATGGCCCTTGAAGTCAAACATCGTCAGGTTCCCCCAGTTATTCGGATGGCCAACGGACCACTCTTCCTTGCTCGGAATCCATGCAGGCTCCCAGTAGTAGAATCCGGCACCCAGACCGCCGGGAACTTCACGGATAATTTGCAGCAGATCCTTCAGGTAACGTGTCTGCCCTTCTACACTTGCCGGATAACCTGGCAAAAGCAATTCTTCCTGATTCAGAATCCACTCGTGACCATCAGGCTGCTCCAGCGTCCAAGGATAAGCCGTTTCAACAACATTGATCGGTTTGCCGTACCGTTCAGCCAAGTCGTGCAGATTGTCCCGCAATGCGTCCAGTGTTCCATGCCACCAAGGATAATACGAGAGTCCAATGATATCAAACTCCACCCCAAGCGCTTCAAAGCGATCATAGAACTTGCGGCTCTCTGCATTATCGCCGCCACGGTCAATATGAATCATGATCTTGATTTCCGAATCAACGGATTTAACTGCAGCGATACCATACTTCACAAGGCCAGCAAAACGCTCCCACTGTTCATCCGTATCATGCTCTTCTCCGCTGACTCGCCCTTCATCCCACAACATGCCCGGCGTGATTTCATTCCCTACTTGTACCATATCCGGCAGGGCATCATGGTCTTTGAGCGTTCTCAGCACGTCTGCCGTGTAGTTACACACCTCACGTTGCAAGTCCTCATAAGACAGTTTCTCCCAGGCCTTCGGCTTCCATTGATTCGCAGGGTCAGCCCAGCGATCGGAATAATGGAAATCCAGCAAGAAATGCAGTCCATGCTCCTTGATCCGCTTGGCAACTGCTACCGTTCGCTCCAGATTACAGAATCCACCTGCAGGGTCATTCCAGATACGCAAACGAATGGCGTTGGCGTCTCCCATCTTGAGAAGGGTCAGCAAGTCTTCCTGCTGCCCATGCTCATCACGATAACACCCGCCATGCTGCTCGATTTCGTCCATAAACGACACATCCATTCCGAGAATGAATGCCTCTTCTTTTAAATGGCTCACTTTATCAACCTCCAATTCAATGTTAGATGCAGGCTCAGCCTTTAACTGAGCCCAAAGTCATACCTTTAACAAAGAAGCGCTGCAGGAATGGATACACAATCAGAATCGGTGCACTTCCGATGAAAATCTGAGCTGCTCTTACCGTAGTTTGCGAGAGAGCCTCCATTTCTTTGGGATTCATGCTCATACTGCTCATATCCCGTCCGATAATGACCGTTTGCATAAATGTAGCCAGCGGATAATCCTTGGCGTTATTCATGTATAGCAGACCGTCGAACCAGGAATTCCAGTGGAACACCATACTGAACAATGCGATCGTTGCAATGGACGGCATGGAAATGGGCAGGAAGATCGTGAACAGTGTTCTGAAATGGTTGGCTCCATCCATCAGGGCTGCTTCCTCCAGCTCTTTTGGAATACCGCGGAAGAAGTTCAGCATCAGAATGACCAGGAAGGTGTTGACTGCCCCCGGGAGTACCAGCACCCAGAAGGAATCCATCAGGCCGATCTTCTGAATAACCATATAGAACGGAACCAGTCCCCCATTAAAGATCATACTAAAAACGAAAATCCATGAATATATCGTTCTTCCTTTAAATTCACTATTTTCTTTCGACAACGGGTACGCCGCCAAAAAGGTAATCAGCAAGGTAATCGCCGTACCAATGACGGTACGAAGCAGGGAGATCCAAAGCGAGTTCAGGAAGATTGGATTATTCATCGTTTTTTTGTAGGCTTCAAGCGAGAAGCCGACAGGCCAGAGATTAACCAGATTGGCATCGGCGGCTGCCTTCGTGCTGAAGGATACGGCCAGGACATGAATCATCGGTACGATACACATGATGGCAACCAGAATCAGAAAGCAGGTATTGACTATATTAAACACGCGATAAGGCAATGATTTGTGATACATCGTGGTCCCTTCTTTCTTTTGTTCATTCGATTAGAATATGCGGTATCCGGCGTATTTTTTGGCTAAGCTGTAGGATACAAGAATCAAAATCATGCTGATCACTGACTTGAACAATCCGATCGCAGTGGCGAAGCCCATCTCACCATTTTGCATGGCTGAACGATATACGAATGTATCAATGATGTCACCCGTTTGATAAACGAGCGGATTGTACAGATTGAAAATCTGGTCAAATCCGGCATTGAGTACATTACCGAGCGCCAGTGTTCCAACCACCATCAGCATCGGCACAAGTGAAGGAATCGTGATGTGCAGCGTTTGTTTCCACCGTCCAGCTCCGTCAATTTCTGCTGCTTCGTAGAGCGCAGGATTAATCCCGGCAAGAGCAGCCAGAAACACAATCATGTTATAGCCAAATTCCTTCCACACATCCGTCAGAATAACCGTCGAACGGAACCAGCTGTTATCACCAAGGAAAAAGTACGGCCCGAGTCCGAAGCTCCCTAGCACCCTGTTCACCAAGCCTCCCGTCGAAAGCAGATCGATCAAAATCCCGCCCAGGATAACCCAGGATAAGAAGTGGGGCAAGTAGACCAATGTCTGGATGGTTCGTTGTACAGCCATTTTGCGAACTTCATTTAACAAAATGGCAAAAACAAAGGGTACAAATAAATTAAATATCAGTTTAAGTACTGCAATGATCAGTGTATTCCAAATGACCTGCAGGCTGTCCTCGCGTTCAAACAAAAATCGGAAGTTATCCAGCCCGACCCATTCCGAGCCGTTTATGCCAAGCCAAGGCTTATAGTTTTGAAATGCCATGACAATGCCGCCCATGGGAATATAACTGAATATGATCAGAAAGATGATGGCTGGCAGCAGCATTACGTGGAATGGCCAAGTTCGTTTCAAAGTTCTCATGATTGCTCCCCCTGTAATTCTTCCTACTCAAGTACTCCCTGAGTGGCTTATACTGCGATTATATCAACCGTTTGCATAGGTCAAACAGCACATAAAAGCAATATAAATGGCACAAAAGCAACCACTTTGGACTCGCTGTATTTTTAATCATTCATCCTCTGCTGGTCCGTCCTCTTACAAGAAAAATATGTTCTTATAACGACAAAAAAAGCGCGCAGACTTGTACTGTCTGCACGCCCCTGAAACTTATTTTTTCACACCGTCATACCATGCGTTAACCTCTTGTGTGATTTGATCACCGCCACCCGATTTCCACGTTTGTACAAATGTATCAAACGAATCTACCGGATTTTTGCCATAAATAATTTCATTAAAGGCCTGATTCTCAATTTTGTTCAAATAGTCCAGCTTCGATTTCATCGTTTGTGTTGTAGGACCTGTGAACATGTTTTTGTAAGAGATTTCTTCCTGACTCAGCAGCACTTTCGCTGCGGCTGGTGTCTCTTTACCATAGTTCACGGCAACATCTTTTTCGAGCTTGGTTTCAGGCTCTTTTCCATTGGCCAGATTCATCAAGGCTTTCATCTGTGCGTCCGGAATACGGGCGCCATCACGCACGAGCAAATAACGTACTACGTTGACATACCCACCATCAATTTCTTCAATCGGCATTTGTTTTCCATTTGAATCCAATTGGTAGTCATAGCCTGCAAACAGACCGTTATCATATTCACTGCCTGGTTTCGGATCTGCGTAATTATCAAACAGATAGTTTTGATACGTAAAGAATGCTTCTGGATGTTCCATATCTTTCTTAATCAAAGTAACACCATTGACAAATTGTGTACCATGACGCATTGCTTTACCATCAGGACCACTTGGGATCTCAATTGGTTTCCAAACTGCACCTGGGGCATTTTTCACCGTATCCTTCAGCGGCCATCCACTCATCCAGTATGGTCCTGGGATAATACCTGCTGTACCCGCAACTGCCGGTTCTGCTGTTTTGTTCTCATCCCACAACGCTGCTTCCTGCGGAATATATCCTTTTTTGAGCCATTCGCTTATTTTGGTCAAACCTTGTTTCATGCCTGGATTAATTGAGCCATACTCCAGCTTACCATCTGCTCCTACATTCCATTGTTGCGGTAAGGTGCCGTATGCACCAAAGATCCAGGATGGATCTCCCATCCATGTGTTCATGGATGTTTTGAAACCGACGCTAAGCGGGGTGACCTTGTCTGGAGCCAATCCATCCGGATTTTTATTTTTGAACGCTTCCATTACGGTTTCCAGCTCGTCAATGGTTTTTGGCGCTTTCATGTTCAGCTTGTCCAGCCAATCTTGACGGATCCATAGCAGGTAGTCATTGTTGTATGCATAGTCCAGTACAGGAATACCCATTCTTTTGCCATCCCGGCTGTACTGGTTCCATACATTCGGATCTTGCTCCATTGCTTTTTTCCATGTATCCGAGGCGTATTTGTCGAATAGTGGTCCTACCTCCTGATACATGCCGGAGTCGATTAAATCTTGAGCGACTAAATTATCCGGCTGTCCGACTGTGACAATATCTGGCATCTCTTGTCCAGAAGACATTGCAAGACGAAGCTTGGTTGCAAATGCACTATTCGTATCTGTTACAGACCACAAGGATTTGATGTCAATTCCGAATTTGTCTTTGGCCCACTTGGTTGCCACGTTATTTTCCATGGATTCGCCATTTTTGAATTTTAGCTCAGGGTCGATTCCCCATGCTGTTGTAATGGTTACTGCCGGATCATATTTTTCTTTGTATTCGTTTTCAACGGCTGATGTGCTCGAACCCGCGTTCTCACCGCCACTGTTGCCTCCTCCACATGCAGTAAGGATGACAGCAAGACACGTTGTCGTAGCGAGGAGCGGCAGCCATCTCTTTTTTGTAGATTTCGCTCTCATTAGTTGTTCCCCCTTAATCATTTTGGTTACCCTTTCATTATAGGCCTACCGGGTCTTTCAGCCTATGTCACGAAAACAAGATTTCTGCACCTTTGGCAACCTATATACGAGAATGATGTTAAAATTATGCCTGATCCCGATATTCATTCGGTGTCATTCCATAATGCTTTTTGAACATTTTGCTGAAATATTGCGGATTTTGGTACCCCAGCTCACTGGTAATCTCGTATATTTTTTTGTTTGTGTTTTTGAGCAAATACAATGCACGCTCCATCCGCATACGAATCATATAATCGCCCAGTCCCTCACCTGTTTCGGCTTTGTAAATCTTGGACAGATACACGGGATGCAGATACACCTTGTCCGCGATCATCTTTACCGACAGATCTTGCCCAGTATCTCGGGTTACCATCTCCTGAACCTGCTTGATGACGTGCCTGCGACTCTGTACACCTTCCTGATCTGACAGCTCTTCCTGCAACTTGGCAAGCATCTCCGTCGCCCAGCGGCGCAGCTTGTCAGGTGATTGGATCAGCTGATGCGCCAGCAGCAGGTCGAATCCCGCATGATCAATCTCATGTACGAGATGTCCCTGCTTATGCGCGATATACATAAATGCATTCGTTACAGACAAATACATCTCATATACATGTTCTCTGGAGAGACATGCGCGGTCCGCTGCATCAAAAACGGCATTCAGCTTTCGTGCCGCAGCCTCCCACTGTTTGGTTTCAAGCAACTGAGGCAGCACCGGTGGCTTATACAGCTCTTCAAGCACTTGTTGTGCCACATCATTCTCCAGACGTCTGGATAGCTCATTATCCATGTATTTGATCGTATTTTCCTCTGGCCCGGACAGTACCAATGATCCCAAACCTTTACGATAAGCGGTCGTCAGATCAGCATAGGGAAACGGCGCTGTAACCACCATGGACAGATCGCCTTGCAAGTATCGAATAACATGCTCGCGAAAAGTCCCAACGGGCTGCTTCAGTTCTTCCACATTCGTTAAGTCTGGCTCCGTCCAGTCCTCTTTCTGTATCATCATGACCAGACACTCATGTGGACCTCGTCCAAACCACACATTGTACTGGGGACCAAACACCTCTTCAGCGATATTGCCAACGGCAAACTCCATCAAATCCAGCGATTGCTGATCCATTGCCGAGAACCGACCTGTTAGACGAATAAGCATCATGATTGTTGGCTGGTCCGGCTGAAGCGCAATCTCGTACTTTTCCAGCTGTTCACCCAATGCACGAGCAGTAATCTCGCGGCCCAGTAACAGATCGTGCATCAGATTTTCCCGCAAAATTTTATAATCCGACTTGCGGCTGTACAGCAGCCGATGGTATTTATCAAATTCATCCCATTCATCCCGAAGGGACGTGATGGCAGCGGAGACCGAAGCCATGAATTCCTCATCGTTCACTGGTTTGAGAATATAATCGGCAGCCTGCAGCTGAATCGCTTTCTTGGCATATTGAAAATCACTGTGTCCGGTCAACAGGATGCAGCGGATGTGCGGCCATCGGCTGCTTACCTCTTCAATCAGCTCCAGTCCGGACATACCCGGCATTCGAATATCGGTAACGACGAGGTCTACAGCATTCTCCTCCATGATCTGCAGTGCTTCCTTCCCAGAGGCCGCACGCAAAACCGTTGTAACCCCGAGTTCTCCCCAGGGAATGGTCAATTCCAGACTTTCTGTCACATACGTTTCGTCATCTACAAGCAATATATCGATCAAGCTAGTCACTCCCATCTGTTAAGTTATACAAAGGTGTTATGGTGTTATGGTGTTATGGTGTTATGATCTTTTCTTCTTGTCATCTTCTTGCCATTTTCTTGTCATCTCTACCCAACGTCTCTATTCTTCGTATTCCGGAAGAGTCTTCTCGGCGTCTGCGGGCCACAACAAGGTAACACGCAGCCCCCCAAGAGGTGATTCCGTAACACGAAGTCCCGCCTGTTCCCCATACCTGAGCTGTAGACGCTGATTGACGTTCCACAGACCGCAGCCCATCTCCTGATCCATGCTGCCTGTGAGTTTGTGAAGCAGCAACTGGCGGGCCTGTGCATCCATACCTTGTCCATCGTCATCGACAGTAAGAATCATCAAGCCTTCTCTTTGTTCTCCCGAAATCCGAATTTCCCCCGCCTCGGCATCTGCTTCAATACCATGAATAACCGCATTCTCTACTAATGGTTGTATGATTAGCGGAGGCACCTCCTGCCTCAGAAGTTCTTCCGATAAGTCAATCTTGAAATGTATCCGGTCCATGCGCATCTGCTGAATCTCCAGATAACAAGTCACGAACTCAATCTCCTCTGTGAGCGGCACCACATCACGCTCCTGCCTCGTCGTATACCGATAGTATCGGGACAGATTATGAGACATGGCAACGACGGCATCGACACGCTTCAGCTTCGCCATGCTCGTAATGAATGAGAAACAATTATAGAAAAAGTGAGGATTAATCTGTGATTGCAACTGCTTCAGTCGGGCTTCACGTACATGAATCTGCTCCAGATACACATGTTGAAACAACTGTTGAATCTGCTCGACCATGGAATTGAACCGTTCGGACAAAAAGCTGAATTCATTCCGTCCTTTGGGTGTGATTCGGACTGAATAATCCTCTTGCTTCAATCGTTGGAATCCCCGAATCAGCTGTTTGACAGGCACCTGGACCTGGACATACAACAGGTATGCTACGCCAAAGCTCATCAAAAACAGACAGATCATGGCTGAATAAAACAGTATATTAGATTGATGGATTGGCTTCAGAATTGCGGATAATGGCATGTAATCCACCAGATACCAGCCTGTTGTGCTGGACTTTACCGTATTAACCATGTAGGGCTCGCCGTCAATGACTACTGTACGGTTGTCCACATCCTTAAGCTTGTCGATCGCCAGGTTGTCCATCAGCTGACCTGTCAGACCACGATCCGAAGTGCGGTTATAAATAACGCCTGACTCTTCACGATAATAGAAGGGATCATGGCGTCCATCGTCCTTAAATTTATCCAACATATCACGAATGTTGTCACTGTCGAACTCCAGCTTGATTACGGTTTCGGCATTGGCTGCCGGATCACTGATGCCATATGGGGATACGGTAATCCAGCTGAATATAAATCGCTCATCATCGCCGTCCTGAATCTTGCGAACATTCCACCCGGATGATATGTTGCCTCGCAGTGCCTGTTCATCGTAGGTGCGGGCATCTCTTTCAGAGATGACTCTGCCCAGTGATGGGGAGTAGAGGTATAACTTCGTTGTCCAATTCGATGAACTTTCCTGAATACTTAGCTTGTTCTGAATCCGTTTCACGAGATTGATCGTATCCAGATCGAAATATTTACTGTCAGCGTAAATCCGTCTGAAGCTCGCAATATCAGGGTCATGAATGAGCAGATTTGGCCATGAAGATAACAGCTCGATGTGCGTATTGACTTGATTTTGAAAAAACTCCAGCTGGTTGCTGTTGGAACGATTGAGTTCATCTCGCAAAACGGCTGTTGTTTTATGGTTCGAATACCAGTACAGCAGTACGACTGGAACCAGCATAATCAGAATTAAAATGACCATTTTCGAAAATAGATTCGTCCGGTATGACATCTTCTTACCTCACTTTGCCTTCATTAGTCAGTGAATCTAATTTTAACGATGAAGGCGTTAAACATAAACTGTTTTTTCTGAAAGAGTCCACATCACAGCTCACCCGCGTTCATAACTTAATCCATTGTGAATCAATTCTCTATATATCGTAAGCGTTATCATGTACATGCATAAAGGTGACAAAACCAACTTTTCTGCACTAATTGCAACTTCCACGCAAAAAAGAGCCGGCTACCGCCAGCTCCTTCCTCATCTTTTGACTCGTTAATATGGATCTACTTCATAACATTCTTCTTATGTATTCATTCTGTTTTGCTTACCAAGCTTTATGGAATATCGTAATCAAACACGGTATTCTCTCCATCAACAGCGACATCCAGTACAATATCGATGAGTTTTCCTTTCACTTGCAGCGGGCTTTCTGCCAAACCGGAAAACGCCAGTTGACCCTTAAACGTTCCATATGGTTCAATCTCTACGTTTACAGGCGTTAGCCGGACAGAATTCAGGGATTCGTACAGCGGATCATCCTTGAATTTGTAACTGCGGGCCAAATCAGGTAATAGCACTGCTGCTACAGGTTCTCTGCTGTAATTCTTGAGTGTCAGGTCACAGTTTACCCGTGTGATCCCATTATCCAATACATCATAGGTACAGGAGCTGTTATTTTGGACATAGGAAACACCATTGATCCCGGAAGCTCCCCATTTGGCTACATACATCAATTTATCCGTCATGTAGGAATAACTGAGGACAATAACAAGTACGATCAACCAGAGCCGTTTCGCCAGAGACGGATAAAATGGCATCATTTCTTGACGGGTAACATAGTAGCTGCACGCCAATATGCCCATTCCCAGAAATAACGTGATATGCACACCACTTGCATAGGATGTGGTATAAGGCGACAACCCGATAGCAGACAACATCGTGTCCCCCACAGAGAAGCCGAGGTGATGCTTAAACGTAAAAATGATTCCAAACATCAAAAACATCACAGAGAACACAAGTCTGGTTCTCGACACATGATCACCCCCTAATCAGCCACCTGATTATATCATATTTTTCCTTATTATGGGTTACAATCCAAATAAAAAAAGACGCTCCCGGTATAAACCGAAAACGTCTTGGATTTTGACGCTAAACTATTTCTTGGACAGGAATGCGTCGAGCTGCTCTTGTTTGGCGGCAATAATTTTATCAATACCTGCGGCTTTCAGCTTCTCCAGATATTTCGGGATCATCTCGTTTGGATCAACTGCGCCCGAGGTCATGCCCGGTTTGAACTGTTTGTTCACGTTATTTACCGCGGCAATTTCGTTTTTGACGGATTGGCTGTTGAAGGTAAAGCCCAGTGCAGGCGACTTGACGCCTTTGGCATTAAACTCCTTGAACTTTTCCCATTTCTGCGGATCTTCATTATCCCAGAGGTAGTTCAGGAACTGATTGCCCAGCTGCCATTGTGCGCCCGGGTTGTATGTGCGACTGTTGGCGTCTACTCCTTGCGGGAGAGTAATAATGTTTTCTTCGCCATCTTTTTTCACATAATGTGTACCTTCGATTCCGAAATTGAGCAGGTTGTTGATCTCTTTGTCGGAATGCAGCAGGTTAATGACCTGCATTGCTTTCTCCGGCTGCTCGGAGGAACGGGAAATGGCCAGCATGGCACCCGAAGCATCACCGGTTGTAATCGTAGGCTGTGTCATCTCAATCTGGGTCAGTGGATATCCAACGTACCCTTCTTCTTCCTTATCTTTACCCGGCTTCATGCCGTCGGTCCAGAGAAAAGCCTTGCCTGCCTTCGCCTGATCTTTTGGGAAAACATTGGAAGTTGCCGCATCACTGTTGATGTATCCAGCCTGATACCACTTGCGCGCCAGTTCAGCTGCTTCCTTGAATTCAGGAGTCTCCACTTCGTTCAGTACCTTGGTGGTACCTGCTGTTTTGGAGATTACACCAGGAACGGATGCATCGCCGAGATAATCCCAGTCCAGGTTTTCCAGCAGTCCGTTACCATTGGTATTGGACATATAAAACGGAGTAATACCAGGTTCATTTTCCTTAATTGTTTTGAGCAGCGGCTCCAGGTCAGCCCACGTTTTCACTGCGGTCAGATCAAGCTTGTATTTGTCAGCCAGATCTTGGCGTACGAGTACGCCACGTGTTGCTGCCAATTCCTTGTTGGTAGGAACACCATAGTTTACGCCATCCACCTGCGAACCTTCCAAAAAGGCTGGGTCAAGATTTTTCTTGATATCCTGCCCATACTTGTCAAGCAGCTCATTGAGCGGCAAGAAAGCCCCTTTCGCTACATTGACGGTGTAATTCTGCCATGCCGCCGTGAAAATAATGTCCGATTTTTCACCTGAAGAGATCATGAGATTCAGCTTGTTATCCCACTGCCCCCAATCGATTGCATTGATCTTGAGGGTAGCTCCAATCTTTGGCTCCATCTTTTTGTTGATCTCGGCTTCGACCAGAGCCACATCTTTCTGTGGTGTGCCCGGATAATACAGCGTCACTTCATAGGGCTTGCCCCCGCTCTCTGCTGCACCGCCGCCCTCGGCTGCCGGTGTGGTTCCACCTTTGTCCGTTGAGCATCCTGCCAGCACCAGGCTCAGCGCCATAACTGCTGCTCCCATACGTGGCCATACCTTTAACATTTTAACCAATTGAACCCCTCCCGTCATATGTTGGACCCTGCAACCGATTGCCCCAATTCGCAATGTTACCCCATCTGCAAAAGTCCGTTCCCTTGCCGTCCCTCCGGCGTGTCTGATCTCGCTGTTTTTTGTATATGCCCTCTCAGGTCCATCTTCGTTATCCGTTGCTCTCTCCGCTAACCGGCCGGAGTTACCCCTTCACTGCGCCTACCGTGAGGCCCTTGATGAAATACCGCTGGAAGAACGGATATGCCAGTACAATTGGACCAATACCGACAACAGCCATCGCCATTTGCAGTGTTTTATTCGGCAGATTCAACAATCCGCCCTGTGATGAAATCTGTGAAGAGACATTGGAGTTGGATGTTAAATATTGAATATCGAGCAGCGTTCGGTACATAAGGTACTGAAGGCTGATCGTCCGGTTATCAGATATAAAAATCATGCTAAGATACCAGTCATTCCAGTAATTCAATGTGCTGAACAGCGCAACGGTCGCCATCACCGGGAGGGAGAGCGGAAGCACGATTCGTGTAAACGTTCTCAATTCACCTGCACCATCAATTCGTGCCGATTCGAGAATCGAAACCGGAATGGAATTGGCGAAGAACGTACGCATCACCAGCACGAAGAACGGTGAAAGCAGCAGAGGCATGATTAGTGCGAGAATAGAGTTTTTCAAATCCAGCACGTTCACATAGACAAGATACCAAGGGACCAGCCCGCCATTGAACAACATGGTGAAAAAGATGAAAAAGGCGAACCACCCGCGATAAGGCAAATCCCTCCGGGAAAGCGGGTACGCATACAATGCAGTCAGCGCTACACTCGTTATCGTACCTATCACGGTTACAATAATGGAAATGCCATAGGAATGGATGATCTGATCCATGTCCTTGAACAGAAATTCATAGGCAGTCAGACTAAACTTCTCCGGAATCAGCTTATACCCGTTCGCAATAACCGTCGTCTCGTCCGAGAATGAGATGGCGAAGACAAGCAGGATCGGCACGATGCAGGCAATGGCGTAGAATAAAAACATACCGTGAATGATGGACGCGGAACGCCGCGACACGGCTAATGGATCACGTGATTTCACAGCTGGCTTGCCTCCTCTCAAAATAATGCATTATCTTTGTCCATTCTCCTGACGATGGTATTGGATACGAGAACTAGCACAAATCCGACAACAGCCTGATAAAGCCCAGCTGCAGAGGACATCCCGATATCGCCCCCGATGAGGAATGTGCGGTACACATACGTATCCAGAACGTTCGTGACCGGGAATAAAGCTCCCGATTCCAGTGGAACCTGGTAGAACAGACTGAAGTCCGCATAGAAAATACGACCGATCTGCAGCAGTGTCATAATCACGATCAGCGGCACAAGAAACGGAACGGTAATAAAGCGAATCTGATGCCACTTGCTCGCACCATCCAGAACAGCCGCTTCATAATATTCCTCATCGATACCTACCACTGCTGCCAGATAAATGACGGCATAGTAACCGATATTCTTCCATGTGTTCACCAGCGGCAAAATGTACGGCCAATACTTGGGCTCTGAATACCAGTCAATGGGCTGTCCGCCAAAGAGCTGAAGAATCGTTGAGTTCATGAAGCCCGAATCCTTGCCGAGAAACGCGAGCACCAGATAGCTGACTACAATCATCGACAGAAAATACGGAAGCAGCATGAGTGACTGATACAATTTGGACATCGCCTTGTTCTTCACTTCATTCAACAATATCGCAAGCCCTACACCTACAAATAAATTCAGCGCAATAAATACGGTGTTATATGCGAGCGTGTTGCGTGTGATCTCCCAAGCATCGCTCGTGGAGAACAAATACTTGAAATTATCCCAACCGCTCCACGGGCTGCCCCAAATACCGTCGGCATAGTTCACATTTTTGAACGCAATCAGAACACCGAACATTGGCATATAGTTGTTCACCAGCAGAAACAGAATGCCTGGCAAAAACATGAGATACAAAACCTTGAATTTACCTAGATTGTACAGGACAGACTTTCGTTTACGAACCGGTACATCCGGTATGCCCTGTACAGCTGATAGACGTGCTCCCTTACCCGCCTGGGGTTGTGTCTTCATAACTTGTTCTCCCTCACTCCTCTTGAATTTCATCCTCAGGATGAAACAACGCTGTGTCTCCTGTGGTTCAAGTATACGGCGAGGCGCTCAGGACCACTATCTGCTGTGGTGACCTGTTCACTTATCAAATTATGACTTTAGGTCACGAAAAAACAAAAGACGCAGCATGCTGCGTCAAATCTGTACCGTTCGGGACTGTTTGCGAAACTCCTGTGGTGTAATGCCCGTGCATTTTTTGAACATTTTCGTAAAATGAGAGTAGTTGTAATACCCCACCTTGCCTGCAATATCCGTTACCTTGACGGTTGATTGGGACAATAACGTTTTTGCTTTGGCTACTCTCCGCTGGAGAATGAATTCGGATAGCGACATGCCCTTTTCTTTTCGAAACAGGCGGGACAGATATGCAGGGTTAAATCCGGCAAAAGATGCAAGTTCTTCACGCATCAGCTCTTCGCCAATATGATTTTCAATGTATATGCACAGCTGGTCCACAATGGTCATTGGACTGTGATCGTCCGGATACAATACCGGGATGGCTCGACTAATCAGGTCTGAAGTCCAATGCTTCAACTGGGGCAACGAACGTGTCACAACACTTTCTTCCGGCTCCCGTTCGCCCGGATACAGGCTGCGTACAGACACATTTTTTTGATGAAGCAGTGGATAGACCACATGCAGCATCGCATGATAGTACAAGCGCAGAATTTCTGGTGACAGCCGCTCCTGGGCAGCCAGTAACTCAAAGATTTCATCAATACGCTCGCGCAGGTCTTCGAACTTCCCGGTTTCAAACAGGACGGACAGCTCGGAAAACCATGGTATCGGCAAAAAGCGATCTTCCGGTTCCCGGCCTTGTACGTCATAATTGAAGACCTCTTCAAGCTCGTTAATATTGCGACGCTCCATATCCATCAGCTCATAGAGCATGCCTTGCAATTCTGTAATCGCTACCGGGACTCCGACATAACAGGATAATCGGCAGTAGAAATAGGAGCCGCACTCCCGGATATAGCTCTGGCATCCTTCTGCCACTTCACTTGCTGTCGGACTGATGCCATCCTGTTCGTAGGCCAGCACAATATTTAATCCGCTATGGTCCTGAAAGACTTCGCCGGGTTTGTCGCCGAGCAGCATCTCCTTGGCCGCATTGCGAAGCGCATATTCCAACACCTCCTCATCCCGCAGGTCGAATTCCCGCACCCATTCCTCAACCGATATGACAATCGGCAGAACACGAGCTTGCGGATCAATCTCAGC
Source organism: Paenibacillus sp. NPDC056933 (assembly GCF_042674385.1). Lineage (NCBI taxonomy): Bacteria > Bacillati > Bacillota > Bacilli > Caryophanales > Paenibacillaceae > Paenibacillus > Paenibacillus sp. NPDC056933. The sequence goes on along the minus strand of NZ_JBHUQN010000001.1, from coordinate 1,491,553 downwards.
TCCATAGACCTCCGCCAGTTCCTGCAACTTTTGCGGGGTTAGGGTGAGACGCTGTGAGACGGCATCTTTCCAGAAACGCTCTGTCAGGAGAGGTTTGTGGGTTTGCCAACGTTTGTACACGGTCTCATATACTTCATTGGTGCGTGAATGCTGTTCTCCATCCTTGATTTTGTCGATTGCCTGTGTCACCACCTTGAGCAACTGATCCGCTGGAGCAGGCTTCAGCACATAGTCGAAGCTGTTCAGCTTGATCGCCGTCTGGGCATAATCGAACAGGGCATGCCCCGTCAGAAAGATGGTCAGTATGCCAGGATCATGTTTCAATACCCAGCTCTGCAGGTCGAGTCCCGTTTCACCCGGCATTTCAATATCACAGATCATAATATCAATGGGTTGGGCTTTTAACAGCATTCTTGCCTCTTCAGCATCGCCAGCACTGAATACCTGGTCAATTCCAGCCAGGCTCCAATCTACCCCTTCGACCATTGCCTGCAAGGCATACACTTCATCATCCACGATCAATAGGTTCCGCATAGGCTCCCCCTTCTTCCTCTTCCGTCTGGGCAGGGACATGAATCATGACTGCTGCTCCCCCGTCTGACTCATTCATGAATTGCAATCCGGCACTTTCGCCGTACTTCACGAGCAGTCGATAAGCCACGTTCCAGATTCCAATGTGCTGTCCACCCGGATCTTCGGCGTATTGCCCCAGTTGCAGACGTTCCAGTATGTCTTGTTCAAATCCAACACCGTTATCCGTAATGGAAAGGTGGAGGACGGAATAATCCTCAGTACCCCTGTCTGAAGGAGACTCAGATAACGTTTTCGATTTCCAAGCTCTTATTCGAATTACAAATGGTTCTGAACGCCGCTGAAAACCATGAATAATGGCATTTTCCACAAAAGGCTGAATCGTCAAGGGCGGTACCACATAATGCCCAAGATCAGGCTCAATATCCAATGTAAAATCTAGCTTGTTCGGAAATCTCAGCTTTTGGATTTCCAGGTAGTGACGGATATGTTCCAATTCTTCATCCAATCGGATGACACGTTTGCCAGCACGCAGACTGAACCGGAAATAATCAGCCAGATGGCCAGCCATCTGCTGCACCAGCCCATGGTTCTTCAATGAAGCCAGACTATGAATAATATTCAATGAATTCAGGTAAAAGTGCGGATTGATCTGCATCTGTAATTGTTTGAACTCCGCTTCCCGGGTTCGCAATTGCTCCTCATACACATCAATCTTCAGATGCCGGATCTCACTTGTCATCTGATTGAAGCTATGCGTGAGAAACTCCAGTTCTGATGAAGAAGGTGTCTCCAGTCTCACATCAAGTTCCCCCAGACTGACCCTTCTCATCCCGCGAATCAACACATTCATCGGGCGGAACAGGAGCTGCCTAAGAAAGATCAACGCAGTGATCAGGATGACAGCTGCCCCAATCGGGAGCAGGCGAATAATCCGCTGAAAGAACGGCAGGTTGCGCATCATGTCCTCTTCTGGCAGCAGAACGATATAATTCATCTCTGACATGGCTGATGGAATGCCCAACATCAGATACTGACGTGCATTGCCTTTGGAATTCACTTCAGAGATCACCTGATAGGGATTCTTCAACCCAGCAATATGGGCTGCAGCGAGTTCAATCTGCGCCGGATTCAACGCCGAATTAGACAAAGCCCCGCCATCTGCTCCCAAAATGACTGCCCCTCCCAGGTCCCCGGATTCCGTGAACTGCTCTGGATGGTTCAGCGCATTCATGTCAACGAGTGCCCCCGCATAGAACTGAGAATTAATCCGAACTGTTTTGACAAGAGCATTCCATGTTCCACCATGAACAATGCTCCATTCCGGCTTCTGAATATCTCCCTCGAGTTGCTGCATCTGGACAGGCATACTCTCCTGCACTACCGACTTTTTGACATCATAATTGCCTGAGGTCGCCAATAACAGATCATCATTCACCGCATCGTATAGAAAAAAAGAGTCAATCAGATTATAAAAACCGATATCTGTCATGAATTTGTTCATAATACGCTGTTTCGCAATAATATAATCGCCGCTACCGTATTCGAGGAAAAACAAAGAGATAATATCCGGGTCTCTCTCTCCCAGACTGTATAAATAACGATTGGTCTCCTGCAGCACACGCTCATTCTGTTCTACACTCTTGGCAAGATGGTTCATATTGGTGAGAGATACTTGATCACGTACCACCTTCATGGCGTACACGTTATTGTAATAGAGCAGCAAGAACAAGGGCAGCATGATCAATGTCAGACCCACAATAAACTTAAAGCGCAGTGAACGGATAAAATTCATGAATTCCCGCCCTTTTGTTCCACATGGAATTAAATTCTTCAGAGCTTATTGTTGTAACCGCTATCAGTAATAACCACATCTCTTCCTTTTCGGTTGATTCCCTCATGCATCACTTCCAACTTTTTCCGTATTACAGCATGTTAATTGTAATTATGGTCGCCTGCCTCTGTCTATGCGTTACCGTGACCTCTCTTTGTCAATTCTGGTGACTTCTCTTTGGCTTTCAGTTAAGTTCAATGCCGTACGTTCTACATAAGTTCTCCATTCTGTAAAAAAAATCCTGCTCCCTTGATGGATGAAACCTCACCATAAAAAATAAAAGCTGTGCCATGTCCCCTTACTCCACGAACGCCCGGTGGTGACATGCATACGATATAGAACTCCTTGGAGTCAATACCAGGGGGGAGGGAGGCATGTACGATGAATATTCAACTCGTCCCATTGCATTATGTATACCTTGCTTTTATCATCCTGATTGTTGCCGTTATGGTCCGGCGCAGAGATACAACTATCATTTGTATCACAGGTATCATGACCATTGGACTTCTGGCGACAGAAACATTAAGCGGATCGGTTGCCGGCATCTTCAGCAGTTTTATCTATGCCACCAAGGAACTGCTCAGTACCATTTTTATCATTTCAATTATTGTTGCGATGAGCCGAGTGCTTATTCGGACGGGAATTAATGAGGTCATGGTGTCACCACTCACCCGTTTTATCCGTTCTCCACAGGTCGCGTATTGGGGAATTGGACTGATCATGATGGTCGTATCCCTGTTTTTCTGGCCTTCACCCGCCGTCGCCCTGATCGGAGCTGTGCTTCTTCCTGTAGCGGTACGTGTGGGTCTTCCTCCTATTGGCGCCGCCATTGCCATGAACCTGTTCGGCCATGGAATCGCATTGTCAGGAGATTATATTATCCAAGGGGCTCCCAAACTTACGGCCGATGCAGCTGGAATTCCCGTAACCTCTGTGATGACCGCAAGCATCCCGTTGGTCATTGTTATGGGAGCAGTGTCTACATTTACAGCATTCTGGATGCTGCGCAAAGAGATGAAGTCTGGTTCCGCTGTTCATCTGCACGTTCCTGTGCCTGGTCAAGCAACGATCTCTCCTCCTGCCCTTGCTACTGAATCTGCACCCCTGCCCGGGGAAGTGGAGGTTCAACGTCAATCTATGCCTCGACGTCTGCAAGAGGCGTTCGCTCTAATCATCCCGCTCTTATTCGCAGTGGATGTCATCCTGATGTTCGTGTTAAAACTACAAGGCGGTGATGCCACAGCGCTAATCGGTGGAACGGCCGTGCTCATTCTGATCATCGTATCGCTTGCAGCGCATCGTCATACAGGTCCTGAGGAAACAACAAACTATTTAATAGAAGGATTTCAGTTCGGGTTCAAAGTGTTCGGTCCAGTCATTCCGATTGCTGCTTTCTTTTATCTGGGGGATGCTGCAATTACAGAATTATTTAACCATCCTCTGCCTAATGAGTCACACGGTATTGTGAACGATCTGGGGGTTGCTCTGGCTGGGTTGGTGCCACTGAATGATACGGTGGGCGCGATAACGATGACTGTAACCGGTGCGATCACGGGAATGGATGGTTCGGGATTTTCGGGAATATCCCTGGTCGGCTCCATTGCATCTATGTTTGCAGGTTCGGCTGATTCTGCACCTGTATTGACGGCACTGGGTCAGGTCGCCGCCATATGGGTTGGCGGTGGGACCTTGATTCCATGGGCCTTGATTCCAGCGGCAGCCATCTGCGGGGTCAGTCCATTTGAACTGGCACGCCGCAATTTGAAACCGGTACTGCTGGGATTAACCGTAACTACCATTGTGGCCATTTTTCTGATTTGATGTGTTGCACTAATCTATTCAAACTGAAAAGATGTATTCAACCTGGCCCAGCTTCTAAGCTCATCCCGGTTCCATGTCGCTAAACGCAGCATTTCTTCATAAGGATTTCCCTGGATACCCAGCACAAAAGCAAAAGCCGGCTCCGTCTTCCATCCCTTCAGTTTCAATTTGCGAATCTTATCATGTCCAGCTGCACCCCATAGCTGTAACAATTCCCACTCCACCAGCATATGCACATAGGCATTCTGCCTGATTACAGGCGTCGTTTGGGCGAAAATCTCCACAGGCCAGTTACCAACTTTCACACAACAAGTCACATAAGGATGCTGGCCTGCACGATCATCCCCACGTTTGCATTGAAAACCCTGCATCCCGCCCAGCTCGCTGTGCACCAGAGTTTCGAATGCCACCAGATCCGCTGCCTCACATAATAGATCAAGATCACTTCCCGGGATATCGATATCAATCGGGACCGTACCCGCCGGATAAGGCTGGTGAGCAGCTAACCTTTGTAACAATCCACTCCCCTGTAAGGTGTGGTATGCGTCTTGCTGTCGCTCATTACCCGAGGCCAGATGTGCCATTACATCCGCGGTTGTAATCATGTCATGATCTGGGAAATCGGATCATTCCGACACTCCTGTGATCACTTGTTTGACACGTCCAACCTGTCCACTGGTCAAGCGCACTTTGATACCATGCGGATGTGTAGGGGATTTGGTTAATAGATCCTTGACAATGCCACGTGTCAGCTTCCCTGTAGGTTGATCCTGCTTCAGTACGATGTCCACTTCAAGACCCGGTTTAATGTTTACTCTCTGTTGACCGTTCATGTGCCTCACTCTCCTCTTCCGAGTATTCCATATCATGCTGCAATGAATCACAAAGCTTCATCTATTGTAGACGTTTTGGATTCAAAACGAAAGGCACGACTCAAGTTCAGGTATGGAGCAGGACGGTCATTTTCGGTCGGATGAAGTGCCTTCTGACTTGTTTTTCATTGCTCTCAGCACGGATCGGTAGACTTCATCTGCACTTTTCTCTACCTCATTAGTATCGGTTAGAGGTAGCTTCTCCCCCGTTTCCGTCGGTTTACGGAAATGAAGCAACGCCTGACGATAAGCTTGGTCCCCATCTGTCCCCCGTGCTTCTTTTTTCTGAGCTGCGGGGATCTTTTCCATTGTTTCTTCTGTCGGGTGAACCTCCGCTTGTCTGTGCTCACCATGTTCCAAATGTGCTGTATGTTTCGCCGATTCGTGGTTGCGATCCTTCTTCTGTGCTTCATCTTCTTCATGCAGAAGGACAGGCCCTTTATCAACCTCAGCGATTTTGGAAGCTCGTGCTTCTGCAGCCTTGCGGGAGGATCTGGAGTTATAAATCAATAGAAATACAACTCCTATAACAACAATTACCGCCAAAATAATCAACATATGAGCATCCTCCTCATCGTCCGCCTGTAGGCAGCGTTATTCAATATATTGGTGCCCTATTCTGCGAATAATATTTCTTCTTCATTCGTATAGAGCGGCAAAGTAGCGGGAATGCTCCAAACAGGAATATCAACAGAAGACTGTGTTTACTATTTGCGGAGAGATTAAAGAAAACGAATTGAGGAGGAATGATCTGCATGAATTCGCGTGCCATTTTGATCAATATTATCGTGATTCTGGTGATTCTGGGTGCCGGAGCTGCCGGGATCTACTATTACAACCAATCCACCAGTTATGTTAAAACCGATAATGCCCTTGTAACCGGGCAGCCTATCTCGGTAGCTTCCGCTGTAAGCGGCGAGCTTCGATCGTGGAAAGGCAAGGTTGGTACATCCTTTAATGCAGGCGATAGCCTTGGGACCATCTCCGCTGCTGGCAAATCAACACCTATAACGATGCCGGTTAACGGCACAATCGTACAGCAGACTGCTGTGGAAAATTCGCTCGTATCTGCCGGAACCCCCCTCGCACGGGCTTATGATTTCAATAACCTATACGTAACGGCCAATGTGGAAGAGACCGCAATTGATAAGATTAAAACGGGTCAGATCGTGGATGTGTATGTCGATGCTTTTCCTGACACCACATTGACTGGTAAAGTGGACCAGATCGGACTTGCCACTGCATCGTCCTTCTCACTGCTGCCAACTTCGAATACCAATGCGAATTACACCAAAGTCACTCAAGTCATTCCGATCATCATTACTATTGAAGGATATAAAGGACTGGGTGTCGTTCCCGGCATGAGCGCTACTGTGCGCGTTCATATTTAAGGCTGCTGATGGACAATCAAAATCATCAACTGCCCCTTGGGAAAACCATCGCTGTCTTGCTGCTTGGTGCTTTTATCGCCATTTTGAACCAGACTTTGCTCAATGTAGCCATCCCGCATCTGATGAACGACTTTAACGTCTCGGCTACGACTGTGCAGTGGCTGTCCACGGCTTATTTGCTGGTGAACGGTGTACTTATTCCGATTACAGCCTACTTGATCGAGTCCTATGGGACTCGCAGATTGTTTGTAACAGCCATGCTGCTGTTTACCGTCGGTTCTCTGATCTGTGCCATCAGTCCGGGGTTTACAGTGATGCTTATCGGACGAATTGTTCAGGCCAGTGGAGCTGGTATTATTATGCCTCTCGTTATGAACGTATTTCTGACCGTGTTTCCTCCAGAGAAAAGAGGAACGGCCATGGGCACGATGGGTATTGCCATGATGTTCGCTCCGGCCATTGGTCCAACCCTATCCGGTTGGATTGTGGAGCATTACACATGGCGTATTCTGTTCTACATGGTCATTCCGCTCGCCTTGCTCGATATCTTGTTCGCCTTTATCTGGCTAAGAAATGTGTCCAAGCTGACTTCGCCGAAATTTGACAGTTATGGTGCACTATTCTCCACCATTGGTTTCGGATTTCTGCTCTATGGATTCAGCTCTGCCGGAGATAAAGGCTGGACCAGCGCGACCGTGCTGCTAACATTAATTATCGGTGTGCTTTTTATCGTTTTCTTTGTCCTCAGAGAGACAGCTATGAAAAATCCTTTGCTGGAATTCCGGGTGTTCAAATACGATATTTTCACCATCTCCACACTGGTCAGTGCAACGATAAACATGGCTCTCTTTGGCGGAATGCTGCTGTTGCCGATTTATCTGCAAAACATAAGGGGGTTCTCTCCTCTGCAATCCGGGCTGCTGCTGCTGCCTGGTGCACTGCTAATGGGCGTCATGTCTCCCATCTCAGGTGCCCTGTTTGACCGGATTGGCTCTCGCCCTCTTGCCATTGTCGGTTTGATCATTACCGCCATTTCCACCTATGAATTCAGCAAGCTGACGGGTGAGACTCCCTATGGTCACATCATGATGTTATACACATTCAGAAGCTTTGGCATGTCCATGCTCATGATGTCCGTGCAGACCGAGGGCCTGAACCAGTTACCACCTCATCTCACCAGCCATGGCACGGCCATGTCCAATACAGTTAGGCAGGTGGCAGGTTCAATCGGGACAGCCCTGCTGATCACCGTGATGGCAACGCGCGCAGGCATTCATTTGGCAGATTACAGCAACACCGTGACAACAACCAATGCAGCGCTGACAGAGCAGGTGGGCATGCTCGGCACACAGATGGCTGCCGCCACTGGAATGCCGGCAGAACAAGGTTCCAGTCTCGCATTACAGCAGCTTTATGGTATCGCTGTTCAGACGTCAACGATTGAAGGCATTAATGATGCGTTCATTGTAGCCACCTGGATTTCGATCATTGGCCTGTTTCTGTCGCTGTTTCTGCGGCGTGCGCGTTCCCGACCTCGCCCAGTCAAACCAGACCGCTAACGCTGCAATTCCTCTTTGCATCAGTTACTCTCCAGGTAGGACCTAATCGGCATAACAAAAACCGCAAGTCTCTCTGGAGACCTGCGGTTTTCATTTTATTATGGACGCTTCGGTGGTGATGACATGTTACCTTTTGCCGCTTCTCTCGCCTTCACAGCCAGGAGTTCCGATACGGTTACAAAACGATATCCCTGTTCCTGAAGTTTCGGCAGAATCGTTTTAAGCGCAGTAACTGTCTGGGATCTGCCTTCCACCTTATCATGAAACAAAACAATATCCCCATTACGGGCATTCTTCAGCACTTTGTTCACGATAGCTGATACGCCTGGAGAAGACCAATCACGCGTGTCCTGATGCCAGGACCACAGCACAATGGTATATCCGTGTTGTTTCGCGACCTGAATGACCATGTCATTATAATAGCCGCCTGGTGGCCTGAACAATAAGGGACGTTCCGCTCCCGCTTCCACAATGGATTTCTCCGCTGTGTTCATTTCACGGCTGTACTTATCCGCCCTGGTCGATCGAACCGCGTACATATGCCCATACGTATGATTGGCAATTTCATGCCCTTCTCGCTGCTCCTGCTGAATCAGTTCAGGAAACTTCTCCGCCCATTTGCCAAGTACAAAAAAAGTGCCTTTGGCTTGATATTGTTGGAGCAAAGCCAGAATCTGCGGGGTCTGGACCGGATCAGGTCCATCATCAAAGGTCAGTGCAATGAGTTTGTCATGCGTGGGGACCTCCCACACAATCTCTCCCCGTTCCTCGTAATACTGCCGATTCTTCTGCACAGGTTTGGCGTAGGCAGAATGGCTTCCAAGCAAAATAATCAGGGTGCACAATCCGATGAATCGGGCTGCCTTCAGGTTCATGTTGATGTCCTCTCTTTATCTTCAAACGTAAACTCCCTGTTAGCATTTCCCGATTCACCAGAACTATTTAACGAAATATCTGATCCATGACTGCAATTTCCTCAGCGGTCAGCTCAACTTCCAGTGTTTTGAGATTATTGATGACCTGCTCCGGTTTCTTGGCGCCCGGAATGAGCGCATCAATGGACGGCTGGGTCAGATACCAGGCCAGAACGAGATGTGCGACCTCTGCATCCTTGGACTGTGCAATGCTGCGCAGCTGCTCCACCTTGTCCAGATTCCGAATAAAGGCTTCCCCGGTGAACAGCGGGTTCTTCGCACGTCCATCCTGAAACGTAGTGTCACGGTTATACTTGCCGCCGAGCAGACCTGCCGCCAGGGGGAAGTAAGGCACAAAAGAAATGTTATGCTCTGCCGTATAGGGCAGCAATTCTTTCTCCGCTTCTCTTTTGAACAAATTGTATTCAGACTGCAGTACATCCACCTCTCCATCACGATTCGCCTCACGCAACTGATCTATGGAAAAATTGGAAACGCCGATGGCACGAATTTTACCTTCGTCCTTCAAACGTTTCAGCTCACCTACAGCCTCATCCTTAGGTGTATGTTCATCCGGGAAATGAATGTAGAACAGATCGATATAATCTGTCTGTAGACGTTTCAATGCCTCATCTACAGATGTTCTGAGGAAAGCAGGTGAATTATCAATCACTACGTTCCCATCTACAAATTTATGTGCAGCTTTCGTTGCAATGATGGTGTTTTGGCGCTGACCTGTTTCTTTCAGCACTTCGCCAATTAATCGTTCTGAATGTTCAGGCCCATAAATGAACGCAGTATCCACAAAGTTCATACCCTGCTTCAAAGCGGTGCGAACGACTTCCTTACCTGTCTCATCGTTCAGCATATTCGGATAGATGTTATGTCCTCCTACTGCATTTGCCCCCAACCCAATCGGGTTAACAATCAGATCGGTTTTGCCCAAGCGAGTACGTTGTTCTGCCATTCTCATCCATCTCCTTTTATGAGCTTATTATAAGTTGAACTTCTTAAGATTAACACTAGAGCCAACTTACACAACTTTCTTGGTAACTTAAATAGTATATCAAAGACTTATGCTTATTTAAAATATCGGGTTTATCGGATTAAGTGTTTTTTAGCGCAGTGGCTTCCACATCATTAATAAATCGACGGAGCTTTGCGGCTACATCCCGGTTGATTTCACCATTTTCGTATAGCTGCTGTATGGTATTGCGCTGTTCCTGAATCGCCACCATTTGCAATTCCAACTTCTCCTGATCAAATGGATCTTCGGTTTTCCCCTGGTTCCAGGTTCGTAATTTGGCAATAACCCGTTCATATTTGGAGATGACCGACAGTGCTACGATCCGGTTACTATCGTTCATATGAGCACGGATCGCCTTGATCGCCGCTTCAGAGGTACGGAGCTTCACTTGACGGAAGAGATCTGCATTCTCCAGCATGAATGGCTGATTTGGCTTCTGGGACCGATTGGTAAACACATGTCCTAGCATTCGCCCGATTTCACTAAGTGAGAACATCATCTGCGTGTTGGTACGATTCGCAAGCATCATTTCTTTGCGATCCAGCCAGCTGTTGCATCTAAACGCCGCTTCGGACGCAATTACATTTTCATCCATCAATTTCTCAATTTCCTTACGTTCTGCCCGTGTACCAATAAGGAGAATGGCTGTTTCCTGTTTCAAAATGTCTTTGCGCTTACCAGCAGTGAGTTCACCGGCAGCTTGTCTGATGTATTTCGAAAGATCGGAAACGACCGCAAGTGCAGCTGCCTTGTTCTCGTCGTTCATCTCCGACTTGACTGCATGAATGGCTGCCTTAAGCATAATGTCTTGCGCTTTCCGCTCTGATGTTAGAGGTGTGCCTTCTTCCGCTTTTTCTTCGTTCTTTGCAAGAATAGGAAGAAACACACTTGCAGCAATCAGAGTGAACAGAATCACACCTGCCGCCAGGAAAATGATCAGATCCCTTTCAGGAAAAGGAGACCCGTCTTGCAGAACATAAGGAATGGAGAAGGCCCCCGCCAATGTTACAGCCCCTCTCACACCCGAAAGAGTAATGATCGTAATCTCTTTCAATCTGGGCCTCCCGCTCGACAACGCCCCACCGGAATTTTCATTTCCTTTCCAGAACAGATAGATCCAGACAAAACGAAGCACCAACAACAACACTGAAATTAGGCCCACATAGCCAAGTACTTGGAGGTTATCAAACGAAACGTTCTCAAAAATGGTACTCAGCACATCGGGTATCTGTACTCCCAGAATGACAAAGACCAATCCATTCAAAATAAATAAAATGACAGACCAGGTGCTGGCAGACACCACCTGCATCTTCAGTTGTACCGATTCCGTGCGGTCACGCTCTATCGCGTGAATGATACCGCCTGCAACGACAGCCAGGATACCCGAAACACCGATCTCTTCACTTACCAGATAAATGACGAACGGCGTCAAGATTTGCAGCAGCATATGAATGGTGACATCTTCCATACCCAGACGCCGAATCCAGACGCCAAGTCGGATCAGCAGGAACGATAACAAAGCACCAATCAACAACCCGCCAATGGCGATAAGAAGGAAGCTGAAGGACGCCTGTGCCAGGGAAAATACACCCGTAACCGTTGCGGCAATCGCAAATTTGAACGCAACCAGACCGGAGGCATCGTTCATTAATGCTTCGCCTTCCAGAAGCCTATGTATGCTTTTGGGCAAATGAACTCGACCAGCCATGGCACCAACGGCTACAGCGTCTGTTGGAGACAGAATGGCCGCAAGTGCAAAAGCTGCAGGCAGCGGAATGGTTGGAATAAGCCAATGGATTGCGTACCCAGCCACCACTACAGTAACAAACACAAGCCCGAGCGCCAGCAACAGGATTGGTGCCCGGAGATTCCACAACTCGTGTCTTGGCGTTCGTTTGCCATCGTTGTATAGCAATGGCGCGATAAAGAGGACAAAAAACAATTCCGGATTCAGTGGCAAATGAACACCAGCAGGCAGCAGTGCAATTGCCACACCAAGTGCAATTTGAATCAGCGGAACGGGGATAAATGGCACGAACCGGTTCAAAATATTCGATAAACCGATCAGTACCAACAAAACAAGTACGGCAATAAACAGTTCCATGATGACAATCCCTTCCGCTTTATGTAGTGGTAGATGCAATGTGTGTACCCTTATTTTAACATAAACCGAGGTTGGTTATAAAAATGTTGTCATATCAAATTCTCAATTAAGATATAAGGAATATCAGCAATCGTTGAAGATTTCTGATTGATTCTTTCTGTATATAAGATGTTACAATATGCTCAGGACAATACTCGTTTGGAAAGGAACTTGGTGTCTATGGCATTTGGAATTAAACGGCAGGAGTTAGCCGAGTGGAAAGATCGTGTATCTCGCGGCGAGCTTGCCTATCTCACTCATTTCTGGATTGACAACCGTTTTCCCGGCATTACCAGTGTGACCAAAGTAGGCTGTGCTGATCTGAGACGGCTTGAAGACTGGTGCAGGGAACATGAGCTGAACCCACGTTACATTCATCGGCGTCAGCCTTTTCCTCATTTTGATCTGCTTGGCGAGAAACAGAAGGAAATTTTGATACAGGAAGGTCTGACCGAGCATATTCAGCGATTCCATCTATGATTAAAAAAGCGCCAACCTTCAAGGTTCATGTCCCTCAGTGGGAATGAAATCTTAAAGGCTGGCGCCTCTCCAATATGACATCATTTAACGATGTGTTTGCTCCAATGCTTTCATTTTTTCCAGCAGCTTCAACTCAATCTTTTTGAGCATGCCAAACATCTGAAGCTGTTCTTCCTCCGTAAGCGCCTGCAACAGCTCCCACGTCATCCGACCGCGATTGTTAATCAATGTTTTTGCAAGCTTCTCCCCATCTTCCGTTAAGGACAGCCATACAATTCTTCGATCCTCTTCACTGCGCACCCGCTGGATCAACCCTTCGCTCTCCAGTTGATTAAGCACAATCGTGGTTGCTCCTGAAGATAAACTGAGTTGTCTTGCCACATCAACAGCCATACACCGTTCTTCACGTAAAATCATGCCCAATATATGACTTTTCGTCGGATTCAGTTTGCAGTTTGTTTCATTCTTCTGCTGCTGATCCAATACTTTATTTTTATATCTAAAGAAGGCCTCCAACAATTGATCGACATTTGCCAATTGAGAGTTTCGCTCCGTATCCGGGCTCATAAACGTTCCTCCTGCCTTTGGTCATAACCTACCTTATATTGTAACATATTTGCACTATTTTGTTTGTGAAAAATGCGCTTGTTACCCAAAACCCTTTACTTGTCTGTAAAGCTCATGCTTATTTTAGGGTTTCATGTGACAAGCTATCTAATAGCATGAACAGATAACCACTCAGGGAGGGATCAAGCAGTGAACATCTATATTGTTTTCGATAGTGAGGGCGGACATACCCGCGCACTTGCCGAGTCGATTGCGGCAGGCGCTGCCAGTGTACACGGCGCAACCATTCATCTGCATTCCACAGAAGAAGCCGACATTTACAAGCTGGTGGAGATGGACGCCATTATCTGGGGTTGTCCGGGTCATTTTGGATCCATCAGCTCTGGTTTGAAAAAGTGGATCGACAAATTAGGCTACCTTTGGGCGGAAGGCAAGCTGGTAGACAAAGTTGGTGCAGTATTCTGCACCATCGCCACAGAGCATGGTGGACTGGAATCAACTCTGATTCATTTGCTGACACCCATGCTTCATCAGGGCATGATTATCACTGGATTGCCCGGTAACCTTGCAGATAATGCTTTATATGGCTCCTATTATGGTGTTGGTGTGACTTGTCCTGTTGATAGTGATGATCTGCTGAGTGAGCAGGGTGCTGCCCTGGGTAAAGCTCTGGGAGAGCGCGTGGCCCGTATAACCAACCGACTGATCACTTAGAATTCAAACGATTCTTTTTGACAAAAACACACTTTATATCAAGCCTGCGCTCATTCTGCAAAAGAAGAGGATATGCAGGCTTGAACTTTCTCTAAGTGGAGGATTTAAAACCATCTATTGCAATATGTTAATTCGTTTGTTTATAATAACGTATGTCATTAAAGTTACTTTTAGTTACTTAATGATTTTTATAAATTTGTTATTATAAAGTAATATGATTTCGAATCCATTATATTGCAAGGGAATTTTACACATGAATCAGAACACACATTTGAAAACTGACGTTTGTATTGTGGGAGCCGGGCCAGGTGGAGCGCTGCTCTCATTTCTGCTGAACCGGCAGGGAATATCGACCATTCTGATCGAGCGCCAGCCGCATCTGCTCAAGTCATTTCGCGGGGAAGTTCTTAATCAGGATGGTGAGGATTTATTGAAGAAGTACGGATTATATTCTTTGGTTGCGAAGCGAGGTGTTCTGCCTCTGGAGCAAATTCAGTACTGGGAGAATGGTCAGATTATCCACACGATTACCCCAGATGAGCAGCAATCGCATGTAGGCATTCATGTACCGCAGGATCATCTGCTGGAAGCCATTGTGTCACAATCGCAGACACTGGAGAACGAACATATTCTTTTCAATACCGTTATGACTGGATTGTTGCGCGATAAAACAGACAAGACGGTTGGCATCAACATTCGGCAGGAAGGAAGGCCTGCTTCCATTGAAGCAGCTGTTATTGTTGGTGCAGATGGCAGATATTCAGCTGTACGCAGACAAGCGGGTCTAACCTCCGATATCCGTAAACATGGGTACGACCTGTTATGGGCTCGAATTCCTGCTCCAGCAGGCTGGGAACCCGCGGTTCGAATGGCCAGCATGGATGGTCAGCAGCTGGCGTTATTCTCCCAATTCGGAGGATATGTGCAGATTGGATGGAACATACCGCAAGGGGCCTTCACCAAGTTGCGCGAACAGCCTTTCGCTCCGTTTGTGCAGAAACTTGTGGCAGCCTTCCCCTGTCTCGCTGATTCGGTTGCCGAACATATCCGGACCTGGAGTGATTTTGTTTTGTTATCCGTAGAGAGCAGTTTCGCCGAATCGTGGGCGCAGGACAATGTAGTATTAATCGGCGATGCTGCACATACGATGACTCCGACGGGCGCATTTGGACTAAACGCAGCACTGGAAGATGCTGATGTGCTCTCCGAGTTGCTTATTGCCATGTCAGTTGACCAATTCAAGTCCACAGAACGGTTGCAGAAGCTGCAAGCCATCCGTGGAGAAAAAGTGAAACAACAGTTGGCCCGACAACTCGAAATGGAGTCTTCATTTCAGCAGCGGTACGAATCTTTTCAATAACGGAGCTTGTATTCACGTACAGCGTTTACCAACAAACAGCCGATGACTCCCTATTGGGAACAATCGGCTGTTTTCTTTTTATTGAGGGATAACCAATACGAAACAGAAACAGAATCAGCTTTCACTACCATTCATGGCACTTACCCGCAACTCTGTCATGGGTAAAGACAGCTTGTCGGGATGACACAGCCGTACCGTACGGCTCTCCCCAGGGAGCAGATCGAAATAATTATCACTGAAACGAACGCGTCCATAGGGCAGTTCGAGCTTCACCAACCTGGCAATTGCTCCAATGGCGGTAACCGATACGGACTGCTCTTCTTCGTTCACGTGCACACTGAGCTGGGATTGAGGCAGCTTAACATCCTTCGGATCACGTAAGAAATATCGATTGAGTGGTGCTGTGAAACCTTCAGCTACCAATTCAACCATCACTTCTTCTGCTGGTCTGCCTCCCAATACTTCCGCTTCGCTCAGCTCTGCAATACGAGCGGAGGATTGTGCACCTGTCTCCACATGATGCGAACTGGAATACACTTTCTCCCCATTCAGTTCATAGACATTGAGTTGAAGCTCCCCGTTCAGATTCACCCGTGTATCATTCACAACCCATAGTCTAAGCGGTTCACCCGGTTCATGTTCCAACGACAACAGAATGGGATGGAAGAATATTTTCCCGTAATAAAAAGAGGCTTTCGGCAGCAGCTCATAGTCAATCATGGACCAACTTGTGCCCGGCCAGCTGTCATTGAGCTGCCACACGAGTGCTCCACTATTGCGATGATTGATCCGCCGGAAATGCTCAATGCCATATCGTAATCCTTCCGCCTGTGTCAGCATGGAAAAATTCATATACTCTTCAATATTTTGTGGAATACCCGTATATCCTTCCATCAGGAGAATGCCTTTCTGATGATTGGTATCCTTATTCCGATAGGCCATTTCGGGGCTTCCCCAATAGAACTGTCCTGCGGGCATATTTTTCTCCAACGTGTACCGGTTGGCCGAGGCATGCATGCCGAATTCACTGCTAAACAGGGCATTGTCCTTTTTGTAATTTTTGAATGTCACACCTTGAATACTGTAATCCAGCAGTGGCTGCTCGCCGTGTTTTCGCGGATAGACCGAACCATGCCATACCTGCCAGTTATGCCGGTCACCTACATCCGGGTCGTTGGCATCATTGCCGTTGCTGTCTCCGAACGGTGAAGACGGCCAGTATGGACGCGACGAATCCAGACGCTCCAACACTTCCGGGATCAGATCATGGTAGATCAATTCCCCATAGAAGGGGCTGGTGATATCTCCACTGGCAGACTTCATGTCATAGAGCCAGTCAATTTCGTTATTGCCACACCAGAGTGCAAGCGAAGCACGGTTGCGCAGGCGCAGGACATTATTTTCAACTTCATCCCGTACATTGTTCATGAAGTCACGATTGAAGTCCGGGAATAAGGCGTTGGCAAAAGCAAAGTCCTGCCATACCAGTACGCCTTGCCGATCACATTCATCGTAGAAGACATCCTTCTCATATATGCCTCCTGCCCAGACACGCAGCATATTCATATGTCCTTCCACGGCCAACTCGACAAGTTCACGATACCGGGAGGCAGGGATTGCACCAATCAAATGGTCGGCCGGAATCCAGTTAGCTCCTTTGGCATATACACGAACTCCGTTCAGGATAAACGTAAAGGCATCCTCACCCTGTTCATTATGAAGGGCCAGCTCAATGGTGCGTACCCCAAAGGGCTCCTTGTAGCGGTCTACTTCCACCCCATCTGCAAATAACGCAACTTCCAGCCTGTACAAGTAAGGTTCACCCAGGTCATGCGTCCACCATAATTGCGGTGAATCCAGTTCCAGTGTTGTATCTGCGAGACCATCTTTCACAACAACATCGGCAGTCCGTGCTACTTCCTGTCCAGCCGCATCCAGTAACCGTATATCACATGACATCGCTACAGCTTTTTCACGCTTCTGTCTGCTGCGGAAAGACAATACGGACTTCACGTCAGCAGTGACATGGACAACCGCCTGCTGTTTGCTGGCTGATTCAGTACGGGCAAATACGTTTTCCAGTTTCGCGATCGTTCGTCTCTCCAGCCGAACCCCGCCCCAGATTCCTACGGTAACCATCCGCGGACCCCAGTCCCAGCCAAAATTCATCGCTGCTTTGCGCAACCATGGCCGCTCCTTCGTATACGAAGACCAATCGAACGTCTCCTTGTCCTGGTGATGCAGATAAAGGGGATCAAACTTCACAGCAATAACATTCCAGCCATGACGAACGAGTGTCGTGACATCAAAATTGTGGGACATGAGCATATTGGCCGTTTTCCCAACTTCATGCCCGTTTACATAAACGGTGGCGAACGTATCCAGCCCGTCGAAGACCAACTCGAAGGACTCCTCCGTCTCCCCAGCCTTCACCAGATTGAAACTGGTGCGATACCACCATTCCTTCTGTTCGATCCAACGGCTCTTGGCATCGTTGTGCCCGTAGTAGGGCGGATCAATAATGCAGCGTTCCACCAGCGCGGAGTGCACATCCCCTGGCACCTCTGCTCCGATCCAGAATCGATCATCCAGCGCAGCCGCTGCAACATCCATGGCCCGCTTCTCTCCTACCTCGAAATGTTGAATCTTCCACTGTCCTGATAATTCCTGATTTGAACTATTCATCTTCATCCTTTGCCTCGCTCCCCAGATCCTTTAGTTAACGAAAACGTTTGCATAACAACATGACTTCATTCGTATTTTGTTCACGTTTAACTTCAGGAAGGCTTGTACGACAATGCCTCCTCACGGTATTCACTCGGAGTCTTGCCTGTGTGTTTTTTGAACAGTCTGCTAAAATACTTAACGTCCTCATAACCGCTGATGGCAGCGACTTCACTTACTTTCGCGGGTGATACCACTAACATGTCCATCGCCCGCCGAATTCGCATCTCTGTTACAAAATCACCAAAAGTGACACCTGTTTCTTTCTTAAACAGCTCACTGAGATGTCCCGGATGCAGATGAACCTGGCCTGCGACATGTTGCAGGCTAATATCCTGTGCCAAGCCGGATTCCATATAAGCAATCGCCTTCTGTACATGCGTAGTCCGCCCCTGCCCCATTTGACTATGGTATGCATACATCAGACCATATAAATGATGAAATAGCAGGTCCCGAAGCTCACCAGCCACTGCATCCGGGTCTGGCATCCACGGTTCGAACCGTTCCAGATCTTCTCTACCGATGGCACGCATCGTACGAATCAGCCAACGCTGTCCAGCATTCACCACGGAATGCAAACAGGCATCGAAGGACTCTGGTGTAACTTCCGGGTCCAGCATCAGCTCAGCTATCAGTTCTTGTATCCATGTGGTGAGCATAATCGAGTCGTTATCCAGTAATATGGTCCCCAAGGTGGTTTCTTCCTCATGATGAAGAACCGTTTTGCCGCCTTTACGGTGCATGACGTCTTCATATTTCCATATCCTGTCTTCGAGCAACCCATGGTAACGGTACGCCATTGAAGCTGTCCGGTAGCTCTCATGCAGATGATCGATCTCCCAGCAGGGTAAACCTGCTGCTGCACGCAGTGTACATTTCAACAGCTGCTCAATCCGGTTTAATGCAATGCCCAGCGTAAATTGGAATTCCTGCTTGTTCAGCGGTAACTGTACTACACAGATGATTCGGTTCTTCTGCACGTGAGCAATTGCACCTGGCAGAACATCTTCCAGCATATTTTGCACGGCAAAGTTGAGTAATGCAGCCGATGAACGACTCCAGCCTGCCGCTTTCAAGATCAGAACTTGTCTCTGTATCTGCTCTTTGCCAGAATAACAATCCGATTGTACATTCATTCCCTGTTGGAGAAATACAGGACATGGGCCGGATTCAACGTCTCCATTAATGATCCATTCAGTGAACAGACGCTGTCTGTTCTCACGAAGCAGCTGTCCTTCTCTTGATTTTTCAGCCCATCGTTCGGTAATCCGTTGTTTGGCCTGGAGCACTGTCTTGATAATTTCCTCCGGCTTGCTCGTCTTGAGCAGGTAATCCGTCACACCTTGCCGAATTGCCTGCTGAGCGTAAGAGAAGTCATCGTATCCCGATAAAATAATAACCTCTAGTTCCGGTAGTAACTTCAGCCCTTCCTCTGCCAGTTCAAGCCCCGTCCTGCCCGTCATCCGAATATCCGTCATAAGAATATGCGGCCTCTCATCAGCCATGCGTGTTAACGCCTCTTCTGCCGAGGCTGCTGGCGGGAGAATCTCGATCCCCAGTTCATGCCAGGCGATTACACTGGCGAGCCCTGTGCGGATAATCACTTCATCGTCAACAATCAGTAATCTCATGGCGATTCCTCCAGGATTGGAATGGAAAATGAAATCCGGGTTCCACCACCGACCCGGCTGTCCACTTCAAGCTGTGCCTCAGCTCCATAATGAAGCAGTAGTCTCTCGTTCACATTGCGGAGTCCGTAACCACCTTGAGAAACTTGCTGCATTGGCTCTTTTTCCGTCCAAAGGTTGTTTGAATGATGCTGCTCTTGCTCATCTGATGGCACAAGACTATGTCTAATCTGATCCAGCCTGTCCGCCTCCATGCCCGCACCGTCATCCAGCACCAGCACATTCAGCCGTTCCTCGTCCTGGCGGATCATAATCGTAATCGTTCCCATGCCTTCTTTCGGTTGAATGCCATGAATCATCGCATTCTCTACAAGCGGTTGGAGCAGCAATTTCAGCATCATCCGCTGTTCAAGTGCCGGATCAACAATATAATGCACAGCGAACTTGTCGGGAAAACGGATGGATTGCACGCGGACATAGTGACGAATATGGGCAATCTCTTGTCCTACTGGGCAGTATTCCTTACCCTGATTCAAACTGATACGCAGGAAATCACTCAATCCCTCGACCATATCTGCAATTTTTTTCTCTTCCGACATCAAGGCAATCCAATGGATGGACGAAAGGGTGTTATACAGGAAATGAGGATTGATCTGCGCCTGTAGGGCTCTAAGATCAGCTTCCTTCTTGCGAGCCTCCCCGCGTATAACCTCTTCCTTCAGGCTTTCGATATGTGCGCCGAGCAGATTATAACTCTCTCCTAGCCGTCCAATCTCATCATCACTTTCGGCCCGGAACAAAGGCAGCGGCCGATCCGGATCGATCCGGGACAGATGTCGGGTCAGTACCCGGAGCGGTCTTGTCACACGGCGTACGGTAAACCAGACAAGCCCGGCACTGATCGCAGCAGACATGGTAACAGCAATCGCAGTGAGAATAAGGATATAGCCATTTTCCGACTTGTATTGGTCATAAGGTACTGTTCCGGTTAACGTCCACCCTGTCAGCTGTTCCGGGTAATAGAGCAAAGTACGTTTATCCTCTCCGCTGCCATATGTGGTCGTTCCGCTACCCCCTTGCTGAATCAGCGTCTGTACACCCGGTTCAATCTGATCCAGTGACTTTCCAAGACGGGATTTATCCATGGAAGACAAAATCTCTCCAGTTGGTCCAATCAGCTCAAGCCGCCCTTCTCCCCTACCCAGCCCCAGCGCGGCCCAGTCTTTGGAGATCGCCTTTTCATCCAGGCTGATCGCCAGCCATCCAATCGGCCGATAGTCATGGATACTGCGAATGGGACGAACCAATGTGATTACATTTTGGATACCCGCATAATTCTGAACCGGATAGACACCTGTCCACGCTTTGACCGCATCTCCATGTGGAGCAGGAGGATAAGCTACATTGGATGATTCATACCATGTAGCCGTAGTCAGTGTTGCATCGAAACGGTCCGGATAGATTGCAATGTTGGCAATATATTTTTTGGAGGCAGCCAGATTGGTCATCCTACCCAGGATATCGACACGGTCCAGCTCATGGTCCTCATTACGGCTCAGATACTGCTGGATATCCCGTTCCCCGATCAGGAAAATCGACAGGTTCTCTGCGTCCTGAAGCATGTAACGAAGATTCGCTTCTACTTGCTTTAGCGTATCCATGCCGGACAGCTTGGTTTTTTGTTCTGTGATGCGGGAAGAGATCAGGAAGGCGAACAGACCCAGCACCAGCAGCGGCACAATCATGGAAGCCGTCACAACAACCGAGAGCTTCCTCTGCAACGAAGATGTGAGCCAGCGTCCCAAACCTTTTCCCTCCTCTGGATGCGCGTTCGTTTAACCTTTGACAGCTCCTGCTGTCATGCCTTTCATGACCTGTTCCTGGAATACAAGGTACAGAATAATGGTCGGAATCACCGACAGCGTCATGGCAGCAAGCGTCAATCCGTAATCCGTCTGATAACCGTCAGCAAAATTCGCAATAGCCAGCGGTAACGTTTTCAATCCGGTTTTGTTAATAAACACGAGTGCAAATGAAAAGTCATTCCACGCATGCAGGAAACTCAGAATCGTGACCGTTGACAAGGCAGGAACAGACATCGGAAGCATGATGCGGGTGAACAATCCCCAAAGACCTGTTCCATCGATAAATGCAGCCTCTTCAATGTCGCGCGGTACACTTGTCAAATAGGCAGTAAGCACAAAAATTGCGGTTGGCAATGCAAACGCCGTATACGGCAGGATCAGCGCCCAATACGTATTTAGCAGGGACATCTGTTTCATCAGAATGAACAATGGAACGAGCGTACTATGAATGGGAATCAGCATGCCCACAACAAAAAAGGTCATGATCAGCCCTTTCCAGCGAAATTGGAAGCGTGCCAATATAAATGAAGAAAGTGCTGCAATAAACAGCGTCAAAATAAGTGAACCAACGGACACAATCAGTGAATTGCCAAATGCCGTGCCCAACTTGGAACTTTCCCAAGCATTGCTGAAGTTCTCGAAGTTCCATTTCTCCGGGAGACCAAAGGGCCTGCTGTAGAAATCTTCATTCGTCTTGAACGCACTGATCACGAGCCAGTAAAACGGATACAATGTTAAAATACCATAGACCGTCAGCAGCGTCCAAACAATTCCGCTGCGCAAGCGGTGAGCCGAGTAACCTGTCGTACGTCCAGGCGATGGCATTGATACCGGTGTCACATTCATTAAAGTTCCCCCTCTCCTTTAGTTCTCTTTTCGTTTGCGACTGGTTACCCACTGGCTTGTTCCAATAAGCAGCAGGGAAATCAGCACGATGGTCGTTGAGATGGCACTACCGAAGCCATAACGGTACGTTGTAAAGGTTGAATTATACATATACGTAGCAAGCAGCTCCGTTGCATGAGCCGGTCCACCTTTGGTCATGATGTACACCAGGTCGAAGGACTTCAGACTGCCCGAGATGCACAGAATGATTGCCACCTGAACCGTTCCCCAAATCATGGGCAAAGAAATGGATACCAGCTTGCGAAGTCCCGATGCACCGTCAATCTTGGCGGCATCATGAATCTCGCCTGGAATGTTTTGCAGTGCCGAGATGAAGATAATCAGATACAAGCCGACAAAGCTCCAGAGCAGCGGCGGCACCAGCGAGAAAATCGCGATTTTGTCATCGGACAGCCATTGCAGCTTCCAACTCTCCAGCCCGAGTGCGTCCAGCAGGAAGTTCAGTATCCCGATCTGCGGATGATAGATATATTGCCAGATCATGCCAATGACGACCGTGGACAATACCATCGGCAGAAATACGGCTGAGCGCAGGAAGCGCTGTAATGGATTGCTTTTGTGTAAAATGACCGCGAGCATCAGCGCCAACGGAATTTGTCCAAATACCGACGCCAGAACAAAAATAACGTTATTTTTCAGTGCCCGCCAAAATACGGGATCATGCCATATTTCCACATAGTTATCCAGACCAATATATTTCGATTCTCCGATACCGGACCAGTTGAAGAAGCCATAATACGCTGACCACACAACTGGCACAAATACAAACAACGCATAAATAATGACTGCCGGAGCAAGCCCCAGCATAATAAAACGCCGACTGCGCAGTGCGTTCATTTCGCTCACTTCCCTTCATATATGCCTTTCCAACCTGTGCACTCCATCCTTGTAAATGAAAACCCCTCCCCTGCCGGGAAGGGGCACAAACAGACCAATCCTCATCGATCATAGTCATTGGTCTACTTACTTTCATGATTCAATCCATGACCTATCTATCGATTATTCATTACCAACCGCATTCGCCTGAGCAGCCTGAATTTTAGCCGCAATATCTTCGGCTTTCCCGCCCATGAGCAGCTCCTGCAATCCGTTATTAATGACTTCAACCGTTGCCGATCCCAGCTTGGAATCGTAAACCGGATTAATTTTCACTTCCTGCATCAGATCGTACAATTCAACGAACAATGGATGTGCCTTGGATTTGTCCAGATCGATCTTGTAACTGACCAGCGTACTGCTGTCCAGTGTGGCCTTCTGACCATCAGGTCCTGCCAAGGCGTAGAACAGTTCCATGGCTGCATCCTTTTGGGCGCCTTCCAGCTTTTTGCTCACACCCAGCCCGGTTCCTACAACACCGGATGTTGTTCTCGGCTCACCCTGACCTCCATCCAGTGGGGGAAGAATTGTAATGTGCGTGTTTTTCAACACATCTTCAGGTGCGTTATTCACCAGGTTCGCCAGCGCCCACCCACCGTTCATGACCATGGCCGCTTTGCCCTGGAAGTACAGCTGCATCATTTGAGTCTCGTCGATACTGTTGAATCCGTCCTGGAATGCCTTACTGTTGCCAAGTTCCTGCATTTTGTTCAGCGCTTCAACAAACTGCGGATCGGTGAAGCTCGCGCCATCCTGTGTCGCTGCTTTCAGAAACCAGTCTGTACCCGTAATCCGATCAGCCAGCGTACTGAAGATGGTCGATTGAGCTACCCAATTCGCCTTGTTGCCCAGCGCCATTGGTATGACCTTGTTTTCATTGAACGTAGCAATCGCCTGTTCCAGCTCGGCCCATGTCTCAGGCACTTTCACGTTATACTGTTTGAACAGCCCCTCGTTGTAATAGATGAAGGAACTTGGTGCCAGATTCATCGGCACAGAGTAGATATTCCCGTCCACGGTATATCCGTCCAGCGCGTTAGGTATAAAATTGTCCTTCCACTCCGGCTTTGCGTCCAACTCGGCATTGATCGGCTGCAGCAGATCCCCTTTTACAAATTCCTTGGTCATCGCATCCGGCCACATAACAAACAAATCCGGCATTTCATTAGCCGCCGCCACGGTCCGAAGTCTGGTTTTGAGGCCATCTGTAGGCAGACCTTCATCCACTACCTCGATATCCGGATGTGACGCACGGAAGTCATCAATAATTTTACGCATCGCTACCGCTTTGGCATCCTGCCCGGTCCAATTGTGCCAGAGTGTGACGGTTACTTTATCCTTGCTGCCGCTACCTTCTGAGCTGTCACCGCCGCCGCAACCAGCCAGAACGATGGAAAACAACGCCATAGCCATTATTCCTGAAAGCCATTTTTTCAACATCACTTGAATCCCCCTTGGTGATTTGATTACACTTATTGTAAATGGTAACGCTAACATTCTGTAAGGTGACGATCCACGGATGCAGGGGTGAAAAATATCGGATACCTTAGTTGATTAAGCCATCTTTACTTCCATATAAAAAGAGCCCTCACGATGAGAGCTCCCCGATAAATGAATAGATAAGTGCTGAATTATTTCAAACTTTCTTTCACGAGTGCTGCAAAAGCTTCCGAACCTTCCGTGGTTAGATGTACACCATCTTTTTCAAAATATTCGTCATGTCCCTCGCTTGCACTGTGCCAATCAATCAGTGAAACGTTACTGTAGTCGGAAGATGCTTCATTCAACGCTTTATTGACTGCTCTTTCCCACGGACGAGGTACCCGTACGGTAACCAGATACACGTGTTTTTCATCCTGTAAATTATCCAGTACGGAATTCAGGCTTTTCGAATTAAATGAACCATTCGTTCCCAGCTCCAGTACAACCCTGCTGCCCAATTGGTTGTTTCTCTCCAGGCCATTCAGAACATCGGCAGCCTCCCACATCTGACGTCCGATGTGACCGTCCACATAAACTCCCGATATATTTTGTTCGAGATAAGGTTTCGCGTCCAGAATAACCGAGTCTCCAATGACTGTATAATGAACCTTGCCATCTTTGGCTGGAGGGGCTGTTTCCCCTTCGTCTTTGGACGATTCAGACGTATTGACAGGATCTTCGGGTTGTTGGTTACCGCTCCCATCCGAATTATCAGTTGGATCACGTTGATCGTTGTTACCTTTGACTTGACCCACTGTGTTGTTCGAATCGTCAGGGGCGGTCCCTTTCTCCTCGCCTGATTTCGGTTCTTCTGGCTCTGGAGTTTTATCGGGCTTCGTTGGTTGCTGCTCCCCTTTGCCTGATGAGTCTCCAGCATTCTCCACAGGTATATCGTCTTTCTGCGGTTCAGGTTTGTTGCGGGAAACCGGCGTATTCACTGCTGCCGGGAGAACATCCTGCCCTCTTTCCTCCACAACGGAATGGTCTCCATTCAGGGCGGTAGACATCGATACCGAATGGGAATCGGAGTTCGCCGCAGAAGTGATCATCATCTGTGACACGGTAAATGACATCAGCAGAATGCTCATCAGTAATCCGGCGCGCTTCCACCATACATTACGGATACCCGTTGCTTTTCCTCTTCCCCATAAACGGGACCAGGAAGCACGGAATCCGTTATAACGAATTGGATTTTCAATATATCTAAGTGACAAGGAGGCAAGCGCAACCGTTGCTGCAACCTGCAAAACCATTCGAACAGGATGTGCTCCGCCGGTGTCTACCGCTGGACTTGTTAGAATAATGACAGGATAGTGCCACAAGTATAGTCCATAAGACCGTTCCCCGATCCAGCGCATTGGCTTAGCGCCAATGAATCGCGCAAGAAAGGATGAAGGATGAGCCAATACAGCTACGAGCATTGTCGTCGCTATCGCCTGAAGCACCATTCCTCCTTGATATAATGAAGGATCATACTCACTGCTATTCAGCATCATATAGATTAACAGAGCCAGCGCAGCTACCCCTGATAGGTCCAGAACGTTCCGATGGATGCTGGCAAGGGACGACGACAGCTTGCGACTCGGCCATACCACGGCCAGTGCAGCACCTGCCAGGAGAGCAAATGCTCTTGTGTCTGTTCCATAATAAACACGGCTCGGGTCCAGATCCGGATTATACATGATGGCCATTGCACCTGCTGACAATTCGGCTGCCACGACAATAAAAACGACCAGCCATCCCTTTCTTTTGAACAAGAGAATCGCCGCAACCAGTAGAAGAGGCCATACGATATAGAATTGTTCTTCCACCGCCAGCGACCAGAAATGTCCGTAGGGTGAAGGCGGGCCGAAACTTTCGAAATAGGAAACGTGATGAAAGATGTACCACCAATTACTTATGTATAATACGCCCGAGACAATGTCACCGCGCAGGGCAGCGAGCCGGGAAGGGTCCGTGCATAACAGCCAGATCATTACCGCTGCAGTCATGGTGAGCATCCCGGGTAACAGGCGCCTAACTCTTCGAATCCAGAAATCACCCAGCGATATCCGGCCTTGCTCCTGCCATTGTGTCAAAAGGATGTCTGTGATCAAATAACCTGAGAGAACAAAGAAAATGCCTACACCGAGCAGACCGCCCGGGATAAAACTTAAATTCAAATGATACCCTATTACTGCAAGCACAGCGATGGCTCGCAAGCCATCCAGTCCGTTCATATGCCGCTTGCTTTTCAATGATTGTGACATGCATGCCCCTCCTTGTTACGGTAAGTAGACATCATTGGTGTCCGGGGCGCTTGATAACTCCTTGTGGTTCTGGTTGTCATTGACATACGTATTGCACCTTCCATCATTCATTTACAACATAAAGAAGACGTATTTCTAAAACATATTGTTGTTTACGATGTTCTTTATATTTTCTAGATCTCCCGTTTAGCATTATACGCCCGAAAGAATCTTCACAAATTACAATAATAGTTACAATCACATGAACCGATGTAACCTTTCCTGCCAAGCATATACAGCTGTAAAATCATACTCTAATTTGGTCGTGAAATACAGCATTTTTCATGGAATGGCTAATATTACCTAGCCTGATTTTGTTTTATAAGCAGAACTCTTTGGATCAGAAATGTGTGCGTGAACCAATAGCAAAAGGCTGCCGACTTGCTCCGCAGCCAATAACCATTATAAACCTATCTCTTGTGGGATTGAAAGTTTTGCTCATAATTGCTTCTTGGTGCCTAGGACTCTAGAGGTAAAATGGATGAATTTTCTCTTCTGAACTGCCATCGAGTATCCGATAAGAGGAGCGTCCCACGTACATGGGAATTTGCAGTTTATCCAAGTTCACCATCCCATTGTCCAGAAAGTACTCCGGGTCCTGATACCGCTGCATCACTTCGCCCGCGATCCATTCATGATCTCCGTACGTTGTGATATCGATCACCTTGCACTCATAAGCAAAGTAAGCATCGGTCAGTATGGGTACATCTACCTTGATCCCATCCTCATATATAATGCCGAACTTTGAAAATTTATCCGTATCTCTTCCACTGAATGTACCTGCTGCCTGTATCCACTCGGATCGATGACCCGGTAGAAAATGGACCCCAAATGCCCTACTCTGCTCTATCAAATGGTAAGAATACGTTTCCTTTCGCAGCGATATGCCGTATATCCCGGGAGACGAGCCAATATAGGTATGCCAGCCTGAGGCCATTACATTTTGCACCCCCTCATGACGGGATGTGACCACCGCCACCATTCCAGGATACGAATAAAATAACGGTTCATCTATCGGTTTCCGCATTGGATCCACCTCTCCATTTTTCGTTTAGTCGCATCCATAATTATACAGTAAAGGAACAGGTTGAAAAAGGTTTTTTCATGCTAATGCCTCCGGCATCCAAACAGGTGCGAAATTCCCTGTGTGTGTTGACCACGGTAGTGATCATGTGAATATGTCGCCAAATCCAATGAACCACCGAATACCTTCCCTGTTTCCAGTATTCCCTGGGTGAACTTTACGGGATTTAATCTGAATATTTACAATGAGGGTGCCTATTTGTTACCCATTTTCACTATGGGAAGATATGTACAGCAGGACAATAAAATATGGCTTCCCTTATCCGTCCAATTACACCACGCCGTGTGCGACGGCTACCATGCCGGCGTAATGTTTAATGAGTTACAGTCACTGGCTGATCGCTGTCATGAATGGTGTTAGATAGAAAAGTGTTAAAGATAACCTTATTTGATATCCTGTCATATTAGTACGTTCACAAAAAGACATTCCTGACTTCATTTTGAAGTCTCGGAATGCCTTTGATCTTTCAGTTTAGTCGATTAGCATAACGGTAGTTTCAAACTGTTGGAGCTTAGTAGTAAAACCCTCTGGGCCCCACCAGATACCCAAAGTTCAGGTATTAAAAACGAAGTTACTAGGTTCAATCTTCAACCAGGAAGAGGAAGTGCGTTTTTGTTCTGTCTTGCAAGCACGCAAAGCGGTAGTGAAACAAATAGACGGAGGTTATTTGGTAGAGGAAGGATTTTGGGGTTTCGGTTCGGGTTCTAAACATGCAACCCATGCTTTGTTAAAATTGAACGACAGAGAGTCCATACAACAAAGCAAGAATTTGGGAATGATGTTGGCCGTTGTCCCAATGAGTGAAGTCACAATTGTAGACGATTGGTATACGATGAGTTTAAAAGGGTCCGCAAGTAATAGTTTAAAAATAATAAATGGCGTTATTCCAGAAAATTATGTCGTCACCCAGGACATGAAACAAGTGGGTTCTTTGCCTGTAGAATTAAATGGGCGTGATAGATATAGGCCTTATGTACAGCTAATCACCAGCATAACAACTGGCATCAGCGCGATTCTCGGACTTGCCAGAGGGGCTGTCGAGTATTTTGTTGAAAAAGCGCCTCAAAAGGGAATTACAATGACCATCCATACTTCTCAAGCGGCTGTTGGCCATATTCAGAGTAAAGTAGGACTTGCGACTATGAAGGTCGAGTCCGCTCATCTTCATATCAGTCGAACGATTGGCAATTTGGAGCGTCACGTGCAAAATGCAGAACAATTCAGTTTAAAGGAAATTGCACAGCTTCAGACGGATATGACCTATGCAGCCATGTTGTGCTGGGAAGCCGTAGACCTGCTAATGGCAGAGAGCGGAGGGAGTGTCATTGCCGATTCCAATCGCTTGTCTCAAATCTTCCGAGACATTAGAGGCGGCTCCAATCATGCGCTGACAAATCAACAATCGTTCACTACGGCCGCTTTACACGCTTTCGAATCCATGCCGTGATGAAAAGGAGAAGGCCAAGAGCGATGTAGAAGAAATCAAATATTACTTGGCTTGTTCCCAAATATGTTTCGAATTTGTCAATGCCGGAAGTTCGCCACATACTCATCACCAGTGTAATCAAGCCTATTGGTAACACAAGCTGGCGATATTGTGTGAGTCCAAGCAACTGACTCGCCCCCAACGATGCCGTGTACAGATAGGAGGTTAACTGAATGAACGTGCCGGGGAGCCAAACGATCAGCAGTAGAGCGTCGACATGCTGGATAAATTTACCGAACCCTATATATCGAACGACCTCAATAAATGGATAATTCAATGTGCTGACATGCTTGCCAAAGAGAAAAATGGATATGAGTCCAGAGACAGACAATGTAACCATAATCCCAAACCAGGTTAATATGGCATACGCTGTCGTTTTTCTCTGGTTCGATACGAACGGAAAATAAAGTCCGAGCATTATATATCCGGCGAACCAACTCAAAGGAGTAATGGCCCCCTTAAGGGAAGGAACGATCCCGTTGCCCATAATTGGCAAGATATTATTTACTTCCCATTCCGGAATTGACAAGATGATCAGCAGTCCGAACACCAAGAAAGTTAGCGGCAGGAACAGTTGTGCTAGCCGTCCTAAAACCTCCAGACCTCCTCTAACGGCGTAGGTTACAAGTAAGACAATCCCCCCAATGGCGATAAAAGGTGGTGTTTTTCGTAAAAAGACGGCCGAAATAAAGTCGCCAAATTCTCTCAATACAACAGACGTCAGATTAATACCGTATAGTATGACTACAAGCCCCACGGCTTTGCCCGGCCAATTTCCAAGCAGCCGCTCGCTATACTGGATTATGGTTTCCTTCGGAAACATGCTGCTGAGCCGGAGCATCGCTAGTACAAATAGCAAACCGAGCAGATGAGCCCAAATCGGTGATAACCACAAATCGTGCCCGGCTTCCTTTCCCGTTATTTTCGGAATATACAGGATTCCGTCGTAGGCCATTACCGAATAAAAAAGAAGACCTAGCTGCGCCGCGGAAATCTTACCTTTCTCTATCATCAGAAAACGCTCCTCACTTCAACCCGAAGTCAACCGCTTAAATATACTGTTAAACATATCGATCGGTCCTGGCATATTGGGAAATAGAAGTACGAGCACAGCCATGAGCCATGCAACACCTGTGACGGCGATCAACGACACCCGCTCTCTTTTTTGCTTGTTTCCCAGACAACGCCATTCGGCCCAAACCATCAAGGCGGTTGCAAAGGTTGTTCCCGCCACCTTCACCCAAGTCACTTGCCTCCACACCTCTTTTCAGGATTTGCCGACGGGCACACTGTTCATCCCAATTTGACGGATTCTCACCTTAACCTGCACGTTGGCTTGTATCGAAGGATAAATTCGCTCCCATTGGTCTTGGATATGTTTCCATTTCCGTGGATTGTGGCGTTCGATCTCTTCGCCGAAGCCGAAAATGTCAGCCCTCATCTTTTGGGCTTGCTTGATAGTTGTCTCCGCCTTTTGGCGGATTTTGTCGACCGCCGCCTCTTCGACATTGCGAATAAATTTCGAATCAGTTGTTTTAAAGCGAGTCGTATTTTGCATGAGGCTCACTTCGGCTTCAATCACAATGTCCATACGCGGTATTTCTCCCACAAGTTTAGGATCGATCCGGGTGCTGGAAGAAAGGACTCCAAGTGAAATGAGCGGAGAAGAGGGCCTCTCCAGCTTCACCGTCTCAACGTCGCCGCTCACTTGTTCCAATATCCATTTAGCCCCAGAGTAGGACTCTCCTTGAATCAATCCGGCCATACGGTAACTAGAAAAGGCAGCATAACCTTTCACATAGGGGACGCTTTCCTCGCCGTCTTGCGTAGTATCGACGTAAGGTAAAAATGCCTCATTTGAGATATTTCCGAGATTCTGTACAAGGTTATTAAGTGTTATGGGTCTACGAAAGAGCTGCTCGGATTCACCACCTAGAAAATCCGCTTTAGTCTTTTCGAGCGGGGGGGCGGAAGCGAGAAAATCGCGTGCTGTCCCCTTGCAGACGAATGGCTGAACCCGCAGACGAACATTGCTGTCGCGGACAAGATAATCCAATTGTTCCCTAAGCTGGCTGCGAGACAACGCCTCTCCGACGACCAATATTTCAAGCTGCCCCCAATAAACAGTGCGGGACAGCTTAATCTGCAGCTCAGAAGCAGCATCCGCCGCAGTTGCTCCTGAAGCGGACCAAGTCAAAGTCGAACCGCTACTTTTAGAGTTGCTCATGCCCTGTTGTGTTTTTCCCCCTCCCTCCTTAGGAATCACAATCTCCAGTGACAATTCAATCTCCCCATTGTTCTTTAGGTCCAAACCAGCAGTCCTTACAATCGCCAGATCATTAACTTCCTTTCGATCCCAGCAGCCCGTCGAAAACAGTAAAACGGTTGTTGCCATTATGAGTAATACACTCTTACAAGCATTCGTCCAGATGATTGATAATCTTCTCTCCATAATCCGTCAGTTCCCACCTCCTTTGTCTGAGCCCGGCTTCTGCCCTCGAGCAAGTCGATGGCGGTTCTTCAAACTCGTAAAACCGGGACGCCTTGACATTTTCCATCGAGGAGCTCGAATCATGGTATCCTTCATTTCATTTGGCACAAAAGGCGCGAAAGGAGACAAGAAGGGGACACCGTAAGAGCGAAGCATACACAGATGAGTCGCAATGGCGATAAGGCCAAACGACACACCGAGCAAGCCCAGCGTCCCCCCAAGTATGATAAGTGGCAGTCTCAATAGACGAATGGCGAACTCCAGAGAATAATGGGGAGCCGTAAACCCCGCAATGCCCGTGAACGCAATAATAATGACGATTGGTGCCGACACGAGCCCGGCCGACACAGCGGCTTCTCCTACGACTAGCGCACCGACGATCGTAACAGCTGAACCGATTTGCCGCGGAAGACGGAGCCCGGCTTCACGCAGCACCTCGAACGCGAGTTGCATCATTATAACTTCTACGAAAGTCGGGAACGGGATTTCCTCACGCGCTGAGGCAATGCTTACCAACAACTTACCTGGCACCATTTCATGATGAAAATTTAATATCGCGACGTACACTGCCGGAAGTATCATGGATAATAAAAGCGTCCAGTACCGCAAAAACCGTAAAAAGCTGGAGTATACTGCCCGGTTGTAATAATCGTCTGCAGCCTGCAGAAGCGTTGCCAGCGTCGCGGGAACGATAAGCACATCCGGCGTGCCATCGACCAAGAGAGCGATGCGGCCTTCGAGCAAGCTCGCTGTAACAACATCAACTCGTTCCGTAAATTGGTGCTGTGGAAACGGCGAGTATGGGTTGTCTTCTGTCAGCTCTTCTATGTACCCAGTCTCTAATACACTGTCAATATCGATACGCTCGAGCCTACTTCGTACCTCATGTAATAAGGAAGGTTTAGCCAAGCCGTCAATATAAGCAATGCAGACTTCAGTCCCCGTATAGCTGCCAATGCTGTGCGATTTTACTTGCAGCTTCACACTCTGGATTCTCCGTCGTAACTGCGAGAGATTGGTCGTGATCGATTCGGTGAAGCCTTCGCGCGGCCCCCGCAACGATGTTTCAGTCTGAGGCTCTTCTACACCGCGCTTGTCCCATTGAACGAGTCCTAAAAGTAAAGCCCCGGTACAACCGTCAACAAGGAGTGCGGGATATCCTTTGATCAATTGCCCTGCACATTCCTCAACAGTCGCAGCCTCATCGGCAGACATGACGGGTAGGAGGCGCATTTTGACAGATTTCAAATCGTTGCTTAATACATCCCCAGATTGCATGAGAGGCTTCAAGACGTTATTGTCGATCTCCTGCCTATTCGACATGCTAGGAATATTGACGAGTTCGGCCCTGATCGTTCCGCCGATCAAAAACGAGCGAAACGAAACGTCATCGGCTTCACCTAATACTCCTTTGAGAGCCTTTATATTGAGATCTAACTCAGTAACCAGAGCAGTGCGATCTTTAAATTCGATGTTGCCATTCGAAGTAGAACGTGTCTGCATCCTCACCTCCTCCTATCGCCAATACTGGTTATAGTAGTTCACCTTTGTTAAAGTACCGTTATTCTAACCGTATGGGTGATATATTATCCCATCTTTCGCCAGCCACTCTGCTCGATATACCAGAAACAAAATAACAACCACCTACGACCTGAAATTTGGTCGGCGGGGGTTGTTCATGAGCACGTGCTGATCCGCTGCGCCTTCTATGACGAGACGGCCTTGAACAAAACAGCGCAATTGGCTGCATATCAAGAATATGCCTATTAGCAAAGGACTCTCGGATAGGAGAGTCCTCTTCTTGTAATCTTAAGCTTACTCCAGCTTCTTCTTATTGGCTGCGATTTGATTATTTCTTTCTTCCACCAATTTATCGTAGCCATTATCCTTGCGGTATTGGACAAAGTCATTCATCGCCTGATCGACTTCGCTCTCCGATTTGGCATCCAGGATCTTGGCGATCGTCTGCGACCAGTTCTGATCGATCTTCTCTTTATTTCTGGAAGATTCTTTAGATAAATATACATCCAGACTCGCTAATTCGAATTGCGGCACCACGTAATCCTGAGTCCATTGCTTAGCCTGCTGCAAAGCCTTCGGGAACTGCGAAATTCCCATTTGCCTAGAAAGCAGAGCACTATCCTGCAGCCACAGATGAGTGGTCAAGCCGACCTTCTTCTCGAAGCCGGCAGGGTCGGTCTGCTTGAACTCCAACAGATCTGCATTCAAGACAGGATTTCCGTCCTTGATGGTGTAGGTTTCGCCCTCACGGCCAAAGTTCATGACATTGTTGCCCTCCTCACTAACCAGATAAGTCAGGAGCTCCATCGCCTTTTGCGGATCCTTGGCATCCTTGGTAATAAAGGTCTGTGTCCAGCCTTCAATGGAAGTGCCCGGCAATGCGGTTTTCTTGCCTGTCGTAGAAGTTGGCCCGTTAACGACAATGTACTCCTTGCCAGGGTGCTCATTCGCCCAAACGGTCATCGTATCCGTCTCACTGTTCAGGTCCGCAGCGAAATAGGCGAAGTAGCTGCCATTCGTTAGCCGTGCATCCTTGTCATCTTTGGTCATCGTAGTCATGTCCCGGTCTGCCAGCCCCTTCTGCCGGGCATCGACGAACACTTTAAGCCATTTCTGAAAATCTGCATCTGTATAACGGTCATAATATTTGCCGTCTTGCGTCAACATAGGGACTCCGATAAAATCGGCCAGCGTTCTATTGAATACCCCGTTCTTCTCAGAGCTATCTCCCGTAAAAGGAGTCACCCCGATCGGAATAATCGTTTTTCCCAGTTCATCCTTCACGCCCAGCTTCTGCGCAGCTTCCAATGCCGAAATAAATCCTTCCGGCGTGGTCATATCAGGCTTGCCGAGCTGTTCATAAATATCCTTCCGCACCAGAAATCCCTGATTGGCATAGATGCCGCCTTTCTCATAATCCGATTTCGTATTCGAGAAGTTAGGATACCCGTAAATATGGCCGTCGTCCCTGGTGAAGAACTTGAGCGTTTCCGGCTTGGCCGCTTTTTCCATGAAATAGGGGTCATACTTCTCGGCCAGCACATCCAGCGGAATCGCAAATTTTTCGGCATCTTTAACAAATGGGTTGCTTCCATCCATAGTAATGATGTCCGGCAGATCTCCGGAGGCCATCATCGTGTTCAGCTTGTCGTCGCTGCCGCCCAAGTAAGTGATGTTTACTCCGGTATCCTCCGTAATATATTTGGAAGACACATCATTGCCCCAGACTTGAGCAAACCAATCGAAATTAATGTACCAGTCAAGGTCAGCCTTTGCCTTGTCGTTCTTCCAGCTCGGTGTATCTTTGGTCACTTCAATCTTCGAGTCCGGCAAATTTTCACTTGTCTTCTTGCCGCCACAGGCTGTCAACGACACTGCTAATGCAACCAGAGTCAGAAGGGTGATCGATTTCTTCATAACATTCTCCCTCGCTTTTATCATTATTCTTTAACTCCTCCGACCAGCATGCCGCTAATAAAGTACTTCTGAAGGAAAGGGTAAATCAGCATAATAGGTAGGGTCGTAACGATCATCGTAGCCTGCTGTAAAGATTGAGTCGTAAATGCCTTGGAAATATACACTCCCGCTTTGGCAGAGTTCGCAGCGCCTGCGCTCGTTAACAGCTGATATAAATAATATTGAATCGGATACAGCGACTTATCCGTTACATACAGCTTAGCCACGAAGAAATCATTCCACTGGTATACCCCGTGAAACAAAGCGATCGTCGCCAGCACCGGGAAAGAAAGCGGGACAATAATTTTGAAGAACACCTGAAATACACTGGCCCCGTCAATCTTGGCTGATTCTTCAATCGATTCCGGCAAGCTCCTGAAGAAGTTCATTAATATGATCATGTCGTAAAAGCTGAATAGCACGGGGATAATGTACACCCAGAAGCTGTTCGTCAGACCTAGCGACTTGGCCACCAGAAATGACGGAATCATTCCGCCGTAGAAGAACATCGTGATGACGCCCATACGGATGAATATCTTCCTTCCCAGCAAATAAGACTTGCTCAGAGCATAGGCTGCGGCCCCTGTAATGACCAAGTGCCCGATGACACCGATTACAGTTTTGGCTATCGTAACTCCAAACGCTCTGTAAATGGTCGTATCCTTCAATATGGTTTCATAGTTTACCAGCGTAAATTCTCTCGGGAATAGATAAATGCCCCCTTTCATCGCGTCATACCCGTCATTGAACGAGAGGGCGATGATATTGATCAAGGGTAATACGATGATGGCAATAAAAAACAGCATGAATAACACGTTAAAAACGTTAAATATTTTCTCGCCTCTATCCAGCCCCATACAGCTCCCTCCCTTCTAAAAAATTGTACTATCGCTAAGCTTCTTGGTTAAGAAATTGGCTACCAGCAACAGTGTGACCGATACGACGGACGAGAAGATTCCGACCGCAGTCGCAAATGAGAAGTCCCCTTGCGCCAGACCTAAATGATAAACATAAGAATCGATGACTTCACTGCGCAGCATGTTCGAAGAATTTTGCAGGACGAGAGTCTGATCCAGATTCGCTCCCAGGATAGAGCCTACACGCAGCAAAAACATCAACACGATAATATTTTTGATACTGGGAATCGTGATATACCAAATTCTCTTCAAGATTTTCGCCCCGTCGACCTTCGCCGCCTCATACAACGATGGATCAATTCCCGTTATGGCAGCGAGATAGAGAATCGTTCCCCAGCCAACCTCTTTCCAAATATCGGACAACGTCGCGATCCACCAATAAGCATTCGCATTTGACAGGAAGGAGAGCGGTTCAGATATGAGATGCGTCGACAGCAGGAAGCTGTTCACCAGTCCCGACGAACCAAGCCAGGATGTAATCATGCCGCCAAGAATAACCCATGACAGGAAGTGCGGTAAATAAGATATGGTCTGCGTAAACTTCTTGAAGAATACTAATCTGAGTTCATTGATCAATATAGCCAGGACGATCTCCAGCGGAAAACCGATCAATAACTTCATTAGGCTGATGCCTAGAGTGTTCGTCAGCACATTGTAGAAATCTTTGTCCCCCAAAAAGGCTTTGAAATTATCCAATCCTACAAATTCCGAGCCCGTAAAACCGGATAACGGAGAATAATCCTGAAAGGCGATGATCAATCCGAGCATCGGGACAAAAGAGAACACAATCATCAATATAATGCTCGGCCAGACCATCACTTGAAGCTCCCACTGGGATAGAAATTGTTGTTTAAATTTGGATTTCATCCGTATACCTCCTTACTCTTCAGGTACAGCATTGTCAGTTCTTTCTGAATCATGTAAGCGTATTCCAAAATCTGCTAGGCCCCCTCAAAAATTATGAACTTGTGGGTGGATAAATTTTACACAATTAATTAATTTAATTAAATAATTGAGCGGGCCTAGTGATCATTTCGGATAAATGGGATTCACGAGATTTTATTGATATTCTATGGTGAACACGGGATGGTCAAGATCATTGATATAAATATTGAATTTTCCTGGTTCAACCGTTTGCTGCAGGCTGGTATCCAAATATAGAAGATCATCCGAGGCCAGAGTCATCTGTACGGTAACGGTCTGATGCTTTGGTACGTCCACGACTTGATACTTCTTCATCTCGCGCACAGGACGTACCTCCTTGGAGACAAGATCTTCAATGTACAGGATGGCGATTTCAGAATAGTTATACCCGCTTGGGTTGCTCACCTGGAAAGAGATCGTCAATTCCTGATCGGCTGTCAGATGATTACGTGAAATTGTAAAGTCAGAATACTGTGCACCGCTATAGGTCAGCCCGTGCCCGAACGGGAACAGAGGCCCGATCTCACAGTCCTGATATCTGCTGCTGTAGCTTGATTCATTTGCCGGACGGCCCGTGCTGTATTCATTGTAATAGATCGGCGCTTGCGCCGGATAACGCGGGAACGACATCGTCAGTTTACCAGACGGAGTAGCTTGGCCTGTAATCAGCTCAGCAATCGCACTGCCGGCCTGTGTACCCGGATACCAACACCATAAGAGCGCAGGGATATCATCAATAATGTTCTGCAGCGCGAGTGGCCGGCCCGAGAAAAAGACGCATGCATACGGTTTGTTCGTCTGCTTGACTTCACGGATCAGCTGCTGCTGGCTGGCCTCCAGTTCGATATTCACACTGCTATGCCCTTCACCGCTTAATTTCCAGTCCTCCCCAACCGCTACGACAATATAATCGCATAGCTCCAGCTCAGCTTGAGGGCAGTCCTTCAGGGATTCATAGACTTGCAGATCGAGAGAATCATCCGCCCACTTCATCCCTTCCGCTAAAGTAACTACGTCATCAAAGCTTCCTTTGCACGGCCAATTGCCCAGCAATTGATTGCTACCGGCAAAAGGGCCGACGATGATGATCTTTTTGTATTCTTTGCGTATAGGCAGCATTTGTTCATTTTTCAGCAGCACACAGCTTCTCTTGGCGGCGTCCTTAGTATGCTCCAGAAAGCGAGGATTCAGAATGACTTCATCCTCACGAGCTTCGTCCACATAAGGATTTTCAAATAAACCCATTTCATTTTTAAGCTGCAAAATTTTCAGAACGGCCGTATCTATATCCTGGAGCAGCCCTGGATTTTCTTCTAGAATCTGTTCATAATGCTCAAGATACAAAGTTGAGACCATTTCAATATCAATGCCCGCTTTTAAAGCCAATTCAGCAGCTTCCCTGCCATTGCCGGCAACGCGGTGATTCTGCAGTTCGGCGACTGCCCCCCAATCTGATATTACAATATCGTCAAATTGATAGGCTCCTCTTAGGATTTCCTTCATCATCTGCTCACTCGCAGTTACAGGAACCCCGTTGAACGTGTTGAATGAACTCATCACAAATTTCGGCTTCTCTTGAAGAGCTATTTCATAAGGCTTGCCATAATAGGCGTAGAATTCTCTCCAGGACATATCGACAGCGTTGTAGTCCTTCCCACCAATGCCAGCTCCATACGCGGCAAAATGCTTCATGCAGGCTGCTACTCCCGATTCGGCAATCTCTCCGTTCTCGACTTTCTGGTAGCCTCTGATCATCGCCCGGCCAAGATGGCCTGACAGCAGATGATCCTCGCCAAAGGATTCCATTACTCTTCCCCATCTGGAGTCGCGCACAAGGTCGACCATCGGAGAGAAATTCACATGTATGCCCGCAGCGCGCAATTCCGAAGCGGTATCCGCCGCTGCCTGCTGCACGATTCCCTCATCCCAGGTACAGGAAAGCCCTAGTGGTATCGGAAAAATCGTTCTGTATCCATGTATCGCATCGTGCATGAACAGCAACGGGATCTTGAGCCGTGACTTCTGCAAATATTCACTTTGAATCAGATTCGTATACTTGGCGCTCGACACGCCGATAATACTTCCCATCGTATATAGCGTATCTCCCTCAAGCATATGGCCCGGGAAGTCTGGGCCGGTCTCAACCATTTCGCTATCGATTTTGCCGACGTAATGTTCCCCGGTCGTCTGAGAGAGCTGTCCAATCTTCTCGGCGAGTGTCATCTCCTGAAGCAGTTCGGTGATTTTCTTGTTGTCCATATAAACCCCTTTATTTCCATTCCAGCTTAGGTAAAATATCTTGCTGCAATTTGCACATCTCGTCGATCATTGCACAGGCCTGGTAATAAGTGGGGGACTGAGGATCCAACAGGATCGCCTGCAGCAGCTTCGTCTTCGATTGCTCCACAAAAGCCTCGAGCAACAATTTATGGATCGTACCCTGAATATGAATCGTTCCAATAATCGCCGTCGGCAGTTCTACCGTCATCGGCTTCAGCGTAATTCCTCTGCCGTTAACGATCGCCTGGGTCTCAACAACCATATCGTCAGGAAGTCCCTTGATTGCACCGTGGTTCGGCAAATTGACTGCGTTCAGTTCAATCTCATCATCGAAGAAAATCGCCTCAATGATCGGAACTGCATATTCATTGCTGCGGCAAACCTTCGACTTATCGAAAATATAGGCCTCTTCCACCCATAGCTCCTGCGTCTGAACCTTCGAGAACAAGCCTTGATCCAGATTGTTGCCGCTTGCACTGTATACGAATTCAGGGGTTCTGGAATCCTTCTCCCATAACTTCTCGCGAATTGGATCGTAACGGTATTGCAAGGACAAACCAGCATAGAAATCCTCTGCATAAGAGATATATTCACCCACATGGTTGGTGCCTGGATAAGGGTAATATCCATAAGTGCGGTACATCGTTCTGGATAGCGCGACATGTTCGAATTGCGCCAGACGGTTGGCCTTCCGCTCCTTCTCATCAAATAACGGATACAGATCCTCTTCCGTCTTCTTGTTCCAGATCTTGGTGAAGAAACCGAAGTGGTTCAAGCCACCGCCTTCCATTCCGATATCTGCGATATCCATCTCCAGGAATTGGGACAGCTGCTCGATCCCCATATCCAGTCCATGGCATAGACCGACGACTTTGATCGAGGTAAGTTTCGAGATAGCCTCAACCAATTTCGCTTCAGGATTCGTATAGTTAATGAACCAGGCGTCCGGGCAGACACGTTCCATCGTCCGGGCGATTTCCAGCATCGGACCCAGGTTTCGCAGTGTATGGAACATCGAGCCAGGACCGCCGTTCTCACCGTAAATTTGCTTGCTGCCAAAGCGGCGAGGAATATGGAAATCCTGCGACCAATAGAAGTAGCGATTTACCTCAATCGCCACGATGACGAAATCAGCCTCCTGCAGAGCTGCTTCCAGGTTGGTCGTCTGCCAAATGTTCGCCGGATGCGAGAAGGCGGTAAACATATCTGTCGCATATTTATAGGTTCTTGCCACATTCTCTTCTTCAATGTCCATCAGTGCGATCTCCAGCTGGGCCTGAGTTTTCAAACGCTCGGACAGCACCATATCCTGAAGTGCCCCCAAAGCAAAGGACACACTGCCGGCTCCAATTAACGCAACTTTCATTTTCTTCATATTGTTCATGCTCCTTTATTGTTTTTTAACGCCATGTACCCTGCCCCAATCACTCCTGCATCTGGGCCGAATTTAGGCAAAACTACCTTGACTTTGTCGCTTAAATGCTCAAACACTTTGGTTTTAGCGCTTTCAACAATTTTATCGATCAACCATTGGTTGTTGTGAATGACCGCTCCTCCAATGACAAATATATCCGGATCGATCGTCTGCATTAATGAAGCAACCGCATTGGAGAAATACTCGACCCAGGTATTCACGACACCTGCCGCCTTCTCGTCATGCTGCCTGTATTTCTCGAACAATACATTCGCCGTAGCCTCGCTGCCGTAGAGATGTTGGCTCTCCTTCTCCAGGGCTCTGCCGCTGCACAGAGCTTCGAGCGTGCCGGGATGTAATGGCGAATGGCTCTTGCCGTTATCCGATATAACCATGCTGCCAATCTCTCCGGCATAACCATGCGCTCCGTGGAGCAACTCGTTGTTCAGAACGATTCCGCTGCCAATCCCCGTACTGACCGTAATATAGATCGATTGATCATATGCCCGGGATGCGCCATGCTTTGATTCCAGCAGGGTCACGACATTCACATCATTCTCGAAATGAACTTCATAACCGGGAAAAAAGCGCTTTATAAAATCGGTATGAACCCCTTCCAGGCAGGGAATGTTGGTCGCATCGCATATAATCTCGGTTCGCTCCTTCCAAGGAACAGGCAAGGCAATCCCGATCTTGTCCGCCGTCTTGTGATGATCCACTTTCTCGATTACTCGCTTGACGTAGTTGAAAACTTCATCAGCACTTTGGAACTCGCTAGTTAATGCCGTCTCTTTTTGAACCAATTCCAACTGCTCATTCACTAACCCGACTCGTATGTTCGTTCCTCCAATATCCACTCCAATGACACTGTTACTCATAATGTGTACTCCTCAGTTTTTATCGCTATTTAATATATTTCGCTGCCTCCGAATCCAGGAAGAAATCAATATGTTCGTAACCGAGCAGCTCCTGAGCAGGCAGCTTTGCTTCCGGATTTGTAAATATTTCTTTGACGATCCCGGCTTTGCGTTCACCGGTCATCGCTACAATCACCCGCTTGCTGCCCGCCACCTGACTTAGACCCAAGGTGATTCCTTTGTCCAATGCCGCAGGCTGATTGAAATATTTCTGGGCCACGGTTCTGGTCGTCTCCGATAAATCTACGACACTGCTGTGATCCAGCAACGGACAGCCTGGCTCATTCAAGCCAATATGGCCATTCATTCCAACCCCCATCAAACTGAACGTTATGGGATGCTGATCAATAAAGTGGTCGATTCTCTGACATTCCTGCTCCAAATCCGGCGCAGTCCCATCAAAGAATTCGATCTGCCAGGCTTCCAAATGGACAAGCGAGAATAAATCCTGATTCAGCATTTGATAGCAGCTTCCCTCAGACTCTCTGCTTATTCCGACCCACTCGTCCAGGCTGACAATTTTAAGCTGCTGAACCCTTGCATGAATCTCGTCGTCTTCGGCAAATTTCATGTAACTTTTCTGCGGTGTGCTTCCTGACGCCAAGCAGAACACTGGATGCTCATCTGCCAAATGCTCTTTCATCGCTCTGGCAATGGCATCTGCAACTTCCTCTTCGGTCTCAAAAATTTTAATCATCACGTTCACTTCCTATCCGGAAATTACTTTTATCATTTCATGCTGAAGCGAGAGTACGGCAGCTCCGACAGCCGCTGAATGCTGCGAATTACTGTAAGTTATCGTTGGAGTCCACTCGACATATTGTCCGACAAAGTACCTTGTTCTCTCAAGAATCCGTTCCGGGAACAGCGCTGCCGTCTTGCCGCTAATAATAATCTGTTCGATGTCCAGCATGCTGATGATATTAACTATCGCCAGAGCAAGATGCTTGCCTACATAATCTGCGCACGCTGCAATGTCTGATTCGGAGCCAAGATCATAGCTGCTCAACAAATGCTGAATCCCCAGCTTGCTCTCGAGCCAGCCGACGGAGGACGGCGTTCTTCTGTACTCCGGGTCGAAGCACATATATTCCAGTTCACCCGCGCTTGCATTGAATCCTCGGTGCAGCTCCTTATTGATAATCAGACCGCCGCCGATCCCGTCCCCCACAGCGATATGGACCAGATCAGACAGCATTTCCCCGGAGTTCTCCAGATTTCGGAATTCAGCCACTGTAGAAGCGTTTACATCGTTTTCAAGGAAAATAGGCAATTCAACCCGGTTAATCAGATTCTCGATGATCAGCTCATAATTGTAATCCTGCTCCTTGTTGTCCTGAACCCGCATTCTGATCGTTTTCTTCCTGGTGTTTATCGCCCCATCGACCCCGATTCCGATGCCTAGGACGACGCTATTCGTTTTCTTGGCTACATTCTTCATCCCCGAAATCATGTCTTCAAAAATCGAGATAAACTGATCGCTATAAAACGGAATATCCGTCTCGATGGAGTACGAATCGATAATTTTGCTGTATAGATTGATAAGTAGAGCAGTGATTCTGTTGCCTATGATTTGAATTCCAACGGTTACATAGCTGTTCTCATTAAATCGGTATACCGTTCTTTTTCTTCCCAAGCCGCCAGAGCCTTCCCGACTTTCTCCAGTAGCGGTCAACAATCCGATCTCTTCAAAGAAATTGATGATCTTACTTACGGTTACAAAGCTCATCGCCGTCTTCTCGGCGATTTCGACCTTCGCCAATTCCGGATTCTGCATCACAATATCAAAGATGATCTTTCTATTCTCATCCTTAATGTCATTTGGCAAAAACGACTTCATCCTGTCACTCCTTCCCTTTATTCAAGATAATTAATTAATGTTATTTAATAATTAGAGAAAAATATAAAGGCCGTATCTGACCCTTACGAATGATTATATACATATTGGGCTCTGTGTCAATAACTTTCGCCGAAGAACAAGTGAGCAGAGCAAGTATCGAACCCGATCCGCAGCTGTGATGGTAGCTTGAGTAGTAGACTGAACATTTATCCCCAATATTCCCGTGAAACAACAATATTTTTTGCTTACATGGCTTCACAATGAATATTCATTTGTAAGTGTTGTTCTCCTATATAATACGCTGACGAATTTTTGCGCACAATTTATCCAAAATCATGACTGTGGCCAAGATTAAGATCACAATGGTCAGTGATTCCTGGTACCGGAAAAGACGGAGAGTACTGGTCAGCTCATATCCTACCCCTCCGGCTCCGACCAGTCCCAGTACGGTTGCTGACCTTACATTGATTTCCCAGCGATAGAGGTTTACGGTTATAAACTCCGGTAAAATTTGTGGCCAGATGGCATAGCGGATAACCTGCCAACGATTGGCACCTGACGCTTCCAGGGCTTCGATCTGGCCTTTATCCGTATTTTCGATAGCTTCAGCATAAAATTTACCGAGCATTCCTGCAGAATGGATAGCAAGTGCCAGTACACCGGGAAATGGTCCCAAACCAACTGCAGTTACAAAAATTAACGCCACAATCATTTCCGAAATCGAT
This sequence comes from Paenibacillus sp. NPDC056933, assembly GCF_042674385.1. Taxonomy (NCBI): domain Bacteria; kingdom Bacillati; phylum Bacillota; class Bacilli; order Caryophanales; family Paenibacillaceae; genus Paenibacillus; species Paenibacillus sp. NPDC056933. The sequence goes on along the minus strand of NZ_JBHUQN010000001.1, from coordinate 1,447,016 downwards.
CGGAGCGTGTTAAGAATCGTGCGGCAAATAGAGTAAATCACAGGATGTGGACTGATATTTTGGGCGGCACCTATTCCAAGCGGAATGGCAATGATGACGGCAAGTACAGTACCCACAAGTGCCATTTGAACGGTCTCAAGAACGGATAATGAATATTTGCCCAAATGTGTAAAATCAGGAGGAAAGGATCTGGAGATAAAATCCCATATGTTGGGGAACCCTTTGATCAGATCTGAAATACTAAAATTAACCTGCTGAGCACTCCAGCCTAATACAACAAGAGCAACAATGGTTGATAACAATTTCGGGAAATTTTTTTTGACGTCAAAAGACTCCCGGCCAACCCTGGCATTCATGCTATTTTTCTGATCATCCATCATGTCTGTGCTCCTTCACCTGATTCCTGATTGTTCTCGTAAAGTCGGTACAAATCAGAAGCATTGACCTGATCGGAGCGATAATCCGCCACTATTTTCCCGGAATTCAAACCAAGAATTCTTTTGCTGTATTTTGGAGCCAGGTCAATCTGATGCAAGGTAATAATCATGGTTAATTTCTCTTCCTCTGTCCAGATCTTTTCGTACCGCTACCGGAGAGGTAGGAATGGGGGCGGATTCATGAATAATATCTACATCCGGGAGCAGGTTTTTCTCCATCATTGTTTTATATTCGGTATCGGAAGTAGCGCCAGCATCCACTGTATAATCATTGGCCACAAAGATTTCAACTCCCATGCCGAGCTTCTTGGAAAGATAATTTTTCAAAGGCTCCATTTTGGATTCAACATTTTCACTGTCTTCGGCGGGAATAAGTGTGTAGCTTGAAAATTCAATCCTTGGCATTCCCTAAGAATACGGAGGATGAATAAGCCAGCAGCGTCGTTAAATGCGTATAGTAATATTGAACCCCTTGCTCCAGACGTCTCGGCGTTATTTCAAGATTCCCTGCCGTACCCGCCACCATACCTGATTCCATGATTTTTGAGAAAGCATCATCCATAACCTTTTGTACCACAGGATGCCCGGCATTTCCGGGATGTCCAAGAGATTGAGAAAGGTCGGACGGACCTATAAACAACACGTCAATTCCTTCAACTTTTGCGATAGAATAAAGGTTATCCACAGCATCCTTGTCCTCAATTTGGACGCAGACCAACAGATCTTGATTAGCCTGTTCGGCATATTCGGTTAACGAAATCCCGAATCCGTAATTGGCAGAGCGTGTTCCCACGGCCAAGCTTCTGTTGCCGATCGGATGGTATTTTACAGCATTTATGATTTCCTGAGCCTCTGCCGCAGAGCTGACATGGGGCGCTTGTATCCCCATCACACCACGATCCATGTATTGCCCGATCAGTTCCGGATCGTTTTTTTGCGGTCTAATGATCGGTGTAATGTTGCTTGCTTCGGCTGCCATGACCATGTATTCAACGGTTTCCAAGGTGATGGAACCATGCTCGCAATCAATCAGCACCCAATCGTACCCTAGTTTCCCGGCCATTTCTACAAGCTGGACAGAAGGGATCATAATGGAGACCCCTAAAGCAGCTTTACCTGCTAAAAGTTTTTGCTTCATCTTATTTCGCAATGTAATATCCCCTTTAAAACATTGGTATTTTTATTTAATCCCATGCAAGTTAATTATTTATTCACGACTTAATCGTTTAATCAAATTAGCCAGCAGCCTTGTTCTCGGCAACAAGCTTTCGATATCCAAAAACTCCTCAGCAGTATGCGCGTTACCGCCAAGCGGACCTAGCGCATCAATCGTAGCTACCCCTACTGCCGAAGTCAGGTTGCCGTCCGATCCTGAACCTATTTTCATATCCGTTAACGACTCTCCCAGCTGCAGCGCTTCTTCTTGCACGATTTTCAATAAATGCTCAGATTTCGCAGTTTTGATCATCGGCGGTCTTGTAATACTGCCTTTCAAGACTAACGTTGTTCCTTCAGTCGTTGCCGCCCCGCAAATATCTCTGATTTTGCGCTCCAACTCCATAGCCTGTTCCAATGTCTCCATTCGTACATCAATTGAAGCCTTGGCCTGGGCAGCAATTGTGTTGGGCGTCGTTCCGCCGCTAATCACCCCGACATTGACATGTACGCCTGCACCTGGATCAGTCAGCGCATGAAGTTGAATAATTTTATGCGCAAGTTCACCAATGGCGCTTCGTCCCTTTTCTGGTTCTTCCCCGGAATGCGCCGCCTTACCGGTTACATGCAATTCGAATTTACCCCCGCCGCGCCGTCCGGTTATAAGCCTCCCGGTCATATCGCTCGGTTCAACGATCAACGCATACTTAACACTTGCCGCTTCCCGCTCAATCAATTCCCTGGAATAAATCGAACCATGCTCTTCATCCGAATTCAGAATGATTTTGACCCGCTTGAAGCTCTCGTCGCCTTGTTCGATCAATGATTTTATCGCAAACAGCGTCATGACCAAGCTGGCCTTCATATCGTATATGCCGGGTCCGTAAGCAAAAGATTCATCACGCGAAAATGGCCGACTTTGTGCGGTGCCCACAGGAAATACCGTGTCCATATGTCCAACAATCAAGATGTCCGGGTGCTGCTCCTCAGGATGAGCAATGACCAAATGATCCCCCCGCTCGGATTGCCGATCGACTGAAACATGAAATCCAAGCGCCTGATAAGCAGAGGCCAGCATATTCCCCACCTGATCCACACCCGCTTTATAAAACGTTCCGCTATCGATATTGACAAGCTGCTCAATCAGGTCGAGCAATTCCGCTTCCTTGTTATCCCCAAAATTTGTCGGCATCGTATCTCATCCTTTCTTTGCGGCTTTCGCAAGAGCGTTACTTGTATTTTCACAAAAACAATCGGTGAGATATGTCGATCCATTCACATTAGCGATCTGAATTCCTTTTACTCGTTCGGAATCAGCATATAATTCTTCATACTTCACAGCATCGTGCTGAACTGCCTGCTCTTCGCAACCTTTCAGACCTTCAAATAAAACCCTTCCTGTAAAGCCGCTTTCACCCGTAACTCCAACCAGGTGTAAGGCCGTTGGCGCAATGTCAATAATGCCTGCCGGAATGTCCGTCACATGACCTTTTTTAAAGCTTGTGCCGATTCCCATGCAAAACGGTCGCATATCCTCATTCCGGATAGAGCCATGGTAGGCTTTATTCTCCGTCTTGGAGTTTAAATAATGAACAACGCCTTGAATGCCATCCTGATTTATTTCATCGGTCCACGCTGGAACAACCGCCAACAGAGGGGCTCTCTCGTGAGTAATGTTTCCGATCACCGCACTCAAAGGCAGAGCATTGTTCAGTTGCTGATGAAGCGGTTCTCTCGCCAATAGCATACCGCACCAAGGCCCAGCGGATAACCAGTCAGCGAACGCCTGCAATTCCTCGACTTGATTCTCGTCCCCATAAATGAAAGCGTCCACTGCGATAAAATTCAGTTCTCTATTCAATTCTTTCCGGGCTTGATTCACATAATGCTCCAGACTACCAACCATGTTCGCTGTCGAATGTCCGTGATCGCTGATGAGCATGATATCCAATTCATCCTCGAGGCCAAGTTGCGAGACAGCCTCCAAAATCTCTGACAAACATTGATCCACTAGCCTTAGGGCTTGTTTAGCCTCTTGCGAACCGATGCCGCAATAATGTTGCGTTTCATCCGGTTCGGGAAGCCACAGCACCATAACGGTATTCTGTTCATCAGGCAATTGCTGTTCAATGAGCGTGCGAACGGCCCATAAAGTGCGTTCTTTCTTCCGGATCGAGACATCGGTTTCGTCAGCGGCCGGGCCTCGCTCAGCATGCATTTCGCTAAGCTCGGGAAGACCATAGTCGGTAGACGGATTCATGACATGCTGCGGATGATTAAAATTCCAGAGCAATGAAGCTCCGGGCGAACTTCCGCCCGAAACCGTCAAGCGCAAGTTCGCTTGGGCCAATCTGTCCCCGAGCGTTGGACGCAAGAGCAGCTCTTCCCCTGTTCGCTGCTGGAATTGCAATATTTCCCGATGGTCACCTGTCTGCAGCAGCCCGTCTTCCGAAAAACGAGGCGAGTACATGAGATTGCCCATCAAACCATGCTGCCCTGGATAGGATCCAGTCGTTAATGAGGCCATGCACACCCGTGTCAGCGATGGATATGCCGAATAAAAAGATTTGAACAACGTGCCGCTTTTCATTAACTGGAAATACGTAGGCATCGTGTCGGCATTAACCTGATCGGGCCTTAATCCGTCCGTTCCGATAATAAGTACCCGCCGTCCCGAAGGACTTTTCTTCTCAGCCGTTTTCCCCATGGTTTCTCAGTCCTTTTCTATCAAATTGTCATTCGTTTTTTAGCTACACTCTATTTCTTCAACAGCTCACGTATCTTATCGGCGGCTTCCTTCATTGATTCTTGGGCCGGAACATTTTCGGCATAGGTTTTTCCGAGCGCATTTTGAATTTCAGTCTCAATCTTTTCGAAGTCAGGCACAACCGGGATTCCCCTACCGTAGGGAAGTTGGTCGACAGTGGTTTTGAAGAACGGATTTTCTTCATAAAACTTCACCATTTCAGGCGCTTCAATGGCAGATTTTCGAATCGGCATATATCCGGTATGCTGGGCAAAATAAATGGTTTGCTGCTTATCGGTAAGGAACTTGATGAACTTCCAGGCCGCATCTTGCTTTTCCTTCGGTGCCTTCGCCACAATAGCGAGATTCCCCCCGGAAGTCGAAGGAACGGCATATTCTTTAAACTTTGGCACAAAATCGACGCCAAGTTCAAACTTGACATTGTTTTGGATCTGGTTCAGGTCTCCTGTCGAGGCCAGCAAGAAAGCTACCTTGCCGTTTTGAAAATTGATCATTTCCTGATCGCCGTCTCTATTCCCGCCGAGAGGTTGCATCATGGTTTTATCGTCATATATCATTTTCCGGTACATTTCCAGACCTTGAATCGCCGGCGCTTGGTCGATCACAACATCCTTTTGATCCGGGCTAAGAATATCTCCGCCATTGGACCACATTAACGAGTAGTAGTAGAGGGGCGGCAGCAATGACGCATAGCCGAATCGTTCTGTCTTCCCATCCTTGACGACGGTCGCTTTCTTCGCGGCGGCCATCATTTCATCCCAAGTGGTTACCGGGTGCTCCAGATCAAGCCCGATCTCCTTCACGATATCTTTGTTGTAATACAAGATCGGTGTACTCCGGTTGAAGGGAATGGTGTATGTCTTTCCTTCGATTAAAGTGTTGTCTACAAAGCTGTCCACAAAATCGCTGTAGTTAAACTCCGGATCATTTTGAATATAAGGGTCAAGCGGCAGCAATGCTTTATTGTAAGCAAAGGCCGGCCAGAATCTGGCGTTTAACTGAACAACATCCGGTACAGCATTGCCCACAATTGCCGTCAATAATTTCTTGCCGATATTATTCGTACTTTCCTGGAACACCGCATTGACCTTCACTTCATCTTGCGATTGATTAAATTGTTCGACCAGATCTTTGGTAGTTTCCCCGATCACGCCGCTATTGCCGTACCAAAACTCAATTTCCACCGGATTTCCCTGCTTGTTATTTTGCTGTGATGTAGTGGAAGACGAAGCTTCTTGCCCGCAACCTGCAAGCAACATAACCAAACTTGACGCCATGATAACACTTTTAATGAATTTACGTTTCAATGGTTTCACCTCGTTTGTAATAATGGCTGATCCTTACTTTAAACCCGTAGTGGCCACGCCTTTTACAATAAACTTCTGCATGGAAATGAATAATACGGCTAATGGAGCGATAATAACTGCAGCAGCGGCCATGACCAGATTCCACTGCGTTCCTCCGCTCCCTCCGCCGCCTTCTTCCATAAATCGCGATAGTCCTAACTGAACGGTCCGCAAATTTTCATTATTGGTCACAATGAGCGGCCAAAACAATTCATTGTAATTCCAGATAAAGGACAACAAAATATACGTCACAACAGCTGCTCCCGATAAAGGCATCATGAGATGGCGCATGATTCTGGTGTGTCCGCAGCCATCGAGAATGGCGGCTTCCTCAAGCTCTTTCGGCACTTGCATAAAGGCTTGCCTCAGCATAAATATGCCAAAGGCTTTTACGGTGAATGGCGCGATCAAACCCATATACGTATCCACCCAACCGAGTTGTTTGATCGTCAAAAAATTAGGGATAAACGTAACTTGGTCCGGAATCATCATGGTAGCGAGAACCAAGAGAAAAAGAAAACCGCTCCCCTTAAAACGCAGCCTGGCAAAAGCATAAGAAGCCGGAATGATCAACAGCAGTTGCACCATGATCGTGGCGCTTGCTGTAAATAGGCTATTGAATAGATACCGGGCCAGCGGAGCCATTTTCCATATTTCCACGTAGTTTTCCCAGCGGAACACTTCCGGGATCAACGTAGGAGGAAACACGTACACTTGATCGGCACTCTTTAATGAACTGCTCAGCATCCATATAAAAGGAAATAATATAACGATTGAAAAAAGACTCAAAAGGGCGAATCCGAACCATCTAAATGCAAATTGCTTCAATCTCATTGATAGTGCACCCACCTTTTGGAGACTTTCATCTGGATAAATGTGATGAGCATAAGGATAACAAAAAGCACCGATGAGGCTGCGGAAGCATAACCGATATCAAAAAATTCAAAGGCATGCTGGTAAATGTAATAAATGATCATATTTGTGCTTTCTGCCGGCCCTCCACGGGTCATCGTAAACAGCAGATCGAAATCTTCAAAAGCGCCAATTAACGCGACGATCAGTACAAAGAAGATATACGGAGAGAGCAGCGGCAGCGTAATCCGGGTAAACAACTGCAGCCTTCCCGCTCCATCCATCTTGGCCGCTTCATACAGGGAGTCCGCTATATTTTGCTTGCCGGCCAGCAGAATCACCATGTAGTAGCCGACTACCTTCCAGACTTTCGTAATGATTAGCGCAGCCATGGCCCACCCCGGCTTTGCCAGCCAGGGAGCGGGAGGAATAGAGAAGAAATCTAGCACCCAGTTGATCAGACCAAAATTCTGGTTGTACATCCATACCCATAGAGTTCCTATAGCCGCCATAGGCGTAATGTAGGGCAAAAATACGACCGACCGAAACAACCTGACTCCTCGCAGTTTTTCGTCCAGTACAACAGCCAGTACAGTAGCCAGCAAAACCGTAAACCCAACGGAGAAGATTCCAAATATAAACGTGTTTCCAACGACACTCCAAAATTCGGACGAGGTAAACATCCGTGAATAATTGCCTGCGAAAATCCAATTAAAATCAGGGGTAATCAGATTCCAGTCTGTCAGGCTCAGAAAAAATGTCATACCCATCGGATACAGATGAAATACAACAAGAAGAATAATGGCTGGAAAAACCAATACATAAGCAGTTAAATTCGTGTACGCCCATTTGGCTATGCTTGTTTTGTTTTTCACCGTTTGCCCGCTCAAACCCCTCTTCCTTTCCCAAACCAGATGTTTATCCATATGCACTCCCTTGCATCGATTGATGGCTTACAAATTTGAATCATACTAGGAATCATTTCAGATTCTCCGTTCTCATTTTCAATAGAGACAATGCCCCCCTGATCAGGGCAACAGCCTCCTGCAATTGTGCCAGGGATGTAGCATAGGAAAGCCGAATAAATTGGGGAGCCTGAAACATGTCCCCCGGCGTTACGACGACACCTACTTGATGCAGCAAATATTCGGCAAAGTCCTTGCTATCAGCAATCGTCCCCTCCTCATAAACTGAACCAAAGTAACAGGACACATCCACCATCAAGTAAAAAGCACCTCTTGCATCGGGACATGCCAATCCTTCAATCGATCGAATTTCACGAATCAGATACTGTCTTCGTTCATCAAAGGATTTTGTCATTTCCTGAACCGAATCCCCCTCATCTTTGAGCGCCGCAATCGCCGCATATTGACCGATCGAGCTTGGATTGGAGGTGGTGTAGCTTTGGATGACCGTCATGGCGCGAATCACAGGCAATGGGCCGCAGGCGTAACCGATTCGCCAGCCCGTCATGGCATACGCCTTGGATAACCCGTTAATCGTAATCGTCCGCGCTTTAATCTCCTCGCTCAAAGCCGCGATCGAGGGAACTTTCTCGCCATAATTCAGATATTCATAGATTTCATCTGCAATAATGTAAAGATCATGACGAACAGCGATCATGCCGATGGCATACAACGTTTCTCGATTAAGCACTGTTCCGGTCGGATTGTTGGGATTTGTCAGCAAAATAGCCCGCGTCCTGGAAGTTACTTTACTGCCAAGTCGCTCCACGTTTAGCCCAAAGTCTTGTTCCGGTTCGGTTTCAACAAACACAGGAACCGCCCCTGCGTATACGATCATTTCCGGGTAACTCCCCCAGCAGGGAATCGGTAAAAGAACTTCGTCGCCCTCGTTGCAAATCGAGAGCAACGCATTCGCCACGGCTTGTTTGGCTCCAGTGGTGATGACCACCTCCTCTGGGCTATAACTAAGATCGTTGTCTCTCTTCAGTTTGTCGCAAACAGCCTGCCGAACATCATGTGTCCCCTGCACGGGGGTATACTTCGTTATGCCTTTGATAATCGCTTCTATACCTGCATGAGCGATATGGATCGGTGTGGGAAAATCCGGTTCGCCCACGTTAAGCGCGATAAGCTTTCGGCCTGATCGGCGAAGTGCTTCGACTTTATCTCTTAATTCCGCTCCGATATAAGGATTTAGCGTGCGGGCACGATGACTCAGTTGATAATTCAATGGTTGACTTCCCCTTTCGTTTCATGTGGTTTCTACAATGAAATCTTAACACCCAAATGTAATATAGGCGTAAAAACAACATATAAGTATTGTAAATTTTATAAAAAACCAATATAAACCAAAATAAAAACAACACATCATTTGTTTCCAAACGAGGTGTTGTTTTTATAGCAACTTTCTTGAATTTAAATAGAAATCCATTTTAGTGAGGACAAATCGGTGTGTGGTTTCCATTCTTCTGGCAAGTCCGTATCCGTAATAATCATGTCCACTTCAAGCAGGGAAGATACTTTATACAGATGCTTGACGCCCATTTTAGAAGCATCCGCTACCAGCACTTTCTTTTGGCTTTGAGTGAGCAGGCTTTTCGTCATTTGCGCGCTCTCGCTTTGAAACGTACTGATATTTTCAGGCGTAAAGCCTCCGCAGGAAAAAAAAGCTTTGTTTACGGTAATGTCCCTTAACATGTCTTGAGCGAGTACCCCTCCCATCCCCATGGAAGAAACTTGAAGCTCTCCGCCGATCTGAATCACTCTCCCGTCAAATTCGCCATTTCGCTTATATTGAGCGAATTCAAATATGATCGGAACGGAATTGCTGACCACCGTAAGCTCCTTTTTGTCTCTTAAGAATGGCGGCATTTGGGCAACAGTGCTTCCTGCCTGTAGGAATATAATATCATTGTCCTCCACCCAATTTGCGGCCTCGACAGCCAGTTTTCTTTTAACCTCCAGATTGATCGACTCTCGATCGTTATATATCCATTCCAGCTTTTGATGGCTCGTTTTGATCGCTCCGCCAAATATTTTTTTTAGTTTGTTCAGACTCTCCAATTTGTCCAGATCTCGCCGAATTGTCTCGGTTGTCACGCCGAATTTTTCGGCAAGCTCTTTTACATAGACTTTGTCGCGCTCCTCTAGTTCCTTCAATATCTCTTTCCTTCTTTTCTCCACTTCGCTATAGGAAGAATGCATGCTTACCCTCCATACTCTGTATGTCATTCTATTGCATTTATCTTAACTGAATCACACCAAAGAATCCATGGGGAAATGACATGTTTAACTTTGTTTTTGGTCATTTACAATATAAAAACCACATATCAAAAAGAACTCCCGTTTCATTCATTCAACTATTGTTCTCCTTTAGTGCACAAACCTTTATAAAGTGGATAAGATTATGATCGATATATATACTAAATGTTATGTGTATAAGATTCTCTTAGAAATATCTAAAATTTCCTGATGAAGTTCCATACTGGCAGCAAGAATACTACTACCTGACAGATGTATATTAATCTGATCTCCGTTCAAACAAGTAATTTTACCGCCAGCTTCTTCGACTAACAATTTACCTGCCGCAAAATCCCACGGTTTCTGAAGAGAACTAAAATACGCATTGAATCGTCCGCAAGCCACGTAAGCCAATTCCAGAGAGCCGCATCCAATCATGCGTATTCCTCTTGACTCATTGGCTATATGTTGTACAAAACTTTCAAATCCAAGTTTCTTTTCATTCTGATCATATCGAATGTACGTAGAAATTAATGAATTGCCTAATGCCACTGATGAAGAATTCATCAAAAGTCGTTTATTGTTCAGATAGGCACCTGAACCTTTCTCTGCCCAAAAGAGTTCATCATCAGAAGGATTATAAACGGCCCCACAAATCCCTCGTCCATTCTGGTATAAAGCGATTGAGATCGCAAAACATTGTTTCTGATGCACATAGTTAGTTGTCCCGTCGATGGGATCAACAATCCAAATGAAGTCATTCGGCTCAAAAACTTCCCCTGTATAACTTTCCTCACCCATAATTTTGTGATGAGGAAAGTCTTTCTTTATTCGTTGTACTACCATTTGCTCATTTTGGCGGTCTACGAATGTAACTAATTCTTTATGCGATGCTTTCGAACCTGCATCAATATGTCCTTCCAAGTGCCGCAAACTATTTTTTCCTGTCTCGATGACACATTCTTTGAGAACGTTAAGGTATTGTTTAGACATTTATATACCTCCCGGTTAAGTTCTGATGGTCTACATATCACGTACAAGATTTTTACTGCGACGATTACAAATCTCTCCATTATCGTAGTCCGTTAGCATAATCATAGGGTTACTCCGTTACTTTGTGGTTCTTGAAGCCTTCCATTCCATCGCTTATCTTTCGATTTTCAATACAAGGTATTTTTTCCCGTTGATATACGATTCGATATTGTACGGAAACTGCTCGGCCAATTGTTGTTTCAATTGCCCATATTCTTGAACCACCGTCCCGTTATTCCGTTCTCGCCCTTTGTTTCATATCCGACAGGCATGATGTCGATGACTGGCTTTGCTTCTAATCCCGGGACAGACGTGCTGCCGATGTGGTGAATAGCGACCAATTGTTCGCCGAAGATATGTCTCCGTTTGTTTGCTTCTTCCTCATACACCCAAGTCCATTGCTTGTTGTATGGCGTTACTTCAACTTTTCTCATAATCAACCTCCCAACTTTTAACTTACTTAGCATGTACTGTCCCAATTAATATTACCATGCTCAGTGGAGCTACGTTTTGATTGATACATCCAGTAATTACGGAAACTCGAGATTGTATTCGACCTACCCCTTTCTTATCATATGAGGTAAAATCTTGTTTTTCCAGATAAGTCTTATACGATATCCTATTATACTTTCATCAGGATATGGCTGAGGATGAAGTAACAACATTTAGTTAAAACCTCCTTCAGTACTTCTTGAGAGATTGTAGCAATTATAGTAATACAAAAGTAAGGTGAGGACCTTTCGATCCTCACCCAGGTGTACAAATATACATAGAATACATTTATTCGATTTTCTTAACTAAAGTGAAACAAACATAATCATCGCTAACGAAACAATGCTCAAATATCAATCCATTTCAACTGCATTTGCTGTATCCACAATTGCTGCATGTTTTGCATCCTTCCACATTAATCAGGGATGCAGAACCACAGGAAGGACATAAATTCCTGGACTCGGCAAAGGTTCTCACATCCTCACTCCCGTTACCCTTCGGATGTTGATCCAAAGTCCCTACGGTGTGATGCCCGCTTTCCATCCGATTCTGTTCTTCACTTGTACTAGCCTCGTTCTCCTGGGCACTGCTCTCCACATGGCTTTTCCATCACACGCCCTCATACGAAATCTGTGAACTTTTTTGGCATCTTGGCATCACCACGTCGAATTCCGACCATGGTTATGAACTTCCTCTCATTCGTCCATACTATAACCTACGAATAAAACGTCATCACGTATGGCAGGGGAGGAAGCATCATGAACCGGAAAAGCCCGCATCATCTCAATCAACCTGCAGCAGAATTACCCGTTCCACTTGAATTCGACCGCAGTTGGCTGACCCAACTGGAGTCCAGACTCGATAAAGGCGGCCCATGGGGCGATTACAGACTCTTTCAACTTGCCATTCAAGCGGAAGAGACGAATTTGATTCCCAACTTTGATGAAATCCAGTGCCTGAAGCATTTACAGGGTCTCACCCCGCTTCCACACCAGCTGGATACGGCACGCAAAGTATTATTTGAAATGTCAGGCCGTGCCATTTTAGCCGATGAGGTTGGACTAGGTAAAACAATTGAAGCTGGCCTGATTCTGAAAGAATATATGGTCCGTGGACTCGTATCCAAAGTTCTGATTCTCGTGCCTGCGTCCCTTGTACTGCAATGGGTCCGGGAACTGAATTCCAAATTTGGTATCCCTGCGATTGCACAGAAAAAAGCCTATTCCTGGCAAAATGAAATCGTGGTTGCCTCCATGGATACAGCGAAGCGTGACCCGCATAAAGATATGCTGCTGAATACGGATTACGACATGATTATTATCGACGAGGCTCATAAGCTCAAAAATAAAAAAACGACCAACTATCAATTCATGCTGAAATTGCGAAAAAAATACTGCCTTTTGCTCACGGCTACGCCGGTACAGAATGACATGAGCGAGCTGTTTAATCTCATTAACCTGCTCAAGCCGGGACAGCTTGGTCGTCAAGGTGATTTTGCGGCCAATTTTGTAGTGGACAAACGTATTCCTAAAAATCAGGAACAACTCAAGGATGAGTTATCCAAAGTCATGATCCGCAACCGCCGCGGCGAAGGGCCTGTTCAATTCACCAAACGGAACGTGTCCAATGTAAATTTGCAGCTATCGGCCGAAGAACAGGCCCTATACGATGGTGTAACTTCCTTTGTGAAAGATCAGTATCAGGAAGCGGGCGGCAACCTGAGCAGCATGCTTTCCCTGGTGACGTTACAGCGAGAAGTATGCAGCAGCCGGGATGCCGTATTTGTAACACTGGTCAATCTGTCGAAGAAACTTCCACTGGACTCCCCGCTTAGGGACAAGATATGGGAACTGGTTGCACATATTAAAGCGATTAAGGAGAATACCAAGGCCGAGAAAACGATGGAACTCGTTCGTGACATGAATGAGAAGGTTATTATTTTTACCGAATATCGTGCCACGCAGGAGTACTTGCTTAATTATTTTCGCAACAACGGCCTGACCGCTGTTCCGTATCGGGGCGGCATGAATCGGGGTAAAAAAGACTGGATGATGGATCTCTTCCGGGGCCGCGTGCAGGCAATGATTGCAACCGAAGCGGGCGGTGAGGGCATCAACCTGCAATTTTGCCATCACATGATCAACTTCGACCTGCCTTGGAATCCCATGCGTGTAGAGCAGCGGATCGGCCGCGTACACCGATTGGGACAGCAAAATGACGTCAATATCTACAACCTATCGACGACGGGTACCATTGAAGAACACATTCTGAATCTGCTGCATGAAAAGATCAATATGTTTGAGATGGTCATTGGTGGACTGGATGTCATTCTGGAACGGCTGGAGAAGAAGGAATCCATTGAGAAAAGTTTGTACAAAATTATGCTTGAGTCACAAAACGAAGAGGATATACGCCGTAAAATGGATTCACTTGGACAATCGCTGAACTCCATTCAGCGTGAAGTTGCAAGTCAGGCTCCGGTCGTGACCGGGGTTGATCTTCGCAAAGGAGGTCTCTGATCATGACCATGTCGCCCCATGAAGTGCAAGCTTACGTGCTCACTTACCTGGAAACACTCGATTGTCAGATCATGGAGCGATCTCCTGCCCATGTAACCGTTAAACTTTCACCAGAAGCCGACAAGGCGTTAACCAACCGTCCGTATTATTGGGGATTTGTCGAGCGAACCGGAGCACCTGCGGAGACAATGTCCTTTACGTTTGTATTTGATCCGGACGCCCATCAGCAAGCCCTGGAAGCTGCTGAAGCAAAGACTGCACAATCTGCTCCACCAGCAGGTACAAATCCCGGCGCCGAAGCGCCAAAAGATACGATTCTCGGCAGGTACTTCGGCATTGTCCCTTCTCTCCCTCAACTAGGGCCAGGACGGATTTTGAAAGAGGATGTGGTATATGGCAGCCGCAGGTTACAACAGATCTTCAATGCAGCCCGTGAAGGTGGCGAATATGTAAATCTGTTCGAACAGGCTGCCAAACGGCAATTGCGCGCTACCGCACCAGCTGTATATGAACCATGGCTTGGTGTCTGTTTCAAAGTGGAGTTTGCCTGTGATTTAAAGCGGGAGGAACTGCATTTTATTGGAATCTCCCTTCGCACAGGGGAGATTGTCGAGAAATTCGGCTCCAAGCTGAACAAACGTGACCTCAGTCCAAGACTTGCAGAGAATATGCACGTACAGACCGCCAAAGTATCGCTAGCCGATGCCGGGGCTGCTCTGGAATTTCATTTGACGAACCGCTTATTGGAACTCGATTATAGCTGGGCTGAGAAGGCTAAAGAGCGGCTTGATCTGGAACTCGCTGTTGTGGATACCTACTATGAAGCAGTTCTTAGAGAAGACACTCCTGAGGTCGACGTAGATACGCTCTCTGATTCCAGTAGAGAGGTGAATGCCTCTGGTAAGGATCAGGCGGGACCATCTACCCCTATTCAGCCTGCTCGCTCCAAGCCCTCTCGAAACCAGAATGTACATTTACAGCCAATTGAACCTACTGGCGTGATGATCGGATCCGATGTCGAACTCGCAGCTGAATCTGCTGTTCAGGCAGAACCGGAAACGGACCCTGAACAGGATAAAGCCAGACAAGCGGTGATGGACCGTGAGGCCATGAAGCTTCAATACGAGACGCGCCGTACCGAGATGATTTGGCAATATGAGCCTAAAGTGAAGGTGACCGCCATTAGCAGCGGCATGTTTCATTTGAGATAGACGACGAGGACACTACTTTTCCCGCAAATGACGGCAAAAGTAGTGTTTATTCATGAGTGGCAGCCCGACAGGTTGCAGCAACCTTTGCACAGCTTGTCCTCTAGAATGAAACTAGAAACGATCATGTAACGAATACAGCTCCAATTCGTCATGATATGTACTCCAGAAGAGGTGGTGTTCGCATGAAACAACCCTTCCACCCTGCGTGGAACGTAATACGACGAATTACAGGTATTGCTGTGTGCCTTCTGTGTGTAATCACCCTGCTCCCCTTACTGCAAGCTGAAGGTGCTGGTATTCAAGATGCATCTGAATCGATGCAACCCTTAACCATTGCCCAAAGTACGGCTGTGCTTCATTCAGATATAATGGCCCCAGATACGGTTCAACAGTTTGCACACGAACAAGCGCTCATTCTTGGGTCTGAAGCGACCGGGAAACGTTGGAAACAGGCCGAATTGAACTTTTACCCCCTCGGTCCCGGCACGCGCAGTTGGCTTGTTTACGCTGATGTTGAAGGGTCCCCCGTTGGTTATATGATTATTTCAGAGAACGACCAGGGGCAGTTACAGCTCAGTGAGTATGGTCAGGGAGGACAACGGCCTTACAGCAGTTCCTTGTTGAATCAAGTTTTGGATAGACATCAATTGACCCTGCAAGAGCTTAGTACAGAAGGAGGGGAGCTGCAATGGTGTTACGCTCCTCCCCTGCTCGCTTATTGGAAAGTGGATAGACCCCATGCTGCTGCAATCTATATTGACGCAACCAACGGCGATACCTTGCCAGAAGGTGTTCTGAAAGAACTCGATGTGGACTCACAGAACACGAAACGCCCTCATTCAATGACCACGATGTCTGGACAAACAACTGTCATCCCGTCAGTCTCACCTCAAGGCTCACTGCGATCTGTAGATTCCATGTATCTGCAGCCCATGTTCAATCCTGCAGATAACCTGTTATGGATCACATCCAAGGCTGTATCAATTACTGGAGTTAAGTCGTTGAATGAGCAATGGAAAGATTATAAAGCGATTGTTTTCTCTGCAAATCATCAAAATGTTTTCTATGGAGGCCCTCTCCCTGTCAGCGGGTATCAGATCTGGCGTAATGACCGTGGAACAGCGTTATTACAATATGTAGCTATTGGTGGTCATACTTCGGTAAGACGATTTGTTCCTCTGCAGACCTTAATACGGGATGGGCATTTCTACGCCTTTAATCCTAAACATCCCAGTTAAGAAGTGGCTGATGTGCAAAACAAATAAGACGCCTTCCTCTGGTTTCCTAGGAATGCGTCTTTTACGTTGAGATCAGATATAAAGCTGATCCATAATTATCTTTTACCCGAAGAACTTGGTTTCTCCCTGTTTTCCGGCGAATTCATTGCTTTTTCCTTTTTCCCAACCCATAGGGATACGGCAAAAGGAATCATTCCGAACCACTTCATCGTCCAAGGCTCTTTGATCTTGGTGCGGCCTTTACGTTCATCTTTGGGTGTGTCGATATAATGAACGACTCGCTCTGTAATGTATTTCACCAACTCGTCACTTTTGGCCATAATCTTGCCTCCCGTAGCTCCGGTAAAGCCGGGGCTTATGTGTTACCCCTATTGTGTGCAGAAGAGATCCGAGATAAACATTTTTTTGCTGCAAAGAGTATGAAAAATGAAAGAATGCACAGTCTAATGCCAAAGGTACCCATCCGGTCTCTATTGCTTATAGAAGCCTATTTCAAGAAGGAGCGTGTATTCTCATGTATAAGCTGCTGGCCGCATCGATGGCATTGCTAATCAGTATTAGTTGCGTCCCCCTGACTTCTCACGTCGCCACGGAGCAATTCGCTTCACTCCAATCAAAACAATCAACCATAAGCCCATCCATGCTGCCGGTAACGGATGGGGATGCCTATCGCTCCTCCCACCATGCGTTTGCAGCACCTGTTATCCTGTTGGATGTGGGACACGGCGGCATTGACGGTGGAACAACGGACCATGGTGTTCTGGAGAAAGACATCAATCTTGCTATTAGCCAAAAGGTGTACCTCCTGCTTCGCAGCAAGGGTTATGCAGTCATTATTAACCGATTCGGCGATTATGCACTTAGTGACGAAAATCGCTGGCTGAACAGCCGCTCACGTCACCTCAGGGATTTGGCTCAACGCAAAAGCCTCAGCGAAGAGATAAGCACCGATATCGTTGTCAGCATCCATGCCAACTGGAGCCCACGGTCGACCTCCCGAGGTCCGGTCGTTTTACATCAGAACGAGGGACGCAGCTATCTGCTCGCAGACTCCATTCAGAGTCAACTTAATCAATTGTACGAGACCAAACATAATGTAGCATGGGGTAAACCCTTTTATCTGTTGAATCATGTAAAGCAACCGGCTGTAATCGTCGAAACCGGATTTCTAAGTAATGACCGTGATCGTGCCATGATTAGCGATCCGAAAGAACAGAAACGGATCGCACAGGCCATAGCAAGCGGCATTATTTATTATCTGTCGGCAGTTTAAGCTCAGGCTTCCAATGCCACACATCACGAACCAGATCGCCAATACCGACGAACTCAATCTGACCTTTGAGCCGGGAGACGGATTCATGAACTACGGCTGATGTGTTCATTCCGGAATGTCCAACATGCCCGATAACGACACATACATCTTTGTCAAGAGCACGCTGAGCCGCAAGATCCATCTGTTTACGAATATGCTGTTTGGAATTATGATCATCCAAAAAAATGTCATTCCCGACTGGAGGCATGCCTTTAGTCACTGCCAATTCGCCCACCACGGAGCGAAAGTTCGTCCGGCTATCGACAAAAAACAATCCACGCTCTTGACAAACGTCCAATACAATAGACATGATGCGTTTGTCGGACGTAATTTTGGATCCCATATGATTGTTCATGCCAATCGCATATGGGACATCATCAATGGCTTTCTCCACACGGTCACGGACTTCTTCGTCCGTCAGATTGGATGTGATCGCACCTGGACCCAACCATTCAGGCCTTCCTTTTTTGGGCTCCATGGGCATGTGGACAATCACATCCATCCCTTTTTCATGTGCTGCGATCGCGTCTTTCTTTGTCGTTTGCAAAAAAGGCATTACAGCCACCGTTAGCTTCACAGGAGTCGCCAAAATTTCTGCCGTGCCTTTCATGTTATTCCCAACATCATCAATAATGATCGCCATTCGTTTATGCTGTGATTTGTCTCCGGAAGTATGTGAAGAAACCTGATGTGGTACATGTTGCGAATCCGCACTACTGGAAGGCAGGTTTCCCCCATTGACTATTAATATCGAGCCGACTAACACCAATGACATCTTCATTCTCCAAGAGCATGACCACCCTTTTCGCCCGGCCTTATTCATCCGTCGTTCCCTCCTTTGTTCTGTTCCATCATTATTTGAACAATGAAGGGGGAATATGTAGACCAAAAAAGCCTGTTCATTCCAATGAAAAACTTAAGATTGCAGTATTGGACTAGCACAAGCACTCAAGCGATATTGACGCGGGGTTTGACCCGTTAGTCGATGAAACAGCCTGGAGAAGTAATGAACGGAGCTAAAGTGATATTTTTCCGCTATTTGTGTAATACTTAGCATCGTGTGCAGCAGATCGTCCTTAGCCAGTCCTATGCGGAATCGGTTCATATATTGGATGGGAGAATATCCGGTAGATTTTCTAAATAGTTCAAAAAAATGACCACGGCTCATATTCAGCTTTTGGTAATAGACCTTCAGCGGTTTGGGGGCTTCATGCAACAAATCCTGCTCAATCATGTGCAACATTTGGCTTATTCGCTGATCTGGAATGAAATCCTCCCTCAGCATGCAACAGTTCAAAAAATAGTCGATGAATGTCTGGAAATTACGTTGAATCGTCAAACTGCGCATAAATGTTTGTTCATTGATGAACGCCTCACTCTTATAAAAATCCCGGAAGAGATCCTGCCAAATCCGCAATGATTCCACCTTTGAAATTTCCCTCAGCGCGTAAGGAAAAGATGAGCCCACAAAAGCTTGCTGCAGCACCTGCGGGGGATAACAAATCGGACAAACTGTATTGAAATCCGTTCCCCTCTCCACATAGTGCCAATCGAAATAACAACATAGGTGTACCATTGGGTTCTTCAGATCAGCTACCCACTCATGCAGTTGCCCTGCTGCGATATAGACCAGCGAACCCGGACCAAGCCTGCTGCTCTGACCATTTGTAGTCAATATCCCGTACCCTTCGCTGATCAAGTAAATAGAGCTGGTATAGCAAATTCGCTGAGAACTCGACTGTCCTTTTACAAATGGGTATCGTGTCGCCAGATATACATAGGGATGCAAGGAAGCAAAATTCATTGGAAATTTCCTTTCCGACTCCGTTTCTCTCGATGTTACCCATTCATCTCCATTGTCGAAAGGTACAATTCGGGACTAGAGGTACATCTCAGCAGAGCACCAATTGATCTGACTATCGTGCAAATCGTGGACGTCTTGCTAAATACAGCAAACTGCTGTTCCAATACAGTAATAACTGTACATCGCATACTTCACGAGGAGGACAATTTATGCAGAAGAATGATAAGCAAATGAAGAGAAGACACGAGATAAATAAGAACAGAGGCTATGAACGTGCCAAGCAGCATCCCGTTTCCTTCACTGGTCCTGCGCCGGATTTTTTTGAAGGCGCACTATTGGGCAACGGAGGACTGGGTATTGTCGTAACAACCCGCCCGGATGCCGTAATGCTCCATTTTGGACATAACAATGTCTGGGATATTCGTCTCGCTGAAGATCACAAAGACGAGCTACTGACTTTCCAAGAGGTCTATGAAAGATTGGCTGCTCTGCCAGCTGATTTGGTGCAATTAACGGATCATCCATGGTACAAACAATATTGTGAGCTGGCCGGCCAAAATTACAGTAAAGCTTATCCCAAGCCCATACCCTGCGGATCACTGCTGCTGCGATATGATCGACGGAAGGCCGAAGTCATCGGCCATACCATTGATATTGCCAATGGCCTTTGCATGATTGATCTCTTGATAGAGGGCAAACCTGCCATATTCGAGCTCTTTGTGGAAGGATCACATGAACGAGTCTGGATGAAAGTAAGTGATGCTGCAACAGGTGCTCTGGTTCCCTTATTCGAGGAGATCAAGCTGATTCCAGATCCCGAGACACCACCTGAATTCCCGCACGCAGAAGTTATTACCCACAAAGTTACGGGCGGACAGTCATTTACACAAATTTTGCCGCATGCGGAACACCCGTCTGTACCTTACATAACTCAGGTGAAAGATAAAGCTTTCCGGCTTGCTGTAAGCGTATCTGGTATAGGTAAGAACGAAGAACAGCCCATCCATACGCTGGATTCACAAGTCAACCTCGATCCTCCGGGAACAGATGAACACGGCTTTTTGGCTTGCGTAGAGCTGTGGGAAGGTCTTTACAGCGAACTTGATGATGGGGCCCTCCCGCCAGATCTATCATGCTTTAATCAAGCTAGGGAAGAGTCGAATGCAATGTGGCGTGACTATTGGAGCCGCTCCTCGGTCGCACTGGAGGATGAATTTCTGGAGCGTATCTGGTATCACAATCTGTATTTTTTTAATTGTGCCGTGAGAGCAGGTATTACCTGCCCTGGACTTTTCGCCAACTGGAGCTACCGGACCATCGGTGCAGACTGGCATGGCGATTACCACATGAATTACAACACGCAGCAGCCATTCTGGGTTGCATTCTCCAGCAACCATCTCGACAAACATCTTCCTTACGTGGATATGGTTGATCATGTACTTCCCGTCAGCCGGGCGTGGGCGCGAGAGTATTACGGACTGAGCGGAGCTTATTTTCCACACTCCGCCTATCCTGTTGAGATGTCCATGATGCCCTACCCTGTTCCGCATTGGGGATGGGAAATCTGCGAGACGCCATGGACGGTGCAAAGTTTATGGTGGCACTATCTCTATTCCATGGACGAGACGTTTCTGCGTAATCGTGCATTTCAACCCATGAAAGAAGCAGTGCTGTTCATGGTCGATTACATGAACCGTCCAGAAGCACAGGGTGAGCGCTGGGGAGATGACAATTATCACATTTTTCCGACGGTGGTGCCGGAGTTATATGAGATTACACCTGGCTTTGCCAAGAACAAGGACTGCCTGATTGACCTGACACTGACGCGATTTCTGTTCAATGCGTTCACCCAGGCTTGCGTTGTCCTTGAAAGGATGGAATCCGAGCAGGATCTGCTAGAGAAAGTAAAAGAGATTTTGAGCCATTTCCCTTCTTATCCCACAGCCGAATCCCGCAACGGTCCAGTCTTTGTGTCGGTGGAAGGTGAGGATCCTGATGTGGTGTATAACGTCCCCATTCCTGTTACGACGGTATTTCCAGGTGAAGATCACGGGCTTCATTCGCCAGAAGAGGAATACCAGACCGCAGTGAACTCCTACCTTAATCACTGCAACGAAGGCGGCAATGAACTGGTATTCTATCATTTTGTCGGAGCCCGGCTTGGCGTGTTGGATTTGGAACGCTTCAAGCGTCAAATACAGTATTGTCTGCTATCAAACGGCACTTGCACAGATCGGGTCCTAATGAGCGGTGGTCGCTATGCTGACACGGAGAACTTCGATTTCATGTCCCGTATGGGCATCTGGTTCGAAAATTTTTCCCTGCCTTCCGTTATCAATGAATGCCTTCTTCAAAGTTATAATGGTAACCTGCGCTTCTTCCCCAACTGGCCGAACGAACAGAAGGCAGAATTCCATACGCTCCGTGCTGTGGGAGGCTTCCTCGTCAGTGCGATTTTTACGGATGGAGAAACCAAGTGGATCGAGATTGAGAGTGAAGCCGGTACCTCCCTATCCTTCTATATCCCTTGGGCAGAAGGGGCATTATGCACAGTTTCTTCTGGCGAGCAATATATGCTGTCTGGTCAGGTTGGCAAGATCTCTACAGTAGTAGGGGATATCATCGCCATTGTTAAAGCAACGGTTTAGCTCATATGGTAAAATGCATCCATAAATAAAAAGCGCCCCGGGCAATCACCCGGGACACTCTTATTTATAAGTTGCTTTCCACTTACTTGGAGGACCACAGTTCCATACGCTGAGCATATTTCTCGTTAATAATATCCTCCACTTTCTCATCGCCAGCCTTTTTCATATCCTCCAGCATCTTGTCGAATACGGAATTGGCCTCAACTTCACTTGGAGCAATAATAGCTCTCGTAATGCTCTGATCCATAATATCCTTCACCTTCTGGGCCGTCAGTGCTTGAGGTGTTCCCCCATCCGGATTCAGGTTATCATACTGCGCTGTATCCCATACGGAATCGCCAAG
This sequence comes from Paenibacillus sp. NPDC056933, assembly GCF_042674385.1. Taxonomy (NCBI): domain Bacteria; kingdom Bacillati; phylum Bacillota; class Bacilli; order Caryophanales; family Paenibacillaceae; genus Paenibacillus; species Paenibacillus sp. NPDC056933. Next base: position 1,424,654 of record NZ_JBHUQN010000001.1, on the reverse strand, counting down.
ACTCTTAATGGCCAGTTCATCCACTTCACTGCGCTGGAATTTGACCGCCATATCATACGGCTGTCCATTCGGGTCAAGGCCATTTTTGATAAACCATAACCATTTGCGAACGCCGCTTTTCTTCACCGTGTCATCCCAGTTATCCTTGAAGCTTTGCAGGAACGCAGGGTCCGGTTGGCGCTTGCCATCTACCATGGTATACTGTTCGCCTTCCTTACCCCACAGCAGCAAATGCTGTCCTTCATCACTCGCCAGATAATTAAAGAGCTTCATTGTCTCTTCCGGGTGCTTGTTATTTTTGGTAATAGCGATCGCATCCCATCCAAGCGAACTTCTTGGACCAAATGTCGTTTGAGCCGGATCTACACCTGGAGCAACAACTTTATATGCAAATAACTGATTCTTCTCTCCGCCATCCTTCTTCAGGGCCGCATTACCGTTACCTGGGTCCCAATATGCACCTGGGGTAGCGAATACCGCGCCAGTCGTCAGCTTTTGAATCCATGTTTGCGTTTTACTAATAGCAAATTCCTTCTCAATCAAACCTTCTCTATATAATCGGTTCATGTATAACAGCATTTCACGATATTTGGGGTCCTTGACATCATATTGCAGACGTCCATTGTTGTCATAATACGTTTTTAAGCCCCACATGCCTTTAAATGTCCCCAGATTCGCGCCCATGTTCTCACCATTCATCGTCATCGGAATGGACTCTTTGCCATCAATCGTGTTGTATTTTTCTTTGAAATTTTTCAGGAGTGTCTCAAACTCGTCCGTTGTGAGTGGCTTTGAACCATCTGCCTTGTCTGGAAGAAACTCTTCCAGCAGGCTCTGCCTCATCAGCATACCGAAGACCGGATCACTGTCGAGACCGTACCAGTTTGCCAGATAGTAGTTCTTGCCGTCTGTATAACGTGTTTTGGTCAACGTTTCGCCGTACATTTCTTTCAAATCAGAACCATATTTCTCAATCAACTCATCCAGTGGAATGAATGCGCCGCTTGAAATGTACTTATCAAGGGAAGCATCTCCCCGGCTCATGACCACCACATCGGGATAGTCACCACTCGCCAGCATCAGGCTCAGTTTTTCTGTTGGATTACCCGTTGGCTGCTGGATGGAAATCTCTATGCCCGTCTTTTTGGTAATTTCCTGGGCAACCGCATCGGTAAAAGGTTCTCCTTTGGTATTGCCATCAAACCAGGTCAGCGTAATCGGCCCTTGTTCCCCGTCTTTACCTGCTGTATTGTTCTCCCCATCATTGGAGGAGCAGCCCGCCAGCAAACCAACGACTAATGCAGCCGTAATCCCCATGGTCATCCATTTTTTTGTCTTTGTCATTGACACCCTAATTCCTCCCAATGAATAAATTCCTGCAGTGCTAGATTGAGCATTTCCAAAACGATCTTTGCCCACCCCCTTTCAGGAGAGGCCACCGGACAAGCCTACCCTGCAACCGGATCATGAAACAGATTAACTCTTCACCGCTCCCAAAGTCATGCCTTTAACAAAGTATTTTTGCAGGAACGGGTACACCATAACGATCGGTAAGGTCGCTACCATGGTAGCAGCCATTCGAATGGTATCGCTTGAAACGGCATTCCGCTTGGCCGAGTTGGCCAGCATTTGCGTTTGTGAAATCATGCCGCCGGTCTGAAATTGATTCAATATTTTGACAAGCACGGCTTGAAGGGTTTTCAGGTCCGAGCTGTAGGTGAACGCATAGGAATCAAACCAGGCATTCCAATGTCCAATGGCTTGAAAGAGGCCCACTGTTGCAAGCACAGGTGTTGTCAGCGGCATCACAATTCGGAAGAAAATCGTCAGATCGTTAGCCCCGTCCACCCTCGCCGATTCTTCAATCTCATGGGGCAGCTGCTCCATAAAGGTACGGACAATAATCATATAGAAGACATTCATCAAACTTGGCAAAATGAACACCGAGAATGTATCGATCATGTTCAGTGCCTTAAGCACCATGTAGAATGGAATGAGTCCACCACTGAAATACATGGTAAAGATAAAGTACAGGTTCCATCCTTTGCGTCCAATCAGATTCCGCCGACTTAGCGGATACGCAAGCATCGTAATGACCAGAACCGACAGCGGTGCACCAATCAGAGTCCGCTTGACGGTTACCCACAGCCCGTTCAAAATCTCGCTATCCTTCAAAATCTGCTGATAGCTGTCCAGGGTCAGGTCTCTGGGCCACAGGTAGACGCCGCCTCGTACTGTATCCTCCGCGCTGTTCAATGAAAGAACGAGTATATTCCAAAACGGAAGAAATGTAACCAGTAGAACAAGAATAAGAATGAAATACACAATGAGTTTGAAAATGCGATCCCCGAATCTGTTCAGAATCATCACAAGCGCTCCCCTCTGTCTTTTGTAGTTAGAACAACGCCTGATCGTTCACTTTTCTGGAAATCCGGTTCACGATGAGGACAAGAATAAAGGCAACAACGGATTTGAACATTCCCACGGCAGCCCCGTAAGAGAACATGCTGTTCTGCAGTCCGTATTTGTAAGCATAAATATCAATCACTTCGGAGTATTCAAGCACCGTATTATTTTGCAGCAGGTATTGCTGTTCAAATCCCGCATTCAAAATGCCTCCGACCGCGAGAATAGCCAATATGACAATGGTAGGGCGCATGGATGGCAGCGTAATATGCCACATTTGCCTAAATCGGCTGGCTCCGTCCACCCTGGCCGCTTCGTAGAGCTCCGGATTAATGGAGGCGATTGCAGCGAGATACATTATGGCGCTAAAACCCATCTCTTTCCACATGTTCGACAGGGCGATAATCCACCAGAATAGAGGCCCGTTCTGCAAAAATGCGACAGGTTCCTTGACCATGCCCAGCATAACCAGAATATTGTTAAGCATTCCATCCGAAGCCAGCAGCGTAATTACAATGTTGGCTGCGATAACCCATGAGATAAAATGCGGCAGATAGGAAACCGTCTGTACAAAACGTTTGAAAAATCCCTGTCTTGCTTCATTTAGTACAAGCGCGAGAATGATCGGCGCAGGAAATCCAAAGAACAATGTCAGCAAGCTCGTCGCAAGCGTATTTCGCATAACCCGATAGAAATCCCCTGTAGTAAAGAAATACTCAAACCACTGGAAACCTACAAATTCGGCATGGAAGAACTGGTGAAAAAATGATCCCCCACCCGGCTGATAATTCGTAAACGCCATATATAGTCCAAACATCGGACCATAGGAAAATAGCAATGTCGCAATGAAGGCAGGAAGCATAAGCACGAATAACCATTTTTGCTCTTTTAGTCTGCTTATCAGATTATTGCTCCTGACTGTTTTGATAGCGCTTACCTTATGCATTAAATACCCTCCCTTTTTCTATACAGCAGCATGGTCGGCCATATCTGGATTCAACTTCTCTCCTATTCATCATAAATTTGACGCTGATTGCCCGCCATAGTCGAATTCTCCGAAAGATACCGCTTTTTAAAGATGTTTCTGCGTAAAAGAGAGGATTGGATTTCCATATTCACTCTGCTATGATGAACTGTGCAACGAATATTCAGTCAAGAGAGGGCTTCCTGATGCGCCAATTTTATAGAAAATACTTATATATGCCTTTTGTTAATCTGAGCTTTCGTTCCAAACTGTTTATGGTATTTGTTCTGGTCACCATCATTCCAATGATGCTGTTGGTTTACTTTTCCTATGAACTTACCAAAATCAAACTCACCGAGCAGATCTATATCAACATGACGAACTCAACCGCTCAAATCACTAAAAATCTGGAGAACAAACTGGACAGCTACGAACATATTTCCGCCTCCATTTATTTGGATAACCGACTTGCCAATTACCTGACAAACGAGTATCAGGATGATCCATCGTATCTGGACGTCTATAATTATATTGGCAATCGTATCGACACCGTGATGGCTGCCTACCCTGATTTTGATAGCGCCTTCATTTATTCGGACAATCCATCGCTGCCCAAAGACAATTATTATATCCGGCCGATTACACCCGAAGTTCATAACACGGAGCTGTTCCACAAGCTGCAACAATCCTATGGAAACATCATTCATCTCTCATCGCCGCAGACAGAGAACGGTCCTGCCATGTTTACGCTTGCACGACTGCTGAACAACAATAGTAATCAGTATCCTTATGGGATGCTGGTCTTTCAAATCTCCGAGTCTGTCATCTATTCCTTAATGGAAAAGGAAGCAGGCGGCAAAGATATTTTCATCATAAATGACAAAGGTATGATTCTGTCCTCCGCCGACAAACAGTTAATTAATACAAGCCTGCCCGAACTTCTTCATCAAAATTTTGACGATACGGCTTCAGGAAGATTTGATACAACGTATCAAGGCGTGAAGGCTCTAGCCGTTTATAACACGCTCAAAAATGGCTGGAAAACGGTATCCATCTTCCCGTATGACAGTATTATCAAGGATGCCAAATCGCTCTCTCAGCTTATTATCAAAATTTCACTGGGCTTCATCGGCGTGGCGCTGTTGCTCATCTATATTACCGCTTCGCTGTTCAGCAAACGCATCAGGACGTTAATACGAATGATTCGCCGCATTGAACGGGGAGATTTCAACCCTGCCCATGAGGAGCAAATGGGCAGTGATGAGATAGGACAGCTTCACTTTGCATTTGAGCAGATGACAACCCGGTTGAAAAGTCTGGTTACCGAAGTCTACCAGAAAGAGCTACAGGGTAAGGAAGCCGAGCTTGATCTGCTTCAAGCTCAGATCAATCCTCATTTTCTGTATAACACACTCGGCTCGATCTCCTCTCTGGCCGTCAAGCATCAGGATCCTCAGATTCAGGATATGGTCCTTCATCTGGCCAAGTTTTATCGGATCTCCCTAAATAAAGGAAAGAGTATTCTGACCATCAATGAGGAGTTGAAGCTAACGCAGAGCTATAATGCTATTCAACTTATTCGATTTAAGGGCAAGCTGAACATCATCTATACGATAGATCAGTCGATCCTGCCCTACTCGACCGTGAAGCTTGCGTTACAGCCTTTTGTGGAGAATGCAGTGATTCACGCTCTTTGGAATCAGGATCGGCCCCTAAATATCAATATCAAGGGCATCATTGAGAGTAATAGTATCATCCTGTCTGTTATAGATGACGGAATGGGCATGCGGCGTGAGACGCTTCAGTCTTTGTTTGAAGAGAAAGAAGGACGAGGCTATGGCATTTCAAATGTGGATCGACGAATTAAGCTGAAATTTGGTGAATACTACGGTGTCAAAGTGTTTAGCAAACTAGGCATGGGAACCACGGTCCAAATCCGTCTGCCACAAAAAGAGATTCAATAAAAAAGGAGTGCAATGCAGCCACTATTGGCTTGCAAAGCACTCCTTTTAAACAGTTCTTCCAGAACGTTATACTTGCTCACGGATGCGATACACCAGGCTGTCGAAATCGCCGCGTAGAGGCAACTCCACCCCGATGTTCATTAGCGCACGCCCACTGACCGATAACCCCAACTCTTCAATGAGATAGGTCTTGTCAGCCTGAAGACCTGCCAAACGGAGTCTTGGCAACGGTTCACCCAGCTTCTGCGAGTGAAGAAAGGCGAACAGCACATGGTCACTTCCGGCTGCATCGCAGTACTGGACAGCGGTAACTCCCTTATGACGAAGCGCAGTCAGGCGGAATTGTCTGCCGAATTGCACCAGGTGGCGAATGGCTTTGTACTGATCGACGAATTCCCCGGACTGCTCAATCCACTCATCACTCCACTCGTTCAGATTGGAACCAATACCAAGCGTGCCCATCATTGCACTGTGGAAACGATACTTCAGAGAGACGTTTCGGCCGTTCATTCCTGTAGGCGACTCGGTTACCCAACAGGTCATCATACGTGGTGCGTATGTATACGAGAAGCCTTCCTGAATGCTCAGACGGTCGAACGCATCCGTATTGTCACTCGGCCAGGACTGGTCGGCATAACGGAAGATGCCCAGATCAATCCGCGAGCCGCCTCCTGCGCAAGTTTCAAACTCCACATCCGGGAACTTGGCTCGCAGCTGTGCCCAGATATCATAGAGACTCTGAACATGCCTTACCCATACTTCTTTCTGGCGGTTAATGGGGTGACCCTTCATGCCCGGCTCCGTAATGGTCCGATTCATGTCCCATTTAATGAACTTAATCTTATGGTTGCCAAGCAGTTCGGTCATAAAATCGATAATGTATTGCTTAACCTCCGGTTTGGAAATGTTCAGCAGCAGCTGATTTCGAAGCTCCGTACGTTCCCGGGTCTCAAAATGATATACCCAGTCTGGATGTGCTCTGTAGAGATCACTATCCGGGTTGACCGACTCCGGCTCGACCCATATGCCGAATTCCATCCCCAGTCCGTGAACCCGGTCAATCAGCTCAACAAGACCGTTCGGGAACTTCTCCATGTTCACGTTCCAGTCGCCCAACCCAGCACGGTCAGAATGCCGCTGCCCGAACCAGCCGTCATCCACGACGAAGAGCTCCACACCCATCTTGGCTGCCCGCTCGGCAAGCGCCATTTGGTCCTGTGCGTTCACATCGAAGTAAGTTGCTTCCCAGGAGTTATACAGCACTTTCCCAATTTCACTGCGCGGCAGTATGTAATCATATTGATACTGATGCAAGCGGTGGCTCATGCCGCCAAAGCCCTCAGGGCTGAAACCCCCGACAAAGACAGGCGTCTCGAACGTTTCACCCGCACCCAGCAGCCATTCACTGTCAAAATCATTAATTCCGCCCGTTACCCGAACATGTGTGAACGGCGTCTTCTCTGCAACAATCTTCCAATTACCGCTCCAGGCGAGAGCACCAAACCATATTCCGCCGTCTGTTTCGGTCGAAAGGCCGTCATCTATGGCAAACCATGGATTGGCATGGCCGTCGGTAAAACCTCTTCTCGATTCAAGCACTTTTTTTCCCTCAGTCAAACTTGTGTTTCGGAGCTGGAATTCACCCGACCACTTACCCGTAACATGGGTCAGGCGGTAATCCTGAAGATATGGCAGTGTCCACGCCGCAGATTGCATGCTCTCCAGCACGATGACCTCCTGACCCGTATTTACGATATTGGCGTAACGCTCCACCAGATCATACTCCGGGATAACCCGATATACCAACTGCGTTTCAAGTGCATACACCTGATCCTTCAACGTGATAATCAGCGTCTGTCTGCCATCCTTTTCAGTAATTTCGTGATGGTCGTACCGTACCCGGAGATCACGAACCCCATCAGGCATACGAACCTTCAAAGATGGCTCCGTATAAGATGCGCCTCCCCAGAAGCTGTACTCCTCCACTTCTCCTTCCACTTCCGCGTCAAAAGAGCTATGGGATTGCAGACGGAGCAACGGGGCGCTGTCCTCGATACTCACCGAATCTCCCCAATACAGATGCTGCAGCTGATCTCTCTCATTAATTCCAAAAATATAGGAAGAATTCCGTGTCTGTAATGCAAATATACGTTGTTGTTCATTATATTGAATCGTCATGTTTATCATCCTTCCAGGTTCCCGTTACCTATATGCTGTGTGTTGTGAACATACATATTATTGTAGGAAGCGGGCGGCGAATTAGCCATATCGCAATCTTACAATCCGTAGGGGAAATCATCTGTCATTTCAAAGGTATGAAAATAAGGCTGCAATGTAACCCGCAGCCTTAGGCCTCACTTCAAAATCAGGTTATAAATGACCTGAGCCGCTTCTGCCCGGGAAGCGATCCCTTTAGGCACAAACTGTCCCTGTCTTTGGCCTTGAACCAGTCCCAATCGGGCTGCATCCATTACCGAAGCAGTTGCCCATGAGGAAACCCGATTCATATCGGTAAAGATAGTGTCTGTAGAACCAACAGGCACTTTGCCAACATTCAACTCATATGCCTTCATCAGCATCACCGTGATTTCCTCCCGGGTAATCTGGGCGTCCGGCTCGAAACTGGCTGCGCTTCTACCGCTTACAATACCGGCTTGGGTCGCGATCGAGACGGGTTCCGCGTACCAGGCATCTGCCGCCACATCTGTAAAGTGCACTTCCCCTGCTACGGTCAGTCCCAGGGAATGAACAAGCATGGCGGCGAACTCGGCGCGGGTGACTGCACGTCCTGGGTCAAATTGATTCTCGTTTGTGCCATCGACAAACAGCTTGGACGCTAACTCCTTGATTACAGAGCCGGCCCAATGATTGGCCGGAACGTCGGTAAAAGTCCGATCTAGTTCCAGCACGGCATACTTGCTGAAGTGGCTGACTTTGGTCGTTAGTACACCACTCGCGTAATCCGATTTGAGAAATTTCAGTTTTCCATTTTCGTTAATATAATAAATCCCTCCCTGCTTCGCGTCGAAGTCTTCCGCTGCTGCCAGACTCAGCGTAATTGGGTGATCAAATGCAGAGAGTGTTTCGGTTGAACCTGATTTGGTTGTTGCCGAAAGGCTAAATTCATAGATCTCTCCCTTAAGGGCAACGTTTGCCCGGGAAGATGATTCCACTGCAGCAACGACCTCCTTGGCCTTGCTATCAAGCGAAACCATTTTCAGGGATATTGTACTTTCTTCCTGTTGCCCTGCTGGCAGCTTGCTCAATAGCTGCTGGAACAAACTCGCAGGGATTTGCAGGGTTAGCTTGCCTGATTTCACTTCCAGTGTATGGTTGCCGAGCTGGCGTAATACAGCCGATGACAGTTGTACTTCCTGAGTATCCGCTGTGATGACCAGTGTTGCTGTATCGTTCCCTTCAGCAACCGTGCTGCCGGAGTTTCCGCTAATATTATTGTTGTTATTGCCATTGTTGCCAGGAGTGCCTGGGTTGCCAGGAGTGCTTGGGTTGCTTGGGTTGCCTGGATTTTCCGGGGTGACTGCTTTTTCGGTCAATTTAACCAACTTCGATTCAGCCGGTCCCAGCGAGATGGACCATGACCCCGTGGTTGACGAAGATTCACCTGTCCATAAGTCTTTTAATGTGTAGGATGTAGAATCATTCAATCCGGCGCGGCCCAGATCAATCGTCTTATTCGCTGAACTATTGGCGTTGTAATTAAATACGGCAAGGTAATAATCATTGCCATCCTTCAGAACAAACGTATCTGCGGCGTTGGCGTTTGTATTTCCTTCAAGCGGTTTGAATACTTTCCCTTTCAGCACCACCTGAAGAACATCCGTATTATTGTACAATGCCGTCATGTATTCCTGTGCCTTCGGATCGTTCACATCATCGGAATCCAGCATTACCGTACCGGCAATCACGCCGGAATTTACCCGGCTACGGGCTTCCTCCATGCTTGATGCTCTACTTAATGCCAAATGATCAGGGTCTGTATAGGAATAGATCGTTCCATTTTGCCAGAAGCCATAGGTCAATGAATTGAGCATATACTCCGTTTCATTGATTTTGCCGTAGGTGTCACAGGAGATCCGTCTGCTGTGAGCATATTGGCTCGGAAAGATCGGTGCAATGGACGCACTAATAAACATTTTTCCGTCCAATCGTTCTTCGACGTAATGCATTCCTTCATTGTATGCCTGGATCCCTGTCGTCACATTAGTGTCATAGTGTTGGCCTTCCAGCGAGCCATGGGTTAGGAAATCCAGTTTGATGAAAGTAAATCCAAGCTCCTTAAACTTATCCAGAAAATAATTCATCCGCATTTGACTCCCCGGATGTGTCACATCCAGTGCATATGCTCCATCCAGTGTAGGCAGAGGTTTCCCTGCACCATCCTTGAGTACAATATCACCATACGTATATTGCCCATTGGTACCATCCACTTTTTGGCTCATATCGTTGCCCCAATATACAAACGGTCCCCAATAGATGCCTGCATGCTGACCATTGTCCTTAATTACAGATACAGCTTGGGCAAGCTCTGCATCACTCAGATTATCCCAGTAGGAATCCATATTAATGAATACATTGCCGTTATTATTGAACTTCGCCAGGCTGTTCTTGAAATAATTAGACACATCCACTACGTTCTGATACGACAGCCCGCTATCATAAGCCCCCCAGCTATTCCAGCCAACAGGTACACCTTGTGGCAGCTCTGGATTTAACGCTAGGGGAGGCGTGATGATCGCATTGGCTTTACCGTATTCTTCAAGTCCTGTACGGTAATCACTGAAACCGCCTACCATAATCATGGGTGAGGATATTTCAGTACCGGTCAGACTGCCATGTGGCTGAGTATCGCGGGTAACGTCACTGGCTGCACCACCATATACAGCAAATTCATTCAACCGATTAGCTGAGCCTTTCCAGTCAATACCTGTCTTCCAGGTGTCATGGGTTACTGAACCGATCACCAGACCGTTACGAGTCGAGTTATTGAATACCGTCGTCATCTCGTAGCTGGTATCCGCCCGATTCATCGTTTGAGATTTGTAGCGAATCCAGGCATCATTGTCAAAAGGCACCGTAAGTACTCGATTATCCGAGCTGACGCCGATATCTACACCGCCCGTATTTTTCACGGTAATGGGTGACATGTAATTGCTCTGAATCTCTGTATCACTGAAGGCATCCAGACGGTTGAGGAAATACGATTGATCTTCATAAAACCGATAGACTTGCTTCAGGGTTGGTTTGCCAGTGGAAGTATGAACAAAAGTCAGCTCCACGCCTTTGCCGAATCCATCCTGAATTTCCACCGGTGCTCCACCGCTTACATGACTCTCATAACCTTTGGTTTCCACAAGGCTCTCTCCAAGTTTAATGCTGCTGAAGATGCCCCGCATCTTCTGCCCGTCTGCCCAGCTGTAACCGGCAAATCCGGTTTGGGTGTTATAAGACACTTCATATTGTCCGTTTGATACCAGGAGTCCATAGGTATAATCGGTTACCGTGATATTCCCGTAACGTTGCGAATCACCCGGTGTTCCCAGATCGTCATCTCCTTCACCCGGATTTTCGGGTTCTGTCTCTATCGCAGGCTCTACGATAATCCGGTCCAGATCGGGAGAATAGCCATTGTTGTCTGAAAAAGTAATCGTATTCTCGCCTTGAGTTAAGGGGAGTGTAAGATCATACGTACCTACCGTATCCCAATCCGGGGTTTTGGGCAGGTCATGAAACTGCTCTTCCCCACGATTTGCATGGACATAGAAACTCCGCGGATCACCGGAAAAATAAGCTAACGTAATGCGGTAATCACCTGTCATCGGGGCTATAATTTTATTGAACGTCAAGGAGCTACCGCCATTCAGATAACCGACCTTCTTGCCGCCGGAAGCATTGGGACTGTCCGTTACACGTGCTTCACCAGTCAGCGTATTTCCCGAATCTTCGGCTTCATAGCTAATCGTATACGGGATCACTTCAATTCGGTCAAAATCAGGGGAATACCAGTCATGATCCGAGAATGTGATGGTATTAACACCTTTATGAAGGGTAGCTTCTGCATCATACGTACCTACCGTATTCCAGCTTGCCGTTTTGGGCAGATCAATCATCTCATCCGTTCCATTGTTCACCTGCATATAGACAGGTCGCTGGTCACCGGAAATATAAGATATTCGGATCAAATATGTACCCTCTGCCGGTACGGTGACATTCGCAAATTGCAGTGAACTGTTCTTGTTCAGATCCGTTACTTTTTTCCCGCCTGAACTAATGCTGCTGTCTACCACCTTGGCATTGCCTTTCAAAATATTGTCGGCTGCTTCTGCCTCAATGATTGCACCATGCAGATTTTTCTTCCAGTCGTCTCCGTCTCCTTCTCCCGGATGACCACTATCCAAACCTCGGATCACGATCTTGTCGATGTCGGGAGAATACCAGTTGTTGTCATCGATCAGGATGGTGTTGGCACCAGCGTTCAACGGAAGGGTCACATCAACCATTCCCACCGTATCCCAGTCAACTGTCTTGGGCGGTTCTTCAAATTGCTTCTCCCCGCCATTCGCACTAATATTGAATGGCCGCGAATCACCTGAAATGTAGTAAACGGAAATCTTATAATTTCCTGTCTCACTTACAGTAACATTGTTAAATTGCAAGGAACTGCCTTGGTACATGCCTCCGACCTTCTTGCCGCCTGAAGCCGTTGGGCTATCAGAGATTGTCGCGTTACCAAGCAAAATATTCCCCTCGGCCTCAGCTTCATAGGTATTCATATCATCGGCGTGAGCTATTCGGGCGAACTGGCCCCCGCCTATTACCAAACAAATAATGATAAAAAACACCAATCCTTTTTTCATAATCCGTCCCAACATAACATGCCTCCATCTTCTTTTGATTGAGTTAGGTCTCCTCGTGCCTATTCCTGCAGTGGTTCACAGCTCTTACGTGTAATCGCTTTCATAAAGAACTGCCAAATCCCCTCTCTCCTCCTTCCTTTCCTATATGCCTAATTGTAAAAAGGAGGAGGGGGATGTTCCATACCACAATGTTACTATTCATACAGGAAAGCCTCTTTCATTTGCAAATCAAATTCATGGGCTGTCCCAAGGAGGAACCTCTTCAAGTCACGTTGCAACGTTCTGGGAAAATTAGAGTCTTGTTCTCGTTATCAGACGGCCTGTATCGTCATATACTTTTCCTGTATTCATTGGGTGTAACACCCTGCGTCTTAAGAAATAGAGAAATAAAATAAGACGTGCTCTCATAGCCGACGCTCTGCGCAATATCGTGAATCTTGAGCGAGCCGTCTGCCAGCAGCTCCCTGGCTTTATCCAGTCTGATGCGTGTCAGATAATCGTGGATGGTCACCCCTGTTTTGTCCTTAAAAATGGATCTCAAATAGTTCGGAGACAAATAGACCTGATCGGACAGGCTGTTGATGGTAATCGGCTGATTATAATTCTGGTCGATGAGCGTGCGGACCTTGTGAATCAGCTTTGCATTTTTGTCCATAAACCGCTCACCCAACATACTCACGGCGTCTCCGGCAGTGCTGAGGATCAGATCTTCAATCTCATGCAGAGTCAGCGCATTATAGATGGAATGATACAGCTCCGCCCGCTCGGGGACAGGCTTATGAAGCTGCTCCAGCAGCTCATTCACGAGATCTATCGACCAGTCGCAGATGATTTTTTTCTTGACTCGCAATGTTGCCAATCCCTCAATATATCCGTGCAGCTTCTGTGCAGCCCATTCAAAATCCAGTCGGTTAATGGCCTCAAACCACTCCTTTTGTTCAAAAGGCGGCATATGTTCCGTATAAAACTGATTCGAAACAGTCTCTGCATGAATAATCGTACCTGTACCTTCATAGAAACGCTCGTTCAAAATGATTCGCGTCTGTTCATACAGACAATGAATATTGGATAACTCCGTCTCTTGTCCGCCTACAGCTGTCGTCACCGTAAAATCCAGGACACTTCGGATAGCCTCGCCCAAGTCTTCCCACGCATAATGTCCCGGCTGCTGGGTTGCCTCCATAAATACACCAGTCTCCCCTTCCTTGTAATCCACAAAGGTCACTTTCAGGTTCTTCGCCTTGAAGAAATGGTCAAGAAAAGACACCAGCCGACCTGTACAATCCTCCAGACTTTGCTGCTCCCCTTCGGCCTCCTTGGGATCAATACTGAACAAGGCCATTGCATATCGGGTGGTTTCCGGCTGACGAGTTAGACGGCTGAAACCAAACGCGAGATCAATAGCACGATCCGCATTTTTTTCGTAAGATAACTCCTTCAGAATATTGGCTTTGGCCGCCTCCATGGAACGATTCTTCATTGCAACTTCGTCACAACGCTGTTTAACTTTGGTGATAACGCTTTCAATTTCGTTTAAATCCAACGGTTTTAGCATATAACCCACGGCCCCTACGTTGATAGCCGATTTTACATATTGAAATTCATCGTGTCCGGTCAGAAACATCACCTGGATTGAGTCGTAGCTCTCATGTATTTTTCTCGCCAGGTCAATACCGTTCATTATCGGCATCTGAACATCGGTAAGAACAATATCAGGCTGGGTGGCCTCAATCTTCTCCAAAGCCTCCCTGCCGTTACTCGCAGTTCCCATGATGTAGATGCCCATTTCTTCCCAGCGGATATAATCCCTCATCATCTCAAGTCCAAGTTCCTCATCGTCTACCAAGAAAATACTATACATCAACGTCCCCTCCCTTTGTCTCTTTATGTCTCTATTATATGTTTTTCCCTCCATGGGGCCATGTTCCATATAAATGAAAGTTATTTTCAAGTATAGATCGTTATTTTACCAACTCCAGCTCGCTATTGAAATAGTAACTTTCGCCTGCTTCAGTATGAAGAATCCTTCTTTGTTTGCCCCAACAAATGGTGAATGTTCCCGGCGAGAAAGTGTGAATGGTCGTAGATGTCAGCTTTCCATCGTCCCAGACGATGTCAACCTCGGCATTCCCTTTAGCCCGAAGACCGGAGATAGCCCCTGTGCTCCATGCCCTTGGCAGCGCTGGAAGGAGGTGAATCTCGCCCGCATAACTTTGCAGCAGCATCTCCGATACGACAGCTGTACCGCCGAAATTTCCATCAATGACAAAGATATTGCTCTCTGCTCCAGCAATGCCCGATTTGGAATAGGTAAACAAATTATCGAAGCACAGGCCGCCGATCAAGTGTGAGAGGTGTTTATAAGCTGTCTCCCCATCATGTAATCTCGCAAAACCCAGTCCAAACAAGGCAGCAGTAAACTCAACATCCTCCAGCTCTTCCTGGACCATGCGGTTCTCCAGCGTTACTCGTGCTGCCGCACTGAGTTCCGGTGTACGGTCAGGTGTAATCTGATTGTCCGGATAGAGCGCATAGAGATGAGACAAATGCCGATGCTCCGGCTGCACTTCCTCATAATCCTCCAGCCACTCCTGCAACTGGCCTTTTTTACCGATCTGCACAGGTGGCAGCTTGCTGATGGCTTCTTCCAGCTTGCGTCCCAGTTCATCGTCTTTGTTCAAAAGTTCAACTGAATGAAGACAAAATTCAAAGAGACGGCGCACCAACATCTGGTCCATTGTCGGTCCCATGGACAGCTGATGTGCCCCATCTTTCGAATTACCGGGATAGAAATGATTTTCCGGCGAATTCGAAGGACCGGTCACCAACCATCCGTTCCGAGGATGCTCACACATGTAGTCCAAATAGAAGGCTGCAGATTCTCTAAGTACAGGATAGGCCACTTTCTCAAGAAAAACACGATCCTGACTGTACTCATAATGTTCAATCAGGTGTGTAGCCAGCCATAATCCGCCTGTAACGTTCAGTCCCCATGAGGTCTCCCATCCAGGTAACGTAAAGCCCCATACATTGGAGAATACATGAGCGACCCATCCGTCGCATCCATATACATTACGTGCCGTTTCTCTGCCGGCCTGTGCCAAATCTTCAACGTAGCGAAGCAGCGGAAGATGGCTCTCTCCCAAATTCACAATCTCTGTGGGGTAATAATTCATCTGAGTATTCACATCAAGGTGATAATCACAGCTCCAGCCCATCCGGCACGCTTCACCGTCATTCCAGATTCCCTGGAGGTGGAGTGGCAACGGAGAGTTCTCACGAGAACCCGCAATAGTCAGATACCTTCCATACTGGAGAAACAATGCAAACAATTGTGGGTCTTCATCTCCACCACCCTGTTCCAGCAATCGAATACGCTGATCTGTTGCCAGACCGGATTTCCCTTCGCTCCCCAACTGTATATCTACCTTGTCATATTGCTCGCTGTAATCGCAGATATGATCTTCTCTCAGCAAGACATATCCCTTGTCTAAAGCCTTCAACAGCGTAGACTCGCTCTCTGTTTCCCACTCCTGATCTGTACGACGATAATCCGTACTTACACTAAAATAAATCCATGCCTCATCCGCTCCGGTCACGATCAATCGACCATCTCCACTGGTAATGGCTCCCCCGGATACAACCACCTTCACTAAACCCTTGGCCCGTACGCCGCATGTCCCATCACTGTGTACATTTTCCGTCGCCTGACCTTGAAATTCGAGCGTGTTGTCATCTAAGACTGCAACCTTGAATGACTCAGTTCCCCTCTCCAAACCGAGCGTAAAGGATACTCCACCCGGAGCTTCGCTCCAAACTCTGGATGCGACTATATCATCAGCGTGAGAAGCGAAGACCTCACGAAGAATCGTGATGTCTTCATCTTTCCAGAATGCCCCGGCCAACGCATGAGTCAGATCCAGCTCACGTTGGAAGCTTCCGCCCTGATCAGTGCCTGTACTCTTCTTCTCAAAATCAATAACGACCTCACATAATCCAAGATTAGTGCCGAAATTACCCTTTTTCGGCTGTAAATGCTGTTTGGCAAGACGATCTCCTCTATCATAATCGCCGGCGAAGAAATAACCACGCATCTCTTCTAGTGCAGCCTTTCCTCCTCCGGAAAGGTGCTCCGGGTCAATCTGGCCTGACCAGTAGGTGACCTCGCTCATACTCCACACCTCACGATGCGAAGACGCCATAACAACTGCCCCTATTCTTCCATTGCCCAGCGGCAGGCCTTGAGACCAATCCGCAGCAGGGGTTGAATACCACAAAGTAAAATCATTCATATCATGCCCTCCATCCTATATATTCAAAAATAGACAAACGCGCGATCTGTAAGATACAAAAGCGCGCGTTTGACTTTGAATTTATTCTGAAGCCGATCACGGCTCGGGTTTATCCATTTGCCTCAGAGATCAGTTCTCCTTAACGGTCAATCTGAAGATTTTGGACTCCGCCGGTTCCAGCGAGACTGTAAGCTCTCCAGACGTCTCCCCATACGAACTTTCCCACAGATCCTGCAAGCCGTATACAGTCTTGGCATTCAGCCCGGCTCGTTCCAGCGAGATCGACTTCACCGCAGCTTGTGCAGCATCAAAGTTGAAGACGGCGAGATAGAAGCTTTTCTCTTCCGGCGATTCAAGAACAAATACGTCAGACGACTGCTTCCCCAGATCACCTTCGACTGGACGGAAGGTTCTCCCCATACGGGCGACGTTCAAAATCTCCTTGTTACCAAGCCATTCTCTTGCTCGTTCGGCAGCTTCCTCTTTACGGAAGTCATCCCCGAGCAGAAGCACCGTACCGGCAATAACTGAAGCGGTCAGACGACTGCGACCTTCATGCCACCCGGTAGCTTCCTGATTGAAGCTCTTGTATAACACGGAATGATCCGGATCATTGTAACGATAGAGCGTATTGCTCATCCACCAACCGTGTGTTAATGAGTTCAGCAGATATTCCGTATCCGCAAGTGTACCGAAGACATCACAGGAAATACGGCGGCTGTGGGCAAAAGCATATGGAAATAATGGAGCGATGGACAGATTAATGAATAACGGCCGACCGATTACTTCTGGAGAGAGCTTATGCTGCAAATAAGACATGCCATAGTGATAGGCCGCGATCCCTGTGGTAATATCCGGATTGTGGTGCTGTCCTTCCAGCGAGCCATGCGCCAAGAAATCCAGTTTGATATATTCAAAACCTTCCGAGATGAATTTGTCCGTGAACCAGTCGATCCTTTGCAGGTTTGCGGGATGTGTCGGGTCAATAGCCAGACCACCATCTACATCCGGCAGGATCTCGCCCTCACTGTCACGCAGCAGAATATCTGCATAGGTGTATTTCCCATTCGTTCCTTCCACTGGCTGACCGAACTGATCAGGTCCTCCCCAGAAGGCAAACGGTGTCCAGTACGTTCCCGCTCTATGTCCATTTTGCCGTACCAAGTCCAGCGCACTCTTCATTTCTTCCGGCGTAAAATTGTCCCAGAACGCATCAAAATTGATGTATAGAGTATCCTCATTCTGGAATCCAAGCGGCTGCACTTCATTTTTGAGAAAATTGCTGGTCGCCGTATACAGATCATAGTCCAGGTCGCTCATGGCTGCTGACCAGCTGTTCCACCCGATCGGGACACCGCCCTCCCACGGTAACTGAGGTTCGATCCAGATATTGGCCTGACCGTAGGCTTCGAGGCCTTCACGGTAGTCTTCATAGAACCCGATGAAAACCAGGGGTGATTCCACTCTTTTTCCCTTCACATAACCGTGAGGCTGCGAATCGCGCGTCAATTCACTCACGGCACCGCCGTACAGATCAAGTCCCTCAATCTGTCCGCTTTTTTCGCTTTGCATACGAATCCCTGTTTTCCATACCTTATGCGTAAGGGAACCCATCACAATTCCCCGGCGGCTATCGGGCGCGAACAAGGCTGTCGCCTCGTAGCTCTCCACATCAAGCGGCGGCTTGACCACCGTATATCTCACCCATTTGTCGTTGTCAAACGGTACACGCAGAATGCTCGGTTCATCCTGGCCGGATTTTCCGCCGAGGGATATGGTTTTGGATTGGATGACAGCCATGCGATTCGCCTTAAGCTCTTCATCACCGACTATAGAGGTCTGCACCAGTACAAACGGTGAGGATTCATACATATAGAAATGCTGCTCCAGTTGCGGCAGCAACGAGGCTTTATGCAGAACGACCAAGCGGATGCCTTTTCCAAAACCTTCTCGGACAATCTCTTCCTGCTCTGTCAGCTCATGGTTCTGATAATGATCCGTACCGTACTCCCGACCCTGCCAGCGAAAAGCACTACGAATGCCCTTCACATAGGAAGATTGATTGCCGATGCATGACACTTCACCATTTTCAAGATTGATCTCCAGGTTTACGCGCCCGTTTGTAACGCTTACAAGATTACCATTCTGCTGCTGTACCTGTACGGCTGTATCGCTAGTTAGCATCATATGCCTCCTTATTGTTGCATGCTGTGCCCTGAGCGGAGCTGGTCGTGTCTCTCCTGCCCAAGTCTGCCCTCATTATAAAGACCGAGTAGAGCATTTTCCATGCAACGATCTTCCGATCCATAACGCGATTTAACTCAACTTAACCTTGTAGGTACGTCCTGCAGAGGTAGGGAAACTTATGAGGTTTAAGTCGGTATTTTCTATCTCGATCACGTTGCCGTCAAGGGTAACTTTAACCGGGCCTTCTTCAACTCTAAGCGTGCAGTCCCGGCCCAGGAGTGAAGTGATGTGCGCTTCAGCAAGTTGTCCATTGTCCCACCGGATGCTGACTTCAAAGCCGCCTCGGGCACGCAGGCCGGAAACGCTGCCCTGCTGCCACGCATCCGGCAGTGCGGGAAGCAGTTCCAAATAGGGACGGTGAGATTGAAGCAGCATCTCGGCAATCCCGGCAGAGGCGGCGAAGTTGCCGTCAATCTGAAACGGAGGATGTGCACCCAGAAGATTCGGATATACGCCGCCATGGTTGTATTGCTCCGACGCTCCATCTCTGACCAAACGGAGCATGTTGGAGAGCAAATGTAGGGAACGGTTGCCATCTCTGAAACGGCTCCAGAGCGCAACTCGCCATCCGAGACTCCAGCCCGTGCTTTCATCTCCCCGTCGCTCAAGCGAGGTTCTGGCAGCGCCAAACAACTCTGGTGTCTCCTCGTCCGAAAGCTGTCGACCCGGATAAACCCCTACCAGATGCGAGGTATGCCGATGATAGATATCCTCATCCTCAAAGTCCTTCGACCACTCCTGCAATTGGCCATATTTGCCGATTTGCAGTGGCAGTAAACATTCACGGATGGTCTCCAACTCTTTTCTAAAGTCCGGATCTGTTCCAAGGATCTCCGAGGCTTCAATACAGTTGGTGAACAACTCCCAGATTAATGAGATATCCATGGTTGAACCCGGACTGACCGCTGCTACGCCTTCTGCTGTCCGGAATTTATGCTCCGGTGAAGTGGAAGGTGAAGTCACAAGGCTACCGCTGCCATCTTCGATGAGCCAATCCAGCGCGAACAGGGCAGCTTCCTTCATCACAGGATAAGCGGAATTGCGCAAGTACTTCTCGTCTCCGCTGAAAGCATAATGCTCCCATAAATGCTGGGTCAGCCAAATGCCTCCCATTGGCCAGAAGGCCCAGCTCGGATCACCATCTCCGAAGTTGCCCACCGGAGCCGTCTGTCCCCAGATATCCGTGTTATGATGCGCGGTCCAGCCGCGGGTGCCATAATTGACCTGTGCTGTTTCAGCGCCTTTCTTCGCCAGATTGCTGATCATGTCCAGTAAAGGCTCATGACATTCGGCCAGATTGCATATTTCTGCCGGCCAATAGTTCATTTCGGTGTTGATGTTCAACGTATAATTGCTGCTCCAGGGAGGACGAGTTACCGCATTCCATATGCCCTGGAGATTCGCAGCCTGCGTTCCGGGACGGGAGCTTGCGATCAGCAAGTAGCGCCCATAATGAAAGAGCAGCTCCACAAGCCCCGGATCTTCCGCACCATAGGTCGTAATCCGCTGTTCAGTGGACATCTCCTCTGGCGCTAGTGAATTCCCAAGCTGAAGCTTCACCCGATCGAACAGCAGACGGTAATCCGCAATGTGCGAGTCACGCAAGCTGGCGTAAGGCTTGCCTACCGCCTCATTCAGAAATGAACTTGCCATGAAGGAAGCATCTTTTCCCTCGATTCCCGGAATGGCATCCAAACCATTAAAGCTAGTAGCTGCACTAAAATAAAAGGTTGCCGTCGTCGCACCCAACACGTGAATTCCTCTGCCATCTATCGTTACCTGTCCGCCCTCTGTCTCCACAGCTAGCTGTCCTTCAAATACCATCGCCTTGTTATTTTCAGGGTCACCGTATCGGATCGGTTCGTCGCTTGCAAAGTAGCTGGGATCGACATGCTCGGGAGCCGTACCTGCCAGAACAAAACGGTCTTCCTTAACGCTAGTCATATGTCGAAGCGGGCTATCCAGCGTGGCATGTACATTCAACGCCCCTTCCACACTTGCAGTCAGCTGCAGCACAAGTACCTGATCCGGATGCGAAGCAAACATTTCGCGGGTATATATCACATGACCAATCTGATATTCAAGGCTGTGCACTGCATTTTCTACATCCAGCGTCCGCTTATAGGATTGATAGATGTCCCCATGCTCAAAGCGCAGGAGTAAATCCCCGAAAGGCAGGTACGATTGGGTGTATGGCCCCATCATTTCTCTGGTCAGCGTGTCCGCTTCCGTATAACGTTCTTCTTGTAAAAGCTTGCGGATCTTTGGCAGGGCGTCCTTTGCGCCAGAATTGTTGCCGTCCTTCGGATAACCGGACCATAACGTATCCTCATTCAAGCTGATTTTCTCCTGCTCCACCCCGCCAAAGATCATGCCGCCCAGACGACCATTACCAATAGGAAGCCCTTCGGTCCATACATGTGCAGGTTTGTCATATTGAAGTTTCATGTGCACTCTCCCTCAAAATTTTCTCATTTGCTAGTCAATTCCATTTGGAACATCAGTAAACGTGTTATCGGCAAGGTCAACCTTGCTGCATGCGCTTACATAAAATGCTTCTTCGTAGCAGGATAACTTTCCTGTCTCTCTGGTGGACAAGATTTTATTCGACTTGAAAACCAACCCACGGGTGGACTTGGCGCTTAGAATCTGGACATCACTACAAGTTTCGAAACGGTTATTCAGGATAACGACCTGCTGGTGGACGGGAGCGTTTTCATCTACCTCCACATTCTCCGGGGATATGAAGATCACGGGATGCTCCCTGCTGCCACATTCAATAAAATGGTTATCGCTGATCGTCACATCTTCCACCCTTCCGGACTCATACCAGGACTCGGCATCGACCGCAATCAAAATGGCATTCATGGACATACGTTCAAACGTATTCCCGGTAATCAGCACTTTGCGACGAGTCGTTACGAGTATGCCTCGTGTGGGCACCCGGGCAAAATGATTATTTGCAATTTCCACTTCAGGCGTCCAGGTTACGTTCTCAATGACATCATGACTGCCAATACCTTCTGGCACCGGACGAGCAAGGGTTAACAAAAGTTCACGAGAATTTAAACGCTCAACGGCAGCCACGTTGTTGGAGGCATATGACGTCAACGAGCCGGAACGGACAAATTCGATCTCATCACCAGGATAAAACGCCGGAAAACCATACGTCTGGGCATGCATGAATCGAACCTTCACGCAATCCGCTGCCGGCTGTTCTATAATTCGTAAATAGGTACCATGGACATTGACAGGATCATCATGCGAACCGGAAAAACGGCTATCCCTTACTGTCACCTTGCCTCGGCAGCTGGATATGTGCAGAAAATCCGCAAAGCCGGCAACGGTGCGTCCCGTTTCAACCCGGGGAGCCAGATTCATCCGTGAAAAGGTCAGATTTGTGCTGAACTGACCTACGACACCCAGTCCGTGCAGGAAATGCAGACTCACATCACTCCACGCAATATTCGAGCATTCGGTCATAAAAGCCCCGACTTGATCACGAATGCCATCCCGATTTTGCAATACATGACCAGGAACCACATTAGGCTGGAAATCAAAATGTAAACGGATGGTCATGGGCTCAAGCTCTTCCACAGATTGGGCCAATTCCAACCAATTGTCGATTCGCCAGGTTGTATTCCGCAATGGATCATAGGTTTGCATGGGACCTTTGGCAAAACTCCAGCCTTCACCGAGCCAGGTTAGCTTGTTGTCTCGAATCTGATAACGGGAATCGGGGTGAACCCGCGCATCGAAATAATGCTTTCCGCTGGAGATAATCGTCATCTCGGTCACCGTTGGTTGGTGATAGTCCGTACGCAGGTTGCGAATCTCTACATTCACGCAATGGTCCAGCAGAAACAGGGTCTGTTTGCCATGGAAAATAAACAGGGAGCCGTTGCCCTCCAGTGTTACATCATTCATCCCTTTCAGCAAAATGGCAATGGTCTTGGTTACGTCCGGGTTCTCTTCTTCACTCGTAGTATTGGAGATATAATAAGGAGCCCGAATCGCCTCCTCCGGGTAGAAATGATACTTGCCTCTCGCACAGTCCAGTACCACCGGACCAGGGATTTCAGCCGCCGCCTGAATTGCACGAGCCATGGCTGACTGGGTGTCCAACTCAGAGTCCGGTACAGCGCCATAATCCGTCAGCCTTATCGTTGTGGAATTCGTGATAAGTTCTTGTTCAGTCTCAGGAATGTTGATCCCACCCTTCTTGGTATGTAACACACCCATTGCTTATCTTCTATCATCACATATACTCCATCATCATACTTCTCTTTTGCCTAAATACAAGGAAAATCAGGTGCCGGTACATCATAGGCACCTGATTCTGATATCCCTGTTCATTACTTGCTTGTGTCATATGCTTTTTGCAAAATTTCCAGATAACGATCAAGCTTCAGGTTCTGCAAGCCTTTTACATAAGCATCCCAGTCCTTATTCAAGTCCTTGTTGCCTGTAATGAATTGCAGTTCATTTTGCTCAATGTAATTTCTGATGTTGGTTTGCAGTAAACTTGCTTCATCAATTTCATTCGGATCAATCCAGACGGACCAGATCGGGAACAGCTCTTTGGGCTCGTGCCCTTCATACAACAGCGATGCGTCATATAATCTGCGCTCATAACCATTGGATGCATAAATATCTGTGCCCTGAACGAAGGTATCACGATATTCTTTTGGCATATAGAAGTGAGCCATACCACTCCAACCTGCATTGCGCGGTGCCTCCCCTTCAGCCATAGGGATTTGTTTCACTACAGGTTTAACGTCTTTACCCAATGCGACATCACCTTCCACCGGGTCAGTCCAGTCAATCCCTTTCATACCGCTCGCACCGTTCGTTTGGCCTTCTGGAGTGAACATGTAGTCAACCATTTTGATCAGGGCAATCTGCGCTTCTTCACTTGCCTTGTTCGTGATTACAAATTTCGCTCCTGGAGATACACCGCCCGCATCATGCGTCGCAAAGGACACACCCTGTGGTCCAGAAATCGGTGGCAGCGGATTATAGTGCGCCGAACGAGTATTACCTTCATCAATATTTACGAAGATCGCGGGATGCATAGCTGCACCAGCACCCAGAATTTCAGCATCAGCATTTTCACCGATTTTTTTGAAAGCTTCAGCGTTTTGTGTGAATGCGCCAGGGTCAATCAGACCTGCATCAAAGAGGGACTTGATATAAGTCAATCCTTCTTTCCATTCCGGTGTAATTGCCGCAGATTGAACTTTCCCATTTTCCATTTGCAGGTAGTTTCTGTCATCATCATAGACAAATGCATTCATCAGGAACGGAATAATCCGTACGCCGAACTCCTCTATGGAACCACTCAGCGGTACCTCATCTGCTTTGCCGTTTCCGTTCGGGTCCTGTGTTTTGAAAGCTTGCAGCACATTTTTGAACTCTTCCGTGGTCTTTGGCATTTCCAGATTCAGCTTTTTCAGCCAATCGGTATTCATCCACATCTTGCTCGGGTAGGAGCAGTGGAAACATTCCGTATAAGCAACCAGTCCATAGATATTGCCATCAGGCGCTGTATTAAGCGTTTTCAAATTAGGATTCTTCTCCATGGCTGCTTTGATGTTAGGCGCATATTGATCAATGAGGTCGTTCAAAGGAACAAGCACACCCTGCTTACCGTACTTCAGTAGATCTGCCTGAGAGAATTGATCTATATAATGGGTAAGCAGATAGGCATCAGGGTAGTCGCCGCTTGCCAGCGAGATTTGACGCTTTTCCTTGGCCCCATCCGATGGGTTGATCTCCCAATTGAATTTGATATTGAATTTGTCTTCCACAAATGCAGTGAATTTATTGGTCGGAATATCAATGCTAGAGTCCTGAACCGCAAACACGCTGATATTCACCTTGCCGCCCTCTTCCGTGCTCCCCGGTTGTGCAGTAGATGAGTTGCCATTGGAACACCCGCTCATGACAACTGTGAATGCCACTATCAGCATCAATAACGTTACCATACTTTTCTTCAAATCTGATCACTCCCTTTAGTAGTTTACCAGTTGAGACGATGGTACCTTGCGTATGAACGCTCTATATTTTCTTTCTCCATACACCGAATCTAAGGTTCAACCCTTGACGGAACCGACCAGCATCCCCTGTACAAAATAACGCTGTACAAATGGATAAATGACGAGTACGGGCAACGTGGCGACCACAATTAACGAGTATTTTAACAGTTCGGTAAGCTGCTGTCTTTCCACCATTTTCACCACGTCCATGGCACCCGAACCGTTGTTTTGAATGATGATACTGCGCAAGATGAGTTGCAGCGGGAACAAGTCTGCCGATTTGAGATAGATCAGCGCATCAAAGTACGCATTCCACTGTCCCACTGCATACATGAGAACCAGCACGGCGATGATCGGCTTCGATAACGGGAGTACAACGCTCCAGATAAACCGCATATCGCTGCAGCCATCGATTTCACTGGCTTCCAGAAGTTCGCCTGGAATCGAAGATTGAAAGAACGAGCGAGCAATAATAACCTGCCATACCCAGATTGCATTCGGGATCAGTAACGCCCAACGGGTGTCTATCAGATGAAGCTGCTTTACCACCATATAGGTTGGAATCAGCCCACCACTGAAAATCATGGTGAAGGTAATGACCATCATCAGGGTGTTCCTGCCGAAAAAGGTTTTGCGTGACAACGGATAGGCAATCATGATGGTCAGCGCTACACTGATCAGGGTACCAGCGACCGTATAGAAAATGGAGTTACCGTAGCCGATTAGAATCTCAGGTGTATTAAATAATGTCTTGTAGCCGTTGAAGGAAATATCTACGGGCCAGAGCCATACTCGACCGGAAGTTACTGCTGCCGGGCTGCTGATTGAGCTGCTGACGATAAATATCAGTGGGTAAATGACCACCAGCGCCACGATACTGAGCAAAATATAGATCGTAATCAGAAACGTTTTGTCCACGGCGGACTCTTTAATTTTTGTTTGAACGGTTGCAGCCATAGGTGAACTCCTTTCTTACCAAATGCTATTCTTCGTAACTCTCTTCGCCAAACCATTCACCGTAACCAGTAAGACCAGATTGATCAGTGAGTTGAACAGCCCTACCGCAGTTGCAAAGCTATAGTTGGCATTCAACAGGCCCACTCGGTAGACATAAGTAGCAATGATTTCAGAATTAGCCAGATTGAGCGGATTCTGTAGCAAGTAGACTTTCTCAAAGCCAATCGCCATGACATTTCCGACATTCAGGATCAAAATGATGACAATGGTTGGCACCAGCCCTGGTAGATCCACGTGACGGATTTTTTGAAAACGCGAGGCTCCATCGACTTTGGCCGCTTCGTACAATGTGGGGTCGATTCCGGCAAGTGCTGCCAAATAAATAACCGCACTGTAGCCCGCAGTCTGCCAAATGTCGGACCAGACGTAGATCGAGCGGAACATACCCGGCTCACCCAGAAAATTCACGGAATCCAGCCCAAAGAAATTCATGGCGATGTTCACAAATCCAAGCCGCGGTGCCAGAAACAACATAATCATGGACACCATTACGACCGTTGAGATGAAGTAGGGTGCAAAAGATACGAGCTGCACGAACTTCTTAAACTTGGCTCCACGTACCTCGTTAATCATGAGTGCGAGCACAATCGGAATCGGAAATCCGGCCAACACTAAATAACCGCTAAGCAGAATGGTGTTCTTCACCAGGGTCCAGAATAATGGGTTCTCAAAGAACAGACGAAAGTTTTGAAAACCAACCCAATCACTTCCCCATATTCCCTTGATGACGTTATAGTCCTTAAAGGCAAGGACCGCATTGATCATCGGATAATACTTGAAGATGAGAAAAAATAGCAAGGGCGGAATCACCAGCAGATGTAACTGCCAGTGTTTCATCATTCTTTTGCGGGCATTGGTCAGAAAACCAGGTCCCTTCAGCTGTGTTGATGTCTTGTGATTCAATACGATTTCCTTCTCCAGAACAATCCCCCCTGACCAGCTGTCTGTGGTGCGTAAATTATGATAGCGCTTTCTTGAATCTGATCATAGTCGATTTGATTGTCCCATAAACAGGTACACCTGCGCCGTTAAACGTACAGTTATCCCGTTTTTGGGGGCACAGATCCGCAGAACGACGGGCATTTTTCCATTACGGAGGCGTATTCGCAAAAAAAGACCGCATTGTCCAGCACGCGGACAACACAGCCTAAGGCCCTGAATAAATTTAATCATCAACGGATTGTCTAAATACGCTGGGCGAAATGCCATTCAATCGTTTGAAAGCCCGTCTAAAGGAGTGAGAACTGTTGTAGCCTACCCGTGATGCAATCTCGTCCACCGTATAATTACTCTCTTTTAGCAGAATCACTGCTTGATCCATTCGGACTTTGATGAGGTGGTCAGAGAAATTGACACCCGTAAACTCTTTGAATAATTGGGAAATGTACTTTTCGGGCCGCTCCACATGCTCTGCCACCCGATACAGGGTCAGCTCTGTATCTGAATACATCTGTGCAGTGTATTCCTTGATCTGTTTAATGATTTGAATATGGGCATCTTTCTTTTTGTTCGCAATCAGTGCGCACAGTTCTTCCATGATTTCATAAAACTCGGCCTTTATCGATTCAAGCGGCTCCGAGGAACCAATATCAATGACTCGCCGTTTGACATTCTCGATTGAGGCATATTCCGTAAATGCCTTTTGATCCAGCAACTTGAGAAAAGTCCCCTTCATCTCTCCAACGAGTTGATGCTTCATTTCCATGGACAATTCCCGCTGCTCCATATTCTGCACAATGATTGCATCGACAATCCGTTTGGCCTCTTCAAGTTCTCCTGCACGAATCGTGCCAATCAGTCGCTGCTCCGAATCCAGCGGATAATAATACGTTGTGTTTTCGGTTTGGGCTTCGTTGTTCCACATCATGCCTTTTTTGTTCATGTAGACTGCATACTCCAGCGCCTGATTGGCCTGATCAAAGGAAAGACTGACCTCCGTCAACGATGTAAAAAGATTTCCGAATCCTGACTGGATGGTGATCCTGTATTCATTGAACACATACTGTGCCAAGTTCTCCATGATATGCGTGATATCTTCCTTTTCACGATCCATTTCAGAGTCGGTTTCCTTGGAAAAGAACAGGGTGACCACTTTATCCGAGCCCATATCCGTCATCAGCACGTCTACACCCAGTTCAGCCAAAGCCTGTTTCAATAGCAGTCGAGAGGCGTTCAGTTCATTCAGGATCTCAACGCTGTCCATACTGGCATAACCTTTAATCTGGATAATCCCTGCATATCCCGTGCCTTGATACAAACTAATATCTGCCTGTTCGGCGGCGGAAAGGACCTCATCACGTGATTTGAATTCGCCGGAGATCAACCGCTTCAGGAAAGCATCCCTGACCAAAGGGAGCTGGCGATTTAATTCGGATTCGAGCAGCTTGTTCTTGGTAAGCATATCGGCGATATTTCCACTCAAAAAGTCAAATTCATTTTTGGGAGCCGAATCATCCTTCCCAAACTGTTCTTTCATTACACTTAACAGTCGATTGATTGGAACGCTGTTGCGATAAGCCAGCACAAGTCCAACAATGAGTCCGATGAGCAGTGTGCCACCCGTGATCAGCATCGTCATCCCCTTGATCCTGTTTGCATTCTCCATCAAGACATGACGGGGAATGCCCGCTTGGTATACCCATCCGTTCTTATCAGATCTTGTAGTGATCACAAGATCATCCCCATAAAACTGGCTGACTCTACTTGGGTCAAAATGAGAGTCCGAGGCCATTTTTACCATCTCGGGCTCGGAGCTCCCTTGCAGAGCAATGGTATTGCCCTCCGCATCGCTGATATGAACCCAGCCACCGTATCGTTCATTCAGGCTGGACAACAGACTTAGAATCATTTTCTCGTCAATGATTACAACGGCGACAGCCGGTGAAGTATCATGGAAGCTGTCCAGAGGCAATGACTGCATATATGTGATTACCGAAATCTGCTTCCCCCTACTCACATAGGAACTAAGCGGTTTAATCTCACTCCGGTGGGTCTTCCCCAATACGTCCTTCATCCATTCTTCCAACGAAAGATCGTTATAACGAAAATCAGTGTAATAGTGATTCGGTCTGTAAGATGAACCCGGGGTCAAAATTAGATTGTAATTCGCAAGATAAATATAATAATTTTGTAGAAAATCATTAGTCTGGCCAAAGGTCAACACATTCTCCATGGTTCTCCATATTCCATATACGTTGGTTTCGTCGTCCCTTTCATTCATAAGAACGTTCAATTCCTGATTGACCGCAAGCTGTCGGGTGAAGCCCTCCACTTCCGCCATGCGGCGCTCCAATATTTCCTGGCTTTTCTGCAGTTGGGTAACGCTGTTCTCAATGGAGATGGATTGTGTCACGGAAATTGAAGTCAGATAAGACATATAACCGCCAATGCTGGGTATCACCAAAATGATTACGTAGGAAATTAAAAATTTACGAAAAACACTGGAATATTTAATGGGTAACCCTCCTCCCCCTCCTTGAGGTATTGGTAGCGTTATCAAAGATAATAATATTTTCCGAGTTAGTCAATTGTTTTATCTCATTCTTCAATCGTGTTTCATTCGGGAATGAATAAAAGGCAACGATAAAAAGAAGAGTATCATTGCTTTTTTTAACATTTCCGAAGTTCTTTGGTTTGGAGTAATGTGAGTCTCCAATAGTGTATTTTTTGTACAACAAGCTCCCTTTCCCATAACTTCTTATCATTCAGAAAAAAGGGGCCGAAATGGCCCCTAATCCTGTTTCACATCATTTTTTCTTCTGGTCTTCCCCATCTATCAGGGACTTTGCGACCTGATCCACCGAAGCCCCTTCGATATCACCGAAGGCCCAATGCGTGGAAGGAACATCTTTCCACTGTGGCTGTGAAACGTCAGTGAGCGGCGTTCTCCCTAAAACTCGGTTGATGGCAGCAACTGCTTCTGCTCTTGTCAGTATAGCGTTTGGTCTAAAGGTTCCATCCCTGTAGCCTTTCATGATGCCTGCACTCTGCGCTTTCAAAATGGCTTCTTTGGCCCAATGACTGCTGATATCAGAAAATCCATGGCCTGGAGTTCCGGAATTCGGACCAAGAAGGGCCATAAGACTGGCCATTTCCGCACGAGTCAATGGCTGATTCGGCTTAAATGTGCCGTCTTTGTAACCTTTCATCAACCCCATTTTGCCTACCTTGGCAATGGCATCAGCTCCCCAATATCCGGACTGAACATCACTGAACTCAACCATCGGTCCAGTGGCTTCTTTCTCAGAGATCAATGCGAGGATGGTTGCCATCTCTGCACGGGTAAGCTTGTTATCCGGCTTGAACAATCCTCCCGGATAGCCTTGAATATACGCCTTATACTGAATATTCTGACCATTGTCAGTTCCTGTTCCCCCATCTGGTGTGCCGGATTCCGGAGTCGGCGATGGTACAGAAGTGTCTGTAGGCTGGACGACTGGAGTCGATGGCCCGCCTGAATTCGATGGTCCGCCTGGATTGGATGGCCCACCTGGGTTCTGCGGATTTGTTGGTTCACTGTTTCCGATAGGGACAGTAAATTTCAGTTGATCAGCCAGCATGAGATCACCGGATTTCTTGACAGCTTTAAGTGTATGCTGACCGTTGGCCAGTCCAGTGGTGCTGTAAATCTCCTGCATCATTTGCCGGCTTGAATTGTATGCGTTCACGGTTTGCTTCAGCTGGCCGTCGACATAAATATCCACTTCCCCCTGCTCCGGTCCAGTAGGTGTATTCAAGCTTATTCCGGTGCCCTTGAATGTATATTCGAAGAAGTCCCCATTCACCGTCGTAGAATGTACGTCATTGAGGTAATCCCCGCCAAAGGCAAAACTGAGATTCAATGTTCCCACAGGCTGGGCAGCAAGGTACGTTTTGCTCAGTGTAACGTGATCTCCATTAACAGTATAATCAGTGCCCCGAATCAATTCATTAGAGCCGTTGTTAATACCCTTGAAGCTTTCCACCTGTTTCAGCAGCGTTACATCAATATCAGCCTGAGCGGAAGTTAATTTGTCAAAGCTCGCATTCACCGGATTAATCATATTCGGGAGTTCAACCTTGAGCATATCTAGCAGCATGAATCTACCCGATTTCTTGACGGCCTTCAGCGTGTGCTGCCCATCCGGCAGGCCCGAGATGCTGTACAAATTCTGTTGTGCCAACCGTCCGTTGCGATACGCACTGACCGTTTCCTTGAACTGACCATCCACATAGATATCCATATCCCCCTGTGACTGGTCTACCTCCGTGAACAACTGGATCCCTGTACCTCGGAAGGTATACTCAAAGGAATCACCATTTGTCTCGGTATATTGTACATCATCCTTATAGTCGCCCATGCCTCTTCCAGTGCTGCGGGACCATGATCCATTGTATTTCATTGCCGGATCGTCGTTATTGATCAGTTCATAACGAATGCCCGTTGTATCACTGACCCTAACTCTAAGAGTCTGCGGATCACCAGCGCTGAAATTGACGGTCAAGTCATTTGCCCCTATAGGCAGTTGGGTGAGATATTCTTTCTTGATGGTCAGTTTGTCATCGACCACCGTATAGTCGTCTTCACTGAGCTGCACCCCATCATTTTCAATTCTGATCAGTGTATTTCCGTTCAATGACAGCGTAACAGCAATATCCTTCTGTTGTTCTGTTGCCTTGTCAAAGTCAGCAGAAGCTGGACTAATGGTACTGTTCTGCCCTCCTGAAGGAATTTCCGTTGTTACTCTAAGCGCATCCAGCAGCATATATTGGCCCGATTCTTTGACCACCTTCAAGGTATGCGAACCACTTTCCAGTTCGGCTGCACTATACAGCACCTGTTGGACTTCTCGTTCACCACTGGTATAAGCGTTTACCGTTTCAGGCGTTCCATTGTCGAGTGTGACAATCATGTCTCCCAGTCCTTGATCCTTCTCCGTCAGCAGGTCAATACCTGTTCCTGTAAAGGTATATTCAAAATAATCGCCGTCCTTTTCAGTAAAATGAACATCTTCTTTGTAATCCCCGAAACTTCTTCCGGTGTTTGGACTCCACGAACCCTTGTATTGAATATGGCTGTCATCATCATTAATGTAAACCACATCGGTAACGGCAGCAGCATCCATTGAAACCGCATTTGCAACATTTTCTACATTCGTGATTGGGTCCACTTCTGCTTCCAAGTCAACTCCTTGCTGCGTATTCGCAGAGTCTGTGGTCGAGGAATCCGCAATGGCGATGCTTAGATCCTGTCTGCCATCGATTTGCTCCTTGCCCCCGTTACGCTTCCAATCCCCACTGTAACGCATGCCCGTGTCATCATCATTAACGGCCGATGTGCCGCTCACGGCAGTTACTTTAAGCATTCGGGAAGCATGGGGTTCCAACACGCCGCCACTAAATTCCGTATTAAAAGTTCCCAATTCGGAATGGCTCCAAAGGTCTCGGACCAAAGCCGGACCTTCGAGGCCAAGATCGCTCCATTTCACGTTCACCTCTGCACTCCGGTTGCCCAGATTGAACAGAGCTACGCTGTATGTACCATCTCCGTTATTGGCATACCATACCTGCTGTTTGGTGTCCATGGAAACCGGATGGGCTGGACGTCCGGCCTGATTGACCGCAATGACTTCATCATTCGTAAGCAGCTCCAGTCCATAGCTGTCCAATCTGGTCAGATCATTACCTGTATAAAGCGGTGCTGAAGAGATTGCCCAGAACGTGGTAGCGGTCTTCCGCTCGTCCCTGGTCAGACCATCCATCGAGCCATTCCCGACATTCAGGGAATCAAAGTCGTTCCAGCCCCCTGGACCTGCATCGCGCCACCAGATGGCCGCGATGGGGAATAAACGTGAAATGCTCGACCATTCCGTTAAGCCCTTACTGCTGTCGTAGGCTTCAACATCCCAGTCGATTCTCCAACCGTTCGCATACTTTTTCCAGAAATCCACGTAATTATGGTCGAGCGCCCAGGAAAGCTCAAACCAGATGTTATTTCTGTCCAGGGCTTTGGACCATGCCTCCACATCACCGCGTGCATCCCGACTCAGGTTATTGATTCCCGATCCCGGAGTTACACTGTCGAATTTGACAAAGTTAATGCCCCACTCCCCCAGAAGATCGGCAATGGAATCGATGTATTTCTGTGCGCATGGGTTCGTAAAATCGATTTTGTACGTGTACGAATCCCAAGCATCCATAACAACGAGCGGCTTTACCGCGATATCCTGCATACGACATGCTCCACCCGTCCCATAAACCTCAAGATTTTTGTTATAGGCGGTGATTGATAATCCCGGGATCAGATAGATCCCGATCTTCTGCCCATTATTATGGACATAATCGATGACCTCCTGAAATCCGTTCGGATAAAGAACAGTACTCGGAATAGGACGGCCATATTCATCCTCGTCACCGTTCCAGCCAGCATCAATATTAATGTATTCATATCCATGGGCCTGCAGCTTCTCACGCATGGCATCTGATTGCTTCTTAATGCTCTCGGCCGATGTCCAGTTACCCGCCCCGTCATACACCTGCATGCTGTAGCTGCTCCAGCCCATATACGGCTTTTGGGCGAGACTTTTATCTGCTGCTTGTGCCACATTACCTTTCGTCCCCATCATCCCGAACTGCACTGCCGCAATCATGAATACCATAAAACACATTGCCATCCTTTTTCCGATTCGTTTCAAATTATCCCTACCCCCTCTGAATTTGGTCATTCAAATCATGGTTGATAGCGCTTCCATACGAGAAAAGAATAGTGGATGCATGATTCACAGAATAGGTACAATTCGGTATTTTACGTACAAATAACCTGAATTGAAGGGGCAAATCGTCGTAGAACGAACATCTTTGCATTACTGGATAAATAAACAAAGGAAAACTTCTTCTCTTTTCAAGTTGAAAGAATGAAATGAGATGCATTAGGACGAACACCTATTAAAATCCGTAAACAAATAAAAAGGTTCCTCGAGTGGCATCAATGCCCTTCGAGGAACCTTTTACGTATTACATATGATGCGGTCGAGAGGACTCGAACCTCCACGGGGGTAAGCCCACACGGACCTGAACCGTGCGCGTCTGCCAATTCCGCCACGACCGCGTATATCATATCTCCGAGATATTATATCGCGGCGACAAGAAGTAATATATCATGTGGAATAATTTGTGTCAACAAAAAAATAATTTTCCCATTCTATGTTTAAAGCTGTATTCTTCCATCATTTCATGTAAAACAAAAAACCAAGGCCAACACAGTTAACAAGCGCTGTATTACCCTTGGTTTTGTTTGGATATTAAGTATGAGTCAAATTATTGTTATTGTTTATTTTATTGTTCTGATTGAAATTGATGAAAAGCGTGAAAGAACTATATCTTGGAAGGCCAGTTGCCGTACCAGGCATATCCGCCTCTTCTTTCCTTATCGATTTCGCTGAGCTTGTATTTCACAACCCCATCACGTCCTACGAAGATCGGTTTATCTGTTCCAATTTCGTAAAAGCGAGCCCAAATTGGTGCTGCGCTTGAATCAGCAACGATTTGGCTATCCCCGTTTTCTCTAACATATTTGTACCCTGTGATTTTCACCTTGTTGAACCAGGTTTCTGCCGCTTTGATTGAAGCTGTAATTTTTGAGTTCGACGGTCTTGTTTTCAAAAACTTCACAATC
The DNA here is from genome assembly GCF_042674385.1 of Paenibacillus sp. NPDC056933. Lineage (NCBI taxonomy): Bacteria > Bacillati > Bacillota > Bacilli > Caryophanales > Paenibacillaceae > Paenibacillus > Paenibacillus sp. NPDC056933. The sequence continues at coordinate 1,390,198 of NZ_JBHUQN010000001.1, read as the reverse complement.
GTACTGCTCTCTCCAGCACTGAGAGAAGGCACTTCGTAAATTCTTGCTCCTGCAGGTTTAAGGGAACTGGAATCATGCTGCTGTCCCCATGCAGTCAGTTTGCCATTAGCGACAACCTGTGTATTCAGAATAGCGTCTACTCCTTTGGCAACTGATTTTTTACTGCGATCCGCAAGAGTGCTGTCGATGAATGAGAAGTCACCTTGGCGTGCACCTACTTCATCCAGCATGTACATGACATTAATCATGGCATCATCGTTGAAGGTGATGTGCTTGTGATAACCTGAGCTCTGGTATACTTGCGGCCATCCGCCATTGGAATATTGCATGTTTAGTAGAAAGTTGATTCCTTTGATGGCAACAGCCGAATACCGCGGGTCATTAGTCTTCTTAAATTCCTTTGCTAATCTTCTGATTTCTGAGTATGTAGCTTTGTTATCAATCGTGGATTTCGCCCACTCGCCGCTTGTTTCCTTATAATCTTTCTTCCATCCTCCGTCAGCACGCTGATTTTTCAAGATATCAGCAATACTCGCTGTCGTTCCCGAGGCGTCTGCAGCAGATACCTTCGCAATTGGCTGATATACTATTCCAATAACAGACAGAACCATTGTACAAGCCATAACAAAGGATGCAAACCTTACTTTTGATTTAAACATCAGATTAGAACACCTCTCCCGCTTCATTTTATGCAAACTGTTTCCCTGATCCTGCCCTCCTTATATTTGATTATAAGATCAAACTTTTTCTTTTTATCCAATATGTGGATTGGATAAAACCATTCTATGCAAAACAATGAATTATGTCAATATTCGCAACAACATGTAACAACTACTTTGATTCCTGTTAGTGTCATCCAAACCCTTGCGAAAAAGCAATTCATTGTCCAATTTCTATCCATTTGAAACAGTTGTTACTTTTTTGTCATCGGTTAGATACGCACTTCCGAGTTTTTTCTACATGGAAAGCTGGAATTCCGTTAACATTGAGGTGCTAAGAAGTGATTAAAACCGGTTTGACATTTTCGTATTTATGCAATATAGTTTCAAAAGGTTACAAAAACTTAATTATTCATTTGCCGAGTTTCATGTTTGAAAACGGGGGAACCATTTTGGGTGAATTATTCTTATACATAGGAAATATAGGGAACCTTCTACCGAACCCTTAGCTAACTCCGTAGGCATCGAAGGGAGAACATTGATTTTGAAAAAACTTATTATCTCCATTTTTGGAGCAGCAGTTCTATTTACATCCGGTGCAGCAAGCACAGAGGCAAGCAGTATTAACACCGTCGTTAACAACATGACTGGCATACCTTACAAATGGGGCGGCACGACAATGGCTGGATTTGATTGCTCTGGATTTATGAGATATATTTTCAACAAATATAGCATTGAATTACCACGCACTTCCCAGCAACAAGCTAAGGCCGGAACTCCGGTATCCAAAGCAAATCTGCGTACAGGTGATCTGGTATTCTTTAATACGATGGGCAATGGCATTTCACATACGGGTGTATATATCGGTGGCGGACAGTTCGCTCACGCTTCAAGCAGCAAGGGTGTCAGCATCACCCAATTATCCAACCCTTACTTCCACGATCGTTTTGTAACAGCACGCCGGGTAACAGGGCAGTTTATGTATAATAAGATGCTTGGCAAAATATAAGTTGAACACGAAAAGGCTTCGGTAATAACCGGAGCCTTTTCTTTGTCTACATTGATTTTCTACAAATGCACAGGCATGATGTTATAATCAGGCTGCAATACATCTTTTTTAATGCAAGGCCTTCTGGACTCTCATCGCACCCTGTGACAGCGCATGACCGCCGCCTACGGCTCCAGCTACAGCAACCGTCTCCATAATCTCCTGGTCGGTCGCTCCTTTGGCACGGGCCTCTTCCACATGGTAAAACGTACACACCTCATTGTTGGCGAACAATCCGATGCCCAGTGCAATCAGCTGTTTGGTCTTGGCATCCATCACTCCTGCCTGAAAGCATTCTCCTGTGAACTCATGATAAGACTTCACCACGGAAGGCAGCACGTCGCTTAATTCTCCAATCTGGTCCTTATAGGCATGAACCTTATCATTCATTAGTGTCAAGATTACCGCACATCCTCTCGGCTGATATGTTACAAGCTCTCACTGTACCTATCTTCTCTCCCGAGAGGTGCAATTATGCCAAATCATCCATGGTAAATGAACCTAAAAAGGCATGTCCTATTCTTCGAGCAGACTCTTGCGTGGTTCGCTGAACAATTGATACCGATAATTCCGGTCGAGTTTGACCACACGACGATTCTGACGGCGAATGAGCACCTGCTCCCCGTCCCAGGCTACGACAATGCCCGTCACATCATTCGACTGAATCTCGTCTCGTACCACTCTTACTTTTTCACCCGATAAACGCAGTGCATCCAATTCTGCATCACTGATCATATTCCCGGCGCCTACTTTCCAAAAAATTATTTACAAAAAGAGACCTAAATGAAAAGTCATTTAGGTCTCACGTGACTGTATTGGACTGTCATGTCATTCGAAAGTATGTCCCGACTGAAAGTTACCGCTGCGCGTGCTCTTTGCTGTCGTTCTTCTCGAACCAAAAATCAAGCACTTTGGCGGACATCACACGTTCTTCAAGGTACTCCACTTGATGCGGTGTAAATTGTTCTTTCCAAGAGAAGGACAACTCTTCGCACAAGCCTACAATCGTCAGCAATTCTGACCAGGCAACGTAGCGTTTGTACCAGAAAAATTGAGGATGTTCAATCATATAGGGATAAAGGTCATCGAATTCCGTATGTTTACAATCCAGGGCACGTTCAAAATGAACTTTCGATTCCGCCAGCTTATCAATAAAAAATTGTTCTGTTGCCGGTTGGTTCCCCATGGTGTTGCCTCCTCTCCCTAACATAACCCCATTATAAATGAAATCGGCAGTCATGCAAAGGCATTGTTCAAAAATTAGGCCCTATTCCTTTAAAATGTCACATTTCATTATCATCAAATTGCACGGTACCGTCATTCAGTGAACGAATGCGTACCAACGCTTCAACCGGGATGCCCTGTTCTCGAATGGTACGTGCTCCGGCCTGAAAACATTTCTCGACCACGACACCAAATCCAACCAGTTCCGCACCCGAACGTTCAATAATTTTGATGACACCACGAGCGGCATCTCCATTGGCAATGATATCGTCAATGAACAAAATACGGTCATTCTCATGAATGTATTCACGGGATACCATGATATCCGTTACGATTCCTTTGGTAAAGGAAGGCACTCTTTCACAGTAGGCGTCGGGGTCAGCCAAAAGTGTTTTTTTGCGACGGGCAAATACGAGCGGAACACCCAGCTCATACGCAGCAGCAAAGGCGACCGGAATCCCGGAAGACTCCACTGTAAGGACCCGGGTTACACCACTTTCTCGGAAACGAGCAGCAAACTCACGCCCCATCTCCATTGTCAATTCAGGATCAATCTGATGATTTAGCAGACCATCCAGCTTAAGCACCTGATCCGAGATGACTACACCTTCTTGTAAAATTCGTTGTTTCAATACTTCCATAATTTGACCTCCCAAGCCTATCCTATGACGTAAAAGTATCATATATCTGGCTATCAGTTCAAGCGAAATTGACTATCCCCTTGTCTGGAGCATGCAAATGCCCCCAAAGATGCACATCGATTGTCATGACTTTGATGGGTCAAGCATACCTTGTACCATGGCACCCGCATGTCCAAACTATTCAGGGGCCTGAGAGGGGAAGCGCATGAAACAGGCATTTCGGGTGCTGCAGATCGCATTTACATACATTGGAACGGTCGTAGGGGCCGGCTTCGCTACAGGTCAGGAGATATTGCAGTTTTTTACCCAGTATGGCAAATGGGCCACCATGACCATCGGCTTATCCACCATGCTATTTGTCTGGTTAGGTACGAAAATGATGCTGATTGCTCACGATACAGGCTCACGTTCTTATGAAGATCTCAACAAGCATTTGTTCGGTCAGAAAGCAGGAAAATGGATTACGTGGGTTACCCTCCTGGTTCTCATTGGAGTAAACAGTGTCATGCTGGCTGGAGCCGGTTCGGTCTTTGTAGAACATCTGGGTATGCATTACCAGACCGGTCTGATTGTAACGCTTGTCGGTACATATCTGCTGCTTGGACGGGGTATCCAGGCCATTCTGCAAATGAACAGCATCGTGGTACCGATGATGCTGCTGCTCTCCCTGCTTATGATTACAAGCACCATACATCATCCCGGCGCAGACCGATTTATTACGTTAACCACTGACAGCCATCCAATCCAGGTCTGGTTATCTCCCCTGTTGTATAGTTCATTCAACCTGGCACTTGCTCAGGCTGTACTCGTTCCGGTAGGGAATCAGATTCGCAGCCGGAAGGTACTGAAATGGGGCGGTGTTCTGGGCGGAATAGGGGTAGGATTCATGCTGATGGCCGCCCACTTCGCCATGTCGGCACAGATGCCTGGTATCATGCAGTTTGAGATTCCAATGGGCAGTATTGCCTTTCAGCTTGGATGGGTAGTGCAATCTGTGTATGTATCTCTGATTTTCATGGAAATCTTCAGTACGTTTGTAGCCGACATTTATGGAATGACCCTCCAACTCAGACAGCATGTCGAAGTACATCCCAAAATAATCACACTGGCCATCATGCTGTTATGTTATTCGCTCAGCCAGTTTGGTTTCAGTTCCCTGCTCTCTATCCTTTACCCCATTTTCGGAAGTTTGGCACTGATCTGGGGGGCAAAATTGATAATGGATCGATGGGGGAGCTTTCGCGGACGCAACAAAAACCTGTAAATAACACATCCTGATGATACGGAAGGAATTTTTCCTAAATATATCAAAAGCCGCTGTTCGCACAGCGGCTTCTTTCTTTCCCACCCCAGCGCTTAGCCCTGGCTCGGAAATTGCAAATATATTTTTTTTAGTTCATTGACCGATCTGCCCAAAGAATAATGAGTCTTGGCCTTCTCACATGCCGAGCGGGCCAGCTCATAACGGTACGCCGGGTCAAGCATAACCTTCTCCAGCGCTTCTGCCAATGCAGACGGATCTTCTGAGGGGACCAGCAAGCCATTACTGCCATTCTCGATCTGCTCAGGGATACCGCCAACATCTGTACCTACAAGGGCGAGACAGCTAAGAGCCGCTTCAGCAAAAACGGACCCAAACGCCTCTGCCCGCGAAGGAAGAACGAAGATATCAAAGAAAGGCATGAATTCCTCAGGGTGAAGCGTGTATCCGTAAAAAATAGTTTCATTATAAATGCCCAGCCGCTGGGCCAACTCTTCCAAATCTGGACGTATCGGTCCATCTCCGATAATATGAAGCACGTAATCATGTCCCCGAGCTTTCAGCTCGGCACAGGCTTTGAACAGAATATCCAGCCCTTTCGCCGGAACCAGCCGACATACAGTGACCAGTTGTGGAATAGCATTGTCATGAGGAATCGGCTTAAACCGTTTCTCATCAAATCCATTGGGTATTACACCGATGACATCGGGATGCTGCACATAAGGTACCAGATAACGACGGAAAGAATCCGACACGGTCAACAGACGCTCTGCCTGATGCTCCAGTTCACCATAGATGGCCAACAGGAATTGATGCTCCGGTCCGTCCGGCTCAATGCGTCCATTCAGAATCAGCTCTCGCTCATAACTGGAGTGGATCGTTTGAATGAGGGGAACATCCGGGAAAACGTTCTTCATCGCAAGTCCGGCTATAGGGTGATGGGCATGAATCAGATCGTAAGGCTTCTGAATACGCAGCTTGGTCCACCACAAATAATCCCGGTAGGTTTGCATATATTTTTGCACGACAGAACTGTCCTGATACTGTGTCCAATCGAACGTCTCGAACTGGATATCTTCTCTGCCCTTGTTACGAATTCGCTTCGGCAACGAGAACAGATCCATCTCCCACCTCGGGGTTGTAAACCTCTCTTGCATATAAGGAATCATAGAGGATACACCTCCGGGCTGCTCCGGAGGAAAGAAAAGCGCCTGCAGCAATCTCACCGTTAGTTTCCCCCTTTCTTGCATAAGTCTTTCAGTACATCTTCAATGATGATAAGTCTCTCCTATATATTATGACATATGGAGGCTTGAACATCTATAATTCGTTGGAGGTGACCCATCCGCCTGATCATTCCCCGACTCCCTTTTTTACTATGCGTTTATCTTTTTCCTGGGTCCAATCGTAGGTCAACAAACGCAGGTATCTAGTCTGGCAGCTTGGACATTACACCGCTCAGAGATTGAAGCTTGCAGCCTGCAATCCTTGAGTCGTATATACAGCATATTCGAGTGAAGCTTGACTAAGAAGCGGGAACAATCGTTAACCAGCTAACCAGGGTTGACTGCTTTTTCATATGTACTGAAACCGCCTACCTCCGCGACGAAGGTATAGCCATTGCGGGCGTAAAAAGCATTCAATGTGGCATTGTCTGCTCCACAATCCAATCGAACGATGTATTTATCCTCGAATTGGATGCCGCTGCTGGACCATTGCAAAATCGCACGTCCCAATCCACCTTGAGCATACTTCCTGCGAATCGCTAATCGGTGCAAATAAAGTGCACCATCCCCGGGATGCGCTTTGCTTCCCCACAGATGTGCATCCCACGCACTGGGCTGACTCATCAAAATGACCATGCCAGCTATGTCAGAACTCTTCTTAAATACAAATACGTCTCCACGCAGAATTGCCTCTGCCGTATTATGGGAATCCTCACCTTTTAACAACGCGTTCCATTGGGAAGACCCTTGACTCCGCAGCCATTCGGCGGTTTCCATGAGCAAAGACCTTACCTCTTCCGTGTCTTCCGGCTGAGCCTGTAAAGCTTTAAATTCATCATTAATGTAATCTGTACGGATCCTGAATGAATGCTTCATAATTCTCCTCCACTTCCCAGGTCTCTCTTAAACTAATGGTACTATACCGGGAAATGACTTTTTCGTCAAAACGTAAACAAAAAAGGCAAGAGGCTGCTGCCTCTTACCCATCAATCTTCGCTTCATCAATAATTTCATTTCGATATAACATCGTAAGATGTAAAGTATCAAATTCAAGCTCTTTGTCAAGCTCGCGCATCAGAACTTCCACCAGACTCTTCCGCTGAGCGCTTGTACCAGGAACCTGATACTCCATATAGCCTGACAAATCCGGACTAGAGGTGTCAATCGTTGCCGTACCGACAGGTAACCCTCCGCGTTCTTGAAGAAACAGTTCATACACCCGGAACTCCCGATCTTTGCGTGCTAACATCACATAACAAGCTTCTTCAGCTGCTTCAATCTCATCGAGATCTCCGTCCTCCTGCACCTCAAAGTCATCTGCAAAATCCCGGTGCACCCATTCCACGGAGTCCAGCTCATACCCTTGATGCCACATGCGAATCGTAATTGTATCGATAGTTTCTTCATCCAGTTCTCGGATCAGCAGCTCTGCCGCTGCATCCTGATAACTCTCCGAAGGTTCATCGTACCAGTGTATCTCGCCCTGCACATCGGCACCATATTGTTTCAAAGATGCTTCGGCGAGTTCTTGTCCACTAGCGTCATTGAATAGATAGGTGGATATGCTTCGTCCGGCACTTACCATCTCCATCTCCAACATATGTCCCGGGTCTTCATATATAAATGATTCGGCTTGTGAACCGGGTAACACATGTACTTCACTTGAATCAAACCGATCATTCTCTCGATCGTTGTAATACAAGTCTTCCGAATGCGTCGACTCATTTAGCCCATCTGTGTGGGTATCTGGCTTCTGTAACACAGAATATAATGTACCGCAGCTTACGAGCACCTCATATTCTGCAGCACTTACCGCATCCGCGAGAGAGCGAATATATTTGTGTACCTGCTCTACAATCACATGTTCTGTCTCGTCAGGTAGCGAATCTTGTTCCATCTGAAGACTACCGGACACCCGATCTCCTTCCCTGAACACAAGCAGGAGCGAACCCGCATATTGACCATCCACCATAATATCCTGCACTTCGCCACCTGATGTTCGAAGATCAGGAATCAGCTCTATTTTCAGTTTCATGTACCTGCCCCCCTCAGTTCCTAACGTTATTCTGTTAGGTTACCCTTGAGAGCGAGAGTTTATAAGGTACAACATCTTTTCAGATTTAAGAATGCTATCATTGGACGGATAACACATATTTTTGAATAGCATGTGCCACACCGTGGTCATTGTTCGAAAGCGTAACTTCATCCGCAGCAGCTTTGACTTCCTCCGGGGAATTATCCATGGCTACCCCTTTACCTGCAAAAGTTAACATGGTGATGTCATTGTAATAATTACCCACTGCCATAATCTCGGAAGGAAGGATTCCCTTTGCCTCAGCCAGTCTTTTTAGCGCTGCACCTTTGGAAGCCTCGGGGTGCATCAGATCAATGAAAAAGTCACCGCTGCGCGTCATATAATAAGGCAGGTTCCAGGTTGACCACTCCTGTTGCACCGCATTCATCTGCTCGATGGGTCCAAACGCCGTGAATTTGGCAAGCGGCTCTGTCATATCCGCCCATTGTGGGAGCTTCAGCGGCTCTGCCATAAAGTTCTGATACATCTCGCGCACCTGCAGCTCCAATCCTTCCGGCTGATCCACATAGAGGCCAAACGCCGTGTTAATATCGAAATGCACGCCCTGCGTTCGGCAATAAGAGATGAAAGGCTCAAGTCCTTGTCCATCCATCGCAAAATGGTGTACTACTTCACGAGTCTGCACCTGTGCAGTTACTGCCCCATTATGTGTAATGACATATCCGTCAAGTCCCATCTGCTCCATAAACGGAATTGTATTCGCCGGGCCTCTGCCTGAACACAGGACAATCTCTGCTCCCTGCCGGGAAGCACGCATTAAAGTCTCTTGCGTCATTTCGGTGAGTTCATGATGATCATTAAGCAACGTTCCATCTACATCCAGTGCGATTAATTTGATTGTCATTATCTTCATTCCTTATCTGTAAAAGAGTCGCACCCACCCAAACCCTCCCTTCCGAGGGAGGGCCCCAGAGGACTCTGCCCTCTGGACTCCCGCCTCGTTAACCGGCGGCTGGTGGGATCTTGCTATGTGACGGTCGGTGTGGGAGCGCTTGGTTGCCAGGTCCTCAGCTTGACAGCGGCGGTCCCGCCCAAGCTTAAGCGGGACCCTTGCGGGCAGGGCTTGGCCCACTGCCCAGGCTCCCTGCTTCGCTTCGCGAAGGACGGGAGCTGGTGCGCCTTTGGCGCCGAGGGCAGGGCTTCGCCCCCTGCCCGGCTCCCTGCTTCGCTTCGCGAAGGACGGGAGCTGGTGCGCCTTTGGCGCCGAGGGCAGGGCTTCGCCCCCTGCCCGACTCCCTGCTCCGCTTCGCGAAGGACGGGAGCTCTTGCGCCTCTGGCGCCGAGGGCAGGGCTTCGCCCCCTGCCCGGCTCCCTGCTCCGCTTCGCGAAGGGCGGGAGCTGTTATTTCCGCAGAAGATTTAACTCGTCTGCGGTTAACTCGCGATAGCTGCCGATATTCAAATCAGCATCCAGCTTTAGTTCACCCATGGCTACACGTTTCAAATAAACCACACGTTTGCCAACGGCCTGGAACATTCTTTTTACCTGGTGGAACTTGCCCTCATGAATGATTAGTGAAATGGAAGAGAGCACGCCCTCTTCGGTCTCCTCACGATGAAGTACAGTCAGCTCCGCAGGCAACGTCTCATACCCATCATCCAGCTGAATGCCGGCTTTGAATCGTTCAATATCTTCCTCATCAACATTCCCCAGTACACGGGCTTCATATGTCTTGGGCACATGTTTACGCGGAGATAACAGATCATGAGCAAGTGGGCCGTCATTGGTTAGAATAAGCAAGCCCTCCGTATCCTTATCAAGTCGTCCCACAGGGAACGGATTGAAGACACGATCCTCTTTGCGCAGCAGATCAATCACCGTTTTATCCCGGTTATCTTCAGTTGCGGACACCACGCCAGGCGGTTTATGCAGCATCAGGTAGATCATCTCCCGATAAACAACCCGCTCACCGTCCGCTTCAATTACGTTTACATCGGGATTGACCTGCACGCCGCTATCTTTTACCGGCTTCCCATCCACATAAATTCTGCCCTGCTTCACCATCTTTTTGAGTTCACTTCGTGATCCCACACCCATATGACTCAATATTTTATCCAGACGGAGCGTTGACTTGCCTTTTCCACTCATACCGATGTCCACCTCCAGCCTGCCGGATATTCATTTTTCAATACACCATCCAGCCATTTCCCCCAGCCCGCAGCGAAACCATCCACACATACCAGGACATAGCCTTTGGCGGCTGTACCCGTGTTGCGTTTAACGCGGGCTTCTTCGATGTTCAACGTCTCGCCTTTGAGATATCTCACTGCTTCGCCGTCAGTCGAAGACAGATTTACGGATCGCAGAGCCTCCGCTGCATTCAAAGCGCATGCCAGCGGGTGAGATGGGACAAATCGTCCATTTTTCAAGGTCCCCATAAACCACCCTGGACGTATCACCTTAAGCCCTTCCAGGCGGGCAGCACCCACAGAAGATTGATACACCCGATCGCCGTAAAAGACCGTTTCTCCAGCAGTCTCCATCTCCAGATTATCTCGTAAAAATGACGTGTACACTGCTCCTGGATCGAAACTTGATTGATCGGCTCCTCGTGCCTGACTCCGTTCGTTTTTGCGGCCACCACGTTCGTTTTCTTTGCCCTGTTTTCCCTGTGCCTTACCACTGCGGGCATGTCTGTCATTACGTTCTCTGGATTCGGTTCTCATGAGACGTTCCCTTTTACGCTCTTCTTTACTGATTGGTGCAGATGCACGGATGGATTGATCTACCGATTCAATCGAATTGATAACGTCCCCATCTGCTGCCTGTCCAGTCTGTAACGCCCTGCTTTCTTCTTGACCTCCGTTATCTTCTCTGAGAGATTCAACACGATGCTTCAATATAGCAACATAATGCCCTTCTCCCTCCAACAGGTGAGGCCACAACCTTGCAGTTCCACGAGTCTGGTCCAGGACGGATTCTGTCTTCTGTACTGTCTCGGGCAGCATCTGACGGACCCATTCGGGTCTCCCTGGGGCAAATCCGGCACTTTCCGGGATGTCTTTTACTATGAAGTCTGGATTGATGTTCAGAAATTCCGCGATCATCGCTTCATTTTCCTCCGGTGCAAACGTACATGTGGAATATACAATTGTTCCCCCATGAGCCAGTAACCTGGCGGCAGTCTCCAGAATATCGCGCTGCATGAGCACACATTTTTCAACAGAATGATGTTCCCAGGATTTCACCATGTCCTCATCTTTGCGGAACATGCCCTCACCCGAGCAAGGCGCATCGATTAAGATTTTGTCAAAATAATGAGGAAATGCATTCGCAATCCGTTCCGGGGATTCATTCAATACAACAGCATTGCGTACCCCATACAATTCCACGTTTTTGGCGAGGGCTTTCGTACGTTCCGCATGGATATCATTCGTAACGAGTACACCTTTCCCCTGAAGCTTGGCTGCGATCTGGGTTGTTTTCCCGCCAGGAGCTGCGCACAGATCAAGCACACGTTCCCCGGGCTGCACATCCAATAATTCAACCGGGGCCATGGCACTGGGTTCCTGAATATAATACAAACCCGCATGATAATAAGGATGTAAACCTGGCTTAACTCCGTGAGGCACATAAAAACCCGTTCCGCACCACGGAATGGGTCTCATATCGAATGGAGCCATTTCTCCGAATTGTTCCATTGATATTTTCAACGTATTCACTCTCAGTCCCGCATGTGGCGACTGCTCATAAGATTTCATAAATTGTTCAAATTCATCGCCTAACAAGCTTTTCATTCGCTCGGCAAATATCGAAGGCAGCTGTACAGCCATAATTGCACTCATCCTGTCTTGTTAAAATTGCATATAGTTCTATGTTATCATATCCAGGCATGGCTTTCCTATTGATTCATTACATATTCCACTACAGCGTGTAATGTAGTATAATGGCAAGTAGATTGATGGATGTGCAAAAATACGGGTGTTTATGCATATTATCCCATCCTGTGTTTTTGCCAAACTATATTTCGATATGATCGATGGGGGATGTCTTAATGAAATCCAAGAAGAAAAAGAAAAGCGCTGCAATCCTTATTTTCCTGGGTATTTTCGTCGTATTGATTGCAGCACTTGTCCTGGTGAATCAGCAATCCAAGAAACAAATGGACGCTGTGGGGAATGCTTATGGTATCGCCGCTTCCAAGCTTAATCCCGCAACCCGCGAACTGCTGGACGATCCGAACTACCAACAAATTATTTTGCCTGATGATCTAAAAGCCAGAATTGATAACAAAGACAGCTTCTTTGTATATTTCTTTGCCTCCGATTGCTCACACTGCCGTGCAACAACACCTCAGCTGATGCCGCTGGTCGATGAGGAAGGTATTCAACTGCCTCAGTTCAATCTGCGCGAATTTGATTCCGGTTGGTCAGACTATAACATTGAATACACACCGACTCTGGTATACTATCAGGATGGTGTAGAGAAAGATCGCATGGTTGGCGGGCTGCAGGAAAATGGCAGTGACAACGGTTATACACTGGATGACTACAAGCAATTTTTCGAGAAATATAAAGGCAGTACCACTCCGTCGGCAAGCTAATCGTTTTACCCCATCGTGGATGCGATGGACCCTCAGGAATCATATTGCCCTTGCATGGACAAGCTCTGGAATCATTCCAAAACGTATTGATGTCATTTAATATCGAACACCCCGACGCTCCTCTATAGGAACAGTCGGGGTGTTTTTTTATAGATTATATGTCTGACATATGTTAATGATGAAGTGGATGATGACTTTCCATTATATGCTTACTCGCTCTGCATGTTCTGTTCCTGCTGTAATGCCTTCATCTTCTCTTCATAGATTCGTCCACGTGTAGGACTTCGACGTTGGGGAATATTGGGCTTCAGTTCAAGAGCTCGTTCTCGAACCTTCTGTACCAGTTCCTCATCCTCAATCTGAATGTACAGGTCTCTGTAAGGGAATTTCTGTGGCTCAGGACCCGAAAGTCCATGAACCAACTCCTGTACTTCCTGCACTAACGGTCTAAGAGCAATGCCTCGCGAAGTTTCCGGATATGACTTTAACAGATCTACCGAACTCTGTAACATCATGCGTCCTCCGCGAAGATTAGCATTTCTGAAATGGTACAGCCCCACTGCAATCTGCAATAGCCCTTTGTACATCGAATCCCGATCCCGTTCAAGCCATAGTTCTTCCAGAACCTCATGGCACTCAAAATAGTCCTGATCGCGATTAAAATAGATCAGATAGTCAATATACAGCGGCTCATAGCGGCTCATCGGGGTTTTCGCCCTTTCTGGCCGCATTCAGAAGTGCTTTCACATCATCCAGCAGGTCTTTCAGGCCTTCCATATCATGACGCTCCCAGCAATCATTGAAACGTTTCTGTGCTTCAATCGCTTCGTTCACAAGATGATAGAAATACAATTGATGTATGATGTTCAGTGTTCTTGACACAATGTTGGAATCATCCTCGAAGGCCTTCTGTGCCTCCAGAATTTGCAGACGGATGGCCGACATCTCATTGTCGAGTACAAAAGCGGCCTCTGCCGTCTTTTTCAGTCTTGCCCGCATGTCATCCGGCAGGCTCTCCCGGAACTTGTAACTCAGGGAGTGCTCAATTGTGGCCCAGAAGTTCATCGCCAGCGTCCGAATTTGTATCTCGGCCAGCACGTTCTTCTGTCCAAGTGCCGTCTGAACAGGATACTCAATAATCATATGAAAACTGCGGTAGCCGCTCTCTTTGAAGTTGGTGATATAATCCTTCTCGATTAATACCGTCAAATCCTTGCGCCCGCGTATATACTCGGCTACCCGACGAATGTCATCCACAAACTGGCACATAATGCGGATACCTGCAATATCCTCAATACCCGTTTCTACCTGATCAAGCGGCACATTCAGGCGTCTGGATTTCTCCAGAATACTGGATATTTTTTTGACACGACCGGTAACGAACTCGATCGGGGCGTATTCTTCCCTTTTCTTAAGCTCTGCCCGCATCGTTTTAAACTTGACTTTCAATTCCTCTACCGCTTGTTCATAAGGAAGTAAAAATGTACCCCAGTCTCTACCGTCCATGCTCATGCCTCCTGTCTCTATAGCTTCCCCTGTTCCTATCCATTATACATGATGTTAGACGGGGGGAAGAGTCCCGTGCGATATTACCCTCTTCCACGCTTCTATTTTCAATCCGGGTAACTCTGAAACCATGCTTAACGATGCTCTGCACCGACAGCTTCCGTAATATGGCTGTAACCGTCTTTGCGCAGCAATTCACGCAGTCCGGCATGAATGCGTCGGTTCACTTCAGGACCTTCATAGATCAATGCTGTATATATTTCCACCAGGCTTGCTCCCGCTTTAATCTTTTCGTAGGCATCTTCGCTTGTGAAAATACCACCTGAACCGATGATCGGCAGTTTGCCTTCAGTATGACGATAGATTTGGCGAATGATCTCCGTGGAACGGTCACGCAGCGGCTTGCCACTTAGTCCCCCCGTTTCCTTGGCATGTTGATGGGACAGACCCTCACGGCTAATCGTTGTGTTGGTTGCGATGATGCCGGCAACACCACTATCCGCGATGGTACTTACCATATATTCAAGCTCTTGATCGTTGACATCCGGTGCAATTTTGACCAATACCGATTTAACTGGGCCACCCGCTCTTTTACGCTGCGTCTCCATCTCATTCATGACAGCAGCAAGCAATTCCTTTAATTCATTCCCATGTTGCAGATTACGCAAATCCGGTGTATTTGGTGAACTGATATTCACCACGAACAGGTCCGCATAATCATATAGGGCCCGAATACATTTTGCATAATCCAAATGCGCTTCTTCATTCGGTGTCGCCTTGTTCTTACCTATATTCACGGCCACTGGAATTCGGCGCTCCTTGAGGCTTGCCAATTCACCCGCCATCGCTTCGGCTCCGAGGTTATTGAAGCCCATCCGATTCACCAAAGCCTCATCGGGAGGCAAACGAAATAACCGCGGCTGGTCGTTGCCTGGCTGTGCAAGCGGTGTGACTGTGCCCACTTCCATAAAGCCAAACCCGATGGAAGAAAAGCCCGTTACAGCCTGTCCGTTTTTGTCCAAACCGGCAGCAAGTCCTACAGGAGTAGGAAAGTGGCATCCAAACATGTCCACAGCCAGATCGGAGGTTTCACGCACGCCATACATGACACGTAACCCGGAAGGAACCGGGCGGATGCTCCCCATTCCGCTTAAGCCGCCGATAATTAAATGATGGGCCTGCTCAGGGTCCATTTTGAACAACAAGGGTTTAGCAAGACTTCTGTATAACAAATCAATCACTCCGTTCTGTTCCGGTACGCTAAAAAACTGCTTTCCGTCTTTTCATATGTAAAAAAACACTCTATACACAAGTCTATCCGTTTCTTCTTCAAAAGGAAAGTAGTTTGAGCATAGACAGAAGCATTTTGCATACCCCTACAAGCAACAAAAATCGAATGATGCAAAATGCTCACAAGAAATCAACCCGCCTACTGGAAATGACGAGTTGAATTCTTTACAATGGGAGCATGGCTACTTCGATATTAGCCCTATTTCCTGAAGGAGGAACAGCCCATGGCTCCCAAACGCAAACCACCTACATTGCAGCAAAAGAAAGATGAGGTCAATCGGAAAGCCATTATATGGACGGCAGCCAGTGTTGGTGGACTGATTATTATTATTGGCGCACTTATTATTATCGCCAATCTGTAAAGAGTCCAACCTACTGCCCTGCATCTACATACCCACACCCAGCATGAGATTTTAACGTTTCTTTGGCCCGGATCACTTCTTTTCCGTCTAATTCAACCAGTGATACGTTTTATTCGGATTATTTTGCTTGGGAACAAGTGTATTCCGGTAGCGATCCTTCGCTTCCGGAACAAGCGTTGTTTCTGGCAGCAGATCTTTACCGATGCGTACCGGAGTTCCCTGAGGAGCGAGAGCAAACAGTTCTTCCACATCTTCAGTACTCATTCTCACACATCCAAGGGATTCATCCAGCCCAATACTGTTCGGCTCGTTGGTCCCATGGATGGCATAGTTCGTATCAGAGAGCTGCATCCCTCTACTCCCAAACTCGCCATTGGAACGACCATTTGGATTCACAACCTTGTCTGAAATCACAAATGAGCCCTCTGGAGTACGATCTCCACCAAGCCCCACCTCGTAATTCCGAATAATGGTGTTGCCACTAATCAGCGCAAGTTTATGTTCGCTCTTGTCGACGATAATCTCAAGCCGATCTTCCAAAAAAGGCTGTCCGCCTAAAGTATCCATAAACGCAGCATTTTTTCCTGACGGCGGGTCTGAATTCACACCTGTTGTTCCAGCAGCTGTATTTTCCCCTTTTCCCTTCCCCTCTTGTTGATGCATCGCTAATAGTGTCGGAAACATCTGGGTCATGCCTGGAGCAGTCTCTCCCAGAATATTGTTTGGAAACGGCTGTGCAAGCTGCCCTACGCTTTTGGGCCAGGTTCCTTTTTGTTTTTTATATGTAATGATTGCACTCGACAGAGCTGCCGCTGATTCCTGTTTGGCTGTCCATACATATGCCAGTCGCTTGATCTCCGGTGATAGGGTCGGTGGTTCACAGTTACACTGCTTGGCATCATAACTCTGTGCAGTTAATTTACCACTGTGGTTTGTCTGAACGATGTATTTTACAGGCATATTACGCTTCCATAATGACCAGTTACCCGCGACTTGCATTTCGAGCACTGCCGATGTCTGCACGTTCGAACCCGAGCCAGACCACGCTGCTGCAAGTGCTGCTTCGCCCTGGTCACCTCTACCAAATGAACCCGCAGTAAACACATTGGAATCCGTAACAGGAGTCGAATCTCCCCCGCTATTTCCTGATCCGTTCTCCGTGGCTTCATCCGTAGATTCCAACGCCGAAGCCAGAGCATCCGCTGCATCACGGTTGAAACCCGGAGCATCGGCAGGCGGTAACCCTGCGAGGACAAGCAGCATCAAGAGGGTCAGCCACATTTTGCGAACACGGTGTTTCTTCTCCTTTTGCTCCGCCATCTCGACTAGCTTTTCCTGATAATCTACCCATATATCTGCCGGTGCCTTGCTTCGCTCGAAAGCCTCGTAGACTTCACCCGCCTGCTGAAAACAATAGTTCGCCTTGGCCTCCTGTCCTTCACCCAAATACTCCTTACCAAGCAAATACCATGCCATTTTATTATCGGGATGTTTCTTTACATATGTTCTTAGATGAGTATTTTGCATCCGATCCTCCATCATTTCGCCTTTTTTTCCGTTTCTCTATATATCGGCAAATGAAGACAAGAAATCCATAGGACTTGAGTACCCGGATCAATCCCACAACATTCGACAAAAAAGCACATCCCGCTGCCGCAATGACAGAAGAATGTGCTTTTCATATAAAAGGAATTAGCCTTCTTTGTTGAAAGGTTCATCCGCTACTTTAATGGAGTCTGTAGGGCAGCCGTCGCAAGCATCCTGCATATCGTCGAACAAGTCGTCTGGAATTGCTTTGATCCCTTGGTTGGCATCCCCATCGAAAATCACTTCTGCCAAACCTTCATCATCATAGTCATAAATGTCAGGTGCCGTAGCTCCGCAAGCTCCGCACGCAATACATGTATCCTTTTCAACCCAAGTATATTTACTCATTACCAATCTCTCCTCCTATTATTCAAGAACGCACAGTATTTTTATCTAGGAACATATTAATACAAAGTAAAAGTTATTACAAATTATTTTACAACCTCAAGACTTCATTATGCCCTATTTAATCGAGACTTTGCAAATTATCTTTTTGCAGAGAGGTCCCCCGAACTTTGTGATTGCGAAGTAACACGGAAGGATCATCCCCCAGCATACCAGCTGTAACGACTGCATTCTCACCAAATTTGTCTCGCAACTGATCCATAATACGAATCAGATTTTCCTTTTTGGGTTTCTGTTCATATTCGAACAGATCAAGCTGTACCGCCGATTCCTCGCGTGGAATTAGGGTTTGCAGGGTAACGCCCAGCATACGAACCGGCTTGCCCCCGCCCCAATGCTTTGCAAACAAAGCACAGGCTTCCCGATATATAATCGACGCATCTTCGGTAGGCACTTCCAGCATCCGTGATCTGGTAATCGTCTTCATATCTGGTGTACGAATCGTAATCTGAATGCCCTGACTGAGCATTTCGTGCTTGCGCAGTCGTCTGGCAACCTGGTCACTTATATTCAGCAAGACCCGGTGTACATCATGCATTTCAGATATGTCCGCAGGCAGTGTGGTTGTATGTCCAATCGATTTGTTCGCTTCACGTTCAGCCTGAACTTCCGAATGATTAATGCCATTAGCTGAATTTTTCAGCCAGGAGCCATTGATTCCAAATACATCCGTTAACATCCGCTCGTCTGATTTGGCCAATTGCCCGATCGTTTCAATCCCCAGCTTCTTCAGCTTTTCGGCTGTCTTCTTGCCAATTCCGAACATCTCGTTACAAGGTCTCTTCCACAAAATCTCTGGCACATCTCTCATCCGCAAAATCGAAATGCCGTTCGGTTTCTTTAAATCAGAGGCCATCTTGGCCAGCAGCTTATTGGGTGCAATTCCGATGGAACAAGGCAACCCCAGTTCGTCCCGGATTCTGTTCTGAATACTCTCCGCAATTTCCAGCGGCGTACCGAACTGTCTGGAGCCTGTAATATCGAGGTAACATTCATCGATGGAGGTCGCTTCGAGCAGCGGCGTATAACTGTAGGCTATTTTCATGAATTCTCTCGAATACTTTCGATACAGATGAAAATCCGGACGAATCACAATTAAGTCAGGACACTTCTTCAACGCTTGATGAACAACCATGCCTGTGGATATGCCCCTGCTTCGAGCCGTGTACGAACAAGTGACAATGACACCTTTGCGCACTTCACTGCTGCCAGCAACCGCCGTCGCTTTTCCTCTATATAATTCCGGTTCCTCGGCTTCATGTACAGAGCAATAAAAAGCATTCATATCGACATGCAAAATCACTCGTCCGGCGGCAGGATAATATCGATCTACATTGATGTTGTTATGCGTTTGGTCTGAAGACATGTCCACCACCGTCCTTTCGTATACACTATCCCTTAAAACGTACTCTTTTATCTATTATATCAAAATCCCTTATGTAAAAATCATGCACACTCCCTTATTTTCGGAGAGATTTAACAATCAATCGAATAACAGCCCATATAGCAATGACGAAAATGGCGATCAAAATGAACGAAATAATTATATTCTCCCACACAAAGCTCATTCTCTCCCCCCATTTTCAAAGGAATGATGCAAACTCTCATTCAGGCCCGGAATAGATACATATAGATGAAGCATAACATATTACACAGCCCCGTTTATATCGGAATTCAATCCATGATCCAGCATTTGTTACACGCAGCAGTGAATTCGATGTAGCATTTGGCCATAATGGTGCTATAATAATTCATTATACAAATTCACGATTTTAGGACAAATCTACACTTTGAATTTAATACAGTGTAGCGTTACAGAATCGAAGGATTCGTCACCAACATGTTCAATCGTTTTTTCAAACACACCAACTAACTTTCCAAAAAAGCGCTTCATCTTAAAGGAGGATCTTCATGTCAAAGGCCATCTCCATCTTCGATACAACTTTACGTGACGGCACACAAGGGGAGGGAGTCAGCTTATCGGCAGATGACAAGCTCAAAATTGCCAAGAAGCTCGATGACCTCGGTGTTCATTATATTGAAGGCGGGATTCCAGGCAGTAACACCAAGGACATTGAGTTTTTCAAAAGAGTCAAGGAATTAAACCTGAACGCCAAAATTGTCGCTTTTGGCAGTACACGTCGCAAAGGCAGCAGCGCGAGTGAAGACGCCAACTTGAAACGCATGATTGAATCTGGTGCGCAGGCAGCAACTCTCGTTGGGAAATCATGGGATTTCCATGTACACACAGCTTTGCAAACCACTTTGGAAGAAAACCTGTCCATGATCTACGACTCCATTGCCTATCTCAAACAAAACGGCATGGAAGTAATCTTTGATGCAGAGCATTTCTTCGACGGATTCAAGCACAACCCGGAATACGCACAAGCCGTATTAACCAAAGCCCATGAAGCCGGAGCGGACTGGCTTGTCATGTGTGATACGAACGGTGGAACGATGCCACATGAAGTTCATGAGATCGTATCCACAGTCGCGGAACGTCTGCCCCAGGCTCAATTAGGTATTCATACACATAATGACTGCGAGCTTGCTGTCGCCAATACTTTAAGCGCAGTACAAGCCGGGGCCAGACAGGTTCAAGGTACAATGAACGGTTATGGAGAGAGATGTGGCAATGCCAATCTGGCTTCCATTATCCCTAATTTGCAACTGAAACTTGGGTATGAATGCGTGTCTGAGGATTCGATGAGACAGCTCACGAATGTTGCCCGTTATGTCAGTGAGATTGCCAACGTAAACATGCCAATCAATCAGCCTTATGTGGGCAACGCAGCTTTTGCCCACAAGGGCGGCATTCACGTCTCTGCCATTTTGCGTGATTCCAGAACTTACGAGCATATCGTACCTGAGCTTGTTGGTAACAAGCAGCGTGTACTCGTCTCCGAACTGGCGGGACAGAGCAACATTGTGTCCAAAGCACAGGAACTGGGTCTCGAATTCGATCCGAGCAGTGCCAACTCACGTCAGATTATTGAGAAAATCAAAGATTTGGAACATCAGGGTTATCAGTTTGAAGGAGCGGACGCCTCCCTTGAATTGTTGATTCGTGAAGCCAACGGTGACATGAAAGAATTGTTTACCTTTGAATCGTTCAAAATGCTTGTTGAAAAAGCGGCTGGCAAGTCTGTTGTTTCGGAAGCTTTTGTAAAACTTAACGTTGGTGGAACAAGCGCATATACAGCAGCTGAAGGTAATGGTCCGGTCAACGCTTTGGATAATGCACTTCGTAAAGCGCTTGTGCAATACTTCCCTTCACTTGCCAATATGCATCTCTCTGACTACAAAGTACGTGTGTTGGATGAAAAGGATGCTACCGCCGCGAAAGTACGTGTACTAATCGAGTCCAAAAACACGGAGAATACGTGGAATACGGTCGGCGTATCCGAGAACGTTATTGAAGCGAGCTGGGAAGCCCTTGTACACAGTTTCCGTTATGCCCTTCTTCAGGAAAAATTGCAGGACGAGCCTGGTGTAGTCCATGTTCCTGCTCACGGACTAAGCAACCACTAATGCATATTTCCCGGAAAATAAAAAAAGCGCCTGTCTCCAAAAAACATTCGGAGACAGGCGCTTTTGGGTCTCATTTGGTTAATCCGCAATTAAATCCTTGATTTTGCGCTCAAGCTCCTCCTCAGGTAAAATCCCAAGAATGATTTCCTGAACGACACCTCTGGAATCAATCAATACATTTGTCGGAAAAGCTATACCGTTATACTTGGCATACGCTGTTCCGTCCTCATCCAATAAAATAGGGAACGTCAGTTTGTATTCATCCACAAAAGCTTTGGCGTCCCTGATTTTATCGTACTTCGTTACATTTACACCGTAAAGATCCAGTTTATCCTTGTATTTTGCTGCCAATGTGTTGAGCGCAGGTGCTTCCTGCTTGCACGGTTCACACCAGGAAGCCCAAAAACTGACGAATATGGCCTTTTCTTTAGCGCCACCTGCCGTATAGGTTTTGCCATCCATTGCCCTCAATGAAAATGCCGGTGCCAATAGTCCAGCTTTGGGTCCGGTCTCTGTGGGCATCGGTTCTTCTTGCTTAAACACGGCTGCAATGCCGTTATCTGCATTTTGAGCCATTGCAATGCCAACAAGCAGTACAACACCCAGCAGTATGTATATGTTTCGTTTCATGACCAGCCACCCTTTTGTATGATCAGCATATGGAGACTCACGCTCGTACATGCGAAATGTTCAATCCCTCCTTTCATATTGTACCCCTTTCCCTTAAAATTTTACAATCTGGAACAAAATAAAATGGGAAAACTCTATCGGCGTACCACAAAGAAGCCATACTGCGTTTATAAGCAAGCTGCAACTCCAGTATCAGGAACACCACATTGGTTTGGAGTGTATCCTAATTTCCTGTTATTATCAAAAAAAAGGACTCCTGCCGAAGCAGGAGCCAAAGAGAGAGGGGTGAATACAAATGGCAGCACTTCACGGGCAGCAGAACCGCCTCTACATCCCCCACTCCGTAGAGCAAGAGATGTCTAAGCATATGTTCGCTTCACTGCCAATGGAAGCCTGCGGGGTTGTGCTGGGTGAAGCTGCAGCGGGCGGCATACGAATCAGTCGGTTTCAGCCCATTCGTAACGTAGCGCCTGACCCGCTGCACCATTTCTCACTGGAAGATGCAGAATGGATTCGGTGTGTATTCAATGAGCCGCAGCTTATCGGACTCTTTCATTCCCACCCCCGTACCGCTCCCGTACCTTCCATCGAAGATCTGCGTAGTCTTCCGATGTTCGCCGGATTACTTCAGGCATATCTTATAGGTTCACCCAAGCTTACACCTGAAACACAACCACAGATGATGCTGAACGGTTATCAGATTCACACAGGTAACGATCGATCCAGTGAATCGAAACCAATCGCAGCATACAACCTACATCCCGTTCAGCTATGCGTGACTTAACTGGGTATACAGATCCCCCAATGTATTTACATTTTTACGAGTCATGTCCTCCAGATAACAGGACCATAACTGTGCCGTCATCTTTGCATCTTCCAAGGCATGGTGCCTTCCATAGATTGGTATGCCTCTGGATTCCAGCAACTCATCCAGACCATACCCCGGTCTGCTCGGTTCGAGCCAACGTGCCAGCATCATCGTATCGATGAGCCGATGCGTAAGCCTTACTTTGGACGTCCGCCATAAAGCCGCATTCAGAAAGGCCCGGTCATGCGCACTTGCATGAGCCACCAGCACACTCCCACCTACAAAAGACATGAAATCATGCAAACCTTCCAGTAACGAGGGCGCTTCCAGTGTCATTTGCTGTGTAATTCCCGTTAGTTCGGTAATGTGTTCCGGAACGACAGCCTTGGACTGAACCAACGTATAGAATTGCTCTTTCTCCAGCACAACACCGCCACTGATCCGCACCGCTCCAAAGGAAAGGATCTCATCCCCATGTTGGGGAGAGAAACCTGTCGTTTCCAAATCAAATACGACGGCATTCAATTCATTCAAGGGTGTGTGCAGCACCTCGGGTCTGCGTTGTTCTCTCATCATCGAACGGATAAACGCCATATGTTGCGCCGTAGGGGCTCCCATTATGGAAGCGATGGCGGAAGGAACCCCTCCCTGGCGCAGCGAATTCCAGAATCCTGTATTGCCCCTTGCCGGCTCTCTCATGGACGTCTCCTTTCTGCAAAACGAAGTTGTCTTTGCAGCGCACGATGCACTCGCCGCACCAACCCTAACGTATTCCGGAGTTCATAAAGCATCTGTTTTTCCTTCAATTGTTTCTCATTCAGGAAACCACCGCTCTGCTGCAACCCTTTCTTGATCACAACCGGTGTACTGCATCGCAGCTTCAAAGCTGTCATAAATGCACGCTGTGTAGCATCCAGTAAAGTCAACGGCACGGCTTCGAGTGAAACCAACCTCTGGATTCGTTTAAGCGTAGAGGTTTCTTTGATCCCATGCTGCAATGCCAGAAAACGCGCACTGTTCACCAGCGGGATATACAAGCCATATTTGACATCAAATCCGCCTGCATGCTCACCGAATCGCTCAGTCACCACTCTTCCAAGGATGTTCAGCGTCGCCTTATGTTTAACAGTATTGCGCAGCACAGCATCCGAAAGTTCAGGAACGGATCTGAATCCTTCATAAAAAGCTGTAATCCATTCGTGTGCCAAATCTTCTTCTCCTGCAACAAAACGCATGTCAGAAGCAATAATCAGATTCCGAACCGGCTCCCATGACAGATCCGAGCCCCACTCTTTCAGTTGTTGTTTCCATGCTTGCAGCGTTTTCCTCCACAGTGACTCAGAACACATCACCTTGCCTTCACATTTGGCATAACCGAGTTCCTCAAGCGTATCGGTCATTCGAAGTCCGAGTTCGGCAAAATAGGGTTCTTTTCCCTCATGTGGGATATCACTAATAATCATGCCATTGTCCTGATCGCTCCATAATGTCGCTTCTTCCCTGCCAGAACTGCCAAAAACGATAAAGGCATAGGGGACGGGAGGCCGGCCTAGGCCTTCCTCTACCATCCCCTGGATGCATAACTCTACTGCTCGCCGGGCAATCCGGTCATGCAATTCATTTACCGTCTGGTACCATTCCATCGGCGACAAGGAAGC
This sequence comes from Paenibacillus sp. NPDC056933, assembly GCF_042674385.1. NCBI lineage: Bacteria > Bacillati > Bacillota > Bacilli > Caryophanales > Paenibacillaceae > Paenibacillus > Paenibacillus sp. NPDC056933. The sequence goes on along the minus strand of NZ_JBHUQN010000001.1, from coordinate 1,365,724 downwards.
GGACAACCATTCCTGAAGCTCATTCTGCAAGTTCACACGCGCCTGCCGCAGTTCTTGAGTAGATGCCGCACCATCTATTCCCTGATAGGTCCAGGATTGATTTATATACGGGATGGGTTCCATCATGTCCAACCTCCTTGAAGCATGATTCAGCAATCATTCCTCTTAGGAGCTGAACGTACCGCTATTGGATTTCGTTTCACCATTTTTCATTTGTTCAGGGTACCCGTAAGTACCATGCTCACTTAAATCCAGACCCATCGTTTCCTCTTCTTCCGTAACACGGATTCCCATGATAGCTTTCATACCACCGAGAATAATGAAGGACATGACCAGTACGAAGGCAAATGCGCCTGCCAGACCCAGAAGCTGAACGCCCAGTTGGTGGAAACCGCCTCCGTAGAACAGGCCCGCTTGACCTACGCCTGCATTCTCAGCAAGTTCCGGTGTTGCGAACAAACCTGTGGAGATCGCTCCCCACATACCTGCAATACCGTGTACAGAGAAAGCATAGATTGGATCGTCGATTCCTTTACGCTCAAAGAATTGAGCTGTGAAGAATGTGATAACACCTGCCAGAGCACCAATGACCAGAGCTGCCCATGGTTCAACGAAAGCACAAGCACCTGTAATGGCAACGAGTGCCGCAAGCACACCATTCAGCATGCTAGGGATATCGGATTTACCCAATACAGCCCATGAAATCAACAGTGCAGCAACACCACCAGCAGCTGCAGCCACATTTGTAGTCAATGCGACATAACCGAAGAATCCGTCTCCCATCGCAGACAATGTACTACCTGGGTTGAAGCCGAACCAACCGATCCAGAGGATGATTACACCCAGTACGGAATAAACTTGGTTGTGACCTGGAATGATGTTAGGTTTACCATCCTTGTTATATTTACCGATACGCGGTTTCAACAGAATGGTAGCTACCAAGGCTGCAGTCGCACCTGTCAAGTGGACAACCGTCGAACCTGCAAAGTCTTGCATGCCCAGTTCAGCCAACCAGCCGCCGCCCCATACCCAGTGAGCAACAACCGGATACATTATAATGGTATATAGCGTACCGAACACAATATATACACTCATCTTTGCACGTTCTGCCATACCACCGCAGGCAATCGCCAGAGATACCGCTGCAAAGGCGAGATGGAATACAAATTTGATCGTGAGTGGGACATCCGAGAAGGCCAATGATTCGAAGGAAGCAGCCATTCCGTCACCACTCAGGAAGAATCCGGTTGTTCCGAAGAAACTGTTACCATTACCGAAGCCAAGACCGAAGCCCAAAGCCCAGAAGGCAATAACCGAAATCCCCAATGTCAGGATCGTTTTACCTGCAATATGTCCTGCATTTTTCATACGAGTCGAACCTGCTTCAAGTAAAGCAAATCCCCCTTGCATCAGGAAAACCAGCACTACAGCCAGAAACGTAAAAGCTGAGTTCAGACCGCTTTGGAGTTCGATATTAGTCGGCCCCTCCGCAGCTGCAAATGCGCTGACTGGGAAAGCCAGTAACGTAAGCATTATTAACACCGACACCATCCATTTCTTTCTCATATACCCCACTCCCTCTTATGTTAAGTTTCTTCACATATCGTGAAACTCTTAATGTCATTATAAGCAGAAGACAGGAAAGTTGACAAGAGTATTTTCATCAAAACTGAAAAATATTTCTGGGAATAAAGTCATGCGTCTTTTTCTTGCACATAAGTACATAATCATATGGAATGAGTACATAGATATAGAAATGCTGTATACAACTCACCAAAGCATAACGTTTGACTGTACGGTTAAAAATCATGTATCATTACTATTAGTTAGAAATTGGGCAGAAGGTGCACAACCGCAGATAAAATCTGCAATTCCCTACATTTGAACTTGCAAGCGAGGTGAATACCATTGGGGATATGAAGCTGTTTCGGATTGGCGAACTTGCCAAAACCGCAGGTGTGAGCGAGCGGACGATTGATTATTATACGAAGCTTGGACTTATTGCCCCTGAAGAGCGTACACAAAAAAACTATCGTCTCTATAGTAATGAAACTTTAACCAGGCTTGAACGTATTGTACAGATGAAACAAGAGAAATATAGTCTCGACGAGATTAAACATTCTCTTGAGAAGTGGAGTCTGGTGAGTACAGAAGAACAGGTTGCCAGCAAGCTGACAACATTAGAGCTTCATGTACAACAGCTTGAGCGCGAAGTGAACGAACTCAAACCGCTGCTTGGCGAGATGAAACCTGTACAAGCACGTAAAATGATGGCAGGACTCCTTACCAAGAGCGCCGGTACGATGGAAGCACTGAAAATCTTGCTTGAGAACACCATGATGTAGCTTATTATCAGAAAGCGGAGGTATGAATATGAGTTTTAATAACGGTATGTTCGTTTTGATCATTATCGCCTTTTTGCTCTCTTTATGGGCGCAATTTCGCGTTAAAAGTACATTCAACCGTTGGTCTGATGTCAAAAACCTGAATGGAATGACCGGTTACGATGCAGCCCGTCACATGCTCGACTCCAATGGATTGCATGATGTTCCCATTGAACCCGTGCGCGGAGCTCTCTCCGATCACTATGATCCGATTAATCGGGTTGTGAGGTTATCTGAACCTGTATATTATGAAAACTCAATTTCCGCCGTCTCGGTTGCGTGCCACGAAGTTGGCCATGCAATCCAGCACAAGGAAAGTTATCCAATGTTGGCACTGCGTCACCGGATTTTCCCGATTGTTAACTTCGCTTCCGGGCTCGCTCCTTTCTTGCTCATTGCCGGATTTATCTTTAATGCAATGAACCTGGTCGGTATTGGTATCATTTTCTTCTCCGTAACCGTTGCATTCCAACTCATTACGTTGCCGGTTGAGTTCAATGCAAGTAACCGCGCAAGAGAAATTATGGTATCGGAAGGTTATATCCGGAATGAAGAAGAGAGAGGCGTCGCCAAAGTGCTCAATGCCGCAGCATTGACCTATGTTGCCGCAGCATTAATCTCGTTACTGGAACTGATTCGTTACATCGGAATTTTCAATAGTCGTGACTAACTGAAAACAAACAAAAACAATACCCCACCGTTACTCGGATGGGGTATTGTTTTGCTGTAAACCAAAATAATTAAGCAAGAATGAACGAAACGACTGCGCAACAAGCGGGAGCTTATCGTCCGCACGGTGGATTAACCCAATCGTACGTGTCACTTTTGGATGAGAAATGGCCACATGCGCCGGTTGCAGCGGATTTGTCTGGAAAAGTGCCATTTCCGGCAGTAAACTCACACCCATGCCAGCCGCAACCAATCCGCGAATAGTATCCGTTTCTTCACCCTCAAAAGCAATCTTAGGCGTAAACCCAGCTTCGAGACACGCATGCCAAACAATCGGACGCAGAGAGTAGCCTTTACTGAATAAAACAAACTTATCATCTTTAAGTTGTTCCAGCGCAATACTCTCTTCACCGGCCAATGGATGATTCGGAGGAAGGATTGCATGCAGTTCTTCCGTGAGGACAATGTCACCACCCACCTGGTCGTGCTTTTCCGGAAACGGAGATATAAACGCCAAGTCCACTTCAGCCGATAACACATCACGAATGAGCGTCGGGTACATGCCTTGCTTGAATCTGAATTTCACGTTAGGATAACGCTGACGGAACGCTGCTACAACCGAAGGAATCAAGTGAATACCAAGACTGTGAGGAAAACCGATACGGATTTCACCATGTTCCGGATCGAGGAACTCATGAACTTCCCCAACTGCCTTGTCCAGATCTTTCAATATACCTTCGATTCGTTTACAAAAGAGCTGCCCCACTGCGGTCAACTGCAGATTTCTCCCTTTTTGCATAAAGAGGTCCACTCCCAGTTCTTCCTCCAGCTGATGAATCTGACGACTCACCGCAGACTGCGCCACGTGCAATTCCTCCGCCGCCTGCGTAACATGCTCCTTCTGAGCCACTTTCAAAAAGTAATGCAACTGTCTTAATTCCACTGCCCCTGATCTCTCCAATCTGCTATACCCTACTTATCCTTGATTGCTGCATATTCCGTCTTCAGACCATTCCTGCTACCGCTTAAAGCTTCGAGGTTTCCATAACCGGATGAGAAGTCCATAAATGAAGAAACCACCTAACAATCCGCCCAAATGAGCCATCCAGTTGATGCCCGACATGGCAAACGAAAAAATAATTCCGAATACGAGCAATGTGTACAATGTTTTACGCGACGCCTCATCCATCATCGTCCGCTGGAACAAGGCTACATACAGAAATGCGCCATATATCGCATAAATTGCTCCTGAAGCACCAACGGAAATGGTAGGCACTCCCCCTGAGTTATACCATGCTACAGCCAAAATGTTTCCCAGAACGCCTCCACCCAGGTACAGCACTCCATATCTAACTGTTCCAAGCAATCGTTCCATCGGGGGTGCAAATACAATGAGCGCAAAGCTGTTAAATAACAAATGACTGAAGCCAGCGTGCAAAAACATGGACGTAATGTAACGCCACCATTCTCCTGCGAATAACTCGTGATTTGTAAGTGCCCCAAATTTAAGCAAGGTCATACTGTTTGTCGAACCACCATTAAAACTTAACACGATAAACATAACAACATTGGCAATTAAAAGAATCGACGTCAAAGGGAAAAATTTCAAATAACTTTTCCAGTTCTCATACCTTATAAATATCATACGTTTCTGCTTTCACTCCACCCTGTTCAGATCGGCCTATCAGTCCGATCCACTCTAATGATCCTTCGCCCGAATTGGACAATGCCTTTCATAAAAGATTATAATGGATTTTGGCACGGATCACCAACTTATAAGGAGGAACATTATTATGGCACAAGAACGTACAGGCGCAGCCACATTTAAAGGCAACCCTATTACATTGATCGGACCCGAGTTGAAAGTGGGCGATCAAGCACCCGATTTTACATTGAGTAAAAATCTGGTTGAAGATGCATCACTGAAAGACTTCGCAGGTAAAATCAAATTAATCAGCGTTGTTCCTTCATTGGACACAGGCGTATGCGATGCCCAAACCCGTCGCTTCAATGTTGAAGCTGGCGACCTTGGTGACAATGTTGTCGTATTGACAGTCAGCGTTGACCTTCCATTTGCACAAGCACGTTGGTGCGGAGCAGCTGGAGTCGATCGCGTTGTAACCCTTTCCGATTACAAAACACGTTCATTCGGTGAAGACTATGGTGTTCTGATCAAAGAATTCCAATTGGACATGCGCTCCATCTTTGTGCTTGATACCGAAGATCGAATTACATACGTGGAATATCTGCCTGAAATGACAGACTCCCCTAACTTCGAACAAGCCATTGCTGCTGTCAAAGCTTTGCTGTAGAAGGTAACCCTACGTTCAGAACAAAAGCGAGGAAGGCTCACCTTCTCTCGCTTTTTGTTATGCAGCCATCTATTTCAATCATTGGACTTATACTTACTCAGCTTCTTATCCAGTACGGAGAACAAGTTCATGATCGTGCGATAATTGGAACCCAGGTCTCCGAGTGAACCACGTGAAGCCGAATACATATCGACCGCACTACGTACAGGACTTACCGATATAATAGAAACCGTAATATCCATCGTCCGTCCAAAGGTAGTCCGCTTCTCCAGTATAACCTCTCCTACAGAAGGTACTTCATGCAACACTTTATAACCCGGAATTTTTTTTAGTGTCGAAGACACTTCTTCCCAGGCTCTGTCTTTGGATAAGTTATAATATCGCGTTTTTAATTTGGGATCCTTGGCTCGATCGCTGGTTCCCTCCATGCTGCGGATGATACCGACGAGCGTTCTCTTTAAGGTCAAGACCCTTCCTCCTTTTGAATGTAACCGTTCCATTTATGTAGTCTAGTGTAACATTGTTCTTGTAGTAACAAAAGGGTATGCAGCACTTTTAACAAAAATACAGTCAACTCAACAAAAAATCCAACTAAAAAGCACCCCAACATTCCTGGATTAGAGGAAAAGTCAGGGTGCTGTACATGATAAAAAAGGAACCCGCCTATGCCGTCCGGCTACATTGTCTTATGAACCTGCTTAGCAGGTGGGTGGCCGCAAAAATGTTTTTTGAAGTCCCCATGTCATATAGACAGGGCGTTTCAGCAACATTCTGTATTGATCTCCCGAAGACATCATCATTGGTTCAAAACAACGAATAACCGAAACGTACATCGCAGGATGTACAATTATTATATCCCTAACTGTGTAAAAAGTAAATGGTGCCCGTTCATGTTTTATTTGTGAAGATTATCGTGTTTTTCGTCAGATGATTTCGGTTCAGCTTGTTCAACAGCTTCAATCGTCTCAACTGAGCCATCCGCCTGTTCTGCAGCTTTTGCAGCTTCCTCTTCTTCCTTCTTCAGTTGCATCTTCTCCATCTGTTCCTGCATCTTGTTGAACGTTGCATAGAAGTTGAAGAAAGCGAACCAGGCAATGATACTAATAATGAAGAAAATGAACAAGACCGGATAACGAAAACCAATGTAGAACAACAGCCCGCTTCCCAGCAATGTGGAGAATACACGGAATGGTCTGATCAGCGTCAACAGAACCGCATTTTTGATAATCAATCCGATGGACATATGATAATGAACAACCATTGAGAAAAAATTAAAGAGCGAGACAAATAGCAACAGCAGCAGTACTAGCATAATAATTCCAACCAGCTGCATATTACGGAATTGTGTCATGTAGACTGTATAATCCAGATACATGATGGCGAACAGCAGGGTGTAGAAAATGCCCCCAATTAAACTTTGTTTGTAATTCTCTTTGTAGCCTACAAAAAAAGTACGGAAGATTGGTACGTCCGTATCACCCATATTCCATTTACGCACAACCGTAAATAAGGCCGATGTGGCCGGGAATAGTGTAAGCGGTGCCACAATGGCTATAGCCCAGTTCATTTGCAGTGATTCGTTGGCGAGGTTCTGCTGCATCACGAGCAGCTTCATAATCAAGAAAAACAAGAACGGAGACGAACAAATAGCCCACAACAGATTGGTTGCGGCCAGTCTCGTAATCCACTCTGTAAGCCGGTAGATCCCACCCATAGCTCCTTTAAATTCCAAACATTTCTCCTCCTCCGCAGCCTTGCGTCTAACCTGAAGTCTAATAATATTAATATACCTTATTATAGATAGGAAAAGCCAGCCCTTCCCGAAAAGAGATCAAACCGAACCTTTCCATGCGTTAATACGCATATAAAAAAATGGAGCGGTCACCCGCCCCATTTTCCCAATTCAATCTTGTATATTATTCGAAAGAAGAATCTTTGGCAGGACGACGTCCTTCAGTGTTACTTGGACGCGGTTTGCGGTCACGGTTGTAACCACCTTCTCTGCTTCCACTTCCACTGCCGCTGCTGCTGTTACGATCACGGTTGTAGCCACCACGTCCGCCGCCACTGCTGTTGCGATCACGGTTGTAACCACCGCCGCCGCTACCGCTGCTGCGGTTTCCGCTGTAACCCGATGGTTTACGTCCGCCAGAGCGAACATCCGGTTTGCGACGCTTCGCACGGATCGGATCTTCAGGAGTCAGATCAACTTGAGCATCTTTTTTATCGCCCGTCAGGAGCTTCAGTGCAGCCGACAAGAGTTGAACAGAATCATATTGTTCAAGCATTTGAATCGCGATACCTTTGTATTCGTTCAGTTCACCAGATTGTACGATTTCGAGCAGACGCTCAGCTGTCAAGCGTTGTTTGCCTTCAACTGCTTCCGCCATTGTTGGCAGTGGTTTACGTGGAATACGATGACGTGTTACACGCTCGATAAAGTGCAGATGGTCGATCTCACGCGGTGTAACGAAAGACCATGCAGCACCCTCTTTACCTGCACGACCTGTACGACCGATACGGTGAACATAGCTCTCCGGATCTTGTGGAAGGTCAAAGTTCACAACGTGAGTTACGCCGGATACGTCGAGACCACGTGCAGCTACGTCTGTTGCAACGAGAACATCAATGCTGCCGTCACGGAACTTACGCATTACAGTGTCACGTTGGTTTTGAGACAAGTCACCATGGAGTCCGTCAGCCGAGTAACCACGTTTTTGCAGCGCTTCAGCCAACTCGTCAACACGACGTTTGGTACGTCCGAATACAATCGCCAGTTCAGGGGATTCCATATCAAGCAAACGGCTGAGTGCTTCGAATTTTTGACGCTCAGGCACTTCGATATAAGCTTGGTCAATCAAAGGTGCACTAACTTGTTTAGGGATTACGGATACGTGCTCAGGGTTGTTCAAAAATTGTTGAGCCAATTTTTGAATGTTAGGAGGCATTGTAGCTGAGAACAGCATGGTTTGACGCTCGTCCGGAACTTGTTTCAGGATGGATTGAATATCCTCCATGAAACCCATGTCGAGCATTTCATCTGCTTCATCCAATACAACAGTTTGTACATCATCAAGTTTGATTGTTTTACGGTTGATATGGTCCAGAAGACGTCCTGGTGTACCAATGATGATCTGTGGTTTTCTTTTCAGAGCACGGATTTGACGAACGATATCTTGTCCTCCGTAAATAGGCAGGGAACGCAAACCTTTGAAGCGGGTAAGTTTTTCGATTTCTTCGGCAACTTGGATCGCAAGTTCACGCGTAGGTGCCATAATGAGGGCGCGGATTTTTTCATCGCTTTTGGAGATTTTGCTGATCAATGGAATACCAAATGCAGCAGTTTTACCAGTACCTGTTTGAGCTTGACCGATCAAGTCTCTGCCTTCAAGAGCAAGAGGGATTGATTTGGATTGAATCGGAGTTGCCTCTTCAAAACCAAGTTCGGTGATCGCTTGAAGCACCAGTGGTTCAAGATTGAAGTCTGTGAAATTTAAATTTGTCAAAATTATTCATACTCCTTCTATATGGTGGACATGGTGGACAATCCACTTTGTTGTCTGTATTCTTAAGTAGCGTTAATATTTATAGGTTATCCCATCAGGTCGAATTATTTTCATAAACCGTCATAATTCGTGAATGGGTCCCCAACATAAGACTAAAACTACATACATGCGTTTGAAACATTTCAAATTTTATCGTTCCATTTGGAAAAAGTTTCCTACTCAAGAATATCCACAAATCATTATATCACAAAACAAATCAAGATTACCAGCAATCTGGTTTTAAATATAAATGAGGTGATTAAATTGCCCAAAATGATTTGGCACTTTTCAGTGATTGTATTGGGTGCTGCAGCTATTGCTTGCGGCTTCAATTGGTTTTTGGTTCCCCATCAGCTTCTTAGCGGCGGGGTATCCGGTATTTCCATGCTTTTGGGTTATTTCACTAAATTGAATCTTAGTATAATGTATTTTGTTCTTAACATTCCCCTGCTCGTTGCAGGTTGGTTTATTCTTGGACGACGCTTCATTACATTAAGTATTCTCTCGGTAGCAGCCACTTCCTGGTTCATTGCGCTTCTGCCTGTTTTTGTTGTGGCTACAGACCCCCTTCTAAGCTGCGTTTTCGGAGGTGTGCTTGTAGGATTGGGAACCGGAATATCCTTCAGAGTCGGTGGCTCAACGGGCGGACTCGACATCGTTGGTTCCATTTTCACTCGTCATCGCGACTTCCCGATTGGTACGGTGATGGCCGGGATGAATGGTTCGATTATCATGCTGGCAGGTTATCTGAATAACAACTGGAACATTGCGCTTGCTTCCATGGTGTCGATCTACATCACGGGCAAAGTACTGGATCTGATCCATATCAGCCATGTCAAAGTAACACTGTACATCATTACGAATGAAACGGAAGCGATGTTAAAAAAATTGCTTATTCGCCCTCGCGGGGTTACCAAAATCAAAACCCAAGGGGCATACACCGACATCGAAAAGGACATGTTAATGACAGTGACTACTCGCTACGAGCTTGTTGAAATCAAACGTATTATCAAGGAAACAGATCCGAACGCCTTTGTTAACATTGTGGAAACGGTTGGTGTTATGGGCTCTTTCCGCAGAAGTTGAGACAGATGTACGGTTAACAATTCAAAACATTGTGGTATAATAACGGTGTACGGCTCCTAAATATGTTGTATAGCAGGATGTGCCCTTCAATTTCACAGAACCATGTGCTTTTCCGATTCGCGCCGAATGACTTACCATTTTGGAATTCGAGTAGGAAAGGGTGATTATTGTGGATATGGAAACGGTAAAACTGTTTGAAATCGTCAACAGATGGTGCCCGGAAATGCTCCCTTTCTTAAAACCGAATGAGCTCGACTCACTGATCGTTCTCCGGGATGGGCTGGGCATCCTTGAACAGGGAGACGCAATGGAAATCATTCAGTACAGTATTTGTGAGCATCAAAATGAGATTTACATTCAATAATTTTTTCCGATTGGTCACGCCGCTTCTTGTGAGGTTATCCTCAACAGGAAGCGGTTTTCATTTTTTCCATGTGTGTTTCATTACTTGATGAATATGGTTAAAAGCCCAGAGGCTTTATTGTATAATTCAAACATGGAATGCACATAAGGGAGTGAAAATGAATGAACATGTTATGGGCTTTACTGGCTATGGCCTGGGGAAGCTTTAGTACTGTACCCGTTACAGTCGATCAAGGGACTCAACCCCTTCAATCAATAACAAACAGTTTTACCACCGCCATCATTCAATCTCAAAAAGATCAGGTCGTTATTGATGCAGATAACCCGCCTGCCAAAATTGACCCACAACCCGACGCACCTGTTGTCAAAGGCATTTATGTAACGGCCTACAGCGCGGGTGGTGCCCGTATGACACAATTGCTTGATCTGATGGATGATACAGAACTCAATTCCATGGTCATTGATATTAAGGACGATCTCGGATACATAACCTTCCCTACGGAAAACAAAACCCTGCAGCAGATGGGCAAATCCCAACCCTTTATTCGCGATATTAATGCGTTGATGAAACGTCTGAAAAAACATGAGGTTTACCCGATTGCCCGTGTTGTCGTCTTCAAGGATACGATTTTGGCCAAGAAAAATCCGGAGCTCTCTTTCCGCAATAAGGACGGTTCCATATGGGCCAACGGAAAGGGAGACAGCTTCGTTAATCCCTACAGCAAGGAAGTCTGGGATTACAATATAGAGATTGCCAAGGAAGCCGCCAAACTGGGATTCAAGGAAATCCAGTTCGATTATGTTCGGTTCCCGGAAGGTTTCGAAACGCGTGCAGACAAACTGAAGTACATCAAATCCGACAAGTCCCGAGTGGATATCGTAGCCGAATTCGTACAGTATGCACGTAAAGAACTTGCTCCGCTTGGTGTTCGGGTCTCAGTCGATATCTTCGGCTATGCAGCCTCTGTGCCCGCAGCGGAAGGCATTGGACAGGATTTTGTTAAAATATCCGAAAACGTGGATGTCATCTCGCCGATGGTTTATCCAAGTCATTACTCCACCGGCTGGTATGGTGTGAAAGACCCTGATAAAGATCCGTACACCACGATTAAAGGCTCGATGGAAGACACGCACAAGAAACTGGACCCAACCAAGGAACTCAAACCCGTTATTCGCCCGTGGATTCAGGACTTTACCGCAAGTTGGCTGGGTAGCGGACATTATATCAAATACGGCAAAAAACAGGTGGAGGACCAAATTCGTGCAATGAAAGACATGGATGTGGATGAGTATTTGCTCTGGAATGCCTCCAATCGATATACGCCAGATGTAAACTATAAATAATGCACTCTTCTTCTCATTTCATCCAACGACCTCGTTCCGTCTGAGACGGAACGAGGTTTTTAATATGGCCCTCAGGCCTCATTGCTCTCCATTTAAACTTCCGCACTACATGATCCTTCCCTATTCAAATCGGGCAAAATCCACTACAATAAATAGCTGTCCGTATATGACAGTTTAGTGATAACTCTTAAAGAATAGCGAGGCACCGCCAGTGAACATGACTACCACAAGCTTTTCTCAGAAAGTAAAACAATTCCTGATTATATTTCTACCCATTTTCACCACACAAATCGCGCTCTCAGCGATGTCATTTTTCGATACCAATATGTCAGGCAAATTCTCCCCTGCTGATCTCGCGGGTGTGGCCATTGGCACAAGTCTGTGGATGCCGGTGCAGACAGGCCTTAGTGGTATTCTGATCGGAATCACCCCTGTTGTCTCCCATCTGCTTGGTTCGAAGCGCAACGACAAGATTGGTAGCAGCGTTGTACAGGCGTTATACCTCGGTGTTGCGGTAGGTATCGTCGTCCTTGCAGCAGGAACTATGCTGCTCAAACCCATTCTGAACGGCATGCCGCTGGAGCCACGGGTTGGCCAAGTCGCTTTCTATTTCCTTTGTGCACTGGCTTTTGGGGTTATTCCACTCTTCGGCTACACGGTGCTTCGCAGCTTTATGGATGCATTGGGACAGACGCGGATCACCATGATGATCACTTTGGTCTCGTTGCCAGTAAACATCTTCCTGAACTATTTGCTCATCTTTGGACGCTGGGGCTTTCCCCAACTGGGAGGTGTCGGAGCAGGTGTGGCTACAGCAAGTACATATTGGCTTATTTTTCTCATCAGCCTCTTTTTTGTACACCGGGTTGAGCCCTTTTCCAAGTATGGAATCTTTCGGCAAATGCCCAAAATTTCATTGAGCAAATGGAAAGAGCTGCTCAAGATCGGTGTCCCTATCGGTTTCGCTACTTTTTTTGAAACCTCCATCTTTGCAGCAGTCACATTATTAATGAGCCGGTTCGACACCATTACGATTGCAGCCCACCAGTCGGCCCTGAATTTCGCCTCTACGCTGTATATGCTGCCGGTGAGTATATGTATGGCCCTCACGATTCTTGTGGGCTATGAGGCCGGTGCAGGCCGTGTGAGAGACGCTAGACAATACAGTCTCCTGGGCATCGGAGGTGCCATCGGGCTCTCTCTGTTGACAGCTGTGGTATTACTGGTATTCGGGGAACAAATTGCGGGGGTGTATTCCAATGATCGCGAGGTTATTGCTTTGACCCAACACTTCCTGATATACGCCATCTTCTTCCAAATCTCTGATGCGATTGCTACCCCGACGCAGGGTGCACTTCGGGGTTATAAAGACGTGAATCCAGCCCTGATCATCACGTTTGTCGCGTATTGGATCATCGGATTGCCGGTTGGATATGTCACAGCCACGTATACCTCACTTGGAGCCTTTGGGTACTGGGTGGGCTTAATCTCCGGTCTGGCTGTTGGAGCAACGGCACTTCTCTGGAGATTGTTCCTTGTGCAGCAACAAGCATCGGTACGTTTGGCTGAAAATAAATAATGGAAATATAACAAAAAGAGCACAGCCCACGATAAAACGGGACTGTGCTCTTTTGATATGAATTTTTGGTGATGACTTGATTATTGGGACAAACGCTGTGCAAGCTGGTAAGTCTCCATATCGAAGTCTTTTTTCGTGTTAACCACTTTATCGATATCGGTCAAGGTCAGTTCACCTTTGATAATACCGCAACCTTTGTCCGTCTCACCCGCAATCAGACTGCGAACGGCGAAGTCTCCCAGACGGCTGGCGAGGTTACGGTCAAACGGAGTTGGCGTTCCACCACGCTGAATGTGACCGAGTACAGTTACTCGCGGCTCATACGTAGGACAACGCTCCATCAGTTCTTTTGCTACATCTTCACCTTTGCCCACACCCTCAGCAACGATGACGATACTGTGACGTTTACCATGTGCAAAGTTGGCTTTCATACGGTCAGCCACTTCGTCCATGTCAAACGGAACTTCCGGTACAAGAATGGTCTCTGCACCCGATGCAAGCCCTGCATGCAATGCAATATCGCCGCAGTGACGACCCATAACTTCAACAATGGAAGAACGTTCGTGTGAAGACATCGTATCGCGCAATTTGTTAACCGCATCTACCACTACGCTTACTGCCGTATCGAATCCGATGGTGTAATCGGTGAAAGAAACGTCATTATCAATTGTTCCTGGAAGGCCCATCGTGTTAATGCCCAGCTTGCTCAGTTTGTTGGCGCCATTGTATGAACCGTCTCCACCAATAACAACGAGACCATCAATGCCGCGTGCACGCAGAATGTCTGCGCCTTTTTGCTGACCTTCAGCGGTATAGAACTCTTTGCAGCGCGCAGACTGCAGAACCGTTCCCCCACGCTGGATGATATCCCCTACACTCCGGAGATCCATTGGGAAAATATCGTTATTCAAAAGACCCTGGTAGCCACGTTGAACACCGTATACTTCGAGACCGTGAAACAGTCCGCTGCGAACAACCGCACGAACAGCCGCGTTCATCCCCTGCGAATCACCACCGCTCGTTAAAACTGCGATTTTCTTTACTGCTGTCATGATGTTTCTTCCTCCTCTAGTTTCACTTCAGGCCCCCACCACAATATGCCTGACTTACATATGCTTTCGGATCCAGCGGCTGAAGATAAAGAAAAATACTCGTGTCATCGGACTATTTTTCATCAGACGCTTGGAAACGACGCGAACTTCCTGCTGTTCGCTGACTTTGGGATCAGACAGGTAAATGGCAAGCAATCCCTCAATAATCATTCGGTGGAACGAACTTCCCGGAATCTTCTGCACATCACTGCGGGCCATTTCCACAATAAAAGCAATTCGGTCCAGCATTGTCTCTACATTCTCATAATAATTGCAGAAGTTGAGATCTCCCCCGATCCGATCCTCATCCTGATCAATTAAGTAATCGAGCATAATGTGCAATGCACATACATGAGGAAAATAGGCAGTATGGATTGAAGCCGCCTCTTCTTCCGTCAGATGACCGTCACTTGCAGCCAGAAACAGCATGAATACGCCCAGCGTAGAGCCCGTAGCGGCAGCAAATTCGTTCCAGCGGAACTGAGGTGTACGGTGGCGATGCTCCGACCACCATTCGAGCAATGCCGTTTCCCTCAGTTCCGGCTTGATGTGCTTATATACCTGCAGGTCCGTGTATAGGCCTGCCAGATCCTGAATTTGAGGCTTGGCGGATGCATAGCCAGGCAGCTGACGAGTCAGTTCCTGACATGTAGTCACCAGATTCCGCAGGTATCCACCGTCATCCTGCTCCTCACGGAGCGCATAATAATTGACAGGAGTTGCCTCGGGATCTACCGCATCAAGCATGGATTGATGGAGAAGCCGAAAATCATTCGGGTCCATCGATGTACTGCGATCACAAAGATTGTCCAAATAATCACTAATAGTCTGATATGAAACGATCAGCGGAATCAGAATGTGCCTGTTCGGCAAATCAGGTAAAGCGTATACGGTTCCACCTTCACAGTGGAATTGCTTGTCCCGGAGACTGGCAAGTGCCTGATTACGCAATTCCTCATTCGGAATTTTCTCGGCCTGGGCACGCCATCCATTCAGTTCCTTTCGCGTTTCCGGAATGGTGTACTTATACACCCCTCTCATCAATGCCAGCGGTCCACGCGGATATTGATGACGATTTCGATTTGATTGGCTCAAAATAAATGTGCCTCCACTTGGTTGAATACGTATTAGAGCGATTTTTAACCAATCTCATTATAATATGATCCCCTTAATTGTACAAATGATCTACCTCATAATCCGCACATAAAATCACATCTGCTGACCACTTTCTGCAAAATAATCCCAACCATTGGCGTCACTTGTAACTCAACTTATCAAAATGCACTACATCATTGGCAACCATCACAATCGCTGGCAAAAAATACAATCAATAATCATGTAAGGCTTGGAGATATTATATTCTGCAATGCAAATTACCCACAGGGAGGAATTCAAGTATGAATAAAGCAACCATTGTTTCACTATCTGCTTGCCTGATGCTGGCTGTTTCCGGTGCTTCTGCATCCGCTGCAACTGAACCGATGCACAAAATGGAGAAATCCACACACAAAGCAGAACACAAAGCAGAGCACAAAATGCACACCAAATCGCATAAAGGCAAAGAACACAAGCTGCATCAAGAATCCGCCAAAAAAGAGCACAAAATCCATGCAAAAAGCGTTAAACCAAAAGCTCTTCCCAAAACAGGATATGGCGGAGTAAGCGAGTAAAAAAAAGCAACAAGAGAAAAGAAGAGCTTTTTCTTTTCTCTTGTCTTTCTATTAAATCATTAAGGATGAGAATTGGATGAAAAACAACCTCCCATTATCCGCTATTGTAATTTACCTTATGATTGTTTCCCTGATTCTGTCTCCTATGGGGAGCACTGCGAATCATTTCGCTTTTGAAACAACAGCTCCACAAGCTGTTCTCGGTACTCCGATGGAGTCCAAAACTGGGCTTCAAAATGTAAGAATTATGAAGAAACCTGTTCGTTTGTGTATTCCTTCGGTACATTTGAGCACTTCAATTACGCCCATTCATCTATCAGAGGATGGACATCTGCAAGTACCCAAGTCCAGTGAAGTCGCAGGATTATATGTGGATGGAATTTTGCCAGGAGAAAAAGGAAATGCCATTGTTGCCGGTCATGTGGATAACTACACAGGGCCAGCCATTTTCTACCCGCTTAAGCATCTGAAGCCAGGTTCTTTTGTTTTGCTGTTTGACCAGGATAACCATTATCTCAAATACGAGGTAATACAGGTTCAATCCTATTACACAGAACAAGCACCTTTGGATAAAATATTCGGCGATACCCCGGAAAAGCAATTAAACCTGATTACATGTACAGGAAAGTACGATCGTAAAAAAAAGGAACACGAAAAACGCCTGATCGTGTTCACCCGATTGGTTGAATAACATGTAAAGAGGAGAAAACAATGTATAAATGGATAACGATGCTCCTGGTTTGCTGTTTGTTTCTGGAGATACCTCATTCGAGACCTGTAGAGGCTTCTTCCACAATAACGGAACAAGAGATCAAAACAAATCTGGAAGATATTTTTTTGCAGAGATCGAAGTACTTAGCAGAACAGCAACATGATATGGATCGCTATTATGATCTGAAGTCCACTTTGAGCCGTCACGCCTACACAATGGAAGTCAATCGTAAAACATATCTCCATGCATGGGCTGAACACCGTAATATGAAAATTATCGATAGTAATTCCAAAATCCATATTTCCCGAATCCTTATCAGGGACCAAACGGCTACCGTTTCATTAGGTCATTCGCAGCAAATCACATACGCCTATAAAGATCAACTCTCCGAACCCCATTCGTTCGGACTCGGAACATGGCACGCCGCCACCCTGAAAAAAGTTAATGGCCAGTGGATCGTTTGGAAGGAATGGTATCTTGATCCGCTTGAAGAGAATCCTCATCGCATTTCGGAGGGACTTCCCCTCTCGCCGCCCCATCGTCCTGAACTGAAGGACGGCAAGAGATATAAAAGAAAGCAAGCGGTAGCCTATGCAAACAAATATGCCGGGATGGCCGGGGGAACCAACGACAAGGTCCGGTACAATGCCAAATATAAAAACTATAATAATCTGGGCGGCGACTGTACCAATTTTGCTTCACAAGCTCTCGGTGACCCGACGGAAGGCGGAAGACTTCCCATGAGAGGGCCATGGAGATACCATTTTCCCAAAGGCGGCACCAGGACGTGGGTACAGACGGATGCACTCAAAAACTTCCTGCTGTACTCCGGGTATGGCAAAACAATCGCGAAGGATTCCTTTTCGAAGCTGGTCGCAAAAACAGCCACACACCCGTATGGAGCCATAGGAGAGTTAGAGGCTGGGGACCTTATCGCCCATGTTATGAATAATGATGTGGATCATTTTTCTATTGTTACCGGATTTGATCAGCGCGGTTATCCTCTCGTCAATTCCCATACAGCTGACCGATTTCAGGCACCTTTTGATCTGGGTTGGGACAATAAGACGACCTATATCCTCATCCATATTCAGGACTGATCACCCGAAACGCACATACTTGACTCCTTTGGATCATATAGATCATGGACAAGATGTTCGTGTTGGATGGAGTGAAGTGGATGAACTGGATGAACATCCCTCCTGGTCTGAAGCAGACAGGCATCCGTATTGGTGCTGTCTCCCTGGTCAAAGCGATGGGTCTGATTGGACGTATTATACTTACCCGCATGGCGGGGCCGGAAGGAATAGGTTTGTTCCAGATTGCCTATTCTTATTTCGGTTTCATGCTCATGCTGATTACGGGAGGGCTTCCCACCTCCCTGGCCATGTACACGGCCAGGCAGCCAGCACTTGGCTGGATCTGGTTCAAGCGTTTGTCCGTCTTGCTGGTGTTCATTGGCGGAACGCTCTGTTTGCTTACACTCGCATACTCTTCAAGCATTTCCAGGTGGCTGGGGAATCCTGTTCTGGAGCCGTTTATACGCTCCCTGTCCCTGGCCATATTTGTCGTACCCCTGTTAAACTTACTTCGGGGATATTTGCAGGGTCTTGAGCACTATGGTGTCATTGCTGTCTCGGAGCTGATGGAACAGGCTGTTCGTATCGGGATTATGCTGGGCGTTACCTGGTTGTGGCTGCCTAAGGGTGTAATGTTTGCTGTGGGAAGAAGTTTGATTGGGACGGCACTCGGCGGAATTGCTGCATTTGTGGTACTGCTCCTTTTTTTGCGTCATGTCGGGCAAAAAAATGGAATACAACCTTTGACTCCTACAGGGGCTTCGGACGGCCTTTGGCTCATCAAGAGCTCATTGGTCATATCTGTCACCCGACTGCTGATTCCTTTTTCCGATATGCTTGATGCGATCATTATCCCGTTAAGATTGCAAACCGCAGGATATACCTCCACACAAGCCACAGCAATGTACGGTCTGCTTACGGGGATGGCCTTGCTCGTTGTGTACATGCCCACTACTGTAACCGCGGCCATCTCACATACCTTGACCATGAAACTTGTTCTCGCCTGGCAAGAGCAGCGTTTTGTTTATTTTGTGAAGAACAGCCGTAAAGCTATGGAATTGGTGTGGATTTCAGGGATCATCTCTAGCTCCTTTTTGTGGATATACAATCGGGGCCTGTCACAACTCTTTTTTAATTCTACACAAACCGCTGAGCTGATTCGCTGTTTGAGCCTCATTCCTCTGCTTGTTGGTATCCGTGAGGTATCTACCAGTATATTGTGGGCACAGGAGAACAAAAAAGTCAGTTTGATCGGAACAACAATCGGCATCACGGTGGCTACCCTCTCCCATTATTATCTGATCCCTCTTGATGGATTTCATCTTATGGGTGCCGTTGCCGGTGTATTGCTGATGGAATTAACCATCATGGCTGGCAATCTGATTGGGTTGAGAAACGTGCTAAAAGAAATTCACATGGGCAGTCTGGCTGTTCATACTCTGGTCATAGCAGCGATCTCGGCCCTTGTAATTGGATTGGGAGATTGGATCATCCTGCCTGTGAACTGGGGAAACTATTCCATTCTTCCAAACATGTTGCTATTTTTCTTGTTGAATGGAGTCTATCTGATGATCCACTATCGCTTCAGAAGCTGACATGCATTTCTTCGTCTCCGTTCGGAAAACGCTTGCAGAAAATCAGGCTGAACAGCCACTTCACTCGCAAACCACGCACCCCCATCTATTTACATCATATCCCTTCAAGAATATAATGTTTTTATTCTTCCAAAAGAATCGGATCGCTCGCGGACCCGTCGGCATTCAGTTGCTGGCGGGCATCTTATTTCGTCCATCAAAGGAGTCGTTGACATGTCGTCAAGTGAATCACTTTCGTGGAGACGGTTATTTTCTTTTTTTGTGCCGCTTGGCATTTCCGCCTCTCTCGTCACCATTTCTCACGTTATCATTAACAGCACGCTCGCACGTTCCGCTCATCCGGAGACGGTAATCGCCAGTTATGCCATCGCTGGTAGCCTGCTGACACTCACGGAACGCCCCTCCACCCTGCTGCGTCAGACCTGTTCGGCGCTGGTCCGGGACCGTCTTTCCTTTCAAGCCCTCACATTTGTGACCAAAATATTTCTAGCCTGTGTGCTGCTGATCGGTTTTCTCATCGTTTACTCTCCAGTTGGTACAGGTGTTTTCAAATATTTGTTTGGTGTAAGCCCTGATCTGTTATCCAAAGTAATCGACGTTTACGAGATTCTGATGTACGTCAGTATTTTTTCGGTTATTCGCAACATTTACCAAGGCATCATTATAACGAATAATCGGACCAAATGGCTGACCATCGGCATGTTATTCCGACTTGCCGGCATGTACGGCCTGTCCCTGTATTTCATATATACTGACAGTATTGACAGTGGACGTGTAGGCGCTATCATCTTTGCTGCCGGCATGATGATTGAGGCATTGGTCAGCTTTCTCGAAGGAAACAGTATCAAGCGCAAGATGCCAGCCAAACTCGAGGATCATCCTGTTGAACATAAGGGAGACGTTTTCCGCTTTTATAAGCCCCTGCTATTATCCAGTTTTGTCGCTTTGTTCATCGGACCCGTCATTAATATCGTCCTTGGCAAGACAACCGGGATTGCTCTGGCCATTTCGTCATTCGCCGTGGCAAGCAGCCTGATGCAGCTGATGCTAAGCTTTTTTACATACATCCACCAGATCGTACTGAATTTCTATCTGATTGATGCCAAACTCGTGAAGAAGTTTGCACTAATAACGGGGTTTGTACCCTTTGCGATGACCGTATCCATTGCCTACACCCCACTTGGTCCGTGGGTTCTTGAAAATGTAATGAGCGTTCAGGGTAATCTGCTACAGCAAAGCTTGTGGACACTGCGTGCTTTTGTATTGTTTCCGCTGATTTCACCTTTTCTTGACTTCAGCAACGGCCTGATTCTGCTGCGCGGACAGACCAAAACGATGTTTCGTTCCCAGACCGCCAATGCGATCTGTACTGTTATCGTTTTGCTTATTTTGGTCAGCATTTTCCCGGCGTGGAATGGTATGATCGGTGCGGTGGCTCAGTCTCTCGGCCTGCTCGCCGAGCTTGTCATTGTCTGGCTTGTCATCCGGCGCACACAGAAGGAGCCTACGATGTCTGTACCCTCATCCGGGAAATCATCTTCCCTTAAAGGATAAAAATTAAACGTTATCAAGGAATGGAGTCTTTCATCATGAAATCAAGTCACACCGCCCGGCCGGATCAAACCTGGCTGCGGGCACTCATGTTCACCATCTTCGGTTCCACCGTACTGGTAGTATCGTATTTCCAGCTTTATTTTAGTCATCTGGGATTCAGCCGGGCCGAGATCGGTTACCTGTACGGAATTGGTCCTCTCGTTTCCGTATTTTCTAATATGTTCTGGAGCATGGCCAGCGACCGATACAAAACCGTACGCAAAGTCATGATTATCCTGCTTGCCGGGCAACTGATAACTGGGGTGATGCTCGCCAATGCGACAACGTTTGGTCAGGTTTTTGTGCTGGTGACCCTGTTTTACTTTTTCTACTATCCGGTGTATCCACTATCCGATACGATGGCGATCACTACAGCGAACAAGTATGGCCGCAACTTTACTTCCATTCGGGTTTTCGGCTCCATCGGATATGCTTTCTTTGCATTAAGCATCGGTTATTTTCTTGGCTCTTTTGGTCCGGGATGGACCATGTGGGTCTGCATTGGCTTAGCTGCAACGACACTGCTGATCAGCCTTCAGTTAAAAGAGCAACCTTCGAACAGTAGTAGTAAAATGGACCTTTCGGGGTTATGGGCGATTTTGAAGCGCAGGGATGTGCTCACCTTTTTTGGCTGCGTCTTTTTGCTTGCATTGGGGCATCGGATGAACGAGGCCTTTCTTACCCTAACGCTTAAGGAGTTGGGGGCCAGTGAAGGACTGATCGGCTGGTCACTTCTAATTTCATCCGTAAGTGAAATCCCGGTATTTTTGCTGCTCAGCAAATACGGCAATCGCTACAAGGAACTTCCCTTACTCGCTATCGCCGCCCTCATGTATACGATTCGATTATTGTTGATGTCCATCTCGGATACGCCTGCTGCCGTTGTTGCCATTCAAACGATGCACAGCGTGACATTCGGCATTTTCTACGTCACTGCAGTTCGCTATATCACCCGCTTAGTTCCGGATGACTACCGCGCTACCGGAATGGCCTTATTCACCATTGTATGGTCCAGCGTTTCTGGTCTGCTGGGCGGAACACTGGGAGGATTGCTGCTCGAATACGCAGGCAGACAAACGTTTTATCTCACTGCGATGTCCTTCTGTCTTGCTGCCCTTGTCGGATTTTCAATGAAGCTCTGGCCTGGCATGATGAATCGAAATTAGTCGATTGAAAAAACAAATTAACCTGGAACTGATGCAATCAAAAAAAGCACAGCCTCCCATGTGGGGACTGTGCTTGGGTTCTTATATTCAGCTGAAAGCCAATCATTTATAAGAAATCCGTTTGACCGGAAATATTCTTACAATTTGTTTACGTTAGCTGCTTGAGGACCACGGTTTCCATCAGTGATTTCGAATTCTACCGCTTGACCTTCTTCCAATGTTTTAAAGCCGTCGCCTTGGATTGCGGAGAAATGTACGAATACGTCCTCGCCGCCTTCAACTGAAATAAAGCCATAGCCTTTTTCTGCGTTAAACCATTTAACTGTACCTTTCAAATGAACAACCTCCTAAAAATATCGCCATCTATGGCGAATACCCTCATTATACTGTATGAATTTCCAATTTGCAATTTATCTTTTCATTAAAAGCCGAAAAAATTTGCTTTGAATCGTAGGGTACGGTATCATTTTACCAAAACCGTTAGTTTGGAGACTACCTATGATAAAAAAACATGAAATATACAAAACAGACAAGTGGAATATGATGACCGTTGAAGTACAAGGCAAATATCTTGTGCTTCGTGAAATTTCCGAAGAATGGGGCGAGGAATGCCATACCTTCCTCAGCCGACCTGCATTGATGCACTGGGCTGAACGTCGCTTCCCGAAAGCTGACTTTGAGAACCGTGAGGATGAATGGCGTCAACTGATGGCTGCCTTCAAAGGGGTCTGATCGATGCAGCTTGATTCAAGTAATGTCGTCATCTTCATCATTCTCGCTTTCTGCTTGGGAATTGCATTAATTTTGGGGCGCAACTCCATCCCTGATCGTCTGAGACGGGGCATGGCTCTGACCGCCACCCTTCTGATTTGTTTTGCTTTCTTCCTGATTGTTTACTTCCTTTACAACATGGGAGCCTAGCTTCGTCAAATATTTCAATGCTTCTCCGGTCATACTATACGGGATTATTCGTATAGTGAGGAGGAGGACCTTTGAAATACCGAAAATCGCTGTTCATTTTGCTGGTACTTAGTCTGATTCCTTCGTCCCTTTCCGCACAAGCGAGTGGGACGAAGGCAGCTTCGTCTATATACTCATCACTTCATCAAAGGAGGATTCCCATGAGTCAATTATTGAAACGTTCCGAGGTACCAACTGAACAAACCTGGAAATTGGAAGATTTGTTTGCTGATCAGAAAGCTTGGGATCAGGAATATGAAGAAGTATCGTCTTTGACCAAGAAAGCCTCCGAATTTCAAGGTAAATTAAACAAACCTGAGGCCCTTAAGAGCTGCTTCGAACTCGAAGATGAGATCAGCCTCAAAACCGAACGCCTCTTTGTGTACGCAAGGATGCATCAAGATGAAGACACAGCGAATCCTACATATCAAAATCTGTCCCAAAAAGCACAAAAATTAAGTGTGCGGGTCGGTGAAGCCCTTTCCTATGTCACACCTGAGATCCTTTCCCTTCCCGATGACCAGTTGGACGCTCTTATTTCTAACGAGAAACTCTCTGCCTATAAATTCACACTGGAAGAGATGAAGCGGGAAAAGGCGCATGTACTGAGCCAGGCGGAAGAAGCGCTGCTTGCACAGGTGGGCAATCTGTCCCAGGCGCCACAGACCATCTTTAGCATGTTGAACAATGCTGATCTCAAATTCCCCAAAATCAAGGATGAAACGGGTAAAGAGGTTGAGCTCACCCATGGCAGCTATATTCAATTTCTTGAAAATCCGAATCGTGAAGTCCGTGAACGTGCCTTCAAGGCGGTATACGAGACGTATGCCAAACAGAAGAACACCATTGCTGCATCCCTGAACGCCAATGTAACCAAAAACATGTTCTATGCCAATGTTCGGAAATACCCTTCTGTCATGGAAATGTCTCTCTACGGTGATAACATTCCAAAGGATGTCTATACCAATCTTGTCGATACCATTCATGAGAGCCTACCGCTGCTGCACCGTTATATGGACTTGCGCAAAAAATTGCTCGGTGTAGACCAATTGCATATGTATGACCTTTTTGCCCCGCTGGTGGATGAGTACAAAATGGATATCACCTACGAAGAAGCGAAACAAACCGTTAAAGATGGTTTGAAACCGCTTGGCAAGGATTATGCAGATGCACTGCAAGCAGGTTATGATGACCGCTGGATTGATGTATACGAAAATGAAAATAAACGTTCAGGCGCATACAGCTGGGGTGCCTATGGCACGCACCCTTACGTCCTGCTGAATCACAAAGACAACCTGAATAGCATGTTTACGCTGGCTCATGAAATGGGTCACGCTCTGCATTCCCACTATTCGGACACTACGCTTCCGTATCGTGATGCACAGTACACCATTTTCCTGGCAGAAGTCGCATCCACAACCAATGAAGCTTTGCTGATGGATTATCTGCTCAACAAATCAACTGATCCTAAGGAAAAACTGTACCTGCTCACATATTATGCAGATCAGTTCCGTACAACCGTATTCCGTCAAACCATGTTTGCAGAATTCGAAAAAATCATTCATGAGCGTGCTGAACAAGGCGAGGCCCTGACACCACAGCTGCTTTCCGAAATTTATTATGACCTTAATGTCAAATACCATGGGGACAGCATGGTTGTAGACAAAGACATCGAGATGGAATGGGCACGTATCCCCCACTTCTATAACAGCTTCTACGTGTACAAATATGCGACTGGCTTCTCGGCAGCGACCAGTTTCTCCAAGCAAATTCTGGAAGAAGGACAACCTGCTGTGGACCGTTATCTTGGATTCCTCAAGAGCGGTGGCAGTGACTACTCCATCAATATTCTGAAAAAAGCAGGAGTGGATATGTCGACGCCAGAGCCAATTCGCGAAGCGATGAGTGTATTCAAGGAACTGATCGAACAAATGGAGCAATTAACCAAATAAGGTTACTTTTTCGTCCATGTGACCTGAATCCCTTGCCCCAACGGGCAAGGGATTTTATAATCAAGCAAGATGCAAGGCCTTTGAATTAGGGTAACTGCATACATAGTCCTGAATTGTTCAACAAGGAGGCACCACCATGAAAATGCAATGGGCACTCATTGCGGGTCTTGTTTTTGCATTGCTTACGGGAATCTTTGCCGTTATTAATGTCGATTCCGTACAAGTTAACCTGCTGTTCAATACGGTTCAAATCCCACTGATCCTGCTGATTCTGGGCTGTACCTTAATCGGGGGAATCATTGTAGGGTCTTATGGCATCTTCCGCCAATATCGTCTGCAACGCGAGAACAAGCAATTGAAATTACGTGTATCCGAATTGGAAAGCTCCACAACAAACAGCGCTTCGCTGGACTCTTTTAAAACGAAGGATTCGTTCGGAACCACCGAATCGGATAGTGTTTCTGCAGAGCCAGACTCCATTCAGAGTCAACGCAAAGGTAACCCGAAAGGTACGTTGTAACACATCAGAGGCAGCCTGCTGGCAATCAGGAATGGAACTTGTGCATTCCGCTAGGCAGGCTTTATTCTTTTTTTTGAGCACCTTTTTACATACCCATATAAACGAGGAGGAAATTTCAGCATGAATTTTATCATTGATGAATCTTATGTCCTGTCTTTTCTAAAAAAATTACTGGATACTCCCAGCCCGAGCGGTTATACCCACCATATTATCGAGATGATCCGCAAGGAAGCCGAATCACTGAATATCACTTGTGAATTGAACAACAAAGGCGGAGTTATACTCACTTTGCCCGGACAGGATTCATCCAGAACAATCGGACTCAGCGCACATGTGGACACGCTGGGAGCCATGGTGCGTTCCATTACGTCTTACGGTACATTAAAGCTGACTTCTGTTGGTGGATTTACGATGAACAGTATTGAGAATGAGTATTGCATCATTCATACACGTGATGGAAAGACCTATACAGGCACCATTCTCTCCCTTCATCCGTCTGTACACGTCTACCCGGATGCACGTACGTTTGAGCGAAGCGAGAACCATATGGAAGTTCGCATTGATGAAGTAGTTTCATCCAAGGAAGATGTTCTGGAACTGGGTATCTCTGTCGGGGACTTTATTTCCTTCGATGCG
Source organism: Paenibacillus sp. NPDC056933 (assembly GCF_042674385.1). Classification (NCBI taxonomy): domain Bacteria; kingdom Bacillati; phylum Bacillota; class Bacilli; order Caryophanales; family Paenibacillaceae; genus Paenibacillus; species Paenibacillus sp. NPDC056933. The sequence continues at coordinate 1,339,468 of NZ_JBHUQN010000001.1, read as the reverse complement.
CGTGCGGTCATTACGCCTAGCGGATATATCAAATCGCGTCATCTCGATGATAAGGCTAGTGTAGCTGCCCTGTTCGGTATTCTGGAATCTGCACATCGGGAAGGCTGGAAACCGCTACATAACGTTTCGCTGCTCATTTCGAACTACGAAGAAGTTGGACACGGCGCGTCTTATATTCCTGCAGAAATCAGCGAATTGATCGCTGTAGACATGGGCGCTATGGGTGATGACCTCAGCTGTAAAGAAACGGATGTCTCCATCTGTGCCAAAGATTCATCCGGCCCATATGATTATGACATGACGACCCGTTTGATTGAACTAGCCAAACAAGCGAACCTTGACTATGTGGTTGATATTTATCCCCAATACGGTTCCGATGGCAGCGCTGCATTGCGTGGAGGAAATAACATCCGTGCAGCGTTGATTGGTCCAGGAGTTCATGCTTCCCATTCCATGGAACGTACGCATAAAGATGCCGTCTTGAATACAGCGAGACTGCTTGCCGCTTATATTACGACCAAGTAAATTTTGAATGCGGTCAACTGAAGTGATGTGGCAATACATCGTTTGAATGAATGATTCACGTAGTAATGACGATCTTGTTCGGTATGCCGACTATAATCATGTGTAGTTAATCACTATCAAGTAAAAAAAGGACACTTCTGGCAGCATCGTTTCGGTGCGCTGAAAGTGTCCTTTTTCTTTGAAATATCTCAATCCGCTCGTTCAACATATTCACGATACCTACGTTCCAACAGCTCTAACTGTGCCTTGTGTTCACGCATTTCATTTTTCAATACATGCAGCGTCTTTCGAACGATACGTCTTTACTTCATCACAAAAAAATAGCCCTACTCCCAAAAAGCAACTACAAGTCACTTTTTGAAGAGAGGACGATTCATTGGGATATGTTAAGACTTGCTTTTCTCAATCTGTTCAGCGAGCTCATTCAAAACGGTCCAGCGTTCCATCAGTTCCTCCAGATGGCTCTCTGCCTCAGCCTGTTCTGCCATTAACTCCTGCAGACGGGCAGAATCGCTGAATGATTCTTCCATCTCTTTGTTAATTCGGGCGAGATTGGCTTCGGCCTTCTCAATATTCTCATCGATCTGATCATATTCACGCTGTTCCTTGAAGCTGAACTTCAGCTTCGGCTTGGCTGCTGATACAGCAGGCTTGCTTTCCTCCGCAGCTGGCTTCGCCTTGGTCGCTGCCCCACCCGCATCATTCTCCGCAGAAGATCCTGGTGCATTCTTCAGCATCCATTCCGCGTACTCGCTGTAGTCGCCAACATGCACGCGTACAACACCGTCGCCTTCAAAAGACAGCACTTTATCCACGGTCCGGTCGAGGAAGTAGCGGTCATGGGATACGACAAATACCACACCCGGAAAATCATCCAGGTAATCTTCGAGCACAGCGAGTGTCTGGATGTCCAAGTCATTCGTCGGCTCATCCAGCAGCAGCACATTGGGCGCTGCCATCAATACGCGCAGCAGATACAGACGACGCTTCTCTCCACCAGACAGACGGGAGATAGGTGTCCACTGTGACGCAGGGGTGAAAAGGAAACGTTCCAGCATTTGTGCTGCCGTAATGAGAGAACCGTCAGCCGTTTTCACATTCTCGGCCACTTCCTTGATGTATTCAATGACCCGCAAAGATTCATTCATCTCCTGGTGTTCCTGTGTGAAGTAACCCAGGTTAACCGTAGGACCTACAACTACCTCACCTGAATCCGGTTCAAGCTTCCCGGAGATCATCTGCAGCAAGGTCGATTTACCACTGCCATTTGGACCAACGATGCCTACGCGGTCACCAGGTACCGCAATGTAACTCAGATCTTCAATCAGTTTACGACCATCCGCCGATTTGGACAGATGTTCGATCTCCAGTATTTTTTTGCCCAAACGAGTGGAACCGACGGATACTTCCAATGAGCCTGAGCGATTGGGTCCCTGTTGGTCTTTCAACTGTTCGAAGCGATCAATTCTCGCCTTTTGCTTCGTTGTCCGCGCTTTGGCACCGCGACGAATCCATGCAAGCTCTGTACGCAGCAGGTTTTGCCGCTTTTGTTCCGATGCGGATTCACGTTCCTCCCGCTCAGCCTTCAATTCCAGAAAGCGGGTATAGTTGGCCTCATATCGGAATAAACGGCCATGATCCAGCTCCAGCATCACATTCGCTACACGATCCAGGAAATAACGATCATGCGTAATCATGAGCAGGGCGCCGCGCCGTTTTTGCAAATATTGTTCCAGCCAAACCACGGAATCATTATCGATATGGTTCGTAGGCTCATCCAGAATGAGCAGCTCGCAAGGATGAATCAGCGCAGAGGCAAGCGCCACACGTTTACGTTGTCCACCAGACAACGTGCCCATCAAGGCATCGAATTGACGGATGCCCAATTTGGACAGAATGCTTTTCGCTTCACTTTCCATCTGCCAAACCTGAAGCTGCTCCATCTGCTGATTCAAACGCAACAAACGCTCTTGCAAAGCAGGATCGGAAGGATTGAGCTCTAATAGCTCCATCGTTTCCGTATATTCACGTACCGTTTTCATCTCCAGGCTGTCGCCCTCGAAAACTTGTTGCAGTACGGTATTATCCGGGTTAAACTGCGGATTCTGTGCCAGGAACTGTATACGTACATCATTCCCAATCGAGATCTGCCCTTCATCCGGTGGCTCCATGCCTGCAATGACGCGCAAAAATGTGGACTTCCCGGTTCCGTTGACTCCAACGACACCAATCTTGTCCTGGTCGCCCATGCCGAATGAGGCATCTTTAAACAATATTTTCTCACCATAACTTTTCGCAACTTGCTCTACCGTCATTATGTTCATTGCTCGTTACCTACTTCTCTGTAAAATGAAATTCAATATCAAGCTTCACTTGCTAAATTCAGGTTATACTTGCAAAAAGGAACGGCATCCGTCCAGAAACAGAGCTGCTGCAAAAGCAATTCGTTTGTTCAGATCTTCCTCGTTAAACTCCGGATTCAGCATGATATCCATCTTCAGCCGGTCGAGAATTCCGATGTAAGCTTCCGCCAAGAGCACAGGCTCAGGTACATTTGCACTTTGCAGTACCGCACACACCATGCTCATATATTCGTTCATAAATGCTTTCATAAATTTCATCAGATCCGGATCGTTATTCGGGGCCATAAAAAACAGCTTGGTATGATTGCGACGCTCGTAATAATACGTAAGATGAGTCTTGGCAATCGCAGCAAGTTTATCTCCTGTATTCTCATGTGATTTCAGAGCATAGTCAAGCCTGCTGATAAAACTGTTGCAGTCCCGCATGGAAACCGCGATAAATAATTGTTCCTTGCTTTTAAAATATAAATAAATAGTGCCTTTTGCGATGCCCGCTTCATCTGCAATATCGGACATTTTCGTTTCATAGAATCCTTTTGAACCGAAAATACCGTAAGCCGCATCCAAAATAGCCTCCGATTTGTCTCCGTGCACAGTGCTCAAAATGCACTCCCTCCCTACAACGCCAAAATGATCCCCAGACCGATTGCCAAACATCCACCGATAACCGAACTGAGAACGTTCACCAAGTCATTACTCATCCATGTCCAGCCACGTGAACGGACCGTTGGATGTCCACAATGTTCGCTTACCTCAACCTCGCGCCCGCACACCGTGCAACGATACATATACTGAACCGTTGCTCCCAGATAAGAATCGGCAAAAGCTCCAGCCAATCCGCCCACAAGACCGACACACGTCCAGCTGAGCAGACCGAGACCTCCGATCCCGGCAATCCAGGAAAAGAAGAACGCACCCGCGCCTATCAAAGCTCCGCCTATTGCAGCAGCCAGTGTTCCAAGCAGAGAAACTCCTCCAGAAGTACCTGGAGTCAGTACCTTCCACGTCACGACAGAGCGTGGCGGCTTGCGGCTGAGACTCCCCCACTCGGTCGCCCATGTATCTGATGTAACGGTAGCCATGACACCAATAAAAGCATACATCCAGGCGGGGTGTGGAAGAATCCAGTTCCCCAGAACAAGAAACATGCCGATTCCACCGTTAGCCATGACTTGTCCAGCATCACGATTGCCTGTCTTGGCATACGATTTCTCAAGCTCCTGCTTGCGATCCTTGCGAAATTTGGAGAACAGCGTTGAGGTAATGAAAAACAACAGCAGTGTTCCAAACCAGAACAGGTTGCCCGCTCCGTAATATATGGTTCCCATTAAGATCGCTGCCAGACAGCCAGACAGAGTTAGCGACTTCTTCGCATAGGCAGCACCCGCCACAATAAAAGCGCATACGGCGCCAATCATCCAGTCCATAAGTTCTCCTCCATGTGGCAGTATAAATGGCCCACATGACGTTTTATTGTATTTTTGAATTTTAATTATACCACGGTTTGATCCCAATGCCGAAACCCCTGAATTCAGCAAACAAAAAACCTGATTCGGCAACGTGAAAAGCTGCCAAATCAAGTTTAAATTGAATCGTCAAATTAGGATTAATCAGGCACGCATTTTACTGCATGACCCCAGGTATTTATCATGGTTACTCTCCCGTTCAGACCCGTTTTGCACTACTAATTACAGCATAACGATGGAGCACTCTGCGACCAAACCAGTTAAACAGCCGATCAGTGAGAAATCCCATAAAGCCCAGAGAAATCAGGCCGACAAAAATCCAATCCGTCCGAAAGAATAAGCGGGAATTCCAAATCAGATAACCTACCCCTTCATTCGAAGCAATCATCTCTGCACCGATAATGGCCATATAGGACGTACCCATTGCCAATCGCACACCGGTGAAAATATAAGGGGTCGTCGCCGGAACAATCACATGCAGCAAAATCTGCCATTCGTTTGCCCCCATACTGCGGGCCGAACGGATTTTGTCTTCTTCAATGGAGAGCACACCTGTTAGTGTGTTCAGCACAACAATGAAGAATGTTGCATACATGATAAGGGCAATCTTCGACTGTTCTCCAATGCCGAACCAGACCAGAAATAAAGTAATAAACGCAATCGGCGGGATAAAACGGATAAAATTAAGGAAAGGTTCAACGAACAACCGAATCATATGCACCTTGCCGATGATGAGTCCTATCGGAATGGCGATTACGCTTCCGAGTACCCATCCCGCTAGCACACGAGTGAAGCTGATTCCAATATACTGCATCAGCGTACCGTCAGCAATCAATTCTCGAGCTCCCTGGACCGTATCCCAAGGACCTGGGATTACATCAGGTCCATAGAGAATGGCGCCGAGCTGCCAGATCAGAATAACCGTTACCCACAGCATCGGGATGGACACCCATTTTTTCTCCAACCATCGCATCTTGCAAATCACCTCAGTTATTCTTCAAAGTGGCTTTGAATTTGATTGTACAGGCTATTGAACTCCGATGAAGCAATATTCCTAGGGTAAGGCAGCGTATTATGGTACAGATCCGTTATATTGGAAGATGGCCCTACCGACATAATCCCGATCCGCTCGCCCAGAAGCAATGCTTCCTGAATATCATGGGTGACAAAAATAACGGTCTTGTGGGTTTCCTGCCAAATGTTCACCAGCTCTTTTTGCATCGTCCGCCTGGTCATGGCATCCAGCGCACCGAATGGTTCATCCATAAGCAAAATAGCCGAATCATTCGCGAGTACCCGGGCCAATTGAACCCGCTGCTTCATACCACCCGACAGTTCCTTCGGAAACTTGGCCTCATGACCACCCAGTCCAACAAGCTGGATATACCGGTCTGAAATCGTACGCCGCTGAGACTTCGGCATGTTGGACATCCGAAGCCCAAATTCAACATTCTCCCTGACGGTGAGCCACGGGAAGAGAGAAGAGTCTGCCTGCTGGAATACCATTGCCCGATCCCTGCCTGGCCTTTCAATCTCCTTGTTATCCACCTTAAGCTGTCCACCCGACTTTGAAATAAAACCTGCTATCATATTCAGAAGTGTGGATTTGCCGCAGCCGCTGGGACCAAGGAGAACAAAGAATTCTCCTCCCTTGATGACCAGATCGACATCCTTGATAATATAGTGCACATCCCCACGGCTTGGGGCATTGTACGTTTTTCGAAGCTGCTCAATACGAATGGTATGCTGATCTGCGGGTAAGGACATAAAGATTCCTCCATTCCTTTGGGAAAGTTATTGCATGTAAGTCACTTTATCCGGAAGCACCTGCTTAAGGGGTCCCAGATTGAGCTTGCTATCCAGATCAAAATCCTGTTCAATGATTCCGTTCTCTACCATATACTTCTTCTGCCCTGCCAAGCTGTCATAGGCCGCCTGTGTGAATCCGACCTCCCATGGATTGATGGGCAGATCCTTCAAAGTGGCCTCCTTGGGCTGTTTGGTTTCCTTATACATTAAGTCTGCAACCTCTTCAGGATGCGCCTGAGCATACGCGGAAGCCTCATCCAGCCCTGCAAGGAACGCACTCACCGTTTCCGGGTTCGCCTGAATGAATTCATTGCTTGCAACAACCCCCATACCAAGGCGTACAGGCGTCTGGGACATATCGGTCAGCTGATGCACCCCTTCAAGCGTATCGAATTTATCGGTCAAAGCAGACCCGATCACCCAGGTGGCGTCCAACTCCCCCTGTTTCAGTGCGATGTAGGACTCATCAAAAGCGCCCTGACCAACCTGGGTCACATCACTCAGCACCAATCCCTGATCTTTCAGATATTCATCCCACAGATAGGGGATAAATGTGCCTCGGATGAAGCTCACTTTCTTGCCTTTCAAATCTGCTCCGCTCTGAATTTCGTTCTTGGCATACAGCTTCCAGGCAGCTGCTGCTTCATCCGTCGCCTGACCTGCGGATGCAATGACAGAATATTCTCCTTTGGCCAACGCGTTCAATACAGGAAAATCAGCCCCATAGGCAATATCCACCTGCTTGATAAATAACGCATTTACACCTTCAGCCGGTGAGCCGAACGTAATACTTTCTGCATCAATACCACGGCTTTCAAAAAAACCTTTGGCGATAGCGATCCTGAACATTGGGTTGGTACTTGTATCTGCAATCCGAATTTTTACGTTTTTGGCATCTTTGCCGGTGGCGCCTTTTGCTTCGGATACCGTTCCGTTGGAAGAGCAACCCGATAATATCAATATCATGGATAAGAGCGTTAATAATGCACCATTTAGGATGGCTGGTTTTCTCACAATATGCACCCCATTCGTTCTATTCATTGTTCCTCGCTCTTAGCTGCCCTGCTTGCCTTCATCTGACGTGGCTACACAGGCAGCACCTTCAACAAACGGCAGTGTTACCTCGACGGTCACAACGGATACAGAGCCTTTGGGAGCCGCTCCCGGCACCCTGTAGGTAGAGACATCAATGGCTTCAATGGCAACCTCCTGCGGTTTCTCCAGCTGCGGCACCCAGTGATAAGGCACGCGATACGAACGATAGACCATATTGGTATTCCGTACGTCCTTATAAGGGGAGACATACTCCCAAACCAGCTCATGCTCCGATGTAACTTCGAACAATCTGCCATTGGAGCCCTCGGTAATCAGCGTGTTTCCGTTAGGCAGGCGCTGGGCCGAACTGATGTATGGGCTGTAAAACTTATAGGAATCGGTGGGGACAGAGAAGCCTGCTTCCGCCGATGTATACTGCCATACCATTTCCAAGGTCACCGGATTAATCTCAAGCACACGCGAGTGATCGCGCACCGCATGTTTCAATCCATAGGGAGAAGCTGGGTTGGGAAGGCCGTAACCAGCCCAACCTCCATTGTCGAATACCAGCAGATTCCCCTCTCCAGGCAGACCTTGAGGAATGATATGTGCATGATGCTGTCCAATAATGGTGTCGATATGCTTCACTTCAGGCAAAGAATAATCGGGCCCCAATTTCCATACAATTTTACCGCTCTGTCTGTCGGTAATTGCGATAATATTCGCTTCTCTGGCATCCCAGATCACATTATCGGGATGGAACCGCTCGTCTCCATTTTCATAGAAATGGTTTGGACCCACATAAGAAGCTGAATTAATATGTAGCCAGTCGCCCACCCCACCACCGAGATGTCCAAATGAGCGTGTGTTCGGGTCACGGAACAGAACATTACGGGCTGCCTCATCGAATCCCAGTTCCTCAAAGTGCTCGTTCGGCAGCCATTCCCATAATACATTTCCCTCCCAGTCAACTTCTATAATCGCATCATCAAGCAAAGGCTTATCCGAAATGGACGGATTGCTCACATTTTTATGCGCGAGGATCAGAGTCTTCCCGCCCTGTGTCTTCGGTGCAAGCCCAGGAGCGTAATACCCGACCGGATTGCCCTCCCGCTGGAAATCGTGATGCTGGCGGGCGTACCATAGCGGGTCATATCCCGGATCTTCAATGTGTTCGTAGCTGTTGTACTTCCATACAATATTGCCTTCCCAATCCACTTGAACCAAGTCGACATTGTCCTGGATACCGAACTTCGGATCTCTTCGACCCGTGCTGCCCAATACAAAGCCGCCAGGGAACACTTTGGCCGGAAAGCCCAGCAGCCCTTTCCACAGGTGGACCTCTTTACCATTCATATCAATTAGTACAACACCTTCCTCGCCTGCCTGATAGACGGTATAACCGCCCCAAGCCTTATCCGGGTTATATACGGTTGCCCCGGTTGGATATATTGTTGAATGCCCCATTGATCATCTCTCCCTTGGATTGTTTGGTTTCACTATCTGATCAAACGTTAATAACTGAGATAATTACTCTTCCCGGTATTTTCCCTCTGCTTCTGTTCAGGGTCACTTTTGGTGGACGGATCGTGTTCCTGCATCCCGTTGTTCTCTGCCAATTCCAGCAGGGTATCCGAGAAGCCCTCCAGATTCGCTAGTACCCGCACATAGAATTGGCTTTGCTGCTCCAGCTCCTCCGTCGAAAAACCCTCAAACAGAAGCGTGATACATCGGGCACCGATATTGCTGTTCCGAGCATACATCTCCCGCCCACTGGCAGTAATGTCCAGCAAAACGGTCCGTCGATCATCTTCCTTGCGTCTGCGGATTGTAAGTCCCTTTTTCTCCAGCTTGTCGGTTAAGGCTGTGATGGCACCTGAAGTGAAATCCAGTTGTTCAGCCAAATCTCCCAAACGCTGTTCCCCTTCACGAATGATTTTGTGCAGAATGAGCATACCGGGCAGGCTTATGCCTTCCACGGATATTCGATCTCGCTCTTTTACGAATCGTCTAACCATTTTGCGAAATAACCAATCTGTCTTCTCCAGCGCTTCCCAGTCTCTATCGCTCATTCCTTCCTCCTTGTCGTCTGAAACGTCATAACCATACGAAAAAAAGGCTCCCGAGGACATTCCATAGTGGAGTAGTCCCGGGAGCCTTTGGTGGTCCAATCAGCTCGCTTCAGTTCAATTTATTTCACTGTTCATTTAATGAGTGTTAAAATAATTGAGTTCATCATATAACCTACTAACCCAACCTGTCAAGTGTGGATTAAAATATTATTTTACCGACCATGCCAATGAGGATTGGAATTACTTATCCGGTTTTAAGTTTCACTTCAGCTTTCCCGGTTACACTATTCTCAGAACGACATATGAAATGAGGATGCACAAATGAACATGAAACGCGTAATGATCGTAGGAACGATGATTGTCACCATGTCTTTCGCTGGGACAGCCTGGGGTAAATCGGCCATCTCTCCCATACCTCTGGCTAAATGGTCCATCGTTAATTTAGATACCAAGGACGGAAGTGGAGACGAATTATTAAGTGCTCTTAATCAAGCGTCAGAAGACGATTTGGTTCAGGATCTGTACGTTGGAAAATCATTGAGAATGATTGCGGAGGAGAATGGTGGGGATATCAATGAGGTCATCTCTCTACAGGTAAGGCAACTTAGAGAGCAATTGGACCAGCGTCTCGCAAGTGGAAGTATCAGCCCGGAGCAACACGCGGTACAGACCGCTGAACTGGAAGAGTTGGTAACGGAGAGCGCCAATGCAGCCTACAGCTTGGTGTAAGCTGCACACACCGGCATGTCATTTGGCTGAAAAGACGACATAGCAAAACGGAGCGTACATACGCCCCTTCGCCGATTTCATATTTACTGTAAGTTGGTTGCATGTATAATGCTTATTGTGCTGCCCCAATGGTGCATTTACTTAGGGATTCGCCGCCCCAAGCCAATTCGAGCACATCTCCTGCTGTTGTTGGTCCTACGCCTTCTGGTGTCCCTGTGAAGATAACATCTCCAGGGCCCAGACCGTAATGATAACCTACATAATCCACAATGTCCTGAAGGCTGAAGATCATGTTACGAATGTTCCCCCGTTGGACTTCGGCACCATTCTTGGTGAGTGTAAAGTCTTTCTCAAGAAGTGCCTGAGCCCCCGGAAATGCCTGGAATGCAGTAACCGGAGCCGAGTTCTTGAACCCTTTGGCTGCTGTCCACGGATGGCCCTTTTTCTTGATAACCGTCTGTACATCACGTAATGTAAAATCAATGCCGAACGCATACGCATCAACCAATTCATCCACAGCCATACCCGGCTCATAACCTCGGCCGATTTGAACGACCAGTTCAGCCTCATAATGAACTTCGCCCTTTGTAGCAGGCAATTGAAGCATTTCACCGTTCAAAGGCACAACTGCATGAGAAGGCTTCATAAAGATCATCGGTTCATCCGGAATGGCGTTGCCCAATTCTTCTGCATGAAGTTTATAATTTCGTCCTACACAGTATACATTGCGAATGTTTGTCAGCATCAATTTACGACCACCTTTATCGGATTCATTAGCGTATATGGAGCATCGTCATTTTCTTATTATATAAGTACATATCATATTTCTGGTATGCAAAAAAATTGGAGTTACGGCCGGAAAAATCGGCTGCTCGTTTCCTGAAAAGCCTGTTCCCATACATCAGGCCGGTTCGTACATAACATCAGCTCCGGGTCAATGGCCGCAAGCCGCTTCATAATAGTTTTGTCATCAACGGTCCAGGCCATCACCTGAATACCCTCATTACGCATTTCCCGCATCAGCGATTTGTCTACATTTGTGTATCCAATCGAAAGAAAACTGCAATTCATTTGTCGCAGCACTGCTGCCAGATCACCTGGCCGTGCATCAATAATCAACCCTGTTTTGAATTCCGGGGCCAGTTTCTTAACTTCAACCAGAGCCGCAGGTTCAAACGAAGTGATTACCACGTCATGCTGCATATGTCTCTTCCTTACTTCATGAATAACCGCTGCCGGCAGACCAGGGTACATGTTTCCTTGCGTTTTCAGTTCAATATTCAAGCGAACTTTGCCACAGCAACGATCCAACACTTCGCTAAGAGCGGGAACTCGCTCGCCTTTATAGGCTTTTCCTTTCCAAGATCCCGCATCCAGCTGCTGTATATCTGACCAGTCTGTCTCCCGAACGAGTCCTTTTCCATTGGTAGTCCGATCAAAAGTAAAGTCATGAATAACCACCGGAACACCATCACGTGATAACTGTACATCCAGCTCCATCCACTGAACTTCAGGCTGTTCCATAGCAAGCAAAAATGCAGCCATCGTATTTTCTGGTGCAATGGACGAAAATCCGCGGTGTGCTACACAAAGGTTGTTCATTTCATCCCCTCCTCAAAATAGTTCTTAACTTGGCGACGCAACTCCATTCGCATCAAAACGAATACCTGGAGAGAGCTGCGTCATCTGCTCCAGCAACAGTTTGTTGGCTTCATCCAGCATCGGAACCGCTTGACCTAGTCCAGCCTCATACGGAATAACCTTCATGCTGCATTTGGCATCCTTACTGCAGTTCGCCTGAAATACCGCAGTCTTCCACGTTTCCTCTGTCGTTGATTTTGAGAAAATAAAGTTGCCTGTACTATATGCAATCCACTTGCCCTTGTAATACTCCACACCTTGCAGAACATGGGGATGCCCGCCAACGACCAAATCGGCCCCGGCATCTACAAATTCATGAGCCAGTCGGGTCTGGTCATTATTCGGCGTGCTGACCCGTTCCTCTCCCCAGTGTGCAACAACAATGACGAGGTCAGCCTTTTGACGGGCATCCTGAATCGCCTTGACCGCACCTGTGGAATCGTAAGCTTCCGCAACACCTGCCCGATTTCCATTCGCTTTCCAGCTTGCTTTCGGCACTACCCGACTGAAGCCTAGCAATGCAATCTTCATGCCTTTGCGCTCCAGATAGGCAGGTGCATAAGCCTCATCCTGGTTCATTCCCGCACCCGTATGTGCAATCCCGTATTCCTTGAGATACGCCAGTGTATCGACCAGACCTTCAACGCCCTGATCCAGGATATGATTGTTGGCCAGATTTACAGCATCAAAACCCGCTGAAGCCATCGCTGCGAGCGCTTTGGGCGAAGATTTATACACATAGGTTTTATCAGCTGCATCCGTCCCGCCAAAGGTTACAGGCGTTTCAAGGTTACCGATCGTGAGATCATCGTCCTTGAACAGGCTGCCAAGCTTCTCGAAGGGATACTCATACCCTTTCTTATCCAACAATTCAGCCACTTTGCCCGAAAATTGGATATCCCCAACAAAGTTAATGGTTACACCTTTTGCAGAATCCGATGGTTTCGATGGTTTCGTTGCCCCTGCTTCGGCACCGTCGTTTTCCTTTGTACTGGAAGAAGTCGCATTTTCTACCGGTTTTTTCGTTCCTGAATCCGTTTTCCCTGTAGTCTCAGAACCTGTTGCATCCGGTGTGTTCACATCCGACTCATCATCGGAATTTCCGGTTGGCTGTTCATTAGAACCGCTCGAATCTTCATCGGAAGTATGGTCTGGCTCCGAATTCGGGTCAGGGGAGTGAAGCTGGTCTCCGCCTTTGGAATCATCTTCATTCACGGGCTCCTGACTCATAACCGTTTCTTGGTCCGCCGGGTCCGTCTGCTGTTCCTGCATGCCCACTGCATAATAGATACCGACGAGTCCAATGGCTGCAATCAATACCAGATTAATGATCCATATCCGGCGTTTGCGAATGCGTTTTTCTTTTTTCTTCTGCACACTTCGTTTTGATCTTGGGGGATACATAGGCAACTCCTCTTCTTCACGGCAATCCTCATCATATTATATCAGGCATATTCTGGATTTCCATGATTCCTTTGAACTGCAAGTATTGAAGAGTACGACTTCTTCCCGATTTTATGCTTTATGGTGGAAAAAAGGCCGTCTATCCTGTAGAAAAACTCTACGATCGAGACAGCCATGTACTTCATTATTGTGCAATAATCCGTTGTGTCGCTTGAACCGACATGTCCTTCGCCTGTCTAATACAGTCAGGCAACCCAACACCCTCATAACCAGCGCCAGCAATATATACACCCGGCAATTTGCTGCCCAGTTCCTCCCGGAGTGCTGCAATGTGCTGCAGATGACCTACCGGATATTGCGGCATCGATTTGCGAAGCCGGGTGATTTCCGAGAAGATCGGAACTGCCTCTACGCCCATCGTTTCACGCAAGTCCTTAAGCACCAGATCCGTCAGTACATCATCCGGGAGCTCCACATTTTGTTCGTCTCCCGAACGGCCAACATAGCAACGCAGCAGCACCTTGTCATCCGGGCTGGTATGCAGCCATTTGGTTGATGTCCAGGTACATGCCGTAATATTGCGGCCTTCCTTGCGCGGAACGAGGAAACCTGATCCGTCAAATACGTGTTCGATATCCTTTTTCTCAAAAGCAAGCACCACATTCGCTACCGATACGTAATTGATTGCATCCAGAGCCGCTGTGTCCACATGGGGTTGCAGCAGTTCGGATGCAACATACGTAGGCACCGTAATGACGACATCATCCGCCTCAAGCTGCTCTCCGTTATTCAGTTGAATGTTGTATCTGGCCTGATCTCCAGACAGGACCTCCAGCGATTGCACCGAAGTATTCAGTCGTTGATCCACATCCTGCAATTCATGAACAAGCGCGTGAACCAGGCTCTGCAATCCTTGACGGAAGTTCAGAAAAGCACTTCTCTTCGTTCCCGTATGGGTCTCCGCCGGTTTACGGCCTGTCATCATCCCTCGAATCAAACTGCCGTAATCCCGCTCCACTTCCCCGAATTGTGGAAAGGTTGCCTGAAGACTCAATCGGCGCATATCACCTGCATAGATACCCGCAAGCAACGGCTCAGTCAAGTTTTCCAGCACTTCCGCTCCAAGACGGCGTTCAATCATGTAGCCAAGCGATTCATCCTCCGTTGTACGACGTGGAGGAATGACAAAATCCATTAATGCTCGCAGCTTGCCTGCCGGAGATACAAGGCCGCTTCTCAGAAACGGTCTCAACTCTGTCGGAATACCAAGAACGAGTCCTGCTGGCATGGGATGTAACTTGCCACGCTGCATGATGTATGTTTTTTTGGATTCGGGATTCTGACTGACCAGTTCATGATCCATTTCCAGCTCTTTAGCCAAGTCAATCATCGCCGTTTTGCGGGCAAGGAAAGAATCCGGTCCTTTCTCAATAACAAATCCATCCCGATGCAGCGTCTCAATCATGCCACCCATGGAAGAACTTTTCTCAACCAGGGTAATTACGGGTTCAATCCCCGCTTCACGGTAGTGCTTCCGAATATAAAATGCCGCGCTCAGGCCGGTCAGACCTCCGCCGACAACAACAACACGACGTTTAGGGTCTTCCATTATACATCCGTTCCTTGCTGCCATTGGCCAATGATGACATCACTTAACGTTTCCATGTAAAGAGGATCGCTATTGAGAGAATCGATACGCATGAGGCGCATGTCGATCTCTTTGGCAATCGCTTTGGCTTCAATATCCAGATCATAGAGCACTTCCAGATGATCCGATACGAATCCAATCGGTGCTACAAGCACATCTTCCACCTGTTCACGAGCAAGATCCTGAAGCGTGTCCAGAATATCGGGACCCAGCCATGGCTCCGCTGTCCGCCCCGCACTTTGCCAAGTGAATTGCCAGTTCGTAATCCCTAGACGGGAAGCAATAACTTCCGACGTCTCCAGCAGTTGCTGCGGATATGGATCACCGATATCCACAATTCGCGCTGGCAGACTGTGTGCACTGAAAAGTACTCGTACATCCCCGCGTTTGGCTCCCGCTTCCTCGAACTCATCCAATTTGGCACTGACACGAGTGGATAAAGCCTGAATCAATTTTGGATGCAAATGGTAACTCTCAATGAAGGACATCTGAATACCCATTTCTTCCGCTTTCTCGCGAGCACGCTTGATGTAGCTGCCTACACTCATTGTGGAGAAATGCGGTGCAAGCACGATACCTATTGCGGTCTGAATTCCATCCTTCGCCATCTGTTCCACGCCATCCTCAATGAACGGATACGCATGCTTCAGCCCTTGATAACAACGGAATTCAACCTCATTGGAACGTTCATCCCTGTTTAACGTCTCCTGAAGAGCCTTAACCTGATTATCCGTGTTTTCCCGTAGAGGGAATACACCCCCAACGATCGCCTCATAACGGTCAGTCAGTTCTTTCAGTTGTTCCGGCTCAGGCGGACGGCCTCTCCGGATATGTGTGTAGTACGCTTCAATACTTTCCATGTTCTCAGGTGTGCCATACGACATCACCAGTACACCTACTGTATCAGTCATTAGTAACCGTCACCCCAGTCTTCAAAGCTTCAGCAGAATATTCATGAATATACGCCGTAAGTTCTCTCAATTTATCCAGGGACGCTTCAGGAAATAACCCATGCCCCAGATTAAAAATATAACCCGGCTCCCTGATGCCTTCGTCAATTATCACTTTGGCCTGCTGCTTGATCAGATCCATCGGCGCAGTCAGCACATATGGATCCAGATTGCCTTGCACGGCAAATTTCCCACCCAATCGTCTGCGTCCCTCGGAGATCGACACTCTCCAATCGAGCCCAATCACATCAGCTTGAAGATCATGAAGGGTTGGCAGCAATTCACCAGAAGCCACACCCGGAAAATAAATTTTCGGTACATTCAAATCCGATAATTCGGTAAAGATACGAGTAATCGTCGGCAACACATACGCTCTAAAGTCGTTTGGCGAAAGCGCACCTACCCAGCTGTCGAACAGTTGAAATGCCTTGCCGCCGTTCGCAATGTGTGCACGGACATATGTAATCACCATATCGCCCAGTTTTTGCATCAACTTATGCCACACTTCCGGTTCGCTGTACATCATCGTTTTGGTCCGTATGTACCCTTTGGATGGTCGGCCTTCTATCAAATAGCTGGCGATGGTGAAAGGAGCACCAGCAAACGTAATCAGCGGTACATCCAGTTCCTTGTCCAGAATTCGAATGGTCTCCAGTATGTGTGAAAGATCACCTTCAACATCAATCGGACGCAAACGATCCACATCGGCCGCTGTGCGGATTGGATTGTCTATAACAGGTCCAATATTTTTAACAATATCAAAATCGATACCGATGGAAGCAACCGGATTCATAATATCGGAATACAAAATAGCCGCATCCACACCGAGTTTACGTACCGGCATGAGTGTAACTTCAGCTGCTAGCTCAGGTTGACGGCAAATTTCGAGCAAAGAATACTTTTCCTTAATCTTGCGATATTCGGGATCATAACGCCCAGCCTGACGCATGTACCACACAGGTACACGGTCTACCTGCTGTTTGAAACTGGCTTGAATCAGACGATCATTATAGCTCATGTAAGAAGCCTCCAATAGTTTTTGGACTCATAATTAACATTATGCCCTTTTTGAAGAGCGGTAACAACCACGTGTCGTTCTGTTCCAATGACAATACTATGACATTCCTTACATCCCCTCATCCATATGCCAATTATGTTATAATGAAAGAATCGTGTTTTTTTCAAACGTTGCAGAAACGATCGGAAAGGAAGTGAAAGCACTTTGAAAACGTGGAAAGTAAACCTCATTGTGCTTTGGTTTGGACAATTTCTGGTCAACTCGGGCATGACCATGATCACCCCATTTTTGTCCCTTTATCTTGCCAAGGATCTGGGCGTGGTCGGTGAGCACGAGATTGGCATTTGGGCGGGATTTATATTTGCTGCCAACTTCCTCACCTCATTTTTGTTCCAGCCCTTGTGGGGCAAATTGTCTGACAAATACGGTCGAAAAATTATGTTGCTGCGTTCCGGATTCGGAATGGCGATTGTTATCGCCCTGATGGGTTTTGCACAGAGCCCATGGCAGCTTCTTTTATTACGCCTGCTCAACGGTACAATTTCCGGGTTCAACCCGGCAGCCGTAGCCTTAATATCAGGCACAACACCGAAAGATCGTATGGGGTTTGCCATGGGGATCAGCCAGTCCGGTCAGGTTGCAGGTACGATTCTCGGTCCATTGATTGGCGGCTTACTCGCTGATGCGGTCGGCTTCCGGCCTATCTTTTATATTACAGGCGGACTGATTTTCGCAGCTTCCATGCTCGCCATGTTCCTGGTTAGAGAGAAGTTTGACCGTAAGGAAGCAGCCAAACTGCCGGAACAATCCGTATTGTCCGGTCTGAAGGAGCTGAACAAGTCATCGCAATTGCCTGCGTTGTTCGCTGTAACATTCCTGCTGCAATTTGCCATGATCAGCCCGATGTCACTCCTCCCGCTATATGTGCAAAAATTACATGGTTCTGACGTCAATGTGGCCTTCTGGGCAGGATTGGTGGGTGCAGTCACGGGATTATCCAACATGGCCATGTCCCCGATTCTCGGGAAGCTCAGTGACAGGATAGGTTCACACAAGGTACTTACGTTCTCCCTTATAGGAACAGGCCTCATGATTATCCCTCAAGCATTCGTGCAGACGGTATGGCAGCTCATTATCGTCCGTTTCATGATGGGTGTGTTCATGGGCGGCCTGCTTCCGAGTGTCAATGCGCTTATTCGATCCTATACGCCAGATAGCATGATTAGCCGGGCATTCAGCTTCAATACGAGCACACTCGCGTTGGGTAACATGCTTGGAGCCGTCATCGGAGGCTTTATGGCCGGGTTCATCGGCATCGAAGGACTGTTCATCGTCTCTGGTGGGCTGTTGCTGCTCAATATGGTGTGGGTGAGGCTCAAGCTGTATAAAAAGCCCCCTCTGATTAGAGAATTATGACGCTTGGATTCAAATGATATTTGTTCTTATGAAAAAGCCGCTTTCAGCGCCTATCAGGCATGAAAGCGGCTTTTGGCATTCATTTGTTCAAACCTTAACATTGATTCATTGTGTCAGATGGCTTGTGAATTAAACTCGTGAATTGAATCGGATATTCTTTAACGCCAAATACAAAAGCACTTTGAATTGGCTGCAAAACCGTTTCCGGCAAAAGCTGAATGTCTTTCATTTGCCGAAGCATGGTCTGAAGTACAACCCTCGCCTCGAGCCGTGCAAGCGGCGCACCGAGACAAAAGTGAATTCCAAAACCAAAACCCATATGTCTGTTCGGTTTGCGGTCAGGCACAAACTTCTCTGCCTGATCGAATTGAGCGCTGTCCCGGTTGGCCGATCCTACCCAGGAAATCACCTGTTCTCCCGGCTGAATCGTTTGTCCGTTCAATTCTACGTTTTCTTTGGCAATACGCCCAATAGCCACAATTGGCGGATAGTAACGCAACGTTTCCTCTACCACTGACGGAATGAGTTCGGGGTGATCTCTCAGCTGCTGCTGAAGCTCGGGTTGCTCTGACAGAACCCGGACGGCATTGGTAATCAGATTGGTAGTGGTTTCATTACCGGCAGCAAGTAACAAGATGCAGAATCCGATCACTTCCTCTGAGGTAAGCTTCTCCCCTTCAATCTCTGCAGCAAGCAGCAAAGAGATCAGATCATCCTTGGGCTGCTGACTTCTTTCTTCCATAATGGCCGTGAAGTAGCTCGCCAGCTCCTGTTGATTCCGCTTCTTTTCTTCCATCAATTCCTGGAAAGCTTCATCACTGTCATCCCGCGCGCCTTTCACGAGTGCATCAGACCAGTCTTTAAATTTCTGGCGATCGGCAGCAGGGACTCCAATCAATTCGGCGATCACGATAACCGGAAGTGGTGTGGCGAGATCATCGATTAGCCGCATACGACCTTCTGACAGATGCGGAGCAAGTAACTCATCGGCGATTTCCTGAATACGCGGAGCTAACGCTTCGATCGCTTTAGGCGTGAACGCCTGATTAACCAGATCCCGTAATTGCTTGTGCTTCGGCGGATCTGTAGTAAGCATGCTGGCGTTTGCGCGATCACGTTCGGAAGAGAACAGTTTTGGGTTTTTCAACACATATTGCACGTCTTCATAACGGAAAACATCCCAGCATTCTCGATGGTTGTCATAGCGGACTGGAGTGTTGTCACGAAGTTCAGCGTACACCGGGAAGGGAAATAATTGTTGCTCCACCGCCTCCAGTTCCCGGATCGGAATGTAATTGGCATACTTTCTGGGTGCTCGGTTCATCGTTTCTCCTCCAATCATTAATATATATTTATTTACATATTGAAATCACCATATATTATAGACTCAACGCGATGAGCATACAAATTTTTGGCAATAATTGAGCCTCTTTTCCTAGAACGTATTACAAAAATCGTCAAAACTTGCTAACTTGCACTTCTAATATCCGTTGTGACAAGATCAATTCTGCTATTGATTGTCCTGCAACACTTTTCCCCAAAATCTATCTATACTCTATCAGGACAAAAGCCTCATATGTTATAAAATATGACGTAAAAATCCAAATATCATGATTTTATATTCCTCGCCCTCTTTCACAACTCCTTATTTTCATCCATAAAACCTCATAAATACAAGGTATACTCTATATATCTATCAATGTAACCGTTTACCCTACCTATATACACTATTGTCATATTAATTAACATGAAATACAATCAATTTGAATTCAATACATATCATCCTCAAAAAACATCACACGAAACTAACCTGAAGGAGAGTGCTATTCATGAAAAAAACTCCACATCTTCGTCCTTGGGCTGTATGGAGCACAGCCGCGTTGACAGCCCTGACCATCTCCCTGTCCCCAATCGGAACCTATGCAGCTCAGGCTGCTACGGTAGAAGTGAGCGGTACAACCAGTGCAGTTCAGACTGCATCATCCACCCCGGCTCGCAATACGACCGTCCCTGCCATATCGGCATCGTTCAAACAATCCGCCCTGCCTAATGTTCTGGTCATTGGAACAGGCGGTACGATCGCAGGTCAATCCGAGGATGCGACCAGCTTCCAGAACTATAAGGCAGGTACACTTCCGATTGGAGAAATGGTTGACGCCTTACCGGACAAACAGAAGATTGCAGATGTTAGCACACTCCAATTCGGAAATTCAGGTTCAGGCTCTTATACCATGGCTGATCTCTATGATTTGTCCCAAACCGTAGACAAGGCGCTGGCTCAATATGACAGCGTTGTGGTCACTACCGGTACAGATACCATGGAGGAGATCGCCTACTTCCTTGACATGACAGTACAAAGTGATAAACCCGTTGTCATCACTGGGTCCATGCGCCCTTGGACAGTTATCGGCTCGGATGCACAAGCCAATCTGTACAATGCCATTAAACTCGCAGGCAGTGGTCGTACCACATCATTTGGCACAGTGCTGATGTTGAACGATACCATTCAACTGGCACGCGGCGTGACCAAAACGAATGATTATCGTACGGATACGTTCGAAACACCAATGCTCGGTGCAGTAGGATATATTGATGAAGAGAACATTCGAATTTATCGCGCCCCTGCACGCGCCTTGAAGCCTGAAGGTACAGCGAAACCGGCATTTGATCTGAGCAAAATCTCAAAAGCAGATCTCGCCAAAGTGGAAATAGCCATCTCCTATCAGGAAGCTGGAGGCGAAGCCATTGAAGGATTTGTGAAAGGCGGCGCCAAGGGAATCGTCACCTCCGGTACCGGAGCAGGCGGGATCTCCAGAGCGATGGGACAAGCACGAACCAAAGCCGTGGAGGACGGCGTGATCTTCGTAACTACCACTCGGACAGGTTCAGGCAGTGTCTATGGTGGAGGAAAGGGCGTTATTGCGGGGGACAACCTCAGCCCTCAGCAAGCACGCATTTTGTTGATGCTTGGACTGTCCTTCAGTGATGATTTTGATACAATCAAAAAATGGTTTGAGACTTACGGAACGCCGGAAGTTTAAGAAGGACTAATCACTTTATATCTTGCAAAAAATAAGAGACGACATCCCCTCGTACCCAGGGTCTGGTCGTCTCTTATTTTTGTCTGATGCCTTTCAATCTCCTGCATGCAAGATCCAGGATGCAACATGGGCATCGTTTCATTTATATACCGTTCATTTCATTGGATCGATGGCAGAGATGGACAAGCCTCTTTAATGCCGGTTCATCAGAGCTTTTGCCTTGTGAGCTGATATTCTTACTTCACCCAGGCCAGAGCCAGACCATCATAGTCCGGCAGCATCGTTGTAACGAGCCTTGGGTCACTTGCCATCTGCTCGTTGAAACGTCGAACTGCGAGGACTGCCGGCCCCTGCTTGTCCGGATTCAGCGTACGGCCACGCAGGAAACAGTTATCTCCCACGATGACCGCCCCGGGCCGCGCGAGCTTAATGGCATAATCGAGATAAACGGGGTAATTTTCCTTGTCTGCATCGATGAAGAAGAAATCGAAGGTGCGTCCTTCCTGGGCCAATTGTTCCAGACTGTCCGCTGCGGGGCCAATTCGATATTCGACCTTGTCCCCGAAGCCTCCTTCCTCCAGATGACCGCGAGCCATCGCTGCGTATTCCTCTTTCAATTCCAGCGAAGTCAGGGTCCCCCCTTCACTCAAACCGCGAGCAAGACAGATACCGCTGTATCCGCCCAGCACGCCGATTTCGAGTACCGCTTCCGCTTTGGATGTCTTTGCAAGAAAAGTAAGCAAACGGCCATAGGCCGCTGCAACCGAAACTTCCGGCATTCCATTCGATCGGATGGCTTCTTTTACCTTCAACAAGAGATCATCCTCTTGAAATAATTGATTTACATATTCGTCAGGGGTCAGATTCACCGCTAAAATCCTCCTTGGACACTTGGACTGCTTTCCATATGGATGCCAATGTTCTATAATAAATGTTTGTTGTCAAACACAGGCGGTTGACTGCTGCATCGCCTCTAAAGGTGAATGCATAAGCTCACCGCATTTCTCATTGTAAGTTTTTTCACGGAAAGCGGCAAGGCCGCACCGTCACTATACAGCGGAGAGAAGGACATCCCTACTCCCGCTTGAAATGGAGTTGAAATGAATCACATGGCTCAATTGCAACTGATTGCGACCTCGGCGATGGGACTCGAGGCTGTTGTCGCCCGGGAACTGAAGCAGCTGGGGTATGAGGATGTTACGATCGACAATGGCCGGGTTTTCTTCACTGGAGATTATATTGATATTTGCCGGTGTAATCTGTGGCTGAGAAGTTCCGATCGCGTATTGGTCAAAATGGGTGAATTCCCGGCGACAACTTTCGATGAATTGTTTGAAGGTACCAAAGCATTACCTTGGGAGGAATGGATTCCAGCTGATGGCGAATTTCCGGTTGAAGGTCGCTCCCACAAATCCCAGCTAAGCAGCGTGCCCGCATCACAGGGAATCGTGAAAAAAGCGATCGTAGAGAAACTGAAGCTGACTCACCACACCGAGTGGTTCCCCGAAGATGGGTCTCGTTATGTGATTGAAGTCATTTTGCTGAACGATCGCGCCCTGCTTACTTTGGATACGACCGGACCAGGTCTGCACAAACGGGGTTACCGTAAACTCGTCACCGAAGCTCCGCTCAAAGAAACACTTGCAGCGGCTCTTATTCAGCTCAGTCGCTGGAATGTATCCCGCCCCTTCTATGATCCATGCTGCGGATCAGGCACAATGCTGATCGAAGCCGCCATGATCGGCTGGAACATTGCACCCGGACTTCGTCGGACCTTCAACTCAGAGAACTGGGCTGTCATTCCAGAAGAATTATGGGAACAAGCGCGTGAAGAAGCATTTGATGCTGTGCGCGATGATATCCCATTACAGATTTCAGGCAGCGACATCGATCCGGAAGCCATTGAGGTAGCACAGGCAGCAATTAAAAGTGCCGGTTTCGCCAAAGATATTGAAGTAAGTGTACTGCCTGCTCATCGTGCCAGACCACAGGGTGAATATGGTGTAATCATTACCAATCCGCCATACGGTGAACGCTTGAGCGAAGAGAAAGAAGTTCAGAAGCTGATCCGTTCATTAGGACGCAGTTACCTTGAAATGCCGACATGGTCCTTTTTTGCCATCACCTCGACCAAATCCTTCGAAGATGCTTTCGGCCGCAAGGCAGACAAGCGCCGCAAGCTGTTCAATGGACGAATCGAGACCCAATACTATCAGTATCTGGGCCCACTGCCTCCACGGAATCAATCACCACAACAATAATAACGTTGTACAACTAGAGTGCCCCGGCCTTTCACGGCTGGGGCGCTTTTTTTGGGTATATGTTCCGGGAGTCATATGATTGATCTTTTCCGGACCGCGAGCGGCTGCTGATGATGCTTCTTCCGCATGGGTTTTTCTCCCTTGGGCATAGTTGAAAAGCCATGACACCGCGCTATAATGAATGAAGCCCTATTTTACATTCCGTTAACAAAACCAATCACCTGGGGGGAGACATATGCTTGTCAATAAGCCAACACGCAGCCTTACGCCGCGCGGGCTTCTGAATCATCCACTTACGTTATATCTTATTTTCCTTGTACTCATGCTCCTTAAATTAATGTGGCTCCATCACAATCTGCACGCTTACAACATCACAATGGGGCTTCTGGACAAAGTGATCGCCATCGGCTCGCTGCTGATTCTGTCCTTCTGGACCTGGTGGCTGCCTCGTCGAGGGATGATCCTATCACTTGTTATGCTCAATCTGCTGCTCACTGCACTGATTTATGCCGATATGGTTTATTATCGCTACTTTCAGGATTTTCTAACGATTCCAGTGTTGATGCAAGCCAGACAGGTCGACGCGTTGGGGGAAAGCATTGCTACACTCATCTATGCCAGCGATCTGTTGTTCTTTGTCGATTGGCTTGTGATCATCCCCTATGCAGCTATTCTGCTGTTCAGTAAACGTCACCGCCGTAGTGGACGTTACAGTGCATATACGAGTGAATTGAACTCTCACTCGTCACACTCCGGCAAAACAAGCATGCATCGTCGACTCACCGCAGGCAGCATCGCCTTGGTATTAGGTCTGGGGCTCGCGGTAGGTCCAATTTATTTTTATAGTAAAACCTGGGCAAAAGGCTTGTTCGATAACAACTGGTGGAACGTGTCCATGTACAACGTTACCGGGCTTCTTGCTTTTCATGGCTATGATCTGTACAACTATGCCAAAGACCAGTTAGGCTCCGGACCAGAGGTCGATCCTGGCGATCTGGAACAGGCGGAAGCTTATTTTGCGAGCAGACAACAGGCTGAGCCACTGAAGGATGCGATGTTTGGCAAGTATAAAGACAGCAATGTGATCATCGTCCAAGGTGAGGCCTTCATGAATTTTATGATTGGTCAGAGCATTGGCGGTCAGGAAATTACGCCTCATTTTAACGAGCTGATGAAGGAAAGCCAGTACTACAGTCACTTTTATCACCAGACAGGTCAGGGGCGAACATCGGATGCTGACTTTGGAGCCAATATTTCATTGCATCCACTGTCGGTTGGATCCGCGTTTGTCCGTTACGCAGACCACAGTTACGATTCCCTGCCTTCGATCTTGAAGGATAATGGTTATAGTACGAATGTATTTCATGCCTATGAGAGCGGATTTTGGAATCGCTATACGATGTATCAGAATATGAAGTATGACAAGTTTTACAGTAAAAATGATTTTGAACAGGATGACCCGCTTGGCTGGTCCCTGTCGGATGAGTCCTTTTTCCGCCAATCGGTTGAGAAAATGAGCAGTGAGGTTACAGCGCCGTTCTATTCATTCCTGATTACACTTAGCAGTCATCATCCATACGCGTTACCCCAAGATAAACAGCAGCTGGATGTCGGGCAATTCAAAGGAACGATGTTCGGAAACTATCTGCAATCCGTTCATTACGTGGATTCTGCTCTCGGCAGCATGGTGGAAGACCTGAAAAATCGGGGATTATGGGACAAAACAATCTTTATGTTCTACGGAGACCACGATAATTCCATTAAGGAACAGCCCCAATACGAGAAATTTCTCGGACGCTCGCTGAACGATCTGGATATGGAGCAAATCATGAACGAGGTGCCTTTGCTGGTGCATCTGCCCGACGGAGCCGCAGCTGGAACGATTGACGAGCCTGCTGGACAGCTGGATATCACACCTTCCGTGCTGCATCTGCTCGGTATATCAGATCAAACCTACTACCATATGGGCAACGATGTGTACAACGGTTCCTCACGCATGGTGGTATTGCGCAGTGGTGCATTCACGGATGGCTCCGTGTTCTATATCCCTTCGGATGATTACCTGTATGAAAGGGGCTCCTGTTATGATCTGTCAACACGTGCCAAAACGGATATTAATGCTTGCCGATCCGGTCATGAGGAGGCAACCAATCGATTGCATGTGTCCGATACGGTCAATACATTTGACCTGATCTCACGTTTTCGCGAGGAGCAAGCGTCTAAACCTGCTTCCTGACAGATAGTGAGCGGCACGGACAAGGCTGTATATTCCTATTTTCAAAAGATAATTAAAGACTACAATGAAATGGAGCTAATGCATGACCATGACATCACATACAGATCCATTCAATATTGAACAAAAACTGTTCGAAGAAGCTGCTAACTTTGTCAAACATCGCTATCCCCAAGGCTGGGGCGGCGCAGCTGCCGTTTATACCGAAGCCGGTTCGCTGTTAATCAGCGTAGCTCCAGAAGTGATTAATGACGCCACCCATCTATGTATGGAAACAGGAGCCTATTTGGAAGCCCACAAATTAAACGAGCGGGTCACCCACTCGATCTGTGTGGCACGCGACGATGAGCACACGGAATTCAAGGTTCTCACCCCTTGTGGTGTGTGCCAGGAGCGATTATTTTTCTGGGGAGAAGACGTGAAGGCTGCCGTATACGATCCTGACGGGACTTTAATTTACAAGAGATTGGACGAAATTCAGCCTTACCATTGGACCAAGGCATACCGGGATAAGTAAGAAGTTAAACTATAAGTGTTGAGGCTGCACTCCGTTGCGTAGACGGAAAGAAAGTGGCATGGAACGGCGGGACAGGTATTGCGCCTGCATTTAGAGGGCAGGGCATTGGCAGAGTGCTCATGTTAAGAAGTCTAGAGTTGTGCCGAGAACATGGCGTGGAGATTGCGATACTTGAAGCACTCGCCCAGAATGAGAATGCGATAAAGCTATATCAGTATGTGGGCTATGAAATTACGGATCGATTAATGTTTTACAACATATGGGTACCATAGATCCCCAATTACTGAAGGGATCTGTTGTGCATCCCTCTTCTATCACCAAAGGATTGCCCCGTGATGTATATGCGCTAGGCTTCTATCGAGGCTTATCTGATTGGCAGACACAATGGCCTAGCATGAGGGAGGGTGAATCTGTAATCATTAGACAAGATAGCGAGCCTGTATGCTATGCATTGTTAAGCGTACAATTGATCAAGAGGGTAAATTGGTAACCATTTCGCTCTATTAATGTGAGGTCCTTCCTGGGCGGGAAGATACAGAGGAGATTTATAACTTGCTCTCAGTGAACTGTTCGCCCCATTAGACTATGTTTGCAGACGAGCGACAGCTAACCTGCGTAAATCCAATCAACTATTGAACGATCTATTGATAAAATTAGGTTTCACAACAAATGTTGAGCAAGTGCTCATGATGCGAAATATGGATCTTAGATGAGATAGTTGTTTTAAAAAAAAGAATATGATCCGATCGATAGTCAATATTATCTTGGCTCCTCTCTACACGATGTGGAGGGATGTGCAGAGGAGATCATTTAAATATCCTCTGCATACTTTACTCCTCTATACCTAAGTTAGATAAAAGAATAAATATCGAGAATAGAGTTAAGTTCTTCTCTTCTTGGTTTATGCATTATTAAAATACTGATCATGGTTGGGCAGGCAAGACCTCAGCAAAAGCCTTTTTATAGGTTAGTGCTGGTATTTCTCTTTCGAAATAATCTAAGATTTGTTTTTAGATAGTGATAACATATAAAGCTTGTTGAGGAGTGAAAAGATATTTTTGTGTATTCGGAACAGTCATACTCAAATGATTCTCGCTATATAGGAGCAAGAATGAAGAAAATTATTGCTCTCATGGACTGGAGCATATTCTCGCTTCATTTTTGTCATTACTTGTTGCTTGGTATTCTAATTATGACTGTAACTAGAGACACGGTTCAAGTTCAATTGGAGAGGGTCATTGATAGAGGTAATCATCAATGAGTGATTATTCGAAAAACAAACCGTATAAAAGCTCCCGAACTGATATCCAAAATGTTCTGCGGGAGTCTCGTCTGCCTGCTTTAATCTGGGTCATTCTGGTTTATTTTTCTGCATTGTTCTTCCAGCTTCCTATGATTCCCACATGGTTCGAATTCAATATTTTTACAGGTCTCATTTTGATCCACATTTTGCTGCATTGGTATGCCGGGTCCGTTGTCGATAAACGGCCCTGGATTTATTTTGTGACGCAAGGATGTATCGTCTGGGGGGCTGCACTATTCATTCCTAATGCTCATTCTCTCATCTTTGTAAGTCTACTGACGGCTTTGGCAGGCCAAAGTATTGGCGTATACTCTCAACGGATGAAGGTGCTTTTGGTTTATACCTTGTATTGTACTTTGTTTTCTGTTTCACTGGTTTGGCGCGGGACGACCGAGGATTTGCCATCAACATTGCCCTCTCTCTTCTTCGTCATGTTTTTCGTGACCGGTTATGCTTCTTTGTTCTATAAACAAGTTCGTGCTAAATTGCGGACCCAGTCTTTCTTAGTTGAATTGGAACGAGCGCACAGGAAAGTGGAGGATCTAACCATTGCGAACGAACGTCAACGGATGGCCCGTGATTTACATGATACCTTGGCTCAAGGGCTGGCAGGTCTCATCATGCAGCTTGATGCCGTGGATGCACATATAGAGAGCGATAATATCAATCGTGCCCACGAGATTGTTCAGCTGTCGAAAGACCAAGCAAAGCGCACGCTTTCAGAGGCGAGAAGCGCAATTGAAGACTTGCGTTCGTATTCTGCAGAGGTCATAGATATTACTAAAGCGGTACAGGATGAGGCTGAACATTTCTCACATATGACAGGGATTCGTATTTCTACTCAATTATTGATCCCCCATTCGATGGTACCGAAGTTGATCTTCGAACATAGCTTACATATCATACGAGAATGCTTGGCCAATACAGCAAAATATGCTAATGCTACGAATGTAGAAATTGTGCTTGCAGCACACGAAAACGTAATCGAGCTAAGAATTACGGATAACGGAATAGGGTTCGATACCAAGCTGATCGAGAAACAATCTGGTAGCTATGGTTTAATCGGCTTATATGAACGAGCCAGAATTATTGGAGGGGATATGGAAATTGAAAGCGGAAAGCAAGGAACCAAAGTTTCTGTTCGCATTCCATTACAACAGGAGGACATCAATTTATGACAATTAGGATTCTGATCGTGGATGACCACCTAGTCGTTCGTGAGGGGCTTAAGCTGATCCTGGAAACCAATCAAAGGTACGCGGTAGTCGCAGAAGCATCCAACGGGATGGAAGCGATCCGACTGCTGGACGCATACAAACCGGACATTATCCTATTGGATTTAAACATGCCTGTAATGGGCGGATTAGACACCATGACAGCGATCAAAGCCAAAGGACTCGATATTCCTGTCATTATTTTGACTACCTATAATGAGGATGAAATGATGATCCGCGGACTGGTGTTAGGTGCCAAAGGGTATTTGCTTAAGGACACGGGAAGGGAGATGATATTTCGCTCAATTGATGCAGCGCTGAGGGGGGAAACGTTGCTACTTCCGGAGATCACCGAGAAAGTATTTGCTAACAAGATGTTAGGAAAGGCGAAAGAGTCATCCTCGGCAAAGACATCTCTTACAGAAAAAGAGCTGATCGTGCTTCAAGCGATTGCCCGTGGATCTCGAAGTAAAGAGATCGGCTTCGATATGGGAATATCCGAACGTACAGTAAAGACTCATTTAACTAGTATATACAATAAATTGGGTGTAGATTCGAGGTCGCAGGCCGTCGCTGTCGCGGCAGAGCGTGGAATCCTGCATTTATGATCGAACATTTTATAGATTTGCCCGATCGTACCTTTGGGGCTTGCCCTTTTGTACGATTTTTTATTTTCCTCCTCCATTTATGATGAATGCATGAATAAAAATTGGAGGAAAAATAATGAAAAAACGACTGACTACGATTCTGGCAATTGTTATCGCACTGACCACGCTCTCCGCCTGCGGCAAAAATAGCGGAACTTCCATACAGGAGGAAATTCCGAAATCGGAAAATAGCGAAACTTCCGCACAGAATGAATTTCCGAAACCGATCGGAAGTTATACGGTTGGGCGTACACAGATGGACTTCAAGTACAAAGCATCAGATAATTCAGAAAGGGAACTGACGGCGTTTTTTTTCTATCCGTCCGACAGCAGTGAAGGCAAGTCAACGGCAGAATATGCATTTCCTGAGTTTCATTCACTGAGAGATAAGCTTCTGGTTAGGCTAGGGGGTACAGCGGGGGATGAGCAGCTTTTTGACTCCAATTTTAAGACATGGTCTTACGACGATCTGGCCTTGTCTGAAAAGGAGAAACAATATCCGGTTTTATTCTTTGTTCATGGCGCAGGCGCTTACCCACAGCAAGGCACTTTGTTCTCTCAAGACCTGGCAAGCGCCGGCTATATTGTAGTATCGATCGGCCATGCCGAAAGTGGTGTGTACAAACTCAAGGATGGACGAACTGTTGGTATGTCAGAGGAGTTTATGGACGATTTAACGAAATACGGAATGGAAGCGGCCGCCCTAACTCCGCCTCAAATTGTAACAGAGAAGCTCGAGGAAGAAGAAGCAATAAAGATTTCTCGCAAATTGACTTCGGCGCCTGAAGCAGTGAAGTTTGCAAAATATGCCGTTTTACAAAGAGAGGATATTAGTTATGTCGCAGATAATCTGTACAAAATGAATACAGGTGATATTGAATCCATGTTTAAAGGCAGATTGCAGCTTGAAATTGGTATGGGTGTGTTCGGACATTCTTTTGGAGGAACAACAGCGGCAATTGTTAGCCGTGACGATGATCGGTTTGTCGGTGCTGTAAATCTTGACGGCAATATGCTAGGTGCTCTGGATAGCGACCTTAAGAAACCCTTTATGCAACTCAGCACCGTGCTTGCCTATAATACGAATGCATTCCTTCTTGAATCCAACAGCGAAGACACCTACTTTGCCATAATTGATAATGTGACTCATGGTGACTTCTCTGATTCCTTGTTTACTACTACGGATAAAGCATCCAGAGGAACCCGGGATGCGATGGAACAGCGCAACATTATTACCTCGTATACAAAGGCGTTTTTTGATAAATATATGTTGAAAAAGGAAACGGAGATTGAAAGCCTTTCCTTTGACGGCGTAGAAATGATTAAGAAGCCTCACAGATAACAATAATACAGCAACAGTTGCATTGGATAGATGTTAGAAAAAAGAGTCACCTACAGAGGTGGCTCCTTTTTTCGGTAAGCAATATTCTATGACTAAGAGTTAACATACGTCAGAAGAAATTACTTTCAATTCTATTCCTCTTATTGGATTAGAGGATTTAGACTATTTTTCAAGGTGCCAAAGTTGAGCTGTTTAGATTATCTATTTCGGTCACTATAAACGGCAAGGCTTTTTCAATATATTGTTCTGCCGAAGAAGACCCATTATTTATCCAATCTTCTGATGCTGCGTAAATGCCAGAACTTAATAGGACTGCCCCCACCTTTAAAGCTTCGGAATCAAGAATAGACTGTTGTTTTAATAGTAGAGAATAAAATAAGTTTTCCAGATCTATTTTCATTTTTTGTTTAACTATTGTGCTGAATGATTCATAGCTCCCTCTACATTGGGTGTTTAAATTTGAATTTTTGATCGTTTCTGCATGAAAATTAGTTAACGCAAGAAAAATGTTTACATAAGTTTCTTTAGTGAATTTTATCGAAATGATCTAAGCTTTTAATAGTGTTGTCTACTACAGTTTCTTTAATGACGACATCCAATAAATCATACTTATCGATAAAATGGGAATAAAGAGTTGCACGAGTAACAGTTGCTTCATCCGTAATATCTTTTATAGTACTATGAAGAAAAATTTATAGAAATAGATGGATGGACTATGCCAAATATGAATATGTTAGAAGTCCCACTTTATTTAGGACGTTCCGTATATGCTACTTTCAATGGTGATTCGGAGCAATGCTTCAGCACTTCTTTTTTTGGAGGCTGGTAATAACCACAACCTTGCGAATGATGGAAAGTCGCTATATAATTGTAACTGTACTGGTTTCATTTGTTTGTAAATGATGGAGGTTTTAATCGATGAATATTGAAATATGGTCCGACTTTATGTGTCCTTTCTGTTATATTGGCAAACGTCGTCTGGAGAATGTATTGGCACAATTCCCACATCGCAATGATGTGAAATTACAGTTTAAAAGTTTTGAACTCGATCCAAATGCTGAACTGAACAGCGGCAAAACCAACGCGGAATATCTGGCTGCCAAATACAATATGAGTGTCGAGCAGGCACGCGGCATGAATGCCCAGATGAATGCCAATGCTCGCACGGCCGGACTGGAATACAACATCGATGAGATGATTCCTACCAACTCCTTCTCTGCTCACCGCCTCACCCATTGGGCAGAAACACAAGGAAAAATGCTTGAGCTGAGCGAACGGCTATTTCAAGCGATCTTCATAGAAGGCAAACATGTCGGCAATACCGATGTACTGATCGAGTTGGCTGAAGAAGTGGGTCTGGATCGCAATGCCGCAGCAGAAGTGTTGTCAAGCAATCAATTCGCAGACCAAGTGCGTGCCGATCAGGCAGAAGGCGCACAGTTAGGTATCCAGGGTGTACCGTTCTTCGTATTTGATCGTAAGTTCGCTGTATCTGGTGCTCAACCGGATGAGGTGTTCCTTGATGCCATCCAGAAAGCTTGGGACGAGCGCTCCCCTTTCACCATGGTGGAGTCCAACACCACTGACGCAGATGGCAGTGGAGTATGTACCGAAGACGGCTGTGAGGTTCCACAACCCGATTCATCCAAATAACACAAAAGCAGCAGGATCAAGGGTTATCCCTTAATCCTGCTGCTTTTTTAAATCCATCCACATAAGATGAACTCATAATTTACACTATAACGGAGAGGGCAGAACAAATCTGGAGAAGCAGCGCGTTCGCATTTATCACTGGATTTTACCCTTTGAAGAGAGGGAATTCCAAAAATCCGGGGATAACGGCGATCGAAAGATTGTTCTGCACACGTAGTGGCCTAGTGTAAAGGATTATGCTTTCATTTTATATCACGAAGAACGATCCGTCACCGGAACAGCTGCACGCTCAATCCCAGAACAGCTGATCCGGATGCGGTCCCGTCCGTTTATCCGAATCCAGCGCATCAATCAATTTCAGCTCATCCGGGGTCAATTCAAAATCAAAAATGTCTGCATTCTCCCGAATCCGCTCTGGTGTAACCGACTTTGGAATCGTCACAATCTGGTTCTGGATATCCCAGCGCAGAATAACCTGTGCCGGCGTTTTTCCGTATTTCTGAGCCAGACTTTTCAAAGTCGATTCCTTGTTCAG
The DNA here is from genome assembly GCF_042674385.1 of Paenibacillus sp. NPDC056933. Classification (NCBI taxonomy): domain Bacteria; kingdom Bacillati; phylum Bacillota; class Bacilli; order Caryophanales; family Paenibacillaceae; genus Paenibacillus; species Paenibacillus sp. NPDC056933. The sequence goes on along the minus strand of NZ_JBHUQN010000001.1, from coordinate 1,306,646 downwards.
TTTACCTCTCATAATGGGGCTCCATGCCTCCAACTGAATGCCCTGCTCCCCGCAGAAATCCTGCAGCTCCTGTTGAATCAGACCCGGATGCAGTTCCACCTGATTTACCGCAGGTACCGTTCCACCTTCATCTATGATATCGCGCAGATGGTGTACTTCAAAATTACTTACACCAATGGCACGTACGCTCCCTTCACTATATAGACGTTCAAATGCTCTCCACGTCTCCTTATACTGGTCTCTGCCAGGCCAGTGAATTAAGTATAGATCAATCACATTCAATCCAAGCGCCTTCTGACTGGCCTCAAATGCTCTCAAGGTCGAATCAAACCCTTGATCCTCATTCCACAGCTTGGTAGTCACAAACAGTTCATTACGGGCAATACCACTGCTCGCAATGGCTTGCCCAACTTCTTCTTCATTTCCGTAAATCGAAGCGGTATCAATACTCCTGTACCCAACTTCCAATGCTGTCTCCACCGCTTGCTGTACTTCTTTGCCCTTTGCCCGATAGGTTCCAAATCCCAGCCACGGCATCGTCACGCCGTTGTTCAGAATCGTACAATCCGAAATATGTTTTGTCATTCTGTACCTCCTGTGTGAAATTTGCCTGCTTATGGTCTATTAACCTTCTCACAGAAATTCAAGCGGTACATGACATTCCATATGGGCGGACCCACTTCACTGGACTAGTTCAAAAAAGACAAGAATAACCCGCAAAGCACTGCTGCTCTGCGGGTTCGATGTGACAGGAACACCTATTGATCCCCTTGCCCATTCTGACTCTGGATCGAGTTCAATCTTCTCTTCTCCTCAATGAACATCTCTTCTGCCAACTCAACGCCCTGACCTCCAAGCGAACGTTCGGCTTGACGCATGGCCTGCTCGGTATGCGCCAAACGGCGTTCTGCCTGTTCAATGGTTTGATCTGTTGGATGTGACATTGCCTGAGAAACGGCAAAATGAAGTTTGTTCACTGCATTCTGCGCCTGGGATACGGTTGTATCGGCTTGCAAACTGGAATCATAACGCTTCGGCATGAGTATTCCTCCTTGGGATCATGTTCCTGTTACCCCTTTAGGATGGTTGACGACAGCCATCCTTATTCTTCTTTTGCTAAAACAATGACGGATTATTCTGATATTCCTATGTAAAATTTAAAGATGAATATGAATGATGTGTATAACCTTTTGCGGTCTAACTGCGTTTATTTGATAAGTACCTTTTTCACAAGGAGATATGTGTATGAAGAACTATTTGATTCTTTCCATTCTTTTACCTTTATTGCTATTTAGCAGCGGCTGTACACCTGCGACGTATGAAATAACGGGATATACAAGCTCCTCCATTAATGAGGAGATCCCGGTTCCCGTGAATGCAAAGCAGATGAGCCTAAAGGCATATTCAGACAATCCAAACTTTAAAACAGGCATTACATATGAATTGAAACATATCGGAGGAGAACAGGGATTATATGTACCATCCGATTATTTTGAGAAGTTATCCGAAGCCGGATGGGTTGAGGTGGAAGAAGAGCGTATGGGGCATGTTCATTTTTTGAAAAAAAGCGATACGGTCATTGCCATTGTGTTTCAAGAGCATACCTTCGAAATTATTGAAATGATGCCGGGCTTCACCTTTTAATCCTGTGCCATTACCAACCACAACTAAAAAAGAGAGGCCATGGCCTCTCTTTTCCCTTTTCCTACTTCACGAATTTCGCGACTTTTTCAAGCACTTCTTCTTCCGACGGAGCACTGATATACCGACCGTTGATGAAGACAAAAGCACGCTTTGCACAAGGACCGCAATAGGATTTGCAACCAATCTTGATCTCCGTATCCGGAGCCATTTTCTCCAACTTGGCTACAATCGATTTTAGTCTGATATGATTACATTTTTCGCATACACGGATATCGTTAGCCATGAGTTCCCCTCTTCGCTCCCTTAGTGGTCGCCGTTGTTGCCTTTGGATGGGTTCGTAATAACGAATCCTTCTTCAGGGAAGTAAAGGTAATCAATTTTCACGCCATCCAGCAAAGGCTGGTCATTTTCAAGAATGACGTCAATCTCTTTATCGGTAGATACAACCGTATCATTTTCTTTAGGTGTATCGATATCGAGTCCGTAGTGAGCATGATCACCGTGTGCATGCGTGATTACAACGCGCAGTTTTTTACCTTCGTTCTCAGGCTTGTCCAACTCAAGCTTCAATACTTTCGCGGCATTACGTGTAATTTTGCAGTTCATTCCATTCATCTCCTATATCGTAATTGCTGGTTCCAACAATTTCAGCATTTCTAAACTCCAGCATCTATTGTAAAGAAAGTTACTGCGCTTCGCAATAACATTGATGCAAAATCGATGTTAAAACCACCCATTTTACATCAGATCAAGACGACGCACCCGCTGTAAGCACCGGATACTTGCGCTCCGCACGACTCACAAACCAGTTCATCAGCAACAACGTCACACCAATATCATCTATAGGCATAAACGGCATCACGTCAGGCAGCACCCAGTAAAGCAGCGCCGGGATGATGAACAGCAGCTTTTCTCCCAAAGGGATTTGCGGAGCCCGCAACAGACGGGGCAGCCGTTTGAATACTTGTGTCCATCGTTTGAACGACAGCAGTCTTCTCCACTTCATATGAACCCCTCCGTATTATAAATGCACCGTAATGGATCAATAAACGTTATTCATACCCATCATTACCCGATTCAGAGTGATCAAGAACCTCTGCTGCAAAGTACAGATCAAAAAACGAACGCCGGTAACAGCGCCCGTTCCTGTTATACGAGTGGACCAGCATTAAGTTTCATCTCTACTCATCCAGATCATGTAAAAACACAGATCAACAATATACTAAAGACTGCGGTTATTGTTCACCGTCTGATAACAACTCAGCCAGCAGCATACCGACTTCCACACAGATGTCATCGAACTGTTCAACGGGGAGTGGATTAACGCCTAACCCAACTTCTACCGTGAAGCCCGGCTTTCGAAATTTCTGTATAAACCAATCCTTGTATCCGGCATCACTGCCCCCAAGCTTGACTGCCTTGTACCCCGACGCCCTTGCCAACCTGCGAGACAGTGGCGCACTCTCCTTGGGCTCCAAATCTCGGTAGTTCCAATAGATCTCCTGTCCCTGACTATGCAGTGAAACGACAGCGTCAAAGTTGTGCTGTTCAGTCCACTGTGCAAGAGCCAACGCCTCCGGTTCGGATAATGGGGCTGTTCCTGCATAGTCTCTTGGCCCTGGTGATGTTATCCCTCTTCTTGCCGCTTCTTCCTCCCAATGCGCCGGAAACTGATCGTTCAGGTCTACCCCGCGTATATTGGCCTTCCAATGGGTAAAATGAGAGCGCCCGCTATTCCATTCCAGCAACTTCTCTGCATGGGGATGCTCGTTAACCACACCCTCCTGAACCAGCTCAACCCCATCCGGATTGACCATGGGGACTGCCCACAACGTTGTTTCTTGCATCCAACGCTCTGTCTGAAATCGATGCCATGGCGTATGGGTGCTATATGCTATCGCATACTGTTCAACGAATCGCATCAGCACTGCCGTCGTCAGCCACTCATTGGCATGGACCGAAGCGTTGACATGAATATGTCGGGGACCTTGGCCCATACGCAAATAAGGCAATGCCTTACCCATGACACTGGTGCCAATCGAACCTGTAGCAATAAAAGAATAATTCTTTTCCAGCAGATGGATATCACGGCACATTTCACGGTAACCATACTCTCCTTGCATGTTCACAATAGTTTTTCCATTGGAGTCCGGAATATGAATACATCGCCCGCACCAGTCCGAAACGTTCGCAATTTCAGGGTTGGCTTCGCGCAATTCTTTTTCACTCAGCCCAAAACGCAATGCAATCCTGGCTGCCTTCTCCCCAGGCTGCACTGCATACCTGCGCCCGGTTCCCGGTGTAATACGCAGCATTTGTCCTGACAACAAATAGGGCTGGGACGCGGCTTCCGGGTTGAGAGCAGCCAGTAACTCCTTGGTCATATGGTGTGCTGCCGCAATACGCGACAAGGTATCTCCCTGATGAACAATAATCCATTGCAGTTCCATGTTCTTCTCCTTTCCCTGTAGGAAACGGTGTAATCTCCTGTCCTTTTCTTACGTGTGCACTTATTGTATATAATATGTATGCGGATCGGGTTGTCCGTCATGTGACACGAATCGCGCGAATTATTCCAGCATAACTCCGCAGCCTGTACGTTCTGAGATATCAAAAAATCCCGGAACGCTAACAGTTCCGGGCTCACCAAAAAAAATGAATTTAAGGATGAAGCTATGATAATTTCGTAACCTGCCATACAACTGGCGTCTTGGAGATTTGCTCTCCCAACCATTGGCGAGTAATATTCTGGAACATGCGTGGGTCCCCTGTGCAAAAAAACTGATGAACTGGTGTCTCATCCCCACTGGCCAATTTTCGTTTATCATACAAAATCGTGCTGATCTCCCTCGCCGTTTCATCTGCCGAACTGATCAGCTTCACTTCCTGTCCCATAACCTCCTGAATGGTATCCATGAGAAAAGGATAGTGCGTACAACCCAGAATGAGACAATCAATCGGCTGCTGTTTTATCTGGCCTAAAGATTGCTCCACCGTACTTGTCGTTTGCTCGGAACGGAATTCGCCTTGCTCCACCAACGGCACAAGTGCCGGACAAGCCTGACTGACCACATCAATATAGGGAGACAACTGTTTGAGTGCAGACGTATACGCACCACTTCCAATCGTTCCCACGGTGCCAATGACACCGATTCGTCCTGTGCGTGTGGCTGTGATGGCTGCTCGCGCTCCTGGATGAATAACACCGATGACAGGCACATTCACCTTGGCTCGAATATAGTCGAGCGCTGCTGCAGTAGCCGTATTACAGGCGATAACAATAACCTTCGGATTGAACTGGATCAAGAAATCAACGATTTGTTCCGTAAATTGTTTAACTTGTTCGGACGAACGGGGTCCGTACGGTGTCCGGGCAGTATCTCCAAAATAGATGATCTTTTCCCGCGGGAGTTGACGCATGACTTCCTTTGCGACAGTTAATCCCCCTACACCGGAGTCTAATATAGCGATTGCTTGCTGCACGAACACACCGCTTCCTTCTTTATTGAATTGGTTCTGATAACGATTGGTTTCCAGAGCTTTCTTCCTACCGTATGAACTTTCCGGCAAAAAGGTACCTACATCTTACCCGATTTCATCACAGGGTTCAAACAAAAATGCCTTGCAAGCAGTTTCACGCTACCACACACAACAAAGCAGGCTCCCCTCCCAGATGGAGGAAAGCCTGCTCGCTTCAAGCTTTGCTTTAGATGTTATCTTTGGAATCATCCACAGGAAGCTTTGCGACAACTTCAATACCCGACTCATTCGATGCATCTGAATTAATGGAAGAATCGGTATCACTGATGACTGCAGATACGCGCACTTCTTTCCCTTCAGCGCAATTGCGCCAGGATTGGATATCCTGGATGACCACATCTGCCGTCTCTTTTACTTTGGATACGATCTGTGAGCTTTGTTCGCCCACCTTGCTGGCCAGTTCCTGACCTTTCTCACTCACCTGGCGTGCACCTTCCGAAATGTCCTGACGCAACTCACGTCCGGATTTTGGCGCCAGCAACAGAGCTGTCACCGAACCTACAACTGAACCGATTAATGCGCCCCACAACAAACTTTTGTTTGAATCCTTCACGTCACATCTCTCCCTTTACCTTAATGAAGTACCGATTAACCAAGCAACACACTCTGTTGCTCGTCAATCCGGGCGAATGCCTACTCTGTTGATGCAGTATAAGCAGCAAGGGCTTGACCTGACACTCCGGGTAGCAAAAAAAATTCTAGGCTCCTTATCCGCACCTTCTGACGACAGCATAATAACCCTAGGTTTGCCGGGCTGGCTCAAGAGGAGCAGCGGTATGTTCTTCTCCCGGGTCCAGATCAATCACATATCGTCCTGGTGCAATCAGTGCCGCTTGATGCTCACAACGCCAACGACGTCCGCCGGAAGATCCCAGCGTCTGTCCGTCCTGCAGAACATCCCCCTGATCAAATATGTAATATGCCGCACCCAATAATGTCTGGGCTACCGTATCTGGATCAAGCCCAATGAAATGACACTGAACATCAGGCACACCCAGCGCTGACAGACCAACCGTGTCCATAACAAGCTGACGCTGTTCCTCAGTGCCTCCCGCCTGGTACATACGCACATTCATCGCAGCATAGAGATGTTCTTCACGTTCCTGTGACTGCATATAGGCTTCCGGTTCAACCAATTTGTCACTGCCATACCAATACAACGCCTCACAAGGCAACACTTCCATGACCGCCTGAATCGTCTTTTGGAACAATTCAAGCCGCTGTTTGCGTGGCATGGCAGCCGTGAACATATCATGAAGCCGGATGGAATATTGGATCGTTTTCATAGCTTGTCCTGCTTCTGGCCAATGCCAGGCTTGCTGCAAAGCCCCTCCAAAACGGGCACGATCTGCAATTTCAGTAACCGGAAGCATACAAGTCTGTGCGGGAATGTCACCTTCCTGAAAAGAGACTTTATGGTTCAAATGGTAGAAAACCAGCATCTCAGGAGTATGCTCTGCATTTCCTTGTTTCACGTCAAGCCGGACTTGTCCGGTATGACGATTCAGTGCCTCCTGCAAACGTGCACGGTCTACTTCGGGACGTTCCTGAAATAAAAGTTCAATCATATATACCGGATGAAATCCGGAAGGTGTGTCATTCGTTTCTTGTTTTCCTTCTCTATCTTCTTTCCATTCGCTCGTCATGCTGTTTCCCCTCATTCCTTGCTCTGTCCCTCGGCCTGTGCAGTTTGGAATGGCCCGAGTTCTTTTTCCACATAGGTACTGACCTGTTCGGAAAAACGTTCAAGCACGTCTGACAAGTCACTGCTCAGCGGGTGCAGTTCAGCACGTTCCCAGTTGTAATAGTCCTGTACCAGCGGCTTGCGCAACAATACGAGGCGACTAAGCACCTCATAGGTTGCATCATCAAAAACCTTCTCTTCATGGTTAATCTGTATAATGTCGTCATAACTGCTCGCATCACGCATGATGAAGCCGTCTATGAGGTAACTCCCCACATCGGTAACAATCTCGATGGCCAGATGAAGACAACGTTCCTGAACCATACCCAGCATGAGACTGCCATCCCAGGTTTTTGACACGCTACGAAGGCCCTCGGCCACATCCGGAATGGCAGCAAGCCGGCGTGCAATTTGTTCCCTGTTTACATAATACAATCTGTTCACGTCCCGTTCACTGAATTATCGGTTCCGTTTTCCTCTTCGCTTAAGCCAAAATAATATCACAGGACAAGCGATCAGAAACACGATAAAAATATATAAAAATTCCATAACGTCTCTTAAATCGCTCATGCACAGTCCCCTTTAACCAAAATAAAATGAGTAACAGATTAGATTTCGTAGTCCACCGCAATCGACTGCTCTCTGACTTGGTTCATATATTGGATCACTTCCTGATGTAGTGGATGCACCTGGTATGCCTGGAGATCCTCCAGAGATGCAAATTCCGCCGTAAGTGAAATGTCGAAGGATCTCTCCGAACGAAGCACGTCCACACCCACTTCAAGCGAAATAAGAACATCAATTTTCCCTTGCAGATTGCGAAGAACATTGGCAGCCGCTTCAATACTTTCAGGCGAACGATCTTTCATTTTAAACAGCACAATATGTTTAATCATTAGACAAGCACCTCATTTAAGTATAATTAATTGGTAGGAATGAATTTTCGTGTATCCAAAATATATCATAACGTCCTCTATTACGAAAGGATACTTGGAAACGTTCTCTTCAACGACAATTTAATTAGAGCTACTTTTATTCGCCCCGGGTTTCTACTGAAGCTTGTCATTCCCCTGTTCAGTCGGGTCTGACTGCTTTTTCTTATCCGCACCGGCCGGTTGTTCTTCCGACTTCTTATTCTCCGCATCCGGCTGTGGTTGGGGCCATTCCCGATCAGATAAATCTTCCTGTTTCTTAAGCACTGCTATAGCCTGTCTGAGCTTGTTTGGCAACGGAAGCCCGATGCGGGCATAATTTTCGGTAATGGATATAAGCTCATTCACAAGATAGAAATAGATGGCTCCCCCTTTGATAATGTCAGTCCCCATCAGCATGTCAATTCGGTGGGCAAGCAGAATAACTGTCAGCATCAGACCTTTGCGCGCAAGCCCCCAAAATCCGATATTACTATTCAATCCGTCCCCCGATCTTACTGCTGCCGCGAGACCCGTAATGTAATCCACAGCCATTGCAACCGCCAGCAGGCTAAGCAACTGATCCCATCCACCAAAAGCAAATGTCATGATTGCCCCTGAAATGGCAGCAAAGGTACTTACCGATGGATTCACGTTACTCACCTCTTCTCTCATTTGTCTCCATACAAGTTATGCAATAGTAAGAGATTTTGACAGGACATATATCAGACTGAACTCGCGGATTTCTAATTTCAGATTTGTGCATATTGTAATATTATCCCATTAACAAAAATGAATTTTTTATGGGTAAAACAGGGAAATAAACCGCATCATATCAACAAAAATTGCAGAAAAGTACTATAGTCCTATTCATAGGTAATTAGACTTAATTTATTTTTGTTCATCATCTATTTGATCCCTTAAATTTAGTGAATCATTGTAATCTAGGAATATACTAGGATGTGAATTTCGTTTAGTCTAGTTCATAACTCCTCCTTTGCAGCGGATTCGCGCACCAGCTTGTTTGAATCAGGTACACCCGGCACTTGAAAGTACCCCCGTACTTATTGTAGTATTTGGTTAAAAAAATCGGAGGAAATATGCCTAATCAACCAGAACAACATTCCATCCAGGCGTGGTCTCTGATCAACCGTAAATATTTGGGGAAAGGCGTCCGTGTCAAACGATTCCGAAAGCCGACACGCTGTCAAATCCGTAACCGTGTTCTTCTAGCCGTGCTGATGGCCAATGATATCAAGTTGTCCCAGCTCGCCGAAGACCTATCCATCTCTTCACGCAGTGTCAGTGCGTGGGTGTATGAAGGACGGATACCCGGCAGTACCAATTTGGACAAGGCATGTCAACTGCTTGGCTACCCGCGCCACATTCTTTTCAATGAAGAAGTGGTTCGTCAAAGCCCGGTCATTTGTCAGCCCGAGCCTTCCCGTTTCATGAAGCGTACGGTGACCCGTTCTCCGGTTAGCAACCGTATTCTGACAGGCTTGTGTATGGTCCATGATTTGTCGGTGACAGATGTCAGCCACTGGATCGGGGTTCACCCCGGCACTTTCCGCAAATGGCTGCATCAGGGAACGCTGCCTTCCGCAACGTTTCAGGAACAAGCGGAACAATTTTTCCGCATCCCGAAAACTATTTTGTTCGCAGATGTCATCTTGAAAGATCGTCACAATAACTAACTACATGAGCGAACAACCAAAAGGCTCTGTCCATTCCCAAGGGAAAGACAGAGCCTTTCTAACATGCTTCATCTTTATGAGATATTTGTACGAACAAGTTGTTTAAATACTCTGCCTGCAAACGAGAAAAACCTCTTCCCCAAAAGGAAAAGGCTGAAAACGATCCTCTATTTCAGCTTGTACAACGATTGCCCTAATCCATTGAATGCCTTGTATAACAAGAGATTGACCATTCGTCACGATATGCTACTTAGAATCTCGCATCATAAACCCAGCTCTCCGAACAAACTAAACTTGTCTTATACATGATACAGAACCACCCATAATTTGTACGTACAACAAAGAGCGTAACATGGAATTCGTCCCTATGATTTTAACTTTATTTTAAACCCGCATGAAGAACCTCATTGATGTATTTCAATCCTGTATACCGATCGCGAAGCAAATGTGCTGTGGTCCAAGCATGCTCAACCATCTCTGCGGTTACACCTAGTTGTTCTGTTGTAGTAGGGCCTCCTACGCGTCCTAGCCATGCTGTAAGCTGAGATGCATCCGGCAGATAATTGTAAATGCGGAAAGCCGGCTCATCGGATTTTTGTGCAAGATCTTTGTATTTTACGGTAAGCAGGGAACAGGCCACGCCCACCTTGGCACCATGCAGAACGGGTCGGTGACCCGCTTCCATCAGATCCATCTCCCATCGATGGGAGAGATGATGTTCACCACCGGATGCAGGACGAGAATGATCAATAATGAGCATGGAAATGCCTGAAACGATCAGCGCATCCATCAATTCAGTCACCCCGTCAGCCCGTCCTTCGGCGATCTCCTGCACATGATCGACACAGTTCCTCAACGCTTCTTCCGTCATGCGATAAGCAACGGGGCAGAACGGTTCGCCGCCAAGATCCCTGGAAACCATCCAGTCTGCCAGTGATGTATATTTGCCAAGCATGTCTCCAAATCCGGCTGCATTCATTTCTTGGGGGGCTTGCTCCAATATATTAATATCGGCAAAAATGGCTTCAGGTGGTACCGCCTGGATCGTCTGCTTGACGCTGCTTACAATAAGAGGTGCACCTGCCGAAGTAAATCCGTCGACCGAAGCCGCTGTGGGTACAGACAGAAACGGCTTGTTCATTTTGGAGCAAACGAATCGCACCAGATCATGAATGGTTCCTGAACCCGCAGCAATAATGGCCTGGCTTTCCTGTTTTACACCAAGCAAGACTTGCACAATTGCCGCCTCATCAGCAATAACGTCCCCCGCTTTGTTCCCTGGCATGCATATCTCATCCACATGAACGCCTGCTTCCCGAATGTTCTTTACCACTTCGTAACCCGCTGCCGGACCCGTATTTCTATCATATACAACGGTCACATGTCTGTACCCTTGCTCCGACAAATAGCCAGATAACCGCTGAATCGCCCCATGCTCCAAATACACCCGCATTTGCACCAAACGGTGTTCATGCCCACAAGTACATTTCTGAGCTTCTTCGTTCCATGCGGCAATTCGCTCGTTCATATTCATTCGCCTCAACCTCCCTTAAGAATGTCATGCATAATAATACGGATAAAACCACAAAATGAAAAAAGGAAGGAAACTGTGAGTTTTTTCCTGATCACACTTTACCTCCTGTTTCAAACATTTGCAAATCCTAAACTCACATTTCGAAGCAGGTGAACCTATGAAATTAGCCAAAGAAACAGGGATCTCTCTCGGATTTCTCGCAGGAACGACATTGGGGAGCGGCATCGCTTTTTTATTCCGCTTTCAGGCAAATGAAGTCATGGCCAGTGTTGGGCTTTTTGGTATTGTCGGAGCGATTGCAGGCCTATGTGTGCAGCATTTCATATTCAATAAACCAAACAAAAAAGCTCGCGATTTGCCTTAAGAGCAATTTCGCGAGCCTTTTTTTCGTTGCACTCAAGAGTTCCCGAACAACCACGGGGGTTGGCATACACTTTCAAAAGCTTGAGATGGTATCCTATTAGCTGTTTTTTATTATGCATTATGTCCTTCTATATCCGCTCTCAATTGTTCAAACCACGCTAAGTTAACCAAGTGATGGGAACGGGAATTTTCGTTCATGCGGCGGTAGTAATTGATTGCCCCTGGAAGTTCTTGTGTGTCAGACAGGTACTCATCAAGGAGGGCGATTCGGGTTTTCGTCTGGTCTATCTGTGATTGAATCAGTTCCTGCAATTTGTTTTTGTCGTATTCATCGGCAAAAAGCAGCGCCCCATAAAATTGCAGGTTCACATATTCCGATTTGGTGCCGTATTTGACCATTAATTCTTCGAATTCAGCCATTCCCGATTCGGTGATTTTAAAGTTCCGAATTTCGCGTCCACCGGTTAAAGGATTCTGCTGAATCTGTTCTATCCACCCCTTTTCTTCGAGCTGCTGCAGATTGTAATAAAACGAGCCTTTGGTGAAGTTTACAATGTATTTATAATGGCGTTTTTCCATTAAGGACAGCAGCTCATAGCCGTGAGCGCCGGGGTTTTGGATGAGCAGTCCAAGAATGAGCAAAGGGATCAAGGCTGCATCACCTTCGCCATTTGCGCCTCGAATTCTGCGTACGTGATTTTACCCGAAGCCAAATCCATGCTATGAAGGTAAATCTGTTCTGTTTTCGAATACTCGCGCTCCACATTCAGTGACTGCTTCTCCCCAGGGATGGGTTTCATGATATGACATCTTTTCGAAAAAGCCTCGAAATAACGGTAGCCGAATTTACGTTGCGATACCGCGTCTATATGAATGCCATCCGGATTCGCCGTCAAATCTGCCGCTGTGACAAAATAACAATTGTGCTGTTCGTTAGCGAAGTGCTGCAATTGTTCATTGACCTGTCGATACTCTGTCGCTTGCTGTCCAAAACCGGTCTTCCCAAGGAAATCACCAAGTCCGCCAATGATCAACGGCACCTCATGAAGATGCAATTCGTTTCTTAGGGTCTCGATAATATGGGTTAATTTCTCGTAATAGGTTTCATGCAGCGAACGATAACTGTCACTCTCACCCTGGTGCCAAAGGATTCCGCAGATTTGACTGGACCGCAGGGCGAAGCGGGCTTCGGATAACGCATGCTGAAACAGAATACGTTCCGGATGCCAGTCATCCAAAGAACTACCGCCTTCCGCACAAGGAATCAAACCAATTTCTTCCTCAGGATTCGCTTTCGACCAGGCATCGGCAAAGGATGCCGCCAGGCTCACACCGGAAACCGGACGGTCGTAATTAATTGGCTCTGTCATCATCTGCCACTGTCCATTGCGCAGCATTTTTATTTTTTCATTATAGATAGGATCGACATCCTGCAATAATCCACGGCCGGCCATATTAGACTGACCCAACATTAAAAATGACTTTATCATTCTAGTCTTCATTCCTTTACATTACTGTTATGGTCTAATTAGACTAAAAAATATTATATAGTCTAATTAGACTATGGTCAACTACATTAGAGCGCCCCATTCCATCTAACAAACATATTAAAAAACGTACTATAGCAAACAAATAAACTCTCCCCCAGAATTGACACGGGTCCGACCACGTGCCTAAAGCTGTTTTTTTAATGAAATAAAGTAATGGCCGCAAAAAATGCCGATGCAGATTATCATCTTTCCTCAAGAAACGAACGGTCCCCCTGATTTGTGATGAATTATTTATTGTTTTGTGACTTTTTTACAACGTCGTTTGAGATACACGTTTGTTATGATCCTTCTTGCGGACACGGACGGCAAATAAGTTGAGTGAGGGGTCGTTCTACGCAAAAACGGATGAAGGAGGATGACACAGGCTTAAAGATCTGCTAACGTCATGGCGCCGGGACTGCTAAAAAAAGAACTCCAAAAAATCGCTTAAAGCAAACGGATTCAATTCCGTTTTTTGCCTTAAGCTATACGAAAGGAACAGGGATAAAGATGAAAAAAATATGGGGATTGCTTATGCCTTTTGCACTGGTTCTTTGTCTAGTTGCTCCTGCAGCAAGTGCGAAAATAAAAGAAAGTAATGATACATTCAAAGACAAAAGTACGCATGTTCAAATCGTATTATTCGATGGTTTCGATTTAATGGACGCTTTAGCGCCATACGAAGTATTCGCTGCTGCCGGAATGTACTCCAAAGGAGCAATTACTGTAGAATTGGTATCCGCAGAAGGCAAACGTTCTGTACCGAGTGGTCTGAACGGACCTGCACTCGAAGCGCAAACCGTATTAGACCCGAAGCGCCCGGGAATTATTTTGGTCCCTGGCGCTTCGGGCAAGCCCGCTGGAGATTCGGAAGATGCCATTCCGGATATATTAAGGCAAGCCATGAAGACAGGCTTACCGGATATGTTAAAACAAGCTTTTAACAATAAGGAAATTACTGTGGCTACCGTATGTGGAGGTACATTACTGCCTGCAATGAAGGTTTATTAAAAGATAGACATGCTGTTACCAATCATATGGGCATGGCTGCGTTAGGAGCTCTCGGTGCAATTCCGATTGAGGCAAGAGTCGTTGAAGATAGTCCTCGTTTCGTGAGCGGGGGAGGCGTGACTTCGGGACTTGACGTGGCCTTGTATTTGGTCGACCGTGAATTAGGACCCCAAGTCGCGAATTCCGTAGAAAAGTTGTTTGAGTATGAGAAGAGAGGCACAGTGTGGAAAGCTGAAGGCATTGTGCCAGTCGACTTTAATACGAATCCATAGGCTACTGAAAAAAAAGCAACCCTCTGCCATTTCAATAAACAATATCGAAAAGTGAAAGAACAATCCCATATAAGCAACAGCAAAGGACCTGGATGCGAAAGACCTAGCCAGGCCGCTGTTGCTTTTAATGCTCATTCCAATAAGTGTTATCGCTATCTCCTTGGAATTATGTTGTAGAACACCTTGTAAATCTCAAAATAAAAGAAGCTCCTGAACCGTCACGAGGACAATTCAAGAGCTTCTTTATAAAAGTGATGCGGTCGAGAGGACTCGAACCTCCACGGGGGTTAGCCCACACGGACCTGAACCGTGCGCGTCTGCCAATTCCGCCACGACCGCATGATATGTATCTTCTCATCATGGATGAAAAGCATTTCGGTCAAGCAATTGCTAGTTTTACCGTAATTAAGAGTATACATGCTCTAAAATATGATTGCAACTATTTTTTTGTAACTTTAAACAAAAAGGACATATGTCCTTTTTTAGCGCATTTAAACTCCCTATGGTAGATAAGAAGCTGACCAAGCGTCCTTCGGGATACGCTCTACCTTGCACAGAAAGGGAGTTTTGTATGATTCTCAACTCAACACACGAGAGTATTGAACAAGGAAAACGAAGCATTCACTGGACCGAATTGCATATGCCCCTGCTTGGCGAATTAAAATCCCAGTTTGCCAAAGAGTTGCCTTTTGCTGGTTTAACCATCGGTATCTGTATTCATGTAGAGCCCAAAACTGCTGTTCTATGCCGAACACTTCAGGCCGGTGGAGCCAAGGTTGTATTGACTGGCAGCCCTGGCACAACGAAAGACACCGTCGCTGCAGCCCTGCAAGAAGAAGGCATCATCGTTTATGGCCAACGTGCAGACAGGCGCAATCAGCACCTGCAAAATATCCATAGTGTACTCCAGCACCACCCCCATCTGCTCATGGATAATGGAGCTGATCTGGCGCGCACCCTCATCCAACATTATGACAATAACTCTCTGATTGGGGGTACGGAGGAAACGACGACGGGGGCCAATCTGCTGCGTGAAGAGACAGGAGAGAATATTCCTTTTCCGATCATTGTCATTAATGACAGTCCACTCAAACGAATCATGGAAAATGAACACGGTGTCGGACAGACCATTATTGAAGGCTTCATGCGTACCACGAACCTGATTTTGCCTACCCGGCGCTTCGTCATCGTTGGTTATGGAACCTGCGGACGAGGCATTGCCAGATATTTGCGTAATCTGGGCAGCCAGGTCGTCGTTGTTGAAGCTGATCCGATCGCGGGCCTGGAAGCGGCTCTGGATGGGTTCAGAGTGGCACGATTGGAGGATACATTCGCATTTGCCCAAGTATTCATTACCGTCACCGGACGTCCCAATGCCATTTTAAAGGAACATTTTAACCAAATGAATGATGGAACGATTCTCGCCAATGCCGGACATTTCTCATGGGAAATGGATTTGGAACATCTCCGCCAGGATGCGAAACATACGGAACAACTGACAGCGGACATCGAACAGTTCACACTATCTAACGGACGTCGACTTATGCTGCTTACCCAGGGCGAGATGCTGAACCTGGCTGGCGGCAGCGGCAACCCCGTTGAAACGATGGATCTGGGCTTGTCCCTGCAAGCGGCTTCCCTGCTCTATCTGGTGCAGCAACGTCAACATCTCGTACTTGGGCCTCAGCCGGTTCCTCAAACCGTTAACAACACTATAGCCGGACAGATGCTGAAGCATTTGAGCTACACCATCTAATTTCTGCTAATTATGAATAAAGGGAGAGATCCTCTTGAGTCAAGTCAAACTATGTTTTATCGGTGCTGGATTCCATGCATCCACGAATATATACCCGTCTGCTGTTGAAGCCGGAGCAGAAATTCAGGCCATCACTACTCGCAGTATTGAGCGATCCGAAGCAGCCCTCACGCGTTTTGGCAGCAAAGGAAAAGCGTATGACAATGCACAACGGATGTTGCAGAATGAAGACTGTGATGGCATCGTTGTTGTGGCGCAACCACAAGACCAGACAGCCCTTGTCCTTGAATGTATTCAGGCTGGCAAAAATGTATATGTAGATAAACCTCTCGGATGGAATGCTGATGAAGCTGCTGCTGTAGCCGAAGCTGCCGAGAAGGCAGGTGTGTTCGTCATGGTTGGATTCATGAAACGTTATGCTCCAGTCTACATGAAGCTCAAGGAACTGATTGAGGGCGGATCAATGGGTAAAGTACGTTCTTTCCAAATGAAATTCGCTGTAGACAGCACACCGTTCTGCAAAGATGAGGAACAATTCATGAAGCTTGCTGCCATTCATATGGTCGATCTGATGCGCTTTCTATTTGGGGAAGCCGTGCAGGTCACAGGCACTACGGTTAAGAACGGAGAACATATTAACCAGAGCATTTCCCTGAAATTCGAGCAGGGTGTGGTTGGCAGTGCGTACTTTGCTGGTATGAGCGCATGGTCACGGGAAAGCGAAAGTGTACTGGTCACCTTTGACGACGGATTTGCGTCTGCGGATGAGATTAATACACTTACAATTCATCATTCTCGTACAGGGAATAGCCTCCCTTGGAAATCTCTTGAGGAACGAGACACGGTGTATACCCCTTCCGGTTCACCCATGTCAGGCGCTTATCGAGACCTTTATCTGCGTGGTTTCGTAGGCGAGATGGCTCATTTCATGGAATGCTGCAAGAACAAGTCTGTTCCACATTCCAGCGGCAAGGATAATATCGGAACCATGGCGTTATGTGATACCATCCTAGCTTCACTGATCTGACGCAACTACGAATACAATATAGGTTCCACCATTTATATAATCCAGAGAAGAGGAAATAACACAATGCTGGACACCGGATTACTTATCATTCGACTTGTTATTGGTTTCATAATGATGGGTCATGCATGCAAGAAACTGTTTGGCTGGTTTGGCGGAGAGGGGTTATCAGGAACAGCCGAATTTTTTGGAGCGATGGGTCTGAAGCCTGCACGAGTTATGGCCGTCAGCGGGGGGCTTATCGAATTAATCGGCGGATTTCTTTTTGGGGTAGGTCTATGGACTATTGTTGGGGCCATTTTGCTCGTCATCTTGTTGCTCGTTGCTATAGCAAAAGTCCATGCAGATAAGGGACTTTGGAATATGAACGGTGGATTTGAATACAATCTGGTTATGCTCGGATCATTAATCGGTGTTGCACTTGCTGGTGCAGGAGCATACTCCTTGGACGCCTTGATATAACTAAACTATTTCAGTCATCAGAACCTCGACGTTTCGGAAAATGAAACCGGGGTTCTTTGTTCTTAACATCACCTCGGTGTATAGGGGTTTATAATCTGCATGAGAAGTGATATGCTCGTAGATAACCATACGTACATTTATGGAATGTAGTATTCTATTCGATACCATGACTAACCACCACGACTGGAGGTGCACCTATATTGAAAAAGATTTCGACCGACGCATGTCCCGCGCCTTATGGCTGTTCCGTAGAAGTAACCCTTAGTGTCATCGGAGGCAAATGGAAAGGCGCCATTCTATATCACTTGTTCTCTGGTTCATTAAGATTTAATGAGCTCAGAAAATTATTCCCTGACATCACCCAGCGAATGCTTACTCTCCAACTAAGAGAGCTGGAGAGCAGCGGAATTGTACACAGGGAAATATATCCTCAGGTTCCGCCTAAAGTGGAATACTCTCTTACCCCATTTGGCGAAACCCTGCGTCCCATTATCTACAGCATGCGTGACTGGGGAGAACAGTATACCAATGAGGTGTTGGCCAGATCACAAGAGGTCTGAACAAAAGACCAAAGAAGCTAATCCCTTCCTCAGACGGGATTAGCTTCTTTTTATTTCATATAGAAGACACGTAAACCTCTTTATTTCATAACAGTTTGAATCGTAACGGTACGATTGCGCCCTTCTTCCTTTGCTTGGTATAACGCATTATCCGCCAAATGAAACAACTCTGTCGCAGTTGTAGAATGCAACGGATACTCGGCAACACCTGCTGAGATGGTTACGGAACGATCAATGGGCAGTACGCTTTCCTCTACGGATACACGGATATGCTCGGCAATCTGATACGCTTTTTTGGATTCAGTATGTCTCAATAACACGACAAATTCCTCGCCGCCAAATCGGGAGCATATATCCTGCGTACGAACCGACAACTTGATAATGTTCGCGATATGCTTCAGAACCTGATCGCCTGCGTGATGCCCATACGTATCGTTTATGGATTTGAAACGGTCAATATCCAGCACCACGATGGAAAAAGGAACTTCTTCTTCAATCCATTGCTCAATGACTTCTTCAAACGTTCTTCGATTGGTCATTCCGGTCAATACATCCGTTCTGGCGTCATAGGTAAGCTGGTCTGTTTGCCTTCGAAAGTTGGCCAAAGCACTCAGCACGGTGCGCGTCAACAAGTCAGCTTCCCTGTTCCAATGCGGCTTCATTACCGGCAGGTCCACTTTGCCCTGATTCACCTGGTTAACCAAATCCGCAAGGTAAACAAACGGACTGGCCAGCTTCCGCGCTACGCGGATGACAATAAGCGTCAGGATGATAAACGGGACAGAGGTGTACAGCAGCAGCATGCGAATATGTTGATTCAACTGATCGTATACGATCTGCGCGGGAGATACAACGACAACTCCCCAATCTGTTGTCGGCACCTTGTAATAACCTGCAAGTGAATCCACACCAGCCAGATTTTTATATTGTTCCTTCCCCGTCTGGTCGTTTAGCAACTTCTGCACAACCTTGTTTTTGGATATATTTTCACCGATTCGTTGCGTGTCTGGGTGAAATAACAGTGTTCCCTTGGCATCCACAATGAAAAAATAAGAACCATTACTCGTCTTCAACTGACTGCCAAATGACAGATTCAAGACGTTGTTTTCCTGTAGATAGATTCCCCCGCTAACCAAACCTTTAAATTCACCAGATTGACTGAAGATCGGTTCACTCACAAAAACGATTCTTCGTTTCGAATAAGGTCCGCGGTACGCTTCGGAGATGTAGGATTCTCTGGATTGAAACGCTTTTTTGGCTGCATCGGAAGTTATAGGCTGACCCAGACTTTTCTCCGAATAAGGCGAAGAGCCTCGAATGATTCCTGATGCATCGACCAGAGTAACTGCATTGAAATAATTACTGCTGTTACGAATCAAATTCAGTGTGGAGCCCAGTTTATTGGTGTCTGAATAGTCCATATCACGAAAATAGTCGGCAGAATATTTCAAACTACCCTGCATGGATTGAAACAACGAATCCAGCGTTTGGCTCACCTGCACTGCACTCGAATAATTAAGTGAGAGCGTTTTATCAATCAGCGATTGCTTCTGGGATGTATAAGATGAAATAAACATGATGGTCAATGTCATCAAAACGGCAATGGTGACCAATCCACTCAACAGAGCGGTAAGGCTGATTTTTTTGATCTCCCTTACTTTTCTTCTTACTCTGGATGTTTTATTCTCTGCGATCATTATTGCTTCCCCCGGTTTTTCATGACAAGGCATATTCCTTCTATTTTATACGAAATTTGTTAAGAAAAAATAAATAGTTTATGAAGTTAAGAAAAATAAATCGGAAGATTGACGATTTGATGACAATTACTCACATGAAATGGTACTTTTTTAGACTGGTATCAGAATCGCTTTTTAACATCCGTTTCAACTAATCCACAATAACATACCCAGCTTCAGGCTGCTGTTCTACAAAACCTGCCATATGACGCGTTTGAGCTAAAACTGGTCTGTCACTCCCGACAAGGATACGATTCTGAACCTCATCCACAGCTTCGGTTGCGGTGGGCAGAGCGAATGAACGTGTGTACGTGAATTGCTCCTGTAACGTGGTGTGAATTGCATTCACAAGTCTGTCGTTGCCCGCACGCCCGAATACATTTAACAGTACCGCTCCACCAGCCCGCAGCCTTTCTTTCACCATCGCAAAAAAGGTACTGGATGTAAACTGTGAAGGTGTGCCCGTAGCCGTAAAAGCATCCACAATTATATAATCGTATGATCCAAGGGCTTCCAGCTGCAATCGTTCACGACCGTCACCAATCAGTACCTCACCTCCACTATATCCAAAAAAAGTTCGGCTCAGCTCAACGACTTCCGCATCGAGTTCGGCGACTTTTAATTGACGGTTAGACAGGTAAGTCGATAAAGTTCCAATGCCGTGTCCTATCACAAAAACCGATTCGTAATCGGGATGATTTCGTTCCATCAGGTGAACCATCGCTCTCGGATACTCCAGCACCATGCGGGAGGGTTCGTCCAGATCCATTGCTCCCTGAACAGCTGCGTTTGAGAACTCCAGTACGCGAAATCGGCCCTTTTCCCCATAAAGCCTGGATGTGTCATATATCGTCAATTCATGCTGCTCACTTTTATTTCGGTATAAAACTCGCAATAACTGTTCTCCCTTCGTACTTTTACGCAAAATGATATATTTGATCCATTTATGATTGAATGGCCTCTTGCAGGGCCTCAATATACTCCATGCCCAGATTGGAAAGCGAAGCATTTTTATGGCTGATCCAGCCGACATTAATGGACTCCTCACACTCCAGCGGGACAGGGATAATCTCGTTCCCATTCAGGTCAGCACTAAGCACACCTGTGGAGATGGTATATCCGTTCAAACCGATCAGCAGATTAAACAGCGTTGCCCGGTCATTAACCTGTATGCTTTTGGGATGAGAAAGTGTGCTGAGAATCTCCTCGGAAAAATGAAAGGAGTTATATTCTCCCTGGTCAAAGGAGAGGTACGGATAATCCTGAAGCTGTTCAATGGCAACCGACTCCTGCTTCGCGAGCGGATTTTGCACACTAATGAAGATATGCGGCTTGGCGATAAACAAACTGTTAAACACCAGACCCGCATCCTTGAGCAGCTTATTAATAACCTTGGCATTAAATTCGTTCAGATAAAGAATGCCGATTTCACTGCGCAGACTTTTTACATCCTGGATAATCTCATACGTCTTCGTTTCCCGCAAGGCCAATTCATACTCATCCTGTCCATATTGCTGCACAAGCTTCACAAAGGCATTCACGGCAAAAGCATAGTGCTGTGTGGAGACGGAGAAATGCTGTGGGGACGGCTTCGCATTCAAGTAACGGTTCTCCAGCAATTCCGCCTGTTCCACCACCTGACGCGCATAACTCAGAAATTCGACGCCTTCCTTGGACAATGTAATTCCTTTATTCGTACGCTCAAAAATAGTAATACGCAGTTCCTGCTCCAGGTCCCGGATGGCATTCGACAGACTGGGCTGAGAAATAAACAGCCGTTTGGCTGCCTCATTCATCGAGCCACGGGTGGCGACCTCAATCACATATTTTAACTGTTGCAGCGTCAAAGCATGATTCCCCTCTCTCTGGTACACTACACTACTTTGATCATTACTATACCATATTGCAACCTGGGCGAGTTCCATTTCAGAATACAAAAAGAAACCCAACCCGAATAAATGGTTGGGAACATCATTTAAGTCTATTACCCCGATCTAAGCCATGCTTGCCGTCGGTCGCACTACGATTTCATTTACATCCACCTCGGCTGGCTGGCTGATGGCATACAAGATACTTTGGGCAATAGCAGAAGCCGGGATGGATATGCTTCGATAATCTTTCATTAGCTCGCGTGCTTCATCATCAGTGATGGATTCGGCCAGTTCCGATTCAGTCACACCAGGAGATACGAGGGTTACACGGATGTCACCGCCTACTTCCTGCCGCAGACCCTCCGAGATCGCACGGACTGCGTATTTTGTTGCACAATATACCGCTGCGGTGGGTGACACAGCGTAAGCTCCAATTGAGGCGATATTAATAAACTGACCGAACCCCTGCTTTTTCATGACTGGTAACCCAGCTGCAATACCGTGCAGAACACCACGAATGTTAACATCAATCATCCGGTTCCACTCATCCACTTTTAATGACTCTAGGGGAGAAAGCGGCATAACTCCGGCATTATTTAAAATAACGTCCAGACGTCCAAAACGAGTAAGCGCTAACTCCACGATCGCTTTCATCTCTTCCAGTTCTGTAACATCAAGCGATTGATACTCGACCGAACCACCCTCCGAACGAATAGCAGTCGCCAGTGCTTCCAGACGCTCCAGACGTCTTGCGCCAATGACAACATGTGCACCCTGCTCTGCTAACACACGGGCCGTTGCCTCCCCAATTCCGCTGCTTGCGCCGGTAATCATAACCACTTTTCCTTTTACGTTAGACATGTTAAATTCGCTCCCTCTTGTTTTTTTAACGTGTATTCACTCTGTGCAACACCATGCCTGCATGGTACAGAACGCCGTCCTTAAAATCACCATCTGCTGTAAAGCCCGTATCATCCACATATTCAATATGGTCTCCATCGACTACATAGTGACCTTGATATGCACTTTGCCTTTTCCCTCGCGCTTCATCATATCGACCGTCAGGGAGAAGCTCATGCCTGATGTACCCATCCTTCGTCACCCACATTCCTACATAAGGGTGCTGCCCCCCTTGTCTGCCATCTGTTATATTCCGTTCCATATATCCACCAAGCTCCTTTCTGTTGTCCATATGATTCAATGGCTTACCCTCATTATGTAGGGGATCTGTCTCTATACGATAGAAGAATCCCACAGTATTCTTGCCTATTTGTCCAACACATTCTAAAATGGTTACACCAGTACGATGAAAGGAGGATCTTGTATCCATGCTTTCAAAAATGGAACCGGACCTAACCATTATTCAGCAGCAGCAGGAATTGGCCCGGTTGATCGAGCGTTTTACCCCCGAAGAGGGGTCCTATCCCACAGCGATTCCTTCGCTTGCATTTATTCGTGCTTCCCAGGTTTCCCAGCCCATTCATGCCGTGCATGAACCCGCACTTTGCATTGTTGCCCAGGGGTCCAAGCTGGTTACTCTTGGACAGGAGAGCTATACCTATGACCCTTCCCAATATTTAGTTGCTTCCATAAACTTGCCTATTTCAGGGCAGGTTGTTCAAGCAACAGCAGAGCGGCCCTATCTATGTCTGCGACTTGATTTTAATTCAGGGCAGATTTTCGATCTGATTCAAAATCTTCCTTCCACACATATCAAACCTGAACCTTCCACGCGAAGGGGATTGTTTGTAAGTTCAACCAAGCTGCCTCTTCTTGAAGCCGTCATCCGATTGGTTCGACTCCTGGATACACCAGAAGATATCCCTGTTCTTGCTCCGCTCATGATTCGCGAGATCCTCTATCGCATGATTCAGGATGAACACGGACATTCCATCCGGCAGTTTGCCGTTCAGAACAGTCACGCTCAGCACATCGCACAGGTCATTGAAGTGATTCAATCAGATTATGCCCACCCACTTCGTATTCAGCAGCTCGCTGACATGATTAACATGAGCACTTCCTCATTACATCATCATTTCAAAGCTGTTACGGCGATGAGCCCATTGCAATATCAAAAACAGATTCGATTGCAGGAAGCAAGGCGATTGCTGCTTGCAGGGTCAACCGATGCAGCCGATGCGGCATTCCAGGTTGGCTATGAGAGTCCCTCCCAATTCAGCCGGGAATATGCTCGTATGTATGGTCTCCCCCCAAAAAGTGACATCAAACGACTTCGCCATACACTCCATATCGAATGCTGATTAGAAGCGAATAACCCACGTCATATGGACGTGGGTTATTCAGTTCAACTCATTCCTCTAATGATCAGGAGAACATGTTCTTTTTTTCAAAAACAGACATCTGGTTCTCTTCGATTATCGGACATTCATCCGGGAACATACTTCGTTTCTCCATCTTCTCATCGATAAAATCGACAATCTGTTGCAAAGATGCGATCTGTGCTTCGATCTTCTTCCGATGATTGATCAGCATTTCACGCTCATCCGGGAAATCATCCAGGTCGGAATCCATCGACATCTGCAGATAAGGCTTCATCTCATCCAGAGACATGCCTGTTTTTTTCAGACACGTAATGAGCTTCATCGTCTGGATATCCTCCGGTCGGTATACTCGATGGCGATTGGCCTTGCGTTCAGCCCGGGGGAGAAGTCCAATCTTCTCATAATAACGAATGGTATCTTCCGATAGACCGGCCTGTTCTGACGTCTCTTTAATGGAGAACACCTCAGTATCATTCATCATCGTCGACCTCCTCCGCTTTCATTGAACTCTATCTTACAACTTGGAGTCAGCTCCAAGTCAAGATTGTCATGGGTTTAAATACTCCTCTTACTAAAAAATAAAATTTACGTCATCAGTACGCTTGACTTGGAGTCGACTCCAAATTATAGAATGAGCGCATTAGACAGATTGGTTCTGTCAATCCATTCACCCAGGAGGTATTTATATGCATTCAAATCATACACTTCGTACAGCATTAATTACAGGTTCAACCTCGGGAATTGGCCTTGAACTAACCCGCACCTTGTTAGCCGAAGGGTGGCAAGTCATCGGTCTTAACCGTTCCGCTTTTCCAGAGGAGGATAATGGTATTCAGAACGCTCTGCGCTCCGGTCAACTCCGCTGGGTCCAGGCTAATCTTACCCAGTATGACAGTCTGAGAAAAGCCTTGAATCAGATTAAGGCCGAAACAGATGCCATCGATGTATTATTTAATAACGCCGGAGGCAGCGGTTACAATCTTCAGTGGTCGGATCAGGGGCATGAGATGCACTTTGAATTACAGACTGTGGTGCCGTATATCATTTATATGGAACTACAGGATCTTCTCCATAATGGTACCCTCAAAACGGTTATTAACACGTCCACGAGCGCGTTGAATATGGTCAAACAGTTTAACCTGGACATCTTGGAACACCCAGCCAAGTTCAAAAAGCTGTTCGGTCCTTATGCCACTTCGAAGCTCGCACTCTCCTTATGGACATACGAAGTTGCTTCTGGCCCTGGAGCTGAAGGAATTCGGCTGCTGAGTGTGGATCCCGGGGGCAATAACACACTCCGAGGCAATAAACAATCTGGACTGCCGTTTTATATAAAGCCGGTCATGAGAATGTTCTTCCCGCCTCCAAGTCACGGGGCTTCTCTGCTTTACAAAGCCGCGTTTTCCCAAACCCGTTTTAAATCCGGTACGTTTCTGATTAAAAATAAAGCAAACAAACTTCGGTTTACGGAGCAAGGACCCGCCATTCTGCGCAGAGTACATGAGATCTATGAGCAGCAGTTTTTGCAACTTGACTCCAAGGTCGCCCCATTGTGAAGGATCACGTTTGTCTTTCCTGTCCCTCATAATGGTCAGGCTCTGGTTCATAATCTTCTCTATATCGACTTCAGTTATAGGATGAAGTGATGAATTGGAGGAGTCTACATATGAAAAATGAAAACACCAATAATGGCAAACCGTTAATTATTCCCCAACCGATCCGAAAAGACGGTGCTGGCGGACCCGATCTCGGACCTCGTGACGTGATGAGAGATTTACAAAATCCAGATATGCTGGTACCTCCAGTAACCGACAACGGGTTATTACCCAACCTGAGAATGTCTTTTTCCGATACACATATGCAGTTGAACCATGGAGGTTGGTCCCGCGAAATCACAGTACGGGATCTGCCCATCGCCACAACACTTGCTGGGGTGAATATGAGCCTTACACCAGGAGGCGTGCGTGAACTGCACTGGCATCAGCAATCCGAATGGGCGTATATGATCTGGGGTACGGCACGTATTACGTCCGTAGATCAGCAGGGTCGCAATTTTATTGCAGATGTAGGACCGGGTGATCTGTGGTTCTTCCCCAAAGGTTTGCCCCATTCCATTCAGGGACTTGCCGATGGATGTGAGTTCTTGCTTGTATTTGATGACGGGTCTTTCTCCGATCTGAATACGTTGTCCATTTCCGATTGGTTCGCTCATACACCACCGGAAGTACTTTCAGTCAATTTTGGCATACCCGAATCTGCATTCCAATCCATGCCAACGGAACAGGTTTACATTTTTCAGGATCAAGTCCCTGGTTCCCTTGCAAGTCAGGAAGTCCAGTCCCCCTACGGTACGGTGCCTCTCTCCTTCAAGCATCGACTACTAGCCCAGAAACCGACCATTACACCAGGAGGAAGTGTGCGCATTGTGGACTCCACCAACTTCCCGATCTCTACAACGGTTGCCGCAGCCCTGGTGGAAATTAAACCTGGAGGCATGCGTGAGCTGCACTGGCATCCCCATGCGGATGAGTGGCAATACTATTTGACTGGTCAAGGACGAATGACGGTTTTTGGAGGGAACGGCATTGCGCGCACTTTCGACTATCGGGCGGGAGATGTTGGATACGTACCTGTAGCCATGGGGCATTATATTGAGAATACAGGCACAGACACATTATGGTTTTTGGAAATTTTCAGAAGTGACCGCTTTGAAGATATTTCTCTAAATCAATGGATGGCATTAACCCCGGAAGCACTGGTGCGCGAGAATCTGAATGCTTCTCCCGAACTGCTTCATGCATTGCGTAAAGAAAAATGGCCTGTCGTTTAATCGTATGCACCTCGGTGTTGCCTTTAACATCTCCTGCGGAGAGTGCTTTTATTGCAATCACGAGATGGAAAGCCAGTGCGATAACTCGAACCGCAATCCGGAGATTCATACTGGCGGTTATTTCGGCTTTACAGAACGTTATGGCAATTATCCAGGTGGTCAGGCTGAATTTTTGCGTGTTCCTTATGGGAATTTCATGCCGTTTGTTATCCCCGAATCATGTGAGCTGGAGGATGAAGCCCTATTGTTCCTGTGCGATGTTCTTCCTACCGCTTACTGGAGTGTTGAGAATGCCGGGATGAAGCCAGGAGATACCGTAACCGTGCTGGGAAGTGGCCCCATCGGGCTTATGGCACAGAAATTTGCCTGATTGAAAGGAGCCAAACGGGTCATTGCAGTAGATCGTCTTCCGTATCGACTGGAGAAAGCCAAACGAATGAATAACTCTGTTTAGTGCAATCGAAATCGGTATCAAGGCTGTACGTAAATTCGGAACGATGCAGCTGACAGGTGTATATGGCTCGTTTTGTAATATGTTCCCCCTGGGGAATTTGTTTGAACGAAACATTAATCTAAGAATGGGACAAGCCCCTGTCATTCACTATATGCCTGAACTTTTCCGCAAGATCACAGCAGGCGAATTCAATCCTACCGAGATCATCTCCCACCGCATGGCGCTTGAGAATGCTCAGGAAGCTTACCGGATTTTTTACGAACACGAAGACGAATGTACCAAAGTTATACTAAAACCTTAATTCAAAAAGTGGCAGGCTTACCCCTCTGAGTAAGTCTGCCTTTTGAGTTGGATTAGCGTTATCTGGATTTTACTGCCTGAATGAATATACTCTCCCCCTCAAAACGAAGAATTCTGCCACGCCCGCTCTCTTCCAGTTTAAAGTAGGCTTTGATCTCATTCGATTCGCTTAGCATGCTTGCCTCAAGTGCTCTCTTCTCCTCCTCTGGCATCCCTGCCCGCTCACACCAATCTTCGAACAAAAACGGTTTTTCGAAGGAAATCATCCCTTCGATCCGGTATCCTGTAAGCTCCACCATTCGAATCCATTCCGATTTGCGCCATGCACGAACATGGCTTGCATCACGACGCTTTTCTATTTCGTTGTAAAATCGGTCATTCTCATCACGTTCAGGCGCCACATTGTCAATCAGCAACAAGCTGCCACCCGGCTTCGTTACTCGCAGCGCTTCGGATATAAAAGAAGGTACGTCCGGAAAATGATGTGCGGCAATCCGGCAAGTAACAAGGTCAAAGGAATCGTTACTAAACGGGAGCCTCTCCGCATCACCCGCGACAAACTCTACATTCAGATGCCCATTACCCTGAATAAAGCGTTCGGCCACCTCCAGCATTGTCTCCGTTAAATCCAAAGCTATCACCTGCTTAACCAGCGGTGCCAGAGCATTGGCAACGTGTCCCCCGCCAGTGGCAATATCCAGTACAGTCATATCCGGACTTGCTTGTGACGAAGCGACAAGCAAAGCTAGGTCTTCTCCTTTGGCATGACGGGCACTCGTTACATATTTTTGTGCATTTTTGGCAAACTGTTTCTGCACCTCATCTTTAATCACATCCGACATTCTAAATCCTCCTTATAATGAAGTGTGGGTTCAGTTTCACTAGATGGAACATGGTTTCATTAATTAGTATAGTATTGATCTTACCACAGATCTGCATAAAGCAAAATAAAAAAGGCATCCTCTCAGTGAATTTCACTCAGAAGATGCCCTGCTTTATTGGGGAAGCGATGTGTATTAGCCTGATTTATTATCCTCAGGATCAAACATTCATAATTTATTTCACGAGGGAAGGTGATTTTTTCCACAGGCCCAGAATCAGACCCGAGATTACCGAACCGATCGCTACAGCAAGCAGGAAGAGCAATGCGTGATTGGCGAGTGCTGCAACGAAAATTCCACCGTGCGGTGCTGGTACATTAATGCTCCACAATTGAGTCAATCCGCCAGCCACAGCCGAACCCAGAATACAGGAAGTCAGAACACGCAGCGGGTCAGCTGCAGCGAATGGAATGGCACCTTCGGTGATAAAGGAAAACCCGAGCACGTAATTCGTCAAACCTGATTTACGTTCTTGCTCCGTAAATTTGGATTTGAAGAACGTAGTAGCCAACGCAATGGCCAGTGGCGGAACCATACCGCCTGCCATAACAGCTGCCATCCAGGCACCATCTGTGTTACCGCTGGATGTGAATACCCCAATCGCAAATGTATAGGCCGCTTTGTTAAACGGTCCACCCATATCAATGGACATCATACCGCCAAGCAGCAACCCAAGCAGCACGGCATTTCCAGTACCCAGGTTTCCAAGTGCATCCACAAGCCATGTGTTCAGGGAACCGAAGATTGGATCGAATACATAGAAACTTATAGCACCAACGATTAGCAATACGAACACAGGATACAGCAGGATCGGTTTCAAACCATCAATGGCTTTAGGCAATCCTTTAAACAGTTTGCGCAAGCCGATAACAACATAACCGGCCAGGAAACCGGCAGCCAGACCACCAAGGAAACCCGCGTTCGAATTCACGGCCATCAATCCACCGACCATACCCGGCATCAGTGCTGGACGATCACCAATACTCATTGCGATAAATCCGGCAAGGACAGGAATCAGGAAGTGGAACGCACCGGTTCCGCCACCAATGGTCTGCAACAATTGAACGATCGGATTATCGGGGCTTGCAAGCTGCTCAAACAAGAAGGAGATCGCCAGCAAAATACCGCCACCCACAACAAATGGAAGCATGTGGGAGATCCCGTTCATCAAATCTTTATAAATTTTGCTACCGATGTTCATTTTGCCTTTGCTCTCCCCTTCGGCCCTGCCACCGCTGCCCTCCTGGCTGCGATAGATCGGAGCATCCCCGTTAACCGCTTTGCGGATCAGCTCTTCGGATTTGCGGATACCGTCGCTGACTGGTCTTTGCAGAACCGGTTTGCCATCAAAACGGGCCATTTCCACATTTTTATCTGCGGCAATAATGACTCCCTTGGCCCGAGCAATTTCATCAACAGTCAGAACGTTTTGCGCTCCCTCCGAACCATTGGTCTCCACTCGAATATTGATGCCCATTTCCTGCGCTTTCTTTTTGAGAGCGTCTTCAGCCATAAACGTGTGAGCAATCCCTGTTGGACAAGCAGTAACCGCAACGACAAAATCTTCTGATGCTGCATTGCCAACAATAACGCCTGATGTGTTCTGTTTCTGACCATTCGTATTACCGGAAGCACTACTCGCCTTCTCCGCTTCCGCTTTCTCTTTGGCTGCTTTCTTTTCTGCTTCCTCAGCCTGTTTGGCATCAAATAATGCAGTCACTTCTGCCGGCGTATCCGTACTCATCAGCTGAGATATGAAATCGCTATCAATCAACAGCCTGGAAAGAGCCGCAAGCGTGCGCAGATGTGTATTGGCTGCCCCTTCAGGCGCTGCAATCATAAAGAATATATGAGCCGGCTCATCATCAAGCGCTTCAAAATCAAGTCCTTTTCTACTCTTCGCAAATACAACTGTAGGTTCATTCACGGCTGTGGTCTTCGCATGAGGCATGGCAATACCGCCACCAATTCCTGTGCTTGATTCAGCTTCGCGTTTGTAGATCATTTCCTTAAACAGCACCGGGTCATTTATTCGTCCGCTTCGGTTTAAACTTGCAATGAGTTCATCGATAGCCTCTTCTTTCGTTGTGGCTTGCAGGTCCATGATCATCGTATCCTGGATCATCAGGTCTGTTATTCTCATTTTGGTACACTCCCTTAAGTTCAGTCGGTCTGCATGATGCAGACCGGATTATAATTGTACTAGTTGCGCTGTTATCTGCGATTAATCCATTCCCCCTTCCGAAGAAGGGGCATCCGTTCCATTTATTTTGTCCAAACTATATTTGGGTTATGGTAACTTGAGTACGCAGCGCTTCGATCAGCTCCCGTGTTGCCAGATCATCCGAGAAAGCTGTCGCACTCCCTGAAGCAACTCCTGTGCGGAATGCTTCAAGCAAATCTTCGTTCAATACAAATGTTCCAACAAATCCGCCGATCATGGAGTCTCCTGCACCAACGGAGTTTTTCACGACGCCTTTTGGTACGTTCGCGTGATACACATCCGTTTGGGTAATCAACAGCGCACCTTCTCCTGCCATAGAAATCAGCACATGCTTGGCTCCCGCTTCCAAGAGCTTGCGACCGTACGTCACCAGTTCTTCCTGTGTCTCGATGCTTACTCCGAACAGCTCAGCCAGTTCATGATGGTTCGGCTTCACCAGCAGCGGTCCATATACCAGAGCATCCATTAATGCAGGTCCCGTCGTATCGATTACAAATTCCGCACTCGTTCGTTTGCATACGTTAATGAGACGATCGTAGAAATCTGCTCCAAGCGAAGGCGGTATACTTCCGGAAAGAATGACGATATCTCCTTTTTGCAATGAAGACAGCTTGTTTAGCAACTGCTCAGCTTCCTCTGGACGAATGGCTGGCCCCAGCCCGTTAATCTCCGTCTCGTCTCCATGCTTCAGCTTGATGTTAATGCGGGTATCATCTGCAATGGTAATAAAGTCCGTCTGGATCTGATCTTCCTGCAACTTGTCATTAATGAAACGACCCGTAAATCCTCCCAGGAACCCAAGTGCAGTGTTATCTGCCCCCAACTGATTAAGCACTCTTGATACGTTAATTCCTTTTCCTCCGGGAAGTTTCAGGTCCCGGTTCATGCGATTCAATTCACCTAGCTTCAGATCATCCACTTCCACGATGTAATCGATGGAAGGATTAAGTGTCACGGTATATATCATGGTTATCCCTCAATTATTTTAGTTTTCTGGGTGATTACAGAACGCCAATGTTCCGGCATATGCTCGGTGATCAAGTCCGCCTCCTCCAGGTCAAACAGTTTGGCAAAAGTTATTTCCCCAATCTTGCTGGAATCAGCCAGTACATAAGATCTCCCGGACAATTGATGTGCACGCCTTTTAATCAAGGCTTCCTCTGGATCAGGAGTCGTATACCCCATTTCGGCATCCACCCCGTTGGTTCCAATAAAACATTTATCAAAACGGAAATTATCCATGTTCTGTAATGCAATACTGCCAATCACTGCTTTGGTGTGAATTTTCATCATTCCGCCAAGCAAGTAACTGCGTATTCGTTTGCTCACCAGTGCCTCTACGTGTGAAAGACCATTCGTCACAACTGTAACATCCCTAGCTTCAATAAAAGGAATCATCGCTAATGTAGTTGTCCCCGCATCCAGATAGATACATTCGCCATTGTTGATCTCCTGTGCTGCTAAACGAGCAATGGTTGTTTTTTGTTGAATGTTTTTGAACGTTTTTTCTTCCATGCCTGGTTCCGGTGTCTTTTCATTCACCAGAGAAGCACCACCATGTATACGCTTTAACATCTGTCGATTTTCCAGGTCAATCAAATCACGTCTAATCGTTGATTCAGAGGCTCCAATTACATCGACAAGTTCTTGCAGTTTCACAATCCCTCTTTGTTGTAAGCGCTCTATAATTGCAGCATATCGTTCTTCAGTCAGCATATTCATTCCTCCAACTGCTTCTATAGTACCACATAATCCACAAAAAACAATCATTTTCATTCAAAATAATTTACAAACCTCCAAAAACAGTCAACACCCGACTTTTAACGGTACTCCGTTAACCACTCAGTTAAAGAAAAAAACTGCAACGGCCCTATCGGCGTACCATTGCAGAATGAATATTCGTTCGCTATTTGGCAAGCATTCATACGTTCAATTATAGAATAGCTCAACCTTACCCGGCTTAGGTTTTATCCAATTTCCTTCTTCATTGATGAACGCCCCCTTGAAACGTCCCATCTCCAATTGTTCGATTAGCTTGTTCTCATCCATTACCAGAATCTCGGACAATTGCTGTAGATTATAATAGTCGTCTGGATCGTAATCCAGAAAAATAGGAACAGCCGTGTCATACAGTTCCCTGATTAGATTTTCCAATGAATGACGTCCAAGGTTGTCCATGGTTTGAAAGTACTTCAAATCATGAGACACCAGATTGCGGAAAGATTTATTTTTAAGATTCATCCATAGTGTATTACATGCCTGAATGCTCATGTAGTTCTGCTCTACATCATAATATTGGATTTCTTCAATCTTCATATACCTTTCCTGAAAAGCCACAATTTTGATCAAAGGTTCATTTCGTTGACGTGATGCTTTCTTCAGATGAGTTCTATACCCCTCATAATCCATGATTCTCACAATAATCTATCGCCTGCCTTAACGCTGTATAATTCGACATTTTACAACATTATGCAAGCAACCGTAAATGTACATCGATAAAAATAAAACCGTACAGCGTATTAACATGCTGTACGGTCATTTATGGAACACAATATGAAGGTACATCTTCATTCGAGTACCTTGTTTCTTTATTTTCAAATTCCAACTCCGCTCTTCGTCCAGGTTGCGGTAAATTCCTGCTCATTATACTCGAAAAATTGCTGCATAATCTGCTCACGATCGTCCAGAAACAATTGGTCTGCTACAGCCGAAACCAATTTCGGTACGGCATTACGTGTCCCCGATATCGCTGAAGCGGACAGACCGCAACTCGCAAGTGCAGAGTAGTTGAAAACAAACAATCCTCGCAACTTATGTTCTCCTTCTTCATCTCGGCTGGTCAATGCGAATCCGGGACTAAGATATGGGTGTGCGTCCAGCAAGTCATTCCGTTGTTCGGTCGGGGCCTCATAACGATCCGCCCAGCGTGCAATGTGCGCTTCGACCATCCGAAGCTCAGGACGGAGAGCCGGATCACTCACCATGCCTGTACTGATGACCAGAAAATCAAAGGAAAAACGGCCCTGCGGTGTAGTCACGACCGGTTTTCCATCTTTCATTTCCACGTCCAGCCAAGGTGCTTGAAGATGTAATTGGAAACCGGACCATGCAGCTGCCCGATTGAAGGTATCATTCGTAGGTGGCTGATTATACTTGAAAAAATGTGAAATGGCCGCGTACTTATCCTCGTCCGAGAGAACATGAAATCGCTCAATCATACCGGATTGTTCCATCTGACGAATTGGATTTACACTTGGCAATTGTTCTCTCCGTACAAATACGTGAGCCTCAGATACACCTGCCGCAAGTGCATGGTTCGCATTATCAAAGGCAGAAGCCCCACCACCAAGTATGGCAATTCTTTTACCTTTCAACTGTTCAAAATCGATTATTTCCGACGTATGTGCATACAGATGTTTAGAGAGCTTCTCTGCAATCAGAGGCGGTACATGCCACTCTCCACCTCCCTGAATGCCAGTGGCCAAGACAACCTTGCGAGCCAGCAGTTCATTGGAAGGAGCCCCTGCACCGGAGATGTGCAGTCTGTGTATCCCTTCATCCGCAGGTTCAATCAATGTTAGTTTCACTTCATTCAACACTGGCAGATTGAGCACTTGCCTGTACCAACGCAGATAGTTCATCCATTCGCTTCGCGGTATTTTATCAACCTCTGCCCATCCCTCAGAACCAGCTTTCGCTTCCCACCACGAACGGAACGTTAGAGATGGTATTCCCAAATCTATGGAGGTCAGATGTTTCGGTGTACGCAACGTTACCATTCGGGCGTAAGTTTCCCAAGGTCCTTCCAACCCCGCGGCATTTTCATCGATGACCAGAATGTTGGAGATTCGCTCACGCAGGAATCCAAAAGCAGCTCCCAACCCGCTCTGCCCACCCCCTACGATAACAACATCATAGATGTGACCTTCAGCATGTTCTCGCGGGCGAATCCAATCTGCTCCACCATACGCCAAAAAAGCGAGATCCTGTGCTACACGTTGGTTCAAAGATTCGAGACTCATTATTCATCAGCCCTTTCAAGATGCACGATATGATCAAGTAATTCTCTTTTTTAGTTTGTGGATCAGGTTGCTTTGTTGTATGGTCGTTTCGGAATCACGTGTCATATTGGTGTAAATTAATTAGCAATAAGACAATTATTTTCATGCTAACCATGAATTACGTTAGATATATTAGCGTTATTATATGAGTTCTCTTTCTCATTTTGAAGTTAACGGCAGGTTTATTGTCATCTTACCTAAAAATAACTAACATACTTGTTCATCTTAACGAAACATCTCATATTAAATGGTTGGTGTTTACAATACATATGTACCCCTCATCCATTGGCTCATTTTTTTAAAAAAATGCAAAAAGACAGAGCGGGGACTAATCCCGTTCTGTCTGAAGAGGGTTAAACGATATGAACATCGTCTCATGAATAAGCTGCAAAAGAGAAATTTACTTGCCTTCCTGTTCACGACGCTGTAATTTCTCATTCGTTAATTTCTCAGGCGTAACATCGTTGCCCAAAGGGTCCACAACGGACATACCCATCATCGTTGTAAGCACCTGACCTCGAATGGCCTTCAAATACTGTTGTCTGAGCTCGTGCTGCTCGGCTTGTTCTATGCTTGTCAGTCCAGTGCTGCGTTGCTTTCTGCTTAATTCGTTAATGCGTCCCAAAATAGGAATCATGGAATCACCTCGCTTGCCATTTAATGATGAGGAATATCCGTAAATCTAATTGATTCTCATCCCAATGTCAATAGGACCCTGTCTGTGAAATTATTTAGCATTTATTGATTAATCAATTACAATCGAGCAAATAATTAAGCTATCTCTTTTGTAATTCCTGGATAGTTCGTGTAATTCCATCCTCAAAAGACGTCGCCTCAATCGGACCGATGCTTCGCTCATACTTCGTTTTGCTTAATACCAGAGGATCTCGTGTCAAATATAACATCTCCACAATTTCTCTCATCACCGGCTCCCCCAGCCCAATCAATGACAGCCCGATCCTTCCTAAGGCCATCACTGGTTTGGATGTACCCGCTGCCTTTTGCGCAATTCGTACAAGTTCTTTGCCAGATATCGTTCCCGAGCCAGGGATGTTCCAGTTCTGCCCGTAAGCGTGGTCCTTCCCTGCCAATTCCACGACCATAACAGCTGCATCGGGCAAATAGATATATTCTCGTGGAGTCTTCATATTTCCGATAAAAAAGGCCATCTTTCCTTTCGCTATCGCTTCAAGAGTAGATCCCAAATAGGAAGCCTGATTGGCCGTTGGCCCATAATAATCCGGTAATCGAACAATCATCACTTGAGCTTTAGTCCACTTGTTAGCAAATAACATCTGCTCATATGCCAGTCGGGTTTTCCCTTTTCGAGTATGGGGTTGCTTCGGATGCTCCTCCGTTACCTCTTTCATTTGTGCTCTGCCATAAGGATAAATCCCGTCAATCACCACGATCTTCAGCCCCAATAGTTCGGCTGCCTGCATCACAGATTCACCCAGCGGAATCAATCTGCTCTCCATCTCGTGATACGGTACATTCGCACAATGAAACATCATATCCGCTTCTTGAGCAGCAGCAACGATATCTTCCGGTTGAAAAGCATTACCAACAGCAATCTGAAGATGATCCGGTAAACCCAGCTCTTCTGCAAGTTGCATTAGCTTTTGACGTGAACGACCAAAGGCGATCGTTGGAATCCCCCTATTAACCAGTTCTTCTGTAATTGCAGCACCTGTACCACCTGTCGCACCAATAACGATTGCTTTTTTCATCTCAAATCGACCTCTTTCATATTCAGATAGTTATTGATCAATCACTAACCTAAAAACAATATAACGCATAATTAGTGATTGATCAATAACTAAATTTTAAAAAGGGCTCTTTCTCCCTTTCTATCTATCTTTAAGCTCTGGCATATCCAGCGCAGTCGATACATTACATAACATGCCTATTGCCAGAAATATCATCGTTCTTTGCGTCGGATTGGCAATGCCTGCAGCTGTGAAAGCCTCTAACACCATGGATCGAACCTCACCAAACCCTTTTTGCATCGCCTGACGGATAACTTCTTCCTGAACCGTTTGCGCCTGCATTTGCAGCAAAATTTCGTTCTTGTGAGATTCAAGAATCTCTTCATAGGCTTCAATCAATTCGTTCTCCAACTGATCTGGAGCAGATGTCTCCACCACAATTCGGAACGAATCAATCACTCTTGTCCAGGATACCTCCAGTGCTGTTAGCAATAGAGCTTCCTTGGTTTTGAAAAAACGAAAAATATACGGTTGCGAAATTTTGGCCCTTTCAGCCACCTGAGCTGTTGTCGCCCGGAAATAGCCGATCTCTGCAAACACCTCAATAGCAGCGGATATGATATCGTCACGACGATTAACGGAAACTGTTGCATCTTTAGCCATGAGAAATAACCTCCATTCCATAGTTATTAATTGATCAATAGCTTGAAGTATATAGGAAATTATAATTCATTGCAAAAGAGACATCTGCTCTCCAGAAGACTATCGCTTCAGAATGGATTATTCTTCTCATTTCTACCCTGTTGCAAAATCAAAACAGCCGTGATATATTAATTGAGCCATCAATGATTGATGCATCAAATATTGAGACGTCAATGATTAATTTAGCAGATATTACTGATACTGACTAAGGTAATGGCACTGTATAATGGCAACTTTATGTATTTTGTTCACATAAGCCGTTGTTCATGGTCGAGATTCACCCGGGAGGTCTAGTCATGACACGTGTTTTTTCCAAGGAAGAGCAGATCATCAATCTGCTTAACGGGCTGGGCAACAAGATCAGCCCCAAGTTCGAACGCTGTACGGGCATCAGCTCATCTCGCTTTGAGATTTTGCATGAGTTGGATCAGGTTGACGAGATTAATCAGTCCATGTTGCAAAAGATCATTAATATCGACAGTGCGGCGATCACTCGCCATCTGAAGCAGCTTGAAGCCGATTCGATGGTCACCAGACGTAAAAATCCGGAAGACAACCGAGTCACCTTTGTCCGCCTTACGGACGAAGGACGGAAGCAAATCGAAGGTTATAAGGTCGAGAAAACCAACTTTATCCATCAGATTCTACAGGATTTTAGCGAAGAAGAGATTCATCTGCTTGCTGATTTCCTGGAACGTATGCAAAACAATTTCTAAACCCAAATATAAAGGAGAGAACCATTACATGAGTACATTCCAAAGCACTTTTCAAAAGACAAATGATTTTAACGAAATTACCTACGGCCGCCGGTCTGTAAAACTATACGACCCCGAAGTGAAAATCAGCCGTGAAGAAATGACAGAAATTCTGGCAGAAGCTTCACGCGCACCTTCTTCGGTTAATATGCAGCCATGGCGTTTTCTGGTCGTAGATACGGCTGAAGGGAAAGAAAAGCTTGCTCCCCTTGCCAAATTCAATCAGAATCAAGTACTGACTTCTGCCGCTGTTATTGGTGTGTTCATTGACATGAACAATGCGGAACATATGGACGAAATCTTCAGCAAAGCGGTTGAGCTTGGTTACATGCCACAAGAAGTCAAAGATATGCAAATGAAAGCTGTTAAACCTCACTACGACAACATGCCCGCTTCTGCTCTTCGCGATGTCAATCTGATTGACGCAGGTCTGGCTTCCATGCAATTGATGCTGGCTGCACGTGCTCATGGGTATGATACTAACCCAATCGGTGGTTATGAGAAAGATCACATTGCTGAAACTTTCGGTATGGATAAAGATCGTTACCAACCAGTAATGCTAATCTCGATCGGTAAATCGGCCAAAGAAGGTCATCCTTCCTACCGTCTTCCTGTTGAGAAAATTACGACCTGGGCATAACATTTGGATTTTTTTACATTCTTCAGCACCTTTATGTTCAGAAACAATAACCACATTCTAACTACACTAATGGAGGTTGAATATTATGATTATCATTCACGCTCACTTGCAAGTTAAACCAGATCAGGAACAAGCTTTTTTGGAAGCAACGAAAGTGCTGATCACTGCAACACGCAATGAAGAAGGCAACATCAGCTATGATCTAGCCAAAAGTACAGAACGCGAACATCATTACACGATGATTGAGTTATGGAAAGACGAGGCTGCTACAGCTTCCCATAATGCAAGCGCCCATTTCCAGACTTTCGTACAACAAGCAGCAGCATTCATGGCCGCTCCAATGAACGTTGAAGTATTCGCTGGAGAAGCGGTTAAACATTAAAACGACTCCGTACATTAATTAAGCAGACCGACAAAATCGTCGGCTTGTGAAACAGAAGCCGCTCCTCGTCAAGTTGACGGGTGAGCGGCTTTTTGGGATTTTCGAAAAAAATTTATGATGACAAATTTAGTTTTTGTATTTCATTTTGTGTATAGATGTTTCATCAGCTCACGGTTTTTTTGTGTGAACAAGTCATTGTGAGAGGACACCATCCCGTGTGTATTGGCCTCTGGTGCCCACGTACAGTTTGGCTTGTTCACAGCATTGGCAGCGTCCTGGAACACTCCTGCGATCAAATGAAGCTTTCCTTCATGGTGCAAAATATCTCCCGCAGCATAAATGCCGGGTACGGATGTCTCGCTGACTGGTGTGCCTGCGATCCAATGATCCTTCATATCTATCTTAATATGACTGTTTACCAGCAATTCCTTGCCGCGCTCATAGCCGTAGTTAATGATAACCTCATCCACCGCCAGTTCCAGTAAAGCTCCGTCCTGATTACGTTTCAGCACAACCGTCTCAATCTGTTGATGATCATCTGTGGCGACCAGCTTCTCAATCGTTGTATTGAGCAAGCATTCGACTGGACTATTATCCAACCGTGATATTTCAGCTTCATGACCTTTCAGCATATCTTTCCGATACGTTAAATAGATTTGCTTGGCAATAAGGGCGAGTTCGTTCGCCCAATCAATTGCCTCATTACCACCATCCGAGATCAGAACCGTTTTGACCTTGAAGCGGGAGAGCGATTTGACTGTATAATGTAAGTTCGCAACCTCAAAACGTTCTGCGCCTTCAATATCCAGTTTAATCGGCTTCAGAATTCCTCCACCAATAGCTAAAATCACAGTTTTGGAGTAATGCTCTTCCTCAGAGGGTGTGCACTACGAAATATCCTTGCTCATCCTTGGATATGACCTTTTCTCCAAGAACAACCTCTGGCTGGAAAGTCAGCCCCTGATTGACCATTTGTTCGATCAGCTGTGCGCCCGGAACGGGTTGTAACCCCCCTATATCCCAGATCATTTTTTCAGGATACACATGCACTTTCTTCGATGGGACGGAATCCCGTGTATTTGTGAAATAAGTAGGAGAAACGCTTTGAACTCATGCCATGTAACTCTGCTAACTCATCGAGTGTCAGCAGATTCATGTAATGTCCATGAATATAAGAGATGGTCTGCTCAATCACCTTCTCACTCGGCGAAGTTCCACTTCCTGTTGACTGCAGCCTGTAAAAACCTGAACCATGAGGCTTAAAAATAATTCCTTGACTCGAAGTTTGCCAATTCCCCCTTGCGCGTGTAGCTGTTCCTGCAGCATAACCAGTAATTCAACCACCCTTGGGTTGGCCCCGAAGTCCAATTTGAGATGAGCGTTGCATCCTCCACACTGTCACCCTTTTCCAATTGGTCAAAAACTATAAACAAAGGCTATCCCTTGTCTTGACGACAAAAGATAGCCTGGTTAGCTGATTGTTCAAACAGTAACGTTTTTGGGGATTACTTTTTCAATAACAAATAAACAAAATAAGGCACACCGATCAGGGAGACCATAATTCCTGCGGCAATTCCGTCAGGATCAACCAGATTACGCCCAACTGTATCGGCTATTAACAGAAGCCAGCCCCCAAGCAGAACGGCAACAGGAATGAATAACGAGTTACGTGGACCGACCAACGCTTTGGCGATATGAGGAGCCATCAAACCGATAAACGCGATCCCACCAGTTACCGATACAGCAGAAGCCGCAGCGGCAACGGCAATCACCATGAGTACCAAGCGTTCCCATTCCAGCTTCAACCCCACTCCGATCGCCGTTTCTTCGTTAAGCCCCATCAGATCAAGCCTTCTTGTTCTGAATAAAGTAAGCGGGATTAACACAATCAGCCAAGGCAGCAAAGCCCATATGAATGGCCAGTCTGCCCCCCATATGTTTCCGGATATCCATTTGGCAATAAAGTCAACCTTGGAACGTTCCGCCGAAGATATGATGACGATCATGATGCCAGACAGCGCCATCGAGAATCCAACCCCGACTAGCACCATTTTTAT
Source organism: Paenibacillus sp. NPDC056933 (assembly GCF_042674385.1). Lineage (NCBI taxonomy): Bacteria > Bacillati > Bacillota > Bacilli > Caryophanales > Paenibacillaceae > Paenibacillus > Paenibacillus sp. NPDC056933. The sequence continues at coordinate 1,265,775 of NZ_JBHUQN010000001.1, read as the reverse complement.
GGGATCAAGTCCCTTGGTCCGGCTGTAGGAGAACACATAGATGAGCGCCGCAGTCAGCAATGCTCCGATAAAAGCAGCTAACGGCAGCATATAGACGAACGTACCAGGTTCGATCGGGAAATACAGAAAGAAGATCGCAACGGCTACACCTGCACCGGAATTGATCCCGATGATACCTGGATCGGCCAAGTCATTACGCGTAACACTCTGCAAAATGGAGCCTGACAGCGCAAGCGCCATACCAGCCAGTAATGTTATAAAAATTCGAGGTAATCGGACCGAAAACAGAACAAAGTCCTCTTTGAATGTACCTTGGCCAAATAACACCGGAATTACCCTTTTAAAGGACAATGAAGAATATCCCCAGCTCATACCTACCACAGCCGTGATGAGAATCAGCAGCAAACACACGAGCAGAATCAGCCGTTGCTTGCGAATTCGTTCAGACATCGTCATGAGAACGCTTTGCCCCCTCTACGCACAACGAACAGGAAGAACGGTAAACCAAGCATAGAAGCAATGGCAACCACAGGTGTTTCGTAAGGTGCATTTATCGTTCGACCCAGCGTTTCGGCAAGCAGCATAAATGATGCTCCGGCAAAAATGGATACTGGAATAATATACCGATAATCCGTACCGACCATTTTACGAACAATATGGGGTATCATTAATCCGACAAACGCCATATTTCCGATTAATGCAACCGACGCTCCGGTAAGCACAATGACGAGCAGGAACAGAATGGTTTTGATGAGTACAAGCTTTTGCCCCAATCCAGTCGCTACCTCATCGCTCAGACTAAGAATATTGATCTGATTGGAAAGGAACGGAACAATGACTAGACCAACCAGTATAACAGGCGCAATGGCTTGAATCTGGCCCCATGTCGTTCCGATGAGTCCTCCCGAAGTCCACATGGATACATCCTTGGAAATTTTGAAAAAGATACTGATGCCATCCGAGATGGCATACATAAAAGCGGATACAGCTGCCCCAGCAAGCACTACCCGGATAGGAGATAAGCTCCCCATACGCATCGAGCCAAGCACAATAACCAATGCGGCTCCAAGTGCAGCACCAACAAAACATGCAACCATAATCCCAAAATATCCGAGTGATGGCATGAAAACAAAAGCCAGGGCGAGTGCCATATTGGCACCTGAAGTCAGACCGAGCAGTCCAGGATCAGCCAGTGGATTGCGAGTAATTCCCTGCATGATGCCTCCGGAGACGGCGAGAGCCGCTCCGATCAGCATGGCAGCGAGTTCCCGTGGAAGCCTGATCTCTCGCAGAATAAGAATATTATCGCTCTTAGTCGCAGAGGTCAGGGTCAGCCACAGATTGCGGAATGTCGTTTCTTCTGCGCCAAACATCATGGCGATGATGAAACACGCGATAAGTACGAGTACACTGCCCAGCAGCTTGGTTGCAAACCGAAAAGGAAGTTTTTTATTTTTCATCGCATTCAGTGCTTACTTGCCAAGAAAATGTTCGATAAAGAATTCCAGCTGGTATTCCATGCTCAGTGGATCATTGAAGTAGAATGCCTTGGCATCGGCTTCGAATACTCGATTATTTTTCACAGCATCAATATTTTTGTATGTTTCGGTATTTTGGAACGAATTGTCCTCATCGGCATTTTTACTGAATATTACATAGTCACCCATGTAGTCTTTCAGTACTTCGTTCGATACAGCAAAGAATCCGTCTTTCTTGGTAGCTTCCTTGACTTTATCTGGCATACCTAAGCCGAATTGATCATACAGTATTTCCGTTCCACGTCCGAATTTTTCGCCATACACATAGAGTTGCTTATTGAACGTTTCAATAACGGATACAGTCGCATTAGCGCCAATTTTAGCTTTAATTTCTTCCCCTGCTTTTTTGCTTCGAGCGTCAAAATCGTCAACCCAAGCCTGTGCTTCTTTTTCTTTGTTCACAAGCTTTCCGATCTCCAGTTGTTGCTTGAGGAAGTCCACCTTACCATATGTATAGGTGACGGTTGGAGCAATCTGCTTCAGTTTATCTACGTTCTTGATATCAGACAGGCCGATAATCAGATCTGGGTTCAATTCAATAATTTTCTCCAGACTTTCGTCGGTAACCGCCTCTGTATTCGCCAGTTTTTCTTTGAAATTCGGGTTCTCCTTGGACATTTCATCCACACCAACCAGCGGCACATCCAGTGCCATCACGTTTCCTGTCAGGAATCGGGTCAGCACAACCACACGTTGCGGGTGGGAAGGAACTTCCACAGGGCCTGTCTCCGATTGATAAGTGAACGTGTCCGAATCTGATTCGGATGAAGAACCTGCGGAATCCGTGTTCGAAGAAGTGGATTCGTTGGATGCAGCTGTATTCTCCGTTGTATCTTTGGCTGAGTTGCTTCCACAAGCGCTAAGCAATAAAACCAGAACCAATATAAATGGAACAAAAAGTTTTCTCATTAGATGACTCTCTCCCTTTTCTCTTTGAATATGAAAATCATTCTCATTACAATAGCTAATTATAGGCATGCAGGATGAACCTAACCATGCCTTTTTGTTTGAGAAAACCTTTGGATTATTGGATGCCAGTCCATAAGGATACAGCCCTTCCAAGCTGCAAACGAATGGAAACCGGATTGTAGGGTATCCACTCTTCCTGCTCCAGATGATAGATCCGATTTCGCTTCACTGCCTCGAGCCCTTTCCAGTATTCCGAGTTAAATATACCTTCTGAATGAGCCTTTGACCCTTTTTCATCTGGAAAAACAATGACGAGTATACGAGTGCCCTCGTAATCCTTAAGTTCCGACAGTTGGATAGATACCGAATGAAATTGATCGCCAAACCTCTGTATTTCCTGGGCAATCTTAGCCGGAGGACGTAATCCGAGCGATTGATACATCACATAACCGACATTTCTGATTCCATATATTTGTAAGGTATCCGGTTTTACGACAAGAATGGTCAGCGTCTCATTCACAATCTGGCTTTGTTGAATGGCTTCCCGTGCCTGCTGTTCCTCCCTTTCAAATTCCGAAAGCCATTGTTCTGCCTGTTCTCTTCTCTGAATCGCCTGTGCAATCAAACGCAGATGCTCTTTCCAACCGAGCTCCATCCATGCTATTTCGGCAATAGGGGCGATATATCGCAGGCGTTCAGGGCTTAATTCATTAAGGGCCAGATGCAGATTTGCTGCGATAATAAGTTCAATATCAGCTTCGAGCAGAGCGGATTTTACTAGCTCAGGTGAACTATCGGAATGGATAAAACGTATCGTTTGAGGGGAGGGCATCCCCTCTGTACTCACATATTCGCTGCTTTCCGAGATGATAATCGTTGGCTCCAAGCCAAGTAACATCATATGGCTCGCATATGGTGCACACCACACAGCTACACGTTGAAATGGCTTATGGCGCGTATAACCTGAAGGACTTTCTCCTGTCTGCTGCTTGAAGCGGCGGCTGAGATAAAATTCATCCTTGTATCCAACCTTCAGCGCAATCTCACGAAGTGAAGCGGACTCGTTAATCAATAACTCTTTGGCCCGGTGAACACGTAGGCGCGAAAGATATTCATTCGGCGAGAATCCAGTAAGCTGCTTAAATAGAGTGGAGTAGTGAGAGCGGCTGACCCCCGCAATTTCGGAAAGTCCTTCGGTTGTTATTTTCTCACTAAAGTGGTTCTCCATAAATGCAATGCTGCGTTCCATGGATGGCTGCTCACTCGCAATGTATCTTGCTTCCATTCGTTCCAACAGACTCATCAGAACTTGATGAAACAAAATCTGGTTGCGCATATGCCTGACTTCGTTGCCAGGTAAACGATACATATACAGCTCCTCAAGCTGTGCTGCAATCGTAGGTTCATAGAACTCAATATGGGTTCCTGCTGTAAGCACACTAGACCTTCCCATGGCTTTCACGGGCAGTGACCTCTTCTGTTCTTGCGTACTAATGGATAGGGTGTATATATGAAGAGGATGCATAGGATCCCCCTGTATAACAGCATCACTTTTCGCCGGAATAAGGATTACCATGCCATCGTTGAGTTCATACATGTGATCATCGAGATAAAGCGAGCCCTTACCACTTGAAACGACCAGCAGAACACTTAGGTTCTCATGGATTCTATGTATCGGCATCGATGATGTGCTATACAATGATTGAATGCTGTCTGTTGTATATATTGGAAAATAGGACTCTGCCCATTCCGAGTTGTTCATTTTCTTATCCTCCGTGACTGTTATGCCTGTTAGCGGGTAGCAAATAGATATTTCCGTTATCGGATGTATAAGACTATTTTAACATCGTGTCTTCCTGCAGAATACTATCAATCAGAGCAACCCGCCCGGATTGACTCCTTAACTATTAACAGAAAACGTAATCATGAATTAGATATTCCGTGACAAAGGTACAGAACGTGATCGGCTTTCACAATCTCATCCTGTGACTTTTGGGTTCCTTTTTGCCGACCTCACGGACCAAGCCCTCCGAATTTTTCTCATACCAAGCGATCTCATCAAGCTCGCGATACCTGGTTGTTCCCGCTTTACATGCATACTGCCATTCCACTTCTGTAGGAAGACGGTAGCTATCTGTTCCCAAGTTACAGACGACACTCTAAATTCTTTAACCGGACTCCATACGTTCCCAAAAATCGCAAGCCCTGATGATTTACTCAGAGTAGCGAAGAAGAATTTAAGTAACGTTTTGTTATCTGGGTCATATAGTGAATAGACAAATGACTATTTCTTAGGAGGTTTTTTTTATGGATCGTGGATTTGGAGGAGGGTTCGGGCGTCCTTTCTTTCGACCGTTTCCCCATCCGTTTTTCCCCCGTCGTTTCTTGTTCCCTTTCTTCTTCTTTTCACCCTTTTTCTTTCCATTCTTTAGGGATGGTAATTCAGACGACATGTTATTCGCGCAACATAGCTGCCATCCAGGTGACACACTTGCCTCGATCGGCCATAAATATAACATGCCTCATTCCATTCTAGAGGAAGCTAACCCTCACCTTGCTAACCCAAGTCAATTGAGCCCAGGAGAAATCGTGTATATCCCGCGCATATCAAACATGATGTGCCAAAAGACATATTCAGAGATGCCTACTTCCATACAACAACAGACGATGCAGCATGGACAAAAAGCATAATCTATACCTGTTACGCTAATCTACACGATAGAATAAGCAGGCTCTACCGGTGGTATTTCCAACCAGGTCATTCAAATGATTACCGATATGCCCATTGCCGTTTCTTTCTCCATCTTGCTTATCATGATGAAATGGTTGGCAAAGAAAAGTTCCAATTTAAACACTTCCCAAACTCAGATCGAAATGTAATTCAAATACCCTTGAGTTTTTCAGTGCTCAAGGGTATTTTTTTCTAAAGAGAGAACAAATTAACAATGTATGATCTGAACTTTTTTGAAAAATAAAGTTGCAACTTTCAGAATACCCGCATTTCGGGTAACATAGCTTAACGATTGTCTCCGGAACTAGTCACAAACCGGATTAATATAGGGCCTATTCAACACAAAAACACGCCCTATGGCGTGTTCGCTAAGCCGTTGTCTTATGTTGGACCTATCTTCATTCTCCACCGTCGTGTCCAACCGTAATAATTACATTCCCCTTTTTATGTCCTTTCTCCACATAGTGGTACGCATCGGCAATTTGCTCCAAAGGGTACCGTCGATCGATAACTGACCGGATGTCTCCGGCTTCTGTCAGCTCTTTGAGGAGCAACAAGTCCTTTTCACTTACCTTGGCAATGCCCTGCCCATCCACGGTTATATATCTACCGCTGGGCTCCATTGCTTTCCTGCATTGAGCTTTTGAAATTTTCCCTACAGCATCAAAAATCAAATCATAACGTTGGCCTTTTTCAGCGAAATTTTCCATCGTATAATCGATAACGTGATGTGCTCCAAGCGATCTCACTAACCCGGCATTTGCTCCGCTGCACACTCCAGTAACTTCTGATCCAAAATGGTTGGCTAGCTGGACAGCGGCCGTGCCTACCGCTCCTGAAGCACCATAAATCAGAACCTTTTGTCCGCTCTGGATCTTTCCTTTTCGCAAAAAATGTAGCGCAGTTGTTCCGCCAAACGGAATGGCTGCGGCTTCCTCATATGTCGCGTTAACCGGTTTAAGAGCGACTGGCGCGTCTTCGGACAGACATATATATTGCGCATGTGCACCAAATCGCATTCCGTTTAATGCATACACCTGATCACCTTTCTTGAATCTTCTGACATCTTCGCCTATAGCTACAACCTCTCCTGCCAGCTCCACACCCAGAACTGAATTCCTCGGTTTGCTGATGCCAAGAAACAGACGCATGGGAATCCAGTACAATAACGGACTCTTGAAACCTCGGACCCTGCAGTCCCCGGATGTTACCGTGGTTGCGTGGATTTTAATTTGTATTTCCCGATTCTTGGGGGAATCTTTGGCAATGTCCATGAGCTTAAGAACATCATCTGGTGATCCATATTTGGTACATACGATAGCTTTCATACATCTCCTCCATTACCTCGATTTGGAATCAGTATATCCGAAAAGAGGTATGTGGACGTAGATACTAAAGTATGGTTTTAACATATGTCTCCGACCAATACTCGCAAACATTTGTCCCTTTTATCTTACAAAAGGTCCCATTCACGTGCCCGAGCTACTGCTTCGGTACGACGCTTCACCTGTAACTTGTCAAAAATAGCCCGATTATGCCCTTTGACCGTAGGAAGTGCAATATGAAGCTTCTCACTAATCTCACGATTGGATCGTCCTTGATCAATTAACCTCAGCACTTCCAGCTCTCGCTCGCTCAGAGGATCATTTTTCAGCTCAGATACATTTAACTGCAATTGCTTCATGTTTCGATTCTCATCCGAAGTGAGTCCCTTCCTCAACCGTTCTGCTTCAAAAGCCATCCACAATTGGTGCCAATAACTTTGTACGTTTCCATGAGGCATCATTTTCTTTAACAAGTTGTACATGGGTACACCTTCATCTATAAACATCCGAATCATGCCTGCCGGCTCAGCTATCACCAGAGATTCCTCCAGAAGGCTTTTGGCTCTTTCAATCATCCCATGTTCATGGAATATAACTGCCAAGAAAATCTTTGCCTTGAGTTGATCATCCTTAGAGTTACTGGCTTCTGTATCTGCAAGAAGGGATTCCATTATAGATAGCGCATCCGAAATCTTGCCTTGTGCCAAAAGTACCCTGGCCTGACTGCAAGGAAGCTCACTCTCCTGTGACAATCGTTCAGCTTCCTGCAGATTGTTCTGGTGAATCAATACAAGAACATATTCAGCCGTAATACCTGGTATCTGTTTCACATATTTTTGCTGACGGGCAATAACGTCATTTTTTTTCAATATAGCAGCAGCTCGGCATATATCCGAGGCAGCAACCATTACCTTCGCGAGAATTACCTCACTGGCAACAACTCGGTCTGTCTGCCCGAATTGATGGGCCAACTGTACGCTCTGTTGGGCATGATGCGTGGCAGCGTTCAATTCGTTCCACTCATAATTCACTCGTGCAAGTCCCAGATGAGCCTCACAAGCAATAGGCAACGGAGGATTGCCTGCCAGGTTTAACACACGGCGATAGTGTTCTGCCGCCAGATGCAACTGGTTATCCGCTTCCTGTATATTTCCCAGACCAAGCGTAGCCATGATTGTAATGATGTGATGCCCTATATTTTCACTGTTCAACAAAGCTTCCATATAAGATAATCCGGCTTCATCTCTTTTTCCCTGAAGCTGGTAAGCATAACCCAGCGTCCAGGCTGTAGCTGCACGGACTGGTAGATTGTCAGGATGCAAGCTTTTCAGCGCAAGTTGTGATTCCGCAATAATGATATCTGTTTCGTGCCTGCTGACTGCCAGTGTAGCCCGTATGGAGGCCATATGACCAATAATGTCGGGGTCAACCCCGGCATTACCTCTGAGCTGAATGGCTTGTTCAGCAGCTTTCAATTTTGGCTCAACCTCTGCCAGATGGCCTGCCATTAACAATGCAGAAGCATACATGACCCATAGTGAGGGCATGGCATTCATCTCTGTTGCCGATAAGGAACGTAACCAATGGAGAGCAGGAGCAATCGCCCCCCGAAAGAGCAGTGGCATCCCCTTTCCATCCAGCAAACGTGCGGTTCGATCAATATCTCCCGAGGCTGCGGCATGGTGGAAAGATTCAAGTTCGAAATTATTATCCTCATACCAGATGCTGGCCAGTTTATGTATTTCTGCAATACTATTCTCAGGGTCAACTGTTCCGTTCACCAAACTTTGGTGAAGCCTTTTTCTAAGCAAATCTGCAAAAAGATGATGGTACCGATACCAGCGCCGCTCATTGTCCAGCGGTACAACGAACAGGTTGGATTGCTCAAGCCATTCCAGCATGTGTTGTCCAGATGAATCAACTGGCAGAGACTCTTTGTTATTGCCAGCCTGAAATACAGCATCGCACAGAGGGCCGCATAACCGATCAAGAATGGAGGTTCGCAACAGAAAGGTCTGTATCCTTTCAGTTTGAAGCTCCAAAACTTCTTCGACCAGATAGTCCAGAATAAACGGATGATTGCCATTAAAAGAGTCCATGAAAGCCTTTGGATCAGAAGATCGCTGTATGGATAAGGCAGCTAATTGCAAGCCTGCAATCCAACCCTCTGTCCGGGCTTCAAGTAACATCGAGTCCTCCTGTGAAAGGATCACTCCCATGACCTGATTTAGAAACATATTTGCTTCCGTAGAGGTAAAACGCAAATCACTATCGCCAATCTCAATTACCTGATTCCTTGCTCGCAGACGTGGGAGGGACATTCTCGGCTGCTGACGAGTAGTAATGATTAGATGCATATGCGATGGCATATGGTCCAGCATATAGCCAAGGATGTCGTTAATCTGCTCCGATTGAATAAAGTGATAGTCGTCAAGCACAAGAACAATAGAATTTGATATAACAGAGACTTCATTCAGAAGATAGGTAATCATCGTATCCGTTGGAAGTAGCTGCTGGGATTGGATAGACATAGTGATTCCCTCATCAAGTGAGGGGACGATGTGATTCATGGCAGCAAAAAGATACATTAGAAATCGTGCCGGATCGTTATCTGCTTCTTCCAGTGAGATCCAGACAATCGAATGGGGACTAGTTTCGAGCCACTGACTGACTAGCGTTGTTTTGCCAGAGCCGGCAGCGGCGGAGACCAGAGTGAGCTTGCGTTGCACCCCTTCGTCTAGAAGCTCGGTCAGACGCGGTCGATCGACCAGTTTGGATCGGAGCACAGGACTATGTAATTTGGTAAATAAAATAGGAACAGGCAAGACCAAAACCCCCATTCTAAAATTGCGGTACGTGGCACAACATAGTAGACATAGTCCTTATCTCCATCCAGTTTAACCCGCTGGTTATACGTAGTCCAATTTATGGCAGGTTAGTAGCATTTATAACTCTGCACGGTGTGTTGGCTCCATTAGCTCAGTGAACGAAGAGTGGTTTCATATTTGACTTCCACCATCAGACTTCGGTTCCGCCTCACAAACGGCTGACCGCACAACCGAAGTCCATAATGAAACTAAGAAGTCACGTTTTATCTTGCGAGGACGGCCTGCCCCAGCAAGAAAATTATCTAACCTTTTGCGCTTCGCGCCGGATTTAATACTTTGGATTGTTGAACACATTTTTAGGATCATATTTGGCTTTTACTCTCCGCAATCTGGCATAGTTAGTACCATAGTACACTGGCCCGGAATTCTTAATTCCTTGGCAGCAATTCAACATAAGCACCATATACTGTATGAAGGACATTAGCGGAGGGAATGGGCTAATGTGTGAAATAAAAAAAGAGTTTACCTTCAGGCTATTCAGCTTGAGGGCGAACTCTTTCGGACGTGCGATGATTATAATGATATCAACTTGTAAATTTAAACTGAATTTACTCACGCATCACCATCATCCATTTTAATGAGCTTGCGTGGTTCCTGTTCTTTTTCACCATACCAGACGAGCACATCTGCGAGCAGATCCAAGATACGAATAAAGCTCTCCTTGTTTGCTTCTGAGATTTGGTCTGCCTGTTTAAAAATGTCATCAAAACAAAGCTTGCGGACAAATTCAGTGTAATTTGCATATACCTCCCGACCTTTGTCTGAAGGTTTTACGTAGATATCTTTGCGGTTACCGCTTAAATGATATTTCTCAAGCAATCCTTTTTCCTTTAAGTTTTTAACGTTTTTGGAGAATGTACTGCGGCTTACGCCGAGGCGTGCAGCCATTTCGGACATTTTCTCTTCTTGATCCTCCGCTTCCAGAATATATTCGAGCGTCTGAATCTGTGAAGCAGAGAACGTCATATCTGTTCCGTAACTTCGCTGCAACTTATACGTGTTTGAGTATGCATTTCCGTACTTAATGATCTTCTCAATAAGATCCCGATGGTCGCCCATCCAATCTAATTTCATGCGTAATCCCTTTCACCTTCATATTCTCAGGCTTTCTCTCTCTATCTAATGTACTGAAATCAGATATGTTTTTCAATCCATACGATGGCTTCTTCGATGACTTCATCGCGACTTGGTTCGTTAAAGATCTCATGCATGAGATGTGCGTAGATTTTCAATGTTTTATCCGTCGAAGCGATATCCCCGTAAAAGTCACGAGAATCCTGTTCGCTCACCAGCCCGTCATTCGCTCCATGTAGTACAAGTACCGGATCGACGAATTGCTTCGCATGTTCTTTCAGCCACGCTACTCCGTAGCCCAAACTATTAAATAAATCTACGGATATCTGTTTTTCTACCAATGGGTCGCTTGCGTAAGCGGATACAACTTCAGGATCACTGCATACGCCGCTTCCAAGTTCATTTGGAAAATACGTACCCAACGGAAGATCAAGCGGTAGTTCGCCAGCCACTTTCGTATGATAACGGGTAAGTGCTCCTGATAAAACAATGCCTTTCACTTTGCCTGGATATTTGGTTCCGAACGATGAAGTAGCAAAGCCTCCCATACTATGTCCAATGACATAAAGAGGGATGTTACCACTCTCTTGCAGTGCCGCTTCGACAATGACATTCACATCTTCAATGATGTGATGAAAGTCACTGTAAAACGTACGCTGTCCTTCTGATCTGGCATGACCCCGATGGTCGAAGCGATATACATTAAACCCACGTTTGTTTAGCTTCTCCGTCAAATAATCGTAGCGCCCGGCATGCTCACACAAACCATGAACAATAACCACGGCTGCCTTCGCATCACGAACTGAATTTTTACTAAAATAAAGCTGAGTACCATCAAAGGATTCAATAGTTGTCTCGATTTTGTCCATATTTATTTTCCCCTTCCAAGGTGCTCAAGTACAAGCATGTTAGCTGAAAGATTACATCCTTTGGACTATGAGCATGTTTAGTTTGCTATGCTTTGTTATGACTCATGAACGAGATTATACTCACAGAAAATTATATTGTTTCTTACAGAAACAATATAACATCCGGTTATCGCTTTGTCTATAATTTAATTGAAGCGTTTACATTAAAATTTAATATCAAATTCTTACCTTGTTTTATGTCACTGTTCGTTCATTTATAATCTAATTATTACGGGGAATACACATGTGTTATATTAGAGCCACTCATCAGGAAATCACCAAAAAATCCTTCACTGTGACCATTCATGTGACCACGACCTTAAAATCAAATCATTTTCTCATAGCAAAAACCCGCCAAACACTCGGAAATCCTTGTGTTTAGCGGGTTCTTTAGTTTTTATGGAGCCTAGGGGGATCGAACCCCTGACCTCATCGCTGCCAGCGATGCGCTCTCCCAGCTGAGCTAAGGCCCCTTATTAAGTTGGCCTACTTTTTTGCAACACTCCGCAGGCGACTTCTATATCATATAAAATACAGCTTTTGCTGTCAACCACTTTTTCATGAACTTAAAGTGATTGGAGAAGAACAACCTTTTACCTGGAACAGATGACCGTAACCCAGACTGCTCTTCTCCATTTATGCACTCCATTAATCCTCGATGTCTTCTTTGGACAAAAGAGATTTTAATTCTTTCATGAACATATTAATGTCTTTGAATTGACGATACACCGAAGCAAAACGTACATACGCTACTTCGTCCACCGGAAACAGCTGTTCCATCAGCAATTCGCCAATTTGGCGGCTCTCGACTTCAGCATCGGCTGTATTCCGCAAAGCCTTTTCCGTTTCGGATACCATCATCTCCAGTGTCTCTACGGAGACTGGACGTTTTTCACATGCCCGGATCAGTCCACGGAGGATCTTGTCCCGACTGAATTCCTCCCGACTGCCATCTTTCTTGATCACGATCAGCGGTGTTTCTTCCACCATTTCAAAAGTTGTAAATCGACGGCTACATTGCTCACACTCCCGACGACGACGAATCGATTTCGATTCATTGGCTGGCCTTGAATCAAGCACTTTTGTGCCCAGATACGCGCAATAAGGACATTTCAATTCAGATCACTTCCCATGTTTTACTTTTACCACAAATTCCCTGTTATCAATAGTTATGAAAATCGTATTGCCGACACATAATACTTTTACCAACCGCGAGGAGGTGAACAGCAATGGCACAAAGCAACGGTAACTCCAACAACCTGGTGGTAACTAAAGCTTCCGCAGCTCTCGAACAACTGAAATATGAAGTTGCTCAAGAACTCGGAATCAGCATCCCACAAGACGGATACCAAGGTAACATGACTTCTTACGAGAACGGTTCGATCGGTGGATACATCACGAAGCGTCTGGTAACAATTGCAGAACAGCAATTGGCAGGTCAATACCAATAATATCTGCATCGTAATACTGTAATACAGAGGAGCATGGGGCGGCCGGTGAACAACCGGCCTGCTCTGTGCTTCTACATATTTCAGACAACGATTTTCAGACAAAGATAAGAACATTTAAAAATCCATCCAAACCTATATCACTAAAATGTCTACCTTAGAACGTATTATAGATCTTTACATATTGATTATAATAATAAATGACTCGTTGTACATAGTGCCGGGTCTCACCAAACGGAATATCCTTGACGTTCTCGAATGAGCCGTCCCATACACCATCCCTCAGCCATGAATTTACTTTGCCTGGACCTGCGTTGTATGCGGCAATCATTGCCGCTTCATTTCCATCGAATTGGTCTGATAGATTGCGTAAATACCAAGTACCTAACTGAATATTTCTTTCAGGTTCATGCTTTAATTCTTCCAGCGATGTGCCTGGAATTTTGCCTTGTTCCATAATCCAGTTCGCGGTGTCCGGCATGAGCTGCATCAGCCCAATGGCACCTCTCTTCGATTCCTTGCTTGTCTTGAAATTGGTCTCCACCTTGATGATGGAAGCGATGAGAAACGGATCGACCTCATAACTCTGCGACTGGGCGCGAATTTCTTCCTTGTAATGAATGGGGTAGAACCAGGCCATCCAATTTGTATTCAGGAACAGGACCAACACAAAAGACACAAACATCAACAATAAAACTCGTTTCTTACGCAGCAATCTCATAATAAGCCCTTACGATGCAAAAATGAAATGATCTGCGTCTCCGTCTCTGACCATAAGCCGCTGTTATCAATGACAATGTCAGCACGCTGCTTCTTATCTTCAATGTCCATCTGCGTGTCCATTCGGGCCTCAGCCTGTTCCGCCGTCATTCCATCCCGGCTCATTAGCCGTTCCCGTTGTACAGACCTCGGGACGTACACAACCATCACTTCTTCGAAGCCATCCTCCAGCCCTGACTCATACAATAAAGGGATATCGGATACGACAAGCTTGTCCGGGTGCTCCAGTTCGTATGCAGCAGCACGCTCGCGCATTTCCTTACGGATCGCAGGATGCGTAATAGCCTCCAACGCTTTCCGTTCTTCCGGACTCTGAAAAACAATACTGCCCAGCTTCTTCCGATCCAGTGTTCCGTCCTCATTTAAAATGGCTTGTCCGAACCGCTGAACAGCCGCAGTCAAAACGGGATGCCCGGGCAGCATTACTTCCCGGGCAATAACATCTGCATCAATGAGCAACGCTCCCTTACTGGCGAGAAAGGCAGACACACTGCTTTTGCCTGTCGCGATCCCGCCGGTTAAGCCAATATTCATTATTTCACCTCACAACAACTTCATTATTCCCATAATCATTAATAAAAGTGCCGGCAGTACAGATAATCTTCGCATCCAACGCAGAGCAGCGAAGCGCAAGCCAACCTTCATACCCAGTAACAGAAATGCCCCACTAAACAATGCAATAATTAATGCCGTCCACAACGTGGGGAATCCTAGTAATGCCGCTCCCAGTCCTGCACCAAAAGCATCCAGAGACAGAGCTATGCCAAGCCACATCGCTTCCTGTACGGATATACTTCCCGAGTTATCCATATCCGCCTTCGAGGGGCTGCGCAGAATCTGAATCACAACACCCAATTTTCTCAGCTCGATTGTAAAGACCATTCGTTCCAGAGATCTACCGGAGGAAGATTGCTCAAGGTCAAGCGCAAGCACCTGATTTCTGCCTTTTGACAGAGCCTCTGGTGCTGCTCTACTCCCACTTCGAATAATTCCTGCTTCGGCTCCCTCATCCGTTCCATTGTCCATCTCCAGCTGTTCCTTGCCTTGTTTACGAATAAGCTGCAGCAATGACCATGCGCCAATACCGATCAGGATGACTGCCCCAACCATCGAAGCCACGTCCGGAGATACCACATGAGACAAAAGCACACCCACTTGCATGGATAACGCAATAACCAGACCCGAACAGATAGAAATGACGGCAATGGATAACAGCGGAATTTTGGTCCTCCGCAGCCCATATGTAATCCCGACTCCAAAACCATCTAAACTAAGCGCCAAAGCAAGCGCCAGCAATGAAATAAAATGATGCAGCACCCCGGATTCCTCCCCTGTGCGAACTCGTTCCAACTGGCAGCTGCCAGTATGGGTATACGCCCGCTTATTTCTGCCATATCAGTATATGGAGGGAGTAATCCAAGGGTGCTACAATTTAACGATTTCGATCATGCTACCATACCCGGTACCGATTCAACGCAGCGGCTGACACTTCGGACAATAATGTGTTCCCCTGCCGCCTACTACGCTCTTCTCGATTAATGTACCACACGTTGCACAGGGTTCGGACTTGCGTCCATATATTTTCAACTGATGCTGGAACATCCCCATTTCGCCCT
This sequence comes from Paenibacillus sp. NPDC056933, assembly GCF_042674385.1. NCBI lineage: Bacteria > Bacillati > Bacillota > Bacilli > Caryophanales > Paenibacillaceae > Paenibacillus > Paenibacillus sp. NPDC056933. The sequence goes on along the minus strand of NZ_JBHUQN010000001.1, from coordinate 1,250,558 downwards.
GTCCATTCACATATGATTTGATGGAAGATCCACCTGCATCCACCGCATCCTGAAGCGTAGCCACGATCGCCTCATGCAGAACGGTTAACTGGGCTTCTGTTAACGTCTTGGCAATGGTCTCCGGGTGAATGCCTGCGCGGAATAAAGCCTCGTCCACATAAATATTCCCGATCCCGACCACATATGCCTGATTTAACAGCACGGCCTTGATTTTGGTTGTCCGCTTGCCAACAGCATCACGGAATGCATCTACGGTAAAGGCAGGATCGAGCGGCTCCAGGCCCAGCTTTAACAATGGTTTGGATACCAGTTCCTCGCCTGCGCTGAATAGATGCATTGTACCAAACTGACGTACATCCTTATAACGTAATTCTGTACCATCGGTAAAGTGAAAGATCACATGGGTATGCTTTTCCACTTCCTCATGTTGTTGGTATACCCCGTACCTTCCTTCCATCCGCAGATGGGAGACAAGCACCAGCCCGTCCAGCAAAATACGCAAAAACTTGCCTCTGCGCTCCACACCAATCACGGTATGACCCGCAAGTTCCAGTGCAAATGCATCTATGTCGTCCGGCCGCTGAATAATCCGCGGCAAGCTAACGGTAACTGAGTCAATGGTCTTGCCCACAATAAGTTGATTCAATGTTCTTCTGACTGTTTCGACTTCCGGTAATTCCGGCATGATGTTCTCACCTCCCCTATATTATAACGGAAGATGGCGCTCAGCGGGACCCTTCTTGTGTCAAAAGCAGTTGAAAAACATATTGTAAAATAACGGAAAGTCCTTGCAGGGCCTGCTATTTGGCTTCATACCAGTTTTCACCGTAGCTGACTTCCGCTTTCAGCGGTACAGACAGCTTTAATGCTTTTTCCATCACTGAAGGTACGAGCTCTTTCATCAGCTCCAGTTCATCGGCAGGTACTTCGAATACAAGCTCATCGTGTACCTGAAGCAGCATACGACTCTTCAGCTTGCGTTCACGCAGCGCTTCGTCCATCTGAACCATGGCCAGCTTGATGATATCAGCCGCTGTTCCCTGAATCGGTGTATTCATTGCTGTACGCTCTGCAAAAGAACGAAGGTTGAAGTTGCTCGCATTAATCTCTGGCAGATAGCGACGACGTTCCAGCATGGTTTTGACATAACCATCCTGACGCGCTTCCTTCACAATATCGTCCATATATCGGCGAACACCCTGGAATACTTCGAAATATTGATCGATAAACTGGGCAGCCTCTTTACGGGTAATATGCAGGTTCTGGGACAAACCGTAATCGCTGATTCCATACACGATACCGAAGTTTACCGCCTTGGCTGAACGACGCATATCTCCATCCACATCCTCAGGCTTTACCCCAAACACATCCGAAGCGGTTTTCGTATGGATATCCATATCGTTGACAAAAGCTTCCTTCAGTCGCTCGTCATCCGAAATATGTGCAAGAACACGCAGTTCAATCTGTGAATAGTCTGCTGCCAGAATGGACCAACCCGGTTCTGAAGGGACAAACACCTTCCGGATTTTGCGGCCTTCCTCCATCCGAATCGGAATGTTCTGCAAGTTCGGGAATTGACTGCTCAGACGTCCGGTAGCCGCAATCGTCTGACGGTAATACGTATGCACCTTGCCATCCTTGTCTGAAATCTCTTTGAGCAGCCCTTCTACATATGTGGACTGCAACTTGGCAAGTTGACGATATTGCAGAATGTGCTTAACCACATCATTATATGGAGCCAGTTTTTCCAATACTTCGGCATCTGTAGAGTAACCTGTCTTTGTTTTCTTGACCACAGGCAGACCGAGTCTATCGAATAAAATCTCACCCAGCTGCTTCGGTGAATTCAGATTGAATTCCGTACCGGAAAGCTTGTAGATTTCCGCCATCAATCTGCTGATATTTTCTTCGAACTCACTGCCCAAAGCTTTCAAATCTGCCGTATTCGCCTTAATCCCCTGTTTCTCCATATCCGCAAGAATACGTGACAATGGCATCTCCAGTTCATGGAAAAGTGCATTCATCTCATTGCTCTCCAAGGCCTGCTCCTGAAGTGGAATAATGGCTGCTACGGCTGCCGCTTTACGGCACAGGAAATCACCTAGTATATCCTGGTCAGGCACTTTGTATTTTGCACCTTTGCCCAGCACCGTATCATCCTCCACAAGGGAAGGCAGGCCATATTTCGTGGTTAAGCCACTGATGGTCTGATTGGATTCGGTTGGATCGAGTAAATAGGCAGCCAGCTGCACATCGAAAGACGCTCCTGCGAACTCAATGCCATGCGCATGCAGCGCTAAATCGACACGATGCAGATCATAGCCGCGCTTGGGCTGTTCCGGATTACCGAGCCATTCCCGTACCGGAGCGGCTGCGCTGGACTGAAGCAATTCGGGTGACAGGAATGTGTAGGTTCCAGCTGAACCTAATGCGAGTCCAACCAGTTTCGCTTGATGCGGGTTATCGCCATGTGTCTCCACATGCAGCACATCAATGGATTCAAGTGAGCCAAACAGCTCACCAATCGTTTCCTCTGTGGCGATGGAGGACTGCACCTCTGCGGCGGGAACAGCCTCCTGTTCAGAGACTATACTTCCACGGAATGAAAGACGTTCGAGCAGAGATTTGAATTCGAGCTTCGCCAAGGCCGGGCCTGCAAGTTCCTCTTTCAACCCGGCAAACTGCATATCATCCCACGTTTGTTCCAATGGAACTTCCCGGTGGATTGTGGCAAGCTGCTTGCTCATCCGTGCATCTTCGGCGTGAGCCTCAATCTTTTCTTTCATTTTACCTTTCAGCTCACTTGTGCCGTTAAGAACATCCTCAACCGATCCGAACTGGTGCAGCAGCTTCAGCGCCGTTTTCTCACCAACACCGGGAATGCCCGGTATATTATCGGACGTATCGCCCATCAGACCTTTGAGGTCAATGATTTGTAACGGAGTCAAGCCATAGCGCTCCTTGATCTGAGCAGGATCATACAATTCAATGTCGGTGACGCCTTTGCGCGTAAGGCCGATATGAACATGATCAGAGGCGAGCTGCAGCATATCTTTGTCACCCGATACAACCAGTACCTGTCTTCCTGCTTCATCGGCACGTTTGGTTAACGTTCCAATAATATCGTCCGCTTCGAATCCAGCAAGCTCAAACTGGGCAATGCCGAAACCCTGCAGCAGTTCTTTCAGCAGTGGAAATTGCTCAGACAGCTCCGGTGGGGTTTTCTCCCGGCCACCCTTATACTCCTGGTAACCTTCGTGGCGGAACGTGACTTTCCCCGCGTCAAATGCGACCATCACATGAGTCGGTTTGTGTTCTTCCAGCAATCGCAGCAGCATCGTCGTAAAACCGTACACCGCATTGGTATGCAGACCTTTCGAGTTGGTCAGAGGCGGCATTGCAAAAAATGCCCGGTAAATAATGCTATTTCCATCTATGAGAATAAACTTGTCCATTCCAGCACCTCGCGTATCGTATGGTCAAACCTTCAATTACATCTACTCTAATGATACCATACACACCAGTTACAACAAAAAGATTAGCCATCTTTTCACGTCATTTCTTACCAGCAAAAAAAAGAACCTCTCCACAGACAACCTGATCACAGGCTGCCGGAAGAAAGTTCCTTGGTTTTGAACAAACGATTCTATAATTATACTGTACTCCGTTAACTACTGATTGAGATCCGGGCGTTTGCCTGTTACCAGATACACTGTACTTTCACCGATGTTCGTTGCATGGTCTCCAATCCGTTCGATATAACGTCCAACCATCATTAGAAGCATGGCCTGGGACGCTTTATTCGGATGGTCTGTCATGAACGAGTAGAGGTCACTGATCATATGACTGTACAATTGGTCAACCTGGTCATCCGTTTGAGCCATTTTGTAGGCTAGGTCCGTATTTTCCTTCAGGAAGGATTCAATGGATTCATCAACCATCGCTTTGACGATTTCCGCCATTCTTGGAATGTCTACAAGAGGTTTAATAAGCTGCTGTCCCTCCATACGAAGGGTCACCTTCGCTACATCCAGTGCAAGGTCGCCCATCCGTTCCAGATCACTTGAGATTTTGAAAGCAACGATAATACGTCGCAGATCCTTCGCTACTGGCTGTTGCGTAATGATTAGCTTGGAACCCAGTTCCATAATCTTGTCTTCCAGGGCATTCAGATTCGCATCATTCTTGATGATGACCTGAGCTTTCTCGGCATCCATCGTTTGTAAACTTTCAATGGCGCCATCCAGTGCCGTCCCTACATGCTCACCCATTTGCCGAAGCAGTGTGCGCAGTTCCTCTAGCTCTTGATCAAATTCTTTTCTGCGAATCATAGGTTTCATGTCCTCCTTATCCATCATCTCCGGACACACCGGGATCGTTCGAACTTGGCTTGATTATCCGAACCGTCCGGATATATAATCCTCGGTTCGGGAATCCTGCGGTGTGGAAAACAAAGTTTCTGTATCAGCTGCCTCAACCACTTCCCCATTCAGGAAAAAAACAGTGCGACCTGATACCCTTGCTGCCTGATGCATGTTGTGAGTTACCATCACAATCGTGTACTTATGGTGCAACTCCTTGACCAGTTCCTCGATTTTGAGCGTCGAAATCGGATCAAGTGCAGACGTCGCTTCATCCATCAGCAAAACGTCAGGCTGCACGGCCAGGGCACGTGCAATACAAAGACGCTGCTGTTGTCCACCGGACAGACTGAGTGCCGACTTTTTGAGCACATCTTTCACTTCATCCCACAGTGCAGCATGCACAAGACTCTGCTCAACCAGCTTATCCAGCTCGGCCTTGTTGGTCACCCCATGAAGGCGTGGTCCATAAGCTACGTTATCGTAAATGGATTTTGGAAAAGGGTTAGGCTGCTGAAACACCATACCAACCCTTTTGCGCAGCGTCTCGACTTCAATCTCATTGCTATAAATGTCGGAACCGTCCAACATAACTTGTCCTTCCACACGCACGCCTGGAATCATATCATTCATCCGGTTCAGCGTACGAAGCAAGGTAGATTTACCGCAACCTGATGGTCCGATAAACGCAGTAACCGTTCTCTCGGGCAGATCCATCGATATATTTTTAAGCGCGTGATGCGTATCATAGTATAGATTTAGTCCATCAATATGAATGAGATCCTTCATGGATGTTCACTTCTCCTTCGCTGCAGGGACAACCAGACTCCCTTTACGTTGACCGATGCCAATATTCGAACTTGGCTTTTGGCCATCTATAACATCCTACCTTCTCATTGTAAAAACAGTATCACTTTCATGTTAACGGAATGTAAAAAAGACATCTTTCACAGCCATCCATGATTGATCCAATCACAGATGATGAATGATGTCTGAAATGTCTAAATCCGTTCCCGTAGGAATCAATGGTTACGAATCAGTTACCATATCTTGAAGCTTCCTGTTAATATGTTCTGCCATTTCTCCGGCTTTCTTGCCTTCAGTGGCAATCCCCTCTGCAATGCGGGACATGCCAGCCACTGAGGTGCTCAGTTGTTTAAATGCCCTCCCTCCTGCGGTTACATGTACCGAACTGTCGTCGATTTCAGCTGAGCTTGCCCTAACAAGTTCCACAGTCTGTTGAGTCAATTCACTTATATTCTCCAGCAAAGAAGACATATTGCCCGCAACCTCTCGGGTTTGTCTGGCCAGAGCACGAATCTCACCTGCGACGACCTGGAACCCAAGTCCATACTCACCCGCATGAGCCGCCTCAATTGAAGCATTCATGGCAAGCAACCCACTCTGATCTGCGAGAGAGCGAATGGAACGCGCCATTTTGGCTCCTGTTTCAATCGAAGTCAACATCTCACTGGCATGTTGTCGTTGTCCTTCCATATGCTGATGCACGCGGTTATACGAAGCCTCAACCAGCAACAGACTCTTCTCCCCTTGCTCTGACCATTTCATAATCTGTCGGGCTTCTTCTCCTGCATTCCATGCAGCTTGAACGAGATGGGTGATCGAATCATTAATTCCGGAAATTTCTTGTCGACTGTCTTCAATGATGTGTGTACGCTCTTCACCAGCCTTGTGCTGAAGTCTGCGAGACAAGGACATCACATCCCGCATCGTAAGCACGCCCAATACTTTATGCTCTTCCGTTAGGATTAAACAATCGTAGAACTGCTTTTCACTTCGAGACAGAGCAATATCAATAATACCTAAAGCATCCATGCCAACATCTACAATAACTGGGGATGAATCAGCAATACGCGAAATAGGCTTGTGATAAAACAAATCCGCAGCAAAGCGCCCATTCAGAATCTTGTATAATGTTTCCCGCATTAATAGACCAAGCGGATGCATCTGATCGTCACATAATACAATACAGGGATACTCCTGATCCTTATTTAGCATGCCAGCCGCTTCCCCACAAGTTGTGTGAATCCCAACCATGGGAACTTTACGACAATAGTCCCTTAAGTGAACTTGATTTCTCGAAGCAACTGCTACCTTTTCCTCTTGACCCAATCTGGTTGCTATTACCTCTTGCGTATATATCGTTTCTTCTCGTTGATCAGGTTTCACTTCGAGCAACATGGGCATAAATGCGCAATCTCCTTTACGTATGAGCTCCGTCCTGAGATGGGATATGTAGGTCCAAAGTATCACTCGGACAGCTTCATCCTACTCCTTATACGTAAAGGAAAATAATTCTTTATGTTAACAGAATGTAAAATAAAACTCCCCGATCAATGTTAGCTTGAATGATGGGGAGTTTTTCTTTTCACAACCAATTTATAACCTACACCGCGAATGGAATCGATATGGACTGATTCCGGGTCCAGTTCCAGCTTCTTCCGTAATGAACTGACGTGAACATCCACCGTTCGTTGACCTCCGATATAATCGAAGCCCCAGACCGCATTCATCAGGTCATCCCGTGTAAGAACCACACCAGGCTTCTTGGCGAGATAGAGCAGAACTTCAAATTCCTTGGGACGTAAACTGATGGATTGTCCACCCAGTGTAACTTCATATTTCAATGGATAAATCTCCAGTTCTCCCAGTATAATACGGGAACCGTCTTTGTCCTCGGGTTGCGGCAGATCTTCACCATTGGAATAACGTCTTAACACGGCATCCACTCTGGCAAGCAATTCGGATACACCAAATGGCTTGGTGATATAATCATCAGCACCTGATTTCAGACCTTGTACAACCTCGGCTTCACCATTTTTGGCTGTCAAAATAATAACCGGTGTGCTCACACCCTGAATTCGTAACTTGTTCAGAATGTCCAGACCATTCATTCCTGGAAGCATCAGATCCAGCAAAATCAGATCAAATTCCTGGGACAAGGCCCTGTCATATCCTGCAGATCCATGATCCTCAGCAATAACATCATATCCTTCTTGTGTCAGGTTGTACGTAAGTAATCTTGATAATGTTGGTTCATCTTCAATAACAAGCAAACGCTGAGCCATGATACCCCTTCTCTCCTCATAGGTTGTCTGTTGCCACAACACTTTGTTTATCATAGCACTTAATTGTTAACTCTGTGTAAAACAACGCATTCCTTTTTACATTTCACTTCCATCGCTCTAGATTTCTTCATCCTGAATGAATGGAAGAATAACACGGAACGTTGTTCCCATGCCAAGTTCACTCTCTACAGACAGCTTGCCATGATGCAATTCAACCAGATGCTTAACAATCGAAAGTCCCAGTCCGGTACCTCCCGAGTTACGGGATCTGCCTTTGTCCACCCGATAGAAACGCTCAAAAATTCGCGGCAAATCTTTCTTTGGAATGCCAATCCCCGTGTCCGAAACTGCAAATACAACCTGTTCTGCGTCCTCGTTATGTTCAACCATCACTTGTAATTTTACCCGTCCACCCTCAGGGGTATAGTTAATGCCGTTGGATAACAAATTAATAAAAATCTGCTTCATCTTATCCTCATCAGCTTCAATATATAATTCCTCGGGAACATTCATCTCCAGACGAATATCTTTCTTCTCCGCCACCTTGGACAGCGTACCCAGTACCATCTCGAAGAACGAATGCACATGCACAGGTGAACACTGAAGCGGAGCACGTTTGGATTCAATTTTGGACAACTCCAGAATATCACCAATTAATCGATTCAGTCTGTCGCCCTCATCGTATATAATCTGCAAAAATGAACGCTCTGTTTCTTTATCCTGAACCCCGCCACTGAGAAGTGTTTCAGCAAAACCTTTGACTGCGGCCACGGGAGTCTTCAGTTCATGAGATACATTAGCTACAAACTCACTGCGCATCGTCTCTAGGCTGCGGATCGCTGTTACGTCCTGGAGGAGGAATAGCATCCCCCGATACGCACCATCATCTTCTGACATGGGTACCCCGTCAATACGAATCAATTTTTCCACCGGGTTGAATACACTTACTTCTTCGTGCATGGCCTCTCGCATGGCAACACTTTCTTCAATGGTTCGGGTCAGCTCATAATGCCGCTTCAATTCAATATACGGCTTGCCAGTCACCCGGTCTGCCTGAATGCCAAGCATACGCTCCGCTTCCCGGTTGACCAGCGCAATGGATTGACCTGCATCAATCATGACAATTCCGCCTGTCATATTGGCCAGGACACTTTGCAGCAGTGCTTCATTATCCCTGATCGTTTTCAGCTGCATCTGAAGGCTGTCTGCCATCCCATTAATGGCAAGTCCCAGTTGGCCAATCTCGTCATTTCGGGTTACATCCACTCTCGCATCATAATCCAGCTTGGTGATCCGATGTGCCACCTTCGTAATATGTTCAATAGGTGATGTCAGTCCCCGCGCAACCCTATAACTGACCAGAGCTACAATCAGGAACAGAAGCCCCAAGGTGAAAAACATTAAAATCCATCCCTGCTGAAGACCTTGATCCACCGCCTCAAGACTCATGGATAGCCTGATGTACCCGTCAAATTTTCCATTGGATAACTCGATCATGTCGCTTTGATCCGAATTCACAGGAAGCGCCACATACAGCATGTCCTGCCCTAATGTTTCACTATAACGAATCGAATGACCGTAATTTTGCTCACTGGCTTCCTTAATCTCCTTACGGTTCAAGTGGTTGTCCATTGATTTGGGATCGCTCTCCGAATCCCCAATGACCGTTCCATCTTTATTAATAAAGGTTACCCGTGAATCCGTCAGCCGATCCAGCTCAACAGCCCGGTCTGAGTAATATTTCTGTGTCTCTGCATTCGTCGGATCGGTTGCATCATGAAACGGAAACGTTGCTTTCAGCAAATTGATCTCACGCACCATCGTTTGCTCCAGTGCATTAATGTGGGTAGTCTTAAACACTCTGCCCATCGTATAACCCGCTACTATGACGGAGATACCGATCAGCACCATCATGATGATGGCAAGGCGAATTCGGAACGGTCTCATTTATATCTTCCTTTGTTATATTAATATTTACGTATTCAGCTCTGTTCGATCACCGCGGGTACCTGGCTGGGAAATCACCAGAAACTCAACCTCTTCTCTCCCCCGATTCTGCATCTGATGCGGCATTCCTGGTGCAATTTCTATCCCTTCATGAAGCTCCAGAATATACTCTTCTCCGTCGAGTTCCATACAAGCTTCACCGCGGAGGACGAAAAAAAACTGACGGCTTATGGAATGATAATGCCGAGTTTCAGTCGTTCCTGCAGGCATTCTTTCATGAATAATGCTCAAGGTTTCGTTTTGAACGAGATGCCAACCATCACACTTCCCGCCCTATATGTAATGTACTGCATTCTCTTTGCTAATCTTTGTCATGTGAAACCTCCCGATAGATATATATCATATTCCATATATCATATCACAGATTCTACAGGGATCATGCCGTTTCCATTCAGGTGACAATGATGAATACCATGCAGCTTGGACAGTCGTACTAATAAAATATCATGTAAATATCAATTTGGATCCTGACTTTTGTAAACGGACGATTGAATTGGATAAATCACAAAGACGCTCCGTCCAGCAATCTGGAAACGAAACGTCTTTATCAACTCGCTCAACATATTTTCATTGTGTTAAATACTATCCGTTAACCACTTCGCCGCCATTGATATGCATGACCTGTCCACTCACGTAGGACGAATCATCAGAAGCGAGATATACATAGGCCGGAGCCAGCTCATCCGGTTGACCCGGACGTTTCATCGGCTGAGTAGCGCCAAATTCACTCACCTTTTTCTTATCAAACGTGGATGGTATGAGCGGTGTCCATATCGGCCCTGGAGCAACGGCATTGACACGAATGCCCTTCTCAACCACGTTCATCGACAAGGAGCGTGTGAATGAGGTGATGGCTCCTTTTGTCGAAGAATAATCGATCAACGTTGGATTACCGCGATATGCGGTAATGGACGTCGTATTGATGATCGTACTGCCTTTCTTAAGATGTGGCAGGGCAGCCTGTGTAATATAAAACATGCCAAAGATATTTGTGCGGAACGTACGTTCCAGCTGTTCTGGCGTAATATCTTCAATCTGCTGCTGTGGATGCTGCTCTGCTGCATTGTTCACGACAATATCCAGCTTGCCCAGTTGTTCCACCGTCTGCTGTACCGATTTCTTGGCAAATGCAACATCACCAATGTCTCCGGCAATCAGGATACATTTGCGTCCTTCCTGTTCAACCTGGCGCTTCGTCTCTTCTGCATCCTGATGTTCACTCAGGTATACAATCGCTACATCGGCACCCTCTTTTGCATACGTAACGGCAACAGCACGTCCAATTCCACTGTCTCCACCCGTAATCAATGCAACCTTATCCAGCAATTTGCCGGCTGCTTTATATTCAGGTTTCTCAAACTCCGGCTTGGGGTGCATCTCCGATTCAATCCCAGGACGCTGATTCTGTTGTTGGGGTGGCATCGTCTTTTTGTTTTGTGTATCCGTTGACATCTGGCTTTTCTCCTCTCAAAATGTTTTCTGTTCCAGTCTCATTCTGTAGGATGGCATGAACAGTACAGATTATTCCTAAATCCGACTGTCTTCCAAATTTGCTGTCTGTTGCTCGATACTTACTTACCACTCTCCCTGGAAGATCAAACAAAAATTAGATACTATAATAAATTCGATTTTTTTTCGAAAATAGACTGTTTCAGTACCTGAATTGTATTCCTATGCCGTATAGGCTGATGTACAATGTACAGTATACCGTAACATTAAGTCTGATTTCCTTAGTTTGAATTCATCGTTACCAAGTATCTCAACCCAACAAATATTCTGAATGAATATGGAGACCTAACCCATGGAATCGCACATAAATTCTTACATAACACTTGTTACCACTTCAGCAGTGCTGAATGTTTTTCTATGTTTATATACGTATTTTAGAAGAGTCGAGATCCCCAGTTCGAGAATATTTATTCTATATACAGCAGCACTATCCATTTACACATTTGGATACGCGATCGAGCTCGCCAGCAGCACACTGGAGCAAATGAAGTTCTGGACAGTTGTGGAATACATCGGGATGCCTTTCTCCGCCTCCCTTGGTTTAATGCTCATGATACAGTACACTGGCAAAACGTTATCCAAACGAGCTACTGCTGCGCTTTTTGTAATTCCTTCCATTACCCTGTGTATGGTGGCAACCAATGACTTTCATCACCTTTTCTATAAAAGGGTATGGCTGAGAGAAAACAGTGCCGTGCCTCTGATGGATATTACCATTGGGCAGTGGTACGTAGTTCACGGAGCTTTCACCTTTTCCTGTCTGTTATGTGCCTGCCTGATTCTCATCAAACAGTGGAAACACACCAAAAAAATGTATCGTCGCCAACTACTCACACTGATTACCTCACAGATCATTCCGATGGTAGCGGCTTTTGTCTATTTGCTAGGTCTGACTCCAAATGGAATGGACCCCGTCCCGGTTCTCATGTGTCTTACATCTGCAATGTACATATGGGCTATCCTGTCCTCTCGTCTTCTAACCATCGTGCCTATTGCCAAGGATCATATCTTTGAAAGCATGCGTGAAGGTGTTATCGTGCTGGATAGCTCCCATCGGCTCGTCGATTATAACAAGTCTTTGCGTGATATGCTGCCAGAGCTTGGATTAAGCATGGTGGGCCAGCATCTGAACGATATTTGGCATTCGCTGGGCGGAGGGCCTTTCCCTGTGGAATATGATCGAGAAGGTCTGCAAATGGATTTGTACTGGCAGTTGAAAGGCGAAACGGTCTGTTACCAAGTCAGAACATCTTATGTTTATAACAAGGATGGACAGACCGTCGGTACTCTGATTATGCTGATTGATATTACCGAGCAGCGTTTCCTCCAGGAACAACTGAAACAAATGGCTTATTTCGATGGCCTCACCAAAATATACAACCGGACACAATTTTTGCACAAAGGCCGGGAAATTTTGAGTGAAGCCCAGCTTAACCTTCGGCCCGCGGCCTTTATTTTATTTGACATTGATTATTTCAAAAGGATTAACGACACCTACGGACATGATGTGGGCGACCAGGCCATCATTCATGTGGTCTCTGTGTGTAATCGTTATCTCAGTCCGGAGATGCTGTTCGCTCGTTATGGGGGAGAGGAGTTCGTAATAGCTGTGCCCCATGCAACGCTTAAGGATGGCGAGCAGCTTGCCGAGAAGCTGCGCGTTGCACTGCTCCACAATCCGCTGGATGTACAAGACATTCGTATTCCACTAACCTCTAGCTTCGGGGTCGCACAATACAATGGAGGTTCAGATTCATTGGAGTCCTTGCTGCGCGATGCCGATACAGCCCTTTACGAGTCCAAGCGTAACGGGAGAAACACCGTTTTCACCCATGCGCTCAGCTTGAGTTAAGCAATTTACAGCATATAACTATTCTATAGCCCTCCCTATATGCTGCTGACTCAACCTTTTACCTCGTGCTGCTGATTGGCAAACTGCCTTCAAACTGAGCGCACACAAAATAGACAGCCTCTGGGCTGTCTATTTTGTGTGCGTATAAAATTTGTTCCTCATCCAGCTTGTCCCCGCACCTGCTGTGCAAACGCTTTACGCTTAGCCCTCAGATAAACGTGCGAGGAGTTTTCTAGATAACCTGGTTATTTACCATCAGGTATACCATGATGAGCAGGAACACGGCAAGCAGTGTGCTGAATGTACGAATCTTGCTTTGCTCCGGACCAACATCACGATTGCTCTTCACAGCCTCTGCTGCCAGACGCAGCGGTTTACCCATAATGCCACCAATTGCCGCAATAGCAAGCAACAGAACGACTACTACGCCCATCCACAGATAGGAATACTCACCCTTGGTCATTAAGTAACCACCCGTAAGAAGCTGAATCACAAGTCCATACTGCGCGATACGGTTCAATGAGCGGAGCGACGCAAATGCTCCTTCTTGGGCCGCAGCACTCAGGGTACGGATTTTGCCAACCACGAATGGCAAGATCAGATAGAATCCCATGGCCAGCGCTCCAATAATATGAAGCAGATACATAATCATTGTCAAAATTTCCATCCTCCTCAAAAATTTCAGTTCAGTGTGTTATACATCACATCCCATTATACTGGGGAACTTATCCAAAGAAAAGAAAACCTCCGGGGTTTCCGAAGGTTTTCGCTTTGTTGCTGTTCAAAAAGTTTTCAAACTTAGATATTTACTACTGAAATGACGTTACGAACCGAATCCGCAGATTTATCGAGTCCTGCTTTTTCTTCAACAGTCAGTTCCAGTTCAAATATTTTTTCGATTCCGTTACCACCCAGAACAGTTGGCACACCAAGGAACAAGTCGTTGTAGCCATATTCCCCTTCAAGGTAAGCAATAACCGGAATGATTCGTTTTTTGTCTTTCAAAATGGCTTCTGTCATTTGCACCAATGAAGCTGCAGGTGCATAGTATGCGCTACCGTTTCCAAGCAGGTTTACGATCTCACCGCCGCCAACTCGAGTGCGTTGTACGATGGATTCGATCCGATCTGCCGGGATGAGGGTATCAATTGGAATACCGCCGACGCTGGAATAACGAACGAGTGGTACCATATCGTCTCCGTGGCCGCCAAGAACGAATCCACGGACATCTTCGACCGAAACATTCAGCTCTTGCGCAATGAATGTGCAATAACGTGCCGTATCCAGGACACCGGACTGACCGATTACGCGGTTTTTAGGGAAACCAAGCGTCTGATAGGCTGCATAAGTCATTGCATCTACCGGGTTACTTAGAATAATGACAATCGAATCAGGGCAATATTTTTTCACATTTTCACAAACCGACTTCACGATTCCTGCGTTCGTATTGACCAGATCATCACGGCTCATACCCGGTTTGCGAGCAATACCTGCTGTAATGATAACAATCTCTGAACCTGCAGCATCCTCGTAGTTGGAAGTACCGATGATGTTGCTATCAAAACCCTGAACAGGGCTGGCTTCCAACATGTCGAGTGCTTTACCTTTAGTCGGGTTTTCCAATTGAGGAATATCAACCAGTACAACATCCCCGAGTTCTTTTTGGGCAAGCATCAAAGCGGTTGTAGCTCCGGTAAATCCGGCGCCGACTACTGTGATTTTTTTGCGCTGAATAGTCACGATTCACATCTCCCCTTACAGGTTTTTAATGATTTGATCAGCAAATTCAGAACATTTCACTTCAGTAGCGCCGTCCATCAGACGTGCAAAGTCATAGGTAACGGTTTTATTGTTAATGGATGTTTCCATACCTTTGTAGATCAGGTTAGCTGCTTCTTGCCATCCCAAGTGCTCAAGCAACATAACACCGGACAGAATAACAGAACCAGGGTTCACGACGTCTTTGTCCGCATATTTCGGTGCAGTACCGTGTGTAGCTTCAAAGATGGCATGTCCTGTTACATAGTTGATGTTCGCTCCTGGAGCGATACCAATTCCACCAACTTGTGCAGCAAGTGCATCGGACAGATAGTCACCGTTCAGGTTCAACGTTGCGATTACATCGAACTCGCCTGGACGAGTCAGTACTTGTTGCAGAGCGATATCGGCAATTGCATCTTTCACGATGATTTTGCCAGCATCTTCAGCTGCTTTTTGAGCTGCATTTGCTGCATCCGTACCGTCTTTTTCCTTGATGATATCGTATTGTGCCCAAGTGAACACTTTGTCAGCGAACTCTTCTTCAGCAACTTCATAACCCCAGTTTTTGAAGGCACCTTCCGTAAATTTCATGATATTGCCTTTGTGTACCAATGTAACGCTCTTACGGTTGTGGTCGATGGCATATTGCACTGCTGCGCGTACCAGACGTTTGGAACCCTCAGAGGAAACTGGTTTGATACCAATACCGGAAGTTTCAGGGAAACGGATTTTGTTTGCACCCATCTCCTGTTGCAGGAACTGGATCACTTTTTTCACTTCTTCGGTACCTTCTGCATACTCGATACCTGCATAGATATCTTCCGTGTTCTCACGGAAAATGACCATATCTACCAGCTCAGGACGTTTAACCGGAGAAGGTACACCATCGAAGTAACGTACAGGACGCAAGCAAGTGTACAAGTCAAGTTCTTGACGCAGTGCCACGTTAAGGGAACGAATTCCGCCGCCGATTGGCGTAGTCAGTGGTCCTTTAATCGCTACGATATACTCGCGAATGGCTTCAAGTGTGTCGTTTGGCAGCCACTCCCCGTATGTATTGAATGCTTTCTCGCCAGCAAACACTTCGTACCATGCGATTTTTTTGTTGCCATCGTATGCTTTTTCAACAGCTGCATCCAATACACGCTTGGAAGCTTTCCAGATATCACGGCCTGTACCGTCACCTTCGATAAATGGAATGATCGGGTTATTAGGTACTTGCAGTGTACCGTTATCAATTTGAATTTTTTCGCCTTCAGTTGGATGAGCAAATTTTTCTAATTTCATTAGTATAATTCCTCCTTGGATTCGTATATGCAGTATGATAACATACCGCTTGTCTTATAGGGAGAAAGGGGTGTGAACGTGTGGCACGTTTATTAGCCAGCAGGTTTATCCCTTCCTCCCGTCCTTATTTATTATACTGGTTTTGATGCCATTAGCGAAGTTCAATCGAAACGTATTTCTGATCTGTTGGACCTGTATACTCGGCACGCGGACGAATAATACGGTTATCTGCAAGTTGTTCCAGAATATGAGCGGTCCAACCTGATACCCGGCTAATCGCAAAGATCGGTGTAAACAGTACCTCTTCAATACCCAATTGGGTATATACGGAAGCGGAATAGAAATCTACATTTGGTTTCAGACCTTTTTGTCCTGTCACCAGTTCTTCGATCTTCACTGACATTTCGTACAGGCGTGTATCGTTGTTCATTTCTCCCAGTTCCTTGGACATCTTTTGCAGATGTTTCGCACGTGGGTCTCCGTTTTTGTAAACACGGTGTCCAAAGCCCATGATCTTCTCACGGTTATTCAACTTTTCCTGAATAGCTGCCTCCAGACGGTCAGGTGTACCAATCTCATTCAACATCTTCATAACGGCTTCGTTTGCACCACCATGCAATGGCCCCTTCAATGCACCAATAGCTGAAGTTACACCGGAATAGATGTCAGATAATGTGGCTACCGTTACGCGGGCTGCAAATGTGGAAGCATTCAACTCATGATCTGCATGAAGGACCAGAGCCTGATCAAGAGCTTTAACAGCCGTCTCGGATGGTTCTTCACCCGTCATCATATATAAAAAGTTTTCCGCGATGGAAGCGCCTTCTTTTGGAGTCACAGGTTCTTTGCCCTGACGGATACGGGCTATGGCTGCAACAATCGTTGGCAGCTGAGCTTGCAGCTTAACTGCTTTGTTTTCATTCGCTTCTGCTGTCATTTCATCAGCCTGTTCATCATACAGAGCCAGTGCGGATACTGCTGAACGCAGTGCTGCCATGGTACTCATGTTTTTCGGATACAATTGGATTTGTGCAATCAACTCGCTCGGAATCGGCGCGTAATCGCTCAGGCTTTTACGAAGGGATTTCAGTTCATCCGTAGTCGGCAATTTACCAAACCAAAGCAAATAGGCCACTTCTTCAAAGCTTGCGTTTTCAGCCAGATCATCAATATCGTAACCACGGTATGTGAGCACACCGTCTACAATAGAGCTGATCGAAGAGGTTGTTGCAACGATGCCTTCCAGACCTTTGGTAGCTGTCATATTACATCTCTCCTTTAATAAACGAAATCAAGAACCCATCCAGAGTGCCATCAACATGTTCAACGCACTCGTCCTTCTTTTGTAACCATTTACATTTTAAAATGAATAAAGATCACAATGTCCGGTTTTCATATCTGTCAATCGGCATTTTCTTATCTCATCATACTGGATTTTGTCGTTTATGTGAACATGAAGCAAGGTCATTCGCACATCAAACTTCTTTATCAGACCGATAAAGCATTTTTGAAAACCTTTACAAGAACAAGGTTTACATTTTATTCTTTTTATACAATTCCGTGCTATTAATCAAGTTTCTATTGCTATATTTTATCCACATGAGGCATACTCTAGGCAAAAGAAACGAGATTATCCGATGACATCCTTGCGTTTCAAATCACTGTATTTGCTCTATATTAACTAGATAGCCTGTTTGCTTCTTTCTTGGGCAGGCTTGAAAAGGATTAAGGAGAGTTGATGCTTGGATAGAATCATTATGAAACGCTTATTACGCGGCATATGGGTGATTGTTGCTACCCTTCTGATTGCCGTTGCTATATACTTGCTGCTTCCGCTGTTATATCCCTTCGCCATCGCATGGATTATCGCCTATGCAATGAATCCGTTGGTAAAGTTGCTTCAGCATAAGGCCCGATTCCCGCGCTGGTTGGCCGTAACCTTTTCACTGATCGTATATTGCGGAGCCATTGTTGTCGTGTTGTCCGCTGCTGTAACCCGCATGGTGAAAGAAGTCATTTCCTTGACGACAAGCTTTGATCTTCATGTCGATGAGATCAAGGCAACGTTCGTCCGCTGGACTCAGAATGATACGATTCAGAGTTTGATTGGACAGATCAATGAATTTTACAAGGAAAATCCGAATTATCAGGAAACCATTAACAGCAATATTAGCAAAACAACCGAAACGGTAGGTACAGCAGTAACGGACCTGGTCACTGGATTTTTCAACATGATCCTGAACCTGCTCACTTCCCTCCCTAATATGGGAGCGGTATTAATCGTTGTCCTTCTGTCGACGTTCTTTATAAGCAAAAGCTGGGCTCGGCACACCGTTACCGTATCAGGATGGGTACCTTCATCCATTCGTAAGCCGATAAGTGACATATGGAACGATCTGAAAAAAGCGTTGTTCGGCTATGCACGGGCTCAGTTGATCATGATCTCTATCACTGCACTCTTTGTCATGATCGGATTGCTTATTTTACAGGTGAAGTCTGCCTTCACGATTGCTTTGCTTATTGGCCTCGTGGATCTGCTACCCTATCTCGGCGTTGGTCTCGTCATGGTTCCTTGGGCGGCATATCTGTTTATGAACGGTGATCTGTACCTGGGGATTGGCATCAGCGTTGTATATCTCATTGTGCTGGTTGCCCGGCAGATCATTGAACCCAAAGTACTTGCCAGCAGTGTCGGCCTGGACCCACTGGCCACTCTGGTTGGCATGTTTGTCGGATTGAAGCTGTTCGGTGTGCTCGGTCTGATCATCGGACCTGTCAGCCTTGTTATCCTTGATGCATTCAATCGCGCAAATGTGTTTCGTGATCTTAGAACATACATTATTAACGGCCGCGTCCGATAAAATTCGGTGAAACATGCATGATTTCTGTTTTCTGTCATGCACATATAATCAAGATTAAAAAAGGCACCGCTCATCAGACTGAATCTGGTGGTCGGTGCCTCTCTTTAACTGTCCTGGTATATCTTATCGTTTTGGACCGCGATAAAACTTGATACTACCGTTTCTCATTTTTTTCTCC
Organism: Paenibacillus sp. NPDC056933; assembly: GCF_042674385.1. Classification (NCBI taxonomy): domain Bacteria; kingdom Bacillati; phylum Bacillota; class Bacilli; order Caryophanales; family Paenibacillaceae; genus Paenibacillus; species Paenibacillus sp. NPDC056933. Next base: position 1,231,653 of record NZ_JBHUQN010000001.1, on the reverse strand, counting down.
AGCCAGCCCAGGAAGAATAGACGATACACTGAACGTGTTAACGGAAACAACAGTGTAAAACCGATCAGATCTGTGATGAATCCCGGAATCAGCAGCAAGAAACCTCCGACAAAAATGAAAAGCCCATCCACCATTTTTCTTCCGGGCACCTTACCGCGCTCCATCTCGGATTTGGCATCAATGAGAACTTTGCGCCCTTCAAATTGCAACATTGCTATACCAATCAAGGACGTGAGAATCATAAGAAGCAGTGTTTTTCCGGCTCCGATCCAGTCACTCATAAGGATAAAACCAAATAGTTCAATCACCGGAATGATTAATAACAAAGCCCACATCCATCTTCGCATTACGTTTACCCCTTTCCTGAAAGCCACACTTTCTCAAGCGCGCTGTAGAGCTCAGAAGCTGTCTTATCCAGCCTGACCGGCTTCCAGTCCCCATTAACCCATACATGCTGGGTAGAGCCTGTTACCAATCGTTCACCAGGAAGGGACTCTTCGGATGACCATACCCGCTCTCCGATACCCATCTGCTCAACAAGGTCTGCAGTCATGCGCCTAATGTCATACTCATAGTTCAATCTCAGACCACTAAATGCAGCAATTCGGGTGAAAATGATGATGTCATCATCATACCGGGCAGGTTTATGATACTTCACATCCAGTCCGGTTACGGGAAGCAGTAACCCCTGTTCCTCCATTTTACGATAGGTATACCCCATTTGGCGAATCATCTCGGTTCGACCGATTTCAAACCAATTCAAATAATTGGCGTGATAGACCACACCCATCTGGTCGCTCTCTTGATAACGCACGCGAAGGCGTGCCGTGTACCAGCTGCCATTGCTTTGTTGTTGCATGTTACCGGCCTCCTTCGATATACCAATCAGTACGTATGTAACGGCTATAAAGTGTCATAAAGATGGAAAAAAAGCAACGGGACGCAAACGCCCCATTGCTTCATTCCTGTTGCTTCTCATCCAAACGCTATTACGCGTTGTTTGGAATTTGGCTTACTTTGATCAGGTTCGTGGAACCGGAACGACCCAAAGGTACACCTGCTGTAATGACAACCAGGTCTCCTTCTTTCACAAGTCCGGATTTCACGCCGCCTTCAATTGCATTTTCAAACAAAGCATCAGTGGAATCAACAAGTCTTCCTTTGACTGGTGTTACCCCCCAAGCCAAGCAAAGACGACGGGAAGTTCTGTCTTCCGTTGTCACCGCGATGATTGGAGATTCTGGACGATATTTAGAAATCATGCGTGCTGTATGACCGGATTCAGTCGAAGTAATGATCGCTTTAGCGTTCAGATCTTGAGCTGACAGGGCAACAGATTGGCTGATTGCTTCAGTAACTGTTGTTTGTTGAGCAACACGTTGTTTCAGATACAGCTCTTGGTAAGGCAGAGCGGATTCTGCTTTTTCGGCAATACGGGACATCGTCAGAACGGATTCAACCGGGTATTTACCCGCAGCTGTTTCACCAGACAACATGATCGCATCTGTACCGTCGAAGATCGCATTGGCTACGTCACTTGCTTCCGCACGAGTTGGACGCGGGTTGCGTTGCATGGAATCCAGCATTTGTGTAGCTGTGATAACCGGTTTGCCTGCAACGTTACATTTTTCGATCATGCGTTTTTGTACCAATGGTACTTCTTCCGCAGGAATCTCTACACCCAGGTCTCCACGAGCAACCATCAGGCCATCGGATACTTCAAGGATTTCATCCAGGTTGTCCACACCTTGTTGGTTCTCAATTTTGGAGATGATTTGAATATGTCCGGCATTGTGTTTCTCAAGCAATTCACGAATCTCAAGAACGTCACTTGCTTTACGAACAAAAGAAGCCGCGATGAAATCGACGCCTTGCTCGATACCGAATACGATATCATTGGCATCTTTTTCAGTGATACCCGGCAGAGAAATGGCAACGCCCGGAACGTTAACACCTTTTTTGCTTTTGATCGAACCGCCGTTAACGATACGGCATTTGATCTCGGCGCCTTGCACTTCCACCACAGTCAGTCCGATCAGACCGTCGTCGATCAGAATTGTAGATCCCGGTTCAACATCATTCGGAAGATCGGTATACGTAATGGAGAGACGTTCTTTGGTGCCCAGAATTTCTTCTGTTGTCAAAGTGATGTACTCGTCCTGAACCAATTCAATGGGTTCAACTTCAAGTTTACCTGTCCGAATTTCCGGTCCTTTGGTGTCCAGCAGGATCGCTACTGTCTTGTTCAGCTCTTCGCATGCTTGGCGAATCGCTTTGATCCGTCCGCCGTGCTCATCGAAATCACCGTGGGAGAAGTTCAGACGGGCCACATTCATACCGGCCATAATCAATTTTTTGGTATTCTCCAGTGATTCACTGGATGGACCAATCGTACATACAATCTTCGTTTTGCGCATTTTGGGTTTCCTCCGATTTTAAAGGTCTATCTTATATCTCTTTTTCTTTTTCCAACTATTAAATTTACTATACTTTTGCTCATTTGTATAGGAGATTCATCACATCATTCAGCATTTCCCGACAAATTACTCGCCGTATCGACTTCTACAGGCACTTGAGGGACTTCAATCGGCACCACAGGTTCAAAAGTGACAGATCCAATTTTACGGAATTTCTCATACCGATCCTGTTTCAATTGGTCTGCACTCCAGCCCTTCATCTCATCGAGATGACGAGCCAGAGCTTCACTGATGGCTGCCGCAGATGCTTCATAATCCCGATGAGCACCACCACGTGGCTCAGGGATGATCTCTTCGATGACCTCCATCTCCAGAAGGTCTTTCGCCGTTATTTTCATTGCTTCAGCCGCCTGATCTGCCTTGGATGCATCTTTCCATAGAATCGATGCAGCCCCGTTCGGAGAGATCGCTGAGTAGATCGCATGCTCCAGCATCAACACACGATTACCCACAGCCATGGCAAGGGCACCACCGCTTCCTCCTTCGCCGATGACCACAACAATAACTGGCACCGAGAGCTTCGCCATTTCCAGCAAGTTACGGGCAATAGCTTCCGATTGACCTCTCTCTTCCGCAGTATTACCCGGATACGCCCCTTTAGTATCAATAAATGTAATAATTGGGCGACCAAATTTGTTCGCTTGCTTCATGAGACGCAGCCCTTTCCGGAAACCTTCCGGATGAGCGCTCCCAAAAAAGCGGGCGATATTATCCTTCGTATCTTTCCCCCGCTGTTGGCCGATGACCGTTACTGTCTTACCGTTCAGCTTCGCAAGTCCGCCAACCACCGCCAGATCGTCTCCGAACATGCGGTCGCCGTGCAACTCAATGAAATCCGTAAATATTAGCTGGATCAGATCCAGTGCCGTCGGACGCTGCTGATGCCGCGCCAGATGCATTTTCTGTGCGGCTGTTATGCCGGTGTAAATCTCTTCTTCCAGTCTATGATAACGTTCTTCCAGGCGGGCAATCTCGTCCGTAAAGTCGATGCCTTTTTCCTGTCCAAACTGTACAAGCTCTTCAATCTTTTTGCGCATCTCAACCAGAGGCGCTTCATATGGCAACTCACCCGCCATTCAGACCCCTCCTTTTTCACTATGCATATCCAGAAGCTTGCCAAGGGTGGTTCGAAGTTCCTTACGGTGGACCACCAAGTCCAGCTGGCCGTGCTGCATATTAAATTCTGCCGTCTGAAAATCATCAGGCAATTTCTGACGGATCGTTTGCTCAATGACAATTCTGCCGGCAAAGCCAAATACGGCTCCCGGTTCAGCGATATTGATATCACCTAGACTCGCAAAACTGGCTGAGACTCCACCTGTTGTCGGATCGGTGATGACCGAAATATATAACCCACCCTGTTCATCCAAACGGGAAAGAGCGGCGCTTGTTTTCGCCATTTGCATCAGACTAAGAATACTTTCTTGCATTCGGGCACCGCCAGATGTAGAAAAAATAATCAAAGGCAAGCGTTTCTCCGTCGCAAGCTCGATCGCACGAGTGATTTTCTCCCCTACAACCGAACCCATGCTACCTGTGAAGAAGTCGAAACTCATGACTGCGACAACGACAGGCAGACCTTCAATCGTTCCCTCGCCTGTAATCACAGCTTCCTTCAGTCCTGACTTCAGGCGCTGTTGTTCCAGTTTGTTGCTATATCCAGGGAAGCCAAGCGGATCAACCGATATCATATCAGCATCATGCTCCACAAACCCTTGCTCATCCAGAACCATGGCAATGCGTTCCATTGCGTTCAGACGCATGTGATAGCCGCAGGCTGGACATACTTTCAGATTTTTTTCCAATTCCTTGCTATATTGAATCGTGCCGCATTTGCTGCACTTGTTCATAAGCCCTTCGGGTATTTCACGTTTTGGACGTTCTCCAGCTTCCTGACCTTCGCCACGAAGCGCACGCTCGGAAGGTATGGTAGCGTACTTCCGTTTTTTTTGGAATATATCTTTGAACACAACTACACCTCTCCAGCCGTTGATTTGATGGTCGCAACCTGCAGTCCGTTGCCAAAAGCAACTTCACCCGCGCGCTGCGGTAAACCGCTTACGACCCATACGTGCTGCCATGGGCCTTGTCCAGCATTCACAACAAAAAAATCCGCCGGTATAAGGCAAAGATCAGCGGCTTCTGTCAGCACGATTGATGTTACCTGCAATAACCGAAAGATTGTTGCGCCGATGCTTGAATAATCTGTCTTAGGTAGGGTCTCTGGGAGCAACCTAGTCGGTCCTTGTCCTAACAAAAAAAGAAGGAAGGACAGCAGTATACAAAACATGCAAGTCGATTCCTCTTTCCGCTTACGCGGTCAGTCCCTATGTACCGATGGTAATTCTTCCTCTGCCAAGGCACGTCTATCGAAGGAATCAGGAATGCAGAATCGAATTCAGCACTTCCTGAACCTCTTCCAATTCCCCTGAAGGGACGCGAATCTCAAATTGCTGCTTGGATAAACTGATGGGACGGGTCTGTACCAGAAAACCTTCTTCCGAAAGCTTGGTCTTGATCTTGTCCGCAACCTTTGCTGTCGGTGCAATGTAAATCACCGTCCACATGCCATGTCCGCCCCCTAAGCTAATGTTCAGAGCCCGTATATTGGACTAATGATAACATACCTCACTTTTTTTCTGCAAGGAAGGGTTCGGGACCTTGGGGGAGAAATCGAGATCTAAAGGGACATTTGTCCCATGAGGATAACCGATACGGTTGATACAATGTTCTTGGGTTTTCCTCTCTTAAAAAGGAATCCCAGGCCCCTAAGGGCAGCTGCAGCCGCCCTTGATGACCTTCAATTGAACAATTCAACAGACTGAAAATAATAAAAAAAGACGTTGAGGGAATCAGATATCCGCTGGATATTTTTTAGCTTTAATATTTTTGTGCGCAATTCGGGCAGAAGCAGCCGCGGCGAGCCCGGCAACCAGGTCGTCCAGAAAAACATGTATGGCCGGTCCTGCCTCGTTGAGATCGTGAATGACACCTATCTTTTCTTTATCCAGATAACCAAAGCTGGTTAAACCGATCATGCCATATACATGGGTAATGCCAAGCGCAAGAGTCTCGTCCACTCCATACAGGGATTCGTCCGCCTCCATGATGGCCTGCAAAGGTTGCGGCAAAAGGCGTTTTTCCGCAAGTTCGTCAAGGGCTATGCCTGTATACAGCGTATACTGCACCTCGCGTTTTTGCAGTACCGATTTTACGCTCGTTACACAATCATCCATGGTCAATTCCGGGTGGTACCCTTTTTGCAGACGATATACAATTTCCGCGATTGCATCAATCTGTACACCCCGCCGGGCCAGCATGGCTTCTACGATTTCATATGACATATCTCGACCTCCCGCATCGCTCCCCGGAGGACCCTCAGGTCCTACGGTGTTCTCAAGTGTATGCAGCAAACTCGCAAAATGTTCATAAAAAGTGAGGAAGGCGCATTCACTTTGGCATCCTGCTTATCCTGTAAATTATGTAAAAATATTCACATATGACATGCTTGCGTTCACTATCTCTTTCGCCTGCCATACAGGGTGCAATTGGTAAAAGAAATACAAAAACCTGCTCGGCAAATTGGCCGAACAGGTTTTATCATTGGGAATATGAGGGTGTCACAAAGTCATGAGCAATGCCCGCGACATCTTTTTAATATTATTCAATTCGGTTCTAACGAATCAAGCGCGTGCTATTGGCCCCCCATCACCATTAATCTGCGGTTTAACGAATCACAGAGATGTTATTTCGACATTCTATAGGCCGTTCCGCAGTTTTGTACCGGAATAACGTCACTGAAGTTCATTACAATTTGTATTAACCAATCATCCGCCTTTTAAGGCGCGATAGATTCGTTAGCGCTTTGAGGCGAGGAAACACTCACTTACGTGACAACCTATTATTTTATTTTGACCGTGCCCTCTCCCAGCATCTTCTCCATCTCGGAGAACAAAGAGGGCGAAGGTTTAATCCGGTAGGCATCACTCAATGCGAGCAGCTTCTGTTGCTGCTCATAGAAGAGCACCGTTGCCACAGGACCTGGATGTTCTTGAAGCAACTGCTTCAGACGGGTAAGAAGCTCCTGCTTCTCCGCCTGCGGGGTGATCTTCACGAACACCCGCTGCTCTACCGCCCGCGCCCCACGGCTCTGCTCCGTACCGCCAGCAGTCTCACCGGCCCGGCGAGCCACGGAAGCGGCCCCATGGGCATGGGCCGCCGCCCCAGGCCCACCAGCAGCGCTGTGCGTCGCTGCCGGGCCTTGGCTTCCGCTGCTGCGTGCAGCTCCAGCATTCACGCCTGAGCTGCTGCGCTGTGCTCCAGCGCCAGCGCTGGCCGCCTGCCGTGGCGGAGCCGCCGGGCGCGAAGCACTGCCGCTGCCGGGCTTGCCGCGCCGCTCGCGGCTGCGCAGCTGCTGATCCAGTGCCGCCGGTGTCAGCGGCGACACTTCCTCAGCCAGCAGCTTGAACCCTTCGTCCTGCTGCTGCACCTTGGCACGCACGACGAGCAGTTCACCTTTCCCGACATGCTGCTGGCTGCGCCGCCATACTTCGGGAAAGAGAACCACTTCACAGCGTTCAATCTGGTCTTCCAGCTCCATGAACGCCATAGCCTTGCCCTGTTTCGTCGTAATCGACTTCACAGACACAACCATCCCGGCTGCGACGGCCATCGTATCGTCAGCCGCTTCTGTCAGTTCCATAATCCGGTCGGCCCCGCTGGATTCGAGTACATCCTCATAATCATCCAATGGATGACCGGAGAGATACAAGCCTAACAGCTCACGCTCAAGTTCTAACTGCTGACCTGCAGAATATGGCGGAATTTCGGGATATTCAATCTCCCAGTTCGGCGTCTCGACAAAATCAAATAATTGAATCTGCAGATCCTCACGCTCTTTCCGCCATTTCAGCGCCGCTTCCACAGTCTCATCCAGCATCGCCAGCAATTGGGCCCGGTGCCCTGGCAAGGTGTCAAACGCCCCTGCTTGAATCAGCGATTCAATCACTCGTTTGTTGCATACACGCAAATCGACACGCCGACAAAAATCGAGCAAACTGTCGAATGGTCGTTCCTGCCGAACGATCATGATGCTTTCCATCGCCTGGGTCCCGACATTTTTCACCGCAGCCAGCCCGAATCGGATGGCCCCGGCTGCTTTGTCTGGATCCGAATTCTGATTCGACAAACCATCGGGCTCTTGTACAGCAGACATTCCACGCTGTACAGCGTGCGAGGACTCCTCTCCCCCAGTCCCATGCAGACGTTCTGCTGTGGAAACCGTCACCATGCCCGAATTAATCCGATCCTCGGACTGCTCTGGCATAGGCGTTGCTGCCTGCCATTCATATGCACCACCATCTTCTTCGGGGGCAGGACCGGGATCATCCGGTAGAGGTGCTTCGCCGTACTCCGCTTGTCCGGAATAATGACGATCATCAGGCTCAAACTGTTCTTTTAAGGGATTTCCTCCGTTACCGTCCTCACCCTGTTCTCCCGCTGGTCCATTGGACTCAGCCGACTGACCGTCTCCCGTCCGGCTGGATGATGCAAGAACAGGCGTGAACAGAATGCCGCTCTCATTCACATCCGGAGGAAGTACATCAATGTCCATTCGTCGGCATTCCACCACGTACTCCGCTACTTTCCGGTGACTGCCCATCACGGCTGTTAACATGGAAGCCATAAAATGAACGGGATAATGGGCTTTCAGATAAGCCGTCTGGAAAGCCAGCACGCCGTACGCAGCGGCATGGGCACGCGGGAAACCGTAGTTGGCAAACTTAACGATCATGTCATAGACCAGGTCTGCCTCCGCTTCGCTATATCCTTGCTTAAGGCTGCCCTGAACAAAGTGACCGCGTTCCAGATCCAACACTTCCCGTTTTTTCTTGGAGACCGCTCTTCGAAGCAAATCCGCTTCACCGAGAGAGAAACCCGCCATCCGGGAAGCAATCTGCATGATTTGTTCCTGATATACAATGATGCCATACGTGTCCTTGAGAATGGATTCCAGATCAGCATGAGGGTAATCCACTTCGATCTGTCCATGCTTGCCCTGAATGTATTTGGAGATGAATTCCATCGGACCTGGACGATACAGGGCAACTACGGAGATTACATCTTCAAATACACTGGGCTTCAACTCTTTAAGAACGCGGCGCACCCCCGCGGATTCCAGCTGAAATATGCCCATGGTATCGCCTCGGCCAAGCATCTCATACGTCAGTGCATCATCGTCCGGAATATGCCGAAAATCTGGAATTTCACCGTTTTCGCCAATCCAGCGCAGGCAGCGCTCAATAATCGAGAGGGTTCGCAGGCCAAGAAAGTCCATTTTGAGCAATCCAATCGACTCCAGGTTTTCCATGGAATATTGCGTTAAGGCCGTTCCCTCGCTGCCCTCCTGAAGTGGAACAACATCCGTCAGCGGATCACGGGAGATGACAACTCCCGCCGCATGCGTAGAAGCATGACGAGGCATGCCCTCCACCTTCATGGCCATATCAAGCAATTCACGTGTTTTCGGCTTGGTCTCATACAGAGCCTTCAGTTCAGGGGTGGCTTCCATGGCACGCTGAATGTTAATGCCGAGCTGTGCAGGAATCAGCTTCGCTGCCTTGTCCACTTCGCTGTAAGGCACATTTAATGCACGTCCGACATCCCGAACGGCTGCACGGGCAGCCATTGTACCAAACGTAATAATCTGGGCGACATGGGCTTTTCCATATTTTTGCGCGACATAGTCAATAACTTCATCCCGTCGTTCATCGCTGAAGTCAATATCGATATCCGGCATGGAGACCCGTTCCGGATTCAGAAACCGCTCGAAGAGCAGGTTATACTTCATGGGATCAACATCCGTAATACGCAAGGTATAGGCCACGAGACTTCCCGCCGAAGAACCCCGTCCTGGACCGGTAACGATTCCTTGTTTGTGAGCATAGGCGATAAAATCCCACACAATCAGAAAATAATCCGAGAACCCCATACTGTCGATAACCCGAAGCTCATAATCCAGTCGCTGTTCAAGTTCGGCTCTAAGCTCCGTGTCCGTCCAACGTGATGAATCGGCATAGCGCTCTTCCATGCCTTCTTCGCACAGCTGACGCAGATATCCAGAAGGACTTTTCCCTTCAGGAAGCGGTCTGTACTCCGGCAAAATCGATTTGCCAAATTCCAGCTGCAATTCACAAGACTCCCCGATGCGGACCGAGTTCTCAAGGGCCTCAGGCACATGGGGGAACAACCGCGCCATCTCCTGTTCACTCTTGAGATAGAGCTGATTGGTTCCGATGCGCAGCCGGTTCTCATCATCTACCGTTTTCCCTGTTCCGATGCAGATCAGCACATCCTGTAGCTCGGCATCTTCTTCTGACAGGTAATGGGCATCATTCGTGGCAACCAGTGGAATATCAAGCTCTGCAGCCAGACGAATCAGCTGGGGATTCACTCTTTTTTGCTCAGATAGCCCGTGATCCTGCAGCTCCAGATAGAAATCGGCACCAAAGATATTTTGGTAACGCAGCGCCGCACGCCTTGCTTCTTCCTCTCGTCCATGCAGCAAATGCTGGGGGACCTCGCCGCCCAGACAAGCACTTAGACAGATGATACCCTCGTGATGGGCAGCCAGACTCTCCATATCAATACGCGGTTTGTAATGGAAGCCTTCCAAATGTCCTATCGAGCACAGTTTCATCAGATTGCGATAACCCGTCATATTTTTGGCCAGCAAAATCAGATGATGGATCGGTTGATCCTTGCGGCTTCCCCGTTCCTTGCGAGACCCAGCAGTCATATAAGCCTCACACCCGATGATCGGCTTGATGCCTCGCGCCATACATGCTTTATAAAAGGGAATAGCGCCATACATCACACCGTGGTCGGTCAGCGCGAGCGTAGTCATTCCAAGATCTGCGGCCTTATTCACGAGATCCGGTATACGCGCAGCGCCGTCCAGCAAGCTATATTCACTGTGAACGTGCAAATGCACAAAAGAACTCATGTTTTTTTCTCCCTTTCGCCGTGGATAAATACAGCACCAAGCTTGTGATCAGTTGCTGCACTATCTATGTTCTATCCGCATATTGCAGAATGCTCTTATATCTATAAATGAATAAAAATATGGATTCATCTTATAAAGAAAGAATGCTTTATTATTCTATTTTATCATAACGTTCGGGGGCACGCCCATACAATAGAAGTACAAGCCGCTCCCCCTGTTACGGACTGTAGACAGGAGGTGTGCTGCTGGGTCTGAAAGGGGTGTTGCCGGATGAGCACATTTTTGTCCAAAGCCATTCTTGATTTCTTCATTGCGTTTGGGATCGTGCTGGGCGGCGCGATGATTGGAGGTATAGGAGCGGTTGTCTCTCTCCAGCCTCCGACACAGACAATGCTTGATGTCGCCGGGAAAATTAAAATTTGGGCGCTCGCAGCGGCCGTCGGCGGTACAATCGATCCGATGCGGGTGATCGAAAGCAACGTGCTGGACGGCAATCTGTCACCTGCGGTCAAACAAATTCTGTACCTGATATCCGCTTTTATGGGCGCCCACATGGGTACCGAGCTGGTGAAATGGGTCTGTGGCGGAGGGCGGGGTTAGCATGACTCCGGGACAGCGCCCATGAGAATCCCGCCTTTTTCACGTTACCGCCCGCTTATGCGCATGACTGCTGTCTTTGTTCTGGGAATGATCGCCGGTTGTGTCGTGTACAACGGTGTATTTCACCTGAGCTACAACGAATTGTGGCTCAACAATCAGGAGCTGCAGCTTCAGCTGCATCAGAATGAGGAGGATATTAAAACGCTGAAAAAATATAGTAAACGCCAAACCGTCATCAAGGAAATCAAGGTCCGTGCAGAAGATTCTGACAAAGGGCCGGACGAGGCCTCCCTGAAAGTAATGTTGCAGAAACTGGGGGATGAGCTTGAGGTTCTCCGGGGCCGCGATGTCTTCAATATCGACGAGTACAGCAAAATGACGCGGATCATGCTGAACCAGAAAGTGTATACGGTCAGGGAAAAGGAATATACCGTCCAGGTAAAAACGATGCTGGTGATGGAAGGTGTGCTGCAAGTTTGGGTACAGATTCGGATGCACGTTCCGGCTTAGGAAATGGATAACAGCCCCGGAAAAAAACTGCCCTTGCCCTCTGCCTGCATGGTACAATAAAGGCAGTAAATGCTTTCCAGAAAAGGAGCTGCGTCTTCGTGTTCATCGATGTACTCAAATATGCCCTGATCGCCATCTTTGCCCTTGCCATGGTCTTCTCAGCCCTGAACAGCATTCGTTCGCGCAGGACAACGGATCCCGTCGCCGTAGGCCTCTATCGTTCATGGACCAATATCTGGATGGGCGGCATGTTGATTATTCTTGCCCTTATCCTGATGTTCGTCTTTACCGGTTCAACCCTATCCGTGGTTGTGGAAGCGCTATTTCTAATTATGGGAGCGTATAACCTGTTCGCCGGTATACGTAACCGCAGTTATTATGCCCGGCTTCAGCTTCATGCGGGTGATGGAACCGAGAAGACATCCGGTCAATCTGCCTGAGACGCTTCAACAGGTTTCCTTTCACCCCAAAAAGAGAGTATTCCTCATCTATCGAACAAGCCTGACCCTCATCCATTTCGGGGTAGAGTGACTGTATCGATCAGAGGGTACTCTCTTTTTTCTGAACTCATCCTTTTCTTCGAACCAAGATTACCCATGTTCTAGGCATGGTCAATGGATTGCAGCGTCATCACCGCTTTGCATACCACATTCCCGTCACGGGTAATGACAATATCCATTTTGCAAGTCCGACGACTCGTCTCCAGAATAATGGGACGAACCAGAATCTGATCTTCAATCTGCACGGGACGAACAAAATATGTTGTCACATTATCCACCACATGGTCGTTCCCTGTAACATCCCAGGCAGCACGCCGTCCCGCCTGTGTCATCACATTCAACAGAACTCCTTCCGAGATGGTGCCAAGATCTGTCGCCATCTGCGGAATGATGAATCCATGGAAAAACAATTCGTTATGCTCTCCGCGCTCCTCAGCGAAGCCGTTCCAGATCAGATGGTCAAACGTTTCTCCGAGCTGCGGCTGCTTCTGTGCATCGCGCATTGCCTGCAATACTTCCTTGCGTGTAACAGATGCAATCAGTTTACGGTTCCGATCCACAATGGGCAGGAAATCAATGCCCTCCCACGTCATGATCTGGGCAGCCGAGGCCAGAGAGGTTTGCAGCGAAGCCGTAATCGGGCGGCGTACAACACACTTCTCAATACTCCGATCTTCTTTTATTTCACTGACATCTTTCAGACTGACAATGCCAATTACCCGGTTCCATTCATCCACCACCGGGAAACGATGTTCTCCCGTCTCCGAAACCAGCATATGAAAATCTGCAGCCGAACTGGTGACCTTTAGCACCTGCAGACGAGGTTTCTGCCCGATAATATCCTCAACCAGCATAATTTTTTTCTTAATCAGCCGATCGAAGATTGCCCTGTTGATCATTGAAGCCACCGTAAATGTATCATGTCTGGAAGAAATGATGGGCAGCCCGAGTTCATCCGCCATCAATCTCACTTCACGGCTTGTACCGAAGCCACCTGTGATTAACACGCCTGCACCCTGTTCAAGCGCAAGGGAATGCGCATTATCCCGGTTTCCAACAATGAGCAGGCTTCCCGCGTCAATGTAACGTGCCATCGCCTCCTCTTTCATCGCACCGATCACATATTTGTGAAGCGGTTTGGCGAGTCCGTCACTTCCGCCCAGCACATGGCCTTCGACGATGGTTACCACATCGGCAAAAGTCAGCTGCTCTGTCATGCCGCGGGGTCTTTTCTCGATCCGCACCGTTCCAATTCGTTCCTTGGTCACGACCAGCCCAAAGTTCTCTGCCTCTTTTACCGCACGATAGGCTGTCCCTTCACTTACCCCCAGCTCCCGTGCCAGTCCGCGTACCGAAATTTTGCTGCCTACCTTCAGTTGTTCGATATGTTGAAGTAACTGTTCATGCTTCGTCACGTTTTCTTCCTGACCGTCCATCTGTACCACCCCCGAAGATGCATCTGTACTATTCTGTATCTATTATATCACGGCCTTGGGAAAATAACCCCATCCCTCGCACCTTTCTCCTAAAGAACCGCGCTAAATGGATCAAATAATCGGAACATCGAATTAAGGGTACTAAAAAAGACCGGCCCCTTTCATACAAAAGGGAATCCGGCCTTACTTAGACAGGTAGAACCATCTCTATCACCATGTCGCATGTGATCCAAACCTTATACAGACTTGCTCTGCTCCTGCTTGTCCAGCAGTTTCATCTCCCATTGCCGGAGCTTTGCCCGTCGAACAGCTTCCAGTGCACGCTTCTTCTCTTCATCCACACCTAGAATAAAATGAAGATGTGCACCAACGATCAATAATGAGAACAGCACCCAGACGATGCCAAAAACAGTAACCCAGTCCATTCCACCAGCGAACGAAATTCGCGGCAGTGCGATAATCAGCATAGACAGCGCAATAAGCAGATAGATCACATGTTTTGCCTTTTTCAACCTTTTCACCATTCACAGCTCCTTCGTTCTTGATCGACTCTATATGTCTAGTCTATGAACGAAAATGCGGTAATATGAAAGGTTCAGGTAAATAATCGGGACAGGTATTTAAGCTTCAGCGCCACCGTACAGATGACCCAGGCTGTCTGCAATAATTTTGTTCACGTCTTCGATAATGACACTTAGACGACGTTCAGCATCGAACAGACGACGAATGTTCAGGTTCAAACTCAGTACTTCAAATAATTTTTCCATTTTCTCCATCTCATCCGGAGCAGGCATATCCCCGCTCATCATACGTTGCTGCAGTTCCATCTGTTGATCGCGAAAGTTATCCAGCATCGCCTTTGCTTCCGGGTCCACTTCGATCAGCTTCATTGCAGAAGTAATTTCTTCCACCTCACTGCTTTCTCTCAGGGCTTTCGCCAAGTCATTTGCTTTGTCATAAATGTTCACTATTATTCCTCCTCGAAATTGGGTTGTCATTTTTTTATCATTCATTAAATTCTCAGCGCGACGTTCACCCGTGTTAATACACGCATTTCCGTTCCATCAAACAAAGCTGGCGGGAACAGGCTGCTTATCACCTGCCAGCAATTAATGCATTTAATCCAAATGGGTCAATCACCAAGGGTTATATGTCCTCATATGATGAAGCACATGCCATGTTTAGATGCCGTTCAACTTCAAGATCAGACATCAAGTTGCCGCCCGGAAGGAGATCCGTGATGTCCACTAAAAAAGTAACGATTCAGGTTACCGGCTCGGGCATCCTGCAGGACGACGTCATCATGCTGGGCGAAGGGGTACTCAAGGCGCTTAAAATCCCTTCGGGAAGGCCGCTTCAGCTGCAATTCGGCTCTTTCCGCCGTGAAGTCACAGTCATTCCGGTACCACGGTATGACGGGCTGCGCATTAATCAGACGGTCGCCAGCAAGACCGGCCTTGTTCCTCGTTCGGTCCTGCGCGTATCCTATCGTTCAGCCAGCCGTACGCTTCGCCTGGGACCCTACATCAGTGTAATGATCAGCCAGGATTATCCCGATCAGACCGATCGGCCCTTTGGCTCCATCACGATGTTCTGTCAAGAACTGGTGCATGCCTGTCGTAAGCAGGGCGCCTATGTATCCTTTTTCACACCGGAGGATATTGGAGCGGTAACGGGTTATATGAAAGGCTGGATGTATGATGACGGCTGGAAAAAGACCGTTCTGCCTATAGCAGACGTCGTCAATAACCGGCTGACGTCCCGTAAGCTTGAGAACAAACCTAGCGTACAGCATTTCATGAAAGAAGTAAAATCGCTGTACGGCACACAAACCTTCAACGAAAAATTTCTGGACAAAAACGAAGTATTCGATGCCCTAAAGTCCATATCGTCGCTGAAGAGAGTCCTTCCCGAATCCCATTTGCTCAAAGCTTCGGCTACACTCAAAACGATGTGTAACCGATATCCGGTTGTGTTTCTCAAGCCGGTTCGTGGGTCACTTGGCAAGGGAATTATCCGGGTCTCCCGTCAAAGCGATGGAAGCTTCCTCACCCTCGCCACTGGCGTTGGAGGTACCCGCAAACAAACGTATACCTCTCTGGATAAACTGTATGCCAGTCTGTCAGGGAAAATGAAAACGACGCGTTACCAGATCCAACAGGGTCTGACTCTTATCGATAATAGCGGCAGACCCGTAGATTTCCGTGCACTTGTGCAAAAAAACCGTACGGGCAAATGGAGTGTTACCTCCATCGTCGCACGTATTGCAGGGGGCAGCCATTACGTATCCAATCTGGCAAGGGGTGGAAGTCTCAGTACTGTCAAGGAAGCTGTAGCCAAAACTCAGTTGTCCGGGGCAGCCAAAGCTGCGGCTTATCCAAGTCTGCATACAGCTGCGCTGGATATCGCCAAAGGTATTGAGGGAGCTATCCCCGCCCATTTTGGTGAACTCGGCATCGACCTGGCCTTGGATACTTCGGGTAGAGTCTGGCTGCTCGAAGTCAATTCGAAGCCATCCAAGAACGATAATACACCGCTCAGCGAGAGCAAAATCAGACCTTCGGTCAAGGCGATGCTGGAATACTCCACCTACCTGGCTGGATTCTGAAGAGTCACCCATTTAAAGGAGGTGCAGAACGATGTTCCCGCAAGCTCAGACAAAAACAGTAGCCATCCTGGTTCGGGCAACAGAAGGCTCGCCTCCTTTCGCGGATGAACTCTTCTGTCGTCGTCTCAGTCTGGCAAGTTATCGATACGGCCTGAAGATCATCGTGCTGGCCGTACCGAATGATCCTCATGTATCCCCGCTGAAACAGGGTTATGCATACATTAGAGGACAATGGGATATGGTGCCTCTTCCTGTAGTGGACCTGTTGATGGACCGCTGTCTGCAGTCGCTCCCAAGAAAATTCAGACAACAACTTCAGCAACTTGTTCCTTCCGACGGTAGACATCCTCGCCATTACTGGTCTGCTTCCTTGCCTGGTAAATGGAAAGTGCACCGCATCTTGTCTGGTGATGACAGACTTCGTGCGCTTCTTGCACCCACGACAATGCTTCAATCCAATACCTTATGGCAACGCTGGCTGGAGGAATGGCCCAAAGGCATTTTCTTCAAACCTGTGTCGGGCACTCATGGTAAAGATACTTTTCGCCTCTATCGCGGAGACCATCATTCCTCATGGATCATAGAGGGAAGAAATACACGCAACGAACTAATTCACCGTACATTTGATCGTCCTCAGGACGTATCAGCCTGGTTGGATTTACAGAAGGCCGAAAAAAAGATGATTGTGCAGCCGTATCTGGAGCTAAGTCATCATGGACGACCGTTTGACATCAGGGCCTTGGTGCAAAAAAATGGGCACGGACGATGGTCTCTAACCGGATGTATGGTACGGGAAGGACCCAAAGGTTCACTCACTTCCAATTTGCATGGAGGGGGAAAGGCTCACCCTGCGCTTCCTTATCTGTTGGAACGCTACGGAAGCATTCATACCAACGCTCTGCTGGAGAAGATCAGGCATGCTGCAGCCCTCATCCCCACCCTGTTGGAAAGCCACTTTGGCAGGCTGGCCGAATTGGGGCTTGATTTCGGAGCAGATGTCCAGGGACGACTCTGGCTTCTTGAAGTGAATTCAAGACCGGGCCGCTCCTCATTTGCAGAAGCAGGTGACCGACGTATGCATGCTCTTACCTACACCCGGCCGCTGGCCTATGCCCGTTATTTGCTGCAACAACATGTTCTAACGGACGTGATACGTCCACTGAAAATGCCGAATACACCCAGCACAGCTGGCCTGAAACCCATCCCGATTCACGGCGGCTGAGGCCGCATCGCCCTGCTTGCCATGGAACAAAGGATCTTTTCAGGATAGGAGGATAAATCATGAGTTTGACCTTTTGCAAACTGCATTTCACAAAGCAGCCGGATAAAGTGGTTTATGTATCCAACGCATTAATGAAAAGCCTAAATCTATCCGGCAAAAAAACGATACATCTGCGGTTTGGACGTGACCGGGTACCCGCAACCATCAAACCAATCAAAAAAGCAGGTAAACATCTCTATCTCGCCTCAGGAATACGTAATCTGATGAACGTTCCCAAAAGAGGCAGCATCTACCTTCGCAATCTTCAGAATGATGAAGTTCAACTGGGTCCATTGATTGGCGTATTGTCTGACGGACCTGCTACGGGGACCAGCCCTTTTGGCTCCCGTACGGGTTTCATTAAACAGCTGCTCCGTGAAGGCAGGCACAAATCCTATATTTATGCGTTTACCCCACGAGATATTAACTGGCAGAATGAAACAGTATCCGGTTTTTTCCTTAACGACAATGGAAGTTTCAGTCGGAAAACAGTACCACTGCCAGATGTCGTGTACAATCGATTGCCCAGCCGCCGCTCCGACTTCTCACCAGCGATCAACCAACTGAGGGAGCGATTCATTCGGCGTAAAATCCCTTTCTTTAACTGGAGTTTCTTTAACAAATCAGATATCTACACTTTGCTGGAGAACGACCCGGCAGCAGGAAAATATATTCCTGAGTCCATCACCAATCCGACGGTGGAACAGATGAGAGAGATGCTCGAGCGCCATCAGTTTGTTTACTATAAACCTACAGCAGGCAGTCTGGGCAATGGCATCTACCGATTGACCTACTCGCCCAAACGTGGATATTTTGCCCGATATCGCAAAAAAACCGGTAACGCACTTCTGCGCTTCGGCTCATTTAACAGCCTGATGCGCATGCTTCAAGGCAGACATGGGAAACAGCTTCGAGGTTATGTTGTTCAACAAGGTATCCGGCTTATCGAGATTGATGAATGCCCCATTGATTTTCGTTTTCACATGCACAAAAATGGCAACAATCAATGGGTCGTCGTTGGCATCGGCGCCAAAAAAGCTGGTCGCGGCAGTGTAACCACTCATATCAAAAACGGCGGCTCTCTGATGACACCTGAGCAGGCTCTCAAGCGCAACTTTGGTGACCGCTCCGGAGAAGTGCTTCAGCATGCCAAATCTGTCGCAATAACACTGGCCCAGGCGATTGAAACCCAGCACCAGCATCTGATTGGTGAGATTGGCTTTGATCTGGGCATTGATCAGGAGGAACATGTATGGATGTTCGAAGCGAACGCCAAACCCGGCCGCTCCATTTTCCGTCACCCTTCGCTGCGGCTGGAAGGAAAATCATCGGTGGAGCACATCCTGGAACATTGCCTGTATTTGAGCAAATTCCGGAAGAAAGACGACATTTGATGGGCTTGCAGGATGATTTCAGACCCGTTATTGCTATCCTGACCATGCATGATGATCGACGGATGTTCAGAGGAAACCATCAGAACTTCCTGGATATAGTGCAGACGGGTGAAACTATGGGATATGTGGTGTACGTCGTGACTGTACGTGATTTAAACGTGAGCGGCCCCACTGTGAAAGGATACACGTACGACAATGGAAGCGGGAAATGGACTTCACAGTCCTTCCCTCTTCCCCATGTGCTCTACAATCGGATTCCCAACCGGGAAGACGAACGCAAACCTTCAGTTCAGCGCAAGATTGAAGAATGCATGCACTCCGGCATCGAACTGTATAACCCTTTTTTCTTTAATAAATGGAATCTGTTCGAATGGCTTAAGAAATCCAAATCCACCCAGCAACTGATTCCCTATACTCGCCGGATGCGAACAGCCTCCGCTCTGGGTACGGTGCTTAGATCACATCCCTACCTGTATCTGAAACCCGAAAGCGGGAAGGCAGGAAAAGGCATCATGATGCTCAAGTTTCAGGAAAAAGAGCGCTTGCCTTACCGACTTAAAATACAAAGCACCCGCAAGAGTACCACATACAAAACAACTACACTCGCCAAGTTATGGGCCCGGATTCGCAAGGAGACCGGACACACACCTTATATCATGCAACAGGGCATTGAACTGGCATCATCACACAAGCGCCCATTCGATCTGCGGGTACTCGTGCAGAAAAACGGCAAGGGTCAGTGGAGCGTAACCGGCGTTGGCGCCCGTCTCGCCGGCTCTCGAAGCATTACCACCCACGTTCCGCGCGGAGGTACGGTGGAGGACCCGGAAAAGCTGCTCACGGATCTGTTTGGGGAAGAAATGTCGGATTCATTGATGAAACGTGTGAAATCCACTTCATTGTTGATTGCGAGACAAGTCGAACGAGGCGCAGGTCATACCCTTGGCGAGATGTCCATGGACCTCGGTATTGACGATCTTGGGGGGATCTGGTTCTTTGAAGCGAACTCGAAGCCGATGAAATTTGATGAACCACAGATTCGACGCAGGTCTCTGGAACGCATTTTTCAGTACAGCGCCTACCTTGCCCGTCAGTCCAAACGATGATGAACAGGAATAACAGCTAAAGAAGGTGATTGTTTGTGTCCTCACCTGTTCTGGGCATTATGACGTTGTACTTAAATGAACATCGCGCTCTGGAAGAACGGAGTATATACCGCAGAATGATCCTTGAGGGGCGCAAGCGGGGACTCGATATCTATGTGTTCACACCTGCCGATGTACATTCAGGAGGCAAGCAGATTGAGGCTTTGGTCTTTCATTCGGAAAAAGGTTGGTCCCGGGAATGGCGTTCATTCCCGGATATGATCTTCGATCGCTGCCGTATACAGCGCAATCGCAGATTCCAGCAATTGCTTGCCTTTCGGGAAAAATATGGACATCTGCTCTTTTTAAACCGTCCGCTACGTAATAAATGGACGATTCATCAGACGCTCTCTGCGAAATCAGCCTTTCGTGAGCATCTGCCAGATACCGTTCTGTTTCAGGATATGTCCGATGTGAATCGAATGCTGAAATCCTCTTCGCTCATCTATCTGAAACCCATTAATGGAACGGGAGGACGGGGTATTCTCCGTATCGAACGCAGCGGTAGCGAGGCCAACACGGTTTTAGTGCAAGGACGGGACCAAAAACGCCGGATCATTACCCCGCGCAAAGTCCATCTGTCACGCCTTGGTTCACTACTCCAGCATTGGAATATGAAAGATAAATACCTTGTTCAGCAAGGTATACAACTTCAGCTTCCGAATGGCCGTGTTCATGATTATCGAATGCTGGTTCAGAAAAACGGTGAAGGACAGTGGGAATTGACTGGATGTGCAGGACGGATGGGTGCAGAGAAAAGTGTTACTTCCAATCTGCATGGTGGCGGTCAGGCCGTTGCGATGCACAAATTGTTGAAACAGTGGATTACCGATGAGGAGGAACGGGCTGAAATCAATGCCACTGCAGAGAAATTCGGGATTGACGTTGCCACATTTCTGGAAAACACCTATGGAGCCTTGTGTGAATTGGCTCTGGATCTGGCGATAGACAAGAATGGACGTATCTATTTGCTGGAAGTGAATCCAAAACCTGCTCGAGAGGTGTTTGCCCGCATTGGTGAGCAAGATATCTACTCCAAAGCGATTACCCAACCACTGGAGTACGCCTTGTGGGTGTACCGCAACCATCCACATACGAATCGCCCCCCTCGCGGAGTAAAGATAACCAAACCTGTCAAACGCGTAAGAGGTAAAGCATCAACCCTCAAGAGGACCAGAAAACCACGGTTATAATTGGCTGATGATTAACATTTAAACGAATTCATAAACAGAAAACCTACCACTCCACGTCCATTCGGACGTGGGAGCGGTAGGTTTTTCTATTCTGCTTCCCGATATAAACGAAGTAGTTCCGTAAAATCAGAGATCAGTGCATCCGATCCGGCAAGTTCTTCGTCTCGACCGAACCCCGCATAGGCGCAGCCGATGACGGTCTGATTGTTCATTTTGCCTGCCTCCACATCAGAAGAGCGATCGCCGACCATCCATGCATCCTGAATCCGATGCTTTTTAAGCAGGATTTGAACCAGGTTAACTTTCGATGGTGTCTTGTATTGCCCTGCACTATACACGCCTTCAAAAAGCGGCATAATCTCATGAGCAAAGGCCACACCTTTGACATAATCCTCCAGTCCGTTACTGGCAACAAACAACCGCACACCCTGTTCCTTCAATGCTTCCAACGTCTCTTTTACATGCGGGTACAGCTGGGAGCTTCCTCCATCCAGCCCCTCAATCTCCAACTGAAGAAGCAGTTCGTCAGCCCGTCGATGTGCTGCAACTGAAGCTTCAGGCATAACCACTTTCCATATATCTTCAAGTAACATTCCTAGGCTTCCCAACATCCGTTCTTCAGGCGGAGTCTCTCCCTCATAATGCCCTTCAGCTCGCAATGTATCGAACAACTGCTGATAGGCTGGGAGCAACAGGGTCTCTGTCTGAAACAACGTACCATCCATATCAAATATCATCGCTTCCGGTTTACGTAATACCGTCTCTCTCGTCATGTCCAATGTTCCTTTCCGATTGGGATATGTATTCGGAATCGTTCCCCCTCCATGATAAACATAAACGATTGGCAGTGTAAACCGCGCAATGTAAAACAATTTAATGAAAGAAAACTGAACACAAGTCCACTTCAAGCCTCAGCATCATTTTAGGATTGGGATTGATTCGGATTGCGCAGCGCCTCAAGGACAAGTTGTGCCTGATAGCCATCGTTGAAATCGTATATTCTGGAAGGTTTTCCCAGAATACGCGAGATGACATGTTTGAGTACAGGCAGCTGACTTAAAGATTCCTGTACTTCAACCGAGCCAAGGGGTTGTCCAACAGGTCCGCTCAACAGCTGATCCCAGTTTTCCAGAGCAATCGTCCCTTCCGTACCATATACAATCATGGAGACACGTTCCTCACCTGCAAAATGTGCTATCCCGCTCAACTGGACTCGGGTCCCATCCGCCAGCTCCATCTCGGCTTGAATTTCATGTTCACATTCACCTGTGTTTGGAGGATACTGAACCTGACTGCTGACCACACGAATAGCACCAAACACGTTTTGGATCATATGAATCCAGTGGATTCCGACTTCAAGAATGAAACCGCCCTGCTCTCTGCTGGTAATCCATGCATTCTGTTGCCACGCCCGTGGCCACTGGGGAAATTGCAGGATGAGATCGATTTTGCGAATCGTTCCTATCGTTTCCTGCTCGATCAACTCTCGTAGCTTCACAACGGATGGTTCATGCGGCATGGAGAAATGGATGGCATGTACTACCCCAGCCTTCTCGGCTGCCTCCAGCATCGCCTTAGCTTCCTCCACACTGTTTGCGAGCGGCTTCTCACAGAACACGTGAATCTGACGCTTCAACGCCTCCATTACGACGGGATAATGAAATTTGGGCGGTACTGCAATATAGAGCAGATCAACCGAATGTTCATCAAGCATTTGCTTGTAATCCGTATACATTTTTGTAGCCGGATGAGAGACAGTAAACGTGATCAAATGCTCCTCACTTGAATCGCATACGGCTACGATCTCGACGTTTTTG
This sequence comes from Paenibacillus sp. NPDC056933, assembly GCF_042674385.1. Lineage (NCBI taxonomy): Bacteria > Bacillati > Bacillota > Bacilli > Caryophanales > Paenibacillaceae > Paenibacillus > Paenibacillus sp. NPDC056933. Next base: position 1,208,707 of record NZ_JBHUQN010000001.1, on the reverse strand, counting down.
GACAATTCCGTCTGTTCCGCCTGATGTATCATATGTAATCCCATTTTACCCAGCCCAACAACAGCCATTTTTATCGTTGTCATTCAACTCACTCCAATCGGATTCTAGTATAACAGAAAGCCAATACTTGCCAATCCTTTGCACTGATGCGAAATGGGAAACATACGACTCTAATTGATCTACACATGAAACAACCTATCACATTCTACATTATTTTACATTTAATTCTATATCATTTGTTTTGTAGGTAATTTGTCGCGGGAATATATAACCTATTTGATTTCCTATATCCAACAAGTCATTAAGCGCTTACAACCTAAGAATCAGGAACTTATACTCATAAAATGAGTTGACAAAAAACCACAAAAAAAGATACTCTTCCTAGTAACAAGGATTCATTTCCTTTTACAACCTTAGACAACGACATACACTCCAAAAACGGAATCTGACCTGTGGGTCTACAAACCTATTTTGTGAAGCGAGGTGTCCCGCATGAGAACAGTTGCGGACTATTTGGCGGAAGCTCTGCGTAATTTAGGCGTTACTCATGTCTTTGGTATTATCGGAAAATCTATATGCCCTGCTGTCCTGAAAATGGTAGATTACGGCTTGGAATTCATTCCAGGTCGCCATGAATCCAGTTCAGGCTTTGCCGCCTCTGGCTATGCCCTCCAAACGGGGAAACTGGGTGTCGCCTTCGCCACTTCAGGTCCGGGCGGAACCAACCTGCTCACCGCAGCAGCCCATGCCAAGGCCAACAACTTGCCTGTCCTGTTTATTACTGGCCACCAATCCATTCAGGAATTGGGGCTGCCACAGTGTCAGGACTCCTCTTCCTACTTGGCCGATCTGGCTGACATGTTCCGTCCTGCCACGCTATTCAGCAAGCTGGTGGAACGCGGCGATCATTTTAGCACCATATTGAATCACGCCCTTTCCATTGCACTTGGCCCCAACAAAGGTCCGGTCCATCTCTGTCTTCCGTTTGATGTACAGACCGAACAACTCACTGATTTCCGGGTTGTAGTCCCGGAGCCTGAGCCCCTGATTAGCGTATCCAACCTGAATCGCGTTCTCCCCTTACTTCAACAGTCCAGTCATCCTTTGATCATTGCAGGCAAAGGCGTCAGTCGCGCCAGAGCTTATGATGAATTGGTCCATTTTGCCGAACGTTTCCATATTCCTGTCATTACTTCTCCAGGTGGAAAAGGGGTCATTGCCTGGGATCATCCTCTCTACCATGGGCCTTGCGGTGTTGGCGGCTTCCCTCATGCAGATGAGCTGCTGAATCAAAGTGATCTCTACATCGTGCTCGGTTCACGTCTGAGTGATATGACGATCTGTAATTTGAAGGCTGAAAACCATCCTGCACATCTTATTCAATTCGACGCCGATCCTACATTCGTTGGCAAAATCCTGAAATCTCAAACCTTACATATCACCGGCGATTTGAAGGACAACATGCAATTTTTACTTGGAACGATGACAGACCAACCTGCTCTGCAAATGGAAACGACAACGGTTGATTACACCGTTCCCCTGCCGGATCTGCCGAATCTGTCTCTGGCTTCCGTGCTGGACGAGATGAGTGAGTTACTGCCGTATGATCATAAGCTATTTGTCGATGATGGCAGCCATGGTTTTCACGCAGTGCAACGATATAAGGTTAAGAAACCCGGCAGCTTTGTGTTTGATGCCTACTTTGCCTGCATGGGCAATGCCATCGGCATGGCTATCGGAGCGAAGAGCGCCGCACCGGAAGAAACCATTGTATGTATCACAGGTGATGGATGCTTCATGATGCTTGGAACCGAGATCAACACCGCTGTATGCAACAACCTGCCGGTCATCTTCATCGTTGTGAACAATAAACAGCTGGATATGGCACTCAAAGGTATGGAGAAAACAACAGGCAGAATCGATGGCACCTTGTTTGAAGTTCCCATGGACGCAGCGAAATTCGCTGAATCCCTTGGTGCTGTTGCTTTTCGAGCAGAAACTCGCGATGAATTCTCCTCTGCTCTCCAGACAGCGCAGCAACTAAACCGCGTTACCGTCATTGAGCTTTTAACCGATCGCAACGAGATTCCACCCACGGCTCACCGTACCGTGACTTTGAATTAGGAGGAGCAAGGCATGAGTGAACAAGTGACTCAAGGTTTGGAGCGTTTTGCAAAGCTTTCCGGTGAATATGGTGCCAAAGCACTGGCACCGATAAAGGATCAGTTTCCTGAGCTCGCCGAGTTTATTATGGGAACAGCTTACGGGGATATTTTTCAGCGAACAACCATTACGGATCAGTGGAAGGAAGTTGCGATTATCTCCTCACTGATCTCACAGGGGCAGTATGAGCAATTGGGGGTTCATTATACGATGGCGCTCAGTGTTGGGGTGACCGTGGATCAGCTCAAAGGAATTCTGCTGCACTTGGCACCGTGTGTTGGTGCTCCGCGGATCATCAGTGCTTTTAATATATTGCTCGCTACACTGGATGAAATCCAATAATTCACTCTTCTACATTTTTATACACGATTCGACTTTTTTATTGATCTTATTACATCTCTACCTTTATAATATGGTTAAATTATCCTTCGAATCCGTCTACATCTCAGAAGCAGTCAACAAGGGCCTCAAGGCCTATGTCTTGGTTAGCAGGATAGCCTTAACTCATTTAAAGGAGAGAGAACAATCATGGGAAGTTTTATACTGAATACTGACGTTCCGAACAAGGTGTTGAACATTGAACTGGAGGGCTCTTTCTCTCAAGAAGATGGTTTACGTTCCATCTCGGCATATCAGGACACGATCGCTCCGATTAACACCAAGGAGTATGCGCTGAATATTGATTGCAAAAGGTTAAATGTAACTGCTCCGGAAATTGTGCCTCTTCTCGAGGGCTGCCTGCAGATGTTCAAAAAAGATGAATATACAAAAGTGGTGTTGACGCTTGAGAATAATGCCATTCTGAAAATGCAGCTGTCCCGTCTTGGACGGTCTGTCGGACTGGACAACCTTGAGATCATCTCCACGGTTACGACCTAATAAACCAGGCGGACAAGCTGAGGGTTCACCCATCCGCTCAAGAGGAGAATGAAGATGGCAGGAATTCGTATTGTAGATATCGATATCTATCATCCAACGAACAAGGTGGGCAATGACTTTTACATTGAACATTTTGATGCGAGAGGTGTAGATATTCGAGGATTGTTAAAGGCGCTTGGACGTGATACACGTTACAAAATCGACAATGATGATGAAAATTCACTAAGCATGGCCTTTGAGGCCGCCAGTAATCTGCTCGAAAAGACCGGACTCACCGGTTCCGATATCGATTTGATTGCTTATGCAAGTCAAACGCCGGAATACATCTTTCCTACGAATTCCTTGATGATTCATCGCCTGATTAACGGGGCATCCCATACGATCTGTATTGATAGCAATGCCAACTGTGCGGGTATGACCGCAGCCTTTGAACAGGTGAGCCGCCAGATGCTGGGTAATCCCAGAATTCGTCGTGCTTTGATTATCGGCTCGGATTACGTAGCTCCGCATGCCAGTCCAGACGATCCTGTATACTTTGCCAACTTCGGAGATGCAGCAGCAGCAGTGATTGTTGAGCGGGACGAGCAGGCTGTCGGTTTTATTGACTCGATCTATCAGACCGATACCTGTGTGTACGGCAATTCCCTCTTCCCGGCACAAGGTCTGGCAAAACTGGGCCAAACCGGCGTTGACGCAGGTGCCTTCCATGTAAAGTTTATACCGTTTGATGATTCCATCTGTGTAGGTGCAGCCTCTGAATCGATTCGCACGCTGCTGAGTCGTAACGAGATTGAAGCAGAAGAGATCAAAGCCGCTTGTTTCTCCCAACTATCCATCGGTAATATTCATGCAGTATCCAAGAATATTGGCATTGCTGAAGATATTGCCGTGTACATCGGAGACGAGTTCGGATACACCTCAACCAGCAGTCCGTTTATTGCATTACATCGAGCCATTACATCCGGCCAAATTCAGCGTGGTGATAAAGTGCTGTTCTGGACTGTTGGAGCTGGGTGGCAAAATGTTGCCATGGTGGTTGAATACTGAGAGCATGATACACCGAATTCAAAGAAGCAGGGCAGACCTTTTGTACCCAAAAAGGGTTGTCCTGCTTTTTTTGTAATGCTCTGGAATGGTGACTTTCACGATAATAAAACAGATCCATAACAAAAACCGCCCTCTAGGAAGAGAACGGTAATAAGGATGATTTGTGGTCCTTTTCAGAAAATTTTCTTCGTCTCCCGATCATCCTTCAGAATCTCCACCGCCTCCCGGAAACGCAAGGAATGCACAATCTCCCGTTCCCGCAGAAACTTGAGACTATCCTGAAGATCAACGTCATCCGTCAGATCGATCAACCACTGATATGTAGCTCTGGCCTTCTCTTCCGCTGCAATATCCTCGTACAGATCCGCGATGGGATCTCCCTTCGCTTGAATATAAGTTGCGGTGAAAGGCACACCCGAAGAATTCGTATAAAACAGGGCAGAATCGCGCTGTGCATAGTTCGGCCCAAGTCCCGCTTCCTCCAGCTGTTCCACCGAGGCATCCTTTGTTAGCTTGTAGATCATCGTGGCAATCATCTCAAGGTGTGCAAATTCCTCCGTACCGATATCATTCAATAGCCCGATAATCTTGTCAGGAATCGTATACCGCTGGTTCAAATACCGCAGGGCAGCCGCCAGTTCCCCATCTGCGCCCCCATATTGTTCCGCCAGCAATTTTGCCATGTGAGGATCACATTTGCTAACCCGAACGGGATATTGCAGTTTTTTCTCATACACCCACATACAGACGCCCCCTTTAGAATTTAAATCAACCTGCTTACGTTTCCCCGAGCTCCCGTCAGGATAGCTTGCAAGGAAGCTCAGGGCTGTTACTCACACTTGCCAAGGCCATGGTGTCTGGGACCACTCCCAAGGATATTTGGAGAACGCATGACCAAAGTTCATCAGCGGTCCGTACAATTGCTGAAACTCATGCGCCACTCTCATGCGCTCCTGGCTGAATTTGTTATACTGCTCAATGCTCTGATAGTCACCCGGATGGGTGTCCAGATACAGGTTCAGCTCAACCAATACAAAATCCAAGGCCTGGAGTTCCTCCAACAACTCATAGTATTTTGCATCACAGACTTTTGGTGTTTCAGGTTCCATCCGCTTCCACCTTCCTCCCCTTCGATCTCGCAGGTGTATATGGACTGTACAAAGCAGGCCACAACGTTCCGATTCTTAAGGCTTCTGCCGGACTGTACTGAGGCCAGCCCATCGGCTGAAAAGGGATAAATAATTGCGGAGGAACCAGATACGTTCGAATCTCTTTCGGTGGACAAGGATCAAACGGCCCTATAAAAGGAGCATAAGCACGAAGCTGTGGATCTTTCACAAAACAGCGCCTCCTTCTTCACGGATTTGGTTCATGCACATCGCAAGTATTAAAAGCATTCATTTTCCGTCTCTATAACCATATGTCGCAATCTCCCAAGTTAATCCCAAATTCAGCTTAACGCAAAAAAAAGACCCTCGGCTCACCCACCCCACTGGGCGTCTCCGAAGGTCACTCTGTTCTATCGCGGCAAATTACAGCCATGTATACTCCAAGAATCCCTAGTCCGTATGACGATTCTGCTCATCCTGATCGGAACGTTGCTCCTGTTCTCCGGCATTAATCTCGGCATGTTCGGGCACAGGTCGCTTGTACACCTTCACTCGGGTAATCCGGAGACGAGTTGATTCCTCCACTTCAAAGATATATCCGTTCTGTTCCCGCGTTTTCCCTTTGGCCGGACTGCCTTCAAGCTCCTTAAACAGCCAGCCGCCAATCGTATCGACTTCTTCATCCTCGATGATCGCTCCAGTCCATTCATGGACCTCTTCAATTAGGGAACGGCCGTCAATGGAAAACGCCTCTCCGCTGCGCTCCATATGGGGACGCTCATCTTCAAACTCATCATACAGATCGCCAACGATCTCTTCCAGAATCTCTTCAGCAGTCAGCAAACCCGCTGTGCCGCCATACTCGTCAACCACCAGCGTCATCTGGGAATGTTTCTTCTGCATGAGACGCAGCACATGACTGATCTCCATGGATTCAGGGACGTTCAAGATCGGACGAACAAGTGAAGCCAGATCATGTTGTTGCTCCGGTTCGGCCAGCAGCAGATCGGTTATATGGATAAACCCGATAATCTCATCCTTATCCTCTACCGCCACAGGGTAACGTGAATGCTTCGTTGCGTTAATGATTTTTAGATTTTCTTCCAGAGACATGTGAGTATACAGACAGTCCATGTCCGTACGCGGCAGCATAATTTCACGTGCCAGCATGTCCGAGAAATCAAAGATATTGTCCATCAGTTTGATTTCGTCCTTATCAATAACCCCACTTTTGGCGCTCTGCTTCATCAAAATACGAAGTTCATCTTCTGAATGGGCCTCTCCTTCACCAGCAGGTTCAATCCCTGCCAATCGAAGCAATGCATTGGCTGATGCATTTAATACCCAGATGAACGGGAAGAAGATTTTATAAAATAACAGCAACGGTGCCGACAGTAACAAGGCTACTCCGTCTGTTTTTTGAATCGCCAGAGACTTAGGCGCAAGTTCGCCTAACACAATGTGCAGAAACGTTATGATACAGAAACCGATGATGACCGATACCGTGGATATAAGCCCCGTATCCGCCACACCAAGTTTAAACATCAACGGCTCCACGAGCAGTTCGGAAATGGCCGGCTCACCAAGCCAACCAAGGCCCAGCGATGTTAGCGTGATCCCGAACTGGGTTGCCGACAAATAAGCATCCAACTTCCCATTCACCTTCAGTGCATAACCAGCCAACTTATTCCCTTCACTCTGCAATTGAGTCAGGCGAGTTTGTCTAACCTTAACCAGGGAAAATTCCGCTGCGACAAATACGCCGTTCAAAAATACGAGCAAAAACACACAGACCAGATTAAATACCAACTGTCCAAGATGAAATTCGGTATGAATACCCAAGTCGAAACTCCCCTTTTTGATCTATTTCAGGAATACACCTGGAATATCAACGTGTGATTGCTTTTCTCGATTTGAAATCCACACCTCTGTAATACATATCTGCCACCAGCAGATTCGGTCCGCAGCAGGAAGCAGCATCACAATGACAGTTCACGGTCTGATTCAGAGGATGTTCCGCCGACCACTCATGGAACACATCATCCAACTTCCGGTCACGAATGTTGCCAAACGCCGGGATATCCGCAAAATCGGTCACATACACGTTACCTGTAAACATGTTAACGTTGACCCGGTTACGACCGTCAGGATCGTTACGAACGGTCACATTCGGCTCGTTATACAAGCGATTGATCAGTTCTCGGTCCTGATCGGCTGCACTGCATGCGAAGAACGGGAGTGTACCAAACAACATCCACATGTCTTTGTCACGCACATCCAGCAGACGATGAATAGCTGCTCTCATGTGATCCAGAGATAGCACGGGCAGCGTAGAAGCAAAGTTCGAATTATACATCGGATGCACTTCATGACGGACACAGCCCATCTCGCGAATCAATTGATGAATGCCCTCAAGCTTGTCGTGGGTACGGAAGTTAATCATGGACTCCGCAGAGATAAACATGCCCGCTTCACTGAGTTTGCGGGAATTTTCAATCATTTTCTCGTACATCTTCACCGCGACTTCGCGCTTTACCGGTCTTCCACTGTTGGCAAACCCGACTTGGTGAAAGTCATCGGCATTCAGATAGTTGAATGAAATATGCATCACGTCCAGATAAGGCAACAATTGCTCGTAACGATGGAGATCGAGCGTCAAATTCGAATTGATCTGAGAACGAATACCCCGTTCCTTGGCGTATTTGAGCAATGGAATGATCATCTCGTCCACAGTCTTTTGGCTGAAGCTCGGCTCCCCCCCAGTCAGACTAATCGTTTGAAGATGCTCTACCTCGTCCAGCCTTTTCAACATCAAAGGCAGGGGAAGTGCAGGCGCTTCGCGCATCGTTAGCATATCTCCTACCGCACAATGCTCACAGCGCATATTACACAGATGCGTCACGGTCATTTCTACACTGGTCAGCACATGGCGTCCATATGTACGCAAAGAGCCGATCGGATCCCAAGGATCATTAGTCGGCGATAAAGGCATCGGCTGTACCGATCCTGAGTTTAGCATGGTCATTGTTCCTCACCTTATTCCTTTTATTAACCTAAAAAGTTTTTTTTACATCATACTCCGTCAATATCTTTTTTGGAGTTATCTTTAATCATAGCACAATTGCCTGTACTCTGGCATGAACATGCTCTGTCCATTACATGACAAAGAACGCCCCCGTAATCTGCGAGTTTAATTGACCCGCAGATTACGATATGAGCGCTGACTTAAGTTCAGATAGACGTCAGCCATCAAAAAATTCAGTGCTTGCTTTCGCTGGCGGTAAGTCTTCGACACCTTCTACCCCTGTAATCATAATAGACAGGGCTGTAGACAAATCGATCTCATAAGGTGCACTTAGCATCTGGCCGTCAGCATCCTTCAGAACACGAATGCGCGGACGCTGCGGAATACGTGAATGAATGTCCGCAACCACCCCGATCTCTCCCGTACTCAATGTGACAGAAAGGCCAAGAGGGTAGATAGCTACACAGTCTCGGAACTTCTCCAGCATCCACTGTTCATACAGTGTGCCTGAACCCGTGTATAATACTTCCACTGCCTGATGTGGCAAAAGGGCTTGTTTATATACCCGATTGGTCGTCATCGCATCATACGAATCAGCAAGAGCCAGCCATTTGGCATACTCATGAATTTCATTGTCTTTCAAACCAAATGGATACCCGCTGCCATCAATTCGTTCATGATGCTGTAATGCACAATGCGCAGCAAGGAGCGGTATACCCGGTTCATCTTTGAGAATACGATGTCCATATGTAGTATGCTGCTGGATGATTTTAAATTCCTCATCGCTCAATCGGGCAGGCTTTTGCAAAATCTCTGGAGCGATCTGCGTTTTACCGATATCATGCAGCAGAGCTCCTAATCCAATCTCCATTAACTGCTGCCGAGTATAGCCCGATGCCACACCAAGAACCAGCGTATACACACATACATTGAGAGAGTGATTATACAAGTCAAAATCACTGGAATTCATGTCCATCAGCATAATCATGGCTTCCTTCTGACTGCCGATGTCCTCCAGAATTGTATTCATTACTCCACTGAGTGCTTTACCAAAGTGCGGAATTCGACTTTTGGTTTTTAGACCCGACATGTTCTGAAACTGCTGTTTGATCTCAACCAATGCTTTGCGCCTGGTCTCTTCCCGAAGCATATCCGGAATAATAATATCTTCCGTGGCTGCATCATTGACATATACATATCCAATTCCCAAATCCTTCAAACGTCCAATCAACCGGCTGGTCAGCTCCACTCCCTCACTGAGCAGAACCAGACCCTCTTCACTATAAATTCGTTTCCCCAGCTTCATGCCAGGCTGCAATAAGTTTATATGTACTAAACGCACAGCCTATCCTCTCCCGCTCCGTAGATGTAATTTCCACTAGCCGCCGCTTCAGCAGAAGGCAAGTACTTGTTATTTTGCATGCCAGCGGGATCGCAGACTGTCATCCAGCGCCCCTGGTCTTTTCAGTTCTATTTCAAGCAGATCACGTATGAATTCCGGTAGACGATAAGAAGTGCCGGTTCCAAGTGCAAGTGAAGGATAACCCACGTTAAATGTAAACATGTCGAGAGTCCCAACAACGTATTCATCTTCATCATGAACCCGTTTGCCACCTATATATATAGCACTAATCTTCTCATACGCAGGCAAATGCGGATGATATTCAACCTCCATCCCATCCATGCATAATGTTCCAAGAATCTCTCCGCGAAATCCAAATCCGATAATGGGTTTACGTGAAAACTCTGGCAACAGGGACTGTTCCAGTGCTTCACGAATTTGACTTCCATTCAAACATATTGTACAGGCATTAATTGGAGATGGACATAGGAAATGTAACATTCCTTTTGTAACATCCCCCTCCGGTAGATTTCCAAGAAGCTGCCCGGCATTAACAAGCGACACCTGTGCGCCCGTAAACTGGCGAACCGCTTGGGCAAGCAATGAAGCAAACGGAGATTCTCGATCGTAATCTATGGTTAGGGTTCTGTCCGTAATAACAGCTGTCTGACCAAGTGAATGTACGGCTTCGGTTCGATGTGTGGCTATAGCCAGTGAAACCTGTTCTTCAAGCATCATGTTCTGAACAGGAACACAGCCACTGCTCACCAGTCGAAGTTCATTTGTTCCATAATCCCGCTCCAATACCACTTTACCGAGCCACTGGCCAAACTTGCCTGCCGCTCCAAGGACTGTTTGCCCAATAACTAATGGTTCTTCCAGAACATGATGTGTGTGTCCGCCCAGGATGACATCTATGCCAGGGATCTGTTCAGCCATTCTTTGATCGGTTGAAAGCCCCAAATGAGATAAAACAACCAGTACATCCACTTGAGGGCGCAAGGCTTCCACTTGCTCACGCAATGTCTCCACTGGATCCAATACATTCCATCCCAGCAACTCATAAAAAGCAGTAAAGGGCGCTGTGGCTCCAAGCAAACCGATACGAAATGCACCCTTTTCCACAATAACAGATGATTTCATCCAGTCAGGTGGCAGGCCCGTCGCCTGCTCCACAACATTTCCACATACCACTGGACACAGCAGACCCCCATAAGATTGCGACAGCTGCTCTGATGTGAAGGTCAGTCCTTCGTTGTTGCCAATCGTTACGGCATCATATCCGGTCAGATTGAGCACATCTACATTGGCCGCCCCTAGAGTCCCCTCCGTCTCAACCGCCATCCGGTCCATATGGTCCCCGATATCAAGTACCAGAACATCCTCGGCCTGTTCCCTCTCCTGTCCGATCATGGCGGCGATGGAGCTCATGGTGCCAAAATGACTATGGATGTCATTCGTATGCAGAATTGTTAACGTTTGTGTCTTCATGGTACTCATCACACCGCCTCCTCCTTATCCTCTTCTTAACGTACATTCCTCTAATGGATAAGCATAACATTTTCCGTGTCGTTATGATATATTTAAAGGGTTTAGAGATGAAAAAGAGGTGAGCTATTCGCATGAAATTGACCATTCAACTATTTGCAGGAATTGCTGAACGACTGGGCACATCCCTGCTTGAATATGAGTACCCGGGGACTGATCCGACACCAGCACAGTTAAAAGAAAATCTGAGTGTCGCTCATCCTGAAGCGGCTGCTTTAATACGTGTTTCCTTTTTGGCAGTAAATCAGCAGTATGCTCCTGCCGATATTATTATCAAGGCCCAGGACGAAATCGCCTTAATTCCTCCTGTGTCTGGAGGAGATGGCACTGATTCGACTGATCATGAACATGAGTCTTCTTATCCTGAGCACCGAACCGATGACGGATTATTTCTTATCACCCAGTCCCCATTGTCCGTTGAAGCAACAACCGGGCTCGTCATCACTGCAAACCATGGAGCGGCCCTTACGTTTGTAGGCACTACCCGTGAAATGACCGGGGAACAACGAACCGTCTATCTGGAATACGAGGCCTACGTTCCCATGGCGCTTTCACAGATGGCGACGATTGGCAGTGAGATCTCCGAACGCTGGCCAGGCGTGCGTTGTGCGATCAGCCATCGAATTGGCAAGGTGGACGTGGCAGAGATCAGCGTCGTGATCGCGGTATCTTCACCTCATCGCAATGACTGTTATGATGCAAGCCGCTATGCAATTGAACGACTCAAACAGACTGTCCCCATCTGGAAAAAAGAAATATGGGAAGATGGCTCCGAATGGAAAGGTCATCAGCTAGGACCCTGGAACCCCATGGACAACTAAATAATTAGTCATTAAACCTCTTGAAGCAGTGGCGAAATTAGTAAATAAGTCGTTGTCAACCCATTTTTTTCTTGTTATTATAATTCTATGTGTCGATATTAGTCGAGGAAAAGGTGGTTTATACGTGAGAGTGCATGTTACTGATCTTAAACCTGGCGACCTGTTAAAAAATGATGTGTACAACCGTTCGGGTCTCCACATGCTGATGAAAGGTTCCACGCTCAGCGACGATGATATTTCCAAGTTGCTGCAGCACGGGATTGATTATGCAGATGTAGAGCATACAACAACCGACCTACACTCTGATGCACAAACCTTACCTTCCGATCAAACCCGTTTGTTAACGACCTTGTTTAACGATACGATCAAAGGTACCGAATCTCTGTTTCAACAAGCGATTGAGAAGGGTTTTATTGATGAGACTCAGGTCGATGAGATTTTGATAACCCTGACGGGACAGCTTGAAAAACAAAAGGATGTTGTCTCCTTGCTGCTGATGCTTGACGGGGACAATGATTATACCTACAACCATTCCCTGCAAGTCGGCATGCTCGCTTTTTATATTGCTGGTTGGATGGGCTACAATCCTGAAGAATGTCTCATTGTGGCGAAAGCAGGGTATCTTCATGATATTGGCAAGTCCAAGATTCCTCATGAAATGTTACATAAGCCGGGTAAATTGACCCCGGAAGAGTTCGAAGAGATGAAGAAACATACATTCTACGGGTATGATATTATTATGGAATCCACTCAGGATGAACTTCTTGCCACAGTCGCGCTCCAGCATCATGAGCGAGAAGATGGAAGCGGTTATCCTCATGGACTCAAAGGAGATGAGATTCATCCTTATGCCCGTATAACAGCCGTAGCAGACGTTTACAGTGCCATGACAACCAACCGGGTATATCAGACCAAACAGGAGCTAATCTCCGTTCTGTGTGAGTTGTACAGCCTCAGCTTCGGTCAACTGAACGGTGAAGCTACTCAGGAACTCATCAAACATATGCTGCCCAATTTTATCGGCAAACGGGTTCTGCTTACTACTGGCGAAACCGGCCTGATTGTGATGAATAATCCTGCGGATTACTTCCGACCACTCGTACAGACTTCTACAGCCTTTATTGATCTAGCGAAGGAAAGAGACATCGCTATCGTTGAAATTTATGTACAGTAGCATGAACTGCACGGTTATGCGAAGTAGTCGTCAGAGCAAGTCAACACCAGGAACATAATGCGTTTGGATACACAGAAAAAAGGGGAGCCGTGAAGGCTTCCCTTTTGTGTCTTCCCATTCGTGCATGCTGGATTACACGCAGAATGCTTTCGTAATGATAACCAACAGAATGAACAGTACCAAGATCGCGCCAGTGCTTGTGAACATATTGTATCCACCTACACCGCCTACGTTGCCCCCACAGCCATATCCTACTTCGCTCATGTGATTGCCTCCTCTTCATCAGGTATACCCTAACATATGACGTTGGCAGTTTCGATGAACCGGGCGAATCGGCAACATTCAATAAATGGTTGTCTGCCTGGATTGAAGCATTGTGAAGTGGTTACTCCTGATCCGTTAGTTAACTTTCCGATTGGGGTGAGACCTCAATTCCCTTTTCCTTGCGGTACATAATGACAAGTATTCTCCAAAAATCATAACTACCTGTATCGTTCATCATAAACGTCTGGTAGTAATGGTATGCTTCCTCTGCCCAAGGCGGGCAAGCCATATTGGATGTCTTTTTCTGCTGCTGAATCCATGCTGATTGGACTTCCAGTGTCTTTTCCATCGCGGTAAAGCGCTTCTTCTCGTCCGCTGTCATAAGCATCTCCTTCGTTTCTCCGTCAGCTGAACTATATTCTTTTTGCAAATAGTTTCCTGGATCAACAACACCGTTCTCACTCGCCGTATATCCATACGAAGGGGTGCTGGATATGCGTACCTCGTAATGCACATGCGGACCGGTGCTTTCGCCTGTGCTGCCCTGGTTGCCAAGGAGCTGCCCTTGCCTCACCTGCTGTCCAACTTGCACTGCAATTCGGGAAAGGTGAGCATAACAATGCAAGTAGCCTCGGTGATCCTGTACCGCAACCGTAAGCCCGTAACCGCCGAATCCTGAGCCTGTAGCACCTTCCGAGGCAAAACGTACAGTCCCATCCATAAATGCATGTACAGGGCCATTCCATGGCTCTGTGACCAGATCAACGCCGCGATGGAACGTCTGCCCGCCAGAAATAGGATGAATACGATAGCCGAATGAACTGGTAATGCGGTAGCCTTCAAATGGATTTAAGCTCATACATTCACATCCTTTTCTATCATTAGATGCGCAAGTCTAGTAAATAGTTTGTGCTATTGATCATATTTTATTACTAAAAAGCACTGCCCAGAATCGCAAGGGAAACCTCTGGCCTCTCCAATCTCTTCTATACGGTGCAGTTACACTAAAACCAAATGTTCTGTAAAGTTTACCTTTATTCCTCCTTTCAACCAACCGTTCAAAATGGCACCTTCCAGCCAGAGTGACATGGGAGTTAATGATCATAAAAAAAGATCGAGGGGAATAACTCCCTCGATCTTTCCTTGACTCTGTATAAGATTACGTGAAACGGATTGGGCATAGAAACAGCGTAATCAGAATCTACGTTTCCGAAACGGGCTATGACAGTCGGATTAACCGATGGAGCCTTCCATCTCGAATTTGATCAATCTGTTCATCTCTACCGCATATTCCATCGGCAGTTCCTTCGTGAACGGTTCAATGAAGCCCATGATGATCATCTGTGTTGCTTCTGCATCGGTCAGACCGCGGCTCATCAGGTAGAAGAGTTGATCCTCGGACACTTTGGATACGGTAGCTTCATGCTCAAGCATGATGTTATCATTCATGATTTCATTGTAAGGAATCGTATCGGATGTGGACTCATTATCCAGAATGAGCGTATCACATTTGATATTGGATTTCGCACCCTCCGCTTGGCGACCAAAGGAAGCCAGACCACGGTAGGTTACTTTACCGCCATGTTTACTGATCGACTTGGATACAATCGTTGATGTTGTATCTGGAGCCAAGTGAATCATTTTCGCACCTGCATCCTGATGCTGATTTTTACCAGCTACAGCGATGGACAGAACTGAACCTTTAGCTCCGCGGCCTTTCAGTACAACGGCTGGATATTTCATCGTCAGTTTGGAACCGATGTTGCCATCGACCCATTCCATCGTTGCATTTTCTTCAGCAACGGCACGTTTAGTAACCAGGTTGTAGATGTTTGGTGCCCAGTTTTGAATCGTTGTGTAACGAACACGGGCATTTTTCTTACAGATGATCTCAACAACCGCACTATGCAGTGAGTTCGTGCTGTAGATCGGAGCTGTACAACCCTCTACGTAGTGAACGAAGCTATCTTCGTCCGCAATGATGAGTGTACGTTCGAACTGTCCCATGTTTTCGGAGTTAATCCGGAAATAGGCTTGCAGAGGCACTTCACATTTTACGCCTTTAGGTACGTAGATGAAGCTTCCTCCGGACCAAACGGCACTGTTCAATGCAGCGAATTTGTTATCTGCTGGTGGAATAACGGTTGCGAAATATTCACGCAGGATTTCCGGATGCTCTCTAAGTGCAGTATCCGTATCCATGAAGATTACGCCCTGATCTTCCAATTCTTTTTGCATGTTGTGGTATACAACCTCGGACTCATACTGAGCCGATACACCTGCGAGGAACTTTTGCTCCGCTTCAGGGATACCCAATTTATCGAAAGTTTCCTTGATTTCGGAAGGTACCTCTTCCCATGTTTTCCCTTGTTTTTCAGAAGGACGAACATAGTACTGGATCTCGTTGAAATCCAAACCGTCGAGATCTCCGCCCCATTTTGGCATCGGCATCTTTTCGAATTGTTTCAGGGATTTCAAACGGAACTCCAACATCCATTCCGGTTCGTTCTTAATCTTGGAAATCTCGGTAACGACTTCTGCAGTCAGACCTTTACCGGTTTGAAAGATGGATTTGTGTTCGTCGCGAAAACCATATTTATACTCTTCCATTTCTGGTGCTTTTTTAGCCATCTTGCTCTACCTCCCTATCGTTATTGTACTTTGTCCTCTTCGTCAATTCCTTTGCGTAATGCATTCCAGGCCAATGTGGCACATTTGATGCGTGCAGGGAACTTGTTCACACCGGATAGGGCTTCGAGATCTTCATAATCGTCGAAATCGACTTCTTCCCCTTTCATCAGTGAGGAAAAACGGTTAGCCATGTCGAGTGCCTGATCCATCGTTTTGCCTTTGACTGCCTCCGTCATCATCGATGCCGAAGACATGCTGATGGAACAACCTTCCCCCGTATACTTGGCTTCCTGAACGATTCCGTCTTTCAGCAAAAGTTGCAGTGAAATCCGGTCGCCGCACGTTGGATTATTCAAATTCACCGTGACAGCTTCATTATCAAACGTTCCGCGGTTGCGCGGGTTTTTGTAGTGGTCCATTATGACACGCCGGTACAGATCATCAAGTTGCATCGCCAAAATACTCCTTTGTCTGGATTAAGGCGCTGACAAGTCGGTCCACATCTTGTTCGTTGTTATATAGATAGAAACTGGCACGAGCTGTTGAACTGACTTCCAGCCAGCGCATCAGCGGTTGGCAGCAGTGGTGCCCGGCACGAATGGCTACGCCACTCGCATCCAGCACGGTTGCCACATCATGCGGGTGTACATCACCCAGGTTAAATGTAACCACTCCGACATGACGCTTGGCTGGTCCATAAATGGTCAGTCCGTCAATCTCGGCCATACGCTGCGTTGCATAAGCTGCCAGCACACTTTCATGATGAGCGATCTCATCCATGCCAATCTGCTCCAGGAAATCGATAGCAGCACCCAATCCAACCGCTCCTGCGATAATCGGGGTTCCACCTTCGAACTTCCAGGGAAGCTCTTTCCAATTGGAATCGTAGAGGCCAACCTCATCAATCATTTCACCGCCGAACTCAACCGGTTCCATGGACTCCAGCAGCGCCTTTTTGCCGTAAAGTGCACCGATCCCAGTTGGTCCGCACATTTTATGGCCGGATAATGCGTAGAAATCACAGTCCAGATCCTGCACATCCACCTTCATATGCGGTGTGCTCTGTGCGCCATCCACAACGATGACAGCACCATTGCGGTGTGCAATTTCAGCGATTTGTTTTACCGGATGAACAACACCCATAACATTGGATACATACGCGATTGCTACAATTTTGGTATGATTCGTAATCGTCTTTTCCACGTCAGCCAAATCAATGTTTCCATCCGGCTGAAGCGGGATATATTTCAATGTAGCACCTGTTTCCTTGGCAACCTGCTGCCATGGAATCAAGTTGCTATGGTGTTCCATCTGCGTAATAACAATTTCGTCGCCTTCTTTGCAAACTGCGCGTCCGTAAGACGAAGCCACCAAATTCAAAGCAGTCGTTGTCCCACGAGTGAAAATAATCTCCTGTGTGCGCCGTGCGTTGATAAACTTGGCGACCTTCTCGCGTGCGCCTTCATAAGCGTCCGTTGCGCGGCTTCCAAGCGTGTGAACACCACGATGCACATTGGAGTTCTCATATTCATAATAATGCTTAATTGCTTCAATTACAGCCAGCGGCTTCTGGGAAGTCGCTGCGTTATCTAGATATACGAGCGGGTGTCCGTTGATTTCCTGGTGGAGGATCGGGAACTGCTCGCGAATGGCAGGGTTCATTGTCCCAGTTTCCGTTCGATGAGAGACTGCAATTGGGTACGCAGTGCTTCCAGAGGAATATCCGCCACCACCGGAGCCAAGAAGCCGTAAATGATCAGGCGTTCCGCATCCGTACGGTTAATCCCGCGCGACATCAAGTAGTGAATCTGCTCTACATTGACTTGACCTACAGAAGCAGCGTGACCTGCTGTTACATCATCCTCATCAATGAGAAGGATTGGGTTGGCGTCTCCACGAGCTTTCGGGCTCAGCATCAGTACTTTCTCTGTTTGCTGTCCGTCCGCTTTGGTAGCGCCCTTCTCAATCTTCGTAATTCCGTTAATGATGGCAGAAGCTTCTTCACGCATAACTGCACGTGTAATCATCTGGCTTGGCGTGTTTTTGCCGAAGTGACGAGCTTCTGTTGTGTAGTTGATTTTTTGGGAACCGGAGCCCACTGCGATTACTTTGGAATCGGAGCTTGAGCCATTCCCTTTGAGAACCGTCATCGTGTTGCTCGCGGTATCACCATTGTTCATCTCGCCAACGATCCACTCAATCGAACCGTCGTTGTCCACTACTGCACGGCGGAAAGATACGTCCGTAACATTTGTACTCAGTTGGTGAACCGAAGCGAAGCGGACTTTGGCACCAGCTTTCACGAATACTTCCACAACACCGTTATGGAATACAGGTGAAGACAGTTCGCCGGATACATAGTTATCCACATAAGTAACGGAGCTGTTGGACTCAGCAATTACAAGCACGTGCGGTGCAAATGTTGCAGACGCATCATCTGTGAGCAATACCGCTTGAAGCGGAACTTCAATCTCAACGTTTTTTGGAACATAGAGGAATACCCCGCCGTTCCATAGTGCTGCGTGCAGAGCTGCAAGAGAATGCTCATCTGCTTTCACAGCCGTATTCAGATATGGTTTTACCAGATCGCTGTGTTCGCGAACGGCTGTAGCCAGATCCGTGAAGATAACTCCTTTTGCTGCAAGATCTGCAGACAACTTGGAATATACTGTACCGGAATTACGCTGGATAACCAGACTGCCTTCGGCTTGGTCTTGAACCAGATCTTTAATGGAAGCTGGTACTTCCTCAAGGGAAGCAATGGCTTCGTTAGTTTTGTATGTGCCGTACTCGCTGACATTCCAGCGTTCGATTTTTTGTTTTTCCAGTTTGGGAAGCGCAAGCCCGCTTGCAAGTTTAAGGGCTTCGAGTCGCTGCTCGGTCAACCAGCCGGGTTCGTTGTTGCTTTCCGACAAGGCGCGAAGCGCTTCAGATTCAACCGGAAGAATTGTTTGTGTAGTCATTGATTATCCTCCTCCGTTTTGTCTTTACGCTTGACCTACTGTTTCGTCCGTGATTCCCAGCTCTTCCTTAACCCAGTCATATCCTTCAGCTTCCAGACGGTGAGCCAACTCAGGTCCGCCAGACTTCACGATACGACCTTGCATCATTACGTGTACATAGTCAGGAGTAATATAGTTCAACAGGCGTTGGTAGTGAGTGATGATGAGGAATCCGCGATCTTCGCTCTTCATTGCGTTTACACCGTTTGCAACGATTTTCAGTGCATCGATATCCAGACCGGAGTCGATTTCATCGAGTACTACGATTTTTGGATCCAGCAGCATCATTTGCAGAATCTCGTTCCGTTTTTTCTCACCACCGGAGAAACCTTCATTCAGGTAACGGTGAGCAAATTCAGGATTCATGTCCAGTTCTTTCATTTTACCTTCCATTTGGCGAATGAACTTGATCAGGGAGATCTCGTTGCCTTCACCACGACGTGCGTTGATTGCGCTACGCAGGAAGTCAGAATTCGTTACACCAGCGATTTCACTCGGGTATTGCATAGCCAGGAACAGACCTGCACGAGCGCGCTCATCGACAGCCATGTCCAGTACATCTTCACCGTCAAGTGTAATCGTACCTTCTGTTACTTCATATTTAGGGTGCCCCATCAGTGCAGAAGCCAGTGTGGATTTACCAGTTCCGTTCGGACCCATGATCGCGTGGATTTCTCCACCTTTCATTTCCAGGTTAATGCCTTTCAGGATTTCCTTACCTTCGATCGTCGCTTTCAGACCTTCAATGACGAAATTCGTAGCCATGTGTATTGTTTCCCTCCATTGATTAAATTGATGTTTACTGTCGAAAACGAAAAAGCACCTATTAATATCTGAACAGGGCTTCCCCTGAATTTCTCCTGTACTCCAATCTCCAAAGCAAGAATCACTTTAGAATAATTCTAAACTGATTCTCAATGATTATCAAGTCATTTCCTAAGAACTCTTGTCCCTTACAGGAAACATTATTCTATCTGATTCTATAATAAAAGCCAGATTGAATCAAATGACAAAACTTCTTCGTCGTAAATAGACAGTGAGAAAAATCACAGGAATCAATCTTTTATCAAATCTGCTCCTCTCAACCGAAAAAGGACCTATCCATATCATGGACAAGTCCTTTCGATAAATAACATTACATTTTGAGCGTCTCGTTAATCTTCTGTACCTGTTCGTCAAAATCCGCAACGTCCACCACCGGCGTCATTTCGCGCGGCACCGGACCATTCGGAATGGAAATCCAGGAACGGCATCCGTTGTATTCAGATAATACGGGAATCTCCATCGGTTCCTTCAAACGGTACACTCGGAGTATCAATACGTGGAGTGGATCTTTGCGTTTCCACTTTAGGCGGTCTTCAGCAAAATCCGCAGTCCACATATGAAAGTCAAGAAGTCGATCCAGCATCTCCTGATCTCTGATCTCCAAATCCTGTATCACTTCCGCATATGCCGTGAGACGGATCGTCGAAGCTTCAGGCACCCATTCGGCCAGTGATTCCTCAACAAAGGAATGATCAGAAGACTTTATCAGTTCTTTACGCTGATGTTCATAAGTCGGATACAGGTAGAACGCTGGACTTTTCAACTCAAAACGTTTGGTTTCCTCCACAATCCCGCCTTTGCGCATCACCATAATCTGGCGACCCGTTTCCAATGCACGGATTGCGGAGGCCCATTCTTTTAATGCCGGTATCGTTGTGCCTATCATAAAGTTGTCCTCCCGAAATCAGTCTTGTCAGCAGTATAGACGCTTGACGATATCCTGACAATGTGAAAGGGATAATAGCAAATCTCTATTTGCAAGGCGACGAACTAAACGGCTGGTAACGCTGGTATTAGCCCAGGAAAGACCGAAGCATCCACATATGTTTCTCAAGATCAGCTTTGAAGCCGGTTAGCATATCGGATGTTGGTTGGTCTTCCGCAGCTTCTGCTACTTCAATACCCTCCTGATACTCATTCGACAATGTAGCAAAGTCCTCGATCAGGTTCTGCACCATTGTTTTTGCGTCTTCGCCACCCGCTGCTTCCTGGATGGAAGACAATTCAAGATACTCTTTCATTGTAGCCGCAGGGCTGCCTTTGAGGGTAAGAATACGCTCAGCGATCTCATCCATTTGTACAGTCACTTCATTGTAGAATTCTTCGAATTTCACGTGCAGTGTGAAAAAGTTAGGTCCTTTTACATACCAGTGATAGTTATGGATTTTAACATACAGGACGTTCAGGTTTGCTACCTGACGATTAAGTACTTGTTCCACCGATTTTGCTTGATCTGTTTTGTTTTTTGTAGCCATCTTAATCCCATCCTTTTATTATAAATTAGTCTGACATTCACTATAAGCAGGTTATTCTGCTGTAAATGACAGAGATTTAACATTTCGGCACCACCTGATGGTGGGGAACCTTGTCGGCGGTATTTCTGTCAACCGTCCG
Organism: Paenibacillus sp. NPDC056933; assembly: GCF_042674385.1. NCBI lineage: Bacteria > Bacillati > Bacillota > Bacilli > Caryophanales > Paenibacillaceae > Paenibacillus > Paenibacillus sp. NPDC056933. Next base: position 1,187,263 of record NZ_JBHUQN010000001.1, on the reverse strand, counting down.
GCCTATTTGTTTTTACCCGTACACCGGATGTTCGAAACAAGTCCCGTATAGACTGTCTCAAAAAAAGGGTACAATTCCACAACTATTTCCGATATACTGACATATACCAAGCAAAGAAGTGGGTATTCCTGTTTCTTCATATATATGGAGGTGGCATTCTTTGTCCCAATATCACCCTTTAACCCCCCAGGAAGCAATTGAACTGGCCAAAACATTACCGGGTCCATTTGCGGCAGATGCAAATCTCGCATGTCGTGAGATTGGCGACGGCAATCTGAATTTGGTCTTCCATATCACGGATCAGAACTCCGATAAAAGTATCATTATCAAACAGGCGCTTCCTTATGCGAAAGTGGTCGGAGAATCTTGGCCTCTGTCTCTGGTACGTGCCAGAATCGAAAGGGAAATCCTACAGGAAGAGTATCGTCTATGTCCGGGAATGGTGCCTGAAGTGTACCATTATGATGACGATCTTGCGTTAACTGTGATGGAAGATTTGAGCGATCATGTGATTATGCGCAAAGGTCTCATTGATGGTGAGACCTATCCTCTTTTTGCACAACATATTGGGGAGTTCATGGCAAGAACGTTATTTTTCACATCAGACCTTGGCATGAATCAGCAACTGAAAAAGGAAAAACAAGGCAGATTTGTTAACCCGGATCAATGTAAAATAACCGAAGATTTGATCTTTGATGAACCCTATCGAATTGCAGAGAAAAATAATTATGAGGCTTCCATTGAAGACGAAGCTGAAGCACTTCGTACAGATGGAGAACTTCATCTTGAAGTAGCTTTACTGCGTGAGAAATTTCTCACCCATGGACAAGCTCTAATTCATGGTGACTTGCACACAGGCAGTATTTTTGTCACACCTGAATCCACAAAAGTTATTGATCCCGAATTTGCCTATTTCGGCCCGATGGGATTCGATGTAGGCGCTGTGCTTGCTAACCTACTTCTCCATTACGCTTCCTTGCCAGGTCGCATTCAGGATCAGACGGCTCTTCGTGAGCGTGAAACGATTTTGCTGGATATGGTTCATGACGTATGGACTGAATTCGAATCCCGCTTCCGCGCTCTGTGGACTTCCGACCTGGTTGATCCTATGGCTAAAGCGCCTGGGTACGAAGACCTTTATGTACAACAATTATTCAGAGATTCTGCTGGCTTTGCTGGTGCCAAAATGGTTCGCCGTATTGTCGGACTCGCGCATGTCGCAGATATCGATACGATTGAAGATGCAACAGAACGTGAACGTGCTCAGCGCAAAGCGCTGGCGATCGGTAAAGCACTTATCAAGCGTAATCGCAATCTGAATACGATTGGTGAACTTCTCGATACTGTAGCTACTGCGGTTACTACCATCAAAGTCTAATTTAAAGAACTCATAAAGCTTAGCTTAACTCTAGGAACGGAGGAACATCCATGACAACCCCTGAACATCAGCCTCTGTCCTCCCTTATATGGAAAAAGGACAAGCTCGAAATGCTTGACCAGCGTCTGCTGCCTGAAACGATTCTGATGCTGAAACTGTATACGCCTGAGGAAGTTTGGGAATCCATCCACTCCATGAAAGTACGTGGCGCTCCCGCCATCGGAATTGCTGCTGCTTTCGGCGTCGTACTAAGCGCCAAGGCATATGACGGACTTGCCATTCAAGGCTGGTTGGATCATGTAAAATCCACCTGTGCTCATCTTGCCACTTCCCGTCCCACTGCAGTGAACCTATTCTGGGCGCTGGATCGCATGATGCAAAAAGCAAGTGACCTCGCTGAATCCAGTACAAGCATCGAAGAAAGCAATGCCGCTCTTGAAGCGGAAGCTCTCTTGATTCAAAAAGAAGACGAAGAAGTTTGCCGCTTGATTGGTGAAAACGCTCTTCCTTTGTTCACAGACGGAATGGGTGTGCTTACGCACTGTAATGCAGGCGGACTTGCAACGGCGAAATACGGAACGGCGACTGCACCGATGTACCTCGCTCATGAGCGCGGCATCAACCTTAAAGTTTTTGCAGACGAAACGCGTCCTGTCCTTCAGGGCGCACGCCTTACGGCATTCGAACTCCAGCAAGCCGGCATTGACGTCACTCTGATCTGTGACAACATGGCAGGCATGGTCATGTCCAAAGGCTGGATTCAGGCCGTTATCGTCGGTACAGACCGCGTCGCTGCCAATGGGGATGTAGCTAATAAAATCGGAACATACAGCGTAGCGGTCCTTGCCAAAGCGCACAACATTCCGTTTTATGTAGCCAGCCCACTGTCAACCATTGATTTGTCTACGCCATCCGGAGATCTCATTCCGATTGAGGAACGTGCTGCGGAAGAAGTAACCGAAGGATTTGGCAAACGTACTGCTCCGCAAGGTGTGAAAGTATTCAACCCGGCATTTGACGTCACTCCTAATGAATATGTAACGGCCATTATTACGGAAAAAGGGGTCGTTCGAGCTCCTTTCCAAGAGAATCTGGCTGCCTTGTTCGCCAAGGATGAAGCTTAATTTACGGAAGCAAAAGTCACAGGGATGAAGTCACGGTTGTACAGTTAGATTTCATTTTATGTAATGAAAGTTAAAAAGGGCTTCCCAATGGGGGAGCCCTTTTTCATCATCAATTATTCATGGATTAGATCATCTTGAGTAATGCTTCTACACCCGTCATGCCAACTGTAATACCCATCGCTTCGGCTTCCGTTGTCACCGACTCCATAGGTGCATGCAGCAACTGTTCCAATGTGCGCACGCCAACCGCCCGAGCTGCAATAATTTTGCGATCCCCGAGCTTCTCATTAAGTAATCCCACGTCGAGTGCTCCGCACATGATATATCCTTTGGATGTATTAATCGTCAGTAATGTCGTTTTGGGCAGCTTCACTTCTACCCCGACCAAGACATGCTCTCCAACCACAATCGGCTCCATCGTCACCATAATTTCCCGATACACCTCCTCTTCCACAGTTCACGATAATTGTATGCCTCATTCCAGATTGTCGTGTGGACACCTGCGGAAAATGGAGGGAAATGCTTATATTTTGCTTCAAGTCACCGATTCGGCAATCCATTTTCTATGTCTCTAGCACTATGATTATTGGCATTTTAATGATATAGTGTATTGAAGCGTTTTATAAGCTGACATATCTTTTAACGGGGCTGGGATGAATGAAAGAAACCATATCCAACAAAGAAGAAATCGGCTTTTTATTTAATGTCGATATTCTTATTAAGAGCCGCTCGAATGCATTGGCACTGCAGTCCCTGTTGGAGTTCATTAACAAAGAGGAACAAATTGCAGACTTTCGGATTCAATCGGGCATAGAGCTTGGCAAAATTATCGAAGTGACACTCCAGTCCAAGAAGGACGCCTTTGCCTCACTTCATAAAGGACGAAAAAAATCACAAGCCACTGAAGAACAGAAAACGTCTTCTCCAACACAAACGACGGCTTTAACTGTTCCTGCCGCACCGCAGAACCAGACAGAAACACCTGCTTCCCAGAAAACTCCTTCAATTGAAGCACTCAACACCACCAGCGGAAATTCATTCGACGTGTGGATTGATACCCTTATCAAAGAGAACCGGCTTACGCGGATTGTTGTGAACAACAAGAACGGCAAACATCAGAGCATTCCCTGTCGTATTTTGAATTTTGATCGGGAAAACAGTATTGTGAGCGTCTACCATGTGGACGAAAAACAAGTATATTCGTTCCGAACCAATGAAATTGATGAGTTTCTCTAAGTTAATGATCATTTAATCTAAAAGCAACTTACGAGGGAATTTCACACATTTCCCACGGAAGTTGCTTTTTCTGATTCTCATTCTTGTAACAACTAACTGGCACATTCACAAATTCTACAGGTACATAGGCATTGGAGATGATCAGGAGCGATCTTTGCCCCGTTGCCATACGTCCATTGCCAATAACAACCATCCGACAATAAAGGCTACCCCGCCGATTGGTGTGATTGCTCCCAACATTTTAATACCTGAAATACTCAGTACATACAGACTGCCCGAGAAGATGATAATTCCGACGAACAGTAAGCGCGCTGCCCATTTAAGCTTGGCGGACGGTCCCAGCTGACCGGCGGTCAGACCAATAATGAGCAGTGCGATTGCATGTATCATGTGATACTGTACTCCAGTTTCATACACTGCTATGGCATCTGCTCCAATTTTATCCTTGAGCATATGTGCACCAAATGCACCTATAGCGACAGACAGCATTGTCAGTACCGCACCAAACATCATCCATTTCCGTTGCATGTGCTTCTCTCCCTCAATTCAATCTCTCACTATTATTTTAGCGAATCCTTGACGTGTTTACCAGCGAGCTACCGTGTGTGAGAGCAAGCATATGTCAGCTTATATATACTCAGTTCATTTTTTTCTACGAATTCGGTGACAACTGGCGTAAAACCTTGATTTTTATCGATAATTATGGAAAAGTAAAAAGGTGTGTCTTCATTCTCTGATGAGAATCACAACGTCCCGATTGGGTTAATTACATTCATAACGACGATTAAGGGGGGAAAAACATTTATGGATAATCATCATAACCAGAATAACCAGAATAACCAGAATAACTATAATTCTTATCCCTCGGGCTCGGGCCCGGATCATTCTGATCCCAACCATTCCTTTACGCCTTATCCACCAACTCCGGAAGATCGTTCCTTGGATCGACTAAAGCATTCCGGCCCTGGCATTGCAAGCTTTGTGATTGGATTGGTTTCGATCATTGGCTACATATTAACTATCTTTATTGCCACATTGGCTATAAACAACGCCATTGGCGTTGTAACCACACCGATTCAAGTGGAAGAAATTGCGTTGCATCCAGCAGTCGTTCTGGCTTTACTGTCCATTCTTGTATGTCTCGTGCTTAACCTGGCCGGACTCATACTAGGCGTGATCGGTCTTGTTTTGAAAAACCGGAAGAAGGTCTTTGCCATTATCGGAACGATCCTTAGTGGGATCATGATTCTGGCCTTTGTAGGACTTGTTATTGCAGGCATCTATATGATATAAAAGCTTATACAAATTTTCGTATCCAAAGGAGAATGACATGTCACGAATCAAAATTTTCACGGACAGCACAAGTGATCTGGCCCCAGCATGGATCCAGCAGCACGATATTGGTATCATCCCTTTATATGTCGTGTTTGGTGAGGAATCACTGAAGGACGGTGTTGAAATCAAGCCAGAGCAGCTCTATGAACGTGTAAGCAGGGATGGGCGTCTTCCCAAAACGGCAGCACCTTCACCTGCTGATTTCCTGACAGCATTTCAACCTTACATAGAACAAGGACATGATATTTTATATATCAGCTTGTCTTCTGAACTTTCGTCAACTTACCAAAATGCAAGATTGGCCAGTTCTGAATTTCCGGAAGGCCGCATTTCTGTCGTGGATTCTCTGAATCTGTCTTCCGGAATTGCTTTGATGGTAATGAAAGCTGTACATGCAGCAGAAAAAGGACAGAGTCTCAGGGAGATCACCCATCTCGTTGAAGCGATTAAACCAAATGTCCGAACTGAATTTGTCATCGATACACTGGAGTATCTTTACAAGGGCGGACGCTGCTCTGGTATGCAAAATCTCATTGGCAGCCTGCTGAAAATAAGGCCAGTCATTCGGGTAGCTGATGGCAAAATGTCACCTGCGTACAAAGTCCGTGGCAAACGTGAAAAAGCACTCGAACAAATGCTCCAAAACACACTTAGCCACAAGGAACAGATCGATCCCGATCTCGTTATTGTCGTCCATACCATGGCGGAGGATGATGCACTTGGTTTACAGAAGTCACTGCAGGAGCAGACAGGAGCACGGGTGGAGTTAACTACAGCCGGTTGCGTAATATGCAGTCACTGTGGTCCCAAAACCATCGGTATCATTTATAACACTCTACTATAAAATACGTTCCTCAAGAATACAGCAAGTTTCCCCTAAGTTTCTGAATGACACTTTCTGTACATGCAAGAAACCTGCAAAAGGGCATCCCGGGCTACAAGAGCCTAGGATACCCTTTTTTATATTTTTAACAGAACATTAGTAACTTTTTGTTTTTAGATCATTCAAGTTTTTGAACGCATATCCTTGTTTGCGAGCCTCATCAATAATGGAGCCCAGAGCCTCCGTATTGTCTTTTGACACAGAATGAAGCAGGATGACTGCACCCGGATGCAGCTGTTTCAAAACTTGCTGACGCGCGTAGTCTGCCCCTTTTTGCACATTGGTATCCCAGTCTTTATACGCAACGGACCAGAATACATTGACATAACCCTGGGCGTGGCTCTCCGCGAGCGTACGGTTATTGAAAATTCCGCGTGGTGGCCGCAAAAAAGTCGCTTGCTGACCCGTCAACCGATTAACCTCTGACCGAACCTGATCAAGCTCCGTTCTCAATTTCTCATTGGATACCCGGGTCATATCGGGATGACTCCAGGAATGGTTACCGACAATATGCCCTTCTGCTGCCATTCGTTTTACCAGTTCGGGCTGATCCTTCAGATAATGTCCGGTAACAAAAAAAGCAGCGGGTACTTTCTTGTCACGCAGAACATCCAGAATGGCCGGGGTAAACCCGTTCTCATAACCGTTATCAAACGTAAGGTACAATTCTTTCTGTTTTGTATCCCCCAGGAAGATGGCATCATTATTTTGTAAAATCTGTTTAAACCCTTCCTGGTCAATGGAAGGCAACTGGCCGTTTTGACTTTTTTTGAAGCCAAAGTGATACGCTCCGTTTATTGGCGATGCTTCAGTCTGTGCCGGTAATATACCGAAAGTCAATATCGCCAGCAACATGTAAAGAACCATTCGCTTCATGGCTATCCGCTCCTGTTCCTGAAAATTTGGTTTGTCGTTTCCATCACGAACACCTTCAGGTAATATGCCACAGGAACAGCTAATGTATGTAATTTTGAAACACAAATCACTCCACATCAAGAACCGTGGGCTCCCACTCCCCTATTTCTTCATTTAAAAGCGCTTATGGTCTCGTTCAGGATGATGAAACAATTCAAGTAATGTCTGAGGTTTCCCGCTGGAAGCGAGCCACTCTCTAACCATTTCAATGGCGCGCGTCTGCCCGTCTCCGCTATCACGCCAGGTAAGCAGTTCAATAACCTTAATAATCAGGGCAGACATGTTATGGTTATCGTGTTCAGATCGATCTGCCCGCAGTTTATGGTACAAGGCTTCCTGCTCCCAATCCAGCAAGATCTCATCACCAATGGTAGGCTTCATCAATGTATATGCCCTGCCACATCCGGAGCAACGAACCGCACTCACTTGCTCTTCAGCAAAGCTCGCCCGGATGTCCTCACCGCAATCCGCGCACTGGAAATAAACCTGTATGTTGTGTATGTTATCGTTCATGTTGGTCTTCCTCCTGCTATGTATGTACTACATCTATACCCTAAATGTCGATGACTCACGCTAAAATTCTTCAAAATCACAAGGTGCTATAATCTTGTAAATATGTTAAAATATTATACATAATATGTGTAGGAAGAGGCGGGTATCCATGTCGAAGGAAGAACGTAACATTACCTGGCAGCAATCCAGCTTAAACAGACAGGATCGGGAGAAACATAACGGACATCGAAGTCGTGCCTTATGGTTCACCGGGTTATCTGGTGCAGGAAAATCCTCTCTAGCATTTGCTCTGGAGCAGTACCTGTACGAAAAAGGAGTTCATAGTTATGTTCTTGATGGAGATAACATTCGACATGGACTGAACCGGGATCTGGGCTTCACGGCCGAGGATCGACAGGAAAATCTGCGCCGAATCGGTGAAGTATCCAAGCTGATGGTGGATGCCGGGTTATTCGTTCTTTCTGCCTTTATCTCACCTCATGCACAGGATCGGGAGATGGTTAAACAACTCTTTGAAGCGGGTGATTTCATTGAAATCTATGTTCGTTGCTCCATTGAAGAGTGTGAGCGGCGGGATCCGAAAGGTCTTTACAAAAAAGCCCGCAGCGGTGACATTCCGCATTTCACAGGAATATCTGCTCCCTATGACATTCCGGAGGACCCTTCACTTATCATCGATACCGAGGAGTTGTCCATAGATGAAGCTGTGCATGAAATCGTGCAGCATCTGGAACGGATCGGGGCCCTTAAGCTAACGAATCCTGTCAGTAATGCAATGGTTCATTAAATCGTTGGTTAAAAATATGGATTCCTGTTACTAAAAAGAGACATAAAAGGCGCAGCCTCAATGGTGCGCCTTTTTCATTTGTGCAATGCAGTTTACACTCCCGGATTAACGGTGATGTTTTAGTGCCCTACTACCTCTGCCTGCATATTCAACAGTTTGCTGAAGGTGCCTACCGGATCAGTGGCCAACTGCTGATATCCCCCTTGTTGAATAACCCGCCCTTCATCCAGAACAATCACCCGGTCGGCTGTACGAATGGTTGAGAGTCGATGGGCTATGACAATAATGGTTACTTGCCCTTTCAGACGCTCCAAGGCCTCTTGGATGTGCTGTTCGTTCTCACTGTCCAGCGCACTCGTCGCTTCATCCAATACCAGTACAGAAGGATTCCGGAGCATGGCACGGGCAAGCACCAAACGCTGACGTTCGCCTCCAGATAACCGGATTCCCCGATCACCAATCATGGTATCCAGTCCTTGTGGCAACTTGCGGACAAACGTTGCTGAGGAAGAAAACTGTAATGCCTGCCACATCTGTTCTTCACTGGCATCCGGATCCACCAGGCGCAAATTTTCACGAATGCTTGTATGGAACAGAAAAGGGTCTTGAGAGACATAACCGATTGAACTTCTCCAGGCAAGCAATCTATCTTCAGTCAAAGGCACCCCATCAATTAAAATCTGTCCACTCTCTGGACGAACAAGTCCCATAATCAGATCGATCATCGTACTCTTTCCGGCACCGGACTTACCTACAATGGCTGTCATGCCTTTCGCAGGGATGGATGCATATACTTCGCGCAACGAATAGGTTTCACTGCCTTCGTATCGATAATTGACACGTTGACACTCAATGGATTCCTTAAGAACCAGCGGTTCAAATGGGCGAGCCTCATCTTGTCCATTCAACTCTGTATTAGCCTTATTTCTGAATGTACGGGAACCAGGTACCGTCAAGTCCTGATCCTTTATTTCACCGGAAGCAGCGACGTTACCACCAATTTCACGGCTTTTCTCGGTCTCCATTTGCAGCTGCCTCACAATCCGAAACGCGGGCAGCATGGAACTCATATACTCCAGATTGGATTGAATGGACGTAAATCGTGGCCACAATCGGGAAAAAATAAGGATAATGAGCAACAAACTTGCCGGAGGAACAGCGAGCACATGCAGGGATAAGTAGATAAAAGCGGCAATAATGACAGCGGCCGATACCCGGTGAATCAGCTGTGTACCACTGTTTAACTGGCTGAACTGTATCACGTTACGTTCAATCCGCCCACAAATTCGCTCAAACCAGCTAATATGTGATTTTTCGAGCATGTTACTTTTGATATCCTTGATACCATTAAAGTGCTCCGTAATGCCATTATAGTAACTTTGGGAATATTCGGACGTCTGATCCCCGATTTGTTTTGCCCGCCTCACAAACTTTCTCAGGAAAATAAACAATACCAACCCGCAGACCAGTACAAGAGTGGTTAACTTGGCAGACAACCAGAAAGCCAGACCAATTTGAATGCCCGTGAAGATCAAGGAAGCCGCCATTTGCAGCAAAATGTTCGTTCCCTGACTGACTCGTGCAAGCTCGGTTGTTAATATATGATTAAAGTCGGATTTTCGTTTTTGGAGAAAAAAAGACCACTGCGCCATAATGATGGCTCGGTAGGTTTCCATACGTAACGTTCGAACAAATTGCTGCTGGATCCGAGTGTTTCGAATCGTCTGAAGGCGTTGAAGCCACGCCTGTCCGGAGACAATAACTACAAAGGTCAGCAGCACTAACAACAGTCTACCGTTTTCGGGAAAACGATTTAATAGTTCTGAAACCCAGGGTAAGCGCAGACTTGTAGAACCCATCTCAAAAACACCAATGAGACTTAACATTGGAACAAGCATATAAATGCCGATTCCCTCCATAAGACTGATGCAGATCATGCCTAGAAGGTTCCAATATAACACTGGACCCGTTACCCGATGCAGCTTCCGCATAAAAAATTGAAGTTCCGAAATCATGCGTTATCCTTGTCCCCTCTCCGTCATCGTGTTCCTTTTTATTCGCCGCCAGAACCAGAGAAACGGACGTAACGGAAAATACAGAAAATGCATTGAACGTGGAAGCGGCAATTGATCTACGTCCCAGGTACTTGGATATAACCGTTCTATAAAGAAAAAGAGTTTCTGCCTTGTGCTGCGCAGTGCAAACAAATAGGAACGATAACTCTTCACATCGGCCGGACTTTCAATCATCTCATTCATGAACAATACGCCGCGTCTGGCTAATTTCTCTCCCGCACGTTCGTGAGAAGACAACAAAGCAAGATAATTGGCATCCAGAGGGGTGTTCAGCAATACCGAGGCAAGACGAAGAGCCTGTGAACCGATGGGTAACCTTCCTTCTGCTTTCAGGCGCCGTTCCACTTTGTTCACGTCCAGGGGCATGCTGCGAATCATCTGATCAATGTCCAGTAACCAGCGCAGCCTGAACCATCCATGTCTTGCGCCATGCGTCACCAAGTATGCCCACAGATCTTCTCTTTCCAGCATACGGACAGGCGTTTGGGTATAGGTGCTGAATCGGCTTCGTTTCCACAATATTTCAAAATCGGTTTCCCTGCCGGAATCCGGGTTAAGCCGCCAATGAATCTCTACTTGGGTTCTTTTGACCGGATGTTTGTAACAAATGTGATGTTCCCGCCATTTCCAGCTGGATACAGTGGGTGTTCGTTTGCCTTCCTTTGATTCATAACCAAGTGATTCAAGGATCTCTTCAGCGGACTCCACGTCATTAAAAGGAATGAGAATATCCAGATCTTTCGATGTCCGCAATGAGATATCCCCGTATAGATCATGAGCCAGTGCAGGGCCTTTGAGCGTAATATTGCGAATGCCCCGTTCGCGGAATGCACCACAAACCTGCTCCATCTCGGCAGTCAGATGTAACATGCGGAATGTATTCGCCGTATATTGCTGCCTCAGGTTTTCCACAACAAAAGCGGGAATAAGCGCTAAGTCCAACTCTTTTATTTTCAGATAGAGAACAGAGTACAGTCGATGATGATGGGCGAGCTGCAAAAAGAGCTGCCAGTCCATACCCTTCATTCGTATTTGGGCGTCCTCAGAGGTTATTGCTGTTAGATCGCCTTTAATCATGCTCAAAATCAGCTTAAGCTCCTGCGGAAAATCCGCTGTATATTGTTCCCACTCATGTATCGTAGACAATCTCCCCAGCTCCCTTCTCAGGACACCGCTTGCCAAACACGCCGACAACCGTATATTGGTCCATAGTATCAGCTCCGGTCACGATCAATTTCCCACTTCGCAGCCAGGCATGAGCCATCATTTGCCCTTGTTCATTCCGTGCAGTTCCCATATATAAAGTACTGTCAATATTACGACGTTCCAGCATCTTCATCGCAGCAATAGCCATCACCAGACAACGGCTTTCCCATAATGTGTATTTGCTGGCTACCAGTATGGCTTTGGAGATATTTCGTATCGTCTTCACTTCATTTCTTTGAAGTCCACTCATCGGCGTTTCGTACATTGGTGTACCCAAACCTGGAGCAATCTTGGCAAAGGGCATCGCCTTCAGGATTCGTGCCCATCCAAGATGGATGTAAGCCTCCCACACCAATCCACGAATTTCACGTGGCAACGAGAAATAAGCTTTTATTTTACGTAACATGACTCTATTCTCCGCGGGTAACTTCAATTAAACCTTCTTGCGTCAGATGCTCAAGAAATTGTACAACCTGATCCTGGCATACTGCTGGTTCAATATCATATTCTGAGGCTAACACCTCTACCAACGCAGCCAAAGTTTGTTCTTCACTCAGCAGATCCCAGATGCGTCCACCGGTGCTGCCCAGGTTATAGTACTTTCCGGTATGAATGCTCATCATGACTTTCTCTCCGCCCATATCACTGACCAGGTTGCCTTCCTTGCGCATTACACGATCTTCGCCATTCATTGGTTTAGTTGTTGTCATTGTCCTGTATACACTCCTTTACGTACTTGATCGATAATCCGGTCTGCCATCTCAAAGGCAGTAAAATCAGGTCCTGATCTTGTGATTCTGAAGACTTCGATACTTGCGGACAAACGTGAAACCGTCTCAAATAACCACTGCGCCAGACCTTGTCTGGAGACAAGCCCACTACGGAAGGTATGAGAACACAACATATGCAGGCGTTCCAATCCGGCGACTTCCATCAATTGAACGGGTATTTGTACTTCCTCCGGCTTTGGATCAAGCTCAAATACAGCAGCAAGCGGAACAGATCTATCATGAAAATAGTGCTGGACAGGAATCGCGTATTTCGTAATCTCCGCATGCACGGTTGCATAATCCTGTTCCTTCATGCCGAATCCGTCCAGGCTGGGCTGCCACAACTTTTGCTGCGGATACCCTGGCGATACAATCGCTCTACCGCCTGCATCCCACGTCAGTGCCACAACATCATCCGTCAAAAGCGGATAACCACGCGAAGCAAGTGCTGCGGATAATGTGGACTTTCCTGCACCGGAATGCCCAACAAATGCATACGCCCATCCATCAATGACCACTGCGCTTCCATGTAGAGGCAAAATGCTGCGTTGCATCATAATGATGGCCATACATGTGCCTAGGATAAATAATCGTACCTTTTTAATGTCAGCTCCCGGTTCAGGAGATACTATGATTCTATTTCCCTGTTCCATAAAAAAAAGACCGCTATCTTCAATTCTAAAAAAAAGACTTCCATCCCTGGCAACAAAGTTGTCTCTCCCCACGTCCCACTCGTTCCAACGTGTTTTTAAATCAGCTATCTGGATGTGTACATCAACAGTGGCGGTATCTAAATCTGCACCACCCTGCACGATTTGGAGTTCGGGCAATGGAATTTGGCTCAGCCAACGCAAGCCATAAGCTTCATACTGCACAGGCAACAATGAATGACTCCTCCTTTGCAATTCTTCATGTAAATAAAAAAGCCCTTATATTCATATTGCTCAAATATAAGGGCGGAGGCGAAAAGATGGATTTGTTGCCTTTCCGCCCTTTAAGTATAATGGCACAGGTTAAAGCTTAATAACTTAGGAAGTAGGCGGATCGTACATGTCAGCATCGTGAACAGTTACCCAGTCAATTTGTCTGTACCCTGTTCCCGCCATGGTTTGGTTCACTTCCAACACTTCCAGTGCTGGTGCTTGCCATTCTTTCTTTTGCATTTGCATCGTATTCACCTCCCTTCATGATTCAACGGAATAACGAACCTTTACTCCAGTTCACATCAATCATCCACTGGCAAGATCAAAACTTTTGTATGAATCGATATACGATCAGGCTATGCATCATCAAACGCAAGTCCGGGTGGGAAGCAAGCTCAGGGCGGGGATTAGGAAATTTGGACAGTGCCGATTGGATACGCTCTGTGTTCAATATGCCAGCGACCCGGCTGTCAGAACATAACGTGCGCAATTCATCTGTAAAGGCATTCCAATTCGGAATCATGCGATGTAACCAATCTGCCGGCTGGACACCGCGTACTCGCTGATTTAATCTTACTTTGTCAGGCAGCTCGGGTGAGGTAGCCCGACGAATTAAGGACCGGTCCGTCCCCTGATTAACGTATTGTTCTATCGGCACGGACAGACAGAAGCGAATCACTCTCGCATCACTGGTAGGGTCTCGCTCCCATGCTCGATAACGAAGCGAGCATTTGGTAGCTACTGCGCCGTTTTTGTTTGCAATGGCCAGATTGTTGAACTTCTCTGCTCGCACTTTGAGCGCATCTGCCTGAGCACCGCCTTGTAACACGATAATTGATTTGAGCCGTTCCAATACACCCGTCCGCCTTGCAAAATCCGGGTGGATTAATTGTACAGATGCGGCCTGGGCAGCCCCTTTGGACATCGATTTAAACCATTCCGGATACGCTTTTCGTCCCGTAATTTTAGCAATACGCGAGAATTTCATCCCGGTACGCTCACTGTATTGTTGCATTTCCCGAAGCCACCGGAACCAGCGTCCGCTTTTCAGCAAACTGGCATAATAGTCCAATGCAGGTCCCCAGGAAACGGTGAAGTTACCACGTGCTCCAGTCAATAGAACACCAACATCCTGCTGGCTTGCTTTTTCATAGAAACCGCGAATCCAGAATGAGTTTTCAAAGTACTTATAGGGCATTTCCATAATATCAAGCCAGGTATCCACTTCACTAAGAGGGCTTCTTCCCTCAAAATCAAGATAGTTCTCTGCAATATTACCGACATGATTAACCGTGGATTGGATAAACGGGCGTTCATCCGCTAACAGTGTTTTTGATGTATAATCCGTAAAATCAGCTACTGGAACGTAACTGTACGCATTTAACCTCTTCCCCTGGCTTCGCAATGTTCCTGAGGCAAATCCGACAACGGCTCCAGAGTCCAGTCCCCCACTTAACGCCGCAGATACCTGTCTATGTGTCCGCAAACGCGATCCGACAGCTTGACCAAATACCTCACGGAAAGCCTCCACATACTCCCCATCGGACTTAAGCCTTAACGGCTCCACTTCGTCCCAACGATGGTATTGTTTTCGTTCCAGCCTTCCATCCCTGAAGCTAAGCGTATGAGCAGGGGGCAGCTGGCTCACTCCGCGATAGACGGTAGAATGGATATCTGCCGAGTCATGCATATCGGGAATGGCAAGAAATTCGGACAACCAGATTTCATCCAGTTCTTTATGTACACCTTCCAATTGCAGCAACGGATTCATTAAGGTACAGAAGGCAAACCGCTCACCATCATGCCGAAAATAAAAGGATCTCATGCCCGTAATATCTCTGGCAGCGAAGAGTCTGCGTTTGCGATCATCCCAGATTGCGAAGGCAAAATCACCGAGCAGCTTCTCGGCCATATGTTCATCCCACCGCTGATAGGCTCGCAGGATCAGTTCACTATCCGACAATCCTGCTAACTCCGCTCTCGAAATGGACAGTTGATCTGCCAGCTGTTCCCGATTATCCAAAATGGCATCCGCCGTGATGGTCAGACCGCTCACTTCATCATACAAAGGCAATTGCTCGCTGACCGACTCCGGGGTAATCCATTGGGCATGGCAGCTCAGAAAGGCTTCATTGCCTTTCCAGACCCCTGTTGTATCCGCTGGAACGTGGCCCAGACTGGCATATAGGCGCCAACTGTCCTCCCATAACGCTTGCTGACCATCGGTATGAACAATTCCTGCTATAGCGCTCATGACTTTCCCCCCCGGAGTATCTTGCGCTGTGATGCCCAGGCGCTTATCTGGTTACCAAACGGAATCAAGGATTTGATACGCTGAATCTTGCTGTGAGCAGATGCCAGCTGTACTTTCAATCGTTCACGCTCATTGTACCCTCGCTCCAGCCGATTATCAGCTGCCCGCAATGCAGCTTCCAGCTGCCTGATCGTTGCCAGTGCTGCCAGTGTCGGGTCTGGTGCTTCCGGTTCAATCGTTGTTCGATCATTCCTGTTTCCGGGATGCTCGTTCCCTATGACGTCTACAGGCTTTATCCGGTAACCTTCCTGCCAATTACATCCGGTTGCTTCAGACAATTGACGGGTGAGCCGCTGTATGACATCCTTATCCGGGCTCGCTTCGTAACGGACACCGGTCCATTGCTCTGCCTCCTCTAACTGTTCACTGTATCCCAACCGATGGAACAGATCTGCACCAACTACACGGCAGTACAGTTCCACTTCCTTCGGAACCAATATGTTTTTCCAGTTGTTAACAGAACCTTTATGAGCTTCCTGATGTGAAGACAGGAACGGGTCACCGACCCCCATACTGTAAAACATGTTGGATTTTGCACTATCCAGAAACTGTCCATATTGCTCTATACCTTGTTCATATTCGATGCCAAGAAATCCGCACAGTTTCTCCATTTCTTCTTGAGGGCTGGAGACAAGCTGTTCATACTGCATTTCATAGGCATGCTCATGTTTTTCTGCAAAATAATCATTCAATCGGAGCAAACCCAGCGTGAGATCGACTGCTTTCATATTGAGATTCGGACTCTGCAAACTATAAATCAGTTCAAACCCTTCTCCTGTATGACGATTTACCTTTTTGTAAGATGCAGCTATGGCTAGGGGATTACGCTGGAGATGAATACGTTTGGATTGTGGAAACAGGCGATCCAACCACTCCAACATATAATAGTAACGAGGAGATTTATCTACGATGAAGTCAGCACCGCTTCCTTCCAGAAATCCGTTATAAATTTCAAGAGCAAAGCTTCGGCAGGCCTTCTCAAAACCTTCGTCAGATACCATAGCGCTGTAAAATTGACGGATGATCGCGCTTCCGCCATAGGGGCGGGAATCAGCCTTTTGCAAATCTACAAGATTCATCAGAAACCACATTTCCTGTGTAGCAAAAATCCGGCTGTGATTTTGTAGCATCACGGTGGATAGCGAACTTCCACTACGAGGTACACAGAGTAAAAAGACAAGTCCGTTACCTTGAACATCTACCAATGGCAGCCTCTCCTCTGAAAATTAAAATAAGCGTGACACTTGATTAAGCTATATATCAGTTGAAATGGATTATATACTTTCGACAACTTCTAGATACGATATGTATTCATAGTTTTACTCTATGATACAAAATGTATCATGTCAATCTTTTATTTTCACCTTTTCATAATATTTTTCTTTATACTCTATTCGGCTCTCTGTCGTTTCAGCACTATAAACATATTCGATTGCTCTTTCGATTTATGACAGTTGCATAAACAGGAAAAAGCCCCGAGAACTGTTTGTACTTAACAGGCCCACGGAGCTTCTATTATTAATGAGGAACATTAGCTGCACCTCTGTGTTAACACTTATCCAATTGAACTTACTTCTGAGCCTTTTGATGAAATACGATGCTTCCGATCCTCGTCATCTGCCTGAGTGGCATCGGACATTCCCTGCTGAACCTTAACGGTCAACAATACTGTAATTCCTGCTACGAAAAAGAAGATCAGAGACAGAATTCCCCACCGGGTTGAACCTGTGATTTGGCCTACCCAACCAAATACAAACGGTCCAAAAATCGAAGAAAATTTGCCGGTAATATTGACGAACCCGAAATATTCTCCTGTTCTGCCGGCAGGCATCAAATTACTGAATATGGAACGTGCCGTCGATTGACTTATGCCCTGTACTACACCTACCAGTCCGGCGAGCAGATAGAAATGGATAGCTTCCGTCATGAAATAGCCCAAGATCACAATACATATGTAGATAGACAAACTCACCATCAACACCCGCTTTGCTCCCGAGCGTTGTGCCCATGAACCCAGCAGTAACGTACAAGGGAAACCGATAAACTGGGTAAGCAGCAAGGCCAACATCAGGTCCGTTGTCCCGATCCCAATGCTTGTGCCATAGATCGTTGCCATCAGGATAATCGTATTGATTCCGTCGTTAAAAAACCAGAAAGCGACCAACATACGCATCAATTGGGGAAATCGCCGTATCTGGCGAAAAGTTTGGCGAAGTCTGCGCACGCCCACCGAGGCATATCCTCTCCAGGACGTAGGTATATCCGATGCTGCAGGCCGACTTGGAGCATAGCGAAATATAGGAATGGAGAATACCAGCCACCACAGCGCTACGGAGATAAAAGCAAGTCTTGTTCCAGCAAGTGTACTGCCCATTCCAAACCAACCGGGCTGTTGAATCATCAGCAGATTGACCGCAAGCAGCAACCCGCCCCCAATATAACCATAGGCATACCCTTTGGATGAGATCATGTCCCTTCGGTCTGGAGATACCAGATCAGGCAGCATCGCATCGTAGAAGGTATTGCCGCCCGCAAAACCGATCGTTGAAATGACCAGCAGAGCAGAAGCCAGTATATAGTCGCCCTCTCCGATAAAGCTGAACCCGAGTGTAGCGATGATGCCTATGATGGAGAACACTCGCAAAAAGTCTCCCTTGCGTCCCGATAAATCTGCTAATGTTCCCAGCAAAGGTGTTAACAGCGCTACGCATAACATGCCCATGGAATGCGTATACGCCAGATAAGATGCGGCAGTATCTGCATCCAGTGTGGCTGCAGCCACTGAAGCATAGAAGACGGGAAGAACGGCTGCAAGAACCGTCGTCGCATAGGCCGAGTTGGCCCAATCATACATAATCCATGCCTTAACTGCCCGATTATCCAAATGGTATCCTTCCTTTTGCACACATCCTTCCGAAGGATGTCAGAGTGAATGCCTTTCCCTATTGTAAAGGAAGTTCGTCACACCTGTTCATTATTTCTGTAAAAAAAGTTCACGACAATCTCTACAATTCAGATGGCCCTGAAAGGAAAACTCGCGTAATTGTATCATTTTATCTACTCATGCATCACATATCGTCCCCGCCCGTGAATATACTTAATTACCGACAGGCCAAACTGTGCCGCGTAATCAATGGGGGGTGCCTACATGTCAAATTCAAACCAGCCTTACTCGTTCGTCGTATCTAGGGAAGATTGGTCGCTTCACCGCAAAGGGTACCAGGACCAGCAACGCCATCAGCAAAAGGTTAGAGATGTCATCAAACAGAATCTGCCTGATCTGATTACCGAAGAGAACATCATTATGTCTGATGGAAAACAAATCATTAAGGTACCAATCCGCAGTCTGGATGAGTACCGTTTTGTGTATAATTACCAAAAGCAAAAACATGTGGGTCAAGGAGATGGTGACAGTCAGGTCGGAGATGTCATCGGACGTGATCCCGCTTCACAGAAACCAGGAAAAGGTGAAAAGGCCGGAGACCAGCCTGGGCATGACATCGTCGAAGCCGAGGTGAGTATCGAGGAATTGGAAGATATGCTTTTCTCCGAACTGGAACTTCCGGATCTGAAACAAAAAGACAAGGATCAGATCGAGACTCATACTGTTGTTTTCAACGATATCCGCAAAAAAGGCATGCAGTCCAATATTGACAAGAAACGTACCATTCTGGAGAATCTGCGTCGCAATGCTACAACGGGCAATCCAGGCATTCACCATATCAGTCCGGATGATCTGCGTTACAAGACGTGGGAAGACAAAATCATTCCACAGTCCAATGCGGTCATCATCGCCATGATGGACACTTCCGGGTCCATGGGTTCTTTTGAAAAATATTGCGCCCGCAGCTTTTTCTTCTGGATGACCCGTTTCCTGCGCCGCCAGTATGAGAAAGTGGAGATTGTTTTCCTCGCTCATCATACCGAGGCCAAAGAAGTGACTGAAGAGGAATTTTTCACTCGCGGCGAAAGCGGGGGTACCATCTGCTCCTCTGTATATATGAAAGCATTGGATATTATTGACAGTCGTTATCCCCCTTCCAGCTACAACATTTACCCTTTCCACTTCTCCGACGGGGATAACCTGACCTCGGATAATGAGCGGTGTGTCAAACTGATTGGTGAGTTGATGAAGCGCAGCAACATGTTTGGATATGGCGAGGTGAACCAGTACAATCGCAGCAGTACACTGATGTCCGCCTATCGCCATATCAAGATCGACCAGTTCATGTATTATGTGATCAAAGAAAAAGGCGAAGTGTACAAAGCTTTGCGCAGCTTTTTCCAAAAACGGGAAGGAGGCAGCGTAGGATGACAGATGAAATCCGCGATCTTGAATACGCCATTGCTGAAATTATGGAGATTGCCGATGGATTTGGCCTCGATTATTATCCAATGCGTTATGAAATATGCCCGGCAGACATTATTTACACCTTTGGGGCTTACGGGATGCCAACCCGGTTCAGTCACTGGAGCTTCGGGAAAACTTTTCATAAAATGAAAATGCAATATGATTTTGGACTCAGTAAAATCTATGAGCTTGTCATCAATTCGAATCCTTGTTACGCCTTCCTGCTGGATGGCAACTCGCTGATCCAGAACAAACTGATTGTCGCACACGTGCTCGCGCACTGTGATTTTTTCAAAAACAATGCCCGGTTCTCCAAATCCAATCGCAATATGGTCGAAAGCATGGCCGCCACCGCTGATCGGATCAGCAACTATGAGATGGAATATGGAACAGAGGCCGTTGAAGCGTTTATCGATGCGGTCATCGCCATTCAGGAACATGTCGATCCCCAACTGATTAAACCCCGCCATTTGGACAAACAACGATATATGGAGATGAAAATGCGGGAACAGCGCGGGGAGAAAGCACCACGACCGGAAGGTCGCTATGATGATCTGTGGTCACTGGATGATGTACGGACCGAAGAAACACCTGCAGAAGGAATTCAGGTGCATCACTTCCCGCCTGAACCGGAAAAAGACGTCATGTGGTTTATTCAGGAATTTTCCGAAGTGTTAACGGATTGGCAGCGGGATATTATGAGCATGATGCGTGAGGAAATGTTATACTTCTGGCCGCAGATGGAAACCAAGATCATGAATGAAGGCTGGGCCTCCTACTGGCATCAACGCATTATACGCGAACTCGATCTGAACAGTGAGGATACGATTGAATTCGCCAAACTGAACTCCTCCGTCGTGCAGCCATCCAAGCAAAGTCTGAATCCCTATTATTTGGGACTGAAAATTTTCGAGGATATTGAACGTCGTTGGGATAACCCCTCCCGGGAGGAACAGGAACGTTGGGGCCGCATACCAGGCCAAGGTCGTGCCAAAATGTTCGAGGTGCGCGAATTCGATTCCGATACCTCGTTTATCCGCAATTACATGACCAAGCAATTAACCGAAGACCTCGACCTATATGTATTCGAGAAAAAAGGCCCGGACTGGAAAATTACCGACAAGTCCTGGGAAAACATACGGGATCAACTTGTATTTTCACGCATCAACGGTGGTTCTCCATATCTGGTCGTTCAGGATGCCGACTATCTGCGGACAGGAGAACTCGTGCTCAAACATCAATATGAAGGCATCGAGCTGGATCTGAAATATATGGAACGGACCCTTCCCTATCTGTATCGCCTTTGGGGGCGTACCGTCCATGTGGAAACAAGGGTCGAAGATAAGCCGATCTGGTTCACATATGATGGCAAGAAGCACCATCGCAAGTTTCTATAATCATCCTTTACTACGCCTACGCCATACAGACATCTTCTCATCATTATAAGAACACAAAAAAAGCGGCAAGTCCCTGGCATTGGCGGGGACTTGCCGCTTGGCATTTCATGCATATTAGAGAACGGACGGAGTTCCGAGCATCCTAAGCGGCACGAAAAAGTCATGTTCCACTTCATGGGCTGGCAATGGACGACTGAAATAATATCCCTGGATTTCGCGGCAATCATTTTGCATTAGAATATCGAGCTGTCCTTTGGTTTCGATCCCTTCGGCAATCACGTCCATCTTCAAATGCTGAGCCATCGATATGATTGTCGCCACAATGGCCTGATCACTCCGACTATCGGTAATGTCTGTCACGAATGAACGGTCAATCTTCAGCTTGTGAATGGGGAAATGCTTCAAATAACTCAGCGAGCTGTACCCCGTCCCGAAATCATCCAGGCTGATTTTGACCCCGAGCGCTGTAAGCTCATTTAGAATACTCGTAGATACGGATGCGTCCATCATCATACTCTCGGTAATCTCCAGTTCCAGATAAGTGGCATCAAGTCCCGTCTCCGCGAGTGCATTTTTGACCTGCTCCACCAGGTTCGACTGATGAAACTGCTGGCTGGACAAGTTAACCGATACCGGAATCAGTGGTCCGCCACTGGCGTGCCAAAGCTTCATCTGTCGGCATGCTTCGCGCAGCGTCCAATTCCCGATTTCGTAAATCATGCCGGTCTCTTCTGCAATCGGAATGAACACATTCGGAGCCAGAACACCCTTAAGTGGATGATTCCAGCGTATCAAAGCCTCTACACCGATCATCTGGCTGTCTTCTGTCCGAATCTGGGGCTGGTAGTACAGGACCATCTCATCTCGTTCCAGTGCTTTACGCAAATAACCCTCCAGTTCAATTCGTTCATATAATTCCGAATCTAGTTGGGCGGTATAGAACTGATAACCGTTTTTACCGTTTTTCTTGACTTCATACATGGCAGAATCCGCATGTTTCATCAGAGCGTCTGGTTCTGTTCCATGAACAGGATACATGGCCATTCCAATACTGGCTGTAACGTAAAAATCATTTTCCTTTAAACGATAGGGCAACTGAATGGCTCCGACAATCTGTTTCGCAAGCTCAGCTACCCGTTCTTCCGATCCTTGCTCATTGGTTACAACCAATGTGAACTCGTCGCCTCCCATACGAGCAAGCATGACATTATCTGCTGCTTGGGGACCGAATTCCTGTATGGCACCCATAATTCTGCCACTCACTTCTTTTAGGAACAAATCACCTACGGAATGCCCCAATGAGTCATTAATCATTTTGAAACGGTCGATATCCATTACCATAACAGCAAATGAGCTACCTGTTGCCGCGGAAGCATGGATTGTTTCTTCCAATACCTCGTCCAGCTTGCGACGGTTCGGCAAGCCCGTGAGCGGATCGTGCAGAGCCTGGTGACGTATGCTTTCCTGAGCCTGCTTCTCCTCGGTAACATCTTTAATCAGAATGTGGCTGCCCTGATGTTTGCCATCGATTAGTACGGGTACAACGGTAATACTCAGATCAAGATCATTACCCTGGACATTTTTCATCTTCCCCATAAAATGCTGCTGGTCGCGGCTATCATCATCCCATAACACACCATGCGTTTCACTTGTCCAATATATTTCCACATGCTGTGTAATCTCATCGATCGAACGATGAATAACCTCTTTCTCCTGGTAGCCCGTAATTCGTGTGACAGCAGCATTAATTCCCTTGATAGCACCCTGCTTGTCCACCGAAATGATAGCGTCCGAATGGTTGTCGTACAGAGCCTGATACCACTGTTCATTTTCACGAATACGCCGATCTTTCTGAGACAGGCGCTGATTAATAAATATACCGAACAAGGTCAATCCCAATGCTATAAAGGTGCCTGCTGCGATCAGATACGCCAGTATGGACGGTTCAATCTGCATGTTCGAACCTGCCATTGTGTCATGTGTGCCATGAAATTGAGCGGCCGACATTCCCGTATAATGCATTCCCGAAACTCCGAGACCCATAATGAGTCCACTGCCCATCTTGTATATCCATGTATATCGTGACTGACGCTGCCGAAAGTAAAACATGAGCCACAAAGCAGCAAATGAAGCCAACACTGCAATCAGAATAGACAACATCACTATGCCTGGCTCATACGTAATCGGAATGGACATGGCAGCCATTCCCACATAATGCATACTGCTTATGCCTGCAGTCATGAGCAATCCCGCAATCAGGAGCTTGCTTATCTTCCCCGATTGTTGACCTGCAATATTTAACGCTACACCAGATGCGATGATTGCAAGCAGAACGGATAGAACGACCTCATTAGTGGAATAGGACACATGCATGGGAAGAACAAAAGCCAACATGCCCACAAAATGCATGGACCATATCCCCAAACCCATGGAGACTGCCCCGCAAGTAAGCCACACCTTCCGGGACATGCCATTCGCCAGACTCAACCGGCCTGCTAGGTCAAGTGCTGCATAAGAAGCAAGCGTTGCAATAATGTAAGATAAAAAAACCAGTTCCAAGTTGTACGTTCCATGTAGGTGCTCCACTCATTCTGTCCTTTCAACCGGGAAATGCCTCGTATGTAAGCAAAAATGTAAAAAAGAAGCGAGTGCGCTGTCCGGATGACAGGCACTCCCTCCGCATCATTTGTCTTGTGACCACTGACTTATATAAAGCCGGAGTCATACATCAGAAACCCGTTATTATAGATGTATATAGTCTAAACGTCCCGGCATTTAAAATCAACACTTTTTCCCAGAAAACCGGATATTATATATGAACAAATTTCCTTTCAAAATTCACTTTTGAGTCACCTATTTTTGAACCAGAAGCAAGTTGCCAAAGCCAGATGTATTTTGATAGGAGTTGCCTGATCGATCACTCCAGATCGATACACTGCTCCGTTGACCATTCCCGGCATGATCGTCGTTCACCTGCAGGTCAAATCCAATCCATGGATTCTTACCTGAAGGGACATGATCCAAAGGAATCGCCACCTCGATAACGTATCCTCCACTTGTCAGTCGGGTAGCCGACTTGAATTGCTCCTTCAAGGCATTTCCTCCAAAGGAAGATTCATTATCAAAGTTAACCCGGTACTGCGCGTCATCCTCCTGATAATAGGTGGTCTGATTGTGGTTGGGGTCGATAAACATTTCGACAGAGTCCTGCTCATGTGCATTTTTGCTCACTTTACTCAATAACGGATCTTTAACATCTGCAAATACATACAGATAATTCTCATCCCATAACAACTGAGCAGTCGCCGTTGCGCCCGAATCCCCAATCACCCAGACATCGGTCTTAACTGACGCTGCCTTCTTCCAAATGCCTTCCTTTTTCGCATCTACTACGGGTTTGCCATATGTGACCTTGGTTTGCTTCAGGGCAGAACCCAGCTTCAATTTCCCCCGATTGACGGGTTTATCGGGCTGCTGGTTGGAAATATCATTCCAAACAATAGTCGCTGTCTGTCCAGCAGCATACTCATCCGTAATTCGGTAATCCAGGGACAGTACCTGTCCTTCGGTAAGTATAGCGGCTGATAAAGGCAGTGATGCATATACGACATAACCCGTTTTTGTCTCCTGTACGCTGTATACATTCTTATCCTTGCCTTTGCTGCCCTCACGTTTGAACGTATACTGACCATTCGCAGGTGATGGATGTTTCTTCTCGGCAAGTGAAACATCTCCAGAGGTTGCAGCGCCTGTATCTTTTGCGTCTTCCGCAAGGAACACCTGCACCTGATCACCTTTGCGATGTGTTGTATCCTTCACTTCCACTCGCAAATTCATCTTTTTGGTATCCCACAGCATTCTAGCCTCACCGGTAACCTCTGATGTACCCTCTGCGAGATGATTAATATCAATCCCTTTCACAGCGCCCCAGAGAACATCTTCCTGTCCTTTGCGATCCGGGAAAGAAGGGCTGGCCTTAAGCGCTGTCCATTCATTACGGTAGATTGGAAGGGTGGCAGGGTCCACCAATGCCCAATAAGCCGGTTTCGCTTTCAGCTTTCGATCAAACAGCAACGGTGCATCTTTGCGTCCTTTGACTGGATGGTTGTCAAGCCATGTACCATCATCTGCAAGTCCCCAGACTGTAACACTGTCCATTACTCCACGTTTTCCCAACTCATCGAACAGGTCAAATATTTCACGATAACGATAGGCCTGCTGCAGCATTAATTCATCCGTAACGGGCATCTCCTGCTCGGAAGAATTTGAATAGATCGAAACATCCAGCTCTGTAACCTGTACATTCACACCAAGAGCGGCAACTTTGTTAAAAGCCTCACGAATCAGCTTCACATCCGGTCCGTACATGGACACATGCATCTGGAATCCAACCGCGTCAATCGGTGTGCCTTTAGCCAGCAGTTTCTCTACAAGCTTCACCATATCATTCAGCTTGCTTGCACTGCCCTCCAATCCATAGTCATTAATCACCAGTACGGCATCCGGATCAGCCTCGCGGGCATATCGGAAAGCCAGCTCAATGTAATCACTGTCATCTCCATCACCGTCCACATCCCCAATGATATCTCTCCACTTGGAACCACTTGCCTGATTACGCAATCCGCCTCCGTCCGAGATGACTTCATTAACGACATCCCATGTATGAACCTTTCCTTTGTACCGGGTCACGATGGTCTGAATATGGGTTTTCATCCGCGCAAGCAACTGTTCCCGCGTGGCAGGTTTCGATGCATCATTCGGATCAGTAAAGAACCAATCCGGTACCTGACTATGCCATAACAGCGTATGACCTCTGATCTCCATGTCATTGGCTTCGGCAAAATTCACCAGCCGGTCCGCTTCTGACCAGACAAACTGTCCTTCCTGAGGTTGCATCGCATCCATTTTCATAAAATTGCCTGCCGTAATACTGTTAAAATGCTTTGTCAACAACCGGGAATGCTGGTCTTCCGGGTCCAGTGCAGATTGGTCGATTGCAGCCCCGAGCGCATAATTTTGTCCCACGATATCGACCAGGTTCGGAATATTCGGCTCAATTTCAATTTTCTCGGCCACCGTAATCAGAACATCATCGATGTAAAAAGAAATCGTATCTGTCGGCGTCACTTCCTCTGACTTCTTCCATGGGGTCTCTGCATACATCCGGAATCCGGTGATGCCGCTATTTTCCCCAGGGATGACCACATCGGCCTCGATTTTTTTCCATTGTCCTTTGTTCAGGGTAGCGGAGGCAAACGTGGCATATTCAAGACTCGAAGCGTCTTTATTGTATTCTTTCTCCAATGAGCCGTTAATGACCTGACTGTCAGGCCCCTCATCGTACATGGCCCAAAATGAAATATGAACCGTGCTGCCCTTCTGTACATGGTCCAGCACCTCAATTAAGGGTCCATGGAATGTTTCGGTGCGAGATGAGGTTCTCAGACTTCGTGTACTGTCGTGACCCACGCCTGTCACAATTTCGAGCTTCTCACTCGCGCGTGCACGCCATTTCCCCAATATACCGTCTTCAAACTGGGCCTCAAACAGCGCTTGATCACCTTCTCCTGTTTTAACGTCCGCAGCTGCCTGAGCACGTGCCCCTCCTGTACCTATACCCGGCAACAGACTGAAGAACAGTACAGCAGCCAACCCCAAACTCCACCATTTTCTCATATGCATCCGATCTCCTCCTTGGTTGTTTGTTAGACTAACCTTTACTCCGTCATGTGTCAGCCCTTTACAAGATGGTTGTGCAGGATTGGATAGACGTAATGACCGGAAATTTTGTAAGCACTTTCATTATACGATTGCCAGCAAACTTTGTTTACCCGTTAAACTATAGATTTTGCTCCAAAAACTTTAGAGGTTCTATTCCATTCCAGGCTCCTCTAACGGTATAACGATCTCCACCCGTGTTCCTTTACCAAGGGTACTGTCGAATCGGATGTGGAAACGGTTATCATAGATCAATTTCAACCGATAAATCACATTTTGTACTCCCACACGATCCCCCATGGAATCTTCTGTTTGCACATAAGCAAGCAGCTGGTTTCTCTTTTCCTCCGTCATGCCTGCTCCCGTATCTTCCACAACACAGATGAGTTGCTTCTCTGTACGTTTAATGCGAAGCCTTATCTCTCCCCCCTCCTTGAGAGGTTCAATGCCATGAATGCTGGCGTTCTCGACAAATGGCAAAAGTGTCATCTTGGGAATGAAACATTGACCTGCTTCCGGGTCCAGTTCAATGGAATAATCCATCTTGTGTCCGAACCGATATTTCTGTATCTCGATAAAACAGGTCACATACTCCAGCTCTTCCTTTATGCTAACCCTGTCACGATTCCAAGTCAGGGCATTCCGAAAAATTTTGGCCATATACTGGATAATTCTTGCTGTCTCATCCTCATCCTTCATCAGGCTTCGCATGCGGATGGTCTCCAGCGCATTGAACAGAAAATGTGGATTAATCTGACTTTGCAACGCATTTAACTGGGCATGACGCCGCTGCAACTCCAGATTTTTATGTTGAATATCCGCTACATACACATCATTGATCAAACGGTGAATGGTCATCGTCATGCGATTAAACTCGGCTGTGAGCTGACCAATCTCATCCGATGTTTCCGGCTGTCTAATGGGCTCGAATCGTTGAAGTTTCACTTTTTTCATATGCTCCAGCACACGTGCAAGCCGCACATGGATGTTTCGTGTCGTCCAAATAATAATCAAGGTTGGCAGAATAATATTCAAACAAGCCAGCAGAATGACCAGATGAAGCGGTTGCCTCAGTTCTCTGTAAATTTCGGTTTCATCAAATAAACCAACTATTTTCCATCCCGTCAGTTCCCCAGATAGTGGATAGACCAGCTCAAATTCATGTTTTCCCAGTTGACTCCTGATGTCGCTGTACGCCACAGTCTGACTTGTCCATGGCACATCCGAATCGGTCGTGTAGTCCACTGTGTCTGCTGAGTTGACCAGAAACAGCCGCCCTGGAATGGTAATATTCGTGAAAATTTGGCGGATCGTTGACGTTTTCAGGTCCAATCGAACGAATTTCTCCTTCCAGCCCGGATTTGCAGCATAATAGTCCAGCTTGCGGAGTATGCTGAAGGTCTGCTGAGTTCCTCCAAGACTCCATCGCATAAAAATGGGAGAAAATTGCGGACCGATGGTCAGCTGCCTGTAAGCCTCGGATCGCCTTACCTTCTCGTCCAGAAACTCAACTCCCCCGGAGGGCAACACTGTTGTATTATCGACATAGATGGTCAGGCCCTGAATCGAATGAAAACCGGAATGGTACGTATTCAGAATCTTGCGGAGATACAGGGCATAGGCTTCAACATATTGGATCGGATGGGCATACTCCGTATCGAGCATTTCAGTCAACAGGATATCCGTGTACAGGCTGGATGAGATATCGACCGCATTGCGAATTTCACCGGTAAAATTGGTACGCACCTGTTCCATGGCCTTGGACAAATCAGACATGCGTTGTGATTTGACGTTCGCCGTCGTCACCTGATAGAAAATAACATTACTGAAAATGACCGGTACGAGTACAAAAAAGACATATAGAATCAGCATTTTGTCCCGCAGACGGATATTGCTGAGAAAATTCCGCTTCACGGCCGTATCACCTACCCCTCGCCCATCAAACGGTTCCGATATTCCGTAGGCGAGGAAGCCTCTGTTTTCTCGAATTGAGTGGCAAAATAATCACTGCTCCCGAATCCTACCCGCTCTGCCACCTCATATACCCGCAAATCCGTCTGCCTCAGAAGCCTTTTGGCTTCTTCTATGCGAAGCTGAAGCAAAAAATCATTGAAATACATGCCATAAACCTTGCGGAAGCGTTGCCCCAGATACACCGGATTCATATAAAATTCAGAGGCAATACTCTTCAGGCTTATATTCTTGCTATAGTTTTCCTCAATGTAACTTTTGATCTTGGGCATGGCCCCCTTCTGAATCTGCTGACGCTGTTCAGCCAGCCGTCGGACTGCTTCCTCCATAAAACAATTCAGCAATTGGTGTGCATCCGCCAGCCTTCCCCGCTCGGATTGCCAGTCCAGAACAGGTTGAAGCGTAGTCATTGTTTTCACGTCGGCCTGAACCGATTTCAGAATGGATACCACGGCAGAGACCAGTTGGTGTACAGCAGACGTCACAGCTGCCGGAGCATAACAGGAAGCCCGCAATTCGGTGAACCAGTCACCCAGCGTCACTTCCATGGCCTCCATCTGCTGCTCTTCCATCAATCTCAGCAACTGCTGCTGCTTTTCATGATCCGTATGCATCCATTGCACCTGAACATGCTGTACGTCATCAAAGAGCACGACCCCATCGTCCTCTGTAATGAACTTGTAGGCAATTGCCTTTAAAGCCGTCTGATAGGCATGTCCAATGAGCAGAGGATCTTGACAGGTGGCACCTGCATAGATGCATACTCGAGTATTTTCCATTTCAGTGAAGCTGAACTGTATTTTCTCTACCGTTTTGCGCAGATTGTTCGCATCGGTACGCAGATGTTTGCCTGTAAGTAGAACTCCAACACGCTCACCATGCTGCTTCAGATGCATTGGCGTATCTTGCGGATACATCCGCTTGAGAACTGCCTGCACAATCTGTTGAAAGCTCTCGTAATGCCCGAGCTGGGCCACGTCTTCTTCTCCCGTATATGTGATTTCCGGTACATCAGAACATAATCGCGGGTTGTGCTCAAACAGCAGATATGCCAGCATATCCCCCGAATGAGTATCCGTCAGTTCCAACCACTGTTCAGCAACAGAAGAATCAGCCTCTCCGTACATCAGCTGTTCCAGACACCGCATGTATTGCCGCTCCCGCTTCTCCTGCTCCGCAGATTTATGTTGCTTCAGCACTGCTGACAATCTACACAAGGTCGCCTCAAGTTCAACCTCATCAATCGGTTTCAAAATATAGTCCTGTACACCGTACCTCACTGCCTGTTGTGCATAAGTAAAATCATTATATCCACTCAAAATGATAAAATAGGGTATTTTCCCATTTATTTCATTTCGATCTCCCTCCAGGCTAGTCCGCCGAATCAATTCTAGACCATCCGTCTCCGGCATTCGAATATCGGTAATGACGACGTCAGGTTGTAACCGTTCAATCTGCTCGTAAGCCTCATCCCCATCATCGGCCTCACCAATGACCTCGAATCCGCATGCTTCCCAGCGAATCAACTTCCTAAGACCCTTGCGTGCGTACACTTCGTCATCCACCAAAAGCACCTGATGCATTAGATCAACCCCCTTGATTGAATGGACTACAATACTTCCTTAAATTCGACCACCCAAAGTAAGCGGTTACAAAATATTATTTATGGTATTTATTGTTAGTTGGAATGTGGCAAAAAGTCAACAGCTTTTCCTCTCAGCTGAATGGATCAGGTTTCGTTGAAACTCACGAACTATTAGGGCAAATCCATAACGCCAAAAAGCACAGCCTGTTAGCTGTGCTTCGTGTCATCATCTTTACACTTTCGCAGGTGCAGTCGTTTGACGGATCACCAGATTGGATGGCTCCGTAATGACCGGAGGCGAATATGAAGGATTCTCAATCATGGCGATCAGGTATTCAATCGATTTGATCCCGATAGAATGAATATTTTGATTAATCGTGGTTAAGCCTGGTTTGAACACTTCAGCATAGTACGTGTTATCAAATCCGACAACGGAAACATCCTCAGGCACCCGCAACCCATGTTTCTCAATTTCGTGGATCGCTCCGAAAGCGGACATATCTGAAGCACAGACAATCCCTGTGGGCTGTTCCTTCAATGCAAGCAATCGGCGAGCTGCCTTACTGCCGCCATCGAAGGAGTAGTCACAGACCTCCAGATACACGGTTGAATATGGAATGCCGCATTCACGCAGTCCTTCCCGATATCCATCCAGTCGAAGATTCGCTACGGCAGGCCCAAGTGTTCCTGAAATATAGGCGATTTTTTGGTGACCCAACTCATGCAAATGTTTGACGCTCATGGCAATCGCATTTGCATTATCCGTCGTTATGTATCCTGCCCGCTTGCCAAACAAGTCGGTATCAATGAACATCGTCGGAATCTCCGCAGTAACCAATTCCTGAATACTCTTATTGTCTCTTCCTTCCCCGAAAACAACAACGCCATCCACATTTCGGCTGCGGCAATGTTTGATAAACGAATAGGCGGGATCATCAAAACGTGTAGATAAACGAACAAGATCGTATCCGCTGTTCTCCAGTGCTGTTTTGATTCCTTCAAGCAGCTCCGATACAAACGGATTGGTAAAAGGAACTGTCAACAATACACCTACTGTCCAAGAACGGCGTTTCACAAGTCCACGTGCAACCACATTCGGTTGATATTTCAATAGTTCGATGGCTATATTGACTTTTTTGCGAGTTTTGTCACTTACATCGGGATAATCGTTCAGCACTTTGGAAACGGTTGCAACAGATACGCCCGCCTCTTTGGCCACATCATGGATAGAAGCCACCTGATCACCTCAACCTCTTTCAAATCCCCTGTCTCCGGCTGCATTCACTATAACATCGGCAGGTTTGTCTACCCATTATAGCTTAAAACAGCCAGAAACGGTATCACAGGGTTCCAGCCAGTGTTACCGGCTATTCTTGATGATCCAATTTCCTTAGATCAAGTGCCAGTTTCTCCATAGTGGTAGCAAAAACAGCAAGCTCTTCTGAGCGGGAAGCCTGACGTCTTGCCCCCGAGGCAGTGTGCTTGGCTTCCTGCTGAACACTGCCCAGCTTCTTCATAATCTGTGCCAGATTCGTCTGGATTTTTCCTTGGGCCTCTCGGGAGCTGGAGGCAAGCTTGCGCACCTCACTTGCAACCACTTCGAAACCCCGGCCAAATTCTCCTGCATGTGCAGCTTCAATGGCGGCATTTAAGCCCACCAGATGACTCTGATCCGAAATTTCGCGAATGATCTCACCCATTTTGCCAATCTGATGAATCTCCTTGGTCAGTTCGTCCAACAATCCATTTGCCTGATCCTGAGAGGCTGCCGTTTCCCTGGCCACATCCGAGATCGCCTGAGCATTTTCATTCAATTCACTAATCATTCCCGTCAGCTGCTGGGTGATCTGTGTGATGGCCTGCAAGGTATGATGCTGATCTTCAGCGAATTGATTTAATTTCTCCTTTTCTTTCTTCTCGTATGCTTCCAATACGAGCTGTGAATCGAGGTTAAACATTTTACTAAGCGCCTGGATAACCAGATGCCAGCCTTCAGGAATAACCTGCTGGAATATGCTTGTCGCAATATCAAGGTACACCATATAGGTGCCCAGATAATAATCCTCGGACAATCCAATGCGGGAATGAACCAGTCCAATCGCGATGCGCTGATCGATATATGCATCATCAACCACACCATCGGTCATGGATAGCCAGTATAGCTTCTGGGTTTCTTTCAGACGGTCAATGGTAGAGAAACGGGCAATTAGATCGACCAAATCCGGATAACTCCCCACATGATTGTAGAAATGGTCCACTACTTCGTCAACGACTTTCACAAAAGCAGGCCGATGATCTGCGAGAAGTTGCAAATCCCCTGCGGTTAGTCCAATATAATCAAGTTGTTTCTGTCTTGCCAACGCAATACTCATAACTAGTTCTGTCAGCTCCTTAATAACCTCAAAAAAGTTCAAATTGTAAATATCTGTATCGATTATAGACTAAATGGCCTAATTTTACATATACCATTCGAACTAATTTGTCATGAAAATGACCTTCTTTGTCAGTTTTATGGTGAGATTTGGTATGTGAATGTATATAAAAAGGCCCCCAATCCTGCTGTGAAGGAGCCTCACAGCAGGCATCAGGAGCCTGATCCGGAATGGTTCGATGCAGATCAGCGATTCAACAAACTGCCTACGTAACGAAGCAATTCATTTGCGCTGGCAGCGGTGTATCCATGTTCTTCAATTAATCGTTTAATCACTTCATTCATTCGTTTCAGCTGGGTCGCATCAGGTGTCTTGGTTGAGGTTGTAATCTTCACAATGTCCTTCAAGTCAGCGAACAGCTTCTTCTCAATCGCTTCACGCAAGCGGTCATGGCTGCTGTATTCGAATTTGCGCTCCTTGCGGGAATAAGCCGAGATGCGGATCAATATTTCTTCCCTGAACGCCTTTTTGGCATTTTCGGAAATACCGATCTGCTCCTCGATCGAACGCATTAAGCGTTCATCCGGGTCCATCTCCTCATCCGTCAGCGGATCACGGATTTTGGACCAGTTGCAGAAGGCCTCAATGTTATCCAGGTAATTTTCGAACAGCGTTCTGGCCGACTCTTCAAACGAGTAGACAAATGCTTTTTGTACTTCCTTCTTCGCCAGTTCATCATATTCTTTACGTGCCAAAGCAATAAAGTTCAGATAACGCTCACGTTCCTCTTTTGTAATGGAAGCATGCTGGTCCAGACCATCCTTGATCGCCCGGAGAATATCCAGCGCGTTAATGCACTGAAGATTTTGCTTAATCAAAGCACTGGATATCCGGTTGATGACATAACGCGGATCAATGCCCGACATGCCTTCATCCAAATATTCATTTTGCATCTCACGCAAATCGGCTTCTTTGTACCCTTCAACTTCTTCACCGTCATACATCCGCATTTTCTTAACCAGATCCATACCTTGTTTCTTCGTTTCTTTCAAGCGAGTAAGTATGGAGAAAATGGCTGCAGTCCGCAGGGCATGCGGTGCAATATGGACATGCTTCATATCACTTTGTTGAATGAGCTTGCTGTAAATCTTTTCTTCCTCGGAGACCTTCAAGTTGTATGGAATGGGCATGACAATCATCCGGGATTGCAGCGCTTCATTCTTTTTGTTCGATATAAACGACTTGTACTCGGATTCATTCGTATGTGCCACAATCATCTCATCCGCACTGATTAATGCGAATCGTCCTGCCTTGAAATTGCCTTCCTGGGTCAGTGACAGCAAATTCCAGAGGAATTTTTCATCACATTTGAGCATCTCCTGGAATTCCATCAATCCGCGGTTAGCCTTGTTTAACTCCCCGTCAAAACGATAGGCACGCGGATCAGACTCGGAACCAAATTCGGTGATGGTCGAAAAGTCGATACTGCCCGTCAAATCTGCAATATCCTGGGATTTCGGATCGGATGGACTGAATGTTCCAATTCCCACCCGGTTATCTTCGGAAATCACGACCCGTTCCACCTTCACCCGGCTAATGTCCCCGCCGTATTCGGTGCGAAGCCGCATCTGGCAAGATGGGCAGAGATTGCCCTCAATGCGTACACCAATTTCCTTCTCCACTTCAGGGCGAAGCTCCAGTGGAATCAGATGGAGTGGCTCCTCATGCATTGGGCAGCCTTCAATGGCATACACGGCCCCCTTCTCTGTACGGGAGAACTGTTCAAGTCCGCGTTTGAGCAACGTCACTAACGTAGACTTCCCTCCACTGACCGGCCCCATAAGCAGCAAAATCCGTTTGCGCACATCCAGACGACGAGCGGCCGAATGGAAATACTCTTCAACCAGCTTTTCAATGGACCGATCCAGCCCAAAAATCTCCTGTTCAAAAAACTTGTATCGTTTGTGCCCACCTACTTCTTCTACACCAAACGATTCGATCATCTGGTACACTCGAGCGTGAGCCGTCATTGCCGGAGTCGGGTCCTCTCTCAGCAGTGCAATATAATCTTCAAATGTTCCGTTCCATGTCAAACGGTCACTTTCTGCCCGATGTTCCGCAACGCGTTCAAAAATATTCATGCTTGGTACCTCCCATGGCTCCTTTAGTGTGATTGTCAACCATTCCGAATGGTATGAAGAAATCAATAGAATTACGGCTCCTGCTTGAATACCAATCTGCGGTTCGGATTAGTCCCGCCACCCTCTGTCCAAACAACTTGTATTGTTGTGAAAAGTGTATTACATACCTATGCGGCAAATCGGATAAGTTGACCTCTTTTTTTCAATCCCAATGTCTTAATTTGAGGCTTTCCCTGTTCTATCAGACATCTTATGCCCTCAGAAAAAAAAGAACGGATATGATATAATGAAGGTTCTAAATTCAGAAAACGGGACAAAACATGGCCCAAGACGGGCCACTTCAAGGAAGGAGCAGAAACGATGGCGGTGCAGTACGAAACCGAGTTATATTCGCCTGTAAAGGCTTTTTTCGAACGACGCGGTTACAACGTGAAGGCTGAAGTCAAACATTGTGACCTGGTCGGGGTCAAATCGGATCAGAATGAACCACTCATTGTGGAGATGAAAAAAACATTTAATCTGTCTCTGCTGCTACAAGGAATGCAGCGCCTGAAGCTCAGTCCCTTCGTTTATCTGGCTGTGGAGCGGAATCGCAGTAAACGCGGGGCGGTCAACCAGCGCTGGGGCGAATTGACGGCATTGTGCAGACAGCTTGGTCTGGGACTCCTAACCGTTACCTTTTACAAAACCAAAGCCCCCCTGATTGATGTGCTGTGCGAACCTGCTGCCCAAGCTCCTCTGTCTGGTAGCAGCAGCGGAGTCCGCAAGGGCGGAATCCGGAGACAACGACTGCTGCGTGAATTCGACGAGCGGAGTGGTGACTATAATACAGGAGGAAGCACACGCAGGCAGTTGGTCACTGCATACAGAGAAAAGGCATTACGTATTGCTTCTGCCCTTCGCGCTCAGGGTGAATCTTCCCCGGCTTCTCTCGCCAAGCAGACAAGTGTCGGGTCCGCTGCGGCCATTCTGCAAAAAAATTATTATGGCTGGTTCGAGCGGCTATCCCGCGGACGATATGTGCTGACAATCAAAGGTGTGCAGGCACTGACCGAGCATGCTCACATGCTTGAGGATAATGATATGATTGAGCAGCGTATAAATGAACCGGAAATAGATATTTCCCTGATTCACGTTGATGACGATAGACTACAGCACATTGCGGAAATAGCGGAGCCGTACCTGCTCCCAAAAAGGAATGTGAGCCAGTGAGCTTGAAGCAAAAATGAAATAAAAAAAAGCCTGTTATCTCCTAAAGGAAATAACAGGCTTTTTGCATTTCTATATATAATTGCTATTAGAAGCTTGCTGCTACTTCGGAAGCCAATTTCAGACCTGCTGCCACGATTTCTTGGGAACGGTCAGGTGAAGCGTTGTGGCCTTCAACGATAACCAGTTCAGGGTTTTGGATACCCCAGAAGTTCAGTACGTTCGTTACATATCTCACGGACATTTCTGCAGATGCCATAGGCTCTACGGAGTAAACACTACCACGCGCGTTAAGCAATGCCACTTTTTTGTTGCCAACAAGACCTACAGGACCTTCAGCAGTGTATTTAAACATTTTTCCAGCTTGGCTCAGGTAGGAAATGTAGTTCACCAGTGGTGCCGGAACAGTGAAGTTCCACAGTGGGAATGCAAATACCACTTTGTCTGCTGCCAAAAATTGATCTTGCAATTGTGCAGCCAGTGCAGCCGCTTTTTGCTCTTCTGGCGTTGCTTCGATGCCGTTAGCTGCTTTGTACCCACCAGTAATTACAGTGTTGCCGTAGTAAGGAAGATCTGTATTGTAGAGATCCAGTTCGGTAACAGTGTCACCTGGGTGGGACTCTTTATATGCGCTCAAAAATGCATCGTACAATTGTACGCTGACTGCTTGATCAGCAGGACGGTCGTTAGCTTTAACAAATAAAATATTAGACATGTTCGTTCCCCCGTTAGTTAAAATATATGAGTGCTTCTCCTGAACTTGCAATGAATGCAGCTTATATAAAGAAAACAACAACTCATTAATACATATTATATATAAAAATGTTAGTGGATGCAATAACGTAATTACTTTGGGGGCAACATCTTTGATCCTAATTCAATGCCTGGACCTTCCGCTAATCAAAGTTCCAGGCGTTAATTGAATTCAATCTTTCTCATCCTAAGAGCATTCTAGCTCCGGGCTGTAAACTCGGTTATGGACTCACTGATCAGATTCATGCCCAGTAACAACTCATCCCGACCGGGATGGCTGAAGTTCAAACGGATGT
The DNA here is from genome assembly GCF_042674385.1 of Paenibacillus sp. NPDC056933. Lineage (NCBI taxonomy): Bacteria > Bacillati > Bacillota > Bacilli > Caryophanales > Paenibacillaceae > Paenibacillus > Paenibacillus sp. NPDC056933. The sequence goes on along the minus strand of NZ_JBHUQN010000001.1, from coordinate 1,150,011 downwards.
ACCGATGATCCTGTGCCCCTGTGGAGCAGAGGGAACCAGGAAGAAAAGATACCCCCTTTAACAGAGCTGCCTTGAGCAGCGCCCCGCTGTCCAACCCATCCGGCAGCTGTATCCACAGATACATTCCTCCTTCAGGAATGCTGTACTGGCACCCCTTCCAGCCCGGACGCTTCAATAATTCGAGCATAAGTTTGAGTCTGGTCTTATACTCCCGATTCAACATGGACAGGTGATCACTCCATTTAAAAGGAGAATGGGCCAGCAGTTGATATAACAATCGCTGATTCATCGGACTGGATTGCCCATCTGCTATCCTTTTCACTGAAGCCATGGCTTGAATCAGCGCAGGATGTCCGGCAGCCCAACCCGTACGCAGGGCGGGTGCTACGGTTTTGCTAAATGAACCAATATAGAGAACATGTCCACCCTGATCCGCTGTATCCAGTGCAAAGAGGGATGGATATCTCCGATAGAATTCCCCCGGCTCCAGACCATCGAAGTGAAGTTCGCCATAGGAATCATCCTCCACAAGCAGCACGCCATAACGCGAGCATAGATCCAGCACTGCCTCACGACGCTCCATGCTCCACAGCACACCTGTCGGATTGGAAAAGCTGGGTGCGGCAAAAAGCAGCTTCGGTCTCACCTGCTGCATGTGATGCTCCAAGAGGTCAGGCAAAATACCGTCGCCATCACCTGTCACGGGCACAATTTTGGCACCCTGCATTTCCAGAACCTCAAGACAACCAGGAGAGGTCGGATGCTCAACCAGTACGGAATCTCCAGGCTCAAGTAACAATCGCATCACAAGATCGATAGCCTGCTGAGTACCTGTTGTCAATAGAATTTGATCTGGAACCGTCCGTATGCCCTTGCGTGCATTCCAGTCTTTGTCGAGCCACTCTCTCAGGGGTCCGTACCCTGCCGGCTCGCCATACTGTAACGCAGAAGGACCAGAACTAAATACAGAGACCGCTGCTTCTTCCAGAAGTTTGAATGGAAATAGCTCCTCCGCAGGCAGTTCTTCTGCCAGCGAAATGAAATAATCCCGGCCAGACATTTCACGAATATCCCTCAGCGGTGATGACAAAAGCCTGTTTGTACGGGAGGCGAAGAAATATTTCATCGGTCCGTTCCCCTTTCATCCCTATTCGAACTATGCTCGCAGTCCGCAGCCCCTACAACCTATTCCGGTTCAGCACTGAATATGACCTGACTGAACACGTGACGAGTCATTGTACATTGGAATCCATGGAACTAAGCTCGTCAGGATACGGTTTTGGTCTGCCTCGCATATAAAGCATAACGTTCAATGGCCTGTGCCCTGCTGCTTACATCCAGCTTCACATAAATTTTACGCAGGTAATTATCAATCGAACGTCTGCTAACGTTAATCTCACTGGCTATTTTATCATAGGTTACGCCCTGTACAATTCTTTCCATAATAAAAGTTTCCGTTTCGGTTAATTCAACGATAAGCTCTTCTGCCGAAGATTCGACAGGCTGGGCCCATTCGGGACTGGCTAACCAGGATAAAGGAATGGAGACACATCCCTCACGCAGTCCAGAGATCAGATGGATCAGCTGGCTAGGGGAAGCCTGTTTGGACAGCATACCACTTGCACCAAGGCTGATCAGATGACGAAATAACTTTACATTGTCTTCGTCCGTCAGAATAATGATGTGGCTATGGGCCGACAGATTTTTCATCTGTGCAATATACTGATCCGCTTGGCCCTCAGGAAGCCGATAATCCATCAGAATCAGATCAGGCTGGTGAATGTTCACCAGCTCAAGGCCTTCCGACCCGGTCGAAGTCATCCCCCGGACTAACAGATCCTGCTGTTCTTCCAAAATTAATTTCGTACCCAGCATGCTGGTGGGGTGGATATCTACGATGACCACCTGCCATACTTTTTTCATTGTTCTTCCCCCTGTTATGTATTGGACAAATTCCTTTTCTACCCTAAGCCATGATGATGCTTTTCCCCCTGCGACAGTCCGTGTATAGAAGAAGCAAGAGTCGTATTATGTCGAAAAATAGGAGTTCAGACGAGAAAGCCGTAAAAACAGCTCTATTTCTACTGTCTTTCGCAGTCGCAACATCAGGACTTTTGCCTTTTCAAACAAGAAAAGATCAAAAAATAGTATAATTTTCCTGTATTTCTATCTAAAAAAGTCGAAAAACTTGCCCAAAGTTCCTACTTATTGCATCTATAAGAAATTGTATCCTAGGACTTCCTTCCGATGCAATCTCTTTTTATCCTATTCTTTAAAGAATTTCATTTTTGCGTAATCAATAGTGGCATGATAGAATGAGGACTGGAAAATTTTTTGTACCAATAAATGACCAGGAGTGATGATATGAAACCTTCTGCCCCACCTTCTGACATCCATCACACCCGGAGCGCCAAAGGCAAGGCCGGATCTTCAGTCAAGCTGTTTCTGGTAATGTGGATCGTTCTCATTGCACTTGGAGTACTTGGAGCCTACTATTATAGTAACCACCTCCAGCAACAGATGATAACTCAGCTTCAGACCCATAATCAGCAGCAGATTTCAACGCTCAAAGCCGACTACGAAAAGCAGCTAACAACGATATCTCAGGAAATATCGGACCTGCAGGGACAGGTGCAGTCCTTTAATGAATTGCTGACTTTTACCAAGGATAATGCAAACGATAAAACCGACAACAGCAACAAATTGTATACCCAGTTGAGCGAAGTCAAAAAACAACTGGAAACACTCCAGAAAAAGATGGATCTGCTCAAATGATTACACCGGTAAAACAGGTTAATCGTTTATTTATGCTTGCACTTGCTCCTTTTGTTGGACTGATGTTATGCCTGCTGCTGATACGTCCACCGCTTGAACCTGCAGACTTCATCGAATCCGGTCTGGCTGAGGAGACTGTTACCTCCCAGACCCAGGCGATTAGCCAGGAGCTTGCAGGGGCAAAAGAAGCTGCGGTTCAAACTTCTTCTTCTATTAAAAGAACAACACAATTGTACAATCAGACAACAAGCACGATGTCTACCCTTGTACAGAAGGCAAAGGTTCAGGCAGCTCGTCCAGAAACGATCTATAATCAACGGATCTCATCCAAATTGGGCGTTCCGTTTGAACGGATAAACAGTGATCGCCTTACGATTGAACTTTACAGAGTCAACCCAGGCTCCTATAAGGGCTATGCCATGAAAATCAAGCTGAAAGACCCTACTGCCATGAAGATGGCTCTAGACAGCGAGCTTGGCCGTTCTGAGACTACCATGCAGGCGGTGAAGCGCAATGGTGCCATTGCCGGCATTAATGCAGGTGGTTTCGCCGACAGCGGAGGCAAACGATACCCGCTGAGTACAACGGTTATGGACGGCAAGTATGTGACCGGTTTTCAGGCCAGCTTTAAGGATTTATTTTTTGTAGGTCTTGATCATGGAGGCAAGCTGGTAGGCGGCAAATTTTTCGACAAAAGTTCCCTCGATCGCCTGCAACCGCAGTTCGGAGCCACATTTGTGCCCGTGCTGTTGCAGAACGGACAGAAGACTGTGATCCCGGACAAATGGAAAGTGTCACCCAAGCGGGCTCCACGTACGGTTATCGGCAACTACAAAGATGATCAATTGCTGATCATCGTGGTTGACGGCTACAACGAAGCCGGCAGTTCAGGTGCCACCCTCGAAGAGCTGCAAGGCCGGTTGTACAAGCTGGGCGTAGTCGACGCCTATAATCTGGATGGCGGCGGATCATCCTCACTGATCGTGAACAACCGGGTTGTGAATAATCCTTCGGATGGAAGCCTTAGACCGGTGCCTACCCACTTTTTATTTTACAAATGATCATGTGAAGCATTCCTTTTCTTCATATAATGGTTATAATAGAAGTAAATGAGATTGTACAGGAGGTGCCATGTATGTCATTTTCACTGACATTTTGGATTATTGCTATCGTATTGACTCTCTTCATTACAGGCATTCTCACTTCATCCTACAACAATGACAAAACAAAAGGCCTTTAGAGCCAAGCCTCTCCTTTGGAGAGGTTTTTTCATACTTTTGTACGGATCAAATAATAAGAGACAAGGCTTAAAAGAATGTTGCAATTCTTCTAAGCCTTGTCTCTTGCTGTACAGTCGTCTTTTGACACCTCATCCACAGGATAAAACATGGGACGCCTAGTCAATAGCTGACCGCCTTTTCGCTTTGCGTTTGCACAAGGCTCTCCTGGAGCTGACGATTCACCGAGCCACCTTCTACTAGAGTTACATAGATGCGTTCATGATCGACAGGCTCTCCAGCAATAATCTTAATTAATTGTTCAGCTGCAAGAGCCCCCCATTTTCTTTTGGAATAATCGATAGTGACCAATCTTGGCTGCACATATTTGCTAAGTTCGATATTATCAAATCCAATGATATTAATCTCCTGACCAATATTTAACTCACTGCCAGCGAGACGATCACACATGCCAATCGCCATCTCGTCATTCAGGCAGAATACACCAACCGGCTGCGTATATTCCTGAATGATGCGCTCGGCTGCCCGTTCTCCGCCACTCTTCTCGAAATCTCCCGTAATCTCAATCCATTCCACATTTGCTTCCCGCTCCGATACCTGCCTCACAGCCTTCAACCGCTGAGCCGAGTCAAATGAACCTTCCGGACCTGTCACAACATAGATCTTCGTGTGTCCCTGTTCAATGAGATGCTCCATTGCAAGTGTAGCTCCCGCCTTATTGTCCAGTAACACCTGGTTAATGTTTGGATGATCCAGTTCCCGGTCCAGAACGACGATCTTGTGTCCTCTGTCCGCATATTGCAATAGTTCCTTGCTCGCAAATGTATGATCGAGAATAACGGCACCATCAATCATCCGCTCTGGTAGCATCCGATGAGATTGTGTCCCGCTGCAGACGATCAGATCATACCCTTGCGCATTACATACAGACTTCATGCCACTAAGCAAGTCTCCGTATACATCACCGCTAAAATCCGTCAGAAATACACCCAAAATTTTGGATTCTCTCTTTTTCAATGTTCTGGCAGCAGCATTAGGAACATAGTTCAGCTCTTTGGCGATAGCCAAAATTTTGGAGCTGGTCTCATCTGTCACTTTGTTGCTGCCATTCAGCGCATACGACACGGTAGAGATCGAAACTCCCGCCTGTTTGGCGATATCCTTGATACTGACCACATTCTTCGCTCCCCTGTTATGTTCATCAGGCCCTTCAAAATCGAAGGACCTGACATCTTAATTATTCATGATTCAAAAAACGGGTTAAAATCCACAGGATTAACTGTACATTTCAATCACGTTGTTCTCGCTCAGACTCTGTTCAAGAATCGAACGCGAGATACGCAGTCCGCCAAGGCGATAAGGTTGTTGCAATCTTGTTGTCTCCAACTCATGGCCATTCAGTACTACACGCTGCACAGATTGTCCCGTGAGATGATAAACAAAGGTCACTTTCTTACCGGCAAACTGGAAATCAAAATGTATTCCATCCAGGCTGACAGGCAACACAGGGTCCAGAACCAAATCTTCCTCTTCCTGGCGAATGCCAAGTGCGTTCGAAATGAGCTGATTCATATAAATTCCCGGTCCACTGGAATAGATTCTCCAGCCACCCTTTACCTGTACCTCTCCGGTGCGGAGTTTATCGAATTGCTCCTGTGCTTCATAGCGGTTGTTGAACTTGCCGTCAGAACTGCTGAAATAAGCATTGCTCTGACGCAGATCAGCATTAGGTACAGCTTCCTGTATGCCCACCGGATTAATGATGCTCAGACCATTCCACACCTCATCCGGGTTGCCCAGCTTTGCCATAGCTTCAACATAGCGGATGTGAGCATGGACGTATTGCAAGCCCACTTCACGCCCGAAATTGGATGCCTGCTCCGCACGTTTGAAATGGGTGCTTACACCGCCATCATACTGTGCTGGCCGATTCATCAATCTGACGCCATCCGGGCAGTACAACTTGTCTTTGATCAGTTCATAATGGGATTGCGCTTGCTCTGGTTCCAGCAACTCCGCGATCATGCTTCGTGTCATAGGGAGCAAGCGATATTGAATACCTGTCTCGCCGTCATCCGGATGAAGCATGCGCTTCGCTTGTGCCGGATCTTCCATATATACAAAGCCTGGAATCACATCAGTATCCAGCATATACTTGCTGAAGTCCCTTTTCACACCCGTTGCCATGTCGCCCAATTCGGATGAAAGCTCCGGTTTCACAGGCGCAAGTGCTCTGGATAGCTGCTTCAACGTTTGATACGTGAGTGCCACAGTCCAGCTGCTGACCATATATTGCTTCAATTGGGCATTGGCCGGCTGTAATGTATCATCCCAGTCACCGTCCCCGTAGGAAGAGAGGAATGTATCATGCAGGAAGTGGCTCTGGATATACTCCAGTTCTTTCTGGGCATGTTCAAGCACGCTGGCGGTCTTATCCGTAAAGTCAAAACCATGTTTGACGGTATATGGTACTTCTTCATTCAGAATGGAATAATCCCTGGTCGCAATCAGATAATCACTTAGTACTTTAAGAGGCCAAACAATAATGTCACCATGGCTTTCTTCCTGCTGAACCTTGAAATAACGATCAAACATGAACCATTGCGGCCAGTTGCCATCATCCTCATACTGATGGGAGTACACCATCTTCAGAATGTCGCGGACCTGCTCATACCTTTGTGTAGCCATAAAGTATTCGACTGGCCCCTGGCAAACATCCCGTGTTCCCCAGGCAGCTCCGCCATATTGCTCCAGTCCGTGTGGAACAGAGTAATGCACCAGCATATTGTGAGTGTACCACCATGCAAGAGCATTGACTTTGAACAGTTCGTCTGCTTCCTGCTTTTGAGGCTGGGATAAATGGAACCCATTCATCACTTCTGAATAGAAGGCACGATAGGCAGCCACCTCCTCTTCAAAGCTGCGTGTCGATGATGCAGGCTGTCCACCTTCCAACAGACCTTGAATGGTCAATGTCCATTCAGCGCTGCTATCCAGCCGTAACGTTGTCAGTGATGCGTCGCCTGCGTTTACTCCACTGGCCAGTTCTGTCTCATCGCCAACCTTCACTTCCGCTCCGCTTACCCGCATGCGATACTCCAGATTCGGATATACTTCGGCACTAAGGGATCTGCGATCTGCCTTGAAGCTCAGCTCACTATTCTGCTCCGTAACATGAACCGGCAGTTCATATTCATTCACGTTCATCGTAATCTGATTGGTGATCAGATATCGATAGGCTATTCCTTTTTCCGACTTCACATGAAGATGTACTTCAGGCGTATCCAACGTTGTATAATTCGTGATGATCAGCGTATCCTCAGCTGTCTTGTAATACCAGCGAACATAGTTAAAGCCCATTTCGAACAGGGAAGGCATCGTGAGCAGGCGGAAGATTCCCTCAACCTCGACATAGATCCGCTGACCGGATGATTTGGGTATGTTGAGCGCACTGCGTGCATTGCTCATCATTTTATTGAAGTTCGTATTACCCACAACCACATGGGAATTAAAAATGCCATACATATAGGAAGATGTCGTGATCACGTTTTGTCCCATCTTCACATTGTTGCCGCTCATCAGAATGTGTCCATGAGGACGTTCCACGCGCATTTCCTTTTCCTTGAGCACAATGTGCTCATACGTATCTGTAAAGAACGCCAGCAATTCACCATCAGTGCGCTCTTCCTGATGTCTCTTCGAAGCTGGAAAAAGAGAATTTACATCTTCTTCGGTCATCGATAAAGTAAGCAAAGGCTTACCCATTACCGGATGGATAGATACCTTGGGGAATACGTCGGATGCTGTTTGTGCTGCGCTTGCATTCCCTTGACGCTTCGCTTCATACTCCTCCCAGGCCTGTTGGACAACATCCTGGTATTCCAGTTCCTTCACTGCTTCCGCATGATTGGCCTGAAAGAGTCCATAGAACACAAAACGAGCTTCGCCACTCAGAACCACTTTCTCGGACTGAAGGGCTGTGTATGCAAATTCATACTGGTATACTTCATTCGCCAGTGTCGGTTTACCCAGACTTTCAGGCACATTCGTTTCCTTGTAACTCAAACCAAAAAACTGAAATCCATCTGTGGAATAACCTGCTGCGCGGGTTAATGAGCCCTGTTGAAGATAAGGAAAAGCCCCGCCCTGCGGCTGATTCTGCCGTGAAGCTACGATATATCCCAGCTTCTCATCCTCGAATACGGCATGGTCGATGTATTGCGACAAGTAAGCCTCATTGCTGCGTACTGCACCAGGATCGGCATTGCCGACATCCTGACCATAGACTACGTCGACCTCTTCTCCATTACCGTTTACCGTTACATCCCAGAACCATACACCCTGTGCTGTCGGAGCAAAAACGACTTGATAACCTACACCCTCAGCGGTACCTGTCCATACCATACGACTGCCATCCGTGCTCATCTGACTGTCGGAGTGAAGGCCAAGCATCGGAACAAAGCGGATACCGGATTCACTGTGAAAACGCAAGTACAGATTGTTCATGGAGCCGTCCACCGGACTAGCCATCCACTGATTAATCATCGTTGTTCCGCTTACTGCTTTGAACAAATCACCGCTTTCCCAGAACGTAAAGCACAGCTCGCCGGATTGCACGTTGATTTGAGATTGATTCATGGTCTTCATATTTCTATTCATATCCTCCTTCATTCATCTGTATGAGCCGTGTCCAATTACACCAGCTTGAAGGTACTTTCCAATGTATCGCGGCTATTCGGCCCTACGAAAAGGTGGAATGTTCCCTTGTCACTGCGATGACTCAAATCAGAATGATGATAACGAAGCTGCTCTTCGTTTAACGTAAATGTAGCCGTACCACTTTCACCCGGCGCGAGTGCCAGCTTCACGTACCCTTTCAGCTCACGCATCGGACGCACAACTTCACCGGATACATCACGAACGTACAACTGAACCGTTTCCACGCCTGCACGCTCACCTGTATTGGTTACATCCACCTGGATCGTCAAAGGCTGGTCAGCAGTCATTTCATGGCTCGAAACTTTCAGATCACCATACTCAAACGAGGTGTATGACAATCCATAGCCAAACGGAAGCAGCGGATCATTCGGGCTATCAATGTATTTGGATACATAACGCTCTTCGGTCTTTTGCGGATTCAGCGGACGTCCTGTATTGAAATGATTGTAATATACCGGAATCTGACCTACGGATTGCGGGAAAGACATCGTCAGACGTGCAGATGGATTCACCACACCTGTCAATACGTCGGCGATCGCAGCTCCACCCTCACTGCCGGGGAACCACGCTTCAAGTACAGCATCGGATTCTTCAAATACACCATGCAGGTCCAGAGGGCGACCGTTGAAAATCACGCTGGCAATGGGTTTACCCGCTGCTTTGAGCTGTTTAACCAATTCCAGTTGGGCTGCTGGCAAACGAATGTCCGTACGCGAGCCACCTTCACCACTCATTTCGGAATCTTCACCAAGGGCAAGTACGATCAGATCGGCTTTGCTTGCTACTTCAAGCGCTTCAGCAATCTGTTCAGCCGTGATGGTGTGAACGTTGCTGCCTTGAGCCATATGAACCTTCCCGGCAGTTAGACGTTCCTGCAAAGCCGTTCCGAGCTTAACAGCATCCTCTTTGACACCTTCACAAGACCACCAGCCGAGAATGTCTTCGCTTTGGGCAAAAGGTCCAATTAACGCTACGTGGGCTTCCGGCTTCAGCGGAAGAACAAGATTGTCGTTTTTCAGCAACACTGCTGATTTGGTTGCCAGTTCGTACGATACCTGACGATGCTCTTTCGAGAAGACAATCTCGCGTTCACGTTCCGGATCCGCTGCACGCAGCGGATTGTCGAATAATCCGAGCTTTTCTTTCAGTTGCAGAATACGCAGTACCGCTTCATCAATGAGCTTTTCGTCCACTTCACCGCTCTGGATCAGTTCAGGCAGATGATGAACATAACAAGGAGTCATCATCTCAATATCCACACCTGCACGAATCGCACGATTTGCAGCTTCACGGTCATCTTCAGCTGCGCCATGGGCAATCATCTCGCGAATGGAAGCCCAATCCGAGATCAATACACCATCAAAGCCCCATTCGTCACGCAAAATGTCACGCATGAGCTTCTCATTTCCGCTCGCTGGAATGCCCTCTACGGTATTGAATGAAGCCATAACCATTTCGACGCCTGCATCCAGTGCTGCCTTGTAAGCCGGTAAATAGTACTCACGCAAGCTACGCTCAGACATGTCGACCGTGTTGTAATCACGACCACCTTCTGCTGCCCCATAGGCTGCAAAGTGTTTGACACAAGCTGCAAGACGATCCGGCTCATCCTTCAAACGGTCACCCTGATATCCACGTACAAATGCCGCAGAGAACAGACTGTTCAAATACGGATCTTCGCCTGTTGTCTCCATCACCCGGCCCCAGCGCGGATCACGAACGAGATCGACCATCGGTGCAAAAGTGACATGGAGACCAGATACTGCAGATTCGCGTGCTGCTATCTCAGCGCTTTTCTCAGCCAGTTCGGTATCCCATGAACATCCAATCGCCAGCGGGATCGGGAAAATCGTTTTAAAACCATGCACTACGTCAGCCATGAACAAGAGCGGAATGCCAAGACGGCTTTTCTTCATATAGGCTTGTTGCACATCAATGATGGCCTGTGCACCGGACAAACCCAGAATGGAGCCACTGGCATCCACGGACTGCTCCGTGATTCCCATCTCTTCCATCGGCCCTGTAATCTGACCTTCGACATTCGTTCCTTCATAAAAATTGGCAGTTAATTGGAGAAGCTGAGCTGTTTTTTCCTCCAAAGTCATCTGTTTCACCAAGTCTAGCAACTGCTCGTTATTCATAGATATTATCCTCCGCTGCATTTTGTTGAAAAAAAGAACCCGGCTGCGTTCGGGGAGAGACCGCGCACCGGGTTCGAATGGATGGGGTCGACAGAATACATCTGTCATATCCCATCTTGCTAACTACTGAATGATTACTTGAATTCTTTGTTCAGTTCATCCAGATAAGGTTGAACCAGGGACATTTTGCTGTTTACCCATTCTTTCCAGTTCGCTTCCAGATCTCCACTTTTGAGGATCAGGTTGGCATACTCATTCTGGTAGTCGAACGAAGCCTGACTTTTAGCTTTGGAATCGTACAGGTTGACATCCCAGTCGTATGCTGCGAGTGATTGACCTTCTGTACCGAGTTTTGCTTTTTCCTGGAACAGCTTCACAGCTCTATCACGATAATCCTTTTTGATTGCAGGATTTACTACACTGAAGTCGTCACCCAGAAGATACAGACCTTCGAAACGTGCCGGGTATTTGTCTTCCAGGACAGTACCTTCTGGCAGCAAGCTAACGAGTTCATTGTTTTCGTCATATTTCCAATCTCTTCCTTCAAAGCCCATGTTGATCAGCAATTGTCCTTCTTTGGTGGCCGAGTAGTCGATCAGATCCATGATCCGTTCGAATTTCTCGTCACTAATGTCCGGATTGAAGATCAATGCAGACCAGAAGTTCGCTTGCTCCATGTTACGGTATTTCCCGTCATCACCCAATACAATTGCTGTGTGTACCAGTTCATCACTATCTACACCCAGATTTTTTCTCATATCGGAATCCAGACCTTGTCTGTACGAAGCCAGTCCGCCCAGACTTGTTACTGCGGCTGTACCTGTTACTTTAAAATTGTTTTGACCTTCATTGTTTTTCCAAGTGTAGAACTCAGGATCTAGCAGGCCATCCTTGTAGGCTTTTTGCATCAATTTCAGTCCTGTCAGAGTCTCCTGATCCGCAGGTCCCCAGTGAAACTTGCCATCTTCACCTTTGTAGAACGGAGAGTCTGTCATGGCATGAACACTGTTCGGCATAATCATATTCGTCATTGCATCTCCCGCATTGTAGGACAGAGGTACAAGTTTGTTACCCACTTTGCCTGGATCTTTCTCTTTCACAAGCGCAGCATATTCGTTCAATTCAGTAGTTGTATAAGCATCTTTCAGTTCAAAACCAACCGCTTCAGCCCAGTCCTTACGAAGCGCAATGACACCGATTTGGTTGGTGAGTGGATCAGCAGGTTTGTTCTCAAAATAAATCGGTCTAGGCAAGAGATACGTTCCACCTGTTAGTTCTTCCAACTTATCACCAAGCCCCGTTAACTTATAAGCAGCTGCCACATTAGGCCAGCGTTCCTTCCAGTCATCCGGGAATTTGTAGAACAAACCTTGATCAATACTGTTTAGAGCGTCACCATGAACATAGTTCCACACCGCTACATCCGGCAAGTCACCCGAGTTGATCCACAGACGAAGCTTCTCGCCCCATGAATCCCACTCAATATAGTTGTACTCCCATGTTACATTGAATTTGTCTGTCCAGAATTTATGGAAATCATTATCCAAATTCCCGTTTTTGATTTCCGTCAGATTGGCTACAGAGATATTGAGGTTGTCTTTGTAATTTCCCTCGGTATCTTTTTCATTACCGCCTGAAGCTTCTTGGCTGGAACAAGCGGTCACCATCAGCATGATTACACTCAGCATAATGGCAAAGAGAGCTCTTACTGACAACTTTTTGTTCGTTTTCATGTTTTACCCCCATGTTTTTTAGTAGAATTTTAATGCAAAATCCTATACGTATAATCAGGTCTTGATTGCCCCTGTTAATACCCCTTTGGCAAAGTGTTTTTGCAGCATTGGGAAGAAACACATAATAGGTACCATGGTGACAAATACTGCCGCCATCTTCATACCCATTGAGAAATTGCTTGCTTGGGCAGCATCCACACTGGATGCATTGGATGCGTTCGTCTGTGATGTGACGATAATGTTTCTGAGTACATTCTGGAGCGGTAGCTGATCCGCTTTTCGAAGGAATATCATCGCATCATACCAACTGTTCCAGTACGCTACACCGTAGAACAACGTAATTGTAGCCATAATTGGTGTAGCTAATGGGAGAACTACCGAGAACAGAATTCTCCACTCTCCTGCTCCATCCAGTCTCGCCGATTCCATCAACGATTCAGGCAAGGTATAGAAGTAGTTCATCATCAGAATCATGTTGAACGCACTGAAACTTCCCGCCAGGATAACGGACCACAGCGTACCTGTAAGGTGAAGTGATTTCATGATCAGGTACAGCGGTACAATACCACCATTGAAGATCATGGTGAACAATACCAGGAAAAAGAGAAACTTTTTGAACGGGAAGTTACTGCGGCTAAGGCCATAAGCCATGCTTGTTGTCAGGAACAAGCTGAGCGGCAAGCCAATGACCAGCAAAATAACAGTGTTTTTGTACCCTGACAGGATTTTTCCGTCAGCGAACAACGCCTTATAGGAATCCAAAGTCCATTCTTTAGGGAACATCAAAAATGGATTGTCAGCATATTCTTTTTGTGTTGCGAACGAGATCATGATGACATTCCAGAACGGAATCAGAATCATCAGGGCAAGCACAAGTAATATGGCGAAAATAATGTAATCGAGAAATGTCATTTTTTCTGTACCAATTCTCGGTTTTTTGTTAGCTTTCTTGCTCATTTCATTTTTCCTCCTCTCTTATCGGAACAAACCGTCTCCGCCAAGCCACTTGGCAAATCTGTCTGCGAGAAGCAGCAAGATCATATTCACGAGGGAACGGAACAAGCTGACCGCCGTCGAGAATGAGAAGTCCGTTGAAGACTGGAACGTAATCCGATAGATGTATACATCCAATACTTCCGAAACATTTTTGGTTGCGGCATTCGCCAAGTTGAAGATCTGATCGAAACCGGAAGACATCAATCCACCGACCGACAGGATGAACATGACGGTGATTGTAGGAAGAATGTTTGGCAATGTGATGCGGAACATCTGTTGCATACGGGATGCTCCATCAATTTGTGCTGATTCATACTGATCCTGATCGATACCGGAAATGGCAGCCAGGAAGATAATCGCACCCCATCCACTTGATTTCCAAATATCCGTCAACAGCAGCATCGGTACAAAGTTGGACTCGGAACCCAGGAAGTTAATCGTTGGCAATCCGAGTAATCCGAGTGCGCTGTTTACCAGTCCGTCATACGCCAGAACGTTGATAACTACCCCGGATACGATAATCCATGACAGGAAGTGAGGGAACGTAAGCACCGTTTGGAACCACTTTTTCCCTCTGCGCATCCGCAACTCATTCAGCAACAGGGCCAGAATAATCGGGAACGGGAACTGAATAATCAGTTTTAGAATGTTGATGTACAGCGTCCGCCATACTGCGTCAATAAAGGTTGGATCCCGGAAAACGTATTTGAAATTCTCAAATCCGCTCCATGGGCTTCCCCAAATTCCCAGGTTTGCCTTGTAGTCTTTAAACGCAAGAGACAGGCCACCCATAGGCATGTAGGCAAACAGGATCAGCCAGACGAGCCCCGGAACAAGCAGGGTGTACGTCATTCTGTGCTTCCAGATTTCACTCCAGAGCGAATTGCCTTTCAAGTTTCCCTTCAGCTTTTTGCTAGGTCCTTCGGCTGCAGGTTTCAAATTGCATCTCCTCACTCTACTTTGGTCTTGTCGTTATACAGAAAATCAAACATTGTTCTCAGGTGTTGCTCCCAAAATCTCCATTCATGGGTTCCCGGCGTCTCTACATACCGAAACTCAAAGTCCGTTTCCTGCATGTATTCAGCGAATTTACGATTCATGTCCACGAAGGGATCGATGTCACCGCAACAACTCAGAATATCCGGTAAAGTTTCACCCTGCTGCAACAGCTTGGCAGATAGTGCGTACAGGTCCTGATCGGGTTTTACCTGTAACCGTTCTCCAAAAACCGCTTTCATTTCCTTGATCATGCCCGAGGGCATTCCCGGATCATGAAGCCTGGTCTGAATATCAGTCACACCTGATAAAGAGACCACCTTGCGATACCTCTCGGGATATGTCAGTGCACATTTCAATGCACCGTACCCCCCCATGGATAGACCGGCAACGTAAGTCTTGGCCGGGTCTGTATTCAGATTGAGCTGACGCCTACAGAATTCAGGCAGCTCCTGAGTGATGTAATGGAAGTAATTCAGGCCGTATTCCATATCGGTGTAATAGCTTCGGTTCGCTTCCGGCATAATGATGGTACAGCCATATTGCTCTGCGTACATTTCAATTGTAGTCAATCGTTGCCATGTACTTGCATTATCGCCTGCCCCATGCAGCAAATATAGCGTACCGCCTGAAGTGTCTCCGGAGTCACTGGACACTACATGTATGCTTGTATTCATGCATAATGTAGGCGATCCGGTTTCGATCGTTATATGCGCCATAAGTAACCCCTTTCATCGTCGGCTGCTGTCTGTAAGCTTCTGTTGTTCTGCCTTTTTGTTGCAACCCACAGTGATTCCCCCGTATTTCACTTGGTTATCGAAACGATTTTCTCGAATCGTTTCAAAACATAGCCAACGTTGATTTACATGGACTTGATTACAACGCTTTTTACGTGGAAGCGATTTCTTCGAATCGTTTCGAATAAATCATAATCCCGAAGGGCAAACCCTGTCAATAACCTTTTTACAAATTTCGCGCTTTTTTCTCAAAAAACTGATTTTTCGTGATAAAATTTGCGTCAAAAGGCACTTTTAATCTCAAATAATATCCTTTAAGTAACCGTTTGCAGATCTCCATTGACATTGAAGCTAGTTTGTACTAACATAAGTTCTAATTTTTGATCCAGATTACGGAAACGTTTCACCAATAGTTAAAATTCTTCTTTTTTTTCAGAAAGGATGTTACGATGTCGAGTATTATAGATTCTTTTGTTCATCATATTAATGAACAGCAGTTAAACGTACATTCTGTTCGGGTATTGCAGAAAGGGATTACAATCGGAGCGTGGGATCACACCACAGATATGCGCCGCTTACAGCATTCTGTCAGCAAATCGTTTACCTGTATGGCGATTGGATTGGCTTTGGATGAGGGCATACTTACCCTTGAATCCAGGCTCGGTGACTACTTCACATCACCAACACCTGCTTCTCATTTAACCGCCTTTCCTCCTGAGGACCTTACCCTGCATGATTTGCTGCGGATGTCATCAGGGCATGATGTCCCCGTGTTATGGGCAGAAGAGCGGGCCACACTTCCTGAGAAAGATTGGGCCAAATATTACATGTCCCTCCCTTTGAACAGAGTCCCTGGTGAAACGTTTACATACAGCAGTGCAGATACGTTTATGATCTCCGCCATGTTTCAGGCTGCCTCTGGTCAAACCGTTAAGGACTATCTGATTCCCCGGCTATTCATGCCACTGGGTATTTCGAATGTAGAGTGGGAGACCTCTCCCTTGGGCATTACATTGGGCTGTGCGGGCTTGGAGCTCACCAACGAGGAATTAGGCAGATTCGGTCAATTGTTGCTTCAGGAGGGCCATTGGAACGGCAAACAGCTCATTCCGGCGGAATGGATTCGATTGGCGACGGCACAGCAGATCCCTACACCGGGAGCCGGTGATTGGGGACAAGGTTATGGATATCAATTCTGGAGATGTTCCCATAACGCTTACCGTGCTGATGGCGCCAATGGTCAACTATGCGTTGTTCTGCCCGCGCTGAAGTCTGTTGTTGCCATCAATAGTGATGAACAAAATATGCAAGCCATTCTTGACCATGTATGGTCAGATATATTACCTATTTTGGAGGGGAATATTTGAATATTCGAACAGCAGTTGTTACAGATTACCCGGAGTTAAGAAACATTTATCTGGAGTCGCGTCGCGCCCGTTTTCACTGGACAACTCCTGAGGACATGTCCCTTCAAGATTTTGACGCAGATACCGTGGATGAGCATATTATCGTGGCTGAACAGGAAGATGGACAGCTCCTCGGTTTCGCTTCGCTGTACCTTCCTGATAATTTTATCCATCTTCTGTTTATCCATCCCGATTTTATGGGTGGGGGCACAGGTTCGCGCTTACTTGATGCGTCGATTTCACTCATGCAGCAGCCTATTCGATTGAAATGTGTATCCGACAATCATAAAGCAATTGGTTTTTACGAACGACAGGGTTGGAAAAAAGTCATTGAAGAAGGTAACCCCGGAGAAAAATATTGGGTGATGGAATATGACACGAATAGTTAAATCTTGTTCACTTCATTCCGCCAGATAGAAATGGATGGAAATATATTTTTTCCACACAAAAAAAGTATCATGACCTTAGAGATCATGATACTTTTTTTTACTTACCCGTGCTGTGGAAGCTGGGTCATTTCATCTAAACATTGTGCGCATATGTAACGCTCTTTGAACTCATTGACTTCTTCCATCGATCCGCAGAAAATACATTTTGGACGGTATCTCTCCAGAATGATATGGTCCCCTTGTACTAAGATCTCTACAGGATCTCCCTCATTCATTTGATACCTTTTACGCAAAGATTTAGGCAATACGATCCTACCCAATTGGTCAACTTTGCGAACGACTCCAGCTGGCTTCATAGCTACGGCACACCTCTCCTATCTTACTCTAAATTTCTAGGTACATTTGTACTATGTTTATTAATTCGCCAAGATTTTGTCGAATCCTGCTGGAAATAAACATTTTTTGTCCTTTTTTTTGAAAAATGTTTTTTAAGCGAATTCTAACCGTTATTCAAACGCCTTAAACGGCTTAATCCAGGCCAGGGAAATCGAGTTGACGCAGCGCCTCATATACAATGATTGCTGCTGAGTTTGACAAATTCAACGATCTGACATCGCCTGTCATTGGCATTTTCATACAAGTTTCCGGGTTCGCAGCTATTAATTCGGGCGGCAAGCCTTTTGTTTCTTTACCAAAGACCAAGAAATCTCCATCTTGAAATTCGAAATCGCTATAAAGATTTTTCGCTTTCGTGGTTGCGTAGAAAAAACGTCCTTCAGGGTATTGTTCCTGAACCTCGGCAAACGAATCATGATATTCAATATGAACGGCATGCCAGTAATCCAGACCCGCCCGTTTCAGTGTAGCGTCATCCGTACGGAATCCGAGTGGGCGCACGAGATGCAGATGCGTGCCAGTAGCCGCACATGTACGTGAAATATTGCCTGTATTTGCCGGAATCTCCGGTTCAACCAGAACGATATGCAAAGCCATCTGTGTTCAATCTCCTTTTCATTTCATGTAAGCGACAATTCTCTAATCTTAAAGAAAAGCCCTCCACACGTCAATGTGGAAGGCTCTGGTAAGGCACAAGTGTGAGTGCTTGAATTCACAACTCGCTGCCAAGCTATTTATCCATTTGTCTTCTGGAAGTGGCTCATGAAGTCCGTAAGTGCCTTAACACTCTCATATGGCGCTGCATTGTAAATGGAAGCTCGAAGGCCACCCACACTGCGATGTCCTTTCAGGCCCACAAACCCTTCTTGCTCCGAAGCCTTGATGAACTGTTTCTCTAATTCTTCAGAAGCCAGGCGGAAGGTCACATTCATCAGGGAACGGTCAGCCGGGTCTACACAACCACGGTAGAAGTCCCCGGAGGAATCAATGGCATTATAGAGCAATTCTGCTTTTTTCGTGTTTTTTTGCTCTATCCCGGTGAGTCCACCCTGTTCTTCAATCCATTTTAGAACCTCATTCACCATATATACGGAGAAAGACGGCGGCGTATTATAAAGAGAATTGTTTTCCGTATGTGTGCTGTAACGCATCATCGTCGGAATTGTTTTTGGTGATTCGCTTACCAGCTCTTCGCGGGCAATAACTACGGTAATCCCAGATGGGCCAAGGTTCTTCTGTGCACCTGCATAGATCATGCCGAATTGATTCAGATCAAACGGTTTACAGAAAATGTCACTCGACATATCCGCAATAAGCGGCACCGAACCGGTATCCGGGAATGACTTGAATTGCGTTCCTTCAATCGTTTCATTAGAAGTCAAATGAACATAAGCTGTGCGTTCCGGCAAACTAAGATTCGACACATCCGGCAATTTCATGAATTTATCCGCTTCGGAAGATGCAGCGACCTGTGTTTCCCCGATAAGCTTCGCTTCAGACAACGCCTTCTTGGCCCAGCTGCCTGTCATGACGTAACTGGCTGTCTGCCCTTCCCCGAGCAGGTTCATCGGCAGCATAGCGAACTGAGTGCTCGCTCCACCCTGCAGGAAGAGGACTTTATATCCTTTCGGATTGCCTAGCAGCGACAACAAGCGCTCCTGAGCTTCATTATGTACAGATTCGTACACCGCACCACGGTGAGACATCTCCATAATCGACATACCTGTGTTACGAAAATCAACAAATTCTGCCTGAGCACGCTCCAGTACCTCAAGTGGCAACGCCGCAGGTCCTGCATTAAAATTATACGCTCTCTTTGTCACAAAATCCCCCGCCCTTTCCATCCGTAGCTGACATATGAACAGCATTTTGCATAATTCGATTAGAATCGCTCACGGGTATAAGAGTTGGACAGGAAGAAGCATCCTGTTCCAACCATCGTATAGACGAATTGAATCATTTCGATCTATATCTTACTTATTGGAAGTCGCTCTATGGATTTATGCAAAATGCTCTACAAAGTGAATATTATGGCTATAATATCAGTATTCCCTATCTGCTTCAAGGGCAATATGCACTGAAGCTGTGAATTCGGGTTATCAAATTCCTTTATCACCCTGCAAAGTTAATGCACTGCATTGTTTACTTCAAGGAAAAGCCTCCGAGAGCGAGTCCCGGAGGCTTTGAGTTGGAACAGATCGTTCTGTTCTGTTCCGACCCCGACCGATTAGCAGTCGAAGTAAAGGCTGTACTCATGTGGATGAATGCGGATCGCTACTGCTTTCGCTTCGTCACGTTTGAGGTTGATATAGTTATCGATGAATTCTTTCGTGAATACGTCGCCTTCAGTCAAGAACTCGTTGTCCGCTGCCAGAGCGTCAAGCGCTTCTTCCAGGGAAGCTGGTACACTGCGGATGTTTTCTTTATCTGCATCAGACAAATCATAGATGTTTTTATCCAGAGGACCATATCCAAGCTCAGTTGGATTGATTTTGCGTTTGATACCATCCAGACCCGCCATCAGCATTGCAGAGAATGCCAGGTAAGGGTTAGCTGTGGAGTCCGGTGTACGGAACTCGATACGACAGCCTTTCGGTGTAACAGCTGCAACAGGAATACGTACTGCTGCTGAACGGTTACCTTTGGAGTAAACCAGGTTAACCGGTGCTTCATAACCAGGTACAAGACGTTTGAATGAGTTCGTACTAGGGTTAGTCAAAGCAATCAGGGCTGGTGCATGGTACAGAATTCCTCCGATGTAGTGCAGAGCCATTTCGCTCAGGTTCGCATATCCCGCTTTGTCATAGAACAATGGGGAATCGCCATCGAAGATGGATTGGTGAACGTGCATTCCGCTACCGTTGTCACCAAACAGTGGTTTCGGCATGAATGTTGCTACTTTACCATATTGACGTGCAGTGTTGTGCACGATGTATTTGTATACAAGCAGGTTATCTGCTGTTTTCTTCAACGTATCAAAACGGAAGTTGATCTCGGCTTGGCCTGCTGTCGCCACTTCGTGGTGGTGACGTTCGATGGAAAGGCCGGCTTCTTCCAGAATACGACACATTTCGCTGCGGATATCTTGTTGTGTATCCACTGGAGCTACAGGAACATAGCCGCCTTTTGTGCGTACTTTGAAGCCCAGGTTACCGCCGTCTTCCTTACGGTTTGTGTTCCATGAAGCTTCTTCGGAATCTACGAAATAGGAAGAGCTGTTCGTGCCACTCTCATAACGTACATCGTCAAAGATAAAGAATTCGGATTCAGGTGCGAAAAATGCCGTTGTACCTACTCCGCTTTCTTTCAGGAACGCTTCCGCCTTAACAGCAATACCGCGCGGGTCACGCTCATAACGCTCGCCATCCGGAGTGAAGATATCACACATAACGTTCAGTGTAGGGTGTGCTGTGAACGGATCGACATAAGTCGATTCAGGATCTGGAATCATAACCATATCGGACTCTTCGATTCCGCGGAAACCTTGAATAGAAGAACCATCAAAGGCTACTCCATTGACAAAAGTGTCTGCGTCAACTGCCGAAGCTGGTAACGAAATGTGATGCGCACGACCGGCTAAATCTACAAAACGAAAATCTACCCACTCGATGTTGTTCTCTTGAATTGCTTTCAATACGTTTTCAACCGACATGTATTCGTCCTCCCAAATATTCCGAACATTAAACAACCCCGCTAAGAAAATGTCCATATTCGAATTTTTTTCTGTCGTCATTATAAATTCTTAAACATGACATCGTCAATACTTATGTTAGGTATTTTTTGCGAGTATGTAAGCTATGCTCACATTTTATAAACCTGTATATTTCACTTAACAACGTTAAAATACTATATTCAACTGGTTTAATGCGGTAAAGTGAGTGTGAAATCGTCCTATATTATGGAAAAAACATCACATCATAAATGTTTCTTATCACCTATGATTAATAAATACGTTCAATGATCCAAATGACCTAAATAATATAAAAAAACCGGACATTGGCCCTGGCTCCATTCTCACTGAACGAAGCCGTGGCCAATGCCCGGATCATTATAAATCTCACACTATTGTAACAAATTATACGCCCACTCGAGCCGGGAAAAACGCAGCCGGTTGTTTAGCCGTATTGAACGATTTACCCACGATCGGTGCCAATTTCTCCAGATCCTGAAGCAGGTTGGCAAATTGGTCAGGGAACAGTGATTGCACCCCATCTCCTGTCATCGAGTTATCAGGGTCCGTGTGCATTTCAATAATCAGGCCGTTGGCACCAGCAGCAACAGAAGCCTTTGTCATCGGTTCTACCAGTTCACGGCGTCCAGTACCATGGCTCGGGTCCGAAATGACTGGCAGATGGCTCAGAGACTGCAGAACAGGGATAGCCGACAGATCGAGCGTATTCCGTGTGTAGGATTCGAATGTACGAATACCACGCTCACACAGCATAACATTCGGATTGCCACCTGCAAGAATGTATTCAGCCGCATTCAACAGTTCATCATAAGTTGCACTGAACCCACGTTTCAGCAATACCGGTTTGCCGCACTCGCCCAATTTGCGCAGCAGATCAAAGTTCTGCATGTTACGTGTGCCTACTTGCAAAATGTCTGCGTACTCGGCACAGATATCCACATATTCAGGTGTCATAACTTCTGTGATGGTCAGCAGATCATGCTTCTTGCCTGCTTCTGCCATCATGATCAATCCCTCTACACCTGTGCCTTGGAAACTGTAAGGACCTGTACGCGGCTTAAATGCGCCACCGCGCAGCACTTGTGCTCCAGCAGCTTTAACTAGTCCGGCAATTTCATCAATCTGTGCTGCCGATTCAACTGCACAAGGTCCACCCATAATCACAAGTTCTTTGCCGCCGATGTCTACCCCTTTGATGGAAATCACGGTATCTTCCGGATGGAAGTCACGGCTTGCCAATTTGTAGGACTTAGAAATCTTGACGACATTCTCCACGCCCTTCATTTGACGCAGGTGTTCAGCCATTTTCGGCTCAACTTTGCCAATCAAACCAATGATGGTCCGATCTTCTCCACGAGAGATATGAACCTGAAGTCCTTCTTTCTCAATTGTAGCGACGATATCCTGAATATGTTCCTCCGGCGTAGCTTTACCTGCAATAACGATCATAATTATATCCACCCTTCCTTGTATGAGAGCACATTGAATATTCATTGCGCGTCTGATTCACATTTAAAACTCTTCTACACTTAAACGCTTGTTCGCTTTTAAGCTTTTATCCACTAAAGTAAATATAACATATTCCCCCTTTTCCGTCAAGCCAACTCCTGTCCTTCTCAAAAAAAGAACCCTGCAGTCAGCACCGGATCTCGGTTCTGTACGGCAGGGTTCATATAATCAGCCATTTTTCTTCATTCGATTTTCTCTCGCTCACGGATTCAAGATATAAACGAATAGGATATCGATCTATATGTTGCTGATCGGAAGACACTCTTCGGATTTATGCAAAAAGCTTATACTATTATTTCTTTTTTTAGGTCGTACGCGTCTTCTCTCTTACAGGAGGAAGCAACTTGCTCATATTCACTGTACGCTTGATTTCCCATGTTTCCGGCTTATCATGTTCATACTGCTCCAGGTACAGGATGACTTCCTTCGTGATTGGTGTTGGTGTTGAAGCTCCTGACGTAACCGCCACTTTATTCACACCTTTCAGCCATTCCTGCTGGATCTCCGCCACATCAGATACACGATATGCCGTAACCCCGGCAATCTCCTCCGACACTTGTGCAAGACGGTTGGAGTTGTTGCTGCGAGGATCACCTACAACGATGACCAAATCCGCCTGTCCTGCCTGTTCAGCGACAGCTTCCTGACGAACTTGGGTAGCCAGACATATTTCATTATGAATTTCTGCGCCTGGGTACTTCTCCAGAAGACGGCTCATAATGTGTTTAATGTCCCATTGGCTCATCGTTGTCTGATTTGTAATCAGGATTTTGCCGGGTGGTACGCTTAGTCCATCGATCTCCTCTTCCTTCTCGATCAGATGAACATGATCGGGTGCAACGCCTATAGCACCCTCAGGCTCTGGATGATTCTTTTTTCCAATATAGATAATGTCATATCCTTCAGCCGTCTTCTCCCGAATCAGGTCATGGGTCTTGGTTACATCCGGACATGTAGCATCCACTGTCGTCAGCCCTTTATCACGTGCCATCTTGCGCACTTCCGGAGATACACCATGGGCCGTAAAGATCACTGTTCCGCTCTCCACCTGACGCAAAATATCAATCCGGTTCGGTCCATCCAGAGTAATAATGCCCTCATCTTCAAATGAATCCGTCACATGTTGGTTATGCACAATCATACCCAATATATAAATAGGCCGTGGTAGATCCAGATTGCGTGCCGCCTGGCGCGCAAGCACCATGGCATCCACAACTCCGTAACAATATCCTCGCGGCGAAATTCGCAATACTTCCACTTGGTTGCCACCCGCTTTCTTTCTCGGCAAGGTTGCCGATGTAATTGCAGTCCAGTCTATTATACCCTTATTCGATAGGCGGAGCAAAGACAACCGGCAACCAGATAATAAAGGTTGTTCCTTCTCCACGTCTGGTTACAACCTCAACCGATCCATGATGCTCCTCGATGATCCATTTGGCGATCGAGAGTCCCAGGCCTATGCCCGGTGTGGCACCACGGGATTCATCTGCACGATAGAACCGATCGAAAATAAACGGTACCTCGTCCCGATCCATTCCAATTCCCGTATCACTGATTCGCAGTCCGACCTGGCCTTTATACAATATCGCATCGAGTGTTACTGAGCCCTCCGGTGTATACTTGAAAGCATTCTCGACAAAAATGAACAGCATCTGTTGCAGGTAATCCTTACTTCCGTTCACATATATGCCATTCAGAATCGAAAGATCACCTGGACGCCAGTCTGCCTGGTGATCAAGGAATTGTGCTCTGCGAGCCACTTCCTGCACCAGAATTTGCAATGGAATCGGATTCAGTTCGATTTTCTGTCCTGTATCCGCTCTGGCCAAAGACAGCATGTCACTGATTAACCTACTCATGCGTTTGCCTTCATCCGCCATATCCTCTATCGCCTCGAGAGACATCTGTTTAACCGTTTCTTCATCCAGATTCGGTCGGTCCGTGCTTTCCTGATCCCAAAGCTTCTTCAGGAAGTCGACATTCCCACGAATTGTGGTCAGCGGTGTGCGCAGCTCATGTGAGGCATCGGATACAAATCTGCGCTGGGCTTTGTTGGTCTCCTCCAATCCTCGGAAGGAAAGCTCTGTTCGCTCAAGCATATTGTTCACTGTTTCAATCAGACGTCCAATCTCATCCTTGGGACCCGTGTATTGTATACGCACACTAAGATCATCCCCGGACTGAATCTGATTGGCCGCATCAACAACATTTACGAGTGGGCGCATGGATTTGCGAGCCATAATGAGACCCGAAGTAATCGCGAGTGCCATTGCCACTAACCAGCCGAACACGAGGATATTGCGCAAAGCCTCCAGCAAGCGTTCCTGGGAGCTCACATTCGTTCCAACTTGAAGGAGCCCCCTTATTTCATTGGTTCCTTGCAAAGACAAGGGCTGCTGATTAACCAGAAATGGAGTTCCGTTTACATAGATCTTGGATATTCCACGCGCTTTCTGGATCTCACTGGATTTCACTACAGGAAATTGAATTTGGAGCTTCTCCATATTTCCTGATATTTTGCCTGATCTGCTATGGTAATCCCACAATTGGATGTATATCTGGGCTTCCTGAAGCTGACTCTCGGTAAAAGGGTCAAGATCCAACGACTGCGAAAGAGGGTTGACACCAATTTGATTCGTAATTCGTTCACTTTTATCTTTCAGTTGCTGTTCCACTTCTTGATACGTATTAAAATAGACAAAAGCGTAAATCACAACGCCCCAAAAAATAAGCACGGCTGCCAAGATGCCTGAGTACCACGCGGTTAATCTTAACCGAATGGACATGTCAGGAGTCACCTCTCAAAATATAGCCGGCTCCCCGGATCGTCTGGATCAAACGTTTGCCGCCGTATTCTTCGGTTTTTTGTCTGAGCATGGCAATATATACTTCGAGCACATTGGATTCACCACTGTAATCATACCCCCAGATTTTGTCCATGATCAGATCACGGGACAGCACACGTTTGGGATTCTGCATGAACAGGTTCAACAATTCGAACTCCTTGGCAGTCAGTTCCAGACGCTGACCATCACGCAACACCTCACGGGAATCATTATCCAGAATAATATCCTCATACATAAGACGATTATCCGGTGTATCCGCGATATCGGCTTTACGACGAAGCAATGCACGAACACGAGCCAGCAATTCTTCAAGTGCAAACGGCTTCACCAGATAATCATCTGCACCTGTATCAAGTCCTGTTACCCGGCTCTGAACTTCATCTTTGGCTGTCAACATCAGCACAGGAACTTTGCTCCCTGCTTCTCTAAGTCTGCGGCATACTTCAAACCCGTCAATTTGTGGCATCATCACGTCGAGAATAACCACATCGGGTTCCTTATCCATTAGTTTACTAAGACCCTCGGCACCATTAGATGCCGTCTGTACCTCATATCCTTCAAATGCCAGCCCCCGGCGAAGCATGGACACAATTTTCTCATCATCATCAACAATCATTATAGTTGAGCGCATGGTCTTTCTCCTTTATCCCTAACGTTTTATTCCTATTGTAACAGGCAAAAGCGCAATCTGCATCTTCTCCCAATACCCGGTTCCATGATAGGACCATCTAACATTTCATATACCTCTATTCTATGCAAAAAAGCGGAAGGGCCTTCGAACCCTTCCGCTCTCCTGTAGCTTATTCCTGTACCTATTTCAACTTGGATTATGGTTGCTGCTGTTGTTGACCTGTCGTTTGAGTTGTATCATAATCGTTTTTGTTGCCGATTTTGATTTTGACATCCATTTTTTTACCGTCACGTACAACATTCAGTGTCACTTCACTGCCAATTTTCTGTTTTTTAATAAAATCAATCAGATCCTGACTTGTACTGTATGCCGTGCCATTGGCACCTGTAATGATGTCATAGGCGCGTAGATCTGCCTGATACGCAGGAGATTGATAGATCGTGCTCGCAACAACGGAACCTTCGGTAATATCCGTTCCCATTTGCTTAGCCACTTCAGGTGTGAGGGCCATCAACGATGCGCCGATAAATGGTACTGGCTCTTTGGGAACTTCTTTGTTTTGTTTCAAATATTTCACCGCATCCGAGATCACGCTCGATGGAATGGCAAATCCAATCCCTTGAGCATCTGCGCTCACAGCAACGTTCATACCGATAACTTCCCCATTCAGATTAAGCAACGGCCCCCCCGAGTTACCAGGGTTAATGGATGCATCTGTTTGTAACAGGTGACTGTATTCACGCGTTTTGCCTGTTTCTTCATCCGGAATGCTAATGGTACGTTCTTTGGCACTCAACACACCTGCGGTAACGGTGTGCTCAAATCCTTCCGGGTTACCAATTGCAACAAGCCATTCCCCGACTTGTGTGCTGTTGGAATCACCCAGTGGAGCGACAGGGAAATTATCGTCGCCGCTGTTTTTCTCAATTTTCAATACGGCAAGGTCGAGATCAAAACTGCTTCCCAGCAATTTCGCTTCATACGGTTTACTGTTGTTCTCCAGCGTAACCTGAATGACATCTGCCCCTTGAACCACGTGCTGGTTCGTCAGGATGTAGCCTTCTTTGTCAAAAATAAATCCGGAACCAATACCGAGCGGGACCAACTGATTGCTGCTTTGTTGCTGTTGATTTTGACCCTGGTAGCTATCTGTTCCGCCATTGCTTCCATTACCAAAAAAGTATTGGTACAATGGATCACTCATCGTAGAACCACCTTGACTGCTGCTACGTGATGACTGTTTGGCAAGTGTTTCTATTTTGACGACAGCAGGACTTGTACTCGTTACCACGGATGAAACATCCTCTTTACCGGTAGGCAACAGCGATGCAGTCACGTTATTGCCACCGCCCGTGTTCGTGGACGTAGATTCCTGAGCAGAGCTTGGATTCTCAGCACTCGTCAGAGCTTCCTGCGGTGTAAACATGTTTGTTCGATCAGCTGTATACATCAACACAGTAATAACCAGCATACCGGCGATGAAAGAAAACAGCAGCGATCTTACGGAAGAACGCGGCCGACGATTATTGTAATTCCAATTGCCGTTATTCTTGCCGCCGTTGCCTTGATCTCCTCCGTTGCCTGAACCATTTCCGCCACCTCTGGCTGACGGGTTACCCTGTTCAGATGATTCGTTGCTGTAGTAAGTAGGTACTGGCTTCACAGGATCCGGTCTTGTAATCTGTACATTTCCTTCTTCACGTTGATTATGTTCTCCATTGTAGCTTGCTGTATCTTCCTGATTCACGGACTGAAAAGGTCCATAAGAATAATAATAGGAGGAATCGTCCGTCCCCGATGAATTGCGATTCTCTGCTTGTTTTGTATCATTTTCCTCGTCTTGACGGTTCGCTCTGTAATTACGTTCGTCCATGCCTCTCTACCTCCCAATCTCTTATTCGCAAGAGATATTCTTTAACTGTCCTTATTTTGTACTTTAAACCTTAACCGTACCTTAAAAACAATTAAAAAGGAGATAAAAGCACGCTGTTATAGAACATTTTCCCCGCCAAATCTGTATTCTAACCCTTATTTTTCACCCAACCCTGACGATGAGCGTATATGGCCAGCTGTGTGCGATCGTCCATTTCACATTTCATCAGCAGATTGCTCACATGAGTCTTAACCGTTTTAATACTAATATGTAATTCTTCCCCGATGTCCTTGTTGGTTTTCCCCTCAGCAATTAACAGGAGTACTTCCTTTTCCCGTTCCGTCAGGCCTGACTCATTCTCTCTCGCTGTACGCTGTCTGATGCCACGCGTTAATGCCTGCGATACATCGCCTGTCATCACAGGCATGCCTCGGTATGCTCCCTGCAGAGCATAGATCAGTTCTTCAGCAGATACCGTCTTCAACACATAACTGACCGCACCTGCTTCGATGGCCTGAACCACCAGGTCATCCTCCAGAAAACTGGTCAGCATCACAATTTTCATTCCCGGAAATTCGGTCATAATGGCTTGTGTCGCTTCCGCCCCATTCATCACAGGCATCATCAGATCCATCAGGATCAGGTCAGGCAGTTCACTTTTGTCCAGCTTGCACAGTCGGTCCAGTGCCTCCTGCCCGTTGCTTGCTTCCCCCATCACATGAAATGTGGGCTCCAGCATAAGATATGTTTTCAAACCCATCCGCACCATGTCATGATCATCCACAATCATTACATTCACTTTTCCGCTCATTCCATTTCCCCCTCTGGTTCACTCGGAAATTTCGGGATGAATACTCGCACCGTCGTTCCCGCTCCCGGCTTCGATATAATCTGAACCTGACCCCCAAGCTTCTCTGCCCGTTCACGCATCGTTGATAATCCGTATGAACCCGCGCGTTCCGCTTGCTGCAAAAAACCTTGACCATCATCGCTGATGCTCATGCTGATTTGATGTTCACTTTCACGTATGGACAGACTGACCAGTCCAGCCTCTGCATGTTTGACCACATTAGCAACGGCCTCCTGAATAACAAGAAACAGCTGGTGCTCGATGGCATCCGAGATTCCGCCATCCAGTTCCAGCTCTTTGACGCCTTTCAATCCGTTCTGTCTGCAATAATCCGGGAACCATCTGTCCAGCGCTTCGGCCAGATCCCGACCCTCCAGTTCCACTGGACGAAGCTGGGCAATAAGTCCTCGCATCTGCCGCTGAGCAATATGAGACATCTGGATTAATTGATCGAGTACCTTGCTGCCATGCTCCGGATTCATCTCCAGCAAGCGTGGTAAGGAAGAAGCCGACATGTGCATGGCAAACAGCTGCTGACTTACCGTGTCATGCAAGTCTCTTGCCATGCGTTTCCGCTCTTCAAGTACGGCACGTTCTGATGCCTGTTCCTTTTCTATAACTTCCTGCTCACCGAGCCGCTGAAGCAGTCTCATTTTTTTCTCAATCGAATCCATCATGACATTGAATTCCTGATATACCCGGCCAAATGAGGCGTCATCTGTTTCAGGCAGGCGAACCGAGAGATTGCCTTTGGACACTTTCAGCATATTGAGATCCAGAAGATCGATTTTCCGCTGAAGGCGCAGAGCAGCGATATACCCGGTAATCACAGTAGCCAGTACAACAACCGCAACATAGGTCCAGGCGCGCTGGCGCCCGGTTCCCATCAGCACCTCCCCGTACAGGAGATAGAATCCGCCCAAGGCAATGAGCCCGGTCAGCGAAAAATACATCATCAGTTCCCACTTATTGGCCTTGAGAATCGTTCGTATCATGCGTTAACCCACCTTATTCACTTTAACATCTCCAATAAACACACTGACGATAATCCGTACTTTTTTGCCCGCTTCACGGTAGTGTGAAGTTTCAGCCTGCGCGCTGCTCAGGAAACCGCCGCGTTTCTGGTTCAACAACGACATATCTCCAATGAAGGAGTTCGTCGTCACCGTCACACCCAGATCCATATCCTCCGGTACAAACACTTTTACATCCCCAATAAAAGAAGAGATGTTAATCTTCGTCTCGCCATACGGAATCTGTGCTTTCGTCAAATCTATCACGGTATCGCCAATAAATGCCGAGATGTTCATGGGTTTCAGCGAAAACACTTCCTGTCCCATATACAAATCACCGATAAATGATGATTTGTTCAACGTATGCCCGCCGCCATTATAGTTGGCATCATCATACATGTCATCGTCATCATATTTTCCGTAGCCATTTTTGCTTGATCCGTAAGCGTCATACTTCTGCTTGTGCTGGTGTCCATAAGATGTCTGATCTTCCTTACCTTTATAAGATGAACCATGTGAATCGTTCTTCGGCTCCTGTTTCGGTTTACCAAATGTTTTTTCGAATTGCTCATCAAACGAAGATGGCATCTCCAGATCCTCAGGGGACAGCGGCTTATAAGGCTGCTCGGGTGGAGGTGGCTGCATTTGTTCATGGTGCTTGCGATCACGGCGCCGTGGTCCAATCAGAACAAACAATCCACCACCAATTAACATCACCGGAATGAGATAACGAATGAACTCACCCATGGAATAATCAATCCAGCCTAGATTTCGTGCCAAAAAATACCCCCCGATTGCCAATACAATAGCTGGTCCGATAAAAGCATAACCGCCATGACGACGAATTTCAGTCATCCCTTTTACACCCCACCAAATTAAGAACAGCGGCCAATATGTTCTGAACACGTATCCTATATCAATGTCATATCCCATTTGTCTGAACAAAATGATTGCACCAATCGCAATAAGAGGAATGCCAACCCACCAGCGGTCCCGTGTAGATCGTTTCATCGCTCATGTCTCCTTCGTCTTTATTCTGTACTCAGTTTACATCAGATAATGGTTGGTTAACAGCGGCGGCAGATGGAATCGTTCTCAGTCTTGAGACCGATCCGGAAGGATTTTTATGTAAAAAATATATAAATAAAAACACCCCGGAGCTGCTGCTCCAGGGTGCCTGAATCATTTTTATTTTTGGAATTTCCCTGCTTGGCCTGCTTGGCCTGTTTGACCAGTGTTTTCTACACCGAACTCGGCATTGAATTTTTCATCAGGTGTTTTGAAATTTTCCTGTACTTTGTTTTGCTCGGATTGTTTTACTTTGTTTGCTACATTTTCTTGCCCAAACTCCGCATTATACTTCTCGTTTGGTGTTTGGAATCCTTGGGATTTCTTAGCCACAACGATCACCTCTCTCTTCATATTTACGCTGCATTGCTGCATCGCGGGGTTCGTCCCCAGTCAATATTATGTGAAGAGAGCACTTTAGTTATTCAGGTGTAACCTTCCAAATTAAATCGCCTTGTCCAACCAGGAATCCGGTACCGATTTATACACGTCGATGGCTTCCGATAGCTCTTCCAGCATCTTTTCAGTGCATTTTCCAGCACCTTGTTTGATTACCTGTACTTCGACATCCTTTTTGCCCCATTCCTTGTACACTTGTTTTGTTGTTGGGAAATAGAGATCAATCTTATTGCCCTTGATGGCCGAGCCCGTGTCTGCAACGATTCCGTATCCGTAGCCTGGAATATATAAAATGGAGCCCATGGGAAACAGCTTTGGATCAGCTGCAATCGTTGAGACGGTTTCTTTATCGCGCCGTACCTTTACACCTGAATACGTAATTCCGTATTGTGGATGTTTAGGCCCCTTTCCGGTTGATTCCACACCTGCCGTGTATCCGGTCGCCGTCACCTTATGTGTGTCCAATACCTGTTCTGTACGCGGTGCGAGCACTGGCATGGATGGGTCATTTCCGATCTGCCTTTCTGGAAATTGCGGTCGTGGAATGACAATGGG
Source organism: Paenibacillus sp. NPDC056933 (assembly GCF_042674385.1). NCBI lineage: Bacteria > Bacillati > Bacillota > Bacilli > Caryophanales > Paenibacillaceae > Paenibacillus > Paenibacillus sp. NPDC056933. The sequence goes on along the minus strand of NZ_JBHUQN010000001.1, from coordinate 1,118,050 downwards.
CTGCGGGGACCACAATAAAGCCATATAGACCATGGTTGTTAGTTGAGCCTGATCACTGTATGCATAGACTGCCGTATCTGGATGGTGGCCTTCACGTTCATCTGAAGTTTCGTTGTCGCGACTCTCCACATACAGGACTTCATTTTCCTCTTCAAAGGTATACGCTTCTGCCAGATTGGAGCCCATAGCTATTCCAATAAGCAACACACAGCAAGCAATGGTGAATCGTACGTTATTCTTTTGAATTAAGAATTGCTTTTTCATTATAGAACCTCCCCCTTACTGCAAAGGTTTTCCAAAATGAAAAAATTCTATACTTTACCCTTGAAGAAGCTAATGAGCCAGCACGTTCAAAAACCCAAAAATAACAAAAACCCGTCTAAACACCAAGAAATTAATCATTGGGTTCAGACGGGTCTCTTATTTAGAAAACACAATACTGAATTACACCAGACGTGATGTAATCTCTTCTTTCAGTTGGGCTACAATTTCGTCTACAGGCTTCATGCCGAGATCGCCTTCTCCGCGTTTCCGTACAGATACGCCTTGAGCATTCCGCTCATTTTCACCAACGACGAACATGTATGGCATTTTTTCAAGCTGTGCCTCACGGATTTTATATCCGAGCTTCTCATTACGCAGATCGGCTTCAGCTGAGATTCCCGCACGTTTCAGCTTCGCTTCCACTTCACGGGCATAGTCATCGAAGTTACCGGATACCGGGATAACCTTCGCCTGCACAGGAGACAGCCACAATGGCAGAGCCCCTGCAAAGTTCTCCAGCAAGAAAGCAGTGAAACGTTCCATCGTACTGATTACACCACGGTGAATAACGACTGGACGATGCTTCTGCCCGTCATCTCCTACATATTCCAGTTCAAAGCGTTCTGGCAAAAGGAAATCCAGTTGAACGGTTGATAATGTCTCTTCTTTACCCAATGCAGTTTTGATCTGTACATCCAGCTTCGGACCATAGAACGCCGCTTCGCCTTCTGCTTCATAGAATGGCAGATCCAGTTCTTCCACAACTTCACGCAGCATACGCTGGGACATTTCCCACATCTCATCATTCTGGAAGTATTTTTCGGTATCTTTAGGATCGCGATAGGACAGACGGAAACGATATTCGTGAATGCCAAAATCTTTATATACCGTTTGAATCAGCTCAATAACACGAGCAAACTCTTCCTTGATCTGATCCGGGCGTGCGAAAATGTGAGAGTCGTTCAGCGTCATTGCCCGTACACGGTGCAGACCTGTCAACGCGCCCGACATTTCATAACGGTGCATCATACCCAGTTCGGCAATCCGAATTGGCAGATCACGGTAGCTATGCATACTAGATTTGTACACCATCATATGGTGCGGACAGTTCATTGGACGAAGAACAAGTTCCTCGTTGTCCATGACCATTTTCGGGAACATGTCTTCCTGGTAGTGTTCCCAGTGTCCGGATGTTTTGTACAATTCCACATTACCCAGAACCGGTGTGTATACATGCTGGTATCCCAAGCTTTCTTCCAGATCCACAATATAGCGTTCCAACGTCCGGCGTAGTTTGGCACCGTTTGGCAACCAGATCGGCAACCCTTGTCCAACCAATTGGGAGAACGTAAAGATTTCCAGCTCTTTGCCGAGTTTACGGTGATCCCGTTTACGAGCTTCTTCAAGGAAATGTAAATGTTCATCCAGCTGTGCTTTTTTCACAAAAGCCGTACCGTAAATACGTTGCAGCATTTTGTTTTTGCTATCTCCGCGCCAGTAAGCACCCGCAACATTCATCAATTTGAATACTTTGATTTTGCTGGTGGATGGTACGTGTGGTCCACGGCACAAGTCGAAAAATTCGCCTTGCTCATAAATGGTGATCACACTGTCTTCCGGCAAGTCACGAATTAATTCAAGCTTGTAAGGATCGCCCACTTCTTCGAAAATGTTGATCGCTTCCGCGCGGCTAACTTCTTTACGTACAATTGGCAAGTTTTCATTAACAATACGTTCCATTTCCTTCTCGATCTTTTGCAGATCTTCGGGATTGAGCGGTTGTTCCAGATCCATATCATAGTAAAAACCATCTTCAATGACTGGGCCAACACCGAGGTGTACCTCTTTGTTCCCGTATAAACGCTTCACCGCTTGAGCCATCAAGTGAGCTGTACTGTGACGCATCACTTCCAGACCTTCTGGTGAATCCAGGGTTACGATCTCAACCAATGCTCCTTCATGCAAAGTGGTGGACAAGTCCACTACGATTCCATCCAGTTTGCCGGCTACGGCATTTTTGCGCAGTCCGCTGCTGATCGAAGCGGCCACATCTTCAATACTGCTTCCGTCGGCATACTCACGAACCGAACCATCCGGTAATTTAATGTTAACTGCCATTTGTCTCATTCCTCCTGTAAATGTAACCTGAATCCATTCAATTGATGGACTGGATTATCTATTGCAATTCCTGCCATTATGGAAAGAAACGCAAAAAACACCCGTCCCGGCAAAGGGACGAGTGTTATATACTCGTGGTTCCACCCTACTTCAGCTGCTTCATCCAAACTCAGAAGTACAGCCCTCATTGGCATGACGGTAACGGGCATGACCCGGCATATCCTTACTCACGGATCATTACCAACGATTGAAGAGGTAACTTCCAAATCCCGCTTTCAAAACTGCAGCTACAAAGGGGTAAACCAAACGTGGCAACCGGAGGAAATTTCAGCCTAGTTCCCTCTCTCTGCACCGACCTTGCGAATGGTTCTTGTCTTTGTCAACGCTTTTGATTATCAACAGTTATTATAATTGCCGAGATCACTTGCGTCAAGACTTGTCAGCAATCCTGAGCGCAACACTTCACACTCCGGACAATGATGACATAATTGTACCTTGTCTTCAAAGATCTGACGGATGGTAGAGATGACTGGCAGGTCGGGTGTTTTGGTGTGCAGCATGACTTTTTCGGGTGAGATGGAGATCAACGTACTTACAATCATATCTTCAATATCCATTTCCAATTCAAGTCCAGGCATTTCCACGACGACCTGTTCGTCTTTTTGTACAGGCAGCGCTCGAAGTTCAGCATCAAATACCTGAAATTCATGCAAACCTTTGTGTACCAGATGCACAAGCGGTACTTTGGCTTCCTGAAAGAACACAAAATATTTGAGCAGCCCCATAAATTCTTCGTATTGACGATCCATCCAGAATTCGTCCAGCGCGTATTCCACCAGTTCATGAAGCTCCTGTTTGTATTGCCGAATCCGGAAATTAAGGATACCTTCCAATTGAAAAAAATGAACATCCTCCAAATCCTGCTTCAGACCTGTTGCCAAAGTAGCGCGGCGACGCTCCCGAAGTCCTGGCTGGTCCAAATCACCATTGATTAACAGAGGCATGCATATCCGATTGACTTTTTCAACCTCTTGTTCATCCATTACCGAGCAAGCTTTGGAAATCATATCTTCCACTATATGCCGTTCACGCGTATCCATGATGAAATCTGCAAGCCCCATCGCGAGCAAGTCACTGATTTGAGGAAGCCACTGCTGGAAGTCTGCGTGATTCTCATTCCCCCTGCAGACCCAGGTCGCTCTTCCATCATTATGTTTGAAGGTGAGCCGAAATCCTCTTTTGCTTATATGTAAACCTTTGGTTTTTTCCTTCACACAACGATAAAATTGATCAGCTTCCTCTTGCCCCGATACCTCGGTCCATACGGCGAACAGTTCCATAAGAATCACTCCTTTCCTTCTGTTCAAAGTATATGGCAAGGCCGATTGGGATATACGAAGCGGATTGATGGAAAGCGTGTCATGATTTCTCAGTATATTATCAATCCGTTTGGAGTTAAGCCAAAAATGTGTTATTATTTTTATAACAGTATGTTTCACGGAAAGGGGGGAAGCCAAAATGAGACAACAACCAAGACTACTCCGTTACGCGTTTATTATCATTTTGTGCGTATTTCAAGCGTTGTCCTTCCCTATTCCGATGCAGTCGGAATCCGCTGTGGAGATAACCGTTGAGACGACTTCCAACAAGGAAGTGCTTGTCCACACATTGGAGTCTCAGCAGAAACCTGCCATTCGCAAATACCCACAAGTCATGTCGAAGTTGATTGCGGTTACGCATAACAAACCTGTCTTTCTTGTGCTCGCTTTGTTGCTAATGCTGCGAATTCCTACACCGCGTCTGCCCTTTAAACCGTTGATTTGTCTGTTTAAACGCAGATTATTTCTGCTACCCATCAAATTCACCAGCATGTATGTATCTCCCACCCCTTCAGCACCAAAATACGTGAACGCTCTGAACTAGCCGTTATACCGTATTTGTAGGTTGCTTTGCATGGAGACACCTCTATCTGAAAGACGGTGTGCTTGTGCATAACTTATAACCCTTTTAGCTAATGTAAGATATCAACCCATTTTCATAAAATAACACCTAGTTAATAACCATTATTTTGTTATACCCATTTTCAGCAAAAATTCCAAACACAAGGCTGTATGTCAGGAGCACCTGGCTCTGTTTGCCCGCATCATTTAATGTTCCTTAGAGCAGCAGATCATTCTATTTTCGGGAAATAAGCCTGTCTTCTGTGGCAGCCTTCAATTTAAGGAGGCATACTATCCATGGATGTACGCGAAACAGATTTGCCGGGAATCGGCAAGAAATTTCAGATTGAAACGAGCAGTGGAGATAAAATTATTGTCATTATTCACGATGATGGCCGCCGGGAAATGTATCATTTTGAATACGAAGATCCGGACCAAAGCATCTCCATGATTACGCTTGATGACTATGAAGCAAGACAGATTGCTGCCATTGTTGGTGGATTGACCTATAAACCAAAGCAGCTTGAAAATATTGAAGTAACGTTTGATGACCTCATTATCGAATGGTACAAAATCGAGCCATCCTACGGATGTATCGGTAAATCGATTGGTGAACTGGATGTTCGTCAAAACTCAGGGGCAACGGTTATTGCCGTTGTAGAGAAGAATCACAAAAAACATATCAGCCCCGGTCCGGAGGTAGTGATTAGTGCAGAATCCACGGTTGTAGCTGTTGGCGAACGCAATCAGCAAAAGCTATTCAAATCCCTCCTCCTGACCGGAAGGGGGTGAGTCGATGGATCATTTGATATTCGAAGTGGGTCTGGCGCTTGTGCTCATTGCAGCGGCCGGACTATTATCCGCAAAACTGAGATTTTCGGTCGTTCCATTTTACATCTTGATCGGGATGGCCGTTGGACCACATGCTATGAAGATCTGGCATCTGGATTTCCGCTTCATCGAAAGTCAGCCGTTTATTGAATTTATGGGCCGCATCGGTATCCTGTTCCTTCTCTTTTATCTCGGCCTGGAATTCTCGGTTGGTCGTCTGATCAAATCGGGTAAATCCATTGCCGTCGGCGGCTCCATTTATATTGGGATTAACTTTACGCTGGGATTGATTTTCGGATTTGCTTCCGGTTTCCCTGCTGCAGAAGCTCTTGTCATCGCCGGTATCACAACAATTTCATCCAGTGCCATCGTCGCCAAAGTACTCGTTGATCTCAAACGAACGGCCAATCCGGAAACGGAAATGATTCTGGGTATTATCATGTTTGAAGATGTGTTTCTCGCAGTATATATCTCCATCTTGTCTGGACTTGTGCTCAGTGATTCATCCTCCATCGGAGGCGTCATTGTATCGGCACTCATCGCGCTTGGATTCATGCTCATTGTCATTATCCTTGGACGTAAAGCGACACCGTTGCTCAACAAAGTTCTTAAGATTCGCTCCAATGAGTTATTCTCCCTTGTGATTTTCGGTGCATTGTTCCTTGTAGCCGGATTCTCTGAAACCATTCATGTCGCAGAAGCGATTGGGGCCTTGCTTGTTGGTTTGGTTCTGGCCGAGACGGAGCATGCAAAACGGATTGAACATTTGATTTTGCCATTCCGTGATTTCTTCGGCGCGGTCTTCTTCTTCAGCTTTGGACTGTCCATCGATCCGCTATCTCTTGGTGGCGAAGCCGTATGGCTTGCGTTGATCGCAGTTGTGCTCACACTATTCGGGAATTTCCTTGCAGGCATGCTCGCTGGACGCAGTGCAGGTTTATCACCGAAAGCATCAGCCAATATCGGTTTGACCATTGTGTCACGTGGTGAATTCTCCATCATTATGGCCAACATGGGTAAAGCCGGAGGACTTCTGCCGCTGTTGCAGCCGTTTGCCGCATTATATGTGCTCATTCTGGCCATCCTTGGACCGTTATTAACGAAAGAATCCAAACACGTGTTTAGATTATTGGATAAAATATTTAAGTTTAAAGATCCTCGGAAAAAGAAAGAAGAGCCGAAGGTACTTCAGAAAGAAGGATAACCCCCTGTCTGTTCAGAACAGACAACGTTCGTACTCGCGGCTCTACCGCCGATCTTTCTGTGATTAACCCAGGGAGAATGGCACGAAAGCCGCACTAAGGAGGATGACCTATGAAAGCACCTCTGATATCGGCTAATCCGGTGCCACAAGCCGCCAAGACCAGATGGTCATCTACCCGTCGCATGTTGAATTTATTATTTGTGATTGCGGGTGGAATTCTGGCCTCCGTGGGACTTGAATTGTTTTTACATCCCAATAAAATCATTATTGGGGGCATTACGGGTATCTCCTCGTTGTTCGCTCACTGGACCGAAATGAGGATTGGTTTGTTTCTGTTTTTGTTTAACGTTCCGTTTATTTTTCTGTCCTACCGACTCGTGCAAAAGAAATTCGTACTGGTCACTGTTCTGGGTTTGGTTGTCTTTTCGATTGGAGCCATTGTGCTTCATCCCATGCCGCCGCTAGTCGAGCACCCGCTGACTGCCGCCATGTTTGGCGGATTATGTCTCGGTTTAGGAATCGGTCTGGTCGTGCGATATGGCGGGACACTGGATACGCTGGAAATCGGTGATCCGTCCTCCCGTCCACCAGAACGTCTGTTTAGCGGAAAACGGATGCTTATCGAAAAAATAATCATGCTGGTCAACTTGTTAATTCTAACCGCTGCAGGTGTTGTCTTTGGTTGGGATCAAGCGATGTATTCAGTAATCGCCTATCTCATTGCTTATGAAATGGTGTATATTGCTTTTCGAGGGTTCACAGCCAAGCGCAAAATATGTATCTTAACCACACAAAGCGCCCAAGTTGAAAAAGCTGTCCGCAAACGGCTGCGCCGTGAACCTGGAACATTTGATTCTCCAACCAATTCAGGACACCCTGCTCTGACCGAAGGATGGTTCCAACACGTTCCGGGAGCACTCTACTATGAGATTCATTTCCTCGAAATGATTTGGCTCAAATCCATTGTGCGTCATATTGATCCTCATGCAGGCATTGTGACGAACCCGGAAAAATAGTCTGGATTCCTATAGGCTAGGCAAACAAAAACTCTCTCTGATTCCTATGGATGTTAACCATTCATTGAGGATCAAAGAGAGTTTTTTGGTTAATTGCCGCTTTTCCTTATATCTTATAACTCGACTATCGCTTTCACCACATGTGAATCCGGGCTTAACCATACGTCGATAGAATCAGGAAGTTGGTCAAAACTCGCCCGATGTGTAATGTAATCATCCATGCTCCATTTCTTCTCCCGCAAGATCGACATGACCTGCTCGAAATCCTCTCGGGTTGCATTTCTACTGCCCAAAATACTCATCTCCCGCTTGTGAAACTCAGGATCATGAAAGGAAATATCGGCTTTGACCAGCCCAACAAAAATTAATTGACCGCTATGGGCCACGTACTGGATGGCTTCATTCATCGAATGTGCATTTCCTGTTGCATCAAAAACAGTGGTTGCATAGTCCCCATTCGTAATTTCGGATACTTGCTGTACGGCTTGCTCATTGGCCTGAACCAAGAAGTCCACTCCCGCCCAGGAGCGGCTACGTTCCAGCCTGTCCATATTCCGATCAATGGCAATGACCTGAGCCCCTGCCTCTTTGGCAATTGCCATTACGCCAAGACCAATGGGTCCAGCTCCAATCACCACAACCTGTTCACCAGGCCGTATCGCTGCTCTTCTGACCGCATGAGCACCAATACTGAGCGGTTCCACCATCGCAGTTTCATCCAGTGTAAGTCCTTCTGCCCGGATCAGATGGGAGACAGGCACAACAATCCTCTCCCTCATGCCGCCGTCCACATGAACGCCCATGACCTGCATGGACACACAACAATTCGTTTTCCCAGATCGGCAAGCGATACAATGACCACAATGCAAATATGGAATAATACTCACCTGATCTCCCGGCTTCAGGCCCGCTTCATTGGGTCCGATTTCTTCAATAACCCCTGCTAGCTCATGGCCCAGTACACGAGGATAGGTGAAAAATGGCTGATTGCCCTTATAGGCATGCAAGTCAGTTCCACAGATGCCGATCCGCCGGATGGAGACCAATGCCTGATTCTCAGCTCTTTCGGGCTCATCCATCTCCCGGAGCACCAAACGATTGATTTCTTCACATACAACAGCCCTCATTCCTGCTCCCCCTCTGTTGATACTTTTGGCTTCATGTTATGTTCGATGTTGTATTCAGGTCGGCCGCTGGCCCAGCTCACATTATGAATTGGAGCCAAAATACGCAGTACCTCGGATAGAAGTTCCTGATCCAGTGGTTCTTCCAACCAGGCTGCATTGTTGCGGATATTATGCTCGCTTGCACTGCTGACCAGTGTCGTTGGAATCCGTTCATTGGCTGTCGCAAACTGCACGGCAAGCTTCGCAATATCACTGCCTTGTTCCATACAGTACCGGGCGGCTTGCAAGCAGACCTGCTTCACGCGATCATCTGCCGGATGCCAGGCAGGAGTCCCTCTTGTGCTTAATAGGCCCATAGAAAGTGGCGAAGCATTTACAAGGCCAATATCTTTCTTTTCCAAAAGAGGAAGCAATGAGAGCAGTGAAGTATCATTCAAAGCATAATGGCAATAAGAAATGATGGCGTCGGCATCGACCTGTGGTAGTACTTTCTCGAATAAAGGTAATGGCAATCCACATATGCCTGCATAGCGAATTACCCCCTTCTCTTTCAGGCGGAGCAAGGTTGGGAAGGCTTCTTCAATAATGATTTCGGCCGGCACAAACTCAATGTCATGCAGGAACAGGATGTCGATATAATCCGTGTGCAGGCGGTTCAGGCTTTCCTGTACACTTTCATGAATCCGCTTACGTGAAAAATCAAACGTATTCTCTCCATATCGCCCAGCCTTGGTTGATAGCGTAAACGAGCTGCGCGGCAAACTGCGAAGGGCTTCTCCAAGCACAACTTCAGCTTTTGTTAATCCATAATAGGGCGAAACATCTATATAATTCATCCCTGCATCAACCGCAGCATGAACTGTACGAATACCCTCACCTCGGTCAATATCGCGAAAAACGGAACCCAGTGAGGAAGCTCCAAAGCTTAATGCAGGTACTTTCAGTCCCGTCTTTCCAAGTACTCTTGTTTTCATCAAATTGCCCCTTCCCAGCATGTCTGCTTACTCAAGTGCCCTTTTATTGTAACAGTTCAATTTCTATATAAAATATCGCCAAATGCGTAATATGTACTGTTTGATGACCTTGGTATCAACGATGGGAAAATGCGAAATGAAAAAGCCCGCCGATTTCCCCATTAAGGAGTAACCAGCGGACTTCAGATCCATAACCTATTAAGTGTAATCGCATGGATTCAATGGATCGGATTGAATTACATCGTTTTATAATAGCAATTAGTTCTGCATAACAAAATCTTCATGAACAGCGTTCTCTTCATCAAACATCCGCAGGATGTCATATTTGGTGTTCCGCTGTGCCGGAATGTAGCCCGATTCCCGAATCAACCGGAGAATCGATTCAATGTTGACTTTATACGTCGCACCTGCAGCAGACACCACGTTCTCTTCGATCATGGTGCTACCAAAGTCATTGCAGCCAAATTCAAGTGATTTCTTGCCAATCTCAGGTCCCATCGTAACCCAGGAGGATTGAATGTTCTTGATATTATCGAGAACGAGTCGGCTAATCGCTACCGTTTTCAGATACTCTTCCGGTGTCTGACGCTCCAGTTTCAGGTTCGTATTATCCGGTTGGAATGTCCAAGGGATGAACGCCAGGAATCCTTCGGAATCGTATTTGTTCGCGATGCACTCGTCTTGAGCTTCACGTACACGAAGCAAATGCAGTGCGCGTTCTTCCATCGTTTCACCAAGACCGATAACCATCGTTGCCGTTGTATTCATGCCGATCCGATGTGCCGTCTGCATAACGTCCATCCAGTCGCGCCATGAACCTTTCAGACGACTGATTTTGCGACGTGTGCGGTCATCCAGAATTTCGGCACCACCACCTGGCAAGGAATCCAGTCCCGCTTCGTGGATTGCACGTACAACCTCTTCCAAAGTAAGACCATCGGACACTTCGACCATTTTCATAATCTCAGCCGGGGAGAAAGAGTGCATCGTAATATTAGGGAAACGCTCTTTGATTGCTTTGAGCAAATCAGTGTAATAGCTAAACGGCAGGTTCGGATTCGTTCCACCCTGCATCAGAATTTCCGTACCGTTCACATCTTCTGTTTCCTGAATTTTCTGGAAAATGAGTTCATCGGGAAGTACATACCCTTCTTCAGAACCCGGTCTGCGATAGAAAGCACAAAAACGGCAGTACACATCACACACGTTCGTGTAGTTGACGTTACGCCCAATGACAAATGTTCTGTATGGTTCGGGGTGCATGCGTTTTACAATCACATTGGCGGCGGCCCCGATTTTGTCTACTTCATTTGATTCAAATAGCTGAATCGTGTCTTCCAAATCCAAACGTTCGCCCCGAAGGGCTTTATCTAAGATACGGTCTACCGTACTCATCGTAAAAAGCCTCCCTCATGAAGAGAAAATAGTATCACGATCCGTCCCAACTTGTTCATATCGATGAAAGTTTTGGTGGCAACATCGTATTTCTGTACTCCCCATATCGTAACACAGGTTACATGTGAAAAAAAGCACCTTATGAATAGGTGCTTTAAAAACAAGTAAAAATTTTTACAATCCTTATGTTTTCAATCTTGCTTCAGCATACTTCAACACGGTGGTTCATCACATTCTGATTCTACGATTCCTGAAGTGCCTGATCCAGATCAGCAATCAGATCATCAATGTCTTCCAAGCCAACGGAGAAGCGCAGCAATCCGTCCGTTATTCCACGATCACGACGAACCTCAGCCGGCATTGCCGCATGGGACATCATCGCCGGGTACGAGAGGATACTCTCCACTGCACCAAGACTTACGGCAACAATTGGCAGTTTCACCCGGTTAAGTACTTTCTTGGCCCGATCACCCGAACCAACATCAAATGAAACTACAGCTCCGTAACCACTTGACTGACGCTCATGAGCTTCACGACCTGGATGATCCAGCAGCCCAGGATAGAATACAGCCGTAATATCACTGCGTCCGCTAAGCCATGCTGCCAGCTTGGCTGTGCTCTGTTCACTATGTGCCATACGTGCACCCAAGGTTTTCATTCCACGCATCAGCAGCCAGGATTCCTGAGCACCAAGGACCGTACCAAGTCCATTCTGCAATTGTTTCAATTGTATTCCCAAGGAGTCTGTCCGGGCAACGGCCAACCCCGCCAGCACATCACTGTGTCCGCCAAGAAACTTGGTGGCACTATGTACAACAATATCCACTCCAAGCTCAATCGGGCGTTGGTAATAAGGTGTCATAAAGGTGTTATCCAGAATCGAGATTAACTCATGTTCCTTCGCCCAGGAAGTCACGGCCGCGATATCCGTAATTCGCAATGTTGGGTTGGATGGAGTTTCCATATAAACAGCCTTGGTATTCGGCTTAATCGCCGCTTTTACTTCCTCTATATCGGTCATGTCTACAAATGTCGTTTCAATCTGCATCCGGCTGAGAATGGACGTTAGCAAGCGGTATGTGCCACCATAAACGTCTTCCGTCACAATTATGTGATCTCCTGCCGAGAACATCATGAACACACTGGAGATCGCAGCCATGCCAGAGGAATAAGCGAATCCACGTGCTCCGCCTTCAAGCAGTGTGATGTAATCCTCCAGAGCCTGACGAGTCGGATTGCCCGAACGGCTATAATCATGTTGAGGCGGATTAAAAATATCAAAATGATGGAATGTGGAGGCTTGATAGATGGGCACGCTGGAAGCCCCTGTGGTTTTATCGATTTCGTCACCGAAATGCAGCAGCTTGGTTTCGAACTTCAGGTCGGAATGAACATTCCGTTCCTGATTATTGGAATGGTTATTTTGTTCACTCATGATGAACTCCTCCTTCAATCTCCTGTTGTGCAGCTGACAGTGCATTTCCCAGATCGGCAATCAGATCATCGGCATGCTCAATCCCTACAGAAAAGCGCAGCAGACGGTCATCCACACCTACAGCATCGCGAATTTCAATCGGAATATCGGCATGGGTCTGTACCGCAGGATAGGTCATCAACGACTCGACTCCACCAAGACTCTCCGCAAAAGCGATCAGCTTGATGTGACGCAGCAATGGTTCAACATAACGAGCATCCTTTACTTTGAAGGAGAAAATGCCAGTGTTTCCGCTGGACTGTTTATTCTGTACTTCAAATCCGGGGTGATCCGACAGACCTGGATGGTACACTTCACCAACAGCTGGATGTTCCAACAGGTACTTGGCAATCGTCAAGGCATTATACTCATGGCGTTCCATACGCAGAGCGAGTGTCTTCATGCCTTTCATCAGCTGATAGGAGTCGCTTGGAGACAACACTGCTCCGATGGAATTGTGCAGAAATGCCATTTCTGCTGACAATTCTTCCCCCTTTGTAATAATTAATCCCGCAAGTACATCGTTATGACCACCCAGATACTTCGTAGCACTATGGATGATGATATCGGCGCCGAGTTCAATTGGACGCTGGAAGAACGGAGTCAGCAGTGTATTATCTACAATGGTCAGCAGATTGTGGCTCTTGGCCCAGGAGCTAACGGCTTCCAGATCTGTAATCATCATCAGCGGATTGGTCGGTGTCTCAACAAATACGGCTTTGGTATTCGGCTGACGAATACTTTCCATAGCCTCAAGGTCATTGGTATCTACATAACTAGCCGTTACCCCGAAGCGGGATAAAATGCGTTCAAGCAAACGATACGTTCCACCATAGAGGTCCAGCGATACAATCAGATGATCTCCTTGACCAAATAGGGCAAAAATCGTTTGCAGGGCAGCCATGCCGGAGCTACAGGCAAAACCGGCATCACCGGATTCCAGTGCTGCCGCTGCTTCTTCCAGCACTTTACGGGTTGGATTCGTCGTACGAATATAATCAAAACCTGTACTCTGTCCAAGCTTCGGGTGGCGAAACGCAGTGGATTGATAGATTGGAAAATTAATGGCACCCGTTACCGGTTCATTGATGGACCCAATTTGAGCCAATCGGCTTTCAATTTTTAACTTGTTATCTTCCATTGCTGCATCCTCCTGGGATCTCGATTAGATTTGCGGTCCAATATCGTAAGGCGTCTCTTGATATACATAGTAATTGAGCCAATTAGAGAATAATAAGTTTGCATGTGCCCGCCAAGTTGCCGGAGGGACACGGGAAGGGTCATCATTCGGAAAATAATGTTTAGGAAGAGCCACATTCATTCCCTTGGCTGCATCCCGGTCATATTCCCATTTCAATGAAAGCGGATCATACTCGGCATGTCCGGTTACAAAAATCTGCTTGCCGTCTTTGGTGGCGACCAGAAAAATGCCAGCCTCCTCGGATTCAACCAAAATTTCGAGGTTATCATTCTTTTCAATATCTTCACGGCGCACTTCCGTGTGACGAGAATGCGGAACGTTAAATACTTCATCGAATCCGCGCAGTAACTGCACATTGGATTTGTTGATCGTATGTGAGAATACGCCAAAGCATTTCTCATCCAGTGGAACTTTCGGAACACCAAAATGATGGTATAAACCCGCTTGGGAAGCCCAACAGATATGCATGGTCGAAGTTACATTGGTTTTGGTCCATTCGAAGATCTCCTGGATCTCCTTCCAATAGTTCACGTCTTCGAAGTCCATTTGCTCTACAGGAGCACCTGTAATGATCATGCCGTCAAAACGGCGATGTTCAATCTCGTCAAAGGTTTTGTAGAACAGGTCCAAATATTCCTGTGATGTATTCTTGGATGTATGAGATTTCGGATGCACCAGAACGATGTCCACCTGAATGGGTGTGTTTCCGACTAGACGAAGCAATTGCGTTTCTGTCGTTTCCTTTGTAGGCATCAGGTTTAATATAGCGATACGGAGCGGACGAATATCTTGCTTATAAGCAGATGTTTCGTCCATGACAAAGATGTTTTCTCCTGCGAGCACTTCCTTGGCTGGCAGGGTGTCTGGTATTTTGATCGGCATGTTGTTCAAACTCCTCCTTGTGCATAGATAGATGCAGCATGGGCTGCCATGAGCTTGCCTTCAGGCGCTGGATGCCATTACATCAAGTGACAAGCTCAAGTTCCGTAGCGAAAATCACTGCTGAGAAGTCGGGGCATATAAAACAAAGACCTTCCTCGGATTCCGAGAAAGGTCATATGTAAATAGATATGCGCCTCTCTCATCTCTCAGTTACAACAGTGCCACATGGACACTTGGTCGCTGCAAGAATTAGCACCGTACGGATATACCGCCGGTTGCCGGGTTTCATCGGGCCAGTCCCTCCACCTACTCTTGATAAGATTTCGCTGTATTCAATTGTAATTTAAAATGGTTCACCGTCTACTTTAAAACATTAATCCACTCACGTCAAGATGCAGTTCATAGTCTTCACCTCTGGACCCGGAACCGATCAACTTCCGTTGTCATACACTGCTCCAGGGCGCGAAATCGACACATTTTTGCGCTTGAAAGCACCCTGTACCAGCGGTATACTAAACAAGTGTTATAAACCCTTATGTGAGAGGTGACATATTCAATGGATGGCGACCCGAGGCCCGACTGGCAGCCGAGTTCCTACAAACTGCATAGAGAATTGACATCAGCATGCCGGCAGCGGGACGTTACTTCCGTTTGTATATAGAGCGAACGCAGTCCTGATCTCCAGGCTCCGCTGCCGACCGGCTGATCTCTTCTTTTTTGCGCCCAAATTGATAAAAATCCGCCAGCTTGGCGGGTGCAGAAGGAGTAGATAAACAATGAAAATCCGGTTGGTAAACAACGGTGTATTTATCCCGGTGGACGACATTCAGCAGGCGCTGACTCCACCAGCGGAGGGATTTTACTGGATTGATGCGGATGTAGACGATTTGGCGGTACTTCAACCGCTGTTCTTAATGCATGATCTGGCAGTGGAAGACTGCTTGAGTGACGAAGAACAACGTCCGAAGATTGAAATTTATGAGAGCCATTATTTTATTGTCATTAATAGCATTCGTTTCGATGATGAAGAGATTTTTTTGCGTGCCGTCAACCTGTTCCTTGGAAGACATTTTATTATCAGTGTTACGAAACAGAAAGTCAGTGAATTACGGACATTGAAACCGATACTATGGGAACAGGAAATCAGCACCCCGGATCGGCTGCTGTACCTCCTCGTGGACTTGATTGTTGATAATTATTTCACAGTCGGTGACCGGATTGAAGCACGGATTGAGAAGCTTGAGGAAGATATCCTGATGCACACCAAAAAGTCTCATTTGAATGAGATCATCGGGCTGCGCAGTGAGATTTTGTGGCTCAAGAAAGTGCTGGGACCTCAGAAAGAGGTCATTAACACCCTAAACAAAAAAGACCTGCGTCTCATCGATGATCAGCTGCAAAAATACTTCAGTGACATTTATGAGAATGCTGTGAAGATATCCGAAACCTTTGAGACGTATCGCGACCTGATGGGCAACTTGCGAGAAGCTTACCAATCGAGTATTGCCAACCGAGCGAATGAAATCATGCGCGTGTTTACCGCGATTACCACAGTCTTCATGCCACTGACGGTCATTACCGGTATTTATGGAATGAACTTCGACAACATGCCTGAGCTACACTGGAAGTATAGTTATTTTGTTGTCATCGGATTAATGGTTACTCTGGGTCTGAGCATGTTCTTTATTTTCCGCAAGAAAGACTGGGTTTAAACTGCCACAGACCAAAGCTGAAAAGACGAAGCCCTCCATTCGGAGAAGCGCCTCGTCTTTTTTATTTATTGTATTTTAGTACGATTAGACCTACTGATTACCCCATTGTCCCCACTCTAGCCCGCGTGTTGCTCCGTCTCTGTGTGGCGACGGAAACGAATTCGAATCATGCGCAACCTTTCATAGACCTGCTCCAGACTGCCTCCGCCGGGCTTCTCTTCTCCATACACTTTATGTAACACGGGCTTCAGAAACGTATCTCCCAGCTCTTCGTAGGCGCTCCATACCGCCTCTTGTTCCTGTTCAGGCATTACGGCCAGCTCTGCATCCAGCAGGCAGTCTGTATCATACCCCTCCAGATCCAATGTTTCCAGCAATTCAATCAGCTCCCGCCGGGACAATCCGGAACGATTCACGATTTCCTCCAGCGTATGTCCTTCCTTCATGCCTTCAAGCACCTGCTTGCGTGTGGTAAATCGGTCGAGCTCCTGCTTGTATTTCTGCTCTCTCTGCTTGTAAAGCCAGCTCTCATAATCTTGTTCCTTCAGAGCTGTATACACCCAGTCCAACGGAAAAGATGTGGAACGTTCCAAGCCGTTTGTCAGTTCCAGCCATTCTGCCCCGTACTCGGAAGCTTTGCTCTCGCCCACACCAGGCAGCTGCATCAACTCTTCCATGGTTTGCGGTACAAATGCACTTATCATGCGCAACAGACGGTTCGTTGCAATAAAATACGGGGCTTTCCGGTCTGATGCTGCTCTCTTCCTCCGCCAAGTACAGAGATCCGTATACAACTCCTCATTGTTAACCAATTCACTGTAACATTGAAGACGCTGACCACTATAACTGCGTGATTTCGGGTCTTCATTCTCATGGAACAGACCCTGGAGCAATGGACGGTATCCATCTTTCATCTGTATGGCTAGCTGATGACGGTATACATGTAGTAACTCATCCCACGAACTGCCTTCGTACCAGATCACATCCTCTCGGTCACCTTCCTCATAGCGACTCCAACCCAGGTGCCATGATCCTTCCTCTTCACCAATCCATAACTGGGCCTGCTCTTCATCCATACCTGAAATTCGAGATAATCTGTTCATAAAAATGACTTCCATTTCTGTCCCTCCTTCAAAAGTTCAGCTTCGCAAAGTCTGATCATGCTGTTTCAAGACAGCACAAAAAACACCTCTCCTGCAAAATCCATGCAAGAGAGGTGCTTCCTCATCAACCGTGCTATGCTGTTGCTCATATATTACCACAATGGAAAAATTCGTCAACCATTAGATTGTAAATCCTTTTACTTGTTCAATGCCAACTTGGCCAGTGCAAGCGAACCACACAGCCCCGCATTATCACCAAGTCCTGGAGAAACGACATACTGGTCAATGTCGGATTGAAGTGCCGGATGCTGAACATAACCAGCGAGCAATTCCTGCAATTTGCTACGAATCATCGGGAACAGGTGCTCCTGCTTCATCACACCACCGCCCATTACAATTTTCTGCGGAGTGAGAATCAATACGTAATTCATCAGGGCATGCGCCAGGTAATGAGCTTCCATCTCCCAGGCCTTGTGATCAGCAGGCAGTTCGTACGCTGGTTGCTCCCAACGTTTGTTGATGGCGGGACCGGCCGCAAGCCCTTCCAGACAGTCCCCATGATACGGACAGAATCCTTCATATGTATCCTCGGGATGTCTGCGCACAATGATATGTCCCATCTCTGGATGAGACAATCCATGAACCATTTTGCCACCTACAACAGCTCCTGCACCAATGCCCGTTCCAACAGTGATATACAGACAGCTCTCCAGCCCCTGTGCAGCACCCCAAGTCGCTTCCCCGAGTGCAGCTCCATTCACATCCGTATCAAACGTCATCGGTACATCAAAGTGTTCCTTAAGCTTGCCAATCATATTGTACTGACCCCAATGCGGTTTGGGTGTTGTCGTGATGTAGCCATATGTCGGACTTCCTTCAATGGGATCAATCGGACCAAACGAACCCACACCTAACGCTTCAATTCCTTTACCCTCAAAAAAAGCAATCACCTGAGCCATTGTCTCTTCCGGTGTCGTCGTTGGAAAACTTACGCGTTCAAGCACTTCCCCTTTTTCCGTACCAATTCCACATACAAATTTGGTGCCTCCAGCTTCAATTGCGCCTAAAATCGTCATGTTAGTCACACTCCCAAGTCAGTTTAAAATTAAAATGGAATTCCCATCGGTTTCTCTGAACAACCCCTTGGCTTAACCCTGTTGCTCACTTTCAAGCTTGGTCAGACGCTTCAATAAGGTCTGCTTCCAGCTGTCGGATAGCGTTGGGATGGCCAGTAAAGTACGCATACCCATGAAGTCCTGTTTTCCCTGATGCATAATTCGATTGGCATCAAGAATGGTCAGCGATGCAGGATCGGTGCTGATTCGTCTGAATACCGCAGAAGGAGTTACCTCGCCTTCTTGCAATACCCGAAAATAAAATCCGGTATGTCCGCTATCCTGAAAATAAACAGGAAGCTCCTTGTAGTCATACCTTGCACCAAGCTTGAAACAGGGCTGTCTTGGCTGGCTGACCTGTACGGTCGCTTCCCCTAACTCGTACACATCGCCAATTCGGACTTCATCTTCCCTACAGCCTTCAACCGTCAGATTTTCCCCGCAGGCTCCCCAGTCGAGCTTGCGATTCATCAGTTCTTCGAGCGCCGCATAACGACTGTAATCGTATACACAAACCGCCTTATCCGGCCCACCATGATGCTCCAGGTCTGCCTGGGCATCCCCTGTCATTCCGGTAAATGACAGGAAGACCGGGCCGGATACGGGATGTTTCACAATGCCGCTCATCACTTCACGCTTCTGGCCAGGCAATGCCTGGGGTTTGCCCACGTTTACGGCTAATACAGCCGTTTTGCTTTCATCTGGCTTCCGGTTATGTGTGAGTGTCATCTGACCCAACCTCCCATAATAGCTTTCTTTTAACGAACAGAGCCACCAAAAACAAGCGTATTACTTAACAAACGGCCCGGGGACGTAAGCATCTTACCTCCAGCATACATGCCCGAAGATGCACCCCCATCCAGATTCATCGCCTGTTTGGCTCCGAGCTTCTGCATGACCGCTGCCCATTCCTTGATCGTCGCTCCCGAAACAGTAGCCAGCATAACCGAACCATCGGCCATAATGGCAATACCACTTCTTGCGCCGGAGGCATTCAGGATTTTGGTATCCTTGAATCCCTCACTCGCTGGGCTCACGGCAACTTTGCCGTCTTTCACCAGACGCGGCCCTGCTCCCACAGCAGTGACTACATCTCCCCAAGGAATCTCCTTGCCTGCTGCATTGGTGTATTTGTAGTTCATTTCTACGGTTGAACCTACAGTAAAGCGGTCCGAAGAAGATTTCTGATTACCCGTGAAGACCAGCACCGAGCCATTCTTCGGAATGGCTACATTGGTGTTAGGCACTTTCTTCGTGACAATCCCTTTCTCCATCACAACCGCCGTTCCTCCTTTGAACCCAACCGTGGAGCCTCGTTCTGGTGTATACAGCATCGTAATGCTCGCATTTGCAGAAGGTGTTCGATTGATAAAGGTCGCATACCAGCTGCGGGACTTGCCTTGCGTGTCTGTAACCTTCCCCGTCAGGCTCACTTGAAGCGAATCCATGATGGCTGATCCATCTTCCTTAAATCCAATCGTTGTTCCGTATCTTCCAATATGTATAACCTTGCCATTTGCTATCAACATGCCGTATGGATCTGGTGCTCCGTTATAGGCTTCAAAAAATGCTCCGTTAATAGCCGCTTGTGCGCCATAAGCCTTAACTATTGAAGGTAAAGTTGCGGTCTGACCAACTTGCTTCTTCGCCAATCCTACGGTAACTGGTGTACCCTTTGGAATACTGACCGTCTGCACGGTAAAACTGCGTCCTGCTGCTTTTACGTTCTGCACTTTGGTGCTAATTGCCGCTTTGGCATCCGCTGTCTGTGGAGCACTTACCGCTCCCGAAAGGATTACAGGCAAAGCCAGGACGAGGGCCATAGCCCCTGTCCACCACTTCTTGCCCGTCCGTTTTGTCTGCATACTGCTCACCCTATTGCCACTCCCATCCAAGAGCCCAGGCTCTTCATCTCAAGTTGTTCGAACTTGTCCATCACCATATCCGGATCAAGCCGCAATTCACATACATCCAGTTCACAGGCGACTGGAACAGCACAGTGAATCTCTGCCAGTTTGCGTGACAGATGAAGCATGTCGAGATCATTCTCAATCTTGTTACGTACCGAAGGGGTAAGCTTGTCCATATTGTCCAGAATTCCTTCAATGGAGCCATACTCCTGTACAAGCTTCAGAGCCGTTTTCTCACCAATGCCCCGTACTCCGGGATAATTGTCACTGGCATCACCCATCAGACCCTTCATGTCGATCACTTGACGAGGCGTCAGCTGTTTCTCCGTCATTAGGGATTCAGGCGTGTACACCATATAATTGCCATGACCTTTTTTCATAATAATAATGCTGGTGCGGTCATCAATGAGTTGCAGCATATCGTGGTCACCCGTAAGTACCATCACATTCATGTCCGTCTGCTCCGTATAATATTTAGCAAGTGTACCGATGCAATCATCGGCTTCGTATCCTTGAGCGCCAATATTCGGAATGCCCAAACTATCCATCACTTCGCGAATCAGAGCAAATTGGGGAATCAGATCATTAGGAGCTTCCGGACGGTTCCCCTTATACGCTGCATATTCTTCACCGCGAAACGTCTTGCCTCCCATATCCCAGCAGCATACGACATGACTTGGCCCAAAGGTCTGAACCGCATCCCAGAAATAACGGATAAATCCGTATACTGCATTGGTAGGCACTCCTGCCTTTGTACGTCTGATATATCCGCTTGCAGATGTCGCATAAAACGCACGGAACAACACCGCCATACCGTCTACCAGCAACAAAGTAGGTTCATTACGTTGATTCACTTGAAATTATTCTCTCCTGTCCTGATTCCATAGAAATTGAACTAAAGAATATTTACACTTGCCACTCCGATGACAGAACAACCTTCTGATCGCTGTTATCCCCAGATTCTTTTGATTCCCTTTTCCAAATGGAAAATCCGTAGATAAAGGCGAAGTGTATGCTTCCGACGGAGCTTTCTTTTAGAAAGCTTTTAGCTCCGCTTCCTCAGGTTATTTCTGTCCTCTCCGTTCTCGTGTAAATCTTTAGCTAAGTTTCTATAGCAAATAAAATATCGAACTAATTCTATCATTATAGCATAGTTCCGCCAACCATCGACCAGCCAAAAAAGCCCTGAATTTTGAACATTCAGAGCCTTCTTCGACCTTGATTCATTTAAATAATCAAAGAAATGGTAAACTGCACCAATTACCTCCGATTTAAGCGTTGTTCCATTCTTGCTCATACGTATCTTCCTTGAATCCGACAGTCACTTTTTCCCCATCCGTAACGATTGGACGCTTGATCAGTCGACCATTGGAAGCCAGCAAACGAATCTGTTCTTCTACGGACAACCCCGGCAGCTTGTCTTTCAATTGCTGCTCCTTGTACACTTCTCCACTCGTATTGAAGAACTTCTTCACTTCAAGTCCGCTCTTCTGAATCAAGTCGGTTAATTCCGTTTCGGTCGGGGGAGTATCAAAAACAGGAATTAACTCCAACTCATGTCCCTGAGCTTCAAGCCATTTTACCGCTTTGCGGCAGGTGCCGCATTTGGCATATTGATATACTTTCAGATTACTCATCGTTACTAATCCTCCTAGTTTGCCCGGTGTTGCTCCGGTATCGATTTCTCGCTTCCCTTGGTTAGCTTCGCAAATCCAAAAGTCGCTCCAAACCGATACCATCGCAATGTAACTTTAAACCTTCTTGCGAATGAGAAAAATATTCATTCGCCTATATCATTTTAGGATCAAAAACCATAATACATAAATACATAAAAACTTTAAAACCTTACAACCTTACAACCTTACAACCTACTACCTTAAATATTAGCCTACGGCGTTTTGTTCGGGTGCACTTTGCATCCCTTACAAGGGATTAACTAACTAACGTTGATATATAGCAGGGGACCGTGCACTAAGGTACTGCATGCGCAAATCGCCAGGCTCTTGACAGCATTTTAAAACGTTTCTCTTGGAGCTGCCTCAGCATCCAAACGTGCCTCAAGTGCAGCCATATCTGCTGGCAAAGGCGCGTGGAATGTCATTCGTTTCTGTAAAACAGGATGGTCAAACGCCAGCTCACATGCATGTAATGCCTGACGATCAATCCAAGTGTCTCGTTCTTTCCGAACAGCCAGAGTTTGTTCATCAATCTCATGTATGGGAAGAGTCTTGTACATCCGATCGCCAATTAAAGGGCAACCGATCGATGTCATGTGTACCCGGATCTGATGGGTTCTGCCACTTTCCAACTTCAGATTTACCGCACTAGCGCTACCTTCTGCCCAGCGGGTGACAGTTGTATATAACGTTCTGGCTGGATAACCGACAGGTGTTACGATTCGACGATGCGGCTCCTCGGGGTCACGATCAATTGGACCATCTATGGCGCCATCTATCTGGGCAGGACAACCGTGCACAAAGGCAATATATTGTTTATCCACTGTTCCTGCGATCATCTGTTCAGAGACATGCTGATGAACGTACGGATTTTTCGCAATGGCCAGCACACCAGAGGTTTCCTGATCCAGTCGATGAATCGGCCGAAACCGGAATCGTTCGCCTTTGGACTTCCAATAATGGACAACCCCATTCGCAAGGGTACCTGTATAGTGTCCATGTGTTGGATGTACAATGATTCCAGAATCCTTGTTCACGATCAGCAAGTGCTCGTCTTCATACAGTATTGAAAAGGGAATCGGTTCAGGCAAAATATCATCCGACTCTTCCTGCTCCATTCGAACTTCAACAACGTCTCCTGCAGATACTTTGACGCTAATGTATACACGTTCTCCATTAAGCATAACTCCCTGCTCTGTGAGTTTGATTCTCGACAGAAGCTTGCGCGAAACCTGGAGACGGCGTTGAAGCACGGTCTTCAGCAGCCAGCCGTCTTCATGTTCGGTAACTGTGTAGGCAAGCGGTGAATAATAACCGCTCATTCTTTATCTTGGCGGCGGAATACTTTTTTGCTCCGCACATACTCAATGTCCGCCACCTGTTGTCTCGCATTGGCGGTCCGTGCAACAACGAAGAAATAATCCGACAGACGATTCAGGTAACGACGCACGGAAGGGTTGATATCCGTATGTTGCCCCAGTGTTACAGCGCGACGTTCAGCACGGCGACATACCGTACGGCAGACATGCAAGGTGGACGAGAGTAAACTCCCCCCAGGCAAAATAAACCGTTCCACTCTCGGATTCTCCGCATCATATTGATCAATCCATTGCTCCAGCCGGGTAACCATGTCATCCCGTACTTTATATTTGGTTTCGCTGATTCTCACAAAGGCGAGATCGGACCCGCAATCGAACAATTCCTGCTGAATTTCAAGCAAATGTTCACGCAGATCTTCAAATTTCCCATTCGCTTGATCTATAAAACTGATGGCTTGTCCAACGAAACAATTCAGCTCATCAATTGTACCGTACGCTTCTACTCGATCATCATCTTTGATAACCCGTCCCCCGATGACCGATGTCTGTCCCTCGTCACCTGTTCGTGTGTATATACCCATTCTAGCCCCTCCTATTGTTAATATCATTCGCATCTTATTTTTCAGAAACCAGTGATAGTTTCACACGTATATATGAATTGGTGTACTCTGCCGAGTATACGACAAATCCTTGCAAACCAAAAGTAGAGGAGACGATTATGCAAAACTGGATAACCGATTTCATGGAACAATACGGCTACATAGGCATTGCACTCATTATTGCTCTGGAAAACGTATTCCCCCCCATCCCCTCCGAAATCATTTTACCTTTTGGCGGCTTCATGACCACCTATACCAGCCTAACCCTTCCCGGTGTTATTATTGCAGCTACTATTGGTTCTGTCCTTGGTGCTGTCATATTATACGGGATCGGATTACTGATTGACGTCAATCGACTGGAGAAGATTGTTGAACGTTGGGGTCATATTCTGCGGATCAAAAAAGAAGATATTCACCGTGTTGACGCATGGTTTGACAAATATGGAATGTGGACCGTACTATTCTGTCGCATGGTACCGCTTGTTCGAAGCCTAATCTCCATTCCTGCTGGCATGTCCAACATGAAATTTGGCTTATTCCTTCTTTTCACAACCATTGGTACGCTCGCCTGGAATATTATCCTCGTCTCCGTTGGAGCGGCACTCGGTGCATCATGGGAGAGTATCCTGCACTTTATGGACGTATACTCTCTGGTCGTATATATATTGCTGGCGATTATTGTTATTGGCTGTATAATCTGGTGGGTCAGACGAAGTAAAACTCGAAAATAAAGAGATTGCCACATATTACCCTTATAAGATAAAGCCTCCTACCACGATTTTTGTGGTTAGGAGGCTTCTTCTTTAAGCTCGTCCATCCTTTAAACACTACCAATCTTCATATCGCATCTTCTGAGCCTTGAGGTCTACAGCCAAGCCTGAGACCAGTATGTACATCTGTTCCGAATGTTTCTGCAGCGCGCGATTAACCGATGCCATTCTTGCTGCAAAGATTCGTTCTTCCTCAGAAGGATACAGAGAACCATGCATTTCATTCGTGATAACCAATAACTTACCCTGATAAGACAACAGAGCGTCCAGCAATAACTGTGTCTCAAGACGCTGATGATCTAGGTCATCACTTGCCCTGAAACCTGCCGCCATCCACGCTGTCAGACTATCTACAATGACAATGCGTTGATCTGCCAGGAAGAGATTGGATTCCCGATTGATCTGGTGAAGCACCTCCGTCAGGTGCTGGCCGTTCCCAGCCTGAATGGCACGATAATGAGCGGATGGTAATTCGGGTATCACGGGATCATGATCACCAGTGGATAAATAGATGCCCTCCCGGCTGATCCGGGCTGCGTAACCAAGCGCAAATCGGGTTTTACCACTGCCTATGCCGCCTGTGACCGTAATCAGCAATCCGCTCCCCTCCTTCAGTAACCCGACTATGGTGCATTTATTCTGTCAGCGCCTTCAGCACTTTCTTGGATTCTTCGACATTGGCGGCTGACACCGGAATGGTAGCAAACAGATTTTGGGCGGCATAATCTACATCCTTGAACATTTGCATGTCTTCCAGCGGAATGCCATAGAGATGTGATTCTTTTTTGATATCTGAACCTTCATCTCCCTCACCTTTCTCAACCAGTACCCCACCGTCAAACACGCCACGTTCATACTTCTTCGGATCAAACGTGTCATCCAGCGGAACATTGGATCCATTGCTTCCGTATTGCTTCATATCCGTCTCAGGCAAAATAAAAATGTCATGCCCTCCTGCCGCATACTCGACCATAATTTTCTGAACATCATACATCGCGCTGGTGATAACCTCTACTTTAGGCGCCTCGCCCAACTTCTGCTGCAAATTAGCTTGCAATTGTTCCGAGATCACAGATGGATTTCCTTGGTTGTCAATAATAAAAATGGTAAAACCATCCTTACCGCCACAGCCTGCGAGCAAAATAATCATAGAAATGATTGCGGTAAGCCCCCAAAATCTCTTCATTCCAGTTCCCCCTTTAATCTCCTATGTACAATATATCACAATTGTTCCACGCAAAAAAATAAACCCGGGATTAAAGAAATTCCACTGATCAAAAAAAAAAAAGACCCCTCAGGGTCTTCTTCCAATCAGTAAGCGTAACGTTTCGATATAACGGAAACATCATTTCCCTTTAATTGGATTAGCTTTCATGTATTCATTAATCTTCAAATCCAGCAAACTGCTGATTTCAATTACAATATCGGATGTAAATGATTTCTCTTCAAGAAATATCTGTTCCATCTTGCGGCGTAGCATATGGATCTCATCTTCCAAGGAAACGTTATGCAAAGATGCGTGATCCGGTTTCACCGACCATCGGTCGCCATGATCGCCTTCTGCCAAATAATGCCCACGATTAGTCGGTAAATCATATTCAACACAAAACAAAGCCAACCCCTCCTTGGAAAAATTAGTTTCCAAATACAAGAAAAACTTATTTCAAATTGAAATTATATCACAATATTTTGTAAAAGAAAGTTATTTTTTTCTAATTTGAAGAACGTTCACATC
Organism: Paenibacillus sp. NPDC056933; assembly: GCF_042674385.1. Taxonomy (NCBI): domain Bacteria; kingdom Bacillati; phylum Bacillota; class Bacilli; order Caryophanales; family Paenibacillaceae; genus Paenibacillus; species Paenibacillus sp. NPDC056933. Next base: position 1,091,685 of record NZ_JBHUQN010000001.1, on the reverse strand, counting down.
TTTTCAAGCTTCCACTTCCTATTAACCCTCTTTTTGCAATTTGTAAACAAAGCTTCCGATTCGTTCCAAAGCCTCATTCAGCTGGGTCACAGATGTCGCATAAGAACAGCGAAGAAACCCTTCACCTTGGGGACCAAATACATTACCAGGAACGGCAGCCACTTTATTTTCCGTTAACAAGCGTTCAGCAAACAGATCGGAACTCAGCCCTGTCTTCTGAATACTCGGAAATGCATAAAATGCGCCCTGCGGTTCATGACAGTCCAGTCCAATATCCCGAAAACCCTGCACAATCAGACGTCTGCGCTGGTTGTAGGATTCGACCATTCTGTCCTTCTCACCCAAACCATTCGTCAATGCTTCAAGTGCAGCCACCTGTCCCATGGCAGGTGCACACATCACGGTATACTGATGAATCTTGAGCATGGCTGCAATCAGTTCGGGATGTCCGCACATATACCCGATCCGCCATCCGGTCATTGCAAAAGCCTTGGAAAACCCGCTGACCAAAATAGTCCGTTCCTTCATATCCGGAATCGAAGCAAAGCTAACATGCTTTTGCGTATACGTTAACTCCGCATAAATCTCATCCGCAATGACGATCAGGTCATGTTTTTTGATTACTTCCGCAATAGGCAGCCATTCTTCATAGGTCATGATGGCACCTGTCGGATTACTTGGATAACAAAGAATAACGACCTTGGACTTTGGCGTAATCCCTGCTTCCAGCGCTTCGGCAGTCAGTTTAAACTGATCCTTCGCATAGGTTTCTACACCAACCGGTATACCTCCACCAATCGAAGCGATTGGTGAATAAGCTACATACGAAGGCTCCGGAATCAAAATTTCGTCTCCAGGTACGATTAATGCACGCAAGGCTAGATCAATGGCCTCACTGCCACCAACGGTAACAATAATCTCATCTTTGGGATCATATTTGGTATCAAACTGCGTGTCCAGATAATCACTAATGGCTTCCCTTAGTTTCGGCATTCCGGCATTGGATGTGTAACTGGTCATGCCTCTTTCGAGTGAGTATACACACGCTTCACGCATATGCCATGGGGTTACAAAGTCCGGTTCACCTACACCCAGTGTGATGATGTCCTTGTTGTCACCGACCAGATCAAAAAACTTGCGTATGCCAGATGGGGGTATCTGTTGAACCAAAGGAGCCAGATACGAAGTCATTTTCTTGTTGTTTCCTGTTGTCTGTTCATTCACTATCATGACGCATCTTCCTTTACGGCGAGATCATGAGACGGTTGTCTTCCTGATGGTCCTCAAAGATAATCCCGTCCTGCTTATATTTTTTAAGAATAAAATTCGTTTTGGTTGAGAGCACAGAGTCAATCGGAGACAATTTCTCCGATACAAAATTAGCGACTTCACGCAGATTGCCACCTTCTACTTCGACGAGCAAATCATATGCGCCTGACATGAGATATACCGATTTCACTTGCGGATACAGATAGATACGTTCAGCAATTCCTTCAAACCCACGACCACGCTCTGGCGTAATTTGTACTTCAATCAAGGCCGTTACTTTCTCATCATCGATCTTGCTCCAGTTCACGACGGTTGCGTATTTCACAATAACGTGATCCTGTTCAAGCTGTGCCACAGCATTCTTGATCTTATCTTCCGACTCCCCCAGCAGCGTCGACAGCAGTGCGGGAGTCCTTCTCGCGTCTTCCTTCAACAAATCCAGAACTTTTAATTGCAGATCGTTCAAATCCTTCATGTCTTTCCCTCCAGCGTCATCCAGGTTCCTGAAAATGAATTAATACTTATATTACATGAATTCAACGATCATGCAAAGACAAAAACCGCTCGCCCTGAATTCGGGCAAGCGGTGGTATGGTCTGTAACAGTCGCCTGCATCAAACCATAATTACAAAGGCTACATGTAATAAGGGTTACCGTAATTCGCCTGATGCTGTGGCACATTGGGGGCCTGACTGTAGGGACTGGACTGCGTGTTCTTTTCCTGAATGAATTGCTGGCATCTCTGTTGAGTCTGTTGAGCAGATTGAATCTGCTTGTCCACATCCTGTCTTAGTGCCTTTGACCCTGCCGAATACATATTGTTCTGCTGCATCACACTGAACAATTCACCTTGCAGACGAAGCGTATCATTGGTCAAATCTGTGAACATCCGGCGTATATTCGGACAGGAAGATTCAGTTGTGGCTGTCGTATACTCACGCGCCGTTCGTCTTAAATCTGCAAGAATCGACTTTAATAAATCCTGCTCCTGCATAAAAGATCCGTTAGTTGATAAAGATTGAGAATACACACGGTTCCCTCCAATACGTTAGTTTAAGCTTCAATTACTGTGATTGTGTCGGTGCAATAGATTGATGATGCTGCAGAGCGTTAACAAGTGTGTTAAGGTGCTGTTCATGAGAACGAGCGTAGTGATTCAGTGCCTGTTGGATCTGCGGGTTATGTGTGATGGAAGCTGTTGCTGCACACTGCTTGATTAGCAGTTCTTCATTAGAAATTGAATCCGCTATATAGTTCAATTCTTTCGGACTCAGCGCTTGCATTTGATTGTTCTGCATGTGCTATTTCATCCTCCTTGCTCAAAAGTTTATGCGAATTTATTGTAACCTTGTCCTGTAAAAGTATACTCATCAATTCCATCCCAACCGAGGTGAATCCTATGGAACTTATTAATGGCAATCCATTCTGGCCAACCACATTACAATCGAATTCGAGTTATCCCGTTCTCGAAACAAATCTCTCCTGTGATACCTTGATTATCGGAGGAGGTATAGGAGGAGCGCTCTCCGCCAAACTCTTGACAGAGAGAGGAATAAACACGATTGTCATTGACAAAAGAAAAGTAGGAACTGGGAGCAGCTTGGCTAACGCGGGATTGCTTCAGTATACCAATGACAAAACACTTACCTCATGCATTAATACTTTTGGTGAACAACAAGGGGTGAGATTTTATGAATTGTGCCGCTATGCGATGTTGCAGTTAACGGAAATCGTGTCCAAACTTGAGATAGATCCATGTTTTGTCCCTCGCACGAGTCTATATTGTGCCAGCACAGAAGACGATGTGATCAAGCTGGAAGAGGAGTACAATACCCTAAGACGATATGGATTCGACGTAGAGCTGTGGAATCGGCAGAAGATTGAGAGTCATTTCCCATTTAGCCGTGCAGCAGCTTTATATACATATGGGGATGCTGAAGTCAATCCTTACCGATTGGTCCATTCTCTTCTTCATTCGTCTGTACAAAAGGGCGCTCGCATATTCGAACAGACTGAAATGACACACTGTGACTTTATGGAAGATGGCGTAGTCTGTTATACCTCCACTGGTACTATCAGAGCTAATAATGTAATTTTCTCCGTAGGTTATGAAACGCAGGAGATCAAAAATGACCGCGGCGCCTATCTACAGAGTACTTATGCAATTGCGACCAAACCAGTGAAGGATCTAAGCAGTTGGTACGAGCAAAGCTTGATTTGGGAAACGTCTCGTCCTTATCTATACATGAGGACAACACCGGATGGCAGGATTATTGCCGGAGGTCTTGATGAAGAAACCCCTCGTGAAGACCAGCGACCTATTCGAGCTCTGAACAGAGGACAAGCTCTGTTGAAGAAAGTCGCGGAGTATTTTCCACTGTCAGATCTCGAAATTGATTATGCTTGGGAAGCAACTTTTGGTGATACACATGACGGTCTTCCGTATATTGGACCACATCCGGAATACCCGCATTCCTACTTCCTGGAGGGATATGGTGGTAATGGTACCGTATACAGCATGATTGCTGCTTCCCTTCTGACAAACGCTATAGCAGGTAACGAGAGTAAGGATCTGGAACTTTTCTCCTTAACCAGAACGAGTAAACCCTCTCCCGTCTAAAACCAAAAATACGGTTCCAAAAAAAGGGTACAATACAGAAATTCCACTTCTGCACTGTACCCTTTTTATCATGGTTCAGACCGTTTTGGATGCTGTGTTTGCACAAGTATTTTGCGCATGAAAATCCAACCGATTAGCGGGAAAGATCCCAAAGACACTATAAGCCAAGTTAACGTTTGTAATGAAGGGTCATTCATGACTGTGATGATAAATAAAGCAAGGCCCAGTAAACGACCAACCATCAAACACAGCTCCCTTAATACGACAAGTTCGACTCTTTTCTCCACATTTTCACCACTTGTCCCCATCAAGTCGAATCCTGCGGATATCATTGGCAGCATATACAATGGCATCGACAAAGCAGACCCGATTCCCATAATTAAAAGCGTACCGTAACTGACTTTCCATAACAGTGGAATCAATACCACGAATAACAACAATGCTCCAATAAACATCCCTTTGGATCTATATTGTGGCTGAAACCATTTGCCTGCTGCCCAGTAACTCACCAGTGCTACCGCTGAAGTGATCAAAGAAAACTGACCAAGCTTATACTCCTGCTCTGTAGCTACATAGACGAGCAGGGCAATCAGAAAGGCAAAGACTCCTTCACGTGCACCTTGAGCACACAGTCCCATACCTACGGGCCTCCAAGCACTATCCTTCGCAGCTAACTGTCGCCATGGTTCGGACCATTGGTAGGTGCCACTGACCTTTCTCTTTTTCAGAAAAAAGCTGAACACCACAGCAATCACATAGATCACCAGCGACACTGTAAAGATAAGGCGATACCCTGAGTTATCTGCCATACGGGAAATAACAAAACCAGAGAACCATGGGCCAATAATGCCTGTCATGGAACCCAAGAGGCCCACCCAACCATTGAACAAGTCCCTGTTCTCCCGATCCGTCACTTCAAAGTACACGACGTTGAACGCAATCCAGAACAATCCAAGCGCACATCCGAGCAAAATTCCCAAGGGCCAAATCCAGTCAACTGCTTTGGGCCCTGCCCATAACACAAGCATGTAAAATATGCCCGACAAGGCGGTTCCCAAGCGTAACGCGCTCATTTTATTATGTTCCTTGACCCATTTTCCCGCGAGCCAAAAGGTGAGCCCCAGTGCAAGTTGCTGGCTTACCGTAAACCACCCAAGCATGGCATAATCCGGACGGCTTTTCCACAGATATACATTCAGAAACGTCCCTGACAAAGCTCCAGCTAACACAAACAATCCATTCACGCCTAGTAGCAGAATGGATTGTCGGCCCAGAGAAATCTTCATCTGCTCTCCCTCCTATTTCCACATGAAGCTAGTACTTCACAGGCAGGTCTCAGGGTTAACGTACCCCAAGGAGAAGGAAAACATGATGAATTTTCCGGAATTTTATATTTTCAAACCACATTATAATCTTTATTTCCGTACACTAAGATTTTGAATCAGGCGAAGACGATCATCTTCAGAGAGGTTATATTGGATCTGGAAACATCCCGAACATACATACATTTGTACAGAGAAAGGTGCATCAAGCAACGAGTTTGCACCAGAGACGGCATTAGCAACAGGATTGAAGTTATCCTTCGTTGCCTTCTGTGTACCTGTGAGAATCATAAATTCACGGCAATGCGGACATTCTGGCACTTCTTCTTGCAGATCAAGCTGTTTCTCCACACCTTCTTCATATTGAATCAGATCATTACCCTCATCTGCATACTTCTGTAATGTACGAAGCTCAGGCAATTTTAGCTCTACTTCGTTCCCCCACAGGGCGGCAAGATCCGTAGTTTGTTCATCGTCCGCTACATCATCGACATCATAGATGTCTTCCTCGGAATCGTCAGTCTCTTCATCACCGATATTGATATTTAAGGTACGATATCCCTTAAGTTCATTGTGACAATAAGGGCATTCTTCTTCTGGACCGAGTTCCTCGTCCCATACAATTTCGGTTTGGCACCATGGGCATACTGTTGTCTCCATTATTAAATCAACCTTTCTCTCCTAATATCATGTGTTCATAACATAAATGATGCCAATCGCAAAAAAAACAATGGATGCAGCAAACAGAATCCGTATCAAAATTTTCATCAACGGTCCCCCTACATGATGCTCGCGCCAATAACAAATGACAACGAGACGGAAATAATCATGGATATCAATCCGACAGCCCGGTTATCCGCTTCAATCTCCTTGTCAATGGAGAACACCGGTGTTAGAAATTCGAATAAAAAATAGGCAATGAGCAGAAGGACAAATCCTACAATTGACCACGTCATGGCTTCATATACCGAAGATTTGGCCTGAATGCAGAAATGAAGCACATTACAGATTCCGAAGATCTTGCCTCCTGTAGCCATGGCTACAGCCACGTTTCCCTTCTTGATTTCATGCCAGCATTTGTATTTGGTCACCAGTTCGAAGCAAGCGAGAAATACTAGCAATTCCATAATCGCTACGGAGAAAAATCCGAGCACCATCCCCAAGGGATGAGACAGCAATTGGTCAATCGTCCCCTTCACTCACCGTTCCCCTTCCCCATTCAGCTGCCTCAATCGATTAGGCAGCTGAATATCTTTGATTCATGGTCGGGCTATTCCAATTCTGCGACGGTTACACCGTTTCCGCCTTCTCCGTAATTGCCCAGCCGGTAACTTTTTATATGTCTATGCTTACGAAGGTAATCCTGAATACCGGAACGTAAAATTCCTGTTCCTTTACCATGAATAATATAAACCTGACCCAGATTAGCCAGGAAAGCTTCATCGATAAAACGATCCGTTTCCATCAGGGCTTCTTCCAGATTCGTTCCCCGCAGATCCAGTTCGCTCTTCACATTGTCATCACGAGTTCGTTTCACGCCCGTTACCGGTTTCTGCTTCGGTTTGGATTCTGCTGGTGCAGACTGCTGCAATTCAAGATCATTCAGGGACACCTTCATTTTCATAATCCCCAACTGTACTATCGCTTCTTTGGTGCCTGACATCTCGACTACGTGACCTTTTTGATTCAAACTATAAACGAGAACTTCATCGCCCGGGCCGATTGCACGAGTTTTGGTTGCAGTTGCATTGCGCTTAACCGTTTTTTTACGTTTTTCCGGTTCGGCTTCATCCAGTTGTTTCCGAGCAGCTATAAGCTTGTGTTCTTTAACGGAGGCCCCTTCTTCCATGGCAAGCTGGCGAAGATCCGCTATAATCTTCTCAGCCTCTGCTCTCGCCTTGTCCACAATGGAACGGGCATCTTCTTCTGCTTTTTCTATGCGACGGTCACGCTGCTGCTCCAGCTTCTCCAGTTCCGCTTGATGCCTGCTGCGCAATTTCTCCATATCCTGGCGCAGAAGTTCCGCGCGCTCACGTTCCTGCTCAGCCGTAAGCCGGTTCTCTTCGAGAGAAGCAATCATATGCTCAACCCGCTGGTCTTCTTCCTTCACTTCACCACGCGCATAATTGAGAATGTATCCCGGCAAACCCAATCGTTCGGCAATTGCAAACGCATTACTCCGCCCAGGCACACCGACAAGAAGCCGATAGGTTGGGCTCAGTGTGTTTACGTCAAATTCCATACTCGCATTAATAACACCTTTACGCTCATAGGCGTAAGCTTTCAATTCACTGTAATGTGTTGTAGCTACCATCCGGCATCCAGTCTGGTGCATGTGCTCCAAAATGGAAATGGCCAGTGCAGAGCCTTCGGCCGGGTCCGTACCCGCCCCAACCTCATCAAGGAGGACCAAGCTTTTGGTAGTCATATTTTTCAATATCCGAATAATGTTCGTCATATGGCTGGAAAACGTACTCAGATTCTGTTCAATGCTTTGCTCATCACCAATATCCGCATAGATCGCATCAAATACACACAGTTGGCTGCCATCCTCGGCTGGAACGAACAACCCTGACATCGCCATGAGGCTCAGCAATCCAATCGTTTTGAGCGTGACGGTCTTTCCTCCCGTATTGGGACCCGTCACGATGATAGACGTATATTCATTGCCCAGTTCAATATCGGTAGGCACCACATTTTCGATGGAAATCAGCGGATGACGTCCCTTTTTAATCTTGAGGAATCCCCGGTCATTCATCCGTGGCAATGTGGCCTTCAGTTCCCGTGCAAGGCGTGCTTTCGCAAAAATGAAATCAAGTGATCCCAACAGGTCGACATCATACAACAGCCACTCCACCTGTTCACTGACAAGAGCCGTCAATTTCTGCAAAATCACTTCAATTTCGCGTTCTTCCCGGATCCGGGTCTCGCGCAATTTGTTGTTCATGGCGACGATGGATTCCGGCTCTATAAACAGGGTTGCACCCGAACCGGATTGATCGTGAACAATCCCACCGAAATAGGAACGATATTCCGCCTTTACAGGAATAACAAACCGATCACCACGAATGGTAATGATTTGATCCTGTAACATTTTGGATACTGTAGAAGAACGAATCATTGAATCCAGCTTCTCGCGAATGCGTGCCTCACCACCGCGAAGCTCACGACGAATCTGCGCCAGCGTTACACTCGCGCTGTCAGAAACTTCAGCATTATCGTCAATACAATTGCGAATCGCATCTTCAAGTGTCTTTTGCTCGGATATTTGATCACTGATATAGAACAGCGATTCCACTTTTTCATCGTCATGAAGCGCAGCAATCTGGCGTTTCAACCGACGTGCAGCAAAGGTAGTATTGGAAATCCCCAAAAGTTCATGCGGATTCAACGTGCCTCCAATTTCTGCTCGTTTGACGGAAGCGGTAATATCTACAATTCCCCCAAAAGATGGAGACCCTTTCAGACGGTCAAACCTAAAGGCTTCATCCGTCTGCTGCAGAAGTCTCTTCACTTCTTCCAGTTCACTGATCGGCTCCAGTTGATCCGCTTTCTTTTTACCCATCGTAGTCTGGGCAAAGCTTTGCAATGTATTTAAAATTTTGCGATATTCCAATGTGTGTAAAATTTTCGTGTCCAAGTGTACAACTCCTTCCAAACTATAACTGTATTATAACGAAAGAAACTCCCTTGCGCTATTTAACGAATCCTTCCACACATAACTTGGGACTTGCCGCCGCAAACTACAAGTGTCAGGATTGTGCAACCTCTCCGTTTAACAGGATTCCACTGCCCAATCCCATCTGAATAAAAGGAGGTAAACACCATGAATTTTCTGGGACATGTCGTGCGATTTATCATCGCCGCAATTGTGTTGATGGTTGTCAGCTGGATCGTGCCCGGATTCACCGTTGGCGGTTTCTGGAGTGCTCTGATGCTTGCTCTGGTTATCGCCCTTCTCGGTTGGATCATTGAAGGCATCTTCGGTAAAAGGGTAAATCCTTTTGGCCGTGGTATTGTCGGCTTCATCGTCAGTGCACTGGTAATCTGGATTGGACAATATGTTGTAGATCATGTGCATGTCAGTCTGCTTGGTGCTGTTCTGGCTGCATTGGTCATTGGGATCATTGATCTCTTCATTCCGGTTTCTACGCCTTTTGATGCCGGAAGAAGGTCTAAAGATCACGCATAGACTCCACTTTACCTGCTTAACCCCCGATATCCTGTGCCAGCTTCCCCTAAACCTCTGATGGCTTAAATGCCTGATGAGGTTTTTTTTGTCAAGCATAGGTGAAGTTCAAAAAAACGACATAGGCAACATGTACAGGCATCCTCAATTTGCGGTATGATGGCTGGAGAAATCATTCAAATTTTATCCATATCACGCTTTTTAAGGAGGCACATGATGAAGAGAGGCATAGCATGGCTTGCAGCCTGTATGTTGATCCTGGTCCTTGCTGCATGTGGAGGAACTGGACAATCCGCAGAATCAAACGGCGAATCCGATTCGGGTGTTACAGCAAGCGAAGAACTGGTCATCAAAGCGAGCAACTATGAATTCGACCAGCCTGAATACCACTTAAAAAAAGGGGTCCCGGTTAAGATTGTCTATGAAAATACGAACGGTAACCATGGCGTTCTCGTGCCAGAGCTAAACCTTCAGCTGGACACCAAGAACAGTTCCAAGGTGATTACTCCCGACAAAGCAGGGGAATTCGAAATGTCCTGTTCCGTCTTTTGTGGAAGCGGTCATAGCAGTATGATCTCCAAAATTATTGTTGACGAATAGTGTTCAAGACAAGGAGCCCCCGTAACGACGGGAGCTCTTTCTTCATTATAACAAATTGTACACGAGTGCGCTGTGCAGGATTCGAGTCATGACATCATCATCAGGCTAGGTCTGATCCTGCTCAATCAATTCAATCCATTCGTTATATTCCGTCTGCAATTTCGTATATTCATCCCGCAACTGGCGATAATCCGTATTCAGCTGCTCCGCCTTCTCCTGCTCCATCTCACGTTCAACTTGCAGTAAACGCAGCTGATGGGCCGCAAGTTCATACCGCTCACCGATCTCCAGCAATTCATGTTCCATTGTCTGCTTTTCTTCAATCGCTTCTGTACGTTGCTTGGCAAGCTGCTCGCGCTCCTGCTCCAGCTCTTCTACTTTTTCAACACTGGCAGCACTCTCTTTCTGCCAAAGGTTTAATTCGTTCTCCAGTGCTGCCCAGCGTTCCTGCCAGGATTGTTCCTGAGCCGCCCATTCATCTGCACGACGTTGCCAAACCTGTTCTTGTTGTTCCGCTTGTTCTACCTTGGAGCTTAGCTCATCTTCCCGGGCAGTCAGCTCTTGCAGACGAGAGGAGAGCTCGGCTTGTTGCGCAGATAATTCTTCATGCTTGATTTGCCACTCTAGTGCTTCTTCCTCTGTCTGAGTCAGCAAGCTGCCTTGTTCATTAATCCGTTCAGATAGCTGTTTGGCATTCTGTCTGGATTCTTCAAGCGCACGTACAATCTCTTCCTTTTCTTCACTCATTTCATTCATTTTGTGATTATAGTCCTCTTCACGTTGAAGTGCATCGCTGTAATCCTTACGGATTTGTTTATAACTTTCCTGCAGCTTGTTCAGCTCTGCACGGACTTCATTCATTTCACGGTTAAGTTCTTCTCGTTCTTGCTCCAGGAGGCTTGCTCGCGCGATATAACGTTCGGTTTCTTCACCAGCATGGCGAGCCTCTTCTTTAACCACAGACAATTCATCGTGAAGGGACTGCACACCCAATTCCAGCGTCTCATTTTGCTCTGCAGCTTCAAGTACCTGGGTTTCCAATTCACCGATCTCAATCAGACGTTGTTCCGCCTGCGCTTTCCAAGATTGCTCACTTTGGGTAAGTGTACTGATCTCATTTTGCAATATGCGAACTGCTGCATGGGCCTGTTCAAGCACTTTTTGCAGTCTGCGCTGCTCATCCTCGGATTTCACTTCGGCTTCACGGAGTTTTGTGATCTCCTGTTCAAGATGGGCGTGCTGATCCTGTACTTTGCGCAGCTGTGCAGTCAGAGAAGTCTCACGCTCAACGGTCTCGTTATACTGTTGCTTCCATTGCTGCTGCGTTTCCCGGGACTGTTGGACATCAGCTTCTGTGTTACGAAGCTGTTCCTGCAACTGGGCACTGTCTGCTTTCAATTGTTCCAGTTGCTGCTCAAGCTCCGTAATTCGACGAAGCTGAACATCCTGCTCCTGCTTGTGTATGGTTTGTTCATTGCGTAATGTCTCCGTTTGGCTTCGCTCGTGCTGAAGTTGTTGTTCTTGATCGACAATCACCTCTTGAGCATTCTTGAGTTGCTTCCGCGCTTCAACTAATTGACCTTCGATATCTGCCAGGCGCGACTTCGCCTGTTTACGTTCTTCTTCCAACTGCTGCTTCAGCTTGCTGCGTTCCTCTTGCAGCAAAGCCTCAGCGGTGACAGCGGCTTCGGCCGCCTGAATCCGGGCCGCTTCATTGATTTGTTGAAGCTGCTCTTCATAAGCTGCTTCTTTTTCCATCCATTCCAATTCGGCCTGTTCGGATGATTCCTTGAACGCCGCATTCAGCTCTTCGATCTCAGCCCGTCGCTTCTGCTCTGCTTGCTGCAGCAGTACAGTCTGTTCTTCCTTTGCCTTGTCAGTCAGTTCTTGAGCTTGCTTTGCAGCAGATTGCTCTGCCTGCTGGATACGCTGTTCCATCTCAGACTGAAGTTCATGATATCGAAGCTGGGCATCCTCCTGAACTTTTTGCAATTGGACCTCAGCTTGTTCCAATTCAGACAAAATTGCAGCTTCGGCTTGTTCCTTCGCCGCTTGTACCTGCTCTGCAGCCTGAACCTCAATTTTTTGACGTTCTGCCACAGCCCGAGCTTCTGCTTCTTTCAGTTGTGCTGCCGTCTTATCCTGCAATTCCTTGTATTGTGCAATCGCTTTGGCCTGGGTCTGCTGTAGCTCAGATGCTGAACGAGTCAATGCTTCCTTCAGCTGGGTCGCCGCCTGAGCCTGGGCATTCTTGAGTTGAATTGCTGCTTTTTCTTCCGCTTCTTTCAGACGGGCCTGCCCCTTCTCTTCCGCTGCTTTCAATTGAGCCGCAGCTTGAGCCTGAAGCTTCTGCTCACGATCTGCTGCCTGAGCTCGTTCCTGCTCAAGTAATGCCTTAAGCTTAGCTACCTCTGCTTGTTGGTCCTTCTGGAGCTTTGCAAAGGCCTGTTCCGCCTCATTCTTCAGCTTGGTTGCTTCAGCCAGAGCTTGGTCTCGGCGTTCCAATTCCTGCTGATGTTCATTTTGTATGGCAATCAGCCGATTTAACTCATTTCTCAGTTCGGTACGTTCACCGGTCAGCATTTTCAGCTCATTCCGAATTTCCTGAGTCTGAAGAGACTGCTCAGCCATATGTACAGCTGCCAGCACCGCAATACGAGGAGTATCCAGTCGGGAATGATGTTTGGAGATAGCGCTCATTCGCTCATCCACCAGGTTAGCTACTTGTTTCATATAGTCGGCACTGCTGCCAACCAGTTTATAGGAAGTCCCGTAGATCTCTACGGTGACGCGTGTACGATCAGGTGTAGTCACAGTTGTGCCCTCCTTCAAGTCTGTATGTTGATTCTAAGCTGTTTAACAAAAAAAGTCACATCGATCCTCTAATGCTAAGGATTCGATGCGACTTCAAGCAATTCCTGCTAATCTTTGTTCAAAAAATTGACTTATGTTCTATTTACGCAATTCGGCTGCAAATTGCTCCTCCAGACGAGCAACAACACGAGCATGAACCTCAGTAATCTCCTCATCCGTCAATGTGCGTTCACGGTTGCGATACACGAGAGCCATCGCTACGCTCTTCTTGTCTTCACCGAGCTTGCTGCCTGTGAACACGTCGAATACCTGTACGGTTTGCAACAGTTCACCAGCAGATTCACGAATCGCACGCAGCATATCTCCAGCTTCGATATCTTTATTCACAACAACGGCGATATCCCGCTCAACTGCAGGGAAACGTGGAAGCTCACGATAACGGATATCCGCATCCGCTTCACTATAGATCGCATCGAGCGCAATCTCCGCGAGATATACATCGTTCAAATCATACTGCTGCTGCAGTTCAGGATGCAATTGACCCATCGTACCAATCCGTTTGCCCTCTCCGCCATCTTTTGCATCCAGGTATACCGATGCAGAGCGACCAGGATGGAAACCTTCCGGACTGTTTGCCACCAAGCGAATGCGCTGCTCCAGACCCACATAGGCGAACAGGTTTTCAAGTGCACCTTTCAGATCGAAGAAGTCCACTTTTTCTGCTCCCACATTCCACTGCTGAGATGCACGATTTCCCGTAAGCAACAAGCTCAACACTGGAATCTCGTGTGGCTGTTTGGTCAGTTTCTCTTCTTCGGTGAAAAACACACTGCCCACTTCGAACACAGCCAGTGAATCTGCCTTGCGATTCATATTGTACACTGCTGCATCCAGCATTTGCGGTAGAATGCTCTTGCGGAGCACACTGCGATCCTCACTCATTGGCATAGCCAGCTTCACCGCTTGACTGCCTTCTGTCAAAGCGGGGAACAAAGATACGTTGTCCGGGTGAACGAACGAATAACTGATCATTTCCTGCCATCCGCTGCCTGCAAACAGACCACGAATGGTACGTCGCATTGCCTGGGATGGTGTGTAAGCACCTGGTGTTGTTGGTCCTTCGATCAAAGTGGTTGGAATATTGTCATATCCGTACAGACGTGCAATCTCTTCAAACAGATCCACATCAAGTGTAATGTCCCCTCTGCGGCTTGGCACTTCCACATCAAGCAGACCCTGCTGCGCATCACCACACGCAAAGTGCAAACGAGCGAAAATGGTTTTCACTTCAAGCAGAGACAAATCGGTTCCCAGGTAACGATTCAGTTTATCCAGCGACAGCTGCACAACACGTTTATCCGCAGCCTCTGTTCCCGCTTCCACAATCCCTTGGTGAACTTCGCCTTCCGCATAACGCTGAATCAATTCAGCCGCACGGTTCAACGCCGTAATGACAGCAGCCGGATCGACTTCCTTCTCAAAACGCATGCTTGCTTCGGAACGCAGCCCCAGTTGGCGCGACGTTTTCCGAACGGTTCCGCCATCGAACTTGGCGGATTCCAGCAACAGATTTACTGTGGTTTCCGTTACCTCGGAATTCTCGCCACCCATAACACCCGCGATGGCTACCGGTTTTACGCCATCCGTAATGAGCAGCATATGCGGCTCCAGCTTGCGCTCCTGACTATCCAACGTCACGATCGTTTCGCCTTCTTTGGCCATCCGCACTTCGATGTGGCCCTTCTCCAGCTTATCTGCATCAAAAGCATGCAGCGGCTGTCCGTATTCCAGCATGACATAGTTTGTGATGTCAACGATATTATTGATCGGACGAATGCCAGCGGCCATCAAACGGTTTTGCATCCACTGAGGGGAAGCTCCCAGCTTAATTCCCGTTACATAACGTGCCGCATAGTGACTGCATTGTTCCGTAGCGGTAATCTCAACCGAAATATGATTCGCAGCCGCATCACTGATTTCCACCAATTGCTCTTTTGGATCAGGCAGCTTCACTTCACGACCCAGGATGGCACCAACTTCATAAGCCGCCCCACGCATGCTGAGACAGTCGGAACGATTTGGCGTCAGGTCCAGTTCAAGCACATAATCATCAAGACCAAGAACCTGACTGATTGGCGTGCCGATCTCCGTCTGTTCTGGCAGAACGAGAATGCCTTCCTGCTGGTCCTTCGGCAGCAACTTGTCGTTCATGCCCAGTTCTTTCGCAGAGCAGATCATGCCAAGGGATACGACGCCCCGCAGCTTGGCTTTTTTGATATCGAGTCCACCAGGGAGCTTTGCTCCGACCAGGGCAACGACTACCTTTTGACCGGCATCCACATTTTTCGCACCACACACGATTTGCAGATCTTCTTCCTGACCGGCATCAATCACACATACATTCAGCTTGTCAGCGTCAGGGTGCTTCTCCTTGCTCTTCACGTAACCGACAACCACGTTGTTCACACCCTGGTTCCGGTTCTCCACTACATCAATCTCAATACCCGCACGGGTCATTTTCTCAGCCAGCTCTTGCGGCTCTACGCCTTCCAGCGCGATATAATCAGACAGCCAATCTGTCGATACTCTCATGGACGTTCACTTCCTAATCTATAAATTGGTGTTGCAAATGAAGGGCGTTCGCCCAGTATGCTACTTCGGTAATTACAGTCGTCCGAATTGTTTCAGGAACGCCATATCACTGTTGTAGAAATGACGAATGTCATCAATGCCATATTTCAGCATGGCAATACGCTCTACGCCCATTCCGAATGCAAACCCACTGTATTTCGCCGGATCATAACCGCCCATCTCGAGCACTTTCGGGTGAACCATACCGCCGCCTAAGATCTCAAGCCAGCCCGTCTGTTTACATACCCGGCAACCACTGCCACCGCATTGTACGCAAGTGACATCCACTTCCGCACTTGGCTCAGTGAACGGGAAGAAGCTTGGACGGAGACGGATTTCGGTATGTGCACCGAACATTTCGCGTACGAATTGCAGCAAAGTTCCCTTCAAGTCGCTCATGCGAATATTCTCGCTAATGACCAGACCCTCAACCTGATTGAACTGGAACGAATGCGTCGCATCATCATCGTCACGACGGTATACTTTACCCGGACAGATGACTTTAACAGGCACATCGCCTTTCATGCTTTGCATGGTACGAACCTGAACCGGTGACGTATGTGTACGCATCAACAGGTCTTCTGTTACATAGAAGGAATCCTGCATATCACGTGCCGGGTGGTTCTTCGGCAGATTCAGTGCTTCGAAGTTGTAATAATCCATTTCAACCTCAGGGCCTTCCGCTACCCGGTATCCCATACCAATGAAAATATCTTCGATTTCCTGTACCACTTTGGTCAGTGGATGCAGTCCGCCCTGACGTCCGCGACGTCCCGGCAGGGTCACATCAATTTTCTCGGATTGCAGACGTTTCTCCGTCTCTTCCTTTTGGAACTGCTCCTGTTTGCTGTCAATCACTTCTTCAATCGCGCCGCGAACATCATTGGCCACCTGGCCGATCACCGGACGTTCCTCTGCACTAAGCGCACCCATACCGCGCAAAATCTCGGTCAATGCACCCTTCTTCCCCAAATACTTTACACGCAGATCACTCAGCGTCTGTGGATCCTTCACGACAGACAGTTGTTCCAGCGCTTCGATCTTTAATGCCTCCAAACGTTCTTTCATGTGTAAATGCCCCCTTTATGTGGTTTATTGCAACAAAAAAAGGCCTTCTCTCCCCTGAAGGGACGAAAAGACCGTGGTACCACCCTTGTTAGACATTCAGTGCTGCCCAGCCCTTCCGGCCTGCAACATGTTTGCCTCACTCTATACGGAATAACGACCGTTAACCGTTAGCCCCTACTAACTCCTGCGATGAATCGCAAGATATGGTTCAGGGAACCGCTCCGGAGTGAATTTCAGCAGCCTTGTTCTACAGAAACGCTCTCAATCTACGGCGTCTCCTCCCTGTCCAGAGGCACTGCTTACTTGTCTCCATCATCACGTTTGCATGTTAGAAAAACTTTCAAATTTACAGATGATCGTCCATTATTATATGCAAAATCACTCGAAATAGCAAGCTGTAAAGCTGCGTGATGAAGCGTAATGCCCAAAAATGAGCTGATTTTGCCTCATCCATCCATTACTTTTGTTTTCGCAGCTCATGCAGCTGGTTCAAACGACGCTGAATTTCACGAACCTCGGCAACCTCAGCCGCCCGTTCGACTGCATCATCAGGCTTTGTTAATACATCCTTAGTCGCACTGTTCATGGGAGATAACAACTCGGACAACCGCATTTCAAGCCGGAGCCGTTCATCATCTGATTCCCGAACCTCAAGGGCGGACTCTCGCAGTTTGATAGATTGCTCCCAGTCCTCCACTCCACCTTCGAACAGCGCAGCCTTCCCGCCCGGCTCCAGATCAAGCAAGCGATTGGCGAGTACTTTGGTCAGCATACGGTCATGGGATACGAGCACCAGCGCACCGGATGCCTGCTTCAATATATTCTCCATCACTTCCTGCGTGTCAATATCCAGATAATTCGTCGGTTCATCCAATACCAGCACGTTAGATCCCCCGAAATACAACCGCAGGAATGCAACTCTGCACTTCTCTCCCATACTCAAATCCCCAATACGCTTGAACACATCATCTCTTGAGAATAAAAAGCATCCCAGAATGGTACGTGCAGCACTTTGTGTCATGGATGGAAGACGGAGCAAACTGTCCAGAAGCGTCTCACTTTCCGGTAACCCCTCAAGCTCTTGCGAAAAATAACCGATCTTTAGCTGTGGATGGCGTGTCACTTTGCCCTGGGATGGTTGCAGCTCTCCAATCATCAGTTTGAGCAGTGTCGTCTTGCCTGTACCATTCGGCCCCCGTACGGCAAGACGATCTCCACGTTCGACCGCAATCCGGATATTGTGAAGCAATGTCGAGCTTCCTGGATAAGCAAAGCTAACGTCTTCCAATGCAAGGAGCTGACGGGCAGCCAGTGTATTTACCTGCAGTTCCATGTTTAATTTGGCAGCTTCACGAGGTTTATCCACTCGTTCTTTCTCCAGGCGCTCCAGTTGTTTCTGTTTGGCATGGTAGCGGGAAATATTCTTGTTGGCCTTGGCTTTGTAGAAGCTCTGAGTGATTTTGACCTCCACATCGGTCGCTGAATTATGAGCCTGATGAAACCACTGCTGATAATTGCGGATCGTCTCTTCGAGCGCTTTCCGCTCCAGTTCCTGCTTGCGATAGGTCGCTTCCTGCTCACGCCATTCGCGTTCCTTGTGGCCCTTATAATCTGTATAGCCGCCCTTATATTTGGTCAGGGCATCCGGGCTGAACTCGACGACGCCCGTTGCTACCTGATCAATAAAGGTCCGGTCATGAGAGACAAACAACAATGTTCCGGCATAGGTGGATAGCCATTCCTCAAGCCAGCGCATGCTCTCTTCATCCAGATGATTCGTCGGTTCATCCAGAATAAGAAATTTCGGTTTACTGACCAGCAATCCTGCGAGACGAGCCTTTGTTTTTTGCCCACCGCTCAAAGAATGATACGGCCTGCTCCAATGTTCCGCTGATAACCCGAGACGTGTCAGTACCTTCTCTACCTCCGTCTCCCACATATACCCGTTCAATTGCTCATATTGTTCCATTATTATTGTGTATGCTGCAAGTAACGACTGCTCATCTGCCGCTTCACTCTCGCCCATACGCTGTTCCAGTTCTTCCAGGTCACGCTTCACCTCGTTGATCTGTCCACTTTCCTGACGGACGGCATCCAGCACATTGATGTCGGGTTCGATCATGGAGCGCTGGCGCATGAATCCCCACTCCTGCTGCGGAATGTGGCGTTCGATGCGTCCACCCCCCTCTTCTTCTCCAAGAATGATGCGTAATAAGGTAGTTTTGCCACACCCGTTACGACCCAGAATGGCGAGCCGCTCGCCTTCATTTATTTCCAGATTCAGTCCTGCGAACAACTCATTTCCGTTCCACTCTTTCGATACTTCATGTAGGCGTACCATTGTCATCATGAGGCCTCATCCTTCCTGCAATTCAAAATAAAAAAACCGCTGGCATCAGCCGGCGGTCTGGCAATTCAGGATTGGATAAAGCGTCAAAAAACAAGCATAAGATACCCCACGGTATGAACAAAGAACCCTTAAAAGGGTACACACAAGCTAAGCCAGAACAGCCTGCCTGTCTCCATACCTGATCCCATAGCTGAATTTGGACACACGAATCCCCTCATTGCTCAGCCGCTCTGGCTGACTGCGTCAATACACTCTCTGCAGTTACTGGGGTTCAATTCATGTGTTTTACTTCATGGGACGTATGGTTACCTCTCATTCATGTGTAGTATCGATTTCTTCGTTATTGTACCAGATGATGGGGAAAAAGCAAAGGTTTTGAATTGGATTCAGCGATATTACTTGGCAGATGTATAGCCGATTATTATGGGCCATTCGGAATCAACATTTCATCCATTACGATTGTGGTACATATACCTCCAAAAAAAATAAAACCCTTGTATTCACAAGGGTTTCGGATGTTGCATGAGTTAAGCGGGTGATGGGAATCGAACCCACGCTATTAGCTTGGAAGGCTAAAGTTCTACCATTGAACTACACCCGCACGAATGACGATCGGGACGACACGATTTGAACATGCGACCCCCTGGTCCCAAACCAGGTGCTCTACCAAGCTGAGCTACGTCCCGTTAAGTTTCGAGGAACATTAACACGAATTTTACAAAACTAATATACCATGAACATCCAAGGCTTGCAACTTTTTTTCCATTTCCACCCTAACATTTTAAAACAAAAAAGACAGAAGCGCGACCTGCGCCTCTGCCTATCCTATCCCGTGGGTTTATCCACATCTCTCAAAAACTTTTTTTCGAAATCCGCTGCTTCAATCGGCTTGCTGAAAAAGTACCCTTGAGCCTCATGACAATGCTGGTCACGAAGAAACGAAAGCTGGTCCTCATTTTCCACACCCTCAGCTGTTACTTTCAAATGCAAGTGATGCGCCATGGACGTAATGGTAGACACAATCGCTGCATTGTTACTATCCTCCAGGACTTCATTGACAAAGGAACGGTCGATCTTGAGTCGATCAATTGGCAGATCTTTCAGATAATGAAGGGAGCTGTACCCTGTTCCAAAATCATCAATACTGATATGAACACCAATCTCCTTGATTTTGCGCAACTGTTCAAAGGCTCGGTCTTTATCAAACGTCATGCTTTCCGTTATCTCAAGTTCGAGCCACACTGGCTCCAATCCTGTTTCCTTGAGGATGCCTCTAATGTTATCCAGCAGGTGGGAATGCCTGAACTGTCTCATGGACAGGTTAACTGATACACACAGCTTGCGGTAACCCGCTTCTTGCCAACGTTTGTTCTGTGCACATGCCTCTCGCAGCACCCATTCTCCTAGAGGAACAATCAGCCCGCTCTCCTCAGCGAGAGGAATAAATTCAGCAGGGGATACCGCTCCTCTGAGCGGGTGCTGCCAGCGCACCAAAGCCTCCATACCTACAATCAAGCCACTTGCCAGATTAACCTGCGGCTGATACACCAGATAGAACTGTCCCCGATCCAACGCTTTACGCAGATCATTCTCAAGCTGCAACCGTTCCTGGGCTTTCATCTGCATCGCGTGCGCATACCGGTTAAGCTCCACTCCCTGATCTTTGGCATGATGCAATGCCGTATCCGCATTCTGAATGATCTCCTCCGGTGAGTATCCGTCGTGCGGGAATATCGCCATGCCGATACCCAGCGTGAGATGATATTCGTTTCCATCTACTGTTACAGGTTTTTCGAATAGTTGCAAAATGGATCTTGTCCGCCGTAACGCCGTATCTGTTATGCAGAAATCTGTCATTGTCAGAACGAATTCGTCTCTTCCCAGCCCGAACACTTCCTCTCCGGGGAGCGAAGAATGCTTCAGACGCTGTCCTACCTGACGAAGTACACGGTTAGCTGCTTGTTGACCCAGTGAATCATTAATCGTTTTGAATCGGTTAATGTTCAGTACCAGTACGCCAACAAGCTGCTCCTCCACCACAGCCTCGTCCATCATCACTTTGAGTCGTTGAGATAGGCGACGGCGATTCGGCAGGCCTGTCACATCATCATGATGAGCAATAAAGTTCATTTTCGCTTCAGCTACCTGCTGCTTGAGGAAAGGCGTATCCACTACAGATGAATATAGCCCCTTCTGGATAAAGAAATAAGCCAAACAGTCACTGAACAGACCCCATAAGAGATTGATATCATTAATCTGCGTTGCGGAAACAAAGTAACATTCGCCATAGAAAAAACACAGAATAGCGCAAAGGATGGAAGGCAAATCTCCCTCTCTGTTCTTTTTCCAGTGAACGAATAACACGGCAGCAGTAACGCCATACAGGATGCCCACCAGAAAATGAATCCGGGTAAACATCCCGCTAATCACATCACCCGACATTAAGTTTGGCAGCACGGCCCATTCCTGAATAGCCAATATGTATAACACAACAAAAATTCCCAGCGTTCCGCTAAACAGCAAAAATTTGCGTGGTAACGCAATTTCCTTTTCTTTGACCGTATAAATGAACAGCAAACCCGCTGCACAAACCAGAGATCCAAGCGTCATCATTTTCAGCGAGAAATCGGACTCGGCCATGGCACCACTCGGCATTTCTTCGGCAAAAGATACGATGTGAACCAATTCAAACAAACCAATTAATAAAAACAACGTAGTCATCATGACCCTTCGCAGGGTCTGCCTTTGGGTCTGGAATAACCAGCTTTGATTGTAAATGCCGATACAGGCAGCTGCCGCAGCGAATCCACCCAAGAGCGTCAGAACCGGGTAACCCGATATGATCAGATCAGAGCTTGTAGAGGAACGAAACCATTGACTTGCGAGGAAACACATTAAGCCGCCTATAGCGACCCCACCTATTTTTCTCTGATCTTGCTGATTAGCCTTCATGCCGTGTTTTTCCTTCCCGGGATCACCTATCCTGAAATACCTTAACTATAAAAATATCTATTGTTACAAAATTCGACATTTTCATATCTACCAACGTTCAATTCACATGCACAAACATGCTATCTGGTACATAATAACATTTATTTCCGCAGACGTGAACTAAAAAATATGTACTCCTAGGAATATATATTCATATATACGCCGAAAAACAAGGCATTTAGAACTAAAAAAACATGGATTCCCAATAGGACTCCATGTTTTTTTAGTTTACAACTGAATTTTAGCCTATTTTATTTATCGAAATTCACTTCTGGTGTCGTCAGTTTATCATAGAAATCGACAACATTATCTTTATCTTCTGACGAACGCAGTGCCATTGCCGAGCGAGGATGCTCATCCAACGTACCTGTAATCATGTAAGGCAGAATGTAACCCCACTCTTCTTTTTCTCTGAGCGGGACCATCAATTGCTCCAATACACCAAGCACCGGACGCAAATTGTATTTCGTGCCTTTCAAGTGGGCAACTAGCAGTTCAGTCGGACAGTTCCCGGCAGCACGGCCCATTCCATATACGGAAGCATCAAGCAGTTCAACACCAAGCTCAGCTGCGATCAGTGTATTGGAGAATGCCAGTTGCATGTTATTGTGTGTATGAACGCCAAGACGTTTGTTCGGCAAGTGAGTCTTGAACTTTTCCACCAGATATTTCACGTCATTATGATCCAGACTACCATAGGAGTCCACTATGTATACAACATCCACAGCACTTTCCTTAATCAGTTCAAAAGCTTCCAGCAGTTCATTCTCCATCACATTGGACAGTGCCATAATGTTCAGTGTTGTTTCATACCCACGGTCATGGAACGTTTGAACCAGAGCGAGTGCCTTGTCCACATCTTTGCTGTAACAGGCTACACGGATCAGATCCAGCATGCTCTCGCTGCGTGGCAGAATATCATTCTCATCTACACGACCGACATCAACCAGTGCAGACAATTTGGTGTTTCCTTTCTGAGGAATAACCTTGCGCAGAAAATCATCATTCAGAAAACGCCATGGTCCCGCCTCTTCCGCTCCCTTCAAGAGCTTCGGCGAATTTTTATATCCAATTTCCATATAATCAACGCCGGCTTCATTCAAACCAGCATACAACTGCTGAACAAAGTCCACGCTAAAGTCCCAATTATTTACCAGCCCGCCATCACGGATTGTACAATCTACTATTTTGCAATGATTTGTCTTCATTAATGTCTCTGCTCCTTTTCTGACCAACTTGTGTATTCCTCTCATGATACTTGAACGCAACAAGAAAAGTAAAGGGATTCCCGACTTATTTACTTCGATAAGATTTCCATATCCGATCAATCTCACTCATATCGGAATCGTCCGGGGTTTTCTTCCCGTAGCGAACAGCATTATAACGATCCGGCAGCATTGCAGAGAGCTTCTGATCATCTTCTATGACTCCATGCTGAACAATGGTCTCCGCAGCCTCCAGTGGCGTATGTGCACCCTGTATATCCACTCCCCGGGCTGCAGCTCTGTCGATCCACTTCCGATAGTAATATCGAACACGTTCAGCATCCTGTGAAGGCAGCGACTCCTTCTTGCGGAACCAGGATTTCCGCGTTCTCGCCGGTGCCTCTAACGTTTCACTGATATCCACATACTCTGTACGGGGCTCTATCTTCTTCTGACCGGGTTGCAGCATCCCTTTGAAACGATCCATAAGTTTGTTTATGGCCTTCTGCCCCAACCGCAGGATAAGCCACAGAACAACTACTGCAACAGCCCCCATAACTATCCAACCCAGGATATCCCAGAAAACAGAGGGCTCCCCTGATGCCTCCATCCCTTCAGGTAGCAACGGTGGTTCATTGGGAGCTGTGGGCGTAATCGGAACATCCTGATTGGAGCTCGAACCCAGTAAACCTCTGATCCAGGCAAGGAGACGGTCACGCAACGGACCTAACCAGGCAACAAGACTGGGGAAAGCGCCAATTCCTGCGATGACAATCAGCATCCATACCAACCGCTGATGATTCGCCCGGGCAAACTCACGCAGCACAATCCTTCTTTGACCATCATTCAATATCGCCCGGTCCAACTGTACACTGTATTGACCTACCAACCAACCAGCAAAACTGATGACCCCTGCTGCATATACGGTTCCTGCATACGCCTGAAGAGGTTGCATGAATTCAACGCTGTTAGCCGCCCCACTCCATACAATCGCAGTGAGCACACCAAAAATCTGCAAGCGCCAAATCAAAATGGAACGGAAGACAGGTTGGAAATTCAATCCAACATAGGCTGAAATCACTCCCCACACTGCTGCTGTCAGCAAATCAGGTAAAGGAAGCCCCAATACTAATGCGATAATCAATGAGATCAACAGTCCCATAATCAGCGCAGCGCCCCATCGAATAAATGTGTTTTTTTCGCTGATAGCTGGTAATCTGTGCTGTACCCACTGACCTAACGAGCCAGCCACAACAAAGATACCTATTAATGTATAAGGCAAATGTCCTGCTGTATATAGTGAAGTAAGCGTCAGAAATGGATAGAGGTACACACCGATCAATAGAACCGCCAATATGGATAAAATCAAACTTTCCTTGGAACTCTTGGAATCACTCATGCACTCACCGCCTTTGAATCGCTTTTCCCACCCTCTACCGGGAGTACGGTCACACGATGGCCCTGTTCATGCAAACGAGCAATTTCTTGTTCCATGGCTGGAGATACATAGGACGTAATTAAGAGATAACTGCGAGCCTGCTGCGCTTCTTCATTACGTTGTACTTCATCGCTCAGGAATTGTTCCATGGGAACCATGCATTTTAACTCCGTCTCCGCCATAGCTTCCAGTAACCTCTCCAGATGAGGACTGCCGTAATCCGGCTCAATCCGCAATGGATCCTGCCCTCCACTCACACGATAACCATTATGAGCAAATCCTGCAGGCAAGCCTCTCCCTATCGCATCCACTACTGCAGTGGCAGCATAACGGAGTGCCCGTTCGATCGTCTCGGGACGGGTAACTACACTCCACATGTCTGCCGACTCCTGAATGTTGACCACAATCCAGGATTGGGGGTCCGCAGTCCATCCCTGCTTGTATACCTGCAGTTCACCCGTACGAGCACTTGCTTTCCAATGTATACGGTTCATGGGGTCGCCCGCACCATATGGACGAACTCCAAGAATGAGAAAGGGATCTTCAACAATCCAACGGGAGACTTCAACCTCACCCTGCCATACTTGATAAATTGCAGGCAGATCTTCAGGATGAACAAGTGAAGGATACACAATCATGTTCAGATGAACGGGGAGCGCCTTCGTTACGCGCCAAAGGCCAAACAGATCCCCTCCAGTCATTGTCACGGTGTTTAACGTATAAATTCCACGTCTGCTGCATACAAAAGGATGCTTGCGCGTAATACGAGTAAACGGTTTCAAAGTGAAGATGCTTTTATGATTCTGGTAGATATCTCCCTGGCTGATATCCATGCCTGAACCGGATCGAAAAACAAAGGAGACGGGCATCATGGCTTCAAGTCTGAGCCAGGGAACCGAGACTCGTTTTTCATTCGAAATCGTCTCTACCATCTCCAGCTCATCTCCGGCATAACAACGTATCTTGCTGAATTGTCTGGTGTACTTGAGCTTGTATAAGGCGGGACGGCCGAACCATATGCCTTGTACGCCAATAATAATGACACCAACAATGACAAGCCATAATAATGCCATAAGCTATCGCCCGTTGCCTGCAGCAAGAGTCTCGGTCGGCACGTCTGTCTGGGTTAGAAGCTCCTGAATGATGCGTTCCGCCAAGCCCTCTTGCTGCCTTACCCGGTTACGGAATACAAGTCGATGGGCTAGCACGGGCTCCGCCAATATTTTAATATCATCAGGCAGAACGAAATCTCTGCCATGTAAAGCAGCCCAGGCCTGACTTGCCTTGAGCAACGCCTGAGCTCCTCGTGGACTTACGCCCAGTGACAACTCGGAATGTTGTCTGGTAGCTTCTGTCAGACGGATAATATATCGCAACAGATCTTCGTCGATTTGGACCGATGTATACGTACTCTGTGCCTCAAGCAATTGCTCACGACTAATGATAGCGGACAGATCGTCAACAGAACGACGTGCTACCGTACGTCTCAAAATTTCTACACTCTCTTCACTGTTTGGGTAACCCATTCGGATCTTCATCATGAAACGATCCATTTGTGCTTCGGGTAACGGGAAGGTCCCCTGATTATCTATCGGGTTTTGTGTAGCAATGACGATAAATGGACGCTCCAGTTGCCTTGTGGAGCCATCAATACTGATCTGGCGCTCTTCCATGCACTCCAGCAAGCTGGATTGAGTACGCGGTGTAGCCCGGTTTATTTCGTCTGCAAGGACGAGGTTGGCGAAGAGAGGGCCAGGTCTGAATTCAAAATCACCATCTTTTTGATTGAAGAAATGAATCCCCGTCAAGTCGGACGGCAACAGATCCGGTGTGAACTGAATACGCTGAAAGGTGCAGTCCAGCGAAGAAGCTACTGATTTTGCCAACATGGTTTTCCCCGTACCGGGCACATCCTCCAGCAGGACATGCCCTGAAGCAATGATAGCTGTCATCACTAACTCAATCGTATGGTCTTTCCCCACGATGACCGTTCCCACATGGTCCATTAGCTGTTTGTTCATTTGTTCCATTCCCTGGATATCCATATCAGTCCATCCTCCCGTAAATAGAGCTTATGTATTCGCATTCATTCTAACTATAACCCTAATCGTTCCAATAAAAAACAACAGGAACAGGCGGTTAGCCAATTCCTGTTGCATTGCTCTTGTCTTTACACCAGAGGGAGCATGATCATGAAACGGGTGCCCTCTCCCTTTTTGCTATCCACAGAGATGGTACCTCCATGATTTTTGATAATCCGGTAACTCACGGAAAGTCCCAGCCCCGTACCGCTCTCTTTGGTGGTAAAGAATGGATCAAATAGTCGTACAAGCGTATTGTGGTCCATCCCCTGCCCATTGTCAGCTATCGAAATCTGCACATACTTGTTCTCGGTTTCCATAGAGACTCGAATCAGACCTGCATGTTCTTCTCCGACATCCTCAATGGCATCCATCGCATTTTTCACCATATTCAAAATAACCTGCTTAATTTGTTTGACATCAATAGACACATTTAACGGGACTTCTGCTTCATCTAAGATGATCTCGCATCCCTTCATTAACCCTTCGCTTTCTGTCAGCAAGACCACCTCTTTGAGCAAAGAGTTAACAGATATAATGGTCTTCTGAGGGGCTGACGGCTTGGAGGAATTCAGAAATTCGTAGATAATATCGTTCGCCCTGTCAATCTCCGTCAGTATGATTCGAGCGTACTCGTCTTTTCCCAATTGAAGCAAATGAGGCCGAAGCAACTGGATGAATCCGCGAATAGCCGTCAAAGGATTGCGAATCTCATGGGCAATTGATGCCGAAATCCGCCCCAACATTGCAAGTTTGTCATTTTGATAAGCAGTCTGCTCAATTTGTTTATAATCGGAGACATCCTTAACACTGAACAGAAAGTCTCCATCCATCTGATCCCCATACGTTACTGTAACCAGCCAATGCCTGCCGTACTCATCAATCAGCTCATGATAGCGCTTACGATGGAAGATAGTCTCCCGATAGATACGTAAAATTTTCTTTTTCTTGAATCGGCTCATCTGTGGATGATGCAGCATTTGCATCAGGGTGCAGCCGCTCAACAGGCTTCTTGGAAGCTCCAACAATTTTGCCATCTGAACGTTAATAAACGTCAATACACCGTGACTGTCAAACAACATAATACCGCTATCCAGATGTTCCAGGACATTCTCATACTTGTTGTTATCCAGATGTATAGGCGGGAATCCATTCGTTGGTCGAGGCACTGTATCCTGAAATTCACTAATCATGTCAGGTTCCTCCTTTTCACGTAAATGATAAACTTGCCATTCGGACATCATATCATCACAGAAACAGGAAGGGCCGATTTATTTTTCATTACCGGTGCCCTTTCGTTAGGGGGCTGAGCCGAAAATATGGATGGCATGTCCGGAACCCAAGCTGGTTTATTCCCGGTAACCAACAGTTGTTCCGGAAAACAATATACGTCTGTTCCATTCTAACCTTCTCCTATTCCCAAACACGAACAATTTTGCTCCGCCTCTTTTGCAAGTCTGTTTTTATCATAGACAAGTTTATAGAAGAGAGTCAATCGGAGAAAGTGTCGAATGGAAATTATTTTAAAAAAAACCGCGAATTAGTTTCCCCACACAACAAAAACGAAGCCTTTTCGCTCGATTGCGAATCAGCTTCGTTCGTATAATTTTAAATTTTAAATTCTTCAATTCGATCTATAATCCACTCTTGTTATGCTGGATTTTGAGTCGCCGCTGACTCATCACAGCTAATCGGCGCTTAAGTTCACTTTCCCACTTCTCATCCTTCATTTCCTTGGCAAGCCGGAGTAGATCCAGAGACATGTCGATCTGACGCTGTACAATGACCATCCCTTCCTCGCTTTCACGATTCACGCAATTTTCAAAAATCGCATCTTCATCTTCTGTCACATAATCTTGGAAATCAATCTCCGATGCACCATCTCCATGCGCATATTCGGCCAGAATCTCATATTCATTCTCCACTTTATAATGCACTTCCACCCGGTGACATACCGGACAAAACAGCAGGGGAACATTATGAACCTGGGTGCGGTAATGCTTCAGCGTGCCCTTTGTTCCCACCATACTTGCCCCACAACAGTAACTCATTTTTGTTCACCCTCCTTATAACGTGCCGGGACTTTTTATTGGACATGCAAGCCCGTACACTTTAAGCACTTCCGAGAAAAGGAATAGTTCCATAGTGTATCACATTCATGTACTAATTATAATTACAGAGCACCGGAATCATTCCCGGGTTTCCATACCCTATTCGCCTTCAAGCCCTTCGATTCCTCTTTCCAAAGAATAAAATGAGGGCTTACTTCTAATACACCATTACCACGTTTATATCCCTGTTTAAACACTTTTCTTCCTTAAGGGCTTATATTCTGACAAAAGGGTGCAAAAAGCCCTCAATCCCAAAAGGGATGAGGGCTTGAACCATAACGTTCAAGTTCAATCAGGCTTACAGATTGCTGTCGCCTGGTTTCCAGTTCATTGCACACAATCCGCCGGATTGCAGTGCTTGCAGCACACGAAGTGTTTCTTCAACACTACGGCCTACATCGTTGTGGTTAACCACTTGGTATTTCAATTCGCCTTCTGGATCGATGATGAACAAGCCGCGCAGTGCAACGCCTTCTTCTTCAATCAGAACGCCATAATCTTTAGCTACTTGTTTTGTGATGTCGGAAGCCAGCGGGAAGTTCAGTTGGCCCAAGCCATTGCTGTCTTTTGGTGTGTTGATCCAAGCTTTGTGGCTGTGTACGGAGTCAACGCTTACGCCAAGAATTTCTGTATCCAAAGCTTTGAATTGCTCCGAAGCATCACTCAAAGCTGTGATTTCTGTTGGGCACACAAAAGTGAAGTCCAAAGGATAAAAGAAAAATACGAGCCATTTGCCACGATAATCGGACAGTTTTACGGAACCAAAGTCTTGTCCATCTCCCGATACTGTTTCCATTGCAAAATCCGGTGCGGGTCTACCAACCAAACGTTCTGCCATAACTTACAATTCCTCCTTTGGGATTATGTAAGCACTCGAGTTGAATGCTCATCATCAAGAAAAACGTGAACGTTTTTCCTGTAATTAAAATGGGTTTGTTACTTGATAACAAGTACAAGTAAAATGTTATCATCCGCACTTCTCAAAGTCAAGATTATAATCGTTATTTTTTTATAATGATTATAAATAAGGACTTTTCGTGGCAAAATCATAAAGGAACAGCCCTCTATCATTCCTCGCGGAAATTAAAGGGCTGTCTTGTCATGATGCCATATTACGCCTGTTTACGAATTGCTGCGACAATCAAGTCGCCCATTTCCGTTGTACTGATCGCTTTGCTCTTGTCCACAGCGATGTCGCTCGTACGATGTCCTGCATTCAATACCTCAGATACAGCCGCTTCAATAGCATCCGCACCTTCCGCATAACCAAAGGTTGTGCGGAACATGAGCGCCAAAGACAGGATCGTTGCGATTGGATTCGCCAAGCCTTGACCTGCAATATCCGGCGCTGAACCGTGTACTGGCTCATAGAGACCGAAACTGCCCTCTCCGAGTGATGCAGATGCCAACATACCGATGGAGCCTGTCAGCATCGCTGCTTCATCACTCAAGATATCTCCGAACATATTTTCCGTCACGATTACGTCAAAGCTCGATGGGCGGCGCAGCAATTGCATCGCACAGTTGTCAACAAGCACATGTTCCAATTCAACATCCGGATAATCCGGTGCTACCCGGTTAACGACTTCACGCCAGAGACGGGAGGTTTCCAATACGTTGGCTTTGTCAACCGAAGCCAGTTTTTTGCGACGTCCTTGAGCAATTTCGAATGCTTGACGAACGATGCGCTCCACTTCTGTTACATTATATGCACAAGTATCCACGGCTTCTTCGCCCTGTGCACTTTCACGTCTGAACTTTTCTCCGAAGTAGATGCCGCCGGTCAACTCCCGTACCACCATCAGATCCGTACCTTCAAGCACTTCTGGCTTCAAGGTTGAAGCATCCTTCAGGCAATCAAATACAACAGCCGGACGAAGGTTGGAGAACAAACCGAGCGCTTTGCGAATACCTAGCAAGCCTGTTTCCGGACGAAGCTCCTTGCTGTTATTGTCCCATTTTGGACCACCAACAGCTCCAAGAAGGACCGCATCTGCACTTTTACATACCGTCAGTGTTTCTTCAGGAAGGGGTGTACCTTTCTCATCAATCGCGATTCCACCAAATAGCGCATGCTCTGTTTCAAAACGGTATCCGAACACGTCCTCCGTACGCTTGAGAACTTTCTCTGCCTCAGCCACAACTTCAGGACCAATTCCGTCGCCTGCAATTACTGCAATTTTTTTTACGTCTGCCATGGGTTGTCCACTCCTTATATGCTTTCATTCGGTTATTCACTTCAAAAATTTACGTGTCATTTTTAACTCTCTCTTTTGTATCATATTCGAAGGTGATTTGACCAAGATATACAATCTATGACTTTAATAGTTTTTACCTATAAGCTGAATTAGATTGGTTGTTCTGTACCTCTGACTGGGTTAAAATGAAGCCTGAAGACAAATTCAGGTAACTCAGGAGGGATTGCAATCATGCAATACACGTACTTGGGAAAATCAGGTCTTAAAGTCAGCCGGATCTGTCTTGGCACGATGAACTTTGGTCCTGCTACTGACGAAAAGGAAGCATTCCGTATCATGGATGCAGCACTCGATGCTGGTGTGAATTTTTTTGATACCGCTAACATTTACGGCTGGGGCGAAAATTCGGGTCTCACTGAGGAAATCATTGGACGCTGGTTTAAACAGGGCGGCGGTAGACGTGAAAAAGTCGTACTCGCGACCAAAGTTTATGGCTCAATGCACGACGATACAGATGGCCCAAACAACGATGCAGGTCTTTCCGCCTACAAAATAAGACGCCATCTGGAGGGTTCCCTCCGCCGTCTGCAAACCGATCATATTGAACTGTACCAGATGCACCATGTGGATCCCGCTATCTCATGGGACGAGCTCTGGGGCGCGTTCGAGAACGCTGTCCATCAGGGCAAAATTGGTTACGTAGGTTCGAGTAACTTTGCTGGTTGGCAGATTGCTGTTGCGCAAAGTGAAGCCAAAAACCGCCATTTCCTGGGCCTTGTATCCGAGCAGCACAAATACAGCCTCAACTGCCGTTTGCCTGAACTCGAAGTATTGCCTGCAGCGAAAGAGCTGGGCCTTGGTGTTATTCCTTGGAGCCCACTGGATGGTGGATTATTGGGACGTAATGCACTCCAGAAGCTGGAAGGTACACGCAGTGGTGGCATTGCTGAGCGGATCGAGTCCCATCAAACTCAGTTGGAACAATTCGCAGCACTTTGCCGCGAACTCGGTGAACCCCAAGATACCATCGCTTTGGCCTGGGTTGCTGCCAACCCGGCAGTTACCGCTCCGATTATTGGACCGCGTACGCTGGAACAGTTTGAAACTGCGCTTAAATGTCTGGATGTCACGTTGGATGAAGCGGTCCTCAAACGTCTGGATGAAATCTTCCCGGGTCCGGGAGGACAAGCTCCGAACGCATATGCTTGGTGAATTTATACAGACTAACAGATTATCCCGTTTTAATGGTCTATATTGATTTTCCGTTTATTTATATCAAGTAACCGCAAAAAAGTCTGACTCTCAAGATTTGAGGGTCAGACTTTTTATGTACCTCACCGAACTGCAATGCAAGGAAGGATTGGTGAACTCCATCTCACCATCTCCATTCAGCACCAACACAGTCCAATGAAGAATTATGCTTGCTGCAAATGGGTGTTACAGGTTGACATTAACTCGATTCGTATACGTCTTGCGTTTTTCAATTAATTTATTCAATCCATCCACATAAGCACGTGCACTGGCACCCAAAATATCAGTGCTTACACCGCGTCCCTGAACGGAAATTTGATTTTGAGTAAGTACGACGTGAACCTCACCCAACGCATCCTTACCATGCGTAACCGATTTGATCGAGTAGTCGGATAGCGTTACCTCTTCCCCGCTTACTTGGTCAATCGCATTATAGATGGCATCTACTGATCCATTTCCTTCTGCTTTTTGTTCCACTGTATTACCATCAAGTGTAGCAATACGAACTTTAGCCGTTGGAATGGATTCATCACCATAGGTCACAAAGATGGATTCCAGTTTGAACACCTCAGGTGCATCCTGTAATTTCTCTTCGATGACCGCCAGCAAATCCTCATCTGTCACTTCTTTTTTCTTATCAGCCAGATCTTTGAATTGGGCAAAAGCACGGTTCAATGCCTCATCTTCCAATTCGTAACCGAGCTCAATCAAGCGCTCACGGAAGGCATGACGTCCCGAGTGTTTACCCAATACGAGCTTGCTTTCCTTCAGACCGATGGTCTCTGGCGTCATAATCTCGTAGGTTGTTTTCTCTTTCAGCATGCCGTCCTGGTGAATGCCTGATTCGTGTGCAAACGCATTCGCACCAACAATCGCTTTATTGCCAGGCACAACCATCCCCGTCAAACGACTGACAAGACGACTGGTCCGCGCAATCTCAGAAAGTTGCAGCGAAGTTTTCGCCTGGAAAAATTCCTGACGTGTCTCCAGTGCCATGGCAATCTCTTCAATAGCGGTATTACCCGCACGTTCACCGATTCCGTTAATCGTTCCCTCAATTTGATCGGCTCCATTTAGGATCGCTGCGAGTGTGTTGGCAGTGGCCATTCCCAGGTCATTATGGCAATGTGCACTCAGCTGCACTTTTTCAATGCCATGTACGTTTTCCTTCAAATGTTTGAAAATATTACCGTACTCGTATGGGCTCAGATACCCAACTGTATCCGGGATATTCACAACAGCCGCGCCTTCTTCCACAGCCATATTCACCATCTCTACGAGAAAATCATATTCTGTACGACCTGCATCCTCCAGGGAGAATTCAATCTTCGAAAAAGTTTTCTTCGCATAACGAATCGCGGAACGAGCTGTATCCAGAACCTGACCTTTGTCCATGCGCAATTTGTGCTGACGATGAATGGGTGAAGTTGCCAAAAAGATATGAATACACGGGTCCTGCGCGCCCTTCAGCGCCTCTTTTACCGCATCAATATCCTGCTCTCTGGAGCGGGACAAGCCAATAACGGTAACATTTTTGACCGCTTTGGCAACTGCATTGACTGCCGCCAGATCGCCTGGAGATGCCGCCGGAAAACCGGCTTCCATCCGGTCAATACCAAGCCGCTCGAGCTGGTGGGCAATTTCCACCTTTTCACGAGTGTTCAGATTGACTCCCGGGGATTGCTCTCCATCACGCAGCGTTGTGTCAAATACATAGATTTTACGCACGCCTCGCACCTCCTAGACTTGTAATGTATGGATTTCTTCTAAACCAGCAATAGCGGCACACGCATATGCACGGCCGCTATTCCCGGTTAAAGCTGTAAGTTTACTTGATTACCTTAAAGTTGTTACCTACTTCTTGATCCAGTGCATCATCTCACGCAATTGTCCGCCAACCACTTCGATTGGGTGTTCAGCTTCGTTGCGACGAGTTGCTGTCAGGAATGCACGGCCGGATTGGTTTTCCAGGATGAAGTCACGTGCAAATTTACCTTGTTGGATATCTGTCAGGACTTCTTTCATTGCTTTCTTCGTATCTTCAGTTACCACGCGAGGTCCAGTTACATAGTCACCGTACTCCGCTGTGTTACTGATGGAATCACGCATGCTTGCAAGTCCACCTTCATACATCAGGTCAACGATCAATTTCAATTCGTGCAGACACTCGAAGTATGCCATTTCAGGAGCGTAACCCGCTTCTGTCAATGTTTCAAATCCAGCTTTTACCAGGGCACTTACACCGCCACACAGAACAGCTTGCTCACCGAACAGATCTGTTTCTGTTTCTTCGCGGAAGGAAGTTTCAATCACGCCTGCACGTGTGCAACCGATACCTTTTGCGTATGCCAAACCGATATCTTTTGCTTTACCTGTTGCATCTTGTTCAATTGCGATCAGGCCCGGTACACCGAAACCTTCCACGTAGGTACGACGTACCATGTGGCCAGGGGACTTAGGAGCTACCAGCAATACATCGCTGTCTTTTGGAGCAACGATTTGACCGAAATGAACGTTGAAACCGTGAGAGAAGAGCAATGCAGCGCCTTTTTTCAGGTTTGGTTCGATTTCATTTTTGTATACAGAAGCTTGTGTTTCATCCGGCAGCAAAATTTGAACGACATCTGCACGGCTAGTCGCTTCAGCCGGGGACAGAACTTCAAATCCATCATTTTTTGCAGTGTCAAAAGATTTACCTTCACGAAGTCCGATGACTACGTTCAATCCGCTGTCGCGCAGGTTTTGGGCTTGGGCATGACCCTGGCTACCATAACCGATTACCGCGATCGTTTTTCCTTTCAATACGCTAAGCTCTGCATCTTGTTCATAATAAGTAGTTACTGGCATGTTTATAAGTCCTCCTTTGTATTGTAAAGAACCCTTCATTAATGAGCGGGTGTCTCAAGGGACCGGTCGCTTTCTTGCTTCAGCGTTTCTGGTCTGATCCGATCCGTTCAGACACCCGCCCATTAATGCGGGGGTGTGGCTGTATTGTCAAGCGTTACATCGCTAAAATGTTGAATTGCAGCTAATACGGGACTGGCACTTCATTTAAGATTAAAGGTATTTCTCAGCTTAATGCTGCTAACATACCTTTGTCGTTCCGTTGATAAGCATCAGACCATGCTTTTTTTCAATATGTCTGTTTAAACGTTGCCTCGCACCAATGCAGTTACTCCTGTACGTGACAGTTCACGAATGCCGTATGGCTTAAGCAATTCAATCATTGCATCAATTTTATCCGTATCCCCGACCACCTGTACAATGAGACTTCCGGGACCAACATCCACAACCGATGCACGGAAAGTTTCAACTACACCGAGAATTTCAGGACGTTCTGAAGGCTCAGCTTTCACTTTGATCAACGCAAGTTCACGGGCAACCATCGGTTTCAGGCTGAAATCAACCACTTTGATGACATCGATGATTTTGTACAACTGCTTTTCGATCTGTTCCAGCGTTTTGTCATCACCAATCGTCACAATAACCATTCTTGACAAGCCCGGTTCCTCGGATTGACCTACCGTTATACTTTCAATGTTGAATCCCCGTCGACCGAACAACCCCGATACCCGCTGAAGGACGCCTGGCTGATCGTTGACCAATATCGAAATCGTATGTCTTATCATTCTTCAGCATCCCCCATCAGCATTTGATCGATTGTCGCTCCTTGCGGAACCATTGGATACACGTTTTCTTCCTTGCGTACTACGAATTCAACAACGACTGGTCCTGGTGTATCCAGAGCCTCTTGCCAAGCACGTTCGGCTTCTTCCTTGTTGGTTGCACGCAATCCTTTTACACCATAAGCTTCAGCCAGTTTCACAAAATCAGGACTTCCTGCCAGATCGATGTGGCTGTAACGGTTCTCATAGATGATCTCTTGCCACTGACGCACCATTCCAAGCACCTGATTGTTGATAATAACAATTTTTACCGGAATGTTGTTGATCGCACAAATCGCGAGTTCCTGAGAACACATCTGCATGCCGCCGTCACCGTTAATGGAAATAACAAGCCTGTCCGGGTTAGCCATTTGAGCACCGATTGCAGAAGGGAATCCAAAGCCCATTGTGCCGAGTCCACCGGAGGTTACCCATGAACGTGGCTGATTGAATTTGTAATATTGTGCTGCCCACATTTGATGCTGTCCAACGTCTGTAGTTACAATTGCTTCACCTTTGGTTGTATCATTCAGCATTTCAACTACCCACTGTGGCTTCAGCACCTCATCTGAATCCGTGTAGCTGTAAGGTTTTTCTTGTTTCCACTGCTTGATCTGGTCTCTCCACGCATCTGCACGTTCTGCACGCTGCACTTCCTTGTTCGCTATTTCGAGCACCGTCTTCACATCACCAACGATTGGAATGTCCGTTGCAATGTTTTTGCCAATTTCAGCCGGATCAATATCGATATGAACAATTTTGGCATGTGGAGCGAACCCGTCCAGCTTACCTGTTACCCGATCATCGAAACGCGCTCCGATGTTGATCAGCAAATCTGCTTTTTGAATCGCCTGATTGGAAGTGTATGTTCCGTGCATACCCGGCATCCCGGTCCACAATTCATGACCACTTGGGAAAGCTCCAAGTCCAAGAAGTGTTGTCGTGATTGGAATACCTGTCTTCTCCACAAACTCGAACAGTTCTTCATGTCCACCGGAGTAAACCACGCCACCGCCTGCCAGAATCATCGGACGTTCTGCTTCCTGAATCGCTTGAGCCAGTCGATCTACCTGAAGTTTATTGGGTACAGTCCGCGGGTTATACCCTCTCAATGTAACAGGTTCAGTCATCGGTTCAAACAACGTTTTGTTAGCCGATACATCCTTCGGAATATCGATCAGTACTGGACCTTTACGGCCCGTATTGGCAATATGGAATGCCTCATGAATGACACGCGGCAGATCCTTCACGTCTTTTACCAGATAACTGTGTTTGGTGATTGGCATCGTGATTCCGGTAATGTCTGCTTCCTGGAAAGCATCCGACCCGATCAAGCTGGAAATAACATTTCCCGTAATGACTACGAGTGGAACAGAATCCATATACGCCGTTGCAATACCGGTAACCAGATTGGTTGCTCCTGGTCCGGAGGTAGCGATACAGACACCGACTTTTCCACTAGCCCGTGCATATCCATCAGCTGCATGAATGGCACCTTGTTCGTGACGTGTTAACACATGCTTGAAGTCCTCGAAACCATACATTGCATCGTAAATGTACAACACTGCACCGCCCGGGTAACCAAAAACGCACTCTACACCTTCCAGCAACAAGCTTCTCAGCAGAATTTCGGAACCGCTAATGACCTCCGGCTTCATCCATTTTTCACGTAATTCATCTGTCGATCGTACTTCTGGAATTTGAGCTCCCATTAGTCATCCTCCTCTCGGAATTTACATCATTCTGACATTTAAAGTTACAAAAAAAACCTTCCATCCCTGCAAACAAGTTCATGCTTGCGAGGGACGAAAGGTTATTGCTTCCGTGGTACCACCCAACTTTGTCCGAAATTTCGCAATAACGGACCTTACCAGGTACAAAAAACGATAGATCAAACGACATAGCCGTTCTCCATACCTGTTGTCTGTAACGCAGACATACGATTTTCCCTAATAACCAAATGGAGTGACATCCAATGCTTTTCAGGAAAACAGCTCCGAGGTGAGCTCGTATATAAGGGGTAATGGTGGTGGTTTCAGCAATTCCAGCCACTCTCTGAGCAAAAGAGCCCTTAAAACTTCGTCCTCTTCATAGCCGATGAAATATTCTCGTTAAATGTTAGGAACATTATATGATTCCTCTAACCGATAAGTCAATACCCCTTTTGTATAAAAATTCAGAACGTCCCTAAACCTTCATCTCCAGCTTTTAACGTTTCCCTCATCCCCGCGCTTCATTCAGTCACCTTTTAACTTCTCTCAAGCATAGGATATACGAGCAGCACGACTGGTCCTGAAAGGAGGCTTCCCATGGTGATTCGGCAACGCAAATCCAAGCTGGATGATGCCGCCATAATGAGGCTGATTGACTCTCAACTTGTTCCTCTATCTCATATGAGTGAAATTGAAATCAACAAAATACGTAAAGAAATACCCCTGAGAATGAACAGGGGCATGACCTTTGTTGTCTCACCAGAGCCAGACAAAGAAGCTGTTGCATTCATTCATTTTCTCATGCATGGTGAACTGCTGTATGTGGATATGATGGCTGTTACCACCAAAGAACAACGAAAACGATACGGACAGACTTTGCTGCACCAAGCTGAACAATTCGCTGTATCTCGAGGCTGCAAAAGATCCAAAGTTATGGTGGATGAAGGCAATGCAAAAGGACTTCAATTTTACCAAAAAAATGGATATATAATAATTAGATACATTATGTTAAGCCGCTGTTATGAGTTGGAAAAAAGGCTGTAAAGCGGCCTAGAAAAATCCTGGTGGCCGTGGTCCGTAGGGTCCATATCCAGGACCTGGCCCAAATCCACCACCAAATCCAGGGCCGTATCCTGGGCCCGGTTTGGGTCCGGGGCCATACCCGGGGCCATATCCAGGACCACCTGGGCCGAACCCAGGACCAGGGCCGTAAGCATAAGGCAGCGTAGCGACGGCGAGTAAATCAAATAATACCAGTGGCAAAATCGCTTTGGTTCGCACTTTTTTGCCAACAGCACGTTTCAGCACCAGTTTATTGCCGGATACTTTTAACAGTCTCCCAGTCACCCGAGTACCATCTTTTTTGATCGCGACAATATTTTTGCCTATTAATTTTATCGCTTCATCACGCGTAACATGTTGTTTCATACTTTCCCCTCCTCCTCGGATCGTTCAGAACAGTGTATTCGTCCATGGTTGGCTTCGCCTGTTTCTTTGTCCCTAAATGAAAATATGGGTGTCTTCTCTATAACAGTTAGAACGCTAGTATTCTGATATTTTTCTTTTTTAAACAAAAAAAGATTCGCACGAGGCGAACCTTTTTAAGTAAAGCATTATGTGGGAAATCATAATTATGTCGTTACCTTTTCCCCGGATCATACGGTTCCCCGAGTGCGGATGGAGCAGAAGAGCGTCCAACAGCCGCAACGAGCACGATGATGGTGAGCAGGTAAGGCAGCATATAAATAATTTCCTGGGGAATACTTTGAGACCATTCAAACAACTGTACATAGTTTCGGATGGCTTGTGAGAAACCAAAGAATACAGCCGCGCCAAAAGCACCAATCGGATTCCATTTACCAAAGATCATGGCCGCAATTGCAATATAACCTTGACCAGAAACGGTATTATGGGAGAATGTGCCTGTTGTAGTCAGTGTGATTGCAGCTCCACCAATGGCAGCTAGTGCACCACTGATCATAACCGCAATATAACGGTAACGACGTACTTTAACACCCACGGTATCCGCAGCACTTGGATGTTCACCAACTGAGCGAAGACGAAGACCGAATGGAGTTTTGTACATGATGTAATACGTCAGGAAGACAAACAGAATGGCCAGATAAGTTGTTGGATACACGTTCTTGAAGAAAGCTTCACCAAGCAACGGTATATCTTTTAACAGTGGTACATCAAACTTGCTAAATCCTTGTACCAAAGGTGAATCTCCTGATCCTTCAAACAGCAGTTTTACCAAATAAAGTGTACTTCCTGCTGCCAGGAAGTTAATGACGATACCACTGATAATTTGGTCAGCCTTAAACGTAATCGAGGCAACCGCATGGATTAGCGACACAACGACTCCCAGTACGACTGCGAACAATACCCCCATCCATGCAGAGGTCGTTCCTCCCATGCCAGCTTCTTGTGCATAATGCGCAGCAATCCCCGCAGCGAAGGCACCAAATACCATAAAACCTTCAAGTCCAAGGTTGGTCACACCTGATTTTTCCGAAAAAATCCCGCCCAAGGATGCAAAAATCAATGCCGTGGCAAAGACAAGCGTCGTATTGATAATTTGCCCAATTGTCAACAAGTCCATCTACAACACCTTCTCTTTCTTGCGCTTGGAATAGAACGGTTTAAGTACCCAGCGCACGATGCCTTGTGCCGCAATGAAGAAGATAATCGAACCGATCACAATCCGAATAATCTCGGGCGGTACATCTGCAGCAAAGCTCATTCCCGCAGATCCATATGTGAGCGTACCGAACAGCAATGCGCCCAGCAACACTCCAAACGGATGATTTAAACCAATCAGAGCAACGGCGATGCCGTCAAACCCTGTTCCTGGTGAACCCGACATAACAGTCTGGTACTGGAACACCCCGAGCACCTGGAACGCACCGCCAAGACCTGCGAGCATACCACTGATAAACATCGCTTTTACGATATTGCGATTAACATGCATACCTGCATACTCTGCCGCATTCGGGTTATATCCTACAGCTCGAATCTCGTACCCTTGTTTGGTTTTCCACATATAAATATAAAAGAGCACTGCCATAACAAGGGCAATTAATGTTCCCATATGCACACGGGAGTTGCCCATCAGTTCGGACAACCATGTCAGACTAATCGAAGCTGTATCACTGATATCGACCGAACGATTTTCACCTTTTAAAAGCAGGAATTGACGTACGATCAGGTTCGCCAGATAAAGACCAATCCAGTTCAGCATGATACTACTGATAACTTCGTTAACCCCGCGTGCTGCTTTCAGGTAGCCGGCAATAGCTGCCCACAGCCCACCAAAAACCGCACCGGCGATCAAAGCCAGCGGAGCATGGATGTAAATCGGCAGACCTGCAAACTTTACCCCAACAAAGGTGGCCGCTGTCATGCCGACGAGAAATTGTCCTTCTCCTCCGATATTAAACAGCCCTGCACGTGACGCAAATGCAAAAGCAAGTCCAGTCATGATGAGAGGTGTCATCTCACGAACAGCTTCACCGAAGTTGTACATGTCTCCGAAAACCTTCGTAAACAACGCACTATAAGCTTCAATGGGGTTGTATCCACCGATCAGCATGACAATGCCGCCAAGGATCAGACCCATAATGATGGCTACAACAGGTAAAATAAATGAATCACGGGTAAACCATTTCAATACATTACTCATGCACAGTACCTCTCTTTTGGGTGCTGCCCGCCATCATCAAGCCGAGCTCCCTGTCATTGGTTTCTTCCGGCAGCACCTCGCCCACAATCTGTCCTTCATAAATGACTGCAATTCGGTCAGATACGTTGATAATTTCATCCAGCTCGAATGAGATCAGCAAAACCGCTTTCCCCTGATCACGTTGTGCAATCAACTGTTTCTGAACAAACTCAATAGCCCCTACGTCCAGACCACGAGTTGGCTGGGCAGCAATAAGCAGCTCAGGATTTTTATCAACCTCACGTGCGATAATGACCTTTTGCTGGTTCCCTCCCGACAAAGAACGAGCCTTCGTTTCGATGCTAGGTGTACGCACATCAAATGCCTCGACAAGCCGCTTCGCCTGCTTTTTGATTGCATCGAAGTTAAGGAACCCTTTACGGGTATAAGGCGCTTTATAGTATGATTCCAGCACGATATTTTCGCTCACTGAAAAATCTAGAACAAGTCCGTGTTTGTGTCGGTCTTCCGGAATATGGGCTACCCCTGACTCCGAAATATGACGTGGAGAATGGTTGGACAGCTCTTTACCTTCAAGAAGGATCGAACCGCTATCCACTTTACGAAGTCCAGTAAGAGCTTCAATAAGTTCGCTTTGCCCATTACCATCAACACCAGCGATCCCCACAATCTCTCCTGCACGCACATTCAGATTGAGTTCGTTCAGAACCGAAATACCCTCTTTATTCTTGGCAGTCAATTTGCTGACTTCCAGGACATTGTTTCCTGGTGTAGCCGGCTTTTTGTCCACTTTAAAAGTGACATTGCGGCCAACCATTTTTTCGGCGAGTTCGTTCGGATTCGTTTCTGATGTTTTAACCGAATCAATCACTTTACCACGACGAATAATCGTCACTGTATCGGAAATCTCCATGATCTCTTTCAGTTTGTGTGTGATTAGAATAATAGACTTGCCTTCGGCCACCAGCTTCTTCATGATCACCATCAGTTCTTTAATTTCCTGGGGAGTCAATACCGCTGTAGGCTCGTCAAAAATAAGAATATCCGCACCACGATACAACGTCTTCACAATTTCCACACGTTGCTGCATACCGACGGAGATATCATGAATTTTGGCATGCGGGTTCACCTTGAGTCCATACAGTTCAGACAGTCGCTGCACTTCAGCAGCAGCCTTTTTATAATTAATGTTGAGACCTTTCCTTGGTTCGGATCCCAAAATAATGTTCTCTGTTACCGTGAACGGCTGAACAAGCTTAAAGTGCTGATGCACCATGCCGATGCCAAGATCGATTGCTTTATTAGGGCTGTCGATGATGACAGGCTTGCCATTCACTTCAATGGAACCTTCATCCGGCTGATAGAGACCAAATACAATGTTCATCAACGTTGACTTACCAGCGCCGTTTTCGCCCAGTAGAGCATGGATCTCGCCTTTACGAAGCTGAAGGCTGATAGCGTCGTTGGCAACAATGCCTGGAAAACGCTTCGTGATTTGTTTTAACTCAACGACGGGGGTTGCTGCACCCATGTAATCACCCTTATACCTGATATAGTTTGGTTCCGCAAACGTAAGAAAAACGTCTATCGACGTTTATTCAAGGAAGATGACCGCATTTTTAGCGGTACTTTTTCTTGGGATGATCGAATCCTTCAGTTTCACTGGAAACTTCTGCATTCCATAATCTTAAGAAAAGCTCCTACCGGAGCGTTGATACGAAGTCTTCTTTCTTTTGCCATGGGTTATCCCCTAGCACGCACTGCAAGGCTGTACAATTGTTATGATGACTTGAGCAAATTTTCCTGTCCTGACAATCATAAGGCCGGTCAAGACCGGCCTCGATGATTATTCATTTATACAAGCAGAATCAGATTATTCTGTAGGAATTTTGATTTCGCCTTTGATGATTTTTTCTTTGTACTCGTCCACTTTGGCAAGTACATCAGCAGGAACGTTTTTCGTAGAAGTATCAGCGATACCTACACCGTTTTCTTTCAAAGTCAGGTTCTCAGCTCCACCTTTGAATGTTCCATCGATGACTTCAGCGTTTACGCGCTTAACAGCCTCGTCCACTTTTTTGATCATGGAAGTCAGTGTTACATCATCACCAAACTCCAGGGATTGGTCTTTGTCAACACCGATAACCCAAACGTCTTGGCCTTGTTTCTTACGAGCAGCTGCTTCGATGAACACACCATTACCAGTAGCACCTGAAGCGTGGAAAATGATATCTACACCTTTATTATAGAGTGTAGCTGCT
This sequence comes from Paenibacillus sp. NPDC056933, assembly GCF_042674385.1. Taxonomy (NCBI): domain Bacteria; kingdom Bacillati; phylum Bacillota; class Bacilli; order Caryophanales; family Paenibacillaceae; genus Paenibacillus; species Paenibacillus sp. NPDC056933. The sequence goes on along the minus strand of NZ_JBHUQN010000001.1, from coordinate 1,048,227 downwards.
GCTGCTTTACCCAGGTCAGGCTTATCAAATGCACCTGTGTAGTTGGGAATAAACTCAGCGTCAGGATTAACCGCTTTGACCCCTTCTCTGAAACCTACTTCAAACTTTTTGATCAGTGGGCTTTCCATACCGCCAACAAAGCCTATTTTGTTCGATTTAGTTGTCAGACCAGCTACAACACCCACCAGGAAAGAACCTTCTTCTTCAGCAAATGTTACCGATTTAACGTTAGGAGCATCAACAACACTGTCGATGATCGCGAGTTTAGAATCAGGATTTTGTTCAGCTACAGTCTTGATTGCATCAGCCAATTGGAAACCGATACCCCAAGTGAGGTCATATCCACCTTTAACGAACTCGTTCAGGTTTGGAATGTACTCTTCATCGGATTTACTTTGCAGGTATTTAACAGCTACACCTGTTTCAGTTTCAGTTGCTTGCAGAGCTTCCCAAGCAGATTGGTTAAACGATTTGTCGTTAACCCCACCTACGTCTGTAACCATCCCGATTTTCAAATCGGATTTAGCTTCAGTGTTTTCGCCACCTGCAGTTCCTCCGGCATTTGTTTCCTCTTTCGGTTTGCTACCGCAACCTGCGAGCATAACCGATACTGCCAGCAACATGACCAAAGACAAGCTGAGCATCTTTTTCATTTCTCTGTTCCCCCTTAATGATATATACCTACTTCCTGTTCAGGCCAAAACAGAACGGATCAACAGATCGATAATATGGCTTTTATGCAGAATGTATGGTTTCTTCGACATTAAAAGCGCATTCTTATCCCTAAACAATCGGATCACCTGTCGAAAAACCGAACATTATGACATGAAGAGAAAAGTTTAGGACTAGCCTACTAGAGGTGATTATACATTCAACCCGTGGTAAAATCCAGATGTTTCATCACCAATTATCACATATTTTTGTTCTTTTTTTGTTGAAAGCGCTTAATATTTTAACGGTTTAACACACTAACGTTACAACGATGTAATGTTACATAACAAAAACTTACCATGCCTTCTGGTGAGAAGTGGAAATCCTCTGTTTTTATTTGCATTATTTCACCGTTCGTATTTTATGTATTTAGACAGTCTGTTATTCACTCATCATATACTTCCCATAGTGCCCTTACAGGCAGCAGCCTATTCGTTCAAATACCGGATATCTCTTTTACAGATAACTCTTCAAGCCGTAAAAAAAGCCGCCATATAGGTACGGCGGCTTGCATAAACAGTTTTAAGCGTTGATTTTGCCTTTAGCTACAGTAGCCAAAGAGTTGAACGCATTGATGTCATTAACGGCCAGATCAGCCAACATTTTGCGGTTCATGTCTACACCAGCAAGTTTCAAACCATGGATCAGTTTGTTGTAAGACAAACCATTCATACGTGCTGCAGCATTGATACGAACGATCCACAGTCTGCGGAAGTTACGTTTCGTGTTGCGACGGTCACGGTATGCGTAAACCAGGGATTTCATTACTTGCTCGTTAGCTGTTTTAAAAATACGGTGTTTGGAACCGAAATAACCTCTTGCCAGTTTCAAAACCTTTTTATGACGACGACGTACTACAAAACCGCCTTTTACTCTTGCCATATTAAAGAACCTCCCAATAAATATTAAATGTATCCGTAGTATGTGTACGACCTAAGCCGATCCCCCATACGGATTTACTATTTCAAGTTAGCCAGACCTTGTTTCAAACGTCTTACGTCCCCGGCAGCCATAACTGGGTTACCGTTCAGAACGCGCTTAGCACGTTTTGATTTGTGGGAAAGCAAGTGGTTTTTGTGAGCTTTGTAACGCAGGACTTTACCGGAACCGGTAATTTTGAAGCGTCCTTTCAAACTGCTGTGTGTTTTCATTTTAGGCATTTTGTGTTTCCTCCTTCAATGTTATCAGGCTTTAGGAGCCAGAATCATGATCATACTGCGGCCTTCCAATTTTGGTTGGCGTTCAATAGTGCAAAGTTCTGCAACTTCCACTTTAACGCGTTCCAAAATCCGTTGACCAATGGCGGCATGCGCAATTTCACGTCCGCGGTAACGAACGGAACACTTCACCTTGTCGCCTTCTTTCAAAAACTTAACTACATTCCGAAGCTTCGTTTGATAATCATGCTCCTCAATATTGGAACGGAACCATACTTCTTTAATGTCAACAATTTTCTGGTTCTTACGGGCTTCTTTGTCTTTCTTTTGTTGCTCATAGCGGAATTTGCCATAGTCCATAATGCGGCATACCGGCGGTTTAGCCTGTGGTGCCACATTGACCAGGTCCAAGTTCAGGTCAATCGCCATTTGAAGTGCTTCCCGAATCGGCGTGATCCCAATTTGTTCCCCTTCAGCTCCGACAAGGCGTACTTCCTTCGCCCGAATCTCATCATTAATCATGTGATCTTTACTAATAACCGTCCACCTCCAGGTCATTTTGAATATCCTGTTACACAAAAATAAAAGGGATGCCGGTTAAGCTACCGACATCCCTGTAATCAACACAATTCTTCATGAGTATACAACTTCATAAATCATTGGGATCGTTGACCAGTCAACATGAGTTGATCAGGTGAGAAGTCGGACTTCTACTTGTGATTCCACAGCTATTCATTTAACGCACTTGAATACTATAACATCCTGCAAAAACATTGTCAACACTTCTACAATATTTTATTGGACATGTTTTCAACAAGCTCATTATTAGTTATCCCTGCTTGCTCTGCACCTCATCCAAACGTACAACACGTGTATGTTGGGTATGGCTCCATTGTTTGTTGTTCTGCGTAAAGAACGCATAGAACGTAATTGGATACCAAGAGAGCAGGTAAATCGGGAACAGGATCAGGTACAGATATACTTTGGCAAACGTAACCTTCTCCAGAGCCATGGACAACAAAAATGTCAGGATATTCAGTCCAATCGCTACAAATCCTACCCAGAGCGGGAAGTACCCGTATATGTTTGCGATATGCGGACCACTGAATATCGCTGTATCCACCCACAGGGCAGCTGTCATCAGAAACGTAAGCAAAACAACGTACACATTTGCGCCATACACAGCAAGGTCAAACTTCACCAAGCTTCTTTCTTTGATACTTTGCCATAGCAGCGGGAAGAAATATCTACGCGCGACCGTAAAGTGGCCTTGCATCCAGCGAAGACGTTGTCTTGCGGAAGCTTTAAAGGTTAACGGTTTCTCATCAAATACTTTGGCATCATAGTTAAAAACAGGATATACATTACGCTGAACACTGCGCATCGTAAACTCCAAATCCTCAACCAGACTTGTCGCGCCCCAACCAATTTCCTTGAGCAGGTTGGTCTCGAAGCACATTCCAGTACCTCCAAGGAAATTCGCCATATTCAGGTTATGACGGGACAACTGCCACAAACGGTTGATGTACCAATAAGATACACCGTATGCCGCAGTAATCCAGGAGTCCTCCGGATTTTTCGTATCAATGTATCCTTGGATAACACGTGAACCATTGCATAAGTCATCGTTCATCTCAAGCAAGAAGTTACGGTCAACCAGGTTATCCGCGTCAAACATAACAACTGCGTCGTATTGACGTGGCAATTTCCACAGGTACTTCAGCATCCATTCGATCGCGTACCCTTTACCCCTCAGATCGGCATTGGTACGTACACAAGCATTCAGTCCATGCTGCCTTACAATTTGAGCCGTTCCATCGGTACAGTTGTCGCAAATGACAAACACATCGTACAGATCTTCCGGATAATCAAGTTGTTTCAAGTTCTCCATCAAGGCACCAATGACTTGTTCCTCATTGTGTGCTGCGACGAGTACAGCGAATGACTTTGTCGCCGGATAATGGTTTTTTTTCTTTTTCTTAATCAGACCGAACAGCGAAAACGTGAATTGGTACACGGCTAGCAGTGCCAGAATGACCTGCAACGTGACGAATATAGCGTCCAACATCGTTCTCTGTTACCCCCTTTTTTTCAAACCCAGATTACTTTAAGACATTTCTCTTCCTGATTCTGCATCTTTATTTTTATTTGTGATCTGCAGAATATGACCCTGTTCTTTTGTTTACTACGCAAATATTTGAGGCAATGTTTCAAGCATGGTTATTGCCATTTGGCTGCTTTATCGATTTTGTATGCTTTTCAGCCATTTGTCAAAACCGCAATTCCACTCCCTGAAGCAGAAATGTGAACTTTAAACGCTGAATTGGCAGTTTGTGATACTGCAACCTCGCATTCATGCCTGTTATATCTTATTTTCAGCTGTTTACTTGATTTTTATTTCTAAAGTCCCTGCTTTTTTCTCCAGGCTGATACAGATTAACAGAGGCTCTATATTAAATAACGTAAACAGACCACAAAAAGTTTGATTTAAAACTCACATTTTTTTACCTCATTTCAGCCATGTTGAATCATTGTATCTTTTTTGGCTCGTCCGAGTCAAAAAGTTAAGTTGGGTGTTTATCCACTCTTTAACATGAAATTTACTTTCTTCACATGTGTTCTTCTTGAAAAGGACAACATTTAAAAATATGATAAACATATACCTGAAATAACCTCAAGTTTACGAAAAACGGTTATATACTAATCAGGACTAAACCGGACACAGCAATTTACCGGAAATACTGCCGCCAACTTGGGCGGCCTGACTGGCAGGAGGCCACTATGAGCCGTTTATTCGTAAAGTTTCAAGAGTATGATCGAAATGTATTTATGTGGATTAATGGTCGTCTTCATAATCGATTTATGAACTTTTGGCTGTATTATTTCACTCATCTGGGCGGAGCAACTTCTTCTATTGCAGTATCCTTGCTCATTTGGCTGCTGGCTCCCGCCCCTTGGAACACAACAGGGCTGCAGGCTTGCATCGCGCTTGCGGTGAGCCATATTCCCGTAGCCATCGCCAAAAAACTGTATCCGCGTATCCGCCCTTACCTGGCCTTACCGGATACAATCACGTTCCGTAACCCCCTGACGGACCATTCGTTCCCTTCAGGGCATACTACCGCCATATTCTCGGTTACGGTTCCGTTTATGGCCATGGAGCCATTCTTGTTACTGATGCTACTGCCTGTTGCCTTAATTGTCGGATTTTCTCGAATTTACTTGGGATTACACTATCCCTCCGACGTACTCGCAGGGGCGACAATCGGTACTTTAGTCGCACTTGCAACAGTTGCTTTATGGACATAATGTGGATATGTTAGACTAAGGAAAACCTAGCAGGAACAGGTGAAGCAAGCGTGGAGAAAAAAAGAGTATTACTATTATCTGAAGGCTTTGGCGCTGGTCATACCCAAGCCGCTTATGCACTTTCCAGCAGTCTGCGGAAACTGTCACCGGATGTGCAAACCAAAGTGCTTGAGCTGGGAAGTTTTCTGAATCCCAGAATGGCGCCACTCATTATAACCGCATACAAAAAAACAGTCATTAACCAGCCGAAGCTTATCGGGTATGTATACAGGCATCAATATAAAAAATCTTTGAATCGGCTGACCACACTCGCATTGCACAAGTTGTTTTACACCCATACACGCAGTGTTGTGCGTCAGCTTCGTCCGAATGCTATTGTGTGCACCCATCCCATCCCCAGCGCGGTTATATCCAGGTTGAAGCGCCTGGGCGTACAAGTTCCGCTTTGTACAGTCATCACCGATTATGACGCGCATGGGACTTGGATCAGTCCTGAGGTGGACTTGTATCTTGTCTCAACCGATGAGGTAAAGTCCAAATTAATGCTGAGGGGTGTGTCTATTGATAAGATTAGGGTGACTGGCATTCCGATCCACCCTAATTTTTGGGAACATCCCCAACGGGATGAGATTCGCAGTAAGTTCAAATTAAAAAACATGCCTACGGTGCTTGTCATGGGCGGAGGCTGGGGCATGCTTAGTGATGAGGTAGTGAACCAATTACTGATACGCTGGCATGAGGATGTACAGATTATTTTCTGCCTTGGTCGCAACGACAAAAGTCGAATCAGCATGGAACAAAACCCGTTGTACCAGAAAGAAAACATTCATATTATCGGTTATACCAAGGAAGTGGACAAATTAATGGAAGTATCCGATCTCCTGATCACCAAACCAGGCGGAATGACGTGCAGTGAAGGTTTGGCAAAAGGTATACCCATGTTGTTCCACAATCCCATACCGGGTCAGGAAGAAGAGAATGTCCATTATTTCACCTCAAAGGGTTTGGGTGAGTCCATTACGTCACTTGACGTGGTTGTAAAATGGATGAATAAACTTCTCCATAACTACCCCGATATCGTTCGTAAACGTAAACGCCACTTGGCGCAGATCGCCAAGTATTATCCCATGCAGAGTGCACAGAGTATTATCGACCTGCTGGACCTGCGTCCCTACCCTACTGACCAAGCCAGACCTTAACGGCTTCAAACAAGCTCTCATCCATATAGTCAAGGTGCCTTCGAATAAATGAAGGCACCTTTTTTAGATATAAAAATATGAAAGAAAGTACAAACTACTGAATGCCCGCCGACTTCAAATATTCCTGCCACTGTTTGGTGTACTCGGTCTGAATTTTTTCCAGACCTGCCTGTTTGGCTTTCTCCATAAATGTGTTTAATCCCGCTTCCACGTCTTCCACCAAACCTACATTAAGTGGATACAGATATTGTTTTTCAACCTGTTCAAGTGCTGCCTTCTCGGCCTGATACGGGGTCCAGTCCTCAGCAAAACCTGTGAAGATATCCGGCTTTTTGATTTTGTCCAGCTCTTCAAACATGGTCAGCACATCATCGAAGGTTTTGTCATAGAGCATGAAGTCTGGATTACGCCAAGCCCAACCATTCATACCTTCACGCGGGAATCCATTGGTTTGAGCGTCTCCCACCATTTTGTAATAGCCATCTTGTACTTCAAAATTTTTACCTTCCACACCGTACTCGGTGAGCCAGTTATAACGTTTGTCTGTAACGAGTTTCTCGTAGAATGCCAACGCTTTCTCCGGGTTTTTACTGCTCCGCGGGATAGCGAATCCGTTGTGTATTGGATGAACCGGCTGTGCAAACCCTTTCGCATTCGGGTAAGGGAAATAACCCAGCTTCCAATCCGGATGCGTGGACTGCACCTTGATTACATCAGCATTAAACTTATTGGGATTCTCTCCTGACAGAACAACTGCTGATTTTCCATTTTGCAGCAATGAGTTGGAGGTATCTTTTACATTCAGCACGTTTTTCGGGAAAAAGCCTTTGTCCATCCAACGTTTGTACGTTTTCAAGTCTTCCAGATGCTGCGCAGAACCCCAATAGGAAGTTATGCTTGAAGGTGTATCATACATGATGTCCAGCCCATAAGGGAGTTGACCGGCCGTATTCACCAGCTTGGATGTCAATTGACGAATACCATGGGTATGGTTCGCATTGCTATCCGCGATTGGAGTCATACTCGGTTCATTGGCTTTAATCCCTTCCAGATAAGCTTCAAGCGTCTCCACCGATTCGGGTTTAGGAAGATTATACTTCTCGCGCAGATCTTCACGGTACGCAATTCCTTCTGTCACATACTCTATCCAGGTGGATGGCACGGTATAGATTTTGTCATTGATTTTGACCGCATTCCACATGTCTTCAGGTACATGGGATTTTAGCGCTGGCGCAGCTTTGGGCAGCATCTCATCCAGCGGCAGGAATGCTCCTTTTTTCGCATATGACTGGTAGAACGTCCAATCCGCAGTAAAGATCAGATCAATCGGCTGACCGGAGGACAGCAGCAGTTTGTATTTTTGATCCCAGTCGGTCCAGGAGGTGTAGTTGAATTTCACGTTCACATTCAGATCCGCCTCAGCCAATTTGTTGATCTCGGATTCAATCACGGGCAGATCTTTGGGTGCATCACCAAGCATGTAAAATTGCAGTGTTACCTTCTCACCTTTGTTCTCAGAAGAACTTCCCTGCTCGCTTCCTTGCGCCGATCCTCCTGAATTATTACATGCGGCGAGTATCCCGGCGAACAGCATCAGGGCAAATACCAGAGACAGGTGCCGAATTGTTTTGTTACGCATACGCATCCTCCCTTTTTGTGTAGACCTTATATGTTAGCGTTGATTCGCCGTGGTTCAGACGGGAAGCAAACCTTTCGGCAGCCCTTCGTTCACAGCGCGTTCACGTTCTAACCTTTTACCGCTCCAATCGTAAGTCCTTTGACAAAATAACGCTGCACAAATGGATACAGGAACAAAATGGGACCCGTCACCACGATCGCCATTGCCATTTTGGTGGATTCAGTAGGTACATCCTGGCTTAGCGTTATACCGGTGCCTATGGCCATCTGGTCAATGAAGGTAATCGTATTCATCGTGTTGTACAAATAAAATTGCAGTTGGTACATATCCGGATCGTTAATGAAGAGTGATGAGGTAAACCAGTCATTCCAGTAACCCAGTGCAAGAAACAAACCTACGGTTGCGATGCCAGGCATCGCCAGTTTCAGTACAATACTGCAATACATGCGAAAATCATTCGCCCCGTCAATCTTGGCAGATTCAATCAGTTCTTCAGGAACGGCTGAACGAATGAAATTTTTCATCAAAATAATGAGGAAAGGTGTCATCAATCCCGGAAAAATCAACACGGTGTACGTATCCGTGAGATTGAAGTAATTAGCCAGCATAATGTACCAGGGTACCAATCCTCCGCCAAACAACGTTGTGAAATAGATAAAGAACGAAAAGGTGTTGCGGTACTTGAAGTCTTTGCGCTGCAGCACGAATCCCGCCATCGTAATAAGAAACAATCCAAGGGCAGTACCCACCACGGTTGTAAAAACCGTTACGCCATAGGCTTTGAGCACCTGGGTCGGGAACTTGAACACCATCTTGTATCCTTCCAGGGAAAAATCCGTCGGAAAAAGATGGTATCCATCTCTCACAATCGATTCGTTGCTGCTGAACGAACCGGATAAAATGAGCAAAAACGGAAGAAAACATATAATGGAAAAAATGACAATGACGCTGTAAGCAATCATTTGAAAAAGTAGGGTAAACTCCGAATCTCTGGCACGAGTATGCATAGTGGATCTCCCTTCTGCCCTGCGGGCATTTTAGAACAAAGCGTAGTCCTCATTCACTTTGCGAATAATGTAGTTGACTGTCATGATCAAAATAAAACCAAACAGCGACTGATATAAGCCTGCGGCAGTAGCCATGCCGATATCAAACGTTACTTTCAAGGAACGATACACATACGTATCGATAATATCTGTAGCGTTATACAGAACGCCGTTATTTCCAATAAGTTGATAAAAGAGATCAAACTGACCTTTCATAATGCTACCGAGCGAGAACAACAACAGGATGACAAATGTCGGTTTCAGCATGGGGACGGTAATGTACCAAATTCGCTGAAAGATGTTGGCCCCGTCCATCCGGGCGGCTTCGTAATACTCATCGCTTATGCCTGTGATGGCTGCAAGGTAGATGACCATGCTATACCCAAGATTTTTCCAAAGGTAAAAAATAATGATCAGGAATACCCAAATCCAAGGTGTATTGTAGATGTCGACTGGACCTGCCTCGAAACGTTTGAGTACTGTGTTCACAAAACCGGATTCATAGTTGAACATGTTGTAAGCGATTACACTCAAGAGTACAAACGAGATAAAATACGGTAAGAACATCACCGATTGCGTAATTTTTTTGAATAATCTGCCCCTGATTTCACTAAGCATAATGGCACAGAAGATCGCCAGCCCGTTGCCTAATATAATGAAGGCCAGATTATAACCCACGGTGTTGGTAGTGAGCTTCAGCAGCATTCCCGATTGCCATAGAAACTTGAAGTTTTCCAAGCCCACGAAGGGACTCCCAAACAGCCCTCCTTCAAAATCATAACGGGTAAACGCATAATAAATGCCCACCATCGGAAAATACGAGTTAATCAGAAAAAAGATCAGTGTTGGCAGCAGCATCAGGAACATGATTTTGTTTTTGTTCAATTCTTTGAGCATGGCTCGATCCCTCCCGAATTTCTTGCGGTGCATTGCGCAGTGAAGCTCTGTTTTTATTGTAGATGCCCTCGAACCTATCGGATACTGAATCATCCGATCAGATCATGAACGATTCTGCACATTTCAATATGAACAAAATGAACAAACACTGAAATGAACAGCAGCGTGTTCACAAATCTTGAAATCGTACATAACCTAAACGTAGTGAACAATAAAGCGAAAGTTGAACTTTAACCAAGGAAATCGGGTATATTCTCCCTGTCTATCATTGATGTAAACGCATACATAATATATAATTCAAGATATCATCCGTGATTCGCCACAGCCATATATGAAGCCCGATACTTGGCTATGAAGTTATACTTTGCTCATCCAAAACAGGGAGGCTTGGGGAGGACAGGTCATGCGTAAACGTTCAGCGGACAGTCAGAAGGTGTTTACACGGATTTGGATTGGGGTTATTATCAGCACCGTTGCTACATTGCTTGTGGCAGCCAGCATTTTGTATGTAAACTATAATCGTATTGCTCTCCGCCAGGTCTATCGCACAGATATGAACAGTCTTACCCAGACCAGTCGGGAAGTCTCCAAGATGACCGAAACCGCCAAATCATTGTCTTATCAGATTTATCAGGACTATACCATCTCATCCCTTCTGCTCTATTCCAAACCGAGTATCTATGAAGTTACTTCTGCGATGAGACAGCTTGATAACTACCGGATGTCCCTTCCTTTTATCGAATCCATCTATGTATATAACTCCAAAAGTAATGATTTCTTCATCAGTTCCAATGAAGTGCGCAATGGACAGCAATCCATGACGGAAATTGACGATCAGGGGATAACAAGTATCCTTGAGCGATTTCATGAGTACAAACCTTTTGTGCCGATTCCTCGTACATATCAGGTTGGTTCCACGGAAGCGACCGAAGTCAGCAGCTACACGTATCTCTGTTACGATACGATCAACGACAACGCCAAACTGAACTACGCAGTCATCGTAAACATTAAGGACGATTGGCTCAGTCCTAATATGAATTCAGTCGATCAGCCAGGCAACGCATTTATTATTAATGAAAAAGGACAGTTATTATCCGAGTTTAACAATCGTTCTCTAATGAAAGACCTTTCCAATGAACCGTTTATGCAACCCATCCTTCAAAATACAGGGCAGTCTGCTTATTTTTCTGCAACGGTGGATGGAGAAAAGTCATTGATTACCTATACCTCACCTGACAACCTTGGATGGCGCTATGTGCGAATCACGCCTTATGACCTGATTACCGCAGATATTCGAAATATGCGAACACATACCGTTTTATTTTGCCTTGGACTACTACTTGCCGGACTACTCTTATCCTACCTGGTATCCCGAAAGTTGTATCATCCGATTGATAAAGTCATTGGCCGTATGCGAGTTATGGAGGCAGAGCGTCGCGGAAGCTTGCATTTATTGCGACAGGACTTCCTGCGCGGGGCTCTGCAAGGTCGGGAAACCGTAACTGGACGCATGCTGGAGGAGCGGATGAAATTCTATGGCTCGTCTATCGATGCGCATCGCATATCCAGATTGGTGCTGCTCCGCATTGATCATTTTGCTGATTTCAGCGAGACCTATCGGGATGAGACTCAGCTTGTGAAATATGCCATGATGAACATTTGTGCAGAAACGGCCGGCCTTTACTACCATACAGAAGCTGTAGATATGGGCGGAGATCTGATCACTTTTATCTTCAATGATAAGATCCAAGAGGATGCCGATCACGGAAATGTCTCTATTGAGGAACTGCTGCGATTGATGCAGACTGCCGTGATGACGCATCTGAAATGCTCCATTTCCTTTACGATCGGGCCAGCCGAAGAATCACTGGAAAACAGTATTGCCGCTTATACACGCTCAGCAGAAGCTTCGCTTCACCGTTTGTTTATGGGCCCTGGATGCCTGATCTATACCTCGGACATCATGGCGTATCAAACAAAAGAGTATGCTTTCCCTGTTGGAAAAGAGCGGCAGTTGATTGATTGCCTGATGACTGGCAAAACAGCCGAAGCCAAACAGGTTTACGCAGATATCGTCGGGGAAACGGCGGTATATCCGTTTACTGTATTCCAACTGGCCTTATCCCATCTGACCATGACGTTGAATCATGTACGTAATACACTCAAAAAGAACAACCAGCTTACGATCGATTCCATCTCCGACAGTTCAATGCTGCCAATACATGATGCCGAGGATCTCAATGAAGTTCACGCACACTTCTACCGGATGTTCGACGAGCTTGGATCCAAAGTAGAGGAAAAACGAACTCTCAAACACGAAGAGTTAATTCGCAAAATCAACTGTATTATTGAACGGGACTATGCAGACACCAACCTCTGCCTGACTTCAATTGCCGATGAACTAGCCATGTCACCCATTTACGTTAGCAGGCTCTACAAACAATTAACGTTAAAGGGACTCACGGATGTCATCAACGAGACGCGCATAGCCAAAGCCCAGCATTTGCTTATGGAGACGGATAGATCTGTTGCTGATATTGCGGAACAAACAGGATTCACTAACAGTTCTTATTTCTATCGCATGTTTAAGAAGTTCAATGGGGTTACTCCGAACGATTATCGCCGCAAAGAGCTGCATTCGGAGCTTTAGCAGAGGGAAATAACAATTGCGAGCGGGTTATGAAAAAACGTGAGTTATGAATTGCAAACAGCAAAAAGCGTTACAAGAGTCTGGTGCCAGCTCTTGTAACGCTTTTTAAATCCAATTACTCTTGTTCCTCGTCAGACTCGTTCGTAGCTTCCCGGACTTTATACTTGTCCAAACGGATCTGTTGGTACTCGCGCAGCGCATCTTCACCAACGATCACCTCAACCCGGTGAATGTTCATGCCTTTGCCCATGAATTTCTGTTCATACTCTGTCATGACATGTTCTTCGTTCAATCCATCGCGGTGCAGATTCAGGGACAGATTGGTCATTTGCAGACCAAAGTCAGCAATGGCGTTGAGTGAGAAATCGAATAATGTCTCCGAGTCTGTTTTGAAATGGATCTGTCCCTTTTTGTTAAGCAGTTCCGTATATTTCTTCAGGAAGCGTGGATGCGTCAAACGACGGCGTGCATGTTTGGCTTTAGGCCAAGGATCGCTGAAGTTCAGATAAATCCGTTCCAATTCCGCCTCTTCAAACACGTCCTCGATCTGTTCAATATTGGCCAAGGCCAACTTCAGGTTGGGAGGTGTGTCCACTTCCGCCTGACTCCATGCTTTCCGAGCCTTCTCGCTGGCACGACGCACCAGTTCATCATACATATCGATGCCGATAAAATTATATTCCGGATATTTATAACTCATTTGGCTGATAAATTGACCTTTACCCATACCAAATTCCACAAAGATCGGATGGTCATTACCAAATTGTTCAGACCATTTTCCTTTATACTGTTTGGGATCAAGAACAACGAGATCGACTTGTTGCTCCAAATTTTCACGAATCCCTTTTCTGCCACGTAAACGCATCTTATTCCTCCGTTTATCCATACTTGTCTCAGAATCATTTTGCCGAAGAACCGGCGAATTGTAAAGAGCAATGAAAAAGGAATCTTCGGATCTGCCACTTTGGGGCAAATCTCAAAGATTCCCTCTTCGATTTATTTGGAATTGGGGTCCAACTACTTTAATAGTTCATAGTCTACCTTATCTTGGTGTGAAAAATCAAATGTCTTTTCGAAAGCATCGCGAACTTTTTGTCTTGCAGCCGCTTTCACTTTCGGATTGCCATTGAAACGAACACCTGTCAAAGCGAGAGCTTCTTCTGCCGTCAGTTCTACAGAAACATGATGAAGATCATTGTTTTTAACTTGGGAATTCATTCATATCACCTCACGGTATAGTATGGTCCATGACGTCAACATTGATTCAAATGCTATGATGAATAGTACCCATTGGATGGTGTCTGACGTTGGTTTAAATATAACATAAGGTGTAAACTATAGCAAGGATAAAACCACGATTCTACGGCCTATTTTTGCGACGAGATTCCCCTTTTTTTGAGTTTTTTGATACAATGGTAAAAGTTCATGAAGCATCGATTTCGATAAATTATAAAGCAAGTCAATAGGTAGCCAAAGGAGTACCCTTAAGATGAATGCACCTTCACTACAACCTCCTCTTTTATGGGGAGATAAACGATTCCATACATGGAATTACGAAATGAGAGACGAATTTAACAATAAAGTCTTCAAAGTCATGCTGGATGCCGGATTTACCTGCCCTAACCGTGATGGGTCCATTGCCAAGGGTGGCTGCACGTTCTGCAGCGCTCGTGGATCCGGTGATTTCGCTGGTAGCAGACGTGATGATTTGGTAACCCAATTCAATACGATCCGGGATAAACAACATTTGAAGTGGCCTTCAGCCCATTACATCGGCTACTTTCAAGCCTATACCAACACGTACGCTCCTGTTGAAGAACTGCGTGAATACTTTGAAGAAATTTTGAAGCAGCCTGGGGTCGTCGGTTTGTCCATAGCCACTCGCCCTGACTGTTTACCGGATGACGTCGTTGATTACTTGGCCGAATTGAATGAACGCACGTACCTCTGGGTTGAGATGGGCCTGCAAACGATTCACGAGTCCACTTCAACTCTAATTAACCGTGCACACGATACCCAATGTTATGAGGAAGCCGTCGCTAAGCTGCGCGAACGGAATATCCGTGTGTGTACACACATCATTTACGGACTGCCGCAGGAAACTCATGAAATGATGCTGGATACCGGACGGGCCGTAGCCCACATGGATGTACAGGGAATCAAAATTCACCTGCTGCACCTGATGCGCAAAACGCCGATGGTGAAGCAGTACGAAGCCGGACTTCTTCGTTTCCTGGAACAAGACGAGTATATTAAGCTAATCGTTGATACGCTGGAAATGCTGCCGCCGGAAATGATTGTACATCGCCTTACAGGGGATGCCCCGCGTGATCTGCTCATTGGTCCGATGTGGTCCATGAAAAAATGGGAAGTGCTGAATGCTATTGATCGGGAGCTGCGCCAGCGGGATTCATGGCAAGGTAAATACTGGAGGGGAGCATAAGATGGGCTTTCTTTCGGTTCTAAGCTGTGCCCATCAGTGGATTTCTTCGCGTCTGCAGCCCGGAGATCTGGCCATTGATGCAACGGTTGGTACAGGGGCAGATACCCTGTTTCTGGCACAAAAGGTGGGTAAACGAGGTCAAGTCATCGGTTTCGATATTCAGAGCGAGGCCTTGACATTGGCACAAGCCCGAATTCGCAAACAAGAAGAGGACAGCACCAAAATGGGCTCTATCTCCCTGCTTCAATTAAGCCACGATCGAATGGCTGAAGCCGTTCCGGAGTCATGGCAAAATGCTGTTGGGGCTGTAATGTTTAACCTCGGCTACCTGCCTTCAGAAGGTGCTGACGCCTCCATTATTACTCTTACCGATAGTACCCTTGCTGCACTCGAGGCTGCACTGGGCTTGCTTAAGCCGCGCGGCATTATTACCGTTGTCCTGTACCCGGGCCATAAAGGAGGGTCTCAGGAGGCGGAAGCGGTTTTGGAGTGGGCGTCTGCTCTGTCTGTAGAGCAAGCACAAGTAGTAATGTATCGCCAATTGCAGCGAGAAGCTTCCCCTTTTCTGATTGGTATTGAGAAAAAATAATTTCCTTTAGTACACAAATACAATAAACTAAACACAATCGTAGCTGAGAAACTCGTGTTCCATTTATGCGATTTGTGTACTACATAACGATGTGCAACCGTATTCACCCTGTTACATTCATGCCGCCACGCGGTTATGACTGATTAAAGCGATCCACCATTTCATATACTAGAGGAGAGATTAGGAATGTCTACGCCATATCCACTGCAATTTCAACCAGAGTTTAAAGAACGTGTATGGGGAGGTCGCGCACTGGAGCAATTCGGCCTGACGCCCCCTGAAGGACATATTGGTGAAGGTTGGATGATTGCGGATCATCCCAATGGGACAACGAAGGTATTAAATGGAGCACTTGCTGGTAAAGGACTTGATGAAGTTCGTGAACAGCTCGGCACAGCATGGCTCGGAACCAAAGGTGTTTCGGAAAAAGGCGGACGTTTCCCGCTTCTGATCAAATTGCTCGACTGTAACGATGATCTGTCCGTACAGGTGCATCCAACGGATGATTACGAAGCTCTTCCCCCTGGCGAGCTCGGCAAAACGGAAATGTGGTACGTGCTGGATGCCAAACCAGGAGCGCACATCATCTACGGCTTGAATGAAGGCGTCGATCGCGCAGTACTGAAGGAAGCTCTGGAGAATGGTACCGTCATGGATACTCTTCGTCAAGTTCCTGTGGAAGCAGGCGATACGTTCTTTATCCCTGCTGGAACCGTACATGCTCTCTGTGCCGGTGTGGTCGTCGCTGAGATACAGCAAAATTCGGATACAACGTACCGGATTTACGATTACAATCGTCCAGGTCTGGATGGCAAACCACGCGAGCTGCATGTTGAGGATTCATTGAATGTAACCGCTTATGAGGGTGCAGGCGCCACAACAATGAAAACCAATAACGCGACTCCAGGTGAATGGCTGAAGCTTGCCGAATGTCCTTATTTTGTTGTGGAAAAAGGGATCGTTACGAACCGCTGGGAGCTCTCCACCAGTGCAGAAAGCTTCACCATTCTTGTGGTCTGTGAAGGCAGCGGGACGCTGGAGTGGGACAATGCTGAATCGGAGAGTATTGAATTGAAAGCTGGACAATGCTACTTATTGCCTGCCAATCTGGGCTCCTATGCGCTGGATGGCAATACTACGGTTCTTCGCTCTTATTTGCCTTAATCGATTAATAGTTCTCTAACTATTGGTTCTCAGTAATGGCTTTAATGTGACCTGTGAAGGAGGATTACATGAGATGCAGGAATCTACCTTTGACCTGATTGGCAATGATGGTACCCGTATTCATGTGTACCGCTGGCTTCCCGATCCGGAATGTAACATTAAGGGTGTGATCCAGATTGCACATGGCATGAGTGAGACCGCTGCCCGGTATTCTGAATTTGCCGAATATCTCACCACGCACGGGTACGCGGTCTACGCGAATGACCATCGTGGTCATGGTAAAACGGTAGAAAACTCGAATTTGTTGGGCAATGCCGGCGTCGATGCTTTCCGCTGGATGGCGAGTGACATGATGAATCTGGGCGAAGTTGCCGCCAAAGAAAACCCTGATGTGCCCCTCTTTTTGATGGGGCATAGCATGGGGTCGTTTTTGGTGCAGCATCTCATGTATGCTGGCCACGAACGTTACCATGCATTTATTTTGTCCGGCACCAATGGCAAACGTGGTCTTCTTCGGATTGGAGAGAAATTGGCTCTCCTGCAGTGCGGCATTCAGGGGACTGCTCATCCAAGTATGCTGCTCAATGCGCTCGTATTTGGCGGATTCAACCGTTCTTTCCGTCCGGCAACCACGCCGTTTGACTGGCTGTCCCGGGACACCGAAGAGGTCAAGCGGTTCATTGATGACCCTTTGTGTGGAGCCATCTGTTCCGCAGGGTTTTTCCGTGACTTTTTCAAACTGCTGCTGGATATTCACTTGCCACGCAACATGAAACGTATTCCCAAGAATAAATCTGTATATCTTTTTTCAGGTGAACAGGACCCGGTTGGTCTTCACGGAAAAGGAGTCCTCAACCTGGTCTCCCAATATCGGGAGCTTCAGCTTGAGGATATTGAATACCGCCTCTATCCGGGCGGGCGCCACGAAATGCTGCATGAGACGAATCGGACAGAAGTTGCGGGGCACGTCGTGGAATGGCTGGAAAGGCATATGCCTGACCTTAATGCCCGTCATTCCATGACAAATGCCGAATCTGTCGAATCCGTATGATGCGAAGCGAGCAAGCATACAATGATGAATAAAAGCCTCTGAACAGGTTAGCAGCTTGTGCTGTGTACCATGTTCAGAGGCTTTTATTTGATATTTATAAGATGGCAATTAAGTGTTAATCGTTATGGATTACCCTTCGATCAGCAAAGACTCTGGATCTTCAAGCAATTCTTTCACCGTCACGAGGAAACGTACTGCTTCGCTTCCATCGATAATGCGGTGGTCGTAAGACAGGGCGATATACATCATTGGACGGTTCTCCATCCGCTCTGCATCAATCGCTACTGGACGAAGCTGGATTTTGTGCATACCCAGAATACCCACTTGAGGTGTATTCAAAATTGGCGTCGACAACAGGGAACCAAATGTTCCACCGTTGGTAATGGTGAACGTTCCTCCTTGCAGATCAGACAACGCCAGCGTGTTGGAACGAGCTTTGGACGCCAGGTCCGCAATGCTCTTCTCAATCTCGGCGAAGCCCAGACGGTCGGCATCCCGTACAACCGGTACGACAAGCCCTTCTTTGGCAGATACGGCGATACCGATATCATAGTACTTCTTGAGTACTACATCTTCGCCATCAATCTCCGCATTGATGGTCGGGAACTTTTTCAGTGCGCCTACAACCGCTTTGGTGAAGAAGGACATGAAGCCAAGATTGATTTCATGTTTCTCTTTGAACTTGTCCTTACGGCGTTTACGAACATCCATAATTGCCGTCATATCCACTTCGTTAAAAGTAGTCAACATGGCTGCGGTCTGCTGCGCTTCTACCAGGCGTTTCGCAATGGTAGCACGACGGCGGGACATGCGCTGACGCTCCACCGGTTTGGTATACGTGGAACCCCCAGCTGCCGGGGCACTCGGTGCTGCCGCAGGAGCTTTGGCAGGAGGCGCTGAAGGAGCAGCTGCCTGAGTACTGTGAGTCTTCACATCATCCTGATACACACGTCCAATCGGATCCTTGCTTTGTACCTGATCCAACTCAATACCACGCTCACGTGCAAGTTTGCGTGCAGACGGTGAAGCTGTCTTCGAGCTGCTATCCGAAGAGTCAGGTGCTACAGCAACGGGTGCTGGTGGCGGTGTTGGAGCTTCCGGTGCAGGAACAGATGCTTGTTTCTGCTCAGTCGCCGCTGGTTGGGAAGCGGGCGTGCCGCTTCCTCCTCCTGCTCCAGCCGAAATTGTTCCGATCGTTTCACCGATCACTACAGTTTCGCCTTCCTGGCGAATAATTTTCTCAAGCACACCGCTCTCTTCAGCACTGATCTCAATATTTACTTTATCCGTTTCAAGCTCCAGAAGAACATCACCCTGATTCACGGTTTCTCCTTCTTTGACCATCCATCTGGATACAGTTCCTTCCGTTATCGACTCACCCATTGCAGGTACTTTAATTTCACTCACAGCTGTTACCTCCCCAGTGGAATATTATTTTTCGTCGTTTGCTTCAACGCGGCTGTAATAATCTGTTGCTGTTCCATGCCATGCACCAATTGATAACCGCTGGAAGGACTCGCATGTTCCGGGCGACCTTCGTATTTAACGGTTGTGCCTTCTGGCGCGATCTCACGAAGACGTGGCTCCATGTATGTCCAGGCACCCATGTTTTTGTTTTCTTCCTGAACCCACACCAGCTCTTTCAGCTTGCTGAAACGTGCGAGTACACGCTTGATTTCTTCCGCCGGGAACGGATACAGCTGTTCAACACGAATAATGTGTAACCAGGACCAATCCGCTTTATCTTTCTCAAAAGCATCTTCCAGATCGATGGCGATTTTACCACTGCACAAAATAATGCGCTCTACGCGATCCGGTTTCGTGCCCAATCCTGCTTGCTCCAGCACCGGTTCAAACTTGCCTTCGCTGAATTCTGTAGCAGGTGAAGCAACACGTGGATTACGAATGAGACTTTTCGGCGACATCATAACCAGCGGACGGGCATCCTCTGTTTCGGTCAAGGAAGCCTGACGACGCAGCAGATGGAAATACTGCGATGCACTCGTCAAGTTCGCAACGGTCATATTATCTTCTGCACAAAGCTGCAGGAAACGTTCCAGTCGAGCACTTGTATGCTCAGGTCCCTGACCTTCGTTCGCATGCGGAAGCAACATGACCAGACTGGATTTCTGAGACCATTTGGCACGGCCGGCAGACACGAACTGGTCAAAAATAACCTGTGCACAGTTGGCAAAATCCCCGAATTGAGCTTCCCAGATGACGAGCGTATCTGGTGAATATACGTTATATCCGTATTCGAAACCAACTACAGACTCCTCAGACAACGGACTATTGTAGATGGCAAAGGATGCTCTTGCCTGCGGCAGATGATGCAGTGGGCAGAATTTCTCTCCATTCTCAGAATCATGCAACACCAGATTCCGATGGGCAAACGTGGCACGTTCTGCATCCTGTCCACTGATCCGGATCGGTTTGCCATCCGCAAGAATAGTAGCGAAAGCAAGCGTCTCTGCAAGACTCCAGTCTACTTTCTCACCTTCATTCAGAGACGTGCTTCTGCGCTGCAAAATGCGCTGCAACTTCGGATACACATTAAAATTCTCTGGCCATTTCAGCAAGTCTGCGTTAATTGCCCGCAGATTTCCCAATGGTACCGCAGTTGGAATAACAGAAACTGCTTCTGGCTCGCTAATTTGACGTTGATAATATTCATGTACTTCATTGTTCTTCATCTGCTCATATGCTTCTTTTAGGCGGTTCGTCACAGCCTCACGAATGCTGTTGATGGAAGCATCGTCGATTACAGATTCCTCTTTCAGATGATCCTGATACAAGTGGCTAACCGTTGGATGAGCTTTTACTTTGTCATACACTGTCGGCTGTGTTGTCTCCGGATCATCCGTTTCGTTATGACCATAACGACGGTAACCGATCAGGTCAATCAGGAAGTCCTTTTTGAACAGGTTACGGTATTCTGCTGCCATACGAATGGCTGCGATACATGCATCCGGGTTGTCTGCATTGACATGCACAATAGGGATCTCATATCCTTTGGCAAGGTCACTCGCATAGTACGTTGAGCGTGAATCGCTGCTGTCTGTGGTGAATCCAAGACGGTTGTTCACGATAATATGAATCGTGCCGCCATTTTGGTAACCAGGCAAAGCTTTGAAATTGAGCGTTTCGGCTACAATACCTTCCCCAGGGAAGGCCGCATCACCATGCATCAGAATAGTTGCCGCTTTTGTTACATCCTGCTTCGGATACCCCGGATCACGGCGATCATCCTGCGCTGCACGTGCAAAGCCCTGTACAACTGGGTTGACATATTCCAGGTGACTCGGGTTATTGGCAAGGGTAAGACGCGCTTGAACTGTTTCACCGTCTTTTACATAACGGTTTGCACCCAGATGATATTTGACATCCCCCGTCCAACCGTAATTGATTCCTGTTGAACCTTCGGAAGGAACCAAATCCTTATTCGGAGAATGATGGAATTCAGAGAAAATTTTGCTATACGGCTTGCCCAGTACATGAGCAAGTACGTTCAATCGGCCACGGTGAGCCATTCCCATCAAAATATGACTGGAACCTGCGTGTGCCATAATTCGGACTGCTTCATCCAGCATAGGGACTAACACGTCGTTACCTTCAATGGAAAAGCGTTTTTGCCCAACAAATGTTTTGTGAAGGAAATCTTCAAATTGCTCTACTTCAACCAAACGTTCCAGCAAAGCCTTACGCTCCTCTGGATTAAGCGGTGCCGGCGAAGTACGAGATTCTGCACGGCGGTTCAACCACTCCCGCTCATGAACTTCATGCACATGGCTGAATTCATAAGCGATAGGACCCGTATATATTTGCCGCAGGCGCTGGATGGCATCCAATCCTGTCACAGTCTGTCCATCTGCACCCTCCCAGATCAGGGAAGCGGGCAGAGCTTTCAAATCTTCTTCATTTAATTCAAAATGCTTCGGTTCCAGCAAAGAAGTATCTGAATCTTCACTGATTCCTAGTGGATCAATATCGGCCGCAAGGTGACCATAGGTACGAATATTCATAACCAGTTTCCCTGCTGTAACCGCTTTCTGTAATAATTGAATATCCACGCTTCCGGAAGCCTTTTGGGCGTTGCCAGAATACGAGGCTGTATGTGCATCCTTGCCAGACATCGGCGGAGCACCCCATTGTTCAAATAATTCCCGATAAGCCGGTGTCACTGCACCTGGATCTTGGGAATATAATTCATATTGTTCCTGTACGTATCCCATATTGGGGCCATAGTAACTTTCCCAGGGTTTCTTGTTGCCTTCCTCGATCGTCATCGACGTTCCCTCCGTCTTGATTTAGTCATAAGTTTTTGACGGAAATCATTGACTAAGCCGTAATTTGCGTTCGTTCAACATTTTAAGCTAAATTTTTCATGAAGTCCAATAATCGTGCTGTTGGTGGTAGTAACGTTGTTCCGACGCTCCCGTCAAGGTTTGTCTGCGTTTTCAAAATCATAGTTATACGATGATTATATATACCGTCGCACAGATGTCGAATACTGTCCTTATCCGTTCGAAGGTTACACCTTCCTCAATGTTATCCATTGAAGTCCGTGTTCTAATATCTATTCTATAAACTTTTGCGCTCAGGAGCATTTCCTATTTTTAGTCCAATTGATGCATAAATTAGATGAATCGAATAATTGGAGCATTTCAGGTGCAAAAAGAATTCTCTTTGTAGCCTCCCTTCATTAGAATTGTGGTCTATTATGAACAAAAACAAACCGTCAAGTTAAATATTAACCATTTGGCTTGATATTCAACAAAAAAATAGGTATTTATTACAATTCAATGTTATAAACCAACAGCCGCCTGTAATGCGTAAAAGCATCCAGGCGGCTTCTTTTTGACTTGTTTTATTTAGGCTGACAGTCTTTACATCTCATACATGATTTAATCAGCGATGATGTCTATCTTAATGTGGCACCTGAGACTGAAAATCGTTACGGCTGGACTGATCTGCGTGGTAAAAGACCACATCACCATCCTTCAGGGGCCAAGTTCTGCCTTGACTGTCTACTGGACTATCGTTGAAACCTTCCATCTGCCACTGATTCATCAGTGGAGCGTAAATGTATTGCAGGTGTGGAGCCTCTGTACTTCCATTCCGAAGTGTCTCCATATTAAAGTTGACAACGATATAGCCGTCCTTCAGAAATACAGAAGCCTTTTCATCCAGTTGATTTTGTCCGGCGAACGTTTCGAGATTTGTTCCCTTTGGCACGGCGTAAACATCTGCAGGCAAGCTGTATTCCCCGTACCAACGCTGGATAGCCGCATTCGCTCGGTCCACACTAACACCAGAAGGAATGGCCGTCTTTGGTCCAATCAGTGTACGAATGGAAGCGGGCAGGATCATCCAATCATAGCGGCCTACCCACGTTTTCTGGTGAGAGGTTTGATCTACAAACCGAACCATATAATCAGCGAGCGCACTCTGGTTGCGTTCATCGGCTGTCATTTCATAAGTATACTGATAACGCGCTGTATCCCCCAATTCCGTGCCGGGTACATTGCGCAACCTCGAGTTCAGGACAACATACCGTTTCTCCAAATCCTGTTCCGATCCTATACGAATAAGTCGTTCTTGACCGCGGTGGTAATATAAATCGACTTCTTGTCTGGAAGAGCCGTCTTTGCTTACAAAATAGAACGTTGGTGTAATTCGAACGCCATCCTGTTTGCCAAACATATTGCCTTTTGTTTTCAAGTCGAATTTGACATGGTAACCCGTTTTCACCGCTACATTGCTGAAACCCTGTACAGGGTGACTGCCAGGACGAGCAGGTAACACATATGGTGCCAGATTACCTCGCGGATCACCATCAATACTGTTAAGTCCTGTCCAGTAGCTCACCCCTGTCGGCTCTGAACTCCCGAGCTGCTGGCGAAACACGTTCTCCCAATTATAATCGGCGATATCCGTAACTTGAAAATCATACAACCTCCCAATAACTTCCACCGGAACCGTATCTGCCGCAACATGATGGCTCAGATTGGTGTTGGCATCCTGCTGCTCGGTGAACGTCGAGGGAGCATTTTCCGCAATATTCCGAAATTCAACTCGGTAGTTTCCTTCATCCACCCATACGGGAAGATAGAAAACGGTATCCAGCTGATTGATCGGAATGTCAACCCAGGTCTTGGCTGGAATGAACTGACTTCTATCCGCGTTATAGACATCAAAGGGAAAACGAATCTGCTTGATGCGAAAATACTTGGCATAGTCTCTATTGCCATAACCCGGATAACTGTTCACGTTCAGATGCTGTCCTGAGGTCGGGATGCGTACGATAAACGGTCGTTCCAAAATAAGCGCCGCGCTGGTCAGATCAGGCACTTTTTTCTGGTTATGCGGCTGATCATCAGACACCCAGGCGTAGTTAACGACAGGTGTATGCACCGTGACAGAATTAATCCCTTGAACAGAAAACTTCTGATCTTGGCCACCTTTAATGTTGCCAGGAATCAAACCATAGGCGATTTCGCCCGTTGTCGGTTGGTTCGCCTTGTTGACCAGTATATTCTGAATGGTTAGACGATTTTGGTACAGCACACTGTCACCGATCATGCCCGGCTGCGGAATTGTCCCAGGTCGCGGAGCACTCTTATCCATCGGAGCAGGATCCATCACAGTGGCGCCATTAAACACGACCTTGTCATTATTTACAGTGTTCTCTTTGACCTCCGTTTCCGCTTTGGATTGAAACAATGACGTTTCATCAGGTGTAGGCGGCTCACTGTCACCACCCGATCTTGCTTCTGTGCCCAGGTCAATTTCCTTGCAAGGTGCAGGTTTCACATGTGCGGTCACCGCATCGTCATTAGCTGATTGCAAACTTGGTTGAGTATACCCATTTGGGGTAAGAGTTACCGTCTCTCCATACCCACCAAGGGCATAGTTGGATACCGTAGCCTGATTGAGCTTGTACACTTCCAGATTTTCAATTTGCCAGTAACTATATTGTCGGACGATCTGCATTGGTTTTTCCACTGGAACGTCGAGTTGCTTAGGTTGTGGGGGTGTGCCTGGATCATTCGGTCCCGTCGAGGGTCTGCCAGGAATTGTCCATGTTTTGTGATAATTCTTTTTCACCTTGACTGTATAAGTCACTGTTCCCGTCATGTTCACCCAACGGTGCTGGAACAAGTATCCTTTAGCCATGACATTTGCATAGAGATCTTCAGAAGTCGGGATGCCGCGGGTGACATCAAACTTCTCAGATCCCCGATCATCGGCCTTCAGCACACCTCGCACGGAAGGGTCCATGACGGCTGATTCAATTAAAGTTCCTTTACTAGGAGGACTGATGGTCACTGGGCAACCCACAATGCTACCCCCATTACCTGGATCAGTTCCCCCGTCACCTCCGTTGCCTGCGCAATCCTTCACCTCAAGCACCTGCATCCCTTGTTCGTCCAACTGCTGGGCAGGGTCCAAAAATCGCGCGGTGATAGTGGTACTGCCGACGATGCCCTTGATCGTCATTTTCCCATCTGCTCCTATGGTCGCTACTGCTAAATTGGAGCTTTGCCAGGTCAGTTTGGAATGAGCGGTAAGCTCATGAACGGAAAGGTCTGGCTTGGTCAGGATAGCTTTGGCTTGCAGCGATGTGGACGTATCTGTTTTACAGGCGTTTGGCAGATTCACTGTAAGTCCCGGCTCGGACGTCACCGTAATGTCGGCGGTATCCGAGATGAGATAGGTCCCATTGTTCCAGATCGCACGTACAAAGGCAGTACCCGGCTTCTCAGCCTTAACCATTCCTGTTTTTGGTTCAATACTTACAATGCTCGGGTCGGACGACCACCAAGTGGTCTCGGCTTCACGCCGACTTACGTCGATACCTTCACTCCACTGTGTAGAACCGTAGTTTTTCGTCTTAACTTTGGCTTCCATCTGTTTGATTTGTCCAACCGTTAGAGTGGAATCTGGGGTTACGTCAATTTCCTTTTCTTCTTCAAGATCCCCTTCCCAGATGATGTCCATTGGGGTAAAATATGCAACTTTATGTTTAATACAGCCCGCTGTTGTTCGTCCACCATTTTCAAAAGGGTCATTCTGAGTCCATTCGTGGCTTCCACCAGTTAGAGTCCGGATCCCAACTATTGTGCTTGGAGGTGTAATTACCGTTCTCCCGACCCCTGTATACGATTCTTGTTCAAAACTTGTTTGATACTCTACACTCTTGATTTTAACTTCCTTGAAACTCGAAGCCGACAGATTATTCCCGTTATATTGGGGCCAAGAAACTGCTGGCCAACGTGAGAAGTCAACACTATCAGGGACTTCCTTTAAAGCGGGATAAGGGGTGGTACAATCCCCATCATTATTAGAATATGTAGGACCACCACTGTGATCTGCTCTAAATCTTCCATCATCAGTTTGATACCAGTAAACGCCAGGTGTACCAATTGTTTTTTCAGCTTGAATAGATTTTAAAAGCGGACTTTTCATTGACTTCGGACCGTATGGATCGTTTTCAGCGTACACAATGTAATTCATCGATAGTCCTGCCATGCTAAAGCTTATGATGAATAATACAACTAATGTGTTGGACCAATTGAATACGGGCATCCGCATTCGTTTATTCATAGAAGTATAATCACCTCACTAGTAGTACATATTTTGTATTTTCAATTCTCCTATATTCTCAGAAGTGATATGGTAAGTTCCATTTTTGAAATCTAAAGATGACCTCGTCCAGAACCTAACTTCTTTACCTTTAGTAATAAGTTCTTTAGGACTGTTAGGAATGGTATTGAATCCGTTCTTTTTTGCAAAGTCTAAGTCTAGTCGTCTAAATTTCAACAACCCATTATTCAAACCACTGCTATAGGTGATTAAATCTGTTTTCTCTGTGTTTGATGTGAAAGATAAGTCAGCAAACGTTAAATAATAATCACCCGTAGCAATTTTAGGTTCCACGAAAAGCTTATTATAAACTCCTTGAGATTTACCATTTTGAACTTTCACTACTATAAATCTATGAAATTTGAGCACTCCTGAATTGTTAGATAATTTTATGTTCCCCTGAGATAGGTCACTAACTGTAACAGAATTTTTGGCATAAAAATAATTACTAATCGTCGTTAAATTCGTGCCCGTCGTGCCAACCTCACGCATTTCATTCAGATCACTGTACTTCCCCGCATCCGTACCTTCCACATCCATATAACGCAGCAAAATGGCAGACACTTCAGCTCGCGTTGTTGGATCAGCAGGTTTTAATGAACCGTCCTCAAATCCACCGACAATGCCTGTCCCACGAACAAGCGCAAGATAAGGAATCTGCTCCGCACGAATCGTACCCCGATTCACCTCAGGAGTAGGTAACAATGTAGCTTTGGTATCGTCAAAAGCATCCTGGAAACTGGTTCCCGACTTGATCAATCCGTTCGCAATCCATTTCATCATCTCGTAGCGTGTCAACTCGGCATTGGGATTGAATCCTTTCGAATAATCGCCAACATTAATAAACCCTTGTCCTACCAACTGTGTAACAGCCGATTCAGACCAGTGTCCTTTGAGATCAGCAAAAGGATTTTCGCCTTGTACCTTTTCCAAGCTGGTTGCACGACTGAGAAGCGTGGCATACTCACCACGGGTGATTTTGGCATTGGGGCGGAACGTACCGTCCTGATAACCGGAAATCAGATTTTTATCATAGGCTTTGACAATTGTAGCTTGCGCCCAGTGCCCTTTGATATCTTTGAACTTGGTAAGCGCAGAAGCTGTTGTGCCCGCTTCATTCGTGCTTGTAGCAGCATCCACAGTAGACACCAGACCCATGGTTCCAGTAGTCAGCAGCGTTCCTGCCATCAAAGCCGTCGTCAACAAACCGACGATCAACACATTCCTTTTTGATTTCCTATCAGCTAATCTCATCTGTTTCTTCAATCTACTCACTCTCCTATGTACCTTATAGTAACGGGGCAAACTTCTGCTTCTTCAGCACTCGTACTACTCTTCAAACCAAAACCTAAATTTGTCATAATCATCAATATTCTACCATGCAAAACTAGGCTATTGGTATTATTTTTCAGCAATCCCCATCACGACAAGGCATGCAACCTCCCCTTCCAAAGACCCAATTCACCTGTAAAAACACAAAAAAAGGCCACGAATCCGCAGATTCATAGCCTTATGCTTTAAGGTGTCAGTCCTATTCAGTTGAAAAAATTGTAATCTATCTATCACAGAATAAACGATTCCACACCATTTGAACAGTCCTAAAATCCAAAATCAGAATAGGCTCTATTAAAATTGTTCATTCGATACTGTTACCGGCTGACCCTGACACATCGCTATTGTTAATCATATACTCTGCAAATGGCGTCAATGATAACGCTCCGACCTCTTCCATAGTAAACCATTGTGCGCCCAGTGAATCCTCGCCATCCGGTTCCCTTTTGATCTCATAAGGCCGACTTTCGGTTGTCAAATATACATCGTACAAAATCCCAATATGGTGCAGCTCTTCCGGCTCGCCTTGGTAAATCCACTCCAGTACATTCGCCTCCGCAGAACGAATCACCAATTGTAGATTGGAAAGGCCCGTCTCCTCTTCGAACTCACGATGTAGTGCAGTCTCCGGTTGCTCGCCGAACTCCAACCTTCCTCCAGGCAAATCCCATTTCCCCATATAGGCTCCTCTCGCCTTATGAACTAACAGAACTTTTTGCTCCCAGGTGACTAAACCATATACCCCCATATGTGTGTACCGATCCACTTAAAGGTTCCTCCTCTCGTCTGAAAGATGCCTAACTTGCTCTTCCAATCTACGAATACGCTTATTCATCTGATAGAACGATGGAGTAAATATCGCCCCAATAATAATAACAATGACCCAGACACTCAAATCATCAGCCCCTATCTAAGAGTCTTCCGCCTCTAGCGATAACCGAACAATTAGTTCTTCACCTTCAATCAGCAATGCGGTTAGTCCTTTGTTCGAGCCAGATTGGTGATTCTCTCCGTTAGTCCAATACGCAGCTTCTCCTGATCGGACAGCTACCCGTTCGCCTGACTCACCTTCCACCCAACCTTCCCCTTCGAGCACCAGAAACACCTGCTCGCCTACAGCTGGATGCAAACCTACACTTCCTCCTGCAGACAGTTTCAGTTGGGCTACGTGGCAAGCTGTTGTACTTCGGAGTATCGGCGTGATCTCTGCTCCCTCGCTGCCATAAGCGGTGATGTCGCGACGTTCCTCTGGTTTAAGCCGATATATTTTCACTTCTTGTTCTCCTCTGCAACGGTTTCCAGGTCCAGTGCCAAACGGATCATATCCACGCAGCGAATACCGTCTTCTATAATCTCTTCTTCATAATGTTTCACAAAGAAATCCCGATCAACTCCTATGATGCGAAAACCGCAGCGCTGATACAGCTTTAACTGATGAAAACTTGAGTTGCCTGTCCCGATTTCTACTGTTCTACAACCGAGCCTGCGTGCCGCTTCTATCGCTTCCTTGATCATGTGTTTACCAACGCCCTGACCTTGTAATTCCTCCTGTACGGCAATATTCACAATCTCTACCGTCTCTGGACGCGTTTTCAATAAAACAAACTCTCCCACCATTTCTCCTTCATACTCAGCGATAAAACAAACACCGCGACTCAAATATTCGTCAACTATGGCTTTGGACGGATCCGCCATCAGTAAAAGTTCATAAGGTTTTTCTTCTTCCCAGTCCAGAATCCGGAACGACAATTTCACAACAATCTCCACCTTTTCATCGTACAATATTCATTCCTGCCCGTTTGCAGAAGCCTATGTATGGCTAGATCTCCAAATAAATAACAATCTTCCTGATACAAATGTTTGGTCGACATTCAGATTTTTCTTTACAAAACCTCGGGTTAGATTGAATTGATCCAAATTTTAATCCAACAGTCTATTTCCCAATCTATTAGCTATTCGCCGCACCGGATTGATTTTGATAATGACGAATCACCATACCAGATGCTTTATGCATACCCTGTTTCTCGTAGAACGGCTGGAGCTCGGCATCACACAAGAGGTCAATCATGTAGAGACCGCTAAGGCGATTGAACATACGCTTGATGAGGTCCGTTCCGATCCCCTTACCCTGATACTCCGGCAGCACTTCCAATAACGGAATGTATGCACTAAGAACACCGTCCGAAATCGCCTGAATAAAGCCCACTACATTCCCTGTGTCCTCATCAACAGCCAGTTCAACAGCATAAGACTGTTCCAGTAATTTCAGAAAAGTAGGCGTAGATGGAGGATTGGGCCAACCATCAAAAAAACGTCCGCCAAGCTGGTCTGGGCCTACTCCTTCCAACGTGTCACGAAATGTGATTTTCATACAGCAAGTCACCTCCTATAAAAATAGCAAACTTCATTATATCATAATATCTGGATATAAATATATAGAATTGGATAAACAATGTGAGACCTTTTTGATGCCTCTCTCATTTGCTTTATTCAAGTCATAATCCTTTACAACAGCCAACGATCCATTTCTACTGTTAAACACCCTTGCTTAAATGCTTGTGGACTAATCTCCATTCTCCGTTACTGCCTGCAACCAAAACATTGGTTGTGTATTCGTCGCCGCAATGTATCCTTCCAGCGCTTGCTGGTATCCGATGATTCTTCTTCCTAATGAGTGGTTTAACTTATTTAACTTCACTCTGTTCAAGAACCGAGTCGCTATACACCTTAAACGTCTCTTTTAGTGTACGTCCGGTTGATTTCTCCCAGATCACACTCCGCTCAAACGTACCTGCTTGAAAAAATCGCGGGAAACGTTCTGCAAACCATTCCTGCATAGGCAACTCAAGCGCCTGTCCTAAAGACACCCACAACAGTTCGCCTTCCGGCGGCTCGCTCAATAGCTCCCCCTCATAAGAAGTAGCCACGTAGTTGAATACCATATAACGCAATCCTTGCTCTGGATCACAAAATTCATCAAGACCTTTATATGTAATTTCTTTCACCATAAGTCCTGTTTCCTCTTTAACTTCTCGCACCGCACCATCCACAATACTTTCCGGAAAATCAACTTTCCCTCCAGGAGCAATATATCCCGGAAATCCTTTTCGGTTCGGTCGATTCATTAATAGTACCTGGTCCTTCCGCTTGTCCCATACCATACACATCGTTAAAATCTCAGTTCTAGTGTCCATGTTTATCCTCCCAGTTGCCTTATCTACAGTTCTTGTGTACTCGTTGAATTAAGCTAAATACTTCGTTGTACTCTAACACTTCTGGTACGTAGATAGATTTTCCTGCTCCATCTCTATTCCAAATCCATCTTAACTTTCCTAACTATCTGCAAATTCATCCATTTCGATATAAACACATACGAAAGACGGACACCAGAAATTTCGGAAGCCCGCCTTTTTGGATATGCTTGTTTCTTGTGTCCCGAAGCATTGGGATATGCACACGTTTCAGCTCATGCCTGTAATCAATACCCGGCGTTCTTTCCACTCCGCTCGGCGATATGCCTGCAGCATACCGAACTTGCGAATGCTCGCTTTCGGTACCGATTTGTAAGGCATAGTAACGGTAAAGTCTTCGTCAAACGGCACAAAGGATATCCCTACTTTCTCGTTGGAGAGCCATTCCGCCTGAATCGGCTGTCTTGAACACGCATCAAAGGTACAACCGAGTCCATCGGCAAAGAAATCATACCGCGCAGCAGGTGTTCCAGGTTCCTCCATACAGAGAAACAGACTCAGCTGGTCACAAAAAAGCATGATTTCCACATCACTTTTCAGCCTTTGTTTCAATGCCTCACGATCACCAAGCTGCTGTTCCCAGCTTAACTGATACTCCCGTTCAACGTTCAGATACTCCCTGATGTCTTCATCATCATGCGCGTTCGCACCCAGATTGTTCTGAAACAACTCCGTGTACATCATGCTGCATAACAACCCGGCGTACAGGTTTTTCTCACGCACTTCTTCAATGCCTTTACGGTAAAATACAAATCGCGGACGCAGCGGAAAATCACGAAACGAATACGGTGTCTGACTATAATCATTCCAGAAAGGAGCAGCATCCAGTTCAATCCATCCCCGATCATGCTCTCTTGCAGCAATAATCAGTTCTTCCCGATGCGCTGCATCGGCGAGCAACTCCGTTTTCCAATGGGAAGCCATTTCTCCGGCTACTAGTCCATGCTCATGCTGCGCGGTCAAAACAAAATCATGCTCTCTCTCATATACGATCATTTGCTGTCACCCTTCCGCATGGTATACGTTGACTTTAACATAAATTGGTTTAAACTTTCCTATAAGTTGCTTTTCATTCAACTTTCAGGGAATATACAAGGGTGCCATCAAGGTAAAAGTGTTGTCAGTTCCCTGAAATTTGGTACACTAAAGGTTGTGCCAACATAACATTACATACAGAAAGCGGGATCTCATGAATTTATACTCTCCTTACATCGAGTTTAACCGCAAGGAATGGGCTGACTTGAAGGAACATCAGACCACTCTTCCACTAACGGAAGCGGAATTGGAACAGCTAAAGGGATTAAATGAAGAGGTATCCATTCAAGAAGTTGAGGATATTTATCTACCTCTTACCCACTTTATTAACTTATATGCAAGAGCTTCACGAGAGCTGAATCGTTTAACGGCCTCTTTTATAAAAAAAGAAGCACACCCCGCTCCCTATATCATTGGCATTGGGGGAAGTGTTGCCGTAGGCAAAAGCACAACGGCCCGCCTGCTCCAGGCTATGCTTGCCAGAGGCAAAGGACGTCCCAAGGTGGATCTGGTTACTACAGATGGTTTCCTGTATCCCAATGCTGTGCTGCAAGAGAAAAACATCATGAACCGGAAGGGATTCCCGGAAAGTTATGATATCAAATCCCTTATTCAATTCATGGGTGACGTCAAATCAGGCAAACCTGAAGTGATGGCTCCCGTATATTCCCATCTTGCCTACGATGTCATTGCAGGTGAGGAAAAGGCCATCTGTCAACCCGATATCCTCATTATTGAAGGAATTAACGTGCTCCAGGTCAAGAAGGAAACCCCGCTGCTCGTCAGTGACTTTTTTGACTTCTCCATCTATATCGATGCCGAGGAGGATCATATACGCCACTGGTACATTGAGCGTTTCAAGTTGCTGCGAAATACAGCATTTCAGAATAAGAATTCCTTCTTCCACAGCCGTTTTGCCAATCTGGAAGAAGAAGAAGCTGTACTTATGGCAAGTCAGATCTGGAAAGATATCAATGCCAAAAACCTGCACGAAAACATCTTGCCAACCAAAGGACGAGCCCGACTGATTTTGAAAAAGGAAGCCGATCATTCCATTCAGCGTATCCGATTGCGCAAGCTGTAATCGTAACAACAGGCAGACATCCTGCTGTACTGCTTAATACCCAATTAAAAGGAGACAAGACACATGCAGACCCTGGTTATACTCGGAAGTATCATGATGTTTCTTGCTGTTGCCCTGGGCGCCTTTGGTGCACATGCGCTCAAGCGCAAAATGTCTGCTGACATGATCAAAATATATGAGACCGGCGTCCAGTATCACCTGGTTCACGGACTTGGGATCATCCTGCTTGGACTGCTCGCTGATCGACAGGATCAAGCTTCTCTCATTTTGCTCGCCGGATGGCTGTTATTTGCCGGTATTCTTCTATTCTCGGGCAGCCTGTACGTACTGAGCGTAACAGGTGTCCGCAAACTGGGAGCCATCACACCTCTGGGCGGAGTAGCGTTCCTGGCTGGATGGGTCGTGTTAATCATTGCCGTATTGTAGACCATAATTGTATAAATGGAAGAGAGTGTTCTAGCCGATCATCACTGTCGCTGGAACACTCTCTTTAAATTTAATCTGGCCATATACGGCGAATGCTGTAAGAGGTATCATCCCCAGGCTGTTTTTTCATGACATATACATCAGGATTGGTGAGGTTCTTCCAATCTTCGAATCCAAAGGATGCATCGTAACTGCGAAGCAAAAGGGATAACATATTGCCATGTGTGATCACCGCAGAACTGCGTTCCGATCGATTCCATAGCTCCCCCAGCACCTCAAGTCCCCGCGCTGTAGCGAAGCGCGTAGACTCCCCGCCTTCTTCTGTCCAATCCTCGTCGGTATATGTACGTTCCAGCACATCCAACCAGTTATCCAGATGAAGGGTACTCAGAACCCTCTCCTGAAGACGTTCATCCGTATGTATATGTTGAAGGGCGACTCTGCCCAGTGGTGCAGCGGTCTGCAGGGCCCTTTTCCATGGACTGGACACGATGTATTCGATATGGTGCGCTGCCAGCCTCTCAGCAAGCTCCTCTGCCTGACGAAGTCCTTCGTCTGTAAGTCCGTCTTCCGGCTTTTGTCCTGTTGCTTTGGCGTGACGAATAAGATAAACAGACTCCATAGCCGTTTACCTCACCTCCTCTCGTTTAACTTACAAGGAATGTTGTATCTCCAGATAACGGAGCGCGATGCTCATATTTTCCAAGTCTTCCGCACGACCAGACGAACTCAGAAATGTAATTTGCTGTTCTGTATTCGCACCCGTCTGATTGCCCAATCCAAGAAGCTGCTTCAAGCGGTTAACCGTCCCCGTACTGCCATCAATAATTTGGATATGATTGGGCAGAACCGATCGAAGAATGGATGTGTAGAACGGATAATGCGTGCAGCCCAGTACAACGGTACCGTATAAATTCAGATCAAGATCAGCGAGTTTTAGGCGGAAATACGCTGCAATCTTCTGCGGGTCAAATTCCAGCTGCTCACACCACTCCACGAGTTCAGGCAGCGGAATGGAATCCACGCTGTGATGATCATCCACTCGGGATACCAATTCATGATATTTCGTTTGACTCAAGGTCAGGGCTGTAGCAAATACAAGTACTCTTTTGCCGCTTTTCCGATTCATTTCCACTGCCGGTTTCACAGCGGGTTCCATCCCGATGACAGGGATATCGTACTTGGCACGCAAATCCTTCACAGCCAGACTCGTTGCTGTATTACAGGCTATCACGATCGCTTGCACATTTTCCTGAACAATAGCCTCCACACAATCGAAAACATGCCCTCTAACCTCATCCGCAGACTTGGTCCCGTAAGGAACATGCAGTGTATCTGCATAATACAGAAACTGTTCTTCAGGGAATTGATGCAAAACCTTATGCAAGACGGTTAAACCACCGATTCCCGAGTCAAAAAATGCAATTTTCTTCTTCAAGGGTTTCACCTCTATACGTGTATTCTTTCGGGTTCCTGGAACCTCTCATTCCTGCTCATGATGACTGGAGGTGAGTTATGTTATTCTACATTCATTTTATACTGTCTGAGCCAGTCTTTGCCACTTTGCCAGTTTTCCACCGGATTGTGTGCTCCAAGCAGTTCCACACTCGCCTGAGCCATGACCCATTCCTTCAGCCCGTCGTTCAAGCTTGACTCCAACTGCTGAATCAGGACGTTCAGCCCCTCTTCACCAGTATCCAGAATCTGAACATACGCCTCTGTGTTAGCAGCAATATAATCACCTGGATTACTGCTGGTCAGAGTCATCTCAGGACCGTTCACGATTTGCTGAAGGTTGCTTTCAATCTTCCAGGTTACGTCCTGACTTTCTGCCTGATTCGAGCATGCTGCCAACGTCCATGCTGTACATAGTATCACTATACCACTTGCAATATGTTTACGATTCATGGAATCACTCCTGCCCCTACGACGTCGTGATGCTGAAATCCACACCAAACTGGATGAGTCCGAGCTTCCGGGCAACCGTCTGCGAAGCTATATTATCCCATGATGTACTATAGATCGGAATTCGCCCGCTCTCTTTAACATGAACCTGCCAGCACTTTACCGCCTCTGCTGCATACCCCTGTCCTCTGAAACTAGGTGCCGTATACAGACTCGCCTCAGCCCCCTGTGCGGATACACGGGCTGAACAACATACAGCGACAGCCGAATCCTCAATGACATAAGCGGCAACAGGCATTTTCTCATGCAGCTGTTCTATTAATTCAGGAAAATGCTCTTCCAGCCGAAAGGTACAATGATTACCTATAAGCTGAACATTTGGATGCCATTCGCCACACTTCTCGGGAAATGTATAAGCCGGGCCCATCCATACACTCTTCACTGGCCTGAAAGTCCCTACCCTTTGAATCAGCTTCGAAATATCAAGCGGAAGCTCAGCGTCACAGCCAAGCTCATTAATCAGATTGGATGGCAACTGCTCATGATAATAGGAACATTGCCCGGCAGAAGTTATTCCAATAAATAAGGCTGGAGCCTGCCCGCCATCCGGTTCGTTAATGCTTAAAAGACGGTGCTGGTCGTCCATCATATACAATGTATCTGCCTGTATTTTCATCATATCCATGGGTAAAATGTTGGACAAGCTCTTCATATTTACCGAATCATCCTTTGCAGAAATTCAAGCATATCCATTTTCTTAACCCTGCAGCAGTCAAATCATGCCAGGAGGTTTGTTTGGTGATTTATCACGATCAAAACAGGCATAAATGTCTTTGTACGGTCCTGACATGGCGTATCTGCACATTAACAAGCACCCCCTCATTAATTTCCATTATACGGTATATCCCTTCCAGATACGAATGAAGATTGCGCAATTGCGAATGTGTAATATACGTGAGAATTTTACGAGCCATACAACGATCCAATATAGCTTATTTATCCTGCATCACAGCTTTTTTCCAAGCATCACTTAATTCTGTAACCGACTCATATCGCTGAGTACGATCTGGATTAACCGCACGAACAACCACCTGGTACAATGCTTCTCCGGCATCCCATCGGGCATACGAACGATCCAGCTCTCCACCAAGCAGTGAGAAAGCCATTGCTCCCATATTGAACACATTCGTGACCCCATCCATTGGCGCACCCAACTCAAATTCCTCAGGAGACATAAAGCGGGATGAACCCCACATCCGTCCCATCGTATTCATGAAAGAACCCTTTCGATACAGATCAATATCACATATTTTCATCGTTTGTTTGTCAAAATCATAGATCAAACTGCCATCGTAAAAATCAACGGCCACATATCCTCTCTGCTGCACTTCAATATGGAAATCCAGAATTTGCTCCATCGCCCGAATGCGTGTCTTTACCGAGAGCTGTCTGAAACGATAATACGGCGAACGAGGGTCCTCATATTTGGCTGGCGGTGGATAATCCCAGTGGGAATGCAGACATTCCCCTTCCACCCAATCGAGTACACAGACGTAGCCATGTTCCGTTGCAAAATGGTCTTTTAAATGAATTAATGTGTCATGTGCCAAATCTTCATATATTGAAACGGATGATTTCAGATTGTCAATTGCTTGGGAAGGGCTCCCTGAACTATTTGCATGGATCGTGCGTGCTCCAGCATATTTCACGAAGTACCTCTCTCCGTCCTGACCCAGAACACCAAAGGACAAATTACCGGAATCCTGCTGATCAAACACACAAAATACGGTACCCAAGCGCGTGATCCACTCGAATGAATGAGGTTCTTTTAACTCAAAAGAAATGCCGTCAAGTTCAAGCTGAACCGTGTCCGTCATATGTCACCACCTTATTTAACATGCTCAACACTCTCATTCAAACAATCAGTATAAAAGTACGTCATATGCGCTTCATCGTAGCCTTTTCCCTGAACGAACAGCGCATTACGCTCAATGCCATAGGTTTCAAATCCATACTGCTCATACAATCGCCTTGCTGACTCGTTTGTGGTAACCACACTGAGATTGATTTGCTCTATGCCTTCCAGTTCCCTGCCCCGATCCAACACTTCGCGGAGCAATCGGGAAGCAAGTCCACATCCACGATATAGTGGTGAAACATAGACTCCCCAGATGTATCCTTTGTGCCTTAGCTTAAGACCATGTTCCCGTTTGAATCCCATCGTTCCTGCGAGGATGCCTTCTTCTGTGAAAGCCCCCAGAATGTAATCATCAGCTTCATTATGTATACGTTCCTGGACTTCACTCATGGGAAGCTGAATCGACAATTCAAATGAAGCCCCGAAGGCTTCCGGATGGTTTTTCAGTGCTTCCAGCCGCAAAGGCCAATACTGTTCTGCCTCATCTCTGTGTATATTGCGAAGGATGAACACGTTCTCCTGTTGACTTTCATTCATTCTTCAACCACTCCCTGCATCACATAAGGATAATCGATCTGGAGCTTCACATTCGCTGCGGCTTCCTGGCCTGCAAGCAAACCTACGACATAGATTCCAAGATCAATCGACGTCGCTACCCCTCCGGCTGTAATTACATTTCCGTGTTTCACAATCCGGGTTTGAATGACCTCATCTACGTAAGGCTCAAGCAAATCATAGACATTGGGATGCGTCGTTGCTTTTTTACCTGATAAAAAACCTGCCGCCCCCATGAGCAGAGAGCCTGTGCACACGGACACCTTCAGCGGAACATTCTCAGCCTGTCGAAGCCACCCTATGAAAGCCTCATCGAATCGAAGCTTCCGCGTTCCCATGCCACCAGGTACAAAAACGAGATCATATTCCGCCAAATTAGGCTTCACCCGGTCCACCTTCAACGTTAGGCCTGATTCGTCCGTAACCTGATCTGTCATCGCACATGTTTCCCACGTTGTGCCTTTGGTTTGTTCAAAGAAATTCAACCGATTGGTCACATCATAAAATCCTGCAAAATCAAGGAAAGTTAAACCATCAAACAAAACAAAAGCGATTTTCATGTGAAAGTCCTCCAGTGTTTTTAAAGTGTTTTTAGAGGGTCCTATTTCAGTCCACGCGCAATCATCCACTCCAGCCATTTCCATGGAAGCAGCCATTTGCCGATAATAAGCAAACGCGAGCCTTTGCCCAGCGCATAACGAAGCTTTGGTGCACGCATCCGTGCAATGCGGGTGATCAGATCGGCCACTTCTTGCGGGTCAGGCGCAGTCTCTCCAGCATGCTGGGAGTAGCGAAGAACCGCATCCAGCTTATCTTTATAGGGAGAATGATCGCTCCTGTGAATTTCACCCAAACCTTTATTCCAGATGGGTGTGCGATAAGCACCTGGTTCTACCAATACAACCCGAACCCCAAACGAGTTCATCTCATGACGCAAACTTTCCGTGAAACCTTCCACAGCGAATTTGGATGCAGCATACGGCGCATAACCCGGAAAACCAGACAATCCACTGACGCTGGACAAATTGATGATTAATCCCTGCTTCTGCTCACGCATGACAGGCAGGACCGCACGCGTAACGGCAATTACGCCAAAGAAATTCGTTTCCATTTGTCTACGCCAATCGTCCATGGTTACTTCCTCAATAAATCCGCCAAGCGCAAATCCCGCATTGTTCACCAGCATATCGATCCGCCCATTGTTCTGAAGTACTGTCTTAACAGCCTCCTGTACCGATTCAGCATCGGTCACATCCAGACGAATAACCTGTAACCAATCCGAGATACCCTCCTGCTCCGCCAGCCTTGCCAACTCTGTATTTCGACTCAGATCACGCATCGTTGCCACAACACGATATCCCTGCTTCGCAAGGGTAATCGCCGTAAGCATGCCGAATCCACTTGATGTACCCGTAATTAACGCCACCGGAGCGTTCGGGTCAACTTCCTTCAACCTTTTCACTGTTGATCCTGTTTCGCCCCGTATATGTTCATCCTCTGTCTGTATCTCCTGTTCTGTCATCTGCTTCACCTCTTCCCTCAGTAGATTCAGCATCCCCACATACTCACACAGCTCCCGGCACAGGATGTAGCAGTGCATATCAGCAGTGTCAGCATTACGCTTTACCCAAGCTGTCTCTCCACTCTGCGCAGCTTCGTTACTCCCGCTTCAAACGTATAAGGAACAAATCTGATCTCGGGTGCTTCACATTCCAGCCGCGCTCCCAGCTTCATCAGCTCACGCCGCACATCAACCTCAACCTGCTGCATCCCTTTTCCTCCTCTGAGCCGAAGCGATATTTCCAGCGTCCCGCTACCTCGCTGTACAACACGATAATGTTCGATCGCCGGAGAGGCTGCAATCACCGCACGCGTAACAAAGTCCGGAAATACAGGTACGGCTTCACCCGTTTGTCGATGTGGAAAATAAAGCGTGTCATCACAGCGTCCTTCGATCCGCTCAATGGTCGTAAACGGAGAACCACAGGCACACGGCACCGCCGCCTCCGTCAAAATGTCGTTCAGCCGATACCGGATAATCGGCTGTGAGGTTCTGGAGAAGTCCGTGATAATGGGCACGAACCTCCGGGTGCGGGGATCAATGAACTCTTTTTCAATATGAACGATGTCTTCATTCAAATGCAGAGTGCCGAAGCGACAGGTTGCACCCAGGAACCCCTCCGTACACTGATAGACCTGATGAACGGTCTGTCCAAAGACATGCTCCAGCA
Organism: Paenibacillus sp. NPDC056933; assembly: GCF_042674385.1. Taxonomy (NCBI): domain Bacteria; kingdom Bacillati; phylum Bacillota; class Bacilli; order Caryophanales; family Paenibacillaceae; genus Paenibacillus; species Paenibacillus sp. NPDC056933. Next base: position 1,007,989 of record NZ_JBHUQN010000001.1, on the reverse strand, counting down.
CCTTGCGATCCAGCGGGTCCAGCACTTCGGCTACCGAAATGATTTTGTCCGGTACGGCGGTCAATGTGCCTAACGTATAGGCGTCAGCCAGCATTCTCAGCATGGAGGGCGGCGCTACCCACACGGTGGGTTGGTATGTTTCCATACGTTTAACCAAAGTATCGACACGCTCCAGCAGATCAAAATATTGAAATTGCAGCTTGCCCCGCTGCACCGATTCATACAGATTACTGTTGGCCCGCAGGAAAAAGGCGATCTTGGCAGGCTTCCACAGTCCGCCAGGCAGAAGCTTGGCCAGCACTGTCCCTGTCCACGCATCCTGCTCCTGATCACTCACCAGGAACACCCCCCGGTTGCCTGACGTGCCCGAGGACAAACCTACCGTCACGCCCTGAACGGATGGTTTGAAATTACGCGTTTCCTCGCTTTCCCCGGCGAGAGCCATCGCTTCGTCCCTGGAAATGCCCACCGTGTTGAGCCGATCGAAATGCTGCATCATGATCGTTTTGTCGATTAGCGGAAAGCTTCTCCAGTTGGATGCATCAACATCACCCCACCACTCCCGGTAAAATGGTGACTTTTCACGAACCCGTTCCACTTGCCGAATGATCCGGCGTTCCTGCCAGCGTTCAAGCTGCGCTCGTGTTTTCCATTTTCTCAATCCCCGTGCAAGTAAATAATGATAGACAATACGCAGTGTATTACTCATACATCCTCAGCCCCTGTACCCCAAGCATTCAACGCCGCGCGGCAATGACTGGGCACAATCCGAATCGCCGGAAACTGCTGATGCAGCTGCACCAGTCTGTCAAAATTCCTTCGATAAGCCAGACGATCTGACATAATAATTCCAGCCAGCGCATGAGGTCTGCGTTGTTCCTGGAAAGCACGACTCGACCACACCGCATCCGCGCACAGAAAATAGTCATGCGCCTCTGTACCGAGCAAAATGCCCATCATGCCTTCCGCATGACCAGATACGTCAACTCCCAGCAGACTGCCATCACCGAAAATGTCGTATACCTCGGAAAAAGGAAAATCCTCGCCCGCTCTCATCCATCGCACCGGCTGCTTCGTAACAGGCAATGAGCGGGCATCAAAGTCCTCTGGCAGCAGCCCGGACAGGAACCCTGCCTTAACAGCTGCAATCGGGCCAAGGGAACGCACGGCGTCATAGGCGCTTGGCAGATAGATCAGCTGCGCCTGCGGGAAATCCCGCACACCGGCGATATGATCCCCATGAAAATGCGAGAGGATGATGTACCGGATATCCGAAGTTTTCAGCCCTATACGGGCCAGAAAATGCACCGCACTGTCTTCTTCACGATATACCACAGGGGTAATATGGCGGTACAGTGCGTTTGGCAAGTGTGTAGTTTCCTTGAAAAAACGGGAGCTATATCCCGTGTCCAGCAGAATCGGACCATGTACAGGGTGAATGATGCAGGCAAAGCCTGCCGGAAAAGCCACCGGACGCAACCGTCCACCACGCAGCGTCAGAAACTCCGGATGCGTGCAGTAACCTGCTGCGCCCAGATGAAGTTTTACCGATGTGGTTGTCAGCATGATTCAGCCCTCCACCAGTCTGCAAATTGTTGTAACCCCTCATCAATGGACACCCGAGGCACGTACCCCAGCTTCTCCCGGGCTTCTGTAATATCCAGCGTCTGCGGGATGGATAAGGAGCCAACGGTATACCGTGTCAGTTGAGGTTCACCGAGCGCAGGAATCAAGCGGTGTGCAACTTCCAACACTGCGGCTGCTCCGTATGCTGCTCTGTAGGGTATATTCCGACGGCGTAAAGGCATTTCCAGCATTCCAAACAACCTGCTCACCAAATCCTGGAACGGTCTCGGGTCTCCATTGGAGATATTGTAGGCATGGCCCAGCGCTTCAGCCCCGACATCCCGGCATAACAACAGCGCATCCACCACGTTATCCACACAAGTCAGGTCGATTAATGCCTGTCCGCCTCCGATCATGGGCACGCCTGATTTGGCGTTGGCTGCAACGATTCTGGGAAAAAGCGTCTGGTCGTACGGGCCGAATATGGCTCTGGGACGAATCATGATCGATGGAAGTCCATTGGCATGAGCCTGCCAAACCACTTGTTCAGCAAGCCGCTTGGTGGCTGCGTAATGATTGGCTGGTTTGGAGGGCAAAGGATCATTCTCGTGTATGTCATATCGCGGACTGTAGTTAAAATATACGCTCGGTGTCGATACATGAATGAATCGCTGTACGCCACCTTTCATGCATCGATCCACCAAAGTCTGTGTGCCCTCCACATTACTGCTGTAAAAATCCCGATACTTCCCCCATGGCGACGATAATGCCGCACAGTGAAACACAATATCCTGACCCGAACAGGCCTCATTCACCGCCGCCTGATCCCGTAGATCCCCGTTATAAAATCGGATGCCTGCCGCCTCAAGCTCTGCACCGTGCTGTTGCTGGCGTCCCATACCCGTAACTTCCCAACCTTGCTCAGCAAGCCGTATCGCCAGATGCCTGCCCAGACATCCGGTTGCTCCTGTAACCAATGCTCTATTCATCGTTGTTCACCGTTCCATTCTATGTCGTGAGTCAAAGCTTCAGTCAGCGAAAGTTTATGTTTCCTTGCCAGCCGCCAGGCGGACAGTACAACCGCGAATTGCTCAAACCAAGGTTTCGCATCATGTCTCAGGTACACTACATCCCTCGTTCCTCGCCAAGCGGTCATCCATGCTCGCAAGCTGCCTGGCTGCAAGAGTTGCTGCAATCCACTTCCCAGCATCGGAAGCATCAGCATCGCTTTACTGCCCAACTTGGGGATGACCACTGTTCCTTCTTTCACTAGCTTATCAGGCGCAATCAGCGCTTGCACCAACTCGTCTCCATGGTGAAACAAATGGATCCCACTCGTCGCCCTCGGATTACATTCAATGGCATACAAGTGCCCGTCCTCTGTTTCGATAAAATCAAAACCAATCTGTCCGCTAAACCCGGTCGCCTGCACAAATTGACTTACCCACTTGTAAACTCCTTCATGCTCCACATGTTCGAAATAAACACTGGCCCCCACGCTGCCCGTTCGGTAGCGGCTTTCATAGGTGGTATGTGCAACGATATGCCCTTCGTACGCTACGCTGTATGTACATAACATTGGACCGGCAACATAGGCCTGTGCAACCCAAGGAGAAGCCGCGGATATTTCCTCGTCACCAGGAGGATCGTACTGTAAACGGTGCTGCTTCATTTTATCTGCGTATGCCTTCTGATCAGGTCCTGCTCCATTAAAAGCTGTTGTGGAGGATATCGGCATACGAACTCTAGCGGCAAATCGGGAGTACACGGGCTTCCATACCCATTCCCCCTCCATTTCCAGAACAGCCTGCAGTTCCATCCATTCCTGCCGACTGTTGATCAGACGGGTATCCGGGACCGAAAGACCAAGCGATGCTGCAAGCTGGATAAAGTCATATTTATGATGCAATTCGTGCAGTTGCTCCAAAGACGAGACAAGTACACGGCAGTGATCGCCCAGCCTCCCTGCTCCTTGAGCAATATAAAAAACTTCCTCACACATCGGAATCAACAAGTCGATCTGCCATGCTTGAACCAGACCCTCCATTTCGAACAAGTAATTCTCTGTTTCATGACGTGGAGATGGGACAATAAAGCACCGCTCCACCGTGCTGGACAATCTGCACAGATGGCGCCCCGCACTCTCCGCGATGTATACCCGGTGACCCGCACGATGAAGCATACGCGCCAGATCCAGTGTTACCGGGGCCCGGCCGCCCGTGAGCAGCACATTAAAGGATGGGGATGCTTGATGTCCATTCTTCGTGAACCTAGTAGTCAAAAATGAGTCCTCCCAGTGACAATCCGGCGGCTGTACCAATCATTAACACCCGATCTCCCCGCTGAATGCGCTGCTGCTTGATCGCCTCATGCAGCCCCATCGGAATGGAAGCGGCAATCGTATTGCCGTGATTTCGTGTAATGTCCATAAAACGGTCCTCCGATATCCCCAGCTTTTTGCGAATCAGTCGCATCGCCATCGCACTTCCCTGATGCGGAATCACCAATTGGAAATCCCCCATCTGATTACTGGTTGCCTGCAACATATCGTCCATAAATGCCGGCAGCAATCTGGAAGCCATGCGAAAGATGCCCTGTCCATCCATATGAAAAAGATAGGGCGCCGGCTGTTCTGCCACATAATTCGAGGCATGCAGACGAGTGCCTCCACCGGCAATTTCCGAGAATCGTGCGCCGCGGCTGTACGTTTTCAGGGAAGCATGTACAATCTGCGAAGACTCCCCTTCAGCAGTGCGTTCAATAATGACGGCGGCGGCTCCGTCACCGAACAGGGCAGCACTTTCCTTATCAGACCAATTCAATCCTTTGGAAGCAATCTCCGTAGCTACAAGCAGCACCCTTTTATAACGCCCGGCATCCACCATATAGGAAATGACATCCAGCCCGTTCAGGAAACTTAAGCACGTCGCATCCATGTCAAAAGCGGGTACACCTGAATCCTGCTCCCCCATCGCTTGCTGAATGAATACCGCCGTACTGGGTAAAGGTTGTTCTTTCGTACCGCTCGTACACACCAGACAGTCTATATCTGCAAACGTCAGTCCTGCATCCGCAAGTGCGGCTTCAGCAGCTCTCGCTCCCATGAATGAAGAGGTCTCTGCACCCGAAGCATAGTGACGCACACCCACACCTGTTGCTTGGCTGACCCAGCCCGCAGGCACGTGCAAACGGCGATCCAGCTCCTCGTCGGTTACTTCCTGTTCAGGCAAATACTTGCCTGTTCCAACAATTCTCACTCTTCTAAGCTGCATATGACTAACCTCTTTCTCTTCTTCTGACTGATCGATATAAGTTCTACTAATGAATATCTACACTGACACTCTTATGACAGGACAACCTTTCGATCGCAGTATCCCAAGATTATTTGATTCCTTTTTAAAGAAGGAACATACGGCAGAAGGGGCTGTACCATAAGTCATGAGCATGACGAGGAACATCCCTTTTTAATGTTATTTTGATTTTATGAATCCAGCACATGCTATTTCCCCTGCTTCAAAATCTCGGCCAGTGCAAGATCGAGCGTATCATATCTGAATGTAAATCCTTCTCTTTCCAGCCTTTCGGGAATCACCCAACGACTTTTGAGAACCAGTTCAGTTTCGGTCCGAATGAATCGCGCTCCCAGTTCCAGCATCCAGCGAGGTGAAGGAATTCCAATCCGAACTCCCATCTGCCGCCGCAGACTCTCCATAAGCTGGCGGTTCGTAACAGGATGCGGAGAGGATGCATTAAATACACCCTCCAGCTGCGGATGCTGCTGAACATAGATGACCATGCGGAACAAATCTTCGATATGAATCCAGCTAAACTGCTGGGTTCCAGATCCTTGTGATCCACCCAGCCCAAAGCGGACTAGATTGGTTAGTGGCTCCATGACGCCGCCTTCTCCGAGCACAATGGCAATCCGTAATGCAATCTGACGTGTAGACGGCAGACTGAATTCAAAAAAAGCCTTTTCCCACGCCTTGGCGACATCCACCGAGAACCCGGAGCCAATCTCGCCCTCTTTCTCCGTCATGGGGCGATCTTCTGCATGTCTGTATATCGTGGCTGTGCTCGAATTAATCCATAATTCAGGAGGATTGCTGCAAGCCAGAACAGACTCGCCCAAAATGCGGGTTGTGCGTGTTCTGGATTCCAAAATGATTTTGCGGTTCGCGTCCGTGTAACGGCAGTTTACGGATTTTCCGGCCAGGTTAATCAGCAATTCTGCACCTTCAAGTGCCTGGTTGATTCCAGCCTGGTTCTCCCAGGCAATATGACCGGGCTGACGTGAGATAATGAGCACCTCATAACCAAGTTCCTTGAATCTATGGGCAAAATCCTGACCAACAAACCCTGTTCCACCCGCCAACACAACCTTTTTCACGGTATCCCCTCATTTCCCCATACTGGGTAAAGCAAGTACGCTATATATGAACTAACACCGTCTCTGACCGTTTTGTTTGATTTTAATTTACGCCCAATGCTGCGTATAAGCGATTGCGTTCTTCCATCGCCCATGCGTTCGCTGGGTTTTGCTCCAACTGGTAGCGGAGCTCGTCATGAAAATCATGAATCATAAATCCTTCAGGCAAAGTCCCCAGCATGGCTGTAAAATCATATTCCGGCAGTTTTCTTTGTCCTTTACCGATCTGCTTCAACCATTCCATCCATTCGGCAAGCGTTAGTACTTCTTCCTGCCATAGTTCAGCCTGTAATCCAAGTGCATCCTGAAGCTGCTCATATGCAAATGGATCGGAGAAGGGACGGCATGCTTGCACTGCCAGCTCATACAGCTCGATTACTGCACGTCGCACCTCATGCTCAAGCTCGATCTCCAATCCATCCATGAAGTCCTGAACTTGAATGGTCAGCCCGTCATCGTATAGTAATGGTGCGTGTGCCAATAGACGCAAAACCTCTTCCATGTCATGCGCAGAAACTTTCTTTTGCTCATAGAGAGCAGGTAACATATATGCTGTAATGATCATTCACTCCTACATCGTTCTTCTATTAATGACGTATATTATATCATGATTTGGCGTTGAAATATTTGAACACTTGAATCGTTTCTTCCAGATCTTCAGGACCTGAATAGATATTCATAACTTTACCGATTTCGATTCCAAAATCCACATAAGCATTAGCCTTGGCTGTAATGATATGTCCATCCACAACAACGCCTTCGTTCACATATGTTCCTTGGGCAGTGATTGCTCTCATCTCCGATTCAGCATTGGTTGTAAATGATCTGCTCTCCAATACTTGCGCTTGACCGAACAACAATGTTCCTGCACAGATGGCTGCAATAGGCGTCTTGCGCTCATTAAGTAATTTGATGAAGTACATCAAGTCCGGACGTTGCAACATTTCCGTAACATCTCCTCCAGGAATGATGAAAAGGTCCACTTCAGATGGATCAATCTCATTTAATAGAACAGAGGGATTAACTGAAAATCCCTCATATGACTTTAACGGTCCCTTTTCCAACGCCACCGCCATGATTTCTCCTTGCGTTTTCATAAAATAGCTGGCTAACATAATCTCAAATGATACGTATCCTTCAAATAATAATATGTATGTTTTCAAATCAGCCGCACCCCTTCCGTATATTCCCTATTTATGTTTTATTTCTCCAACTACCTCATTGTACAAGATTCTTTCGTTTGATGGCGTGTTCCAACAAAAAACAGCCCCTTGTAGGCCGCTTTGGCGTACGGAGGCTGTCGAATTCAAACAAAAAGTCGTGTAAATTTTCAGGGAGTTTCAAATTGGAAATCTCATCAGTTAAGTACAATAAAGGTTTATCAATCTGCCGATTCATGAAGGAGTACATTTCATTCAAGTCCATCAACTCCTTTATCCGTTTTACTCTCTGTACAAAACAAAATGGTATGTATTTTTTATGTTTTGGGCAAGATATAGATAAAATATTACTATATAGTAGTTTTTTAATCAAATTACATATTAAGTATTGGTTAATCAACCTCTATTCTTTCTCTACACTTCTAATTAAAGAGAGGTGTACATATGTCAGAACTTTTGGAGTTAGTTGGTGCAAGAATAAGAGATCTTCGGAAATCCAGGGATCTATCTCAAGAAGCGCTAGCTGAAAAGGCAGGATTTAATACAAGTTATATCGGATTCATTGAACGGGCGGAGCGTAACATCTCTTTAAAAAATTTGGATAGAATCGCGGATGCTCTCGATGTCGGTGTTAATCAATTATTTACATATGTGAATGAAAATGAGGCACTCTCCTATGAAGATACTAACATCCAGAAACTGATTACCATTCTGAGAACCCATGAACCGCATGAAATAGCTATGGCTCTCAATGTGATCACTGAAATTTTCAACACGTACGATAAGAAATAACAAAAAGGCAACGTTCACTCGATTAGGAGTTGATCGTTGCCTTTTTTGGCTCGATATCTCTTTGGAATTGCAATCCATCTCTGAATTTGCGCATTATCCATTAGATAAATGCTTTAACCGCTGCAAAATACTCTCGGATCATATTAATCGGTTTCAGATAACCCGGTGAAGGAGCAGAAATGCCGTATTCGGCAGCGAAACCGTTCTTGGCGGCCAAATACTTGGATCTGAACATATGGTAATCACTTGTGACAATCATGATCTCGGGATGCTCCAGCCCGGATGCATCAATGATTTTTTTGGAAAAAGCCATATTCTCCTGAGTGCTTGTCGATCGATCTTCCATAATGACTTGTGTGGGGCTGATCCCCTGATCAACAAGGTAGTTTTTCATGGCAAGTGCTTCCGGAATGGATTCCCCCGGCCCCTGACCCCCGGATACAATCACTGGCGTATGAGGATGACTGCGAATATAGTCCAGACTGGCATCCAGCCTTTGTTTCAAAGTCAATGACAATTCCGTTCCTTTGATGCCCGAGCCGAGAATAATGACATAGTCCGCTTCTTCCGGATCATTCGCGTTAAGCTGAGTAAATACAAGGGCTTCGATAATGACAAATGAAACCGCAGCAATCCCGAAGCCGGTAAGCAGAATACGTTTCAGCAGAATATGCTTTTGATAATCAATTCGCCTTAGCACGATAAAAGCAACAGTGATCATGCCAAAAAACTTCACCGCGAAGTTCCAGCCCCAGAAGACCAGAAAAAACACAAAACATGCAATGAAAATAAGATCAAGGATCAGGCCTTTTTCTTGTATAAACTTTTTCATAAATCCAGTAACACTCCTTCTTGAGCTTGCACTTCCGTCACATGCCCTTGATTCAGGATCTTATGATTGTAAGCATAGGCCACTGTTGTTGCCAGTACTTCTTCTCTACACGCTGATTATAATAGTCTGCATCCGAGAAAAAAGGACTTTGCCGCACGATTAACCCATACAGATCCTCCAGCCCATGCGGGGCACAGATGCCCACCTGATCCTGTTCATCCAACCGCACACCTATGGCTGTGACGATTTCTGGCCAATATCGAAGAGCATCTTCTGTGGATTGATAGGGTTCGTTTCCGTTGCGCAGATGCATCCTCGCCTGATTTTTCACCGACCACTTGGAATTGCCTGTCTCCTCGCGAAGCCGTTGCTCCAGCAGCAGATCCCGCTCCTGTCGCATGTCTTCCGTATCGTAGTATACAACATCAATATCGCTGTGCAGTTCACGAAGAGAATAGCCATGAAGCGCATCCCAGATATAATTGCGAATATACCCCGCACCTATGTAACACTGAGGCAAATCAAGACTGCGAACCCTCCGCAGGTCGTGCATTAATTTTTCATGCTCCGTAATCGCCTGGATCAACTTGTCCTCATGCAGCATATAGCGCCTCTCCTTGTTACTCTGCCCTTTTAATCGTAGAGCTATCATTGCTTACTGTTACTGTTACTTTTACTTTTACTTTTACTTTTACTTTACTTTACCGACAACTGCTTGTTTCCAATATATCATGTTTGAGTACCTGCAATAAAATAAACAAATCCCCTCAGGCAGTAATCCTAAGCTCATCTGAACAGATGTTCCTAAAGATCATTTACCCTGAGGGGATTAAATGAGGAGATTGAATAAAGGAATTAAGCCTACTGGAATTCCACTAACCCCACATGCCAATCAGCAATATGCCGCCAAAAATAACGATGGAACAGAGAATACGCTTCTTCCCCTGCTGTTCTTTCAGTAACAAAATACCGAGGAAGGCCGCAAATACCGTCCCCACTTCCCGAAGCGGACCCAACCTGGCCATCGGTGCCTGCTGTAATGCAAACAGAAACAACAAGTACGAGCCCGGATTCAGCAGTGCTCCCAGCATAATGGTCGATCGATTCTTCTTCCACTCCTGACGCAGTTGGCGGGAAGCGAGCAGCGCCGGAGTCAATCCGGCAACAAAGCCAATGTTCGTCACTTCAAGTAACGACAGGGGTGAAATATGCTCTAGATTTAATTTGTCCACGAACACATAACTGGTTGTACATAACCCGACACATAAGGCCATCAGAACCGGCTTTGATCCTGTTACCCTTGAGCCAGATTTGCCGTCTCTGCTTCCCACACCACTAAGTACCGTAAATCCAACGATCATGCAGGCAATACCGACCCAGCCGAACAGTGATAACGTTTCCCCTAGAAAAGCAACCCCGATCAAAGGCACTAACAAGGTGCTCGTTCCCCGCATAATCGGATAAATCTGCGACAAATCGCCCAATTCATACGTCTGCGACAGCAGCCAGGAATACAACGCTTGCAGCGCCATGGATAGCACAAGCAGTGCATAGGCTGGCATGGATAATGGTACCCGTACCAACTCCACGATAAGCACAGGCAGGAGAATTACGGTCGGAATCATCATGATGGACCATAAGAACACACTTTTGTTCAAACTGCGTTTGGTGAACATACTCCAGACAGCGTGAGCCATCCCGGAAGCGAGCACCAGAAATACAGGTAAAATCATAATCAAAACGTTCCTCTCTAATCCCTTGCTCTTCTATATTCTCTAATGTGCCAAACCGCCCTCAGGTTGATGTTCTGGCTGTTCCCTCACAACAGATCCGTCCTTCAAGCGAAGCCAGGTATCAAAGCTGCGTTGTCCCGCCTGCAATTGAATGACCCGTCCTCCGCGCAGCATGCCTTCCCTCCCGTATGTACTGTGTCCACTTGAACGGCCGTAGCAGAGACGAATACCATGGTAAGTCCCCTGAAAATCATTCACATGATCATGCCCGCAAAAGGTCCCCATCACATCGCCCATCTCCAGCAGTGCCGAGAACAAACCCGAGTTCACTTGGGCAGAGCAGACAGGTTCGTACTTGCTGCCGTAACAGATCTGTGTGTCCCACATGGACTGATATTCAGGAATCGGGATATGGAAAAACGCCAAGGCTGGAAGCTTATCCCCGCGGCTGCGGCCGGGATTGACGCGTGTGGATTCAGACATCAGCCACTGGATCTGATTAGGCTGAATCCAGCCATAACCGGGAATGGACTCGAACGGGGAATAGCTCCCTGAATCGAGTAAATACAACACTGCCGCCGGATTGCCATCCGCTCCGGCAATCTCCAGTGTGTAATTGCCCAATCCTGCAATCTCACCCGGCCCAGGTTCCGTCACAGTATGCGCATGTTCTTGAATCACATCCATTAATCCATCGGGGGTAATCCGATTCTCCGTGTCATGGTTGCCATACACAAAAGCCCACGGAATCCCACACTCTTCCACCACCGATACGGCATCCCGGAATGCCTGCTCTGGATGTTCACATTCCTTATTGCCAGGATCGACAGGTCCCGTGTAGATGACATCGCCTGTAAATACAACCATATCGGGTTGCTCCACTTCAATTACCGTTTTCATCAATTTCCGGGTCCGAAGATCTTCAGTCCGCCCGTCCTTCCAGTGTAATTCTGTAAACTGCACGATTTTGAAGGTTCCATTTTCTTGAAAAGCAAGCTGACGTTTCACCCTTTTTCCTCCCTGATGATCCATGGAATATGGATTAAAGTTTTCAATGTTGTTTATTGTGGTTTTACGTTGTTTCATATGATATTATCCTCACATCATATTACTGTCAATACATATTAAGAACGGGATCACTCCTTCTTTCCATCTCAAAATTGGCAAACTCTTCTCTCCAATTTTAAACTTGCTCATGAGTTACTGAGTCATTGGACGCTCCACCTTTGCCCAGATTACGCCTATAGATCAAATATCCATGGTGATATCACAGATTCCATTGGCCCTGCTGAATGGCTAGAAGCTCTCACCAAATGGCAATTGAAATGGTTCACAGTATTTGACAATGGGGACCGTTTTCTATAATTTAGAAATATAATGATCGTTCTATCTTATTCTGAAGGGAGAGTATCATCCTTATGAGCAGCAAAAAGGAAATGCTGTTGAACGTGGCTGAGGAATTATTCTACCTGCACGGATTTCATTCCATCGGCTTGAAGCGAATCATCACAGATGCCGGGATCGCCATCATGACGTTATATAATCACTTCAACTCCAAAGATGATCTCATTGTAGAAGTGCTTCTGCGGCGCGAACAGCGCTATCTGGAGCAGCTGCGGCAGTACGCCGACAACAAAGCGCAGTCCGTATTCGTCAATCTGGCGGAAGGCCATGCACGCTGGTTAATGGAGCATGAGTCGAGAGGATGTTTGTTTCTGCGTGCCAAGGAGGAATTTGGCGGAGATCCAGACAACGTCATAGTACAAACTGTCAACGCACATAAGAAACATGTGATGACCTTGATCAAAAATCTTGATCCTGCCGCAAGCAACCGTGCAGTGTTGCAATTTAACCTGCTGCTGGAGGGTTCTACCGCACTCGCTGAGACAGAAAATGTAAATAGTGTATGTCGGGAACTCATTCACATGACGCAAAATAGTTTCAAGTGATCCCAGACCGGGTGAGTTAGTAGTTCAACTCACTTTTTTATTTCAAAGAAAATATAATGATCGTTCTATCTAAAAAAGAGGTGGATTTAATGAAAAAAGTAATTTTCCCAGGGATTGCACTGATCGCGATATGTTATGCATTCGGGAGATTCAGCTACGGGCTGTTTATGCCGGAAATTTCGGAAGCACTGCAACTGGACGATGCCCAGTCCGGAGCAATCAATTCCGCAACCTACATTGCATACTGCCTGTCCTTGCTTAGTGCTCCACTTCTTATTAATCGCATGGGGCACTATCATGTTATTCAAATAGCTGGCGTTAGTGCTGTACTCGGTTTATTGGGCATTGGCTTGTCTCCAAACGCCTTTATTCTTACGTTAAGCGTATTTCTCGCCGGATTAAGTACGGGCCTCGCTTCTCCTGCATTGGGCAACACCGTCTATGCTGAGCTTGCGCCTGAACAGCAAGCCAGAGGAAACAGCTGGATTAACACAGGTACCAGCTTTGGCATTATCGTATCCGGTCCGATCTACTGGCTGTTCACTGAATATTGGCGTTTAACCTACATCTTCTTCGCTGTTCTCGGTGTGGTGGTTGTGGTGTGGAATAGACGGGTTCTTTCCAAACGCAAAACAGAGCCTTGTACCAAGTCCCTCTGGGCATGCATGAAGCCGACCAGACCCGGTGTAGCTCTGCTTATGGCTTCCCTTCTGACAGGCATCAGTTCTGCAATCTATTGGACCTTTGCCCGAAACTTCCTCACGGACGAAAAAGGGGCCTCCGATTCGGAAGCCGTACTGTTCTGGATTGTGATGGGGATTATGGGGATTCTCGGGGGATGTGCTGGTCGCATTATTGAACGCATTGGGATCGGATGGTCCTATCGGATAGGAATTCTGCTCTTGTCTCTTTCACTTGGCGTTATCCTTCTTCCATCGATGGCCGCCAGCTTGATCTCAGCCATTGTGTTTGGCAGCACCTATATTTTTCTGACCAGTGTATTCATTGTTTGGGCCACAAGACTATTCAACCCGAATACGTCCATCGGGATCAGCCTTGCTTTTCTGGCTCTCGGAGCAGGGCAGTTCCTGGGTTCATCCATAGCAGGTTACACCATTGAAATGTTCTCCAACACCACAGCGTTTCTGGCCTTTGCTGTACTGGGTCTGTTCGGGTTGCTCATTCGGGTGAAGCACCCCGTGTCTTAATCTACAAACCGATGGATGATCAGAACGATCGTTCAGATTAGAATCAGGCCCCTCGGGATGAGCTCAGTCTGCACCTTCAACAACCCACCACCGGGGCGTCTGTTGTACCACGGTTCGAACTTGAACCGCTGTTTGCTGAGAAACAAACAGATGAAAAACAAAAGACCAGCCAAACTGCTCCGCCTCAGTCCGATATCCCGTCCCACGTACAAACTGGGCGAATTCCGCATTCGTTACCGTACATGCGTCCAGATAAAAGGAGTTCACCTGAACTTCCCTGACGGGGCCTTCCCCGTCTGCGGTAAAAGCTTCGGGGGCATTCGTGCCCATCAGGAAACGCCCACCTTCAATACGAACGCTTCGCCTGAATTTCTTCATCCGTTTCACACGTCAAAACGTTGACGATATGGCCTGATGATGCCCTCGTTCCAGACCTGTACTTCGATATAACGTTCGGGACCGAGATCACCCTGTCGATTCCATTCCTGAGGCCATCCATAGGATCGAATAACGTCCAGAATTTCATCTTTGGTGTAGACCTGCTTACGGTAAGCTTTATCATCCAAATAACGCATCGTTGGAAACAAATCGCCGTAGGTAAAACTAACGGAATCAGGAGGCAGCTCCTCCCAGGAGATCGTGACACAATCAGGATCGGTATACCATGATTCCAACCACGCACATGCACCCAGGGTCAGGTAATGAGGATAACGGTTGGTCGGTTTCCCACCTTTGGCGATAAACTGCTCGTACGCTTTCTGCTCAAGCGCTCTGCGAATCATCATGTAATCTGCTGAACGCTGACTGGCAAAATTTCGGCCTTCCTGCCGGATACGCCGCGCAACGACTTCTGCCTCCTGTTCGGACAGACTGGAGAGATTGCGGAATGGTCCAACACTTTTTTCAAAATAATGATATGCGTTCAGGTCCGTCATTCGGGTCCCGCCTCTTTTTCAAAAGATGTAAATACACACTCATTCACAAATGCTAGAGTTTATTATTCGTACAACCTGAGTTTTACTCAGATACAAAAACAACTTCTTACATCTACTTATAATGTACCTCATGTCCACATTAGTGGAAATACCAATAGCAAAATCATTCGTTTCGATGAAACTCACGCAGTGCCCTTTATTCGCCAGATTCGCTTTTATTAAGGAAATATTAACCACCAAATGATAAACTAATAAAAGAGAGGAGAAATGACTACATATGATAAGGCATAATAAGGAGGGCTTTATTTATGTTAGGAATCAAAGTACAGCAAGTAGAGAATCAACTAATCATCCGTTGGCAGCTTTCCAAAATAGAATTCCCCATCTCAGATATTAGAGCAGTTACCCTTGATGATACATATGGTGGAAGTGAGCCTTCAGCCGTTCGAATCGGCGCAGCCTATGGCGCTTCCGAAACAATCTTAATCCGTACAACCAATCAATCCTACATTTTGTTTACTTCCAATGAGGCTTTATTCCCGAAAATCAGTGCCATGCTATGCAACGCTGCTGGGTAGCTCATTTAATCGGAACTCACCCATTTACAAAAAAATGATCAATACAAAAGCGTCAGAACTCGCATAATTCCTTATGCTTTGCTGACGCTTTTATAGTTTAGTAATCGTTCAGATGACAGCCTATTTCCAGCTCCACTTCGGTAATTGATCCAGGGTTACGACATATTCGCTATGGTATACTTCCTTCAAATAAGATATGGCATTATGATTGCCATCCCTCAGGAACCCTCCCGTCCAGGTACAGAACCAGCTCCAGTGCACGCCCTGCTCTTTCATTTGCTTTGGATCAGGAATGGAGCCGTTCTCGGCTAGGGCAATGATTTTTCGGTCATTCACCAGTGTGCGCAGATTCTCATAACGTTCAGCTAGTGGACTGTGATCCCCTGCTTCTGGATACACATCCACACTCACAATGTCCACCACATCGTCACCCGGATACCACTCCGGCTTTTCTGAGTTCCACACCCAGATCAGATTACCCAGATCATACTTGTTGACCAATCGATCATACAGCAGACGATACAACTGCTTGGCAGGTTCAGGTCCTTTGGCTCCCCACCAGAACCAGCCTCCTTCCGCTTCATGAAGCGGCCGGAATAACACAGGCACCCCAGCATCCTTTAGTTCTTGCAGATGTCCTGCAATTGCATCAATATCCCGGATCAATAAGGTATATTCTTCCGATTTGGGATGAGCCAGCGCCGAGGCAAGATCATAGGTGGTGGCATCGGTATAAAACCCCCGCCACCATTCCTTGCCTGGTTCGTCAATCAGATTCGTCGGTGCATTCCAGTGCCAGCAGAGAGTCACAATTCCGCCTTGCCGGTGCCATGCAATCGCATCCCGAATCTCCTGTGAGATCGCACCTCGTTCTGTTCTTGAAGGAGAATATTCCATGAGATCGAATCCGATTACCGCCGGCTTCCGGCCTGTATTCTCATTAATCCAGTTCAGATTGCCATAATCCTGCTGTCCCGACAGTACCCCTTTTCCATAACGTTCTGCCAAAAAATTCATCAGTTCTCTGGCCTCAGAAGTTGCTGCTTCATTCACCAGAACACTGCTAATCCTGCTCTCCGTCATAGCTATCCCCCCACTATATGGCATGGTCCACGCCCATTAACACAACCAACTTCGAATCCGATAAGCTGATTACTCTATTTCTACCTTCCTCCGCTTCTTAACCCACAACACCGGAACGTTCAATACTTTCCACGAAATAGCGCTGTACAAACAGATACAAAATAATAAGCGGTGCAATCGCCAGCAGAATGCCCGTATCCACAATCATGGCGACATAGTTCGGATCGGCCTTCATACCCGAGTTCGAACCAAAACCCATCAATTGGGGAATTAACTGGTTCGCCTGGGCTGGCAAGGACGCCACCTTCAGCGAGATGAGTGGACTTTCACTCATGAATAACGCCGAATAGAACGTATCATTGTACTGCCAGACAAAGGAGAACAGAATGACCGTGATTAGCGGTGAAATGGCGTTGGGCAGCATGATTCGGGCAAATGTCCGAAACCCGCCTGCTCCATCGATTAGCGCAGCTTCTTCAATTTCCTTGGGCATGCCCTTGAAGAATTGACGGAAAATATAAATGAACAGCCCTGCCTTCAGCCCACCTGCCGTAGCCGCCGTAATCATGGACGGCCAATATGTATTCAGTAGGTTGATCCCCTCACGCCCCGTGAACAGATGAACCATTCCCAGGATGTCAAAGCTGCGGAAGTGCAGATACATCGGCACCATCAGGGTGCTTGTCGGTACCAGAATGGTGAGGATCACCAACACAAACAGCACATTGCTTCCGGGGAAGGAAAAGCGGGCAAAGCCGTATCCGGCTAACGCACAGGATATGGCTGTGAGCAGCGTTGTAATCGTGACGAACAACAGCGTATTTGCCAGTAAAGGCAAATAATCCATTACCTGTGCCGCAAGCTTGATATTATCCAGCGTAAAATGCTGGGGAATCATATAGATGGTCGGATTATAGATATCCTGCTTATCCTTGAATGCAACCGAAATTTTAAGAACCAGCGGATACAAAATAATAAATGAAATACCGATAACCAGTGCATATCTGAATATGGAATACAGGAGGTCCGATGTCTTGTTTCGCACCCTCTGCATGCGGTAGTTCTCTCTTGGAACCACCACCATGCGATCCGTTCCCGACACAGCCATAGTCCTATGCCTCCTTCAACGTTCGTTCGCTTTCAATTGTAATGAACCCGTCGTGACAGCACCCATCCAACAACAACCAGTACCAGACCGATGACCAGTGTGTATAACCAGGACATGGCTGAGCTCAGACCGAAGTTCTGGGTTTTGAATGCGGTCTGGTAGATCGTCTCGGTCACCGGGCTGCCTGCAAAGGAATCAATAATGGTATAGATGACATTCGTCAGAATCAATGGACTCACCATAGGAAACGTAATTTTCCAGAATGATTCATAGGCTGTTGCGCCTTCAATTTTGGCCACTTCATACATCGAGCCCGGTACCGATTGCAGCGCAGCGAGAAAGATCAGAATCTGTACGCCCGAGCTGCTAATGATCTCGTAAATCCGCATGATGGCTTCAACAATGTAATCCACGTAGGCCAGGGGTAACCCTACATCCGCCAGCATCCGTACGATGGAAACGACGTTGAACGAAGCTCCTCCGTCAGCCGTGGATTCAACCGCGCTAGCGTCCCCCATCAGATTGATCAGACCTGCGGACTCGGCCGCTGCCACCGCACTGGAGGCCAGAATAACCGGCAGGAAGAAGATCGCACGTGCCATCGTTCTACCCTTGAATTTCTGGTTAAGCAGTGTTGCTGTAAACAAACTGAAGAACAGAATCATCGGCACATTCAGCAGCATCGCTCCGACCGAATCCACCAAAATCCGGTTAAATGTAGCATCAACCAGTATGGCATCCTTGAAATTTTTCAGCCCGACAAAATCCAGTACATATCCTCCTGGGGCAACCGAGAGATTGCTCAAACTGAACCGGATCGATTGCAGCAGCGGCGTGGCGAACAGAAAGATGAAACCAATCAGCCATGGCGAAATAAACGCAAGTCCAAGCAGCGCTCTTCGTGATTTCAGCGACAAACGAAGGCTTCTCATCGGTTCACTCCTTCCACTGTATAGTCCGCCCCGCCAACGGTAATTCCATCGATCGTTACCGGATCATCATTGTAATTCACCAGAATAGACGCCCCGCCACGGTATGTGACACGTACAACACCATCCTGAACTCGTTCATGCTCGGTCATTGGCTGGTTTCTCAAGTCACCCAGTACCCCATTTGCTTCCTTGTATAATTCAGCTGCCTCATCTACCCAATATGCATAGTCAGTGGCATAAGCCGAATCATAACTGGTCAGCTTTAGCTTGGATGCTGGTTCGTACGTCCATTGAAACTGCGGAGCTGAGCCCAGCTCCAGACTATGGAGCAGTTGTTTGCGCAGATCCTGATCCCCCGACGTATTCATTGGAGAAGCAGCGTAGTCCATATATCCATGAATGACCATTTCATAAAAAGGGACTTCCTCATCGGTAATGTTGAACCGGCTGGATCCTGAGGGAGCATCCACAATATGCTGCGTATATCCCCACGCATAGGCGTTAGCTGATGATAACATCATGTTTGGATACTCTTGCTGCAGCTTGCCCAGTTGCTCTTTCACGATGTTCTTCGCGGTCTCCCGGTGGATGACACGACTATCGCGATAATCCGAGCTCAATACCTGCCCGAGATCACGCAGAGATAATCCGCTGAGTTCCAATTTGTTGATTTTTCCGGCAAACTCACTCACCATATACGGCAGCTTGGCGGCCGACAGCAGATAATAGCTGTCTATGCTCCGATCCATCCGGTTGAGGGCAGGACTATATGGATACAATTCAGCTGTCTCCTTGGTTACAAATCGGGCTGCATCCGAGGATGGAGCAAAGTTCCAATCATCGTGATACATGCGCTGGAACGCCACATCAGGGAACAGCGTTCCTCCAGACTGCTTCAATTGTTCAGACAGCTTCTGTAATTCAAAACGACTGCCCACTTCACTGTCCAGTTTGACCTGGGTGGGTGTACCGTGACTGAAGCCACCACCAAACCATCCCTGATACCGCATCTGCACGCGGTTCACACCCTCCTGCTGCAGCTTCGCAGCCATTTCAGCCGCTTGTTCATATGTCGTCATAGCCAATGTGGTCCGATAAGGCACACCCAGGAATGAAGTTTTTTTGTCCACTGCACCTAACACATCCACGTAAAAAGCTAATGCCGACTCGTTTTCCAGCGGTTTCAGTACACTTTGCCCCACCAACTGCTGCTGATACAACCGAGCCATGCCGGAATAACTGGCATCTTCCCCATGAAGGAAATGGTACCGGACCTGAATATCCCCACGGAAAGGTTCCTCGCTCAATAACTGAATTTCTTGCATCTTTTGCGAGGTATACATCTCCAGTTCATCTTCACCCCGCAGGGAAAACGTGCCATAGACATGGTTGTAACTATTTTGCCTGCCTCCAATATCCGCAGAGATACTGGCCATGCCATCCCCTTTTTCAATCACGGCAAACCAGGCATGTTCACCGTTCTTCAGACCAAACACAGGCATATGCACAGATTCACTCACCTGAGGACGACCGAGCGAATTATCGTTCGGATCTGCACCATACACACGCTGTACATACTGCTCTTCCTTGACCTTTCCGTTGTTCAGATAGATCAGGCTGCCTGAACCGTCGGGGACAAACATATAACCTTCACCTTTCGTATCCGCCGCACCAAAGTAAGCCAGCAGATCGATATTGCGAATGCGGTATGGTCCGCTCTCTTTCACCTGACTTAGCGGCACCGTGACCACCAGCGAACCTTGATCCAACCGGTATTCCACCGGAATGACGAAGCTTGGTTTATCCGATATGCCCCCGCCTTCAACCCCATTCTCCTGATTGTCATAAGCAAGATCGTCAGCGGTGTACCCTGCCGTCTCAAAGGCATCCAGCATCTTGTTCAGCACAAGCTGCTTTGAAATCTGTCCATCGAGCCGTTCCAGCACATCCGGATTGTTCTTGGTTGGATAGTACCGGGCAGACGTATATCTTGCGACTGTAGCATCCAGTTTCGAAAGGACCTTCTCTTCCAGACGCTGTTTGCTGATCAGTTTGGGCAGGGCATCAATACCTAGCGAGGTATCCCCGAGCGTGTATGTAACCCGAATTCCCTGTTCCACATTGACAGCTGCAAATTGTTGGTTGCTGATACTGGAGCTAAAGTTCGGAAAGTTCTCCAGTGTACCGATTGCATCCCGAAATGACACGTTCAGCTGGGAGGACAGAACTTCCTTTTCATAACCGGAAGCCAGGCCATCCTGATTACGTTCGTTCGGATTGCTGTACCAGATCTGTCCACTCGTTCCATCTCGAACAGCAATTTCGGTCGTCTCTTCGTTGTAATAGAGCGCCATCCCCTGGTCTTCGGCAACCAACTGCATACCCGGCACACCCTGGGAAGAATCGGAAAGGAATTGCAGTGACTCCGTCCCGGTTGACATGGCCGCCGTTGTTGCTTCAAGATAAGCCGTTGCTTCCACGGCAGGTACTCCCCTGTTGTTGATATACAGCAGTCCGGCTGCAAGCAGGATCACAGCTGCACCACTGGCCAGCACCGCATATATTCGTTGCCTTTTGTTCACGGATGCCGCCTCCTTTAGGTCCGAAAAATCAACTCGCGATAGATGTTGTAACCAAATTCATATAACTGCTGCAACATGCTGAACACCAATGCTCCGAGGAACACGATGATGCCCATTACAATCACCGTCAGCAGCATCGTTATGATCGTTTTGATCACCGTATATTGGTGCACCGTCATCATGCCAATGAAGAGAAGCAGCAGAAACCAGAAGAACGCAATGCTATTAAACAGATAATAAAAGGCAGTCTCCTCCTGGACCATGAACCGGCTGATGACGATCATCGGGGCATAGATCAGAATAACCGGAATGAGCGAGTAGCCTGTTGCCAGAAAGATTTCCCTGAACTTTCCTTCCCCTTCCATCAGGGTGGTTACCGCCCAGTTGGCCATGCACCAAAGAAAGAACGGCACAACAACTGTCGCGATCTCCACGATGCTGTTAATCGTGCGAGGATCGATGTAATTGACGAGAAATCCCGCGTATTGCTTTTGCAAAATCATCATGATTATGGTGAGCGCCAGTGCCGAAAAAGCGACAAGCATCCGGCCCCGGTTATCCGACTTGAGATCCCAGTATGCATCGATGGGGTGAAAAATGAGATGCAGCGGAAACTTAATGTAATCCTGCTTCACGGTCCATTTGCCTCCTCCGTCTCCATTTAACCGCCACTCGGGCCAGGATCAGAATGAAAATCAGCGCGATGGCAAGCGTCAGAAAGGTCCCCAAATGCTCCTTCATCATCTCTCGCCGATGTCTTTTGAACGCGACAGAGTAACTTTTGCGATCCATCCCCAGTTCGAAATAACCCAGAGCTTCCTCGTTTTTCTTCTCCATCAGCAGGGACTTGCCAATACCGATATAGGCAATATCATAGTTGGCGTTCAGCTTCAGCACTTCTTGCCAGATATGGACAGCCTCTGTATCCTCACCCTGATAGTGAAGGGCAACCGCTTCATTCACGCTGGCTCCGAACCGTGTTGGCTCATAGATCACCAGATTGTTTTTTCCCCGATCCAGTACCAGATGTTGATCCCCGGATTGTTCCATGGCTACTGGCGTTTTGAGCGTGCCCACCTGATTGCCTTTGCCTCCATATACGTAGAGCAGATGACCTTCATCATCATAAGTAAACACCCGATTCTGCGTTGCATCCAGCACACTGTACATGCCGTTACCCAGCACCTTCACATCAATCAGTTTGGATGGACCCGGGTTGTTGCGGAACCTGACATCTCCTTTGACATCAAAATAACCAAATCGTTTCAGCACATCCTCGCCGGATGGGTTGAGCCGTTTGATCGGTTCGTTGGAACCGGGGTCGATATTGGTCGCATACACGAACCCTTTGGAGTCGATATCCACATTGGAAAACTCGGTCGGTACAAACAAAACCATCTGTGCCCGTTGGGCTTTGGTTGAAAGCATCCGCCAAATGTATTCGCCGTAGTCCCGTTCCACCTTGTTGGTACCGACGTATCCGATGAATTGACCATGCTCGTCAAACTGCATTATTCCTTCGTAAACACCCTGAGCCACCACATACACCCGACCTACCCGATCCACCGTCAATTTCAGCGGTTGGAACTGAGCATTGGTCGCGATGATATCGGACTCCGGCTTCGTAATGGTATGGATCAGTTTGCCTTCCGCATCCAGCACAACCACGCGGCTGTTCCCTGTATCAGCGATGTATATTCGTTCCACTTCATCCACGAATAATCCACCTGGAGTATTAAAACTCTCCTTGCTGCCGTTCATCATAAATCCTTCGACCACCCGCAGCAGCTTATAATCCGCGTCCAACACAATAAGTCGGTTGTTTCCGCTATCCAAAATATAAATCTGCCCGGAGGGAGATACATTCACATCACCGGGATCTTTGAATTCACCAATGCCCAGGTCGCTGCCCGATATGGTTCGCTGAGGCAGATAGGCATCCGGTGAAGGAACAGCCTCTTGCCAGTAGTTGTAGTTATAGCTCTCATACGGCGCCGGGGAGGCCGCCGCAGGCACGGCATTCACCAGCAGCAGCGATACTGCCGCCAGGAGAACAAGCCATCTTTTCACTGTGCGTGCCATATCGTTCCTCCTTATTCCTTCATGCCCGAGCTCGCCATCGTCTCAATGATGCGGCTCTGTGAGAAAATAAACAGCGTAATAGGCACACTCATCAAAATAAGCGCTACCGCAGCACCTGCACCTGCCCGGGATATGCCACCCTGAATGATCTGACCCGCCGCATAGTGCAATGTCTTAAGCTGCTCACTGTAAATGTATCCATTGCCGTCACTGCCCCATAACATCTGAAAAAGAAGGATGATCAAGGTGAGCCAGGCCGGCTTCACGTTCGGCATCACGATGGACCAGAAGATCCGGTATTCACTTGCACCATCAATCTTCGCCGCCTCCAGCAGCGCATCCGGAATCTGCTCCATGAATTGTTTCATCAGATACAAACCTAATGAATAGGCAAACGCCGGAATAATGACAGCCCAATACGTATCGATCCATCCGAGCCATGACATGATCATATAGTTCGGGATCGCCGTTACGGCAGGCGTGAACATCAGGGATAACACAACCACCTGAAACATGAACACTTTGCCCGGAAATTTGTGCTTGGCGAGCGGGTAAGCCGCTGCCGAAGCGAGCAGCACATGGCCCACGATGCCAATGCCCGTAATAAATACCGTGTTGAAGATATACCGCGAGAACGGCACCCACGAGTCACTCAGCAGATTCAGCAGATCGGTGAAGTTGCTGAACGTTGGATTTTTGACAAATAGTGTTGGTGGAAAGGTGAAAATCTCATCCAGCGGTTTGAACGCATTATTGATCGCATAGATTAGCGGCAGCACCATAAAGGCACCAAATACGAGCAGAAGGGCAAACAGGGAGAGGCTTCCCGATAAGGAGCGGTTCACCCGCTTTTTGCCTGTCGCAATTGCAGCCATAGCTATTCTCCCACCCTTCGAAGCAGTTTCTGTACCAGCAGGTTGGTGCCCACCATGATCATGAACAGCACGGTTGCTATCGCCGACGCGTACCCCATTTCAAACCGTGTTGTACCAAAGTCGATCAAATGGGTCACTACGGTCTCTGCTGCATAGTTAACACTCGGGAACCCAGCCAGCGCAATAGAGACATCCGCCACCGCAAACGAGGTCGTGAGTTGAATGACCGCACCGAACATCAGTTGTGGGCGCATCGAAGGCAGGGTGATATACCAGAGCTCCTGCCAGCGATTTTTGATTCCGTCTACCGCGCCTGCCTCATATAACGTCCGGTCTACGGTCTGCAAACCGGCGATGAACGCCAGAAAGCCTGTTCCAAGACTGAGCCACAATTGCACCAGTATGAGGATCGGCATAATGTAGGCTTCGCTTTTTAACCACTGGATCGGTTCCAGCAGTACCCCCCATTTGATCAGCAGTCCATTGGCTATTCCGTAGCGATCCCCAGAGAAAATCATCAGCCAGATGAAATAGACATTCCCCGAAATGGATGGTGCATAGAAAATCAGTGTCATGAATGCTCTCCATTTGGGCGTTAATTCATTAATAATCCACGCGAACACAAAACAGGCAATATAACTGATCGGTCCGGTGATAATAGCAAACAGCAACGTATTTTTGATGGCAATGAGGAATACGTCGTCCTCCAGAAACAGACGGGTATAGTTCTGCCAGCCAATAAAACGGGGAAACTCCAGCATGTTGAAGTAGGTAAAGCTGAGTATGATGGAGATAACCACCGGAATCACAGTGAACATGGTGAACAGGATCATGTAAGGAGCAAGCAGTACATAGGAATGTTTGCTGGCCTTCATTTCCTTGAGCTTCCAGGACCACCATGATTTCAGGCCCATCCCCGGCATTTTCTCAGGAGGACTGTTTTGTCCGTCTCGGAGTGATATTTGTGACACTGTTAACCCTCCCTCTGCTTACGGAAGACCAAATTCATTACGCTTGATCCGAATCTCGTCCTGAATATATTGGGTGTAATCCATAATGGATTCCCGGGCCTCCACTTGGCCAACAACCGTCTTGTAAAATGCATTGAACAGATGGCGTCCGGTAAAATAACCGCCAGGCACCTCGGGAATGCCCTTGACCATTTCGAATTGTGCCTTAAGGTTGGCGTAATCCTCAGCAGGCCATGGTAGCGAATCGAGTGCCTTGATGTTGGCCGTCGGATAACGCGCAGCCGCGCCCATCAGCCCTTCCATCTCCCGGCCAAACTCAGCCTGAACCGGTGTACTGGTCCACCATTTCATGAATTTCCACGCGGCCTCCTGATCCTTGGCGCTTTCCAGCATCATGACCGCGCTGCCGCCGCCCGGAACGTCCCGATTCAATGTTCCATCCGGCTGTACAGTCCCCGGAACCGGAACAAATCCCCATAATCCACGGATCTCCGGTGCAAATACAGAGAGCTGGTTATACATCGTGTAATCCGTCAGACCAATCGGCATCTGTCCGGTCCGAAAACGGTTGGCAAAGTCATACTCCCGCTCCAGCTTGTAATCGGTATACAACTCTGTCCACTTCTTAAATGTTTCAATTCCGATACGGGAATCCAGATCCGATTCCTTGCCGTCATTGCGATAGAAAGAGCCGCCGTTCTGTAACAGCATCGTGGCATACTGCGAGTTAGGCGGGATGTTGACGCCCTGCATATTGGCCTGGGCCACCACCGGCATGCCAAATTCCATATGATTTTTACTCAGAATCGCCAGCAGGCTTTCGACATCATCCCACGTTTGAGGAACTTCCAGCCCCAGCTCTGCGAGCACGTCTTTACGGTAAAACAACATATTAAAGGTCTGTGTCTCGGGCAAAGCGTACACGCCTGAATCATAGGCGTACGGTACGATGGCACTGTCTCTAAACTCTTGCTCCACCCTGGTATAGTCACTGAACTGGGTGAGATCCACCGCTGAGTTACGCATCGCAAAGTTCACAGGCAGATCATTGCCGATCTGCATCGCCACATCCGGCCCTTCACCCGATAAGGTGGCTGGCAGTAGGGTCCCCATGTTGACCAGCTTCAGATTAACGTTGATGCCGCTCTCCGGCGTAAAGGTCTCATCGATCATCGCCTTCATCGTGTTCGCCTGGTCCCGTCCACTGCCGATCCAGACCGTCACCGTGCGCTGATCCTCCGATGTGGCTACGTTCCCGATCTGGTTATAATCAATGAAGAATGAATGATAGAATGTCTTTGCTTCATGACCAAGCTTCGCCAGCGGACCCATACCCGTTCCGGGAATGCTGTTGTCTAGTGAAGCTACATAGAGTGCATCAATCTCAAGTGGTTGCTCGCGAGCCTGCTGTACCCAGGTACCAAGTCCGCCGGTGTTCGTTTTGTAAGCAGCGAGCCTTCTTGGAATGGTATCCGGCTTGTCAATCATCTCGTCCAACTGCTGGGCCATCGTTTGGATCAACGCTTCCTGATCGCTGGACTGGCCTGACAGGAGACGAAGTTGCTTTGCCACTTCCTTCAGACGTTTGCTTTCCCCGCTGAACACCTCCAGCAGATTCGGAATCTGCTTCTCCACCCGGTAATCGCGAAATTCGTCTGGCTTGGTGCCTGTAATCATCAAGATTCTCCGGTACATGGAGTTCAGATTGTACAAACTGTCCTCCACATTGCGGATCAGTGGGGCAAAGTCGCCCAGGCTGTTCTCCAGCCGAATGACATGTTTGCCTTTTTCCAACTGAAAGTTGTAAGCTTCCTTACCGCCCATCACGTCGATGCGATAGTCGCTTTGATAACGGAACGATGCTTTGGTCATCTCGGCAAACGGAACTTTGCCATCAATGGTCAGCTTGCGCGTGGAATAGATGCCTTTAACAAAATTTTGCTGAGTGGTAAAACCGATATGATAAAGTCCACTCTCCGGCACATCCACTTCCCATTCGATCCACTGTCCTGGCAGACGCCAGTTATAGCCACCAATCGTATTAATACGCACTCGGGAAGCGCTGTAGGGAGACACAGCTGAACTTGATCTTTCACTGGTTGGATATAGCGTAGGTGAAGATTTGGCAACAGCCGCTTCCCCCTCAATTCGGATAAGCACATCCTTAGGCTGACCGGATGAGTTCATCTGCTGCGCCCCCGCAGTTTCCGCATAAGAAACGGCTGGCTTCTCATTGAATAGCCGTATCGATCGAATCACCATGGGTTCGCGAGATGATTTCAGCGTTAGCGTGTGCTCTCCTTTTTCCAGGTAGAACTTGAATGGAGCCTGTTCGTATCCGTCCGAGTCCTGAAATGTTTCCTCTATCCAGCGGGGTTTCTCCACTTGTTTTGGGCGAAGATCATTGCCCTGGTTATCCTGTTCAACGACTTCCTTCTCATTTCCCCATACCCGGTCAAACTGCAAATAGGCGGCTTCCGCAAACGGAAGTTCACCGTCTATGTACAATGCACGCTCGATCGCGGAGCTCTTGCCTTCTACGGGAAAATAGACAACGGAAAGGTTGTACAACCCGCTTTCCGGCACATCGACAATCCAATCGACCTCTCCAGTCTCTCCGGTATGAAGTGCCGTACCTTCCATACCCTCATAATGATCCAGTTTATGGACCCCCTCACCCTCAGCTCGGCTGTAGTTCCCCGCTTCAATCGTGATGTCTGCCTCCGGCCGTGAAGCCTCACCGGCTTGAATCAGATACTGTTCATAACCCTTCTTCTGCCTCGTTTGCTGCAAGATGGCATCTACCTCAATGGCAGGCAAACTGCCTGGCGGAACATCGGCACTGTCCACATCCGCACCGGAGGTGAAA
Organism: Paenibacillus sp. NPDC056933; assembly: GCF_042674385.1. NCBI lineage: Bacteria > Bacillati > Bacillota > Bacilli > Caryophanales > Paenibacillaceae > Paenibacillus > Paenibacillus sp. NPDC056933. Next base: position 980,305 of record NZ_JBHUQN010000001.1, on the reverse strand, counting down.
TACAGTATGACGCAGGCTGCCGCCGCTACGATTACTGTGGGCAGGATCCATTTTTTTCGTTGCAGAATTCCAGCCATTCTACGAGTCCTCCTCATCAAGGCTGATGCCAGCCGCACCCTATTTCAAAGGTCCAGGAAAAGAGGCGCCCGTGCATGATCTCAAGCACACGGCACCTCTGCCTGTAAACGGCCGGTGTTATTGTTTGCCGAGCTTATCAACTGCCGCTTGTGCCTGTGCTTTGTACTTCTCGGCAGTTGCCGTAACGGATGCATTGTTTTTGATAATGTCATTTACATAATCCCCGATTGGATACCCAGCATAGGCATCATCCAGCAGGATGCGTCCGGTTCCCGCGATATGCTCTCGAATCATGGCGATGTCCTTCTCGTCGGTATACCGACTCTCCAGGTAATCCTGACCTGGATACTCTTCAATCTGTGGGATGTCGAACGTCTCTTCATAGATTTGGTATACGATTTTAGGATCTTCCACACCTTTGGGAATGAATTTTGCTGAAGCAGCGTTGTTGGCGTATGTTACATCCTTATTGCCCTGAGGGCCGTTCGGAATCGGTACGACTCCTGCAGCAAAGGTGATATCGCCCAATTGCCATTCCGCAGCAGTGAACAAAGCCACATCTCCATCCTTGAACGTGTTGCTTTCCTCCCAATTCGTTTTGTCGCCTGTTTTGACTTTCACGACATTCTCCACGTTATACAGGCGTTTGACAAATTCGGCAGCTTCAATCGTTTTCGGATCGGATAATCCTTCTTTCGAATGTTCATCATCAACAATCGTGCCGCCATTGGCTGCGGTAAAGTGACGAAGCACGTCAATGGCCCAGCCGGAAAATCCGTATACGTCCATTTTTCCGTCGTTATCCGTATCTTTGGTTGCCTGCTTCGCCAGTTCCATGAATTGGTCCCAATTCCATTCGCCTTTGTTGTACAGTTCCTGAGGATCGGGCAGGGATAGCTTCTTGAATAAGTCACGGTTGTAGTGAAGTCCCAGACCGATGCTGGTCGGAGAATCAAATGCGTAGGAGTTGCCTGCGATGGCAGGGTATTTCGCGATCAGGTTAGCCTCTTGGTTGATGTTGTTCTCAGCTGTGGTAAATTCGGAGATGGGCAGCAGTTGCCCTTTGAGGATGGCGGGAAGTGCGGATTTGTATTCCATCTGAACGATGTCTGCAAACGGTTCGCCAGCCAGCGCAGTTGTAGTGAATTTGTTCATGTATTCTTCAAACGGCACATTCACAAACTCGATTTTCACGTTGTATTTCTTCTCGACTTCAGCGATTTTATCCAGCCTAGCCTTATCCGATGCGGTCTCCCCCGCAGGCTTCAGATCCCACCAGGCCGCAACCTTAATGACACGTCCACCCAAATCCGGTACATCGACTGCCACTTCTTCCGCTCCGCCTTCTTTGTCTGTCTCGGCGGTCTCCGTGCTGTTGCCTGAATTGGTTGTTGCATCAGTACCCGGCTGAGCTGTCCCACCACCGCTGCAAGCGGATACAAAAAGCATCACGGCCAATAACATCAGCGGCAAAACATTCCATTTTCTAATCATGAATTTAACAACCTCCCCGAATGTGTATACAAATCATGGCCCAGCATAGCTTCTTGAATTTCATTCTTCCTAAAAAAATTGAATGACCACCACCATTTGTTATTTATTCGTTTGGTTTTGACAAACAAAATTTAACATAGCATAATGTAAGCGTCAACATTTTTATTGTTAACATTTTCTAATTTTTCTGATAAACTGCTGTTACACCACCTTAAACCCCTTTGTTTAAGCATATTATCCAAATACCATTCTGAGTACTCTCGCATTTTATCGGGAAATTCATTTGCCATTTTTGTTATTTTAATAAATAACAAAATAATAATAAACAAAACAAAAAACGACCATTTTCTCCTGATATCAATCCATCACCGTGGTCTTTTTCCGTCGTTACATGTAAGGGGTACTAACATTTTCATTTCTCCATCCGTTATTAGATTAAGGGAAATACAACATGATATACTAGAATCAGTTTCTCATTGTTCAAGGTAAAAATACGGCTGAACTACGAGTGTAAGGATGGTATGATGAAGACGAAGGTAACAATTCAGGAAATTGCACATTTTACAGGTCTGTCGAAATTTGCGGTCTCACGAGCGCTGTCTGGAAAATCAGGTGTTAGTGAACAGACACGGGACGTTATTCTCAAGGCTGCTGGCAAGCTTGGATATTTCAAAGATAACAGCATGTTGTCTGGTGATATGTATAGCAGCAATGAGCTTCAGGACCCGCAGAACATGCGGTGGAGCGGAACCATTTTGATTTTGTTTCCCAATGTTCGTTATCAGAATCAGGAATCCGTATACTGGGGTCCAGTCTTTAACGGGATATCATCCAGACTGAATCAGAAAGGCATCAATATCCTCACCCTGACAGAACCTTCTGCGGATCAATTATTCACGCTGCTGAACCCGGATGCCATTCGGGGCATTATTACGGTGGGTTCCATCTCGACACCGATTCTGCTTGAAATCAAGCGTCTGGGCATTCCCGTCGTTATGGTGGATCATCTGGACCCTGTTTTTCATAGTGACAGTATTTTTACCGATAATTTTGCCTCCATGCGTGACATTATGCTCTATCTTCTGCGCAAGGGATTCAAACGGTTTCAGTTTGTCGGAAATACCAGTGATGCTCACAGCTTCTATGAACGTTGGGTCGCCTATACTTCTGTATTAATGGGACACGGATTGAATCTGAATCAGATCCCGGAACTGAGCAGCCCGGAGGTGGATGATTTCCGTCAAACATTTACGTCCGTCATTAACGAGGAGAACTTGCCTGAGGTTTTTGTCTGTGCCAATGACTTCTTTGCGCTTTACACCATTGAAGCCCTGGAGAGCATGGGAATTCGCGTACCCGATCAGTGCGTGGTCACCGGTTTTGATAATGTGTACGACAATATCCCTGTGCTCGCCACGGTTAATGTAAACAAGGAACTGCTTGGTGCACGTGCAGTCGACCAGATGTTATGGCGCATTGTGAATCCGGAGAGTAATGTAGAGAAGAAGCTGATTCTCGCTGATGTTATGATTCGGGAACAGTACGGAAGACATAGCGGGTAAACAGAAAGGTACCAAGAGACGCCAAAATACCCCCATAACCAGTGTTTGCCTGGCTTGGGGGTATTTGAGTTTGGGTTATATAAAAATAGTTAACTTTAAAAGTCCATTCTACGTATCTGTCCGTACATCATCCCAGTCCTGATCCAGGTAACAAATCAGCCAGTTCAATGCCCGGTGACGTTCGTAGGCCACTCCGCCATTGAGATCCGCGGGAGGTGCTTGTTCCTTCACACGACTGTCCACACACACCCAGTTGTATCGGTAAATTAGGTCTGCTGCATCGAGAATCTCGCTTTTGGAGCGAAACCGTGCCCCGGCTACAAAGGCTTCAACATCGTCACATTGCTGCAAATACCCTACATCCTGGCCTACGTTACAAAGATTTACCGGTGCTCCAAGTTCCTTGACGTAGCCAAGCGCCCATAACATCACATGATAAGCTTCATACCCCCATGAAAAGGAGATAACCTCCTGATGCTCGGCCCCATGTTGCTCGATAAATCTTCTCTCCACAGGCGAAAAAAATGAAGCTGCATCATACTTGTCGATCACTTCCTGGACCAGCGCTGCTGTATCTTCCGCGCTTTCGCCCGCTCCCAGGCACTCACCCTTGAGTGCTGCAATACAAAGCGCTACCGCACGCTGTGCGACTTCTTCCACACTACGGATCGTTATATACTCTTCCCCCGCTCTTGCAGGCAAATGAACATTAAAGGGGATTCCTTGCTCTGTTAGAAGCTGCTCCGACCGCTCTTTGCGCAGAGTTGCAGATTCCGACGGGGGTCTGACATCGTCCAGAAAACTGGTGTGAGCTGTCACTTTGTAATCCTCCACTTCGGATTCTCCGTTGACATCCAACAGCAGCTGACCTTGCGCGTTCAGCAAGGAGCCACCTCCCCAGAAGATGACTGCATCGAGGGCATCTGCCAAGTGCAATAACTCATTGAAGAATTCCTCCGAAATGTCTTCTTCGGTCTCGATACCAACAACCATATTCAGTGTAGCGCATTTAATCAATACCTTTTCCTGCAGCGAAGGATTCTTTCCTTCAATCTGACTCAGAAATCCCAACATTCCTTGAATCATTGAAGTAAATTCTTCAGGGTGTGTCTGGCTGGTCATGATATTGAAGCCCTTCGTCTTTTTGCTGAACAGCTTCTTGCGTGTAACTTGAATGTGGGTTTTGTCTTCCTTACGCTCAATTGTATCCTGAGGGTATATGGATTGAATCATTTCAAACAACTGATCCAGGTCAAACTGTGAGCTGTATATCGCACAATTTCTCATGGGGTTCACCTTCTTTTCAATTAGTCCTTATACGGGTCGAATTCATTGCCTCCGGCCATCGCGACACCTACGGGGCGAAGGATATGGTTGATTTTCAAGGTAAGAGCATGCGCATTCAGCACGTCCTGCAGCTTTTTGTACACAAATGGACTTTCATCCGTTCCTGCTCCCCGAAGCTCCACACCATAGGCACGGATTGCCGCTTGCATCTGTTCTTCGCTAATCTCGCCGCCCATGCGTGTACGCAGCTTGTAATTCATTTTGCCAGCCGCCTGGGTTCGGCTCATCGTGCGCCCTGCACCATGTACGGTGCTGCGGAAAGACTCGGTATTCTCCTCGCTGTGGACACCCTCCACAATTACCGAGATATCTCCCATGCTGCCTCCCACAAAACCAAGCTGGCCCGGTGACAGCGGCGTTGCTCCTTTACGGACCACCACCACATCTTCACCCATATGCTTTTCTTTCCAGGCAAAGTTATGATGATTATGAACCGCGTACTCTGCGCTCGCTCCGAGAATTTCAAGGACCTGATCAATGACATAATCGCGTCCTGCATACGCGTATCGGCCGGCCAGGGTCATCCCGTCCCAATACATATCACCCATTTCACTCTTGAGGTCAAACAATGTCGGCGGTTGATCCATCGATTCTCCCGGGGCTTTGCCACTGAACTTGCGTCCAGCAGCCAAATTCAGAAAACCACTCGCAACCTTGTGGCCGAAGCCGCGGCTGCCAAAGTGGTTCGCAATCCACACTTTACCCGTCGCCTCTTCCACAAAAATATCCACAAAATGATTGCCGCTGCCCACCGTCCCAAGTTGGTTGCGTGCAAGTGTCTTCAGCTTGTGCTGTAATCCAGGCTCGATGGAATCAAACAGCTTCCAGCTGGCATCCTCAAACAGTTCATGCTCCACAGGTGTTGGGTTGTTGCGTCCTACGCCGAAGGATATGGTTGAGTTAATGTCATCCATAATAACAGCAATCCGGTCCCGGATATCGTCCCACATCAGGTTGGTGCGAACAGCCTTGTTACCGCAGGCAATATCATAACCGACCCCTGACGGGCTGATCATGTTCCGGTAGGCGACTACGCCCCCGATGGGCTGTGAGTACCCTTTGTGATGGTCTGCCATTAGAGCCACGCCCAGTACGTCACCATGCTGCGAGCAAGTCACCGCCTGACTTACTGCATTCTCCAGCGGCTCCCCCCAGACTTTAATGTTATCCACTATTCTCATGATCTGTAAAACCTCCTGTCTCATCAAAACGCTTTGTATATTTTACCAGAAATCATGCCATATGGGCAGGAAATCAAATCCTAAGTGAAAGGATAATGTTCTATGCAATGGTTTTAATTTTTTATAATGTTATTAATATTTCAGTACAACTTTACATGTGAATGAATTATCGGTATAGTGTGAATGAGTTCACACTTCAAAGAAAGGAGTATTCTATGCCCAAAAATTCTTTCTTTCGTTTAGATGAAGCAAGGCGCGAGGAAATATCTAATAGCGCTATGCATCTTTTTGTTGATCATCTTTACGAGGACATAACTATGAAGATGGTTTTGGATCGTTTGTCCATGCACCCCGGAACATTTTATCGATATTTTGAAGACAAAGATGACCTTTATTGTCTGTTAGTACGTAATGTGACCCAGAAAAGAGCGTCGTATTTTAATAACAGTAATGAAGATTCCCTTTACCGGTTTTTCCTTACTGGCTTATTTGGTAAAGTTAACGGCATGGTGACCGAGCCATTGAATGAGCTGGAAATCAAACTCACTGAAACATTTTTATACATTCCTGAGAACGTTTTACTTAAAGTATATCTGAATGTGCTAAAGGGCGAGTCATCCCCCTTAATCAAGGACATGTTACGCCGAATGAGGGTTGATGGATATCTCCGACCTGATATTGACGACGACCTGATTTCTTTTATGTTTGAGTCAATGCAGTTTAATTTAGTCATGTTTTTTAGGGAATTCGATATTAAGGACTCTAAGTTGCAACATAAGATCAGCAAATACTTTGCTGACTTTATGGGTCATGGGCTGCTTGAAGATCATAAGTATTCTGAAATGGTTAGCGATCTCAAGAAAGCCAAGGAGTAGATATGATTCACTGAAGATAGGATGTAATCGTTTCACAGTTTTGAAAAGCGCTTATAGCGCAATGTATGTATTTCACATTCGCCACTTTTATTAATTAAGGGGGAACAGGACAATGAAAACGTATGACGTATTTCCAGAACCAATTGGCAGCTATACTGTCGGCCGGACCCAGATGGATTTGGAGTACACGGCATCAGATCACTCCAAAAGAGAACTGACGGCGTTCGTGTACTATCCGTCCGACAGCAGCGAAGGTAAGGCTACATCAACGTATATGTTTCCTGAGGTCTACGAGATGTTAAAGGATCAGCCACTCGTCACCGGGTATCTTACAGGGGATGTTTTCTCTATAGATATCAAGACCCGGTGTTACGACGACCTTGCTCTCTCCGGGAAAGAAAAGCGCTATCCGGTCTTATTCTATGTTTGCGGCGGGGGCGGTTCTCCGGAATGGGGTACAGTGATCTGTACAGACTTGGCAAGCCTGGGATATGTTGTGGTAAGCATCGGCCATCCGAATAGCACGATGTATAAGCGTAAAGATGGGCGCCTGTTTAATGTATCAAACGGTTTTTCGGATGCCATAATGGCGTTGGCTGAAGATCCGGAGATGCAGGCGCTGGTTGGTAAGATGGAGATGCGGCCTGACGATGAAACTGCCGTTGAGATGAACCGTAACGTGCTTACACTCCCGGTACTTGCCAAGGTAACAGAGTATAGTGAGTTACAGGCAGAAGATGTACGGTATGTAGCTGATTATCTGTACAAACTGGACGCTGGAGAGCTGAATACCATTTTTAAAGGCAGATTGCTCCTTGACACCGGCATGGGCATCGTCGGACATTCTTATGGAGGGCTTACAACGGCGATGGTTTGCCGGGACGACGATCGGTTCGCCTGCGGGATTGGCTTGGACAGCGGTGCGTTCGGTCTTCTGGGCAGCGACCTTAAGAAGCCCTTCCTGCTGCTGTTTCGTGAACCCAACTACAACATGAATGCGATAATTGGCGCTAACAATAGCAGGGAAACCTATTATTTCTCTGTTGATCGTGTTGCGCATTTAGATTACTGCGACATCGTGTTTACCAGTGTTAATGAGGAACTCAGAGGCGAACGGGATGCGATGGAGATGCGAAATCTTGTTACAGACTATACGAAGAACTTTTTTGATTATTACATCCGGCAGAAGGATGCATGTGTGGAAAGTCTGGCTTACGAGGGCGTGGACTTGATCAAGAAGTACCCGCAACAAGTGAATTAACCGAGAGTGTGCTGATAAACGCATGTCAAAGAGTTGGCCGTACAGACAGAGAGCCGATAACCGCGTAATAGGGTTATCGGCTCTCTCATATTTCAGGCATTGTTTTCTATTTAAGATCATAAGCGGTGTTTTCACCGTTGAAAAACATACTTAGAAACAAACTTCTCATACCTAATGAATTTATACGATTGAATCTAAAACATCTCATACCAACATCACATAAGATCGATCACACAGGGTTAATTCAATAAAGGGGGACTTTAGTACAAAAAGAGCTTGTATCTAAGTGATACAAGCTCTTTTCTATTTGTGTATTCTTACACAAAATAAGTTTTAAAAAAGTTGCAATATAAATTACAAATTGACAACATCTATTTTAGTTTAATTTTATCGTATTGTATTTTATACCAAACAAAATGACATATATATATTTCAAAAAGACTCAAATAATATTATCATGAAGGGCATAAGAAATATTTCCCACATGTACACAAATCTTTATAAAGGAGAGGTCACTCATGAAATGGTTCAAAAAAAATGGCAATCTGGATGAGCGTATCGTCAATCTGAAAAACAAGGTGTACAAGGAAGCTTACACTTTAATCATGTGCATCTGCGGCATCTCCATCATGATCAAAAGCTTTCTCAGTTGGGAAACTTACTCCATGCTGACGGAAGTGATCATCCTTCTCGCAGGAAGCATCTATTTCGGAGTTCGTTCCGTCATGCTGGGCATTTATTCGGATGAAGTTGAAGTCCATGACCAGACGAGCAAAATTTCTTATAGCCTGCGCAACATCATTACGGGCCTAATTATCGGTATTTCAATGGCCTTGTTCCTGGGCATAAGAAGTTCCGTTTTGTTTGCCGAGACTGCGCATGAGAAGTGGTGGTTTTTCTTCCTCGTATTTATTACTTCACTGCTGCTTTATATTCCGTTCTTTGCGGGATTCAATGTCATAGTTCATCACTTCGCAAATAAGGAGAGTCAAAAAGCCGCTCGTAAAGATCAGTGGGATTCTTAGAAAGGATACAAGGGTGAATAGGCATGAAAAATATACGATTAAAAGTCGCCCGGGTAGAAAAGGATCTATCGCAGGACGATCTGGCACGGATCGTTGGTGTATCGAGGCAAACCATTGGTCTAATAGAACTGGGAAAGTATAACCCGTCCCTCAGCTTATGTATTGCCATATGCAAGGCACTCTCAAGAACACTGAATGACCTGTTCTGGGACGAAGAGCAGACATAAGCCGGATGGTTCCAATACGAAATCATTTATAATCACGTACATGATGAAGGAGGCATTATTTTGATTTATTTCAGGAAAAGAAAAACGGGTGCTGTACTTGCACTGACTACAACCATACTAGCGAGTTCACTCTATCCAACAGGGCATGCAGGTGCTGCAACATCATCCGCCATGGAAACCATACAGGGTCAGGTAACCCAAGTGCAATCTGCGAAAACGTCGGATGAGAAAATTGTGGAGTGGAACGAATGGGCTAAAGATCATGCGTATCGACTGGACAGCATCCAACCTGTGAAGACAGGTCAGGAGCGAGATTCCTTTTCGGATCTGAATATGCTGAAGCCACTGCTGCATGACAAGCGAATTGTATTTCTGGGTGAAAGCTCCCATGGGGTTGCCGAATTTAATCTGGCGAAGACCCGGTTGATACAGTTTTTGCATCAGGAAATGGGATATAACGTTCTTGCCTTCGAAAGCGGTCTCTCCAATACATCCCTGGCTAATGCCATGATAGGACAGCAAAGTCCGGAACAAACGATGAAAAACTCCATCTTCGGCGTCTGGTGGTCCAAGGAAATCACGCCCTTGTTCGATTATCTCAAAACAAACGCACAAACCGAACAGCCTCTCATCCTGACCGGTTTCGATATGCAGCTGCAATTCCCGTTGTTGGACGGTAACTGGCTGAAGGATAAAAAGCTCGCCAAGCGTCTCGAACAAACGGAACAAAAGCTATCCGAATTCTCCGCCGGAACGGATCTGAAAGCCTACCACGCTGAAAAAAATGGAATCATCAAGGTATACAAGGATGTCCTTCAATCCCTGAAATCCGAAGCGAACCAGACTTATCTGCAAAAAGAATATCCGAATCAACCGAAACTTTCCATGCTGCTGGAGCGAAGCCTCAATGATCGAATTCGTGTAGCGAGGGAATATGTCGCTCTTTCGATACGCTCAATGGCTGAAATGAATGAAGGCAAATATGAGACGTTTTTTGATTCAATGGCGTGGCGCGATCAGGCGATGCATGACAATCTCATGTGGCTCGCTACCGAAGTATATCCAAACGAAAAGTTCATCGTATGGGGACATAACGATCATATACGTAAAGCACACAGTGAAGTAATGGGCTCACCTTATCCAGTAACTTTAATGGGTGAGATGCTTTCGGAGGAAATGAAGAAATCCAGTTATGTTCTTGGATTGTATGCATCCAGCGGCCAAACGGCTGATAATGCCGGCGGAGTTCATGCCGTTGAGCCAGCAGAGCCCGGTTCCGTTGAGGCCATTATGTCCGCTACGAATACGCCTTACAGCTTCCTGGACCTTCGATATCAGAGCAGGGAAACAGGCAACTCCTGGATGTTCGAACCACGATTTGCATACAGCTGGGGCATGATCCCTGAGAGTTTTGTTCCACGCGATCAGTATGACGGCATTTTAATGATTGACGATGTTCATCCACCGCAATATATCCGATCATCCTCATCTGGTTCCAAAGAACAAAATAAGGAATAAATACAAAAAGAGAGCTGGCAGCTCTCTTTTTGTTTTCCATTTTACGTGTCTACTTACCCTGATCGACCGCCCCAGAACACCCACGTCGACGTGTTTCCTAATCACACTCCCTATTCTCCGTCACGAAAACGGAGAAATTTGTCAATTAAAATGCTTCCGGTACCCCTGAACCTTTTCATCCTTAAAGCCCAGCTTTTCATAGAACATATGAGCCTCCTTGCGCTGATCGCCAGACACCAGAATCATGTATTCACATCCAAGATCTCTCGCAATATGCTCAATCCGAAGCATAAGCTTCTGACCGATTCCTTGCCTGCGTACCTGATCGGATACAATCACATTCTCCACAACCATGAAGGGATTGCACTGACCAGCCAGATCCATACATTCAATGCCCATAACCGATCCGGTCAGTTCCCCGTTATAAAATGCACCAAGAACATGGTAGTGTCCATTTTGCTGAATATAGTGGAACATCTTCTGCATCTGCTCTTCATTGGTCGGTCTACCCATCAATTCGTTGTATAACTGGCTTAACGCCGGTAAATCTTCAAGTTCGATTGGTTTAATGGTAACCATGATAATCCTCCTGATTTTTCTCCTATTTCACATATGCTGTCTTAAGTTAGGTTCTTCTTAAAATAATAATGGCTGTGTCCTGTCGGTGCATTCTCAATCGTTGCGATCAATTGGTAGCCATGCTTCTTGTAAAAATCCGGTGCCTGATACGAGAATGTGTTCAGTTGGATGAAATCACAGGATTTATCGCGAGCAATGCGTTCAACCTCACGTAGCAATTGGGAACCGTAACCCTGTTGCCGCTGACCTGCATCAACCCAAAGAATGTCAACCTCCAACCAGTTCCAGCAAAGTGTACTGAGCACACCTGCAACAATCTCGCCGGCCTCATTTTTGATGTTGAAATTCAATTCTTCGTAACGATGCCTTAATTCCTCGCTCACATGAGCTGCATTAAAAGAAATGAGTTGCTGGCGAACATATTCTGAATCCTCTGAAGTACTTGGATTGATGTTTATTTGGGACATCCTTTTCTCTCCCTTCTCGTCATTACTCCGTGGTAAATATTTGAATGGGTCCGTCCCAACCTGGCTCTCTAACCTCTTGGTATTTATTATGGGTATAACGTGCAATAACCTTACGCCAGAAAGCCTGAGCAGGCACGTTCGTCTCCATCTCCGCCACTTTCCATGCCCCGGGGAAAAGGTTGAACAATTGAATGGCGGCTTGCGCACCCATTCCGAGCTTTCTGTATTTTTTCATTACAAAAAATTCTGCCATTTGATATATACTTGTTCCCTGTTCACTCCCAATTTCACGAATCAGTGCGAATCCAGCCAGTTGTCCTTCAACCCGGAATAAAAAAGGATGTCTGCCCGTTTCTGTCCAATAATGTTCCAGGTACACATATTCGTATAACCCGTTTTCATTGACGTCCTCCGGGTCATATTGAGTAAAATCATATTTGTATAATTCCATCAGATTGCGCAATGTTGATTTGTGTTGATACTCCGCTTTATGAATCGATAACATAGCGTATTTCCTTCTTTCTACTTGATCATCGTATGACGTTGTCATTCGCAGCCGCATTCGTTTCTTGCATATTTTAACATGATCTTATTCCATATAATATTCCATATAAAATAATACAACGCACCTCCTTGGGAGATGCGTTCAACATACTATTTATTCAATGCACTATTTATTCAATTACGTTATTTCAAAGCAATTCTTCTCTCATCTTGAGCATGACTTCTACATATCCTGAATCCATTTTGCCCAATATGTCTCTTGCCTGCACGTAAATCCGAATCGGGGTCTCACTCAATCCCAGAGCTTTAACGTATAACTTCTGTCCTTCCATCCTGACTTCAGCCAGTTGTGGATCTGCTGAATCCGCAGTGAGAACCAGTGTAGAACTCTCGTCATCTTCATCTTCAAACATGTATGCCAGGTCGATCTCGGTCTCTTCTTCGCCAACATAAACTGTATTCCCCGCTGGTGCCTCCACCAGTTCAGGGGCAGCATCATCAAAATCATACATGGACAACTGCTGTAGCAATGTCTGATGTAAAGTGAAGTCAGGCTCTTCTCTCAGGGGTATGACATTGCCACTCACATCCAAGGATTGCAAATCAGACAGCGCAGCAACTCCAGTAGGTAAATGACCAAGCTCATTATTGTTCACACCAAGTTGTTGTAAGGAAAGTAATCCGCCCACGTCCAGTAAAGCAAGTCGATTATTCGCGAGATTCAGATACTCCAGCTGATCCAGTCCGGAAACATTGATTTCCGACAGTTGGTTACCGGATAAATCCAGCCATTTCAAATGATCGAATCCAGAGGCATCCGCCTTGCTTATTTCGTTTCCGGACAGGTCTATTTCGGTAACATTCAACCCTTTGAATATTTCGACTCCTGTCAGATCGGAAATGCCTGCATTCCTTGCATACAGTCCACCATTCGTCTGTATAAGAGCTTCTACCAATTCATCTTTGGTTAGCGGATCATCCACATCCTTTTGCAACCAATAAGCAACGGCTCCAGCCAGATGCGGATCAGGGAATTGGCGGCTTATCGTATTGACCTGCACCTTAACCTTGAGTTGTGCCGTGACACTTGCCCCCTGATCATCGGTCGCTTTGATCGTTAGCAATGTTTCTCCAGCAGCCTGTGGCACAAGTCGAATCACTTGGCCATCCACAGTGGAGAAAACGATGGTTTCATCTCCTGCTACGACACTGAACTGCAATTCATCCCCATCGGGATCACTAAAATAAGAGGAGGCCTGCCAATCGGGTGAGGCGTGATCCAATGTAAGTTCCTGATCTGGCAAACCGCTACTAATCACCACCGGAGCCCTGTTCCCCGTACCTGGGTTGGAAGGATTGGTTGGGTTCGTTGGGTTCGTTGGGTTCGTTGGGTTCGTTGGATTGGTAGGCGTGGATCCACTTCCTCCACCCATGCTTCCATTTCCATTCCCTGGCGTTACCCCAGAATTACTGTTTGTGTTTCCTGCGTCGTTCTTTGCATCATTGCCGCCTGAAGTCGTGCCCTGCACCTCAGTTACCTTTCCTGGCTCATTAGAATTGGATTCCGGATTGGCTCCCGCCTGACTTGCAGCTTCTTCAAGCGCTTGAATAAGCTCGGTTGTGCGTAATGCAATCACGGCCATTTCCTGTCTGGAAGTGGAGCGCTTCGGAGCAAAGTTTCCATTTTCCCCTTTCAAAATCCCCAACTCAACGGCCTGTTGTACACTTGGCAAAGCCCAAGCACTAATGTTGGACGTATCCTTAAATGACAACACTCTGGTTGGATGTAACGCTTCATCATATCCCTTAACTTTCAGCGCCCGAATGATCGTGGTTGCCAGCTCTTCCCTTGTCACCAAACCGCCTGGACGAAATGTACCATCTGGATAACCGTTCATGATTCCGGCCAATTTGAGAGTATTAATATACGCGCCATTCTCAGCGGAACTTTCAATGTCTTTGAATAACAGATCTGGAAGCGGATCTGATGTCAGCCCCTTCAGTTCCAATAATTGTGCCAATGTGTACGCAAGGTCCCCTCTTGTTAACGTTGCACTTGGGTTAAAATTACCTGCTGCATCCGCCAGAATCATCTGTTGTTCAGCAACCTTTTCAATGGCTTGCCTGGCCCACGGTGCTGCCTGCTGCAAGTCACCAATGCTTACTGCATTGGTCGCTGCACTCACTGTTCCGGGAACCGCAATGACTGATAATGACAGAAGGGCTGCCAAATAAGGCGAGACCTTACGGTGCCTATTTTTAGAACAAACTTTTGGATTGGATACACGTGTTGACATCTCTTAACGTTACCTCCCACATGGATATAACCCTTACGTCATCAAAGACCGCAAGAGTTATTTGATTACCTTTATTGTAGGAGAGACCTTCATTCGAAAACAGTCTACAAAAGAGTAGACATGGTTTCACCTCATCATAACAATCCCCGCTGCTCAGCAATTTGTACAGCATGCGTACGACTATTCGCACCCAGCTTCGCGAACACTCGGCGGATGTGGGTATTTACGGTTCCGGGTGAGATACCAAACTCGGCAGCAATCTGTTTGCTGGTCAGCCCCTCAGCTATATAACCGAATATTTTTTGCTCCATGGGGCTAAGCCCCACTTCTTTTGTATCAAGGTTTGCCTTCCCTACAGGTGAGAAGCCTTTTGTCCGTTTATCTCTCGCGAATGCCGATAACAACTGCTTCACATACGCCATTTTTACACCATGATCCTGTATTGCCTTCGTACGACCTAAATACAGATATTTCTGCAGCAACCGCTTCATTTGCTCACCTTCAGCAACGAATGAACGGATATATCCTTCCGATCCCCCCAACACCAGAGCACGGGATAACGCGGCTACGCTAGCATCTATGAATCCTTCCTTTTGCAGCATGATTGACTCCAGCAAGGCACACTCTATCTGTTCAGTCAGCCAGTCTCGTTCTTCAGCCTGTTTACGGATACGTCTTAGTTCCTCTCGCGCAAGAGCGTACTGTTCAAGGACGATCATCGCACGTATACGGACCATGGAATGGAATGTCTGATCACAGCTGGTTTCAGCGGCCATACTGCTTTCGCCAACAGGCTTAGCAAGAATGGTCCGGGCCAATTCCACGGGATTCATTTCAAGTAAAATTCGGTGTTGATGAGCTTCCAGTGCTGGCTGCCAGTAATCCATATCCTTCACAGATAATACACCCGTGACTTGCCGAAGCAGCTTCATGCCTTCCTCAGGCCTGCCCAGTGCGAATTCCAGTCTGGCCTTGAGTACATACGCAGGAACGAGCAGCGCAGCTACTTTGATCTGCAAAGCCACCTCAAGTGCTCGGTCCGCATAACATACCGCTTCTGATAACCGATCCTGTTCCATTAAAATTTCACCATATCCGACACCATAGTAGGACGTCACATAGGCATGTTCATCATACCAACGGTCCATGATGGTTGCGAAGCAAGCTTCCCCACGCCTCAGGTAGCCATTAACGCCATGAAAACTACGTAGGCGCATGCTCTCTCTTCGGTCATAGTCCATATATTGAAAGGCAATATCATCGGGATATCCCTGATCGATATAGGACACCAAGTAATGAGCCAGCCCCTCCAAATCTCTGTTCTGATAGGCCATGTAGGCTCGCATCACACAGATGACTTGCAACAAATACCCGATAATCTCAGGTTCAAGCTGCCCTTGAAGATGCACCCGGATGACGTGTTCCAATTCATCAAGCTGCTTCACCATCTGTCCATATGGCATTTCGCGCGCAACAAGGAACAGGTAGGACATATATAATTTTGGACGTGCCTTCACAATTTCCAGTGGCAGAACATCGAAGTATCGGCGAAGCGTCCACCACTCCCCCATAATAAAGTGGGCAAACAGCTCTTCCAGCAGTATGGCTGCATCCTGCATGTGCTGTCCGAGAATATAATGATCCAGTGCTTCGGCCGGGTATCCTTGCTGCTTATACCAATGTGCGGCAAGGGCATGTAATTCATCCACCTGTGCTATGCCAGAACGAGCCAGTTCACGCTTTAAAAATGCGGAGAACAAATGATGATAACGATACCAGTTCGCCTCCCGATCAAGCGGAACAAGGAAGAGATGTTCCTTCTCCAGCTGTCTTAACAATTGCGGAGCTTCCTCCATATCACTCAATACTTGGCATAACCCGCTGTTCATCCTTCTCGTAATTGCCGTTCGGAGCAGAAATTGTTGCATTTCCGGTGACTGACGCTGAAACACCTCTTCAAGCAAATAATCCGAAATCGACCCTTCGCCCGCCTGTCCCTGATCTTCACGAGACAAAGAAGACGATATCTCATGTATTGGGCTGACCAACGAGTGTGCACCCAATGCATGAGATAAAGCAAGCAGCTTCAATCCGGCAGCCCAGCCTTCAGTCTGCTGTACCCAACCACGCGCGTCACCCCCGGTAATATCCAACTGCATGATTTCCTGGCAAAATTCAATGCCCTCCTCTGCCGTAAACGCCAGTTCCTGAAGCGTAAATTGCTTCAATTCGCCACTAAGACGCAACTTCTCTAGCTTGAACGGAGGATAGGTTCGACTTGACAGTACCAGATGAATGGGCAGGGGCAGGTTTTCGATAAAGTATTGCATCTGCTCATGAATTTCAGGGTGCGTTACTGCATGATAGTCATCCAGAATGAGCAGTGCATGTTGATTGGTCTGGGCAACGCGGTTCAGCAATAATATTAGTGCTGACCTTGGATCTATCGGATATCGTTGCAAAAAGTGTGGTAGGACATCTCCGCAGAGCCCCTCTCTCACTCGATCCAGTGCATGAATAATGTAGAGCCAAAACTGAAGCGGATCCTGATCTTTATCATCCAGGCAGACACAGGCCGCATGTACTGCTTCACTTCTCACCCAGCTGCCTAAAAGTGTGGATTTCCCTGAGCCAGCCGGAGCAGTCAACAACGTGACTTTGGATTGGAACAATTCTTTGCATTGCGAACTAAGCCTTGGACGGTCCATTGTATCCGCTGGCAAGGGTGGCAGTTCCAGCTTGGTGGTTAAAATCATAAATTGAAGCCAGTCTCCGTGAAGACCAGTTGTATGTTCCTGTTGCATGATATCCTCCTGAATCAGCACCATAGTGCCCGTTTTCCGATTCATTGTATGTACATTCAGATACCCTAAGTATACAAGGAACTGCAACGAGGCCCCACACTTTTTTGATCAGAAGCAACGACAAACAAGCCCTGCATGTTGAATGCAGGGTAACATTTGGATTGTCAAGGCATTATCCGATTGGCTCTGCCTATCTTCCTGGCTGAAGCAACTTATAGTTCACCACAATATAGTTCAATCCCGATAACAGCGTAACTCCTGCCGCCAGCCACAATAAAATCACATCAACCCGCACATCCGTCAGCAAACTGAACAAAGCATTATTCAGTAACACTGCAATGATGGCTGCCACCTGCAGCACCATTTTGATCTTGCCATATCGATCAGCAGCCAGGGCAATTCCCTGTTCACTAGCAATCATGCGCAGCGCTGTAATGACAATCTCACGTCCAATAATGATCACAGCTATCCATGATCCGATCAAATCCTCTTGGACCATCATAATCAACGCAACCGAAATCAATAGTTTATCTGCCAATGGATCAAGCAATTTTCCCAGATTGGTGATTTGATTATATTTTCTCGCCACATACCCATCCAGCTTATCCGTACCTGCTGCCAGCACAAAAATAATAACCCCAATCACCACACCATGTTGATCCAAAAAACGCAAAAAGTCACTCGATTCCTGCATCCACGCCGGAAAGCGAATGAAGCACAACATAAACAATGGAATCAATGCCATTCTCGCTAAGGTGATTTTGTTAGCCAGATTCATTCACATTCACTCCTAATAGGACCCACGTCACCCGGAATGGACCCTTTTCCATTTGCGAATCTTGGTACGAAACGACTTGAATGGAGCTACCGAATTGATCTGTATCCACTTTACCATCGCCCACCCAGGCTTAGTCCCCGTCCACTTTCTTATCCCCTGCACAAATAACTCTTCCTCGCTAAGCGAGTCGATCCAGTTTACCCATTGTTGCTCTGTTTCCCGAAACATGGACCGCAGTTGTACGAGGGAAAGATCAGCATATTTGTAATAAAAGGATGCATTCAAGGCCCCCAGTTGGTTCCATTGATATCCGGGTGCTGGCATCATTACGTCCTTTCCCGTCCTTTCGTCCTGATCCCAACCCATCACAAGATTCATCCATCCCATCTGATAGGCGATCATCTGTGCAGGTGTGCGATCCACACCCTCCACAAGTTTATCTTTGTCGCTCTCGCTGACTTCACTAAACTCGTCATCGAACAACAGATATACACGTTGAATGGTTTCGATCAGCTCTTGTTTGGATTCATATATCGGACCAGACATGTTCGCCCTCCTTGGCAACAACCCTATTTCTATCCTCTATCAACATTTCTCCCTCATTCCTCCATCCTCCTTTTTTTCACAAAAAAAGAAAGGACAGCCTGTATTCAATACAGCTGCCCCTATACGTTTTATTTTGTTATCTGGCTAGCCGACCAATCCCTTGGTCTTACAACGATTCCTTGATTACGCGTTTGTAATACCATACAGATAATAGACCGAAGATCGAATATAACAACGTATATACAATCATGACGATTACCGTAGGTGTGACCAGTTCTGTACCGAAAAAGAACCAGCCTGATTTCACAGCAAAATAACTATGGCTTAGTCCCACAACAAGTGGAATTCCGAAATTAAACAACTGTTTGAACTGAATCCCGCGTAACAGATTGCCTTGAGTAAAACCAAGTTTTCGCAGAATGGTATAGTTCGATTTCTCTTCTTCGCTCTCATTCATTTGTTTAAAATAGAGAATACAACCCGATGTAATCAGGAAGGTTAGACCCAGGAAACCAACAATGAACATGATTAGGCCCATAGTGGTGCGCTGGTTATTTCTGAATTCAATCTGGGAGAAACTCGGGGCCTCTAATTGCAATTCTGCAAAAATGGCATACGCATTCTCGTCCTGCCCTGGATCTGTAATTTGCACACCGTAATAATCGGTCGGTTCCCCCTCCTGAAGTTTCGGATCAAGATCCTGCGCGAGCTCCGCATAAACCGATTCATCCACAACCGCTACGGGTGTACCTTTGGTGTAATATACGGGAAGAACTCCCTGCTTGCTGGTTCCAATCAATTGCTGGTCAATCGTTTTTTTCAATCCGTGCAGAACAATGGGACCATCATCCCGAATGGAAAAGAATTGCTGAATCACATTGCCGTACCCCATGAAAATGACTTCGCCTGGTTTCAGATCAATGTTATCTACCATGCTGTCACTTACTACACTGCTGAACAACAGCTCCTCCATTGTGGAGTCATTCATCACCTTGTGTGCATCAATTTCAATATACAGAGGCTGTCTGTGCTTCTCCTCATATGGAATCTGTTTGTGATCCAATTCGGCTACAAAACGATCCTTCACATTCGCCTGAGCAAAAGAGAAATCCTCCGATAGGCTTTCTTTGGCTTGCGCCTCTGCCGAATAGTAGGAAATGTAACTGAGCGACAACATGCCTATGGCAAGTGCCGATACGGTAGTAATAATGGTCAGCAGCAAGGCATTCGACTTCATGCGAAACATAATGGAGGATAACGATAATACCTCGTTAATAGAGAGATAACCTTTTTTACTTCTGCGGATCAGATTAAAGAGAAAACTGACAGAACCTTTATAGAATAGATACGTCCCCAAAATAACCGAAAAGAGAATTAAAATCATTGTGTACATTAACTGCTGCATATCCAATTTCTCGACGCTGAACAGCCGTGCAGACAGTATGTAACCGAACACGATCAGAGCAATACCTAAGATGCCCATCAGAATCTGCCCTATAGATAACTTCTGTACCTGCTGCTCTGTTGTAGAAGACACCCGAAAGAGGGATAGGATACTCTGTGCCCGGATAAAGGTGTAATTCATCAGCATGATGAGCAGGTACAACGCCGCAAATACAATAAGCGTCTGTGCCAGCGCCATTGGTGAGAAGTACAGCTTCGTAATTGCATCAACGCCAATAATTTTGAACAAAATCATCAATATCAGCTTGGAACCGAGAAACCCAATCACAATACCAATCACCATAGAGCCGAAGTAGAGAATGCAATTCTCCGCACTCAAGATGCCAAAAATTCTTCCCTTCGTCAGTCCGATCAGCTGAAACAAACCAATCTCCTTACTACGTCGCTTGATAAAAATCGTATTGGCATAGAGCAGAAAAATGCCCACAATGACAATCAGTAACACGGAGGATGCGCCAATCGCAGCCGCTCCTTTCGTTGATTCAGCAACCTCATCCATGGAGGGATCATACTGTAACGTTACAAAGGAAAAATACAGTGCCACACTAAAGATCAGGGCAAAGACGTAAAGATAATAATTCTTCAGGTTTTTCCTCAGATTGCGAAAGATGATATAGTTCAGGCTCATGGCTGCACACCACCCAGCACCCCCTGAGTTTTGATAATGTCATTGAAGAAGGATTGCCGGGACTCGTCTCCTTTATTTAATTGGGTGTAGATCTGACCGTCCCGGATGAAAATCACCCTGCTGCAATAACTCGCAGCAAACGGATCATGCGTAACCATAATAATCGTAGCCTGATGCTTGCTGTTCATATCACTCAATTTGCCAAGCAGGTCCGAAGCCGATTTGGAATCCAGTGCACCTGTTGGCTCATCAGCGAAAATAATGCTTGGATCATGTACAAACGCACGCGCAGCTGAAGTCCGCTGCTTCTGTCCACCCGAAATCTCGGACGGATATTTGTCTTTCAGCTCATAAATGCCCAGTTCACGGGCGATTTGTTCAAACTTCAGGTGTGCTTCATGCTTCGGGATACTTGTAATCGAGAGCGGTAGCAATACATTTTCCTTCACCGTGAGCGTATCCAGCAGATTATATTCCTGAAAAATAAAACCCAAATGACATTTACGGAATTCAGCAAGCTGTTTCTCCTTCATGCCGGTGAACTCCTGACCCTCAATGTCAATGGTGCCCTGACTTACCCGATCGATTGAGGACAGAACGTTAAGCAGCGTCGTTTTCCCCGAACCCGAAGGTCCCATAATTCCAACAAATTCCCCTTTACTTACGCCGAGATCAATCCCCTTAAGAACTTCCTGTTTATTTAGTTTATTGCCGTATACTTTATGAATTTTTTTGGCTTCCAGTATCCACATATCCCACTCACTCCTCTTTGCTATATCTCTATCATAGGCCGGATACTCCGATTTATCGTGCGATTCACCGAACAAAACCAAAAAGCATGTGACAATGTTGTCACACGCCTGCGAGGTGGATCATGTCATTCTTTCGCGGGAAGATCAGTTTGACGATTGTGCCCTCTCCAAAAGCAGATTGTACCTTAATGTCTATATGAAGTGTTTGTGCCACCTGTCTGGTCAAATACAACCCCATTCCCGTTGCCGTTCCCTCCAGCCTGCCTTGCGTTGAAGTGAAGCCTTTATCAAAGATACGCGGTAAATCCTGAGCCTCAATGCCTCGTCCA
Organism: Paenibacillus sp. NPDC056933; assembly: GCF_042674385.1. Lineage (NCBI taxonomy): Bacteria > Bacillati > Bacillota > Bacilli > Caryophanales > Paenibacillaceae > Paenibacillus > Paenibacillus sp. NPDC056933. The sequence continues at coordinate 958,589 of NZ_JBHUQN010000001.1, read as the reverse complement.
TAATCCTGAATCGTCAGTATAAGATGTCCATCCTGCTCCCTGCTTTCAATAACAATATCAGAGGAATGACTATATTTCACCGCATTGCTGAGCAACTGCCGTAGGATGAAGCCTAACCATTTGCTGTCCGTCAGCACCTTTTTCACATACAAAGACACATCGAAGCCAATACCTTTGGAGATGCACCAAGACTTCAAGGCTCTAATTTCGCCATTCAAAATCGGTTCAAGCTCCGTTTCTTCGACAAACAAATCATTATGCATAAATGGAATACGCTTCTGGTGAAGCTGCTGATCGAGCAGTTGGTGAATGCGCAGCCATTCATACGTCATCTGGCCCTGAAGTTTGTCATCCGGCATACGCTCAATCATCAGTTGCAGCGCGGTTAGGGGGGTCTTCACCTCATGAATCCAGGCCAACATCTCATCCTTCTCCTGTTTCAGCAAAGTGAAATGAGACGAAGACTCCTTCCGATAACGTTCAGTCTGAGTAGTCACCGCGTTGTGCACAATACGTTCATAAGGGCTTTGCGCGATATCCAAATCGCCCAAATCATACGTATGATCCCAGGTGGTTAATCTTTTGTAGAAACGGGACTCTCTTGGATATCTCGCCCAGATAAAAACGATGCATACCACCACATTCAGCACGACGATATAGGCTACAGAACGGAATGGAATGGACGTGTCGATATAGGCCACAAATAAAATGATGAGCTGCATGCTTATTAGCAACAATAACCAGCTGAGCTTTTCCCGTATGTATTTGCCAATCATGCTTCCGCCTCTTCTGTTGCCATATAGCCCTGCCCCACCTTGGTTTCGATATAGCCATCCAACCCTAGGGGCTCGAGCTTTTTGCGAAGTCGATTAACGTTAACCGTCAGCGTGTTGTCACTCACAAAATGTTCATGATCCCACAAGCTGCGTATGAGGTCTTCGCGGGTGACTATCTGATTTTTGTGCTCAACCAGCACTTTCAGAATGAACATCTCATTTTTGGTCAAAAGGACAGATTCATTGTCATGAGTAAGGGTATTTTTCACATACTCAATGGTCGCCCCGCGCCATGTCCGCAGCTCAATCCGCTCTGTATTGTAGTTGTATACCCTCCGAAGAGTCGCTTGGATTTTGGCAATCAGCACATCGAAATGGAAGGGTTTCTGGATAAAATCATCTGCGCCCAAGTGCATCGACATAACCATATCCGTAGGATGATCCCGTGAGGACAGAAAGATAATCGGCACATTGGAATGAGCGCGGATCATGCGGCACCAATGAAATCCGTCATACTGGGGAAGCTGGATATCAATAATAACCAGCTGTGGTTGAATGGCACTGTATTCCTGCATGACTTTGCCAAAACCCTGCACGCCATACACGTCATAGGACCACTGAGTTAACCGTTCTTTGATTTCACTGAATAACGACTCATCGTCTTCAATAAGCATAATTTTAAACATATACCTTCACCACGTTTCTGTTCTTCTTGGGCATTGCCCGAAGTATATTGTTTGACAATCTACGGGAGACCGTTCCAGATACGGATCGTTCTTCCGATCGCAGTTGTCCCCAAATTTCCTTTATTAAATTTATTAAATGTAGAAATTAGGTGACAAAGGCGAACGCTACCGCTTCTTCAGAATCGATTCCGTTTCTTTCACTCCTGCCGCTATTAATAGAACAATACAAATTTCGAGGCAACCTAAAACCCATAATCTCTTATCAATTTAGATGAATCTAAACGTATACAACCGTTAATCTGTTATCCCTCCATAGTATAGAGGACCTTGCTTGGATCACTGATTTCTTCCATCCGTTCAATCAGTTGCTTCGCGACATCTTGTGGTGATCTTAATTGACCAGCTTCATATACCTGACCGAATACCTCGGACAAGGCGAATTCCTCCGCACTTTTGCCTCTTGCCACAGCCTGCAGTTCCGTATCTACCATCCCCGGATCGAATGCAATCACTTCAACGGGATTGGGTTGCCCGGATTGCTCCATCGCTACACACTGGGTGAACATGTTCATCCCGGCTTTGGAGGTACAGTAAGATGCCATTGAAGGTGCCGGATAACTTCCTGAACCGGAAGACACATTGACTATTTTTCTTCGTGTGCTCAGGTGGTTGGTGTGTTGTATAAAAGATGATGTCATGATCATGGGTGCTGCCAAACTGATGTTCAGATTAAGACGGATCTCCTCGGCGTTGCAATGGTCTATTGGTTTCAACGGCTCCAGCATCGCTGCATTGTTAATGAGCCCGATGAACTCAACTTCCTGCAGCGGAATCTGCTCCAATATGCTTGAGACAAGGTCGTCGATGCTATGGATATCTGCAAGATCAAACTGAACATGCTGGTAACGCTCATAAGCTTCCTCCAAGTCAGACGTTCCGCGTGCAATACCATAGACATGATCTCCCTTTTCCAATAACAGCTCCGCGAGCTGTTTGCCGATTCCTTTGGATGTACCTGTAATAATAAAATACCTTTGTCCCATATTCTACCCGCCTTTCTCTCGCTCTGTGCAATATTGGTTAAACGTACCTGTGACCTTTAAATCTATAACTACACGTTGGGTTTTCTCCATAAGGTCACCCACAAAATGGGCAAGCCAAAACACATATCCTCCTGGCCCTTCGTCTTCATCGGGCGCAACTCTACGCATTCAAATGGATCTTCCAGCAAATAGCGAAGCTTTTCCTCCGTAAAAGCCAGACCGCCTTTCATCGACTTCTCACGGTATACCTCCCAATCGTCCATAACGCTCTCCGGTCCACCTTGGCCGCCAAATCCTGGAGCAAAGCAGGTCATCCCAAAATACCCTCCAGGTTTGAGTCCGTTGTGAATCATCTGTATGTAAGGAATACGCTGATGGGGCAGCAAATGGTGAAGACAACCCGAATCATAGACGAGATCGTACTCTTCCTGTGGCGTAAGTTCAAATGCGGATTTACATTCAAAATTCACTTCAAGCTGTTCTTCCGCTGCTCTTTCTTTCGCCCAAGCAATAGCTTGCTCCGAAAGATCATAAGCATCCACTTCATAGCCCTCGCGAGTTAGATACAGTGCATTTCTTCCCGGGCCACAACCTAGTTCCAGTGCCTTGCCGCCGCTCAGCAAACCTGTGTTCACATGCGCTACCAGATTTTCATCCGGTTTGTTTGGAAAAAAGGGGATTGGACGGTTCCGATCTTCATAGAACGGCTCCCAAAATTGCTTCGCTGATCTGAACTCGGCATCAAGCATGTCATACAGATCCTGCACGTTTTTAATTGTCTTCTCCATAGCCATTTTCCTCCTCGAATTCATACAAAGTAACCTGAACATTTCCTCTTATGTATCGATCTCTGTGCATATCCATTGCCGCTTCATTAAGGTTTATCGCTAAATTAACTACCTTCTTTATAACATTTACATCCAATATAACTCTATTTTTCTTGTACAATTCCGAGTCGACAATAGCCTGTATCCTATTGAAAAAATGACGTTCAGAAGAAAGAAAAATTCTCTATCTCCCGGACGTCGTTATTCATCATTAGTGAGGGTCCAATTAGCTTAACTTCTTCGTAAGATACAGTACAACATCGTCATCGATGATGGTTTCATCACCCCACACCAGATAACGATCATGCTTATGAACCCCCTGACCGTCCGGAATATATCCGCGATGGGCATACAGAATTTGAGCTTTGCCGTAATCGGAAAACACCCCGACACCAATCCCTGCTGTATCGGTTCGCTCCTGAATCACTTCCTCTGCCCGGTCCATCAACCGTGTGCCTATTCCCTGGCGCTGATACTTGATCAGCACATTGAAATCATTGATTTCCGGAATGCCCTTTTCTCTGAATGATGGGTAGTACGACTTCCACAATACATTCACGTATCCGGCAAAAACTCCATTGAGCTCCGCTACCAAAGTCACCCGTTCACCATTCTGCTGTTCTGCAAGATATTGAATGTACTGCTCTGCCGATTTCGCCCAACCCTGTTCCTGAAACGCCTGCGAAATTACAATCGGATCGCTCTCATCCAAAAGTCTGATATGTATATTCATCGATGTAATCTCCTTAATAAGTTATTTATTTCACGCCTAGATTTCCAACCTGCTTCTAAGCGAGGTAATTTGGGCAACGTGGTGTCTACCATGCCATGCATATACGCCCAAATTGTAGTCCAGTCTGGTCGTTTCTTTGGATGCGGGGTGATAAAAGGTTTTGGCATAATCTGCATCCGTTAATGTGTTTAGCAGCGCTACCCAACGGCGATGCAGCGCATCCAGAATTTGCAGGGAAAATAGGGCGTCCAGCTCCCGCGAATCACTCAGTTCAGCCCACCGTTCTTCGTAATACGGCCGGATCGTGGGGTTATCCTCCGTTAATGCCAGCTTGAAACGAACCATACTGTTCATGTGGCTATCTGCCATATGATGTATGACCTGTTTGAGCATCCAGCCACCTTCCCGGTAGGGCAGCCTCAATTGTTCTTCACTAAGTCCATGTAGCGCTTCGCGGGCGCGCTCCGGCAACTCGGCAATATCCTGAATCCACTGTTTCCGCTGTGCTAGTGTAACCTCGCCTGTATGTTCAAATGGTCCAATCGGGTATCTCAAATCCATCGATCATTCCTCCCCATTTAAATGGTTCAATGTAGCACGGTGAACTGCATATGGGTCATATTCCATCAACCAGCAGTCTCTCATCTTCCCTTCGTGCAGCTCGTGTTCTGGTAACAGTCTGACCTTCCTGAATCCACACTTCTCGTAACAGGATATGGCTCGTTCGTTCCACGATTGCGGGTCCATGATCACTTTCCTAGCTTGCTTTTGGTTAACCAGATAGTCCAGCATGTATTGTACTAGTTGTGTGCCAACACCTCGGTTCCAGTAACCAGCCTCTCCAATAAACTGATCTGTTCCATAGATGATTTCATCTGTGTCTCCATAACCATACTCATTTCGTTCTTCTTCCTCCAGTTCATAGAACTGGATATAGCCAATCGGTTTGCCTCCGTATTCAACGATACAACGATGTGTGGCATCGTCTTGTGTATAAAAGTGCTCCCTAATCATATTCAGATTGTGCGGCCGATCACGGCCTTCATAATATTGAAGCACGGCTGGGTCAGACAACCATTGAACAAGTTGCTGCTCATCTTGTTCATCCAATAGACGCACCGTAATTTCATTCCATTGATAGATTAGCATCACTCTGTATACTCCTTTATTATCTTGAGAGGTTTTCTTGTAACCCAGCTCAGGTCCTTGCCCATCCTCCAGATCTATACATTCGAAGGCAGACAATTGTAATTTTATAATCTTTCTTTAACGCCTTACGGCCTTCCAGATATATTTGTGCTCACGCACAGCAAGTCTCCCATCCATCTGATTTTCCTTCAGCTTCACTTGCAGCTGTTCATGGTACTCCGGCCGTGTGTAATCCGGGTTTCCGGGAATATCGGAAAGAAAGATGGCGAACTCTTTTTCATCCGGGAAAACCATTAAAGCCTCGTTGAATTCTTCAATCTCGATGTATTCATACTGATTTGTATGCAGCCTTTCCCGTACCTTGCTTACATCGGTATGAATACCAAAGATCACGCCACCCTTTCGCAGCAATCTCCCATGTTCAATAATGGACGTAGGTCCTCTGCGGTCATAGATCAGGTCGAACTGTTCGTCTTCGAACGGCATATCTGTTTTGGTTGTGGCGTAGACAAATTTCACATTTTCAACTTCCCTGGCTTCAAGCCCAGCCTGGGCGATACGCAGCAGTTCCTTCGAGTTGTCGAAACCCGTAATATGACCGGTATAGGCCGACATTTTTAATGTAAATTCACCATGACCACAACCCGCATCGAGCACGGATTTATACTGAGGCAGCATTTGCAACAAGCGCGCTTCAAATACATCTTCTGCAGAATTACCCTCCCAGGTAAATACAGACCTGCCCTTGTATCCGCCGTTACGTCGTCCAATCATGTCATACCATTCCATGCCCAATAGATATCCCTCCAGAAGAAAATCCCATATTAAACAACATTCGACACGGACAATCCGATTTCCCTGTTTCACTTGTTAACTTTTCTCTATGAAAAAAGTTTATTTATTCACAATGTATTGCTTGTTAAAAATTGAAACGCTTCTCTCACAGTCTCCGTATTAAGGTCGAAGTCGTATTTTTCTCTTGGATAAACCAATAGAATGTGGAGGATGAGCGAATGTCTTTTTTCAAGAAAATGTTAGCCAGTGTAGGTGTTGGAGCAGCCAAAGTAAATACAGAATTACATACACCAGAGGTTAGGCCTGGAGGGATCATTTCTGGGATCGTGTACATCGAGGGCGGAGAAGTGGAACAAAATGTAGATCGAATCTATCTTACGATCAAAACCCACTACATACGGGAGCACAATGATCGAAAAGTAAACGAAACTGCCGTTGTAGCCAAATATTTGCTCACAGAAGGTTTTATATTACAGCCTGGAGCCAAACTGGAGAAATCCTTCTCATTTGATCTGCCTGAAAATCTTCCGATTACACTGCATCGTGCAGAGGTGTGGGTTGAAACTGGCCTTGATATCTCAAGCGCCATGGACCCCTCCGATCGGGACAGACTCCATGTAGTTCCTACCAAAGACATGAACACTGTGCTTGATGCGATTGATCTCCTCGGTTTCAAGCTGCGTGAAGTGACCAATGACTATGCTCCAAAACTTGGTGGTAATCTTCCCTTTGTACAGGAATTTGAATTCGTGCCCACGAGCAAGTTCCGCGGTTATTTGGATGAGCTGGAAGTACTGTTCTACCCAATGGGAGATTCGCTCGAACTGTTGCTTCAGATTGACCGCCGTGCACGTGGACTTGGTGGTATTTTCTCGGAGGCGATGGGTACTGATGAGAGCTTTGTCCGTCTGCATCTCTACGAGAGACACCTTGCGCGGGGTGCGCATTCCGTTGCCCAAGGTCTGGAAGAAGTCATCTCCAAGCATCTATAATCTATTGAAAATAGACCAAAAAACAAAAAACAGTTCTCCTACCAACTTTCATTGGTGTAGAACTGTTTTTTTGTTTTTGTTTTCCTTTATTAATATACTAGCCCACCTCAGAAACGCTGTGTCCATCGCTGCATCCCCGAACGAAGACCATAATATGCAGCAGCAAGCAAGAAGAATCCGACAACAGCGATTAGAATGGATGTTGTATCCCAGCGGACAATAGGGCCAAAAGTGATCTTGGATTGCAACGTGGTGACGCCAGAATCATTTTTCATCATATCAGGCTTGTAATTAAGTGTAATTAACATGCCCTGAATGACATTCCAAGCCATAAAACCCAGGGTGAATAACAGGGTTACCAACAGGGATTCAACACCTAAACGTTTGTTGATACTCATCATTTTGCCTCCTCAGTTACGATTGGACATCACTTTGGAAATGATAAAATCCACCACATCATCTGTTGTTAGGTCGTCCGTTTGAATGTACTCTTCAAAGCGTGCTCCATGGAATGCTTCGGCGCACTTAACCGCTTGTTTAAATGTCCATCCACCAGGCTCATCCCCGCGCTTCAACAATCTCTCATGTAATGTTTCTATGGATGTCATCAGGGTGAAATGAAAAAGGTCAACGTCTAACTCTTTCAGACCCCGATGGATGTAATCGAACTGCTCTGACTTGTAGATGGTCATCGGAACAATCAGATGTTTGTCATACTTCTGCCTGATTTCACGGGCGACTTTCACGGTAAGGACTTTCCACAGCTCCATATCCTGAAAATCGTCCGTTTTCTCCACTTCCATCTTGACGTCATCCACAATCACGTTTCTTAACATGTAACCAATCTCTTCAGGATCGTAGATCATGCTGTTCGGAATTCGCGGCTGCAGCTTGGTTGCAGCAGAGGTTTTACCCGAGCCAAATGCTCCATTAATCATCACAATCATCGTAACACTCTCCTGCGTGTTAGATTCAATTAGAGAAGAGGTGCTCCATCTCCTGTTTCAGGCGATCTTTGTTCGTATCCACATATTGATAAAGGAGTTCAAACACTCCTTCATTATCCGATTGCATGCTCAAATGGCCTGCTTCCAACTCTACCTGTTGCAAGACCTCATGGATCTGTTGCCCATGGGTATTTAGAGTCGTTGTTACGTCCTGTTCAGAGAGTGCATTTACATTTTCTCTTAACTGCTCAGGCGTCACACCACTTTCGGATAACATATGCTGTATGTTCTTCAGAATCTCTGCATCTGCGTCATTACCTATGCGCTGCATCGCTTCCGTCGTTTCACCCAGAAACTGTCCGCTCGCATTTTCAAGAAAACCAGTCATGCCATTCATGGACAGCTCTGTGTCCAGATCTATGATCAGAATAGTATCTCGCAATACCTGCGGAAGTTCCGGTCCGCATTCCCGAATGGTCGCAAATTCGGTACGATAGATATCCATGGCAACACTCCCCACCACTTCTTCACCCGACATGCTTTCAAGCTGATCCAAGGGTAACAATTGCTTTAATTCTTCCTGTAATTTGTTCATCTCTCTCTGCCTCCTGTATTTCTCTCTCTAATTTCAAATTTCACACTGGATCACAGCTTGGTCAGAACAACCCTTCAATCTCTGTTATCATGTGAAGTCGTTATCAAACTAGTGACACGAAACGCCTTTACATCATATCAGAAGTTGTTATATAAGTTTATCCAATGTACGTTTGCACCAGATCACGCTGCTCGCACACTTTACACGAAATACGGATAAAGTTAACCTGCACTTGACCTCTGGAAAATGGTCCGCTGTTATGATCTTGTCATCAAGAGTCATGGGAGGGGTAATGATGCGCCTGGCCTTGTTCACCGATACCTATGTTCCGGACACGAATGGTGTTGCCGGCACGCTGCACCGCTTAAGTAACCAGTTGAACCGCAAAGGGATTGAGCATCTGCTACTTACGCCGCAGTCAGTTATTGAAGGCAATCACGCCGCACCAGCCCGTTCGGTTACCAACATCCCCTTTTTCCTCTATCCGGAATGTAGAATAGCCTTACCTAACCGGAGATCCATTCATCAAGAATTAAAAGCCTTTCAGCCAGATCTGCTGCATATTGCCACCCCATTCAATATGGGCCTTCTCGGTCTCAGATATGCGCTCAAGCACCAGCTTCCTCATGTCATCTCCTACCATACCCACTTCGATCGGTACCTCGAATACTACAGGTTAAACAGCATCATTCCTCTCTACTGGAAGTACATTCAATGGTTCCACCGGGCCTGTGATGCAACATTAGCACCGTCTCAGGAGGCCTTAAACTCATTGCAATCGAAAGGCATTCAGCGTCTGAAACTATGGTCCCGCGGGATCGATTGCAGCCTGTATTCACCAGATAAACGAAGCTCCGATGTCCGTACTCGCTATAATATAACCGCTCCTCTAATTTTACTCTACGTTGGACGAATCGCCCCCGAAAAAGATATCGCTACCCTCTCCCTTGCCATGCAACAGTTACCTGAACATATGAAAACCCGTGTACACTGGATCATTGTAGGCGATGGGCCATCGCTTCCCAAAATGCGTATGCAATCCCCGCCTAATGTCACCTTTACAGGGTATCTGCATGGTGAGGAACTTGCTGTTATGTATGCTTCGGCAGATCTCTTTGTGTTTCCTTCCTCTACAGAAACATTTGGCAATGTGGTACTGGAAGCGATGGCTTCTGGATTGCCTGTTCTAGCCGCGAACGCAGGTGGTGTAAAAGACCTGGTCGCACACCATCGAAACGGCGTTCTGTTCGAGCCAGGCCATCCGGATGCATTAATTCGGGAAATATGTCTCTGGGGAAATCATGTGGATCAACTGAGGAAAATGGGTCTTGAAGGGCGAAAATTTGCTCACCAGCGGTCGTGGGATCATATTTTTGACAGGTTGGTCGGGGATTATGAGGAAGCCATTGAGAATCGGAGAAAAAACACGAAAGATCGAATCATCACAGCTTGACTTTCACCCCTTCCTCCTTCCAATGAGAAAATTTATATTCAATACGAGTATTAAAAAAGAGCGGGGATGTGTTGACATCCTCACTCTCTTTATAACAGTCGCCTACAGACGGTTGTACAGATTGCTTTTCCAATCAGCAATAGGTCCCGCTCCCGGTCAAGAGTATCGAGTATTATACAACAGGTTCAAATGATATCGTATCTTGCATGATGCTCCATTCTACCCTTGGTCTGGCTGCTGCACCTTCTCCATTCAGGACATTCCCGATCCAGATCTCGTTGGTCGTCTGATTCTGCAAAAAGTGCCGGATTGATGCTTTGATCAGGATGGATGTATGTAAATCCAGCAGTTCATCCAAAGGTACCCAAAATAACTCCCCTTCATCCGATGGTATAAAGGATCGATGCTTCGTCTCACCAAAATATACAAACTGCTGCCGAACTTCACTGCCTTTAACCTCCAGCAATATATATCGAAGACGAAAATTCTCAACTTCCTCTTGCTTGAACCCTGATTCTTCTTCGATCTCTCGATAGCTGGCAGCCATTGGTGAATTCAATTCCCCTTGCTCCAGATGACCGCCAATGCCACCCCAAAACTCAAAATCAAACAGCTTGCTGCCTGTCTTCTTCATCATCAACATATCGGTTCCATTGCTCAAAAAAGCCGTAGCCATCTGTCTGATCTCCATGTTCACCTTCCTCACTGTTCTGTTATGTAGATTGATCTAAACTGACTATCTGCCCTAGAGCAATTCCCTTAATTCACCCAGATGTTCAATAGCATGCAATGGTTTGGTTGTAATGCTGTCCTGCCAAGGCTGATTGACCTTCATCCAGATCGTGCTCATGCCTACTTTTGCTGCTCCTTCGACATCGTTCACCGGATGGTCTCCAATGTAAATACACTGCTCGGGAAACAGGCCGAAATGGTCCAGTGCCAGTCTGAAAATACGAGGATCGGGCTTTTTGACCCCAGCCTCTTCCGATACGATAATATGATCAAAATCATCCCGGATGCCAAGTTGATCGATTTTGCCGTACTGAATCTCGGTTTTACCATTGGTGATTAAACCTGTTTTATATTTTCCTCTGATCTGCTGGACCACTTCTCGCGCCTGTTCCATCAGAACAGCACTTCTCACATACTCTCTGCCATAGAACTCCATAAGCTCCGCGTGAGGCGGGTTCTCAGCCCAAGGGAGTTCATCCAGCAGTTCGTTAAACAACATATGTTTATCCTTATAGCCATCCTCATCCAGCTCAATAATTCTACTGAGGATATCATCAGTGGACTCGAGATGGGCAAAATAGGACTTGATTAAGCACTGGGTGAAGCGTTCAAAGGTACTTGTTCTGTTGAGAATCGTATTGTCCAGATCAAAAATAATCGCTTTAATATGATCCATTGTGTGTAACCGCCTCCACCATTCTAAATAAATCGTAAACATGCAAACCCAACCATTGATTAGACTCATGGCTGGGTTTACCCTGTAAAATCCATTTTCATTTTTTCTTTTTGTGATAATGGTAGCCTGTACATAGGCCCTTTTGTTTGGATTTCGCGGAACAATTATGTCCACCATTTTTGTCCAGTCTGCCTGGATGGGCATAAGCTGAAGAAGATACACCAATAAGTACGACAAGAGACAAGATTACAATGACAACCTTTTTCATAAGTCACCCTTCGATCACACCCTATGCTTTAGGGCTTAATTCATCCTCCATCATTCTACATGAAAACCCATAATTAGGATATATTTATCGCCCCAAAATTTTGCTTATTCTATGATTTTAAACTTTCTCAACGCATGCGTGATGCCATCCTCACTCGCTCGCAGTGTCACATAATCCGCACTTTGTTTGATACGCTCTCCTCCGTTTCCCATCGCAATGCCAAGTCCCACATACTCTAGCAAATCAATATCATTTTCACCATCGCCAAAAGCCATTGCTTCCTCTCTCGATATATTCAGGTGGGCGAGCACTTTTCCTGCCGCTATCGATTTGGATACTTCGTTCTCTTCCAGTACGTTAGACACATAAGGATGAAATCTCACGAATGTTAATGCAGGGAATCTGGAATGGAATTTCTTCGCCTCAGCTTGATCGGCATATAAACAAATGCAATACACTTCTTGCTCCAAAGAACGGATTGTCACCGGATACTCCATCAGGCCGAGCGTATCTCTCAATGCATCGGTGACACGCACATCTGTTGTGCATAAGCCATTCATCTCAAATGACTCTGTAAAATAAGAAATACTGCTTCCGTTCAACTCGGCAAATGTACTGAATTCTCTAACCATTCGTGCAGAAAGAACCGATTTATGTATCACTTCATCACCGCTCTTGATCAATGCCCCATTAGCTGAAATCAGAGTATCAATGCCGAGTTTCCTGAACTCTCCGCATAAATTATACGGTCTGCCAGTGACCAGAACAACTTGTATGCCCCTACGAACCAATTTTCGAATGGATTCTTCTGTACTCGGGGAAAGACTTCGATCCTTCTCACTGAGTAACGTACCATCCACGTCCATAAATATGATTTTAATCAATGGAACACCTCCTACGCTTATAAATTGAATTATTGATATTTACACTTGCCACTCCGATAAGCATCGCTCTTCAATACTAAAGGCAAGTGCACAGTCACTTAGTAGTCTTCCTGCACTTGCCTTCTCATTAACGAGTCTGGACGTTTTGGCTCCGCTCCATATACCACAACTGAAACGACTCTACGGCTTCAAACGGAATATCGTTTATCGTGTGATGCAGAACTGGTTTGGCACGATTCACGGTTTGAATCGAAGCAACACCAAACCAGCGCTGCAGCAGATTTTGGGTAATCTGAACTTCAATGACTTTCTCCCGCTTGGAGATGTATAATGTTGAGGTTAATGCACCGCTTCGCAACTGGATGAAGTTCTGATTCAGGACGTAACGTGTATGGGAAAAATCAACTATTCTGCATATGACAATCCACAGTAACAGAATAGCGGAAATCATCCACCATGCCTGCTCCTGCCCCAGTACTGCCGGCTTGAAATTAAACAGCGCACCCGCTGCAATGATCCAGAGCCAGCTTGGAGCGAGTAAGCGGAGCCATAATGATTTTCGTGGAAGCTTCTGCATCTCCTGCGTAACCTGATAGGATGGCAAAATCTCCGAGATCATATCGTAAGCTTGCTTCACAGGCAAAAAAGGATAGAGCGAGTTAACTTCCTGGTCCGATTCTCCCACACCACCTGCTGTTGTTAGTTCCACTTCTGCCAGTCCTAGCAGTCTTTTCATCGGGGACTGCGTAATTTTCACAGCCTGGACGCGTTCCTTTAGAATCGAAAATGCAGTCTGTTCCAACATGCCCTTCGTAATATAGATCCGCTTGCGATCAGAGGATATTTGGAAATCGCCATACTTCACAAAGGTTCTGACAATACCAAGCGTAATGGAAACAGCGATGAGTCCTGTGATAATTAAAGCGGCAATCCACCAGGTGTCCCACCACGTTAATACAAGACTTTCCGTTACTTTTTCATTAGGAAAGAAATCTTTCACCGAAGAATAGAGTGAGCCCAGAATTGGTATAAGTACCAGAAAGCTGAGTGAGGTAAACGAAGCTTTGAATATATCCTTGCGGGTGGACTGGTAATGGACATGCCGTTCAAGCTCCTCTTTTACAGGCAGGGAAATCTCTTCTTCCAGTGTTACGTGTTCAGTTCGCGTCACTGGTTCTCCGTTTGGTTCTACAGCATCACTGGCGATATTCGCTTCCGACATATGCCCGGCTACAACCTTTTCAAGCCGATCCGATTCCGATAGTGAAACGACTTGCAAATGAAAAGTGGCATCCTCTCCTTTGATGCCCGTCTCAAAACGTATGGATGTGACTCTGAACAAACGGTGAAACAGCGACGTATGCCGGTTCACATTTTGAACTTTGGTATAGGGTATCGTTCTTCTTGTGCGATTGAACACCCCACTGTATATCTGAAAAGCCTTCTCGTCTGCGGTATAACGGAGCGTAAACCAGCTCCAAATGATGGCTACAACACTAAACATGATAGCTACATAAAAAGCAATTCTGCCGTACATAATCCACTTGGACTCTGAGCCATGGCGAAGAATAAACAAAAAAACGATAAATGCAAACGAATTTTTCACCAGTTTCCACAAACTCCACAGCATGGCTAACGGGTGTTGTCTTTTCATCTCATTCATTCATCCACCTCGTTAATCCTTGCATAGGATGCAATCTGATTCCGCAACTCAAGCGCCACTTCCTCTGGCAACGCCGGAATGTTGTGAGCTGAACCCATCGTTCCAACCGAAACAGAATAAAGGCCATATTTTCGCAACAGGGGACCCTGGTTCGTCGTGACAGATTGAACTTTGGCCATGGGAATGATCTGATATACCTTTTTTAGAGCCCCATGCTTCAACTGCAAGAACTCCTCATTCGCATCGTAGTACCAATGCTTGTATAACAATGGAGGTCGGATTAGAATCTCCCACATCGCGTAGAGCACTGAAATGGCAGTCACTCCCCACAGCAACCAACCAATCCATGCCTTCCATCCATAGATGGAATCCAGAACCAGCAGTGCTGCAAGTACGATCAAACCTATTCCATTGGATATAATTGCACTGATTCTCCATATGGTAATGGCATTCGGAGATAAACGTTGCTCAGGTATGTTCCATTGTATTTGCTGCATATATTCACTCCTTTTTTCTTACTGTACGAAGAATAGTCCTCCACCGATGCAGAAAGATTGACTTAGCAAAAGAGATGACCCCTGTTCGATACAGGTCGTCATCTCTTGACTCTTTTTATTTTGCAGCAAAGTCTTTCACTTCACATAACCATACCATATGATCCGTGCCTTCACCCCAATAGTTCTTTGCCACGGCATACGGTTCTCCGAACTTTCGCTGCCATTTCTTCTGCGCTGTCCGGTATCCACTATCCAGACAAAATTGCGTAATCTTACGCCTTTGAAGCTCAGCAGCCAGGGCCTGAATGAGAGCAGAGCCAATTCCCTGCCCCTGAACCTTTGGCAGAACGTAGAGACTACCCAATTCCCCTACGTGGTTCAGCTGGTTGTCTGTGCACTCTCGAATCTCCTCACCGCAAGGCCCGTACGAAATGGTGCCCACGACGGTATCTTCCCTTTTGGCGAGCAGAAAGAAGACACACGGTTCCTTGTTGTTGTCAGGATGCAAAGCGGAGTGAAGCATCGCTTTTTTGTGTTCAATTTCATCCCGTATGTCTTCGTGCAGGGAACCCAGTCCCTCCTGTGTAAATGCATTCGTAATGGATGTCTCGAATACCTGGCGGGCACCCTCCATATCCGATGATGTTAAAGGTTGAATGGTAATCAGGTGACTCATATGACCTTCTCTCCGTTTCAATAGCTATATAAATTAAACCAAAGAATATTTACACTTGCCACTCCGATGAAGAACAACCTTCCGATCGCTGTTATCCCCAAATTTTTTTGATTCCTATTTTCAAAGGGTAAAATCCGTGGATAAAGGCGCAGCGTATGCTTCCGATGCAGCTTTCTTCCAGAAAGCTTTTAGCTCCGCTTCTTTAGGTTTTTTCTGTCCTCTCCGTTATCGTGTAAATTTTTTGTTGAACCTATATAGTAAACTGACTTACTGATCTAATCAGTAATCTTCTATGTTAATCCGTGTGACTCTGAATCAGTTTCCTTATCCGGTTTGCATCCTCGATGGATATGCTATATCCCACATGGGTATCCTCATGGTTGACCAGAAGGGCTGACTGCTTGGGATCTTTGCCTATGGAAAAATCATACTTGATTAAGGAGCTATCTGCATCTGTTAAGTTCATCTTGTACTCCACGCTGTAATCAAGACTTCCTGATATACGCTCCGCTTTGTTTATAGCCTCGATTACGATTCCGATCTCAACAGGATCTTCGATTTTCACATCCTCACACGCTTCACTCGTGAAGTTTGGGTTGCAGGTTAATGTAATGAGCGAAGGTAGAGCTTCTTTCGGATTAGAATTAGTACTACCAGAATGGTTGCAGCCTGTGAGAAGTCCTGCAAGGAGTACAGCGAAAAGGCCTGAGAGAATCCCTGCTTTTTTCATTAGCATATATACCTCCCGGCTCAACTAAACACTTAGTCCTTACTCTCTACGTAATCATCTGTATTTAGCTCTAGATGCTTATGTTGGCATGCTGTAACTCGGTATCCCATCCTTGGAGCAGTACTTTTAAACGATGGGCGGTGTCGGCCACAAAAGCACTTATCTTTACATCCGTAATGTACTGGGGAACAACACCGGGTTCATTGGTACTTTCATTAAAAAAGAAAAACGTACGATCCCGCCAGTGCAGAATCTCCTCTGAGGTTAACAGATCAGCAACATCATAACCAGGCGCAATCTCAAGCATCTGCCAGACTCCTTCACTCCAACTCGCATGATGGTAAAGGTTAAAATCAATCTGATCCGTTTCCTGATAATACAGACGCCCAAGTTCATCCTTGGTCCGGTTTATACCCGAATCTTGATCTGTAATGGTAACCTGCTCCACAAATTGCGGATGAACACTCCGGAACCAGTAAAAGTCCGTCAGGACATGCATAAAGTAGCCCCGCACAAACCACTTCCATCCCTCATCAGCTTGTTGTTGAATGTAGGTTGAATAACGTTCTTTTAATTGCTCAACGTATTCTCTCTCATTCTTATCCTTAGGGTTGAAATGAGTGTTTTCCTTATCTGCTCTTGTCCAGCCCTCGCGCATGTGTATAGAGTCAGGTGCGATATTCCCCAGATAGAACGGAGCTTGTTCTACATGTCCTTGTAAGGATTCTTCAAAAAGAACAGCTATATCTAAATGAACCATTGGCAGTGGCATAGAGATATTCTCCTTTTTCGCAAAATCTGCTACCCATACAAAAGAAAATCAATTTAGCTTATGTTCAACCCTGCACTCGCTCTGTTTGTATCCTCTCAAACAACTGCTCCAAATCCGTATGAAGTTCCGGCTGTTCGTTAACGAGCAGGCTTATGTATTCAGACCCGCATTCATAGAAAACAAGACGATTAAACGGAGCTGAATCCCCAAGATGATTGATGTCCAGTCCCCATTTCTCCCGAATTCGATTCTCTATATATCGCGCGTAACCCTCGTTCCACTCCAGCCAGTTGAAGTACTCCGCTTGTTCTTCACTCAGAGAGCTGAACAAGGCTACTCTCGCCTCTTTCACTTGCAAGAGATCCTTACTCTTCAAGGCTGACAGCAACGAGGTGATTCGCTGGACAACCATCTCATTGTCATAAGGAAACTCATAATCCAGTTCCCATGTGACACGTTTGATTTGCTCCATCTTACGTTTGATCTCAAGACGGTCACCCATGTCGGTGTACTGCTCATATACGTAACAATGTACAAACTCATGATAGAGGTAGACTTTCTGCTCAAAATTTTGAAACGCCGCATCCGTCACCACTGCGCACATCCGTTCATCCATGTGATGCACCGGAAATGCTGCAAGGCATCCTTCGGGAATATTCAGGTCATCCGGGACGGTTTTCACCCATTCATATTGCTGCGTCTTGGACGAATAATCATAGATATATAACAAAGATTCATATGCCACAACCACGGGATAATGCTCTGCGAATAAGGGATGTATACTGACTAAATCTTTTTGAAGCTCCTGCAATTCGTTGATTTGCTCTAAAAAAGTATCCATGTCATTTACCCTCTCTCTAGTGGAATGATGAGTTAATCATATCAATAGAGCAACAATAAAACACTGAGAGAAAAATGATAATTCTATTGTTGAGTGATATTTCTAAACCCTATATAAGGGTAACTAAAGAATAATTACACTGGCCACTCCGATGACAGAACAACCCTCCGATCGCTGTTATCCCCAGATTTTTTAATTTTTCTCCTTCAAAGGGGCAAATCCGGGGATAAAGGCGAACGCTTCGCTTCTCCAGGTTTTTTCTGTCCTCTCCATTTTTGTGTAAATGTTTAGTTAAACATATATAGAACCATTCTCCTCGTTCTCATATAAATAAAACAATCAAAAAATCTTCCCCCGGACATCCGGCTGGAAGACTTTACTTAAGACTTATTCTATTGAATACGTTCACCGCTTACCACGTGCCAGTGTTGATGCTTCGAATCCTGGTAAGTACCCAGGTTAGTTACGATTTTGGAGGAACCCGTCCGGATAACCATGTCCGTAGCAACCTTTTTGATGACGCGCATAATCTCCAGTAATAGTTCATCATTATTATCTTCTTCCTGTGAAATGAACGATTGGATATGGATCTTTGGAATAACAACAATATGATGTCTGTAGTATGGTCGGGTATGATGATAAGCAAGCACCTTGTCTGTTTCCATGACGATATTTACTTTGGTATTACCACTAAGCACTTCATCACAATAAAAATCCTGTGCCATATACGACCTCCTTTTTACTTAGTTAATATATCCGGCTTTTTTCAGCACATATTCCGTGAACGGATTAATCTCGGGGATTGGCATGCTCAGGTCAAAATAACGAAGTTCCAGTCCTTCATCATCCATGACCGTTGGTTCACCCTGAATTTCTGTAGCTTCATAGACAGCCATGACATTATACACTTCATCTCCATGCGGATACTTGTAATACATATCCTGACCTGAGAAAACGGTAATGAGTTTATACGCACCCGCCCTCAGTCCAGCTTCCTCATATAATTCACGTGCTGCTGCTTCCTCCAGAGATTCTCCCGGCTCCAACGATCCGCCAAGGGTCCCCCAATCCAGACTATCTGTACGTCTTTGCAATAGCAGATGGCCCTGCTCATTGAAGACCAACACACATGAACCAGCCATGATTAGAGGGCGCGAACCCACCAGCTTTCTCAACTCCATGATATATCCCATAAAGATTCTCCCCCGTTTTGAATCAGATAAGTTCAACATGTCTCTAAGACTTGGATTGAGTCAAGATTCCCTTGTCCACAGAATTTTGGATAATCTGCTGTGCGTATGTCCACAATGTTTCGGAGCCGTTCGCAATCTCACGATTTCTGTTTAACACCTGTTCACTTGTAATATTATATTTCTGCCACGTATCTCCCTCATTCTGATGATTGTGGATCAAAGGCTGCAACCGATCCAGGGACGAGGCAAACTGCGCCTCAGGGGTTTCCTTTGCCTCGAATTCTAGCCATAGATTCAACAGTTCTTGAGCCTGATCCTCAGGCAACATCCCAAACAGGCGATGGGCTGCCCTGATCTCACGGTCATATTTATCCGTATTCCCTACCGTATCGTAGGCAAATGTATCTCCGGCATCGATCTCAACCAGATCATGAACGAGAAGCATTTTAATGACTTTGAGAAGATCCACCTCCTTGTTGGAATGGCTCTGCAAAATCAAGGCCATCATCGCCAGATGCCAGGAATGCTCCGCATCATTTTCAAGTCTGTCGCCATGGATAATTCTCGTTTTTCGTTCAATCGTTTTCAGTTTATCAATCTCTATTAAAAATTGAATCTGCTCTTGTAATGACTCGTTCATCAGTTCATTCCCTCCCGAACAACACTCAGAAAATATTCACGATGATCCGGATGACAGGCAATCAGGTATGGCTCTGAATTCATGCCTTCAAAGGGATTACCTTCAAAATCCATAACAATGGCACCTGCTTCTTTCACCATTAATATTCCTGAATACAAATCGTCTCCTTCCGAATTGTAGAGCACAATGCCGTCAATATCCCCCTTAGCTAACATGCACCACTGTAAGGTTGGAGCCCATAATCGCATCATTCGTTTGAAGCTGACATCCAGATGTTGACGTAGCCGTACAGCCTTCTCCTCATTTTGCACCTGATGCCCTTGAATCCAGCCAATGGTCCCTTTATGAATATACTCTTTCTTTTGGACTGTCAGGGGATTCAGATTACAACTTGCTCCACTCCCACGTGATGCCACAAACAAACGATCCACCAGAGGTTCGTAAATAACCCCGAGAACGGGTTCTGAACGATACATTAATGTAATGGAAACGGAAAATAGCGGTAGACCAATGGCAAAGTTGTTTGTTCCGTCTAGCGGATCAATCATCCACAGCCAGTCACTCTTCTGTCCGTTATGCCCTCGCTCTTCACTATGGATCTCATGATCGGGAAAGCTAATGCTAATTTCATCACATATCATCCGCTCTGCTTCATGATCAACTTCCGTAACAACATCGCCAAAGATGCCCTTATCCACTGCACAGGTGATCCGATCAAAATGATCCTGAGCAACTTTTCCTGCTCTTCGAATGACTCTCTCTGCAATCTCTTGGGCTAAACGAATGGTTTGTTCGATAACCATCACTCCGTTCGGTTACTTGTTCATGGGATCAACCAGATTCCGCCAAACCTTTTATTTCGTTCAACATATACTTCGTATAATCCAGAAGCAAATCATCACATAGTTTCACGCTTTCCAGCTCTCCGTTATACTTTGCGAGACATTGTGAGATAACTTCCTTGTATTTCGGCAAAATATGAATGAGTGCCCACTCGCCTGCTTCTCGCTTGGAGTATATTACCGAATCTTTCACGTACAATAGAACCCGCGATAGGTTCAAAACATAGTAGACAGGATTCTCCGTTATTTCCTCCAGAGCTGAACCAACGTCAGATGTAATAGAGGCCAGCATATATTCACGTTTTACGGGCTGAAATAACTCCTTAATAGGTTTGCCGACAAGCACAATTCCACGGTCATAAATAACGGCCAGATGTGCTACCAGATCCGGATCTTCGTATCCACCGCAAAGATATTGATCATCAGTTCTATACTTTTCCCGGTGATACGCAGAGTAATGAAATTCGAATGGTGTCGGAAACGTCAGATTAGCAATCGTAGACTCCAAAACAATACTAAGTTCAAACCCAGTGACAATATGCATTTCATTTTCGATGTGCATCAATCGCTTCGCAATACTCCGATAGGTATCAACAGACAGCTGCTCCCGGCTTACCACCAGTATATCGATATCGCTTTGATTGGGCTGGAAGCACCCCATAGCCATGGACCCGTGCAAATAAATTCCCACCAGGGAATCCGCACATTCTTCTTCTAACAAATGAGTAACTGTATGTAGTACCGCCTGTTCATCCACTTAAATCCACTCCTTTATTTACGTTGTTACGTATCCAATTCCACTTTCATTTCCTCCACAAAAACAGCCGTCCCTCTAATTCTTACATCCATATCCTGACCATCCCTGACCACACTAACGTGAACTTTCCCATCTCTGTTAATCTCATGGCCTTGCTCCACAACAAAATGAGCCTGATCCATATCAGGATTCATATACGCCAAATAATAAGCACCCATCACACCGGATGCTGTTCCCGTAACCGGATCTTCCGTAGTACCCGAAAAGGGCGAAGAAAAATGTCTGGCATGCATTAAAGCATCTGAATCGCGGGTTTCCAGAGTAAATGGATGCAAAGAAGCTTTGGGATTTTCAAGTAATATCTCAGGAAATAGAGAAGAATCCGGTTTCATTTGTTGGAAAGAGTTCAGTTTGCGAATCGGTATCAATAACGTCCAGGTGCCTGTACTTCCATAGACGATGGGTGTGGATAGATCAATATCATCCATGGTTAGATTTATGGAATTTGCCAGCTTCTCTATGTCACCTTGGAAGGGCAGGAAACGGGGTTGATCCTGCTTCATCTCAATGTTGATCGTATCGCCATTCTGCTGGAACTGAATCGGTAGTATGCCTACATTAGTCTCAATGGTAATCGAATGCTTATCCTCCAGTAGCCCTCTAGTCTTTAACCCATACATGGATGCCATTGTGGCATGCCCACACAGATTAATCTCATGACCCGGTGTGAAATATCGTAATCTAACGTCTGCCAACTCGGAACTCATCACGAAGACTGTTTCATTAAAGCCAACTTTATGCGCAATCTGCTGCATCGCTTCCTCACTGAGCGAATCGGCATGAAAGACAACCCCGGCCGGATTTCCTTTACCGGCAACCTTTGAAAAAGCATCATAATGATACACAGTAATTTCATTCATTGGTGACCCACCTTTTTTTTCAGTTTATACGATATGCATCGCCATATGACTCTACCACTTCACCATCGATAACGATCCCGCCACCATCTTTGCAAGCATAGATTGTTGTAGCGTTGGTAAGCGCGTAATTTCTTAACGAATCCAAAGCTTCTTCCGTTCCATCCCAGTGTGGTGAGAATTCAAAATCAACGAGTGCCAGAGCCTGCTTGTCCATTAATCCAACATGGTTCTCGTCTGCATCTTCGCCATATCCGGCCATTTCAACTGTTGGTGTAGTTAGAATACTGCCTGCGCTAACCCCAATCAGAATGCCGCCCTTGTTCACATAGGAACGCAACAACCCCATTGCATTTCTCTTCTGCAATAAACTTAGAAAATAAAATGTATTCCCTCCAGATAAATGAATCGCATCGGTTTCAAAAATGGTATTGAATTTGTTTTCCTCGTATTCTAGGTCGAGATCATAATAATCAATCGTTTCGATGCCCAGTTGATTATAGTAACGTCTCGTCTGCTCGAAATATCTTCTATCCGGGTCAGAACACGAAGGTACATAACCGATGGAAGGCTGATCAGAGTTGAACAGGCTCCATATCCTCTGATTTAATTCTTGGTTAGATTCGAAATATAAATCACTTAACAAAACTAGCTTGGTCATCTGAATTTCTCCCTTTCTTAATTTTCAGAGTACTTAATACAATTGTCCGTTAATATATCGTCTATGACTTGAAGTTGCATCCTGAACCCACAATTCCAACTCGACTCTACTGACAAAAAACTGATCTTGAACCTTGATGAAAGGAAACATTTTCCCTTCAAAGACACCCGATGCTGAGAAACTTCCTTGTTCGGCCTTAATAATGTCCATCACCTGTTCTTTAGTCATGCTCAGATACTCCGCCGTTTCTTGGATCGTCATTAATGTTTTGTTATTGTTCGGCACATCCTGTTCCACTGCCTGAGTCGATTCACTAACTTTTCCCTGATTTGATAGCAACAGGCAGCCAACAATAAAAGATATTCCTAGTATGGCACTAGCCAGTAAAATGGAAAATGGAATGGATTTCATGGAATCCCTA
Organism: Paenibacillus sp. NPDC056933; assembly: GCF_042674385.1. NCBI lineage: Bacteria > Bacillati > Bacillota > Bacilli > Caryophanales > Paenibacillaceae > Paenibacillus > Paenibacillus sp. NPDC056933. The sequence goes on along the minus strand of NZ_JBHUQN010000001.1, from coordinate 935,423 downwards.
CCTTCTATTTTGTCTTACAGATCTCTAATCGTGTAATGACCCACTTCACCGAGAAAGTCGCTTCGGGTTAACCCCTGCTCTCCAAGGAAAGCTCTATAACTCGTTATCGTACCATCATGTGAAATGATAAAAATTCTCTCACCGTGCTCTCTGCACCATTGAATTAGCTGTCCAGCATAGATCTCAAATCGATGTTCCTCCATCCGATTAATCCCATCCACCCAGCAATCAAGTTCAAAATCAAGAATTCGTAAACCCGTATACTGAGCATTTAATTCGTCTTTCGAATAGATCTGATCACAGCGCAAAACGGGGAACTCCGGGTTTTCAGGGAACATTCTTGGGCCAACGAGTGGACAGACTGTCAGTTTGTCGCTTGATGTTAATAGGAATGCTGTTTCTATCGTTCGTTTCGTAGGACTCACCAAAACGATGTCTTCCGGTAAGATTTTAATCTGCTTTCGCAATTCAGTCGCCTGTCTCTTTCCTTGTTCGGTAAGTCCTGGATGCAACTGGTTTAGCTGATGAGGATACTGAAGCAAATGTTCAGCGTGACCATGACGAATAAATATGAGATCCACATGCTCCTCCTATTTCTGAACGTAATGCTTAATGTCCTCTGTATCATGCAGATTACTCAGATCTCTTTTCAAAAACACCGGATAAACCTCCATACCTTTCAACTCTTCCAATGAAAACCAGCGGAATGTCAATTTCCCATTATCCTCAAGTCCCTTAAATTCCAATTCATCATAGAGCCTATGTACTTCGGGTAATGTGATGACATAATAAAATCCAATTTCGTGATACTTCAGCCCATCATATTCAAAGAAATCTTCACTTACAAAGGCAACTCTCTGCGGTTGTACACAAACACCCAATTCTTCATACATCTCGCGCACAATGGCTGCTTCTGTCGTTTCGTTGAATTCCACCCGCCCTCCAGGCAGATTCCAGAAATCATCTTGTTCTGTTGTGTGCAGGAGAACTTTCCCCTGATGTATAACGATACCAGCTACACGGAAATTGAATTTATTGTTATCTTTTTCATACGTTATGTTATTGTTATTTGAATTTATCAAAAGATCCACCCTTTACCCTTTCAAAATCTTTTCCAGTTCCTCCTGGCAAGCAGCGCGATTATACTTCGAATTGTCCAGCCAGTGTTTGTCTATCTCCAGCAGCTGATATATCTCGGTCTCCAATTCTTTTCTTGCCTGAAGAACTTTCACCGTGCCATCAACACCATGATATCCTTTTGCGAGTCCCCATCCTTGATTCGTGTAATAGTGTATGAATCAATCCGACCATTCCTTGGGTCTTTCCTGGATTGCCTTGTCAAAGGTATGTGCCAGGTCCTGCTGATGAATATAGATTAGGAGTGGATTTAATGGTTGAACGATCCGCTCCAAGTCCAAAACATATTTAACGTTTTCTTCTCTGGATTGATTGGTTTTCACCAAACCTATAGTCAGTGGATTCTGAATAAAACAACATTCGAATATGGTGATGGAATCGTCAGCCGCGCTTATCACGCCTTCGGTAAAACTCCGCCATTTTTCGGTGATCAGCTTTACATTTTGTTCAAAAGGCAGTTCGTATATATCTTTGCTAAATATCTCCTGCACCACATGATCGGGGAAACGCTCTCCAAACTCCTCTTTCATTTTGCGATAAGGAATCAGAAAACCATCCTGATAGGCTGTAGCTCTGCTCTCCAATATATGTTTACATGCTTCGTGAGCATCCACCAAAGATCTGAACTCTTCCGCAGAATAAAAGGCTACACCATCATAATCAGCAGGATGATCCAGATTCCCTTCCTGAAAGAGTTGCACCTTCTTGCCTTGCTCAATCAGAATATTCGATACCATCTTGGCAATCGTCGACTTTCCTGAACCCGGTAATCCCTCAATAAGAATCAATTGTCTTGTCATGATTTCATCACCCTTAACTTCATTCAATTCAGTTGTTGTTAATCGATGTCTGCAAAGACCCATTTCGCAGCATCGCCATCCGCTTTCTTTTTCCAAAACACCATGCTAGGGCCGAACTCTTCCCCGTTCTCTCTTAATTCAGTAACCATCACAAGTGCCTCATAGAGCTTCTTTTGCTCTCGAATCTTGATCTTGCTCATTGAGATCACCTTGTGAACTTTTGAAGCTGGCATGCCTGAGACTGGCGACTGTGGATCAAAAAGGCTCATATAGCCCTTCTCATCCTCTTCCCATATATAACGCATGCGAACGTTCATCAGTTTGACGATTTCTAGTTCATCACCTGTATAGTTCGTTTCATCAAGGTAAACAGGAGGAATGCCTTTATCTTTTTTGGGCGCTGCTGCTTCATCGTCTTTTTGCTGAATTGCTTCGTCAGTAACACTCTCCGTCACTGGAATCGTTGGTTTCTGCATAGCTTCATTCGTTGTTTTATCCTGACAGGCGATTAAGAATAGAAATAATAATGACAACGCGGTTAACTTCTTCATAACCAACCCTCCAATATATGCAAAACGTCGGCAAGATCTTTGCACTCATAATCCGGTGTAATCTGTTTCGGTTTGGGTTTACCTTTCCGATTCAACCAGACAGCCTTAATTCCCGCATTTTGCGCTCCTTGTACATCACTGACCAGAGAATCCCCTATATGGATCACCTCATCTCGCTGCAAACCATACCTCTTGATCGCTTCATCAAACATCTCTGACCTTGGCTTATACGATCGAACATCCTCGCTGGTAATCACTCCGGCCTCTTCAATGTTATGCCTTCATTGCAGCTTTCACGTCATCCGTATCAATATTGGACAGAATGTATACAGGGATTTAAAGCGATTGCAGAAAGGGAATTGAATCCGCAAATATGCCCGGGTTACGCCAATGAGCTAACTGTTCCTGATTAAGCAAATCAGCTTGTAGATCCGATTGAAAATGGAGAAGCGTTTCTGCTAGGGATTGCACATTCAGCATTCTTTGCGTGGTAAACTGGCTGCCATGGCTTGCATGAAACAACGTTGAGAAAGCCTTCCACCAATAATCACCGATCTCATCCGTTGTACACTCCACCTGCGCTGTCGCTCGAACTTGTTTATAAATCAAGGGAAGAATATCATCATCTTCATGAACAACGGTCCCGTAGAAATCAAGGAAAACGGCTTTCATTCTATCCTTCCCACTGGAATACGCTAACAAAAAACTTCCTATGTATGTTAAATTTTCTCTGTAGGTACATCATAACCCATAATGTGGAATTTGCGAATGAACCAAATAACGTAATCCTCCCCTCCTTACGATTCTGTTCAACACAAAAACCACGCTGCTCTGCATGTTTGCATCATACAAAAGCGTGGTATGTCGATAAATCCTTTCCAACTTCCAACATCTGAACAGCGACTGCTTTCTTGCTCTACTTATGACCTGTTAAGCAACTGCTCGTCAAACCATACATCCTCATAATCTTCTGCAATCACAAACCGCCATCCCGGCGCCAGTCCGAGGTACTTCTTGATTTTCGGGTCCCAGTCATCGATGTGCGTTACATGTAAAGGCACAAAAAAATCATCTGCATCCGAGTACTTTTCTGCCCAAATGTACCATCCGGTTGTATCTCCCTCGGGCTGAATACGCATTCCGTGGATCGGTTCCAACTTCTCCTTGACGTTCCAGGCGATTCCGATCTTATGGTGCAGTTCACTGGGTACATAGGCGGCACTATATTTCTGGCACATCTGCATCTGTTCCTGGATGGAAGCAGCATTTGTCATTATTTGATCATCTCATCTCTCTAAAGGCTGGATTATATTACGGTATAATTTATGTTCTACGATATTCCTCCATAATCAAGAAAGACCATAATATTGCTTATAGTTAAAAACCCATTCCTCTTTGGAAAAATCAACAAAATCATATAACTCACATTGTCTAAGATAGTTCAACTGTTCTCCCGCTTCATCCCCATCCTTCTGCTCCAAATAAGTCACTGTCTTCTCATAACCGGCACCACACAGAAGCTGCACATCAATATAACTGCCCGTATCCTGATTCTTACGTTTTGCCTGCCAGATCAGCCCAGTGTCCTCTACATTTCCGATGCAGAATAACATAATACATAAGGTTTTGAGATACTCATGATCCACTGCTTCTTGATTCTCGATCTCCTGCTGCAACAACTCCCGGACTCGCTCTCTATGTTTGGTATCTGGATCTAAACCGTACAACTCCAGAATCTCTTCTTCGTTCATCTCTTTGTTCTCCTTGCTTACTTCAGAATATTGTTTAATTCCTCCGCTTTTTTCCTGCTATCTATTTTAGCATAGAAATAAAAACCGATAATGTGCAGTACGAGGGATAAGACCCACATTCCAGGGAACCAGGGAGCAATCAATAGGAACATGTCTGTAGAAAACAACCATACGATCGCCATTCCTCCTGCAATATTAAATGTGGAAGAAATGACGATATTCCAGACGGGTTTCATCGTAAAGTAGTTCCACAGTGCATTGTACATTACGCCAAACAATACAGCGGCAATAGCTGAAATCCCGGCAATATTCCACAGGTAACCCATTTCAATGGACTGACCATTAGAGAATAGCGTCAATAACAAGGTCACCCACAACGAAGTAATTGTAAAAACCTGAAAAAATGAATGCTTGAGCTGACTAATCATGATAATTTCCCCCTAAAGTTTTTAATATAGAATCGGCTGACAAAGTAACTGGAACCATCGTTCAGATCAACCTGGATCCTGGCGTGGTCTGTTGATGAAAATTCGCTAATAAAACGTGTGTTGATGATCGTTTGATTATTGATCTTCACAAAATGGGATGCCCCCAAATCCTCTTCCACAAACTTCAGACGTTTGTTGAGCAAATACCTTTCTCCTGTGAAGACACGTACACAGCACAATCGATCCTCTGATTCAATCGCGACCACCGAACTCAACTTGACCTGCACATTACGATTGTTCTTGGCATTGATGACAACAAGTTTTGTTTCCGACTGGCAGATCGCTTCTTGCATACTGTTCCAATGTGACTTCTCATCAGGATGGGTTACGACTTTAGCCGTGTTTTTTTCCATTGCCATATCTTTTTCAAAAATGACTTTCACGCCTTATTCCTCCTCTCACAACTCATATTACAAGCAAAGCCACGACAAACCCACAGTATTGCGTTTTGTTGCATGAATTTGCAGGTTTGTTACATCGGTACTGCTTTTTCAGCGTACAGACACGATAAAAAGGACTACTCATTCAAGAGTAGCCCCCCATGTCTCTCTTTCAGACTGTCATCTGGAATCAGATTACCGAACTGTTTTCCAGATACATCTCCTGATTTTGCCGAATGATTTCATTCATGTGTAAAATAGCTTCCTGAGCCGTGACTCGATATCTAGCGTATAGCTCTTCCGTTCTTTGCAGCAGGATCGGGTCTTTCTCCAAATCCGTGGGCAGAACCTCACGCCATGTGTCCCCAACTTTATTTTGATCTGTAATCAGACGCTCAATGTCATCTAGCAGAGTCACCATATCATTTTGGTTAAAATAGCGCATCCCATTCTTAATTCCATTCCAACTCTTCATGTCGATAATGTTATATGCCGAAAACCAATAAAACTCCGCCAAGCTCTTGGTGTGGTTATGATAGGAATAGAATAAAAATAACGCTGGTTGTCCTTCATGTAATTGTCGGTATACCTCTACTTTTTCTGCAACATCTTTACCTACGAACGGAGATCAACATCGGTTGGACGCACAGCCAGCTAAGCTGCTCAGAAGCCAAATCTTCTGGTTTGATTTTAACTTTCAATAACATGCTCCTCTCTACTTGCGATAATTGTAAATTCGAGCTTCACTTGAGTCATATGCTAAGGATTCTCAGGTGATTGTACTGCGGGATCATTCTCTCCACTTCATGTAAAGTTCTTTGTTCGCCATGTTATTCCTCTTTTTCATAAATTATGTAGTCTTGTTTACCGTAGTTCAAAGCCTACATCATTCTATAATGCAAAATCAGTTGAAGACCATGAATGCCCGTTTTTCGTTCTCCCATATCCAGAAAACCTGCTTTCAGATACAGCTTTTGTGCCGCAATATTCCCCTCATTCACAGCTAAAATAATTTCATTGATCTTTGGATCGAGCTGCTTAACCCATTCAGGCAGTGCCCTCATGGCAGCCATTGCATATCCATTCCCCTGATGTTCCATCGTAATGGATAACGCACGTACTAGTATTGTACGGGAAGCATCTCTTTCCTCTACGTATTCAGAATTTTTATGTAATATGAAGAAACCAACCGGAGTCTTATCATTTAAAATCACTACCGGATATTTGTTCGGATTTTGGAATGCCTCCTCCATCACTTCCGCAGGCATTGCAGTAAATTGGACTTGTTCATTACTTAACGAAAAATTAGCCAAGTCTTGATTGTACTTTTCATTATATGGGGCCAGGCTAATCCGTTTTTTCATTTTGGACACCTCTGCTTCCATTATAGTTTTTTTAGTGAATCAGATCATATAACCCCGCCCTTCATCAGACTTCTTTCTTTGCCAGTAACACTCTTATGATGCTTGTCGCATTGTCGAATTTCATCCGATTATTTTTCTGGCGGCAGTCCCATCCTTGATCTAATGCATGTTGAATGAGATTCGAAATCAGCTTGGGCTCATTGACAAATATATCCCACGTATCTTCCCAAGGGATAACAAACTCCACGAATGTAGATTTATACGCATTCGAAAATATACGGATTATAATGTCTTGTGCTTGCTCGTCCACAACGTACAGGAACAAAATATCTTTTATCACTATTTTACGGACTTGTTTCTTGTATACCTTCATAAATATCACTCCCTTGCTCAAGCAATGCAGCATAACTCTTCAAACACACCCCACTTTGTAAACAATTGTCTAAGTCTCCGGACTGTTGTGTGAATAAACTCTTCTATAGCTTCCATAGATAAAATGCTCAAATCACCTAAGGGCTCATTTTCAAGGTTATTTAAAAAGTCTACTTTTTCTTTTCTATATTGATACACCTCTTGTTCCAGCAATCCACCTAAATCAAAAGCTTTACCCGCTTCCAGCTTATTCAATAAATCATGGCCATCAGACCCTTTTCTCAAAATCATAAATTCCAGCTTCGTAACATCCTCCGTATAAATACTTCGTCCACTCGGATGAACTTCATATGCAGGATAAATCTCGAAAGTCCATACCCGATCCGTATATACATGAGCAATGTACCCGCACAAATAATGCATGAACTTAGGATCATTATTCGCTCGCTGCTGGTTGGAATTGAAAGATGCCCTAAGCTCTTCGTCTGTTGCGAACCGTCCTGCCTCTGGCATAAGATGCGTTTTTGCCTTTTCTGCTCTTTCATTCGTTCTCACATGAATGGAGTCAGGTGCAAGACTTCCCACTATAAATTCAGGGGTTGGATCAGATAATAATTCCGACGCGATTGCAAAATGAACCATGGGCCACGGCATGTAAGGACTCCTTTCTCTATTAAACTCAGATGTTTACATTATAAAGAATTGCAGATGATACATCCAAAACATGATAAATACACCGAATGCTGATTACACATTGGATAGCCCTCTGGGATCGTTGGCACCTCGTCACCTTCATAAGGTGTTATCCATTCGAGGTAATTTTGAGAATTTACATGTTTTTGCTCAAAACTTTCAATCATTTGATAGAAATGCTGAAATGTAATGTTGCTCCATTGCACACTGGGCTCATAATTCAATATAGCCCATCCCGTTTTAAGCATCGCCCCTTCGATTGTCTCTAACAAGAATTTTTTCATAGGATAAAAATCTTCTTCTGTCCATGGCATTTCATCCATATCAAACCCAACGTTCCCACGGCCTACACAATTTTGGTCGTGTTGCGCAAGCCAAATGATAAATTCTTTTTCTCGATCAATTGTTGCAGTCTGCGACCCACTTAGAACTAAAAGCTCAAAAAAAATTTGAGTCGAGGTGTTTGTCATTCTTAATGATTCTACAGAATCCACAATCGACTCAGGCACTGAAAACTGGTTCATAGGACTCTCCTTTACTCTTTCATATGCCAAGGATGATGGGTTACTACTGCAAACTTACATGTATGACTTGAGTGATTCATATTTTAACCATCTGAATTTTGAATCAACTGATTAAATATGTCTTTATACTGTGTCGACTCAGGAAATTTTTCATTAATATACTTTATTCTACTCCAGAAGTCATCTTCATAAATTGAATTTGTGCCCTCAGCAAATGATAGTGCAAGATTGTGAAAAGCGTTTGTCATATAAAATATGAGCAAACCATTTCTTTTGGTATCCTCAACCTCTTCAATTGAGGAATATGCTAACTTGGATGCAATCACACGTATATCTAAAAAAGCTTGATATATTAATGTTTGGTATGCTGAAATTTTGTTCTGTTCCATTTCTACACCTCTTTTCTCGTCTCTTTTCAAATGGTTCACTTCTCCTCATAATCAGCAGCTATGTTCCATAAGAAAATTTCACTTTAGAAGATCAAATACCAAAATGCACAATGCATTTTTCACTTACCTCAGCGTTTTTTGCCATATTGGAAAGTTTATTTAATTCGTTTATCAATTCAACTCTGTTATACAGAAGTTCCTCGTAATAGCCCCTCTGTTTATTTCCATCAAAACAATAATCCCCTCTAAGCTTGATCTGATTGGGAGCAAGGTTGAATACACCAACCCATGCGTGAATCAGTTGATGCAACTTCGACAAAGCATCTTTTTCTTCAATAACAGTTATTCCATAGTTGTTCAGTCCACTACATCTTTTACAGGTAGATGGATTCCACGTATTCAACCAGTTAAGAGAATCCTGATTGTATGAAATGAACTCATCTTCCAAGTAAGCATGTTCCTCTGCCATTAGTCCGCTTTTATGTATAACCCCATGAGCATCCCATGAGTAGGAGGTGTAGATCAATTCACTTATATTGGACTTATTTTCAACAACAAAATTATGAATAGGCATGCTTTCCGACCCTCGTTTCTCTCGTGGTCCCCTTTTCATTCATCATAACCCATGTATTGGTAAATGCGAAGTGGTTTTAAGTTCAGAATTGTGCACTTGCAACTCCTTTTGAAAATAGACAAAATACAAAAAAAGATCCTTTTTGACTCCCAAAGAAGGAAGGCAAACAGAATCTAATTAAGTATAGAGTTAGATAATTGAAATAGTAACACGGTTAACTTTACATCTAAAAGATCCTTCTTTTGACCAGAATCTCAGTTCCTTCTTCTTTGTACTTCTCAATAAATTCATTGGTCACATGATCATGATGAAGTATGCCCATATAGTCTGTGCCCGGCTTCTTCGGTCTGTAATCTGAGTCGATCATGTAGATATTGAAGAGCACCTCATCTTCGTCTTCTGACACGTCCGTATTATTGAAAAGTGCAATCACTTCATCTTTAGTTAGAAACTGAAAGTCGCCTTGACTCTCTATAATATAAAAAGGATATTTCAAGTCCTCTACATGAATCAAATTTTGATGTACCTTCAGCCCTTCTGGTATTAGCTCCATGTACTGCACGGCTACCTCTTCTGCCTGAAATATTCCTGAAATCCAATTGGACTTGCCTTTTGAAGCTAATATAATAATCAAATTAATCTTCCTTCCTATCACGATTCACATAAATCTAGTCTGTTCTTGCATATACAAATGTCTGTGACAGAATTCGATGGCTGCCAGCGACATTCTCGATTTCAATGCTATATTCAGACTCGACATATTCAATGTGATGTTGTTCATAGTATTTCTTCCAGAACGAAACAGCGGATTGGTTGTTAGCCAGTTGCTCCACTTTGAATCTGCCCTGAAATTGTGCAAACACCAAATCAACAGCCTGAGCTGCCAATCCTTGTCCACGATACTTTTTGACCAGAAACAGTTCTTGTACCGTATAATCTACATCATCATCTACATATGGAGGAGAGCAAACCAGCACAAATCCGATAACCTTCCCCTCATATTGAATAAAAAACGGATGTAATTCCGCTCGTTCAAGATAGAGATAGGTATTCGTTGGATCGTATTTTCCCTCTTCAAGCAGTTCCTCCCCCGTAAATTCGGACAGATCATATAAATACAAGTTGTAGAGGTTAAGAAATAATTCCTTATTTTCTGTCAAAATACTCGTGATTTGTACATTCATCATCATTGCACATCTCCCTTATCATGTGTTGTACGCTCATCCTTATCGATGTATACAGCACGATTGTTGTGTCCTGCCCCCAATATATCGTTTCAACTACCGCAGATATAGGCAAAGTTTGATTTAAACCATGAAGTACCCACACCTGGAGAAAGGCTTTTGCATAAAAAATAGACCCTTTACAGAGTCCGCTTAGGCATATTTGTCGTTTGTTTTTTTCTTCCCAAGGTATGCGATGGCAAGTGCAGCTGGGCTAACAAAAGGTAAAAAATTCAGCCAACCCATATATGTAAGTATGGGAGCCAGTATCGATATCACACCGAAAAACAGCGTAAGTGGGGATTTTTTCTTTAACCCCTGAACAAGTAGTACTAACCCTACTGCAAGCCACATGACCAAAGCGATGATAAGCATATTCAAAGCCATCACCTCCATTTTTACAGTAATCAACGATATCTTAATTAACCAGCAATTATTTGCTTAGATAATTAACGACAGGATAAGAAATCACGTTCCGGTCTCTGTAGGTTGAAATCACCGCTTCGGGATGCGTACTGAGAGTCCCATTTTGCAACATGACCGGTCTAAATCCTCGCTCCATCGCTCCATTATAGGTAAATAACACACATTCCTCCGCGGCAAACCCTGCAATGATCAACAGCTCAACACCGTGGCTCTTCAAAATTTTTTCCAAGTCTGTCTGCCAGAATGCATTGGAACTTTCCTTCGCAATAGTCAGGTCCTTCTCATTCACATCCACCTCAGAGATAATACGATACGCCTCAGAATTTGAATCCTCCATACCTTCCACATCTTGTACATGTACGACCACATGGCCGCTCGAACGCAGCACGTCTGCAACATAATTGATATATTCACAAGCGCGGTCTATTGCTTTTTGATCTAACTTATCTCGTACAATACTCTCTTGCATATCCACAATTAGGAAACCAATTTTCATCCATACACTCCTCAAAATATAATTTAACGTCTTATTGGAAATTTTAATCTATCCGAGCCACAGGGTATAAAACTGCTCACATATATATTCGGTTTTACAGGCGCTACTCCTTTAAATCAAGTACGGCTTCATTCTGCTGGATCTTTGAATTTCTTTCTCAGCATCATGATCTGTCCAATATGATATGCATTATGAATACACACATTGGATATCACATTCCACCATGGGGCATTGAAGTACGAGGGGATGGGCGTCCCCAGTTTTACTTCATCACTATCCTCTACAGCCTGTATCCAGCGACTAAATGTTGCACCAATGTGTGCAATGCTTTTCTGCCAATCTTCTTCACTTACCTGGGATGGGTCAACAATGAACGTCTCATCATTATTTATGCTCTTGTCCATAACCACTTCACCCTTAATGAATCGATCCAACCAAGTTTCATTCCAGAAAGTCATATGATTCACCAACCTCCAGATGGATTGCCCCTCATCATTCAGCCATAAGGCCTGCATAGCGGTTACATCACGTAACATCTCGTCCAGCGGGACAAACCAGCTCTTGTCATGATGACAGGCAGCCAGTTGATCCAACAATATCAATTTGGTACTCATGTTCGGCTCCCTTCCTTCTTTTAAAATAAAATCATTAGTCTTTGAACAACTCGTTCAGCATCCGGTCACGGTTTTCCAGAAAACTGCGGGTGATCTGATAATGTTCTGTATCCTCATAGTCCACTTCCTGAATCCCACCATCGTCAAAGCTCAGAATGCACGCTCCCGGATATCCCAATAGAATCGGCGAATGTGTCGCGATAATAAATTGGGAATTGTCTGATAGATCGTGAAGAATGCGCAACAAGGAGAGTTGACGGGCTGGAGATAATGCGGCTTCGGGCTCATCGAGCAGATAGATGCCTTTGGAATTAAATCGGTTTACGAACAGATTGAGAAAAGACTCCCCATGGGATTGTTCGTGCAACGAACGACCGCCATAATACCTGAGAGACTCCGGCCCCAACTCATCTACATGAGATGCGAATTGATAGAAAGACTCCGAGCGCATGAAGAAACCATTCGTAATTTTGGGCAACCAGGCTAGTCTTAGATAATTCCCGAGCGACGATTCAGAAGCATAAATCTCAAATGCATTATTCCTCCCGCCCCCGGCTGTATTAAATCCACATTGATGAGCAATACCTTCGAGCAGTGTGGACTTGCCCGATCCATTTTCACCAACAAAGAACGTAATGTTATTGTTGAATTCCAATCGATCCAGAGACTGTATGGACGGTATATGAAACGGATATTGATCTGGATTCTCGACTTTAGCAGACAGTAACTCCACACTTCGAAGATACATAGACACGCTCCTATTCATGTTAGATTTGGCTCCATCTACCCGAACACGATTCAACAACGGATCACACTCATTCCACCTTAAAAGGTGATCATGGCTCCTTTTTCATCAAATACGGCAGGTATCTTTTCATTTAACATCCCCTATATTAAACGACGAACAGACGGATGACAAAATTATGGTTGACGGCATCAGACCAACTTCTATATGATGTAGAAAGAATGTACTGCATAAAAACATAAAATGAATTGGCGTGTTACCATTCCAGAGGGCATGAGCCAAGAAGCGAACATGAGACCATACTCGCTTCTTGGCTCTTTTTGCCGTTTCCGGGACCTGGAAGCGCTAACTTTAGAAACGAGGAGGCGGTGAACCGTGAGTAAAGGAATGCTGCTGCAGGTGGAGCGGGTCGTCGGCAGCAATATTGTTCTGGCCCGGTCGCACCAGAGTACCAAGGAGTACGTGCTGATCGGCAAAGGGTTGGGATTTGCGTTCAAAGGGGAAAGCACCATTCAGGCCGATGATCCGCGGATTGAGAAAAGGTTCCGGCTGGAGGACCGGGAGGAGTGGGGGCAGGCGCAGGAGTTGATGAAGGACTTGGACCCCAATGTCATCGACATCTCTGACCAGATTATCCGTCTCATCGCTGATCAGTTTCCTGGCAAGCTGAATGACAAGATCTACCTTGCTCTTCCAAGTCATATTCAGTTCACCTTATATCGGCTCCGCAACGGGATGGAGATTCTGAATCCTTTCCTTACGGAGACAAAGCTCAGTTTTCCGAAAGAATTCAAAATCGCTTCGGAAGCGGCGGCCATGATCGGAGAGGCCTTTGCCGTAGAGGTTCCGGAGGATGAGGCGGGGTTCCTGACATACCATGTGTACTCCTCCGTAAATCACGTCCCTGTCGGACAGCTGGTTAAGGTATCAAATGTAATCAGGAAGCTTCAGTCCATTATTGAAGAGCAGGTTGGCGTTCGCTTTGGGCAGGGCAGCCTTAGCCAGGCAAGACTCATGATACACCTGCGCTTTTCCATGGAACGCCTGTATCAGAAGCCGATGACGGCCCCCACCTTCGCACAATATGTGCAAAATGGGTATCCATCCGAATACCAGCTGGCCAGAAAGCTAAGTGCTGTCATGGCCGAGGATTTGGGTACAGAGGTACCCGAGGAAGAAACGGCTTTTCTCGCCATGCATTTATACCGGCTTTTTCAAACCCATGCCAAAACCAACAACAGAGAGGACAACACACAATGATCTGGAAATGGAAAAACAATAAATCTGCTAAAACATCTGAGACAATATCCATCGTATCCCCGCTCACCGGAACCTGCGTCAGTTTGGAAGAAGTGCCTGACGAAGCGTTCGCGCAAGGACTAATGGGTCCAGGAGTTGCAGTGATTCCCCAGGAGGGCAGGCTGGTCGCCCCTATCGACGGCACTGTAGTGCACCTGATTAAATCGCATCATGCCGTAATGATTGAGCATGCTTCCGGGCTGCAGCTGCTGCTGCATATCGGTATGAATACTGTCAGTCTGAAAGGACAGGGCTTCACCCCCCAAGTGCAGACCGGGGATCAGGTCGCTGTCGGTCAAACCCTGATCGAATTTGACCTGAATGCTATCGCTTCGGCTGGTTATCCGGTCATCACCCCTGTCATCGTTGCGAATGCGGCAGAACAGCCGTGGGAGTCACACCCGACGTATGGCAACGTAGAAGCGGGCTTGGGAACTATCATGAAAGTCAGCTTGCCCAAATAACATAAATCTAAAAAAAGAAAGGAAGAACAATATGCTGAAAGCACTGCAAAAGCTGGGAAGATCCCTGATGCTTCCTGTGGCAACCCTGCCTGCAGCAGGTATTCTTCAAGGCTTGGGTCTTCTTAATTATGAAAAGGACATTCCGCTCGGACCCGTGATAGGGGGATTTCTCAATCAGTATGTAGTTCCATTCATGAATGAGGGAGCGGGGGCGATCTTCGGCAACCTTGCGCTCATCTTCGCCATCGGGGTGGCAATCGGACTGGCGGGGGATGCGGTCGCCGCTCTTTCCGCCCTGATCGCTTATATGGTGCTGATTCGGATTCTGGGAGCCGTTCCAGGTGTATTCGGCTATATTCCTGACGATGTCAAGCTGGATACAGGCGTTTTGGGCGGGATATTTGCCGGACTGCTTGCAGCCTATATGTATAATAAATACCACAATATCAAGCTTCCTGACTGGCTCGGCTTCTTCTCGGGCAAACGCTTTGTGCCGATGGTCACCGCCGGCTCCATGCTGGTGTTGGCCATCCTGATCGGCATGATCTGGAGCCCGATTCAGGATGCCATCGGCGCTTTCGGCGCCTGGATTGTAGGCTTTGGCGGCATTGGCTCCATGGTGTTCATGATCGCCAACCGCCTGCTCATCCCGCTCGGTCTGCATCATGTCCTCAACTCCATCGCCTGGTTCCAGATCGGGGATTATACCAATGCAGCCGGGGAAGTCGTGCACGGGGACCTAACCCGCTTCTTCAACGGAGACCCTACAGCAGGCATGTTCATGTCTGGATTCTTCCCGATTATGATGTTCGCTCTTCCGGCGGCGGCGCTTGCCTTGATTCATACAGCCAGGCCTGAAAAGCGCAAAATGGTCGCTTCGATCTTTATCGGCGCAGCGGTGGCTTCGTTCTTAACGGGTATTACCGAACCGCTCGAGTTCTCCTTCATGTTCGCGGCGCCTCTGCTGTATGTGATGCACGCTATTCTTACCGGTGCAGCGGCCCTGATCATGTATCTGCTGAATGTTAAGCTTGGCTTCGCCTTCTCGGCAGGTCTGATTGATTACCTCGTGAACATGAAGCTATCGACCAATCCGCTGCTCATGATTCCAGTTGGACTCACATTTGCGGTCGTCTATTATTTCCTGTTCCGGTTCATGATTGTCAAGTTCAACCTGAAAACGCCGGGGCGCGAGGATGACGCTTATGATGCCGATATCCCCACTGATGCTTCCTCCGTGGCAGCGGCGTCTGCCGACACCAAAGCTGGCAAAGTGCTCGCCGAGATCGGTGGAACAGATAATATCGAGAGCATCGATGCCTGCATCACTCGCCTCCGTCTTGTTGTTAGGGACGACAAAGCCGTCAACGACCAGGCGCTCAAACAGCTTGGCGCTTCCGGCATCATGAGGCTCGGTGGCGGAGCTGTGCAGGTCATCTTCGGCACCCAGTCCGAAATTCTGAAGGATGAGATTAAGAAGCTGATGTAATGCTCGTCCTCCTTTGAATTTAAAAGGTCGAGAACAGGGTAAACATCCCCCTGTTCTCGACCTTTTTTTATTAACCAAGAAGCGCAGGATATTCTTTTGAGTGGCCATGTCTCCTTTTGGTCTATGAGGTAGGGCTGAGCACGAAGCCGCGGAGAGAACGAAGAAATTCCGGAAAAGCGTCAGTGTTCTCCTTTGCCCCCTAATTTCTCGCTAAAACATAATTTGAAATTTGGGGGGCAACTGCGATTGGAGGAATGATTCGTTCTCCCTGTTTCAAATTAATGGATGCAAACTTGCGAAAAATCCCAACTACCTCCATCGTACCCCATGACGAGGTAAACATAAAACGGTTCTGAATGAAAAAAAAGAGAGCAAGCAGTGTGCTTACTCTCTTTAGTGTTAATACACAAATCTGCGTTGTGCCCAATAGCTGAACACAAAGATCGACACCTCCGTTAACAGCTTGGCTGCAATCAGCGGGATAATCAGTTTTTCATTGTAGAAGTACAACAATCCGTAATTTAATAGCAGCACCAGAACGACCAGTGAGAAGTATTTCGGTAAAGACTGACGGACTTTGGACGTTTTTCCCGCTGAGAATACATACTTTCGATTGATCGTATAATTGAAAATCGAGCTGCAAAGTCTCGCTGCAACAACCGACAGGAACAGATTATGCGTGAAATACTGGATCACGAACAGTAAGCCAAAATCAATCAAGGCCGATAACACCGAAGACGTACTGAACATCAGAATCGGCATATAAATGCGGAATGAATCTACTAATGGGCGAAAATGAGAGGATTTGTTATAATCCAAATAGACCGTATCTATAAACTCTTCCGTGATCTCATACCCTTCTTTATGCGCTGTCAGCAACATGTTCATCTCGTATTCAAATCGTTCCCCCGGTATCTGGCACAGCCAGTCCAGCATCGAGTAAGGAAAACCTCGCAGGCCTGTCTGCGTATCATATACTTTCGTACCTGTCGTGAGAGAAAAGACACCTCGTGTGACCGTGTTGCCGAAACGGCTGCGCCTTGGAATGGTTCCACTGAACCGACGACTCCCCAGTACAATCCCCGGCGCAGTCTGCTCCAATAGTACATCGAAGATGCGTTTGATATCATGCGGCAGATGCTGTCCGTCACTGTCTGCGCATACGATACCGCCCTGTAGACCATGTCCCTTGATATATTGGAATCCTGTCTTGAGCGCACGTCCCTTGCCCAGATTAACTGTATGTGTCAGGACTGTACACCCATAGGCTTCTGCCGTCTCGAAAATCCCCCGGTAACCTGGCCCGCTGCCATCATCTACAATGACAATAGGTCCTAACTGAAACGTCTGCAACTGTAAAATGAGATTCAATAAACGAACATCCGGTTCGTATGATGGAATTAATATCGTCATGCTTATTGTCCCTCCTTCAGATAAAGGATGTCACTTACGCCTCGTTCCTGATTTCTCCCCAGCGGGTTGTTGACAACCCGACCCATGAAGTACATCGTGGATGAGCCGCCGCCGTCCAGATTGTAGGCTTCCGTTGCGCCAAGACCTTTCATGACATCAGCAAGCTCTGCCAAGGTCATACCACGGCTGTCATCCTGCCGTCCGTCCACCACAACGAATACATAATGATTCGGGGCAATCATGCCGATCGCCGTTCTTGGATTCGCATCCTGGATCGACCGGTTACCAAAGTTGTTATCGATTTTCACACTGCTGAAGTCACTTACAATCTCACCGTCCTGAATCAGAATTGGCCCAAAAGATAATGTATTGGTCGCGCCTTCCGCCAGCAGTTCCGATGAGGATTCTTCCGTCTCGTTATACGTTTTCATCGTACCGTCACTGAATAGCGCCATCGCATCACGAACCGGATCATCCCGATATACCGTGCCATTACGGATAATCACGCCGTCATCACGGAAGCCGTAATAGTCACCATTGATCGCAAATATGGCGTTGTTGTCCGCTGCAATCTCTGAAGTGTTTTCGGTAATATTCGTGCCAAAGCTGTTATCTGCCAGAGCCGAGCGCAGGCTGCTCGCATCTGTTAGCTGTACATCTGCGACGTAATACGTGAGCTGATCTGAGCCTGAGCCCGTCTGCACCTTGTCGATCTTGACTTGCATATCATCGCTGGAATAGTTCCAGTCATCTGACGTTGCATTCACTTCAGTCGCCGTGGTTGAAGTATCACTGGAGGTGCTGGTTGCAGATGTATTGTCATCCGCTACAACAACCTGTACATGCCGGATTAAGTAGCGATCTGCCAGACTGTATATCACAGTACCAAGGCCCAGAACAATAACAAGTGTGATCATCAGCCATTTGCGCCTTGGTTTTGCATTTTTATTGGGATCGTTCTCGTTGGATTTTGGATAGATCTTCATCATGTGAAGCTCACCTCTTCATCTAAAATTCTAGGTTCTTAAGGCTCATCATAGGCGGGTTAGCTTAAATGAATCTGAAACATTAGGAATGCAAAAAAAGAAGATTACTCTGTTCTCCGTTATGGAGATCAGGCAACCTTCCATTTGAATGATATGAATGGATTTTAATCCACATATGTATACCCCAATAGGGGACAGGTACGATGCCAAGCTGTTTGTTATAAGCCTGATTGTTCACCTGCAAAAAGAGCATCGTATGCGGGGCAGGGCTTCTTTTCTAAATAATCCGTTAACGCTTGAGGCTGTTTGATATAAATATCTCTCAAAGACGTACCCTCATAGATATTACCAATAACGACCGGATGGCATAGCTCACATATGAGAATATCCCCATTGCCGTGCAAATGCAGCTGTTTGGTTCCATCCACACAATTGGAGAAGTGCACACCTGGCTGTTCACGCAAACCCAATTTCTCGGCAAAACGATCCATACAGGTAAAATATAACGTTGTATCTTCCTTCTTGTGCTTAATCAGCTCGTTTACGGAGTGGATGAGTGATTCTTTGGAAGCAATCTGGCTCCATTGACTATGTGGCATCACAATGCTGTTCTGGATCTCATGGATGCGCACACCCAGTTCATAGACTTTATCGCTAATGGCCTGCATGTTCGCTTGGGTGCATTCAAATAGCAGCGTTTCTAGCACAGTTTCCAGCCCCGCCTCGGTACAAAGACGAATGTTGTGCTCCAATCGCTCATACATGCGGGGATGTACACGGTAATAGGCTGCATATGCATCCCGATCTGTATAGTTGAACGATATATGAATATTGGACAAGCCGGCATCACGCAAAGCATGAATTCGTTCTTCCGTTAGCAAGCTGGCATTGGTATTTAATTGTGTGTCGATGCCATGTGCGCCGCAATACGTCACAATGTCCAGACAATCCTGATATTTCAGAGTCACTTCTCCCCCGGATAAACGCACCCGCTTGAGCCGCGGAAGCTCACTGATTATGCGAATCACTTCCTGACCACCGATGCATTGCCCATCGTCCCGATTGTACGCGCAGCAATAGTCGCATTTGTAATTGCAATTGGAGGTCACGCCGACCTCCAGTCCCTCCAGTTCATATACGCCGGGTGTTTCAAGTTCAAGTGATTTATATCTGTTTTTTGCTGTCAAATCGATGTACCTCCCGATTCCTGTTCCATGTTTTTTTCAACTTGGAGATTATAGCGGATGCGGTCGATGCTCGATATGACATTATGTACGTTGGGAATCATATCATCACTTGGAATCATAATCTTCTTGATCTACAGTTTCATTACTCACAAAACGCTTGAGACTCTCTTTGGTTTTGGAGCTGGTTGCTTCATATTCCGCCCATACTAAATAGAACAAGCCCAGAATTAAAGCAGCTATACTCCAATTTCGCGGAGCAGTTCCCACATAATTCAGCATCTCCTGAAACAGTTCCGAATCCCACGAAGTTACACCTGAACCAAAAATGGCAGCACTCAAATATCGAACACTGTACAGTAATGCCGCTATGACCAGCAGAAGTGTCCCTGTAGTTCTACGACTCACACATATTCCTCCTTTATAAAATCACGGCCATAACCTCTGGTGCTTCCATTGCCCTTGCTGCAGAATATATTGGATTCGCACATGCTTTCGCTCCGGGTCTCCCTGCCAGAATTCAACTTCCTTTGCGTTTACGGCGTACAGTCTCCAATTCGGTGTAATGACATCTGGATCACGACTGATCCGTTCCTTCTGAGCGGCAATGGCGTGTTCCAATTCCTCCTCGCTGTCCAGCTCCTGACTCTGTCTTCCTGTCATCGCAACTGCGCGTGCCCCTGCCGATCTTTTTCGAAAATCCGCCGCACCTGCTTCCTCGCCCATATCCTCAGCAATCCCTCTTATGCGAATTTGTCTGCCCAGCGCAGGCCAGTAAAAGGTCAGTGCCACATTCGGATTGTTCTCCAGTTGCTGACCTTTTCGACTCTCCGAGCCAGATGCAAAATAAAAAGCTTCGTCAACGACGTCTTTCAAAATCAATACTCGTGCATCTGGAAAACCATTTGAGTCCACTGTCGAGATTGTCATCGCATGAGGTTCTTTTACCTCATAATCGATAGCCAGTCTCAGCCAATCCAAAAAAAGCTCCCCCGGTCCATCCGGTAACTGCTCGGTATCCCAAGTCGGAAAAGGTCCAGATAAGGACTTCAATCCGCGCAGCAAATCACTTGGTTTTTCACTCATATCGGCAACCTCCTTACACTTCCATTTCATTCCATTGTAGCGTAGTAGGCCATTTTCTCAACTATTTGTTTTGAAGTGATTGATATGTTTAAACTGTTTTCTCTGATAAAAGAAGGATATATTAAACAAAAAAGAAAATAAGATACATTAAAATTTTTTCATTTCGAGAGGAGTGATGTGGTATGAAGAATAACCATGTTGCAATAGTTTTTAGAAAGGATACGAAGTAACCACAGAGGATAAATTCCTCTGTGAAGTAAAATTTGGGAGGAATTTTGTATGGTAGTTGTATTAAAGCCAGTGTCTAATGAAAATTGGTATGAATGTACCCAACTTAAAGTTAAGCCAGAACAGCTTCATATCTTTCCTGCACCTGTCGTTTATTGGATTGCTGAATCTAAATATGTTGATGATTTTGAATTACGTGCTATTTACTCGGAAGAGGTTTTAGTCGGTTTTCTTGTATTCTGTACAAATCCAGACAAGGATGATAACTATTGGATTCCTGCCATAATGATTGACGAGAAGCATCAAGGTAAAGGTTATGGCAAGGCAGCAATGAAAACTTTGATTCAGTTTATGAGCAAAAACCAACCTAGATGACTCATCATATTCATGCTGCTAAACTCCCAACCCTCTACTCCTTTTTCAACCGTATGAACACTGGTATTCCCTATAGAATGAAACTCCGATGTATTGGTCCAATTTTGGTTTTCTAAAAGATAATAAAGGATGTTGATTACTCCACCGTGCGTGACCAGTAGAACATTGGATTTGATCTTTTGCTCCTCTATACTCCGGCATAAATCTCGAAAGGATGTACATATTCTGTTATAAAAATCCCGAGGACTTTCTCCTCCTGGGAACGGGGCATCCATTCCAAGAGTGTTAAAATAAACTCCTGCATATTTCACTTCAGCTTCCTTGTTTGGCATGCCAGCCAAATCTCCGTTATTCATTTCTCTCCAGTCTTTCAGGTAATCCCCTTTGATGTTAAGCCTTTTTTCAAGCTCTTTTGCAGTCTGAACTGCACGCGGAAGATCACTGCTAATCACCGTGTTTATGTTATATTGCTCTAAATGATGGTACAGGTAATCTCCGAGTCTCTCCGATTGAGTAATACCTTCTTCAATGAGCCCTCGCTGACTCCAGCCACCTCTGTAGCCCTCCTCATCCATCCCGTGTCTTACTAAGAAAATCTTCAATTTATCTCCTCCTCAATTTAGCAGCCAATCCCTTCCCCTTAGGTGGATTAATCTTATCCACATCTATATGCAGTTCATCTGGCCATTTTTTTGAATAATTGGATGATAACAACCCCGTCCTTAGATCTACCATCTTAGGTCGGGGTGTATGTTTTTATCTGACAAACGTATTATGAACTCGTTCTGATTTGATAAAGTATGGGGTCCATATCGAGGACCTACAACGGGTGATCATAATCAAATTGAGCTGACATTAACATTTCCTCGCATAATATTTTACACAACTGTTTTAGTATACTATGGGAGGATGAGGAAGGATACCCTTTTCCCCCCTTCAAGTTATTACTCTGAAAAGAGA
The DNA here is from genome assembly GCF_042674385.1 of Paenibacillus sp. NPDC056933. Taxonomy (NCBI): domain Bacteria; kingdom Bacillati; phylum Bacillota; class Bacilli; order Caryophanales; family Paenibacillaceae; genus Paenibacillus; species Paenibacillus sp. NPDC056933. The sequence goes on along the minus strand of NZ_JBHUQN010000001.1, from coordinate 913,412 downwards.
GCCTTCGTTATACTTACGCCATGTTCGGCAGCGTACTTTTCCATCATACTTTATTACATCATGCAGATGGCACTTCTGCATTCATGTTTTAAGGAGGAATAATCCAATGTCCAATCCCAAGATAAAACTTCTGCCCTTTGCAGAGATTTCAGCACATTTGGATGGCTTCGAAATTATTTCCACACAGTGGGGGAGGGAGGGTAAGGTCTACGTACTGCTCATAAACCAAATTCCCGAAAGAAAACAAGGCATGTTTGTACAGACCAAACTATATCAAACCTACACATACAAAGTTCTGATTGTAACGGAGCAATCCATTGAGGAAGTTGTTATTTGGGGGCAAACGTTCAATTATCATTACGTGCAACCATTACATGGTCACCTGCTGCTCATCGGGGCGCGCTGCACGTATTACGGGAATGACAAGTATGATCTGAACGCCAAAGTGTGTGATCGAGAAGGAAACACGATTCGCGAGTTTCTGCTGGGAGACGGTATTCAGAGTGTGCAGGTGACCGAGAACGGGACCATTTGGACCAGCTACTTTGACGAGGGTGTATTCGGGAACAATGGGTGGAATAATCCGATTGGCTCACAAGGACTGTTAGCCTGGGATATGCACGGTAACAAACTATACGAAGACCATACAGCCGATATTGCCGATTGTTACGCACTCAATGTGGTGAATGAACAGCAGGTATGGTTTTATTATTATACCGATTTTATGCTTGGCTGTGTTTCAGGCGGTACCCAGCAACCTAAAGTAACATTTGTAGATCCTAACCTATCCGGCTCCTCCGGTTTCTGTACGGATGGGTATCACTTTTTGTTTGATGCCGGGTATGGTAAACACGGGACGTTTGTTCTCAAGAAAATGGAGAAGCCCGGCACACTTACAAAAGGGCAGAAGATTGAGTTCGTGAATGAACAGAATAAGCCGTTCAAGCAGGCGAGACAGGATCTTCGCCAAAACCGTTTGCTCCTTAGTGATGGGAATGGGTTGTATCAGGTGACGGTTGAGGAATTGGCTTCAGGTTTGGTTTAGGGAGATTAAGAGTGAAGAGGGTTATTTATTAAAAGATAACCCCTCTTCTTCAAGTGCTTGTCGAAGTTTTGGCATCGCAGAAGGGCCGATCCCGTGCAGCTTCAAAATCTCTTTTTCGGTGTATTGCGAGAGTAGTCGTAATGTCGTAATCCCCTGATTCTCCAGTGCACGTCTGGCGGGTGCAGACAGCAATGAAAGAAATCCTTCTTTCGGTTTCCGTTCCTTCTCACAGACCGGACAGGTTGGACAATCGCTACTTTTGTAATAGGAATGCCCTTGTTCGCATGTTCTTAATGTTCCTTTAGTGTTTGCCATGTTAGTCACCCCTTCCTGTATCGGATAACAATTATCTCGGATTTAGCTACACAACCAGTTCTCAACATCTGAGATCATATCCTCGTGTTGTTTTAACGCTTCTATAGTCCATGTGACTTGTGAGGTTCCCATCTGTTGTTCTTCAATATCTGTACATTCAATCCATAAAGATCGTTTCAAACTGTATTCAAGCCAGTCCAACTTTCCGGCAAAACCATTTTCGAGAACTATTTTCCAGTTGGCGTTTAAATTTCCCGCTCGAGACCGATATCCATCCGTAAAAGCCAAGAACCTTCCTTTGTCCACGTTTCCGGTGTGATCTACAGACCAATACATAGCGGTTTCCACCAGATCATGCATCGGATTGATATAACCCGCTGATTCCCAATCAATAATGATGGGATTGTTCTGCTGCCACATCACGTTTTTAGGTTCTAAATCTCTATGGCTAATAACTGTATTTGAAGCCAGTATTACCGATGCATTTTTTGCCTGAGCACTCCACTTATAGAGCTTTTGAATGGTATTACCTAATAGAATCGTCCAATCCGAATTCTCTTTCTGACCTTTGACTAAATAATAATTCCAATCGGTTTCTTTCGAAAGATCCGGCTCAAGTTTAGGAATATGAAGCTGTGAAAAATCGGTTTTATGAATATCCGCAAGAATCATGCCCATATGCTCACAATGAGTTTCGGTTACTTCATGAAGCTCCAGACTTTTACCATCGATCCAGTCAAATATAAGATAGTATTGATTATCCAGGATCTGCATAGAGGAACCGTTTATCACTTTGGCAGGTTGAGCATGGATAAAATTTGCTGCCACGTTTGCTATTTTTTCGGATTGAATATAATTCTGCTTAGCTGCAGGTCTACCCATAATTTGAGGATTCAGCGCTTTCACAGCATATTTGGCATGTGTGGTTTCAATGGCATACATGCGATGTAAAAGCCCACCCGAGATTGCCCTGGGCTTACTGATCAACACACCAAGCTCTAATTCAGTGACGAGTTTTTCGAATTTTAGATTATATTGAATATGATTCATACGTTATAACACCTTTTGAAAACTACCAATATCCAATCTGCGGTCAAATTTATATCCCACTCCTTTAAACATCGCACATTGCTCATATCCATGCTTCTCAAATAAAGACTTGCTGCGTGTGTTTTCCATGCATACCGTAGCAATCAAGGTGTAGAATCCTTGCTCGCGCGCAACATCCTCTATAAATCGCAGTGCCGTTCTACCAATGCCCTTCCCTACAATATCCGGTTTCAAATAAATCGTTACTTCACCCGAGAAGTCGTAGGCTTGTTTACTCTTGTACTGGGTAATTAGAACATAACCTTGAATTTCGTTCTCTTGTTTAATGACAAACGATTTAAATCGCGGATTTTGGTTCATGACAGATGCTTTGGTTTCTTCCAGGGTCAATGCTTCGGTATGAAATGAGATGGTTGTATTAGAGACATAGTAATTATATATTTCCCTGACTTCAGTCAAATGCTGCTCTGTTATTTCTTCAAAAGAGTACATGGGCATTTCCATTTCCATTTCCATTTTCATTTTCATACTGATAAATAACATGTCTTCGTCATTCACTTTGCTATAAAACGCCTTATCTCTTTGAAAGCCTGTCCGCTCATATACTTTAATTGCTCGCTCGTTGAATGTGGCAACCACCAGCCGAAACCGAGAACTTTTAAATTGGTTTTGCAGGAATACTAAACTTTGTTTAAGAAATACAGATCCTATCTTTTGTCCAGTCAGATCTGGATCTAATCCAAGGCCTATATCCAGATATCCATCTTCTTGATACAGTCCGATTGCGGTTCCTCCCGGTACACGTGCTGATTCTCCGCAACAGATAAATCCCACCAACCTTCCCAGTTCATCCAGGACTGAAAAGTATTCCCCATTCATTAATTCATGAATATCTTCATTGGATTCAGAGAAACTGTACATCGCGTATTCATTTTCATACGTCCAGGTAACGATTTTTTCCGCATGAGTTAATTTCATTGGATGATAGGATAAAAGCATGGAATAGCAGTCCTCCTTTTTTACATTACGGGCTTAACGAAGTCGATAAAGACACCTTCATTGTTTTTCATATAGACTGGCACTCCAGCTCCCTAGCTCCACTCTTCGGATATATTGGAATCCATAATCCTTATAGTACTGATTAAGTCTCGGGTTATCTGCCATGCAATCCAGCCTGATCAAGTTCTTGCCTTTGTGCCTAATGTTCTCTTCTGCTGATTTTAGAAGCAGTAGGCCTATATTTTGCCCTTTAAAATCTCTATTCACTGCGAATCGGTGTATGTACCCGGAATCAGTGTTGTCGAGTTCTTTCCAAATCTGAGGATCTGACCATGTTAAGGTATACGTACCCACGATTTCATGATTCCTTTCAGCAAGATATACGTCTGATCCATCCGTCATGAATTCAATGACTTGTTCCAGATTGAAATACTCCGGACGCCATTGATATATTTCTTTGGAGTTCAACCACCGATTGAACTAAAGAATATTTACACTTGTCACTCCGATGACAGAACAACCTTCCGATCGCTGTTATCCCCAGTTTTTTTTGATTCACTTTTACAAAGGGGAAAATCTGAGGATAAAGGCGAGCGCTCCGCTTCTTCAGGTTATTTCTGTCCTCTACGTTCTCGTGTAAATGTTTAGTTCAATCTATATGTTATGAGCTTAGTTGCCCATCAAGATCCCTCGCTTGATCAATAGTCCAATTCTTTTCTCTGAATTAATTACTTCATTGCAAACGGTCTACTACCCCGATCAACCACGCTGCAAAGCGTTCTTTCTCCTCGAACTGTGGGTAATGGGCCGACTCTTCAAATACAACAAAATCTTTTTCGGGTGCTTCGAGCTCATCGAAATAATCCCGTGCCGCATTCACAGACGTCATATAATCATATTTTCCCATAACAAAATAAGTCGGTAGCTCCAGCTGATCTACAATGCCTGGCAAATGGTTGACCGATTCTTCCTTCATGAGAATTTCTTGTGTAGCCTGCACTCCCATGGAATAACGAATCACATCCAGCGCATTATATTCGGTTCCCAGAAGAAAGCCGAGCGTATAATCCCTATTGTCATCAATAAGCCTGGCTGCACCGCCATATTTGCGAACCATATTTCTTGGTGTGTACTGCTCGCCTCGCTCAATCGGACCCCGAAGACGTTCCAGACTTTCCACATCCGCTGTACTGTCGGCTTGTTTCGCTTGTCCGATCGTATATTCCAAACTATCCAATTCACTCCGCACAGTATCAGCCATTTGTCCAATACCTATATAAGCAATGAATTTTTCTGGTGCTTTTGCCACTGCTTTTGTCCCTATGTATGTACCAAATGAATGACCGACTAGCGTAACCATTCCTTGCCCCAGCTCGGCAGTGACGTAATCCGTTAAAGCCAGCAAATCATCTACAAGCACATCCGAGGTCACATCCGAATAATCCTCCATAAAATGATATGACTTTCCACTTCCGCGTTGATCATAATGCACAATGGTAAAATGTTGTTCCAGCTCCTGCTGATACTTCCTTACATAAGGAATCTCGGAGCAGCCTGGACCACCATGGACGAAAAGAAGGATAGGATTGTTCCGATCCGCCCCGCGAATCATAACCTCATGCCCTGCACCATTGATCTCTATCTGTCCTAACGTGCTGATACTATTCTCTCCCTTGATTCCAGGGGTCCATGTGGGAAAGATCAGAGCGAGTATTACGATGAAAAGAATACTAACTATCGTGCGTCTGAATATTTTCATCAACTTCTTACGCACCATTTTAATCCTCCACGGGCTTTTTTGTTTGGATAAAGATAAAATGATCATCAGGATTCCAAACGTGCAGATGATCAGCACGGTATCCACGTAGCCACAATACGCCGTTAATTCGTCTAAGATAGAACCCTTTCGGAAAATCTTCGTCTTCAGTTAGGATCTCCGATGCAATTGTGATGGAGCCTAATGGGGCTCGATGTCGCTGTGTAAGATTTCCCGAATTACCTTCAGGCTGGTCCAGATATACCAATCTTAGGTGAGGTCCCAGCTCAAGCGGGCACAATTCCAAATCTAATTCGCTTGCTCTCTTAAAGATCTGCCCTGTAGTACCTCCATCAGGAAAACCAAGTTCACCAACGGTTAGTTCAACGGTCTGCAGACTGTACTTTGCAGCAGAAGTTGTAAATTGATCATCAGCTAATAGCTTCTCTCCCAATTCATTCATCAAGATAGAGTTTTGTTGCAATTTCCGGATAAGCTGCGCTTTCGTGAGTCCGCCAATCTCTACTGTCCTCTTAATCATTTCACTCTCGGGGTATATTTTCTCGTTTTCAATACACACTCGTAATCACTCCAAACAGATTGGGTTAGGCTTAATAACCGAAATAATAGACTGAATATAAATATTCTAGAATTCCACATGCAATTCCTTGTTCAATACTAAACTCCGTTAATTGAAAAGGCTGCCGCTCGGCAGCCTTTATCTTCAAAACCATATAATGCATGCTCTGAGTAAATAGAGTCAGCTTTGAAAAGTGGGAGCTATTTATCAAAAGGTAGGAGCAGGTAATTCATCAATTTTTAAACGTAGTAAACTATAAGGCTGTTGTCGCAGATCTTTTCCATAATGAAATCTTGCCTGCCTATGTAATTGGTTCACAATTACATATAAGTATTGATCCGGACCAATAGAAAACGTATCCGGCCATAAAATTCTTGGATCATGTGCGATGGTTTCCATGATTCCATTCGGCAATATTTTTCGAATACTATCGTTTTCATAGTCTCCAGCATAAACGTTTCCTTTTGCATCCGTGATCATCCCATCAGATGCACCCTTCTCTCCCCAATACTGTACAAGATCACTTAAATTGAAATCCGGTATCGTTCTGTCCCGAAGGGCATCTGTTGAGATCGAGTATAGATAACGACTGGATAGTGGACAATAAAATAACATTTTTCCATCTGGGGAAATCGCTATACCGTCAGAGGCCAATTGAAAGGGAAATGTCGAACCATCCGGGTTTCGATTCATCAAAATTTTACCTTCCACTTTCGGTACAAAATACGGATCGGGTGAAGTTGAGCTTGCTCCATTCAACCGTCTAAATGCATTTCCGTTTTCTAAATTCACGACGATAATAGCGCCTGGACCTCTGGTAGAAGAATCCGTTATATATGCGTAACCTGCTTTACCCACACGAAAATCGAATCGGACGTCATTCAGATACGTTGTCGACAAGACTACATCTTCTGTAAATGTATATACTTTTCTTATCGTATTTGTTTTTAAATCTACAGCGACTAATTTTGCTCCTCCTTTAACAGGCTCAGAAAAATTGGGTGCACCCGTATCCAATACCCACAGAGTCCCTCTTCCATCAGCAATTATACTTTGAACACTGATGAAGGACATACGGATATCCGAAGGATTTACCGTATTTGTTTCCACATTCGGATAAGGCAGCAACTGGCCATCAACAATTTCCGCTACCGTAAACCTAACATCATCTCCCCATTTCGGAAAACAAATGAAGATGCGCCCGCTCTCTGAAACACTAACGCCTGTAGGCATAGCCCCATAGAATGAAAAAACGAGCTCTAACTTACCGAAATATTCTTCCATAGGTAACATAGGTTTTATGATATCCTCCCCAACATATTTGAATAGATGTTACCTAATCATATGTTTAAGACTTTTTCTAATGCCTGGCTCTTCATTATTCTTTTTTACTGGTAGGAGCCCACATTAAATTAGCTGCTGTATCGCGAAAAATACGACTCACCGATTCGTCGATCACTTGCATTGGCACAAGATACCATTCCTGCTGAGTTTTTTAATTCTAGCGGACTGTTCTAGCGACTGCATGAAAATATCCAGACCCCACAATTCCGGCAATCATTTTTAGTATAAGATCTGATCCGTTGGAAAATCTAACGTGGATGAAAAAATGGAGGTGATCATTTCTGAATGAATAATTCAACGCTAGCACCGCACGAATCGATGGAACTGCATGAAGCGTTAAACTTTAAAACGCTCTGCCTCGCCAAGTCAAAACTTATGCAAGGCCTGGTCTTTGACCAAGAGCTAAAAGCCTTAATGCAGAAAGACGTAACTCAATCCATACAACAGATCGCCGAGCTGCAAGCCATCTACGCAAGAGCTCCTTTCGAAGCACCTGTTCCGAATAGCCCGACACCTATAACTCATTAAGGGGAACTCCAATGAATACTGATTATTTAGATCCGATTAATTCATTAAATATGCCGGAAATGGCAGATATGACTTTTGCCATGGACTTCCTTCTTCGTGCCAAGGAGGGTGTGCGTAATTTGTCCATCGCTCTGACGGAAACGGCTTCACCAGATGTACGGACCCTGCTGCACAATCATCTTAAGCAGGGGATTGCGATGCACCAGGAAATCACAGAGCTCATGATTCGCAAAAAATGGTTCCATCCTTACGAGCTGAACGAACAGTACCAACTCGACCAGCTTTCGGCAAAAAATACGGTGATGATCGGCCAGATGAATTTGTTCCCGGATGATACGTCACGTAAAGGGATGTTTGATCGGACCCCAGATGAACATATGGGAGGACATAAAGCATGAAGGCAGTAACATATCAAGGGATTAAAAATGTCGTGGTCAAAGAGGTGCCTGATCCGAAGATTGAGAAACCGGATGATATGATCGTAAAGATCACCAGTTCCGCCATTTGCGGCTCTGACCTACACCTTATTCACGGGATGATCCCTAACCTTCAGGAGAATTATGTCATCGGGCATGAACCGATGGGGATCGTAGAAGAGGTAGGCCCCGGCGTGACCAAGGTAAAGAAAGGCGACCGTGTGATCATCCCGTTCAACATCGCATGCGGAGAATGCTTTTTTTGCAAAAATCAGCTGGAAAGCCAATGTGACGAATCAAACCAACACGGGGATATGGGCGCATATTTCGGATACTCCGGAACGACCGGCGGATACCCTGGAGGGCAGGCCGAGTATTTACGGGTCCCGTTCGCCAATTTTACCCACTTCAAGATTCCCGAAAGCTGCGAACAACCGGACGAAAAGCTGAGCTTGATTGCCGATGCCATGACGACGGCATTCTGGAGCGTGGATAACGCCGGCGTAAAGGATGGAGATACGGTCATTGTGCTCGGATGTGGTCCCGTCGGACTTCTGGCGCAGAAATTCTGCTGGCTCAAAGGAGCAAAACGAGTCATAGCCGTCGACTATGTCGATTACCGCTTACAGCATGCGAAGCGAACGAACAAAGTGGAAATCGTAAACTTCGAACAGGATAAAAATATCGGCAACAATCTCAAGGAGATGACCAAAGGCGGCGCCGATGTTGTGATCGATGCGGTAGGAATGGACGGCAAGATGAGCGATCTTGAATTTCTAGCCAGCGGTTTGAAACTGCAAGGCGGCACCATGAGCGCATTTATCATTGCATCTCAGGCTGTCCGCAAAGGCGGCACCATCCAAGTCACTGGGGTATACGGCGGACGTTATAACGGATTCCCGCTCGGCGACATCATGCAGCGAAACGTGAATATCCGTTCCGGACAAGCTCCGGTCATTCACTATATGCCGTATATGTACGAGTTAGTTACGTCTGGCAAAGTGGACCCTGGCGACATCGTTACGCACGTCATTCCGCTCAGCGAGGCCAAGCGGGGGTATGAAGTGTTCGATACGAAAACGGACGATTGCATTAAAGTCATCTTAAAGCCTTAAATATGGATAGATACATGGGAGGATAATCCGAATGAATTCCACTTACGCTCTGCATGAGATGCTTGAGGTACATGAAATAGCTGCGTTCAAAACGGTTTGCATCACTAAATCCAAGACCATGCAAGCTATGGTAACCGACCCGGAGCTCATGCTAATTTTGCAACAAGATGTGACATTATCACAACAGCAGCTTCAGGAGCTCGGTGGAGTGCTGTCTAAAGCGACTGTATAGGAGATAAAAAAATGAACCCAATATTAGAACACATGACAGGTCTTCATATGCTGACCGATGACGTGATTGCAATGGATTTTTTGATAAACGCCAAGAGCGGAGTCAGAAACTACGCCATGGCTGTGACCGAATGTACTACCCCCGAAATCAAGCAAATTTTGATGAAGCAGCTCGATGAAGCCATAGAATCTCATGAAAAAATATCAAATTACATGGTGCAGCATGGCTTATACCATCCTTACCATATTCCAGAGCAAATTCAGCTCGATCTGAAAAACATTCAGACTGCTATGAACATTCCGTCCTGATTTTTCATTCCGGCAAAAGGCTTAAAAACACACTGGCCAGGTCCATTTTTGATTTTAGCCGGAGATCTCAGAGAACAGAATGCTCCTGTGTCAAGAATCCAACAATGAAATAAGGGCGGATACACTCCGCCCTTATTTTGGCTTTGAAAGCATCTCGGGCTGCATTGTCTGTTGGGCAAACCTGTATCTAGGTTTAGAATAAGCTAGCTTTCCATCTACTCACCGTCTGCCTTCTTCTCGAAGCTCATAAGCCAATTGGTACATTTCCGCAATGTCATATCTATGCTGTTCTTCAAATCTCTTGATCGCTTCACCAATCTCCACAACCTCTACAGCAATTACCTGTTCCCCGTCCACCGGATTCAATGGTTTACCGATCAACTCAACCTCTCCATAGCCAATAAGTCTTACAAAATGAGGATGTGGAATATGCGATCTATACGGCTCAGGTGCACTCGACATGCAATGAAATTGTCCAAACACCTGATACGTGATCAACTTGGCTCCGAGCTCCTCCATCACTTCACGTTGCAGTCCATCCATATACTTCTCTCCTACCTCCAACGTTCCTCCGGGCAGCTCCCATTTCCCATTATCGATCTGAAAAACAACCACTTGTTCCCCGAAAAACGGGATGATGCTCACATTACTTACCAGCGTTTCATCCACGATGTCATTCAACTTAAACTTAGCTTCAATAATTCCCCAATGAATCGATGTACTGAGCGACGGGAATTGTTCCCGATCCAACGTTTTCATCCTATATCCGTTCCTCTCTATGTAAAACTAAATCTTCCATCTATATCCTATCTCTCATTATAGATCAAAAAAGAAAAAAGAAGGCCACTTTTCCCATCGGGAATTCATGGACCTTCTCATGTGATATCCGTTGAACTAGAGAATATTTACACTAGCTACTCTCAGCACTAATGGTGTACCAGTTTCCCGTTTTCCAAAAAGAGAACCCGATCACATAGCGGCAAAATCCGCTCATCATGTGTAACCATCACCGCACTCTTGCCCTGCTCCTTCACAAGCCGTGCAATCATACCCACAATATCCAGTCCACGTTCCGCATCCAGACTGGCTGTCGGTTCATCCGCAAGCAGGACGGCCGGATCATTCATCAAAGCTCTGGCAATGGCAACCCGCTGACGTTCCCCGCCGGACAGCTTCTCGGCATATGCCTTACGCCGATGTGATAAGCCTACTGTATCCAGCAGCTCATTAACTCGCTTCTCCGCCTTGTTTTTGTCCGTTCCGGCAAGCTTGGCAACCACCATTAGTTGTTCTTCCACTTTCAGATACGGAATGAGGTTGGCACTTTGAAAAATAAAACCGAGCTGCTGCAGCCTCACATCGGATATGTCCTGCTTGTTTTTGCCCATAATCGATGCGCCATCCAGCAGAACCTGTCCCTCCGTAGGTTCAAGCAGTGCACCTGCAATGGACAGAAACGTACTTTTGCCTGAGCCGGAAGGACCCATGACCGCGACGAGTTCTCCTTCGGCCACCTTAAGATCCAACTTATCCAATATCGTCCGTTTGACCCCGCCATCTTCGAAGGTCTGTGTAATTCCCTGCAATACCAGTCGGTTTCTCATGCTGCTGTCCTCCCAATCGCATCAAGCGCATCAATTTTGGTAACCTTCCACACCGAGAATAACGAACCTGCCATAGACATTATCACGAATAACACGCAGGTTAGTGTCAGGGTGGACAAGCCTAATTGAAACGGCATTGAAGCTGGCAAGATGGATTCAAATAACTGAACCAGCAGAACACTAATCACCAGACTGCCAACGGACAGCAGTAATACTTGTAGTGAGACACTGCCAGCCAGATACGAATTGCGTGTTCCAATGGCTTTCAAAATGCCAAATTGACTCGTTTTCTGAATCGTGATGACGTAGAAGAATACCGCAAGCACAAACGCCGAGATGACAAATAAAAAGGCAATCATCATGAGCAGCGAGCCCTGCTCTTCTTTGTACCCAGGAATGGCCGATACCGCATCGGACTTCGTAATCACTTCCGTATTCGGCAAAGCGGTACTGAGGCTGTCTACCTTCCCGCCTGCATCTTTAACGGCAATCGCACTATATACAGGCGCATTGGAGTCTATTTTTCCTTGCGAAGTTCGGGAGCCTTCTTGAATAGCCCCCCATTCCTGCTCGTTCAGGAACACAACGGGTGAGTGACTGAAGGACTCATTTTCTACAAATCCAGCCACTGTCCACTCTCTGCCCGAAGCTTTATCCACCAGGACTGTTCCAATCTTCACGCCGTCTTCAGACAGCTTGTGATCCACCACAACCTGTCCATTCTTCAGATCCGTGATTGGTGATCCTTCGGTTGCGGTTGGAGCGAGCCAGCCTTCCGGGTTCACCATGAATAAGGTTACATCGAGCTTCTTCGTGTCGCCAGCTGGACTGACGGTTGTCATTTTCACACCCAGTGGTTCAGCATTCTCTTGCCCCACAACGGAGCGTGTCTGCTCCAGCTGATCCTGATTCACCTGGGAGCGGGTAAAACGATGATTCGAATCCTGCTCCAGAACAAAATGGGTTGCTGCCATATTTTTGATGGATGCCGCGTTGTCATACGCGAGTCCCTGTGCCAGACCTGTGACAAATAAAACCAGAAATGAAACAAGCACCATAATTGTAGCAATTAATGCATATCGCCCTTTGGCAAACCTCATTTCTCTAATAGCCAAGTACATGTCTCTGACCTCCTCTTGATAACCCAAGTATAGGAGGTGAAAATGAACGGCAAATGAATAACAGATTACATCTGCGGCAGCGTCACGGTAAAGACCGTTCCTTCTGACGAACTGGCAACCTCAATCGTGCCGTCATGGATGCGGATAATTTTCTGCACAATAGCAAGTCCAAGCCCGGTTCGGCCGGAAGAACGCTCTCTTGCGCGGTCTACCCGGTAGAACCGATCAAACAGGAACGGCAAATGCTCTGCTGCAATCCCATCCCCTGTATCCCGAATATGGATTACGCATTGAGCATTTGATTCCTCGGCACGGATCTCGATGCTTCTTCCCTGTGGGAGATGATTCACGGCATTCCCCAGCAGATTCATCCATACTTGCATGAGCAGCACTTCATTGCCATAAAGATGGATGGATTCGGGTACCGAGATCCTTAGCAACAGTTCTTTTTCTTCTAACTGCCATTGCAGCACCTGAACCGCTTGGCGGAATTGATCTCGCAGAGAGAATCTCAATTTTGTTAAATCCTCATGACCTTGTTCCAGGGAGGACAACAGCAGCAATTGTTTACTAAGCAACGAGAGATGGCGGCTCTCTTCTTCAATAATGGAGGCATAATGCTCCCGTTCTTGTTCAGGCAGATCCCGATCCCCCACCAGTTGGGCAAAACCCTGAATCGAGGTCAGCGGCGATTGGATCTCATGCGATACATTGGATACAAACTGCTGACGCGCCTGATCTACCCGCTCCAATTCACGGCTCATGGTCATGAAATGCTGGGCCAGCTGTCCAATCTCATCACGCCGCGTGGTGGATAATTTCAGATTATAGTTTCCTTGGGCAATGCGCTTGGTCGCCTCCGATAGACGTTCAATCGGAGTTACCAGATAGCGGGTACTTATCAAAAAGAGCAGGACACTAATGCCCACCGTAAATGCTCCAATCAACGCAAAAAAGATACGCAGTTCACCGAATTGCAAAATGACATCCGGGCGCATAAACAAGGCATAGCTTGCATTGCCCATCTGTAGATGTACCCCAACGGTATTGCTTAATTGATTATCGAAAAAACCGGTAATGAAAGGTTTGCTGGGAAACTCGGCAACGCCATGGTAAACCTCACCCCTCAGTACCCGGTCTACAGCTTTCTGGTCCAGATCCTTCTGGCGGAATTCACGGCCATAGAATTGGTCATTTCCTTTTCCATCCGTCACATAAATTTCGTAACCGAGGGCTGCGGCATTGTTCAGGTAATGCTCCACCGTAGCAGGTTCTTGCTCCGCAAACTGCTTCATCTGTGTCGCGATGCCCACCAACTTCTCGTCATTGAAAGACTTCAGCTTCGCATGATAATAAATGTTGGATAAAAGAAAACCGAGCATGGCGCTGACCAGAATCACCGCGATCGTAATCATGAACACCCGAAAGTACAGTGATCTCAATGCGCTTTCACCTCAATCTTATAACCAATCCCCCGTACTGTCTGAATAACAAAATCATCTGCATAATCTGCAAAACGATCACGCAGTCGCTTGATATGTACATCCACCGTGCGGTCATCTCCTTCGTAATCCGCTCCCCAGACTAAACGAATAAGTTCATCGCGCGAGAATAAGCGGCCCGGAAACTGAGCAAGTTGAGAGAGCAGCTCGAACTCCTTCATTGGCAAAAAGAGAATCGATTGCCCATCGGAGACCTCGACATTGTTCCGGTCAATCACAATGCGATTCATGCGAATGATATCACTGGACGTGCGATGGTATCGGCGAAATAATGCCTTAACCCGGTAGACCAGTTCCTCAGGCTCAAAAGGCTTCGTCACATACTCATCCGTACCTCTCAAGTACCCATCTCGTTTATCCGATAGCTGATCTCGTGCAGTTAGCAGCATAATCGGAATGTCATAATGTTGGCGAATGAAATCACATAACTCCAGTCCGTCCATGCCTGGCATCATTACATCCAGGATCGCCAGATCAATCGGCGTTGCTTGCATTATCTTGACTGCTTCCAACCCATCCTGTGCTTCATGCACCCGATACCCTTCCTTGGTCATGACATGCCGGAGGAGTGCTCTAATATTGGCATCGTCGTCCGCCAGAAGCAGATGCTTCATATCGTTGTCCACCCCTTCTGTATAAGTTGAATGAATAATTTTACACTAGCCACTACAAGGTCAGGACATTATTGTGATCGCTGTTAACTCCAGATCTTTCCTGCCCTCTCCGTTATCGTGTAAATATTAGTTTTAACTTATATATTCTTTATTTTATTATTAATAGCGAGAACTTCCTCGACATTGATCCATGCACAGATGGTAGCACAAAAGCAACGTAAATCGCCAGCGAACATGCAGTGAAGCCACGTGGGCATTGTTTATATTTTCTCAAATCTGGTTGACACTATGATCAGGCGCACCTATAATAAAACCATAACATATGAACAATTGCTCATATATTCATTTATAAGTGATTAATCATTGCCGAGGATCACTTTTAATTATAAAAAAAGCATATTACATACCGGAGCAACGCTCCAAAGGAGAGGATTTCATATGTCTGAACATCACCACAATCACGACCATGGACACAATCATGCTCACACAAACAACAAGAAAGTACTATTGTTTTCCTTCATCATTATTACCGTTTATATGATTGTTGAAGCCGTTGGCGGATATATCACGAACAGTTTGGCGCTCATCTCCGATGCAGGTCATATGCTGTCTGATTCGATAGCTTTGGGAATCGCTTTGCTGGCGTTCACCTTTGGCGAAAAAGCGGTGAACTCAGGCAAAACGTACGGGTACAGACGCTTTGAGATTCTCGCAGCCACGTTAAACGGAATCACGTTAATCGCCATCTCTCTTTACATCTTCTACGAAGCCATTGGTCGCTTCATTCATCCCCCAGAAGTCGCAACGGTCGGCATGTTGATCATCAGCATCATTGGACTGCTCATCAATATTCTGGTGGCCTGGATTATGATGCGAGGGAGCGATACGGAGAAAAACCTGAATATGCGCGGTGCTTATCTACATGTCATCAGTGATATGTTGGGATCGGTTGGGGCCATTGCTGCGGCTCTGCTCATGATGTTCTTTGGCTGGGGTTGGGCCGATCCACTTGCAAGTGTAATTGTGGCGGCACTGGTATTGCGTAGTGGGTTCTATGTCACCAAATCATCCCTGCATATCTTGATGGAAGGTACTCCGGCTAATGTGGATGTGAATGAGCTGGTGGAGACCATCAAACAAGTGGATGGCGTCAAAGGCGTACACGATGTGCATGTCTGGTCCATTACCAGTAACCTGAACGCACTGACCGCTCATATCGTGGTAGATGGAACGATGGATGTCTATGCATCCGAGATCCTGGTTCAGAAGATTGAACATCTGCTGGAGCATAAAGAGATCAAACATGTGACGCTCCAAGTCGAGTCCGAGAAACATCTGCATGATACCTCGGTGCTATGTACGGTCAAAGGCGACGCACCGGATGCCCACGCGCATCATCAGCATTGAGTTGGGTAAACAAAAACAGGGCAGATTCCCGTAAAAGGGAACGCCCTGTTTTTTGTTTAGAGAATTTATGCATTTTGCATGAGCAGAAAATGGAATATTCTTCACCTTGTCGCAAGCTCCTGGACTACTTGTATCTGGAAAGTAACTTCTCTTTCTTCTGATCAAATTCATATTCCGATATGATATTTTTCTCTTTTAATTCACCTAACTGTAGCAGTTGTTCATGAACATTCACAGGGGCCCTTTTTCTCTTGCTAGATATGATTAAAGATACAATTGAGAAAAGCAGACCATATAAGACAGCAAGGATTCCCATTCCTGCTGCGGAATCCGAACTGTCTGGTGAATCGTCTAGCGAAAAAACTGCTATTAATAAAAAAATAAGTATGTACCAAATAAGGCTGATGATCGATAGTGCTTTCAATTGAATTTTCCTCCTAAATGTTATGTATCTTTCTATTCAAAATCAGGAAAGGTTGATCAGAAGACTAAACATCAACCTCGTTCCAATTTACTATGACGTATCCAAGCTGAAACAACAGGATGACAATATAACTGATGTTGATTCCCAAACTGGTCTTAACTTTCTTGATCTGATCCAAGTATTCTTCTTTGTTCATTTTCCCACGTTCCAGCCTGGACTTGATCTTTTGTTTGTCCTTCCATAACATGTAGAACTCAAGTATTGCAAATACTCCCCACGCCAATGGGTATACCAGTAACACTGCATTAGCAACTGACAACAGCATAAGGGAACCTTCATCCAAACCTTTCTCCATTCCTAGCTTAAAGCTTACATTCACACTCAAGGTGAGAATGACTAATCCAAAACCTATAAAACTTAAATACGGTGTGAATTTGGAGTTTTGCATGTGCTCTTCCTTTCCGGCAATCTCCATTGTCTATAAGGTTCTTAAATAATCTGTGGTACTCGTAAAATTCATAAAAAGGCAAAATAGAGCTCTCCGTTGATCTTTTCTATGTATGGGTGAACTCCCATTAGTATAAATGACGCTACCGATATATTAAAGACCCCTTTGACATGTATGTTCCTCCCCATTGTCAATTAACAACAAAAAACTAGGCTCTAATAGAAACATAGAGCCTAGTTTTGTACATCAGTAAATTATCCCATCAGTCATTCGGGTTATCAATTAAATTGGTCTCTATCAAAAACTTTTGTACTATCGCTGCAGTTTCACCTCGGGTAAGGTTCTTTGTTGGCATCAAGCCTTCATTCGATCCTTCTACAAGTCTGTTCTTCACAGCTGCAGCCATGGCCTGCTTCGCCCAGGATGCAACCTTTGCTTGGTCTGCGAACGGAGACAGCAGAGAATCTGGATAGGCTCCGTCAGCTACTAGACCAGCCAGTATCATCGCCCTGTTCATGATCACCAATGCTTCCTGCCGAGTAATGGTTTGGTTAGGAGCAAAAGTCCGGTTCTCATAACCTTCAATCAAGCCATATTCCACAGCCTTGGCGATAGCACCTGCGTACCAATCACTGGACATCACATCATTGAACCCGCTCTCGGTGCCAGTGTCTGACAAGCCCAACGCACGAACCACAATGGCTGTAAGTTCTGCCCTGGTAATGACAGCATTGGGTTCATAATGATTCTCATCTTTACCTTTGATAATCAATCGGGAAGCCATATCATTAACGGCCAGCTTCGACCAGTGACTTTCCACGTCCGCAAAGGTCTTTGGATTCCAGATCAGGAAGTAGTCGCTGTTGGTGAGACTTTTCACGGTCGCATAGTTCTTCCCTTCACGAGTCGTGAAATACGTTGGTACGTGGCGTACACTGCCATCTGAATTCAGCACTGCTGCCGTTGTCACCTTGGTCACATCGATATCGTCGGGAAGCGGAATTTCGCGTTCCACGTAGCTGCTAAACTGCTCCACAGCTACCGTTTTACCATTGTAAGAAGCTGTTACATTAAAAGTGACCGGCGGGGCTGCAACCTCAAAGCCTCCTTGAGCAGAAGCAGTCGCGGCGAGAACAGTTGTATCCTCATCGCTCTTGGCAATCTCCACTTGTACGACAATGTCGGAAAGTTTAACTTGTTCGCCCAGTTTAGTGGAAATATCATCGATGGTAATTTGCCCAGCAGGCAGCTTGTAGGTCCCGTTTGTCGTTTGTACCTCCAAAATCGATTGCTTAATTTCCATACTTTTCACTGCTTCACCGGTCAAAACCACTAATACTTTGTCCATTTTGACGGTCACAGGAATGACCACAGTGGATTTGTCGGCCGCCTTCTTGAGTTGATCAGCTAGCTTGAATGAATCTATTGTAGCCTTCAGCACCGATTTCCCGTTCTCTTTAGTCGTCGATCCTGTAGCAATTTGGTCTTTCACAATACCGTCAACAATGACTTGAAAACCAACTGCTTTATCGTCAGACGACGTACTTGGAACAGATGGCATGCCAGAGTTATTGGCGTTATTTGAATTGTTCGAATTGTTCGAATTGTTCGAACCATTGCTTGTCCACTTCGCATACAATGTCATATCCGACGTGACCGTATCCGCCGCAAAGTTCCAGGCATTTGTGCCCTCTGCTTCTTTGTACCAGCCTGCAAATGTGTAACCAGTCTTCGTCGGTGCTGTCGGAGCACTGATTGTCGTGCCACTGTTCACATTGGAAATACTGGAAACCAAGCTGCCTCCCTGCGAGTTAAAAGTAACAGTATGTTGCACTGGTCCATCGATTACCATTACCTTGCCAGGGATTAGCATTTTGTTCATCTCTAGCCCTGATGAGTCCATGATGGAGAATAGGTCGGAATCTTCTGTCTGCACTGTAAGTGACTTTTCTCCTTTCACTGCCTCGCTCTTCACCTTGAAACTAACAGTGAACAACCTCTCTCCTGCCAGGATCGGTGTATCTCCCCCATCATTATCTACCCATACTGTTTTGAGCCAGCCTGCATCGTTATCGTAATTGGAGTCGAAGTAATCTCCAGCGTTTCCTGTAACCCTAGTTACTTCCAAATCTTCTGAGTCAAAATCAAGCTGTACACTATAGCCTGCTATTCCATAAGTTAAGTCGGTCACTGTGACTGGTACGTCCACCGTAGAGCCAGGCGTTCCGCTCACCGAGCCAATCTGAATCTGCACCGCGTGCCGCGTCCATTTCGCATACAACATCATATCGGACGTTACCACGTCTTCTTCAAAGTTCCATGCATCCGCAACGGACACATCCTTGTACCAGCCTGCAAACGAGTAGCCTGCCTTCGTCGGAGCTGGCGGAGCACTGATCGTCTTGCCGCTGTCCACGTCGGTCACACTCTCTACACCACTGCCTCCCTGTGAGTCGAATATCACAGTATGCTTAATCATACTTGTTGTCTTTACCGTTACCTTCCCAGTCTCAACTGAAGTGGAAGCGAGCTCATCACCCTCATAGAGGTCATGTTTTATCACATTGAAATCCCAATCTCCAGGCTCTGCAGAGTCCATGATTTTGAAATGAAGGGTGAATGCCTTTGTACCTGCTTCTGTAATGAATACTGGATTAGCCTTGATATGGATCGTCCCATTACTAGAAAAATCCGATTCAAAACCTTCTTCATCTGAAATGACCCCCAATTCATCTGTCACTTCATTTCCAGGTACCAACGCCAATGTAGAGGCATCAAATCCAATCGAAATATCATAGTGATTGATCAGATCCTCCGGTGTCAAATATACCGAAATGTCAACGAAATCTCCGGGATATCCTTGTTCGCTGCTTACCTTAATCGAGTTTGAAGCTACATTTGAACTAGAATCGGCATAACCCATTGTTCCAAAAGTTAAAAATACAACGACCGCCATCATTATTGAGATCCATTTTTTCCAAGCCATCATATCAACCCTTTCCTACGGCAATGGCAAGAATCGCTTTGACATCCTCATCATCCCATTTCCCATCACTATTCATATCAAGCGCCTGCAATTGCTCCGGCGTAAGTGTAATCTTGCCTTTCATGTATTTGGTTAACAAAAGTGCATCAGCAGCAGTCACTTTACCGTCGCCATCTGCATCTCCCATAACAAACTCTGTATACTGTGCAGTATACGTTACATCCGTTATTACTACAGACGTAGCTAATTCATGACTACTCAGCTTAGTGACGCCACCATCGCTGCTCCATCCTGCAAAATGGTACCCCTTAACAGGCGTAACTGTCGGCACGTTTACTGGATGTCCACCAATCTCTACCTGCTCGTTCGTGCCATCGATTGTCCCGTGCTCTCCTGGTAAATAGTTAACCGTCACGACCTTCGGGGTAGTGTCACTGATTGTAACTACCAGCTTCTGTATATCCCCTGTACTAAAGGTGAAGTTCAGGTCTATTGTCCCCTCTGCTTGTTTGGCCAGATACTCCTTACTGATCGTCACAGTCCCCGCAACAATCTTATAATCGGTGTCCAGTACAAGCTTCTCGGACCCATTCTCAATTCCAGTTAATTCATTTCCATTTAAAACGACTTCTGTTTCAATATCCTTGTAATCCGCAGATGAACTGTTTTTGTCAAAAGAACCGGTTGTAGGATTGATTGTGCTGTTCATAACCGATTTTCGCAAAATAAGTCCATCCAACCCTACCACTACATCCTCGCTTCCGCTTGAGATGCTGCCACGCAGGTCAACCTTCGTACCGCTCATTTGCTTGCTCCAAGTGATACCATCCGGTGAAGTAAGTATGACTCCAGAGTCCCCAGTAGCCTTAAATCCATTTACGTCATAATGGATACCTTGCAGCACACTAGTTACTGTACTCGTTACATTACTCCAGTTTTCCCCGTTGGAAGACGTGATGATTTTTCCGCTTGGTCCAACTGCAACAAACAAGCCGTTACCGTATGCGACATCATATATATACCTTGAAGAATCACTCGGTTGTTCCTTCCATGTAACCCCATCAGGTGATGTCAAAACTGTACTCCCGCCTACTGCAACAAATAAACCATTTCCGTAACTAACATCAGTAAGCGGAACTGACACTCCACTTGTTTGGCTCGTCCAAGTTTCACCATCCGGTGAAGTCATAATTTTTCCAAAAGCTCCTACAACTACATATTGATGATCACCATATACGCTATCCAGGAGTGTCCCTTCACCTGTTAATTGCTCTGTCCAAGATACTCCGTTAGGAGACATCATTATAAGCCCAGTATTTTCGAGTCCGGAAAGTTCTTTATAACCTACTGCTATGAATTTGCCGTTACCATAGTTAACACTGCCAATATAATCTCTTATATACGGAAAAACTGCCGATTTTCGGTTCACCCAAGTTTTTCCGTCTACAGATGTGTAAATTGCGCCGATCATACTCGTTGATCCTATCATTTCATAACCAGCTGCAACAAACATGCCATGGCCATAAGTCAGGCTTTCAAGACCTGCAGCCGTTCCCCTCAACTGATCTGTCCATAAGATTCCGTCGTTAGAGGTCAAGATCACACCACTGTAACCGACAGCAAAAATGAGACCATCCTTAGCAAAAACGCCATTAAGATCCTTTATGGTGCCTGTACTTTGAACCGTCCAGTTAGTTCCATTAGCAGAGGTCACAATGGTTCCGCCTCCACCTACTGCCACATATAAGTTATTAACGTTGTCATATGTTACTGTGTTGAACGTGACAGAACTATTACTTGTTGCAGTGGTCCAACTATTCCCATCACTGGATGTAACAATCAATCCACCTTGACCAACAGCTACAAATTTGTTGTTACCATAAGTTACTCCGTTAAACATATAGGTATTGTTGACTGTTGACGTGCTCCAAGTAGTTCCGTCGGCAGATTGGATCACAGATCCTCTTTGTCCCACACCAACGAATTTATTTTTGCCGTAAGTAACACCCATATGATATGTACTTGTTACTGGCTGCCCCGTCCAGGTTATCCCGTCTGTAGATGTAATAACATTCCCAAGGGCCCCTACTGCTACGAACTTCCCGTTGGCAAATACAACGCTAGTTATAGCGTAAGAGGTGATATTTTGTCTCTGAATTTTCCACTGGGTTTCACCGTCTACTAGGGTTACTATCAAACCGCTCGATCCAACTGCGACAAATCTACCATTACCGTAGGCGATACTTGCTAGATTAGAATTCACTGCTTGTGGATGGTCCGAAACTATCCAATTCTTACTGTCAGTGGAAGTGATAATCACTTGATTTCGTCCCACAGCGACAAATTGGTTGTTGCCATAAGCTACAGCACTAATTGAATTAGCCGTAGGGAATGGACTCACCTGTTCCCATTCACCAGAAACTGCTTGCGCAGAATTTTGCGTCATGAAAGCCACCATTATCAAAAATGCCAGTATAGTCACTAGCCCTCGTTTGAAAGATGCCATCTTTTGGCCCCCTATGCTTCCCTTCAAATCATATTCCTCCTCATATACAATTAAAATTTGGAACTTCACGTGAATTATAACAAACGATTCTGAACCGATTCTGAACAGCCGTTTTCGTTTTCCCAGCCGCAAACATCAAAAAACGCCATGCAATTCATAATCATGGCGTTTAATCAAATCATATCCCTTCAGCAACCCACTTGGCCTAGTTCGGCATTACAGATCGTTATCAAAATGTTGATAAACACATCATTCTAAGTATCTTAGATAATACCTTCTCTTACGAGTTCACTTTTTCTTGAAGGTCTTAGGATGATGTCCTTGAGCAATCCAATTCTTTCTCCTGTCTGTCCGTTATAAAACATTCCGCATGTTCTACACTCTTTAACCACAGTACCATTCCCTAAGTTTGTGTAATATCGAAGCTCACCCTCGCAAACATCACAGCATTCTTCATATGATCTATGGAAAATAAGAAAATTCCCAATCGAAGTCTCTCCAGTGTAAATGTAGAGCGATTGGAAATGAATACAAATAGAGACTTTCACTAAAGGAGAGTCTCTATTTGTATTCTATATTTGTATTTTACTGAGCAGCTACTTCACTACTAATAACAAGTTATAAGGACATTATTTACCCATTGAGCTGAGTCATCATTTCTTTCATATAACGTGTTCCATGCACCTCATTTTGGGGACTTACCTTTTCAATACGAGCTAAGTCATCAGGTGTCAGTTCAATTGTTGCAGCGTTCGCGTTTTCCTCCAAATATTTGATTCGTTTCGTTCCCGGAATCGGCAATGCGTTATTAGCCATAGTCCAAGCTAAAGCCAATTGTGCAGGCGTGCAGCTCTTCTCCATCGCAATCTCTTTGATTTTATCTACAACTTCTATATTTTTGGCGAAATTGTCTCCTTGGAACCTCGGCATATATCTGCGCAGATCATTAACATGCAAATCTTCGAATTTCCGTATCTCACCTGAGATAAACCCTCTGCTTAATGGACTGTATGCAATATGTGTAATATTCAATTCTCTCGCAGTCGGTAGAATCTCGTCCTCAATATCCCGGCTCCACAGGGAATATTCGCTCTGCAACGCAGAAATCGGATGAACGGCGTGTGCACGGCGTAAAGTGGAAGCCGATGCTTCCGACAAGCCAAGACAGCGGACTTTCCCCTCTTTAACCAAGTCAGCCATCGCGCCAACAGTTTCCTCAATTGGAATCTGAGGATCTACTCTATGTTGATAGTACAGATCAATATAGTCGGTGTCCAGCCTGCGAAGACTTGCTTCTACAGCCTTTTTGACGTAATCTGGATGACCATTCAACGTCTCATAGTTTGCGGTATACGCGAATTTGGTAGCAATAATGGCCCGATCCCGACGTCCCTTCAGCGCTTTCCCCAGTAGTTCTTCATTATGACCATTACCATACACATCAGCTGTATCTAGCAGTGTAACACCAATCTCCAACGCGTGATGGATGGTCTTTATTGACTCCTCATCATTAGTTTCCCCATACATCCCCGGAGACATGCCCATAATTCCCAATCCAATCGAAGATACGACTATATCGCTATTTCCCAGCACTCTTTGCTTCATTTCTCCATCTCTCCATCCGTTAATATTAGTCTTTGTCGATGCTTTCCATTTGATCTAGCAGCTTGCTTTCTGAAGGAAGCTTTCCTGTTTCTATGTCTTCATAGATGGTCAATTTGTTATTTACCGCTGCAAGTGCTTCGGCAATTTCAAGTTGGCGGCGATGTAATTCCTCTTTATATTCGTGAAGGATCGCTTTCCGTTGTGGAATGGTTGAATCCCCGTCCAGTGCCAGACTAACCATATGTTTCAGTGTAGATACTTTCATACCCGTTGCCCGGAAACAGGACATCAGTCTCATCCAATCCAAATGTTCTTCCTCGAACATCCGATTTCCATGTTGATCCCGTTGAATGTAAGGGAGCAGTCCCTCCTTCTCGTAGTAACGAATTTTATGTGCAGGACAACCCAGCCGCTCCGAAGCTTCTTTTATCGAAAAAGCCATAATGCTGACTCCTCCTTTATGTTCATTTTTGGATGCATTTGGCCGGTTCTTTTACATCCTAAGGCTTAATGTTCACATTAAGGCAAGCACAAATTTCAAAAAATTTAAATGAACTGACGTTCACTATTTTTAACAAATGGAGGACATAGCACACGCTTTAGTACTTAAAAATAACGAATAGAGGAGATATGTCGAAAAGATCGGTGAAAAGCTGGGATTCGGAGGAAAAGAACTTGGAGAATCTGAGCAATTGTTTCACTTACTTTAATTGTTAGGTGTCATAAAGTACCCGGGCTTGATCACAGTTCAACGGTTCGGTAAAAGGTACTTCCATGAAGTATTCCAGTTGCCATTGCTGCGTTTTTTGAGCCTGCTTACTTGTTGGATTGTCCCAAGGCGGATATACACGTATGGCGCGCTTGCCACCTTTGCCTTGATCCGATAGGATATTTCGCTGTAACAATACATGCTTTGGAAATACGAATTGACCAAAGTGGCTGCCTGTTCGCGTACTAATGACATACACATCTGCTGGATTTGATCCGTCATATGGCTGTGTCGATCCATCCTCACTCCGCTGCCAGAGGGTAACAAATTGCCCGATCTTGGTTGGGGTTGTTTTAGCGACACGAAATCGAATGAACGTAGAATTTATTGTAAACACATACGCCCCATATTCAGCATTTTGTACTTCTTCATGTGGTTGGGAGCAAACAAAGCGACACTTGTCATAGATAAGTTCCTTACTGGCAAGTAAGTCGCTGTGAAGCATATCGGAGGTTATCCAAGCATTCGAACTATTTTTGTTATCCAACTTGTGATATCTCTCCTGTCTTGTCTAGTCTGAACTAAAGCATTGGTGATAAGTTTGAAGACCTTGCTATTTTAACATCCCTGGCACAGTAGCTTCCATTCCTGCCATGCCTCCAAATACTCAGGCAGATCATCAGGATGATGCTTGTTACTCAGCCCAATTCGGCAATATAGATGGACCAGAGCTTCCTCTATCAATCTGGATTTATCCATTTCCACCTGTTCCAGAAGTTCGAATGTAGCAAATAATGTTTCGGTGTTGATATCATCCGGCGAAGAGCTAAAAGCATACAAGAAATCATAGAGGATAGGTCCAACCATTGGAGAAGGGTCAATGACGCCGATGAGTTCATTTTGATCATATACAAAATTATGAACCCCCGTATCGCCATGCAAAAGAAACTTCTCTTCTTCCTCATGAAAGAGACGATCCATTTTGGATTGAACCAGATTATAATCATCTGTCGTTAAAATACTTCCGATATTCATCTTTGCTTCATGAATACTGATTTGATTGAATTCTTTCCAGGTCCTCTGTGGGAATTCTATTCTGCCCCATGATTTCGTATCTGAAGAACGCACATATGTATTGAATAGCTCTTTCACCAGACGAGATAACCATTCGCTTTTGTGTCCACGGTTAAAATGAGTCGTGCCTTCTATATAGGAGTAAATTAGATAAGTGTTGTCCAGATCAGTCAACAGAACCTCAGGCAGTAACGGAGAATGCTTATACGTATCCAAAAACTGCTGGGCGATGTGAATCTGCTCAGGTTCATCCGATTTCAGAATATATTGCTTATTGAGAGTGGTACTCAACCGATAAACACGTCCAGCGGTGGTACCTGACAAACGTTGAATTTCAGTGATTTCCTCGTTAATATGATGCATCTTGAACAGATCATTGATCTCTTCTATCGTTGGGTTGATTAACATACGCTTCTCCTCAACACGCTGAATTATCTTTCAAAATAAGCTCGTTGCCGATCTTGTCCTGAGGTTTTTGTAATAGTCTGACATGCCCATTCAGGTTCACCTCCTGTCTTTATTTTCTAATCATCTTCCATGAATAATCCATTGTACGGCATCCCAAATATCTGCTGCGATATAATCAGGCTCGGTCTCCGTCCATTTATCTCTGAATTTAGTTAATGAAGACTCTCCCCAACCTGTTCTCACCATGATCTTGGTCGCTCCTACGGCATGGGCAGCAAGCATGTCTGTGTCCCCTACATCACCAATAACTATGCATTTGGATAAATCCAGACCGTGTTCCTCTGATGCCTGTAATAACATTCCGGGTTTCGGCTTTCGGCAACTGCATTCTTGCTCATGCGGACATATATAGGAGTGATCGAATCCGTACTCGCGAAATTGCTCTACAAAATCCTGAACACTTGCTTCTCCACGTGAGATTCGATATTGATTAGTAAAAGCCAGTACCATAATGCCTTCACGTTTCAAACACATAATTGCTTCTTGAGCATTGGGGTATAATCTGAAATCTTTCGGATGAATAAAATGACCTGTACCACCGATTGTTCCATCTCTGTCTATAAAAACAGCTTGTACGTTCCCCTGTGGTTTCATCATGGTCTGTTCCTTTCCTAGAAAATATTATTGTATCTCTCGCTTCTACCTAAAATTATTTCCTATACTTTCTCGTCAAAAATATGCTTGCTGTCATCTTGCTGCCTATGATGTTGCTGTTTTTTTAATTTTAGTTTTCAGAGAGTTCACTATTTTATATGTTGAGGAATATCACTATTAGGTGGGTTATCTTCGAACTCCCAATTCGGTTTAATCTCTCGATATCTCATCAGAACAAATATTTTGTATAAAAGGTCCGAAAAGAAGTAACATGCAATGCCCACGACAAACACGGGAATAGATAAATAACCAAAGGTGCTGGTGGTCCATTCCAACTCTATTTCCTCCATCCTCCTGTTTTCCTTACTGAATTCCCGCCGTACCCAACGTATTTTCAATGGCCTGCTTATAATTTTCCCAATCAAAATAATATCCGTCTCATTCTTCCTCTGCGAGAATGTCGGCACAGCGAACAATCAATTCAGGCATATTTTCTCCACCAAAAAGAACATGAAGTTCATATCCATTATCGATCCGATACAGCTCTTGATACAGCCAGTAACTGCCTACAATCTCACCCTCTTGCTTGATGATTTCGGGTGCAACCAGCGTAAGTCTATTTATATTGGTGAAGCCCCCACGAGTGTCAAAACGAATGACCACTTCCTCTCCCGTCAGTAGTTCCGTCACTGTACAATCATGAAATTGAACCCGCTTATGTATTTCATCTGGAATATTCTGTGCCACAATGGCTTCCCTGTATTCATTCGATACACGTTCCATCTCTTTCCTGTTCTCCGCGCTCTGTTTGTTCAACTGACGCATTATTTCTCTAGTGCAATACCCTAACGTAAACACACGGATATCCGCAATTTGTTCAACGATTTCCTGTGGCAAATTCTCCGCTTTATATCGAAAATTCCATTCCATTGATTCTATGTACTCTTCTTTGCATTTCTTCTCGTCAAAAGGTGGACGGACATCATACTCCGCAATAAGTTTCTCAATATGCGCTCTCTCTTCCGGTGGCATGTGGAATACCATCTGATCCTCTTCTGTTACTTCTTCCCCACTGAAAGCTTTGTCTACGCGAGTGAGCACTTGACCATCATGCTCTAGCATGAGACGAGGGTCCATATTATATAGCTCTCGCTCCTGCTTTATATGCTCTTTTTCCTTTCTTTTATACAGCCTTAGAAATAGATTCTCATCCAATTCATAAGCTCCACGATGTACCCGCATCCCAAAATGAAGTCCTGTCCGCTGACACAACTCGTACCATTCTTTCGTTAAATATCTCATATGCACCTCTTCTGCTGACATTTAGAATCTACTTTGCTATTGAAGCATAGACTTTTTTAATTTGTGACGAAAATTTAGCTGCACCTGGGATTCGTGTGCGTTTAAAATAAGAACGGTTCCTTATATTCAACAGACGTAATGGTCTACGCCAAGGTTTGAAAAAATTTGTATTTTACTTCTTTGTCGTTTTGCGCCGCCCATTCATGTACAGCTTCTACGCCTGCGGACTCCTGACCTCGTTGAAAATAAAAACACAGATCCATCGGCACTAACCGCTTACCATAGAGTTTGATGCCGATCCGTCTGTAATTCATATAAATACATTCAATCTGAGATGCATCATATTTTTGGTGTTTCGTAGAAATCACATGGTCGCTTTCCAGCGTAATACTGGGTTTAGTGAAAAATAAACGCCAGATCAGGAAAACGATATAACCCAGAATAAAGGTCCATATAACGATCAGGGAGTACTTCAGAATACCATTTTTATCGTAAATACCATCCCTCAAAAGTATAGCTTCAATGACCAACATACATAGTAGGCTCAACAATGCTCTTGGATAAATCGTCTTGTATGTGATGAGTTCCACCTCCTAATCATTTTTCTCCATTAATCCGCAGCCACTTGGAAGGAGACTTCTTGGCAAAATGCTTTTCAACAAAATCCAAAATGTCATCGATTCCGGGCAATGCTGCATTTTCCTTGGCTTCGTCAAACGTCATCCATTGATACTCGGTATGTTCATGATTTAACCGGACAAGCTGGCTTTCATCCACATATCCTACGAACACGGGAGCGGTATAGATATAATCCTCCTTAGGTGAATAATATTGTTCGAATTGATTGGCAGAATACAACCGTACTTCCCTAATGCCTGTTTCCTCGTGAACTTCTCTGAGTGCAGCTTCCCATGCCTTCTCGCCCTGCTCTATACCGCCGCCAACATAACACCACTCATTATGCAACATGCGACCAGCCCGTTTTAGCATTAGTACAAGGTATTGATCGAGGATCTTCTTCACAGAACTACAGCCACGCCTTCACAACGAATGGGGACTGCCTGTTTCACGTGCTCTGCACCATTCAATTTCTCGTGCCCCTCTCTTCAACTTTCCTGAGAATCGAAGTCCTCCAAAACTTTAAACTTATCCCCGTGGATTTTATCCAGATGCTCTTCTCCCCAATAGCATAGATGATCCAGGGCAGGCTTGAGTCCCCAGCCGTAGTCTGTTAACTCATACTCCACTTTGGGAGGAACCTCGGAATATACCTTGCGCTGCACAATCTCGTCCTTTTCAAGACCTCTGAGCTGAGTTGTCAGCATCTTCTGTGTAATGTCCGGTATCAATCTTCGAAGCTCCGACGTGCGTTTCCGTCCTGTCATCAAATGATAAATAATCAAAGGCTTCCACTTCCCACCCATCACTTCCAAGGCCGCTTCCACGCCTACTCTATATTTCTTTGGAGCACTCGTTTCTCCATGTTCCGTCATTTTTGAACCCCTCCATAATCAGGCTGTATCCAAGGTAAAAACATAAACTTCTTGCTGCTCTTTTTCCATTATTCAAGCCCATTTCGGGGCAGCCATTTAGGGTACTTTAATGTTCCTATAGCACTTTATTCTTCTTATAGAACATCAAAGTGCGTACTTCCAGATGTTTTCATACCTGTTTATAATAGCATCAGCCATTGATTTATGGCTACAAGACCGTAATCCAGAAAGGTAGTGAACGTTAAGATGAACGTACTCGTTGTAGTATCCCACCCGCGTAAAGATTCCTTGACCTTCCAGGTAGCTGAACGTTTTGCAAAAGGGCTTACTGAGGCTGGTCACGGTTATGAGATATTGGATTTGCATGGGATTGGATTCGACCCAATTCTTCGTGAGATGGATGAACCAGACTATACCCAAGAAAATCAAGTGTTCTCACCTGAGGTTGAAACCGAGATGGAACGATTGAAGAAGCACGATGCTGTGGCTTTTGTTTTTCCTCTCTGGTGGTGGCATCTGCCAGCCATGTTGAAAGGTTATGTGGATCGAGTCATGAACAACGGGTTTGCATATGGCACGAATAAACTTCCTCATCAGCAAATATTGTGGATCTCTCTTTCGGGGGTGACGGAAGAACAGATGCACAAGCGCAACTATGGGGAATCGATTGCCAATCTGCTCAATGTAGGTATTGCCGATTACTGCGGCGTGTCCCAATCCAGAGTTGAGTTTTTATATGAAACGTTGGAATCCAAGCCTGAGCATTATGAGGCATTGCTGAACCATGCGCATAACCTGGGACTGAATTATGCCAACGATCCTTCGACGCTATAAAGGCATTGTAGCGCTACATTGATATGACGCCTCGACTACGCTTGAACGCGGCAAAAAAGGTCGCTCCGAAGAGCGACCCTGTCTGTGTGTCCGGCATTATTTTACTGTCGAGAGAAGAAACTTCTCCAACATAGTGATGTCGGTAATGCTATGGTTGCAAGCTGTGTTATCCATGCATACATATTGGGCAACAGAAGAAATGTTATCCGGCGTATGGCTCTTGGTCTTCACGTTGAAGAATCCGAGCTCCTGATGGCGATGACAGAACATGCAGTACCCTTTCTTGTTCGTAGCTGTAAGTCGTCCCTCAATACCGAGGTATTTGCCTTCGTGCGGGTACACAATGAACAAGCGATTGGTCGCAATGTCGGTCCATCTCAAGTAGGTTGTACGTGCATAATCGATGGATTCGAGATCAGGTACTTTGAGCTTCTTCGCCTTCGGATACAGCTTCTGAATCTGCTTCGCGGATACTTGTGGAAACGGAATCAGATAGGCTTCCAGCTGGTTTAGATACGTCTGCAACTCATGTATCGTCTCATACGTGGATAACTGCTCCAGCAATTGCTTTTGTTCAGGCGTCAGTTCATTGAAGATGCCTACCGCATTCGTGCCGACCGTATAACGGACGGTTTCCAATACTTTGGGATCAACAACCGAGCGTAGCGTTTTGAGCAGGAAATCAGCTTGTTTATGAATATAATTAAATTGATGATTGTGAATAAATGGTGTTTGCATGGCTTTCAGCCCCTTATTTTTATTAGTAAAATAAAGTAAGGTGCAAAGCCTGCGGGTTGAACCATGATGTTGATGTTGATTCCAGGGCAAACGATCTCATTTTGTCGCGCCCTACACAAAGTCCGCCCCTATTCAGGCTTTGCGTAAGGCTTTCTAGCGAACGAGCAATCCGGCATCATCCATATTGCCACGTCATAACCCCCAATGCGATAGATATACCGGAATTATAACAGGGTAGCATAGCGTAGGCAACGGGCTTCGTTCCAGTTTTCAATTCAAAAATAGCTTTGTTCTACATTTATAAATGATAAAGTCTAAAGTTCTCTAGATCTATATTGAATTTGCCTTCTTTAAGTATATCTAGTCCTAATAAACCGTTAATATTATGATATTTAAATGAAGTAAAATCTATCGGAATATCCTTTAAAACAAAATCTCCCACCTGTATTCCCTCGATCCGCTTGCTAAAAGCATGTTCCTTACCGCCAATTCCGTAGCTTGTTATGATCTCATCCTCTACCCCAACTTTAATGCCAATATCGTCTACTTCACCCTGAGAAATCAAGGTATGACTTGCTCCCGTATCAATGACTATGTTATTGATCCTTTTTCTCTTACCGTTAAAAAGGATGGTTAGTTCAGTGAATAACAGTCCCTCTCTATATTCAATGTTCATTTA
Source organism: Paenibacillus sp. NPDC056933 (assembly GCF_042674385.1). Taxonomy (NCBI): domain Bacteria; kingdom Bacillati; phylum Bacillota; class Bacilli; order Caryophanales; family Paenibacillaceae; genus Paenibacillus; species Paenibacillus sp. NPDC056933. The sequence continues at coordinate 881,616 of NZ_JBHUQN010000001.1, read as the reverse complement.
TAATTTTCTCCTTAAACCTACATTCTTCCGTACTCTAACGATGACTTGATCTTTGGAAGTATGATAGACCAAGGTCTTATCCCGGCTATTCAGCAATTCTTGGGTTGCTTTTTCATCGCTTACAGGACCGATCACAGCTACCTCATCTATAACTTCTTGATTCTCTGTCTCTTCAGAATGAAGGATTTCAAACTTCACAAATTGATTCGGGAACATCTGTTGGACTTCTTCCCATTTCATAGTCATACCTCCTATCGTTTGATGATATTATACCACTTAGTAAACACGCACCAATCATCGAAATTTCATCTGTCCTTTAATCATTATTGAAAAATAGAATAATATCCAATTCAATGTAGATAGAGAACACAAAAAAAGAGCCACCTCCCTGGCCTTCCCCAGTTCAGCAACTCCTTTTTCATAATACATTCATTTAAGTTAAGCAACACATGTTTACACTTACGTTCCCTACTCTTTAACAGCACCAACCACGATCCCAGTTACAAAGTACCGTTGCAGGAACGGATACACAAGCAGGATCGGCAGTGCGCTAATAAAGATCTGCGAAGCCCGAATCGTCCGTTGAGACAGGTTCTTAACGGCTTCCGGATCAAGCTTCGACATATCCGCTTGCACGATAATCGTCTGCATGAATGTCGCGAGTGGCAGCTTTTCCGCATCACGGATGTAGATAATCCCGTCAAAGTATGCGTTCCAATGCCCCACCATCATGAACAGCGAAACCGTTGCAATAACAGGTACGGAGACCGGCAGATAGATTTTGATAAACGTCTGGAAATGTCCTGCGCCATCGATAAATGCAGCTTCCTCCAGATCCTTCGGAACGGTACGGAAGAAATTGAGCAACAGAATGATGTTGAACACCGCAACCAATCCCGGCAAAATCAAGGCCAACAACGTGTTCATCAGCCCCAGCTTCAGGATCAGGATATACCCCGGAATGAGGCCACCGCTAAACAGCATCGTGATGACAAAATACCACAGGTAGATGTTACGTGCGCGGAACACCCGTGTCTCTTTGGAGAGCGCATAGGCTGCAATCGTATTAACGATTAACGCAAGTCCTGTACCGAGTACGGTCCGCTCCACGGATACCCATAAGGAGGAGAGGAAGTTCGTATTGGCAAATGTTTTTGCATACGCCTCCAGTGTAAATCCAATCGGCCAGAACGTGACGAGACCAGCATTCGCAGGTGCAGATGCGCTAAGGGATACCATGAGCAAGTGATACAAAGGCAGCAAGCAGAGCAGTGAAAGAATGGTCAGGAACACATTGTTGAATATGCTGAATATGCGGTAAGGCATCGTTTTATGATACATTCGTTCGTCCTCCTTTCTAGAAAATTCGGTATCCGGCGAATCGGTAAGCCAGTCGGTACGAGATCACAATCAGGATCAGGCTAATGACCGATTTGAACAGATTCACGGCGGTAGCGAAACTGAACTGCCCACTCAGCAGACCTTCTCTATATACAAACGTATCAATAATATCTCCTTGCTGATAAATCAATGGACTGTACAAGTTAAAGATCTGGTCAAAGTTCGCGTTAAGCACATTACCCAGTGCCAGGGTTGCGATTACGATCCCAATCGGAATAAGTGCCGGGATGGTAATATACATCGTTTGCTTCCAGCGTCCTGCGCCGTCCACTTCAGCTGCTTCATACAGCGCCGGATTAATACCGGATAGTGCCGCGAGGAAGATGATCGTGTTGAATCCAAACTCTTTCCAGACATCACTCGCAATAATCGTGAATCGGAACCAGCTGCCATCCCCCAGGAAGAAGATCGGCTTGATGCCGAATACGGATACCAGGAACTGATTGACAATACCCGTCTGGGCCAGAATGTCGATCAGAATGCCTGATAACGTTACCCATGATAAAAAGTGTGGTAGATACACAAGCGTTTGAATCGTTCTTTTCAGCGCCATCTTCCGTACCTCATTGAGTAATAAGGCGAAGATAAACGGAATGATCAGGTTCATGACGATCTTGGAACAGGCAAAAAACAGCGTATTCCACGTAATTTGCAGGAAGTAATCATTTTCCCACATGTATCTGAAATGCTTCAGTCCGACCCATTCGGAATCGAAAAATCCCAGTGCAGGTTTATAATCCTGAAATGCCATTAAAATCCCGGACATCGGGATGTATGAAAATATAAAGACCATAATGGCCGCCGGCAACACCATGAAGTGCAGAATCCATGGCTGTTTATAGCGTTTTTTTCTCTTTTGTTCCAGCTTGTTCCCAACGTTTGCCTGCGGGACCCGCTTACCCTCCAATTTAGCCTCCATAGCACTGCTCCTGTTCCCAAAAAAAGTTTTTGTGTGTGATGGGGTTCTCTGATATAAATAGTATCAAGCCATACTGAGGTCTGCTATATAACATTGTTAGGCTTGATAGTGTTTTGTTAGGGCCATCCTAGGAAGAAGTTGTTTACACACGAATTAGAAGGAGACTTTTTATGCATATATGGAAGCGCTTCATGTTTTTTCAAGGTAAAACCAGATCCCGATTCAGTCTGTTTGCCAAAATAAACTTGTTAATTGTGGTCTTATTCATCCCCATTCTGATCATGTACACCTACTCGAATAACGTCACCTATGATGTCGTCAGCAAAGAACTGCAGATCTCCAATACGAAACAGCTCACGTTTCTGTCCAGTCAGATCGACTCGCGTATCAATCAGATGATGGATTTCAGCCTGATTCTCTCCCGTGATCCCAATGTCAGAGCCTTCAACGGCCTGAACATGTGGGATGATCGATATGACCGGATGCAGACCCGTTATGTAATTCAGGAGAAGATGATGCTTCAGACGAGCGTTACCGATATATGGCCTACCCGATATGCGGTGTATTCCCAGCAGAATCAGGAGGTCATCGCGAACTACAACCGGGATACCGGCTATGATGAGGCGTATTTGAAAAAAAATATGAGCGGACAATGGACCTATGGGGACCAAAGTGCGGAATCACAGGATGAGATGAAATCCTTCTACTGGTTCTATACGGACTCCCTTGCCCAACCAGGAATGCTCACTGGAAGCAATCTGGTGATTGAAGCCAGCTTCAGCTATGAGAATATTCAGAATATGCTGGATACGTATAAAGCGGGCGGACAAGGTGATCCTTTCTTATATCACAAAGGAAATGCACCCATTCTGAATCGCAGCGCGGACAAGCAGTTATCCGCAGCACTCACTCAGTATCTGGATACGCACTCGCCAGAGGATACCACACAGGACGTGGTCGAACTGAACGGAAAGAAATATCTGGTTAGCTCCGTGAAGTCCACCTATCTGGATTGGCATCTGGTTGACGTCATCCCGCTGTATCAGATTTTGAAACCCATCTCGCTCAGTCAGAATCTGTTCTACACCTGTATGATTTTGCTACTCGTTGTGGGAATCTCGGCTTCCATCCTGCTGTACCGGAATGTCCAGTATCCGATCCAAAAGCTGATTAAAGGCTTACGCCGCGTAGAGCAGGGCGATTATTCCGTTCGACTGCATAGCAAAAACCAGAATGAATTCTCATTCCTGTTCCGCCGATTCAACGATATGTCCCATCAGATTCAGGATCTGATCGAGAATGTGTTCCATGAGAAGATTAGAGCCAGGGAAGCTACGCTGAAGCAATTACAGGCGCAGATCAATCCACATTTTCTATATAATTGTCTTGGTTATATCATCAATATGGCTCAGATGAAGGACGAACAAGCTGTGGTCTCCATGGCGCATAACCTTAGTGCCTACTACCGCTATACCACCCGTATGGAAAAAGAGACGTCTTCGCTTCAGGAAGAGATCAAACTGCTGATTAACTATCTGGACATTCAGAAGCTGCGCAATGGCCGGATTGAATATCACATTGATATCCCTGAGGATATGCTTGCCCAATCGGTGCCGAGATTAATGCTTCAACCGATGGTCGAGAATTCCGTCATACACGGTGTAGCAAAGTCCTATTCCTCCGGGGAAATCCGAATTACCGGGGAGCGTAAGAACGGTTTTGGCAGAATTTACATCGACGACGATGGGCCAGGCCTCAGCCCGGAACAGTACGAAGCGCTGAACTTGAAGATGCAGGAACCTTTACAAGAAGAAATGGGCTGCGGCCTTTGGAATACGTACCAACGAATCACACACATGTTCGGCAGTCACTCCTACCTCCTATTCGGCCCATCCCCATTAGGCGGATTCCGAACCGAGCTCATCTGGGAGATACCAAAAGAGGATACCGATTCCGATAAAGGTAATACCGATACGAATTGATATAGATACGAACGATAAGTTGACTATTTGATTTTGAACGAACCATTTACACGTGAACGCAGAGGACAGAAAAAACCTGAAGAAGCAAAGCGTTCGCCTTTATCCCCAGATTTACACATTATAAAATTCATTCAATAAATCTGGGGATAACAGCGATCGGAAGGTTATTCTGTCATCGGAGTGGCGAGTGTAAATATGCCTTAGTTCAACCACCAAGGGAGACATTATAATGCAAATGATGATCGTAGACGATGAAGCACACTGGGTCGATAACCTGTCCATGACCAAACCCTGGCATAAGCTCGGGATCGAACATGTGCATAAAGCATACTCGGCACACGAAGCACTACAAATGATCGACACCCATCCCATCGATATCGTAATCTCGGACATCCAGATGCCCGAAATGACAGGCATAGAACTGATCGAACGTATCCGCATACGGGACAAAAAAATAAAATGCATCCTGTTATCCGGCTATTCCGAATTCGATTACGCCAAAAAAGCCATCCAGTTCGAAGCCGTGGACTATCTGCTGAAGCCACCCACTGACGATGAACTAATGGGTGCTGTGCAGAAGGCCATTGATCAATTGAACAACGAATGGGAACTGGTCAGCTCACTGACACGGACCCAGTTTACGTTGCGAGAGAATCTCCCTCATTTACGAGGACGACTTCTCCTTGGGGCTTTGCAGGGACAACGAATCGCAGCAGCAGAATGGGAGCGGAAGCTCGCCAATTACGATCTACCCTTTCACACCGGGGATGCCGCATTAATGTTGGTACGGTTGGAAGAAGAATTCGGACACTATGACAGCAATGATCAGACCCTGATCGAATATGCGATCATCAACATGGCGGAAGAGATTATGGGTGAGTTTATGGAAGTGTGGGGCGTGAAGGAGGAGCACGGATATCTGGTGTTTTTGCTTCAGTTGAAAGAACGGAAAGGCGATATTGGCAAAGAAACCATGCTGGAGAAGCTGTCCATTCAGCTCCAATCCAAAGTAAAACAATTTCTGAAAGGCTCTCTCTCCATCGTTATCACCGAGTGGTTCACCTTCCCGGAACAGATTTACGATCACTTCCGTCAGGCTTCCGCCTATTTCCGACAGATCGTTGGCGACGAACGCGAATTCGTCATGCGTGTCAGCGATGTCGAGACACCTGCGGCGCAAGGTCCACTGGACGTGTTATACACCCCGCCAACGTTCATTAGTCTGTTGGAAAGCGGACAGTGGGATGCCGCCGAAGAGAAAATCCTTGCGGTCTGCGCGGAGTTGGATGAGAAATGGTCTGAATCATGGGAGCATTGCATGGAAGCAGGATTTCTTATTACGGCTTCGTTCACCAACATCGCTCATCGGAACAAACTGACTCTGACCACTTTGATGGGAAACGATGTCGAGGATTTGCAAAGTGGGGAAGTTTTCGCTACCATCAGCAAACTTCGGAAATGGTCGCTCAGCGTGCTGAGCAAACTCAAGGAAGGCACGTCCAACGAGATCAAGGACATCCGTTCCGAGTATGTGAAGAAGATTCAGGATTTTACAGATAAGAACCTGCATCTGGATGTGTCTTTGCGTGTACTGGCCGACCATGTCAATCTGCACCCGACCCACCTGTCCAAGATCTATAAGATTGAAACGGGCGAAGGCATCAGTGATTATATCTCGCGCCTGCGTATGGATCGGGCCTGTCACAAGCTGGTGACGACCACCAAAAAAGTATATGAAATCAGCAGGGAGATTGGTTATATGGACCCGGCTTATTTTATAAAAGTGTTCAAGCGTCAATTCGGCGTTACGCCGCAGGAATACAGAGACCAGCATAAATAACATGACAGAAAACCGTTCTTTTGGAACATTCACTAATAGAGTCCTATGGAAACTAACAAACTCATATAGATGCCCTCCCGCTCAAATTGGTACAGTTACATTGTAAAGATCATACACCGTAGGGGGATTGAACAATGATCAAATTCAAAACATGGTCGTCACTGCTCATGGTTATCGCGCTCATCACGATCACTGCGTGCGGCAGTGGCGAGACAGCTAGTGACAATGGTACCGATAATACGCCGGGAACTGTCGGCTCAGCTGAAGCGGAAGCTGCTTTTGCCAAAGGAAAATATGACCCACCCATCGAGTTCAGTTCGGTATTGATGCCGAAGAAATACGTGCAAGGAGATACCAAAGAAAATAACGTGCACGATCGCTGGATGCTCGAAACGCTGGGTATGAAGCATAAAGATACCTGGTATCCGGCCAATGACGATCAATACAGACAAAAGCTGCAACTGGCTATCGCCTCTGGCGAGAAGCTCCCTGATTTCGTCACCGTACCTACCAATGCGGTACTGACCAATCAACTGATCGACTCCGGTCAATTCATCGCCATCGATGAGTTGTTCGACAAGTACGCGAGTCAGACCCTGAAAGATCACGCCGCAGCACATCCTGAACTGTGGTATCCGTTCACCAAGGACGGTAAGAAATACAACATGCCGATCATGGAGTACACCGATAACGACGATACGCTGCTTTGGCTCCGCGAGGACTGGATGGAGAAGCTGAACCTGGAAGCTCCGAAAACCATCGCAGACCTTGAGAACATCATGGACAAATTCAAAAACGAGAACCCGGACGGTCTGTCTCCAGACAAAGTATTCCCACTGGCAATCTCGCTGAAAAATAACACCAACACCTGGATGGGTCAGCTCGACTGGTTGTTCGGTGCTTACGGCACAATCGAAGAGCAATGGAACAAAGACGCGAACGGCAATCTCGAGTACGGCTCCGTTAACCCAGGTGCCAAACAAGCCCTTGCCAAGCTAGCGGAATGGATGGATAAAGGTTATATCCACGCTGACTCCGCTCTGTGGGACGAAGGCAAATCTGCTGAAAGCTGGACAGCTGGCAAAGCGGGCATTCTGCCTGGCGCCAACTGGGTACCGGACTGGCCTGCACCTGACCTGCTGAAGAACGTACCTGGCTCTAAGTATAAAGCATACCCTGTTCCAGCTGGCCCAGACGGCAAGATCGGTACGAAGTGGCAGAACTCTGGTGTCAACGCAAGTATCATGATCAACAAAGATGCGAAGCATCCAGAAGCCATCTTCCTGTACTACAACTACTTGCTCGATAACCTGGCTAACCCGAAAGCGGGCAGTGAGTATGAATACGGCTTCGCCAAAGGTTACGACTGGGATATCATTGACGGACAACCGACCAGTGACAAAGAGAAGATCAAAGACTTCTCCAACGAATTCCCTTTCCTGACCGGCCCAGCACGTATCCCGGATCTGTACATGAAAACACTCGTGAAGTTGGCCAACGGCGAGAAGCCTGAGACACCTTACGAGAAACAAATGGCTGAATTCCGTAAACCGGAAAACTGGTATGCTGGTAAAGTCGTTATGTCCCAGATCGACGTCCGTAAACAAAACTACTTTACTGGCGCTGCAACACCAACCATGGTATCCAAATGGAACCTGCTCCGCCAGTCCGAGATGGAAACCTTCAACAAAATCATCTACGGCAATCTGCCAATTGATGCCTTTGACCAATTCGTCGCCAACTGGAAATCCAATGGCGGAGATCAGATCACGCAAGAAGTAAATGATTGGTTTAAGTCGGTGAGTGCGAAGTAAGAATTGAAGAAGTAACATGGGTCAAAATAAAAGAATAAAAAAACAAGCCGAAGCGTTCATTACCATCGCTTCGGCTTGTTTTCTAAATCAAGTTAACCCAGCACTTTAAAATACAGGAACTTCAACAGAATCCGTACCCATAACCCTTTTTCCATTTTTTTCTTCTGATCCGACCTCAATACCAATCTTTAATGACTCAGAGGGGGACACCCCATTTTTATCCGGACTTAATTCGATCACAATCGTTCCAGTACCTCCGCCATTTGCTGTGTAATTTCGTTCTCTCCCAATTTCAATCATCGTGCGCCATGAAGAGTCATCAGAAGAATTCATCCAGGTGGATACATACTCAGCGGGCTTTAACTTCGATTGATGTTCAGGGTAACTGCTGGTGATATTGGAGACACTCCATTGATCAGGGATATAATATGCAACACCACCCCAGTCAGCGGGGTCAATCTCTACATGTGCTACTATTTTTATATGATCAATTTGCTTCTTCTTACCCTCAACAAATATCGATCCTTCTGTCATTGTCTTTAAATTCGTTGATTTGGCATCCAGATCAAAGTTTTTGACTTGAATGATATTGCCATTAACCACTGACTCATTGGCTTCATTTTTGTTGGTATTCAAAAAAAGCAGAATAAACACAATCGAAATAAACATAAAAAGCAAGATAAAGTATTTAGATCTTTTTTTCATATAACCATACCTCACTTCTGCCTTTGTTTCTTAAAGCTTAACACATAATTAGCGCCCTCCTTTCCTTATCAGCTCCTCCCAAGCCTTTGCAGAATTAATTCATGGTGTGCAACTGTATACATATATAACGTTACAATCTGCATAGAAGTAATAATTTGGAATTTAGAATTTGTAAAAGTAGAGCATTAAACCGGAGCCGAAGCGATAGATTCACGCTTCGGCTCCGGTTTTTAAGTTAAGATCGAGGTAGTTTCCCCTGATTTATGGGTTCACCTTAGTGGATCAAGCCTCTGTATCGCTCTCCTCTGGCATCGACTGACCCAGCAAGGATACTATAAGCTGAATGCCATCTCGTAGTCCCTGCATATACAACCGCTCATTTTCTATGCCTTTGCTGACAATATAACGATTCTCCCACTCGATATATTCAGGTGTCTGCTCGACATCCTTACCTGCAAACAAAACTTCAAACGCTTCATCTGTTCCCCCACGTACTCGACTCAGTTCAGGATCATGTTCGATCCGGGCAGTCACCTCATCCAGCCTTGCTTGAATCGCTCGTTGCATCCACGGTGGAAAATCCATAGTTTCTCCTCCCCTACGCATTATGTACCTCACCTCATCGTCCAACTCGGTTACGTCTCGCCTTCATTTCACTAACTCGGGCCACCAGTTCATCCACCCTTCGGCTCTGCTCCTGAACCTCGGGATTGTCCCACAACGGAATCGCTTGCTTCAAGGATGCCTCTCCAAGCTGATTAAGCTTGCGCCGTTCCTCTTCCAATAAGTCAAGCAACCGGCTCATACATCCACCTCTCTGATGGGTCTATACTGCGTCATATCTTGGTAATGCTAGACGTGAGCAGTCAATTTTAATGCGAATATCGGTTTATTTTATTTTAATTCGATATCCGCATTAAAACAACCATTATTTCTCATACAATTTGGTTGAAATGAGAGGTGTACATAATGAAGCATAGACAAGAACCACCTGGTGACAAAAACATCATCGGCTCCCAAGTCGTAGCTATTCGTAAAAGTAAGGGCATCAAACAAAGAGAATTCCTCGCCAGATTGCAAACACTGGGTCTTGATATCAGTCAGACCAGTCTTTCACGATTGGAGGGTCAATATCGTCTTGTTCAAGATTATGAAGTGGTGATGATTGCAAAGGCTTTGGAGGTTTCTGTGGGGTATTTGCTTGGGGAAGAAACTGAAAAGTGAGAAACTAGACTAAGGCCACCTTTTAACGTCACCAGATTACTTACGCTTCTGATGAAATGGAATGTTAATATACCGTCTTGACCATCACTAACAATTTATTTTATTAAATTTACCTTTATATCAAATTCAGACTACTGCTAAATTATTTTATTCGTTTCCAAACAAACACTTCTTCTCCCCGATTCTATTCTTAGAGCAAACAGCAACAAAAAAAAAACCGAAGGGCGCTAATCATACTTTAAGTTCAGCTCAGATAATTGAACTTGTATTGCTTGATTTTTAACATTAAAAGCCGATCCGACGCTAGGTGAAGTTTAACTATTAGACGGATTGTAATATGAAGTGCGACACCTACTGGAAATAAATAAAAAAAGGGCCCATGGCCGGATTCGTGTAGAATGAAGGTTCCTACACCACATTCACACAAGGAGAATCCACCATGAGCTACACTCATCTTAGCATAATCGAATGCAGCAAGCTAGAAATCCTCCATCAGCAAGGTCAAAGTTTGAGAGCCATCGCAAAAGAATTAGGAAGACATCCTTCCACGATTTGTCGTGAATTGGACCGTGCTACTTCATCGCAACCTTATCGTACAGCGCAGGCTCAGAACGCTTATAAGGAGCGTCGTAAAGCTTCTGTCTCACCTGGTAAATGGTCCGAAGTCATAGCTATTTCCTTGGAGGAAAAACTGCAGGCAACGTGGTCTCCGGAGCAGATCACGGAACGTTTCCGCATCCAAGGCCTGCCGTCGGTCTCCTTTAAAACCATCTATCGTTGGCTCTATGCCGGACGTCTGGTTCGAGGCGTGTTACAGGTCCTTCGGCACAAAGGGAAGCGTCAGAAACCCACAGAAACTCGCGGTAAATTCGCTATCGGCAGATCGATTTCGGATCGCCCCAAAGAGGTTCGTTCCCGAGAAACGTTTGGGCACTGGGAACTGGATACCGTCGTATCGGGTCGTGGGAAAAGTAAAGGATGCGTAGCCACGCTCATTGAACGCAAAACCCGGCTGTATACCGCCATTCTCATGCCTGATCGTACCGCTTTGTCCATGGAAATTGCGCTTGGTGTAGCCATCTCCCAGTACCCTAAAGGTACCTTCCTTACAGCCACGGCTGACAGAGGCAAGGAATTTGCTTGCTATGCAAACCTGGAAGACACACATGGCTTTCACGTCTATTTTGCTGACCCGTATTCTTCCTGGCAACGCGGTTCCAACGAAAATGGGAATGGACTACTGCGGGAGTTTCATCCCAAGGGTACCGATTTCGCTCAAGTAGAGGATGAAGATCTCGGCCACTCACTGGATCTGATTAACCACAGACCACGAAAATGCTTGGGTTGGAGAACCGCTCACGAATCTTTCACAGAGGAACTGTCGCACTTGGTTTGACAATCTGTCATTAATAATTATGGGCGTTGGCATAACCATATTAATTGTTGTTGACACATCTGTTTTACAAGACCAAGGTGACTATACAAACAAAATAATTATTGAGAAGTTAAATAGCATTGAAGAAAAACTCACAACAATTGAGAACGTTCATTCTGGACAGATTCGATCATTAAAATCTTCTATAAAAAGTTTGAAGAATGGAAGGCTTAAAAATTAATCGTTTTTTCTTCAATTGGATTCATCCCTCCTACTCTGGGCGCACTCGGTTCCGAGTTTTCTTCATTGATCTGATGAAATCTTCAATCCCTTCAGAAGTTGCGCTTAACGTTATTGCATTCACGACGTCGCTCTCCCTAAGATAACTATTATCTTAGGGGGTCGATGTCCGCAGCTCTCTCTTCCTCGAAACAACTTCTGCGGACCGAGGGCAGTATGGCCCGATGCTGAATGTTGTGTTAGGCGAGTTACTTTCTCTCCAACTTTAGCTCTTTAATCTGATACTCGGAATCGCATAGAACGGTTATTGTTTTCTCAATAATTCCGTAAATCTTAAATTCGCAAATAATTTCACTTTCTTGGTTATAAAAATCAATTAAGATAAGATCTTTGTGGTCTTCGACTATTCTGTCAGCAATATTTCTTCTGAGTTGTTTAAATCTCATACTGTCTACAAACGTAGCTTTAATATTTTCAAGCTCAATACCAAACCTATTTGTAAAAAGTCCCTTTAGAATGTCCCATGTTATACCGGAACTGGCTGCCCCACCAATAAACAGTAAAATCTCTTCAAATCCTCCGGACGCCCCACCGTCAAACCGAGATTTCTGATGTCGAATCGTCTTAAAACTCATGTTTTGAGACGATAATAGTTGCGTTAAATCTTCTGCTACTCCCCAACCCCCACCTTCGTGTGCTTTAATTACAAAACCATCTTCATCCAGTATCTTATCTAGTAATTCAAAATTGCTTGGCCTTGTTGCTGCATCCAATCGCTTCAAAACCTGAAAGAACGATTCACATTTTCCTATTACTTTATTAATGATTTGTTCGTCTTCCTCACTCAAGTCCATTGAGTGAAAAATTAAGTTTGTTTGAATATAATAATTTTCTTCTACTACGTTGGTGTTAAAGTTTAACCAGTCACCTTTAGCTTGAATAATTTCGATATGTAAATCATTAATTGTTTTTTCAGTTACCAACACATCTGCTATTTCAAAAGCTTTTAGGTGTGTAACTTCGGTTTTATAGTCATCAGAATTCCAGTCCATTTTTTCTAAATACAATCCAAAAAATAAATTGGACATTTTATCTCCCCCAAGCTAAAAAGTAATTTCGCCTAACGTTCCTGTATTCACGACACCCAACGAATGCTGGGTGTGTCTGCGATCCTGCTTCCACGAAATTCATCCAGCAGACCAAGGCTCCGAAGGAGCCGCTGCTTGAATATTATCTTATCTGATGTTCTAACGCTTCTTTGCGATTCCTTCAAATTGTGATTTCTTATTTTTGAATTTTTCCTTAATTCTTTTTATAAACTCTGGTCTTAAAAAAGAAATTGCACCTAGATGTTCATACACCATATATGGAGTTTTGCCTATTTCTTCTGATTGATAACGAATAAAATGTTCATAAAATTCATTAATGAAAATTTCAACATCAATCAATGCAAAATTATTATCAAGCAAGTCAATTATTTTCCTATTATTCTTCACAACTTGTTCGATGTATTGGTTCTTTAGCTCAATAACTAATTCAGTATCTTCTCTTAATCTTTGTCTTGTAACAGGATCATCACTGTACTTCTGATCAATATACTCCACTTTATAAGCATCGTCTAACTTCTTCTCAATCTCAAATAATTTACTACTTTGCAAAGTCAAATAATATAGAGGGCCATATAGCTTTTCTAATTGTTGTTCAATATACTTTGAAGATCTTTCTTTTGTTTCAGCTATGCTAGAGCGAACCCAATTAATAATTGCACTTACCGTTCCTCCGCCAACAAAGCTAACTATTAAACCTAGAATTGCAATCTGACTTTGAGTCATTTAAGCACTCCTTACTGTTAGAATTTCAGATAACGTTGGTGTATTCACGAACCCACACTGGCTTATGGGGCCTAAGCCCATGTCCGACGAACTTACCCAGTGCAGGGTTGTCTTCGGAGTTCACTCCTCCATAATGCCTCTTGCAGACCAAGGACCGTCAGACACGCCGCGTGAATACGATGTTAGCTGGAGTCATTTACTTCCTGAACTACTTCAAATCTCGCATAAAAAGAGTGTTCCAAAATGGAACACTCAAAATCACTAAACAGAGAAAAAGTACTCTTTAAATTGAGAAAAATTATTCTTTGGTCCTCTATAATCACTTGGTGATTTCGGAACAATGAAGGAATACCGATCATCCATCTGATAAACTAATTTATAATGCTTGCCACTTTCTTCAACATCAAAACCGAGTCTCTTTAATTCTTTCTTATCCTGTTTGTTTAGTCCTCTATCAGATACTAATATTTGCTTGATTGATTTCAAAAATTCGTCTTTATTATTAGTTCTATTATTAGAAGAGAGTATAGATTCTATTACATTTTTCATTCTCATCGAACAAGATCCACTACTAATCTTCTCTTGCAATAAATCCAATATAAATTCTAATTGTTCGTTCTTAAATAACTCCCTCTCCTCTCCTTTAATAAGAAGTGTAGATTTATTTGAGAAATCATGATCGGTTAAAATTTCAACTTGTTGTGTTAAATACTCATTTTCAGATTCTAGCGTATCTACCCTGTCCTTTAGTATTTTAATCTCATTGAATGTGTATTCCATGAATTCTGTCATTTCTGTATTATTTTTTCTATATTCATCCAATCTTTTCTTATATTTAATATCTTGAATATAGGACCATCTGCATTCTTTCAGTAAGGTTCTACTGCTTAATGTTTTTTGTACAAATAAGCGCAGCTTTAATATATGATCAACGTTTTCGTTACTATAATAATAGTTCCGGGAACCACCAGGCCAATATATACCTACACTACCATTGTAAGAATTCAATCCATTAGTACTTTCTTTCAAAATATTTGATACAGTAGATTCTGTTTCATAATATACATGTGCAAAACCAGATAGCCACTTAGCCAGTTCAGCAGGATTAATTAAATACTCGCCAGAAAAATATTTACTAATAAATACAACAGGCAACTTATTTTTCTTTTCATTTTTTATAATTGACACTAGTTCATGATAGTTATTAACACCAACTGCTTTAGGTTCCTTTTGCACCAATATGTCGTCATCAAATATGGGTGGGGTTTTTTCCATAAGCAATTTAACAATGTGAGGTCTTGTTGGCATTTTACTGTATGTACTTACATTAAAGTCTGCCTTTGATGTGATGATTGATACCACAAAATTAACTGATGTCTTAAACCCGATAACATCAGTTCTCCACTCACAATCAGAATCCTTCTTTGTATGTCTCACACCGCAATGAGTGCCTTCACTCCCTAAAATACATGCAAATTCAAGTGTCTCATTCTCGCTGACATATTTAAGTCCATCTTCAATCTTAACTGAATCAAGCTTCAAACTAGTATGCGGACTTTTCTCCATCCACTCTCTGCATAAAGATAAAAAATCTTCCGCACTTGTTTCATCAGAAAGACTTAAAATTGTATTAAAACCAATCACATAATCACTCCCATTGAACTATATACATAATTCAAGTATATATCATTCGAATCATTTTCGGGACTTTTTTCTTGTTTATTTGCAATAATTTTAGCTAACGTTCCTGTATTCACGACTTTTGGCGTAGCCGGATGTCTGCTGAGATATCACTTTGATATTCTACAGTAGACCAAGGATCCGTAAGGAGCCGAAGCTTGAATATTATGTTATACGAAGAATCGGTCATCCTTGACTCCACTATCAAATACTAAATCAAGAAAATAATTCTCCATTTCTTTATCTTCTTTATCAAAAATATCATTTTTTGCGGTCAATAATTTTCTCATTACTTGATCTAGTCCTTTGGATACATCTTCTAGTTCTTCACTTTTGCCCTTCAAGCTTGATCCATGAACTATCGTCGACCTAACATCATAAGTTTTCTTAATAAGATTAAAGTACTTTCTTTTTTCAGATTCATTATCTCCCAACATTAATGCGACTCTTTCAGCAATTCTATAATTCATTTCGGTCTTTGCAGTTGAAAACAAACATTCTAATGCCGTACAATAGTAGACTATCTTCATAGGAAGAGTAGAACTACCTCTAGCAGATAAAACAAAATAATATGCTCGTTCCATTCTTGTTGATTTTTTATTTTTAAAAAATATTTCATCAGTTGGGGTTTTATAATCAAACTCTTTATCAAATATATTTTTCTCTTTTGCGTTATCTAAGAATTTCTCAATAGCTATATCTAGTTCACTCCGGGTATACAAAGTTTCATCATCATATAAAGTAGAATTACTGAAAATTGCTGATAAAGAAGCCTTATAAGTAAATCCATCCTCAATAATGTCGTCATATGCAACCAGAAAACCGTCTCTGACATAAATATTATTATCTTTTACTTCCCAAAGTTCCGTAAGAAAACTTTGAACAATTCTTAATAAGTAAAACGTAAGACTACTGCCTAGTTTATCCATCTCTTCTTTAGTTTTTATGTTCTCTAGCTCACTTGTAACATAACAATAAACTTTTCCTTCGAATTCATTTATTGAATGAATTCCAACAGTATATTTCATTAAATCGGAATTAAACAATTCGTTTAGTATTTCTTTTCTATTAGAAAAGCGAGCCCCTGGAAAAAACCTAACGCCTTTATTCCTAATACTATCAAACTTCAAATTGTGCATAATTGTTATAAACTTATACTTCAAATTAGTCTCTCCTTAAAATTTTCTCTTTCATTTTTTGTCTTTATAGTTCTGATCTTTTGTATAACGTTCCTGTATTCATGAAACCCGGAGGGGTTGTCTGCTGAAATGCCTCCCCGAAATCCATCTGGCAGACCAAGGCTCCGAAAGGAGCCGCAGCGTGAATATTATGTTATCGGATGTAATCAACTTTATCGAGTCTACTTAAAAATCAGCTCTTATCTTAGCTATAAAATTTAATCAGCTCTATAATTTATTGCTTTTATAGTAACTTCTTCGATCCTTCTAACTTGTAATTTAGTAGGCTCAAAAAAGGCTAGATTAATCCCTCCAAAATGTAGAGCACTTCCATACCTTAATCCGTCTAATCCTTTACTTTTGAACCATTCAGCTATATATTGTGTGGGTATATAATCCAACTCTTTAGTTTCAGGTCTAACAGGTTTCGAAAATTCCTCGCTTATTACCTTACGATGACTGTGTTCTGCTGAAAGTTCTTGTTGCGAAGGTAATAAATCTACTACCTTTAATGTTTCTAATGCAGTGCATTCAGCTATTGTGATACTTGCATTTAGCCATGGTTGGACTTCTGCAATGACAGTTTTCTTAGCTTCTGCTACATAGAGATAAGAAATACCTTTTGGATTTACCCTACCATAAGAAGCTTTTCCGTCAGGCGGAGCTCCTAAATCCTTATCCTCATTAAACGGACTCAATCCATTAACCCTTGCTCTATAAAATTTTTGACCTTTCGTCACTTCATATGTTTTTGTTACAAGACTGGAAAGATAATGTTTGATAAAATCATGATCCTGATCGATCAAAAACCTATTATTTTTGAATAGTTCCGTAAATTGAGAATACTTGTTCAGAGCATCATCATTATTGGATACTTATATTTCCATCTCTCATTTCTCCTTCTATTACGCTTGTAGTTCTGAGGATAACGTTCCTGTATTCACGACCCAACGAATATTGGGTGTCCGGCTTATGCCGGACCGAGGACGAATGTCCGATGCGTGAATATTATGTTATGTGATGTCAGCTTCTTCTTTGAATTACTTAGAAGGCTTTCTTGATCGCTTTGCCATGCTTTTGAACTCTTCGTACTTCTCTTTAACAGATTTGATTCTACTTTCTACTACATAGGGAGCATCATCTGAAAAATTGGGTAGTTTCTCATTTATGTAATCGTATAATAATCTTTTCTCAGCACTTGTTGGAATTATCGGAGCAACAGGTATGGGTAATGGCTTGTCTTCCACTTCTGCTCCTTCAAGCAAATCAACCATCCCAAAAGAAAGGAAATTATGAATAGCTCTTTTTCTATCCTCTTCTGTCTGTTTATAATTCCCCTGAGAATCCAAATGGAATCTATCAAATTCCACCATAAGTAGTTTATGTGGCTTCCTATCTTTATTCCTGTAATATAAAATCACTTCAAGTACGTCCTCGCCTGCTAATCGAGGAACAGATTTATATTTATGATCTTTAGGCCGAGCAATCTTCACAACTTTGCCTTCACGCGATATAAATAAGTATCTACTTTGGATCATCTATCTCACTCTTTCTCTCTCTTATTTAAGCTGATTTCACATAACGTTCCTGTATTCACGACTAGCACATGCTGAGTGTCTGGCAAATGCCAGACCAAGGGCGTATGCCCGCAGCGTGAATATTATGTTAGGTGAAGTGAATTTGATTTAAAATATAGTCTTTGTTATCCTTCTTACTCCAGAAATTAAATCTGTTACTTCTTCTTTAAGTGGTTCTCGCTCTTTATTATGATCACATAAATTTCTGATATCTCCCAAATGTTGAATGAAGCGCCAAGTAGGAACCTCAAAGATTTCATTGTTTTTCAGTAGATCATTGAAATCTCCAATTCCAGGATTTTTTTTATTTATCTTTATATCATGATTATTTGCCACTTGCTTCAAATGCTTTTCTAAAATCACTCCCGCAATAGCACCTGCACCTCGAATAAATCCTTTCTTATTTAATTCTTCAGCAGTTTCAAGTTCATCATCAAAAAAATCTGCTTGAATAATTTGTTTAATATCAAATAGTGAGCTAGAAAACTTTCTCTCGACCGATTTCAGAATATTTCTTTGTTGTTCAAATTTTGGAACAGCAGCCTTTTCATCAGTTCTCACTTCAGTTCCTCTTGTAGTTCTTAGCCCAATCATATAGTCGGATATTGTATACGTGAGAAAATCTATCTCTTTCCGTTTTTCATTCTTGTAGAGAGATGAAAAATCTAATAAACGATCTGGCAAAAGCAACTTAATTACTGCTAGCGATTCTGAATACCATACTTCATATTCAGACTTAAATCGGGGTAAACTCATTGCTTCAAGTTTTTTCTTTGCTTTTGGTTCTACAACGTTTAATTCATTGATCAAGCTGTAATAAAGAAGATCCGACTTAGCAATTAACTGTTTTAAATCATCTTCAAACTTAGAAATATTAGTATTCATATTATATCCCTTCTTTCACAATATTTGAGTATATTTCGCCTAACGTTCCTGTATTCACGCCCCGACGCATGTCAGGTGTCCGGCGAATGCCGGGCCAAGGAAGAATGTCCGCAACGTGAATATATTGTTAGGCGATTTTCTTGGTTATTTTTATAGTACCTTAAACTTTTCAGAATAAATTTTATGAACTTCTTTGCCTTCTGGAAGAGGATAATAAACATCTTTATAATGCGATTCTAAAGGATCACTATAATTTCCAAGTTGTCTACGTAAAATAAACTCCTGTAAATTAGATAAAAAATAAGATATACCTAACCCACTTGGTAATTTATAAAAACTATATTCTGCAAAGAATTCATCATATTCTTTTTTAAACGGCCATAATTTAATAAATCTTCCATCTCCTAAGCAAATATTATTGACACAAACTTTTAAATTTTTCGGAACAATTTCATTAAAGTGATCACGTTGTACAATTTTATTATCAAAAAATTTTTTCAAATAACTTTGATAAGTTTGGTCTTTTCTTTTAACTTCGCTATACGCAAAAATGCCATTAAATATTGAAATGTTGCGTCCATTAGAAATAATAAGGCCGTTATCATTAGCTTTATCAACTATTTTTAATAAATTGTGAGGTTCTACAGAACTTTTAACTTCGATAATGCCTATCACATTTTCTGGAGTTGTGACAATAAAATCTCCCTCTGAAAAAATAGGTGGTATATTATTTTCATAAATAATGAGATCTATCTGTTTGGTTATACAATTTTTGTTCCTTACAAATCCAGTTCCTACAGAGAGGTTTTTGGGAAGAATCCTTTTTAAATAATTCATTAATATGATTTCCTTATATCGCCCTTCTTCTGCCCAATTAGCATCGTCAATAAGGTGACGAACACGTAACTCATGTGCTTTAAATTCCTTGGCGATTGACTTTTGATATTCTAAGTAGTTAGGCATTTTTTCTACTTATACCTCCGAGTTTCTATTTTAATGTTTCAAACATATTTGATTTCAAGAATTTCACCTAACGTTTCTGTATTCATGAACCCCACAGGGGTTGTCTGCTGAAATGCTTCTCCGCATTCCTTCAAGCAGACCAAGGCTCCATCGGAGCCGCAGCGTGAATATTATGTTATAAGATGTCGGTGTCTTCTTCGATTAACTTTCAAAAAATCATTTTTTTGTTTTAAAGTTTGATTGTAACATTATGTTCGTTAAGCAATTCTAAAATATTCTCAATTATTTCGCATTTATCAGCAAATCCATTGATTTCAATCGTAAAAGGTGGTTTCACACCAAAGCCTCCACACAAGCAATCTGACAAGCTGTCCAGGCATCCGCCGAAATAACCTCCAGGGCCATTGATGGATTCACCCAGCGCAAAATAAAAAGAAATCTTATCTGTGATATGTCGACCATCAACATAATACGTTTGATTAGTTATGTCCTGAATATTACTGGAGATTTTACAACAATTATCGCGATTTCTGATTATCTCCATCCAGATCTCGCGCTGGTGGTTAGTAAATTGAGACCAAATATTTTTTTGTTTTAACTCTCTACCAAGATCCCAGAGTCTTAGAATTTCCATAGAAAGAGCAATTGGAAGATAACCAGCAATATTAACATCTCGCCCATCTTTTAAATCTGAAGAGGTAAATACTTTCTGAGTATTCAATACAAAATAATAATTACCTATCTTATTACCACAATGATCTAAAATAAGTATGTATAAATTACTTATGGGATACTTTCGGTTTGAGCAAATCTGTTTAAAGTCAGCGCTGAAATGAAAATTAATAAAACTGAGATCGTAGTAATCCTCATCCGCAGTTTCACTAATGTTCGTTTCTAATAATCCAGCAATATTATCGCAATGTCCGATAATTAAACTGCCATCCTCGACGAATAGACTATATTTGTAATTCATAGATTTACTCCTATGTATTTGCATTAATTATGGGTTTACTCTTTGCGCCGATTTCAGATAACGTTCATGTGTTCACGACGTCCCACCGACTTAAGGCTCCGCCAGGAGCCGGCCGCGATGCGGTTAGTCGGTGCGGATGTGTCCGGCTGATTCCGCTTCCTTGCAACTGCCAAATACTTCTCCGAACCCTCTTCTAACTTCTGCCGGACCGAGGGCCGAATGGACCGATGCTTGAACATGGTGTTATAAGATGTTGGTGCCTTCTTGAATTACTTACACACGCACTTTATAGATGAAATCTATCCTTAATAATTCTTGCGACTTCATCTGCACTTAAATTTGTATTATCAATTCTCAAATAGTTTTCTCTTGTAATTTCTCCTTTATGGGAGTTGAGTCTATGTTTTTCCGCCGTGTTGATCAAGTCCATTTCAGATTGTTCAACATTTCTTTTTGTTGGTTTTTGATCAAGTCTAAAGGCCGTTGTATTTCGTATTACTCTTTCTTCTATATTTGCCTCTAATTCAACAAAATAGATTTGAGCACCTTTCGATTCAAAAATTTCACACGTTTGTTTAACAAATTCCCAGTCTGCTTCTAGATCAAATCCCCATACGTAAGTAAAAATAAGCCCATATTGATTGCTATTTGAGAACGATTCAAAAAGCTCTCTTCTTACGATACTAGATAGTCTCCAAGTTTCGCTACTGAAACCAAAGAAGGGGTAGAACAACTCAATCGACATGTGATTGTGAAACAATTTCAATTCGGTTATTTTCGTTAATTCATGACCAACCGTCATCTTACCGACAGCCTGGGGTCCAAATAACAATATGAACTTAATAGAAATCACTCCTGCTCTTAAGATCTTGCGCCAATTTCTTATAACATCTAATCTATGTACTTCGTAAATACCACACATCCTGCCAGATATCTGAACTACGTATATGATAACCTATGGGGTGATATTTGCGAAGGAAAATTTGGTGAAAAAGGGAGATATATTAGGATACTCAATCTCCCATATCCATACGATCCAGTGGACTTTGAATACGTTCAATATTTTTCGTACTAACATGCGTATATCGCTGAGTTGTACGTGCACTCGTATGACCAAGTAACTCCTGAATGTAGCGCAGGTCTGTCCCGTTTTCTAGCAAATGAGTGGCAAAGGAATGCCTTAACACATGAATACTAACCTTCTTCACAATTCCTGCGCGTTGTCTAGCTTCTTCAAATACCTTCTGCACGCTCCGCTCGGTAAGATGTCGTTCAGAAGATTGCCCCGGAAACAGCCAACGATTGGGTCTATATTCAGCTATGTATTTCTGCACGATATCCCAGGCGAGACTTGAAAGAAGCGTCCTCCGATCCTTTTGACCCTTCCCCTGTCTCACAATAAGTTTCTGCCTTACAATATCGAGATCGCTGCAACGCAGACGCACAACTTCACCTACACGAAGCCCGGAAGAATAGGTCAGGAACGGATTTGAGTAATTGAGCAACTTCTTTTTCTGACAACACTTGTGGAAGCTTGGTCTGCTTTTTGGGACGAATATACTGGATTTCAGTAGGGTGATGGAGCACAGCTAATGGTCTGATTCACGCTTGAATGTGAGATCCCTCGCTCAAGCAAACCCAAGCAATATCTCTGAACATTTGATGTAGTGACATCCGTATTTTTAAGGCGAAGGCTGCTCAGAAAACGCTCAACCTGATTACAATACGTTTTGATCGTTTTGCGACTATATCCTCGTAACTTTAGTGCCTTCTGTAACGGTTCTTTGCTCCACTGGTTGTTTCCCATATTAGCTTTCTATTGCTGCAGTTCTTCATTGTCAACCCACAACTCCGGGGTAATCTGAACTTCATCTGGATCAAACTGGCTCGTAAACTCCTGGATGGCCGCAATAGTGTAGGGTATGATCCACATTTTCTGTTTGGGTTCCCACTTTCTGCCCGTAATCTGGCGAATGCGCTGAATATATGCAGGGTTATAGGGACAACGAATATGCAATGAATGAGTAGAACCTTTAGTTATGGTGATCTTCTTTTCCGTTGTAGTATCATCGTTCATAGGAAACTCTCCTTTGTTTGAGTCTATGTCTTTCTCCGCAATTTTGAGAAATAAAAAGGAAGGCTATCCTCATCCCAAAAAGGGAATCAGATGACCTTCCGATGCTTTCGGAACATTTATGAACTTTAAAAGTAAAGATGAGCACAGCAAGTTCAATAGCAAATCGTCACTCCATGTAGCTTCAACAAAGCATACCTACTGATCAATTTGTCCTGATGAATTACAGTAGACGATTGAACCAGCAGATATTTCGTAGGGGGATATCTCTTTCCCCAAACATATACCGATATTCTTTTTGCCGGCTATAGAATGATTAATTTGAGTAGAAACGACTCCATACACTTGCTCTACCCCGTCCGTTTTTTTGATGATAATCTGTTCACCAATCATTTCTTTAATTGTCGAAGGCAGTAGTTCATCCAACTCTTCATTGGCCCCCATAACGATGGTTCCGAATTCCGGTGTATCGAAGACTAAGCCAACGCCAAACAGCATTTTAGCTTCCATTCTGTGACCACCTTATCTCTGATCTATGAATAGCTCGCCTTTGACATCTCTTACCCTGAGTTCGGCATTACGAAGTCTAACCATGGCATCTATCAATAATGCTTAAG
Organism: Paenibacillus sp. NPDC056933; assembly: GCF_042674385.1. Lineage (NCBI taxonomy): Bacteria > Bacillati > Bacillota > Bacilli > Caryophanales > Paenibacillaceae > Paenibacillus > Paenibacillus sp. NPDC056933. The sequence continues at coordinate 858,337 of NZ_JBHUQN010000001.1, read as the reverse complement.
TTACCCATTTAGCTTCTGCCCTTCTACATATACAAATTCCATCCCACAATAAAAGCAGCCAAGATGAACGCCGAGATGCCAGACATGATGTACATCACCTTTTGCTTTTTGCTGTAACTGCTCTTCCGCAGTTTGAACATAAGCAAGCCAAGATACGCGGCTGCTAGAACCACATAAAGTAGGTTAAACATTAAATTGATCCGTATCGAAGAATGAGCGGGATAAATTGGAAGTCTCGTGTGTATGATTAAAAGGTTAAGAGGAAGTACCGCACCTGCAACATTAATTGCAAGATAATATTTATTAAAATCTATCCGAGGATTTCCTCGTTTATTTCGTTTGTAAAGTAGCATCCGTATAAAATAGACGAGCAAAGCTGTCACACTGAAAAGGATGGCTAGTATGACAGGAATAAAAGATATTACAATCAAGTTCACCTTCCATTTCGATACAGGTAAGTAATCCATGTAAGGAGTGACGGAAATTTTCTCAATAACCCCATTATGCTCAACCACATTATACAGACTACTTAACTCCGCTTTTGAAAATTTGGTTATATCAAGCTGCCTGAATAAATCAGTAAATCTAGAAGAAGCCCGTCGTGCGGATTGAAAATACCCTCCCTCTTCGGAAGTAACGGAATTAACGTATGTACTATTACCGAAGATTTTGCTAATAAGTCCATAATAATAAATTTCCTCGAACGCAATGTTTGTCATGACCACCATTCCAAATTTGGATTCTGGATCAAAGACAACTTTGCTAGAAAACCCTTTCAGATTCCCCACATGCATCAGTGTAGGCACCCAGTATTCCATCTCAACGAACCCATGCGCAAATCGCGGAGTGGAAGTACCTTCATAATATAGACTTGTTGACAACATTTCGTTCAACGTATCCCTGTTCTTAAATAATACATTGCTATCATCTACTGGCATCAGCGCTGCAAGAAATTTTCCTAAATCTTCTGCTATAGCCGCCCCTGTAGGATAAAATGTTACGTATACTCTGTTCTCAGGGATCAGTTTCAAATCTTTTGTATACCCTTCAATCTTATTTCTTCTTTGTACTAGGTCTGGATGATCTTGCCCCGTTGGATGAACCGTAGTGTCGTTCATATGAAGCGGTTCAAAAATATGTTGATTAACATATTCATAAAAAGGTTGGCCGCTTATCTCTTCCACGATGTAACCAGCTAGACCTACGCCGTAGTTCGAATAACTCACTATGCTATTCGGTTTGTATATCTGTTTCGGCTCATTTTTACGCAGCGTTTCTCCTAATTCTAACATTTCATCCTCGGAGTAATAAAACACCTCGGCCGCCGTTTGATCTTCCCAACCTGCATTGTGATGCATCAGGTTCATTAGGGTAATTGGATCATCGTATTTCAGCTTTTTGAAAAATCCATCTGGCAGATATTCCTGGATATCCTTCTCCAAATCAAGCTTTCCTTGTTCGACAAGCTGCATCACACTCGTATAGACCAGCAGTTTAGAGATGGAAGCCCATTCAAAAACCGTAGAGGTATCCGCCTTTCGCTGATTCTCAATATCCGCGTAACCATATGCCTTATTCACAATGGTTTCACCGTCTTTGATAGCCACAACCGAAACGGCAGCGGTATACTTCTCATACGAAGCAACATAAGCATCAATCGTTTCCTCTAATTTGGATAAAGGAATCCTGGATGGTGTAGTCTCAACCTATTTCTCATCAGCGTGGGCAGGTACTGCTATTGCCATAATGATAAATATGTATGAAAGAACACAAGCGATTACTTTGTTTACCGTGTGATGTCCACGATTCATCTGCATTTGCTTCTCTCCTTTTATTTTAAATGTAATTACATTCTCTTGTTTTCACGTATGCGTTTTCAAAAGAGTCCACATGACTCTAAATTTTTTTCAACTGCAATTATACTCCATTCAGGAGAGAGGTCGGAGAATTTCACCTTTCCAATTTACGATGTTTATTTCTTTATCTTTCAAGAGGCACCAATCAATGATTTCACCTATCAATTTTGGCGTGATGATCTCATCGCTCCATTTCGGCGTTAGTACTCTTCTGTATCCTATATATTCTGTTGTCCAGCCTTCAAATTCTTCTCCGATGATGACTATATATGGGGTCTTGTTCTTAATACTGTGTTGTCCCACTTCATAAGTAACGAGTAACTTCTTATCCTCAGAAACGATATGTAATTTGATTATTCCTTCGTCGTCAATTTCCGGGTCAACATACCAATAAATAATCGATTGGAGCGAACGATTGCCCATCCACATGAACACTTTGTTATCCGATGTTGATGGGTCTTATGATTCATTCATTTTATTGCTTTGTTATTCTTTCTTTATTGCCTAATATGACTTCATGAATTTCATCATATAATTGTAAATCTATAAATTCTTCATGAATCCATAGTCCTTCCTCAACATCTCCTCCCCCCATACCTCCACTAATCCCATCACCAGGAAAGTGTTTTTCGTAAAATAGTCCTTGGCCGTCTCCCTCATTACAGTCCCATGCAATGGTATCTAAATCTTTTAATAGAGTATGTAATGTCTCCTCACTGCAATTGACTAGTTTCATAGGGCAAGACAAGTAGATTTGTCCTCCATCATCACCTTCCATAATTACATATGCATCTGGAGTATCTGCAGCTTTCTTAAAACAATCTATAAATTGATTGTTCGGTAGTCCGTTTGCTTCATTAAGGATATGTCGTACAGGGCTATGGTGCTCTGGAATTACATCCATCTCTTTTTTTTCATCTTTTTTTCTTTCCATAAAGATACACCTCTTTATTAGATATGTTTTCGTCAATTTCGGATAATTAATCACTTTTGCAATTAATCACACCTTGAAGATCCATATTTGCAAGTTCAAGTGCAATCGCTAATCTAATCTGTGGATATTTCCTAAGTCCTTTTAAATAGGTATTCCGGCGAATGCCGGACTCAAGGCGAATGCCCGCAGCGTGAATATTATGTTGGGTGATGTCCTGCTCTTCTTTGAGTCTTATATTTTCAATTCTTAGCTATAAATGTATAAGTCAAAATCAATTTCCGCCCCTAAATCATAGATGAACTTTATGGTATCTTTGTTTAAATACATTGCTGGCTTTTCATTATTCTCAATATTAATTACGACTTCAAACTTACATTCAAGATTGTTCTGCCTAATTAATTTTACTACTTGATCTTTTCGATCCTGAATCAGAATTTTAACCTTATCGATCTGATCATTGATATCCAAAGATTCTTCGTACTCTGTAGCTAGCTCCCAACACGTTTCTTTACGGAATAGATCTCTCTGTATAGGATCGCCTTTGAGCCAAGTTCTTGTGGGGGGAATTAACAACGTATTTGTAATTATATTGAGGTCAAATTGATCTCCAAATATACTGAATTCTACTTTTACATTCGTTCTTTCCATCTTGGAATCTCCTCAATTTATATGTCTAGCTGGATTTCACCTAACGATGCTGTATTCACCACCCAGCTTATGCTGGGTGTCCGGCAACAGTCGGACCGAGGGGGTATGCCCGATGCGTAAATTTAATGTTAACTAAAGTACTCAGCCTCCTTGAATATCCTTACAATCTGTCTTCACTCACTTCTTTCAATATCCAATTTATTTTCTTTTCTAATTCATTGATATTTCTGGTTTTGTACGTTAAAAGAGGATTTCCCCAGTCTTCGTTTAGTTCATCTTCTGTATGATTTTCAATCTCTTTTATTCGAATCAGCATGACTGTATACTGTCCTTCAGGTTGATGGGCAGGGTACCATCCAAGATCTAATATTCTTTTTTTCTTCTCATTTCTGAAGTAAAAAATGTCTTCTTGGAACTCCCAAACATGAAGGAATCCTCATCAACAAAATGATCTGGTTCAGCTTGTGTGAAGTTATTCCACACGACTTTCCAATCATTTGGAATAATTAGTGGAACGAATTTAGGTCTTATTGTTTTCACCTTCTTGAGTATTTCAGTTAACGTTCCTGTATTCACGATCCAGCGTATGCTGAAATGTCCGGCGACTGCCGGACCCAGGACGAATGTCTGCAGCGTGAATATTATGTTATAGGATGTCAGCGGCTTCTTCGAATCACCAATCCTTCTTGTACCATTCCCTTTATATCAACTATATTTTTCTTTTAATAATTCTATATATTTGAGTGGGATTTCTGTGATTTTCAAAATGTCTGATACTTCAAGTCCTAGTTTTAGAGCGCTTCTTGCAGTCTTCAAATTATGCTTTACTTTAATAATCCGATCTTTAAATAATACGTTTCCAAAATCGAGATAATCATCAGCGATCTCACCGTTCAAAAAGAACTCTATATCATAGGTTCCTATATGCTCTTCTATGTAAAAGATGTTAATCGAGCAAAATACCATGGCTTCTGTTGTGTTAAAACTATATTTTAGGTATATGGCACGCTCTTCAAGACTTATAAATTCATCATATAATTTGCCCTTAAAAGTATCATGATAATCGCCTTTGTTTTCATCACGCCACTTCCCATAGGTCTTCCAGTAATGTTCTCTCGTGCGTTTCATTGCACTATGCTTACTATCCCATTCAAGTAGAATGTCTTTATTCACTCAATCACTTCCTCACAAAAAAATATGTTAAATAAAATAAATTTTCTTTATGTGTTTGCTGATTTCCTATAACATCTAATCTATGTATGTACTTCGTAAATACCACACATCCTTCCTGATATCTGAACTACGTATAGGTGGGGTGTTGTATTGGAATAACTTTTTTATTCTGTTAACCTTCCATATTGAATGCTTCACTATAGATTTCACCAAACTCAGTTGAGTTATCATGCCACTGAATGGGTTCACCATTAATGATTTGGACCAACACATCCAGACACCGATGCCATCCTGCGGCGGTATTCACTGCCCATGAATCATCGTTAAACGTATGGGTAAAGATCTTTCGACATCCTTTATCTTCTTCCTGCAATGAAAGGTTAACCAGATCATCAACTTCACGGAAACCAAATACATATGGCTTTTCTAACTCTGTAATGGTCCTCTCATATGTCGTTCCTTCACCATCATCGAAAGTAATCTTTCCACCAAGTCTGAGATCCATCTCTCCTGTTGCGAAAGGGCATCATTGGGAGAAGTAACTGGGCTTTCATCACATATATCCATCTTCAGGTTCACCAACATCAAAACCCAACACTTTTGACGCTTCTAACTTAAATGTTTCTATCCAAGACATCCAATCATCGTTATTCATCTGTGCATAAAATGATAATCCACTAGGCTCAACAGATGCTTCAATAAAAACATCATCCCCTTCATACCCAAACCAATATGGAATTCCACTTTTATAACCTATCCACCCTTGCATACTCTCATATACTTTAGAAACTTTATCCCATACCTCATCAGGCAGATCATACCTTATATTTAGGTTGCAATTATGAGAATTTATGTTGTTCATTTACAATCTCTCCTTCTACCTTAGACGTATATCCAATATATCCTCTATTTTTATGTAAAGTACCACACTTCTTCAATTACTTGATCAAGGATATATCTCTTGGTCTTTATATACTATTTTCGTTATCGTTTTTGTATATTTTAATCTCGTTATTTCAATTAGTTGATTTGGCTGATTCAAATTCACGATGTGACTATCTTTTATTAATATTTTACGATTACCTCGTCCCAATCCTTTAACTATAATAATATTTTTATTCTTATTCACATCTACGATTTGCCCAATTGTTACGAACTGTTCTTGGTTTTTGAGATCAAGGTAGGTCAGTAGTCCAAGTATACAAAATATAATAAAACAAAAAATTGATAATCCAGTTGTCCATGCAGGGGGATGATTCACTAAGTAATTTTTGGCAATTATTTGAATTCCAATGATAAAAATAAATAATATGATGAATACAAATTGCTTTTTTAATTTCCCTTTAACTTTTTCGTTCATAGGACTGTCTATCCTCCATCTCCACTTTCCCTATAACAACATGATTGAAACCAGACTCTCTTAGTAATCTCATGTATAGCCAGCCAAATGAATTAAATTTTGAAATTCACTTATGTAAATCTAATCTCTTCAAGTCAATAATAAAATTCTGTTGTTTCAGAATATCCAATCCGAGAAGACCTTTATGATCTTTAGGCAATATGCCTACATCGATCTCTATATTCTCAATGCTGTTTGTGCCTATCACAATCCTGTCCATGATTTTGGTGTAGAAAGGAATACTTCCTCCAATCCCGTATGCTTCAAAAATTGAATCTCCTGTTTCGTAAGTCACGCCGATTTCCTCCAAAACATCAGGACTAATGATCGTATGGGAAGACCCAGTGTCTATAATGACATCATCTATTTTCAGTGTTCTTCCTCTAAATGTAACGGTAAGTGACGTTGTAATTAGCTGTCATCATAGTTAATTTCCATTCGTATTACGTCTCACTCTCATTAATGGATCTTTACGGAGATGAATCACAAAGTCTTGATTCGAAGTATGATATACAACGTTACCAGGCTCTACTCGAAAAAACTCTTTATTCGCATCTTCTTCTGATACGGTGCGAATTGGTGCAACTTCATCTACGATTTTTTTGTTATCTTCCTCATGATAATGATTGATAGAAACCAGAACAAATTGGTCAGGGAACAGTTCTCTAACTTCCTGCCATTTCATGTGTTATACCTCCTGTTTTTCTTAATAGATCAACTTTCTTTCATTTTAACATATACCCCTGATTTCATATAACGTACCTGCATTATTAACACCCGAATTAGTCCAATATGTTCTCATCAAATATGTAGAATATACAAAGAAACCATTCCCTTAGGTGGGTGGATGGTTGCTCGCACGCACTTCCATTAACTACGGGTCAGTTTCTTTTATTTTTTTCTCATGAAAAGCGGCTACTCAAGCCAACAACGCCTCCGCAATCTGATCCACAATCCCATTAATCCCCATCGGCCCATAACAGCCGATCCATGTGGCGGCATCGACCGAGTGTACTTGCTGTCGCTCACCCTCATCGAGCATCCCCCAGACACGTTGCTCTGTCACGGATATGCCTTCCTGCATGAGTTCATTGCTAAGCAAAAAGTAGTGGCTGGCTTGGACAGCCGGTAGTCTATCAACCGAGATATGATACGCCGTGTCGGAGGTGTCTGCCACAAATAACGGAACAGGCAGACCTAGATCACGGTACAGCACAGCACCTGTGCGATGAGCGGCAGAATGTACGCGAACGAGAGAATCCAGTGGACGGACCAGGGCTACGCTTTTGCCTGCCAGTACCGGAGCCAGTTCTTCGGACAGCAAAGCAGTTCGGCGTTGATAATCCGCAAGTATACGCTTTGCCTCTGCTCGTTTACCTGTCAGTTCACCAAACAGGCTTAGAATGGTCTGCCAGCTTTCATTGCGCTTAAACATGAGAACTGGAGCGACCGCACATAGCCGTTCATAGTGCTGATCATGCACTTCGGTGCAAATAATTAGGTCCGGCGACAGTCGTTCCACCGCAGGCAGATCGGGATATTCATACGTGCCTAGTAATTCGGTATGCTGAAGTTCTGCCCGGAGTGATTGAGGGAACGTTAACACTGCACTTCCTACTCCTACACTTCCTGCCGGAGACAACCCGAGCGCCAGCAGATGATCGGCATATTGAACATCCAGTACGGCGATACGCTGTGGTAATTCGGTGACCGTATACTCTCCTCGCATATGGCAGATCACCGTACCTTGGGCTGATTCATACGATGAAGCCGTGCGATTCTGCAGTAAAGCATTTGCATAGTCTGCATCTGTTTTCGAAGCGGCAGCAAGACGATAACGCAGCGGGGGAACGCCATAATATTTCTTAAACGCCCTACTGAAATAATACATGTCACGGTAGCCTATTTTGTCTGCAATTTCGCCGATAGAAGTATCCGTATGACGCAGCATCCGCGATGCATTCTCCATCCGCAGCTGAATGACGTACTCCATCGGTCCCAGCTGCTTCTCATGTTTGAATCGTCGCTGCAACTGTCTTACACTGCATCCCGCAAGGGCTGCCAGTTCTTTCAGCTCCAGGTTTTGGCGATAGTGCGATGTGATATAAGAAGCGACCACATCCACCATGTCGGACTCCGCTCCGCCTTGACCACATTCATACTCCATGATCAGCTCGTAGATCATGCCCTGGAGTAGCGCGTTGGCATAAAACCGTTCCAGCCCTTCGCCGCGGCGCCACTTAACAACGATTTTTTCCGCATTCTCAATCCATTCGGCTTGGGTTACCGGATTCTGAACAAACGAAGTTTGCAATGGGTGTTTACGATACGAAGGCATAACAAGAGAGGCTCCCTCCATGGAAGAAGCCTTGTACATGATGACAATATAATGAATGTCCTCTGATCTGGCCGTCAGCGTAAAGGATGCCCCCTTCACCACATGACAGGCAAAAGAAGCTCCAATGTGGCAACCCTCGCCATCCATTGCAAGCTCCCCTTCCCCTCCGCATGCCAGCAGCAAGACATTTGAAGTTAAATCCGTTTCGCGTAGAACGCTGCCTGTCTGCAAAGTACCGCTATACCCGTCAAGCATCTTGATCGCCGTATCACTCCAACCACTTGTCTGTTCTTGCAGCGGCATTTCTCTCATCTCCTGACAATCGCATAGGTAAAATTGTTGCTGTTGTCATTTTAATTGAGATTCTTTCTCATTGTCAATTTTCGGACATTTCCGGCAATATTCCCCTGACATCTGGTAATACAAACAACAGGTGATCCGCTCGCTTTTCGCAACGGGTACATTATCTGTACAATCTGTGAACCGGGTCAACGGATTCTTTCTTACACCGAACACCTGCCCGGATGCCGCTCGCGTCAAATATGAAAAGTCCGCCTGGATGTGCGCACCTACCTGCCCAGCATCATCTTCATCAGGAGCGAATAGTCGGCTAATCCGTACCATAATATTCTCCCAGAGAATGCTCATCGAAAGAGGTGCAATCGCAGCAAGTGTCTTTAACAGAGGTGTCAGCTGTACCGCAAACATCTCCTGGACCGCTTTTTCCCGCCACACTGCCCTGTCTCCCATTAGTTCTTCTGCCTTAAGCCCATCCACCGCTAGAAAAGGAAAACGTGTACCGCCCTCATCATCTGAGAGCGCCGGATGATAGAGAAAGCTGTTCTCCAGTTGAAAGGTTACATGCTGATGATGAAACGTCATCGCGGTCACGAGCGGAGTCGTCCATAGATAGCCAAGCCGTTTGGCTAACATGGAGGCTGCCACTCTCATGTCAGGCGCATCGATATAGTTCTGAAACCAGCGGATGTACTCTCGACATGCCTCTTCGTCATGCAGCTCACTCAAAGCAATGGTACGGACACTATGTTCAGGCGGCTCACCAAGCAAAATCGAATGATCCTCTACCGTCTCTTTCCATAAGTCTGTCGAGAGATATCGGTTCATATTAATTCGATCCGAGCAGGGCTTCCGCTGCCTGATCTACAATCAGATTAATCGCAAGCGGTCCGTAGTATGCAATCCACAGTGTTGAGTTTACATCATACGTACGGTTATTTTTCACAGCATCCAGGGACTTCCACACGGGATTACTCACCATAGCTTCTGCTTCTGCCGCAAACAGCTCATCCGACAGTACAAAATAACGATCTGCCCCAATGTCAGGAACCTTTTCCATGGAAATTTCAACAGAAGTATCATCCTTGATTCCTTCAACGAGTGCCGGCATTTTCAAGCCCAGGTCTTGATACAAAATGCCGCCTGTGCGGTGCTCGATCCCATGGACACGAATGCCTTCTTTTCTCGGACGAATCAGCGCTACCGTTTCATCGCCCATTTCCTCTGACAGCTTCGCCTTCAGTCCAGCGACTTTGTCCTCATAAGCCTTACGTACCGTCTCTGCCTCGTCCTGCTTGTCAGTAATCTTAGCCACCGTAGCTAACGTATCACGCCAGTCTTCGTAGAAGTCGAGTACGAGGGTAGGTGCAATTTTGCTTACACTCTCATACTGCTTCTCCTGGAAGTCCGTCATGATAATCATATCCGGATCCAACGCCACAATTGCTTCCAGATTGGGCTCGTCCCGTGTGCCCAGAACCTGTACATCACTCGGCTGATCGCCCAAGTATTCTGGAAAATCAGTATTGCCCCCTGCAATAACACTGCCTGCCGGCTTCTCGCCAACCGCTAACATTTGATCCAGAAACTTAACATCAAGCACTGCAATTTTCTTTGGTTTTTCGTTTAACGTCAGATCACCCTTCATGTGAGTGATCGTTACAGGAAAAGCTCCGTCCGTCTGCGTTTCTGAATTCGCAGGTGTCTCCGCTGGCTTGGTCGCCGAAGGCTTGCCGCTATCTGTACCTGTTCCGGCACCGCAAGCCGTCAAGACTAGAATAAGGGCCAACATCAAGCCCATGAATAATCGTGATTTGTGAGCAGCATAGCCCTTGCTTCCAGCCACTTGCCCCTTTGTTCCTTGATTCATGATGAATCCCCCTTATGTATATTACTGATAATGATTTTCATTATCGAAACATAAAGAGAGTATATACGATCTCCGTATTGGGTTACCATGTACTTTTGCGACATTTGAGCCGGACTAAAGCGACATCATGAGCTGCTTATCCGCCCTTTAAATTTTCAGCAATATACGCTTGCAGTCGGTAGATGTCTGAAAGAAGCTCTTCTTCCTCCGGCGTATTTCCATACTCTCCTAGCCAGCGTGGTGTACGGATATGCCACTCATCTGTCATGTATTGCTGTTCATCCCGATACTCTAGAATGTGCTCCAAGAAATACTCCAGAGATCCGAAAGATTGCTTGCGTTTATCGTTAATGATAGATTGTGTTTTTTCAATGATCGTCTGTAACATTTGTTGTATATGGACTTCTGGATTCATAGACTCTCCCCATTCCAACCTGTATCTGTGTATATGATAGTCCATGCGGTTACGTTTTTGAATAAAAATTAACGAGCAGGAAATATTTATGCTGATGGTGACAGAGCTCATGCTTGATTGAAGTGATTAGACTCTAGACTCTTCTTTGTAATTGATACGTTCCTTCATCGAAAATCTTCTTGATTAAACGAGTTATGTTTCCCCGTGTTCTCTAAAAAACAAAAAAGGAAGGCCTTTCTTCACCCCATAGGGAATCAGAAGACCTTTCCGATGCTTTCGAAACATGTGTAATCTTTAACAGTAGGGACAACAGCATTTTAGTTTCCATTCTATGTCCTCCCTATCTCTGATAAATAGGTAGCTCGCTTTTGACATCTGGCACCCTGAAATCGTAATAGAAGTCTAACTATATGGCATCTCTCAATAAAGCATACTGTTCAGTAGAATGGAGTTCTGTCTCCTGATAATTCCTCATTTGTCAAAGACGAGCACGTCTTCTACTTCTTCAACCTTATTGCTGCTATGCGCTGAACATTTATCAAGGAGAGATTCTAAAATTAATTCGGCGACCTCTTCCAACATATCTGGAAAAAGTCGCCGTTTAGAAAGGTCTTCTTATTATTGGTTAGGTTGACGGTGATATGAATCATTCTTGGCCGTTTTTTAAACGTTGAGGAGTCTTAGGATCTAATTGATGCCACTTCGGAACCTCTCCATCCCCATCCGTAAAAATATATTTAGTTTCTGGATCATCTGAAAATACAACATATACAGGATATTTAGGCATAGAACTCAACTTAGCTTCTATACTAACAATTTCTTCTTCTTTATATCCCTCGACATTTATAAGGTGTTCTTTTAGGCTTGCTTCAAGAGAATTGTATTTGAACTGTAAGAATACATAAAAACCGACTATTAATAATAAGATTAGAATTATAGCACCGCTCAGAATCATTTTTATGCTTCCCGTTTTCTTCATATAAACCTCCTAACGGTAATATTAGCATTAATTCTATCAAATCAACTTTAATCTATAAAGAAAAGAAACTCTTTAACTTTTGAAAAGTCAGAGTTTCTGTGTAACTTTTATTACATTATTAGTTGCGCACAGCTTTAAAAGAGGTTGTATAAACAAAATGGTTAGACTTAGTAAACGCTGAAGGGGTTACAAAAAAATTAGTATCACCAGTCTTACCTTTATCAGTAATATCAATACCCTCTCCATAGTAAAAAGCTTGCCATATAAATTTGGAACAATAGTTTGGAGTAAGTGTATCTAGGGGTGAATCGATTTGAATAAGGTATTGTGTAGCCTTCTTGTAATTGTACACCGCCCATTAAATCTTCATCATTCCCATAGACCGAGTCAGGCACACTAATCTCCACTTCCGATGATATCTCATGAGTAGTGTATTGTGTCTCTGCACTAGCCGTAGGTTGCCCCACAGGAAGCATTCCTAGAACTACTAACATAGATGTTAATAAAAGGAATCCTTTTACAAGAATCTTTTTCAACAATATCCCTCCTTATAGTTTATATTCTAAATTTATATTAATTTACACTATTTTTCCATAGGAGGAATTAATCGTTGTTAAATTAGATATTAATACTGATAATGAGTCATATCATAAAAATATCAATAAGTCTTTAGAATTGTAAATTTTTACATATTCGTGTGCAGAGTTATTTACTTTTTAAAGTGAATCGACAACAGGGAGGTACGAGGTGAAATTCTTGTTAGGTAACAGACGTCTATCTCTTTGGTAACTTCTAACCTGACTAAGGACCAAATGGACAATAGTCCCTATGCGTAAGATGCAATCTGAGACATTCAATTTCTATGAAACACGAATCTCTCTTCTACTTAATTTCTTAAATGCCGAGTATTCCTGACTAGACTTCATATAACTTAATATTTTCTCCGCACATTCAGCTGAACTAAGCTCTTCCGTATTCACTTCCAGATCATATTCATCATAGGAGTATATGTAGTCGAACTGGGAATGGGCAAGTCCAATCGCGCGATCTCCCCTGCTCTGCTCTCTTCTGGTGAGTTCCTCTTTGGAGCAATGTACACCTACAAACATGATCGGGTAATCAGCAAGCACATCATAAAAATCGTTAAACCACTTGTCATTGCTGATGACCGTATCCACGATGACATTTAAACCCAGCTCCGAAAACAGTTTAATGGTTGCATAGTACAATGAGCCAATCGGGCCGAAAAGGATGTCTGACATCACATTGGCTTCCAATTCTCTTGTTGGTTTCATATCTGGATATGTAGTATCGATGAACTGATCATAATTTTGGAAAAATTGATCTACAGATAGATGGTGAAATGGAATCTCTCCCTGATTTTTCAATTCCACCGCGATGCTCGTCTTCCCCGAGCTTGACGTTCCGTTCAAAAATATAATGAGTCCTCGTTCCACATCAATCACTCTTATCATTAGAATTGGTGCTGCCATTCAAATCACATACCAAAAAAATTTCCAACTCATTTAATCCAATGTTTCCAAGTCCCTTCAGTAATTTTCTGTTCTATTAAGAACGTTCTCAAAAGCTTTTCTATTTCGTCTAGTGATTTCTCATAATGTATCGCATTTAATCGCTGAAGCAAACTCATTTCCATCATGCCTTGACTTGTAATCTCGATAAGGGTTGAGTGAAGGCTTAGATTTTCTATTTTCGCTAATGTATTTGGGCCGAATAATCGTTCTTCCGCTTGATCCCAATTCATAAGGCCTTCCCTTATAGCTGTTATACACCCTAGAACCAGAATCGAATAAAAGGTTTCTATCTCTTCCTTGTCAGTGATTTCTATTTTAAATGTTATGTTTTTCACTCCTTTATTTCTTTTGGTTCGAAGCTATATGTCCCATGAATCATTTTTTCAACGAAATCATCTGCCAATTTTATTTGATACTTCTCTTTCCTTCATAATATATTGTTTAAAACAATCCCTGAACACATCATAAATCGCCTGCATTTCAATAATCTCGTTCCGAAACTTACCCTGTATCTCTTCTCTTTGCTTATACTCAAGCTCAATGCTGAATTCTTCGGCTTCATATTCATTCAATAATTCAAAGAAGTATTCACAAGGTTCTTTCACTGCTTCACAACTGTCAGCATACTGACCAGATTCCAGCAAAAAACTGGCCCAAGATATTTCTCTTCTGTCGTATTTTATGTACAAACAAGCAATGTATTGATCAAATAATGACATACGGTAATAATCAATAAAAGGTTCTGAATGAATGTATCTGTTAACGATTTCAATAGCACTGCCTTGATAACGCACCGTAGCTAATTCTATGATCCAGTATGGCGGCTTCTTGTACTCAAGGATAATGTCATCACAAAAAGGATGAAAGTGTTTGTACCAGATTAATTTACTATCGAGCATAATACCGAGCTTGCAAGCAAACTCTTTATTAGGTTCTATCTTCATAATGATAAAACTCCTTCTCTGCTGGCTTTCTTCACATGGTATTAGGAAATTACGCCAACAAAATTGGACGAATAGGCGAGCCCGATCCATTTTTAATCTTCAAAGGAAGTGCCATGAATATGCCTGTTGCTGGAGCCTGGTTCATTCTGCTGAACCCCTCCATAATTAGAATGTGGTTGGGCAAAAAATATTCAACATGACCTGGGGCGCCTAGGATCTCTCCGTTCACCATACAAATATCTACTCCCGGTGTATCTGCTCCAATGGTTTTAATGCCTGACTCGTAAAAGTATTGGCACACCTCACTGGTTAAACCCGGTTCATTTTTCCCTCACCAGTCTCTTTCGTTGCCGCTGGCGTCCGGCTTATAATAGTGATCCCAGCCAAAGTCAATCAGAACAATATCCCCTGACTGAACAGAGAAGTTATCCCGCTCCTCTACCTCGCGGATCATGTCCAATCCAACAGGTTTGCCTGCGTATACGTTCAGTTGATTAAAGATTCATAAATTGCTGTAAAACCTCAGTCGATTTCAAAATAAACGCCTCCATATTTGAGTAAACGTACTATCTACTCATCTTTCATTCTTCTTTTCGTTGTTCTCTCATTTGGGCTAATGCTCGTTTGGCCGCTAATTTCCCATTGTGCATTCCTTCTTTGGAGACTTCTACTAATTTTTCTCTAGCCGGCGTGTAACGATGGAACCCCATAATCTCGCATGCTCTCTCTTGAACATACATATCTTCATCATCTACATATTTCATCAGAGAATTCAGATGGCTTTTCGGGGTTAATGCCATAATGCAATAAATGTACTGACAACGAACATCCTCATTTAATCGTTGATCAGACTCAATTACATCGTTCAACTCCTGAATACAAGTTAAGTCTTCATTTATCTGATCTCTACTGAGTTCGATATCGCTGGGATAGTCTTTCTTCAATTCATCCCAATCCTGATGAGGATTTCGTTTCAGTTCACGTATGAATGAACTTACACTTCTATAAGCTGGAGCTATATCCGTCTCCTCATGACTGATATAACTTACTCTGTTTTGGCATGCACCTTGCACATGTAAGCCTATGTAGTTCGAATGATCATCTGTCCATAAAGGAATCATATTGTGACATACCTCTATTCCAGCCATATCATCCAGTAATTCAATGATCTCTTCAGACTGCATTAATCTGAACAAGAATTTGTGATGCTTCTGTTTCTGAAGATGGACTTCTAACTCCTCAACAATTGCAGCAGATAAAGTAATACCCAGTCTGTTAAAAAGATCAGCAAACATATTTTCGCCCCTTCCAGTATTCACCCCACATCAGTCGATCATAAAAACAATCGCAACGTTTTAACGTCTGCCGATGAATAGCTTCGTTTGAGTCCAATGAAGATTATAGCCATAGCGATATAACTCAAAGTAAGGATACAGGCAGTTTTCTGCTTCCTGCAAACCTTGATAGCGGGGCCATTGCAAGTAATAGGCTACCCAATAATCGCAAGCGATGGAATAGTAGGCTTCGCTCAATATTTCGATAGCTTCATTGTAATCTTTGCGTGAGCGAAGGAGGTCGCCAAGCGCTTCGTAAACGACCTCGCTATCCTCTTCATCCGTGCCTTGAATCAGTCTTTGTTCTAACTTGCCAATTTCCCCTGGCGGTAATACAACCACTTCCTTTACACATGCCAAAGCCTCGTATGCTTCCTTAGCTACGTCCGCTATTTCATCATCCTCCGGCACCATGGAGAACAGACTCTTCAATCTTTGAATTAGTTCCTCCCCTAGACCACGGAGCGTTTCCAAGGAAGCATCCTCATGTCCACCATTGAAATAACCCGGCACATATTCGCCAGCGAATTCCTCTGGATTCAACATCTCATAGATCAGACGTATGCTGTCCAGAAAACGCTGACCGTCTGGAATCGGCTCAAACACACGTTCAACGCCTGCTCCCGATGGCATAAACCACTGAAAAAATCCGTAGAGATGGTCTGCTTCAACCTGCTCATCTTCTGCTGGCTCAAATTCTTCTCCGCCCATCGCTAATAAATAGCGGCCATATTCCTGTTGATCCATGAATACCATCCCCTCTCTTTTTTCACCAACCTACCACTCTCTCCATTCTTCCGTGATATCTTCATCCTCTTGGGCGTCTAATCCAGCCAGCCTAGCCGCCTTGTCGATAAAATCGGCCAATTCTTCACGTTCCATCGTTTCAATAAAATAATCATTGGCCTCATTCATTTCATTTGTTTTAATGTTTTGAATCACTTCAATAACCTCCTTTTGATTCTTAATAACAAATACATGATCTGCTTCCTCTTTGGTAGGTTCATCCGATTTCGACTTTTCTTGTCGTTCTAACACTTCCATAAAGCTCGACGCCCTTCGAAAGATAGCCTTACTTCTCTGTGTTTGTACTACTCGTTCTTTCAACACTTCAATGGGTAAATCAAATGAGACAATAATACATTTAAATCCTTTTTCACGAAAATATCCGAGGACATTTGATCGAGCTGGCTGATTTAAGTTTGAATTACTTAAGATGATGTCAAAGTTACTTTGCTCTACAGCATACTCAACAATTGAATTTGTTACAGTAAATTTCAAATGATTTGGCCCTTCTGTGGGACGCAGCTTCTTATAGTGTTTATTTATAAATTCTGCGTGGTTGTCCTGATCTATCACAACAGCTTGTTGTAATATTGATTCTAATTCTTTTGCAAACGTCGTTTTCCCACTATGTGTCTTTCCAACCGTCATGATTAAAAGGCGGGTCATAATCTTATCTCCAATCGGTTTAAGATTCTAATTGTAACGATATCATCGTTGACTTACTTATTAATTTTTAAGCCGATCTTTCAGGTAACATTCCTGTACTCATGACGTCCAACGTAGTCGGATGTGTCCGACTGATTCCACTTCCTCGAAATTCATCTGCCGGACCGAGGGCGTATGCCCGATGTGTGAAATTATGTTAAGCGGAGTTACTAACCTCTTTGAAATGCTATCTAGGTATTAATTATCTTTGTATATGTTTTTACTGAATCTGGAAGAACTTCTTTAGACTCTGCTTCTTTACTTTCATCATTTATCTGTCTCGTAATTATCTCCAATCCATCAAAACATGCATTCTGTTTGTACCAATCAATTAATTCAACTAAAGATACACTTTCTTTTACTTCCATACCTTCATAATGCGATACAATCGTTATTGTAAATGTCGGCACTAGAGCATCCGCATTCAAGTAATATATAAAATTTTTACCTGTGTAGTGCTTCGTAAGATATGCCTCTATTTCTTGCTCTAGCAAAGAAAACACTTCAATCAATTGATCTGAAGATATTCTATTATTCTTTATAAGTCTATTGAATCCATGAATGTACAAGTAATTATAGTTTGCTTCATCTCTCGTTAGAGCAGGATCGTTAGAAAACAAAAAAGTAGGAGAAGTTATTATTGAAGTAATCTCTCGATATGCCTTCTGGGCGTATTTATTTAAATATTCTAAAATCAAGTACGCTCCCTCCCTTCAGTAATTTCACTTAACCTTATTGCATTCACGAACCCTCACCACCTTAAGGAAGTCTGGGAGGATCAGATAGATCTTATCTTAGCCTCCCAGATCATCCGGCCACGATGCGGTTAGGTGGTGCAGGGTTCTCCGCCTGACTCCACTTCTTTGAGTGTCCAGCGAATGCCGGACCCAGGACGAATGTCCGCAGCGTGAATATTATGTTAAGCGTTGCTTCTGTCTTCCTGAATTGACTTCACTAGTCTTATACTGACTTAACATCTAATTTCTTAATTCTTCTTCGTGGCATACCAATTTAAAATTTCTTTATGCGTTCGATCAATCTTTCTGTTATATCTTTCTCTGCTTAAAACTTATGAAGTATTTGCCTCGTGCTCGAGTTCGCCTCGTCTGATTTACTCTCGCAGGGCGCGCTTCGATTCCGAATCCACTTCGACAATCTGATCAGACCTTCAGAAACTCTTAAATCGTTTTTAAATATGTCCTTCAGAAGTTGCGCTTAACAGCTAATTTATGTACTTCGTAAACACTAAACATTCGGCCCAGTATCTGAACTACGTATATGATAACTCATCTTCTGGTTCTGGTAAAAGTACACTGTTAAATATACTAGGGTTCAATTCTTTGCGTTGTTAAAGGACTATTCCGTTCTTGATAATGTGGCACTGCCCCTCACCTACCGAAAATCAAAACATAAAGACCGAGTCACCAAAGCCCAGCTGTATATTGAAAAAGTCGGTTTGAAGGAGCACATGCGAACTATCGGGTGGACAACAGCAGCGGACTGCCATCGCGAGAGCTTTGGTCGGAGAACCTGAATTAATTCTGGCCGATGAGCCGACTGGAAATCTGGATCGAAAAACCGGAGAGGAGATCATGGATCTCTTGCAGCAGCTCCATCAGGAAAGAAAAACCGTCATTATCGTAACGCATGATCTGGAAGTCGCCAAAAGATGCAATCGCATCATCGAAATTGTTGATGGAAAAATAAATAAAGATCAGCTTCAATGATAAAAAAATAGCACTGTAAGGAAAAAAAAGAAGGCCCCCTCATCCCTATGAGGGAATCAGACGACCTTCCAATGGTTTTGAATATTGTTAAGGTGAAAAAGTAGTACAGACCAAGTGAGAACACACATCTTATATCATTGTCCAATCACTCTCTTTGTGTCCAACATATCTTGAAGATATCAAACAAGAGGAGTTGATATTTTGGTACGTATTCTTGATAAAGCTGCCGTACAGCCGCGCCGTAGGTTCAACTTAGCAAACTCATTTATTATCCGGCGTTCACCAGCAAGATCTCGCCTTGCAACAATCACTTTACGGATTCCAGTCAATGCTCAACCTAATCGGGTAGATTTAGTAGCAACCGTTGGTGTTCGAGGTGTCACTGGCATTGCGCAAATACTCTTTAGAGTCTTCCGCGATGGAAGAGAGATTTTCAACACCCAACAAGGTATCGAATCTAGTGGTTCTGAACAAAATTATGCAGTTACGTTCCAGGCAGAAGATAGAAATGTAATAGCCGGTTCCCATGTTTACACAGTCACAGCAGAAAACCTTACTGCAAATACAAGAGCCGATGTTGTTGGGCCTATATCGTTTAGTGGGTTAGCCATTAAAACGAGAACCTGATACCATATTTGCAATTCTCAGCACTTGAATGATAGCCCTATAAAAACCTCAATTTTGAGGGAATAAGTACTCTAGGATGGAAAAAGAAATAGAAAAGTAATAAGCAGCTCGTTCTCGTCAGAGGATGGGCTGCTTTTGCTCATGCCTCATCGAAACCCATCTCGCAGGCCAAGGCTCCACCTACACTGGGGTTCCGAATCGCTAGCTTAATTCATACAAATGATGTTCAACCTTTTATACCGCTAAATGTAATGCCGCTAATAAACGTCTTTTGAAGAAAAAAGAACAAAACAATAATAGGTAATGTCATCAAGGTGGATACGGCCATTAATAGCCCCCATTCGGATCCCTTTTGACTCTGAAATTGCTGCAATCCGAGTGAAACCGTGTAAGATGGTTCATTGGTTAAATAGAGCAAGGGGCCCATGAAATCAGTCCAGCTCCCCATAAATTGAAACAATGCCACGGCTAAAACGGCGGATTTGGCTAGTGGAAACATGATCTGTAAATATATGCGGAACTCACTAGCGCCGTCTAAGCGAGCCGCTTCGCGCAGGGCATCAGGCAGTCCCATGAAAAACTGCCGTAATAGAAAAATGTAAATGGGCACTCCAAAAAATTGGGGTACAATCAGAGGAAGAGGTGTTCCTACCCAACCTAATTTAGTAAACAACAGGAACAGAGGAATCATCGTCACCTGTCCGGGAATCATCATAACAGCAAGGGTAACAAAGAAAAGTATACCTCTCCCACGGTACTCTAATTTGGCAAAACTATATGCAACCAAGGGACAGGATATGATCACACCAAGCGTACTAACGATTGTTATAATCGCCGTATTTTTCAGATAAGTCCAGAAAGGGATATACTCAACGGCACGGGAATAATTACTCCACAGAATTGGATGCGGAATCCACTCTGGTGGGAATGTAAAGACTTGTGTGAGTGGTTTAAGAGAAGTCGAAAGCAGCCAAATGAACGGAATAAGGAAAAATGCAGAAGCAACAATTAGACATAAATAGGCTAACGCACGATTGATTCTTTTGATAGCGATAGGATTCATCCCTTACTTCCTCCTCCTTATTTCCCTTGATAATGAACCCAGCGTTTGGACGTAATAAAAATAATTCCGGTTAATGCCATAACGATAATAAATAAGATCCAGGCCATTGCGGAGGCATAACCCATTTTGAAATACCTGAATCCGTTCTCATATAAATACATGACGTAAAAAGTCATGGAATTTGCAGGAGTTCCTTGCCCTTTGGTCAACGTATAGGGAAGAGTAAACTGTTGGAATGCACCGATCATTCCCATGACAAGGTTGTAGAAAATAACGGGAGTGAGCAAAGGCAGGGTTACCTTTCTCGTTTTCTGAAACCAGTTAGCTCCATCGATTTGCGCCGCTTCATAGTACTCATCAGGGATGTCTCCTAATCCAGCAAGGTAGATAACGACAGCTTGCCCAATACCCCAAAGCGACATCAGAATGAGAGAGGGCTTGGACCACGACTCACCACCAAGCCAAGAAGGCCCATCGATACCGATATGCGCTAACATCCCATTCACCAATCCGAAGTTTGGATGTAACAACCACATCCACAGAACAGCCAGAGCCACTTGTGGCACAAGAGTAGGTAAGAAAAAGATCGTTCTGAATACAGCCATACCCTTGACCTTCATATTCAACATCATAGCGAGTGCCACACCGAAAAATATACTTAATGGAACAAAAAATACGGTAAAATAAATCGTGTTGTATATGGATTTCCAAAACAAAGGATCATGAAATAGATCTATATAATTATTCATTCCGACAAATTCACCAGGCTGCAGAATGCTGTAAGTAGTGAAGCTGAAGTAGATGGACATTAGCATCGGAATTGCATAAAAGCATAGCAGCCCTATAGCCCAAGGTGAAGCAAACAGCCACCCAACCACGTTAGTTCTGTGGAGTGCTCGTTTCCTTGCCGATGGAATTGCGTTTACTTGAACTGAATCGGCTAGTTTCGCCATGTGCATTCTCCTTCCAATTGTCATTCTTTAATAGGCAAGGAGAGAGTTCGCTCCCTGCCTACCGAGCACCCTATTTGTCGTATTTTTCTAAAGCCTTATTAACAGTCTCTGTTACTCTATCCAGGTTCTCTTTCGGAGTACCGTTACCGCGGGTAGCCTTTTCCGTAGCGGAAGCTAACTCATTCCACAACAGCTGTCCTTCAGGAATAACCGGGCGGTTGTGTGAATTGGGCAAAATATTGATAAATTCCTTCATAATCGGATCGTCCTTGTAACCGTATTTGTCGTTAACCGAATCGATAACGGAAATTTGAGAGTCAGCGTTTAATAACGTTTGCCCCTCTTCTTTCCCTAAGAATTCGAGGAATTTCCAAGCAGCAGCGACGTTCTTGGCGCCTTTAGGGATAATAGCAGACCCGCCTCCCGACCATGTCGTAAAATCAGTACCTGTTGGGGTCGGTATTGGTGCAACACCGTAATTTAAATCCGGCTTAAATTTTTCGATCCCCTTCACCGTAAAGTTTCCACTTATCTTCATGCTGATTTGACCGGAAATGAACGGATCCATTTCCTCCGTGCCAGCTGCGCTTGTGAATCCGGCAATATCCTCGACATTGTATTTTTTGCCGAAGTCGGTCATCCATTGTAGCGCTTCAACGACTTTAGGATCATTTGCGGTAATTTTGCCAGTGGCAGCGTCCTGGAATTCTCCTCCAAATGCCCATCCCCAAGTATACAGCCAGCCTTGCGAATACCATGGGATGAAACCGATCCGTTTGAAACGTTTACCTTCCTTGATGGTTAACTTTTCGGAGGCCGCTTCAAGCTCGGCGATCGTTTGTGGTGGTTTGTTGGGATCCAGCCCTACTTCTTTGAAATGATCCTTATTATAAAATAGCAGGCGAGAGTCCGTATCCATCGGCATTGCATAAAGCTTTCCTTGATAACTGGACTCCTCCCAAGCAAATGGATAATACATTTCCTTACGAATTCCGGATTCTGCTGCCATCGAGGATAAGTCAGTCAGAGAACCTTGCGCAGCCCAAGTACCGACCTTAAACCGGTCGAAAAGTGCAACGTCAGGAGGATTGCCACCTGCGACTGCAGTCAGCAGCTTCTGATCGGATCCCTCGCTGGATTCTGTATAAACCAATTTCATTTTGATGGTAGGGTTTTTCTCCTCAAATGCCTTCACGACATTATTCATATTATCTAAATCAATTGAGGTAAGACCATGCCACATCGTAACCGTTGTAATCCCCTCTCCGGCCTGATCGCTTGAGCCTCCCTTCGTTGAGCAAGCGGTTACAAGTAGTAACATAACCAGAAAGTAAACAAGAATTAGAAATGCGAATTTTTTGGATCTCCCCATTCAAAGTCCCCCTTAAGTTAAATTCATTCGTTTAACTTGAATTCCTATAAGATCCACTTCATTTTCTGATAAATCCACAATTTATGTAAGCGTTAACAATAGTGATGATATGAACTATTAAAATCAGAAAATGATAAACGAAGTGAATTTGTTATAAGAAATCCACTAGTTATACTAAGTATGTTAATATGACGTCGTACAGCGTGTCAATTGCAATATTACGACATTGATGTATGGCTATAAATAAATATAAATCGACGTTTCGAGGTTCGTTAATCTCCGGTCTCCTAACCAATTCCCTGATGTGAAACGAGCTTTACCATAAGAAAAACGTCTATCGACATACTTCACAGAAGACAGACCGCGTTTAGAAGAAGTTTTTCTAGCCATATCAGGAAGGTCCATGCTACGAAGTTTATACTTTCTGATATCAAAAAAGTGCCGAAAAGCCCCTGGGGACTTCTCGACACATTGAGCAATATCCTAGCTTTAGTTGAGCTGCGCTTGTATTAACCCTACCTGTTATTTTTAACGACCATACGATGTTCAATAATGTTCAGCTCGGGAACTGCTGTTCCATGCAGCTGAGAGATTAACATATCCACCGCTAATTCACCCATCTGTTTCTCATCCTGCTCAATATGTGTGAAGATGGGTTGACCCAGGTAATCGTTCATGGAGTCGAAACAAACAATCTCGAATTCCTCTAAAGATTTCCCCATCGAGTGGATGACCTGAGCCAGCATGGTAGCTATTAGAAATTCCGACGCGACAAACGCCTTTACATCAGGGTGTTGTTTCAAAAAATGCTTTACTGTTTCTTTATCACCTTCAATCGCTGTTCCGTTTATGTTTATGGGAAGGGTACCCTTCAAGTTCGTCAATACATAATCTTTGTTCAAGTTCATTCCTTCTTGGGTAAAGGCAAACGTATATCCGAGCAGCCTTTCCTCCAATGTTGAAGTGTTCTCTTCCGGCGGAGATAAAAAGGCAATTTTTTTATGACCTTTGCTAATCAGATGACGCGTAAGATCCATGGCTGCTTTCTTATTGTCTGTATACACCGAACAAACCGGAATTCCTTTTAGGTATCTATCGACCAAAACAATTGGAAACCGATCCAATACAAGTCGAAGCAGCTCCGAATTATAGTGTTGACCATGAATGGGGGTCACGATTAATCCTTTGATGCCTAAACGAATAAATAAGTCGATCGCACGTTTTTCCTCATCCCGATCCCCGCAAGTTCGCTTGATAATGAGTTGATAATTATGCTCAGCACTCCGCTTTTCCATCGATCTAAGAAGTTGTAAGCCAAACTCGTCAGAAAAATTCGGTATAATAAACCCGATCAACCGCTTATCATCCTCAGCAACCAAGGGCGTTCTTACCTCTGAATAGTGCTTCGGTTCTTGTCCTCCAATTATACCATCAGCCACATATGAACCTTTTCCTTGTATTCGTTTGATAACCCCAGAATCTGCCAATTTCTCCAGAGCCTTTTTCGATGTAATACGACTGACGCCAAATTTTTCAGCCAACTCTTTTTCAGAAGAGACCCGGTCTCCTTCTTTTAATCGACCTTCTTTAATCTCTTGTACAATATAGATATATATCTGCTCGTATAAATGCAATTCCACAAAACCACCCTGACATCATAATATTAATATACTAAGTATATTACACAAGAAGTAATTCGCAAAGTTAGTGGATGGGATTGTGGTGAAGGTCCGTGAAGAAAACTCTCGAACCCCAAACAAACAAAAAAAGCAGTCCCTCAAAATATATTCATACCTTGAGGGGCAGCTTATCGATACACTGCTAATTATTTAGATAGCTCTTCCTTCACCATAAGCTGACGGGCATATTCATTCAGATCGATAGACTCGCCCCCGTTCAGCCGCGACTTTTCAGCTGCGAATGCGATCAGATGACTCCGGACAGAAGCAGCAGCCGATGTCAGGCTTTCCTGGCCGTTATAGTGACGCACCTCATCCAGAAAATTTCTCACAATGCCGCTGTCTCCCCCACCATGGCCACTGGTTTGAGAAGGGATTGTGATTTCTGTTTTTTGATGTGTCAAAAAGTCATACATGGTGATTTGATCTTCCTCACCGCGAAGTTCTCCTTTAGTCCCCATGATCTGGATTCTACGTTCCTGCTCAAATGTAAAGCCGCACATACTGAACATGGCCGTAGCTCCACCTTCAAATTCCATATTCACGACCTGATGATCTACCACATTATTGTCACTCCGGTATACACACCGGCCGTAATCGGTATCACGCAAGCCCTGTATGATATTCGGTTTCGTCAGCTCCTGTGTAAAATGTCCTGCCCAACCTCTGAACGGGTCACTCAAATAAAATCTTGGTGCAGAATACGCGCAGGTTGGTTCTACAGCACAATCCAAGCATCGGTCAGCGGAACCTTCCGGTGCATTGCCTTCATGAAAATGTTTAAGAGATCCAAACGAACTGACCTTGAGGCAAGGCTGATCCACGAGCCAGGATAATACGTCCATATCATGGCATGACTTGGACAGGATCATCGGGCTGGATGTGTTGGAATTATTCCAATTTCCTCGCACGAAGCTGTGGGCAATATGCCAGTAACCCACATTTTCATTCAACTGAATGGAGACAATTTCTCCGATACGCCCTTCTTGTATCACCTTCTTGATTGTATTCCAGAACGGTGTGTACCGCAGCACATGGCAGATCGTCAGCAGCCGGTCATTATCTCTGGCCGCTTGTTCCATCTCAAGACATTCCTTTGGATCAGGGGACATCGGCTTCTCCAGCATAACATGATACTTCTTATCTAAAGCCTGCATGGTTGGGCCATAATGCATTCTGTCCTGTGTACAAATAACCGCAATATCAGCCAGCTTAGGTTCAGCCAACAGGGGCTCCCACGACTCATAACAGTGTTCGGGCGGAATCCCGTGCTTCTCAGCAAATCTTGCTCTCCTCACTGGATCAGCTTCGGCAACTGCAATGAAGGTAAGCTCATGCGGATAATCAAGTGCATAGGGTGCATAGCCACCCGCTCCCCTTGCACCTGCTCCAATCAGGACTGCTTTCAGTTGACTCATATTTGTTCGCTCCTTTATGTTCTGAAATCTACTCATGACCCTCTAATCCGCTTGGGTATAACGGTCTGCCGCTGATTGATAGATGGCTACATATCGTTCTACGCCCATCTTTTGGAGAGCTGCCACATACTGATCCCAATTGTCAAAGGATTCATTTCCAGTAATGAATTTGTCACGCATTTCATCTACATACGTTTCAATATCCGTCTGGAAAGTGGTCAGATCCCGCTGCTCTTCCTGCGTGAAATTAAATGGAGGCCAAATTTGATCTTGTGGTAAGATGTGCGACTCTGCTTTTTTCGCATTATCAACCGAAGTTGGCAGACCTTCAGCACCCTTGAAGTATTTCTGCTTCACAAAACCCGGGTAGTATCCACCCGGCCAGATCAGGTATTGACCTACTGCCTGGTCTAGATTAAGGCCATCCGGGTTGTTTTTGATATTGTCGACATAGTCTACGTTACCTTCTGCGTCTTCTTTATACGTCTCATCTTTCCAGCCCATGAAGAACGTTTTGATGCCCTCATCACTGTAGAAATAATCCATCCAGCGGATCATGGCCTCTGGATTTTGAGCTTTATCTGTCAGTACGAACATCCCGATATTACCGAGCGGAGAACCATAGGCGTTGTATGTCTGATCGCCATGAGGACCCTTCAGTACTGGCATGCCAACATAACCTTGCTGATTGTATATCGCAACCGGATCGACATTATCCACGACTCCGATAAGGCCTTCCATACCTTTAGCATCCACTTCGGTACTCTTAACAGATACAATGTCCTGCTCGAGCAATCCGTCCTTGTAGAGCTTATTCACGAACTGTAACAGCTCCTTGTACTGGGGATCGGTTGGAATAAAGCGTACTTTATCTGTCTGAGGGTCTGTATCAATGTTAAGGTTGGAGGTGCCATGATTATTCAACCCAAATGAACCTCGCAGGTAGTTCACCACACCATTCGTTCCCACACCGCCCCAGGCAATCTCGTCCTTTTGCCCGTTGCCGTTCGGGTCCTTTTCTTTAAAAGCTTTCAACATAGTATAGAAGTCATCTAAAGTCTGCGGTTCCTGCAAACCTAATTTATCAAGCCACTCTTGCTTCACCCAAGGTGTTCCGTACAGAACCGACTTGAATTCCGGATCATACAAGGTTGGCAGCCCATATATGTTACCATCCGGCATCGTAATCCCTTTGCCAATAACTGGATACTTCTTCATTAGAGCCTTAAAGTTAGGCGCGTATTGGTCGATCAGGTCATTTAGAGGAATGAATGCGCCCTGCTTGCCGTATTTCAGCAGATCCGATCTGGAAAACGCCGAGGCGTAGAACAGCTCCGGGTAAGCGCCGCCTGCCAGCAGGAGATTGCGTTTTTCCTTCAAATTATCCTTCTGCACCGTATCCCACTGGATATGAACATTGGACATCTTCTCATACTCTTTCCAGAGTCTGAGATCGTTCCAGTCCGCATTGGCAAAAAACTTCCCGGCAAATCCGCTCACATTAATGGTGTCATTTACGATCGGAAATCCGCTCGTATTGACTTTGCCATTGGCAGCTCCTTTATCCTTGCTACTTCCCGAATCAGCATCCTTAGAACTGCACCCGGCCAGCATCGAAACGGACATCATACAAACCAGAGCGATACTCCCCCACTTTTTGAGCGTCATTCTTATTCCTCCCTTTGTCCCATCGTTATCCATACAAGGAATCATCCTTTAATGGCACCAATCATTACGCCTTTAACAAAATATCTTTGCAGGAAAGGATAAAGCAGGAGCACCGGGATATTAGCAACGACGAGTACAGCATATTTGATGCCCTCCACTTCCCTTTGCTGCTTAATCGCAGACTCGGTTGACATTTTGACCATATCATTCGTCTGGCCTTGAATCAGAATCTCCCGCAAAATGAGTTGAAGTGGAAATTTGTTCTTGTCTGACAGATACAACATTGCGTTAAAGAAGGCGTTCCAGTGCCCAACAGCATAGAACAGAATCGTCACCGCGATAATGGGCATGGATAATGGCAGGATAATCCGGGTTAACGTTTGAATATTGGAGCAACCATCAATCGTCGCCGCCTCATGCAACTCATGTGGAATCGATTGCTGGAAGAATGTCCGCATAATAATGATGTTCCAGATCGAAACGGCATTCGGAATGATCATGACCCAAAATGTGTTTAACATGCCAAGGTTTTTGATTAGCATATAGGTTGGAATTAGTCCGCCACTGAAGAACATCGTGAAAACAAACAGGGCCATGATGGCATTGCGGCCAATAAAATCCTTCCGGGATAGCGGATATGCCGCCAGAATCGTCATGACAAGATTAATCAGCGTCCCCACTGACGTATAGATCAGTGTATTGGTATAACCTCTGAGGATATCTTTGTTCTGAAAAATCTTCTCATAAGAATGGAGATTGATCCCCTTGGGCCATAGGAACATTTCACCACGCAGGACGGCCTGCGGATCACTGAACGAAGCACTTAACACAAAAACAAGCGGGTAGATAACAATGAGCGTAATTATAATTAACAAAAAATGGTTAACTATATTAAAAATACGATCTCCTCTAGATTCAACAAGCATGCATCAGCAACTCCCTTACCATAGGCTCGTTTCACTCATACGTTTTGAGATCTGGTTAACCGTGACTAGTAAGATGAAATTGATTATGGAGTTAAACAGACCAATCGCCGCCGAGAAGCTGTATTCAGCATCTTGTATCCCGCTCCGGTAAACATAGGTAGAGATAATGTCCGAGGTTTCTAAATTCAGTGTGTTCTGCATCAGTAGGACTTTCTCAAAACCAATACCCATGATGCTTCCGATATTTAAAATGAACAAAATGATAATTGTCGGCATAATACTCGGTATATTAATATGCCATATCCGCTGCAACCGGGTTGCCCCATCCACACGCGCTGCTTCATGAAGCTGAGAATCCACGCCGGCTAATGCCGCCAAATAAATAATCGAGCTCCAGCCCATGGTCTGCCATACATCCGACATCACAAACAAGGTCTTGAACCAGGATGGTTCAGACAAGAAATTAATGGGATTACCGCCGAACATACCAATGAAATGATTAATGATTCCGTATCGCGGCGATAAAAACATCATCATCATGCCTACGACCACGACGGTTGATAGGAAGTGCGGCGCATAGGTTATGGTCTGAACAAATTTTTTAAACTTTTCCGCCCTTACCTCATTCATCAGAAGCGCCAAAATGATAGGGACTGGAAAACCTACCGCCAAGCTGTACAACCCAAGTCCAAGCGTATTTTTAATTAATCTCCAGAAGTAATAACTGTGAAAAAAACGTTCAAAATGTTCAACACCGATCCAGGGACTTCCCCAGATTCCCTTCGTTGCAATGAAATCCTTAAATGCGATTTGAATGCCATACATCGGCAAGTACTGAAAGACAATGTAATAAGCAACAACTGGTGAAATTAACAAATAAAGCTGCCAATTTCGTAAAATGGGGTTCCACTTTTGAAGTCTTCTTCTCTTCTTTTCATGTACTGCATTCATTGCAGGTTGTACAGTTGTATTGGCCATGAACATCCCCCCTGGAATTGTCACTACAATTCTGCCTGGCAAAATGTCTTTGTGTTAAATCACCAGCGTCCTAACGCTGCTTGAAGCAGTTCCCACCTTTCTTTCGATTTCTAAGATTTGATTTAAAGTACTTATATGTTAGAAGTTGTTACACAAAGTGAGTGAAGAGCGTTAATAGATGACTTCATTATCTAATGCAAGGAGATTTTTTGGATATATATTTGGATATATATTTGGATATATATTTGGATATATACTTGGTTTTATTTTGGAGTCTGTTTTATGTAAATTGATAGGAATCAGTTTGGATAATGGGTTATAAGAGTTTTAGAGGATTCTTGTATATTTTATATAAACATTGTTTTAAAGGGGATGAAAGCGCAATCAATAATTTTGTTTACGGTATAATCTTAGCTGGTGGCTAAATCCAAAAATATAGAAAATAACGCCAAATACTTAATTTCATACATCATAATATAGCCCACAGACGGTTGTCAAACATTTTTTTGGTTTTATTTGGATTATTTTTTGGCTAAAAAGACAAGAAAAACCCACGCGGATGCATTCCTCGCAGGTTTTATATTAAAATTATCTGGTTTTATATGTAATATAATATCACACAACTAACTAGTCATTTGTACGATTTGTACGATCATAAACAGATGATTCCCGTACAATAAGGGTGCTGGGCAACAACACTTTATGCAAAGATGAATAACGTCCTTCCAGATAATCGTTAATTAATTGTGCAGCCACTTTGCCGATCTCATATTTTGGAACTTGTACGGACGTCAGAGGTGGTGTTGTATACTGCGCCATAGAAATATTATCCATGCCCACGAATGCGATATCTTGAGGAATACGGCCATTTTGTTCAACAACTGCCCGCATCGCAGGAATAGCGAGCATATCACTTGCACAAAAAATTGCCGTTGGCCAATCAGACTTCGGCGTTTTGGTCAGGAGTTCCGTCAGTCTGCTGTAGCTGAGATTCACATTCCAGTTGGTGTTGATAATCCAATGTTCATTCAGATTCAGGTTTGCTTCTAGCATGGCAAATTTATAACCGACATACCTTTCTTCGCTCTCTATTTGTTCCGAATATGCGGGGCCACCGATAAACCCAATCCAGGTGTGCCCTTGCTCGATCAAATGACGGACTGCTGTGCGGGCAGAAAATATTCGGTCACAGTCAACGACCGGTACAGTAAGCCTTTCGTCATTGAGACTCACACCCAATACAGTGATATTCTCTTGCTCAAGCAGCTCAAACAATTTTTCATCGTACCAGCTGATTGCGACTATTCCTTGAGTACCCGTTTCCTGAAGCATCATCTTTATCCGTTCGGTGTCACTAAGTTCTTCGCAAGTTCGGACAATTGCTGGAGGCAGCCCCATTTCCGTCATTTTAACGTGAAAACCAGTCAGTACCTGTGAAAAGTACGGATGATCATCCATCAAAATCTGTGGCACGATACAAGCTATCCGTTTGGCTGAGGTAATCTCTTTGCCAATGGATTTGGAGGATTCATCCAAAATATATCCCAACTCAAGAGCAGCTTCCCTAATTTTCCGCTTTGTCCCTTCATTGACCGGTCGATTGGTATCATTGCTGATCGCGCGCGAAACCGTTGATATGGATACGCCTACACGTTCTGCGATATCTTTTAATTTTGGCATTACAGCACCTCCTCTTGCTCTCTTCATTTGGAGCCAAAATTTATGTTTAGCAATGATCATATCATAATATTGTAATATTTTGGCGTCAATTAAACAAGCCGCCATACAAGTACCGTTATACTATCAACACGCGATTTTTTCCACTTCTCATAAGCTTTTAAATTGTTTGACAATCTGTACGATAAAAAAGCCCCCGGTTTCCCGGAGGCTCATCGAATCCTAGTTATTTTACCGCAATCACTTCAATCTCCACAAGTCCGTCCTTCGGCTGCTTCGCAACCTCAACGGCGCTACGTGCCGGATAAGGCTCCGCAAAGAAAGTGGCATATACTTCATTAACCGTTTGGAAATCGTTCATGTCTTTTAGAAGTACCGTCGTTTTCAACTACATGCTCCATGGTATAATCTGCAGCTTCCAAAATTGCCTTCACATTAGTTAGCGATTGCTTCTGTAAACTTATAAATCTACCGAATTAGCAAAATCATCCCCAGGTTTCATCAAGATGTTGTGCATAGTATTGAATCGGTCTGCTAAAATACTGAAGTTTTTCATCTGAGGTTGTTTCTAGCAAATTAGCTAAAAGAAGTTCAGTCGACTCTTTGTATTTTCCCGTATTATAAAGAGAGATCGCCAGAAACACTTGAAGACCTCTATGATCAGGGAACTCTTTTACACCTCGACGTAATGTTTCCTCTGCTTCCTGATAAAATCCTAAATATCGATATGTGCTTCCTAGACCAAGCAAAGCTCTTTCAAGATCCGGCCCGGATAGTCCTTGTTCAATAGCTCGAACATAAAATGGAATGGCTTCTTTTCCTAGTCCTGAATTGTCATGAGCAACAGCCGTCTGAAAATTGATCTCAGCATCGTCGGGGTAAGTGAAAACCAAATCTAAAAGCATTGTACGAGCTTCAGCAAGTATCGCTTGATCCTGCTTAGCTCTTCCTTCTTCGCGAAGTTGTATGGCCTTATCCAAAAGTTCTCTTTTCATTTTTACATTTACCTCTCTTTTTGAAATCTTGGATATAATGTTATCTGACGTAAACCTCTACTGTGAATTAGTTATAATCTTCTTCGTTAAGTTAAACTCATGACGGCATTCATAGTAATAACTTTTGAGTTTATATCCCCCAGCTTTAAATACAGGCTTATGTTGATACCACACTATAATTAGCGTTCCTTCAAAAAGGATTCTACGAAGGATATAAACTATTCTGTTAAAGAGAACTCTTCTATTTTGAGCAAATTTATGAAGTGTTTCGGATTGAAACTGAACATGTTTCTCCTCATCACTTAAAATCTGATTACATAAATCTATTAATACTTCTGACTTTGTAGATTTTTGCAAAGCTTTATAGTACAACTTAGCAATGATCTCAGCAGTTAATAGAACAATGACTGATTGTTCTAGACTCGCATATCGACGTAATCTTCTAAATACATTGTCCACCCAATGTCTACGAAGGAGTGGGATTCCCTGTACCTTCATAAATCTGCCTAGATCTCTAGCGTGCCTCTGTTCTTCTTTAATGAATTCTATAAGTGCTTCATAGTAATCTTGATCTTGTGTCTGATGTACATATTCTTGCGCACGTTTAATTAGATGTTTACCTTCAGATTTTTCTCCTAATTGAAACTGTTGAATTGACTTAATGATTATTTCTCTTTCATTAGTTGTTAATTTATAGTTGTCATCCCAATGAATATATTTGAGGTTTTGATTATTTCTTCGATAATATTGCACCCATTTCGAGAAAGTGATATTCATTATTTGCTCCTAAAATGTAATAGGTTTATGTCAGATAACCGTTTTGTATTGACGACGTCCTGGCCCCGTAGAGTCGCTGCTTATAGTTGTGAGGCTTGCCGAACACCTAATGCAGTGACGTCCCGACGGGCATAGGGGGCTGAGTGTGGTCATTTCGCTTCTCAGAGTGACCCGGATCGTCAATATTTTGTTAGTCGAAGGAAGTTCTGGAAGCAGCCATTGCATTTAAGGCGTTCTCAAAATAGCTATATACTTCATCTGCAATTCCCAGAAACTCTTCAACAAGTACATTACTATCCAAGTAACAAGCATACAGATAATCAACTAAAGCGGAGTCAATCTCACAATAGTTTAATATGGCATTCTTCATCTTAATAATGTCATCTTGCCATACCCCTGTATCTTCTAAAACCAAAGAGTATAATGCACGAATTAATCTCTTAGAGTAACCTTTAATATATCTAGTTTTCATTGTGTTATCACTAGCATTAGAAAGTAAACGATGTATACGATCTACTTCCTCCTTAGTCTCTGTATTTAAGTCTAAAATGAACTCTGGAGAAATAATTATCGGTGGTACTTTTTCACCAACGTCAGGACCAGATATGCAAACACAAATGATCTTAACCCAAAAACCCCACTCATTTGGTTTACTTAATACATCGTCAATCGAGCAAATTATCGTATCAATCTTAGTTACTACTGGATATTCTTCCAAAAGCCTGTCTTTAATATTTGACAATCTTTCGTAATCAATATCTTTGGGATTGACACATACAATAGTAAAGTCTGCATCTGACTTAAAAGGTTTAGCAGTTCCTTTTGGAATCGAGCCACACATATAAATGCTATGAATCTTACCTTTAAATTCGGCAAGTATATGATCTATATACTTATCAACAAAATCCTTATATTCACTTTGTATTACAATTCTATTTATAACTTTTTCTAATATCATTATAGACTCCTCCTAAACTAAGAACTTCTTTCGTCTAACGTTCCCGCATTCACGACGCTTGGCGTATGCCAAGTGTGTGTCCGGTAGCCTCTGCTTCCCTGAAATGCTTCTGCCGGACCGAGGGCGTATGCCCGCAGCGTGAATATATTGTTATCTGATTTCAGGGTAATCTATGATTAACTTTCAATAATGTTTCAACTATGATCTTCAATCAGTATTAACTTCTTATCTTTCATTTGAAATATTGATTTCCCTTGAAGTTTTAATGTTTCTCCTGCCTTCATTCCATTAGGGAGATCACTGGACAATATTCCCTCATAATCAATGTCAACCTCTGCTTTATCTCCTGCGAAAATAATGTTCTTTATTACTTGACGCCTTTGAGAAAATACCTGAGTTGACTGCTCTGCTAATGTGCGAAATTCCTGAATCCCCTTTGTTTCCGAATTCACTTCACCTTTAGAAATGTTTCGAAAATGAATATTCTCATTCAAAACTCCTATCATTCCATCAATGTTAAACGTGTTATATGCGCTCAGGTATTTTTCAATAAGATCTTTTAAATTTGAGTTCTCCAAGTCGAATCACACTCCTAGATTTTGATATTACATATTTGTCCTGATTTCAGATAACGTTGCTGTATTCACGAATCCGAGAGGCTCAAAGGAGCGTAGCGACTGGGTCCGTCAGGACTTAGCCTCTCAGTGGTTGTCGCCTGAGTCCGCTTCCTTTCCACTGAATTTCGCCTCGTTATGAATCTGCTTCTCTTGTTCCGGTCGACCCAGGGCCTTACCTGGCCCGCAGCGTGAATATAATGTTATGAGATGTCATCGACTCCAATGAAATACAAGAATATTATTAAATGTGGTTTTATTTCAATTAAAGTTTAATAAACTTATAATTTCGCTAAAACCTCATCAATGTTATCCCATTCATAAATTAATTCATTTAGAACTTTTCCCCCTATTATTATTTGAATTGATTTACATAATTTAGCTCCATAATGTTCATAGAAATATCGTGTCTTATTATCTTCTAGAACTTCAACAAATATCTTTTGATAGCCTAAAAATTTAAATTGTAGAAACAGTTGTTTAAGTAATTCTTTCCCTAAACCTCTTCCGTGATATTCCTTAAGTATGTATATAGATGTTAAATCACTGGAATTGGCTACTATATTTGTTTCTCTCTTCCAAGAATCTGCAAATCCAATAATTTCTCCTTCTGGGTTTTCTGCTATAACTACAAAATTATCTTCTCTTTCAATATTTTTGATCCATAATTCAGTTCTTTTTTTATATGACAGATTATATAAGAATTCATCTGGAATGATACCTTTGTAAGTTGTTCTCCAACTATCCACATGAACTTTTGCAATGCCTTCTGCATCATTAATCGTTGCTTTTCTTATTTGCATAAATAACCACCTCATAGGATTAGTTAAAACGAATATCTCAAGCACTTAGCCATAACTGTATATAATGAGTAGCATTATACAGTTCCTATCTTGTAATTTATTTACGATGATTTCTCATAACTTTCTTGTATTCACGAAACGCCCCGGCCTTTGATAGCTCTTATCTTAGGCTGGGGCGTTTGTTGACTGAGATTTCTTCCATGATTATACATCTGTCAATCAAGGGGCGATAGCCCCGCAGCTTGAATACTGTGTTAAACGTAGTTGCTGACTTCATCGAATTATCAAATACTAGCTTTCAGTTTGTTTTATATGATGCAGCATATGGTTTATATTCTATAAAATTGTCTATACCACCAACGGGGGCGTTTAGTTAAGCAGGACTTCGAAAAGGACACTGTATCTCGCGGCAATAATGAATGAGTGAAATTAGTTTGAATAGATTCTCCCAATTATCCATCGAAATACTCCAATCATCAGGAATCCCATTGAAATAGATAACATTCATCCCGTGATGCATTTATGACCCGATATGGCCTTCTTTATCCATAACTATTCGCAACACGCTTTGCTTTCCTCGAGACACAAAAAAAGACAAGGCTATCTAAATGGTATCGTTCATAAAAAAGTACTGGATAAGGAGAGAACCATATTAGGAATAAGTAAATGGCATATAGGAAAACATAAATCCGGGAACTTCATTAACTAACGGATCTAGGAGGTTGGCAAATGGCAAAGTTTTTCGTTTTAACAATATTATTATTGGTGGCAGGCTGTTCGTCCCATAACAATATGATGCAAAAACAAGTGACTCCTGAGCAAAAACAAATTTCAATTCATGATCATGCTGCTGCACCAAACTCTGTCCTCACACAGGCATCATCAACAGCTACATCTTGGCAAGAGAGATCTATTACAACAAAAGAAGCCCAAAATGGAATTCCATTGGATTTGTTGGATCTGATTCGAACACCGGATGGAAATCCAGTAAACCAGGCACCTGCAGGAAATCCTGAAAATAAGGAGCCAACGGGACAAGTACAGGAAGGTAAAAAAAATACTACGGATAAAACCGATTTTGAGCAGCAGGTTCTGGATCTAGTCAATCAAGAAAGGGCCAAAACAGGATTAAGTTCCTTGAGTAGGAATGAAGAATTGTCAAATGTGGCTATGGTCAAGGCACAGGACATGTACAACCACAGTTACTTTGATCATAATTCGCCAACACATGGATCCCCCTTCGATATGATGAAGGAATTCGGGATCACATATAATACCGCTGGAGAAAACATCGCAAAAGGGCAAACCACCCCTACCCAGGTTATGAAGGAGTGGATGAATAGCCCTGGCCACAAAGCAAATATACTGAATAGTAGTTATACTCATATCGGTATTGCTTATTATAACAACACATGGGTCCAGGAATTTACTGGGTAGCGCCTTTCATCTCCCAACAATAAAGTATCAAAAACCCGCAATTTATGTCGGGTTTTTGATACTTACAGATCCTGCATACGCCACCAGTTGTTTTGTTTCCTCGAACCGGATTAAATTGTAAATCTTATCCATGGCTTCACCTCCTTTCGAAGGGAAACCATGCCCACCCAAGATTCAATTGTAGATATATTTTACCTTTATTTACATCTACGTACAAGCGTTCTCAATTTGTTTTTATAATCTTTATCTTGCATCCCTTTCATATAACATTTCTGTATTCATGAACCCCAAAGGGGTTGTCTGCCGAAATGCCTCCTCGAAATCCATCTAGCAGACCAAGGCTCCATCGGAGCCAAAGAATGAATATTATGTTATACGAAGCACTTCGCTTCATTGAACTGCATTCAAAATCTCAATGACTAAAATAGCTTCTTCTTTATAGCCTTCAAGATCGTTTAGTTTAATCCATTCAGGTTCATGATCTCTAAATTGATAGAATCTAATTACCACATCTTCTCCTTCGATTGTAGAACTTAAAATTAAAATAAAGTCTTTTTCAGGGTAGTTCAACTTTATATTCTCTTTCCAATTCGAAATGAGTTTTATTCCAGTCCTTAAATCCTCTATATGGTAATGATTAATTGAGGCTTCTAAATCTGTTCGATCTTGATAAATGGTTTCTTCAATAGAATCTGTCTCTCTTAAACTTGAAGCATCAACTAAAATGCAATTGTCCCATTCATGAAAAGTAGGGTTAAATAAATTCGAACTGATCGATTCCTTTGATTTAGCAAGCTCATTCAATAAATTTCTCATCGCCTTATTTGTTTTCATGTTTTTCCTGCTTTCGAAGTGTTTCGTATAATGTTTGGGTAAATACGAATCCTCACCACTTTAAAGGAGCAAGGTGATTGGGTGCGACGCGGTAAGAGTGCAGGGTTGTCTGCTGAATCTGCAACCTCGAGATTCCTCTGCAGACCAAGGGGCGAATGCCCCGCAGCGTAGATATGATGTTATATGATGGATCGGCCATCTTGTGTTACTTCCACAATTAATGTTCTTATACGTTTTGTTAGACGATTAAATCTATGAATAATAGCCCCCTTCTAATAAATATGTTCTTGTTTCTTTATAGTGTTTATAAATCTTACTAAATGCCCTGTTTGCTTTATGCTGATAATCTCCATCACTTATGCATGATTTAATTACTTTCACAACTTGCCTCATATTCGTATCACCTGGAGTCTCACCAGATATTAATTTTTCTAAATCTAGTTCAAATATCCCCTCAAAATTTTCCGAACAATCCCCATACACATATATTGCATTGGTATCATTCATTTTAAGTAATTTGAATTCAATACAGAATCCCATAGAATTACCATCTTTCTTCGAATTTATTATTTATTTGCCGATCTTTCATATAAAATTTTTTGTGTTCACGACGTCCCATCGACTTAAGGTTACGAAGTGACCGGGCGCGATGCGCTTAGTCGGGGCGGATGTGTCTGGCTGCTCCCACTTCCCCGAAATTCCTCTGCCAGACCAAGGGGGCTTGTCCCCCGATGCATGAACATCGTGTTAGCAGAGTCCTCCGTCTTCTTCGATTTACAGACACATCGCTCTTATATGAAAGTCCTTTTATCAAAGTCCTTAATTGAAGATTTTATTTAGAGCCCTTAAACAAGCTTATTAGATTCTTCTACCTAATCCTCTATCAGCCTCAATTTGAAGTTGTATGGTTTTAGGTCCCATATATTGTTGCGCTAATCGAAGGATTTCTCTGTCGTTCCCTAATATTTCCAATACAGTAATTGAAAAAATGTTAATTAAGTGATCATCTTTGCAATTAGATACTTCTTCAAAATAATCAAAAATTCTTTCTAACAGATTGATATTTCTATTCTCACTTAATAGCTTAATTATGTCGGGCATGAAGATATCCTCAATTATGACTGTTTCTAATACCTCACCGTAAACCTCAATGGATTTTATATAATCATTACTCTTTGAAGGCAAGAACTCCAACATTACTCTAAAAAATTCCTCCGATTTTTTGCTCATGACTACCAGCTCCTCTGTTTGAACAGATACTTGCATCATGTGACGTAAGTATCTGATATTTTTGTTTCTGATCCTGGTCCTTTAAAGCAGTTCTCACAGAGGTTTCTGTTCAAGCGGCTTAAGGAAGCGTAGCTGCCAGTGGTTCTGCCACTTAGCTAGCCGGTTGAATGTGTCCGGTGAAATCACATCCTCGAAATGCCTCTTCCGGACCAAGGGTCGGGCTTGTCCCCGCCCGATATGTTGAATGTGATGTTAGATGATATTAATGCCCCTCGAACTCCTCACGATTGTTTCTTAGCTTCAATGTAATCCCTATACTTATCATGTAGTTGAACATTCTTTATTATCGATTCTCCTGTGCTCTACTTCTCCAATATTTTCATATTCCTTCTTGTATTCTGTCCATGGCATTTTTGATTTTTTATCTAGACTCCAAGTACTTAGATCGACATATGTCTCTTTAATGATCTCTAATTCCAGAAACAAACTATTCAGTTTATCGTTCATTAAAATTCTCCTATTTTTTTTATATGCAGTAATTTCACCTAACGTTGTTGTGTTCATAACCTCCCACCACCTTAAAGGAGCGTATGCGACTGGTCGCGACCCGGTTAGGTGGTGCGGATGTGTCCGATGACTATGCTTCCTTCCTACCGAAATTCCTCTTCGATTTCACCTCTAACTACTTTCGGACCAAGGGGCCGATGCCCCGACGAATGAACATGATGTTATCTGATGCTCCCAACTTCTTTGATAAACTCACAAAATTCCTATACCATATCTGAAATAAACATGGCTTTAGTTCCTTCTTCTGGCTTAAATCCAAATATTCCATAGAATTTTTCTGCACTATCATAGGATATAAGCACTTTTGTTTTGATATTAGAATATCGACTAAGCATTTTTTCCATCATTCTCTTTCCAATTCCTAATGATTGATATTCTTTATGTACTAACATGTAATGAAAATATACTGTCATCACACCGTCAGACAGTGCATTTATTAAGCCAACTAATTTGGTATCATCCCATGCAGTAATAACCGTATGCGAGTTTTTTATTGCTTGTCTAAGATCTTCTGGGAAATCTCCTGATTTCCAGTCCACCGAGTGAAACAGTTCTTGAATTGCTTGTTTATCAATATCTTTTATTTCTTTGAACATGACTGTCTATACGGTAACGGTAATGGCTTAAATCATCAGGCAACGCAGACGACCGTTCCTCTCCCAAAAATGGTTAAGCTAAAAAGGACTCTAATTCTCCATTTCAAACCTCGTTTGAAGCTCTTTAACAAATACTTCGATTGGTTCTTTGTAGTCGATGGGTTTGTAAATGGATCTATTATTCCACTTATGCCGTATGTCTTTATCTCTAAAATCATTGTCTTCAACTTCAAGTGCCTTCATCACAAGCATGAGGTCATTCATGGTACTTATAACAGAACGACTATCCGTTTTGGTGATTGTGTCCTCGTTACATTTTTCCAAATAATAGTTCGCCAGGTGATCAGGAATTTCCTCAACAGCCAAGTAAGCCTCCAAATTTTGTTTAAAGATGGATGCCAGTTTACTGGCCTGATTTGTTCTAATCCCACTAACCGTTAAACTTAATATGGATATATCATTCATAAACACATAGTGTTTTCTGCCATATAACGTGAAAAAGTTTACATGCCAACTAAAGAAAGCATCTGTCTCTTTGATAGTTTCCGGTTTGACATTCAGATCTTTTAATGTTGGTTGAGTTGGTTTGAAAATAATCATACACGAGTCCCCCCTTTCAAAATCTTCGTTCGGTTCGATATCATCGATGAAATGCCACTTGCCTTTACTTCCTGCCAATACACTTTCCATGCCTTCTCATCTAATACTGTATTTTCGGTGTAGTTGTCCATAATCTTTTGTATCCGCTTCTTTGTAAAATCATACATATTCTCTAACTCTTCTGCCTTGATCCATTTTGCTTTGATTATATCACGATGTTTTCTCAGATTTATATGATTGCTTTAACTTGTGAAAGGTACAACGTAGCGCAGCTTGTGCAATGGCAAGCCGCATGAGGGTGAGGTGCTGCCCCCAATAGGGCAGTACCTCACGAGGTTGCACCGCATGCATTAGCGTGGTGCTAATGCTGCCATCACGAGCACAATTCCGTGGTGGCAACACGTGGTGCATCACGGTAGCTGCGCCGTGATGCACGCAAAAAAAAGCGCCGCGACCTCATCGTCGTGGCGCTTCCTCCTGCTGCATGATGCCATTCGGCCATGCAGCTTGTGTTACACGTCGAAAAGAAATGGACGTATCGCCGAATCACGGAGCACTTAGCTACAAGAACTTGCATTGTTAAAACAAAAAACCGTCCGTTTGGCGGTTTCTATTCGTATATGTCCTGTCCTCTGGCAAATGTATAAAAAAACAACCACTGACGGCTTTAGGCTGTCAGTGGTTGATTGAATAATCTTGCTTACTTGTCAATTAAATTGGTAATTTTCAGCATCCTTGCAATCAGTGCCGTCACTTCAGCACGCGTCATCGGAGCTTTCGGGCTGAGATGAGTACCTTCGCCCTGAATGATGCCTGTTTCGATCAATTGCGCCACATCCGCCTTGGCCCAGTTCAATACGCTCGCACCGTCTTTATATTCGGACAGAGCAGAAGTATTCTGACTAACGGCAGCTTCGGATTTAATCAGGCGGTACGCGCGGGCTACCATTGCGAAGCCCTGCTCTCTCGTAATTGGCTGGTTGCCGTAGAAGTTGCCATCGTCATAACCGCGAACGATATCAAATTCATCCGCAATCGCGAGGGCATTTCCGTACCAGGCGGAAGTCGGTACATCCGGGAAGTTATTCTGCGACGCTTCCTGACGCATCAGACCCAGGCCGAGGACCACGATCTCCGCGAACTCGGAACGGGTTACGCTGCGTCCCGGCGAGAACGTGTTATCCCCGTTCCCCTTCAGATCCAGTCGTGCCGCAATGTTATTCACATCCGCTTGACCCCAATGGGTTTTCACATCCGTGAAATCCTGCGGATTCCAGATTACCGAGTACGTACCGCTGCTGCGCAAATCATGGATTTGTGCATAATAACGATTGCTGATCTTCGTTACAACGGTTGGCAGGTGATATACGCTGCCGTCCGGATTCACTACAACACCCGTCGTAATCCGGTTCGGATCGATGCCTTCCGGGAGAGCGATGTATTTCGCCGCATAGCCGTTCAATTGACCGGATTTTACGGTTTGACCGCCATGGCTAAACGTCAGGTCCAGATCAACCGGATCAACCAGCAGCTCATAACCTCCCGCTGCTGCCTTGTCCTTCGCAGATGCAATCAAGGCATCCGAAGAACGCTTGATGTCGATACGAACACCGATATCGTTCAGCGCTGCATTGCCCAATTGACCGGCGACAGCATTCAGGTTCATTTTTCCGACAGGTACCGGATAAATGGCCAGTGGGTTACTGATTTTCAGGCTTGCGCCCTTATCGCCCAGTTTCTTCAAAGTGTCTGCCGTCAAGCCATCAACCGTCATATCGCCTTCATTTGGCGAGTGAATCGACAGATCCTGGCCTGTACCTTCCGATACAGCTTTACCCAGCTTGTCCGGGTCTACCTTAACTGACGTTGTCGTACGGCCGTCTGCAGTTGAAGTTGTGCCTGTTGCAAACGGATCGTCTTTGCCATTCAAAGTTACGTCGAGATTGCCCTTTGGAGCTTCAGGAGTACTTGGTGCTGCTGGCGTTGTTGTTGGAGTCGTGCTTCCGCCACCTCCGCCTCCGCTGTTACCATTATTTCCATTATTGAATGTACGGAAGACGGTCAGCGTATAGAGTTTTTCCCTTCCGTTAACGGTAACCTTAACAACAATCGTGTTGCTGCCTTCATTCAAAGGCAATTCATTGCTTGCTTTACCGCTGGCTGCATCCGTCCAGGCACCATTGTTGAGCGAAAACTCAATCTTGGCGTTCGGATCCAGACCTGCAAGCGAGTCCAGTGTTGGGGTGAAATATACGCTGTACGTTGCAGTAGTAGCGGTGTAATTGTACGTATTCTCAGCAAAAGCCGGTGACAGAGGTATCGAAGTTCCATCGTTGGCATTCAGCTCGAGACCGGTAAGATGCGATTTTTGAGCAGACTCGACTACGATTGTCTTGGATTGTTTGGTCACTTTTCCATTTTTCAATGCCGTTACATCGACCGTATATTTTCCATCCGGCAATTCTGCCGACGGGGTAAAGCTCCAATTTCCATTACTATCTGCTTCTACTTCCCTTGTTTCAATCACTTTGCCGTTCTCATCCTTCAATTCAACGGTGACTTTCGAATCTTGGTCTGCCACACCTTTGAGTTCAGGCTTGGAGACGTTGACCAGCCCGCCGCTCGGCTCGGTGATCAACATGGGTTGCAGCAGCTCTCTCGCTGTTTTCAATTCCTGAAGTGCTTTATCTACTTCTTCTTGAGTTTTGGTTTTGTTGTCAAGCACGGCTTTGGCGTCTTCCAGAGCTTTTTTATACGCTGGCCATTCCGCTGCCATATAATCTTCTTGGTTCAGTTGATCCCCCTCTTCAACGGCTTGCTTAAGATCGGTACTATTGACAATAGCAACGGTTTTCTCGGCGATGATATCCAAATTTTCATCGCCCGCCATGCCGCCGTATTCAATAACATACCCTGTAACATTGTTACTCAAAGGGTAATCGTTCCACTGTCCAGCGCTGCTGCCGGGTCCAAAAATATGGGCCACATATTCCAAACCAGAATAATTATTGGGTTCGTTGGCGGCCCAATTTGCATACCCTATTTT
The DNA here is from genome assembly GCF_042674385.1 of Paenibacillus sp. NPDC056933. NCBI lineage: Bacteria > Bacillati > Bacillota > Bacilli > Caryophanales > Paenibacillaceae > Paenibacillus > Paenibacillus sp. NPDC056933. The sequence continues at coordinate 814,579 of NZ_JBHUQN010000001.1, read as the reverse complement.
TGTGCCGCCCAGATAACCCTCATAGAACTTCTGGCCATTCCCGCTATCTTGCTGGCCCTCCGGTCCGGTTACCCAACGCCAGTCACCAGTATTTACGGGTTCACCGTTTTTTCGTTGGATATCTTGTGCGCCAATCCATCCAAGACCTAACGTCTTTTCTTTTACAAACTCATTCTCTTGAGCATCTGTGATAGTGACCAGATATCCTTCGCGCCCGAAATAATCGTCGGCTGCAGCCTCGTTCTTCGCCTCGGCCCAGGTAATATTGCTTCCCTTATTGATATATTTATAAAAATGGCCGTTAGCATCATTTGGGAGGGCATCACCCAAGGTAAACCTAACGGTTCTGGCTGACGTATTACTGGAGGTTGTTGAGAACGCAACAGTCGATAATGTCTGATTATAGGCTTCCGCTGAAGCAGTTCCCTTCAACGTTAAGACACCATTCGCAGGATTATATGTTCCTGTGATTCCTGTCGCTGCGGTAAATGTCAATTGATCCCCTGCTTGAAAATTTTCAAGCAGCACGGTGGCAGCGTCCAGATTTATTGTATAAGAGGAGTCTTGAATCAGAATTCCAGGATCAATAACGGCCCCGGACGATTGCTCTCCGTCCAAAATATCGTAGCTGGTTGTACCACCTGATGTGGATATTAAAGCTTCGCCTGCATCAGCTGCACTTGCTGTCGTCGGGAACATTGCTGGTGGTAAACCGCCCACGGTCAGAGCCGCTGCGAGAAATAATGCTCCATGCTTTTTCTTAAGAAACTTGTTGCTTTGTTTTGACACGTACCTTTCCCCCAATTCTTTTTTAGACTTTCTGATGTAGACAAATCCTTTTTGGCACTTTTTCATATGAGCAAATGTTTTTCTTTTTTTTCGACGACCTCCCTAATTTAATTATCAATTTATGAAGTTACCTCATGTTGGATTGTAAAAATAGAGCTCTATTTTTCATCCAATCTCTTCGAATTAACATGGGGTTATATTCTCGGCAATTCCCCACAGTTTCTGCAACTCTTATTTTAACGATTGAATCTATACAACAACTATACAAACCATCTGGCCGGGTAGTAATCTGCACATGTACTGCATCAAAATGGTTCGTAAAATCCTGGATGGTTGCAATAGTGTAGGAATGATCCACAGTTTCTTATTTGGCTCCCACCGTCTACCCTTTAACTGACGAATGCGTTGAATATGTACAGCATTTAGGGAATATGGACATGCAATGAGTCAGCTGAACCTTTAGTTACTGTGATTGTCTCTTCAGTTTTGGCCTAATCATTCATACGAAACTCTCCTTTGACTGAATTGGGTATGTGATTCTCATGGGGATTTGGAAAACAAAAAAGGAAGATCATTCTTCATCCCGTATGGGAGTCAGATGACCTTCCGATGCTTTCGGAACATGTATGATGTTGTAAAAGGTAGATCGGAGCGCGGCTTGTACGATGGCGGCAAGCCGCGTAAGGATGAGGTGCTGCGCCCACTGGGTGCAGCACCTTCTTGAGACGCACCGCGTTCATTAGCGCGGTGCTCATCATTGCAGCATCACAAGCGCATTGCCGTGATGCATGCAAAAAAAAGTGCCACGGCCATAAATCGTGGCACTTTCTCCCGCTGCATGCCGCCAATCGGCCATGCAGCTCATCCTAAGGCCGCTGCATCTACATGGCAGCGGCTTCTTCCCCCAGCGGCAGCGTGTAATACTGCGCCTGCTGCCCTTCATGCTGCTGGTACACAACAACCAGCAGCGTCCGGCCTTTCGCGGCAAGCGGGCTGGCGCCAGCAAGCACACGCTCAAGCCGGAACGGAAGCACATCCAGTACGGTGTGCTTCTGCAATTCCTTTTCGCCGAGACCGAGGTCGGCGAAAGCACGGGCACCCATGACCGTCTGTGCGGTCATGGCTGAGGTCATCGGCAACGCACGCGAAGCGTTGCCGTCCACCCCGTCCGCCGCTCCATCCGCAGCGGACCCTGTTGCGTCGCCCGCAGGGAGCGACGCTGCACCCCCGGCACTGCTGCCAATCACACCCGCCGCATCTGCGGCAGAGTCTTCCCCGGCAGCAGCCGAATTGCCCGCAGCGGCACTCACACTCGTGCCGCTGCTTTCGAGCCATGCCGTGCCAGTGGCACCGGCTACACGTGGCAGGCGAACGTCTTCCGGACGTTCAGCCAACATTTTCATATAACCCGCCCACTGATCTTTCTGGAGCGGTTCTTCCCACCAGATTTTGCGTGGTTTGTATTTGTGGCCGAGGAAATAATCGAGCTTCATCAGACCGAGCACGATATCCATATGCGGCGTATTGCGCGACTCCAGGAAGCTGTGCAGACGAGTGAACAGATCCTCCAGCTGGTGGCCGATCTTCTGCCAGCCCTGACCCTCCCAGTAATCCCCGAACGCCTGGAAGAAATCAAACGGCGAGTTGAACTCCTGCTCCATCAGATACTTCAACGTATGGTCCATCCGGTGAGCATTCCAGTATTTCTCCAGTACATCCTCCAGCCGCTTCAGACGCACAATATCGCTGAACGGCAGCACGTCACTGCCCAGAATCTCATACGGCGCGTGGTCCATATACGTATAGTTGTACTTCTCCGCGTCCAGACGCAGACCCGTACCGCGCAGCATTTTGAGGAATCCGAGCTGAAGCTCTTCCGGACCCAAAGCAAACACATCATTAAACGTCTTGCGAAACGTATTGTAATCTTCCTCTGGCAGTCCGGCGATGAGATCCAGATGCTGGTCGATTTTGCCGCTGGCTTTGACCTTGTTCACCGTACGGCTCAGCTTGGCAAAGTTCTGGCGGCGTTTCACCAGTTCATTTGTCGGATCATTCGTGGACTGAACCCCGATCTCGAACCGGAATGTACCCGGCGGTGCATTCTCTGCCAGATAGTCCAGTACTTCGGGACGCATAATATCAGCCGTAATTTCAAACTGGAACACCGTCCCCTGATGATTCTCGATCAGGAATTTGAACATTTCGAGCGCATAATCCCGCTTAATATTGAATGTCCGATCCACAAACTTGATCAGCTTCGCACCCTTCTCAATCAGGTACAGAATGTCCGATTTCGTCCGCTCAATATCGTAATACCGCACGCCGACCTCAATACTGGACAGACAGAACTGACAACTGAACGGACAGCCGCGACTGGTCTCAAAATAAACAACCCGTTTCCCGAGATCCGGGATATCCTCTTCAAATCGGTGCGGTGAAGGCAAATCGTTCAGATCCGCTTTCGGCCGTCCTGGCATGAGAATGACTTCTTCCCCCTTGCGGTACGCCAGTCCATAGACAAAATGGAACTTCTTGCTTCCCTCCAGCTCTGTTAAGAGCTGATGCAGCGTCTCTTCCCCTTCACCCATCACGATGAAATCGACATTGGGAATCCGGTTCATCCAATATTCCGTGTCGTAGGACACTTCCGGCCCACCCAGCAGAATTTTCACGTTAGGCATAACCTTTTTCAGATTATCAATGACCTTGATCGTCTCTTCTATGTTCCAGATGTAACACGAGAAACCAATCACGTCCGCGCCGCGCTGATACAGATCAGACACAATATTCATGACCGGGTCCTTGATCGTATACTCCGCCAGCTCAATATCAAAATCCTTCTCACTGTACGCCTTCAAACACCGCAAGGCCAAGGAGGTATGGATGTACTTTGCATTTAATGTAGAAAGAATAACCTTCATGGTTCACAACCTTTGCCTGGACACCCAGACCATATTTTTGGGGTAAAAGTAAAACTCCACAGCCATCCTGCCCCGGATGCTGCTCATGCAAACCTCTAACTCTTGCTCCGAGCCATACCTACATCTACATCTGCACCTGAACCTATAACTATAGCGATAACTATCCACATGCCACTACCTACCTCTAAAGGTAGACATTCCACTCCTCATGGACATATCCAACTTTTGTCTTTCAAAGAGTGGACACACCTTTCAAAAAGACATATATTCCCCACCATACCCAAATCACTACATACAGTATGAGTTGCACACAGACAAACTACATGCAGTATCCAATAACGCTCGCCATTCCCACCGCCAATGTCCACCTTTTGAAAGACAATGTAGCCCCTTTTGTCCACCACAGAGAGACGATCGATCCAAGTCCATGTCCATGTCCATCATTCAGGGGCACTCCGCACACAATGCAAAGGTACAACCCGCTACTTACTTCTTACTCATACTCGTAAAAAGCATCATCATCCGTATCGACGTCTTCGCCCGATTGCTTCTGGAAAAACTCCAGGAATGGCAGTCCGTACTTGCGGTACTTGACTTCACCGACCCCTTTGATATCCAGCATGTCACGTTCTGTCCGTGGACATACCACACTCATCTCACGCAAGGTCGCATCATTGAAAATAATGTACGACGGCACATGCTCTTTCGCCGCCAGATCACGCCGGATCAGACGCAGCTGTTCGAATACCGTCTCGTTCACCGCAGATGGCATTGCATCGCGTCCGCGACGTCCGCCATAGTTCGTACCCGAAGCGGTTGCTGCCGTCTTGCGAACCACACGCTGCATCACTTCACGCTGACCTTTGAGTACTTCTACCGCAAGTGGCTGCAAACGAACGACCGGATACTGCCCCTCGGACAGCATCAGATAGCCTTCCGATACCATCACGTTGATGATCTCGGCAATCTCACGTTCCGTACGATTGCCCATCACACCATAGGTTGGCAGGGAGTTGAAGCCGTAATCGAGCACTTTTTTGGCACGGGAGCCTTTGAGTACCGAAGCGACCAGTGATACCCCATACCTTTCACGCATGCGGTGAATGCAGCTGAATATTTTCTGCGCATCAATCGTCATATCCACCAGCTCGCGGTCGTCCGTACAGGAACTGCAAATGCCGCACGGCTTGTCCTCGTGTACCTCGCCGAAATAATCCAGCTGTGCACTGCGTAGGCAGCGCGTCGTATAACAATAATCCACCATCTGTTGCAGCTTCCGGTAATCGTTCTGCTTGCGGTCTCCCTCCATTGGGTTCTGCTCGATCAGGAACTTCTGGGTGATAATGTCCTGTGCCCCAAATAGCAAAATGCACTGGCTCGGCTCACCGTCCCGTCCCGCACGCCCGGCTTCCTGCACATATGCCTCCATGTTCTTCGGCATGCTGTTATGAATAACGTATCGTACGTTAGATTTATCAATCCCCATCCCGAACGCATTCGTCGCCACCATCACCCGGATATCATCGTACAAAAAAGCTTCCTGGCTCTGGGCCCGTTCATCGTCCGTCATCCCTGCATGGTAGCGTCCTGCTGGCAAGCCTGCCTGCAATAAACGCTGATGCAGATCGTCCACGTCCTTGCGGGTCGCGGCGTATACAATCCCCGGTTCGCTGGCATGCTCGCGCGCGTAATTCAGGACAAAGTCCTTCTTGCTCTCGCCGCGCAGCACGCTGAACGCCAGATTATCCCGCCCAAGTCCGGTCACATACGTCTGCGGGTTCTGCAAACGCAGCAGCCGCAGAATATCGCCCATGACCTCGGGCGTCGCTGTAGCCGTGAAGGCCGCCACCACTGGCCGCTCCGGCAAACTGTCCACAAACGGCGCTACTGCCAGGTAGCTTGTCCGAAAATCATGCCCCCACTGCGACACACAGTGGGCCTCATCCACGGCAACGCACGAGATCGGCAAATAGCCCATCTCCTCGCGGAACCAATCCAGCTCCAGTCGCTCAGGCGCGACATAGAGCAGCTTCAGCTCACCGCGCTGCGCCGCGCGGATGCGCTCATTCACTTCTTTGCCGCTTAACGTACTATTAATATAAGCGGCAGCAATCCCCGCGGTCGTCAACGCATCGACCTGGTCCTTCATTAATGAGATCAACGGGGAGACGACAAGCGTCAGACCCGAATATAACAGAGCGGGGATCTGATAACAGATCGACTTCCCGCCCCCGGTTGGCATAATGCCGAGCGTATCTTCACGTTCGAGCAGGCTGGCTACAATCTTTTTCTGTCCCTCACGGAAGTCGGGGTAGCCATAATATTTTTGCAGGAGACCCTGCGCTTCTTCTAATGTAGGTGTTTGCACACTCATGTAAAGACTCCTTACTTATCACCGGTGTTCTTCCACCAGCTTGGTCCGATCCGATTCTGACATCCGAAAGCGGCATAACCCGCATCCTTGACAACAAAATGGCGTTCTCATGACTTGTCCGTCAAGCAAACGCCGCTCCCTTTAGTTTAACGGCCCAGACCCGAATGAGCAACCGCGTTTTCATGTAAAACGATCTTTGGCAAATGTGTAACAGCGGTATCACCTAAGTGGTCGGAAAGATTGCAAGTAAAATCAGGTGCGATTGAGGGCTTCCAGGACAAATTAAAAAAACCGCCTGCCCTTTGTGGGCAAGACGATTGTTTGGATTTGGAGTTCATTTGCTAGTCTCTTAGCGCCTCAACTTCAGAATCGGTTAGACCACTTGTTTTGGCAATGACTGAAACTTCGATACCAAATGAGAGCATGTTCTTTGCAATCTCGATCGCCTTTCTTTTTTCACCTTCCACTAATCCTTTTTCCATTCCCTTTGCTATTCCTTTTTCTATGCCCTTTTCCGTAGCCCATTCAATCATCGAGGCTTCATTGTGCAAATACTTCTGACGTTCCTCGTACAGTCGACGAGCCTCCCGATCCTGACTCAGAAACTCCAACGTATCCATCGCTTTCTTCAATGTCTCTGGATTCACCTCCAGAACAGATCAATATTAGTCTGTCTCTTTTTCTTCCAGGCTGCTGTTCCCCGTACTCAACACCTCTTCAATCTTCTGCCGATTGGCGAGCAGGCCGGGATCATTCGGCAGGAACTCACAGGCTTTCCCATTATGTAGAAGCGCCTGTTCCCAGTAGCCCATCTGGGCATAACAGATCGAGAGTCGGGCATGCGGCAGCCATGTGCGGCATGCCACAGGCACCGGACGCAGCCCGGTATCCCGGCTGCTCACGTCCAGTGCCTGCATGTACCAGTAGATGGCCGCCATCCAATCCTGCCGATCCTGGAAGCAGGCAGCTATCGAGCAGCAGAAGTCAGCATGCGGCAGATCGTACTGGAACGACTGTAGCAGCGCCCCAAGCTTGCGGCCCGGCTCGCCAAGCCGCTCATAACATTCCGCCAGCCGCGCGCAGGCAAGGAGCCGATCCTCGCGATAGCCGCTCGGCTCCAGCAGCAGCTTCGCATACGCCCGAACCGCCGCCGCATAACGCTGGCGGTCATAACATTCGCCTGCATAATAGAACAGCAGGCGTCCCTGGGCTGCGCCCTCTTCGGCGATCCATTTGCGCAGGATGCGCACGTTTCGCGCCGAATGATGGCCCGCTTCGCGGCGGTGCGTAACGGCAATGTCTGCCGTAATGACCCCGCCCGGCGGGAAAGCAAGCTGCTCGTGCAGCCGGCCATGCCAGCGGCATCCCGCATTCCGCTTGACGAGGCGCAACCGACGGTCCGTCACGAGCGGACTTCCCTCCGGCGCCTCGGCCAGCGTATAGCTCAAGATCACAGCCGCCGTCTCCCCCCCGGACGGCAGCTGCTGCTTCAGCATCTCCAGCTTCGCCCGATCAGCAGGAAGCAGCACATCATCCGCATCCAGCCACAAGATATACTCCTGCGTGGCATGGTCGAATGAATAGTTGCGCGCTGCCGCAAAATCATCCTTCCACTCATACGTGTAGACATGGTCGGTATACTGCGCGGCAATCTCCATCGTACGATCGGATGAACCGGTATCTACAATAACGATCTCATCCGCAATTCCGGCGACCGAACCCAGACAGCGCGCAAGCGTGCGTTGTTCGTTCTTCACAATCATACACAGGCTGATGGTGATCACGGTTTAAGCCCCTTCCTGTCTTGCGCGTATTGCTATAGCTGTGTTACTGCCTTGCCCTTTTCTACTTGCATACTTGCTTCTTACCTTCTTACATACTTGTCTTTCTGTCTTTCTGTCTTTCTACCTTCCTTGTCTCACCCTGACCATCATCCTCATGTTTCAACTTCATCCAGCTACCATCTGTTATGCTTCCCCGTTACCCTTCTCCGTTCTCCTGACGTCGCAGACGTTTAACCTGTTCCACCGCATTATCCAACGCTTTCTTGCGCTGATTCATCAGGCGAAGGTGATTCTTCTCCACGGCGGCAAAATGTAAGTGATCCAGCTCCATCCATTCCGTCAGTTGGTTCAGGGTTGGTGACATATGCAGCTGCGTTTTCCGTCTCTTGCGTGCCACGCAACATAGATATTTATGATGAACTTCCAGCTTCAATACTTCAAAATACGGCATCAGACACATTGCCAGATTCCCGGCATAGAACGTCTGCTTGTGATCGTAAAAGGGATGATAGCCATATGGTACGGTCACAACCAGAGTTCCCTCCTCATGCAGCAGTCTGTGAATCTGCAGCAATAACGTCTCCGGATGGGCAAAATGCTCCAGCACTTCGCCCAGCAGTACGGTATCAAAGGCCGTTCTCGTTTTCCATTGCGTAATATCCAGCAGACGAAAATCCACATTATTCCGAACGGGTCTGGACTCCTTCGCCAGTTCCTCTCGCGCGTATTGTATGCTCTCTTCTTCCAGATCAATGCCGGTCACCCGAAATCCTTCCCGTGCCAGCAAAATGGAGGTGACGCCCTGGCTGCACCCAACATCCAGAATCCGCTTGCCAGTTGCTTCCCTGCACATCCAGTGAATGCGGGTACGTGTGGCCTCATGTGATTCTTCCGAATTAATCTCGCCATAATAACGCTCGTTTACCCGATCATGATTCGCCATGGCTGCCTCCAGAATCTTCGTGCGAGTGTTTGAGGTGAGGTTCACGGTCTGCCTCAATATAATCTGTCAGTTCCTGCTTATCCCCAGCCTCCGTCTGATCCACTCGCATGTTTTTGTGAACTTGCATTTCATGTACTTCCTTCACGTTTTGCATCACGTTTACACCCGACCGGATCGGCTGTCCGAGCACTACGATATTTCCACCGACACATCCGGCCGTCGCATTGCGTGTGTCGAAGACGAGCTTGGCATGATCCGCCATCTCCTGATAATCGAAGCCTGTATGATCCGTCGTAATCATGACCAGATCAGCTCCTGCCCATAATTCGGGTGAGGCTGGTTGAGCCTGGATAACCATGCCATCCTCCTTGCGGAACACAGGCACCATCGGGTCGGTGAAGCAGACGTCTGCACCTGCTTCACTAAGTAACCTAAAGACATCCAGCGCTGGAGATTCACGCAGATCGTCGATATCTTTTTTGTACGCCATACCTGCCAGTACAATTCGGGCTTCCTGCATCGTAGAGCCATTCTGTTCAAGCAGCTCAGCGGCACGCTTCACCACTCTTTCCGGCATTTGCCGATTGGTCGTATCCGCAAGTGTAATGAATTGCAGCTCCGATCCCTGACGGCCAGCGGCCCAGGACAGATAGATCGGGTCAATTGGAATACAATGTCCTCCAATGCCCGGACCCGGATAGAACGGCATATAACCAAAGGGCTTGGTCGCCGCCGCGTCCAGCACCTCCCAGATGTTCACACCCATTTGCTCACAGGCAGGTGTCAGTTCGTTCACGAGCGCGATGTTCACGCTGCGAAACGTATTTTCGAACAACTTTGCCGTCTCCGCGACTGTCGTTGAACTGACCGGAACGATCTCGTTCAAGAATGACCCGTAGAATGCTTTTCCATAGGACAGACAGGCTGGCGTGGAGCCGCCAATGATCTTCGGTGTATTTTTCACGCCGTAATGCACACTTCCGGGGTCTACCCGTTCTGGAGAATAACAGACATGGAACTGCTGCCCTACTTTCCACCCTTTCGCATCCTCAATCGGCTGCTTTACGCGCTCCTCGGTGGTGCCGGGATACGTAGTACTCTCCAATATGACAAGGCAGTCCTCCCGAAGATAAGGCGTTATGCCATCCACCGCTGCAGCGATAAAAGAAATGTCCGGCTGATGCTCCGGGGTCAAAGGCGTAGGCACACAGATGACAATGACATCAGCCTGCGCCACTGCTGCATAATCCGTCCCCGCCATGAACAACCCAGCCTGAGCAAGAGATTGCACCACCTTATCCTCAATGCCAATCACATACGATTTTCCTGCACGCAGCTTAGCCACCTTCGCCCCATCGATATCAATCCCTTGCACCTGATACCCAGCCTGAGCCATCTCCACTGCCATCGGCAACCCGACATACCCGAGACCAATAACGGCGGCGTTGAGGGAGCGGTTGTTTATGTTTTGAAGTTTGGCATTTCCCTGATTGATCTTCGTAACGTCGTCATGCTTGCTGTCCTCTTCCATTCCTTCCACCTCCAAACGGTCCGCCTCCCTTCTATTAATGGATAAAGCCGCCTGCACGTAAAAATTGGGCAATCGCGGAACGGTTCATCATCGCGCTGTCCGAACGATACTCGGTAAAGGTCACACGAGGCAGGCTGCTATATGGACCTGTCAGGCGCTTGTCCGGTTCCTGCGGCAAAATCACATAATATTGTTCGTCAACCTTGTAGGTACGTGGTGCTTCGAATGGAGAAATGAGTACTTCATGCAATTTTTCACCCGGACGAATCCCGGTTACTTTATAATCGTGAGCTGGCCGACCTGCCTGCTCCAGCATAACCGAAGCCAGATCGGTCATCTTGCAAGCCTTCATTTTCATGACAAATGTCTCACCGCCCACCGCAGCCTCAGCCGCCTTCAGCAACAAATGAATCGCCTCCGTACGCGTCAGGAAAAAGCGGGTCATGCCTTTGTCCGTAATCGTTAGGCTCTTACCTTCATCAATCTGACGGCGGAACAATGGAACAACACTGCCGCTGGTTCCGAGCACATTCCCCCCGCGAATACAGACAAATCGTGTGGACTCGCTCAGCCCATTGGCACGAATCATCATCTTTTCCCCCAAAGCCTTGGTCATACCGTATACGTTAATCGGATCTACCGCCTTGTCGGTGGATACGTCAATGACTTTCGCCACCTGCATGCGAATGGCTGCTCGAATGATGTTCTGCGTTCCAATGACGTTGGTCTTGAACGCTTCATCCGGCTGATCCTCGCATACCGGAACGTGTTTCAGTGCAGCCAGATGAAAGAGAACATCCACCCCGCGACAGGCTTCCTCCACCGCCCGATAATCACGAATGTCTCCAATGACAAAACGCAATCGTGCATCATGACCGAAATCGCGCTGCATCGCAATCTGGGCGTACTCATTACGCGAGAGAATCCGAATCTCGGCCGGATTCTGCTCCAGCAGTACCTCCGTCAGTTTTTGTCCCCATGAGCCTGTTCCTCCGGTAATTAGAATCGTTTGTCCTTGAATCATAGGTGAATCCCTCCCTGTTCAGATCATGAATTCTCGTAGTACCTCAGCCATCTCTTCTCGGCTCAACCGATCTTTGGGCGGTACTTTTTTGACAGACGTATTGTTGGAATGCACAACATTCACGTAATTGCGCGGAGCCAGCAGCTCGTGCGGCAGATCGATGACATTGCCATGTGTTCCCCTGCCTGGCAGCTTCACCCGGTATCCCGCAGCGTACTCAGCCGTTTTATATAGGTAGACATAGAATTGCGGGGAACGGTGAAACGCTGGAGCCATTTCATGATTCAAGCTGTCCCACAGGTATCCATTCTGGTTGATGAGTGCCATCGTTCCGGGCTGTGGCTGCACATCATAGAGCTGCTGAACAAACGTCTTGTGATATAGATCATCCGAATCCAGTCGGGCTATATAGATATCCTCTGCTCCCTTAGCAAAAGCCAGAATGGCGCGCACACTTTCGATATTTGTTCCAAAACGAATATTGGCAGGCATCGGCTCCTGTTCAGCCAAAATCTCCTGCATCAACTCCCCCGATTCCTTGGACAGCTTCACCACGGTCAGGAAATCCTGATTCGTCTGCGCCTTAAGGCAATGAAGGGTGAATGTACGGAAAATACTCATTCGCCGCTCCAGCCAATCTCTTGTCAACCGCTGCGGGTCCATTCCGTAATTGTTGAAGTTAATCTCAATAACCACTTTTCTGGACATACCCTTCCTCCTCATTCTTCTGTGATCTTCTTTCAATTCAGTCAGACAATTTTCATAGTCTTTACAGCCCTTTCCACACAAAAAATGCCTCCGTCTGCCCGAGACTGCTATACAGAAGCTCTCTTCAATCCAGCTGACTCTATAACGTATGAAAAAATAATAGAATCGGTCCGGACATTTGCACGGGTTCCTCCACAAATCAGCTTTTACATAAGCCGACCATCACTTGTCGGTCCCGGAAGTAGATTGAAATACAACCAAAGATGAGCCCTGCGGGTCGAACACACAATACGTTGCCGGAGCCGCAACATAGAATAGAGCAATTGAATTTTCAAAGGGGGCCCTATACCACAATGAATTCAATCTATCTTGAAATGGATAGTGTGCTGGATCAACTTGAAACCGCGGTGGAGGAGAAGCGTCCCTTCTCTCTGGTTCGTGTGGGCGATGGGGAGAATATCGTCATGTCCCAGGAAACGGTCTGGACCACGGAACAGGTTCTGAAGGAGCGTTGGGCCATCAAGGCCAATCTGGGACAAAAGGGACTTCGCCTACCCAACCTGCAGCTTCGGGATGAGGTCGCCGCTTCCTTGCAACGGGCAGATATCGTAGGTGTTCTTCCTCACGGGGACAGCACGATCAAAGCCCCGGAGCATCTCAAAAGACAACTGACCGACATCGTGTTCGCGCATTTCGGGATCTCTCCGGCACTGACTTGCCATGCCTGTATCAATCGAGAACTCGCGCAAATGCCCCGTTTCTGGAATATGCTTGCAGGCAAGCGGGTGCTGCTCGTTACCCGGGAGATTGAGCAGTTGCGAACGGTGCTTGTTCAGGAACCGTACCATCTGGATATTACAGCTGCCTTGCCCTTCGACAGCTGGGACCAGATGGAAGAAACACTGCAATGGATTCAGACAAATCGGGATACCTTCGATGTAGCTCTCTTCTCCTGCGGAGTGAACGCAGTTGTACTTGCCGAGCGCACAGCGGCACTCGCGGGCAAAGTCGCCATCGACTTCGGCAAAGCCAACAACATCATTTTGAAAGGACGCGCCAACTAAGGGTAAAATGAACTGCTTAAACACAAATAATCCCGGCTGCAAGGAGTCCGGGATTATTTTGTGTTTTCTTTTCTTCGGCAAGACATGAGTCTTGTTAGCGCCAACAAGATTGATGCCTCATCCTCTCAGGACGGCTTCTGGCAGGATTATAGCAAGCTCTGCTCATCATAAGATGCCATACGATAATACTCTTCCTGTTGAACCTTCTGTTCATAGAAACTACCTAGAGGCTGCAATACCATAGAACATCTCAGGTCCAGTCCGTACCGATGTGGACACGCCGGAAATAAACGAAGAATACACACTTTCCAGCGCAGGCGGTGCGGACAGATCCTGTGCAGTGAACGAATGAAATTCAGCGCCACCGTTCTGACCTACCGTACCTTCCGCGCGATAAATCACAAAGAACGGATCGTAAACGCTACCCCGTACAAGCTCAACAACAAATGTATCTCCCAGCTCTCCGGTCACACCAACCGTGCCATTTAAGGTGATAATTGGATTCGGAACACCAAGGGTCTGCAGACCAATGGAGCCAAACAATTCCGGGGATGGACCCAGAGACAAACCGGGTTGTCCTACGGTTCCCGAATTCATCGAAGTTCTCATATCGAGAAACACACCCATGAGTTACACCTCCAATGCTATGGGATACGGTATTCTATGAATCTCGGCTCTCTTTGGACTGGATGGGTAACAGATTCCATCCACCTATTTTTATTTGCCCCCGGTTAATGGTATATTGAACTGCATAACGAAATGAACGGATCGTATGCACACAAGCGGTACAGGCTGTTCAGAAGGAGATCACTATTTATGAATAAACGCAAACGCCCAACAGGCAATACATCGGCCAAGGGGAAAGCATCTACAGGTTCATCCACAGCGCGGTCCGGGCGGTCCACTTTTACTTCCGCCAAATCATCAGGACCTTCCGCATCACGCAATACAGGAACGGCGAAGAAGCCAGCAGCCGCCAAAACCTCGGCCGTGCCCAAGAAATCCGGAGCTTCCAAACCCAAAGCAGCCAAACGCTCGGGCAATTCCTATTATCGTAAGCAAGAACCACCGCGCCCGTACAAAGTAACCGAACCGGATGAGCTGCTCAACTTCTTGCTGAAACATCTGAAGTCCGGAAGGAATGCGGTCAAATCCATTCTCGGTCGCGGGCAGGTATCCGTCGATCAGAAAGTGGTGACCAAGTTTAATCTCGAGCTGACGCCAGGGCAGATCGTAACGATCAGCAGAGAAGGCGCCGTCGCCGCTCCTTCCTTGACGGGGATTAACATTTTGCATGAAGACGATGATATCATTGTCATTCGCAAGGAAGCCGGACTGCTATCCATTGCCGCTGACAAAAGTGATGATCTTACCGCTTATCGCCAGCTGACCGAGCATGTTCGCCGTACCAACGCGCTGAACCGGATATTTATTGTCCATCGCCTGGACCGTGACACTTCGGGTGTCATGATGTTCGCCAAGAGTGAAGAAGTGCAGCAAAAGCTGCAGGACAACTGGAAAGAGAATGTACAGGAACGTGTGTATGTTGCCCTTGTGGAAGGTGCCGTTGCGAAGGAAGAGGGTACCATCTCCTCCTGGCTGAAAGAAACCAAAACACTGAAGATGTATTCCAGTTCTCGCCCGAATGATGGACAGCACGCGATTACACACTACAAACGCCTGCAGTCGAACCGCGAGTTCTCCCTGCTGGAAGTCCGTCTGGAAACGGGACGCAAAAACCAGATTCGTGTGCATATGGAAGATCTGGGCCATCCCATCGCAGGAGACAAGAAGTATGGTGCTCGCACCAAAACACTGGGACGCCTCGGACTGCATGCACGTGTACTCTCGTTCATCCATCCAACGACAGGTGAACTGATGAGATTTGAGACGGATATTCCGAAGCAGTTCCTCTATCCGTTCCGCGCGGATGCCCCTCCAGTGAACTAACGGGATGATTCAGCTACCGGGCATTGCCAACTCAGCGATTGTAGCCATTCTGGACAGGACAAGCCTCGGTGCCAGAACTGGCCGAATGTTTGGCCATGCCTGAAAGGAGGAACCACTGCTGAAAAACTTGCTGATTACCGGTTACCGGGCACATGAATTACAGATTTTCGGACAGAAGCACGAGGGAATTCCTTTCATCAAAAAAGCGATCTCCTCCCGTCTTACGCCTCTGGTTGAAGACGGGCTGGAGTGGGTGCTGACGCCAGGCCAATACGGCGTGGACCTCTGGGCATGCGAAGTGGTACTTGAGCTGAAGGAGACGTTTCCGGATCTGAAGCTGTCGATCATTACCGCTTTTCAGAATCCGGAGGAACAATGGAAGGAAGACAAACAGGAGTATTACCGCTCCATCCTGCAAGGTGTAGACTATTATGGGGCCATTAGTCGCCAGCCGTATATCGGCCCGTGGCAATTCACTGCGCGGGATGACTTGCTGCTGCGCAAAAGCGATGGCCTTCTGCTCGTCTATGATGAAGATGCCGGGGAAGGCAGTCCCCGTTTTATCAAGGAAAAGGCCGTGAAAAAACAGCTCAACGAAGACTACACGATCATCAGCGTCACATCAGAGGATATCCAATCGGTTGCCGAGGATGAACGGATGAACGATGTAATGGATTACGGAGATTCTTCATTCTGAGGGATGACGGTTCAACTTTCGCATGACGTACTGATGATGTACACATCCATGCACTTTTATTGTAGTGGCGAAGTCGTGCAGGAATTGATACATATGTTTTTTTTTGCAGCAGGTTGGGTATAAGTAGTATTATTACTGCGATTACCATGTCGTATGGGACAAAGGGGAACTGGAACCATGACATTAACGCCAGAACAGCGCATTCAGCTGCACGGATTCAACAACCTGACCAAGTCGCTGAGTTTCAATATGTACGATATCTGTTATACGAAAACCAAAGATGAACGCCAAGCTTACATTGAATATATTGATGAACAGTATAATGCGGACCGACTGAGCAAAATTCTGAGAAATGTGTCCGACATCATCGGGGCCCACGTCCTGAATGTTGCTCAGCAGGATTATGTGCCTCAAGGGTCAAGTGTGACGATGCTTGTTTCGGAAGGGCCCATTGTGGAAATTCCTGAGGAATCCTTTGACGAATCGCCTGGTCCCCTGCCCGATAATATCGTCATGCAGCTCGATAAAAGTCATATTACCGTCCATACGTATCCCGAATTCCATCCGAGCGAAGGCATCAGTACGTTCCGGGCAGATATTGACGTCTCGACCTGCGGCGAAATCTCGCCACTAAAGGCACTGAACTATCTGATTCACTCGTTTGATACGGATATTATGACGATAGATTACCGGGTTCGTGGATTTACACGCGATACGAGCGGACGCAAGCTGTTCATTGATCATGAGATCGGCTCCATTCAGAATTACATTCCGGATGAGGTCAAGAGCAGCTTTGACATGATTGACGTGAACGTCTATCAGGAGAACATTTTCCATACCAAATGCAAGCTGAGGGAATTCGATCTTGATAATTATCTGTTTGGGTACACCAAGAATAAGCTAAGCAAGGCCGAGCAGCAGGAAATTACGGAGTGGCTGAAGCTGGAGATGGACGAGATATATTATGGCAAAAATATAAGTCGTCCTTCATAAGGATCGATTCACAGGAACTGCAACAAGGATAAGAGATCATGAAGGCAGAGTTTCTTAACGGAAACCTCCGACATGTGCGCTTGTCCTTTTCTTTTGCCTAAGTTGACAGACTGCATCTTATTTTTTTATGATGAAAGCAATTGCATTTCCAGTGAAGGAGACTGAGCCGTGATCGAAACGAACACTTCCAGACGTAACGAATCTCTCTTACAAGTGCTGAACGTGCAGCACAAGGTCACCACTGAAAACATTGCCAATGCAGACACGCCCAATTACAAAAAGAAATCGGTGGAGTTTGAGGAAGAGCTTAGACGTATCATTGAGAATGGTAAAACAGAGAATTTGGACATGCACCGGACTCATCCGAAGCATTTTCCGGTCAGTAATCCTGCTTCTTCCGTAGTCCCCTACCGGATTGTCGAGAACAATGAAACGGCCATGAACAATAATGGCAATAATGTTGACATTGATATGGAAATGGCGAATCTTTCGGAAAACCAGCTATTATATAATTACATGGTTGATCGGGTGAGCGGACATTACAAGAAAATGAAAAACCTGTTGCAGGGTTTGAAATAATGGATGTTAGAGCAGCCTATGGCTGCTTTTTGTTTTGTCTAATATTCGGAAATATTCTGATGATCTATATTAACCGTATTTAGCGTCGCTTTTCTTTTCCTCATTAGGAGGATCAATTCCCCTGGTTATGTCCTTTTTCGGTATCCTCCCCTTTCGTAGTATAATGGGATAAAATGATCGATTTCATATCGAATAGAATAAAAGAGGTGCAACATGACTCCACGTAACTTAAATGTTTTTCATGGCTCCAAAGTCCGGCTGGCGGCCCCTTGCCCGGAAGACTGTATGCGGCTCTCCCGGTTCACCGACAGTTATGATTACTTACGTAACCTCGATACCGATATCGCTGTGCCGCTAACGCCGGATGAGACGGGATCATCCGCAGTTCGGAGAGACAACGGTTTTGAATTTGCGCTGCGTACACTGGAGGATAATCGGTTCATCGGATTCACCGCCCTCTACCGGATTGAATGGAATAACCGCTCTGCACGCCTTGCCATCGGCATTGGTGATGATAAAGATCGTGGTAAAGGATACGGAAGTGATGCTCTTGCCCTGATTATTCGTTATGGATTCCATGAATTGAATCTGAATCGGATTGCGCTGGAAGTGATTGAATACAACGAGGCTGCGAGACGAGCATATCTAAAAGCCGGATTTCGGGAGGAAGGTCGCCAGCGTTCTGCCGTTCTGCGGGATGGCACGCATTATGATCTGATCTCGATGAGTATTCTAGCGGAAGAATGGTCAATGCAGACCAAGCTGCCATTGGCTTTTCAGTCTACTCGTGTCCAAGGTAATAAACAGACAGAAGCTAACATAGACTCACGACTGCTCGCAGCCGAAGAATCCTCGTGGTCCGATTCAGAAGTTAAGGTTACTGCGGATATCCCTCTCCAACCTCGCATCGGTGTTGGAGCCGTCATCCTCAACGAACGCAATGAAGTCCTTTTGGTTTGGCGGAATCGACAACCGGAACAATACACCTGGAGTATCCCTGGAGGCAAGGTCGATCCTTACGAATCGCTGGAAACGGCGGTCATTCGGGAAATCAAGGAAGAAGTCGATCTGGAGATTGCCATCGAGGGTTTACTCTGCACGGCCGAAACCATTCGTTCGGAACAGGAAGAACATTGGATATCCGTCCTCTATTTCGCGCGGGTCATCCACGGTATTGCCCGCAATCTGGAGGAAGGTGGTGCCATTGGCGAAATCGGCTGGTTCCCACTGAACGATCTCCCCTCCCCGCTAGCCAGTTTTACCGTACCTGGCCTAAAAGCCGTCATGCAACTTTATTCCAAAGATTGAGTGTGGATACTTTGATTTAGTATGAGGAACCATCCATAGCATGAATAAAAGCCGCCGATCTCCTGTTCTCTAGTTAGAAGAGGAACTCGGTGGCTATTTACTTTTCGACGTATATCTTTTCTGTCCGCATATGAACTTCAGTATAATAATACATATTTTTTTGAGAAACCAAGAACCGTTTGACCCTTTCCACGGTCTAATACGCACCAACATCCATGAAAGGAGGAACCATGTGACCCCTGTTCAACTGACCATCGCCGCACAAAAGGGGGATGCCGAGGCTTTTGCAGCCTTGATGGAAATGCATCAGAGCCGACTGTACCGGATCGCTTATGCCTATCTTCACAACGAAAGCGATGCACTGGAAGCGATACAGGAGACTACCTATAGATCATATCGGCAACTCAAAAAATTAAAAGAACCATCCTACTTCGGCACCTGGCTGATCCGCATTCTGCTGAACTACTGTGCGGACGAACGTAAACGCAAGAGCCGGTTCAGCCACGTTACCGAGATTCATGAACCCAGCAGCTGGGACCGGCCCGAAGACCCCGATCTGGCCGCAGCCGTCTCTGCGCTGGACCGGGAATATAAACAAATCATCATTCTGAGTTATTTCGAGGGATTCTCCCTG
Source organism: Paenibacillus sp. NPDC056933 (assembly GCF_042674385.1). Classification (NCBI taxonomy): domain Bacteria; kingdom Bacillati; phylum Bacillota; class Bacilli; order Caryophanales; family Paenibacillaceae; genus Paenibacillus; species Paenibacillus sp. NPDC056933. Next base: position 795,277 of record NZ_JBHUQN010000001.1, on the reverse strand, counting down.
ACCGAAGTCGCAGATGTTCTGCAAATCCCGGCCGGAACCGTAAAATCCCGATTACACCGGGCGCTTGGACAACTCCGAAATCAACTTGAAACGAAAGGAGATCCATCATTATGACCGATGAACAAAACCCATTCGAAGGATTGGAAGAAAGACTGAATCATTGCAAAATGGAATACGACGCCATGCCTGTACCGGATGCTCCAGTATCCCAGGCCGTACAGGCTGGAATACGTCAGGCCACGCGCAAGCGCAAGTCCCGGTTACGGTGGTACGTGAGTTCCATCTCGGCAGCCGCGATTATTCTGCTGTTTACGGGATGTATTCGTGTCTCTCCTGCCTTTGCATCCTTTGTGGAGCAAATCCCAGGCATGGAGGGTGTTGTGAGCATGATTCGCCATGATAAAGGATTAATGATGGCAATCGATCAGTCCCTATTGCAGAAGGTGGGTGTGACCGACGAGCATGATGGGGCTTCGGTGACCGTGGAAGGCGTTATCACCGACGAATCACGCATGGTCATTTTTTACACCATGAAAGGCATGAAAGGTTCAGAAAAGAATGACTATGACATTGATTTGCTTGATGGAGAGGGTAAACAGCTTCCTGTTGCGTTTAGCTATTCCTCTCCTAAGCCGGCTTCAGAACATGGCGTTTATGAGGATATTGTTGACGTATCTTTTACAGAGTCCTCCCCACCGAAAGAGCTGACCTTTGTATTTAAGGATCGGGAGAAGAAAACGCGCAAGGAATGGAGGGTCACTTTTCCTGTAGACCATAGCCTAACAAAAGACATGAAAAAAGTTGTACCTGTGAACCAAACGGTTACACTCGATGGACAACGATTTGATGTGAAGCAGGCCACATTATATCCAACTCGCCTTGTCCTAGATATCGAGTACTATTCTGGAAATACCAAAAAAATCTTCGGTATCAATGATTTACAGTTAGTGGATGAACAGGGCCGAGCCTGGCGAACAGATTCGGCGTCGATCTCAGGCTCCGGGAGCTCTGTATTTTTTGAAAGCATGTATTTCTCCATTCCCAAGAAGCTTACCCTGCAAGGGTCAGGTCTAACAGCACTGGATAAGGATGAACTGGTGATCAGCATCGATCCGTCTTCAAGCAAGCTACGGGGCGGACCTCAAGGTTTGGAACTCCTTGAGTATACGGTTAAGGGCAAAGATACTGTCATGCATTTCTCCATCGCAAACGCTCAAAACTCCACTTCAGGACTTTCATTTACCAATATCGCTGACCGTAAAGGGAACACATTCGATGTGAAGGAAGCTGGCTGGAGTCCTTCCGGCGAAAACGGCGTTTCCGAGGCGTGGGTAACTGTCAAAAACGGAGCGACCGCCAAAGGAAATCTGACGATGGAAATCTTCTCTTATCCTGCGCATAGTCGTTCCCCTTTCTCCATTGAGGTTCCGGTGAACCCTTAATCTGAATAACAGAGGCTGTCATTACTGCACCAATTCTATATAATGGAAGCATTCGTTTAGACGAGCAATACTAATCCTCACAGGAAAGGGTGTTTCCACAATGAATAAGCGTTCGATCCGTTACCCGCAACCGCTCACACCGGGAAATACTATTGGCGTAGCTGCACCGTCCAGCGGTGTAGGCGAATCCTTGCACCATTACCTCGAAGAAAGCAGACACAATATGGAGCGCCTTGGGTTTGGCGTGCAGGAAAGCCCGTCACTGCGTCACAACAGCAAATGTGTGAGTGCCTCCAAAGAGGACCGAGCTGCTGAAATCAATGCATTTTTCCGTGACCCGGGGATTCAGGCTATTATCCCTCCATGGGGTGGAGAGTTTCTCATGGATATCCTGCCCCTGCTGGATTGGGAAGCCTTGAAAACCTTGTCGCCCAAATGGGTCATGGGCTATTCGGATATCAGTACCTTTTTATTCGCTTACACCCTGATCACCGGAACGGCTTCAGCACATGGTACGAACTACGTAGATCTAAGATCCAATGAGCTCGATCCGGTGACCGCTCGCTGGATTGATGTATTACAGACTGGCCAGGGAGGGCAGATCACTCAACCTTCCTCCTCTCACTATCAATCGGAATGGAAACCGGAGTTGTCGAGGTTTAATCTGGATACCCCTTCTCACTGGAAACAGCTGGGGCAGCCCGAAGGAGCAGACTCACAAATTACATTCTCAGGTCGGTTGATCGGCGGGTGCATGGATACAATCACTTGTCTGATCGGTACACCTTATGCACCAGTTGAAGCGTACCTCGATCAATATTGTGCTGAAGAAGGAACGATCTGGTATCTGGAAAGCTGTGAGATGAATGCGGGTGATATCTACCGTCATATGTGGCAGATGAGACAGGCTGGCTGGTTTGCTGGCGTTAAAGGCTTCATGTTCGGCCGACCTGCCGGGTATTCGGATACAGGAGATTTCAATTTCACCGATGCCCTGAATTCAGCGCTGGGGGATATGGATGTTCCCGTACTGTATGATGTGGATCTGGGCCACATCCCGCCACAGTTAACCTTTGTGAATGGCGCACTGGGCAAAGTGGCTTATGAAAATGGGCAGGGAAGCCTTGAGATGGCATTTGTGTAAACACCTTTTGTAGGCAGATGCATACCTTGAAGTAAGAACTTATTTTGAGGAAGGGTTGTGCATTATGTCTGAATCCACATCCACACCATCCGCACGGGTTGTATACCAAGCCAATCAACCGATGCTCCAATCCGTGCAAAGTGTGCGGAATATGCTTCATCATACAGCCCGACAGCATGTAGGCAAGAAAGTGCAAGTCCAGAATATCGATGGTCAGGTATGGGAAGGTGTCATTATCAGTGCAGATCGGGGAATATTGTATCTCCAGGTTACACCGATGCATGGATATCCTGAGCCGCGCGCCTTGTTTGGACCGACGATTCTGCCACTCGTTCTATATGAGCTGTTGGTCATTACGCTGTTGATGTAATTGTTTTTAATTTCTATCGAGCCTAAACCATAAATCTTTGCTCCTGAGGCCCTTAGGTCCGGGAACGAAGATTTTTTTGGTTTTGGGTGCCTAAGTCGTCATTTTGGCTTGAATGTATGCATCAATCTCTGCAGCCTGAATGAGGTTCTGTCGTTCGTGCGGTATGTTTCCTTGTTAACGTGTGAAATATGATACAATGGTGTCGGCACAAGCCTTATCTCATATGAACGGAGCTTGATCCGGTTGGAATACATCCCCCATGATCCTCCACCCGTGCCTCAGTCTGAGACGGAGCTGGTGGGGACAAATCATACTGAACAATCCCGTGTGATCGCAATCTGTCTATTGGCAGGCAAAATCATGCTGCAAAGCGGTGGTGAAACCTACCGTGTGGAAGATACAATGAAACGCATGGCTGCCGCGCTGGGCCTTCCCCATTCGCATAGTTATGTGGTGCCCACAGGCATCTTCTTCTCGGTAGATGCAACCGAGCCTGCCAAGCTGATTCGGATCTCTGAACGAACCACGGATTTGCACAAGGTATCCGAAGTGAATGCCGTTTCCCGGCGAATTGGACAAGGTGAGCTGACTGTTGAAGAGGCACATGCCTTGTTACAACAAATTGAAGGACAGCCCTCCTCTTATTCTGCGGTTGTGCGGCTTATTGCAGCGGCATTATCCAGTGGGTGCTTTACCATAATGTTTGGCGGAGGATGGATTGACTTTCTCCCAGCGGTCCTCTGCGGTGGCATCGGCTATGCAGCGGTCATTATCTTCCATCGACTGGTACTGGTGAAGTTTTTTGCCGAGCTGACAGCCTCATTTGTCATTGGCCTGCTTGCCTTTTTGCTTGTCTATATCGGTGCGGGTCATGAACGGGACAAAATCATCATTGGCTCAGTCATGCCTCTGGTACCGGGGCTGCTGATTACCAATGCTGTGCGTGACCTGATGGCTGGACATCTCGTGTCCGGGTTATCCAAGGGAGCCGAGGCGTTTTTAACGGCTTTTGCGATTGGTACCGGTATTGCTGTTGTTTTTTCACTTTTTACGTAAGTCGGAGGAGTGCAGGTTATGCTTCATTTTATTGAACAAGCACTGACCAGCTTTGTCGCATCGGCCGCATTCGGCATTATATTTAACGCACCCAGGCGAATGCTGCTTCACGGTGGATTTGTCGGCATGATCGGCTGGATCATCTATATTGTGCTCGAATATGCTGCGGATGCCGTTCCTGCGACACTGGCAGCCACCATCGCGGTAGGAGTCATCAGCCAGCTGTTTTCCCGCATGTTTCGTGCGCCTGTTATTATATTTAGCGTTGCTGGTATCATTCCGCTTGTTCCGGGGGGGCTGGCGTATAATGCTATGCGTAATTTTGTACAAAATGACTACAGTGCTGCCATGGAGATGGCTGCCAAGGCACTCATGTTATCCGGTGCCATTGCCATCGGACTTGTATTGTCCGAGGTGTTGAACCAGATGATTCGTCGTTTACCCGAATCGTTGCGAGCAAAATCCTAACAGCAGACGAATATAATATCACTAAAACGATAAAGATCCGTTTGGAGACAGTGTAAACGCTGTTCTTCACGGGTCTTTCTTATTTCTAGCCCATGTTGATTTAGGATCATCAATGAATCTGCAGTGTTTTCAACGTTGCACCCATTTGTTCGATAACTGGACGATCCATAAGACAGAACTACCTCATGTCTTCTGGTGAATTCTTGTTCATTTAATGTACAGTAAACCTTTCTTCTTATGGCATCGCACGCTCCATAACCGACGCAAATAAATCCGCCGCCACACCACTTCCCGATCTCATATAATGTTCAGCATCCGTACGATCAAATCCCATCCAGACCGCTGCCGTCCACTTATGGGTATACCCCACAAACCACAAGTCCCGAATGGCTTCCCTGCCTACACCAGGTAAGGCAGCCTGTGTTGTTCCCGTCTTCCCCGCTACCTTATGCTGGCTCAGCTGTGCCCGTCTACCCGTTCCCTGACTGACTACATCCTGGAGCATGCTGGTCATGGCATTCGCCGTACTGGCGGAGATCACCTGCTTGTTCTCTGGCTTAAAAGCATAGATCGTTCGGCCGCGTGAATCCGTAATTTCACGAATCAGATGTGCTGTATTCCGTTTGCCGTTATTGGGAAACACAGAATAGGCCTGGGCCATTTTCAGGGGAGATACCCCTTTGTGCATACCACCCAAAGCAATCGACAGATTGAGATCCTCTTTGCCCAGTTCAATGCCTAATCGATCTGCAAATTGATGTGCGCGTCCAAGCCCTGTCTCATGCAGCAGCCACACCGCTGGAGCGTTAATGGAATGTTCAATGGCTTGCGTCATCGTGACGCCATCTCTGTAACGGCCATCCAGATTGCTCGGTTGATAGCTGCCATATTTCATACGTTGATCAGGCAGCACAATCTCCGGCTTAAAACGACCAGATTCCAGTGCAGGTCCATATGCAATAATAGGCTTGAATGCAGAACCGGGTTGCCTTGCATCCGTGGTTGCCCGGTTGATGCCTCCTTTCACAGGGGATCGCCCGCCCATCATCGCTTTGACTTCACCATTATGCTGGTCCATAATGACCATGCTCGCCTGCACTTGCTCATCCTTACGGTCCTTCCATTTGAAATCCCCATTATTACGTACAGTATCATCTCTCTAATCCGGGTTTAACCGTTGCTTGTTGCGGATACATGCTCTATGTATTTTATTAAGTCTTGTTCCTATTCAGGCAAAATCTCGTATAATGGATCTACTTTTTCTATTCAAACAATGCCACTGTGGGCTCTATGTCAGTCAGCGTCAGCATCGTATGAAGTTGGCCTCTGTGGTGATATACATGTCCCATAATCTCAAGCAGCCACTCCAGACGACTGTACGATGCGCCCCAATAGGAGTCCGTCACCTGTAATAATTCCTCCGTATTAAACTGCCTGTACCGATGGTAGAGGTACATCTGATTCGCAATCAGCGCTTCCTTGATCTCGCTCAGCGTATTTGGCTGATTTTTCTCGTAAAACAAAGCCATTTCCTCTTCGGAAGCTCCCTCCGAAATATGTACATCCGCACGACAAATGACAGATAAATGTGAAAGTAATTCTCCAACCGGCCGTTTACCTTCAATCGGAGTCAGAGCCAAATCCTGTTCGGACAGTTGATCACATAGATCAATTAATGATGTCACGGCCCTATCAATATGTTTAAATGCAGAATCAATCAACAGATACACCCCCTTTTTATTCCATTATACAGAACATATGATCTCATTTCAACCCATATCCCCCTTTATATATAAACCAGCTATACCCAAAAACCAACAAGACAAACAAAAAAGTCCCGCCTCCCTCTTATAGACGGGATTTGGGACAATTTGTTGCTCCTATGATAACCAATGCGGACTTAACTTGAATATAACGAACAATACGTTTGATCGAATCGTCCCGCGAGCAAGTCAGCCTTGCGAATGAAAAATTGCAGCTCCCCGCAGTCCCACCATTGAAAACCGATGGCGTCGTGCGTATCAATTTTCAACAGAAGCAGCGTATCTGAAAGCTCTTGCCTCGTCCGTTCCTCATCTCCGCCATAATGAGCAGTCAGCTTTTTCTCACATGCCTGCTTGTCATAACCATACTCTTCACCAAGTACGATTTGCAGCAGTGCCTGATGTTCTGCATCCGGATGCTGACCGTCAGGGTATCCGAACATGCCACCCCAGTTCTGTGTACTTGGATGATTCCAGTCGGATTCGAATTCAAGGTATCGATCATATAGACCTTCCTCCCCTTCGACTGCTACCGTTCCACCAGCCAGCGGGGCAACAAGTGCATTCAGTGCCAGAGCATCAATATATGCATATGTAGGAAACTCAAGATTAGGCAGTACTGTTACCGAATGCGCTACAAAATCATTCTCATGCAGCGCGGTTTTGCCCCCAGGCTCCCGCCTCGTCAGGTTATGGGCGCCTGGCTCGTAAATCACACGATGTTCAATATGATAAGCAGGTTCATCCACACCAATGAAAAAGTATAACATACCCCGTTCCGGCAAACTCCCGCGCCCATCATTTGGCGTATAAGGCGTTAAGTCTACGAGATTCAACTGGGCCAGGAACGTCATGGGCACCCCATCCTGTGTCACAGGCCATTTCATCTGCTCCGGCAGATCCGGATTTCCACCAACACGTGAATTCCCTGTTCTGCGGTACTCATCCACTGTCGATACATCAAGGCGAATTCCCCAACGACTTGAAGATAACAGCAGATCGGCAGCATTACCCAAACCGTATTCCTCAAGTGTTTTCCGGGCTTTTCTGGTCAGACGTTCACATTGTTCAGGCTTAATCATGCAGATCCTCCCCTTCTGACAATACATCTTGGTGAGACATATTCAGGTTCATATCTGTATATTCTTCCGCTGTCTCTTCTTTCCCTGCTTCTAACGAAAAAAGAGACTGACATCCGCTGTCAGCCCTTTTATTATCTATTCCATTCATTCTTAATGGTGTCGATCCGGTGACTCATCCTGGAAAGCCCGAATATGCTCCTCGCCATCCAGGAATTCATGCGACTGGTGGGCGGCCATTACACCATGGTAACTAATGTCCAGACCCAGATCCTCCTCTTCTTCTGTGGAACGGACAGGAACAATCTTGCCGATCAGCTTCAGTCCGATCCAGGTCATAACAAATCCCCAGACGACCAGAGCCGTGAGTCCGAGCGCCTGAACACCCAGCAGCCTCCAGCCTCCTCCCGTGAACAAGCCACCATCGGTTGCAAATAAACCTACGGCAATCGTTCCCCACATCCCGGATACGGCATGAACAGGAAACGCGCCTACCGGATCATCAATCTGCCTGCGGTCCAGCCAATTCGTTGCAGCCATCATGAGCAACCCGGATACTGCACCGATGAATATCGCCGCTGCATCACCGACGAATGCACAACCCGCAGTAATGCCGACCAAACCGGCAAGCGAGCCATTAATGACCGATGGTGCATCCGAACGATTGAAACGGAACAAGGTGTACAGCAGCGTAACCGCACCGCCCGAAGCTGCAGATAACATCGTAACGATGGCTATGTGACCGATTCTTACATCTGTCGCACTGAGCGTACTTCCTGCATTGAAGCCAAACCAGCCGAACCACAGCAGAAATGCACCTACAGACGCTAGCGGCAGATTACTCGGAAGCGCGATCGCACTCACGCCAAGCGGCGTGTATTTACCTTTCCGCGGCCCAATAATGATCGCAGCGGCGAGTGCCGAGAATCCGCCCAATGCGTGAATGACAGCGGAACCGGCGAAATCCTGCATGCCCAGCTTGCTGAGCCAGCCGCCGCCCCATGCCCAGTGTCCACCAATCGGATAAATAATCGCCGTCATCAATATGATGTACAGCAGATAGGCTCGAAAGTTAATTCGCTCAGCCACAGCACCCGATACGATGGAAATAACAGCAATGGTAAACGCCGCCTGGAACAGCCAGAATGTTTCCAAGGATACGGGCACATCCAAGTGAGACAGGTCACCATTCAGGAAAAATCCCGTTATCCCTACAAAACCTCCAGCATCGGAGCCATACATCAAGCCAAATCCGATGGCATAGAAAAGCAATGTTCCAATCGTAATGTCAGCAAAAACCTTCATAATAATATTCACGCTATTTTTATAACGTACAAATCCAGCCTCCAGCAGGGCGAATCCGCCCTCCATCAACAAAATCATGGCTGCACTCAGTACGACCCAGACCGTATCAATCCCGGAGCTTAACGTCTCCAAAGTCATGCTTGTACATCCTCCGTTTCCCTAAGCTGTCTGATTTCCCGGATGGTTTCGGGCGTAAGCTCGATTTCGTCCCGTTCAATACTGTCCGGATGCTTGATTCGTTCGGCAATGCGATCCAGTTCTCGGATCCGCCGTCGAATCTGCTCCATTTTGCGAAAACGTTCCTTCACCTGAACCATATATTCCACCGCCTGGTGATGGGATGCGGGTCGTCCTGCGAACCATTTGCGTACGGTAGACAAGGATTGATATGCCACTTCTTCCGCACGTTTTTTTTGCTCGAATTGTTCGATTTTATGTTTGAGTGTTTCGATCTCGTTTTCTTTTTTGACCTTGAGCTGTTGGATAAGGTACAATAAATCGGACGATGATATTTGCAATGCTGTATGATGATACACCTCGTCAATTACTAACATATCATGTCAGGACTCCTCACATATCGAGTTACTTGTTATCGATTATAGAGTCCAGCAGCACTAAGCGTCAATCCTTTTTTGGCGATGCCAATAGTTGAATCTGGTTTGTTTTTGATAAATCGCCTTAGTCCCACATTATATCTTCTTATAACAAAGGAAATTAAACATATTTTCACATTCGCCTTTCATGCCCTCTATGATATATCAAACATCCACATTTTAGGTACTGTACATACACAAGCTGACATCATAAAACTCATAAAAAGGAGAGGATGGTACGATGTTCACTCGTAATGACGACATACGTAGTCAAATCTGGGAAGCCGTCTCTGGACTCAATGAAGAACAATTGAACCTCAATCCCACACCCGAACGCTGGAGTATCATGCAAGTGCTCCGTCATCTGAATTTAATGGAAAGCTTGATTGTGAAGCAATGCCGCACCGCACTGGAGAAAGAACAGACCGTTTCTGTGGACAAAAAGCCGAGCTTACCCTGGATCGCAGCCACTCTGTCAGCGCCCCCACTCATCTCCAGCCACCTGCCGAACCGGAAGCACTGGCACATGTTCGCGAAGATCTGGAAGAATCTCATCAAGCACTAAGCGACTTTGCTCTGGATCATGATCCTGATCTGCTGCGGAGCAAGTCCTTTCCTCATCCAGTTTTTGGTGAGATGGATCTGGCTCAGTGGATTGATTTTGCAAGTTATCATGAAGAACGTCATCTGGCGCAGATTCAGCATATTAAACAAAGGCTGGGCGTATCGCGTACCTAAGCCACCGGAACATTTTGTTCAATGTAGGCCAAAAAACCTCCAATCCACGTACTGTGGATTCGGAGGTTTTCATTTGTTTTGATACTTTGTTATATTTTTTTGCCCAAAATCGCCAAATCCCGGTTGACACCATCCAGCACAGCCACTTCAGGGTAATACCCCCACTGTTCAAAGCCATGCTTCCGCAGTAATCCCAGACTTGGTTCATTATGTCCAAACACAAAGCCCAGAATCGTCTTGATTCCAAGCGCAGGACAAGCGGCAAAAATCGTGTTCAGCAAACGTCCACCAGCCCCAATTCCCCGGCATTGCTGATCCACATACACGCTGACTTCCACCGTTTCATTGTACGCAGGACGTCCATAAAACGAACTCAGGCTGGCCCAGGCTACAACCCGCCCCTCATGCCTCATCACCCAGAGCGGGCGATGATCTGATGAATGCTCCTCAAACCACGGAATACGCTGGTCTACAGTCACCGGCTCCAAATCCGCCGTCACCATCCGGCTCTCAATCGTGGAATTATAGATTTCCACAATCCTTGGCAAGTCCTCACGGCGCGCATACTCTATCTGCACACTATCCAGCTTCATGTCTACTCCTCCATCATACAGATCGATTCTATCTATCTTATGACGGTATTATAACGGAGGAAGGAAGTCGTCGTCATCCCCCAAACGCTCTGTTGGAATAAATGCTGACCTGGTGGCCCGAACCAACCTATCCTGTGCGAAGCCTGGTTTCGCTCGATCCCTTGGCACCTGATACTTATGACTCTGGCAATGCCTGAATGGTATTTCCGCGGGTTAACTGCTGGCTTTGATCCGCCCAACGAATGTTGATGGAACGGGCTGTGAACAGATCGGGGCCGTCCGATACCTGGAAGTGCAGATGCGCTTCACTGGAGTTCCCCGAGTTGCCCAGCTCTCCAATAAGATCCCCCTGCTTGACTTTATCCCCTTTTTTAACGGCTACACTTCCCTTTTTTATGTGTGCTGTAATGCTATATTCGTCCTGACCATGGTCAATGATCACATAATTCCCCGCTGGCTCTTCCGGATTCATAACGCCTGGTGTGTTGTCTGGAATGTCATTTTTGATTTCGACAACTGTTCCATCCGCTGCAGCATAGAGTGGCTCACCAAAAGCATAGTAGCTTGCATTCACCTTGGCATCTCCGTTGAAACTGAAAGACTCTTTGGTTCGAACGATATCCAGCGCATAGCGCTGTGTTTCATGCTCGTAATGATAGTTCGACATCACATCATTGCCTCCCCAGAACACATACCATTCACCCTTTAAAGGGAAATGGAATTCGGTTTTGGTGAACTTTTGATCTGTATCCTCATGGCTCTCCAGTGGCTTGGTCAACATACCATCAATCTGATTGGCTTCGGTAAAATAGGCTTGAATCCCTTTTGTTCCTGTTTGATCCTTCCAGGCGAACTCGGTCAAATTGTTCATTTCAGCCGCGAACACTTGATCCAGGGAAGTTACTCCCTCTAAAAACTCGTCTGCAGTCGTTTGGAACTGTTCAAATGTGATCGCTTCCTTCATTTGCGGACTAAACTGACGGTAAATTTCTTCCTTGGAACCTTTCATCAGGGTATCAACAAAATTGTCGGGGGTAACCATTGCACTCGCTTCTGAACCGGAATTTTGTTCCGTAGAAGTGCTCTCACCCTCTTTATTGGTATTGGATGTCTGTTCGGCTGACTGCTTCTCCCCCTCCTCGGATGTAATCGAGTTATCGTTACCGCAGGCAGACAATATCACACAGGCACCGAGAGCAATTGCAAGCAGCTTCCAGCCCTTTCTGCTTTGTAATTTGTTATTTGAAGCTTGCTCTGAATTCAGCTGACTTTCCCTGTTCATTCTCGACACCCCTTCTATTGATCGTTATACTTTCCAGTTAAGTGTACAGAATGAATCTTATCCTTCGTCTAACCCTTCCTTACTTGTAGTTAAATTGTGACAGCTTCCGTTGGCTCATAATTAAGATTCCGTTAAGATATCTCACACGCCAAACTGTTCTTATGGATGGTATGATTGCACTATCACAAAGGAAGCCCAGGAGGTCATTACACATCATGGATCACGTCTCCATTCTGCTAGTAGATGATGAACAAGCTATTTTACATATGCTCAAAACCGTTTTGCTCAAAGAACAATTTGTTGACATTGACACCGTCACGACTGGAGAAGAAGCCATTACCGCCTGCGAAAATAAAACCTATCATTGCATCGTACTCGACATCATGCTTCCTGGTAAAAGCGGACTGGAAATCTGTCCTTTTCTGCGACAAGTGACCGATGCACCTATTCTTTTTCTGACCGCAAAAACAACCGATTATGACAAGTTAACCGGATTCGCCGTTGGCGGCGACGACTATGTCGCCAAACCTTTTAATCCACTGGAAGTGGTGGCCCGGATCAAATCGCTGCTAAAACGTTATTTGCCTGCCAAAATGGCCACAACTACAATTGCGAATCCACCCACTTCTGACGCAACTTCGTCATCTCCTGCTGTGCAGGAAGGGGTATATGATTTTGGTCGCTTTCAACTCTTGGAACACGCCGGTGAACTTCGAGTGGAAGGACAAGGGGTGCCGTGCCCAGCTCTTGTTTATCAGTTGCTGTTGTTCTTCTGTAAGCATCCCAATCGCATTTTCACCAAATCGGAATTGTACGAGCGGGTATGGGGCTCGGAAGCGATCAGCGATGACAACACCGTAATGGTTCATATCCACCGTATTCGTGAGCGAATTGAAGCCGATCCTTCGAATCCCGTCTTTCTTGTGAATGTCCGGGGATTGGGTTACAAGCTCATTCAGCCAGAAAAAGCGCTTCGTCCATGAGTATTCGTCGCAAATTGATGACCCGGTTTGTCGGGATGCTTGCCGGTATAGTTGTGCTTATTATCCTGTTGGGTTCTGCGGCTACCTATTGGGTCGTTCAAAGGATAAATGAAGTAAGCCTGGTGGATGACTTCGCTACAAGCGGACTGGACCAATTAATCAATACCGCAGAAATGATGCCCGATGGCACGGTACGTTATGATCCCAAGCTGTTGGAACAGGTTAAACATAATCAGGGATGGTTGCAGGTTCTGGATACGAAGGGCTTCGTTATTGACGACTTTAATACACCACCCGATGTGCCAAAACATTACAACGCTGGTGAGTTGATCGCTTATTGGGAAGCCAAAAAGCCCTTCCCCTACCAAATCATCATACAGATTCGGGAGAAGGATGGACAGAATTTCACCTTGCTGTACGGTGAGCGTAATCAGGCCAAATCCTTGCTTGATCAGGCCCATCATAACAGTTATTACACAAATGGAGAGCTTGTTCTTCAGCCGAAACAACAGAATGCCATTCGTTCCAAAAGCGCCTATCTGCAAATTTTGGATGCTTACGGCCAGGAACTGGCTTCCTTTAACAAACCGGTCATGGATGTTCCCGATCGCTATGACATTCAGGAACTGGTTTTGCGTATTCGTTATCCCAATCGATATGGCATATCGACTGCAACCTTTTATGATGAACAGAAAGGTACAACCTGGATGATGAGCATACCTGTAGACACCTCTGCATCGGGAGATGAGAACCCATATCGATTCATTTTGGCGCCAGCTCTCATTGTGCTGCTCCTGGCCGTTGTCATTTTAATTAGCCTGCTCGCCTTCTGGTATGCCAATCGTTTCGGTTCCCCGATGCTGCATATGCTTCAATGGCTCCAGCGACTGGAGAAGGGACATTATGAAGAACCCACAGGAGTGGGCGGAACACCTCGCAGCCAGCGGCGAAATGGAAAGTGGAAGCGCAAATATCGTGTATATGCTGAGGTACTTCACTCCATCCAGGCATTATCCGCTACCTTGAAACAAGATGAAGAGCTTCGCAGACAGACCGAGTCTTTGCGTGAGGAATGGATCGCCGGTATAACACATGACCTCAAAACCCCCCTGTCCTCCATTCAGGGCTACGCTCACATGCTTGAAGCCGAGAAATACAGTTGGTCCACCGAAGATGTGAGGGAATTTGCCAGCATTATGCTGGACAAATCAATGTACATGGACCGACTGGTGAACGACCTGGCAATGACCTATCGGCTGCGGAGCGGTGGATATCAGCCACTTGTGGAAGAAACAGACGTAAATACGCTGCTGCGGAATCTTGTTCAGCGCGCTGAGCGCAACCCGGCTTACGGTGAGGGACGCATCCAGTTTCGACCAGCTGCTGTCCCGGTGTACGGTCATGTGCATATCCCGTCATTTGAACGAATTGTAGATAATCTCACTGCCAACGCCTTGCTGCACAATCCTCCGAACACGACTCTGATTGTAAGCGTGCATCCTGGTGAGCAGGCAGGTAAGTTCAGTGTTCATTTCGCCGATGATGGACAAGGAATGGACTCGGAGACAGTGTGGAAGCTGTTTGAGCGTTATTACCGAGGGACGGATACAGGTACGACCGATGTTGGATCAGGCCTCGGCATGGCGGTTACGAAAGGCTTAATTGAAGCAATGAAGGGTCGTATTGAAGTACAATCCACTTCTGGTGAGGGTACCGTCATTCGGTTAATATGGGATGGAAAATCAGAACATGTGTAAAAACATTCCGCTTGACCTTTTCATTTTCAATCTATATAATCGACACTCAATAACACCTGTTCCCATATATTGATATAGACTTCAACGATTTAAAATAAATTCAAGTGATATCGACTTTGCATATTTGGCGATGACCAGAGACAAGATTCCGTTTGCGTGCTGCCCAGAGAGAGAAGGGATTGGTGAAACCTTCTTCAGCGAACGGACCGGAATTACCCCTCTGCAGCCGTGACCTCGAACCTTAGCATTTCGGTCTTCTTCCTGAATTCCGACAAAGCTGTCAGTAGAGCTCACCGCCTGATCCCCGATAACGGATTCCAATGAGGGTTATGATGTTTCTTGCTTGCGGCGGCTGGTCGTGTTCAGGAGTATTCATAACCAAATTAGGGTGGAACCACGAGCTGAGCGCACTCGTCCCTTTTCCGGGACGGGTGTTTTTTGCGCTTCAAATTTGAGTATTGGAGAGTGGTCCACATGAGTAATCCGAATAAAAACAGCCCATCCAGCAACCCATCGAATGAGCAACAGCAACCTAAAAATCCGATTGAAATTCGCCTGCAAGGCGGAGCTGTACGTTCTTACGACGCAGGCATTACTGTCGGAGCGGTCGCTTCATCCATCAGCACAAGTCTGGGCAAACAGGCCATTGGCGGTATAGTAGATGGCAAGAATGTCGATCTCGATTGGGAGCTGAAACAAAACTGCGAACTCGTCATCGTTACACTGGACAGCGCGGAAGGTCTGTATCGTTACCGACACAGCACAGCTCATGTACTCGCACAGGCTCTCAAACGCATCTACGGTGCGGAACAAGTGAAATTGGGCATCGGGCCTGTCATTGAAGATGGATTCTATTACGATGTTGATCTGGAGCATGCCCTGTCCATTAGTGATCTGGCTGGCATTGAGCATGAAATGAACAAAATTATAAAAGAAAATGAAAAGATTAGCCGCCGGGTGGTTAGCCGGGAAGAAGCCCTCCGCATCTTCGGAGAGATTCAGGACCCGTATAAACTCGAACTTATTCAGGATTTGCCAGAGGATGCCGAGCTTTCGATTTATGATCAAGGAGAGTTTTTCGACCTGTGTCGCGGTCCCCATCTCCCGTCCACTGGCCGAATCAAGGCATTCAAGCTGCTGAATGTGGCTGGTGCGTACTGGCGGGGCAGCTCGGATAATAAAATGCTGCAACGCATCTACGGCACTGCTTTCCCGAGTAAATCCCAACTGGATGAACATCTGCACATGCTCGAAGAAGCGAAGAAACGGGATCACCGCAAACTGGGCAAAGAACTTGAACTGTTCATGTTCTCCGAAGAAGCACCCGGCATGCCCTTCTATCTGCCCAAAGGCATGACTGTCCGTACAGAACTGGAGCAATTCTCCCGTGAGTTGCAGTTACATGAAGGCTATCAGGAAGTTCGGACTCCCCTCATGATGAACAACCGTCTTTGGGAGCAATCCGGTCACTGGGACCACTATAAGGACAACATGTATTTCTCCGAAGTGGATGATGCCACTTTTGCACTGAAACCGATGAACTGCCCCGGGCATATGATGATTTTCAAAAATACACTCCACTCCTATCGCGAGCTTCCGATTCGAATGATGGAATTCGGTCAGGTTCATCGCCATGAATTCTCTGGAGCCCTGAACGGCATGATGCGGGTACGGACTTTCTGCCAGGATGATGCGCATCTCTATGTGATGCCAGAACAGATTGAGGATGAGATCAATCAGGCGATCTCATTGATTGGACGCATGTACGACATCTTTGGATTCGAGTACAAAATCGAACTGTCCACTCGCCCGGACGATTCCATGGGATCGGAAGAGCTGTGGGATCAGGCAGAACGTGCACTGCAAAATGTACTTGATCGGCGCGGTGTGAAATACCGCATTAACGAGGGTGACGGTGCTTTTTACGGTCCGAAAATCGACTTTCACATTCTCGATGCACTGAAGCGCAGCTGGCAGTGCGGAACAATTCAGCTCGATTTTCAAATGCCCGAGAAGTTCGATCTCACTTATATTGGCGAGGATAGCCTGAAACACCGTCCAGTCGTGATCCACCGTGCCATCTATGGTTCAATTGATCGTTTCATCGGTATTCTGACTGAACATTATGCCGGTGCGTTTCCACTCTGGCTCGCGCCCGTGCAAGTGAAGCTGCTGCCAGTGTCGGATCATTACGCAGACTATGCACTTCAAGTACAGAGCCAGCTGCGGGCTGCCGGCATTCGGGTAGAAACAGACTTGCGCAGTGAGAAGCTCGGCTACAAAATCCGTGAAGCCCAGATGGAAAAGGTACCTTACTCGCTCGTACTCGGGGAAAATGAGAAAAATGCCTCATCCGCCTCTGTCCGTGCATACGGTCAGGGCGATCAGGGCATTCAGCGGATAGAAGCATTTATTGAGCTGATTCAGCAGGCCGTGAAGGCCAAAGCCTGAGCGGATCGATCAGACATTAGCTGTAAGCTGTAGTCTAATCCGATCGTAAAAACAGACAGTCTGAGGTGGAAGGGGCTTCTTCGCTTCTAATTTGTGACTTCATTGTGGGCAGCCCCTTCTGCATTGAATTTCGCAATTACAATTTTTCTTCGGGTCTGAGTCCGACTTGCTCTTCGCTCCATGTCCAGAAACGCTCCGCGGCTGAATCATCTTGAGCATGAGCTTTCAGTTGCTGTTCCTTCTGCTGATAGAAGTAACGTCCAGTTACCCCTGCGACTTCTGGACTTGTCGCGAGATAGATAGCCGTTTGCGCTCCTTCTTCAGGAGAGAGAAAAAAGGGCAGCTTGCCCGCCAAAGCCATAATACGTGTGCCAAACCCGGTATTGCGATCTACGCCAATACTTGTGCCAACCGCACCGGGATGCAAGCAGTTCACCGTAATCCGGGTATCCGCCAATTTACGGGCCAGAGCACGGGTGAACAACACATTGGCCAGCTTAGATTGGGCATAACTTTTAATTGGATTGTAGCCTTTGTGCAGATGGGGATCTTCAAAATGGATTTTGCCGGCTTTGTAAGCACCTGACGAAACATTCACAATGCGCCCCTGCTTCGCAGCCTTCAAAGGTTCGATCAGGAGTAAGGTAAGCAGAAAATGTCCAAGATGGTTAATGCCGATGCTCTGCTCGAAACCGTCCGAGGTTTCCTGGCGCTTCAACATGACGACGCCTGCATTATTAACGAGAACGTCGAGTGTGCCGTAACGCTCACGGAAAGATTGAGCAAAATGACGGATGTTTTCCAGGGATCCCAGGTCACACAGCATCAGTTCAATGGAAGAAGAACCGGACTGCCGCAATGCCTCCTCCAGAGCCTGCTGTCCGCGTTTCTCGCTGCGGCACGCCATAATTACGCGATATCCTCGCCTTGCAAGTTCAATGGTAGTTGCCAGACCCATTCCTGAGTTGGCTCCCGTAACAATTGCTGTTGGAATGGACATCAGGTACTTCCTTTCTTGAACCAAAGGTTCTTCCTATTTTGGGACAATCGTCTTCTTGTTTTCTAAGCACTGCTGCCGTCAATATGAGATAATTGAAAGATCACATATTGGTCTTAGAGGGAGGATACGTATGTTAACCAAAGAAGACTTCAAGAAACTGAAAAAAGAAGCGAAACATGAGATTGCACTGATCGAGCAGGAAGTTCAACATCTCCAGCGAAACGATAAAGAGATCGGTGAGCTTATCCAAAAACGGAAAGAACGAAAATATAGTTCATGGACGATTGAATTATGCACCATTATTGAAGACCTGCTGAATCATCTATACCAACAAACGTACCAAAAGAAGTTTAATTCGATCCAGTTGATGAAAAATCCTGCATACCGTTCGTTATCCAATATCGAAATCCTTCAGGCTGAATTGAAAAGTCATCACCTTTCCTTGAAATCGGGAGAGGAGAACGTTGAACAAGAAATAGCCAAAGTGTTTCAACTTAGAAATAAACTTATTCATTCCAACTTTTCTTATGCTTCCATCATCAGAGAGAATCACGATGCGCAACAAGAGTTTGAATTCATCCTGGATACAGTGAAGAAATATAGAAAATACTTGAAATATAATCAGCCAGAGAATTAACGAATGCATAATATTATTGCAAAATGGAAAATGGTCCTACACGAGGAGGTGCTCCGGATTCGATCCGGAAACATATATGAACAATCAATCCATGGATATTACGATTCTACATCTTCATATTGTCACACCTGCGGGGAAAAACCCGATCTACCCTGTCATGTTGCGCGATGAAGATGGCGTTACGCTTGTGGATACAGGCATGATTGGCCAATTCGCCGAGCTTCAGTCCGCACTGGAGCATGAAAGCGTTCAGTTGTCTGATATCAAGCGCATTATTTTAACACATTCCGATATAGACCACATGGGTAACCTTGGTGCCCTTGTAAGTGCTGTTCCAGATGTGGAAATCTGGGCGCATAGCGATGAAATTCCGTATATCACAGGCAAACAGCCCATGATCAAATTCACTCCGGAACGCAAGGCGTTGCTGCCTGCACCCGTAGCGGAGCTGGCGGAACAATTGATCTCACAACGGACTGAGTTCAACATTTCCAAAGTATTAGAGGACGGTGACATGCTGCCTCTACAAGGCGGTATTCAGGTCATTCATACACCAGGGCACACCCCAGGGCATATCTGCCTGTACATCCGGGAGCAACAGTTCTTGCTTGCTGCCGATGAATTACGTGTGGTCGATGATGAATTGGTGGGTCCTGCTCCACCCGCGACACCGGACATGCCTGAAGCACTGCGCAGCTTGCAGAGGCTTCTCGGCCTGAAGCTGAAGAAAGTGCTTTGTTATCATGGTGGTGAGTACACCGATGAGCCCGGTCGGCGCATCGCCGAACTCGCGGAAAGCGCCGACTAATTGGTACGTGCGACTAAGTTATATTTAATTAAATAATGAAGCGAAGGGGCTGTCCCATACGTCATGAATGAATATGGCGGGACAACCCCTTTTCTATTTTGATAATCACGAGGGCATGTTCGATTAATACAATCTTTTTCACCCTAATCTACTCTCAACTCTGCGGCGAAAGAACAATCAATTGATCATCTCCATCACGCGGAGAGCCACGTCCATCCCGGTTATTCGTCAGCACATATAACTTCCCGTCTTCCCCGGCAGTTACATTGCGAATACGCCCCCACTTGTCTTCAAAAATCGGTTCCACCTGCGTTACTTGTGTGCCATCCTCTGACAACGTAATTTTGAGCAACTGCTCGCCCCGCAGATTGGCAGCAAGCAGTGATCCAGCCCATGGTCCTTCCTCTATAAAGGATACACCCGAAGGAGCCCATGTTTCATTTCCACTATGGGCAAGCGGGGCCTGATATGTGCCATTGTCATCATCGTCTCCCTCCACTTCAGGCCAGCCATAATTCTCGCCAGCTTCAATCCGGTTGACTTCATCAAAATTACGCTGTCCATGCTCTGTGGCATACAGATAGCCACTGTCCGGGTTCCAGGCCAGTCCCTGTGCATTCCGATGTCCCATACTGTAGATCGGTGAATCCGGCCACGGGTTATCTTCTGGGATCGATCCGTCGAGACCAATCCGCAATATTTTGCCACCCAAGCTGTCTTTGTTCTGGGCCAGCTCCGGTTCATATCGTTCACCTGTCGTAATATAGAGCAGATTGTCCGGGCCAATCTTGATTCGCCCTCCATTGTGATTCATCCCGCCAGGAATGTTACTGAGCAGCTCTTTGTCTATAGTCGCCTTCCCATCACTCACCTTCAAGCGCAATACCCGATTGGCAATGTCCTCGCCTTCAAGATAGGAATGGTATGCATACAGGTAGCCATTATTGTCAAAGTTCGGATCAGCAGCAAGGCCGAGCAAGCCACCTTCCCCTTCTTCATTAAACGGAGCAGCAAATTCAATCAGCGGTTCAGGTGACAGCTCTCCATCCTCGATTACCCGAATGGTGCCAGGTCGCTCCGTTACAAACATTCGCCCATCAGGCACACTAACCAACTCCCAGGGCACATGGAGTCCGTCGACCAGCACGGAAGCCTCGTAAGGAATTACAGCATTTTCGTCTGTTTCCTCTTCCCCACCACTCGCACCGTTATTGCCACCTTCCGTTGTCTGCTCCTGACCTGCCCCGGTCTGCTGCGATTCTGTCGTCGGGTCAGCCGAAGCACATGCAGTTAGCAAAGCTATACTGAGTAACGAAGCATACAACGGAACGCTTAGTCGATTATTCATGAATATATCTCCCTTCTAATGTCGTTGTTATATCGTGTAATCCCAGTTTCAAGAACTGTCCAATCCATAGTAAGTAAATAAGCGAGCAAGTAAGCAACCCTACGCGGTTTCGCCCTGTATTACCCTTCCCTTCTGCCACTTAAACGGAGAATTAAAGCTATTTTCCAGGCATCACGGTCTCCCATTTGGAATTCCCCGATATTCTTCTATAATAGAAAGATAGAACGAACTGAAAGGTGGATGTATACACTCATGAATCAAACTCCTTTATCCCGGCTGGAAGCGGGTCTGTCTACACAAGGATTGGACGCCATGCTAATTACAGATCCGAAACATATTTACTATTTAACAGGTTTTGCAAGCAATCCGCATGAGCGTTTCCTCGGGCTTGTTCTCGCACGCGGTGAAGAGCCGCTGTTGATCGTGCCTGCACTCGACGAGGAGGCTGCCGCAGCCGCTTCTTCGGTATCCAACATCGCCACGCATACAGATACGGACAATCCTTACGCCTTATTTGAGCGCTATCAGGGGCGTCTGGGCCGCGTAGGTCTCGAAAAAGAATACGTGACGGTCGCACGTTATGAACAGTTGACCGCCGCGCTGGGCGCTGCCAACTTTGAAGATGTCGGTCCTCTGCTTCGCACCTTGCGTGTGAAAAAAACACCGGATGAAGTCGCTCGTATTCGCCACGCCATCCATCTGATCGAAGAGACACTTCGTCAGGGACTTTCCCACGTTCGTACAGGCGTTACCGAGATTGAACTGGTTGCCGAGATGGAATATCAGATGAAAAAACTGGGTGCAGACGGTCCTTCCTTCGATACCATGGTACTCACTGGGCCAAAAACAGGTCTGCCACATGGCACACCGGGGGACCGCAAGCTCCAACACGGGGATCTGTTGATGTTTGATATGGGTGTATACGCGGGTGGGTATGCATCGGATATTACGCGCACATTTGCCTTTGGTGACATTTCACCTGAACTCCAAACGATCTACAATACTGTGCTCGAAGCAAACGAAGCTGCCATTCGCGCAGTTAAACCTGGCGTTACTTGTGCGGAGATTGACCGTGCTGCACGTCAGGTTACGGAAGAAGCCGGGTATGGCGAGCGCTTCCTGCACAGAGTCGGGCATGGATTGGGTATTGACGTGCATGAGTATCCTTCCCTGCATGGGCAGAACATGGACATTCTGGAGGAAGGTACGGTATTTACGATTGAGCCTGGCGTATATGTAACCGGCGCAGGCGGTGTACGTATCGAGGATGATGTACTTGTGACAGAAACTGGCGTTGAGGTGCTGACGTCCTATCCGAAAGAGCTGCAAATCCTGACGGACTAATCCTTTTTGGGATCAGGCCCCTCGCGATTCGGTTTTCCTGAAGAAAATAGGGTGCCATAACCAAAAGTCCCGCAAAACCATGAAAGCATGGTTTTGCGGGACTTTTGTGTTTGGATTCAGCATTATGCGGACAGACTTACCTGCGAATCTAGGCTTCATCCTTGAATTTAAAGCTTCGTGCAGCATATAGAAACGGCGTTCCTACCGCGGTCAATACAAATTTGATCACGTACGTCGTCAGGAAAATTTCAAGCCAGACATCCCATGGATAAATGAACGCAAAAGCGATTGTGCAGAATACCAGCGTATCCACAAACGAACTGATAATCGAGCTGCCGTTGGTACGTATCCACAACTGATTGCGCCCTGGCGCCACCTTGCGCAGCCAGCTGTACAGTCGCACATCCAGGAACTGACTGATGAAATAGGCTGACAGACTTCCGAGTGCCAGACGTGGCAGCAGACCAAACAGCTTCACCATCGACTCCTGTGCAAAGTCCGTCGATGCGGGCTCAAAGAACAACACCATCTGCATCAGAACTGTCGTCATGATCAATGTGAAGAACCCGAACCATACGGCTTTACGTGCCTCACCTGGTCCATACTTCTCATTGAGCAGATCACTGGTCAGGTACATGCTGACATACATCGTATTGCCCAGCGTCAGAACGATACCCATAATATCTATCGTTTTGGTCACCTGTATGTTGGCAATGACTGTTGCCACACCGATCCAGGCATAAAGACCTTTTTTACCGAACAAGCGGTAACACAACAGAAAAAAGCCATACGTTACGAGAACAAAAAGCGCTCCCCATCCTAAATTAAACACGAATAATACACTGCCTTCCTAGTTTTGATTACGCGGGATGGTTACGAACCGCGGTTTGGCTCCGGGCCAAAACATGAATACTCTATCACATTTCTTCATGGTTGAACAGCACTAAATAACTCCAACTTGTTCTTCGATGCAAAAAACCGCCCTCCGGGTTAACCCGAAGGACGGCTGATCCAGCTTATGGTAATTACACATCCACCTGCATGTCAGAGGTGAAAAGTAAGCCCGAATCCATTACGCCTGAACGGCGGAATCCAGATCATGGCTTTGATCATTGAATGTATCCTGATCGTTTTCTTTCAGAATTTTGCTGGATACGAGACCTGCGGTCATCGAATCGTTCACGTTCAACGCCGTACGGCCCATGTCGATCAGCGGCTCAACCGAGATCAGCAAGCCTGCCAAAGCTACCGGCAGGTTCATCGTGGACAACACGATCAGGGAAGCGAAGGTTGCCCCGCCGCCCACACCGGCTACGCCGAATGAACTGATCACGACCACCAGGATCAGAGTAATGATGAAGTCCCAGCTCATCGGGTCGATCCCGACCGTAGGAGCAATCATGACCGCCAGCATGGCCGGATAGATCCCGGCGCAGCCGTTTTGACCAATCGTAGCCCCGAAACTTGCCGACAGGTTCGCAATCCCGTCCGATACGCCCAGTCTCTTCGTTTGTGTCTCCACGTTAAGCGGAATCGCTGCCGCACTTGAACGGGATGTGAAGGCAAATATCAGCGTTGGCAGAACCTTTTTCACATACGTAATAGGATTGAAGCCAAACAGGGAGATAATAATCAGGTGGATGATGAACATGACGATCAACGCCACGTAGGAAGCAATGACGAATTTGATCAGCTTCAGAATCTCATCCGGGTTCGTTGTTGCGGTTACCTTCGTAATCAGTGCCAGAATCCCGTAAGGGGTCAGCCTCAGCACCAGTGTTACAATCCGCATAACCACCGCATATACCGCATTAACCATGCCGCGGAACGTTTCCGCCTGCTGTGGTTTTTTGCGATCCAGTCCCAGTACTGCTACTCCGATAAAGGCCGAGAAAATAACAACAGCCAGCGTGGATGTACGACGTTCTCCGGTCATATCCGCGAACGGATTTGACGGAATGAACTCCAGTACTTGCTGTGGAATCGTCTGATCCTTCACGTCAACGAGACGTTCCTCCATCTTCTGCCCCTGGGCAAGCTCTCTGTCTCCACCCTCAATCTCAATGGAAGTCAGGTTGAAGCTCAAGCTCGTCACAATGCTCACGCTTGCGGCAATCGCCGTCGTGATGAGCAGGATGGCGATAATCGAAAGGCTCATTTTGCCAAGATTCTGCTTGCCCTTCAAATTCATGATGGCCGAAATGATGGAAACCATAATCAATGGAATCACGACCATTTGTAACAAACGAACATATCCTGAACCGGCCAGATTAAACCAATCGACCGACTTGGTAATGATGTCAGAATCAGATGTGTAAATCAGTTGCAGAATGACGCCGTATACGACTCCAATGCCTAGACCCGCAAATACACGCTTCGTAAAGGAAACATGTTTCTTCTGCATCCAGAACAGGACACCCAGAAGAGCGAGCATAACCACGACATTCAAAATGATTAAAAAGGTATTCATTTGTATAAATCCTCCTCAGTGTGAGTAACCGGATATTCGGTTTTCTACTCGCTCAAAAGCGATATTCAACAATATATCACATAACAAACTATTCTGGTAGGTATTAATTGATATTATGTAATATGTATGTAATTAATTCATCTATTTCTGAAAAAAATACACGAAATCGTGAAAATTATAGTATTCAACCTCAGGTTAATTTTGTAATATAGGTATATCCGCTTATTCCCAAGTTTTCTCAACGTGAAAATTAGGCCTTTCTTCGTTGGTATTTAGTCTTACGATGACGGAAAAGCGACAATGTTAATGAACATGACGTGAAAGGATGATTATATGTTTCGAAATCGCACCGTTGCCGGTAAAATCAGAGGCACATTGTTCCTCGTTTTGCTGGTTGCTTCCCTGTTGTTCAGTATCAGTTTCTACGCCGTGTCCATGAATATCATGCAAAGCTACGTGCTTCCGCAGTTCGACAAGGTCCTTAATACGTCCATTCAGGATATATACAAGAATACATCCGCCTCCAAAATATTGCAGGTGCAAAGTGGCGGCGCGGGTTCGGATGGAGCGGCACTGACCGTTGAATCCTATTTGGCTGGTAAAGCAAAAGAGCATAATTTGGACGCGGCCTATGTTGTAGCTGTCCAGGAAGATAAAGCTACCGTTGTGATCGCGAACGCCTCCTCAGGCATGAAAGCCGGAGATGAAATAGACGTAGACGCAGCAATGAATACAGCCACTGAGAAGAAAGAAATGGAAATCAGCGAGGTTTATTCCGATTCCTTCGGTGTACATAAAGCAGCCTTTATCCCAATAGCAGGAAGTAACATGATCATGGCTGTAAGTATGGATGCACAGTTCATCCAGGACAAAATTGCCCAGATTTTCTGGTTATGCCTCGGTATTACGGCATTGGTCTTTGTGCTTGGATGGCTTATCTCGACAAGCATGATCAAAAGAGTAACCAAACCGATCATCCAGCTCGTTCAACATAGCAAACAGATCTCACAAGGTGACTTGACCGCAGAACTTCAGATTAGAGGCAAGGATGAAATCGCACAGCTCGCTTCAAGCTTCCAGACAATGACTCATAATTTGAAAGAAATGATTAGCCGTGCCCTCTCTACGTCCAATGAGGTTGTGGAAGGCTCCAATGATCTGCTCAAGCGGGTTGAATCCATGTCCAATATGGTGAAAGATTCCAGCCGTTCTGCTGAGAGTGTGGAGAAAGGCAGTGAAAGTATCGCTTCCAGCGCAGCCGAAAATGCAAGAGCCATGGAAGAAATTACGCAGGGCATTATGCATATTGCCTCTTCTTCTGCCGAAGTATCCGAGCAAATCGGAGATGCTGCGACCGAAGCGGTTAATGGTAACCGTCTGGCTCAGGATGCCATTCAGCAAATGGAACGTGTGGGTCAGACCGCAAACGAATCTCTGCGTTATGTGGAAACAATGAACGAGCGTTCGATCGCCATAGGTACCATCGTTCAATCCATTTTTGAAATCACGAAACAGATCAACATGCTGTCCCTCAACGCTTCCATTGAAGCAGCACGCGCTGGAGAGCATGGACGCGGGTTCGCGGTCGTTGCCGGAGAAGTACGCAAGTTAGCTGAACAATCCAAGACAGCTACAGAGGAAATCTCCGACTACTTGAGTACCATTCGTGAAGATGCCGAACGTTCGGTTGATGCCATGAATCGGGTTACCCAGGAGATTGGATCAGGTTCTCATGTGGTGCAGCAGGCAGGCTCCGCGTTCCAGCAGCTTAACGAATTGATCCAGAACGTAAATCTGACGATTCAGACGGTATCCGCATCTACTCAGCAAGTATCTGCCGGAGCTGAAGAAGTCAGTGCATCCGTGGAAGAAACGGCTCAGATTACGTCCAAGTCCCGTCAAAGCATGCAGCAAATTGCTTCTACAGCGGATCTTCAACTCAGCGAGATGGATTCACACTCGAACACCGTTCGCCATCTGCATGAACAAGCCGTAGAACTGCAATCCGCCATGAAGAACTTCAAAATAAACTAACAGGTATACCATTAACCCATCATTCCCACATTTAATCAAATCATATCATCAGAATATGCAAATACCCCCATGTTCAGTATCGTTCCAGGTTATAAGGAACGGCTGCACCATGGGGGTATTCTTTTGGACAATATGCTGGGACGCATCTTATTCAGGTGCCTGAACACCCATAATCTCGTACACACGCTGCATATCCAATGAAGAGCGTAATGATTCGGCTACACGGTCAAACTCCATTTCCTTGCGTTCCCGGGAACTGTACGTCTCCAACAGCGGAGCAAGCCCTTTTCCTTCACGAAGACCATTAAGCCACGAACGCCGGAACTGATCACTTTCAAACAAACCATGCAGGTACGTTCCCCACACTTTGCCGTCCATTGTGCCCCAGCCTTCATTGAAGGGCTGACCACCCGGATGGGCGATTTCGAACAAGGCAGTTACACGTTCAGGATCATGACACTCGGTAACACCCATATGAATCTCGTAACCTTCGATGGACAACGAGCTTGCTGTAACGCTTTCCTCGTGCAAACGAATTGGATGAAGGCCGTGTACATGCCCGGAGGCTCTTACCGTTTGTTTGTTCAGGAGAAACGTTGTAGAGAGTGGAAGCCATCCAAGCCCATTCGCTTCCTGAACCTGATTCGCTTCAACAGCGAAGGGGTCCTTGAGATGTTGCCCAAGCATCTGGTACCCACCACATATGCCCACAAGTTGAACATGTTCACGCTCTGTCTGGCTGGCAATCGCTTGCTCCAGTCCGGAAGCACGTAGAAATGCCAGATCTCCAATTGTATCCTTCGTACCCGGAAGCAGAATGGCATCGGGATGCCCCAGTTCATCGGGAGAAGTCACGTATCGCACATTCACATCCGGTTCCCGGGAAAGTGCGTCAAAATCAGTAAAGTTGGAAATACGCGGATAACGAATCACCGCAAGGTCAAGCTCCTGCTGACCGGATTTGCCGTGACGCATCGAGTCGAGCACCACCGAGTCCTCCGCTTCGATCTGAATATCGCTTATGTAAGGTAATACGCCTAGTACGGGAATGCCTGTCCGTTCTTCGAGCCAGTCCAACCCTGGCTGCAGCAAGGATAGATCGCCACGAAACTTGTTAATGATGAACCCTTTCACACGCTGAGCCTCATGTGGCTCAAGCAGCTCCAGTGTGCCTACAATGGAGGCAAATACGCCGCCACGATCAATATCCGAGATCAGAATGACCGGAGCATCTGCCCAGCCCGCCAAATTCATGTTAACGATATCCCGATCCTTCAGATTGATCTCCGCAGGACTTCCGGCGCCTTCCATTAGTACGATATCATACGTCCCACGTAACCGATTCAGCGCATCCATGACCGTCTGTTTGGCTTCGGGCAGAAAATACTGCCGATAGTCCCACGCACTCATCTGTGCGAGAGGTACACCGTGCACCACAATCTGGGAATGCATATCCCGTATCGGCTTGATCAGAATCGGATTCATGTCCGTCGTCGCTTCAATGCCGCACGCCTCAGCCTGCGCTCCCTGGGCTCTGCCGATTTCCTTGCCGTCTTCGGTGACGTAGGAATTCAAAGCCATATTCTGTGATTTGAACGGTGCTGGCCTGAAGCCATCCTGCTTAAATATCCGGCACAAGGCCGTCGTAATTACGCTTTTCCCCACATCCGATGCCGTTCCTTGCAGCATTAATACTGCCGCCGTTTGTGCAGACGTACCTTCCACGTTCCCTCACCTCAGCTCTCAGCGTTATATTAAAAAGAATCCCTGCAACAGACTAAGTACGGTTAGCAGTGCAGCCTCCAGTAACTCATTCATGGCTCCATACGTATCCCCTGTAAGTCCACCCAGCCTTTCGCTGATGCGCCCGGCAACGAATCTGCCTATCACGTATCCAGCCAGTGGCACCGAGATAATCGCTGCAACGGGATATAACCACCATGGTAACGTCCCCAATCCATTCTCCGTCGCAAGCAACTGGAACATGGTTGTATCCGGCTGGAATATCCATACCGCCGCCAACGTGATAACTCCTGCCAGAAGGGTCAGCCCTATCGCAGAGCTGCGTGTACGCTGGACTTCCCTCCGCTCTCCCAATCCCTTGAACAGGACAGCAAGTCCATCGTCCTTGCGGGCATTCGGCCAAGCCGCCATGGCATACACCATGAACCAGCGGCTCCAGATCATCGGCAGGATGAGCAAAGCTCCGTAGGCCCAGTTGCCACGTGCGATAAAATCAGCAATCAAAGCTGCTTTCATCATCAACAGCAGGACACAAGCGATCACGCCCATGGCCCCCACACGACTGTCTTTCATAATCTCCAGCATTCGCTCACGGGTGCGATAACTGAGCAGCCCGTCTGCCGTATCCATCCAACCATCCAGATGAAGACCCCCGGTTAACCATACCCATAGCGTCAAGGTTAATACCGCTGCCGGAAACGATGGAAGCAGCGCACCCGTCAGGGCTCCGCCCAGCCAGACACACAATCCGATGGCCGCACCGACCAGCGGGTAGTACACCACACTCTCCCGCAATAATGGCGGGACGAAATCAAGCTGCATTTTTACCGGGAAACGGGACAGAAATTGAAAAGCGGCCGCAGCCGCATGTTTTTGTTCAACGTCTCCTTTACTCATAAACGGTACTCCTTGCTTTTCAGCTCAATCGCAATACCCACAGTCACCAGAAACACTTCCCGGCTAATCGCGGCAATCCGCTGATTGAGAATACCTGCCAAATCCCGATATCTTCGGCCGAGCGCATACTCGGGTACAATGCCATCGCCCACTTCATTGGTGACAAGCACAAGTAGACCCGGATACGACTGAATGGCTGCTACCAGCGCATCCATATGATCGTACAGCACCTGCTCAGGTTCATGTTCATGAGCTAACAGCACATTGGTCAACCACAGTGTCAGACAATCCACCAGAATGGTCGGTGCAGACGCACCCATATGGGACTCTCCCATTCGTGTAATTAATTCAGGCAATGCCAGTGGCTCCTCCACCGTATGCCACAGATATCCTGCTTCATCCCGCTGGTTCTGGTGCAGACGTATACGCTCGCGCATCTCGTCATCATAGGCCTGAGCTGTCGCAACATACCAGGCCTCAGAAGATCGCTGCATACAGAGGCGCTCGGCAAATGAACTCTTTCCACTCCGCGCCCCACCCGTCACAAGTACACTCATGGAGATACCTCTCCTTGAACGGATGAACCAGGAGAAGCGGATGAAGCATCATTAGGTTGAGTTTCCGTCGTGCCGTCCGACACCCCAGCACTTGCAAATGTCGCCATCTCGTTCAGAATGCGACATGACGCATCTATCAGATGAAGACTAAGAACGCCTCCGGTACCTTCACCCAATCGCATGTCGAGATCCAGCATGGGCTTCAGACCAAGTTCACAAAGCAACGCGGCATGTCCACTTTCATGTGATGTGTGGGAAGCAATCATATATTCTGTACTCACTGGAGCCAGCTGTCTGGCAATTAATGCGGCAGCGGTGGAGATAAATCCATCCACAACAACAGGGCATCCGTTTGCAGCAGCCGCAAGAATTACACCCGTCAGTCCGGCAATCTCCAGTCCACCCACTTTGCACAATACATCGAGTGCATCTCCTGCATCGGGAGCATTCACGCTAAGAGCCTGGCTGACCACAGCGGCTTTGCGCTGCAAACCGGCATCATCCACACCTGTTCCCCGACCCACCGCTGAAGCAGGAGCTGTCCCGGTTAATGCACACATCACCGCAGCGCTTGCAGTTGTATTCCCGATGCCCATCTCTCCGGTGACAAACAACTGTGTTCCCTTCTCTACCTCAGCCGAGACCACTTCAACTCCTGCAAGAATGGCCTCAATCGCTTCGTCACGGGTCATCGCAGCACCCTTCGCCATGTTGGCTGTGCCTTTGCGAACTTTGCGTGAGACCAGGTCCGGATGATCCAGATCGGCATTCACGCCGATATCCACACAGATTACATTCGCTCCAGCGTGGCGCGCAAGGACATTGACAGCGGCTCCTCCAGCGAGGAAATTCAGCACCATCTGCGGAGTTACCTCAGCAGGAAAAGCACTAATCCCTTCTTCAACCACCCCATGATCCGCAGCCATAACGATGACAGCTCTTCGATCAAAGCACGGCCGAGCCTTACCGGTGATCCCCGCAAGGCGAATAACCAGCTGTTCCAGCTTGCCCAGACTGCCGGGTGGCTTCGTTAATGCATCCACATGTGCAGAGGCTTCAGCCGCGACTTCTTGATTAGGACCCACGATCCGACCCATTAACTGTTTCAACACCTGTTCATTATTCATACAGCCAGCACTTCCTTCATCAAGATATGGGGGTCGCCCCCCGCTTCACTCACTTCTTCTCCCGCCTCAGCAGCAGCTGTGGCAATCCATTGTCGGGATGACTCACCATGGCCGGGCTCACATGGAATATCCTGTAGATGTTCTCTTCCGTCATCAACGAATGGGGTGTACCATTCCCTACGCATGTCCCGTCACGGAGTGCCAGAATATGATCGCAAAATTGGGCGGCCAGGTTCAGATCATGCAGCACCGCCACAATTGTAATATGATTTTTTTGACGCCACGCTGATAATAACTCCATGAATTGCAATTGATATTTGATATCGAGAAAGGTAGTTGGCTCGTCAAGCAGCAACAGTCTGGGCTCCTGGGCCATGACTTTGGCAAGAGCAACACGCTGCCGCTGCCCGCCACTAAGTTCATCCAAAGGCCGTTCGGCCATGTCACTCAAGCCCAATTCTTCGAGTACCCGGTCGACCACTGCCGCTCCATCCGCCGGTTCCTTTCCGAACCAGTTCTGGTAAGGATATCGACCCATCTCAACAACATCCCTTACGGGATAAGAGATGGCCGGGAGACCATCCTGCTGCAATACGGCAATCATGCGTGACAAGTCTTTACGAGTGTATGAGGAAATGTCCCTTCCATCAATCTGAATGCGGCCTGCGTTCGGCTGTTCGGTTCCGGCAAGGAGTTGAAGCAAGGTTGATTTGCCACTGCCATTCGGACCCACAACGCCCCACCATTCACCCTCTGTGACTTGCCAGTCCACCGCATGCAGCGCCCGATGATTACCATACATTTTCCCTGCTCCCGTGACTTCGATCAATGGCATGCTCTCGCTAAGGTCTGTCATGGCATCATCCCTTTCCGCAGCTTTTTGTTCCGGTGCAGCAGATACGCGAAGAATGGCGCTCCAACAAAGGCCGTAACTACACCCAGCGGAATTTCGGTCGGCGCCAGTAATGAGCGTGCAATTGTGTCTGCCCAGACCATGAAGATGGCCCCACCAATCGCGGACAAAGGCACCAGCAAGCGATAATCAGGCCCAACGATCAGCCGAAGAATATGCGGAATGACCAATCCAACGAAACCAATTACGCCGGATACGGAGACTGCACCTGCCGTAAGCAGCGTACCCACTGCAAGCACGGACAGCTTCAATCCATCCACCCGAACCCCGATATGCGCGGCCTGACGCTCCCCGAGGGCAAGCACATTCAATGAACGCGCACGACTCCAGAGGAAAATCAGTCCCAACACAAAATACGGGAAAAGGATGGCCGTATACGACCACCCACGCAGTGCCAGACTTCCCATCGTCCAGTATATAATTTCATTAATGGTCTGTTTCGACATCGTCGACAGGAAGGAAACGACTGCTCCCAGAAAACTTTGCATGACCACACCAGCCAGAATCAGGCTGTGTGTCGGTATTTTGCGTCCCTCACGAGCGAGGGCCAGCACAAACCATAATGTGATTACTCCCGTCAGAAACGCGACCAGTGGCAAGGTCCAGATCCCGATCAGCGCATACTGCAATCCGAAAAAAATCAGAAAAGCCGCACCCACCGATGCACCGGACGATACGCCCAAGGTAAACGGATCAGCCAGAGGGTTACGAAGAACCCCCTGGAATCCCGTTCCGGCAATCGCCAGTGATGCACCTACAAGTACGGCCAGCAGTACGCGTGGGAACCTGACTTTCCATATAATCTGTTCTGCTGCTGTATTCCAGTCAGGAACAATCCAGTTGCCCAGCCAGGGAATGCGATGAAGCAGGATGCCTGCAATGTCCCGGACAGGCAGGGCAACCGAACCGATGCCAGTGCAGATGAGCACTGTCAATACAAGCAGCACAATCCCGGCCATTCCGTACACTGCCAGCTTCTTACTCATTTGAACAGGTCAGGGTAGATCGCTTTGGCTACTTCTTTCAGACCTTGGGTTACCCGTGGTCCCGGACGGCTCAGCAGGTTGGCATCCAGGCCGATGACTGCATCGTTTTTCACAGCCGTGATTTGATCCCAGCCGCTGCGGGCTTTGATGATTTGATCCAGTGTTTTGGAATTTTCATCAATGACATCATTCGCATACAGAATAACGTCCGGATTGGAAGCAATAACATTCTCTTCGTTAATTTCATACCAACCGTCTTTGTCGGAAGCTATGTTGGTACCTCCGGCCAGTGTAATCAATTCATCCATGAATTCACCTTTACCTACAGTCCAGCCTGGGGAGAATTCCACATATACTTTTTTCTTTTCTTCCGGTTTAACCGCCTTCACAGCTTCAGTCACATCAGACACGTCCTGTTTCATCTGGGTGATGATCTCCTGTGCCTTTTCCTGATGATCCGTAATTTTACCAAAGGTTTCAATGTTGGTCATCACATCATCAACTGATTTGGGATTTGTTTTGAAAATGGTAATGCCCAAATCGCGCAGTTTCTTCACAGACTCTTCGCTCATCGAAATACCTGTAAATACGATGTCTGCTTCAGCTGCAATGATTGATTCTTCGTTAGGCTTCGTTATGCCGCCCATTTTTGGTTTTTTCGTTGCTGCTTCCGGATAATCGTCATAGTCGGATACCCCTACGATCTGCTCGTCCAATCCGAGTGCAAACAGGGATTCCGTTTCAGCCGGTGATACAGATACAATTTTGGCTGGCGCTTTGTCAAACGTAAACGATTCACCTGTAGCATCGGTAACTGTGATTGGATATTGTGTTTTGAGATCCGTTTGTGCCTGTCCTTGGGATTGCTCCTGTGCAGGTTGCGAGCTTCCTGTTCCCTCGTTCGTTGTCGTTGTACCACATCCGGCCAAAGCCAGTGCCAGCATCGCTGCGCTTAGCAAGGACGCCGCACCTTTCCATGTCTTGAAATTCATTGTGTTCATTCTCCCCTTCTCTGTTCATTCTAGTGAGTAGTGCTCCTGTCCCAATTCCGCTTGAATTTGTGTTCCGAAAAAATAAAATCCCCAATCCTTAGGTCAGGATCAGGGATGACGTCTCGCATGTGGCGATCTGCACATGGTCAGCTTGGCGCTGTATATGCACAGAAAAATGCCCGAAACGCTGTCCTTTCCTCGAAGGAACACCGGTTTAAAACGTCCAGGGCAGGTAACCTGACTTACAGGAATTCATCCTGATTTACAGTGGCGGGACCGTGCCGGATTTACACCGGCTTCCCTATTTCACCCGTTTGCCGTTCATGGCCTCATATAGGCCCATAAAACATTGCTGCATGCACGCGGGACCCTTGGTCGCTGATATTGTTTAACCATTCAAGTGAGCATTCTGCATCTTGGCAGGGCTTACCGCTCCTGTATCCGATGATGCACTTGCTAAGTCACACTTCTGTTGTGATTATAGGTTATATTGTACATCCTTACAACCCGATTTACGGAAAAGTCAATCTGGTCCCAATCCAGCTATCCCCATCGCCATCCAGACGGATCTTTATCGCTTGTCCTGGTATCACCTGCGTATCCCAGAATCCCTGATCCGGAATGAGACGTGATACCATATAACGAATAACACCGCCATGCGTAATCACAGCTACCTTTGGCATGTTTATGCTGCGAGAATGCAGCATCGGTGAAAAGGACAACAGGCGCTCCTCCAGGAATAATTCAATTCGCGCAGAAAATGCCTTCCAGGACTCGCCCTTCGGGGGCGTCACCTCCTGCGGGGCATCAATCCAGTCTCGGTACGTTGGATTATCTTTGAGCTGTTCATAGGTCAGCCCCTCCCACTTACCAAAGTCGATCTCCCTTAGGCGGGGATCAAGCTTGGCTTGTCCCGCTTGAAACGGTGCAATGTTTGCGAGTGTCTGCTGACAACGCAGCAAATCACTGCAATACAGGGCGTCCCAGATGACATTGCTAAACTGCTTGCGCAGCGGAGTTAGCTCTTGTTCTGCCTCCGGCAACAGACTGATGTCGGTATGCCCGAGATATCTTTTTTCCAAGTTCCACGCCGTAGTACCATGACGTATGAGAATAATCTCTCGGCTTTGCGTTGCACCTTGTCCAGCAGTTATGTCCATGGCAGTGTACCTCCAACAGCCCATATCCCGAAGGTGACCAGCCAACATAATAAAACAAAAGAACTTGCCGACCAAAACATTAGTCTTGTCGTGCGCACGATATCTTCTGCTTCCATCCGCCTTGTAGGCTCACCCATATAAGCCCGAAATGAAGCCACGCCATGATACACGTTATGTCCACCAAGTCTGATACCCAGCGCTCCGGCCACCGCCGACTCGGGAAAACCGCTATTGGGACTCGGATGCAGCCTTGCATCCCGGGATACCATGCGCGCTGCACCTCTGGCATCCATCTTCATGAACCAGGCTCCCATAATCAACAGCAAGGCGGTAAGCCGTGCGGGAATCCAGTTGGCCCAATCATCCAGGCGGGCAGATGCCCAGCCAAGATGAAGATATTTTTCATTTTTATAACCTACCATCGAATCCAGTGTGTTCACGGCCCGGTAGGCCATGGCAAGCGGTGCACCACCAATCAGCGCATAGAACAGTGGAGAAACAATGGCATCCACGATATTCTCGGCAACCGTCTCCACCGTTCCCCGCACAACCTCCGGTTCATCCAGATGGGCCGTATCACGTCCCACAATCATACCCAGTGAACGTCTCGCCGCAGGCCAATCCTGTTGACTCAGATGGCGGTAGACTTCCATACCTGCGTCTTTCAAACCTTTGGAAGCAATGGTGGTTGCAATCAGCACGACTTCTGCCACAATCGCAACGACAGGATGGATGAGACCCAGCAGGTAGACCAAGCCCCAAGTCACTGCAAAAGAACCGCCTGCAATCAAAACGGGAAATAATACGCCTGCCCTTTTGATAGCCTGGTTCGAGTCTACCCGCGACCTTATCACTCGCTCCAGCGCAGAGATGGCCTTACCCATGCCAATCACCGGGTGAGGAATCCAGCGCGGATCTCCAATGCAGCGATCCAATATGTATGCTCCTACAATAATCCAGGCTCCAGCCATTCCCATCCAGAACGGCCAAGAAGCCCATTGATGCAGCAGAGATGTCATGGCTTGTTACTCCCCTCTTTCCACTCCTGCGCGGCTTGCAGGCTTTCCGTTATCGTGTCATACACCAGCCTGCCGATGGCTGCACCCATGACCGTAGCCGTACCGGCGTAACAGATGAGGGGTCTTTCTTCTTCTGACTGACTCACCGCGAGCACGATGGCATCCGTTGTTGTTCCGGTTGCGGTCAGACCATTCTCTGAATCCACCACACCAAAATCAGCTAACGCAGCTGCCTTCGCTTCTACCGCGGTCTGAATGGCATTCACCATCGCTCCAGCGGTCATACGCCCATTCATCCACAGCATGATATTGATCGTACCGGGAGTGTAGCTTAAAACCGAACTCCTCCCATATTTCTGAGGCATAGTCTCATGCCCTGTCTCATTTCCGATCTCATTCCCTGCAGCATCAAACACAGTTCTAGCAGAACCTGCCCGCGCAGCGTTGGATACCCCTGCTGTAGTGCAGCAAAGTAATCCAAACTCATCGCTTTTGTATTCCTGGATGGCTGTGTGCTTCAATCGAACCGCAGTCAGAAGTCCCGCGCATTGATCCTGTTGCTCTTGCCATTCACTCAATAGATCGGCAATATCACGAGGTGGATCGTCACAGCGATAATGTCTGTCCACATAGATGTTAAATATGCGGTCCAGTTCAATCATGCCGCCTCCATACACAGCACTTGAAAGTGCTTTTACAACAGAGGGGCTTGACGCTTTAATATGCCGTTCATATGCAGAGATCCTTAGCCCCGGCCACACAGAAGATCTGTATTCGGCATGGGTATGGTCTGTTTGTACATCGGTGCATCGTTTATAAATATCAAAGAATGGCAGTACCATCGTTCTGTCCTCCTGCTTCTGATCCGGTAGACGTTTTAAGCCCGATTATATCTCCCATTGTTCCCAGCAAACGTCCGTTAGCCTCCGCGTCCTTAATCGCAAAGCGTACATGACGTTCCCCTAGTCCCGGATACATTGAGCAGCTTCGGATCAGTATCCCGCGTTCACCCAGAGCAGCCTGCATCGATGCTGATGTCCACGGCTCTGGCAAAGCAGCCAATATAAAGTTGGCTTCCCCTGGCGTCACCTTACATCCCAAAGCCTTCAGGCCTTCCGTTAATCTCTTCTGCTCGTGTGTTACCAGCACCATGGTCTCCTGTTCAAAGCTTTTTCCACTCCTCAGACAAGCTTCTCCTGCAATCAGCGCCAGCCCATTCACACTCCAGGTGACCTGCTTCTCTGTCATGGCATGAATCAGTTCGGGACGCCCCAGCGCATACCCCAGACGCAGGCCTGGAATCGCATAAAACTTGGTCATGGAGCGGATGATGATTACTTGCGGATACTCTTTCAAGCTGGGTGCAAGCGATTGCCGCTGTGAATCAGGAATAAAATCGATAAATGCCTCATCGACAACCAATATTGTGCCTGTTGCCTCTGCTTTACGTGCAAGCCGTTGCAGAATGTCCACCGGATACTGTACCCCATTCGGGTTGTTGGGCTGTCCAAGGAAGAGCAGGTCCACTCGCTCCATCAGCTTCTCAATATCTTCCGGTTCTGCTCGCCAGTCCAGTTCTTCCCGTCCTTGAACATGGTGGACTTCTGCTCCAAATTGTTTGGACAATGCACTGTACTCCGAAAAACCAGGTTCTACCGTACCTACTCTACGCGGCGCGATTCCAAGTAAGATCAGAGCCATGCTTTCTGCCGCCCCGTTACCCACAGATATGTGATCCGGGGTTAAACCCAGTCGGTTACTGAGCAATCTTTTGAACGCACGATGACCCGGGTCGGGGTAACGAAGTACCATATGCAACCCTTGTTCCAGAGCCTCCAGCACTTCACGAGGTGGCCCCAGAGGGTTAATGTTCGCGCTAAAATCGAGGAAATCCGCAGCATTCCCTCCAAAACGTGCCGCGGCTGTCTCCACATCACCGCCATGTCCAAAAACCTCAATTAAACTGGTCATCCTGTCCGTCATCCTTTCTGCATGTCCTATTTATTATGGATGGCTTGGCAGGCAGGGGTCAATCCTGATTTGGCTATTCAAGCCCTTTGCGGCTTCAATTTCTTTGTGTCCTTTCGACAATTCGTTTACAATAGAGAAGGAATTTCGATTCCGTAAAGCATCACTACATAAGGGATACGCATCCCTCACATACATTAATGGAGGAATGACCATGCTGTTTGTTGATAACCAGGGCATTACAGATCCTTCTGTAAACCTCGCCATTGAGGAATACATTCTGAAGCATCTGCCGATGGATGACAGTTACTTGCTGTTTTACATCAACCGCCCGTCCATTATTATCGGAAAACACCAAAATACCATTGAAGAGATCAACATCGAGTATGTTCAGGATAACGGTGTTCAAGTTGTACGTCGTCTCTCAGGAGGCGGAGCGGTATACCATGATCTGGGCAACCTTAACTTTAGTTTTATTACAGCCGATGACGGGCAATCCTTCCATAACTTCCGCAAATTCACCCAGCCTGTGGTGGAAGCCCTGCAAGAGCTTGGCGTGAACGCCGAACTGACAGGACGCAACGATCTGCAAGTCGGAGAAAAGAAAATTTCGGGCAACGCCCAGTTCTCTACGCGCGGTCGCATGTTCAGTCACGGTACGTTGATGTTCAACCTGAATCTTGATCATGTTCAGGCTTCGCTCAACGTTAACCCGGAGAAGTTCAAGTCCAAGAGCACCAAATCCGTGCGCAGTCGGGTTGCCAACATTCGTGATCTGATTGACAGCAATCTGACCATTGAACAATTCCGGGACGAGCTGCTGCGTCATATTTTCCGTATGGAGCCACAGGACGTTCCTCAATATGAACTCACGGAGAAAGATTGGGACAAAATCAAGGAAATCTCCGCCGAGCGTTATAGCAACTGGGATTGGAACTATGGCTTGTCACCGGAGAGCAATGTGAAACATACACGCAAATTCCCTGTCGGCATCATCGATTTGCGCATGAATATCAAAGATGGACGCATTGAAGATGTCAAAATCTTCGGCGACTTCTTCGGCGTAGGCGACGTAGCGGATATCGAGAACATGCTGCGCGGCAAGCGTTATGAGGAATCCGAGGTGCGTACTGCACTTGAGGGTCTGGATGTAAAACATTATTTCGGCAATTTGGAGCTGGAGGACTTTATTGGCCTCATTTTCCTGGAAGAGTAGGATTTAGATGTAAATATAGTTTTAGAACGAAGTCTAAGATTACACGTTAACGGAGAAGACAGAATTCATCGGGAGAAGCGAAGTGTTCGCCTTTATCAACGGATTTCCCCTTAGGGGAATGGAATCAAAAATCCGGGGATAACAGCGATCGAAAGATGAATCTGTATTCGGAGTGGCCTCGTGTAAAACTTATTTTTTTGTTCATTAGTATAGATACAGATAAAAAAGGAGAGAAACACAGATGACCTACAAATTAATCGCAATCGATATTGATGATACCCTGATTAACGATAACAAGGAAGTAACGCCTGCAACACAGACTGCCCTGGAACAAGCGGTTGCCCATGGTGCGGTTGTAACACTAGCAACTGGACGTGCTTATGCTTCTGCCCAAGCACTAGCTCGCCAAACCAAGCTGAACGTGCCCATCATTACGTATCAAGGCGCTTTGGTGAAAAACTTGCTGGACGAAAAAGTACTCTACGAGCGCTACGTTCCACAGGACGCTTCCCGCAAATTGTACGACTACTGCTTGGAGCATAACCTGCACCTGCAAACGTACATTGACGACAAGCTGTACGCCCGTGAAGAAAACGACAAGCTGCGTGACTACGCCAAACTGAATGGTACTCAGTACCACATCGAACCGGATTTCATCAAAGTGATCGAGCAAAAGACACCAAAACTGCTCATTATCGATGAGCCAGACTATTTGGATCAAGTTGCTGTAGAGCTTCGTGAATTGCTCGGACCTGAAGTGCACATCACCAAGTCCAAGCCATATTTCCTTGAAATCATGCACCACGAGGGAACGAAAGGTCATGCCCTTACGTTCCTGGCAGATCACTTCGGTCACCAATTGAGCGAGTGCATTGCCATCGGGGATTCCTGGAATGACCACGAAATGCTGGAAGTCGCTGGTTTGGGTGTAGCGATGGGGAA
Organism: Paenibacillus sp. NPDC056933; assembly: GCF_042674385.1. NCBI lineage: Bacteria > Bacillati > Bacillota > Bacilli > Caryophanales > Paenibacillaceae > Paenibacillus > Paenibacillus sp. NPDC056933. The sequence goes on along the minus strand of NZ_JBHUQN010000001.1, from coordinate 755,092 downwards.
TGCCATCCCTGCTCTGAAAGAGCTGGCGGACTACATTACCGCGAGCAATAACGAAGATGGCGTAAAGCAGGTTATTGAGAAGTTTGTATTGAACGCGGAGTAAAAATAAAGTAGTTATAATAATAAGCCAGGATGCCACAATGATTTGTGGTTCCGGGCTTGTATGTTTTGCCTTCTTCCCTTTATTTCATATCGGCATAACAATATGAGAAGTTTCCCTGCACGCACCGCTTTCCAGTGTCTTACTTGCTCATGGCATGCTGAAAAGACTCCAGCAGTTTCTTGATTCGACCATCAGACTCCAACTGAAAAGACGGAAGGATCTCATCTATTCTTTGCTGAAACCGCTCCGGATCTTGTACACCAAGCTCTGCTCTTAACTCCAATTCTTCTTCGGAACCGTTGTCATTCAGGATCATGTTCAGGACGTCCCCTTTAAAAAATTCACTTGGAGGAAGAATTAAGGCATTCATCAGGAACTGCATAAAAAAGAGATGATTATTGTTTTCCTGACTCGCCTTTTTCACAGCCTGCTTCGTAAACAAATTGATATATTTCTGAGCAAAAGCAACCCCTCTCAGTTGGGATGACCCAACATGTTCAACTCCTTTCCAACGCAGATCGGCCACAGAGCTAAGCCACCAGGCCGGTTCGATTTCCCGCTGCATACGAAGCAGCACTTGACGCTCAAACTGCGGCTCAGGATGTATTCGCTGCTCATCCAAACATCTTCCTAGGGTCTCGGCTTCCATTGCGGCAATGGTCATGCCTTGGCCATGGATCGGATCGAAGCTGCAAAATGCATCGCCAAGGACGAGTAATCCGGAGGGCCAATTCTCCATGAGTTCAAAATGTTGACGGACAGACTCGGAAATACGGTATCCCCGCGGACCTTGAAAAGGCTCCAGCTGGTTTGCCAACGCTACGATTTCATCCGAAGCAAACAGATGCTTGATTTGCTCTTGGAACTCATCCGGATGGGTTGAAGGATATTCATCTCCTCCTGCGTTGAACAGTAATAGTCCAGCAATATCATTTTCAATGCGCCACAACATGCCTGCACGAATTCCTTGCACAGGATCGGATTCTGTTATCACCGTTCTCCATTCATTTTGAATAGAGGATGGTATTTTATAATAGCGGGTGCTGTAACCAAGAGACACCTTCAGCACTTCCGGCTCAGGCACGGACAACCCTATCTGTTCAAGCCATCTGATCAATTTGGAAGAACGTCCTGAGGCATCAATCACCATATCCGCTGCAAGCATTTCCTCCCGATTATCCCGGCCTCTTTCTTTAGTATACACACCTGTAATGGAACCCCGATCTTCTGACGTCATTAGCCCGGTAACTTCCGTACTCGTTAAGAAGCTTATATGATCTATGTTCTGGACTCGCCGACGCAGTACCCATTCCAGCAGGGCTCTGCTGCTCGATGCAATTTTGAATGAAGAAGCAGCATTCGCCTTATTGACTAATGTGCCGTATCGATTGGCAACCATAAACTTCTCTTCCTGTGAAGGAATGGCGCCAAGCGTGACCAATTCGTCATTGTACCCGGGAAAGTAATGTTCCAGAATGATTCCACCGCGTGGTAATACACGATGTGGATGAAAGGACTGAGGTACACCCTGCCGATTGGCTGGCTCAGCAGGTAACTCATCTCGCTCAATAATGCATACCTCATCATAATAATCAGATAACATTCTTGCAGTGATTATCCCTGCTATCCCTGCCCCGATCACCACAGCTTTTTTCATGTCAGACATCGCAACTCCACCCTTTCTACACGATCATATTTCACCTATATTTGTAGTACTACCAAAAAATTACTTATAATATCAGTATACATTTGGAGTCTCGTATTAAGTAAGAATCAATATAAGGATATTATATAGCTAAACTACAATAAGGAAATGGTGTAGATGAAAAATAATGGTAAAAAGCTTGATTTGAGAGTTACCCGCACTCATAAATTGTTAACGATGGCGCTTATCGATTTGTTATGCCAAAAAGGTCAACTTTTCAGCAACATCACAATCACTGAAATATGTGACAAAGCTATGGTCCATCGAACAACGTTTTACAAACATTTTGAGGATAAATTTGCTCTATTGTCTTTCACCTTAACTCAGATTCTCCAGGATTATTTACAAATAGATGTAAATGAGCGAATAAAGGAGCCTCTACAAAGCATATCTAAAATCCTGTTCGGAAGTGTACTGGAGACGATCGTTCAGAACCAAAAGAAGGATGAAGTGTTTAACAACTTTTTCATTAAATATATAGGAGAAATATTCAGACAAGATTTTCTGGAATTAAAGCAAAGGGGTAAATACTATTCTCTACCCATAAAACTTGTAGCAGAGTTTCACTCAGGGGTGATTAGTTTGCTTGTCGCATGGTGGATACACCATTTCGAGGATGACGTTACGGCAGAACAGATGGATCACTATTATTACCAATTGGTGAACGAAAAAATATGGTTGGAATAGATTTTAGCTCAATCTAAAATCAAGGAATGATGTTTAGATTGAGCCTCTAAGGTTAACCAGAACAAGTTGAATCAAACGGTTTGAGTTAGCTCATTCCTGTATATTACAGAATTGAACTTCACCTATTTTAAAACAGATTCGGAAGGCTGAATCAATGCACTCGCACGTTTTCCCTTCTTCAACCAGCCCATTACTTTCTCATTCATCGCCAGCAAACCCGAAACAATGAGAGCAACGCCAACCCACGTAACCCAGCTTACATGTTCATTGTAGAGAACAGCACCCAGACCAACCGCAATCGGTGGGGAAATGTATAACCATGTCGCCGGGAACAGAGGGTTAGTGCGAGACATAATCCAATAAAACAAGCTGTGCCCGACCATCGAACCAACTACCGTCAGATAGATCAGGGATGACACCGCTGGCACCCAATCCAGTCCACTTGTGCTCCATGACTCCGTCACCGCCGAAAGCCCGGATAACAGCACTCCTCCGTACATCATTTGCACCGCATTGATCGCTACAGGATTAGCCTCCTTAAACTGGTTAATGACCTTTTTGGAGTACAAGGCACCTGCCGAATAACAGACCTCACCCACCAATACGGCAATACAGCCCCACAGCCACAGGGAATTGCCACCAATGGATACACCCGGCAACACGACGAGGATAACTCCGGCAAAACCGATCAGACAGCCTGCAATCATGCGCGCAGATGTTTTTTGGCGCAACAACGCTGTCTGCATTACCATAATCATGAGCGGCCCTGTTGCTGACAGAATCGCGCCCACACCCGAGCTTACATATTGTTCAGCCCAATATAAGGTGGCAAACGTACCAAACGTCAGTCCGGCCCCCGTCAAGAGCATCTCTTTCCGCCATAGTAAAGACAGATTCACTTTTCCTTTCATCCACATCCACGCAAACATTAGAGCACCTGCAATGATAAAGCGTAGTCCGGCCGACAGAAAAGGCGGTATGCCTGCCTCCACGCCAATTTTAATCGCCAGAAACGTTGTTCCAAAAATAAGACACATTACGGTAAATGCTACTGCAACCATGCTAGCCCCTCCTTCATCTGTTCTCCATCATATAGCATCGTCTACAGAACAGAGTGAATAAAACAGAACAGTTCGCTCTCATTTGCTGTTACAATAGAGTTCAAAAGGAGCGTGAGCCGGGTGGGCAAAACCATGTTGATGACAGATAACAGCCTTAAACTATATGAGCAAGTGGTACATTATCTGGTTGTACGGATCGAAGCCGGAGAGTGGAAAGAGCATGATAAGCTGCCGTCTGTGCGGAGCCTGTCTGAGCTGCTCGGTGTACATCGTCTTACCGTTTTCAAGGCTTACCAGGAATTAAAGGACCGTGGGAACGTTTACGTCAAGGATAAGTCCGGTTATTTTGTCAGTCCTGCCGCCCCTTCTCCTATGACGGATCAGGCCGATGACCCGGCAGTGTCTGCCTGGTTGCACTGGGATTCACTTGCCCGCGTGCACTCTCTGGAGGCGGAGTACCAATTTTCCAAATCATTAATCGACCCTGCCTTGCTGCCAAACCGCTATTGGGGAGAACTGATGCGGGATTTGCTGGATATATACCCCCGTCTGCTCGGTACATATTCCACGATTCAAGGAGATCTGGAGCTGCGAAGTGCCTTAGCAAGTCATCTCACGACCAAGGAACGCTTCTATATCTCGGCCGATGAAGTTCTTATCACTTCTGGTGCACAGCAGGCCATTGATGTCATCTCACGAAGTCTCGTCAGACCCGGTGACCGTGTGCTCATGGAGAGGCCAACGTACGGGCCTGCGATGGAAATTTTCCGCAAACAGGGCGCAAGGTTGATTTTTACCGATGTTCACCCGGAGGGTTATGATCTGGAACAGATTGAACGCCTGATGAAGCAGGAAAAGCCAAGAGTATTTTATATGACGCCGACCTTCCATAACCCTACAGGTATCAATATTCCTACCGAGCAGCGCAAACAGCTACCTGAGCTGGCGGAACAATACGGATGTTTTCTGGTGGAAGACGACAGTACCTACGATATCTATTTCAAGGAAAAACCTCCCGCGCCGATCTTCACATACGATACGACAGGTCATACACTCTATATTCGCAGCTATAGCAAATATGTCGTACCGGGTCTACGGATTGCCGCAATCATGTGTCGCCCCCGGTTTATGCCGGGATTACAGGCCGTAAAAGCACTGACGGATAACGGATCACCTCTGCTGAATCAGAAGCTTTTCCTCCGTTATTTTCAGTCCCCACGCATGCATCAGCACCTGTCCAAGCTGCGTACTGCCATTCAGCTACGGATGGAAGTGATGGAACACTGCCTTCAGGAAACAGAGTGGACATGGACCCGTCCCGAGGGTGGACTTAACATCTGGGTGGAGCTTCCGGAGGGAGTCGATACAGGGCGCCTGCTTCACCGATGCATGGAGCATTCTGTCGCTTTTGTGCCGGGAACAGTGTTCGATCCTTCCGATGCGGCCGCCAGTCGCAAGCTGCGCCTCTCCTTCTCCTATGCGCACGAGCAGCAGATCCGGGAAGGCATGAGCAGGCTGATTGCATTAGCTGAAAGTACGTGATGGCACGTTGCAAATTCTGCAAATGCAAATTAACGTATAGCTTTGTCTGGCAAGTTGAGAGGATGATGCATCTTGTGCAAACATAAAAAGTCGCCATATGGCGACTTTTTGAGCTCTGTTCATCTCGAATGCCAGACTAAACAGAAAGCTGATGTTTTTATTTTTTTTGAAATTCTTATTCATTCATCCTATAGATCCTTCCTTGCAAACAGACGGACCGTTACAAAATAGGAGGCAATGAATAATAGAAGAATGCAAACTGAAACCACAACATAAACCGAAGCACGCCCCATTCCGTTCTCTCCTGCCATACTCATGAGTGAGGCAACAGGTTGCGCTAAAATAATAAGAACGAACATGAATACCGTATTAATGATTCCGGCTCCCTTTTTACTAAGGGCGTAAAAAAGAGGCATGTAGATCGAAATTAATACAAGCACCATTCCAATCGAAATCAGGATGTCCAGTACCGATAAGTCAGGCTTGTTCAATTCAGGGAAAAGAACGTTAAGCAGCCAGTGAGCGCCAGACGAAGCGAAAACTCCAAAAAGTGTATAGAGAACGGCAGACAGATACTTCGCTTGCACAATGTTTCTGCGGCTGATCGGGAGCGTGACAAGAAATTTATGATTATGGTTTTTGATATCAATCATGGTTGCAAGCATAATTGAACCGAATGCGGTATAGATCCCTACAAAATACATCGACATTTCCACTGTCGGGATAAATGCGACACTGAATACAACAAAATAAAAAATAATCGTCCATAGTGAACTTTTCAAAGCGATATAATCTTTGCGAATCAAGTTAAGCATGATGCCGTTCCCCCTTGGCCGTAAAATAGATGAGATCTTCGAGTGAGGGTCTGTGTAAAAGAGCATCATTACCAAACAATCGTTCTACCTCCGCCCTGTTATCTGCCAAGCCTTCAAAACCGACCGCTGTCTCACGGATTCCAATGAATTGCCTTCGGGTGTCCGCATCAAGCAGCTTCATGTCCCCTTTTACGATCGTGTACCTTTCAAGCACATCATCCTTTGCTTCATTAAATATAATCCTTCCTTTATTGATGAACGTAATATAGTCTGCTATACGCTCCAAATCGGTTGTGATATGAGTAGAGAAAATAATGGATTTGGTCTCATCCTGTATCATATCTGCAAGCAGGTCAAGCAGTTCTCTCCGAAACACAGGATCAAGCCCGGATGTCGGCTCATCCATGATAAGCAGCTCTGCATCGTGAGATAAAGCGACAGCCAGTGAAAATTTGATTTTCATGCCTTTGGATAGTTCCTGAATCTTCTTTTTGGGAGACAATTCGAATTGCTCCAGATAGCTGTTAAATTGCTTTTCATCCCATTTCTTATAAAAGGGAGCAATCATGCTTTTCATTTCACGTATCGTAAGATGCTCATAATAGAAACATTCATCTGAAACAATACCAATGCGCTCCTTAACGCTAACTTCCTGAGTAGGGATCGCGTTTCCCAACGTTCTGATGCTCCCGGAGTCTGGACGAATCAATCCGGTAATCAGGCTGATCAGTGTGCTTTTCCCCGCCCCGTTAGGTCCGATAAGTCCGGTAATATACCCTTGTTTTACATCCAAAGATATCTGATCCAGTTTGAATAAGGGGTACGTTTTCGATAGGTTGCGCAATTCAATTGCGTTCGTCATGTGTTTTCCTCCTCCACTAACAACGTAAAATGCTTAATTACTTCCTGAGCACTCATGCCCAGTTCCTTGCTCTCACGAAGGATATCGAGCATTTTCTCTTCCATTCGCTTCAGCCGCTGTTCCCGAATAAAATCCTGATTGGCCCCGGAGACAAAACTGCCTTTGCCTACGACAGAATCAATCAGCTTCTCTTTCTCCAGCTCCTCATAGACACGTTTGGTTGTAATTACACTCACCTGGAGATCCTTCGCAAGTTGACGGATTGAGGGCAGAGTCTCCCCTGCAGCCAGTTCCCCGCTTAAAATGCTCTGTCTAATCTGGGTCAGGATCTGTATGTAGATCGGATCGCTTGATGCATTGGATATTAGAATTCTAATGTTACCTCACCTCATGATCATAATTCAGTCGCTTGCGCACATAGTGTATATATAAAATATACACACTATACACACTTTTAGTCAATGGTTATTTCACATTTGTTTTCCAACACAAATACAGACCTAGCCCCGAAAGCCAAAGACATCATGTGCTCCTGACTTATCCCATCGTAAAATGACAAAAAAGGCTAACCAGCAATTACTGGCTAACCTGCTAATTCAAAAAGACGGAATTCAATCCTTGTCTTTCGTCCCTTACGTGCTGAATATCACCTTATCCACAAGACCATACTCGACGGCTTCCGCAGCGGTCAGGAAGTAATCTCTATCTGTATCCTTTTCAATCCGCTCCATCGGCTGTCCCGTATGATCAGCAAGCAGCTTGTTGAGGCGCTGACGGTGCTGGATAATCCGGTTTGCGTGAATCAGCATATCCGAGGCCTGCCCTCGTGTTCCACCAAGCGGCTGGTGAATCATGATTTCGCTGTTTGGCAATGCCAGCCGTTTCCCTTTTGTTCCACCAACCAGCAGGATCGTACCGAAGCTGGCCGCCATGCCTGTGCAGATCGTGGAAATGTCGGGCTTCACGAATTGCATCGTGTCATAGATGGAGAATCCGGCAGTCACGGAACCACCCGGACTGTTGATATACATCTGGATATCCTTCTCCGGGTCCTCTGCGGTTAGAAACAACAACTGGGCCACGATGGCGTTGGCCATCTGATCCTCAATTTCCCCGGATACCATAATGATCCGATCTTTCAGCAAACGGGAATAAATATCATAACTCCGCTCTCCGCGGGCTGTCTGTTCAACAACATAAGGTACCACGTTCATGCAATTTGCCTCCCCGGTTTACGCAACCATGCTGACTGTATATCCTCCCCCATACGACATGGAATTCGTACCGGAGCTTGAATAACTGTACATCACGGGTTGCATCGATTGAGACGGCAGAGTCTGCTGCAAAATCGTTCCCGCCACAGCCATCGGATCATCGTTCTGACTCAGGCATAGATCGATTAAGCGGGCAGTATCACCGCTGCGGAACGCCAGTAAATAACGGCGCAATTCCTCCCGGTTTTGTTGGTTCTCATCCACTTGATTCGTATGGTCAGAATCCGTTTCGTTCAGGCTGTGCCTCACTTTGGCCAGGGCAGAGCGGGCACGACTCAGGGCAGCTTTGACTGCACCTTCCGTCGTATCCAACAGTTCAGCAGTCTCTACCGTCGTGTATCCCATTAAATCACGTAACATATATATCGCTCGCTGCCACGGTGGCAGTTCATCCACAAGGATCTGAACAGCGAACTCAACTTCCTCGAAACGCCCTTCTTCCTCATATTCCTGCATCAATGGCTTCATGCTTTCCAATTTGCTTGCCAGGTTCTCACGCTTCCGTATGGCGTCAATCCAGGTGTTGCGCGCAACGCGGATGAGATAGGCTTCCCAGTTCATGTCCTCTGTCATGCTCGTTCTTCGGGTAGCTGAAGAGGATAACGCTTTAACACATGTATCCTGAACGAGATCCTCTGTCTCCCAGACTGAACCAGTCAATGACATGCAATAGGCATACAACGAACCCAGCAGGTCCGGCAGCGCAGCTTCCATCGTTTGCTCTAACGTATATCCGGTTTGAACACCGGAATGGCTATATGATTCAATTCGTTTATTCTCATGTGGTCTGTTGATTCTGCAATCCACGGACTTCACAAAGGCCATGTTTGGGGCCCCCCTTTGTTGGTTCCTGATTGATCTTGCTTCAATTCACTTGCTGTATTTGCCTTACACTATGTAAACGAAGAACCTCCGGCAAAGGATACGCTCTTCTGAATTTATTTTTAGCATGGCTGTCCTATTCTCCCAACTTTACCTTCAGACCGGTAAGTGCCAGCGTAATCCCCTGATCCAGATCATAATTCTGGCGCACATCCACGTCGTGAGACATATGTGTAAAATAAGTCTGACCCGGCTTCAAATCCTGCAGCAGCTCCTGTGCCTCTCGCATATCGTACACCGAGCGTGTGGAGAATTCCGCAAGCTCATGGACAAAGCTCGTACCGAGTACCAGCAGATCCAACCCATATAGCGGCTGCTTCTCCGAAGCATTCAGATCAATGGCATCCGAACAATATGCCCAGGTGTACCCCTCACGTTCCAGTCGATACGCATATGAATAGCCATTATGGCCGTGGCAAACTTTCCAGGAATGCACCTTCCATCCACCAAGCTCGATATCCGCATCCGTTTCCATAAAATCCATATGGCGACCAAGCCATGGAAATTGGCTCCGAATGGTCGCAATCACTTCCCGTGGGGCATACAACTGCCCTTTTACCCCCAACCAGCGACACGCATCTGCCCATTCAGGCAAGCCTCCAATATGATCAAAATGCGCATGAGTGATGAGCAGCGTTTGCACCATCCGCATCCCCTGGTCTTCCATCTGTGACCTCCAGTCGGGTCCGCAGTCAATCATGAATGGTTCGTGCTCGCCATCACCATGGATCAAAACAGCAGAACGTTTGCGGCGGTTCATCCCGGTAAGCCGGGCTTCTGTGCAGACGTCACACTCGCAATACACCCGCGGAACACCCATCGCATCCCCGGTTCCCAAGAAAGTTAGCTGATTCATTATGTTAGTCCCCTCTCTATCCCGGAAGCAATACATTCCAAATTCATGTTCCATCCGAATAATGATATGTAGATTGTAATCTCCCACCTCTATTTTTGCAAAAAAAAGACCATCCCGCCGCAGTTATTCACTGCAAACGGGACAGCCTGTTATCTGACATTTCGCAGTCAGACTTCCTATCCGTTGATTCGCTATGAACTAAACCAAAGCCCTAAGCTTCAACGTCAACTCTTGGCCCTCAGGCACTTCCTTAGACTCGGTAATGACCCAGTTTGATGCGAGGCGTTTGGCGAGCACTTCTGCCTGCTCCTGTTTTAATTTCAACCCGGTTACGATGCCTTCACCGACAGTAAAGTCTTTCTCCGGCTGTAATCCGAAGGACTTCTCCAAGTAGATGCCCAGACCACCACGAGTGTTAAAGGTAATCCGGTAACCGTCTTTAACCGCACCTTCCAGATTCTCGCCATGCTCGTCCGCATAGGAGAAAAGATCATCATATCTGTAGTGCTCCTCAGACACGGCATCAAAGGCAGCCACATCTTTGGCCTGTATCGCTTCCAACAAAGCTGCATCCGACATGCCTTTGCCACGGGCCTGTTCCAACCGAATGGCTGTATTTTGAGACAACTTAAATTCAGCACTCATCCTGCTCACACCTTCCTCTATACATCATACACTCTATCCACATATCCAAGCCTAGTCCATTATATCCTGTCCCGATAGCCGGATACAAAGTGTCCTGGCGAAACTTCCATCCACTCCGGTTCTTCATCCCGCCCCCGGGCGGAAGGATCGGTATCCCCGCTGTAGACCGGTGGTGCCACGTTCCGCACACTTGGATCAGGTACAGGGATTGCCGCCAGCAATGCCTGGGTGTACGGATGTACCGGATTACGGTACAGTTCCTCCGTTGGTGCAACTTCCACCAATTTGCCGCGGTACATCACACCGATCCGGTTCGAGATGTGGCGTACCATCGACAGATCATGGGCAATGAACAAATAGGTCAGTCCCATCTCTGCCTGCAGATCTTCAAGCATATTGACCACCTGTGCCTGTACGGACACATCCAAGGCGGACAAGGGCTCATCACATAAAATGAATTCCGGGTTCACCGACAATGCCCGGGCAATGCTGATCCGCTGACGCTGTCCGCCACTGAACTCATGCGGATAACGCTCCGCGTGTTCTGGCTTCAGGCCAACACGGTTCATCAGGTCAAGCGCTCGTCCCTTCATTTCTGCCTTGGAAGCATAATTATGAATTTCCATAGGTTCACTAATGATCTGCAGGACATTCATTCCCGGATTCAGTGAAGAATAAGGGTCCTGGAAAATCGTCTGCATCCGTTTGCGAAACGGTTTCAACTGGCGTTCATTCATCTTGGCAACATCCTGTCCGCCAAACATAATGCTTCCGTCCGTAACATCGAAGAGTCTCACAATGCTGCGTCCAGTCGTTGATTTGCCACAGCCAGATTCTCCAACCAGCCCAAATGTCTCTCCCTTGTGAATATGAAAACTAACGTTATCCACGGCTTTCACGACGTCTTTGCCTTTGCCAGCACCACGGACCGGAAAATGTTTTTTCAATCCACGCACGTCCAGCAATACTTCACGCTGATCTGTTCCTGAACTCATTTCTCCACCTCCTCTGACGTTGCATCTGCTTGTACTTGATGCTGTTCCCGAGCCTTATCGTCCAGCAACCAGCATAGCGCTCGATGACCGGGTGCAGTCTCAGTGTACGCAGGCATCTGTTTGCATACCTCCATGGCGTGTGGGCAACGTTCCATAAACGGGCACCCGGTTGGTGGATGAAGCAGATTGGGGGGTGTGCCCTCAATCGTTGCCAGCCGCTGGCGTCCACCTTCCTCGCCGGGTTTCGGAATGGAACGCAGCAACCCTTGGGTATATGGATGCTGAGGATGAGCGAAAATACGTTCCACAGGCCCTTCTTCCATAATGAGTCCACCGTACATCACAATTACACGGGTACAGACCTGCGCAACAACACCAAGGTCATGCGTAATCATTAGAATGGACGTCTGCGTGGACTCTTTCAGTTCCTGCATCAGCTGCAGGATCTGTGCCTGAATGGTCACATCCAGTGCCGTCGTCGGTTCATCGGCGATCAATAACTCCGGCTTGCAAGACAGAGCCATAGCGATCATTACCCGCTGTCTCATGCCTCCGCTGAACTCGTGTGGATACTGGTCAATCCGCTCTTCCGGAGAGGGAATGCCCACTTGTCGCAGCAACTCGATTGCTTCCTTGCGTGCAGCCACCTTGTCCATTTTTCGGTGACGACGGATGACCTCTGTCATCTGTTTGCCCACACGAACCACTGGATTAAGTGATGTCATCGGGTCCTGAAAAATCATCGAGATGCGGTTACCCCGGATTTTGCGCAGCTCCTTGTCCGACTTGGTCAGCAAATCTTCTCCCCTGAACAAAATCTGACCATCCGTAATCTGGCCTGGCGGCTGGATCAGTCGGATCAGCGAACGGGCGGTTACACTTTTTCCGCTGCCGGACTCACCAACTAGTCCCACCACTTCGCCCTCATTTAACGTAAAACTCACACCCCGGACGGACTGTACCTCACCTTCCCGGGTTGCAAAGGACGTTTTCAGTTGTTTGACCGATAATAAATCTGTCATTGTTGTATTCACCCCGCTGTTTACATGATATGGGTTGTCGACTATATAAGAAAAAATTAATTTTACAATGGATTACTGGATTACTACGTGATCAGAACAACTTCTCTATTCCAAAAACATTTGGCAGTAAACGATCATTTATCGCTTGTTCGCTTTTGGCTCGAAGGCTACGCGGAACACATCCCCTAAGAAGTTAAACGATAGCACCGTCAGCAAAATAAACAGTCCCGGGAAGATCGCCATATACGGTGCTTCACTAATAAAGCCCTGCGCATCATTCAACATGCTGCCCCAAGAAGAGTTCGGTTGTTTAACACCCAGTCCGAGGAAGCTTAGCGACGACTCCATCAGGATCGCACTCGCGATGTTGATGGTTGCTGCGACAATGATGGTTGGAATAATGTTGGGAATGATGTGCTTCATGATGATCCGGCCAGGCTTTTGACCCGATACACGCGCATACAGCACATATTCCCGCTGCTTGACCGACATCGCTTCAGCCCTGACAATCCGGGCAATATTCATCCAGCTTAACACCCCGATAATGACAATAATCGTACCAATCCCCGGCTTGAGATATGCGTTCAGGATCAGCATCAGGAAGAAGGATGGAATCGACATGAGCACATCAACAATACGCATCAACGTATTATCCACCCAGCCGCCAAAATAACCACTAACCGTCCCTACAAGTGTTCCTACAATAACGGCGATCGCCATCGACAGGAAACCTACGGCGAGAGATACCCGCCCTCCATACAAGGCCCTAGCCAGATAATCCCGTCCATAATCATCCGTACCAAACCAATGATCTGCACTTGGCTGTTGAAGCCGTTCCATCACCACAATTTCATTAGGATCATGCGGAGACAGAAACGCAAACAGGGATGCGAGCACAAAGATGCCCAATATGATGACAGCCGCAAGGCCCAGTTTCTGCTGCCGGAACTGCGTCCGTAAATTACGCCAGCGCATTGAATTCATTTTTGTCTCACCCCGTTGTCTTGATTCGTGGATCTACCACGCCATATAAGATATCAGCTATCAGGTTTCCGACGACCAGCAGCACAGAAGACATCATCGTAATACCCATAATAATCGGATAATCCAAACCGTGAACGGCCGAGATTCCGAGCGAGCCCATTCCCGGCCATGAGAAAACGGACTCCGTAATAAATGCTCCCGCAATCAACTCCGGCAAAGACATGCCCAGAATGGTGATTACAGGCAGCAGTACATTTTTAAGCACATGACGAAGCAGTACCGTTCCTTTCGTTGCACCGTAGGCATACTGAATCTGAACATAGTCCTCTTCCAGTTGACTGATTGTATTCGATCGAATATAACGCATGTACACGGACACGTTCATAAAGGTCAATACTGTGCATGGCAGAATACCGTGTTTGATAATATCCCATGCGGAGTCCATACCGACCGTTCGCATACCCATGCTCGGCAACCAGTGCAACTCTACTGCAAAGAAATAGATCAGCATCATACCGAACCAGAAGCTAGGAATCGATATCCCGATATACGAGATTAAGCTGAGTCCACGGTCAAACAGACTGTTCTGACGCGAACCCGCAATCATGCTGAGCGGAATGGAAATGAGCAAAGATAATAATAGCGACGCCCCCATTAAGCCAAACGTTGCAGGCAAGCGTTCAATAATCATCTCGGCAACCGGTCGATGGTTCACCAGTGAATAACCGAGATCACCAGACAAAACATTTTTGAGCCATACGACATACTGCACGTACATCGGCTGATCAAGTCCGAGGTTTTGCCGAATACGTTCCACATCCTCTGCTCCCATATTCGGGGTAACAAAGGAAAGCACCGGATCGCCCGGCGCCAGCTTGATCAAGGTGAACGATACGATGGAGATTACAAAAAGAAGCGGAATCGCTTGTGCGATCCTTCGGACAATATAGTTGTTCACATGGGCACCTCCGAATCAACGCCGGCCTCGCGGCCGGCGTTATTGGCTTGTTATATAGAATGAACGCATGTAGATTGAAGCAAGGATTCACATCGGCCACTCCGATGACAGAACAACCTTCCGATCGCTGTTACCCCCAGATTTCATTGATTCCTTTATAAAAAGGGGAAATCTGGGGATAGCGTATGCTTCCGATGCTTCCCCAGATTTTTTCTGCCCTCTACGTTCTTTGTGAACTCCATAGGTTTCAAACAATACGTTTCATTCTATATGATTATTTTTTAAATAGTTTAGACAGATCTTCCAGCATAACGACTGGTTTCGGATTTGCATCTTCAACGCCGCCATATGTGTTATCCACTGCTACTACAGCTTTCGTGTAGGCAATTGGGTATACAGTCATTTCATTTGCTACGGTTTGTTGGATTTGTTTGTACAAATCGCCACGTTTGGTTTCGTCAATTTGAACGGCTGCTTCATTCCACAGCTTGTCGAAATCGGCATTTTTGTAATGGGAGTAGTTGTATGCCGCATCGCTCATGAAGAGAGATTTATAGGCATCCGGCTCATAACCCATGATGTATCCACCAAAGGACAGTTCAAAGTCTGTATTGTTCATGTCCAGTGTACGGTTACCGTAAGCCGTTCCGTCCATCGGCAGCAATTCCACTTCAATGCCAACGTCTTTCAGTTTTTGCTGAATGTACAGCGCTTGGCTGGTTTGTGGTTTGTTGGTGTTTGTGTACGCAAGACGCAATTTCAGGTTGCTTACGCCTGCATCAGCCAGCAGTTGCTTCGCTTTTTCCAGGTTGTAGTCGTACTTCTCGACATCATCCGTTTGGTACAACGTGTCTGGTGTCAGAATCGACGGAGCCGGTTCAGCAAAATCAGCTGAGGAATACGAAGCGGTAATCAGTTCATTTTTATCCAAAGCATAAGCGATGGCTTGACGAACTTCTTTCTTTTGCATTGAAGGCACGTTCAGGTTGAAGACCATGTATTGCAAGCGGCCTTCCGGGTAAGTCAGCATGTTGAATTTGCCTGTGTCATTCAATTTGTTGTAATCCTGTGTGTCGACCATACGCATTTGAATCTCGCCGTTTTGCAGAGCCAGGTTCGCCGCATTTGGATCTTTCGCTACACGGTACGTCACGCTATCCAGATGAGCTTTGCCTGCAAAGTAATCATCAAAACGTTCCAGTGTTACGTATTCGCCCGGACGGTATTCCTTGAACTTGAACGGACCGGAACCGATCGGGTTGTTGTTTTTGTCGCTTTTCTCAATATCGGCTTCGTCTTCGAAAATATGTTTAGGAATTGGATAGAAAGAAACCAATGCTCCTTCAAAAGCAGCAGATACTTCCGGCAATTTGAATTCCACCGTCAGGTCATCGATCTTCGTTACTTTCACCGGTTTGCCATTAAAAACATACTGACTGCGGGAAGAACTGTGTTGTTTCTCATCAAGGATGCTATCCATCGTGAACACGATATCATCCGCTGTCAAAGGCTGTCCGTCATGCCATTTCAATCCGTCTTTCAGCTTCAACGTATACGTCAGGTGATCATCAGAGAAGCTGTCACTGTCTGCGAGCACATACGTTTTTTTACCATCATTCACATTGAACAGTGGAGCATATAAGGATTGATCAATCGTCAACGTTACACGGTCACCCGCATAAATCGGATTCATCACTTTAGGGTCATCCTGAACAGCAATAATGATGCTGCCGCCGTCTTTCGGTTGACCATTATCTGTAGTTGCTGTATTTTCTCCGGTATTAGACGAAGAGCTTGTTCCGTCACCGCTGCTTCCGCATGCAGTCATGATTGCGATAACCAGTACCAGCATCATGGACAGCCACATTTTTTTAGATTTCATTATGATATTTCCCCTCGCTGTAATTTGATGTTCTGTTAGTTAGTATAGGCAAGGATTCGACAAAAAGCAACGATTTTTTCCAACTTAACCTATCGGGTTTAAATGAAATAACATCTTAGTCTAGAAATGCAAAAAACCTCCAGCTCACTTTATATCGTGAAATGAAGGTTTGGGTCATAATTTATCGTCTGAAATTCAATAACCGTGTGATATGGTATGGTCTATAATCCCGCCAACACCTGGTACCATACACCTCGTTTGGAATACAGTGTACTGCGCACTTTATCCCATCCGCCGAGGTAATTAATATCGAACAGACCTTCGGGCGTCGGGAACGCAGATTTTGTCTCTGCAAACACATCAGGGTCTACCGAACGGAAACCGTGCTTGGCAAAAATGCGCTGAGCCTCCGGCGTACGCAAATACGCTACAAATGCTTCAGCCAATTCACGATTGCCATGTTTATCCGCATATTTGTCTACGACAACCGCCGGATTTTCAATCAGGATCGTGTTTTTGGGAACGACGATGTCATAATTTACTCCCTTGGCAATCCGGGCAAGCAGTTCATTCTCATACGTGACGATAACATCCCCGACGCCATATTCAAAAGCCGCCATCGAAGATCGACCGCTCTTATCCAGTGACTCGACATTCTCATGTACCTTTTCCAAAAAGGCTTTAGCCACGGCAGGATCTTTCTTGCCTTGCTCCTCAGATAGCTTCAAACCTGCACCGTAGATGGCATTAATATCCCATTGGGCACCGCCTGACGTCTTCGGATTAGGATAGAGCACCTTAACCCCCGGCTTGGTCAAATCTTCAAAATCACGAATCCCAAGCGGGTTGCCTGCTCTTGTACCGAGAACAACAATCGAACGGGTGATCATGCCATCATTCGGTGCCTGCTTCCAATTGGAGCTGACCAGATCAGCTTTGACCAGCTTATCGATATCACTTTCCATCGCGAGAAGCGCAACATCCGCTTCGAATCCGCCAACGATGGCTCTCGCTTGTGTGCCGGAAGCTTCATAGGACTCCTGGAAGTTAACGGTCTGCCCCGTCTTGGCTTTCCATTCCTCCTTGAATTTGGGCAGCAACTCTCCAACAGCGTCTTTGGCTACACTGTAAGCACCAATAACCAGCGTATTGGATTGATCACCTGCCGAGGTTCCGTTCTGTTCGCTCGCATCCTCCTGCTTGCTGCATCCAACGGTCATGCAGACGAGCAGAAGCATGAGGACAGCATATAAAGGTGTGATTTTCTTCTTCCTCGTCTGCATGGGCAGCACCTCTCTCCAAACTTCTAGATCATTCCCTGAATAATTAATGTTCTGATTAGATGATGACGGGCATTGGATCTTCCTTCAATCGGTTCTCCACAACCCAGCTATCGGAATCATTAAACAGATACGCCCGATGGACAAGCACCCGGATCTGTTGGCCGACTTGCAAGGTTGTTTTTTCCAGGGAACGATACGTGATCAGTTTATGTCCCTCAACTTCCACTTCGACCATCCATTCACTGCCCCGGAAATGAAGGTGTTTGACCGTACCCTTTTCAGTAGCGGACAGCATGCTAAACTCGTTTTTCAAACCGATTTCAATATACTCAGGCCGGATCAGCGCACGTGTGCGCTCCCCTTCCACCGCATGTTCGAAGCCCTTAAGCTGTGAAGCATCCTCCACAACGGTGGATTCCCCGATAAATGTGGCAACAAAAGGTGTCTCCGGGTTTTTATAAATATCCCATGGCGTGCCCTTCTGCTCTAACCGCCCTTGGCTGATAATCATAATTTCGTCAGCAACCTCAATTGCCTCATCCTGGTCATGGGTTACAAAAATCGAGGTGATTCCCACCCGCTCAATTAGCTCTCTTAGCCATGAACGAAGCTCTTGACGGATCTTGGCATCAATGGCGGCGAACGGTTCATCCAGCAGCAGCAGCTGCGGCTCCGGTGCCAATGCTCTGGCAAAAGCAACACGCTGACGCTGTCCACCAGACAACTGATGCGGATAACGCTGCTCGAACCCCTTCAGCCCCGTCAACTCCACAAGCTCCATGACCCGATCACGGATCTGGGCTTTAGGGGTCTTTTTGACCTTGAGTCCAAAGGCGATATTATCAAATACCGTCATATGTTTGAACAAGGCGTAGTTCTGAAATACAAATCCGATTCCCCGCTCCTGTGGAGGCAGATGGTTGACGATCTTTCCGTGAAAACGAATCTCCCCGGAACCCGGGTTCTCCAGACCCGCCAGCATACGCAGAATGGATGTTTTCCCACCTCCGCTGGGTCCCAGCAAACCGATCAGATGGCCTTTGGCAATATCGAACGAGACATCTTTTACCGCATGAAAATCACCGAAATGTTTGTTCAGATCACGGACTTCCACATGCATCTCAATGCACTTCCTTTCGCTTCTTGGCCCATTCCATCATAAGCAGGAGCCCGACGGAAAAAGTAACCAGTACCAATGCCACACCATTTGCGGCAGCTACATTAAAATTCTCAACATCCTGATATACAAGCGTTGTTGCTGTCTGCGTTTTGTTCATAATGTTACCCGATACAACCAGCACCGCACCAAATT
The DNA here is from genome assembly GCF_042674385.1 of Paenibacillus sp. NPDC056933. Lineage (NCBI taxonomy): Bacteria > Bacillati > Bacillota > Bacilli > Caryophanales > Paenibacillaceae > Paenibacillus > Paenibacillus sp. NPDC056933. The sequence continues at coordinate 736,224 of NZ_JBHUQN010000001.1, read as the reverse complement.
CCCCAAGCGAGCGTGCAACCGTCAACACAAGACCGTACACAACCGCCCAGCGAATCGATGGCCAAGTAACACTCCAGAACGTTCTCCAGCCGTATGCACCAAGCGTTGAAGCCGCTTCTTCCTGCTGAGATCCAAGCTCCTGCAAGACAGGCATCACCTCTCGAACCATCAGTGGAAAAGTGACAAACAACGTTGCAATGACCATGCCCGGGAAGGCATAGACCACATTAAATCCAATTCCTTCAAAAAAAGCACCCATAATGCTATTCGGGCCGAGCAGTAGTACAATCATCAATCCGCCAATGACTGGCGATACGGCATAGGGAAGATCCACAATGCTGTTCAGCAGCCCTTTCACCCGGTCACTCAGCCATCCGGCGCGAACCAGATAGATGGCCATCATAACGCCAAACAATGTATTTAACAGCGTGACAACAAGTACAACAAGTCCTGTCATCATCAAGGCATGCAGCGCCTCAGGGCGCAACAGCCCATTCAGGAATCCTCCTGCCCCGTCTTCAAATGCACCAATAAAAATACGTCCAAGCGGGATGATCAGCAGTACAATGAACACTGCAAACGTCAGTCCGATTAATAGTCGCCTCATCGTCTTCTCCCCCGCATCTGCACCAGATTAATCAGCCAGAGGATCAGGAAGGAGAGTGTTAAGAGCAGCACGGATACTGCCGCGGCACCGGTTGGATTGTCACTTTCGATCTCGCCGTAAATAAATACGGAAGCCGTCAATGTTCTTCCCGGAATGTTGCCTGCCACCAGCACAACAGCCCCAAATTCGGCCAGTGCTCTGGAGAATGCGAGCATTCCCCCACTAATCATGCCTGGAGCCATGGACGGAAGAATGACCTGCCTGAACGTGCGCGCCTTCGACGCACCCATCGTGTAGGAGGCTTCCTCTTCCGAAGGGTCGATCTCTTCGAGCAAAGGCTGCACTGCACGAATAACAAAAGGAAACGTCACAAAGGTCATCGCGATCACAATTGCAGGCTGGTGAAATACAATTTCAACCCCCATGGATTCCGCCAGTTTCCCAATAGCACTAACCGGACCCAGGAGCAGCATAATCATCAGTCCACCAACAGCTGTTGGCAGTGCGAAAGGAAGATCTACCAGACTGTTAAGGAACGACCTTCCAAAAAAGCGATAACGTGTCAGTACCCAAGCGATCATGGTTCCCAGAACGACATTAATCACGGTAGCTATAACGGCCAGCCGGATGGTTAACAGCACGGCTTTCCATGCAATCGGGTCCATAATGCTCTGGATAAAGTTGCTCCATCCTTCAGAGAAGGAATTGACGTACACACCGATGATTGGAAGTACAATGAGTACGATAAAATATAACAATACGGTACTGCGGAATCCCCAAGTCCATCCCTTATGACGAAGAACGGTATTCATTGCTGCATTCCCTCCCAGCCTCCGGTTCTATGTCCGGTCGGCAGTCTTCCTGCTTCCATACAACCTTTTTCCTAAGTTGGATTTTATTACTTTAACATTATTCCCATTAGTCTACTTGGTTTTTGCTTATCTGATACTTTACCAGTTTGCAGTGCTAATCGTCAATGCTTTTATTGAATATAATTGGGGCGTATATGAGATGGATTAATAATATTTCTATCCTCTACATTAATGTGTAATTACATATCATTTTCTTATGTGGTTTGTTTGGTATGTAGTGGTTAAGGTACAATTTAGGGGACACAATTTGGCGCAAAGGAGTGGTGTAATATGTTATATACGAAAAATGTATCGACATCCCGACGGGATGAGATGAAAGATATTACGCGGGAGGTGGAGCAGGTCGTCCGTGACAGCGGTGTGCAGCATGGGACTGTATTGATTTATTGTCCACATACGACGGCAGGCATTGCCATTAATGAAAATGCAGACCCGGACGTCAAGCATGACGTACTTCTCCGCTTGAACGAAGTCTATCCTTGGGAGCACCCTGAATATCGGCATGCTGAGGGGAATACGGCTTCTCACCTGAAATCAATCACAACCGGACCATCACAGACGGTGATTATACATGAGGGCAGGTTACTGCTTGGCAGATGGCAGGGAATCTATTTTTGCGAATTCGATGGCCCACGTCAGCGGGAATATTTTCTTAAACTCATGGAAGGTTAGCTTCATTTCACCTTATTTAACCCTATTCCAGAAGCGCAAAAAAGCAAACAGGCGGTCCACCCTATTTCAGGATGTGATCCGCCTGTCCTGGTCTTGTTCACGAAAAAACTTTCGCGAGACAACGTTATAAAGAATTAATGTTATGACAATTCACCGCCCTGAAGTATAGGAGTGCGACAAAAGCGCCTTATTGGACGCCAGGCTGGTGTTGGAGATTGCGGCAAAGCACTTTGACATGAGACAATGCAGCCGACTCAATCTCTGCAAAGGTCAAACGGTCCTGAATATAATATGATATGAATCCGTGCATGGACAAAAACAGCGTACGTGGTACACATTGAATATCTTCTTCCGTACAACCCTCTTCATTCATGTATTGTCGAATAATGGAGGCAAACAATTCAAAGCATCTTCCTTGCTCCGTACGACAATAGGATAGCAATTCTTCATCCCGAATCATGAACATGATCTCATACTGATACGGATTCTCCAGACCAAAACGAATAAACTCCATCATGATATGTTCTACCTTGCTCACGCCGCCCACGACTGGCCTGACCATGGCTTGCAGCAACAGATGCCCCAGATGATTGAAGTCTTCAACCACGATGGCATAGAACAGCTCAGCCTTTTCCTTAAAATGATAATACAGCGACCCATGACTATAGCCCAGATGCTGGCCGATGCTTCGCATCGAAATGGCGCGGTATCCTTTGGTAATAAAAAGATGCCTCGCCGCCTCCAGTATCCGCTCCCTCGACAACTCCTGTTCGACTGCTCTTCTAGCCATATATTTTATTCCCCTTCAATAAAATAAAGCCGCTGTCCCTCCGTGATCCGGGATTGCCCTTGCGTCAAATCTGTGATCCAGGCTACAAATGCCTCGGTTTCACTATCCGGCGGAAGACAAGTCAACGTAACCTTATCGGTGAATCCAGTTTCACCTGTACGGACTTCCCGGCTCCTTAATTCATTTTCCACTTTGCCCAGCCATGTGTAATCCAGTTCAACAAATACTTCACGATGCAGTACTTTGGTGATGGCTTTCCCCGCCTCAATGGCTGCAACTGCTCCATCCGTATAAGCGCGAATCAACCCACCTGCTCCAAGCATGATTCCTCCAAAGTAACGTGTAACCACAATAGCCACATTTTTCAATTGCTGATTTTTGATCACTTCAAGAATGGGTTTCCCAGCGGTTCCGCTTGGTTCGCCATCATCGGATTGCTTCTGGATCTCATCCCGCTCACCAATCATATAAGCCGAGCAGTTGTGAGTGGCATTCCAATGTTTTTTCTTGATTTCATCAATAAACGCATTGGCTTCTTCTTCGGTCGTGACCGGCATAATATGACCGATAAATCGCGACTTTTTGATTACAATTTCCAGATTACCCGGTCCTCGAACCGTTCGATAACGTTCAATCATCCCTATCCAACTTTCCAACTTGATCCATTTTGCAAGAAAGCAGTTCCCCACGCGAACGCGGACGAACTGCCTTGGTTTAAACATCCGGGAATCATTGCTTCACAATGACTCCCCATGTAATTACATTACTTTCTTTAACTATATGAGCAGACCGATGAATTATTCGGAAAGTCTCGCTTCCAGCGCTGCTTTCTCTTCTTCAAAGCCTGGTTTGCCCAGCAAAGCGAACATATTTTTCTTATATGCTTCCACGCCTGGTTGGTCAAATGGATTGACGCCGAGCAGGTAACCACTAATGCCGCATGCTTTTTCAAAGAAGTATACCAGATATCCGAAAGAATATGGAGACATATCTGGAATGTTCACAATCAGGTTTGGTACTTGACCATCTGTGTGTGCAAGCAGTGTTCCTTGGAACGCTTTTTTGTTAACAAAGTCCATCGTTTTACCTTCCAGGAAGTTCAGACCATCCAGATCATCCGGATCAGCTTCGATTGAGATATGCTCGGACACTTCAGCAACTTGAATGACCGTTTCGAAGATGTTCCGACTCCCCTCTTGAATGAATTGACCCATAGAGTGCAAGTCAGTTGAGAAGTCAACAGATGCAGGATAGATTCCTTTATAGTCTTTACCTTCACTCTCTCCGTACAGCTGTTTCCACCACTCGGATACAAAGTGCAGGGATGGCTCGTAGTTTACGAGAATCTCTGTTCCTTTACCTTTACGATACAGTGCGTTACGAACAGCTGCATATTGATATGCTTCGTTCTCGGCTACGTTAGGGTTGCTGTATTCTTTGGATGCATCCGCCGCACCTTGCATCATTTCTTCGATGTTGATGCCGGCAGCTGCGATTGGCAGCAAACCTACTGCTGTCAGAACGGAGTAACGTCCACCTACATCATCCGGGATAATGAAGGATTCATAGCCTTCTTCATTTGCCAGTTTTTTCAATGCACCGCGCTCTTTGTCTGTTGTTGCATAGATACGTTTGCGAGCTTCTTCTTTACCGTATTTTTTCTCCAGCGCTGCACGGAAGATACGGAAAGCAATCGCTGGCTCCGTTGTAGTACCGGATTTGGAGATAACGTTAACGGAGAAGTCTTTGCCTTCAACCAGATCCAGCAAATGAGTTACATACGTGGAGCTGATGTTATTTCCAGCAAAGTAGATTTCCGGTGTTTTGCGTTTGTCTTTAGGCAGATTGTTGTAGAAAGAGTGCGTCAGCATCTCAATCGCTGCACGAGCACCAAGGTAAGATCCACCGATACCGATGACGATCAATACTTCAGAATCGCTTTGAATTTTGGCAGCCGCTTTTTGAATACGGGAAAACTCTTCTTTGTCATAAGCGGTAGGCAGGTCGATCCAGCCCAGATAATCCGATCCTGTTCCCGTACCGTTGTGGAGCTGTTCGTGAGCCAAACGAATCGGTTCAGCGAAATAGTCCACTTCATGCTGATTGACAAATTGCAGGGCAGTGCTGTAGTCGAACTTCACTTTTTTTGCCATGATCTGTAAAACCTCCTGATATCGGTAGCATATTTTTTTCCGTTTTCCATTCTAAACAACTTAGCATAAGGATACTGCAAATCCTTGGGACTGACAAGCTTGCAGCCTGAACTTTGTCGTTAAAGTTCAAGAAGCAAAAAGGGTAAACCGAATCCGCATGTTGCGGTTCCGGTTACCCTTCTTGTGTTATTCCGCCGGGTACGAACAGCAGTAGTCGGTAACGCTGCGTATCTCCAGTTTGAATTTGGATTCGGCAGGCACGTGGAACGTAGCTTGACCTTGAATCTCTTGCCAATCTTCTTCTCCGGGAAGCAATACGCTCAGGTCGCCGGACAGAATCTCCATAATTTCACGGGAATCTGTACCGAACTCATAACTGCCTGGTAGCATAATGCCCAGAGTCACCTTGCTGCCATCCCCCAAAATAACTGTTCTGCTGGTTACCTGACCTCCATAATAAATGTTGGCCTCTTTTACTACACTGACTTGATCAAACTGTGACATGCGTACCCGCTCCCCCTGAAGTTAATGAAAACAAAAGGCAAAACAGATCAGGACGGTTGCCCGCCCATCATCTGTCGGAAATAACTTGCCGCATGGACAGGACTCGCAGTTGAACTCATCCCATTCATTGCAGCGCTTTTGAAGCTATTACAGCAATGCTTTCACGCGGCTAACCACGTTCTCCACAGTGAAACCATATTCTTGGATAACACGGTCGCCAGGCGCGGATGCACCAAATGTGCTGATTCCGAGAATATCGCCTTGATCGCCGACATATTTTTCCCAGCCCATTGGGTGAGCCATTTCAATCGCCAGACGTGCTTTAACATCCGGAAGCAGGACGGATTCTTTATATGCCTTGTCCTGTTTCTCGAACAGATCCCAGCTTGGCATGCTGATTACACGAACTTGGATGCCCTGTTCAGCAAGTGCTGCTTGGGCTTTGACAGCCAACTGCACTTCGGAACCTGTTGCAATGATTTGAGCAACAGCTTTGCCGTCTTTTGCATCAGAGACAACATACGCACCACGTTTCACGTTCTCACGGGAACCTTCAACGGTACCTTCCAGAATCGGCAGGTTTTGACGAGTGAGTACGAGTGCAACCGGGTTGCTCTTGTTCTCAAGCGCATAAGCCCAAGCTGCGGAAGTTTCATTACCGTCAGCCGGACGAATAACCGTCAGGTTAGGAATGATACGCAGGGATGCCAATTGCTCGATTGGTTCGTGGGTAGGACCGTCTTCACCAACAGCGATACTATCGTGAGTCAGGACATACGTTACAGGCAGCCCCATCAGGGAAGCCAGACGAACAGCTGGACGCAGGTAGTCTGTAAATACGAAGAACGTACCTCCGAATACTTTCACACCACTATGCAGCGCCATACCATTCATCGCTCCAGCCATACCGAATTCACGGATACCGAAGTAGATGTTGCGGCCAGAATAGTCTTCAGGCGTGAAGTTCTCCAGGTTGTTCAAGTGAGTCATTGTGGAGCTTTCCAAGTCAGCAGATCCGCCTGTCAGGTTAGGTACGTTATGTGCCAGACCGTTCAGTGCATTACCGGATGCTACACGAGTGGATACAGCTTTGTCTGTTGCAGCATATTTAGGCAGATCACGATCCCAACCTTCTGGAAGGTCGCCATTGATTGCCGTTTCGAATTGAGCTGCCAGCTCAGGGAATGCTTTTTTGTACTCGGCAAATTTCTCGTCCCATGCTTTGTTTGCAGAGATACCACGATCTTTCACTTGTGCAAAGTGTTCGCGAACTTCAGTTGGAACGTGGAAATCTTCCTCGTAAACCCATTTGTAAAACTCTTTAGTCAATTTGGCTTCGTCTGCACCCAGTGGAGATCCGTGAGTACCGCCGTGGCCGCCTTTACCTTGTTTGTTCGGGCTGCCGTAACCAATTACCGTTTTAACTTCGATCAGTGTAGGACGAAGCGTATCTGCTTGACCTTCCTCAATTGCTTTTTGGATTGCAGGCAGATCGTTACCATCTTCAACGCGCAGCACTTGCCAGCCATAAGCTTCAAAACGCTTCGCGATGCTTTCGGAAGAAGACAGGTTCAATTTACCATCCAGTGTGATGTCATTGGAGTCGAACAACATGATCAGTTTGCCCAGGTGCAAACGTCCAGCCAGGGAAGCTGATTCATGGGATACGCCTTCCATCAAGTCACCGTCACCACAGATTGCGTACGTGTAGTGGTCGATTACGTTGAATTTGTCTTTATTGTATGTTGCGCCCAGTTGAGCTTCAGCCATAGCCATACCTACTGCCATTGCAATACCTTGACCCAGTGGTCCGGTCGTTGCGTCAACACCTGCAGTATGTCCGAATTCCGGGTGACCCGGTGTTTTGCTTCCCCATTGACGGAACTGTTTCAATTCTTCCATAGGCAGGTCATACCCGCTCAGGTGCAGCAAGCTGTACAGCAACATGGAGCCATGTCCTGCGGACAGGACAAAACGGTCCCGGTTAACCCAAGTTGGGTGGTCCGGGTTATGTGTCATCGTTTTTGCAAAAAGTTGGTACCCCATTGGAGCGGAGCCCATAGGCATTCCCGGGTGGCCGGAATTTGCCTTCTCGATTGCATCAATCGCCAGTGTACGTACGGTAGTGATCGACAGGTTATCGATCGTATTATTTTCTTCCTTTTGAATCGCTTCGTTCTTGTCAGTCATGGTTTGTCCTCCTCATGTCTTTAGATAAGTCGGGTTGCGCAAGCGAATCCCTCTCATCATACAAGTAAACCGAATTTCACAATAAGTGAATCCGCTTGAGTGTTTCATTTTGACTTATTCACTTTTGTATTGTATCACTTGGCGTGAAGCTTTTCCATAACCTTCTTTTAGAAGATCGGGAAAATTCGGCTGATTTTGACGAGGGATTTGTTTCCAGCAGGAAAGAAAACGCCCTGTACAGTGCATTTCAACATATGTTCCAGCTCGGTGATCCTCGCAAATCCATCGCATGAAGTATAACCTTTAACCGGAAAACCATACTCTTTTTAGATTTCAAAGTTGTTTTTGCATATAATGGTCCTTATTCCGGTTTCAACATTTGGACTATTGTATACATTAGGTTTTACTTCAAAATGAAGGGGAGATCAGCACATGCCACATCATTTTGCGAAGCCATCAAAACCGTTAAAGCACACATTACCCTGGAAGTGCGGGATTTTAACAGGCATCTTTTCCGGATTTGTGCTTGGATTCTTTTTAAAAGCCATTGAGGCGTACACCGACGAGAAGGTTTACACCCTGCTATTGAATATCGATTTTGTTCCATGGCTTCCGCCAACCTTACCCGAATACATCGAATTTGTCCTACATCTTGTCGTTTCCATAGTTATCGGGACATTCTACATATGGTGGGTTCAGCGTTCTGGGCATCCGATGTCCAAAGGTATTTTGATCGGCGCTCTCTCTTCCCTCCTGTACATTCCGCTATCTCAGTTGTCTGCTCGAGTGCCCAATCTGCACGATGGAAAAGCGATACTATACTGGCTGGCAGGCCATCTGTTGTTTGGCATGGCAATAGGGGGATGCGGACAGGTATGGCAGCACACCAAAAAAAAGGCGAGCTCCCTTTCAAGCATGAATAGGGAATTCGCCTTTTCTTTTGATAGAAATAGAAACGGTATCGTTTCGAATCAACCTTGCACAGTATTAAAGCATCAGCTTAAAATACAACTGTTTTATTTTCATGAACCAGAACACGATCTTCGACATGCCATTTGACAGCACGGGCAAGAACCACACGCTCAATGGTACGTCCAATCCGTTTAAGTTCACTTACATCGTCCCCGTGGCTTACACGCTGTACATCCTGCTCAATGATCGGTCCGCCATCCAGTTCTTCCGTAACATAGTGAGCTGTCGCACCGATAATTTTCACACCGCGGTTGTACGCTTGGGCATACGGCTTACCACCAACAAAGGCAGGCAGGAACGAATGATGAATGTTAATGATCCGGTTGCGGAAATGCTCAATAAACATCGGGGAGATAATTTGCATGTAACGTGCAAGGATAATCACATCGATATCATCGCCAATGACGTCGAGCTGACGTTGTTCCGCATCCTTCTTCGTATCTGCTGTAACCGGAATATGATGATAAGGAATACCAAATGATTCCACATAATCCTTCATGTCCAGATGATTGCTCACGACAAGCGCGATATCTGCATCCAGGTCACCAGCCTGCCATTGCCACAACAGCTCGACCAGACAGTGATCTTCCTTGGATACAAAGATGGCAAGTTTCTTCTTGCGGCTAACCTCAGAAAGACTCCAATCCATTTTGAAACGACCTGCGACTTCTGTAAAATCTGCTTCCAGTTTAGGCAGGTTCACGGATAATTGCGGAAGATCGAATTCGATCCGCATGAAAAACATGCCGCCAGCCGGGTCCATGGTGTACTGATCCGACTGTACAATGTTTGCACCATGCTGGTGCAGGAAATGCGATACTGCAGCAACAATTCCGGGTCCATCCGGACAGGAAATAAGCATCCGCGCCCGATCGGCGCGGTTTTTAACATCAGGACGTACTTGTTTAGCGTGAATCTCCATCGGGTTATTCTTCCTCCTTCAACTAGGCCTGAACCAGCAGTTCTTTTCCTGCTAGCCAGGCGATCAAACGATGATTCAGTTGTTCTTCACTCAAATGCTGGAAGATTGCAGCTTCAGCCACGAGGTCATACAGACGTTCCAGAGGCTCACGCGGGTCGGCTTTTTTGGCTTTGGCATCATTTTTGAGCAATGTCCAGACATCCAGAACATACGAACGGGACTCAATCTCTTTTCCTTTGAAGAAGTGATGCAATTGTTCCACTTCTGTCAGGAATTCCGGACCGAATCGACCTGCGACATCCCCGCGAAGCAGCGCGATCTCTGCTTCATACATTGGACGCTGCGTTTTGGCCTCTTTCCCAATCCAAGGCGTTTCCAAAATAAACGGACGTCCCTGAAGAGCCTCGTGATGCACGATACGGTTAATCGCCTCAAAACCAATCCAACCGGAGCCAATCGGTGTATGACGGTCCTTATGTGAACCCACAGGGTTCTTACTATCATTAATATGCATTACGGCAATGCGGTCAAGCCCTACCGTACGATCAAATTGTTCAAGAACACTATCCAGGTCGTTCACGATATCATAACCTGCGTCATGAATGTGACATGTGTCCATACATACCGTAAGTCGTTCATTGTGTGTAACTTTCTCCATGATCTGAGCGATCTCTTCGAAGCTGCGACCCATTTCAGTTCCTTTACCGGCCATCGTTTCCAGAGCGATATTAACATCCGTCTCTTTTACACCGTCCAGCACTTCATTCAATCCTTCAGCGATACGTCCAATGCCATAGTGAGCGTCCTTGTCCGTAAATGCGCCGGGATGCAGCACGATATTTTTGACACCAATCGCATGTGTACGACGAATCTCTTCCTGAAGGAAACTTACGGCCAGCTCATACGTGTTTTCTTTGTAGGAACCGAGGTTAATAATGTATGGGGCATGGACAACGATATCTTCCATCCCGCCTTCTTGCATGGCAAGTTTGCCTTCCTCAATAAACATGGACTCAATAGGCTTGCGACGGGTATTTTGCGGTGCACCCGTATATATCATAAACGAACTGGAACCGTACGAAGCCGCTTCCTTCGTTGCACTTAATAATCCCTTGTCCGAAAAGGACACATGGGAGCCGATTTTCAGCATCATTGATCCCCCTTATTCTGAATTATTCCTTATTCTAACGCGATTATCGAAATAAATCTAGAAATGCGCTATAATTCGGGGTACAGGCTATTTTTTACAGCTGGCATTTGGAACATGGGTGGGCGGAATCCGTCTTTCCGTGGAAATCAATGAACCGAGGTGACTCCGTAATGATGTTCGGCTTCTTCGCTTTGACGTTGACCAGCAGTTCCCCCAGCAATTGGTTTATGAATACGATAGCATTCTGGACATTTGTTTTACTTGGAAGCATGTGTATTGGTGGATTTTTTATGATGCGTAAGTTTTTGAAAGTGCTACCAAAGGCAGACGGAAAATCCAAGCTCGATTGGCAAAATTATTGGGTGGAAGCCAGCCGTCATTTATGGACCGATGAAGCAAAAGCTTTTTTGGACCAGCTTGTGGAACCTGTGCCTGGACCATTTCGCGATATTGCCAAACATTCTATTGCTGCCGAGATCGGTAAAATTGCGGTCGAAGACAATGCAGCTGAAGTATCCAGAGATCATTGCATTAAAGGATACATTATAGCTACACCGAAGCGGGATAATAAATTTTTGGTGAAATTTCTGGAGAAAAACCAAATTGACTATTCGCCTTATAAACATTTGATGAATAAATAGAATTGCTTTCAATCAAAACAACCGTTCAGTATATCAGTTACATATCGGCAAACATGCTCCGTGAGGTAAGTCATTCCCAGCAAGGCAGCACTTACCGTCCGGGGCTGTTTGTTGATCGGAGAATACATTTCACATCCCATCAGAATATCGAGGAGGTCGTCAAAAGATGAAGATTGCGATTTGTGGAGGTACCGGTTTTGTCGGAGGAGCACTCGTAGATTACTGGCTTCAGGCAGGACATCATGTGAAAGTTATTACACGCAAGCTGCCAGATCTACATAATCCCAGCCACAACCTTACATATATCTCATGGGAACAGGTCGAAGAACAGCCTCAATTGCTGGAAGGAATGGATGCCTTGGTCAACCTTGCCGGGGAAACGTTGAATCAACGGTGGACAACCAAAGCGAAGCTGGAGATCGTTCAATCCAGAGTCACCACTGTAGCCCGTGTGGCTAGATTGATAGATTCACTGGAGCACAAGCCGGAGGTGGTCGTTCAGGCATCTGCCATGGCGATCTATGGTACCTCTCCTACAGAAACATTTGATGAGAACAGTCCGCAAAAATCAATGAATTTCCCCTCCCGTGTCTCGGAGCAGTGGGAAGTTGCTGCCGATGCCATCAAACATGTGAGACTTGTGAAGATTCGCGTTAGCCTGGTACTTGGTCATAAAAGAGGTGCTTTTCCATTAATGAAATTACCTTATATGCTTGGTGTTGGGGGTAGGGTAGGAAGTGGAAAACAGTGGACCAGTTGGATTCACATTATGGATATTGTGCGGTTGATTGATTTTACAATCCATAATAAAGAAATCTCCGGTCCGGTAAACGCCTCTTCACCCACCCCGGTTACCAACGATGAATTTGGGCGCACAGTAGGCAAAGTGTACCATCGCCCGCACTGGTTCCCCGTACCAGGAATTCTGATCAAAGCACTGGTCGGAGAACTCTCTGTGGTACTGCTTCAGGGACAACGGGTTATCCCGCAGAAAGCGTTGGATCACGGATTCAGGTTCACTTTTCCTACCTTAACCGTAGCACTGGAAGATCTGAAACACCGGGGTCTATCCGACTGACCGATACGTGTAGACAGACTCGGCCAACGTAAAGGTATCCCCATCTTCCAATGGATATTCCTTGTACGGAGCAAGAACATTGCCTTGAAGAACGGTTCCATTGACGGAACCCAAGTCTTTAATTACATAGCCCGATTTGTTCCGGCTCAATTCCACGTGAGCACGGGACACACCGGTTGCTGAGTCAACCCATTGAACCATGTCAGCTGACCTTCCGATGACAAAAGATGCTCCGCGGACATCCATCCGTTCATTTTTATCTCCAGTTGCTGATCGACGTTCAAGATAAACGGCAGGCACCATTGGACCTGCTGCTGTAAAACCACTTCCGGCCATGCTCTGCAAGTTTACCGTTGCATCCGCTCCCGCATTATGACGAGGTAAGTCTCCTTTAGCAGCTGTGACTTCGACAGCATGCTGAACAACTGGTACATTTGATGCTTCGGATGGTATATGCATATTCTGAAAGCGAGCATTTACGTCGCCAGATCGTCTGGATTCAAAAAAATCCGCCGACTTATCAGTAGCATTCCAACGCCAGCTTTCCTGAAACATTTCTTCTCTGCTCTCTTTCTGCTTGTCTCCTCCTCTGCCCAATCCAAAAAAAGCAGAGCGCTTATTGGATGATTCCTTCTCCAGTCCGCCCGTTATTCTCTCAACCTGAAAACGTCCATTGCGTGGCTGTCCCAATTCCTTATCTTCGGTGAAATCCTCATTTTCATCATTTGCTATCTTTTTGCCTTGCAGATTGGACTTCGATTTTACCCATTTGCCTTTGGTCACCCATGCCCAACCCGCAACCCCAAGCAATCCAGCACTCAATGCTGCGGATAGAATCATTTGAGCCTGACCGGGTTGCTCCATATAAACAAATCTCCATACCAGCGCCATGGCAACCATACAGCCCAAAATGATATAGGTCACTTGGGACCCCGACTTCTCGTCTTCTTCCAAAACCTCCCCTTGAAATGAATCAATGGTTTGGCGTTGTGACAGATCTGTAACACCTTTGGAATGTAATGAAGACTCGCCTGGTGAGCGTCTACCGGAAAAGCCAGAGAAGGGGTTGTTACGCGGGTTCTCTTTCTCGGACACAGAGACCCTCGGTTGCTGGTGTGGATTCAACGGCTGCTCAGCAGCACTATTTTGATCAAATTGACGGTATTGATATTGTCCAACTCTAATGGAAGATTGCTCACTCTCCTGCTCTGGAACCGCCAGCTGTGGAGTATCCAACTTACTGTCAGCTGACCCAGACGGAATACGAGAGGACAGAAACGATGCTTGGCCTGAATTACTCTGCTCATCCGCGTATAATTCAAGTAAGAGTTCACGCAACCGACCGATATCCCAATGCTCACTATCACATAGCTGGAGAACACGCTGAATGCCTTCTCCCTGAAGTTCCTGCACATGGGCCATGAGCCTGATAACCAGTTCACGGAATTGCTGAGGGGTCGAATCTACCTCAACCGTATCCATGATCGGGATGTATACCATGCCAAGTTCTCCCTGTTCAAATGAGCCATTGATGAATATGTAATCTTCCTGAATCTGCAATTTACGGGAGTCCAGCATATATTGTCGGCATTCTGTGAAGGTGTCCGCCAGTTGAAACAACAGACCATATAACACACGCAATTGAATTTTTCCGGACTTTAACATCTGGGATAACATCTTGTACCCCGAAATGTCATACTGCAACGTTACATTTCGATCCAATTCCCGGATATGGACAGGAAGGAGCCTTGGAATCTGATTGGAAGACAACATGCCCATCTGCACACGGCTCAGTTCATCCATTCGCAACCCTTCCTCTTTCTCCAAAACCATGAATGCTCCGCCGTTCCGAATAAAATCTCTCTTTAATCCATACATGCCAATCCTCTCTTTCCGTTAATAAGCTATAATCCAAACTCCACACACTTTATATACTCTTTATGAAGTCATGTAGATATAGGCACTGATGAATCCGGGCAAAACGGCCAGCATAAAAGGAAACTTCAACGTCTTTTCCTTGTTAACCAGCTTGAGCGAACCCAGCATGAAAAAACCGGTAAGATTTCCCGCCATGCCGCGAATTCGTTTCGCTGAATCCCTGCGGAACAATAGAATGACCAGGCCGATTACCCCTGCATACAAAACGGAATAAATAATCACATGAATACCAAAGACCAGCCCCGTCCAAGCACCCATTCCTCCAAACAATTTAACATCTCCCGCACCCACTGCCCCAATCATATACATCAGCAACAACACACCGAACCCAACCGAGAATCCAACTGCTGAGAACAGGAATCCCTCCCATCCTCCCCAGATAATATGGGCCAGGAACCCTGCCGCAGTCACTGGTACAGTTAAACGATTGGGGATTTTCATCGAACGAACATCTGTAACAAAAGCTGCAATTACGTATAGACCACAGGCTAAGTAAAACCACTCCACCTCCAACATCTCCTTTATTATTTTCTGGAAGCCACATTAAACTCGGTCACCGTCTTGGCACCATCCGCTGTCTCCACAACAAATGTCCATGTCCCCTCCGTTGTACGTGTACCAACAAACCAGTTCCATTCAATCACACCATTTTCATCGGCAGTAGCCCATCCGATATGCTTGGCTGAACTTTCACCGGACTTGTAAAAAATCGTTAAATTCGCTGTAGCTCCGGGCTCAACCTTAACCTTGATTGTCGCATTATTGCCTATGTATGCCGGCTCCGGTTTGGATATCACGGTTGCCGCTCCTGCAGAATCCGCGTCTCCTCCACTGCTGTCCGAACCTTCTCCTGTATCTCCGATCCATACCCGTTCTGCCGCGGCCGCTTGAATCCGTAAAGATTTCCCTAAGAAGGGGACTTTCACAGGTAATTCATAGCTCAGTTCAAGCCGGAAGTAAGGATTCGTTTTATTTTTGAGATCAGGTATAGAAATCCCGTTAACATGCACACGATCTACTTCCAACACAGAAGTATTAATAAAAGGCTTGAGCAGCGGTTTAACGGTTGGATCAAGAACGGTCTCAAGAACGGATGTTTTGATTTCCTGTAACGGTTGTTCACCTCTTGCAGCGGCTGCACGCACCCAATCGCTTAGCGGCTCCGGTAGAGAAGAGGCGTACTCTTCAGCCCATTCCGTCAAGGACAACTCAGGAATTTTCCATCCACCTTCCGATCCATTGCCAGCGGAATCAGAGGGGGTGAATACGAGGGAAACAGGATAGATTTGGGTGGATAACTGCTTCACCGCTTCCCCTGCTGTGCTCTGCAACGCTGTCGATACCAGAGTCATCTGCACGATGTAAATCAAGAACATGACAAAGAACAGAAATACAGGCAGAACCAGTGAGGCTTCCAAAACGATGCTTCCATGTTCTCTTTCTGGAGAACGCACCTTTTGAGGAGAACGTCTCTGTTCACGCCATGACTTCAATCTTTCCAGTCTGCGAATTTGTGTTAGTCGGTTTTGTAAACATGCCAAAATTTTTCCCTGCTGATGCTGCTTATCCATAATCCCTCCATCGAAACGACCCAAATTACTCAGTAGGAATAATCGGTCTTCCGATCAATGAAAAATCGCCCATCCTCTACCTGATCTGCACTGCCCATAACAGCGCCTATGCTTTTGGTGACCACTGGCAGAAACCACAGCTTGATACTGCTGCGCATATTTCCCGAAGCATATGTCTGTTTCTCATCCGGATTCACTCCGGTATTCATTCGAATCAAAGCCAACATTCTGGACATTTTGCGTTCATTGTTGCTATGCATCAACAGAAACAGTCTGAGATGGTCTCTGTAGGTAAGCTTGACTTTGATATACTTGGAGAGTTCCACGCTTCCTTCTTTGGCCAATTTCACCATATCTGCTATAGCGTTTGTAATTCCGTATAAAATCGCAGCAGATAATACAAGTAGTGGATTACCAAGCTTGCTATTCTCCATTAATCCTTCTGCAGTTCGAATCGCCAGACGCATGCCAAAGATCTCTGCATACGCAGAGGCAATGTTGCCCGAAGGATTATGAAAACCATAGACGATATATTCCAATTCCTGATTCTCCAGTTTGAAGACTTCACCAGCATTCCCACTACCTTCAGTCCAGTTAAACAACTGTCCAAAATCCATCGAATTGAAATACGCCAGTGCGTACTCATTCTGGAACAATTCATCGCCAAGGCTATCCAGCAGACTGGACATCCCACCGAATAAACTGTCCATTCCGTTCATGGCGTCTCCACCTGAGTCGTACGGGTCACCGGCAATCTTTGCCTTTTTGGATTCTTCACGGCTTGCCTCGTTAAAAGCTATGTTGGCATTGTAATACTCTTCCAGCTGTTTGAAGGCTTCCATTGATCCGGAGCTACCATTTTCAATCTGTGACAAAATACGTTTAACTTCCTTCAACTTCCCTTTGGATTCCTTGTCATTCGCTTTGCGTTGGGCATCAGATCCGCGACCGTTCTCCAACTGCTGTTTGCTTTGAAGAATGACATTGGACGGTCCACTTCGCACGTAAGTGTCCATGTATCGTTCCGTGACCTGGCTAGCCTGTCTAACCGCTGGTTTAATAGAAACACCACTTATCACCGTAATGGTGCGAAGCTGCGTATTAAGTTCCATACTGTCGTTTCTGACATTGGTAAAATCCGAATTTTGTGAACGAACATGTGCATTCAACTGATCAAACAGTGTGTCATCTCTTACAAGTTCCGAAGCCAGGGAGCGTGTACTTTTAGCTTCATTTCCCGATCCGGTAGATGGAGGGCTCATTCCAGGCAGCGTTGAGTTCCCTACATTTTCATAGCTGGCATTCTGTGAACGATTTTCCCCTTCAGCGATTACCCGCTTCATTTCCTCGTTGATCTTTCGAGCTTCTTCAATTTTGGCTTGTGCTTCCTCCAATTTCGTCTGATGAGCCTGTAATGCTGGCTGTATGATCATGCTTATGCCTGTCACCACATTACCTACGCCTGTCCGATAACGAGCCAGCTCCAGCATGTACGATTGCTGGTTGAAGGGCAGTCCTTCATCCATTTGTTTTTTGTTCAGATAATCCGCATAACGCGCTGCTACCTCAGCGGCTGTTTCTGGTGTGTCTCTAAGCATTTCATCGTAAATGGCAGAGGAAGGCGGATTCATGATCAGTGTGGGCAGACCCTTCAGCTTTTCGGCTGATATCGTCTGATTGACTATTGCTTCGTCCAGTAATTCCTCACGTTTGTCATACAGTTTCTGCAATTTTTTGAGCAGATCCACAGTATGCGCGGCTTCTTTCATCTCTTCCGACATCGGCTTGAACCGATTGACCACTTCTAGGGTAAAATCGACCGGCGCACGATATTTCATATCTTCCTGAATCTGCCGATTAAAAATATCATATCTGCCCAGTTCACGCTCCATGCTCAATGAAGTGGTATCCCATTGGATATCCAGGATTGGAAATCCATCTTTCACAGCCGAAGGCTTCACACTATCATTGAGTACCTTGGCCATGATGGCCTCACCACTGCTGTCACCGTATCCAAATAGACCATATTCTCGCAAAGAAGGATCATAGGCTGACATCACAGATCTTATCGCCGCATGCGTCATTCGCTCTGCCTGTACTTTGAAAGCAGCAATACGTGCATAATCAATGAAAATGGAAACAAACATAAAGATTCCAGCCAAAATCAAGATCAAGAACACGGTTACGGCTCCCGATTCACCGTCTTTTTTTCTGAACAGCGTTTCCTCCTCCTCTCCTCATTTTTTGGCTTTGCCAAAATGTTGTACAACCTGTCCTGCTTCTGCGGCAGTACTGGCTGCGGCTCCGCCCTTGCCTTTAAACTTGGCTGCATAATAACGGACCAGATCCACCGTTCGAATAAATTCCGTCGGTTCTACAACTGTAGATGACCCTTGCGTTAACACATTGTTACCTGAATTAAATAAAAAAGAAGGTAGCGGTAAAGAAATCACCTGCTCCAGCTTTGTCGTTACTTTTCGCTGGATCAGCGAGTTCTGATATTCAATCGTTCCGTTCATGCCAGAAGGCATGCCTTGTGCCGCTTGGAACAGTTTCTTTTCCGATAGACTTCCGCCATCTCCCGCGGGTAAAGAGACAATAATCTCATTGTCCGTTCCCGCCCATCCAAATAGTGCTCCGAGCAATCGATCATCGGTCAATCTCCAGTACAAGTTGTCATGTTCCCCAGCCACAACTTCACCTGTCATCGCCTGCTTGTGGCTGTTATCCCAACTGTAGGCGGCACGTTCAGAGGCTGCGTATGCATGTTGGTTCAGAAATGTCTTTTGATACATGTACATGGAGAAAAATAACAGTAACATGAGAATAAACAACACAATAGGGAAGACCAGGGAGGCTTCGATGGTGAAGCTCCCTTCTTCCTTTTTAAAATTTTTATTCAAAAAACTCATTACTTTTATTGCTAACATTTTTCAACAGTCTTTCTACCAGCGTCTTAATTTGATCTTTAAAAATCAACGCAATAATGATAATAACGCCGATAATCAGAATCAATTCCAGTGTACCGAGCCCGTCTTCTTCGTCCCAAAATGCAGTTGCCTTGCTTTTCATCAATTCCAGCATCCCAATTCCTCCTACATATTCATCATCATAAAAGCTGGCGCTCCGATCATTACCACGATCGAAAAAAAGATCAGTACCATCGGAAACACCAGTTTGGAAGAAGCCTGTTCTCCCTTTGCCCGACTAACGGCCTTGCGTTTCTCCCACAATACATGTGACAGATCCCGCAGCGCCAATACAAAGTCACCTCCCCCTCGCCGGAAATTCAACAGTACAGTTGTTGTAAATATCGTCACTTCCTGTACACCACAGCGGCGGCTAAACTGTTCAAAGGATTGCTGAAACGAATAACCGTTGTTCCAATCCCCAACCGTCTTGCGCAGCTCGTTGTATAGTGGATGATCCCGTTCTTCCTGACTGGCTACACAATGAACAATGGCGCGTTGCACCGTTTCCCCTGCACCAACCAGCAAAACAATTCGGTTCAACAACTCCGGTAATTCCATGAGTATGTCCTGATCTCTTCGCTGCATCTTAGTGTTAAGATCTTTGTAGAGCGCTAAAGGCAGTGCAACACCCAACGCCAGTCCACCCACCATCCCCCCCAGCCCCATATCTCCAACGAGTGACAAAAGGCAGCCTACGATTAACATCAGCCACGAATACGTCAGCATTTCAGCACAGTAGAGCATCGTTTTCTCGCCACTATGCTGTATGCCATACATTTTCTGAATAGCATGCTGCATGCGGAACATAAGTACAGGCAATCTGCGGCCCACCTCGAACTTCTCCAACAAAAACAAAAAGGGACCATGCAGTTTCTTCAGACGTAATCCTTCCATATCCAGTTCGCGCAAATGCCGATAGGTCTGTCCTCGTGTTCGATCCAGCATCAGCCATCCCGCCACGAGCACCCCTCCGAAAATAACGGGAAGCAGCATCGTGTCACCTCCTTATACTTTGATATCCATAATGCGTGTAATCCACAGATAACAGCAGGCAAGTAACACCAATGCACCACTGGAGATCAGATAACCCATCCCGCTATATAGGGGCTCCATAAAATCCTTGGCCGTAAAGTTGAGAAAAATCAGAAAAATAAACGGAGCAGCAAACATCACTTTGGATTCAAACTTCTTCTGTGCCACTGCCACCATGATGTCCTGCTGAATATCCAACTTCTCACCAATGACCGCCGAAGTTCGCCGCACAACTTCGACCAGATCTCCACCAGTTCGCTTACATGTGATGAATACATCCGCAAAATTAGTGATATCCTCAATCTTGGCCCGATCCGAGAAGTCTTGCAGCGCCTCTTCAATGGGCTGTCCATACTCCATCCGCGTCCTCAGAATAGTGAATTCACGAATGAGATCTGTATCTGCCTCAGGATTCAGCATGCGCAGATCCTCCACGGATTCCTTA
The DNA here is from genome assembly GCF_042674385.1 of Paenibacillus sp. NPDC056933. Taxonomy (NCBI): domain Bacteria; kingdom Bacillati; phylum Bacillota; class Bacilli; order Caryophanales; family Paenibacillaceae; genus Paenibacillus; species Paenibacillus sp. NPDC056933. The sequence continues at coordinate 715,715 of NZ_JBHUQN010000001.1, read as the reverse complement.
AATCCGTTCTCTACCGATTTACCCGCAGCCAGCGCGGAGGACAACGCATATAATGCCTGTTTAAAATGTAAACTGAGAGTCATTCTTCTTCGCTCCAGCAGCACTTTGGTCCAATGTTTCGGTACCCATATACACCCCGCCGCCAATATCAGTCCGGCCAACCAGTGGTGATAGAACAGAATACCGATACCGAAGAATAACAAACCACTAATCAGCATGCAGACCATCCGCTGTCTCCGGGATAGCATATATACGGTGTAATCCATTAACGCCTGTCTGGCCTCGCCCAACTTCATCACCTTCCAATAAAATCAACTAGTCTACGTTGTTATCCGATTCAATGAACCCATCACTAAAACGTTCTATGTACTCGTTCAGCCATTCTCCAAGTCCCGCCATCTGAATTTTTTCCACTTGTCTTAGCTTCCCTACCTGCACGAGTCCGCCAATAATTTTGTCTTCTTTTTCTTCAATCTCTTGGAAACGAAACAGTGGATTCAGCAGCACTTCTCCCTCCTGCATGCCGATCACTTCGCTAATCTCGGTCACTCGACGTGAACGGTCTCGCAGTCGGGATAAATGCACAAAAATATCAATTGCCGAGCTAATCTGCTGCCGAACAACAGCAATGGGAAGATCCGCTCCGCTGAGCACCATGGTCTCCAATCTGCTGATCATATCGGAGATCGTATTTGCGTGTCCCGTTGACAACGAGCCATCATGTCCAGTATTCATGGCCTGCAACATATCCAGCGCTTCCGCCCCCCGTACCTCACCAATGACAATTCGATTCGGACGCATCCGCAAGGATGATTTGATCAGGTCCCGAATGGATATTTGGCCCTTGCCCTCGGTATTGGCATTCCGTGTTTCCAGCGATACCAGATTCGGTACCGTTACAATCTGTAATTCAGCAGAGTCCTCAATCGTAATAATCCGTTCATCCGCCGGGATATACTGGGATAATGCGTTGAGAAAAGTTGTTTTTCCCGATCCAGTTCCACCGCCGATAAAAATATTGTATTTGCTGCGCACCAACTGCTGCAGCAATTCTGCCGCTGCTTCATGCAGGGCACCTTTATCAATCAGATCGGACATTTTCATCGGTTCACTCGGGAATTTACGAATCGTCATGGTCGGGCCTTTCAACGCAATCGGAGGCAGCACGATATTGACACGCGAGCCGTCTTTTAACCGCGCATCTACAATTGGAGAAGACTCATTCACAATCCGGTTCACCCCGGATACAATCATCTGGATAATGTCTTCCAATCGTTCACTGGACTCGAATTCCAGTGTGATCTGTCTGACTTCACCTTCCTGCTCAACGAAGATCTCCCGGTGGCTGTTGATCATTATCTCCGTGATCTCGGGATGATCCACCAATGGTTGCAGGATATCCAATCCTCGAAAGGAGTCAAATAACCGCTGCACCAACGTATGCCGCTCCCCGGAGGTCAGATCATCCAGCTTCGGATCAGAAAGCACTTTACGCTCAATTCCCTGCCACAGTTCTTCGTCCCCTGCAGAGGACGTTAGATCCAGGCCAGCCCTGACCTCCCGACGCATGATTTGAAACTGTTCTTCACGGTCCAGTATCACCTTGGATGCATCCGTCATAACGACCACCCATCACCCTTCTGCATTCGTCCCGCCTGCTTCAGTTCTTCTTCCCCATCTTGTACGATCATGGCGCAGAGTCTCTTTACTTCGCGTTGAAAGATCGGTGAGCTAAGCATCACTTCCTCCTTACTCAGCTGCTTCCAGGAAGGGATATAGGGCAGCACTGCGTCCAGATGCAGATCGGGTCTTGGCAGGACGTTGATGACACTGTCCCGGTACTTGTTAACAACGAAGCGGGCACGATCCAGTACACTATCAAGGAATTCCGGCCTTGTGCGCTCCATATGCTGCATCCATTGACCCCAGCGGTGCATAGAAGAGATGTCATCCTCAATCAGCCAGACGAATGCATCTGCACGATCCAGAATCCCTTCACTGCGACCATCCCAGCCTGAATCCCCATCCAGAATGAGCACATCATACTGTCCGCAGTCCGCCAGATACCGGATCAGGATTTTCGTATCCTCATGGGACATTTGCAGCAGTTCCTTCCGATTGGACAGCGGCCAGAATACATCCGACTTCAAAGCTTCGTGACGAAGCACGTAGCTGTCAACACCTTTGGACAAAGATTGCACTTGTCCCTGTTTACCTGATTCCTTCCTGCCCACCTTCAAATCGTAAAGCAGACGTGACAGTCCCGTTTCTGCATCAGCTATACGCTGTGCACTTCTAGACAATCCCTTTTCCAGAAACGGCATCGAACTATCCAGCGTCTCCAAATTGAGATACAGAACGGCATATCCTGCAATCCCCAGCTGCTTCGCCATATGCATTGCCACCGCAGTCTTGCCACTTCCTCCGGAAGCAGATACAACTGCAATGGATAGCGTCTCCTGTCCTGGGCGATGGACCTTCCTCCGACGGGGCTGGTGGCAAGCGTTAAGAACAGCATCTAACAGTGCAGGCAAAGGTTGATATTTCATCAGCCGTTTGTCCTCATCCACCTCATCCAGTCCTTCACTGAGCGTCAACCAAGGAATACCCGAGGTTTCGCCACCATTACTCAGCCAGTTGTTCAGAAACTCCGGTTCCGCAACCACAAGATCTGGCAGTTCCCTGCCTTCCTGTTCATTCATGTGATCCCTGAACGGTTCCCATTGTGAAAAAGCAGTAAAGCGTATACCGGAGCCAGGCTGGCTCCCTTGTACAAAATCAAGCCAGGCACTAATATATTCTTTGTCTTTGGAAGCCAGCACTGCCTTTAGAACAATCAATTTTTCTTCCCTCCCTGCAAAAATGCACAAAAAAAGCACCGTCCAATAACCGCAAAATATGCAGTATATGGACGGTGCTTCCGTCACGTGCTATGAATGTATGGATAATATAGCATACAATTTCTGGGGGAGCAAGGCATTTATTCAAACGCAAATACAATCAAGAATGATAAGGCGCATCGAACTCAATAATATTGCGGTCAGGATCAAGCACAAAAATCTGTGCAAACCCGGCAACGCTATCCGGTCTTGCCTCATATTCAATCCCATGTTGTTCAAGCCAGGCCAAAGTCTGCTTGTAACTCTTCACCCAGATCGCAAAATGTCCATCCGTTGTATCAATCCCGGCATTACGAAGCGTGTGTCCCTCCGGATATTGCAACAGATGAAGCTGCTGACTTCCAATCGCATACCATGTGCCTGTGGAGTTGAAAGGCGGACGTTCAATCTCCTGCATACGGAGCAAACCGGAATAAAATTTCTTCGCGACCTCCAGATCACGTACAGCCAGACTCACGTGGTGTATATGTGCATATTCAATCATTTCTTCGACCTCCACTCTTAAATAGACTTCCTTCAACTTCCCATCAACTCTAAATTCAATCGCTTACATGACTATACTATACCACCTTGAACCCGACCAGGATGCAAGCAAAAAAAGAAAACACCCCTGATTCATTCGTGGAACGTGTCGGTTCACACAAATGGATCAAAGGTGCCTTTCAAACGATATATCATCCTATCCCTGGATAGGATGATATTCTCATCAGAGAATATCATTCCGCTTTACAGCTGATGGATTCTTATTTCGCACTATCCAATGCTTCTTGCGGGATCTTGATCTCTTCCACGCCGTTATGGTTGGAGAACGTGCTGGTCATTTTCATGTCCATCGAAATTTTCTGTCCCTCCTGCTCCATCTCCATGACCATGTTGACATCCGTATTTGCAGGCAGGTAGGTTTCTTTGTTAATCATATATTTCATTTTCATGCTGGTAATATTCATTTGATCAAGCATCGCTTGAGTTTGAGCATCCGATCCGTTTTGCTCCATGACCGCTTTGGCCAGTTCCTTCACGTTATCACCGGATACGTCAGCGTTAATGACGTAGTGGTCTCCCTCTTCCGTAATCTTGGTGTCTTCGGCAATCTTTTTGAATTGCTCCAGTTCACCTTCCGGATTCATGCTTGCCTTCATCTGCTCAATCAGTGGTTTCGTTTGTTCATCGGGAATTTTGACCCATTGCTCTCCCACCTGCGAATAGATGTTATCCGAAGTGATGTACTGCTTCACATTCTGCCCTTCCTGTCCGGACATTTCCATTTTCATCTCCTGATAGATCATCATCGGATCTTTGATGATATCCATCTTCAGCGATGTTTTCACCTGTTGATCCTGGGACTGTTCGCCAGCCGCCAGTTTCAAATTTTGATCAATATTGGCTTCAGTCGTGAAGCTTTTGATGTCTTTGGTCGCAGCATTCGTTTTCTCAATCAACTCGTCCAATGTAGGGATCTTTGTCTCCTGCTCCGCAGTTGTATTGCCCTCGTTAGACGTTTCGTTGCCAGCTGGGGGTGTTGCCGTACTGTTATCCGCATCGCTACCACAAGCTGTCATGCTTACTGCTAATAATGCCCCAATAAATAATGTAGTCCACTTCTTCAAATGATTTGCCTCCCAATATAGAGTTTATCCGTAGTCATTACCCAATTATTTCCGTTATTAATCAACAGGTAATGATACAATATGTCTCATGTCAGGTTTTTTAAAGAAATCGATCCTTTATTTCAGGCGTAGGCAGCATGCACGCTTCATCTTTACCGAACCAGCGATACCGGTTGCGAGCTACCATGTTATAGATGGCGTTCCGAATAAACTTCGGTACAATAATCAACCCGTACAATAATGGATAAGGGAATTTGAGTCCTTTGGCCAGTCTCAGCGCCGCAGTTGAACGTGTGTAATATTTTCCGTCCACAATGAGTACAAACGTATCCATGCTGTCTGTGGACAGATTGCCCTTCTCAAGCAATTTTTTTGCTACATCCGATTGGAGTGATGCAAAATGATATGTCCCCTCGGGATCACGCTTGATAATCCATTTGGTTAATCCCTGGCAGAAATGACAGACTCCGTCCACAAGCACAATCGGGTGTCCCTGATGCTGATCCGTTTGATTTACTGTCATAATCGTGGCCTCCTCACGTGTGCTATTAGAGTAACTTACCCGTTTTGAGTCATCCCGGTCGCTTTTTTTTACATTTATTTAAGTGTAACGGAAAATAGAAAAAGAGCGCAGGCTCTGTGCCCACGCTCGTATCTGTCTTGGCAATTACTCAGCAATTGCCTTTTCCATCCATTGGTCATCGATCATTTGTTGATGCAGGTCATTTGCCCACTGGTCCATGCATTTGCAAATGAAATCTTTGCGGCATACTGGACAAGGCGTTTTCTGCAGACGGCTAATTGCAGTCATTTTCCATTCCGGGGATTTGGAATAGAATACACGGCATTGTGTGCCATCTACCAATTTCATGGTAAATTCATACAATCCGTCTTTTTCGTTTTTGCTGGCTACTTGCAATTTTGCAATACTTGGTCTATAAGACATGGATATCACCTGTTAATTCAAATTTGGTTCATGCATTGACATTGACACTGACACTTCTCAGTACTAAGTCATATTAAAGAAATTTTAGTTCGATGTCAACTCACACACCTTTATCCACCAAACAGAATATCAAGAATGGTACCCACCTGCCCCTGTTTTTTACCCTTTAGCACATCTGGATCGAACACTTCAACATACCCACAGGAAGAACAGGCGACGAAGAGATAATGATTGTGCTGAATATCAAACATCTTGCTAAGACCTGCCCCTGACATGGATACTTCCTTAATGTTACAGTCCGTCCCCCTGCATTTTGTACATACAAATCGCCGCTCGATCATCTCTTCAATACTCATTATCCTTCCCCCTTCTTCGAATGTATGACATCAAGCAAGAGTAGATTATGTAAAATAGTACGCTGTTCAACATGCAATTTCCTGCATCACAACTGTATTTTAAAATACAAAACCCTGCCGAATACCAGCAGGGTCTTGTGCTTGAACATCAGGTATCCAAGGATACTCTGCTTCAATATGTTCCCCGTTACTCCATCGAGTCACGGCTTAGACTACATTAAGTACCACATCAATATTACCGCGTGTTGCTTTGGAGTACGGACAGAAATCATGTGCCTTGCGCGCCAGATCTTCAGCTTGACTGTGATCCACGCCAGGCATGCTCACGTCCAGACGAACCGACAGTTGGAAACCGTCATCCGCAGGATCTTTGCCGATGGATACGTTACTTGTAACGACCACATTCTCCAGCTTCACACCTGCTTTACGGGCGACATTGGCAAGTGCACTTTCATAACATGCGCCATATCCAGCGGCAAAAAGCTGCTCGGGGTTTGTCCCTTCACCACCGGAACCACCCAGCTCTTTAGGCATTTTCAAATCATGTTTGAGCACACCATCCGAAGAAGCCACTGAACCTGTACGTCCACCTTTAACTGTCGCTGTTGCTGTATATAAAGCTTCCATTAAAAATCTCTCCTTCACCTTCGATTTTTTTGCTGCCTACTATTCAATTTAAACTTCTGGCTTATTTTGAAACGTACTGGAGCCCTTATTCAGCTTTTACATCTTTATCATTTTCATGCATTTGAGACATCATAGGTAATTTATCCAAGCTTGGGTAATATACTAAGGCACAATTCACTCCTCGCCATATTTTGTCCTTATACACAAAAGTTGCACTAGACAAAAATAATTGAAGGAGTACAATGTATGTATCGACATAAACGTTTGGACATATCGAAAGCAGTTTATTAACGCTTTTGATTTTGGTTTCAATTTTCAAATTTAATCTAAGGAGACACAACGTTTCCTCTTCATATAGAATATCAATACTTCAAAGTCGGGTGATTATTATGAGTAAAAGAAATCTCTTCAACACTCCTTCAAATGAGCCATTGGCTGCGGGTATGGCCCCTTCTCTAGGGGAAGCCCATAACTCCATGAAGGTGCCTCAGAATGCTGCATGGTGGAAGAAATTCCTTGCCTTTGTTGGCCCAGGTTACCTGGTTGCCGTAGGTTATATGGACCCCGGAAACTGGGCAACCGATATTGCGGGTGGTTCACAGTTTGGGTATACCTTATTATCCGTTATTTTGATCTCGAACCTGATGGCAGTTGTGCTGCAGTCACTCGCTGGTAAACTCGGAATTGTTACGGGTAGAGATCTGGCTCAAGCCTGTCGTGAACGGTTCAGTATGCCTGTCGTCATGATGTTATGGATTTTGTGTGAGCTTGCGATTGCAGCCACCGACCTTGCGGAGGTCATTGGTTCAGCGATCGCGCTTAAGCTGCTCTTTAACATTCCTATGTTATATGGCGTTATTATTACCGCAGTTGATGTACTGGTCATTCTTCTGTTGCAAAATAAAGGTTTCCGCGCATTGGAATCCCTCGTCATTGTGCTGATGGCTACCATCGCCCTCTGCTTCGGTATTGACCTGTTTCTCGCTAAACCGGATATGGGCGGCGTCATGCATGGTTTTGTACCCAGTGCCGAGATTTTGCAAAATCCAGCCATGCTCTACATCGCTATCGGAATTATCGGTGCAACCGTCATGCCCCATAACCTGTATCTGCATTCTTCCATCGTGCAGACCCGTCAGATTGAACAGACACCTCAGGGTAAAAAAGAAGCGATTCGGTATTCCACCATGGATTCAACCATCGCTTTAACGCTGGCCCTGTTCATCAATGCAGCCATCCTGATTGTATCAGCTGCCGTGTTCCATAGCGCAGGCATGACCCAGGTTGCGGAAATTACAGATGCCTACCATCTGTTGACACCTCTGCTGGGTACCACCATTGCAAGCATCCTGTTCGGTGTAGCGCTGCTGGCTTCAGGCCAGAACTCAACACTCACTGGTACGCTGTCCGGGCAGATTGTAATGGAAGGATTCCTGAACATTCGTATTCCGGCCTGGCTTCGTCGTCTGGTCACACGTCTAATCGCCATCATCCCGGCTGTAATCGTTACAGCCATTGCCGGAGAGCACGGAACAGAGGAACTGCTCATTCTGAGTCAGGTTGTACTGTCGCTGCAGCTGCCCTTTGCCGTCATCCCGCTGGTGATGTTTACGAGTGACAAAAAAAGCATGGGGGCATTTGCCAATAAGTTATGGCTCAAAATCATCTCCTGGATCATTGCCGGAGTTATCGTTATCCTGAATGTGTATCTGATCATCCAGACCATTCTGTTGTTCTAGGTAAGGCAATATTTTTCATAACTCAAAAAGGCTGATCGACTCAAGTAATATATCTCTTGAGTCGATCAGCCTTTTGTATGGTGTTGGTGCAACTTGATCCTAAAGCATATCCATATCCATATCGATTAGATTTCATATAACGCTATAGGTTAATTGTCTGATTTTTGAGTTACCAACAACGGAAGTAGTTCCTCCAGTGATTCAATCGTCCAGTCGGGACGATCTTCGTCTGCAAGCTCTGGCTGAAATCTGCCATACCCCTGTAAAATTCGGATCGTATGCATGCCCAGCTTCTTGGCCGGAATGATATCATTATCAATCCGATCTCCAATCATAACCGCTTCTTCTGGTTTACACCCTGCCTGTTTTAGCGCCACAGCATACAACCCAGGATCAGGCTTGGACACTCCTTCTTCAGCCGAACAGGCCAGCACATCGACATACTTGCGCAAACCGTAGCTATCCAGTCGACTCTCTGTTCCCGGGCTTTGATTGGCAATAATGCCAATCTTATAGTGCTGCGACAACGTCTGGAGAACAGAGCTGGCTGACGCGAAGGGGCGCTCAAGCTCTTTGCGGAACTTCAGCTTCTCCTGGATCTGTTCGCGGTGCCCCTCATCACTGATTAGGGTTCGAATAGCCAATTTCATCGGCCATTGCTCGTAATTTCGGTAAGAGGCGGCAAATATTTCCCGCACCGTCTGCATCTCCACCTGATAACCAAGCGCACAAGCCTCACGCACGAACTGACCGATAATATCATCCACCGGCTCCCATTCGTCCACGAGCGTATCCCCCACATCAAAGAACAACCATTGTATCCCACGTACTTCCGGCACGCCTATTCCTCCTCGTTAGCCACAGGAAATTCTTATCCCCATTTCCCAAACCATAAAAAAGAAGACCCACCATCATGCATGAGTCTCCTCAAGATTCCGTTTATTTATGATTTCAATTATAACAGGCAGCTGACACCGGATCAATCACAGGTATGGAACAGGAACAACAACTAAACACTACCCATTAAGCAGGAACCCCACTTCCCCATTTAAAGAGTACACAATCCGGTCAGCTCCCATCCCCCGATAGATCCCTTTCGGATGGCTCTGTTCTGTAATGACACACAAGGACTTGGATGTCCATGAGCGGCAGATCTGCAAATATCGACAGGTCAGGTTTAGGCTATTTTCAAAAATAAAAACATTGCCGACACTCCCTTGCGGCAAAAACCATTTCTGAGCTGCAGCCGTGTTCATGCGAATGACATGCTCCACACCGATTCTCCGGAGCCTGCGCTCTTCACCTGCACTGTTGGTCAGAACGGCAAACGGCATTTTTTTGTACATCAGCAATTTGATAAATTTACGTCCTGCTTCATTTGGAGCAGTCACTAAGATCATCTCTTTATCCATCATTCGTTCCTCCCTTGGCGTGAAAAGACAACAAAAAAGAAGCGTGGGGGACCAAGGCCTCCCGGACGCTTCTTCATTAATCCACAGCAAAAAGACACTATGAACCAGCGTACGGCTTGTTGCCTCTCCCTTTAACGCTTACGAGGTTAGCTGACGGATTCGGACGCGAGAGTCGCCCTATTTCCGGCTGTCACCGGAAAATTCACCCCATGGATGCCTACTGTCCTGGACAGTTCATCCTGTTGGTTCCCCCGTTTCCCACCCATGAATGAATGGAAACTCAGCGATTAAAACATCGTTCCTTTGTGAACATAATCAGAGCGATATTATCGTTTGTTTCGTTTTTCATGTAAAATTTAATTTAATTGGAATTACGATATGAATCATACACCCATGCCCTATCGGTGTAAAGTCTGTGCAGATCACCGAATCGACGGATTTTTGCCATTTCGCATCAATAATAACGCTTACAACATATCCATTCTCTACCCATCTCGTCAAAGCTCTCTAATTCTCCCTTTAGCGAAATTCACATAGCTAATCATTCACAGTTCATACACGGAAGGCTTACATTGTGCTTAAAAAAGAAATTTAAATTTTGCAATATTTAATTGCAATCAATATAATAGGAGATAAGAAGAATATGAAATGGAGGCGATTCTCATATCAGTCTACGACTACAAAGTAAACACCCTTCGCGGTCAGGAAGTTGAAATGTCCAACTATCGTGACAAAGTACTGCTTATCGTGAACACAGCAAGTCAATGCGGTCTCACACCCCAATTTAAAGGGCTGCAAGAACTTCAGGACAAATTCAAAGACTCCCCGTTTGAAGTGCTCGGTTTTCCAAGCAACCAGTTCGCACAGGAAAAAGGTTCTTCCGATGATATTGCCGAGTTCTGTCAGATGAACTACGGTGTCAGCTTCCCGATGTTTGAGAAAATCGATGTGAACGGTTCAAGCGCTCATCCTCTATTTCAGCATCTTACCAAAGAAGCACCGGGCGTACTTGGCTCCAAAGCTATCAAATGGAACTTCACCAAATTCCTTGTGGATCAAAATGGACGTGTTCTGAAACGGTATGCCCCCAAAACAACACCTGATAAAATTGAAGCAGATATTAAAGAATTGCTCAAATAACAAGATAACGATCACCCGCATCCCGTGGACAGAGGAACCTCTACCGGGTAACGGGTGATTTTTTCTCTGTCCTATTACTATAGAAAAACAAAAAAAAAGAAGCTCCCCAGTATGGGAAGCTTCTTTATCAATCTTATAATGCGGTCGAGAGGACTCGAACCTCCACGGGCATACGCCCACTACCCCCTCAAGATAGCGTGTCTGCCATTCCACCACGACCGCATGTCGTAAATAATCGGCAACAGAATTGATTATACCCGGTTCATGTTAAAATGTAAAGCATTTTTAATATTATCATTTCAACTGCGCTTTTCCTTCCATAAATCGTATTATCTCGTCATTTTCTCCTATGAACCGCATATGATTAAATTTGATCTCGTTTAATACCCGATTAGGCTGATCCCCCCCTACTTTTATAAGAAACAGACAACTCATTCACTTTTTTCGAATATAACTTTTAAAGTTATATAAATTAACATTATAAGATTTTTAAATTTAAAAACCAAGAAACTATTGACAAAAAGCGGATAATTATGTGAATATATATATCATATAATTCGGATTTACACACATAAAGCGAACTAAAAAGGAGTTTAAATGTTATTTAACATAACATTTAACGAACGTAGGAGGCGAAAGACTGTGAACCGTGGGAATAAGCTGCTCGATTACGTCAAACTGCTTGATTCCTCTATCCAGGTAGGAGGGTTCACCCATTCCTTCGGTATGGATACCCATATCGCTGAAGGGACCATTCGTAGTGCCGAAGATCTTGAATCATTCATGCGCTGTCAATTGCACCCCAGCATCGTCCGTCTGGAAGGCATGGCGATTAAAGGTATCTACACTGCCACAGATCATAATGACGCGTGGCGTACAGCCCTCATCGACAAGCTCGTCCATGTCCAGCGGACCCCAGTACACCTCAGAGAACACGCCTCCACAATGGGCAAACGACTGATTAAGCTGGCTCACGCACTCCACCCCTGGATTGATTTTAGCGAACTTGAACAAACCTTGGCTAAGTATGAATCCGTTGGCTGCCTCTCCACTGTTCACGCCTGGATTAACCACCACCTCGATATCCCTGTCGAGGAGGCGGTCCTGGGTTATCTGCATTCAGCCATGAGTGCCTGCATAACCGAAGCCTCCAAAGTCATCCCCCTCAACACCAATACAACACAGGACCTGTTGGTTCGCCTGGCCGCAGACCTGGAGCATGAATGGCATACCGTCAGCGCCTCCGCTGCGGATGGACTGGTACAACCAACCTCAATGTCCATGAAAGCATTGTTCCCCAGCTTTCACATGCTTGGAGCAGGCCTTCACGCCTACAGGGCGTAATCTCTACCCCCTTCGCCTCCATATCACTCACCTCCTCATACAGTAAGACACAAAAAACACGCCGCAACCTCCTTGCTGGCGTGTTTTTTATGTCAATTATGTTGCCTGTTTAACGCATTTACGCCATTTAACATATTAAAATACACTTATTTCCGTATTTTTTAATTGTTAGATGACGCAATTACGTATATAATAAATCTTACAGCTCGCATATCCATATATTTTACATCAAGAATGACCGGCTGAATACTACATTCTAACTGAGGGGTGAACCCTTTTGAACAAAAAGAAACCTGTTACTCCGTTCGGTTGGGCGATCAAACGACGGCTAACCGAACTCCAGGTCGACCAGAAGACATTTTGCGAACAGCACGGCATTCCGCCATACCGTCTCTCCAATCTCATTCACGGCACACGCAAAGCAACCAGGTTCAGGAACCAGGTCGCAGACATTTTGGGAATTCCTGATGATTTAAGATAAGATTTCTGCCAAGGAGGACCTCATTTCATGAGATATTTAATATCCGATCTGGAGAGATTATCGTTCCAGTCCATGCATCACCAGCTCATCATCGTTGACCACAACTGGATCATTCGAAGCTGCAACACCGCTTGGCAGCAGGGGCTCGGACAGCCGCCTACCAAGCTGGACATATCAGACACTTCCAGAACACCAGAAACATCCCATTACCTCCAGCTCATGGAGGCGTGGATATCACGCGAGGAGAAAGCAAAGAATGCGAAGATTGTTCAAGAGTTGAAAAATATCACCAAACCCTTTAACGACTGTTGTACATACGAGATTTCCATTCAAACGACCCACAGGGAGCAGCGCTGGTTCCGTCTGGAGCTTACCCCGTTAAGGCAGGCCGATCCAACTCTGCTGTCTGATCTTGCCCTAATTGCTCACACAGATGTCACCGAACAGAAACACATAGAACAGCAGCTAAAGAAGGCCCTGTCCGAAGTTCGCACATTACGCGGGCTGCTGCCCATCTGCGCTGTCTGCAAACAGATCAAGGATGAACAGGACGCCTGGAACTCTGTCGAGAGTTATCTGGAGAAGCACACACATGCCGAATTCACCCATGATATCTGCCCGGATTGCATCCGAAGACTATATCCCAAATACTCCAACATTTTGGACAAGCGCTCCTAAACTCATCCTACGCCATGAACCTTGGCTACACAGACAGATGGTGCTCAAACTGCGACATATCCAGCTCTCGCGGTGTCCCTTGCAGTGCAATCGCTCCTTTGTCCATTACATAGATATAATCTGCAGCACCGCGTACAAAATCAATGCTTTGCTCCACCAGCAAGATAGAGATCTCGCCCTTTGCCTTAATTTGCAAAATAACCTGCCGGATATCCTCTACGATGGAAGGCTGGATGCCTTCTGTCGGCTCATCCAGAAGCAGCAGTCCGGGCCGGGAAGCGAGCGCGCGGGCGAATGCCAGCTGCTGCTGCTGCCCCCCACTCAGATCACCACCCTGCCGTCCATACATCGTGGCAAGCACCGGAAACATCGCCAGCACATCCTCCGGTAACGTCTTCACACCCGGAGCGCCGGTCTCCAGTCCCAGCAACAAATTCTCCTTAACCGTAAGCTGAGGGAAAATTTCCCGCCCTTGCGGCACATAGCCAATCCCCGCCCTGGCCCGTTTGGCTGAGTCATGGGCGGATAACTCCTCACCTTTCCACTGGATACTGCCCTTGCGTGTTTTAAGTAGTCCCATCAAGGTTTTCATCAGGGTAGTCTTTCCCACGCCATTGCGACCCATCAGACACACCACCTGACCTGGCTCAACATCCAGATTCACGCCCCGCAGTACATTGCTTTCCCCATAACCGGATTCAATTCGTTTCAGCGACAGCATGGTCATCTCTCCTTTTGCCCAGGTACACTTCAGCCACCCTCGGATCTTCCTGCACTTCCGCCATCGTTCCTTCCTTCAAGAGCTTGCCTTCATGCATTACCGTTACTTTGGCCGCATACTCGCGAACAAATTCCATATCATGCTCTACCACTACAACAGACCTTTCACGCGCAATCTCCTGCAATAATCGGCCCGTCTTATGTGTTTCCTCATCCGTCATGCCTGCCGCAGGTTCATCCAGCAGCAATACACGCGGCTCCTGCAGCAGAAGCATGCCAATTTCGAGCCACTGCTTCTCCCCGTGCGATAGCGCCCCTGCAAGCGCGTCCACACGGTCCTGCAAACCAATCTGGTGCGTAATCCGTTCCATCGCTGAACTTGTTTTGCCATAACGTCGAATACCCAGAGCCTGCAAGGGAAAACGACGAGTCTCCGCAGCCAGCATCAGGTTCTCCTGCACGGTCAGACCCCCAAAGATCGAGGGAGCCTGGAATTTGCGTCCTACCCCTTTCCGTACAATCTGATGCTCCTTCAGACGAGTCAGTTCCGTACCATCAGCCATCTTTACCGCACCGGACACAGGCTTGGTCTTGCCGCAAATGACATCCAGCATCGTGGTTTTCCCCGCACCATTGGGGCCGATCAGAAAATGCAAATCATGCTCATACAGCTTCAGATTCATGCCTTTGACCGCAACAAAGCCTCCAAACGCTACCGTAATTCCTTCAGCGACCAAGACCACCGGAACCTCAGTAGACTTCAGGTTTTTCCTGACTGACTGGAACATGCACAACCTCTCCTCTCCGCTTCAGCAAACGAACCACGTGACGGTACACACCAACAAGCCCATTTGGCATGAACAATACCACCGTTACAAAGAGTCCTCCGATCACAAATAACCAACCTTCCGGATAAGCCTCACTGATGCCGGTTTTGGCTGCATTCAGCACCACAGCTCCGATCACCGCACCAATCAGTGTTCCACGCCCACCCAACGCAACCCATAACACCATTTCAATGGAAGGTATAATCCCCATCATGGAAGGCGATATAATCCCTACCTGGAGTACAAATAACATTCCAGCGATTCCCGCAAGCGCTCCGGAAAGGGCAAAAGCCAGCGTTTTGAACCCTGCCGGGTCATATCCAAGAAAGCGAACCCGATTCTCCCCATCCCGCGCAGCTTCAAGCACCTGACCGAACCTGCTGTTCACAACCCGGCGACAGAGCAGATAGGCGAGCACCAGAACGGCGAGCGTTATATAGTAGAGTGCGATTGTTGTCCCTGCTGAATGAAGTGTGAATCCAAAGATGGCGTTATATCCAGTAATACCATTGGTCCCTCCTGTCCATTCCTGTTTGCCAACAAACAACGTTACGGTAATGAGGACAAGCGCTTGCGTCAGGATCGTAAAATAAACGCCAGTAATCCGGTTACGGAACGTAAACCAACCCAGAGCAAAGGCCAGTAATGCCGGGAGGGCAATACCCAGTAATAACGCTACCGGGAACGACCTGAACGGTTCCCAAAACCACGGGAGACTACTAAGACCACTCCATCCCATAAAGTCAGGAAGAGTAGCACCACTGGCCTGCAGCTTCAGATACATCGCCATGGCGTAACCGCCCAGTCCGAAAAACACACCATGCCCCAGACTAAGTACACCTCCATACCCCCAGATCAGATCCAGACCGATGGCCAGAATGGCCAGCGCCAGGAATTTCGCCAATAGACTAAGCCGGAATTCCGTGGAAATGAGCGGAGCAAGACACATCATGATCAGGACAACCGCCCAGATGATCTTCATTTTCAGACTACCCGTCTTGAGAAGTGCAGACATCATATAACCCCCTTCTTCGCATTAATCCAGACTCCGGGTCCGTATGGCCACAAGTCCGCGAGGCTTCCATTGCAGAAAAGCCACGATACAGACAAATACCAGCACCTTGCCGATGGAGGCGGAAGTGTATGTTTCGAATAACGTATTAAACATGCCGATTCCGAGCGCACCGCACACGGTTCCCACCAGTTTTCCAACACCACCCAGCACAACCACCATAAATGCATCCACGATATAATACGTACCCAGTGAAGGGCCAATCGGGCCAATGAGCGTCAATGCACACCCGGCGATTCCTGCAATGCCCGAACCAATCGCAAAGGTCATGCCATCCACTCGTCTAGTGGAAATTCCGAGACAGCCCGCCATGCTCCGATTCTGCATCACCGCCCTCATCCGCCTGCCGGAAGAAGTCCGATAGATGTACAAATACATGCACAACAACACAACTGCAACCAACGCAATAATGAAAAGACGTTTATACGGAAAAACAATCCCATCCGCGATGGTTAGACCTCCGTTAAGCCATGTCGGACTGGACACCCCTACATTTGGCGCCCCAAAAATGGTTCGTGCCAATTGTTGCAGCATCATACCCACGCCCCACGTAGCTAACAGACTGTCGAGTGGCCTCCCATACAGATGCCTGATCAGCACCACTTCCAGCAACCAGCCTATAAGAGCCGCCACACCAAAGGCGATAGGAAGAGCCACAATAAAGTAGACGTCGAACCACGCTTGCGGAGCATATGAATTGAACAGGTTTTGTGTCACATACGTAGCGTAAGCGCCAATCATGATCAATTCACCATGTGCCATGTTAATGACATTCATCAATCCAAATGTAACCGCGAGTCCCAATGCAATCAGCAGCAGGATGGAACTGATGCTTAACCCATTGAACATTTGCAGGACAAACATATCCATCGCCTTTCCCTCCTTATGCTGTGAACATCTGACATTTCACACAAGATACCATTTATATATCACATCAACGCTTTACCGCGATATTGTTGGAGGGTGTGTTGTTTCACCCTCATCCGTTATTCAGGAGTTTTGACGTGAACTTTCTGCGCTATTTGTTACTGAGGGAAGCCCCCCATTCATAGGTTTTCAGATACGGATCAGGTTTGACTGGCGCACCGGAGTTCCACAATTCCTTAAACTGTCCATCTTCCTGCACTTCGCCAATCCGCACCGTTTTGTAGATATGCTGGTTCTCTCCGTCCACCGTCACTTTGCCTTCCGGCGCATCGAATTCAAGACCTTTGGCAGCCTCCTTCACCTTTTCCACATCGGTTGATCCGGCCTTTTCCACAGCCGCTTTCCACAGATAAACGGCCACATATCCCGCTTCGATCGGATCAGCTGTCACCCGGTCAGCACCATATTTTTCTTTATATTTCTCTACAAATGTTTTATTTTCAGGTGTATCTGTCGTCTGATAATAGTTCCACGAAGCCAGATGTCCTTTCAGTACATCTGCACCAATCCCCCGAATTTCTTCCTCCGCCACACTCACCGACAGAGTCGTCATCTGGTCCGATGAGATCCCGGCATCCTTTAATTGTTTGAAAAAGGCGACATTACTGTCTCCGTTCAGCGTGTTATATACAATATCCGGCTTGGCAGCCTTGATTTTGCTGATAATCGTACTGTAATCCGTATGCCCCAGTGGTGTATATTCTTCACCTACCACCTCGCCGCCCTCAGCTGCAAGCTGGGCTTTGATGACCTGATTGGCCGTTTTTGGGAAAACATAATCCGAACCCAGCAGGTAAAACTTCTTGCCCCTGTTCTCCAGCAACCAGGTTACGGATGGAACGATCTGCTGATTCGTTGTGGCTCCTGTATAAAAAATGTTAGGTGATGATTCCAATCCTTCATATTGCACCGGGTAAAACAACAGACCCTTGTTCTGTTCAAATACCGGAAGCATGGCCTTTCGACTTGCAGAGGTCCATCCTCCGAATACAGCAGCTACCTTATCCTGTTGAAGCAGTTTCCCTGCTTTCTCTGCAAACGTAGGCCAATCGGAAGCACCATCCTCAACCACAGGCTCGATCTGTTTACCCAAAACTCCGCCTGCTGCATTGATCTCTTCAATGGCAAGCATCTCCGCATCCTTAACGGACACTTCACTGATTGCCATCGTTCCACTTAGGGAGTGAAGAATACCTACTTTAATCGTGTCTCCGGGTGAAGCTGACTCTCCTGTTTCAACGGAACCCGATGCCTTAGGCGGCGTGCCACCTTCTACACATCCTGTCAACGCAATAACCGTACCGAGCAAAATACCCCATAATTTGACCGACCTCTTCTTCAATAGCTTACACTCCCTTTTTTTAGTCTATTGACGAACATTAAGGTCATATATTACTGAAATGTTCGTTGATCCAAATTATGGAGGGTCACAATCACCATGTCAATAATGCTTACACAATTTTATTTCATGCATACTCGTTTCATGCATACTGCTAATATGATTGGAACCATATTGACAAAGGGCCCACCCTGTGTGAGTATAATTAACATACAACATTATCCATAAAGATAGAGACTACCTAAGGGAAAGGTCGGATTGCCTTGCACTGGACTGAGCAGGAAAAAGAAAAACTCCTGATTACTGTCGCCGCTAATCTTGCCCGCGAACGCAGAGGACGCGGCCTGAAGCTGAATGTTCCCGAAGCCATCGCATTGCTAACCTCCGAACTCATGGAGCGCGCACGCGATGGCATGAGTGTTGCAGAATTGATGAGATATGGCGGCACGATCCTGAAGCGAGAAGAATGCATGGACGGTGTACCAGACATGATCCCTGAGGTACAGGTGGAAGCCACTTTTCCAGACGGAACAAAACTGGTCACTGTACATGAACCTATACGCTGAGAAAGGCAGGAGAACACCATGATCCCTGGTGAATATCGTTTGAAACAGGATGATGAGATCATCTGTCATCCAGATCGCCCAATTATGCGACTGATCGTACTGAACCGTGGCGACCGTCCCGTACAGGTCGGTTCTCATGTTCACTTCTATGAAGTCAATGCCGCACTGGACTTCGATCGTTCTTCCGCTTTCGGGCACCGCCTGCATATTCCGGCAGGTACCGCTGTCCGTTTTGAACCCGGTGAAGAAAAACCGGTCGAACTCACTACATTTGGCGGAAAACGTCAGATTTATGGATTTAACGGATTAACCGAAGGGGCGGCGGATCAGCCACCCGATCCACAGAAACTGGAAACATTCCTGAAGTCATTTGCGCCCCCTGTGCAGGATGGAGAGGACTCTTTATGAAAGGAATGAGCCGCGAACAATATGCGTCCATGTTTGGACCCACAACAGGGGATGCCGTCAGGCTTGCAGATACGGAATTATGGGCAGAGATTGAACATGATTATGCTATTTATGGGGATGAAAGCAAATTCGGTGGCGGCAAGGTCATCCGGGACGGAATGGGCCAGTCCACATCCGCCCTGCGCAGTGAAGGCACGCCTGATACAGTCATCACCAACGCTATCATCATCGATCATTGGGGGATTGTAAAAGCAGACATCGGTATTCGCGATGGCCTCATCTGCGCCATCGGCAAATCCGGCAACCCGGATACGATGGATGGAGTCGATCCCGCGCTGGTTATTGGCGCATCGACCGAAATCATTGCCGGGGAAGGCATGATTGTGACCGCAGGAGGCATTGATACCCATATTCATTTTATTTGTCCACAACAGATTCAAACGGCATTATCTTCAGGCGTAACGACCATGATCGGAGGCGGTACAGGACCCGCAACCGGAACCAAAGCCACCACCTGTACCCCCGGAGCCTGGCATATCCACCGAATGCTCGAGTCCGCAGAGGCATTTCCCATGAATATCGGTTTTCTGGGTAAAGGCAACAGTTCCAGTACCGCACCATTAATTGAACAGATTGAAGCCGGTGTCATTGGACTTAAGCTGCATGAAGATTGGGGTACAACACCAAGCGCCATCGATGCCTGTCTAACCGCAGCCGGAGAACATGATGTCCAGGTAGCCATTCATACCGATACGCTGAACGAGACCGGATTTCTGGAGAATACACTGGCGGCCATTAACGGACGCACAATCCACACCTATCATACGGAAGGTGCTGGCGGCGGACATGCGCCGGATATTATCCGCGCTGCCGGAGAGTCTTACGTCATCCCCTCTTCAACCAACCCAACACGTCCTTACACACGCAATACGGTAGAAGAACATCTCGATATGCTGATGGTTTGTCACCATCTGGACCCATCCATCCCTGAAGACGTCGCCTTTGCCGATTCGCGGATTCGGCCCGAAACGATCGCGGCCGAAGACATTTTGCATGATCTTGGCGTATTTAGCATCATCAGTTCCGATTCGCAGGCAATGGGGCGGGTTGGCGAGGTCATTATTCGTACCTGGCAGACTGCTGACAAAATGAAAAAACAGCGCGGCAAGCTCGAATTGACCACTGGCTCTCCGTCTGATAATGATCGGATCAAAAGATATGTCGCCAAATATACAATTAATCCGGCTATCGCTCATGGAATTGGCCATCTTGTCGGTTCTGTGGAGGTCGGTAAATTGGCTGATCTGATCGTTTGGAATCCGGCCTATTTTGGAGTAAAACCCGAGATGGTCATCAAGGGCGGCATGATTGCCTTTGCCCAGATGGGAGATCCCAACGCTTCAATCCCTACGCCGCAGCCCGTTTTCGGAAGACCAATGTTTGGCGCATACGGCGGAGCAGTCGCTAAAGGGTCCATCACCTTTGTCTCCCAAGCCGCAGCGGATGCAGGGATCAAAGAGACGCTAGGCTTGAACAAGCGCGTGGAACCTGTTAAAGGCTGCCGTTCGGTGAGCAAAAAAGACATGATTCACAACGATGTAACTCCCGTCATTGAAGTCGATCCCGAAACCTATGAGGTACGGGCAGATGGCGAGCTTCTCACCTGCGAGCCCGCAGATGAACTGCCAATGGCACAACGCTATTTCATGTTTTGACAAAGGGAGGGACGCTTGATGATGCACAGCGGCACGAAATTGCTCCGTTATGTTCAACTGCTGGATTCGGCCCTGCCCATCGGCGGGTTCTCCCACTCGTTCGGTCTGGAGGCATACACCCATGATGGAACGATAAAAACCACCGCCCAGCTTGAACAATTTATTCGCAGCCAGCTTCATTCCAGCCTCGTGCGGCTCGATGGTCTCGCCATCAAAGGTGTTTACCAGGCTATTGAGCAACAGGATGCCGCCCTGCTCGCCCTTTACGACAAACGTGTACACACTCAGCGAACCCCGAGGGAACTGCGGGAAAGTGGGCACAAGATGGGGAAGCGATTACTCAAACTCGCGAGATCACTTTACCCGTGGATGGACTTTTCTCTAATCGATGAAGCCGTACAGGAACACGGTGCCTTTTGCGGCATCACAACCATTCACGGCTACATCAATTATCAGCTGGAAATTGGACTAGACGAAGCCGTCACCGGACATCTGTACACCTCTGTTAACGCTTATGTAAACAGCGCTCTGCGTCTTCTACCCATCGGGCAAACTGAAGCACAAATGCTGATCCAGAAACTTTTGAATGATATTGACTCTGAATGGTCTCGAATCCGGAATAACGAACCGGAAGATATGCACAGCTTCGGTATTGCCCAGGAAATCTATGCCATGCGGCACGAGAGCCTGCCAGCCCGTCTGTTCATGTCCTAACGACATTAATTCAAAACCAAGGAGGAATTTGTTATGTGTGGAGGAGCTAATCATACGCATCATGCAGAATGGGAACGCAAGGTATTTGATCGGAGTCGCCCGATGCGAATCGGGATCGGCGGGCCGGTAGGTTCAGGGAAAACAGCCCTGGTAGAGAAGCTGTCCAAGGCACTGCGTACACGCTACAGCCTGGCTGTTATTACCAATGATATTTATACGAAGGAAGATGCCGAAATCTTGCTGCGTCAGAATGCCCTCGCACCGGAACGTATTATCGGTGTAGAGACAGGCGGCTGCCCGCATACCGCTATTCGAGAGGATGCTTCCATGAATTTCGAAGCCGTTGATGAGTTGATTGAACGCTTCCCGGATCTGCAGCTGATCTTTATCGAAAGCGGCGGTGACAACCTGTCTGCAGCTTTCAGTCCGGAACTGGCGGATGTATTCATATACATTATTGACGTGGCTCAAGGGGAAAAACTGCCTCGTAAAGGCGGCCCAGGCATCACTCGTTCAGATCTATTGCTTATTAATAAGACTGACCTCGCTCCTTATGTTGGCGCAAGTCTGCAAGTCATGAAGAATGATACTGAGCGGGTACGTGAAGGACGCCCTTATGTGATGTCGAACCTGATGAGCGGTGAAGGGGTATCTGAAATCGTCCATTGGCTTGAACATCAATATATGGATGACGATGCTTCCGCTGCGCATCTGCATACACACACCCATGAACACGGAACGACTCACAGCCACTAATTCATCTTCCTCTTTACATGGAGTTGAACATGGACTGAACCGCAGTGCCGGAGAGGCCGTGATACGCCGCAGCGAGCTCAGGGCCTCATTTGCCCTCCAAGGCGGGCGCACCGTCATGACAGATCGTTATTACAGCGCCCCTCTCCGGTTCAGTCGATCCTTTCGGCCTCCGGGTGGCGGAGATGAATTATGTGTATATACTTCAGACGTTTCCCCAGGTGTACTGAACGGTGATCATTATCGATCCGATTGGCAGTTGGGCCAGAACACCCACCTCATGCTAAGCAGCACATCAGCGACGAGGCTTCATCCCACACCTACTGTTCCGTCGTCTGTGAACCATCACTTTCGACTGGAACAAGGAGCGGTACTGGAGTACTTTCCCGAATGCGTCATTCCATTCAAAGGCAGCTCCTCTGCACTCACCACGACCTTTGAGCTAGGAGAACAAGCAGTACTTGCATACGCGGATATCTGGTCCGCTGGACGGATTCATCGGGGTGAGGCCTTTCAGTTCAAGCGCTATCGCAGTCTGACAGAAATCTGGCATGAGAAGCAGTTGGCCGTATGGGATCGATTCGGACTCGAACCAGAATCCGACGATCCGAAAGCATCCGCAGCGTTAATGGGATATACTCATACTGCTGCTTTGTGGATGATCGCCCCTGGATTGGGCGCAGCACAATTGGAATCTGTACGGTCCACCTTGCCACCAGATGGCCGCATGCTTGCCGGAGCCAGTTTACTCGCTACAGGCGGGATTGGTGTTCGTTTGCTCGGCATGGCAGCCTGGGAACTTCAGGAGCAATGCCTTCGGATCTGGAATTCCCTTCGTCCCACCCTTTTGGGCAAACCAAGCCTCATATTCCGCAAGTGAAGCTATACGTATATCGGACTAACTTTCGGAATTGCATATTGCAACGAGTTTAAAAGACAAAGAACCTCTGCACAATTTCCGACGGGTTTCGGATTTGTTCAGAGGTTTTTTATATATCCAGATGGTCCAGTCAAGATGTAACTTTCACTAAATTTGCACTACAACGTCTCGTCCCCTTTGGGATTATCTTCTCCCTTGTAACGAAAGTCGCTTGAATCTCTGCTTTCCTTGGATTTGCGATAACGGGTAAATTCAATATATTCACTGATAAAAGACTGTTCCACAGTCGATAATTCGCTTTCTTGGCAATTCAATTGCCGCAAAACGTCAAAAAAATAATCCTCCCGTTTTTCCCGCACCATCGCCTCCTTGGATGGACGCCCAATCATGAGCCAGTCGAGGCTCACATCAAAAAACGAAGCAATCTCAATTAGTTTATTCGTACTCGGAATAGATTTACCGCGTTTCCAGTCACCCAGATTGCCTGTGCTGATCTTCAGCTGTTGGCAGAAAGCCTTCTTGGTCATTCCTCGTTCGGCAATCAGGTGTTCAATTCGCTCATAGATCGACTGCATACAGAACCGCCTTCCAACCGTAATAATCATTGCATGTACCTAAATTATACCACAACCTCCCTGAATCCTCAGCCTTTTAATCCCAGAAATACGTTCTGCTATTTCACATAGCACAAAAATAGACTCCCACGGATAACCATGAGAGTCTATCTTATAACGTTTGTTGCTGTGATGCGGTCGAGAGGACTCGAACCTCCACGGGTATACACCCACTACCCCCTCAAGATAGCGTGTCTGCCATTCCACCACGACCGCATATTCAATTGTAAAAATGGTGAGCCATGAAGGGCTCGAACCTTCGACACCCTGATTAAAAGTCAGGTGCTCTACCAACTGAGCTAATGGCTCTTGCTGTAACTTCACCGATGTGCCATACTTAACTCTTTTGATTAGGAGCTATGACTTTTTGAGGATTTCCTCATGTGGATTGTGCATCCCTGAGGTGGTGAAGATATGACCCGTAGGGGATTCGAACCCCTGTTACCTCCGTGAAAGGGAGGTGTCTTAACCCCTTGACCAACGGGCCTTATTAACAAGTTGTCTTTCTTGGCGACAAGAATGAGTATATCATAGGCGAATTGAAACATGCAACACTTTTTTTAATATTTATTTCCCAACTACTTCTTGCCCTCTTTTTTTAAGCTCTCTCCCCCATAATGTTAATGATTTCTCTTTCACATATTTATCATCATAATCATCGTAAATTGTAAAATCAAGATCAAAAAACTTAACTTCACTTATGTTTACTTATAATATTGCAAACTTCATTATTACTACTTATAATTGAATTATCAATAAGTAAATAATAATCACGGTTAGATACGTACAAGGAGGCATCACGTTTGTTTCAGGAAGAACGAATGCAGCTGATCATCGAACATCTGCGCAAGCACAGTCGCATTTCAGCTGATGATATTGTTTCCCTGTTTGACGTTTCCCGGGATACGGCCCGCAGGGATTTGATCAAACTTGAAGAACAAGATGCGATAATCCGAACCCGTGGCGGTGCAATTCTCCCCGTTCCACCCGTTGAGCACAGATCGTA
This sequence comes from Paenibacillus sp. NPDC056933, assembly GCF_042674385.1. NCBI lineage: Bacteria > Bacillati > Bacillota > Bacilli > Caryophanales > Paenibacillaceae > Paenibacillus > Paenibacillus sp. NPDC056933. The sequence continues at coordinate 690,944 of NZ_JBHUQN010000001.1, read as the reverse complement.
CAAAGATCGCCTGCTCCACATTTCAGATGAAAAGAGAGCTATTGGCAAGTTAGCCGCTGCGATCGTCCGCCAAGGTGAACACATCATTCTGGATTCTTCCACTACAGTGCAGACTTGTGCCGAAAATTTGAACGGCAAGTCCTGTACGGTCATCACCAATTCTATTTATTCCGCCGAACTTCTCTCCAATCACACGGCTGTCGAGATTCGTTTGCTGGGCGGTAAAGTTGATAAAGAACAGCGTTATGTCTATGGTACTTCAGTGATTGAAACTCTTTCCCATTATTATGTAGACAAAGCCTTTATCGGCATTGGCGGAATTACGATGGACGGCTTTAGTGCTTCTGAAGAAGAAGGAAAAATAAAACACAAAATGATGCAGGCCGCCAAACAGGTTATTGTACTTGCTGACCATTCCAAGTTTGATAAGCGTTATGGCTATCGTTTTGCAGACTGGTCGCTCGTGGATGTGTTAATCACAGATCAATGGCCTTCCCAAGATTGGCGAACCTTTCTAGCCGAACAGCAGGTTGAGATTCTCATTCCTGAACCTACAATTGAAAAGGAGTTGTAACATATGAAATTATTTGCTACCGATTTGGACGGAACGTTACTGAACAGGGACAGCCGGATCAGCCCGGAAAATGCAGCCGCAATCCATAAGGCACAACAAGAAGGATTGAAGGTTACGATCGCTACAGGACGGGTCTATTCCGACGTATTAACGATAAGCAGCGAAGGCGGGATTCACACGCCAGTTATCGGCTCAAACGGAGCTACCATCCATGATGCCAACGGTGAACGCCTGTTCCATCTTCCGCTTGAGCGAGAAACGGCCGCATCGGTGATGCAGTGGCTGGAAGATCATCATTGCTACTACGAGGCCTCAACACAACAAGGTATATACGCCCCCATTAGCAGCCATGAGGCGATGCTCGCTGAGATGGACCGAATTCTGGGTTCAAGTCCAGGGGAGGACATTGAACGCCTCATTCGCGCCGTTAAGAAGCACTATGACAAGAAAGATTACCACCGCGTAAACTCTCATCAGGAGATTCCTTCTGAAGCTTACATTTACAATATTATGGCCTTTTCATTGGATCCGGAGCAATTGCAGCAAGGACGCCAATACTTTGCCTCCCGCTCCGATGTAGCCATGGTGGTATCCTCTGAACACAACTTCGAAATGCAGCATCCTGATGTATCCAAAGGTAACGCCTTAACCAAACTGGCTGCGCATTTGAACATCTCCATGGAAGATACAGCTGCCATCGGTGATAATTTCAATGATGTATCCATGCTGAAAATGGCAGGGCTCGGTATTGCCATGGGCAATGCTGAACCGGAAATTAAGGCGCTTGCCAAGGCTGTGTCATTGACTAATGTGGAACATGGTGTCGCATATGCCATTCAGTGTGTTCTTGAAGGAAAGCCTGTTTCCCGCCCTGAGGCCGTCATTGAAGGCAATCAGTAACCCTTCTTGTCGAAGTTCATCATTGTGGCTTAGCAAAAGGTTATATCACCTCATCTCAACGGAACGAACATGAGGAATATCCTGCAATAAAATAATCAATTGCTCACCCCGGTATGAACCCGGCAGCTGCAACGTGAATTCAAGCACAGTCTCCTCTTTGGAGTCTGTGCTTATTTGCTGTTCCGTTTTGAATCCGATCACCGAGATTTTTTCCCGTCCCAGCAAAGCCAAAACGGTTTTCAGTGTATCTCCCTCCTGCAGCAAACGAATCGTCAACGTCTCTGTTCTCGCGGATACCAACCAGCGTGTCGGCCGATGCAGCAGCATCTGGGCCAATACAATAAGCAGGGTCACCCCGGCCCCTGTCCAATACAATCCGGAACCAACGGCCAGTCCCATCCCGGCAGTCGCCCAGATTCCGGCAGCTGTCGTCAATCCCCGGACCGTATGGCGCTGTGTAAAGATCATCCCGGCTCCAATGAAGCCGACCCCACTGACCACCTGTGCCGCAATCCTGGAGGGATCAAGCGACAGATTAACCCAGCCTGCCTGATCCTGAAAGCCATACTTGGATACAATCATCATCAATGCAGCACCCACAGCGACAACAAAATGAGTACGTATTCCCGCTTCCTTCATCCGGTTCTTGCGCTCATATCCAATCAATACGCCGCATATGCCAGCTATGAGTACACGCATCAAGTATTCCATTTCCATGCACATCACCTCTCTTATGTATATGCTTACATGTATCTTTCTTTACTATTTACCCATTCTTTAACTAAAACAATAATCATTCGCGGCATTCTTTCATCCATTTCAAAAGGTACCTGAAAAAAGTGAAGACCAAATGGCCCCCACTTATATATTCCGGATTACATAGGTTGCATCTATACTTTTAACTTATACCTGTCCCTATTCAGCGCGGAAGTTCTCCCCTTGTCTCTCCCCCATTCCATAATAATGCCGAAAATTATAGATTAGCGGGTGCCACTTCGCCGGATCAATTTTGTTCAATCCAGATATAAGCGTCTTATGTGCATGTACCTTCAGTGCTTTCACCTCAACAACGGCCATAAAAGGCGTATGCTCCGGTGTGCGGATGTGCTGCACGGAAGCCTCGATCTGAAGCGGACACTCCGCTATTTTCTCAGGTTGAACCAGAGCCGAACTTTGAGCTGTCAACCCAGCGGCTTCAAATTTTTCGGAACAAAATTTATAGCCCATCTGTCTTTTCTCCTCGGGAACCGGATATGTACCCGTATAACGTCCCAAGGATTCCACCTGCCTCCACATGGAAGCGTCCGGCAAATTAATAACACATTCGGGGTGTCGGCTCAGATTCTCACAAGCCTTGCCCTGAACACCCAACCCAAGCACAAGACAATCTCCCAGCGCCCACGACGAGGACAATGGGGACAAGTTGGTCGATCCGTCTTCATTTAATGTGCTCAGTAACAATACCGGGGTGCCGTAATATAAAATACTTGGATTAATCGTTTCATGTTGATTCATCTCTTGCCCCTTGGCAGATCGATCTCTACTGTTTTCGTGCTTCATGATTTGCTCCATCTCCTGTTTCCATTCATTCGGCTCCCACAACTTAAATCTGACCCATGTGGATGAGCCTGACTCGATTGTAAAACACTAATAGTTCAGGTATCATCGAAGTATGAATGCATATCCGAATATAACTGTTATTGCGTCGTTAATCGCTGATCCGAGTCGTGCTGTTTTTCTCGAAGCCTTACTAGATGGAAGAGCGCTACCTGCCGGTGAACTTGCCTTTATGGCTGGTGTCACACCCCAAACAGCGAGTAACCATCTTGCCAAGCTGGTCGAAGGCGGGTTGCTTGTGGTTGAACGTCAAGGCAGGCATCGGTACTACCGTCTGGCGGGCAAGGAAATCGCTTTTTTGATTGAAACGATGGGCAGTATTGCCCCACCTGTACAGGTTAGGTCTCTCAAACAATCCAATCAACTTCAACATCTGAGCTTTGCTCGAACCTGTTACGGGCATCTGGCCGGAAAATTGGGGATAGCGTTGTGCGAAGCTTTATTGCGGGAAGGTTATCTCGAGGAATCGGAGGATGAACAGTCCAAGGATTACCAAATTACAGCGAAAGGAGTTCAATGGTTTAATTCATTTGGCATTACACTTGAAGGCAAAACTGGATTACGCCGTACTCTGGCTCGCAAATGCCTCGACTGGAGTGAACGTCGCCATCATATCTCCGGTTTACTGGGAGACGAACTGGGGCGCCGCTTGTCCGAGCTGGATTGGACCCGCCAGAAGCCAGGCAGTCGGGCGGTTGAAGTCACGGAAGCAGGCAAGAAGGGTTTATACGAGGTGCTGGGCATTTCATTATAGGACAATCGTGTTTATTGGCAAAAAGACGAAACATCAAAAAGCCCCATACTCACAAACCGTTAATGGTTCATGAGAATGGGGATTATGTTTGTAGTCAGAACGGAGAGAGAGGGATACTCTCACTTCATTCGAGACTGCGATGTATTCCTTACGAAGATTATGCTTCGACGAACCTTTAGGGTCCTCATCCCTTTGCAGAGAAGTGTTTCAGAACGGAGAGAGAGGGATTCGAACCCTCGCACCGCTTACGCAGTCTAACCCCTTAGCAGAGGGTCCCCTTATAGCCACTTGGGTATCTCTCCAAGAAATGGCTCCCCGAACAGGACTCGAACCTGTGACAACTCGATTAACAGTCGAGTGCTCTACCAACTGAGCTATCAGGGAATATTAATCTTGAATAAATTTAATTTATCATGATTAATTAGCCAAGTCAACATGCCCGAGTGACTTTCTTAGAAGCCTTGCATCTTTCATTCGAGTGCATAGAAAAGTCGGTCACGATGATTATTTTATTGCTTCTGCCGAGTGCATTTTGGAAAATGGACCGTCACTTTAAACAGATCGCCATCAATCTTGACGTTCATTCTCCCTCCATGCAGCTCAACAATACTTTTCGCAATGGATAAACCCAATCCTGATCCTTCCGTGCTCCGGGAACGGTCGCCCCGCTTGAAACGTTCAAAAATTTCATCTGCCGCAAACTGCATTTCATATGCAGAAACGTTTTTGATACACAATATCACATACGAATCATCTTCTGATAATTCAATAAACACCCTTGAATTCTTCATTCCATATTTAGTGACATTGCCAAGCAAATTCTCGAATACACGCCATGTACGTTTTCCATCCAACTGAGCGTACATCGGACCATCCCTGTCACTTACTCTGAAAATCAAACCAGACTGTACGATAGACTCACTATATTCCGCCAAGGCTTGATGTAATAAGGCTGCAACATCAACCTGCTCCAGATGAAGCTCCACATCTCCACTGGCCATCTTGGCCGCCTCAAATAAATCTTCAACAAGTACACTCAGCCGCTTCGTCTTGCGTTGCAGCACCTCAATATATTCTGCCTTTTCCTCGGCAGTACCTTCATTACGTTTTAACAAATCCACATAACTCACCAGCGAGGTCAGCGGTGTTTTTAAATCATGTGAAACATTGGTAATCAGCTCCGACTTCATTCGCTCACTTTTCACTCTTTTTTCGACGGTACGCTGAATTCCTTGTTTCATGCCGTTCATATGCATCGTCAGCTGGTCCAGCATACCGTATGTTTGCTGGGGAAGCTGAACGTCCATACGTCCCAAAGCCATGGCCGAAGCTGCTTGTGTTAAGCCTTGCAAACCATGAATGATTCGCACGATCTGACCCAGAATAATCACACTGCACGCCACGATCAGCAGCAAGATCGGGAATCTAAATTCCTCTACCACGAACGCAATGATCAACAATACGAATTGAGATACAGACCAAACGATGAGTGTTTTGAGGATCCTATTTTCAGGTGGGGTCGCATGTTTCAGTTCATCCCGCAGCATATGAATCGTCGTGCTTAACCATAATTCATTGATGGTTTGACGAAGCGCGGCTCGATCCGCAATCATCCGAATCCCCGCCCTGCCATACTCCCCAGCAAAACAGAGAAGCACGGATGACAAAAGAAATGCAGATATAAACATGACAATATCGTTGATCCACTCATGTTGGCTAATCCGCACGCCATTCCCCTGCATGACAAGAACCGTTCCATAGAACAACGGTAGACCGATGATAAAATAAAGCAATATTTGTACATCCATAGCCAATCTGACCGACATCCAATTCTTCATTTTCACATATTTACTCTCCGAAGGCAGTGGAAATCGGTTTCTATACACATATAAAACAGCGATCAGGAATAAACATATGATTAAAGACGGATCACTCTGAACACCCCAGCCCCAAAAAACAAAGTCAATATTCTGGAGAAATCGTGAGATGACATAAAAAAACATGAGAGTGCCGCAGCTGATCATAACAAATCGAATTATATAGGGGATCACATTAACCTTCCATCTTGTAGCCAATGCCCCACACCACCTTTACATATTTCGGTTCTCTTGGATTAAACTCGATCTTCTCCCTGATCCGGCGAATATGTACAGCCACCGTGTTTTCTGACTGAAAGGCCGGCTCTTTCCAAACACGTTCATAGATTTCATCAATGGCAAAAACACGCCCCGTATTCTCCATCAACAATTTCAAAATATGAAACTCCGTTGGAGTTAATCGAATCTCTTCACCCTCCAGCGTTACTTTCTTCCTCCTATTGTTAAGCACCAGTCCCCTGACCTCAATTTCTTGTTCATCGCCCCTGTGGATTTGCTGTGTTCCAAGTCCTGTAAATCGGCGCAGTTGGGATTTCACTCTGGCCACCAGTTCCAATGGATTGAAGGGTTTGGCTATGTAATCATCAGCTCCAATATTCAGACCAAGAATTTTGTCGTGGTCCTCGGTTTTGGCAGACAAAATAATAATCGGTACATTACAGTTCTCGCGTATTTTGAGAGTCGCCTGTATACCGTCCAGATTAGGCATCATTACATCCATTACAATGAGGTGAACTTCTTCTTCCCTGACTTTTCTTATCGCTTCCTGCCCATCTGCTGCCTTACTCACCGAGATTCCTTCAATGCGTAAATAAATCTCAATCGCGTTGCGGATATCGGGATCGTCATCCACTACAAGCACCCTATACTCTGCCAATCTTCGTTCCCTCCTTACGCCATTACTTTTTTTGGTGATCCCAACTACACCAGCTTACTATGAAATAATGACAATAAGGTCGCCAAAAAGATTACAACTTTCTTAAGATCGATATAAACTCGATATTAAATATAACGAACCATTCCAAATATGGAATCACGCAATTCTAGCAGATCCATTGCAGATCCCATTTCGTCCTATAGCTGATGCTAAATGCCCCATCTATATTTCGTGCAATAGCAACTTGCCCGCACATCGACCACAGCGGTACTTCTTCGGGTCCACTTTTCGTTTACGCAAATATTCCGTGCCACAGCTCTTGCACACCAGTTTATAACGATAGGGTAATGGCTTTCTTCCCTTTCCATCCGGAAGGGACTGACAGAACCTCGAACCGCCCACCTTCTGCAACAGAGCCTTGAATTCAGGGTCCCGGTGTTGGTAGCCGCGTCCACGAATGTGCAGATGGTAGTGGCACAGCTCATGCTTGATGATCTTCTCAACCTCTTCCCGCCCATAGGCTTCGAGCTGATGAGGATTAATTTCGATGCGGTGACTCTTGAGCATATAACGCCCACCTGTAGTGGTCAGACGGCGGTTAAACAGTGCCTCGTGAGTGAACGGAACCCCGAAATGGTCCAGTGACACCTGCTCAATCCATTGTTGCAATTCCTCATTTTCCATCGGTTTCTTTCCTTTCACACCCTTTGGGCCATTTGTTTTTCCGCTATAATACTTGAATTTTAACCGTTTCGTAGGCTACACTGTCAAGTAGAATGTATGAGGGGAGATTATTACTCGTTATGCCTACAATGCGCTACGTCATCCTGCAGCAGGAACAGCAATTGCAGTTTGTGGAAATGCCTGCCGATTACGCTTACCAACTCAGTGCGCTCAACCTGCGCCTGCACAAAGAGATTGATAAACTTACCGCAGCAGATGTGCCTGCATTGCCTTGGGCTATTGCTGAATGTGACAATCTTGATCTCCTGGACGAGCAACTCTCCATCATTGGCGGTCTGGATTATATCAATGCCCTTGAGCAAAGTTTCGCAGCACTGCGCGAGACACACTATCCATTAATTTCTTTGCTCACTGAGATTCGGGCGCTTCAGGCCCAATTGGAGCAATGGTATGAAGAAGAGATGGAATCGCTCTAATTCTTTATAGACTTTATTTTAAACGGAACCAAAGCGCATCTCCCCAATCGGAGGTTGCGCTTTTTTTCTCTGGTGTCGAATTTCCCAGTTACTCACAGGTTAATCCGCACAGTCCAGGCTATTGCCACATATGCTAACGTACAGATGAATTATGCAAGAGGAGGAGATACCCTTGCCTCAATGGCTTTGCAATCAACTGATGCGTGCATTTCACAAAAAGGACAGCAGACAGATCAAGCTGCTGAACGAATGCTGGTTTTTTTATCGTAACAAACCGACAAGTGGCACCCCGCGCAGCGCGGACAGCGAACTATAAGATCTTACGCCATTCTCTCCGTCCACCTCAAGCTCTCACTTCTTTCATAAAATTCCTTCGAAGAATACAGTACGGGCAACAGTAGTATTATAGCTGACAACAAACAGCCTTCCCAATACAGGGAAGGCTGTTCTCCGATCTTTTATGTTGGATCAGGAAGACTGCTGAGAAGAAGCAGGCTTCTTCATCGTGAGGCCGACGCGGCCTTTTTTGGTATCCACATTCATCACCCATACCGTTACATTATCCCCGACGGATACAACATCCATCGGATGTTTGACGTAACCGTTGCTCAGCTGTGAGATGTGGACAAGTCCGTCACTCTTGATGCCGATGTCAACAAAGGCACCAAAGTCAATCACGTTACGAACCGTACCTTGCAGTTCCATGCCTTCCACCAAATCTTCAATTTTGAGCACATCCGTGCGGAAGATCGGTAGCGGCATTTCCTCACGCGGGTCACGACCCGGACGCTGCAAGCTGTCCAGAATGTCACGCAGTGTAGGTACACCCACATCCAGCTTCACAGCCAGCTGTTCCGGTTGTTGCTCAGACAGGAGCACAGACAGTTCCTTGCTGCCCAGCTTGTCCAGCTCAACCTGAAGCTCCTTAAAGAGCTGGTCAACAACCTTATACGACTCAGGGTGAATCGGTGTGCGATCCAGTGGGTTCTCACCTTCGCCAATCCGCATGAAGCCTACGCACTGCTCATAGGTTTTGGCACCCAGACGCGGCACCTTCTGCAGCTGGCGACGGTTCGTGAACCGGCCGTTCTCTTCACGGTATTTTACGATATTCTTGGCAATGGTAGCATTTACACCCGCAACATATGACAGCAGTGAAGGTGAAGCCGTGTTCACATCCACGCCCACATGGTTAACTGCGGATTCCACAACAGCCTTCAAGCTTTCTTCCAATATTTTCTGAGATACGTCATGTTGGTATTGACCTACCCCAATGGCTTTGGGATCGATCTTAACCAGCTCAGCCAGTGGGTCTTGCACCCGGCGGGCAATCGAAGCAGCGCTACGCTCCGCAACGTCCAGATCCGGGAATTCTTCCTGGGCCAGCTTGGATGCAGAATACACACTCGCCCCAGCTTCATTGACGATCAGATACACGAGACTTTCGTCCCCGTTCTCCTGAATAATCTCGGCAACAAACTGTTCTGTTTCACGTGATCCGGTACCATTACCAATAACAATCAATCCGATATCATACTGCTTGATCATCCGATGGAAAACCTCGGCAGCTTCACGCTTCTTGTTGTGTGGTGGCGTTGGGTACGTAACAGCCACTTCCAGCAGCTTGCCCGTATCGTCGACCACGGCCAGTTTACAGCCGGTACGATAGGCAGGATCGACACCAAGCACACGTTTGCCATGAATCGGCGGCTGAAGCAACAGGTTGCGAAGATTGGCCGAGAATACGGATATCGCTTGGTTTTCGCCTTTTTCCGTCAATTCTGCACGAACCTCACGCTCAATCGAAGGGGCAATCAATCGTTTGTAAGCATCTTCAATCACAGCACGCAAAATGTCCTGCACTGCAGATGCACCCTTGATGATTTGTCCTTCCATATGACGGTGAGCCGGTTCAGGCTGCACTTCCAGACCCACTTTCAAAATATTTTCACGTTCACCGCGGTTAATTGCGAGAATACGGTGAGGAGGCATTTTTTTGGCTAATTCACGATAATCATAATAGTTCTCGTACACAGACTCCTGTTCGGCATCCTTCGCTTCCGAGGTCAGCATGCCATGATCCAATGTGTAACGGCGAATCCAGGCACGAATAGCAGCATCATCTGCAATATTCTCAGCCAGAATGTCTTGGGCTCCCTGAAGTGCAGCCTCTGCATCCTCTACCCCAAGTTCAGCATCGATATAACAAGCAGCTTCCTCCAGGACATTGCCTTGTTTCGGTTGACCCCAGATCCAGACAGCGAGCGGTTCAAGACCTTTTTCCTTCGCTACACTGGCCCGGGTTTTCCGCTTCTGACGAAACGGACGGTACAAGTCCTCCACTTCCTGCAGCTTGACTGCCTGAGTGATAGACTGTTTCAATTCTCCGGTCAGCTTGCCTTGTTCCTCTATAATACGGATGACTTCCACTTTGCGGTCTTCCAGATTGCGCAAGTAAACGATGCGTTCTTCAATGAGCCGCAGCTGGTTCTCATCCAGCTCTCCAGTCATTTCCTTACGGTAGCGGGCGATAAATGGAATCGTATTGCCTTCGTCCAGAAGCTCCGACGTGGTGCGGACCTGCTTCAAGGACAGTGACAGTTCCTTGGCTACCTGTTTGATGATTCGTTCATGGCGTTCCGCCTTTATTGTTTCTTCATTGGGTTCCAGAACCGTTTCCTGTTCAGACAAAATAAATCCCTCTTTCCTTCCTGAATCGTTTGTTACAATCATTTCAGGGCAGCTTTGCTGCTGTAATTACATTTTGATTGAATCATTTGATTCAACCACTCTACCCTATATTATCACAAAATCACGACCAGATTTCCATCATTCCACTGGCATACAAGTTCTGACAGAATTACGTCTTCCTCCAGCCTTCCCCATTACGTCAAAAAAAGACCGAAAAACGTCAATGCGACGCTGTTCGGTCATTCCTTTTTTAAAACTTTAAATACAATAGCAATCTAATAAGTGAAACTGCTCATTTACACGATAACGGAGAGGACAGAAAAAACCTGAAAAAGCGAAGCGTTCGCCTTTATCTCCGGATTTTCCCTTTGAGAAAAGAGAATCGAAAAATCTGGGGATAACAGCGATTGGAAGGTTGTTCTGTCATCGTAGTATCCGTGTAAATAATCTGTAGTTACTTATCTAGACGCGCTCGAACCGGAACAATTCACTCAGATAGTCTCCCGATGCGCTGCCTACCGAGATCCCGCCATACATCAGCGCATCCCCGGTAAATGTCTCGGAGCCACCTTTCAGACGATAATCCGCTTCAGGGTCCAGACCCTTCAGCTTCAGACGCTGGAGCGGTGCATTGGGTTCGGACAGCACACGGAAGTAGAATACAACAGCTTCGCTGCCATCCGGTGCAATAAACATCCACGCCGTTTCATTCCCCTCAAACGGACTTAGCAAACGACGGAACGTTCCGTATTGAATCGTTCCCCGAATTTCCTTGTACAGCTCAACCTGAGCCTTCACGATAGCATTCTCTTCCTCTGTGAAACGGGTCAAATCCAGCTCATATCCGAAGTTGCCCGACATCGCGACATGACCGCGAATCTCGAGTGAAGTTATCCGGTTCACCTGATGATTCGGCACCGCCGAAATATGTGATCCCATCGAACTCACCGGATACACAAGACTCGTACCGTATTGAATACGCAAGCGGGAGATGGCATCCGTATTGTCGCTTGTCCACGTCTGCGGCATGTAATACAGCATACCTGGATCGAAGCGGCCACCACCACCCGAACAGCTCTCGAACAGAATATTCGGGAAGGATGCAGTGATGCGTTCCATCACTTCATACAATCCGAGCATATAACGGTGTGCCGTCTCGCGCTGTCTGTCTGCCGGAAGTAAAGCCGAACCCACTTCCGTCATATTCCGGTTCATGTCCCATTTCACATAAGTGATCGGTGCAGAGCCAAGAACATCCGTTAACATGCGTACAATCTCATCGCGTACATCCTGACGGGAGAAATCGAGTACCAGCTGTTGACGACCTTCCGTCCGGCGGCGATCAGGTACATGCAGACACCAGTCCGGATGCGCACGGTACAATTCGCTATCTGGCGAGATCATCTCCGGCTCGAACCACAATCCGAACTGCATATCCAGTTTAGTCACACGATTCGCAAGATCATCCAGACCCTGTGGCAACTTGTTCTTATCGACAATCCAGTCGCCCAACGAGGAATTGTCACTGTCCCGGTGTCCAAACCAGCCATCATCCAAGACAAACAGCTCGATACCCAGCTTCTGTCCAGCACGTGCGATTTGTTCAATCTTGTCCGCATCGAAGCCAAAGTATGTCGCTTCCCAGTTGTTGACCAGAACCGGACGCTCTGCATTGCGGAATTTGCCACGTGCAAGACGTTCCCGATACAGTTCATGATAGGACTGCGACATGCCATCCAGTCCTGCAGCCGAATAGACCATAACGGTCTCAGGTGTCTGGAACGCTTCCTGCGGCTCCAGCTTCCAGCTGAACTCAAACGGATTGATTCCTACCGATACACGAGTGGTCTGGAATTGATCCACTTCCGCCTGTGCGGTAAAACTGCCGCTGTAGACCAGACTGAACCCGTAGACCTCACCTTGATCCTCATCCGTACCTGGCGTCATCAGCGCGACAAACGGGTTCTGCTGATGACTGCTTGAACCCCGACGGCTCTCGATGCCCTGCAAGCCTGAAGCCAGCGGTCTGCGAACGATATCACGTTCCCGTGTCCAGGCTCCTGACAACTGCAATAATTCATAATCTGCATGAGGGAAGTCAACGGAAGAACTGAGGGCACGTGCAATATTCACCGAGGTAGCGCTCTCATTAATGATCCGCATAGAACGCGTAATGGCATTAAATGCCGTAAAAGCTGTATAAGAAAGATCGATCTTGATCCCGGAAACACGGTCTTCCAGTTCAATGACCAGCGTATCTGCTTCGTCATCGGATTCAACATACGTTGCCGGCAGTCCAGAAAGGGCTGTTTTGCCTTTAACCAAACGATGGCCTGTGTACGTAAACTCAGATACCGTAGAGCCATTCTCCAGTTCCAGCTGGATCGCCGGATTACGGAAATCACTTGTGCCGTATACCGGCAGTTCCACCGGCAAGGTATCGAACGAGATCGTCCGGTCTTCCGGTACCGGGTTCGGACTGAACGAAGCACGCTCTGTGCGCACGTGAAGCCAGCTCAGATCGGTGTCACGCAGTCTTTTGCCATAATACAAATGTACCAAATATCCTGAAGGCAGTACCTGGAATACATAGCTTGCCTTTTGAGTCTGTAAATGAAATTGAAGTTTCTTCTGGTCGATATAAATGCTCATATTTCTCCTCCACCTCTATATATGTCGATTGGCGTAAACGGTTTCTCAGGTATCATTATAACGAAAAGCCTCTCAATGTTCTACGCTTTCAAGGAGCTTTAATCAAAAGAGCGCACCACCGCCGTGAGGCTGTAGTACGCTCCTGTGATTGCGTTCTGAAATTGTGTGCTCCTGTGAAGGAACATCCATTGTCAACGGATAGCACGGCAGAACAAAGAAACAACTGCCTGATGCCTTAAAAATCGATTAAGCCCAAGCTGATCTGTAAAGCTTCGTTGACCAGTTTCATGGTCTCCTCGTCCAGATGGGTAATCTTGTCGGTCAACCTCTGCTTATCAATTGTCCGTATTTGTTCGAGCAAAATAACCGAGTCCCGGTCAAAGCCGTGTGCCGCCGCATCAATCTCCACATGCGTCGGCAGCTTTGCCTTTTGGATCTGGGCGGTGATCGCCGCCACAATACAAGTAGGACTAAACCGGTTGCCGATGTCATTCTGGATGACCAGAACCGGCCTGACTCCACCTTGCTCGGAACCGACAACGGGAGAAAGATCCGCAAAAAAAACGTCACCGCGTTTTACGATCAATGTCTACACCCCGCTAACTAAGCGGTCCAGAGTGCTGTCCGCATCTTCCTCCGCGTGAAAGGCCTCGGATGCCATGGTGAGGTTAATCTTCGCCATCTCCATGTACCCTCGCTGCATCGATTCACGGATGTAACGTTTCTTACGCTCCGTCAAATACAGCTTCATGGCCTGCCTAATCAATTCGCTGCGGTTGGAATTCTCCAGCGCTACGATGCCATCCACTTCCTGCAAAAGATAATCAGGCAAACTGATCATGATCCGCTTGGTGTTCTGCAAGTTGGCCACCTTTCTTCCACCCCCACAAACCTTTCGCCATTGTGAACCAGTATTACGTTTTTCCAGAACTTTTATACAAAGGAATATATATGCCCCGAGTATATCAAGTATGCTGTACTCCATTATAAACACGGGGAACAATATTCGTACAGAGCAAACATCTCTTTTCAGGATTTTTCATCCCAGTCATCCTTCATAATTCGAGATGCTCCGACAGTTTTCCTTCTGTTCTGAAAAAAAGTTTCCTGGAAATAGCGTCCAGTCGACCTGTCAGGATGTCAAAAGAGGATTGATTCTGGCGACTACTGTTCCACCACGGGTATAAACCCGCGGAATCCGATGCGCCATCATGCAGATCACTTCGTAGGGAATCGTACCCAGCTGGGTTGCCACCTCATCTGCGGTTATAACGCCGTCAGACTGGTGACCGATGAGAACAACCTCTTCGCCGGCTTGAATTTCTTCTGCTTCTTCTGCAAAAGATTGTAGCGACACCATACACTGATCCATGCAGATCGTACCGACGACGGGAACGCGGCGGCCGCGTACAAGCACTTGGGCTTTACCTGTCAGCATTCTTGAAAATCCATCTGCATAGCCGATAGGCAATGTCGCTATTCGTTCATTCCCTTGTGTTACATATCGGGTTCCGTAACTGATCCCCCAGTGGGGCGGCAGCGTTTTGACCAGAACCGCCTTTGTTTTCAGTGTCAATACCGGGGACAGCTTCACCACCTGATGATTCACCTCTGGCGAAGGATACAATCCGTACAGGCTGATCCCCACGCGAACCATATCATAGGACAATTCTGGTGTATCAATGGCGGCGGCACTGTTCGCCGTATGTATAATCGGGATGACACATCCCTGATCCCGCAGCGCTTCAACCACGCCTCGGAACCGTCGATACTGCTCCAGTGTATAGGTCTTGTCTTCTTCATCCGCTTTGGCAAAATGAGTAAACATGCCTTCAAGCATCACCTGATCCAGCGCCGCGACTTCCTGTATGAAAGCCAGAGCTTCTTCGCCAGGCAACAGGCCAAGCCTGCCCATGCCGCTGTCGATTTTGATATGAACCTTTAGCTTGCGTTGGGATGTACCTGTCTCCAAATGGTGGATTGCTTCGAGTACTTCCCTGCTGAACAGCGTAATGGTTACATCATGTTTCCAGGCTTCAGCGATACCTTCAGGCGATGTATAACCCAATACGAGAATCGGAAGCGTAATCCCGTGTTGTCGCAATTCCAGCGCTTCGTCAAGAAAAGCTACACTTAAGTAATCCGCGCCAACTCGTTCAAGTTCTCTGGCCGTCTCCACTGCTCCATGCCCATAGGCGTTTGCCTTCACACAAGCGAGCAGTTTCATGCCTTGCGGCAATGCTTCGCGGAAAGCTTCTACGTTGCTGCACAAATGATCCAAATTGATCTCCGCTTGGGTCGGCCGATATTGTTCTTGCACGTTAAGTCACCTTCTCTAGTCATCTTAATCCGGCTCACATCAGACTCCATCGTAATGCTCCAGCATGTGACTGTCAAATGAGCAGAAGATCCGCAGTCCAAAACACATACAGGAGCGTTATCCTGAAGTCGGGGGAAAACACAGAATAAGACCCATAAGCCAGACAAATGAAGAGATATTCATCTCACCATAACATGACTAATCTGCTTATACGGTATTATTTACCCGGTTCCTCCTGCGTAGAAGCGTGTTTTGCATTTGTTTTGCATTATTGAGTGCACGGAGATTCTTTCTTATTCATCTTACGCGAGGTTGTTGCAGGTTGATACAATTGTATTCAACTAAACTGAATTGGTACAAAACACTGATATTTTACAGGGAAGATCACAGCCTATACAATAAAGCACCGGAGATAATATCTCCGATGCTTCTTAGCATTCCTCATGTTAAGACGACTATACTTTCGGAATCATTTCCCTGACTCTTCCTGCATGGATGTTGCAATTTGGACCATCTCATTTACAGGCAAATCTGCACTGGTAATTCGGTACTCCACCCCATCGGTCATCCATGTAAGTGTCTGTAAGGCATCTCCACTCAACATCCCGAAAGTAAACCCAAGATCAACTACACTGGATGGCGCAAGCGACACGGCTCTGTCCTGCGGCCTTGCTTCGAAAATCGTGTAATTATATGTTCCTTCATAACGAAGCATTACCGAATAGTCTCCTGACCCTTCCACGATCTGATCGTCTTTCAGTTTGACACCTTCCGGTGCATAGGTCGGCTGAATAACCCCAAAGCTGTCTGAACCTTCCGGCTCGGCCGATGTCGGTTCTTCCGTGCCCTGACCACTGGCCGGATCTTCTGAACCTTGCTGATCCGTGTTATCACTCACACCCGTCTGTCCATCACTAACTGTTCCACTTGGATTCGCTTCAGAACCTTGCTCTGGTGCAGCTTGAGGATTGGCAGGCTCTTTACCATCCCCCTTACCTGTCTGTTCAGCAGGAGCAGCGCCTGAGTTACCAGTCTTGCTGCCATCTTGGGTAGCTGCAGTCATGTTACGCTGCATGTCAAAAGCGTCTTTCTCAAATTCGGTGCCAAATTTGAAGCTATCGAACTTCACATCAACGACCACATTGGCATTCGAATCCGAAACCTCTACCTGTTTCGGTGCATAATCGCTTTTGTTCAGCCATATTTTCTGTCTGACCAATGCATGTGTATTATAGTTGGCAGCTACGTCGAATACATAGCTCTCCTTCTCATCGGCAAACTGGCGGGTCGAGTCACCTGTGATGCTGCGGATCAGCGTCTCATAGAGGTAAACCTGGCCCTGGTTATCCGGCCAGTTACTCTGGAAACGGAAGCTTTTGTTCTGGCTCGGCGTCAGGACAAATACCCCCTCATCATTGCGCAGTACAATTTGCGTTACATCCTTTTTGGCATTCGTTAACGCGATACGATAATACGAAGGCTTCTGATGCCATACCTCGACTTTGTACTGCTGCGGCGTATCTCCGGTATGCAGCGTCATGATGCCTGCCCCCTGATAACTTTCCATTTCTCCTACGACTTCGTTCAGATCTTTGACCACGGCTGCCGCATCCTTCTTCCCGCACGCAGCAAGTAAGGCCGATAAGACCAATACCATGGCAAGCATCCATGATATTCGGCGCATGACATCATCCCCTTTAGCACATGTTTTCACTTCAGGATTGTGCGTACAGCAGAACCCCTACTTGATTAGTACATGTTATGAGGGACTTGTTCGATATATGCGGACTAGTTTGACAAGCATGCCACTGTCCATGCTGTGAACACTCCATTTTGTAACAAAATCAGTCTCGGGTAGGATGTAAAAACCAACCAAAATCTTCATAGTAAATACAGATAACAACTCAACCAACGCTATTACATACCAGGCTTAACTGATGTACAAAGTCTATTTTTAATTGGAGGAAAACGATGAACACAACTTATCTTCACGCAAGGCTGGATGGACTGGATCATTTTGTGGAAGAACAGCTGCAACAATGGAAAGGTGTAGGTTTGGCGGTAGCGGTCATCCACAAGGATGAAGTCATTTTGCAAAAAGGGTACGGTTATCGCGATCTGGAGTCCAAACTGGAGGTTACCCCGAATACTCTGTTTGCCATCGGTTCAAGTAGCAAAGCTTTTACAGCGGCAACCGCTGCCCTTCTCGTCGATCAGGATATGCTGAAGTGGGACACGCCTGTTAGAACGTATTTGAAAGACTTCAAAATGTTCGATCCGGTTGCCACGGAACGTCTGACCATTCGCGATATGCTCTGTCACCGCTCCGGACTTCCGAGGCACGAGATGGTGTGGTATAACTCATCCCGGAGCAGAGAAGAACTCGTAAACGCGCTTCAGTATCTGGAGCCCAATGAGGACTTTCGGAATAAATGGCAGTACCAGAACCTGATGTATATGGCGGCTGGTTATCTGGTGGGTCAGCTAAAAGGAACTTCATGGGAGAATGTTGTTCAGGAGTCCCTGTTTAACCCTCTCGGGATGAATTCAAGTGTCTTCTCTGTCGATGAGATGCAGCTTCAACCCGATTTTGCCCTGCCTTATATGGAAAAAGACGGGCAGAACATAAGAATAC
This sequence comes from Paenibacillus sp. NPDC056933, assembly GCF_042674385.1. Classification (NCBI taxonomy): domain Bacteria; kingdom Bacillati; phylum Bacillota; class Bacilli; order Caryophanales; family Paenibacillaceae; genus Paenibacillus; species Paenibacillus sp. NPDC056933. Next base: position 672,887 of record NZ_JBHUQN010000001.1, on the reverse strand, counting down.
CTTTTCGGAAAATTGATGCCGTAGGTCCTGCTGGCTCCATTAACAGCAATCTGGTTGATATGATCGCATGGGTTCAATTCCAATTGAAACAAGGGCAACTTGACGGGAAACAACTGATTTCCAAGGAACAAATGGCTACTCTGCACAGACCGCAAATGCCTTGCGATTCACCGTTCCAAGGGACAGAGCTTCCGGTTAGCACTTACGGTCTCGGCTGGTTCATCGAACCTTATCGCGGACACGCCATGATTCATCACGGTGGAGCAATCGATGGATTCGCTTCACAGGTTGCCTTTTTACCGGAGGAACAGATCGGTGTCGTAGTCCTTAGTAATACCAACGGGAGCATTGTTCCCTACACAACTGCTTTTAACATCATCGATCGTCTGCTTGGACTGGAGGCCGTGGACTGGAGCAGCAAATTAACCAAACTCATAACCGGGGAATCGACTGAATCCGAAGAAGTCGCCGCAACATCTCTAGAAAATCCAACAACGCCAGAAACCCCGGCAGAGGAGAAAACGGAGGAACCTCAAGTTCATCCCCATGATCGGCCTGTAACTGCATATGTGGGAACCTTCACCCATCCGGGTTATGGCGAATTAACCATTCAACAGACGAATGAAGGACTACAGACCATCCTTAATGCGATCGAAATGCCTATGGAATACACCGGAAAAGATACTTTTGCCGTTGAACTCGTCCTGTTTGGCCTGAAGCTTACGTTTACGTTCAAGACGGATGAACATGATAGCATCAACGCTCTATCCATTCCGTTTCTGCTTGAGCCGGGTACAACGCCCATAGAATTTAAGAAGTCACCTTCAGTCTAAAAAAACATCCTTAACGGCCTATCCCATTGTAGTGACCAAACCCTTACCACAATGGGATATACGCCGGATAACTCCCAGTACCTTCGTCCGTAACCGGACTGCGCTTCACCCATAATCGACGCAAATCAGGCATGCCAAATGCCCTTACACGGTAATCCTGAAGCGAGGCATGGTGCGCATGCTCTTCCCTGAAGCTGTACGCAGGCAGTAACAACGCCTCTTGAATGAGTCGATGCTCCAACAGCAATAGCGTACGCAATCGCTCCGTAGTATCCCGAATCATAACGACGTGTCTGCATTCGTTTTCCAACTCCCTTTTTCGTTGGTCATCAAGCGCAATCAGAAGTAACGTATTCTGGAACGTATACATCGTTAGCAGGCTCAGTGTGAGATGTTCATCGAACACCTCACCCGTGTAGATCAAATCGCAAGAAGAAAACTCATCATGGTATACGGCATTTACCGGATTACCTGGCATAACATGCACCTTCAGTCCAATCATCTCACAGCGCTGTGCAAACCAGACCATGTCTGCCTCCATTTTCTCACCCTCCTCTACCCACACCTCCATGATTTGGCCTGCGTAGCAGCTGCGTTGTAATAGCTTAGAAGCTCGTGCAAGAGAAGAATCAGCAGAAGGTTCAGGTCGCGGCTTCGATGCCTGTGGAAGAAACAGATGCTCGTGCTCAGATTGCTCTGGAGAGTCCATGGGTACATTTTGTTCCGAATGCTCATTTTTATCTGTTGGTCCAGTCATCCACTGTTCCCCGGACTCGTCCCGAACCAGGCTATAGGCAGCCTGTACACTTGTGCGTGCCAAGGCCTCCACCATCTCCTGTGGGTCCATGAGGTGCTGAACAGCCTGGCGAAAGTATAGATCCTGCTGCGGGCCTTCTTTTCGCATATTAAACGTCATGTACACACCGCCCTGAACCTCATGCTGTACTGAACGAGCTTGTCCGTCCGGAAACAAGTCCTGTTTGATCACCGACTCCACCAGACCCGACTGGGGAAGCTGCCATATTTCAACCCGATCAATGAACGCCCTGCCCCTGAAATAGGATGGAAAAACGTCCAGGACAAGCAGCTTGGGATGATTGCGCGTCAACCGGTAAGGTCCCGTACCAATCGGATGCATCGGGTCCAGCTCCATATCACGGGGCAAGATGGAAGCACTCATGCTGCTCATCAGATCCGGAAACATATAGTTGGAGAACCGTAACGCAAAGCGCACCGTAAGCTCATCCAACGTCTCTATCCGATGAATCGAGTCAAAAAGCGGCCTGCAAGGGCTCTCCTGAGCTGAAAGAATCCGTTCAAACGTATATCTAACGTCCTCTGCATCGAGTATCTTGCCATGATGAAACCGTATGCCCTTGTGCAAATAAAATGTCCACACCGTTCCCTCCTGGTTGCTCTCCCATGCAACAGCAAGGCTCGGTTCACAAACCTGGCGTTCAGCGTTGTACTGTACCAAGCGATCAAATACCTCCGCAATAATTCCAACTTCTCCCCACATGGCAGCTTGCGTTGGGTCCAGTGTCTCAAAGGGAGTTTCCTGTGGAATACGCAGCGTATCCATTCTTCCACGAGCATCTTGATCAGAACGCAGACCGAACTGGCCCTGTAATCCTTGCATCAACATTTCTCTCATCGAAAATGGCATTGTTGAAGCCAGCACGTAGGCATCCTCCAACTTGTTCCCCTGCAGGAGTTGGTCGAACCGTTCCTGAGCAGCCTGAAGCAGCGGCAGGTAAAAGACGAGCACTGATTTTCTGCCTCTGCCACGTTGTGGACTCCAGTTGATCCAGCCATGATTCATGAATTTATTCATAATCAGATTCATATTGCGCATTGTACAACATAAATGTTCCGCAAGTTCACCAATCGTTGTGTGTATTTCCTCCTCCTCATCTGCGTTCGGAAAGGCCTTACGCAACTGTATGTAATGTTCGATGACCTCCACAAATCCCCCACCTTTTCCTGCCCTGATTAAAATACGAAATACATCTTTGTGCGTTTACAGTTTTTCTTCAGGTTTTCCTCCATTATACTCAGGTACATCGACAAGACCAGCAGGAGAGGAAGAGAGTTACATATGAAATACACTGAATTGCACCGCAACATCAAAATTCGCATCATTACTGATTTTTTCACGGATCTGACTCAGAAATCCATCATTCCTTTTATGGCGATCTACCTGAGCGTCCAAATTGGTGCAGGCTGGGCGGGCATGCTGCTAACCGTCAATATTGTGGCCTCCATGATCGTTGGCTTGGGTGCAGGGTACTGGTCTGACCGAATCGGCCGAAAGAAACTGATGGTGATCGCCCAAAGTATGCAAGTATTCGCCCTGTTCTGGCTGGCCGCTGCCAACTCGCCTTGGATGGATTCAGTGCTTTTGACTTGTGTCATGTTTCTGCTCAGCAGTGTCAGTTCAGGTATCACCATGCCCATTGCCAATGCCATGATTGTGGACGTGAGCAATGAACATGAACGTCAGTATGTGTACGGACTGCAATATTGGACCACCAACGTTGCCGTTACGATCGGTGCGCTGATGGGCGGGTTATTATTCGAGTCCTTCCGCTTTATTTTGTTCAGTCTGGTAGGGCTGGAGAGTCTGGTTACACTATTTATCCTCTTGTTTTATATTCACGAAACAATGGATAAAACACACTCGAATAAAACGGATGCTCCAATAAGGAAGAATATGCTGAGTACTTATTGTGGTGTATTTAATGACCGACGTTTTATGGTGTTTTTCACCGCAACGGTGCTGGCTGTTGCGCTGGAATTCCAATTGGATAAATACATCGCCGTTCGTCTGAAAAGTGAATTCAGTGCCCAACTGTTCAGTTGGGACATCACCGGACTGCAGATGTTCAGTCTGATCATGGCCATCAACACTGTACTCGTAGCCTTGGTGGCCTTTCCATTCTCGAAATGGATGGGTTGCTTCCAATCCGGTTCTATCATGACGATTGGCATGTGTATGTACACCGCCGGTTTCAGTATGCTCGCTTTTAGTAACTGGGCCTGGCTGCTTATCACATCTGCTGTACTGCTGACCATTGGTGAACTCATGTATGCTCCTGTACGTCAGGTGCTGCTTGCTGGCATGATTCCCGATTCGGACCGTGCTGCCTATATGGCTGTCGATGGTATGAGTTATAACGCGGCCGCTCTGCTGGGTAGTCTTGGGCTGTCGATTGGGGCCTTTCTGCCTTCATATGCCATGGCCATCCTGTATGTATTGATGGGTCTCGGTGCACTCGTATTTTTTCGACGGTCGCTTCGGCCTTCAGCGGGTCAAAGTGACCTACGGTTACGTGCAGATGCCTCTTGACTTTCTACTATCGTGAAACCTAAAGAGTCAGTAATCAGTAATACACGGTGAAGTCTAATTTTGTAAAATTTTCTTAAAAGGAGTGTTTGCATGCATTTATCCAATCGAAGCACCCGCTTCAGGCTCACCTCCCTAACCGGGGCGCTCATGGCGCTGGTCCTTTCCCTCAGTCTATGGGCACCCGCCGTGCAGGCGGAGACCGCATCTGCTGTGGTCAACGAAAAAGGGAAAGCAACAGCTCTGACGAGCGAATCAGCCACAGCATTTCTCGACACATTCTTTGATTCCCCCGAAGCCAAGGCCCAATATGTTGGTGCTTCCGTGGTCGTCGTCAAAGATGGAAAAGTTATGGCTGAGAAAGGGTATGGTTATTCTGATCTGGAGAGCAAAACGCCCGTAGATCCGAAAAGCACCACCTTTCGCATAGCCTCGGTCTCCAAAACGTTCACGGCAGCAGCTGTCATGCAGCTCGTGGAGCAAGGCAAGGTGGATTTAAAAGCTGATTTTCAGACCTATGTGAAGGGGCTGGAATTCGATAATCCTTTTGACAAACCTGTAACGGTGGAGAATCTGCTTACACATACCACTGGATTCGAGATTCGCGACCCGCAGCAGGAAGACATCCATGATGACTTCGACAAAATCGTATCGATGGAGGATTATGCAAAGTTACATATGCCACCTGTCGTTAGGGAACCTGGTAGCGCCTACATGTATGATAACTTCTCCTTCCTGCTGCTTGGCATGATTGTGGAGAATGTCGGCGGCGAGCCGTTCGAGACGTATATGCAGCAACATATCTTCAAACCTCTGGGTATGGATAACAGCAGTTTTATGCTGAACGGCAAGTTCAAAAACCAACTTGCAACGGCCTATGATGCGGCCCATAATCCACTGGATCTGTACACCCTTTCCCCAACGCCTATGCCCCAAGGCGGCATGCTGTCAACGGCTGAGGATATTGGGAATTTCATGATCGCTTTCCTGAATAATGGTGTGAAGGATAACGAACGTATTTGGAAAGAATCTACAGTAAAAAGCATGGAACAATACCGCTCGTCCATTCATCCGCTGTTACCTGACACCACTTATGGGTTCGAAGCTGCTTTTCAGCTTCCGGGTGCAGGCAGCAGTTCCAAAATTATTACCAAAGCAGGCGACATCAATGGATTTAGCTCTTATCTCTTCCTAATTCCTGAGCAAAACACAGGTGTCTTCCTTACCTACAACCAGACGGGAGCACTTCGTAATCTGTTCTATCCGGCCTTTATCCAGACGTTCTTCCCGCAATATGCGGAGCCGGTCAAGTTCAAGGAGTATACGCCTCAATCTGCGGATGAACTGCAACGCTTCGCTGGGCTTTACGCAGATCTGCGACTCAGCACCATTGTCAGTTCCCTGAAAGAAAGCGGCAACGAGCCCGGACAATTGAGTATTTCAGATGTTTTTCTGGGCTCACGTAACCTGATTCAGATTGAAGATCATCTCTTCAAGGATGCATTAACAGGCCAATTCACGGCGTTCAAGGAAAATGCTGATGGAACCATCTATATGAAAGAACCTTACCTCAATCCATTCGGATATGAGAAGAAAGGGCAGAAACCTCAAGGCTTCCGTGATGTCCGTGCGAACAGTCCGTATGCTGAGGCCATCTATGGATTACAATCGCTTGGATACTATACCAATGATGCAAGTGAAGCTTTTCAACCCAAAAATGCCGTTACACGGGCTGAATTCATTGAAGATGTGCTTAAAATGAGCGGGCTGAAAGCTAGCAAAACGACGCCACCTGCGGATACCGACTGGGCTACACACCCTGCTGCCGGTTACATTCAGCTTGGTTATGAATCCGGCATGATCACGGGTGCAGATGAGAAACAGTTCAAGCCGGATCAGATCATCACCCGTCAGGAAGCGATGGTGATGATCTGGAGAACACTCCAGCTGCAATACCCGAACGAACTGTTCGTCGATGTGAAGTTGGCCGGGCAGACAGATGCCTGGGCAGTGCCTGCGATCCAGATGATGATTAAGCTAGGCATACACGGTCCGGAAGTGAAGGTGCTGGAGGATGGATCAGTCGATTTCCTCTCACGCAAACCACTGATCCGCCAGGAGGAAGCCGCGATTATGTACCAATTGTTTACACAGCCTACCGACAAGATCGTAGCTGATCTGATGTCAAAGCAGCCGCAAGCGGAAACTTCCTTAGATGAGGAACCTGCTGAAGATACAACCGCGCCTGCAACCGTGACTCCTGAATAAGCTGAATACCAAACTGAATACCAACTTCATAATACTTACAGTATAAAAAGATAAGCAGGCTTGTTCGAAGGAGGATCTTCCTCCCCTATGAACAAGCCTGCTTTGGTTAGTGACGCTGAGTTCGTTAGCGCTTTAGTGAATTATTCTGGCTATACTTCGCCTAACATTGAAGAGACATGTTGATTGCCATTACGCTGATCATACTTCTCAGCAGATGCTTTGGCATGGGCTGCAAAATATTCAGCCAGTTTATGTAAATCTCCCGGATCTCCTTCATAGGGGAATGAAGCGGGAAGCCGCAAGCGGTATCCTGGAGATTCGTCGGCCCAGCGGCGCAGCAATTGTGCGGCTCTGGCATAGAACATCATTTTGGCAAACGGATCTTCATGATCCATCGCGAGCACCAGACTTTCTTCCAATACATCGATGCCCTTCGCCGGGTTCGTGCGTGCAAGATACTCCATCTGCTCGGCAAAGCTTTGCACAAAATCATTATGTCCTTTGATCATGCGGTAACCTTTGGGCTGATATTTGTCAGCTTCATCCATCTTGCCAAGTCGGTATAATGGCATCAAAATCTCCGATAAGGTCAGGTGCGGAATTTCGGCACAGCTCATTCGCCCTTTCAAAATGGGCTTCGCCGCTTCCAATACCTTCTCATCATCTCCAACAAGTATCCAATATCGCATGATCTCATCCTGCTCACAGGCTTCACAATCACTCATAAAGTCACGGTCCATGCTTCTGAACTTCGTATAGCTGTTTCCAGCCTCCTCCAGATCCCCAAGATCCATGGATATGCGGAAACGATAATACCAATACGAACGTTCGCTGTATCCAAATGACTTGAAGCGACGTCCGAAGTCCTCCAGCAGTTCCATCATTTTATCGCGAGACACTTCCGGGAAGCTGGATAACTCGCCCAAAATCCATTTGTACGACCACATTAACGTTTCTTCGTCATATTGTTCAGGCTGTTGATCAAACTTGCCCAGCTGCCAGGAAAAAGCAATCAGTGCTTTCATCGGATAACCGCAAAATGTCGCCGTCTCCACGATCTCCGAACGCGCCTCGTACGCTTCTTCCTCCATGCCATTCACATCGGCTACTCTTGCCGCTTGCTCCAGCATGCCCAGCTTCGCTATTCCATTTGGCAAGCCGTAGGCCTCTTCCATCAGATCCTCAAAATCCAGCTCTGTCTTCATCAGGCATCCCCCTTACTACGATCTGTATTCGCACGCAATCCCCAATCTATAAACCGAACGATGCCCTGATTCAGCACCTCAAGCTCCTGCCGATTCATCGCATAATGACCCATCATCAGCGCGTTGACATACAACATCTCCATGGCAATCGGGGTCATTTGGGCATCTGGTGCCGTCAGTACTCGCTGAATAATAGGATTGTTAATGTTCAGATACAAGGTTGAATATCCTGCGGAACTAATCCCTGAAGACAATGAACCAAGGACAGAAGAGAACAACTCTGTACTCTCCTCGCTTGCTTTTTCCAATGCACGGAGCGTGGAAGACTCCTGCGAGAGTGTGAACAACACAGGCAAATCCGCTGGCTTAAACCCTTTGACCTCTGCACGGCAGCGGAAACGTTGTAATGCAGAATCAGCGAGGCGCAGCGCATCATAATACTGGTTCCGTTCACTCGGCGGCACGTCGGTGAAACTCATGGATACTTCATCCGGATGTAATCGTTCCGTCTTTACATGCTGTACTGCGAGTGGCAGCATCGCCATCAAATCACTGTCGTAGATGTATCCACCATTAATAACCAGCATCGATTGAGCAGAGGCGACATGGTGAATCTGGCGATACTCATCCACCGAGGTAGTGAAGTACAACGTCTCTCCCTCGTCCATTAGCTCGCCCAGTTCCCGATGACCACGAGTGCTCTCAAACGGAAGCCAGCGATGAATCATCGCGTAAAATTCCTGATCCTGCACAGCCAGTGCCTTCATCGACAGGGCATGGAGACGTATCAGCTTCTGCAACCGCTCCGTTTGGCTCTCTGCCATGTCGGCCAACCCTTGACGAAGAGCATCACCGAGTTCGGAGCGTACCTCTTCCAGCTTTTCATTTTCATAAAAATGCTCCCGTGAAGCCGTCGGTGGAAGCTCATCCGTCCAGATCAGGCATTTCACAAAGAAAGCCCAATCCGGCAAAATATTCTCGGCCTTTTCCGAGATCAGCATTCTCTTCAGATACACCCGATGGGAACGCTTGGCATTCAGATTAACGGCATGGGGCAGCACATAAGCAATGCCTCCTGTACGGCCAGAAGCGGTTGTCAGTGGAATGTAATCCTGAAACTTCTCTCCAAGCAAGCGTTCACCAAAAGCCAGCACCTCCGCTCTGCGTCCCCGCGCGAGTTCAGGCTCTATCAACCAGGTTGGCGACTGACTGTTTACGATATGCTGAACACCATCACTATGCAGCGTAACGGGATAAGGCAGCAGCGCTCCATAATAGAACAAGGCTTCGTTCACATATTCCGTATCAAAATAATGGGCCGCATCCGATGTGGAGCGCAGATACACTTTCGTCCCCGGGGACAACTGTACGTCCAATTGCCGAATCGTATACGTGCCATCCGGCTTGCCTCGCCACTCCATGGAGGGTCCGCCCTTCGCGGATTGCGTCAACATGACGATTTCATGACTCACCATGAAACAGGACAATAACCCAATTCCGAACCGCCCGATAAAAGAAGTCTCTCCATCCAGCAGAGCTTGTTGCCCCCGCTTTGAGGATTGTCCGATCATTGCCAGGAACTCATGGATATCGGCTTCAGTCAAGCCTATACCGTTGTCCTCCACCATCATCGTGCGATGCTCACCTGTTCCGGTCAGTTCCACGCGAACTTCGCCCTGAAAGCCAGGATCTGCCTCCGATCGGGCTGTAATGGCATCGGTAGCGTTCTGCATGAGTTCACGCAAAAACACTTTGGGACTGCTGTATAGATGGTTCGATAAAATCTGGATCATACCGCTCAGGTTCACTTGAAAGCGATATTCATTGGATGCTGTCATTTCGCTCACCTTCCTCATAGTCCAATACATCAGATGCCCCAGAAAGTATGTGTGCATATGATGTGTTAGACGAATAGATTATGTACTTTTTTGGAAACAGGCGTTCACCGGATGGATACGTCAAGCGGCGACGTCAAAGCGGCCCTGGTTAACCAAGACCGGCGTTAGATGAATATTCAGGCATTCCAGATATGTAAGAGGCCTTAGGTCTAATTACCACGTTATGGATGGCAATGAAACGGGATATTGCATCCTTTTAACCAGAATACATGGTAATGGGTACAGTGAAAACAAACCTGAGACCCGATTTCTCCAGACTTTAGGGTGAAGTTTCTGCATGCGTTTGGGACTTAAGAAGGAGGAAACTTTAATTTTGACATTCATTTGAACGATATGATCGGGTTGGACGTATAATCTCCAAACTCAGATCGGACGGTGAATGTACATGATTGAAGTTCGCAACATTTCCAAGCAATTTAAAGTGCATCAGGCACTGAACGATGTCAGCTTTAAGGTTGAAAAAGGTAGCGTTACCGGGCTGATTGGGCCCAACGGCTCGGGCAAAACCACCCTGATCCGCATCATGAACGGCGTTCTTGGCGCTTCGGGTGGACAAGTGAGCATTAACGGCCTTGATCCCTTCCGTGAGACGGAGAACGTACTAGCCTTATGCGGCACACTAACCGAACAGAGCGGATTGTATGAAAATATGAGCGGACGTGACAACCTGATCTTTTTCGCTGAAGCTTTCGGTGTACAACATGCCAAAGCACGAATCGAAGAACTCGTAGATCTGTTCGAATTGCAGGATTATCAGCATCGGAAAGTCGGCACCTACAGCACAGGCATGAAAAAACGCGTAGGTCTTGCGCGGGTGCTGCTGCATCGCCCTTCCATCCTCTTTCTGGATGAGCCGACCAACGGACTTGACCCTGACGGAATCCAGATGGTACTCCGTATCATTCGTCGATTGAACCAGGAGGAAAACATGACTATCCTCGTTTCGTCTCACGTGCTGTCCCAGCTCTCGGCCGTGTGTGACCGGTATATTTTTATGGAAAAGGGTCGCAAAGTGGAAGAAGGTTCGGAGCAGGAGATTGTGAACCGTTATCTGACCACACCACGAATTGAAGTTGAAGCGACCATACCGAACGGCTGGCTGTCCTTAACAGAATATATGCCGGAAGTGATCTCCGCATATAAAGCGATATTTCAGCTCCAATCCCGTGATGAGATTCCAGTTCTGCTGCGGAGATTAACAGAGTGCGGACAAGTCTATCAGGCACGAATCTTGGGCAGTGATCTGGAAAGTATTTATTTTGCTATTAGGGAGGCACACCATCATGAATAACCGCCAAGCCATACGTGCACTTGTACGCAAAGACATTCAAGCCATCACAGCCAGTGTTCAGCTCTGGTTGCCCATGTTGATCGTTCCATTGATAATTGGTATCATCATGCCCGCAGTCCTTCTGTGGACAGCCTCAAGGATGGAACTTCGTTCCCTGGGCAATATGAGCTTACTGCTTGATACACTGGATACCTTAACCCATTCCGGCCAGATCCCCCAGCTCGTTTCCATGCCTACGGATAACCATCGTATTGTCTATTATTTGGGCTTGTACATGTTTGCCCCGTTGTTTCTCATCATTCCGGTGATGGCATCCAGCATTCTGACGGCGAACAGCTTTGCAGGTGAGAAGGAACGGAAGACATTAGAAGGTCTTCTTTTCACGCCGATGAGTATGGATACGTTGTTCAAAGGAAAAGTGCTGGCTGCTCTCATTCCTTCCCTGTTGTTATCCTGGACTACATTCATCATCTACGGAATCATTGCCAATATCCTGATGTACCCAATGTTTGGGAAATGGATGTTCCCCAATCTGAACTGGATCATTCTCGTTCTCTGGGTGGTTCCGGCATGCAGTCTTGTGGTCATTTTGTTTAATGTATTGATTTCGGCCAAGGTTCGTGGATTCCAGGAAGCCTATCAACTGGGTGGATTAGTGGTCATTCCGTTGCTTGCACTGATTGCCGGTCAGGCGAGCGGCATGCTGCTAATTAGTCCATTCATGCTGCTCCTGATTGGAGCGGTGCTTCTGCTCATCAGTTTCGCTCTGCTTCGGCTGGTCACCTTGTGGAACAGCCGGCAGCAGCTGGCAGAAAGTCAGATTTAAGTTTGCACCGCGTGCATCCCCTTGCGCGCGGTGTTTTGATTTTTTTGCAGCATGTTAGACGTTGGCTATGACGGATGCAGATGCATTTCCGAGTGGGAATTTTAATAAAATTCAATTTCATATCTGTCGATCATATTTGACTAAGATGTATAACATATTTTCCATAGTTTGCCGATATAACTTAAGGTGTTAAGGTATTTATTACATACATAAAGAAGAAGGGTGACGATTGATTTATGAACAAATGGTCCTCACGGGTGCAACGTACCATCTGCGCCTTGCTGCTGTTTACGTTGCTGGCAGCAGCGACACTGGGAGGCGGGAACGCCGCGCAAGCAGCCTCGCTCAGCCAATCTACTGTGTACTATGATTCCGATGGGGTATTGTACAAAGTATCCGGTGACGGAAGTAACACAACTGAAGTCTTGCTGGATTTCGAAGGGGTTGACCTTGTCGAGGCAGGCTCTTACCTCTACTACACACAATCCAAATCGTCCACAACATTGCTTCGCGTCCCAAATGACGGATCACGTGATTCAGCCGAAACGTATGCTACAGAGGTGTTAAACTACTTTTCAGACAACGGGTTCATCTATTATATGGACACCAAAGGTGCAATTTATCGTGCGAACGGTGACAGTGAGGCTTCGACTGTCAAAAAAATTGCAGACAAAGCGGATACAGATTTTCCGCTCCTCACTGTAACGAAAGGCCGAGTATACTATAACGCGCTCGTTAACGGAAATACCTGGATCGTTTCCAAAGCATCCAATGGCAGCGGAGCCGTACAGCGGATTGCTGCAGGCGCAGTAGAAGGTCGTTATTTTATGCACCCAGCCAAAAATGAGCTTCAACTCATGGTCAATACCGACCCGTATGAACAGGTATATTCCACCAATGCTGTTGTGATGTATAAGGTTAACTACAACACAGGCAAAGCCACAGCTGTTAACCCAAAAGCAAAGCTCGATGTCAACGCAGTTTATTCTGGTGGCTGGGGCAATAACCTTTATGTGTATAACAAAGGCATCAAGTTGGACAGCAACAAGGACTATAACTATGCAATTGGCAAAGCCTATGCATTGACCGCTTCAGGCAAGACGCTCCAGGTCCACAGCAAGAGCATTCGAGAAGTGGACGCATTAGGTACAGATAAAATGATTATTGTGGATGCTGATAAAAAGGCATACGCCAAAACCATTTCTGGCAACAAGATATCTAAATCTGTCAATCTGAATCTGAGTAATGTCAGCTATGTGGGCAATCAGTTCACCAATGGCACACCAACAATGGCATACATATCGGGCACCAATGGCCTCTACTCCGTTAACCCCTCTCTCAAAGTAACCAAGCTTGCCGGAGATGAATGGGATACATTCCAGTTCATGGCGGATGTTCCGGGAATGTTCTACATCAACGCAAATGATTTGTACCGTTTGTATCACGTCCAAGCGAATGGTACAGGCAAAAAGTCGCTTAGTGATGTTTTCCTGGACGATATCCTGTTGGTAACACCTAACTAAAATCATATATATCCCAAGAAGAGGATCACCTTACAGCCCAAACGGCTCGAGGTATCCTCTTTTTTTATGGCGAAAACTTTTTTCAAAAACACCACACTTGTATGATACTTATCGCGGTGCTCAACCGGATCACTTCATTAGCATACTATGTATATTGTCTGTGCATGAGTGAAGGCACACCAAAGAACCCTTTCCAGTCTGGAGAGGGTTCTTTGGTGTTATTAATGTTCCTTAATTTCTTCCTTCGGAACCAGCTTGTATATTTCTTCATCTTCCATGGTATCTATCAATCGGTCCAACCATTTGTAATAGGCTTCTGCTTGAAGGACTTTATGCTTGTCCTCCATAAGAATGTGAAGAAGTTCAGCATCTGCTTGTTCATCCAGGTCAGAAATCAAACGATTCAATTCATCAATGGATTTGCGCAGTACCTGCAGGTTACTCTCCACGGCTTTTCTCCATTTAATCACGAAATAATCCGTAAACGTCTGATGCCAGTCATACTCCACTTCATATAGGTCTTTCCGGGAGCCTTTGCTCCATACTTTATTCACCATTTTTAGATCCAGCAGTGTGCGTACGCCGGTACTCATGCTCGTTTTGCTCATTTCCATTTCCCGGCCCATATCGTCAAGGGTCATTGGTTTGTCTGCAAAAAAAAGCAATCCATATAAGTGTCCCGTGGACAGCGTAACTCCGTAAAGATCCATATTACGTCCAATGGCTTCAATGACGCGTTTACGGATTCTGAGAACGGTTGCTTGCTGTTCCTCTTCTAAATGGTCCAAGCCCATGCTTGCAACCTCCATTCTGAACATTCCCAGTCTTGGCAAAATAAATTGCAACGGTTTAAGATCCTGCTTACATGGGAAAGTATCCTGCAGGACATCCTATATGCCAGAGGACTTTAGGCTACCCAATGTATGTTAAGGGGAACTTTACCAGGTTGCATCTGCCTACGACTATCTTTTAACCAATAAAAACAGCTTTAATTCAGCTTATTTTCTATTGTAGGAAAAGCGATATCAAATGTAAAGATGCCTTATTAGCCAAAATAAGGAGGATGACAGAGCATATGGACGGAAAACTTTGTACAGTTTTTACTGTACAAACATTATGTACTGTTTATTCAGTTGCTATACAGGTTAAGTATTGTTAGAATACAAAACGTTACCCAGAAAGACGGGAAGCGAAGCAATTACCGGATTTCGTGGCTGGGCGCACAAGTGTATGGGCTTGTGGATGCTGAAAGCCGTTCGAAGTGCACAACACATCAGAAGGGGTGAAAACATGACCATACTTGAAGTTAAGAATGTAAGTAAACTGTTTGGCCCCCAAACCGAGCAAGGGATTCAATTATTGGAGCAAGGTTGGGGTAAAGAAAAGTTGGCCAAAGAAAAACAGATAACGGTTGGTGTCAACCGGGTCAACATGGAAATTAAAGAAGGCGAAATTTTCGTCATCATGGGACTATCAGGAAGTGGTAAATCGACGCTGGTTCGGATGTTTAATCGTCTGATTGAACCGACATCGGGAGAGATTCTCGTGCATGGCAAAGATTTACGCAAGATGAACAAAGAACAATTGCGCGAAGTGCGTCGGAAAACGATCAGCATGGTGTTCCAGAAGTTTGCGTTATTCCCGCACCGTACCGTTCTCGATAATGTGGAGTATGGACTCGAGATTCAAAAGGTAGATAAAGATAAACGTCGGGAAAAAGCGAAAACCTCGCTTGAACTGGTTGGCCTTAAAGGCTGGGAAGATAAAATGCCGGATGAGCTGAGTGGCGGGATGCAGCAGCGTGTAGGTTTGGCTCGTGCGCTGGCAAATGATCCGGAAGTACTGTTAATGGATGAAGCCTTTAGTGCACTTGATCCGTTGATTCGTCGTGATATGCAGGATGAGTTGATTGAGCTTCAAGATAAAATGAAAAAGACTATTATTTTCATTACCCATGACTTGGACGAAGCGCTGCGCATCGGCGATCGCATTGCCCTCATGAAAGACGGCGCAGTCGTACAGATCGGTACTCCGGAAGAAATCATGATTCAACCGGCCAACTCATATGTGGCCCGCTTCGTCGAAGACGTGGACTTGTCCAAGGTCCTTACCGCATCTCATGTTATGCGACGTCCTGAAACGATTACGCTTGACCGTGGTCCTCGTGTTGCCCTCGAATTAATGCGCGAACGTGGTATTTCCAACCTGTTTGTCATTGACCGTTCGAAGAAGCTGCTTGGTGTCATTACAGCAGAAGATGCAACCCGTGCAATGCGCGAAAACAAAGTGTTGAACGATATTCTGATCACGGATGGGCCGACTGTATCGCCTGAAACCCTGATTCATGAATTGTTCGAAATTGTAAGTTCAGCCCATGTGCCGCTCGCTGTCGTTGGCGAAAATGGTCGTCTGCAAGGTGTTATCGTCCGCGGTGCCCTGCTTGGCGCACTTAGCGGTGAAGTTGCAGTAAAGGAGGAACTTGCAAATGATTCCCAAAATACCACTAGCATCGTGGATTGAAGCCATTGTTGACTGGATGAGCTCTTCGCTCTCCGGATTATTTAAAGTGATATCTATCGTGATTCAGGAGGTTGTCGGATTTTTCTCCGGGTTGTTCATGCTTCCCCATCCGCTTCTGTTCATTGTAATACTTGGTATACTGGCATATCTTGTTGGGCGATTACCATTAACCCTGTTTACGGTTATTGGATTTCTGCTCGTAGATAACCTCGGATATTGGTCCCAATCGATGGATACATTGGGCCTTGTTATTACGTCAGGATTAATCTCCATCCTGCTTGGTGTTCCAATCGGAATTTGGCTTGCATACAGCAGAACCGCAGCCCGGATTATTACGCCATTGCTTGACTTTATGCAGACCATGCCAGCATTTGTCTACTTGCTGCCAGCTGTAACTTTCTTCAGTCTTGGTGTGGTTCCCGGTGTTATCGCGTCCGTAATATTTGCGATTCCACCTACGATTCGCCTGACTCATCTTGGCATTAAGCAGGTATCTGGCGAACTCGTTGAGGCAGCAGATGCTTTTGGTTCCACATCCATGCAAAAGTTGTTCAAAGTACAGCTTCCTCTTGCATTGCCTACTGTCATGTCAGGGATTAACCAAACTATCATGCTGTCGCTGTCCATGGTTGTTATTGCTTCCATGATCGGTGCACAGGGTATTGGCGCGGAAGTCTATCGTGCGGTAACGCAGTTGCAGATCGGTAAAGGATTTGAAGCAGGTCTGGCTGTCGTGGTACTCGCGATTGTGCTCGACCGTTTCACGCAAAATCTGTTTATGCCAGGTCGTAAGAAGACCTCCCGCATCTCGTCGAAACAAAAAGCCTGGATTACGGCTGCGGCAGCACTGGTTGTACTCGTAGCTGGTTTCTCACAATACTTTATTGGTGGCAATAGTTCTTCTGCCGGCGGTAACAACACTTCAGCTAATGCTATTGGCGAAGAAGTCAATTATCAGATCATTGGTATCGACCCGGGTGCAGGTATTATGAAGTCCGCTGCCAAAGCCATCAATGACTATCATTTGACGGATTGGACCCTCATTGAAGGATCTGGTGCAGCGATGACGGCTACATTGGACAAAGCCCTCAAAGCTGAACAACCGATCATCATTACTGGATGGACTCCACACTGGATGTTCAACAAATATGATCTGAAATATCTGGATGATCCGGAAAAATCTTTTGGTGATGCAGAAGAAATTCATACCATCGCACGTAAAGGCTTGAAAAAGGATCACCCGGTTGCTTATGAGTTCCTGTCCCGTTTCAAGTGGACTTCTGATGAAATGGGCGAGATGATGAGCGCCATCCAAAACGGCACATCTCCAGAAGAAGCGGCTAAAAACTACGCTGAGAAACATGCAGATCAGATTAACGAATGGACCAAAGGTCTGACGCCAGTTAACGGCGATGCATTTAAACTTAGCTATGTAGCCTGGGATTCCGAAATAGCAAGTACCAACTTGCTGAAATATGTTATGGAAAACAAGCTTGGCTATAAAGTTAACGCCCTGCAGGTTGAAGCTGGACCGATGTGGACGGGTGTCGCCTCAGGCGACGTAGATGCCTCTCCAGCAGCTTGGCTGCCATTGACTCACGCTGACTACTGGGAACGTTACAAAGACCAGGTGGATGATCTGGGTGCCAACATGACCGGTGTACGTACAGGGCTCGTTGTTCCTGCGTACATGACAGACGTTAATTCGATTGCAGATCTGGAAACAGGTGCATCTTCCTCTACTCCATCGGCGAATGCCAATGTGGGAAATGAAGTAAATCATCAAATTATCGGTATCGATCCAGGTGCCGGAATCATGAAATCCACAGCTAGTGCCATTGAGAAATATGGTTTGTCTGACTGGAAACTGGTTGAAGGTTCAGGAGCTGCAATGACAGCTACGCTGGATAAAGCCGTTAAGAATAAAGATCCAATTATCGTTACCGGTTGGACACCGCATTGGATGTTCAACGCATATGACTTGAAATACCTGGACGATCCGGAAGGCGTCTATGGCGAAGCCGAACAAATTCATACCATTGCCCGTAAAGGGTTAAAGGAAGACAAACCTGTCGCTTATGAATTCCTGGATCGCTTCTCCTGGACACCTGAGGATATGGGTGAAATCATGGTCGCCATTCAGGACGGAGAGGATCCCCAAAAAGCCGCAGCAGCTTTTGCCGAAAAGCATAGCGACAAAGTGGCTGAATGGACCAAAGGTCTGACCCCGGTGAATGGAGATCCCATTAAACTGAGTTACGTAGCCTGGGACTCCGAAATTGCAAGTACCAACTTGCTGGAGTACATTTTGAAAGAAAAACTGGGTTACAAAGTAACCGCCCTTCAGGTAGAGATTGGTCCAATGTGGACCGGTATCGCCAATGGTGATGTGGATGCAACTCCAGCTGCATGGCTGCCGCTCACCTCTGCAGATTATTACAACAAGTACAAAGATCAGATCGATGATCTCGGTCCAAATATGGACGGTGCCAAAACAGGTCTGGTTGTACCAACCTATATGGACATTAGTTCTATTGAAGATTTAAAAGATAATTAAACCAGATTGAGATGGATAAACCTGAATTTGGTAAAAAGACCCTCGAAAATTTTATTTTCGGGGGTCTTTTTTTGGTATAAGTCTGTCTACTATACCTTCCTCGGTGAAAATAAACAGTCATCAATTATTAAAAACAGCTTGCAGATAAGAGTCTGCAAGCCGTTTTCGTTTTATTATCGGAGATAGCCTTTCAGAATAAACTGATTTCAGCCTGTTTCGGTG
The DNA here is from genome assembly GCF_042674385.1 of Paenibacillus sp. NPDC056933. Taxonomy (NCBI): domain Bacteria; kingdom Bacillati; phylum Bacillota; class Bacilli; order Caryophanales; family Paenibacillaceae; genus Paenibacillus; species Paenibacillus sp. NPDC056933. Next base: position 654,398 of record NZ_JBHUQN010000001.1, on the reverse strand, counting down.
GTATATGAATTCGATCTTTATTGCTTGGATTGCAGCTCCCTTGCTGACATCAGCAATGTCACGACTTCAGCACGAGTTGCTTCAGTGAGCGGATTAAACATGTTCTTGCCTGTACCCTTCACCAGTCCTGCATCATATGCAGCTGCGATGTAAGGTACGGCCCATGCAGGTACTTTATTCGCATCTGCAAAGGTTAAAGTGGATTTCGAATCAACTGGTAGCCCCAATGCTCTTACAAGCATAACGGTCATCTCCACACGTGATACTTTGCCGGATGCACGGAACGTCTCATCTGTATATCCACTGATGATTCCCTGTTCTACAGCTTGAGCAATAAAGGATTGGGCCCAAGCCGGAATTTTGGAAGCATCCTTGAACGTCAACGCCTTAGTGCTGGCTGGAAGTTCAAATGCTCTTGCCAGCATCACAATAAACTCGGCGCGTGTTGCCGGAGCGTTCGGACGGAAATTACCGTCTTGATATCCATTCACAATTCCCCGGGAAATGGCCTGCTCGATGGCAGCTGCTGCCCAGTGATTGCCGATATCTTTTAAAACTGTACCCGGATTGGTTGGCGTGGTTCCTCCGCCATTTCCATTACCCGGGACGGATGGTGTTGTTGGTGTTGTTGGTGTTGTTGGTGTTGTTGGCGTTACCGGTGTTGGTGGTGTCGTTGTACCTCCACCACTGTTGCCACTGCCCGGATTGCCGCCATTGCCAGGGTTGCTTCCATTCCCGTCACTAGGAAGTGGCGCTCCCTTCAGATCGGTACTCCGTCCTTCCGTTGTCTGATTTACCGTACCTACACGGTCCAAATGTTCATGGAAGATTTCATAATCCACCAGATTCAGTTCATAGTAACGGTTATCATCCTTCGCCACTCTCATGGCACGGTAGAAGTCTCCACCGTTAGCCATAAACGAGTTTGTCGCGACGATGTAGTACCCGTTTGGATCGATATCCGTATACGTGCCATTGGCATTTTTAATTTGTACTTTGAGGACTCGTTGACCGACTTGGGTCACCGTATTGGTTATCGCATCAATTTTCTCACCCGGCTTCGTGGAATCGTAGTAAAAACGCATGCCTGAAACTTGCGGGAAACGCCCTTCTCCTGTTTCCACACCGCTCACGCCATTTTCAAGCGCAGCCGTAATTTCCTTACCTGTCATTTTTAATGCAGACAGGTTGTTGCCGAATGGCATCACGGTTAGCAGATCACCCAACGTGATATCTCCTTTTTGGAACGAAGCCCGAATACCTCCACCGTTTTGGATGGCGACATATCCTTTAACGTCGCTTTCCTTCACTATGGATTTCACTTTCTCCAGCATGCCGTCTGTCATCAGGTTACCGAGGTTGGTTTCCTGCTTGCGCACACTGCCGCGTTCTCCATCAAGGAATACATTCGTTTTACCGATAATTTCTTTTTTGAACTCGGCCAGAGGCCCTGCATAACTTGCCAGTTTCTCTGTTGCTTCCGGATCATTGGCGTAGACGTATGCTCCAGAGGCATCCTTCGCATCCAGGTTCAACAACTTGCCGTTCCATGTTTTCAGCACGCCCGCTTCATCGAACGTTACATCCAGTTGACCCAACGAAACGTCATACTCACCTGTCTGTACCACAAGCGTCGGGTCCATGTGCGTATCCACAACCACCGGTTTGTTCAGAATGGTGTGTGAATGACCACCAACCACAATGTCGATGCCTTCCACAGCTTCTGCCAGCTTCAGGTCTTCCGCGTAACCCAGATGGGTCAGCGCGATGATTTTGTTGATACCTTCATCTTTCAGCATGTTCACCGTAGCCTGAGCACTTGCCTTGTAATCCCTAAACTTCAGATCATCTCCCGGCGAGGAAAGGGATACGGTATCCGGTGTCGTCAAGCCAAAGATTCCAACCTTCTCACCGTTCACTTCCGTAATAATGGCCGGATAGATTTGAGAATTCTCGCCTGGATTTCCAATGGTACCGTTGTACAGGCTACCCAAATTCGCATCCGTGGTATAGTCAATATTGGCACTCACAAACGGGAATTCCGCTTGTTCAATAAAAGCTTTCAGTGCGCTTGGCCCTTTATCAAACTCGTGGTTTCCGAAGGTCATGGCATCGTATCCGATCATGTTCATGAACTCCAGATCCGCAAGACCGTTAAAGAGATTGAAATACAACGTACCAGAGAATACGTCCCCTGCATCCAACACAAGGGTGTTATCATTGCGTGTTTCCTTGATAGCTGTTACGCGGCGCGGAATGTTATCCAGATGCGCGTGCGTATCATTGGTATGCAATACACGCAGGTTGAAGTCGCCTTCCTCCGCTGTGCTTCCAATGCTTAGCTGGGCGAGCAGCGGATCATGGTCACTGACGCGTCCATGAGAGTCTTCGAAATCAGCATTCACATGAACAGCTTCGATTGCTGCAGCATCAGACAGGTTTTTGCTCACCAGAATGTGATCCAGTGTCTGAGAGTTTCCATCATAAATGTAGGAATAACGCTTGTTCTCTGGCAGTTTGTTTACCAGATTGTCCAGTTCATTCCCTTCAACAATGTTCAATGTTTTGGAGAACTGGAAGTCATTGAAATCGCCAAGTACAGCAACATTTACCTCTGGGTCTTTACTTAACAGTTCCTTAATAAAACCGTTCACAGCAGTCGCCTGTCGTGCACGTTGAATCTCACTGCTTCTTGTCGCAGGCTGTATGCTTCCGTAAGGCTTCAGATCGCCGCCTTTGGAATTCAGATGATTTGCAATCACAACAACACGTTCTCCGTTGAATTCGAATTCCGCGGCGAGCGGTTTACGCGAGCTTGCAAAAGCATCGTTTGTTGGATCAATGCGTCCAGGATTCAGGGACAAGCTCCCGTCCGATTCCACTTGGATACCCGTCACTGCATCCCCTTTATTTCCTTGTTTCAGGGTTACACGTGACTCATTGTATAGGAATCCTACGCGGATGTTCCCTCCCGGAGCTCCACCATCCTTATTGTTTTCTGGAGCAATATCCGTGTATTTATAGGTAGGGCCACCTTTAGATGCAATAGCATCAATCAGGGTTTGGAAACTTGCATCCGCAGCAGTTGTTCCACTGTCTGTAGCTCCATCATTATCTTGTACTTCCATAATGCCAATAATATCAGGGTTTTTTAGATTATTGACTACAATTCCACCGATTTTGACAGCTCTCGCTGCATCCTTCTTGCTGAAATTTTCCACATTGAAAGTTGCAATTGTCAACTTACCATCGGCCTGCTGAATCGTTGTTGTTGCTTGTTCAAGCCCCCCGGAAGTGATGACTGGAAGGTTCCCCTCCGGATTCACCTTGAAATTTCCGTTGGAATACGTCATAACACCTTTGACGGACTCGGTAAGCTTGTCACCGGTTTTGACCGCCTGAGCAGGCTTTTTGTTAATGAACAAACGTTGCGGATTAAGCGTACTCTCATATGGTTCTGTACCATCCGCAGTGAGGATGACACCTCCTGCTGGTGTACGTACCGGATTATTGGAACCATTGTCAACGACAACTGCCAAACCCGGTTCACTGGAATACGGACCGATAATCGTTGCATTATCAAGTTGAACTCTCATGCCTTCCAGACTTTCATAAAAATCGATCGTATCCGTCTCCGGGTTAAACTCCCCGAACTGATCTGAATCAATCACGTTAGGGATAATTCGACCATTAGTTCCCAAAATCACAGGTTCAGGAAGCTCTAGGTTATTGTCCTCAACATGAATTGCTGTCGCCACAATCTCTGTCGTTGACAGCTCAGTCGTCGCTGTTGCATATTCTTTGACCTGACCAGACACCCTCACTTTGTTGCCTACTGTCATTCCATGAGAAGACTTATAGATAAGTATGCCCTCGGATGTTTTCACATCGCCATCTTCCATTCCAGGAATTTCCTGTATATAGAAGGAATTTGCATTTACAACATAAGTCACAATACCTTCGACATTCTGGACAGCCAAACCATCATACAAAGAGTTATGGGAAGTCCCTTGAATATCGTGAATTCTAAGATTGTCCAGTTCATGAAGAACTTTGTAAGTAAAGCTATACACATCACTTGTATTTCCACCTGATACAGCAATCGCTTTAACAAGCGTGTCCTCTTCTAATGTAATCGGGACACTGTACTTTGCAGATGTTTGGGTTGGCTCAGTCCCATCAATCGTGTAATAGATTTCTGCTCCTGCCTTTGGCGAGGATAATGTCACTGTTGATCCTTTGACAATACCGCCTGATGGAACACTTGCTGTAACAGACAGCAGATTTTCGACAACATCCGCTGCTGTACGTGGAATCAGTTCAAGACCATAACTTGTATGATAGGTCATAACCCCTGTCACTTTTTCGTATGTTTTGCCTGTTGCGAGTGAAGTAGGGCTATTTTTGGCATAGATCGTGATCTCTCCGCCATCGGCATCTGTCGCATAAAAGGTGGAACTGCTGCTTCTTGTCACTGTAACCGCGTTGACTTCGACAAGCATCCCTTCATAGATGCCACCTGTACCCTTTCCTCCGCCTTCAGCAGGCGTAAAATCTTTGGATGTCAATGTAACCGGTTCAGGAATTTCTTGTGTTTTATCCAAGACCTTAATATAACCGCCTGGAAATCCAGTCTTGTCCTTCTCTACCTGAAGCAAACCGTTATAGATCGTCAGTGGTCCATAAGCTTCAATACGATCACCTGGCTCTACAGTGGCGTCCGTTCCACGAATAACGATTCCAGCATGATCATCCTGAATGTACAAGTTCGCCAATCCACCCGATTCTTCTCGGTAGGTTACAATCCCTTGTACGGTAACAGGCGTATTCTCAGATTTATTTCGTGCTTCGGAGATTGAAATGGGGGTGTTGTCGACGATGGTATAGTCAAGAAGCGTAATATCGCTATCCATCAATCCACTTTTGTGTGCATAAGCTTCAATGTGAATCGTATCATTCACTGTGATTGGCACTGTATATGGGAGAAAAGCATTTTCATCATCTAACTTATAGTATACGGCTGCACCAACTGTAGTTGTTGCCAGTGTAACCTGTGTGCCTGCTGGAACTGCACCCGAGGATGGAGTTGCTGTGACGTTTGCCACTTTGGTTTCCGGCGTCTCATCGATCAGTTGGAAAATGGTCGAAGCGGTGCTTTTAATTCCGTTAACAGTAAAATAGGTTTCCAAACTAACGCTGTTAATTCGAACTTTGGAATGATATAAGGAAGTATTGCTTTGTAGTCCAAAAGTGCTGCGAGGAGCAGTTGTGGGTACTTGTACTGGCATCATTTTGCTCACATCTGTTTCATCAGGTCGATCTGCCAGTGCAAAGTTCGTGTCAGAAGTAAACGGAGGACTTAGCTGGATAGAGCTTCCACTGTTGTAGTAACCTACTACATATCCTTCAACAGTCGCTATAGATTTGTCAGAATTCTTCGCCTGGGCCTGAGCAACCGTTAACGGCTCATCTGCCGCAGAGGCATTACTGTTGAACAATCCGGTCGGAATGGCACCTGTTATCAACAGGACCATGGCCAGGAACAACCTGAGCCAGCTTTTCATTTGCATACAATGCATCTTTTACCTACCCCCATGTGTCGATTTTCCAATCATTTGTTCATGAAGCTTGTACATTAGTTCAAATATAAGATAACTGAACTTCAATCCGATGTAAACAACATTCTTCTATTGTGAAATAAAATAGAACATATACATTACAAAAATAATCTATCTCCTCTCACTCTTCGTCATATAGGGCTAATTCCCGATTAAAAACATGTCTTTTCGATCTTTAAAAGTCGTATCAATGTGTACAACCCATCATTTAATGTCAGTTAAATTAACACATATAATCGTTGTGATTACTATTTCGACATTTAACGACATGCAATCTACCCCGAATTTGCTGCGCCCGGACTTTGATCATATATTTCCTCGTAGAAAAAAATGCGAGTTTGACCGCCGCATTCCTCCATTGTAAAAGAGAAGTATTAAAAGCAGAATCAGTCCCAATCAATGGAATGTTAATTTTGAATCAGGTATGTACAATGAGATAAAACCACACAAAGAAAAAACCACAAAAAAATCTCCAGTTCCAGAGACTTTCTTGTGGAATATTGTGAGACAAGAAATACAATAGTTGAAACTAATACTTACCTATTCGAGATTACTTGAAAATATTTTTAATATACTTCCGTGTCTGGGGTCAACGTAATATTGCTTCCGGATGGTTTAATCAACCCTTTTTGCTCCAAATACTGGTCAACATATTTCTCCGCATTCACTGTAGATACAGCAATCCAGTCCGAATAGGTTTTCCCAAACATTTTATATAGTATTTCACTTGTATATTCATTACTCAATTTCCCAAAAACAATATACAACTCTTTTATGGTATTCGTGTGTTTTTTACCATCCAGATCTGTCCACGTAACTTTTTTATTAAGATCGACCTTGCGTATATCCTTAGTATGGATCTGTACCGTCGTTCCGTCCACCTTGAAATAAACACGGATGCTTTTCTCATAGGGGTGACCCTTGAGAATGTTCCATCCCTTCATATCCCCAGCAGCCGGTACAGCATAAAGTTTTCCTTTGGTTGGGACTGAGGATGTTCCACCGTTTTGTTTCTGAGGTTGTTCAATATTTACGGCCATTGTTCCTTTATCAATAGATATATTCATCTGCTTGTCCGAAGCATTATAAGCTAACTGCCCACCCAAAGCATCCGAGAGAAGCGAGGCCGGGAACAATGTCACTCCATTATGGACAAGAAGCGGGGCTTTCAGCGTTAATGGCTCGCTGTTTAGAGTCGCCTTGGTACCCGACTTTGGAAGAATGATCACAGTGGACCCTACATTAATTTGGAAGTTTTTTTGCTGTGCCATATCATTCACATTTCCCCCCAAGGCCTCGAACACCTTTTTCATAGGAAGAAAATTAACTCCGTCCTTCGCATATCCTCCATCAATGGCATCCTTCAAGCTACCTGATATGACAACCGATTTCTCGATATTTCCGACCTTAACGGTAACTTTGGATGAACCCACACCCGTTATCTTTAACATCCCATTGCTCAATAACTTGAGTATATGTGGTTTGCTGATGGTATAGTCTGTTTTTGAGAGACCAACATGGTTACCTAGAAAGGGATAATCAACACTGGTCATCATATTCTCCTCATCATAAATTAAAGCCACATCAAAATCGATTTTCTCCCCGACTGTTACTTCGACTTTAGCCGGCATAAGCTGAATATCTTCAACTTTGCGATCCTCCGCATAAGCACTTGAGACAAACAACAATGTAAAAACCATGATTAGAAAGGCTATTTTTTTCATTCTTTTACTCTCCTTCTCATTTTTAATTTCGTTCATACCTATTGGACTCCCCATTTCAACTCCCTATTCTATTTTCGGAATCATTAACAAATATTGTTAGACTGTTCCTCTTGTTAGAACAAAAAAATTGGATGCAGCGTGATCGCCGCATCCAATCCTAAAAACAAACACATTACTTCTTCACCGTGCTGTTATACTGAGCAATCTTGTCTGTAATTTGCTTTGCTGCTGCATCGAGTGCTTCTTGTGGTGAGCCTTGTCCATTTAGGACCGTCTCGATTGCTCCTTCGACAATTTGACGGGCTTCGGGGAAAACGCCCATAACAGCCCCGGATGTTGCTGTCGAATCAGCGGAAGCGTGCAATTGGTCGACAGCTGTCTGGAATTGCGGGTACTTCGCCATATTATCCTTTAATACTTGCTCATCGTAGGCTGCTGTCGTAATTGGGAAGTATCCTGTCGCAACACTCCAGTTGGCTTGAACCTCAGGTGTAGCCAAATACTTGATGAATTCCCAAGCAGCTTGCTGCTGAGCTTCGGATTTGTTGTTCATGATATACAAGCTTGCGCCACCAACCACGACGCCACCTTCTTTGGCATCGGCCGGACGAGGCAAGAATCCTGTTCCCAGTTCAAACTTGCCGCCAGCACCCTCTACAATTTTGCGCAAACCAGCGGTAGAGTCCAGCGTCATGCCGATTTGCTGTGCGGTAAATGCAGCGGTCGTATCGTCTGTGCTGCGTCCCAGATTGGAGACGGTTTTCTCGTCCATCATCTTTTTCCACCATGTTAATGTCTTCACGCCCGCTTCGGAGTTCAACATGGATTCAGTCGCTGTACCGTTTCTACCGTTACCATTGTTTACATAATCTGCATTCTGGTTCGCGAAGAACTGTTCCATAAACCAGCCGTAGATCGCCATGGATGCACCCGGTTTACCGTCTTTCGCCAGTGCTTTGGCTGCTTGCTCAAACTCTTCATATGTCTTAGGCGGGTTCTCTGGGTCCAAACCTGCTGCTTTGAACATGTCTTTGTTGTAGTAAAGAATCGGGTTCGATGTGTTGAACGGCATCGCATTCAGTTTGCCATCGATGGTGTAATAACGAATGATATTCGGTTCCAGCTGGGACAGATCGAACTTGTCTTTGTCGATGAATTGCTGTACCGGTGTAATCATGCCTGAATCGATCATGAACTTGCTGCCGATCTCGTACACCTGGATAATGTCCGGACCGCTGTCTGATCCCATGGATGCCTTGAGTTTGTTCAGACTTTCATCGTATTTCCCCTGATAGATCGCCTTCACCTGAATGTCCGGGTGACTTGCGTTGAAATCGGAAGCTAACTGATTGATCGCTTTCTCTCCTGCTCCGGACATTGAATGCCACCATGTCAGTTGAATCGGTTCAGCCGCAGCTGCATCCGCTTGAGCAGCGCCGCTTGCCGGACTGCTTGTTTCTGTTTTCCCGCCGCAAGCGGAGATGACCAGCATCAGTGCAGCCAGCATCAGTGCAAATGTACCTCTTTTTTTCAAACGAAACCCGATCATAATCGCTCTCCTTTTTTTTGGGCTCACGTTACAATAAGTGCTTACGTTCTGCACGGTGGCCGTTCCGGTTACGAATCGTTCCTTCGATCGCTGTTGTCTCCATATTTTTTTGAATTAGTTTTTAATTGTTTAAATTCCGGAGACAAAGGCGAACGCTACCGCTTCTACAGAATCGATTTCGTCCCCTCCACTACTTTTGCAGTTTCTGAAAGACTTATTTCAAGAGTGAGCCTTGTTTATTCGCTCCTGTGTAACCAAAACGCCAACCTTTTCAATCCTTAAAGCAAATCTTACTCCTACTACCCCTTCAGCGCGCCTGCGGCCATTCCTCGGACGAGCTGTTTCAAACCAAAGATCAATAGCAGCAGCGATGGCAAAATGACAAGCGCCGTGCCAGCAAACACCAGATTCCATGCGGTGGATTCCTGGAACTCCAACATCGAGATCCCGATCTGTACGGTTCTCATCTCCGGACTGTTCGTGACGAGCAGCGGCCACAGATAAGAGTTGTACATGCTGAGGAACGAATAGATCGCCAGTGTTCCAAGTGCCGGACGGGACAATGGCAGGACGTGTGATACAAAATACCGGATATGCCCGCAGCCATCGATCTTCGCTGCTTCAAACAATTCCTTCGGCAGCTGCATGAAGAATTGTCTCAGCAGGAAAGTACCGAACGCCGTTGCCAGGAACGGAATGGTCAGCCCCTGGTACGTATCCAGCCAGCCCCAGCTGCGCACCGTGAGATAGTTGGGTATCATGGTCACTTCCCAAGGAATCATCATCGTGGCAACAAACATGCTGAAGATGACGTTTTTGCCTTTAAACTCCATTTTCGCGAATGCATAAGCTGCCATGCTCGCTGTAACAAGCTGACCAAGCATCGTCAGTCCTGCGACCAGGAACGTATTTCCGATAAACGAACCAATCGGAACGATATCGAATACTTCCACAAAATTGGACAAATCTATGGACCGCGGGATGATATGGGGCGGATACGCACTGGCATCCTCCGGCGTCATCACGGCCATGAAAAAGGTATACAGCACCGGATACTGCACGAGTGCCGCACAGATGGTAAGCAACACATACAGCAACGTTTTTGTCCAAGGCGTTCTCATTGGTAATGCACTTTACTTTCCATCCATTTGAACTGAATCAGGGTCAGCAGCATAATAACTGCGAACAGGATTAGTGCCTGCGCACTGCCCGTTCCAAAGCGGAAATTAACGAAGGCTTCCTGATAGATGGAGTAGACGAAAACATTCGTACTGTCCATCGGGCCACCCCGGGTTAGAATGTTGATCTGACCAAATGATTGGAACGCACCAATGATTGATACGACCGTGACAAAAAACAGGGTTGGCGACAACAGTGGCATTGAGATTTTGCGAAAAGTAAGCAAAGGACCTGCGCCATCCATCTTCGCGCTCTCATAAATTTCATCCGGGATGCCCTGCAATCCACTGGATAATATAATGTAATTAAATCCGAGATTCATCCAAATGGTCATGATGGAGATCGAAATTAATGCCCAATCCGGGCTGGTTAGCCAGGGAATTGGGTCAATTCCGACTTTTCCTAATACATAATTCAGCATGCCCAGGGTTGGATGGAACAGGAACTTCCAGATGACCGCTGACGAACCGACAGATAATACCACTGGCAGAGAGAAAACAAACTGGAATACACGCATTCCCTTGAAACGGTTATGTGTCAGAGCCGCCAGAATTAGGGCCGCGAGCATGCCGGTTGGCACGGTAAACAGGACAAATAGCAGCGTCACTTTCATGCCTTGCAGGAACAGTCCGGACTGGAACACCGCCTTGAAATTGTCCAGTCCAACATAGGCTGCAATCTGTCCAGTAGGGTCCGTGGAATGCATACTCAGGTACACCGACTTGAACATCGGATAAAACAAAAACACTGCAAATAAAAGCAGCGATGGTGCCAGGAAACCATAGGCCAGCATGTTCTCCCGCATCCGCTGCACACGCAGCGAAGCTGTCCGGCGCTGACTCGTATTGGACACGCGCCGTCTTGCAGCAGGCAAGCCGATCCGGTTGTCAAGCTCACTCATCGGATTTTCTTCCCCCTTGATCTACGCATTCGGTGTGTGAACTTCATCACCCATGTTATCTAGTGTAAAAGCCAACTGTCACAGCAGCATCCGTTCTGAATCAACGCAGCGTTAATCATGGATCGGCAAGTTTACCAAACAAGGGACGTTATATAGACTTCAAACAAAGGTTAGTGAACAGCAAAAAAAACCGCATGAACTCCCTTCTTTTGGGAATGTTCATGCGGCTTTGTGTGTTAAGGGAAAATGAACAACGATTAAATATAAACCCAATAAATTTAACAGAAAACTGGATATTTAACGTTAACTCAAATGTTCAGTTGATATTCCTGGGATCATATGAATTGCATGTACGCACAAAATATACTGTTTTCATGCCAGTGTAGACGAAGCCTTTTAACGATTGAGATGATAGGGTACCGTCGTGACAATCACGTCTTTGTAATTGATCAGATAAGCGCGAATCATGAAGCTGGTCTGGTTATGCAGTACATTTTGCCACCAATGCTTGGTGATGAACTGCGGAATGAGAATCGTGATATGGTCCGTCTCAGCCGTTTTCCATTCCACGGTATCAATGAATTTCTTGAGCGGTCCCATAATGCTGCGGTATCTCGATTTAATTACAACCAAGCGAACACCCGGGTTCCACTCTTCCCACTTCTGCTCCATCTTGCGAATGGCTTCATCATCAAATCCGATATACAGGGCAACCACGTGATCTGACATCGTTTGCGCGTAACTGATTGTGTTCATCACGACCCGGGTAATACCAGCCACCGGAATGACGATCGTATTGCCCTTTCTTACCGGTTTCTCCAGCTTGATATCAATCCGTAATTCATCCGCGATGTTGCAATAATGACGGTGAATACGCATGAACACATAGACGACGAGTGGCAGGAAAATAAAGATAACCCACGTTTGCGTAAACTTGGTGAATATAAAAATCAATGTAATCGACAGTGTGGTCAGCATACCAATCGTATTGACGAGCAGCTTCACACCCCAGCCGGACGGTTTGACTTTGATCCAGCGAATCATCATGCCCAGCTGGGACAAGGTAAATGGAATGAACACACCCACCGCGTAGAGTGGAATCAGGCTTTCCGTATTTCCTTTGAACCCCACCACCAGCAATGCAGACATCACACTGAGAAAAATGATACCGTTCGAGAAGCCAAGGCGGTCTCCTCTGACCATAAACATATGCGGCATATATTTATCCTTCGCCATCATGAAGGACAGCAGCGGGAAAGCCGAGTACGCCGTATTCGCTGCCAGGAACAGGATCAGTGCCGTTACGCCCTGGATAATAAAATACATCGTACCCCTGCCAAACGTGGCTTCGGCAATCTGGGAAATGACCGTGGCTTTGGGATCAGGCTTCACTCCGTAACCATAAGCAAGTAACGTGATGCCGATAAACATGGCCCCCAGAATACAGCCCATCAGCATCAAAGTTCCCGCAGCATTTTTTTCGGCAGGTTGCTTGAAGTTTGGAATGGCGTTGCTGACCGCTTCGACTCCTGTCAGAGCCGAACACCCCGAGCTGAATGCCTTCAGCAGCAGAAACATGCTCACATGAGACATGCTCGTTCCGAACTCAGGCGCTGCAGCTTCCATTCCACCCGCAAGAAATTTGATGCCTCCCGATATAATCAGAATCGCAATCGAAAAGATAAACAAATATATGGGAATCGCCAGTACAGAAGCGGATTCCGTCACTCCCCGCAAGTTCATAATCGTCAGGAATACAATCATCACCAATGCAATCACTACGCTGTAATCGTGAAGCATGGGAAAGGCTGATGTAATCGCATCAGTCCCTGCAGACGAACTTACCGCGACAGTCAGAATATAATCGACCAGCAGAGACCCTCCGGCAATCAGGCTCGGAGCCGTACCCAGATTATCCTTGGCTACGATATACGCGCCGCCTCCTGTTGGATAAGCAAATATGGTCTGGCGGTAGGAAAATATTAAAATGACGAGTAATCCCAACACGGCGATGGAGATGGGAACAGAGTACCATAAGGCGGCGAATCCGGCCGCAACGAGTACCAATAAGATCTGCTCCGTACCGTAGGCAACGGACGATAATGCATCGGAGGACAGGATCGCGAGCGCCTTCCATTTCCCCAATTTTTCTGCATCCAGTTCAGCCGATTTCATAGGCTTGCCTATTAAGATTCTCTTCATTTTGCCAAGCATGATCATAACTTCCTTCCATCCATCATCTGTGAAGCATTGTTATTATGCAAAATCATAGGGCTAATGACAATACGTCATTTCACCCGAAATACGCCAGCGCGTGATAATGCATACTACGATTCAATAATCGATAACAAAGCCGATCTTGTTCAGCATTTTGAACTTTTTTGAACCAAAACGGCGTTTGTTCGTCGAAAAAAGGAAAATGGCCTTCGGTTTACTAGACCAAAGACCATTCCGTATTAAGCTGTGCCGATACTCTTTTTTTTATACGTTCTCGATCCCTCAAACCTACATGCCCAAAATGCCAGGACGTGGAGTAACACCGAACACCTGAGCCAATGTCAACAGTTGTTCATCCGTAATTCGCTGCTGGACTTCGTGACCATGAATCAGCATATAAACCTGGGCTGCCTTTTCAATGGTCTCAATAAGACCAAAGGCTTCATCCATCGTTGTGCCTGTTCCAAAGATCCCATGCTGCGGCCAAATGACCGCGTGGTATTCCTTCATTTTCTTAGCCGTCTCCTGTCCGATCTCATTCGATCCAGGTACCATCCACGGAATAATACCCACACCATCAGGAAATACGACCACACATTCTGTACACATCTGCCACAACGTTTTTGTAAATTTCATCTCATCCAACTCATGGATAAACGTCATCGCCAGCACATGGGTCGCATGGTTGTGCATCACAACCCGGTGGTTCGGATCGACCTTCAGACGTTCAATATGGCTCATAAAATGCGTAGGTAATTCACTCGTTGGGTTCGCCCCTGACTTGAAGCCCCATAGTACTTCCAACTCCTGACCATCACTCGATACACGCAACAACCCTAAATTGCTCTCCGGATCAGCCAGTACATTTTTGAAATATTTACCCGAAGCAGTCACGATGAAATATTTCCCTGCCAGTTCGTGCACCGAAAATGCGGGTTTGATCCTGCGGATCACATGGTTGATATCGATGTATTTAGCAACTTCCTCTTCCTCCAGAAGATAACTAACATTGCCTCCATTTCGTTCATCCCAGCCATTTTTCCACATATGTTGTGTAATTTCCGCCATCTCACGGACAAAAGGGATATGGAAACCAACTGCCTGCGTTGTTTCGTTGGTAAGGGTCACGTTCATCATCATTCTCTCCTTGTGATAAAAAATAGAATGGCCGTCACGCACAATAGTAAGTTCCTTTTTTCACATTTATTATACCTTTGTTTATCTTTATAAGTCAATAATACACAGAAAAATTCATTCTGTTTATTTTTGTTTATGTTTGTTTTTTTCATTCCCCATAAAATGAACAAAAAAAATACCTCACCGGCGTCCGGCGAGGTCAGTCACACATCTATCTAACACGAGAAGGGGTTTACAAGAATGATCTTACCTCTACTACCTTAATAGAAGCTGAAAATGAAATAAAAAAACGATGAAAACCCAGTTATCCAAAAATGACGGTCACTACTGCTATCCATTCAAGCTTATACATTTTAAATCTATGAGCTGTCCTGAATGGCAAATTATTTATTTCTTTTTCAGCAAATAGGAAGGGTGCATCAAGCCAGTCGGTTCATAACACTCGTCGCGTACATACTCGAAGCCCAGCTTGGACAGCATGTGACGCGAAACGTCATTGTCCGGATGATGCCCCGCAAACAGTGCTTTGACTTTTAATTCTCTAAATGCATAGTCAATCACCGCCCGTGCAGCCTCCATCGCATAACCCTTGCCCCAGTAATCCCTGGTCAGATGAAATCCCAGTTCATATATGTTTTCTTCCGGAGAATACGGGCGCAAGCCGCAGCACCCGACAAACACTTCCGAATCTTTTTCAAAGAGGGGCCAGTATTGCACCCCCACCTCCTCTTGCCTTTTTATTTCCAGCGCCAGCCTTGCTTCCACTTCATCCTCGCTGAGGAATCCCTTGCTGCTGATCCACTTCGTCACCTCATGATCTCCCCATAAAGCAGAGGCCAGAGCTCGATCCTCTTCGCTCCATGTGGAGAATACAAGCCGCTCGGTTTCAAGAAACGTTGTTCTGTTCATTATCCAATAACCTCCTGTTTCCCAACATCAGTCTACTGTTACTTCTATCTATAATGAATTTACTCGAATAGCTGCCTTTGTAAACAAAAAAAGGGTTATACCCGCTACATCACTCAAAATTATCCCTATAACTGCTGAGCCAGCTTCTCGAATTGATTGATATGAGGCTTAATTTCTTTTTCTACACTCTTAATAAAAGAACTAAATTGCTTGGGGCTATACTCATCCCCGACACCAACATCTTTGTATACTTTTCCCTTGTGATATGTAAACGAGAAGAAATAACCGGCTTTCAATCCATTTAATATATTTCCGGCATCACCCAAAATTTCAAGACTCATTTTCGAATCTTTATAAATAAAAGAATACGGAGGATCTGCTACTGTAATATGCCAAACATCATACCCGGTACTCCACTGATCCTTTGTAAATGTTCCGGTTTGAATTCTCGCTTCCTGCATTTCACCTGTCAGTGAAGTTTCTGTAATTTGCAGTTCACCTTTCCCTTCCTTTTTGTCGTTCTTCCAGAACCCGTCATACTTAAGCTCTGAAATGCTGTCCCCACCACGCGTAACTACTTTATAAACACCATGACCTGAACGTTTGCCTGCAACCCAGTTTCCTTTGTAGGTTTTGCTTTTTCCCCAGCTCATTGTTCCATATCCATGCGGTTTTCCATTTTGGGCTTCTCCATAATACGTCGATCCGTTACTGTACTCGAGAGTACTCATGACAGAAGCTGCCTGAATAGCATGCGGAGACAGGAATAAAGACAATCCCAAGCTTACCCCCAAAACGTAGATGAATATCTTTTTCAACATCAAATCTTCCTTTCGTTTGGCATAAGAATATCATTCTTATAACAACAGGTTTTATTTAACACATCCTATATGATACCACCTTCACATCAGCCATATCTATCCTCAAAAAAAGTTTAAGCCCCTGTCGACAACATGTCCGACAGAGGCTCAACAAGCGAATTACATCAATCAGAAATCAGATGTTGCAATTTGAATCGTACCTGTAGAAGCACCTGCCGCACTAGTCAATAAGGCAGCTACGAGCAGCAAGTTTACAGACAGTGTAAGGCTGTTGCCGGCAGGGATTAAATACGTGATGACAGGAGCATCCACGCGAGTAACAACCAAATCGACTGGGAACGGACCAACGTTGTTAACCGTGATGCTGGCATTGACGCCTCCAGCCAGGTTCTCATAATACGATTTGCCCACGCTTGCAGCCAAGTTGTAAAACTGTGACGGTAAAAGGATGGCCATAGAAATCACCTCCTTTTGCTTTGATACGGTATTCTATGTTTGGAATCTATTAATGTAACGGTAAAATGACAGTGTTATAATGTCCATTTTAATAGAGATGCTAGACTCCCTAATCAAAAAGCCCCGCCAGATCATCCGGCGAAGCCAATTCCATGCACTCACATTCTAAGATTGTTAAGCATAAAGCATGAAAAAGTTCAGCTCATGCCCCCGCTGTTTGAGATAGTTATACAGCTGTGAACGGTGGTGGAATACATGTGTTAACGTTTCAATTTGCCATTGGGCCTGCAAATGGCCATGCTCCATATAGAAAGCTTTGGTTGAACGGTTTAACAGATCTTCTTCGCTCAATGAAACGATATACGCTTTGTAGGTTTCCAAATTGCTCCAAAGGGTCGCCTCCAGTTTTTCAATGTCCTCGATCCCCGACAAGCTATTCTCCACCAAACCAACTTCAGCCTCATCTTTCTCCTGCATAATCGCAAGGTCCGATGCCGTGATCTGAATAAAATGGTGGACCAGTTCCACCAGTGAACGCATATTCTCCTGCGGGCGATAAGCCCAGTCCTCTGGACGGATCAAGCGAATCAAGCTAGCTCCCGTACGAACCCCTGTCTCCAATTCACGGAGCAGATGATCCCGCATTTGCATTGTTCCATTCATAAATAGTCTCTCCTTTATCTTATATATTGTCATGAATTCAATATAACGGATTGAGCAGCTGATTTATTGTACAAATCGGACAACATCTGATGATGTTCTTTGGCAGCTGTCAGCGGGGTGTCTCCATAGAACTTGCGAAATTGACGAATCAGATGGGCTTGGTCATAAAAACCATGAATCAAGGCAAGCTCTACCCCATCCGCCGTATGCCCCTGATGAATACTGTCCAGGACACGGTGAAAACGAACAACTTCGCTGAATCGCTTGGGACTGATTCCAATCCATTCTGCAAATTTCCGATGCAACTGCCGTTCACTGATAACCTCTCGCATCGCCAGTTCACTGACACTCATGCGCCCTCCATCCACAAAGACACGGTGCAGCACGTTTTTCATCATATCACTCTCATATGTATGAGCCTGCACGGACAACGGGCTCAAATAGGAATTCATCACCTGTACCCGTTCTTCAAAGCAACTCGTTTCAGCCATCCGCTCCTGAAGTCCATTCAGCTTGGCTGGCCAACATTCCTCAAGCGGAATACGCCTGTCCGTAAATTCTTCCAACGGCAAACCGTGAAAGACATATGCTCCCCCCGGGAAAAAGCGTACGCCAAATGTGTATTCGGAAGAAGCAGACACATTGGCTGACTCAGGTACAACGAACGGATGTGTATAATTGCCACAGTACGCGTATGAATGTACCAAACGGATCGGGTCGTATGTAATCAGCATGTCCGTGCAGCCATCCGGCAATACCCGGGCAGGCATAAACATATAAGGCTGATCTGCTGTACCTTGATTCTTTTCTGAATACGGAAGAGATCCCGACTCCCAGTAACAGGCTATATAAGCCAGCAGGGGAACAGATGGGGTTTGCTCAATATAATAGGTGTTCAAATCCGCTCCATTCATTTGAATGGGTCTGAACAGCGGGTGCAGGCTGGGGTCCACAAATCATCCCTCCGTTACTTGCGTATATGTATTTACCTATCATACCATCAACCGATGAAATGAAAAAAGTGCCCCGCCGGACGATCCGACGGGGCTAGTCACACATCTATTTAACACGAGAAGGGGTTTACAAGACTTATCTTACCCCTGCTACCTTAATGGAATCTGAAATGGAGATGAAAAGAACATCAAAATTCAAACGCTACAATCATCCAGTGTCGCATGGGTAGGCAACCGCATAGAATGCCCTATAAATGATTTGGGAGGTTTTTTCGTGAATAATTATCCAATGATGCATCATATGGCTAACTCACCTTACATGCACCACATGCCTCATAACATTGTGGTTCATCAGGTAGATCATTGTATAGTCGAGAGCTTGATGTCCTTGGTCGGAAAAGTGGTTATCCTTGAAACGACACGCGGCAGACTTGACGGATGTGTTGTCACTGTTAAGCATGACCACGTTGTGCTGGAGGAAAGACAGAAGAAATTTTTTGTGCGCATTGCCGAAATCGTCTGGATTATGCCCGATTAAGAGAAGAAAGGAGCTGCGATTGCAGTTCCTTTTTTTACTTTACTGTTCATACATTCGTCTTCACACGTGAGTTTCACTCGGCATCATCCATTTGGTATTGGATTCGTCAAGCTGCGCTTTCCATTCTTCCGGGGGCTCCAGCTCCGAGATAACCATATCCACATTCTCGAAATCACAGATCTTCACCATCGATCGCTTATACCATTTCGATGAATCCGCCAGAACGATAGAGGTTTCCGATTGCTGAATCCATTTGCGAGTCAAAGTTGCTTTCTCATAATCATAGCTTGTGAATCCATGTTCCATGGATAACGCATCTACCGTTACAAAGGCTTTATTCACAAAAATGTCTGACATACTTGCTTCTGCAATTGCACCAGCCACACGGAGATGCTTCACACTCACTTCACCGCCAAGCATAATGATCCGGCCATCGAATTGCTCTCGCTTCTTCAGTTCAATTAAGGACATCATGGCAGAGATCGAACTCGTTAGAACTGTGACCTCCCTCTTCTGGGATAGAAACGGAATAATCTGGAGCGGTGTTGTGCCTTCATCCAAAAAAATAACGTCGTGATCTTCAATCAGCGTAAATGCCAGATACCCGATTTTCTCCTTCGCCTCTTGATTGACACAAGCTCTCTCGAACAAGGCAGGTTCTACTTCCACCTTCAGCTTGATCGCACCACCGTAGACCTTTTTCAGCTTATTTTCTTTCTCAAGTTCATCCAAATCTCTGCGAATCGTCTCTGTTGTAACCTCAAACATGCGAGCCAGGTCACCCGCAATGACCTTCCCATGCTCGTTAAGCAAGTTCATTATGCTTAGTCTTCTTTCTTCACCTGCAAGAGACATGCCCAGTCCTCCCATTCCTCTTTATGATTACGATGCATATTGAACACTATAGTAACTATAACGCCAGCGCCGATGGTGGCGCTTCAGGAACGTCCCCTACCAGATTCCGCATCCATTTCTGAGAGCGATAACGCTTATACCCTATTAGGGCCTTGCTCATCTCTTCACCTAAAAACAATGCATAAATCCACTCCGCCCGCTCTAAACATACCGACAATCCAAACATTATTCAAGAAAAATGCAGTCATCGCCGCGGCTTGAAGAAGCAGAATATTTCCCAAAGAAGCATGCACTTCACCACTCAAATTAGGACATATATAGGGAGGCATATTATAATGAGCATGAGGTGAGATTTTGCAATTTCTATTTATAACCCTGTTCTTAATTGCATTCATTGCATCATTCGTATTTCTTGTTTTGGCGGTCCTTTCCGCAAGGAAACAAAATGGAAACACAAATAGGCATGTTATTCTAACGGGGATATGCCTTGTAATTGGTTGTATCGGGGTTTACGGTAAGATATCTTTGACGGATAAGACTGTCCATAACGGGACAACTCAGACAGAACACTCTGGCTTCAACATGACAACGGAGGAGTTCAAGAACAAGTTCAATTCAATTGTAGGTAAATATCGGTTAAATGGTTTAGGTGTGACCCATCTGAATGTGAAAGAGTCCTCAGAAGATAACACAAGAACTTTCGAGTATGTCTTTAGTGATGATTTACGTATGATTGGTGTGTTGGATTCAGATCAAAGATTACAAGGAGTCAGGTTATACGGGACTGGTGATGTCAGCGAACCAACCGACGGAACCCTTTTAACCGCTATTGCCACACTCATTCTTACAACCAATAGCGATTACACTTATAATGATGCGCAAGACATCATACAGGATATCGGTTTATTAGATCGCGATGTGGATCAGACCGATTTTGAAGGGGCAACGGTTCGGAATGGATTGGAATATCGCTTTATCATTCAAGATAGTCGCACTTTTACTTTTGGAATATCGTAACGAAGTACGTTGCAATTGCGTGAAAAAGGCCGCTCCATTACGGATCGGCTCAACGTCTGATATGTATTATTGATGGATAAACCCAAAAATCAAAGTGATCACTATACAAAAAAGCGATACAAGGTACAGTATCCATTTACTGATTTTATCTTTGAAAGTGATCATTAAACAAATAATGCAAATCCACGCGATTAATAGTTGCCACATATCCAAAAAAAACCACCCCCACACTGCGAAGAGTTATTCAAAATTCACAAATTCACTTTGATTGTTCCAACTCATCTTAAAGGTTATCGGGTCTTTGGTTTTCTCCGCATCAGTAATATAGTACAAAGAATCCATGGCAGTTTAAATATAATTTCATAAAATCCCTCCTTTTAGGAATATACCCAAAAATGTGAGTTATGACATTCGCTAATCATCCCTAGCGTCTGCTCTAGCATTATGTGTCTTACCTTTGAATCAGATGGTTAATAATCTTCTGAGCATCGTATTTATCTTGGATGCTATTTGTGGTATTAGTTATTACCTTGTGTATCGATCGATGTCATCGATCGCAGATTGGTGCTCTCTTCTATGATGGTCTTCATGCTGACGTACGTCGTTCTTTAATTTTGCTAAGAATCCCCATCCCATAAAGGCAAGTAAAAGCACGGTAATTAGCGCATAAGCGAAGCTATATAGATTCATGTAAAAATTGATAAAAATTGCACCAAGCATCAAGCCCAGAATCCATAATACCCACTTTGTACTCTTTCTCAATTCATCCCCTCCTCAGACTATTATACTAATTCCTTCTATGTATCAAGGTACATACGAAAATAATAGATACAAGGTTGCAATCACAGGATATTCATAACCCCACTCCTTGATCAGATTAATAAGAAGTGTAATGCTGGTCACACCGTGACGGAAATGAAAAAAAGCTCCCTCTCGGGAGCCTTTAATCTATTGGCATTACAAAGGTTTTTACACCTTTACTTACATCATGCCGCCCATTCCACCCATGCCGCCCATGTCTGGAACGCCGCCACCAGCACCTGGAGGTTCTGGTTTGTCAGCGATAACCGCTTCGGTAGTCAGGAACATCGCTGCTACGGAAGCAGCGTTTTGCAATGCATAACGTGTTACTTTCGCAGGGTCAACGATACCCGCTTCGATCATGTTAACCCACTCGCCAGTCGCAGCGTTGAAGCCTACGCCAGTTTGTTCTTTTTTCAGACGTTCCACGATGACGGAACCTTCTTCGCCAGCGTTAGCTGCGATCGTACGAATTGGAGCTTCCAGAGCGCGCAGGACGATGTTTACGCCTGTTTGCTCGTCACCGGACAGGGCTACACCTGCAACCGCGTTGTATACGTTCATAAGCGCTGTACCACCACCGGATACGATACCTTCTTCAACCGCAGCGCGAGTTGCGTTCAGGGCATCTTCGATGCGCAGTTTGCGTTCTTTCAATTCTGTTTCAGTAGCCGCACCAACTTTGATTACTGCTACGCCACCGGACAATTTAGCCAGACGCTCTTGCAGTTTCTCTTTGTCGAACTCGGAAGTTGTTTCTTCCAGTTGTGTACGGATTTGGCTTACACGTGCATCGATATCGGATTTGTTGCCAGCACCGTCAACGATGATTGTGTTTTCTTTGGTTACACGGATTTGACGAGCTGTACCCAGTTGTTCCACAACAGCGGATTTCAGGTCCAGACCCAGTTCTTCCGTGATCAATTGGCCACCAGTGAGGGCAGCGATATCTTGCAGCATGGCTTTACGACGGTCACCAAAGCCAGGAGCTTTAACAGCTACAGCATTGAATGTACCACGCAATTTGTTCACAACCAGCATCGCCAGTGCTTCGCCTTCGATATCTTCAGCGATCAATACAAGCGGTTTGCCTTGTTGAACGATTTTTTCAAGCAATGGCAGGATTTCTTGAGTATTGGAGATTTTTTTGTCAGTGATCAGGATGTACGGGTTGTCCAGAACCGCTTCCATTTTGTCCGTATCCGTGATCATGTATGGAGAGATGTAACCGCGGTCGAATTGCATACCTTCAACCACTTCCAGCTCGGTAGCGAATCCACGGGATTCTTCAACCGTGATAACGCCGTCTTTGCCCACTTTTTCCATAGCTTCAGCGATCAGTTCGCCTACTTCTTCGTCAGCTGCAGAGATCGCTGCAACTTGTGCGATGGATTGTTTGGTTTCAACTGGTTTGGAGATGGATTGCAGTTCAGCTACAGCAGCTTTAACTGCTTTGTCGATCCCTTTACGGATACCGATTGGGCTAGCACCTGCAGTTACGTTTTTCAAGCCTTCTGTGATCAGCGCTTGAGCGAGTACAGTTGCAGTTGTTGTACCGTCACCGGCAACATCGTTCGTTTTGGTTGCTACTTCTTTAACCAGTTGTGCACCCATGTTCTCGAATGCATCTTCCAGTTCGATTTCTTTAGCAATTGTTACACCATCATTCGTGATCAGCGGGCTTCCGAATTTTTTCTCCAGAACCACGTTACGGCCTTTAGGACCGAGTGTTACTTTTACTGCGTTAGCCAATGCATCCACACCACGAAGCATGGAGCGACGAGCGTCTTCACTGAATTTAATGTCTTTAGCCATGTTAAGAAAACCTCCCTAGTTTTTGGTCTAAAATGGTGTTGCTATATGGTTCGGTTAACCGATTAAATTTGAAATTAGTCGAGAATCGCGTGAATATCGCTCTCTTTCATAATCAAATATTCTTTACCTTCGAATTTGATTTCTGTACCGGCATATTTGGAGAAAATAACACGATCTCCTTCTTTCACTTCCAGAGCTACACGTACTCCGTCTTTCAATACTCCAGCACCAACTGCAATAATTTTACCCTCTTGCGGTTTTTCTTTGGCGGAGTCCGGAAGTACGATCCCGAAAGAAGTGGTTTGCTCTTGCTCCAGTGGTTCTACCAATACGCGTTCACCTAAAGGTCTGATCATGAAAAATAGCCTCCTTTTGAAATTATATAACGTTGCATCGTGGGTTGTAGCCATATGTATTAGCACTCGACAGTGTTCAGTGCTAACAACCAACTTTATGATACTCAACTTGAAGCATGATTTCAAGTCCTTTTGATGAATTCTTGTGAGATTTTACATCAGATTTACACCAACTCAGCCAAACAGCACTCATTTGCCATCATATTTGTGGTCTTATGCTAATCTTATTCTACGGAATCCACTCGTCCTCCTGCAACGTTCCCAGGCAGTCCTTTTTCCATTGTATCCATTATTGATTAGAATATGCCTGCTTGTCCTGTTGCGTCTAAGGGAAAACTACAGAAATAACCCGGAGCAGAACAGATCGTCTTCTCCGGGCATGTTGCCATGTATCCTATTCCAGTCCAGTAACAGTCCTTTATCCAGGAATATTCAATATGGCATTTAATTCTCTAACCCGCATGCTTCTCATCTTCAGCACGAACGTAGCGAGATTCGATCTCTGCGTCTGCCGCGAGCTGCTTGCGGTATACGATTGCAGATAGAAACACACTGATTTCATATAACAGGAGCAGGGGAATCATCACCAGAATATCCGATATAAAATCTGGAGGTGTAATGACCACTGAAATAAAGATCAGGACAAAATAAGCAACTCTCCGCATCTTGCGAAGCCGAATCGGATTCAAAATCCGAAGTCCTGTTAGAAACATAATAAGCAAAGGAAGTTCGAATAATAGGGATACGGGCAACACAATCCCAAACAGGAAACTGAAATATTGCTTCATTCCGTACGTCTCCACAAGCCCCATTTTCTCCGTAATTGCCGTAGTGAAGGCAAGCGCCATTGGAAAGACGACGTAATACGAGAATGCCACTCCTATAAGAAATAGCAGGAAAACATAGGGTACATACTTCAGTGATGCTTTTCGCTCGCGCGGTCGCAATCCGGGACTAACAAACTTCCAGATCTGAAACACCGTAAATGGCAGCGTAATAATCAGTGAAAACAGCCCGGCAATCTTCATGTAGATGCCAATCCCGTCCCAGAACGAAAAGGCGTGCAGCACAAAACCCTGTGCTGACTCGGCCTTCGTCAGATAGCGATATACCGGGTCCGCTACGAAAAAACCTGCAACCAGACCCAGCACAAAAATGCTTAATACGTAGATCAGCCGCTTTCGCAGCTCGCTCAGATGTTCCGTAATCGTCATTTCTTCATTTTGCTGCGTCATGCCTGCCCCCCAGTATTGCCAGCTTAAAATACAAAACCCTTCCGGCAGGAAGGGATTTCTCTTTCGTTGCCGTACAGATTATTCCGGCAGGCGCTTATCAGCAGGCTTGTCTGCAGCTGTGCTCTCCGATGCCAGCGGCTTCGCCTTTTCCTGCCCCTTGCGTTTGGAATCATCATCAGAGATAATGTCTCGTGCACCTTCCTTGAATTCACGGAAAGTTCGTCCGACTGCACGCCCAAGTTCAGGCAGCTTGTTCGGCCCAAACAATAGCAAAGCGACAATGACTAGCAATATGATCCCCGTTGGTCCAATACCACCAAATCCCATAGTTATCCTCCTCCTTGTCTCAACCTACTAGAAGCAGCGAACCTGCACCCGCAAACCTTGAACGATACAGCTACTGTACTTTTTAGAATTAAGCCCATCATACCATAGATGTAACCACTTACATAACCCATAATATTCACAAAAAGACATGTAATTCCGGCATTAAATCTGGTGTAATTCACCATCTGTTATTTGAATGAACCAGGTCCTACTGCTTGAATTGACCCGTAACCATCAGCAATGCTTCCGGAAGCTGGTCCATAATCGCCGCCAGATGTTCATGCACACCCTTCGGTGTACCTGGCAAATTGACAATCAATGTACGTCCACGAATGCCGCATACGCCACGGAATAGCATCGCAGAACGATTCTTGCCCATGACACTGTATCGCATGGCTTCAGCCATGCCTGGAACTTCCCGTTCAATAACTCGTCGGGTCGCTTCCGGAGTAATATCACGAATCGCAAGCTCCGTACCTCCTGTAGTCAATACCAAATCAGCGTGAAAATAATCTGTCATCTCAATCAAAGCCGCAATAATCTCATCGGGTTCATCCGGAACGATGCGGTACTCCACGATTTCCCCACCCAGTTCTTCTTCCACAAGCTCCCGGATCACTTGGGCACTCGTATCCTCACGTTGTCCTCGGGCCCCTTTGTCGCTGGCTGTCAGGATTGCTGTTCTCCACACCATAAAGATCACCCTTCTCCTCTATGAAAAAATAAATAACCCTCATCGGCTAAAATCGCCGTTTTTGCCACCACTCTTCGAATTCAGCATGGTTGGACCGATAATCATATCTTTTTGCATGGCTTTGCACATGTCATAGATCGTCAGTGCCGCAGCCGAGGCCGCCGTCAGCGCCTCCATCTCGACACCTGTTTTCCCTTCGGTTTTGACCGTGGCTTCAATCTGTAATTCATCCACACCGTTATCATGAAAACGGATATCCACACCCGTCAGTGCCAGCGGATGGCACATCGGAATCCAGTCGGATGTTTTCTTGGCGCCCTGAATGCCGGCGATTTGAGCCACAGCCAGAACGTCACCTTTACCGATACGCCCCGCTCGAATTGCTTCCAGCGTAGCCGGATTCATCGTCACCTTGGATACCGCCACAGCTGTGCGTACGGTGCTTTCCTTGCCTGAAATATCAACCATCCGGGCTCGTCCCTGTTCATTAAAATGGGTCAATTTCCCGCTGGAAGCCTGGTCATTACTCGCTTCTGAATTCAATTACATCACAACCTTTTATTCGATATGTACTATACCTTCGGTTGTCAACAACAGATCAAGCCGCAGATCGAGCTGGTCCATCGGAATTTCATCCTGCAGTTGTCCTGGCAATACGAATGAAGCCATCAATGGTCTTCTGCCGGTTGTTGCACATTTTGCTGCAAGTGTCTCGGCAAAGCGATCATAATAACCGCCCCCATAGCCAATGCGTCCACCATGAAGGTCATATCCCAGCCCGGGTACTACGACAAGATCAATATCCGGCCAGCTTTCAGGTTGCAGCACTTCACAGGAATCCTTGGGTTCAGGTATACCCCATATTCCCGGCTCAATATCCTGCTCCCCATTCACTCGCCGTAATTCCATACGAGCCGGATTGGCCAGCACTTTCGGAGCGAGCATCAGATCTCCATGCTTCCAGCCCTCTTCAAACAAAAAGGCCGTCGATGCTTCGTTTCCATAAGACAAATAGCTGAATAGAACGAGAGGTTTGTTCTCCAGCTTCCATTTGTCTCGCCTAAGGCGCTCCAGCTCCCGCTTCGTCACCACCTGAATCTCAGTCATCACCTGCTGACGCATGCTTCCATCCATCAGATCACGGCTTTGCTTGAGCTTGGAACGAAGGCGGCTTTTCTGTCCCGTACGATCCTGCATATCCTTGGATAACCTCCTGTTGATCGGGAAGGTAAACTAGCTCTCATTGAAAAACAATTTATATGTTATGCACCAGTTGTCATCTTGTTGGAATGGCCAAATGATTCATTTTCTGCAAAATCCTCATGTAATAACATGCCTTGTTTCAGTTTATCATTGATTGACCAAAAAGACTACACGCCCCAGGCACTCTCAATCGGTGCATTTGCTCTGTATTTCATGTAAACTGAGATGTAGTTGTCAAATCACGAACTGGACCTATGGAGGAACTTAATTTTATGCTGCTGCAAGTATCCGGAATTATCAAACGTTTTGGTGTCGATCCGATCCTGGACGGCGTGAACTTACAAATATTAGAACGCGAGCGCATCGGCCTCGTTGGTGTTAACGGCGCAGGGAAATCCACGTTGCTCAAAATTGTGGCAGGGGAAATGTCCTACGATGGCGGGCAGATTTTCAAATCCAAGGAAACGACACTCGGTTACCTTGCCCAGAACAGCGGACTGCAATCGGACCGCTCCATATGGGATGAAATGATGAATGTATTCGCTCATCTGACCCAGGCTGAAGCAGATCTGCGTCAGATGGAACAGGAAATTGCTGACCCTGCCCAGATGGAAGACGAAAAAAAATATGCAGACCTGCTGGAACGTTATGCGAAACGCTCGGACTGGTTCAAGGATCATGGCGGTTATGAGATGGAAACCCGCATTCGCAGTGTACTTCACGGGATGGGATTCGGTGAATTCTCACCGGGTACCCGGATTGCCACACTGAGCGGCGGTCAAAAGACACGTCTTGCGCTCGCTCGAATTTTGCTCCAGGCCCCTGACCTGCTCATGCTGGACGAGCCTACCAACTATCTCGATATCGCCACCTTAACGTGGCTTGAGGATTATCTGAGAGGTTATTCCGGCGCACTGCTCGTTGTATCCCATGACCGGTATTTTCTTGATCGGCTTGTTACAACCATCGTGGAGATTGAACGGCATCGCTCGAAAAAATATACGGGCAATTACAGCCGGTACATGGAGCTTAAGGCTGCCGAGTATGAAAGCCAGATGAAGCAATATGAGAAACAGCAGGATGAAATCTCCAAGATGGAGGAATTTGTTCAGAAGAATATTGTCCGTGCTTCAACAACCAAACGGGCGCAGAGCCGACGCAAGGCACTCGATAAGATGGAACGGCTGGATAAACCTATGGGAGATCTGAAGAAAGCCCACTTCTCTTTTGAAACGGCTGTCATGTCCGGCAAGGAAGTGCTCCGTGTGGATCAGCTATCCGTGGCTTACGATGAGGCCTCGCCGCTGTTCCGCAATGTATCTTTTGATCTTAGACGCGGGGAAACGGTTGCTTTGATCGGTCCAAACGGTATTGGCAAATCCACCTTGCTGAAATGCCTCACCGGAAGTTTGCGTCCTGCAAGCGGTGAGATCCAATGGGGTACCAAGGTGCAGATTGGCTATTATGATCAGGAACAGACGGGACTTAATCCTTCCAATACCGTGTTGGAAGAGCTGTGGAGTGCCTATCCAGGCATGGAGGAAGCGCGGATTCGTACGGTGCTTGGCAACTTCCTGTTCAGTGGAGATGATGTACTCAAAAAAATCTCCTCGCTCAGCGGTGGAGAAAAAGCTCGTGTGTCTCTCTCCAAGCTCATGCTCATGGAAGCCAACATGCTTATTCTGGATGAACCTACGAACCATCTTGATCTGTTCGCCAAAGAAGTGCTTGAAGCCGCACTGATGGACTATGAAGGCACATTGCTGTTCATCTCCCATGACCGGTATTTCCTTAACAAAATGGCTGAGCGTATTGTTGAGCTTCATCCAGGTGGAACAGAACACTACCTCGGCAACTATGATGATTATGTAGAGAAGAAACAGGAGCTTGAGGACATTGCACGCGAAGCTGCTGAAGCACGCCTTGCCTCCTCCAAAAACTCTGCGAAATCGGATCCGGGCCTGTCTGCAACCGAAAAATCCGGAGCCGCTTCATTCGAAGCTGACAAGCAGGCCAAGCGGGAAGAACGAAACCGCCAGCGCAAGCAGGAAGCTCTGGAACAACAGATTGCGGAGCTGGAAACGGAGATTACGGAGCTTGAGGCACAGATGGCCCTGCCTGAAATATATCAGGATTACATGAAGCTGCAAGAGCTTCAGGAACAAGCGGAGAGTCACAAACTTCAACTTGCCAAGGCTTATGAAGAGTGGGAAGAATTAGCTTTGGAATAAGCTGGCCCTTTCAGTCCATTTCCCTGCTGTCCTGCTGCGTGGAACAAATAGCAAACAAAAAAGCTGATTCCTTGACGGATTCAGCTTTTTTGTTAATTATAACTATAGGGTTTTGACAAGAGTGTTTTCATATTTGTCAAATTCACTCGAATTACGGGAAATATTTTTCTGTTGATTACCCTCAATCTTATCCACAAGAAAGCAATATAGCAATCAACTTAATTGAGTTAATTATACGGCGGTAGAATAGCCTTTTCTGCATAAAAACCATATTTATCCACCAAGTTATCCACGTTATCCACAACTTTGTGGATATAAAGGGGGATCTCTATCCCCTAAAACCTTTATTTCCGAAAACATTACTGGTTTGGGTTTGATAGAGTTACCCACAAATTATCCTGAATATGTGGATAACTCTAATCACATCTTGACAAATCGATCCGTGTCTTCATATGTAATCTCCTTTAAAAGGACAAAAGCAGACCTCTTCATTCAAGGCCTGCTTCGCTCTTCTTTGTTAGCATAAAAAATTCTCTGAAAGGCTAATTGCTATTTATGCGTGCACAGGCTCATCACTCTCGGAAGATTCTGCCTTCAATCCAGCAGCATTACAAGCTGCTACATACGCCAGACCAGCAGCCATGACGATATCATTGTGCGTAGCGGTTCCTCTGAATTCACGTCCTGCCCGTTCCACGGTTACCGCAGCTTCTGCACTCGCAGCCTCTCCTCCGCTCAAGGCGTGCATCTCCATATCCACAAACGTAATATCATCTGAAATACTCTGCCCAATCGCACGGATGGTTGCATCTACCGGACCGCCGCCAACGGCAGAGTAAGATTGCTCTCCTGCGCTTGTTCGAATGCGAACGGCTGCCATTCGATCGGTCATGCTGCCTGCTGTTACCTGCAATTCAACCAGCTCATAATCTTGAGCAGGAATATTCATGGTCTGGCTAACCATCTGTAATAACTGATCATCACTGACCACTTTCTGTTGGTCGGCCGTTTCTTTAAATACCTCATACAGTTGTTCCATTTGCTGCTCATCCGGTTCAAAACCATATTTACGAACCCGGTCTTTCAAAGCGTGACGACCGGAGTGTTTGCCCAGAATAATCATGCTGCGCGGAATACCCAGCGCTTCCGGGTCCATAATTTCATACGTATTCCTGTTCTTGAGCAGACCATCCTGATGAATACCGGACTCGTGCTGGAAGGCATTCCGTCCTACCACCGGTTTGTTGTAGGCAATCGGGAAATGCATTGCACGGCTAATCTGACGCGATGTCTCATACATTTGGTTCAGTTTGATGTTCGTGGTTGCACCAATAGCGTCTCCACGTGTCTCCAAAGCCATAATCAGCTCTTCCAATGCACAGTTGCCCGTCCGTTCTCCTACACCGTTGATGGTTACTTCAATCTGGGAAGCACCGTTCGCAATCGCAGCCAGACTGTTAGCAACGGCAAGCCCCAAGTCATTATGACAGTGTGCGCTGTAACGAACCTTGTCTCCACCTCTTGCACCTTCACGTACCCGGCGGAACATCTCTCCATATTCATGCGGCAGCGCGTACCCGACCGTATCCGGCAAATTGATAACACTCGCTCCTGCTTCAATGGCCACTTCAACCATTTCAATCAGATCATCCATCTTCGTACGAGCCGCATCCATGGCGGTGAATTCCACAATATCTGTGAACTGACGCGCATAAGATACCATCTCCCGAGCGGTAGCCACGACTTCGCTGCGCGGACGGCGCAGCTGATGCTCAATATGGATATCCGAAGAGGAGATAAACAGGTGAATTCGGCGGCGTGCTGCGTCAGCCGTTGCTCGAACAGCTGCATCAATATCCCCCTTGACCGCACGTGCGAAACCGCAAATCTCAACGTTTTGCAGTTGTCTGGAAATCGCCTGAACCGCCGCAAACTCACCCGGACTTGAGATCGGGAATCCAGGCTCGATGACGTCAATGCCCAGAGAAGCCAATTGGTGTGCCAGTTCAATTTTTTGCTCAGGCTGCAAACTTGCTCCCGGTGCCTGTTCTCCATCACGCAGTGTTGTATCAAAAATCTCGATCATGCGTTTATTATTGTTCGTTGTCATATCCTTCAACCTCCATCAAATTTATAAAATGTTCATTGCATTGGAACCAGGCCAGATCCTTGCTTTTCACATGGCATGTTTTCGTATGTTTTTGTTCATCGTTGTGTTTGATCGGATATCCAGGCTCGCTACGTTAACCACTCACAACTCGGACATTACTCTAGACCTTATTCATGAACTTATTTCTGACATACAAGAGTGTACGTCGACTTACACTCTCTCAGTTCTTCTCATGCAGATTATTCATGCCCATCACCCACCCTGCTGCCGGCAGCAAACACAAATAACCCGCCATCTCATCTAAGAGACGGCGGGTTATTATCCCTCCGCGGTACCACTCTTGCTTGATGATCCAGGCTTGCGCCAGAGACCATCCACCTCGTCGTCTCCAATCATAAACATTGCCGCTGCGTACTGCGTACAAACCACACCGCACATACAACAGCTTATCCAGCTGGAGAAACACCCTGTAACGGAGGTTAGCCGTTACTGTGTAACGCATGACCCTTTCGTCCGCAAGGACAAATGGACGGAACATCGTCCCTCATGCTTCCACAGCTCTGTTCCCGGGCGAGATTCAAATGATATCAGCCACTGCGTCGCACCACCCCGCAGCTCTCTGAGCGCTTTGTCATTTTACTGCTCCCGTTCATTACATTTATCGTATATAACAACTGACCCATAACCAATACAACAACGGATTGATAACCAATACCATTTTGAAAATCAAAAAAGCCTGCCATCTCCTGCAATATTGCAAGAGACGACAGGCTGTTCACCTTCGCGGTACCACTCTTGTTGACTTCGTTTCCTTTGAGCTGATCCTGTATGCGTCCATACCGTTATCATTGCCCAAAGTGACAAAAGCCCCCTCAGTTATCGTTGATTTCCTACCGATATGTCATCCGTATTCCATCAACAACGGCCCATTCACGGAGGCAACCCGTAACCATGTACTTTGGGCCATCATCGGCCTTCGGCTTCTCCCGGGGAGTTACCGTGTTCCATCGTTCCGCTTCCAGGTGAGTTTCAGGTTTCCTTCGACTGCGTTGCACCACCCCGCAGCTCTCTAAGACCGGGAATTACCCTACTGTTCCTGTTCATCGCGTTTACAATTCAGGAATCTGAATTCCTGTTTAAATTTGTAACTAATATACATTCTTCACATCTGGCTGTCAAGTCTTAATGTGTATGAATCATTCTATAGCGATTGAACAGACCATGCCTCAAGTGAAAGTCCAGGATCTGCTTTGGCATCGAATTCCGAGATTTCTCCCCGCTGCCATTTCAAATACGCCGCAGCTCCAATCATCGCAGCATTGTCGGTACAATACTCCATCGGCGGGATCAGCAATTCAAGCCCTTCCTTCGCACAACGCTCCTGCAAAGCTGAACGCAAACCCCGATTTGCTGCAACGCCACCGCATAACAACAATTGACGCGATCCATACTCACGGACAGCCCGCACTGCCTTCTCTACCAGCACTTCGACGACCGCTTCCTGGAAGCCCCGGGCCACAGCAGATGGTTCAAGCGTTTCTCCGCGCATTTTGGCTTGATTCAGAACATTCAGTACAGCAGACTTCAGACCGCTAAGACTGAAATCATACGAATCTGCTTCAAGCCAGACACGCGGCAAAGGTACCGCCTGCTCTGCTTCAGCAGCCATCCGGTCCACATGCGGTCCTCCCGGGTAGGGACAGCCCAGGGCCCGTGCCACTTTGTCGTAAGCCTCGCCTACAGCATCGTCACGCGTACGACCGATCAGTTTGAACTTGCCTTCGGATTCCATATGCACAAGCTCGGTATGACCACCCGAAACCACCAATGCCATCGCTGGATATTGCAGCTCCTGGGTAAGTCTGTTGGCATAGATATGTCCCGCAATATGATGTGTGCCAATGAGCGGCTTGCCAAGAGCCATAGCCATGGTTTTGGCCGCTACAATGCCGACCAGCAATGCACCTACCAGTCCAGGCCCTTGCGTGACGGCAATCGCGCTCAGATCACGCGGATGGATACCGGATTGTTCAATAGCCTGTTCCAGCATCAATGTAATGACTTCAACGTGTTTGCGCGAAGCCACTTCAGGCACAACCCCGCCAAATGCCTTATGCGTCTCAATCTGGCTGGAGATCAGATTGGACAGCACTTCCCGTCCATCCTTGACTACCGCTACGGACGTTTCATCACAGCTTGTCTCCACAGCCAATATATAAGATGGTGCTGAACTTATCTTTTCATTGAAATCCTTCATGAATCCGTTACGCTTCCTTCCTCTTCGCCGCTCCGGCTCGCAGGCGGCAAATTCGCCCACATAATCATCGCATCCTCCCCATTGTCGGAGTAGTATCCTTTGCGAAGACCTGCCGATTCAAACCCTTTTTTCTGATACAAGCTCTGGGCAATTCGATTCGAAACCCGGACTTCCAGCGTCATTCGTTCCATCCCGAGATAAGCCGCCGTTCTCATCAATTCGTCCAGCAGCTTCTCGCCGAGCTTGCGCCCACGATAAGCTTCCCTGACTGCAATATTGGTAATGTGGGCTTCATCCATGATCGTCCACATACCAGCATAGCCAATTGCTGTTCCTTCCAGTTCCATGACCATGTATTTAGCAAAATGATTGTGTGTCAATTCATTCTGAAACGCTTCTTCCGTCCAGGGCAGGGTGAAGGCCTCATGTTCAATAATCATTACATCGGGAATATCATCCAGAGTCATGAACCTGAACTGAAGGGCTGCTTCCTGCTCGTCATTCTCCACGTTGTCCATCCGCTTCCCCTCCCCTTTTAGTGCGTGTTCAAAAAAGACCGGTTTTCAGTACCGAGAAGATGGGGTGAAGCTAGAAATGGAGTAGCCGAACGTAGGGAAAACTACGTGAGCAACTACAATGTTTCCGAAGGAAACATACTTCACAAGCATCCCACTTATTTCGGCTGAATTTCATATTCGATGCTGATGATGCCACTAGGCATCCTTCGTAATCACAAGCGGACTTTTTGAACAACCTCTTTTAGCCTTTGCGCAGCAGGTTGGCTTCTGCTTCAGCCAGCTGGGTGTAGTTGGGCACGAGCGCATGCACGTCATCCCGCTGACCTGCAAGCAGCGCCTCGGCGCCGAGGCGCCCAACCCAGCGGCCCTCCAGCTCATAGGGTACGAGCTGGAGCGCCGTTCCTGCTGGGCAGCGAAGCTCAGCCGCTGCCGCCGCATGTGGGCCCGTCTCGCCGACAATCCAGACGGCAGCGGGCCGCTCTTCCGGCGCCGCCTCCGCCATGCGGACGGCGAGGGCTTCCAGCCATCCGTCCACCAGACGGATGGCATCGGGTGCCAGCCGCCGGGGCGCAGCGCTCCCGGCGGAGGCAAACAGCGCGGTATAGGCCTGACCGCGCCGCGCATCCACAAGCGGAACGATCCAGTGGACAGGGGCGGCACCCGTGCCGCCCTGGTCCGCGGATGGCGTTCCGCCAGCCCCGGCTGCGGCATCCTCTGCCGCAGCTTCAGCCTTGGCCGCGTGGCCGCTGTGCCAGCCGCCCCAGGCCAGAGCCTGAAGGCTGGACACTCCGGCAACGGGGATGTCCCACGCCCAGGCCAGCGTCTTCGCCGCGGTCACCGCAATGCGGATGCCCGTGTACGATCCCGGGCCAATGCCGACAGCAATGCCGTCCAGCTGTCCCGGCTGCGTGCTGCTGGCTTCCAGCAGCTGCTCCATTACAGGCACAACGTGCACCGAGTGATTGCGTTCTGCCCGTTCATTGCGTTCTTCCAGAAGGGCGTGATCTTCCATTACCGCGGCTGCCATCACCGCAGTCGAGGTATCCAACGCCAAAAACCGCTGACGCGGCTTTTTTTGTAAATCTTCCATCATCTTATGACTCCATTCTGTCTGAACTGTCGGCATATAGCAGCGTAAGTCTCGCCATACCCATCCAGTGTAATCGTTCGATCCTCCGGGCCTGTCGTCTCCATCTGCACATGCAAATGTTCTTGCGGGAGCAGTTCGGGAATGATACTCGACCACTCCACCAGGCTGACTCCGGCTCCATAGAAATACTCATCCAGCCCAAGCTCGTCTGCTTCTTCCAGTGAAATGCGATAGACATCCATGTGATACAAGGGCAGACGCCCTTCGTATTCCTTGATCAGTGTAAACGTGGGACTGTTGACCACATCACGTACACCCAAATGCCAGGCAAACTTCTGTGAAAATGCCGTTTTGCCCGCACCCAGATCACCGTCCAATGCAATCACCATGCCGGCGGTTGCCTGTTCAGCGAGTGCGGACGCAAGTACTTCTGTATCTGCAATGCCATGGGAGTAATACACCCACTGCTCATGCGTCTGATTCAATATACGCCCCACCTTTGGCGGTCAAGCCGCCTGAGTTCACTTTGAACTTTATTATATCGGTCCCTTTCTTCCCCCGCAACATGGAAGGATCGGAAGCAGAATGGAAGCTGACCTCACGTCACAGGAACGACAAATAAACCGGCACCCTGCGGCACCGGCTATGCTTGAACATCTTTAAGTCTCTTATGTTTCTCTTATTCTTCCAAACGGTCTACACGTACTGTTTGGGTATTCCCCGGTCTGCTGCCTACCTGCACCGTTGCCATACCGTTCGCTTCATCCACATTTTCAATCCAGACGGGATCTCCTTCCAGCGTAACTGCAATCGTATCCTTGGAATCAAAAATGGCTTTTGCGCGTTTCACATCCATCATCATTATTCATACTCCCCTTCCGGATCATCATGAGATTCACGAACCATGCTATCTGTTGTACTATCACCAATATAACCGTTATCTTCCGTAACTTGTCCCCCGCCCAGTCCCTCATTCACCATGCGGTCAATGTCCAGCATGAACGACTCCCGGTCAAGCGGCAGCTCTTCTGAGGTGATGGCCTCCCAGTTGACCGCTGTTGCCGGCGTATGAAAATCCTCAGACTCTTCCGAGTCGGCACGGGGATACGGGGAGAACGTGTGGGCATGAGCTTCGGCTTCATCTCGTTTGTTCTTCAAAGGTGCACCTCCTGACGTGGTACGTACTAGTTGCAGCATCATCCCTCATAATGGTTAGCATTTCACATGCAGACTGGGGGATGTTTCTGTTATCATCCCCCAGTCTGTCTGAACCATACAGTTCCTTGGAAATACGGTTATCCCGTCCGTCAGATGCCTATACTATTGAAAAAAAGGTTCACGGAAAGGAGCCGCCCTCATGCATACGGTCTGGAAAGGTGCTATCAGCTTTGGTCTGGTTCATGTGCCTGTCAAAATGTTCTCGGCTACCGAAGACAAAGATATCTCCATGCGTTATATTCACAAAGTCTGCGGCAGCCCACTCGCTTATGTACGCAAATGTCCTTCCTGCGAGGTTGAGGTTCAATGGGAAGAAATCACCAAAGGATA
The DNA here is from genome assembly GCF_042674385.1 of Paenibacillus sp. NPDC056933. Lineage (NCBI taxonomy): Bacteria > Bacillati > Bacillota > Bacilli > Caryophanales > Paenibacillaceae > Paenibacillus > Paenibacillus sp. NPDC056933. The sequence goes on along the minus strand of NZ_JBHUQN010000001.1, from coordinate 617,676 downwards.
TGAGTATGAAAAAGGCAAATTCGTCTTGTTTGAGAAAGATGAGCTCGAGGCTTTAAATGATTCCAGCAGTAAAACCATTACCATTCTGGATTTTGTGGATTTAACCGAGATTGATCCGATCTATTTTCAAAAAACGTACTATCTCTCCCCCGATCAAGCGGGAGGTAATGCCTACCAATTATTAATGACGGCCATGCGAGATACCGGCAAGATCGGCATCGCCAAAATATCCATTCGTTCCAAGAGCAGTCTGGCTGCGATCCGTGTACTGGAAGACTGCATCTCCATGGAAACCATTTTCTATCCCGACGAGATTCGTCCCGTCTCTCAGGTTCCCAACCTGCCTGAGGTTTTGAATGTGAACGAAAAGGAACTGACGATGGCAAAACTGTTGATTGACCAGTTATCGACCCCTTTCGAACCTGGTAAATATACAGACGACTACCGTGCCAAACTGCTGGATCTGATCAATCACAAAGTGGCAGGCGAAGAGATCAAAATTGCCCCGGCCAAACCGGAAGCCAATGTTATGGATCTAATGGCTGCGCTGCAAGCAAGTATCGAAGCAGTGAAGCCCATTCCTGCCGACCCTGGAACTACTACTGCCAAACCCAAGAAACGTGCTCCGAAAAAAACGGCCGAACAGGCAACCGCTGTGGGTGACACTGAAGCTCCTGCTCCTGTCAAAAAAAAGAAAGCTGCTTCCAAGCCCAAAGTATAAGTTATCGAAGCTGCCGAACCATAAAGAGATTTGCTTTACTCCATATCCAACTTTGGAGATCCGGCCATATGCCGGATTTTGTTTTGCATGGAAAATTCGATTGACGAAAGTTGGTTTATATTTTATATTAACTTATGAAAAGTAACTCATTTATAAATATACAGTTCCCTTTACTTTGATATGAATCTATTCCGCATAATAGCTCTATTTCATGACCTATGAGAGAACCAGCCTATACCAATAAACTCTTTTCAGGAGGAAACCATTATGACTTCTACTTATCAAATTCCTGCTACAACCCATCTGGGTGAAGTAAGCCTGCGAATCAGCAATCTGGAGCGATCCATTCAATTTTATACTACGATTGTCGGACTGGAGGTGCTTGAACGCAGCGAAAAAGTCGCTACAATGACAGCCGATGGGGTGCATTCTCTCCTGCGCCTTGAGCAGTTAACGGATGCAGTGACGATGCCTGTTCGCTCCACTTCTGGCCTGTACCACTTTGCCATCCTGCTGCCTGACCGCAAGTCATTGGGCCTTGCCCTCCGTAATCTCGCTGAATCCGGTATCGAAATTGGCCAAGGAGATCATCTGGTCAGTGAGGCGTTCTATATTTCCGATCCGGACCAGAACGGAATTGAAATCTATGCGGACCGTGCACGGGACACCTGGAAGCGCGATCCAGATAATAACTACATTATGTCGAGTGATCCCGTTGACGTGGAAAGTCTGTTTGCTCTAGCCGCGAACGAGCCGTGGCAGGGCCTGCCTGCCGGAACGGTCATCGGCCATGTTCATTTCCATGTGCGGAGTCTGGAAGAGTCACGTCGTTTCTATACAGGTGTACTTGGTTTCGATATCGTGGGCAACTTCGCCAACATGTCTGCCCTGTTTGTTTCCGCAGGCGGATATCACCATCACATCGGGCTGAACATCTGGGCTGGTAACGGCGCACCTGTGAATCCGGACAATGCTACAGGGATTGACTACTTTACCATCGTCTACTCGGGAATTGAGCAATTAGAGCAGGCTGTGGAGCAACTGCGCCAATCAGGTGCAACTCTAGAACAACAAGGTGACAGCTGGTTTACTGTAGATCCGCAAAATATCCGTATTCTCCTTACTACAACGAGTCATTAAGGTGAATTCCAAGTCCCTCCGAAGCTTATGAAGCGAATCAAGTCCCCCACATACCTAATTTGGCCCAGATCCTGTCCTCTCCATGTACCATTGGAGCAGACAGTCGCCTGGGCTTTTTGCATGCCTATTTATAAAACTGGAGAAATTGGTGCATCCTATCCAAATACCCGGATACACATGCGAAGGAGAAGCCATATGATTGAAAAGGGGCGTTTAACTGTCAGACAACTGGCTTCACTGATGTTCTTATGTACCATCGGTGAGCAGATTATCGTCTTCCCCTCGATGATCACCTCATATGCACATCAGGATGCATGGTTGTCCGCCTTATTGGGTGTTGCTGGAGGAACCGGGGTAATATCCATTATGCTCATTACATACAAGCTGCAGCCCCGGATGAATCTGATTCAACATGTACTGCAAACGCTGGGACCCTGGATCGGTGCCTTCTTCAGCTGTTTTTATTTATTCTATTTTCTGATGGGTACCTCCACGTTCATAAGAGAAATCGGTGATTTCATGACGACCCAGATCCTGCCTGAATCACCGCTCATGATTGTGAATTTGCTCTTTCTTTGCACTCTTGTCTGGGGACTTTTCTCCGGGCTGGAACCCATAGGCAGAAGTGCTGAGGTGTTCCTCCCCTTGATCGTGCTGTTTCTACTTATATTAACGGTCTGTCTGTTCCCGCATTCACATGTGAGTAATATCAAGCCTGTCCTTGCACAAGGCCTTCTCAATCCCTTCAAAGGCTTTGTCGCTGTGCTTACCTATCCTTATTGTGAATTGTGCATCTTTCTTATGCTTTTTCCGTATGCCAAAAAAGAACCACATTGGGAAAGGGATATCCTCCTGGTAGCCATTATAGGCGGATTGATGCTTACCTTGACTCTAGCCATCTGTCTTCTGGTCATGGGACCATTCATGACAGAGCACCACTGGTTCGCAGCATTCAATCTGTCGCTAAAGATCAACATAGGCAACTTTTTGCAGCGAATCGAGGCCTTTATGGCGTCCGTCTGGATTATTGCCGTCTTTTTCAAGAGCGTTCTGTTCTTTTACAGCTTTATTCTCGGAATCACGCATCTCTTCCGGTTGTCCAGTTATCGTCCACTCATTTTGCCTGGTGGCTTGTTGATTCTGGCTCTGTCCATTCTTATCGCTCCCAATGAAACTTTCTATCTCAAGGAGGTTATACCCTATTGGTTGGATTGGGATCTGACGTGTGGTATCGGAATTCCCCTGCTGCTCATAACGATGCATAAATTGAAAGCCCGTTTGCGAAAGGGTTAGCTTGAGCAATTCAACCTGGAGGATCATCTCCGGGCAGATTTAACATTAGAAAGGAGTATAGTACATGTTCAATCCCGTGGTTCCTTTTGAACCCGTATCCCGGGATGTTATCCCTGCCGGAGAAAACTGGATTGCCCAGATCAAATGGGATGGAGTCCGCATGCTTGCTTACGAAGATGGGCATAGTATTCAGCTAATCAACCGCAGGCTGCACAATCGAACAGCACAGTATCCCGAACTGGTCCTGCCACGTAATCTGTGCTCAGTCCCTTCCTATATTTTGGACGGAGAGGTTATTGCTCTTGACCCGGATACAGGGAAGCCGTCCTTTTACCACGTCCTCCGGCGGGATCGCATGAGCAGACCGGATGGCATCGCCCAGGCTGTAAACCAGATTCCGGTGACTTATATGGTGTTTGATATTCTGTTTTGCGATGGAGTCTGGGTCACAGATCAGTCTCTCGCCAATCGCCAGCGTTTGCTTCATCAAGTACTGAATCCTGCTCCCCACGTTCAGGAGGTGACCACTACGTCAGATGCCGACGCTCTGCTCACTGTCATGAGGCAACACCAGATGGAGGGGATTGTATGCAAAGACCTTTCCAGTACCTATGGAATCAACGGCAAAGACTCACGCTGGCAGAAGGTTAAGATTATGCACGATCTGTATGCCATGATCGGAGGCGTTACCTACCGCAGCGGGATCGTGAATGCAATTGCAGTCGGTGTATATGATGGGCCCAACTTTGTCTATATTGGTCATGTTGGCACAGGTAAGCTGAACTCGGACACTTGGCGTGAGCTAACCGAAAAAGTGAAACCGCTCATTCGCAAGGACAGACCGTTTCATAACGAGCCGGAACGAAGCGCAGAGACAACATGGATAGAACCACGACTCGGAGTCAAAGTGCAGTTTATGGAACTGACACACCATCGGACATTACGTCACCCCAGTATCCAGACTTTTGCTTCCGTAACCCCTGAGGAGTGTCAAGCCAGTCAGCTTATTTTTGAACGTTAGTTCCATATTCAATCTGCCCTGGAAAAACAAATGCAATTTAGCTATCTGATACGAGCGTTGTTCACCACAGGAGGTGTTCTGCATGGCCCATAAGGTAAAGGGCACCATAACGATTCATGGAATGGAACTCACCGTGACCAATCCGGAAAAAATGCTATGGCCCGAAGCAGGTGTAACCAAGGCCCTCTATTTGCAAAAGTTGGCTGCACTGGCACCTTATCTACTTACCTACACCCAAAATCGGCTTCTCACCACGATACGTTATCCACATGGTGCAGGCGGTGAATTTTTTTATCAGAAAAATGCCCCTGAACCTGTTCCTGATTTTGTGCGGACTGAAATGCATGAGGGAATACGATACGTGGTGATGAACGAACTTCCAGACCTGTTATGGCTTGGTAATCTTGCCGCCCTCGAGTTTCATCCTTCCCTGCATGCGGTAGGCAGCCATCTGCCCTGCGAGTGGATGATTGATCTGGATCCATCCCAGGAAGAGGAACCCCGCATCATGCAGGCAGCTCTGATCGTGGGGGAAACACTAACTTCTCTTGGTTTGAGATCGGTACCGAAAACCTCTGGTGCCACAGGTGTGCAAATTATTGTTCCCATTCGTAAAGGTGTAACCTTTGATGAATTGAGGGATATCGGTCATTTTGTAGGTAAATACGTCACTCAGAAACATCCGGATCTATTTACACTGGAGCGACTCAAAAAAGATCGGGGTGACCGTATTTATTTTGATTACCTTCAGCACTACGGAGGCAAGACACTTGCAGCTCCCTATACGCCGCGCGCCAAATCTGGCGGCACTGTCTCCACCCCGCTCACCTGGGATGAAGTTCGTAACAACGTTTCGATCAAGGATTATCACCTCATGAACATCGTGGAACGCCTGACGCAGACGGGAGATTTGATCGCAGCAGTCGAGCCCCAGCCTGTTGAGCTGATTATCCAGCATTTAAAACAAAAATAGCCGACTCCCTCATCACAAGGGTGTCGGCTATTATCATTCATGCGTATATACATCGCTAATGGATACCTTTTTTCTTGAAACGTCCGCCCTTCACGTCATGAATGTTACCGATTGCCACAAAGGCTTGCGGGTCCCAATCTTCAACGATGGACTTGAGTTTGGCTTCTTCCAGGCGAGTGATGACAACAAAGATGATCTTTTTCTCGTCCCCGCTGAATCCGCCCTCTCCATCCAGGAAAGTTACCCCACGACCAAGACGGTCTGTCAGGGCTGAACCGATATCACGATACTTTTCACTAATGATCCATACCGATTTGGACTGATCCAGTCCTTCATTCACGATATCAATCATCTTCATCGCAATATAATATGCAATCATGGAATACAGGGCATTCGGCCAACCGAATACAAATCCTGCACCTGCGAAAATAAATACGTTAATGAACAGTACAATCTGTCCTACAGACAATGGCGACTTCTCACTAAGCAGGATGGCCACAATCTCCGTACCGTCCAGTGAACCACCAGACCGAATAACGAGTCCAACACCGACACCCAGGATCAATCCGCCAAATACAGCTCCGAGCAAAGGCTCCCCTGGTGTTAATGCAGGAACATGGTGCAATAACGAAGTCCCAATGGACATGACGACGATCCCCAGCAATGTGGATAACGCAAATGTTTTACCAATCTGCTTGTAACCCAGAATCAGGAAAGGCAAGTTGAGCAAGGTCAGGAATACGCCGAGTGGCAGATTTGTAAGTTCTGACACCATAATTGAAATACCCGTAATCCCACCATCAATAACACCATTCGGTACGAGAAACACTTCAAGCGATACAGCCATTAGTGCAGCACCGATCAGGATCATCACAATACGTTGCAGCAGCTTTAATGTAAACACCGAGCTTTTGACCCCGCGGTCAGCTTGCTTGGCTGTTAGTTCTTTCACCGTTACATTGGACATGGTATCCCCCCCGTTAAATCAGTGTGTGAATCCATTTCATAAATCATTTAAGTACCTAGAGGGACTTCAGCATATAGAAGAACAATATCGTTCCGATTCTATACGCACCCTGCATTAAAAGCACCTAAAGGCTATATGAAATGTATTCAAGTATGTCTTAATTCCGGTTGACACTTTCAAAAGAGAGCAAAAGGGAGCCTGTTTTCCCGCAGACTCCCCTCCTTCGCCAAGACATAATTTATATAACTATTATATCATAAAAGATCAAATTTGAGCAAAATAGTTAGCAAAAAGAAGATAAATTCACAAAAAGTGAATTTATCTTGAGAAATTGGCCCTAAAACGGCTAAAGCAGCGGAGAAAGCATGCGGGAAAGCATTTCGGCCCCTTTTTGCCATCGAGAACGCTCCTGGAACACCTTCACATTAATCTGACTGCAATCATCCAAATCCCGCTCAAAGTCTTCTGTGAGTCGTTCCATGGATGATGCCTCAAACAACACTGCGGTCAACTCAAAATTACAGAAAAAACTGCGCATATCCATATTGGCTGTACCTACCGTCGCAAGCAAATCATCCACAATCAAAACCTTGGCATGTACGAAACCTTTACGGTATTGATAAAATTTTACTCCGGCTCGTAATAATTCTTCGACATAAGATAACGAGGCCAGATGGACAAGCCGGGAATCCGATTGATACGGGATGATAATCTTTATATCGACCCCGCTGACGGCAGCTGTCTTGATCGCTTCATACAGAGCAGGGTCTGGTATAAAATAGGGTGTTGTAATGTATATGCGTTCGGACGCGACGGAAACCGCACCAAAGCACATTTCCTGAATAGCATCCCATTCCTGGTCCGGCCCGCTGGCCAGAACCTGAATTCTTTCTTTTCCGCTGCAAATATGGGGCGGGAACAGCGCTGTCAGCTGAGGTTCCGTAATCTGCTCGCCGGAGGCCAGTTTCCAGTCATTCAGGAACGTATTTTGCAGAAAATATACGGCATCCCCTTCAATCTGCACATGGGTATCCCGCCAAAATCCAACATCGGGATATTGCCCGAGGTAATCATCTCCAACATTCATTCCACCCACAAATCCAATCTTTCCGTCCACCACAACAATTTTACGGTGGTTTCGGTAGTTAACCCTCCGATCAATTGTTGCAATAAGCGGTGGAAGAAAGTAATGGAACTCTACGCCAGCATCCTGTAATTTGCGGATAAAGCTCCCGCTCATTTTATGGCTGCCCAGTCCGTCGCATATGAACCGCACGTTGACGCCTTCTTTTGCTTTACGGATCATGACTTCCTGAAACTTTGTACTGATAACGTCATCACGGAAAATATAAAATTCAACATGGAGATGATGCTCTGCCTGTTCCATCGCCTTCAGCATGGCTGCAAATGCCTCTTCACCGTTTGTTAATACTTTACTCTTGTTGCAGCCCGTAATCGGACTCTCGGACAGGTGTGACAGCAGGTTAAACAAACGATGCTGATGGATGTATCGGCTGTCCGGCATCTGACTGGCATTCTCGATAATATGGGCCTGTTCCCAGATCGTTTCCCGTATTTCCCGAAAGATTCGCGACCCGCCTTTACGGACTTTCTTACGTTTGCTGTAATCCTGCGCCACAAAATAATACACAACGAAACCGATCAAAGGCACACAAATTAAAATAAACAGCCATGCCACAGCTTTCGCTGGATTACGGAATTCCAGCAAGAGAATGGTGGCTGCCTGAAAAATAAATATGAGCAGTATAATGACCAGCCAAAACATTCGGCTTCCCCCTCATGGCAAGGTTCAATCTTGCCGTTCTCTCTCACTACATCAGCTTTGACGATAAAGCCTTTAACTAATCATAGATACCCAATGTTAGCCCCTTTCGTAACGTTTGCTCAGATAAAGTTTTACATCCGAACCTCAGTTACCTATGGTGATCAGCAGGTCATTCCATGCTCTGTCGGTGTATATTCTGACTGTGTTATCTTCTACATATTATTATTTCAAGTCAGCAAATTAGCAGTATCACGCACTTTTGAGCAACTCCGCTTCCAGACTCTTCCTGTTTTCTTCATCGGGAGGTGGTCTTCTTACGTAAAATTAGATATAATATTCGTTAAAAACTTATTACTTAAAGGAGAAGACTAGTTAATGGACAGTGAGAGGTATGCGTTAAATTTAGTATTGGTTGCGATTTTGATAGGATTTTCGGCGTTTTTTGTTGCAGTGGAATTCGCACTGGTGAGGATTCGTCCGAGCCGGATCGACCAAATGATTGCGGAAGGAAACAAGCGTGCCTTGGCTGTCAAACAAGCCGTTGCCAACCTGGACGGATATTTGTCTGCCTGTCAGTTGGGTATCACGATTACATCACTGGGACTGGGCTGGCTGGGTGAACCAACGGTTGAGAAAATTCTCCACCCTGTGTTTGAAAGCATGAACATACCTGAGGCTGTTTCTTCATTCTTATCGTTTGTTATTGCGTTTGTTGCCATCACGTATTTGCATGTGGTCGTTGGTGAACTTGCCCCCAAAACGATTGCAATCCGCAAAGCCGAAGCCGTTGCTCTGCTGACGTCTACACCTATCATCTGGTTTAACCGAATTATGTATCCTTTTATCTGGCTGTTAAACAGCTCAGCGAATCAACTGGTCAAGTTGTTCGGAATCAAACCTGCATCAGAACATGAAGATGCGCATTCGGAAGAAGAATTACAGATTATTATCAATGAAAGCTTTGAGAGTGGAAAGATCAACCAGGCCGAGTTCGGATATGTAAGCCGGATTTTTGCTTTTGATGAGATGCTTGCCAAAGAAATCATGGTACCCCGGACTGATATGGTCTGCCTTTATGTAAATAGATCAAACGAGGAAAATCTGGATATTATCCGACAGGAACAATATACCCGTTTTCCGGTTGTAAATGAGAGCAAAGACGATATTATCGGTATCATTAATACCAAACAATTTTTCTTGGAGTTATACGGAAACGACGAACCTGTCGATCTGTCTTCCCTGATTCAGCCGGTATCCGCTGTTCACGAAACGACCCCGGTCAAGGATCTGCTTAAGAAGATGCAGAAGGATGGCGTGCATATTGCCGTGCTGGTCGATGAGTATGGAGGAACTTCCGGAATTGTAACCATTGAGGATGTGCTTGAGCAGATTGTTGGTGAGATCCGCGACGAGTTCGACGCAGACGAAGTGGAAGATATTCAGGTCATCAATGAGAACTACGTGATTATGGACGGCAAGGTATCCTTGTCCAAGGTAAATGACATGTTTATGTCCCACCTGGATGCTGATGAATGGGATACCATTGGTGGATGGCTCTATAGTCATCGCCCAGAGATGAATGAACAGGAAGAATATGAGTTCGAGAATCTGACCTTCGTTTTGCTGGAAAAAGACAAGAATCGTTTCTACAAAGTGGCCGTTGTTCCTAAAGAACCATTGACCATGTCTGATTACACCGATGAAGACGAGAAAGAGGCCTAATTGGCCTAAATAAAGCAATTTCATATATAATAAGAAGAGCACTTGCCTACATTGGTAAGTGCTCTTCTTCTTCTTATTATTTCTCGCTCCAGGTGTCACTTCCCTATGTTATCACTCAACCAAGAATGAAACTTATCATCCCTTTTTTAGTTTGATTTTAATACCCACTTCGCAATATCATCGATAATGGCTTTAGAGACATTAGATGGCTCAGCGTACTCTTGACCAATCGAAAGTCCATCAAAGCTAGATAAAATATGATTTACCTTTGGATAGCTTTTGTACGTTACATTGGAATGATCTTGAAGAGCCGATTTCCAGTTTTGGAATTGATTCATAGACACTTGCACATCATTTTCACCTTGTATAATAAGCATAGGGGTATTTTGTATTTTAGCCAGTTCCGCAGGCACATAATCTCTCTGCTCAAACCACCAATAAGCAGGTTGAAGCGGAAACGCCTCAGGAAGATGATCTACAGAATATTTAGGATCTTTAACTATCGCAGCAACATTTTTATAAAATTCAGCTTGTCTTTTAATGATCTCCGTGTCTAAACCAAGCTGCTTCATCCGATCTACCAATTCGTCCTGCTGCTCGGTAAGCACATCCACAAAGCTACTACTTGGTGCAGCAAGTAGAATACTTCCTGCAATATCATGTTGTTTATCCTCAGCAATGATCAACGGTAATGCAAACCCGCCTTGACTATGTCCAGCTACATAAATCGCTGTAGAATCAATATGTGTATTCTTTTTAAGTAATTCTACTGCATCGGTTACCTGATCCACACTTTCTTGTTTTAATGTGAATTTAGGCTGTGAAGCTACCTTATAGGTATGCTCATATGTGACCTTATCGTATCTTAATACAGCAACTCCTTTTGAAGCCAAGCCCACAGCGAGATCGCGAAATGGCTTTGCACCACCAATGGCAGAATCTTGATTGTTGGGTCCAGATCCATGTACTAGAATTACAACCGGGAAAGGTCCATCACCCTTGGGTAAAGTTAATGTCCCTGGTAAAGCTAAATCACCCTGACCAACCGTAATGTCTTGTTCTGTATAGGCAGATGGGTCGTCGTAGCTTGGCTTTTGATACACATCTGGTGCAGCAGCGGCAATATACAAGTCATCCACAAACCCGTTATGATTCATTCTGACCGTAATATTTATACTAGTAAGCTCTGTCTTAAAAGTGTAGGTGACATTGCGATGCACTGTGTTATTTTCTACGTGTTTAGCTATGGCTTTATTTGTGATTTTACCATTTTGACCTTCTAATGCTGTCCATAACTGACTCAACAACGTAGGTGACAACACTCCACTCACCGAGGTATGAACATACTTCGCAGCTTCCTTGCCATCACCCTCACTTAAAAGTGAAATGAACATATCCTCAGGTGCTGCCTTCAGTGTCTCGGTAAGAAATCCCTCATCCATAAAGGTAACCCCTTTCGTTAACTGAACAGGATTGTCTAAGGGGATGACTTGCCCGTTCACAATCGCCTGTTTATCTCCTACCTTAACTACAATCGTAAGCTCGCTTTTTCGTATTGTGATTTCTCCTGTTTGTTGTTGCCAAGATACCTCTGCCCCATTCTTTGCTGCAATCTCACGAACAGGAACCAGATTTTCATGACCAGAAGGTTTCTCAGCAGCTGCTGAGATGGATGTTACCGGCAGGATAAGACATACGACAGTAAGAGAACATAATAACTTTTTCCAATTGTTCATCGTCATAACTCCTCCAAATCATTTTTATAATATGCATAGTCTATGAGCTTTTATTGGCTCAGAACTCTGCTTAAAACAACAATAGCAATGATGAATAACAACAGGACCCAAGATAGTGGACGGGCGAAGTTAATCGTCCAACCTATTCCATAACGTTTCTCTACAGTAAAAGAAGGATCATTGGCATTGAAGTAAATAAAACCAAGCTTCCAATAATCATCGTCATTCACAGGCTGCTCCTTAGATCGTTCGCGATCTTCCTGATGATTCCTAATCTTTCCACCGCCTTGTCTGCCTGTGAGAGACAGCAATATCGCGCCTAATAAGATCGCCACTGAGGTGATTAGACTAATCGCTGTTAACAAGACCTGATTAGGAACGAACATATTTATCTGAATGAAGGCAAATAAGATGGTAAGAAGCAAGCCTGTTATGATCGTAAATAGGGACCACTTACGGCGAAATCGGATATGTTCAGCAGCAAATTGGGCAGGATTAGATGGAGTAAGCTGTTGTTTGCTTGTTTTAATACTCCAGTTCACCAACATCATAAGTGCAATGATTCCTAGCTGTACAAGGTTAATAGCCAGTACCGAGAGATAGGTTTTGGGCACACTGGAAGTGACATTGCCCTGAAGATCATATTTCATTGGAATGACGTTAGGTAGTGACTTATAATTCAGGATCGAAATGATTGCAATAGCTACAATAATAGCAATGTGAATTAGAAACCAATAGTTGGAATAGGTGAGTTTATTTTGGCGGAAGGTGGTATCAATGTTAACCCTTTGAGGTGCTTCTACAGTTGGAAGTGTTCCCTTTATCTTTTTCATCTTGAAATGAAATAATATATGTAGTGCTGCCCAGTACACAATGAACATCATTGTGCACACACCGGTGATCATTGCGGTAGACTCTTCATTACCAGATCGGAGTAAATACAGACAGACAACTATAATCATCCCGTTTCCGATCAGACTTACAGTAGCAAACGTTCTCCGTAGCTTACGTAAGATGGATGTGTAGTAATTATATTCACTTACCGTAACCCCAAAGCTAATGGTTTCCCTTGTCACATATGGCGCAAAGGATAGAAGTAAGGCTAATGGAGCAAAGATTAATATGATAGGTAATACACTGAATAGCTGCATACATAACACACTCCTTTGATTCGTTTAATCCTTGTTGTGACCCATCTTTACATCATCATAAATTTGGTCTAATACCGCAGAAAGCTCCTCTTTGGTCATTCCTCGACATATCGCTTCGGCAATCATCGGTCTTAGTTCTCTTTGCTGCTTTTTCAAAAACTCATCCGTTAAATCAGGCATTCCATCAGGGTTTACTACAACTCCCTTTTGTCTATGAATTAGAATGTATCCATCCTGCTTGAGTAATGTATAAGCCTTATTGACCGTATGAAGGTTAACACCAATATCTGCTGCCAAATTCCGAACCGAAGGTAGCGCCTCACCTAGTTGTAGCTCACCACTAGCAATGCCTTCGATAATTTGATAAACCAATTGCGAATAGATGGGAAGTTCGGATTGCATATCAAGTTGAATAATCAAGAGTTCACCTTCTTTTTGTCATCTGTTATATACCAAGTATAACAGGTATAACACGAATGAGCAATAAGCATGAAAATAATGAAGTGTGAGTACAAGGGGGATTGACTCAGGAGTTTATATCACGAGGATATGAGTTATTTTGGCTCACCCACATTTTGAGTAGCCTATTATGAATAAAGCCGCATATCAATCGCGAGGGCAAGCTTACCTGACCCTTCACCATTGATATGCGGCTTATCCTGATGAGCTTATCTATGTTATTCAAGGACAAACATTAGTGGAGACACATGACAAAGTTGTATTTTAAATTCCATTCAAAGTTCAGTCTTATCTTCGACAATCCGATAATGGATTTTGAGAACTATAATTTTCAGGATCATATATAGCGGAATCACGATAATCATACCCAGGATGTTCCCCAAGTCCGCACCCACGAGCAACAGAATAACGGTAGTCAGTGGATGAATATCGAGCTGCTTGCCATAGACGTAAGGTGAGATCAGGTTATCCTGAATTTGCTGGGCGATCACAATGATGACCAGTGACCAGATGGCCATCGAAGGTGACTCGATAAACCCCACAATGACGACAGGAATGGCTGCCAGCAATGCCCCCACATAGGGAATGAAGTTCAGAATGATGGATACAACTGTCAGAAGAAGGGCATAGGGCAACCCGAGAAACAGAAAACCAATGTACATCAAAATACCCAATGCCACATTAACAATAACCCGCCCAACAATATAATTGCTTAGTGCTTCATCGATTTCATGGACCGTCTCTTCTCCATCCTTACGGTAACGTCTAGGGAGCAACAGTGTGAGATTGGTTCCAAATTTGCTGCCTTCCTTAAGCATGTAATACAGCATAATCGGGAATGTCGCCAGAATGATGACCAGATTGGATACCACCGAGAACAACCCGGATACATAATCCGTCACCTGTGTAATCCCTTGACTCAGAAATTCGGAAAGCCGTGAGAATAGATCGGAACCCTCGGGCAAATATTTGGAAAGGAAACCGCTCTTTTCGAATTCACTTAACTGATTGCTAAGCGAAGTAACCAGTGCCGGGGCATTTTCCACAAAATTCAACAGCTGCTCCCGCAATGAAGGCCATACCAGTACGCTGAACCCTGCCATGATTAACGCAATCACCACATAAATAAGAATTACCGACAAAGCTCGCTTCATTTTGTGCCTTTCCATATAATCGACGAGCGGGCGAAGCAGGTAATAGAAGAAACCGGCAATTAGCAGCGGAATCATGATGATGTGAATCAGTGAGGTCAGAGGACTGAAAATAAAGTTGACTTTATCCCCCAGATACACGATGAGCAGCAGCAAAATAATCGCTGTGCATATGCGGTAAAACTTGTTGTTTATCAAGAAACGTGATCCCTCCATACGCTGCTCTGCCAATGGACTGCGGCGTTGATATGTAACCTGGTCATTTACTTATGATAGTAAGTACCCTTAAATGACAGTCATGCCACAGCTGATGCTGAATATACACTCGTTTTCTTCCCAAAACAGAACTGGGAGCAAAAAAAAGAAGCAGGCGGTTAGCCTGCCACATCTCTTTTGCTGAATACAACCCATGAAATGACGATGAAGATGACATAGTACACGGCCAGGACGGCAACGGAAAAACCAAGTGTCATGCCTGCATTACCACCGTCCATCATCCCAATGTCTGTCCCTGGACTCATATATCGACTAAGATCCATGTTATTGAACAGGACATATTTGGCCCAGTCATATCGGACAGGATTAAAGATCAGCGAGAACAAATTCTGTGTAAACATGATAAATAGAGATAAACCGATTGCCAATGCACCTGAACGAAACACAGAGGAAACCATAAAGGCAATAGCGAGTGTGATAAACAGGTCCACGTACAGATATCCCCATGATGTAAATGCATATGACGCAGAAGCCCCACTTCCATCCTGAGGTACGGAATGGGAGAACAGCAGATACGACATTACGGTTGCCAGAATTACTACAAGGAACGTGCTCAGAATACTAAACCCAATCACGGTCAGATATTTGGAAGCCAGTATTTTGCTGCGCGACCACGGACGGATCAACAGCAATTTAATGGTTCCCCAGGTGAACTCTCCGGCTACCGATTCGGCTGCAATGACGACACAGAAAATGGTATTCAGGAAAAAGACGACCTGTACGGTTGTAATCGCTGCTTGCCAGAAGGGAACTTCACTGGACCCCATACCTTCTCTTAGCAAAACCGGCAGCAACAGTGCGATTAATGCCAGAATGGATAACATAATCCAGGTACGCGGACGACGGAAAATTTTCATGTTTTCATTCATAATCAGATTGCCGAAATTACCCAATGCTTCCGCCCCCAGTCACTTGCAAAAATTGATCTTCCAGTGTACGGGTCACATTACGAATACCGTATACCTGGAACCCTTCACTGACCAGTCTGGCATTTATGTCCGGAATCTGCTCCCGGGATAAACGAATCACAATGGCGTTGCCCTGCACGGTAGCCTCGCTAATCAGTTCAGCCGCACGCTCCGCATCATTTACCTCAAAAGCAACTTCAGCAAGGACATCCGCCCCCGCTTCAGCCTTCAGATTTCTCACATCGATCAGCTTGCCATTCTGGATAATCGCAACAGTGTCACACATGAGCTCCATCTCCGACAACAAGTGACTGGATACAAAAACAGTAATGCCTTCCTCCTGGCAGAGCTGACGCAAATAATCCCGGAGTTCCCGTATTCCCTGCGGATCAAGCCCGTTGGTTGGCTCATCCAGTACCAATAACTTTGGTTTATGTAATATGGCCTGTGCAACACCGAGACGTTGGCGCATTCCCAAAGAATAGGTCTTTACCTTGTCATGAATGCGAGCTGTAAGCCCGACACGTTCAATCGTCTCGGCAATTCTTTCTTTTGTAATGCCAGGTGACATCCGGGCAAAGTGAACGAGATTCTGATATCCGCTCAAAAACTTGTACATTTCCGGATTCTCGACAATGGCTCCTACCTGGGCTACCGCTTGCTCGAATTCATTCTTTACACTGTGCCCCGAGATGATGATATCTCCTTTAGTAATGGACATTAGTCCAACCATCATTCGAATCGTTGTTGTTTTCCCCGCCCCATTGGGTCCTAAAAAACCAAAAACCTGCCCCGGAGAAATATCCAGAGTCAGGTCACTGACCAATGATCGGGAGGAGATGATTTTACTGACGCCCTGAAGACGGACGACCGGCTCCTGCTGCATTCCATTTCCTCCTTCATCGACGGACATTAACATTATGCCCGTTTCTCATATGAACACAGTGTATCATAATCTTTAGTATATTGTCCCGCAAACTGGGTTTTCCCCTGGCGTTTCGTTTGAACTACACACGCTTCACAGCATCCAAGCGGCATCTCACTCCGATAGAATCCGGTGCGAAATACGTGATTGCCTACACAGTCCTCTTCCTTTAGTTCGACAGAACCCCTAGCGACCGACACAATCATCCCACAACTGACACAGTAAAAGCGGTCCATTTCGATCAATGATATTCCTTCCCCTCACAAGGAGCATTGAAGTCCCTGTTATTTGTCGTTAGACGCTGGATTTTGATACATTTTGTATCTACCTCGTAATTTACTTCACACCAGGACCAATGTCAAGGATTTACTGGCATAAAAAGAGATAAAATGCAAAATAAGCTCTATAAATGCGACAAAAGTCTCGCATTCATAGAGCTCCTTTTCGTCCAAATGATACAAATCGGTTCATTGTATGGGTTATTATCATTTTTCATGACTAGTCACTGCTTTCATGCTGGTTATCTCCATTCTTCGGATAATACCAAAGCAATGTCCAATCCTCCCCATCCTGCACAACGTAACAGGTCTGCACAATTTTAAATTGCCCGAAGGTTCCTGTATATTGCTGTGTAATTCCAATACGATACGCCTCCGGGAATGGCTTTACACCATCCATTACAGTTACGTCAAACTCCCGCTCGGGCTTTTCCATCTCAAACTCAAAGGTTTCCACCCCAAAGTGCTGCATGAAAATATGTGCTCTGGACTGTAAATAGACGCTTTTGGGAAACCGTTCCTTCATTAACGGATGAAAAAGTTCCCATGAACTGCCGAAATCTCCCGTCTGCTCATATTTGTAAAATTCTTCGACAATTGCAGCAGCTTCGTCTGGTGCATCCGCACGAAACAAATAGGGAATCGTTCTGCCTATAAGCCACAACAGCAATAACACAAGAGCTATAAATCCGACTTTTTTGAGCAGCGCATTCCGGTTCCTTCTTCGCAGCATGTCCAGCCCCCCTTGTCCTACTCCCATACTTATGATGGATAGCAGGCAAGTAGAAGCTGGAATCGACGAGCAGCATTTCCTGGGAAATCACTTTCTTTTGCCTGGAGAATACCTTGATGATCTGATTGTCCTGCGAATCGCCTGAAGTCCCATTACTATGGCAATTCCTCCACATCCCCCAAGCAGATCTACACCGACATCCCGAATCGAACTGGTCCGATTCGGGCTAAACTGCTGAATATATTCATCCACAGACGCAATCACGGCCACCACTGCCAGACCTGCAATGATACATGTCATCAACCGCATCTTCCTGTATCGCAAGCCACCATAAACCAACCCTGCCAGCACTGCATATATAAATAAATGGGCACTCTTGCGAAATATAAATTCGGCAAAATCATAAGGTCTTTGTCTTAGCGAATACTCATGCTCGCCATATGTGAATTGAACATCTGGTAATGCGGATCCGATATTCACTTTTTGAGCCCATTTATGCAGCAAAGGCTGGATGGTCTGCTGCTGATACGACTGTGTCGAAAAAGACCAGATTACCAGTACCCAGATTACAACCATCAGCATTGAAAGGATATACATATACGGTCGTTGACTGCGTTTATGTTTATGTTTTCTTTTCCCGAAGTCCTCCTCCATAAGCAATGTCTTCACCACTTTCTTTCTTGGAACATTTACGATTTTCCTTATTTCTTATCTTTTATTTCTTCAAATGATCTTCCAGTATTCCGTGAATTCGATCCCTTTCCTGCTGATCGACAATATAATAATATATCCCATTGATTTTTTCGCCTTTCCCCTGAATCTCTACTGTATCGACATTCTCCAGATCACTGCGATAATCAAGAATAAGTTCCTTCATTTCATCAAAAGTAACATCCGTTCTGACATGAGTCCCTAGTTCATCAAGCATATTTTGAATATGAAGTACACTGGAAAATTGCATTGTATTCTTAAGCACCTGCTTCAGAACCTCACGCTGTCGATCATTGCGGCCCAAATCGCCTTTCGGGTCATCATAGCGCATTCTTGAAAAGCCGAGCGCAGCAATACCATCCAGATGAATATTTCCCTGATCATAACGCTTCCCCTCATAATCAAAGGCAAAAGGATTATTTACATCCACGCCTCCGACCAGGTCAATGATTTTGGCAAAGCCCTCCATGTCCACTTTCATATAACAATGAATGGGGACTCCCAAAAATTTCTCGACGGTATTGACCGACATATCCACGCCTCCGAAGGCATATGCGTGATTGATCTTATCTTCTGTATTGTGTCCGACAATTTCGGTTCGTGTGTCCCTCGGAATATTAAACATGAGCACTTGTTTTTTCTCTGGATTGACACTTAGCACAATCATTGTGTCCGAGCGCCCCGCATCATTTGGACGCTCATCCACACCAAGTATGAGTGCATTAAAAGGCTCTTTACTATGGATATCCACTGGAAGCCCACCTTTACTCTCCGTGACGGAGACAGGCTTCACAGGATTTCGAGGCTCATAAATTTGGTCAGCAGTTGATTTAACGGATTGGTATAGATATATGGCATAACCAAACACAACAATCACAAAAAGGGAAACAATCCACGTTGTAATTTTAATCCACTTTTTCATGGGATCTTCCTCACTTACATTCAAGATGATAACTGGTTTGATTAAATGATTGCTGCCGTTTTGCCCTCAAGCTTCTTCAAACCCGGACGACCAACAGAATAATATTGAAGATTAGATGTTTGAATCTGTTCCGCACTGTACAAATTACGACCATCAATCATAATGGGATCCTTCATGACTTCGGCCAACTCTGCCAAATCAATATGAGCAAATTCCTTCCACTCGGTCAACACACACAGGGCATCTGCTCCTTCAGCAGCGTGGAGTGGATTCTCTTCCCATGAGATGGAGGCTACATCTACCTCTTTACGGAAATTCGCAGTTGCAATAGGGTCATAAGCCTTTATCACCGCTCCTGCGTTGCTTAAATGCTGAATAATATCGATCGCTGGAGCATCTCGCACGTCATCTGTATCCGGTTTAAAGGCTAATCCCCAGACTGCAATTGTTTTTCCTTTTAGCGAACCCAGCGCCTCTTCCAGTTTGTGAATGACATGGAAACGCTGATCCTGGTTTACCTGTACAACAGATTTTAATAGTCTGAAATCATAGTCGACCATGCCTGCGATTTGAATTAGTGCCTGTGTGTCTTTTGGAAAGCATGAACCTCCATAGCCAATGCCTGCCTTTAAAAAGGAAGCTCCAATACGCTTATCGTAGCCCATGCCTTCGGCTACTCGTGTAACGTCGGCCCCTACTTTTTCACATATATTCGAGATTTCATTGATAAATGATATTTTGGTCGCGAGAAATGCATTGGAAGCATATTTAATCATTTCGGCTGATCGAATATCCGTAATGACCAAATTCTCCGTCAATGGCCGATGAAGTTTCTTTAGTATTTTAATCGCACGATCACTATTTGTTCCAATGACAATCCGGTCAGGATTCAACGTATCTTTGACCGCTGTTCCTTCCCGCAGGAACTCGGGAACAGAAGCTACATCAAAAGGCTGGGATGACATACTGCTGATCAGCTCGCGGACACGATCATTGGTGCCTACAGGTACAGTGCTCTTGGTTACTACAATTTTATAACTCTCAATGTGACTTCCAATCTCAACAGCCACTTGCTCTACATAGCTCAGGTTGGCTTCGCCGCTCGGAAGTGAGGGTGTACCTACAGCAATAAAGATAATATCGGACTGGTTAATGGCCTCAGCGATATTGGAAGTGAACGACAGTTTTCCCGCTTGCATGTTGGAAGCCATCAGCTCTTTGAGTCCAGGCTCATAGATGGGAACGTGACCTTCATTGAGCATTTCAACTTTGGCTTGATTGTTGTCCACACAGATGACCTGATTGCCGATTTCCGAGAAGCATACTCCCGATACAAGACCTACGTACCCTGTTCCAATCACTGCAATATTCATCTTGTTTTCCCCCAATTCACACAATTTTGGATAATATCTGTCCATTCCATCTCAATTCGCACGATATCCTCTTCTACCAGCTCGCTGCCCATCTGTACTTCGATAATTTCGAGTTCCGTTACGGCTTTCACACTGTGTTTACTGCCTGCCGAAATGGAAATGATCTCCCCCTGATTCAGCAGTCTCAGCTCACCATCCAGAATCAACTCGCCTTGTCCTGAAACGACTGTCCATACTTCATTTCGTTTGAGATGGTATTGATAAGAGAAATTCTTGTTTGCCCCAATAATAATGCGTTTGGTTAATACCTCTTCTCCTTTGGCATTACGTGTATAATCAAGCACCTTGTAACAACCCCAGCGGCGTTCTTCATACATGGGGCGTTGATTGCTATCCTTAAGAATCTCTTTAATCTGTGGACTTGCCTCTTTCTCACTGACCAGAATTCCATCCGGACTTGTAGCCACGATCAGATTGGATACTCCCAGCACACACACCGGGATGTTCAATTCGTTGATCAGATGTGTGTTTACCGAACTGTTCGTCACTACACCTCTGCCCACAATATGGGTGCTCATCTCATCCGTCAGCGTATTCCATGTACCAAGGTCTTTCCAATACCCCTCATAAGGTGTAACCACAATATGACTGGCTTTCTCCACGACCTGGTAGTCAAAGCTGATTTTCTGTAATCTTCCATATTGTTTGAGCATCTCCTCATACTGAATTGGCAGCTCAAGGGAAATCAGCAGATTAATCAGATAATTCAGCTTGAATGCAAAAACCCCGCAATTCCAAAGGGCAGATTGTTCGATCATTTCTGCCGCTTCAGCTTCACAGGGTTTCTCTTGAAAACGTGACACTTTGGCGTATTGTATATGTTCTTCAGTTTCATGTTGATCCGGAATAATATAACCATATTTCTCTGAAGGATAAGTGGGTTTCACCCCGATTAATGCCAAATCAGCACCAGACTCATCCAATACATCTTCAAGCTCTGTAACTTTATAAAAAAAGGATTCCTCCACATATGGATCAACAGGAAGTACAGCCACCGTTTCGTTCAGACTTACACCCTGTACCGAGTACAGATAAACCGCCGCCAAGGCGATCGCAGGAAAGGTATCTCTGCGTTCCGGCTCAACGACAAGATCAACCTCATCGCCCAGTTGACTCCGTAAAATCTCCACCTGCGGCTTACTCGTTGCAATTGTGGCCTGCTCGCTTAGTCCCGTATGCTGCAGTTGCCTCCATACCCGCTGCACCATGGATTCCGTCTGCCCTTCAGGGCCCTCCAGTACTTTAAGGAATTGCTTCGATCTCGTATCGTTGGATAAGGGCCATAACCTCTTGCCTGATCCACCGGAGAGAAGTACGATTCTCATAGTCATCACTCCACTCTCTATATTTTACACACATTGAGCCCGGATTTTATACTGTTGCGGTTGTTTCCATATACTTAGGCGCAGGTGGAGAGCTCACTTTTGAGGAGGAATCCATGTTTGCCGTGTTCACTTCATGAGTCCATATCCGATAATATCCCGAGTTCTTTCCATAAGAGTTATCGATCAGCACATTGGGTTTTGCCATCAGGCAGGACAGGATATGCCCGTGTAATCTGGAAGAATGAATCATGCGATAGTCAGCGAAACAACGAATTGCCTTGTTCACCAAATAATCACTATATTTCATCCATAAAAATTGTGAAATGGCTCTTGTCGAAGGCTTTTTTAGTCCTTTACTGATGTAATAGATCAGCTTCTTTTCATATCTGTTAAATAGAGAAGGCCAATCCAAATGATCACCTTGTACTACCAGTTGTGTTTGTTCTGAATTTTTTTCGATATCGGTCCTAAAAAAGTTGAGTCTCTCTTTGCTTGGGTTATCTTTAACTTCGATTGGCCAAAGCTGATGCGCCATATCTGGAAGAAGAGCAACATGACAATTTATAAAATACGTAGAGGCCAACTGATAAGATGGCTCATCTCGTACATATAAATGGAGATTTGTATGTTTATTAAAAATTGCCGCTGTTTTAAGAATATTGGTTTCCTCTTTATAGAAGATCGTCTGAGGCAAAATTACTATTTTGTGTCGGGTAAAATTCTGAACAAGTGTTTCTCTCACCTTCTGGTGAGCATCATACAAATCCCCGAAGTTTCCTCCCCCACTAAGAACGATAATGTGATCCTCTGGGATATGAATGTTTTCATGAAAATCATGCACACTATATCTGGCAGAAACCTTAATATTATTGCTCTTAAAAAAGGCTTCTGCTCCCTTCATAATTAATATATCCCCCCCATTGCTATACACAGGGTAATCAATATAATAAATTTTGGAATAGGGAGGTATGACCTCCAGTATCGATTCAAGCCGTTTTTTCAATTCATCCATGGGATGAATCTTTTGCACGTTTGACATCTTTTCCGGCTCCTTTGAGTAAATTTTTCTCTCTCAATCTTTCCTTTAAGAACGTAATATCTTCCTTGTTGTACAGCATCTTATGCATGGGCATTTTGAAAATAATGGATACCGATGCCAGTGACATCAACATACGTACAAAGGAACCCAACAATAATGCTAACCCTATTCCGTATAGACCCAGAATTGGAGTGAGCACAAAAAATAAAGTAATGGTCACAGCCAGTGCGACAATCTGCCGAAGTACAATTACACCTGGTCTTCCGAGCGCATTGAATGCCGAGGCCAGAATCCAGGATCCTCCGCCAACGATGCATTCCAGAGATAACAAATAAAACACACCGCTAGCTTCAAGAAATTCCGGTCCGAACAGAATACCAATAAAAAAACGACCAATCAGCATACTAGGTATGATGATAATCGTCATAAGAACCATACTAATGCGGAAAGCTCTGCCTACAAGAGTTAATACCTTCTGCTGCTCCATGCCTGCGACTTTTGGAAAGATAACATTCGTTATCGCAGTCTGAACTACGTTAAACATTCGAGAGAGGGCAAAAACAACCGAATACAGCCCAAAATCTTTGGGTGTAAGCAAAGCCAAAATAATGATTTTATCGAACTGGTTATACAAAGTACCAAGCAATTCTACACCGTATACTCGAATGCCATAACTGAATAAGTGAATACAGGTTCTGAATTGACCAGCCAATTTGCTTACTGAACTGAATATTTGCTGACGCATGGCATACATGTAACATACTAATACTAGTACATTGGCTGCAAAACTGACTATGATCGCTCTTTCCACCGTCAATATCCCTGTTACCCACAACAATACCAGACCTAAAAGATTAAATAAGGGAGCAAACAGCCTCGATAAATTATAAATATGAAATTTATCTGTTCCTTGAGCGGCTGCTGCAAGCACTCCCATAAACAGCATGACAGGAACCATGGACACCGTATACCAGCGTGCAATGGAAATGACAGATTCCGAATATCCGGTCAGCCAGGACGAGATACCAAACCAACTTACCACTCCAGCTATTAAGCTGATAGGAATTTGAACCGCAAAACTCATGCTGATGTAGGTTGGTAATTGATTTCTGTTCTTTTTGACATTGTAGATTAACGAGGTTGGAAGACCTATTGCAGCTAGACCAGATATAAAGGCGGGCCAGAACAGTACAGCCGCAAGTTCCCCTTTACCAGTTGCCCCAAACATGCGGGCGGTGATAATAGACGTGAGAGTCGTTACAGCCATAATGAGAATATTGGCAAAACTGGTCATGAGAATGGTCTGCACCATGCTGCGCTGCCTTGGCTTTTTGGCAATGGCCATGCTCATCAGGTGTTCAGTCCTCTGCCGTTCCGGAAAGACCCTACGATCGTTCCGTTACGATAAGATATCTTGGCCATTTCACTCATTACCTTTTGCACATTATTGAATGAGATCAATATTAAAAACACCGCTTGAACAATCCTTACCGTATGCTTGAATATTCCCCATCCGCTCTTCTTATAACGTGTTGCATCACTAATGCCTTGCCAATAAACTCTTCGTAGCAACCAACGTTTAGTCAGCCTACTTTTTGCTATTTTGTGCTCTACAATAGCGTATGGACTGTAAAAAACTTTATATTCTAAGCGAACCCGACCGATTAGTTCACTTTCTTCACTCGACATTAAATTACTACCGACACGTCCTAAATCTTCTCTAAACGGTTTAATCTGCTGAAAAATACTCATTCTGAATGCTACGTTAGCTCCAAAAGGAATAGATGGCGCCTGCATTTCAACAACCTCGTCAGAAAAATCCATTAACGTGTACAAACTAACGATATCCTGTGGGATCCAATCAGGTTTCCCCCCCTCCCAAATGGGATTTATTTTCCCACCGACACATCCAATCCGGGGATCCATATCAAATATTTTAACGACTTCTTTAATCCAGTTAGGACACGCTAATGCGTCGTCATCCAGGAATAAAATAAATTCCCCTTTTGCTTCCTTGATTGCTCTATTTCTAGCATAAGATAACCCTAGTTGCGGCTCGAAAATATAGCGAACATGCTCTGGCAAGTTGAGTGAGTCGAATAATTCTTTGGTGTTATCTGTTGAATGATTATCAATGACCAGAATTTCGTAATCTGTACCACCCGTATCCCCATTCAAAACACTTTCAACAGCCTGCATCGTGTCTACTGCTCTGTTGTGTGTACAAATGGATACTGAAGCCTTCATGATCTCACCCCAATTACATTTTTTAATTTAGGCTAATTGCTTCAACAGCTTCCCACGATGCGACCACAGACAATGATTGGTAACCCACTCATACCCGTTATTCCCCATTGTTCTGGCCAGTCCCTCGTCGGTAATCAATTCTTCAATCCGATTCGCGATTTCCTTCTCATCCATAGGATCTACGAGATAACCGGTTATTTCGTCCTTTACCGCATCAGGTATGCCGCCACTATTCCCCGCAATCACAGGCAATCTGTAGTAGTTGGCTTCAAGAAATACAATTCCGAAACCTTCAACATCACCTTTTTCCTTGATATCACGGCTAGGCATAATGAACAGATCAGAACATTCATATAACTGATGCAGCTCATGGTCAGTCGTCCGCCCTGTGAAAACAACTACAGAATCCAACCCGTACTGTCTCACCAGACGTTCCAGCTGTTCTTTATAGGGTCCATCTCCGCATATTACATATTTAAGATCTGGAATCCGTTCAATCACTTGGCTCATGGCTTTAAGCGTGACATCATGACCTTTGCGTTCCACGAGACGAGAAACGGTTATCATTACTTTTTTGCCGTGCAGATCATATTTATCCCGGATATCTTGCTGAAGCCCAGCATCACCGTTTAATTTGCTTACGTTTAATCCTGGTGGAATAATAACAATCTGTTGTTCCAAAATCCCCAGTTCCACCAGCTTGGACTTGGTATATTGACTATTGGAAATCACCTTGTCGGACCGCTTCAAAATGAATAACAGGAGTGGAAATAGTCTACTGTTCACCATCCCCATCACATCGAGCCCATGAACATAAGGAAAGTATTTCACCCCGAAAAAAAACTTCATCAACGGGCCTGCGATGCCTACCGGGAATATGTTAACAAAATGTATTTCGTCTGTCTTTTTGCGCCATTTCAGATGAATAAGCTGAATAATCAGAATTAGCTGCGAGAGGATGAGCAGAAGTTTATTGGAATCCCAAAAAATACGTTTTCGAATAATCTCGAAATCGGTCTTCTGGTCGAATTGTTCAGATTCGGCAACATTCTTTATTTTATTCGTTAGAACCGTAGTCTCTTCTGCCGGAATCTGAGATATAAGTCCATAAGCATAATCATGAATCCCTCCTTTTTCAGGCGGGAAATCAATAGCAACAAATACTTTATTCATAGGTTCTATCTCCCTTAAAAGACAACATAAACCCTTCTTACACCGTACTCATAATAACGTTGACCGTATCCTTGGCACATTTGTTCCAGGAGAAAAAAGCCGAATGTTCTCTGCCCTGAATGGACAATTTCTGACCAAGCTCCGGATCAGACATGATCTCGACTAGGCGTGAAGCAGCTTCTTGCGGGTGATGAGGATCAAAGTAAAGTCCAGCATCCCCACATACTTCGGGAATGGACCCTCGAGAAGATACAATTACCGGACAACCGAGCGCCATCGCCTCCAGCGGCGGCAATCCAAATCCTTCATACAACGACGGGAAAATGAAGCCAGCCGCATGTTCATACAGTGCTTTTAACTCTTCGTCCGTCACATAACCCACCCAATTTACCCCATCCGATTCGTTCAATGCATGATTGCTGAATACCTTGCTATTTTTCGATCCAACAATAACCACACTCAAATTTTGCGCCTTCACCTCAGGCAAAATTTCCAAAATCAACTTGAAGTTCTTGTACGGATTCATGGTGCTGACTGCAAGGACATATGGGGATTGAATTCCGTATTTCTCCAGTGTCCCTTGAGCAGCCTGCCTGTGATGAATATGATCAATACCCAAGTGAGTGACGGTTACCTTTTGCGCGGCAATTTTGCAGTGTTGGATCAGTTCTCCTTTGGAGAAATTGGATACCGTGATCACCTTTTTGGATATTTTCCCCAACCTAACGGTTAAAAACTGATACCATGAACGGAAAGCAAAAGAAAAGGCCTTCGGATAACTGAATACGGATGCATCGTGAATCGTAACGACCTGATTTCGTTTAAACGCCGGGCCTGTATTACAAAGATTAATCAGCAACCCTTTTCTTGCGTAGAGTGGAAGTTCAAGCTGCTCCCACAGATGCCCCTTGAATCTGCCGACCACTTGGTGACGGATATGCTTTAATTCAAGTTTGGTAATAACATTTGCGGGGGAAAGCAGACAAAACTCATATCTTGTTCCATCTACCTCTCCCTCTTCAATGAGTTTGTCTATTTCCTTTATTAGCTCAATAGCATACCGCTGTACTCCGGTAACGGTCTGAGTTAGGAAGCGGGCATTAATATATATTCTAATCATGTCATTCTCCATTTCTCTTTGAAATTTCCAGGCGTGAAGCCGGATGAACCCCATGGAAGGTAACGCCCATATCCCTCGCTTCATAATAGAGACTAACGAACTCTTCATTCATTCGATCAGAGCTAAACTTCTCCTTGTATATACCATGACCAACTTCTCCCATGGCAGCCAAGGTCACTTTATCCAGATTCATAAGAATCTCTCTCAGCTCTTCGGGTCGTTCCAGATCAAAGATGTATCCGTTCATGCCATGTGAGACTAACTCCGGCAAAGAGGCTCGATTGCTTGCGATCACTGGCTTGTGGTTCTTCATCGCTTCCAGGGCGACCAAAGGTAGTCCCTCCCACCTGGAAGGCATGATAATCGCATCACATTGCTTGTAATAGTGATCAATTTCCGCATTGTTCACCCATCCCAGCCGAACTACATTTTCAGGAAAATTCCACTCATTCTTCTCCAGTACACTATCACCGATAACATATAGCCGGATCAACTGCTGAAGCTCAGGGTATTTCCCAAGTACATCCAGAAGAAGATCCAGCCCTTTCTGCCGATCATATCTGCCAACGAATAAGAGCTGAATGGCACTCGTCTTCTCTGCATCCTCATGAACAACGGGCGAAGAATGCTCTGGTCGCCGGTCATTTTTACGATCCCGCAATCCACTGTACACAAACCTTGATTTGGCAGGAGACATCCCTAATTGAACGGACTGTTCCAGCTCATACTTTGAAATATTGATGATAAAATCCGTTTTGAATTCCAATATTTTTTCGATCATGAAATAAGCCTTTTTGTGCAATGGTTTGGTATCCATTAAAAAGGACCACCCGTGGGAGCAATAAAACACGCTCGCTTTTCGAGGCGTAATAAAAAATAAGCCCCTTGCGAGCATACCCGCAAATGAGCTATGAACATGAATAATATCCGGTTGAATCCGTTGTATGGCTTGGTGAATCTGCCTCATAGCTGAAAAAAAGTGTTTGGGGTGGCGCTTGTACTTGTAACGAAAAATGCGATCTGACGCTAAATCGAAATCAGAAGCTGAATTATAGTCACTCATCAGTAAATAAACATCAAAAATATGACGCTGGTAGGCGACGAGTTCATTTAAGTAGGTCGCTACACCACCAACAACATACTCTCCTATATGCAAAACCTTCATTTAAGCTCACCCGCTTTGTAAGGTATATCGTCTGCTTCGCGATACTGATAAAGAGCCATTCCCATGACCATCCAGAAGAAAACGTTGGCAGGAAACAACTCAAGTACATTCGTTGTTAAACTTGCTGCTGCCACTCCTGCTCCAAGAGAAAGTGCTACCTGGGGCAGACGCAAACCATTCGAGTCCGGTAAAGTATTCATTCGCTTCACAAGCGAGACGACAATCCACATAAATAAAATGGAAAAGTAAACGAGTCCGATCCAACCTGTCTGTTCGTATAAGGAAAAGTACTGATTGTCTACCGCAAAATTACTGGAATTCAAACCCATCATATGTGTTCTACGGCTTGCAGCCCCTACCGACCCAATGCCATTACCAATAACCCCATTCATTGTGAAGGGAGATGTAAGACTACTTCCCCATGTCTGTAATCGATCCAATAAGGAAGTAATGGAAAGAAGATTTTTAGATTGCAGCATTCTTCCCCCGAAAAATACTGCTCCAGGGAGCAACATGAACGTAACTGCCAGTATCAGTGTGTTTTTCTTGCTGTATTTGCGAATATGGAGAAAAAACATAACTACTTGATACACGAACCATAGCAATAGTGCAGATCGAATGGTGGACAACAACAAGAAGCTGATGGTCAGCAGTTGGATACCTATGCGAAAACTCCGATGGTTCACTGCTGCTTTGGTTCGTTCAGCAATGATCCCTGTCATAAGCAGAGCATACGCATAACCATCAGGTGAATACGTAATGGAAGACAAACGTGGTACACCCTCAAGATAATTTTTGATGTTTACTCCGTATACAAACCCCATCGTGATCAGCTTTTCAATGCCCAGAGCGTATTGAATTAACCATCCTGCAATGAGCATTATAAAAATAATCAGATTGGTTCTGGCAAATGCGTAGATTCCACCATATTGCGCCGTAAGCATACCTGCAAATAACATTACCAAAGGTAAAAACGTAATTTTGATTCCATAGATCAAAGTGACCACGCTGGAACCCATGAGTACGTTCAGTGCTCCCAGGACTATAATGGATGCCAGTATAAACAGGAACGGGTTTAAGAAAGCTATCTGCTGACGATATACTCTAGTAAGTGCGAATAAGGAAATCAGCACCATGCCTACATCCTTCAACGAACGAATCACAATATTATCTACATATATGGATATCAAACCGTAGATGGATAGATAGATGAGTAAAAAGTGAATGGACACCGTAAATAGGGAAGACGGAGATTCGGATCTCACCTGGACATACGGATGAGATTTGGCATCCAAAGAAGTCATGTACATGTTAACCTCCACACCTGATTAGCTTCTCATAGATGCTGGCATGTTCCTTGAGAAGGTAATCTTCATTAAAAGACTGGCTGTGTGCATAACATTGAAGCTTTAATTGACTTTTTTCCCACTCGGACAGCTCATAATAGTGGAGGATCGCCTTACAAATGGCATCAGCACTATGAGCAGTGAATGAAAATTTTTCGATATCCAGCAGAATCTCCGGCATGCCTCCCACCTTTGAGGCATATACGGGGGTGCCTACCTGATACGATTCGATGACCACCCTCCCAAAAGGTTCATCCCATGTGGAAGGAACGATGGTGAGATCCATCTCCTTCATCTGAGGGGCGATCTGTGTTTTATCCACTTTGCCCACAAAAATGATGCGTGGTTCTGATTCGGCGAGTTCCTGCAGCTGATGAAGCATTGGACCATCCCCATGAATGAACAGCTTCCCCGCAACCTTCTCATCCAATTTTTTCACAGCTTCGATCAAATATTGAACACCCTTTACTTCGGTCAATTGTCCAAAATATCCGATGTTAAGCGGCTGATCATGACGAACTTTTTTGCCAGCATACAGTTCCTGGACCTGATCATTATTTTCTACAATATTATGGATGACATGTTTGGAGGCGTGTTCGAAGAACCCCAGTGCTGTATGCGTCTTAAGTATGTGTTCGGATATGCCAATTACCGACGAGATCGAGCGGCTGTATCTCTTGGAGACTTGTCTGTACAATCTGGAATATGCTGATATTTGAATAGGCTCAATTAGTGAGAAATCTCGAAGTGTATGCACCACCGGAATATCCAGTTCAAAGGCCGCTTTCCAAATTGCCAGACTGAGTCCCGTAATATTCTGAGTATGAATGACAGCCGGACGTGTCAGCGCAAGATATCGTTTAATATGTCGATACTGCCTGATGTTGAATATATCCCGTACTCGCCATAACACTTTGTCAGAAGTAGATACTTGCCTCGCAGAATCACCAATCCAGTAACGATTGTTATATGGCAATCTCATAATTTCGATACCGTTAACGATATCTGTCCGCACTTCGCCTTCCTTGTGTCCACCTACCGTAATGACCTTAACGTCATAACTGGGTTCAAGGGTCTGGGCAAGAATCTGTGTAGATATTTCAGCCCCTCCAATAACATGCGGCGGATACAAACTGTGGGCAATCACTATTTTTTGCACGCATCTCAACTCACTTTATTCAGCTTCATGAAGTTTCCTGCAGCATGGCCCGGTAATGGTCAATGGTGAGTTTTAAACCCTCTTCCAGACCAACCTCCGGTTCCCAATTTAAAATCTCCCGAGCCTTGTCAATCACCGGACGTCTAACCTTGGGGTCGTCTTCCGGCAATGGCAAAAATACGAGATTACTGTCCGTTTGCGTAAGTTCTTTAACCAAATTAGCAACTTCAAGTATGCTATATTCCGTGGGATTACCAATGTTGATAATTTCCCCGTTCGCTTGATCTTCAGCCATCAATTGCTGTAATCCCCGGATGTTATCATCCACATAACAGAACGAGCGAGTCTGTGATCCGTCCCCGTACACCGTAATATCCTGGCCTGTCAGCGCCTGTGTCACAAAGTTGGAAATAACCCGACCATCATCATTCCGGAGTCCGGATGAGTACGTATTAAAAATACGCGCCACCTTCACGGAAACACTGTGTTTCGTGTAGTATTCATAGCAGAAAACTTCGCCCAAACGCTTGGCCTCATCATAACAGGCTCTGGGGCCCCAAGTATTTACGTTCCCTCGATAACTCTCGGGCTGTGGATGGACTTCGGGATCTCCATAAGCTTCACTTGTACTCGAATACAGGAACTTTGCTCCCTTGATCCGTGCCAGTTCAAGTAAATGGTAGGTTCCTCGGGTATTCACCCAAATCGTACCGATCGAATCTGCCTGATAGAATTTGGGTGAGGCCGGTGAAGCCAGATGATAAACCTCATCCACAGGTTGTTCAACCAGGAAATCCAGTGAGTCGGGCAGCGTAACGTCTGCTTCATGGAAAAAAAAGAGGGGGCTATGAGCCACCTCTTGCAGATTACTAGCAACGCCTGTTGAAAGATTATCTATTCCGGTAACCTGATGTCCCTGATGAATTAATGATTTGACCAGATGTGAGCCCAAGAACCCGGCCGCACCCGTCACTACAATATGTTTCAATTGGATCACGCTCCATATGATATAAAGAGTAGGTTAAAACGTATTACTTTTAATCATCACGCCGACCGTTTTAAAGATAATCATCATATCCATTTTCAGTGAGACATTGGCGATGTAGTGGAAATCATATTGCAGATTATGATGAATGGGCTCCTTGCGAGCCTCGCTTACCTGCCACAATCCGGTAATCCCTGGTTTCACCAGAAAACGTCTGCGCTCCAGATCCGTGTAGCTTTCTTCAACAATGAGCTTCATTTCAGGTCTCGGACCTATAAAGCTCATATCCCCCTTGATAATGTTAAGCAATTGCGGTAATTCATCCAGGCTGGTCTTGCGAAGTATTCTACCCAGCCGTGTAATTCTCGGATCATTGCTTGCCGTTGGGGAGGCACTGTACTTCGGAGCGTCTGTACGCATTGTTCTGAATTTATAGATATTAAATTTGATTCCGTTTTTCCCGTAACGTTCTTGTTTGAAAATTACAGGTCCTTTGGAATCAAGTTTGATCATCATTGCTGCAACCAGCATGACCGGTGATGTAATCAGCAGTAGCACAACTGCTATAACAAAATCGATGAACGGTTTCATCACATCAGTATACCCGCCAACACGTTGTGAGTAAGGCTGCTCAAGCACTGCTGCAGCACCTTCCT
The DNA here is from genome assembly GCF_042674385.1 of Paenibacillus sp. NPDC056933. Lineage (NCBI taxonomy): Bacteria > Bacillati > Bacillota > Bacilli > Caryophanales > Paenibacillaceae > Paenibacillus > Paenibacillus sp. NPDC056933. The sequence continues at coordinate 585,155 of NZ_JBHUQN010000001.1, read as the reverse complement.
TGACTATGGTTTCCCCACTCCCAAAGTATTCCGGCCCTGAAAGTTTCACAGACTATCCCCTCCAGCTACAAGCATTTGTTTCAATTGTTCCTTCATCAATATCTCTTCAATCGCCATCAGAACCGGGGCACGCAACTCTTTATTTTTGAGAGCAAAGTCAAGTGTGGTCAGAATATAACCCAGCTTCTCACCGACATCAAACCGTGAGCCTTCAAAATCATATGCGCTAATGCCTTCATCCCGATTTAACATTTGAAGTGCATCTGTGAGCTGGATTTCGCCACCAGCCCCCACATTTTGTTCTTCCAGGTATTCGAATACCTTAGGTGTTAAAATGTAACGACCCATGATGGCCAAGTTGGAAGGTGCTGAACCCAGTGGAGGTTTCTCTACCATGCTGTTTACAGAAGATAAACGTCCCTCTGTATGCAGGGGATCAATAATTCCGTAGCGATAGGTTTCGCTTGGACTAACCGTTTTTACGCCAAGTACAGATTGGTTAACCTTCTCATATTGCTGAATGAGCTGCTTTGTGCAAGGTACTTCAGAAACCACAATATCATCGCCAAGCAATACAGCAAACGGTTCATTGCCTATAAAATTCCGAGCACACCAGACTGCATGCCCAAGTCCAAGCGCTTCCTTCTGCCTTATGTAATGAATATCAACGTTGGAGGATTTCCGGACCTCTTCCAGTAAGCTGAGCTTTCCTTTATCGAGCAGATTTTGCTCCAGTTCAAACGCGCTGTCAAAATGGTCTTCAATAGCACGCTTTCCCTTGCCTGTTACAATAATGATATCCTCAATTCCGGAAGCCACAGCTTCTTCAACGATGTATTGAATGGTCGGTTTATCCACAATAGGGAGCATCTCTTTTGGCATTGCCTTTGTAGCGGGTAAAAATCGGGTCCCCAATCCGGCTGCGGGAATGATTGCTTTCCTCACTTTAGTCATAAATACCACCCTATCCATTTAATTTTTTTATTTAAAAGCATGAGTTGGACCATTTAAATCCATGAAACCATGAAATAAATTGATGCAATTCTTACTTTTAATTTCATAAAAGGGCATTAAACCCATCCTCACATCACACCCTCGACGATCTACGTCTAAGGTACACTACCCACAGTGTGACCGAGTGCCTACCTTGATAAAGGTATAGTAGACATGACCTTGACAATCATATTTGTGAATCAATCCATACCTTCGCTATGCTTGTTCTCCATAGTAAGCACTACGGCTCTTTGGCACCTGTACGTTGTTTAAAACGGCTCCAAGAATACGTGCATTCACATGTTCAAGATGGGCTTTTGCCTTTTTAACCAGATCCTTCTTCACCTTGCCCGCACTTACAACAAGGATGACACCATCACACAACGAACTAATAATCAATGCGTCCGTAACGGCCAGAACAGGTGGTGTATCAAACAAAATAACATCATATTCTTCTTTTAAATCCTGGAGCAGGGCTGTCATTTTACGAGAACCAATCATCTCTGAAGGATTAGGTGGTATAGGACCAGAGGAAAGAACATGCAGCCCTTCCACCCCGGTTTCCCGAAGTACTTCTGTAACCTTATATTGGCTGGACAATACACTGGTCAGTCCCACATGGTTGGGCACGTTAAACATGCGATGTACCGAAGGTTTACGTAAATCCGTGTCCATCAGCAGAACCTTCTTCCCTTCCTGAGCATAGGTAACTGCAAGATTACCAATGGTTGTTGTTTTTCCTTCACCGGACAATGCCGAAGCAATCATGATCGTCTGGATCTGACTATCAATAGATGAAAATTGGATATTAGTTCTTAACTTCCGGTAAGCCTCAGATGAAGTAGACTTAGGATTAGCCATTGTTACAAGGGTCCCTTTTTCATTGGTTAACCGTGGCATACTGGCCATCACCTACCTGTTTTTGAGATGTTGTTGATTGCCTGGAAAAACGAGCTTCTTCTTTTCTGATTCTGGAGATAACAGCAAGTGCAGGTATACCCAGTTCTTTCTCCAATTCATCCTCCGTCTTCATGGTGTCGTCCAGGTATTCCAACAGGAATATAAATCCTATAGATAATAGAAGGCCAACAAGGAAACTGATCAGGATGTTCATAACTGGATTTACATTGATGGGTTTGGAGGAATCTGTAGGTTTGGCTTCACTCAAAATAGTTACGTTGTCAACTTTCATGATTACGGGGATTTGGGATTTGAACACTTTGGCAACTGCATTTACGGTTTTCGCCGCTTTTTCAGAAGATAAACCGGTGGCGGTCAAACTCATAACCTGGGATTCATTCGCGGTGGTTACCCGAATACTTTGGCCCAGTTGGTTGCTGTTCATGCCAAGATCGGGGTATGTAGCAGCTACTTTATCGAGGATTGCCGAAGATTTAATGATCTCCATATAGGAATTAATCACTTTAATGTTGGTTTGAATTGAACCAATATCAAGGCTTGGCACACCTTGGGCATTATATGCCTGGTTAACTATTAATTTGGCATTCGCCTCATAAATCGGTACAGTCAAAAAATAATTTTTAACACCTGCGCCAATACAAGCAACAGCAACAAAAGCAATGATAATCCAAATTCGTTTGCGCAAAATTTGCATGTACTCTTTTAGCTCCATCTCGTATTCCTCCTATATAAGTCAGCAATGATGATGAAGAACGTGTCTTCTATACATGTTTAGCCCGTTTCCAGAATAATACGCTGCGTTTCTTAATCACCGGCACTTCAAGCTTTACGATTTGGTTATTCCATACCGAGCGCGCATTATTTTGCAAGTTTTGAACCAGTTGATTTCCAAATCGGCGTTCAAGCAGGTGATACGCGGCTTTCATTGTAAACGTCCGCTCTTCCATATTGTGAGCATCTGATGAAATGAAATGAAATCCGTTTTCTTTGCAAAAATGAAAACACCATCTCTGAACTTTTCGTCCGAAAAGTCCCAGGACTGATTGGGCCGTAATTTGACATAGAGCACCTTGCCCAAAATATTCAACCAACAAATCAGGATTATTTTGAATTAGACGATTGCGTTCGGGATGAGCGATGATTGGAATGATACCCGCTATTCTAAGTTCATGGAGTATCCCGGGGAACTGCGAGGGAATATGGCCAAAGGGCAATTCCAGCAACATATAACGACTCCCGGCGAGTGTGCAGCATTTTCCTGCATATAAGTCTCCAATCAGGTTGTCATGCACCCTGATCTCCTGTCCGGGGCGGATCTCCAAGCGAATGTTGCTTTTGCGAAGTTCTGCTCGAAGCAGATCCACTGCCTGATTGACCACGTTAGGTTGATTGTTGTACTGCCCGTTCAGGTGATGCGGAGTAGCAATGATCGAGGTAATTCCTGAGGCTGCCGCCTTCTCAGCCATCGCAATGGACTGTTCCATATGAACAGGGCCATCATCCAGACCGGATAAAATGTGGCAGTGCATTTCAACCATATCCAAACTTCCTCAATGTATGATCCCCCTCGCCCCTGTATTCATTGCGCAAAATGCTTTTGGTGTTAAAGAACTAATGCATAACGCTATGAAATATAGTAAAATGGCGTTAAGTACATGCTTGTTCAGAATATGTTTAGAATGTGTTCAACTCATATGGTAAAATCAATATAATGATAGCTTTCTTGCAAGGCAGGTTGTTCCGATGCCTTCTCATACTGAAAACGGGAAACCGTAGGAAACTGAACTTCACGAATCATTGCATTTAACTGTCCAGTTATATATAGTGTCTGCTCTTGCTGAATATGCAAGCTTGAATGATACAATGTGAGCTCACCGAAAGGCTGTTTCCATTGCAACCTTGCGTGGAGTCGTACACATACATGACTATCTTCTACATCCAAACCAATCAGCATCTCTGATGAGATCGGCAGATTCAGGTCGCTCAGGAAGGTGATCGCTCGTGTGTCCATTCCAAGTAACAGCACAGGGCGTCTTTTGCGGTCTACCAATTGGCCATGAAACTCCTGAATGTACATATGGACATTTAATTTCAGATCAGCCCATTCCTGGATCATTGAATTCATGGCTTCATTCCTTTTAGAATGGATTAACTTGCAAGAGTTACCTCTATTCCTTCTCACAGGTATATGGATCAGGTAACTTGTTCATACTTAAAATATCCAAATGATACATTTTGTAACTCCATACGTCCAATTTACGATACAATACGTATCATGTCAAGCGGTATTTGGACATGGTTCTTTTGATTTACGACAATATGAGATGTCCTTAGACAGACCTATATACAACTCGTACTTCTAAGGCTTTACAATTATGCAGGAAAGCTGCCCTGATCAAAAACTTGGCTCAGGATTGTTTCAATATATATTTGATGGCGTTCAGGGGGAAATAGCTTATGAGCTACGGAAATCGCATTGCTGAATTAAGGGAACAGCGGGGACTTACTCAAGAAGAACTTGCGAGCTCCATTCATATTACAAGAGCTGCTCTCTCCCACTACGAGAAGAACCGACGTAAACCGGATTTCGAAGTGTTAACGAGGCTTGCTGACATTTTTGGCGTATCCATTGATTATCTCATTGGTCGTACCAAACAAAGTGATGTCGTCATGGATGAGGATGTTCGGGAATTTGTCGACTCCCTTGAATTATCGGATAAGGAAGTGCTGGAACGTTTCGGCCTGATGATTGATGGTAAACCCTTGACCGAAGAAGAGGCTCGTCGTTTCATTGCTTTTGTCCGGATGGAACGCAGTATGGATTAATTTCGTAAAGAAGACCCAGTCCGAGAAGTTTACTTTCCGGTTGCTGGGCTTTTTTACTGTCTTCATTTCCCTCCATTCTCTCGTTGTCGATGGTTGTCAAGGGCGCTTTTTATTGTCGGAGGAAACGAAATGGTTCCAACGCTCCGGGTCGATTCCGCATTGCAGTAAAACTTTCATGATGTCCATCTGAGTTGCTTCGACTGATTTACCTGTCGGCTTACGATCGCCCCTGGGATGCTTCATATTCATTCCGCTAACCTCTCTTATCTTTATACTTTCCCTGCACTCCAAAACTAGCCTTATTATACTTGAGAAACTTCCTCAATGTTGTCGTCTCATGGCGATAGCGTTTTTTGTATGGGTTCTAATTTTGTCGAAAACAAAATAGGAGCTCTACGGCGCCGGTTTGGCGGCCATAAAGCTCCTTAATTCTTAAGACAACCTGTTCATGCATTCGAACAGGGGTGGTGATTTAACCACCAGCACGTGCGAGTTCACGCATGTTGGCTTCAAAGGCAGCCAGCAGGGCCGCCTCTCCGGTCAGACCCGTCGCCTGAATCCGTTCAATCTGCTCAGTCATCCGTTTGAAGTCCTTCGGTATAACCCGAACGAATTGATCAACCGATTGCTGCCAGTTATCCAGAATGCGCTGACCAGCCGCACTGCCTGTATTGGCAACGTGGCGCTGGATCATGCCCCTTAGATCTGCACTTTCGGACACATCTTCGATACGCTCCAAAAGTACCATTTCCAGGTTACAACGTTTCAGGAATGTACCTTCCGGATCATAAACGTAAGCAATCCCTCCAGACATCCCGGCTGCAAAGTTACGACCTGTATCCCCCAGAACGACGACACGTCCGCCCGTCATGTATTCACAGCCATGGTCACCCACACCTTCGACAACCACTTTGGCCCCCGAGTTCCGCACGGCGAACCGCTCACCTGCGATTCCGCGAATGTAGGCTTCACCACTGGTTGCTCCATACAGAGCAGTGTTACCAATAATGATGTTATCCTCTGCATCAAATGTTGCTTTTGGTGAAGGCATCACAATCAGTTTACCTCCGGACAATCCTTTACCCACGTAGTCATTGGAGTCCCCTTCAACGGTCAAGGTCATGCCTTTAGGTACAAAGGCTCCAAAGCTTTGTCCGGCAGAGCCGACAAATTTGAATTGAATCGTATCTTCCGGCAATCCTGCGAGGCCATATTTGCGAGTGATCTCACTGCCCAAGATGGTACCTACCGCACGGTTAACGTTTGTAATTGGAAGTACCGCTTCTACCGGCTGACCGGATTCGAGCGCTGGCTGTGCCAATGGCAGCAACTTTTGCATATCCAACGTTTCTTCCAACTGGTGGTTCTGATGCTGTGTACGGTAACGTGCAGAGCCTTCCGGCATTTCAGGCACATGCAGCAGGACAGACAGATCTACACCTTTTTTCTTCCAATGATCGACAGCTTCCACGGTTTCAAGGCAATCTGTACGGCCTACCATCTCCTGGATAGTACGGAAACCAAGCTCAGCCATAATTTCGCGAACATCTTCCGCAACAAAACGCATGAAGTTGACGACATGAGCTGGATCACCTGTGTAATTTTTACGCAGCTCCGGATTTTGTGTCGCTACACCGACTGGACATGTATCCATTTGGCAAACACGCATCATGATACAGCCAAGTGCAACGAGTGGAGCTGTAGAGAAACCATACTCTTCGGCTCCAAGCAGTGCTGCAATGGCCAGGTCACGACCGTTAAGCATTTTTCCGTCCGTTTCCAATACGACACGGTCACGCAGATTGTTCAGCATCAGTGTTTGATGTGTCTCTGCAAGGCCCAACTCCCAAGGCATCCCCGCGTGACGAATCGAACCTTGTGGAGATGCACCCGTACCCCCGTCATAACCACTGACAAGAATAATGTCGGCACGTCCTTTGGCAACACCTGCAGCGATTGTACCCACACCGACTTCTGACACGAGTTTTACATTGATCTCTGCACGAGGATTGGCATTTTTCAAGTCATAGATCAATTCTGCCAGATCTTCAATCGAGTAGATATCATGATGCGGCGGTGGAGAGATCAGACCTACACCTGGTGTGGACCCACGAACTTCAGCAACCCAAGGATACACTTTACGTCCTGGCAGCTGTCCACCTTCACCTGGTTTCGCTCCCTGTGCCATCTTGATTTGAATCTCGTCGGCATTGACCAGATAGTTGGACGTAACTCCGAAACGACCGGATGCCACTTGTTTGATCGCACTGCGGCGAGAATCACCGTTGCTGTCTTTAATGAAGCGAGCCGGATCTTCCCCGCCTTCACCTGTATTGGATTTACCACCAACACGGTTCATGGCGATAGCGAGATCTTCGTGTGCCTCTTTGCTAATCGAACCGAAGGACATTGCCCCTGTTTTGAAGCGGCGCATGATGTCTTCCACGGATTCAACTTCATCCAATGGAATTGCAGGACCGACCGGTTTCAGCTTCAGCATGGAACGAATGGTCAGCAACTGATCATTTTCGCCTTGCACGAGTTTGGAATACTTTTTATACAGTTTGTAATCCCCGGTACGTACTGCATGCTGCAGCGTATGGATCGTTTGCGGATTGAACAGATGCTCCTCTCCGTCGTTACGCCATTGGTATTCACCGCCAGAGTCCAGCACTTTGTCATTGCCGTCTTTGTCCGTAAAGGCACGGTTATGATGGGTCAACGCTTCTGCTGCCACTTCTTCCAGTCCAATCCCGCCAATTCGGGAGGGCGTCCAGGTGAAGTAACGGTCAACGAAGTCCGATTTCAGACCTACGGCTTCAAAGATTTGAGCTCCACGATAGGATTGAATCGTCGAAATTCCCATTTTGGACAATATTTTAATAACGCCCTTGGTAGCGGCTTTAATATAGTTTTTGACAGCTTTTTCATGCGAGATGCCACGCAGCAGTCCCTGCTGAATCATGTCATCCAACGTTTCAAATGCCAGATACGGGTTCACGGCACTTACACCGTAACCAAGCAACAAGGCATAGTGATGAATATCACGCGGCTCTGCCGATTCCAGCAAAATGCTGACTTTGGTTCTGGTTCCTTTACGAATCAGATGGTGATGCAAACCTGCTACTGCCAGCAATGCTGGAATAGCCGCATTCTCGGCGTCCACACCACGGTCGGATAGGATCAGAATGTTATGACCTTTGTCAATGACACGATCCGCAGCTTCGAAGAGCAGTTCCATCGCTTTGCGAAGTCCTTCTGCGCCTTCTTTGGCTGTAAAGAAGATCGGGATCGTCATCGAACGGAAGCCCGGACGACGAACGTGGCGAATCTTCGCGAAGTCCTCATTCGACAATACCGGTGTATCCAGACGAATCTGGCGACAGCTCTCGGGTTCAGGGTTCAGCAAGTTCCGCTCAGGTCCAATCGTTGTTGCCGTTGACGTGACAATCTCTTCACGAATCGCATCAATCGGCGGGTTGGTGACTTGGGCAAACATTTGCTTGAAGTAGTTATACAACCGCTGCGGACGATCCGACAGTACCGCCAGCGGTGCATCATAACCCATGGAACCCGTAGCTTCCATTCCTGTTGAAGCCATCGGCTCCAACACTTTGCGTAATTCTTCAAATGTATATCCATAGGCCAGTTGAAGCTGGGTCACGTTATCATGTTTTGGATCAGGCAGCTCCGGTGCGTCCGGCAGCTCATTCAGATCCATCAGATGCTCATCGAGCCAATCCTGATATGGATTTTCTGCTGCAATGAGTGCTTTTACTTCCTCATCAGCAATGATGCGGCCTTGCTCTGTATCTACAAGCAGCATACGTCCTGGACGCAGGCGGTCTTTGTAGAGAATTTCTTCTGGTGCGATATCAAGCACCCCAACCTCGGAGGACAAAATAATGCGGTCGTCCTTTGTTACATAATAACGTGCAGGACGCAGGCCATTACGGTCAAGTATTGCTCCGATCTGCAAACCGTCGGTAAAGGCCATCGCTGCCGGTCCATCCCAAGGTTCCATCATCGTGCTGTGGTATTCGTAGAATGCCTTTTTGGCAGGGTCCATTCCCTCGTCTGTGCTCCAAGGCTCCGGAACCATCATCATGGCCACATGTGGCAATGAACGGCCGCTCAGATACAGAAACTCCAGTGTGTTATCAAACATCGCCGTATCCGAACCATCCGGATTGATAACCGGTTTTACTTTGGAGATATCATTACCGAACAATTCACTCTCGAACAACGACTGGCGTGCATGCATCCAGTTCACGTTGCCACGCATCGTATTGATCTCACCGTTGTGGATCATGAAACGATACGGGTGCGCACGTTCCCAGCTCGGGAATGTATTCGTACTGAAGCGGGAGTGAACGAGCGCAATCGCGGATTCCACGAGATTTTCCTGAAGATCCAGGTAGAACTGTCCAACCTGTTCGGTTGTCAGCATGCCTTTGTATACGATTTTGCGACAGGACAAGCTTGGCAGGTAGAACGAACCACCTTCTGCTTCATCCGCCGAATAACGAATAGCCAGCTCTGCACGTCTGCGAATGACGTACAGCTTCCGTTCAAATCCCAATTCATCCTTAATATCCGCCGATCTGCCAATGAACACCTGACGTACATAAGGCTTCGCCGCAAGTGCAGAGCGTCCCAGCATTTCATCAAAAGTAGGTACATCACGGAAACCCAGGAACGTCTGGCCTTCTTCTTCAATGATGTTCTTGAGGCTCTCTTCATGTGCGCTGCGAATCTCAGGGTTCTGGGAAAGGAATAGCATCCCCACACCATAGAATCCCTGTTCTGGCAATGCAAAGCCGAGACGTTCCGCTTCCTGTGCAAAATAGCGGTGTGGAATCTGGATCAGAATACCGGCTCCGTCACCGGAATTGGGCTCGCTTCCCTGTCCTCCGCGGTGCTCCATGTTACTGAGCATGGTCAGTGCCTGACTTACGATGTCGTGTGAAGGTACTCCTTTGATATTGGCAACAAAACCCATGCCGCATGCATCTTTTTCGAACTGTGGGTCATACAGACCCTGTTTGGGAGGTAATCCGATGTGTCTCATGGAACGCAACCTTTCTATAATGAAGTTTTCGGAAAGATCAAGAACATAGGCAACAGGCAACAATGAAACGGGAGGAGCTGGCCTTTCGATAAGAGCCTGCTGAATGAACGAGGGCGACAGTTGTCACTGTCCCGGTTAAGAGCGCTGCTATTGAGGCAGACACCATGAATTGAGATGAGCTGATCGGACAATCCGACAAACAGCCTAGTATAACAACAATACAACCGCTGGCACGGTCGCTGAAATAAAACGACGTTTTTTGATTATAGTTCTATTATTTTAACACCGAGCTAACATCAGCGCAATTTAAACTTTTTAATACCTCTGATAAGAAATGTTTTGCAGTACAGCTTTAGTGTAATGACGTTTAAATTCATCTCTTTTTCGAATAATTATACACATTTTATGTCAGAGTACAACTGATTTTAATTACAGTCAAAAGAAAATCATTCCATATGTGGCCTGTGTTTATCCATATTCCGGTCAAATCTTCAAACCTTGTTCAAGAGAATTTCTGCATCCCTATGCATTTGTATACAAAAAGAGCCTGCAACCCATTTTTGGGTCACAGACTCTTTGCACTATTTGACTACTATATTGCATAATTTTGATACTTAAGTCCAAAGTTTATTTTCAACATTTTGTCCTGCTCCGGGTCCAATTCCGCTTAAGCCGTCACGACTTGACCGGATTCGGCCATTTCGACTTCTTTTTTGGGACGTCTGCCGTTCCAAAGGAAGAAAGCCAAGGTTAACAGCACAGATACACCCGCATAGATGGCCAGAATTCCAGCCTGATGCCACATCACATCGAAATTGCCACTCGATACAACGGCCTTGAAGCCCATAATGCTGTGCGTCATTGGTAACCAAGGGCTAAATGCTTGCAGCCACGATGGAATCAGCTCTACCGGGAAGGTTCCCGCACTTGCTGCCAGCTGGAAGACCAACAACAATATGACGACATAACGTCCAGGCAGATCAAGCCAAGTTACAAGGGCCTGAACAATCAACATGAAGGTCAGTCCCGTAATGATCGTGAACAGATAGAACAGCGGAACGCTGTGTATCTCCAGTCCAAGACCGTATAACATGAAGCTTGCAACGATCACCGATTGGAAAATGCTCATGGAGCCAAATACCAATGTACGGCTGACAAAACGATTCCAGCCTGTTGCACCCGGTACAGAGGTTTCACGCATTTTCAACACAATCGTAGAAATCAGTGATCCTACAAACAAACCGATGGACAGGAAGAACGGCGTCAACCCTGTACCGTAATTGCTCACATTCTCTGCGGTGTCCTCAGACGTATTCACAGGTTCAGCGAACATGTTTACCACGTCGTCTGTTTTCTTGACTTCTGACGTTTTTTGAGCTGCATCATTCAGCTTGGTAGCCAGCTCATTCGATCCATCTTTCAGCTCAGTGAGACCGTCAGCCAGTTTGCCTGCTCCGTCACCCAGTTGCTTGGAACCGTCTGTGAGTGAACTTACGCCACCGCTAAGCTTACCTACACCCGTTTGCAGGGCAGTTGTTCCCGAGCCCAGTTGTTTGGCTCCATCTGCGAGCAGCGTACCGCCACTTGCAGCTTCGCCGAGCTTGCCACTGAACTGCTTGAGGCCATCGGTGAGCTTTGCTCCGCCTTGGCTAAGCTGTCCGGCGCCTGCCAGCAATTGCTGCTGACCATCCACCAGTTGGTTCGCACCCGCCAGAAGCTGCTTCTGCCCTCCATGCAGCTCGGCTGCACCTGCTGCCAGCTGCTGATTTCCCTGGTGCAGTTGATCCGCACCCGCTGCCAGCTTCTGCTCGCTCTCATGCAGCTGCTTGCTTCCGTCTGCAACAGCTGCGCTGGCTGCAAGCAACTTCTGCACATCCTCGCTGGCTGCCAGTTCCGGGTTCGATGCAGCAAGCTGCTTTAACCCGTCAGCAACGCCCTGAGCACCGTCAGCCACCTTGCTGCTGCCGTCTACTGCCGATTGCAGACCAGTTGCCAATGTGCCGCTGCCTTGTACTGCACTTTGCAGACCCTCGGACAGTTTCGCGCTGCCCTGCTCGGACGACTGCAACCCTGCTTGCAACTTGCCTGCGCCATCCACGGAAGATTTCAGTCCGGTTTCGAGCTTTGCACTACCATCCTTCAACTGGTCTGCACCGCTCTGAAGCTGACTCGTAGCCGCCGCTTGAAGCTGCTGCAACCCGGATACCAGATTCGTGGTTCCACTTTCAAGTTTGGTTGCACCCGTGTGCAGTGCATTGACTCCATCACTTAATGGGGATAATCCTTCCTGAAGTTCCAGTGTTCCAGAAGCCAGCTTCGCCAGATTATCCTTGAGCTTCACAGCTCCGTCATCCAACTTGCCTGCACCTGTATTCAACTCGCCTGCGCCGTCGCCAGCTTCAGCCAATCCGTCGGATACTTCGGAGAATTTGTCGAGCAGCGTCTCCGCATAGGATTCTGTAACTTTGGCCGACACCTTGGCTTTCAGATCCTTGATTGCCGTCTTGCCAATCTGTGCGCCCACGAAACTGTAATTACCATTCGGTTCGTAGATCAGGTCAGCTGGCTCTGGGTTGTCATCAAGCAGCGTGGTGGCCTGGGATGAGAAGTTTTCCGGGATCGTGATTTGCATATAATATTTGTCATTTTCCATGCCTTCTCTGGCCTGACTGGCACTGACAAAGTCCCATTTAAAATCTGCATTTTTCTTCAGCTCATCAATGAGGTCGTTCCCTACATGCAGCGACTTGCCCTCCAACTCGGCGCCCTTATCCATATTGACAACGGCAACAGGCATTTCATCCACATGACCGTACGGGTCCCAGTAAGCGGCCAAATAGATACCGCTATACAGAATCGGAATAAACATAATGGCGATAACGGGGATCAATACTTTCGGGTTTCTCACGGCCGATCCCACATCCTTGAAAAACACGGATAAAGATTTCATGTCATTTTCTCCCCTTATTCTCTCTGCTCCAAGAGCAGGGTAACCATAGTGAAATTAATTTGATGTGTTCCAGAAATTTACCGAAACACTTATTGACCACTTTACTCAAACGGTCATTTTAGAGCAAAAAACAAACCTGTCTCCCGACAAGCCTCACTGCTTTCGTGCAAATGACTAACCCATATTATAGTAGAATAAAATCAGGGCTACGTTGCGGCAGCAATTCCTTCCATTAAGAAAAGGCGAAAGTAATTCTTGATTTCCTCCTTGCTCAGCGGTTCGTGTTGCTTGCTCCAGTCTGAAGTGAGGGCGATGTACAAACGAATCATCATAAAGGCTACTACCTGTGGATCGCAGTCGCGAATCTCTCCATTGCTTCTTGCCTTCTCAAGCTCACGAGCCAGAAAATCGGAGATGACCTTCTCCACTTTTTCCAAACCTTCCTTGGCCTGAAGTGTACCAAAATCCTTAAGCTCCTGGGACAACTTAACCAGCAAATCGTGATCACGTCGAAATTCCAGCAACGAATCAAGCACACGAAACAGATTATCAAAAAAGGCACTTTCCTGATGAACTTCACGGTGAGCAATGTTCTTCATTTCCTGAATCACTTCCACCAGGATTTGGTCAAACAATTGTTCTTTATTCGTAAAGAAAGTGTAGATCGTTCCCTTACCAACGTTTGCAATCTTCGCTACCTGATCCATCGTGGTTGCCTTGTATCCAAACATGGCGAACGACTGCGCGGCTGCATGAATGACCTGCTGTCTCCTGTCAATCGGAGCCATCATATCCCTCCTCATTTTCATTGATCGTCCTGTTGAATGACCAAAAATACAATTCAGTCACTCGGTCAAAAACAAGATTACCACTCTCATTATCAGATTGCAACCCTAACATTAAAAATTTGTGTTAATTTTTTTTAACCGAAATGCAGTGGAAACTGCTTCTATCCTCGTCTATAGTGTATGATGACTCCAATAAACGGGTAAAGACGAAGTTTCGATGTATCAGAACATTAACTGTAGTGTAAATATGTAACGAATGAACATGATTTTCCGCTTCGCTGTATATTCATGTAGTAATGCATCGTGCGGTATGAACATTAAATTTAAATTGATGAATAAAGGTGAACTCATGCGAAAACCAAGAGTGCTCTTGTTATCCGAAGGTTTCGGCACCGGTCACACACAGGCCGCCCATGCGCTCGCAAGCGGCATTAAAAAAATTAGTCCACATGTGCATAGCCGGGTGATTGAGCTCGGCAAATTTTTGAATCCAACGATGGCTCCACTTATTCTGTCCGCATACCGGAAGACACTATCCGTTCAGCCCAAGCTGGTCAGTCTGCTGTATCGGACGCAGTATAACAAATCGCTGAACGGATTCACGAAATTGGCATTGCACCGGATTTTCTATACGCAGACTGCTCAAGTCGTGTCCCAATTGAAGCCCGATGCCGTCATTTGCACGCATCCTTTTCCGAATGCAGTCATCTCCCGGCTTAAGCGCCAGGGGCTCAATATTCCGCTGTACACGCTCGTCACAGACTACGACGTACATGCAACCTGGATCAATCCCGAGGTGAACAAATATCTGGTTTCCACACCACAGGTAAAGGCTCTGCTTGAAATCAGAGGTGTTGAACCCTCACGAATTCAAATTACCGGTATTCCTGTACATCCCGACTTCTGGGAAGCAGGAGACAAGGTGGGTCTACGGCAGGAAATGGGCCTCCAGAACATGCCTACTGCCCTGCTAATGGGCGGAGGATGGGGACTTTCTTTTGATGAAGAGCATATGAAGGCCCTCACCTCCTGGGCGGATCGCGTTCAGTTGCTGTTCTGTCTGGGAAGCAATGAGAAAATGATTGCAAAGCTGAAGGAGATGTCCTGCTTCCAGCATCCGAATATACGCATTCTAGGGTATACCCGGGAAGTCAGCAAACTGATGGATGTATCTGATGTACTGATTACGAAGCCAGGCGGCATGACCTGTACAGAGGCACTGGCAAAAGGATTACCGATGCTATTCGTACCTCCGTTGCCTGGTCAGGAAGAAGAAAACTGTGAATATTTTGTACAAGCCGGATACGGTCAGGTTATTCACTCTGCTGACGTCATTACCAACCGTTTCAGAGAGTTATGTGACGGAACTGCATCAGTTCAAGCTGAAAGTCAGCTGAAAGCAATGCACAAACCCAGCAACAAATCCAGCTATGATCCGACGTGCTGTGCCCAGGCTGTCCATGATTTATTGTTCCCGGCTACAGCCGAACTGACATCCGCGCCCAAGGAGCGCTTCACAGCCGGGATAGGAGCCACTTCACTGTCAGGTACCCGAATCCCATTCTAGCAGCTCTATGACCCCTTCAAGACGTTCTACGAGGGTATTTCATATCCGTAGGCCATATACAAAGAAGGTTCCCCTCCGTTAACTGGAAGGGAACCTTCTTTTTTCATTCATTTTTCCGTATGATTTACTGAAAAAAAGGGTAATGTTAATAACAAACCCTCATCAAAAATAAAATAAAAACAACGAAATAAAACTGCGTTCAAGGCATCTCAAGAGTTGATATTGTCAGAACATAGTTAACTACCCTGCCTGTTTGCAGAATTTATAGGTATTTTACTTGTAAAAAGTATGATGCCCGATGGTTTTCACTTTTTTCTGGGAATGAGCCACTGTCAGATCATCTGCGAGCGTCAATGACAGGAAATAATACGTATCATCGGCTACTTCCTTTTTCCCATTTAACGCCGCGTTCACTGCCTTGACCGTGTCCTCATTGGGAGTTACACGCTTCAAGCGCCCATTCGCTACAGGGCTAAATTGGGATTTCTGATAGATCACTTTGTAAATGGTATCGGGAAAATTGGCTGACCGCAGCCGGTTTAAGACAACATTGGCAACTGCCACTTTGCCTTCGTACGGTTCACCTTCCGCCTCTGCCATGACGATTTTTTGCAGCAGAAACAGCTCTTTATCGGACACACTGTATGACCAGGTCGCAAGTTTTGAGTCTTCCTGATTCAGAAGTTTGGTCCGCGTAAAGTAAAGTTTTTTGGGGGGAGTGGTAATTGCAGCTACCGCTTTGGCACGCTCTACCTTTGCCAATTTCAGAGCAGCCTCTTTCTTTGCTTTGGCCGCAGCTGCAGCTCGGGCCGCATGTTTAGCTTTGGCTTCCTTCAGTTCCTGCTCTTCCTGAGCAGACGTCAGCCAGTTCTTGGCAGGGAGCGAATTAGTCCAGTTACTAGTCTGGATAGACCCATCAGCAGACAGACTTGTCCCGTCTTGCATCATTCGCCTGTCCCCGTTAAAAGAATTTTCGCTATTTTCCACAGAAGCCGCGAGTTCGGTCATCTGTTTGCTATCACTTGCCTCATTCCACTTTCCAGTCGCCTGAACGACATTAGCCCCCACTATACATACAAGCAGCACAGATAACATCGGTGCCACCCAACGATTCTTGCTTATAATATCCATTCGAAGATTCCTCCTGTCGAAACAATTCCCTAATCTAAGTAACCACAAAAAAAGAATTTGAATAACGTTGGCTAATATTACATAGGGAATAACGTAATGTCAATGTGATTTTATGTCATAATAATGAGTTTCAGGAAAAAGAAAACGCATCCACGGCCTCATACATAGGCGTCTGACCTGGCTGTGTCACATATAGCACAAAATCTTGGATCAACCACGAATTAACACCCAAATCCTGTTCAGGAAGAACCCCAAATATTCCTTTATCCTCATTTACTGGGACCTGTCCCAGAAATTTTCTCGCAATGGTAATATGCGGAGAATAAGGTCTCAATTCCGCCTCATATCCAAGGGTTGAAGTCGCTTCCACGATTCGTTTTTGCAACAGATTCAGTTGCCCCAGTTCCCCTTCAACACCTCTCCATAGTACCTTCGGTGCTTCTTCCAAACCGAACGTTCCCCACCCGGAGACTTGCAGCTCAAAAGGCTGGAATCCGGCGCCTGCCGAGCGCAAGGTTTTGCGAAGTTGCCCAATGTCACTAACAAGGGTATCCCCCAGAAATTGCAATGTAATATGATAATCCCGATGATCCGTCCATTTGCGAAAATCAAGTTTTCCCTGCACGAGTTCGGCAGACAGGCGAAGTGAATGTTGAATATGTGCCGGCAACTGAAGTGCAATAAATAATCTTTCCCGTCGTGACGGAAGGTCATTATATGAGTACTTATTCATGGTAGACACCTCTTCTAAAGTTCGTTTTATTATTTCACAGTCGTCTCTATGGTTTCAAGTTGGTTAAATATAGAGTGACACAATTTCTGGGATTTGCACATGAGGCTGCATTCCTGCCTTTTACGCACATCATCTTCTTTTCTGCTACACTAAAAATACAACACAATTGAAATTCAGGAGGCCATTACCCATGGGCAAAATTGTATGTTTCCCTTCATTATCCACGGAACAGCGACAACGTATTCTGAACGCTGCACCTGGCTACTCACTTACGGTTGGCAAAGCCAAGGAGATTGACTCATCGGAGTTAAAGGAAGCCGAAATCATCGTTGGCTGGTCTCCTTTGGTGACCGAGCATGCGCTGAAAAAAGACAGTTCTCTGAAATGGGTTCAGGTCTGGTCTGCAGGTGTGGACAACCTTCCTTTCTCCGAATTGGAAACAAAAAACACACTGGTAACCAGTGCTAATGGCGTACACGCCATTCCCATTACCGAAATTATTCTGGGTATGATGTTATCCCACAGCCGCTGGCTGAGACAAGCCATGTTGCACCAGCAACAGGCAGAGTGGAAATCGCCAGGCAAGCCACTGCCTGAACTGCACGGCAAAACAGCAGTCATCGTCGGCGTCGGAGAGATTGGATCAGAAACCGCGCGCATTCTCAAAGCTTTAGGTATGAAGGTGATCGGAGTGCGCCGCTCCGGAAAAGATGTTCCGAATGTAGACCACATGTACACCATGTCCGGCTTCCATGAAGCTCTGAGGCAGGGCGATTATGTCATCAATATTTTGCCACTTACGGATGAAACCCATCATATCTATGATCAGACTGCATTCGAACATTTCAAGTCCGGTGCCTGCTTTGTCAATGTTGGGCGTGGTCCAAGTGTAAATACGGAAGCTCTTCTTAGTGCATTGGACAGCGGACAGGTTGCCTTTGCGGCACTTGACGTATTCGAGGAGGAACCTCTCCCTTCCGATCATCCATTATGGGGCAAAGACAACGTTCTGATTACGCCGCATATTGCCGGCAGTACAGAGCAATACACTGAACGGGCACTTGATATTTTCGTGCAAAACCTGGAAGCTTATGTCGCTGGTAAAACTCTTCCGCGTAATTTAGTGGATTATAGTCATAAGTACTAAAATATCCATTTTATTCTATGCGAAATTGTACAAATCCTTACTTAGGTATTCCCTTACCAATCCAAACAAAAACCTCCAATTCGGAAAAAAATCTTTCCTGATTGGAGGTTTCTTCTATTGTTCAGTGATGCTGATGCTACGTGCAAAGCCAAATGTGACGTATAAACGTACCTTTGCTCACCGTTCGATACTGATCAATGTTCCACCCGGCATCCAAAATGTTCCCCTCTACCCTTTCGGTGGAAACGATAATCGCTCTGCCTGCAAGCTTCTTCAAACTATTCAACATGCCAAGTTGTTCCTCATCGGGAAGAACAGAGCATAAATTGTAAGGCATATCCAATATGGCCGCATCGTAAAAACCTTCCAAATCATTCATATCCCCGAGAGTAATTCTAGCCGGATCATACCCATAATGAGGAAGATTAGTGCGCGCCCCCTGTACCGCCAAAGGATTCAAATCATTGCCAATCGCCTCGATCCCCATCGATAAAGCCTCAATGACGACGGTTCCCATTCCACAGCACGGATCGAGTAACTGATGACCCTCCACTTGCGGAACCGCTATATTGACCAGCGCTCTGGCGAGTGTAACACCAAGGCCTGTGGAATAATTTTGCGGCTTCTGGTGATGGGTATGCCACGAACGATCGGCTTCGATCCACTGGCCCAGGATCCATTTTCCGTCTGCATGAATTAGTCCAAAAGTCACATCGGGCTGTTTCATCAGCGCCTTGCCCTTAATACACATGCCCAGCTCTTTTTCCAGCTGACGGGAATGCACATAGTCTGGCATATGATCTCCTTCTTTCAGGCAGACCACCTTGAACGTTTCACCAGTAGACAGATTGATTTGTGAAGCAGCAGGCTTCAGATCTGCCACCGTAACCGCCTCGGCCATCACATCCAGTCTACCCCGGACAAATGGACTTCTGCCCGGTGGAATGCAGACATGGGAGCGAATATAGGCGCGCTCGCCGGAATTGATATCTATATCAGGAACGAGCATCGTGGTTAGCTCCAGTTCACATAATGCACGTTCATTTTCATGACAAGCAAAGGTATACACATAACTTCCGTTAACTGAATTTTTGCTGTTTGCAGTGCTCAACATGGTAGCCGTCCTTCATGTTTCTTCTATTATAAGAAGAGGTTTATATTTTTAATTTTTCAATGGAAGCCAGCAGATCATCGGACAATTCTTTCAAGGTTTGAATGTTCCCGCTAATCGTTTCCATCGAACTCACCTGCTCTTCGGCCGAAGCAGACACTTCCTCTACACTCGCAGCAGATTGCTCCGACACTGCCGAAATCTGTTGACTAAAATCATTCATGCGTCCGCTCGCCTCCTGCATGCCCTCCAAGCCATCCGTCATCGTGGCAATGACCTGAACCATACCCTCGACCGATTCACTAATCGTATGGAACAGATTGCCGGAATTACGTACTTGCTGTTGCCCCCGCTCTGTCTCCAGTACACCTGCACGCAATTCCTCAACGACTCCCTGGGAATCCCGCTGAATGTCCTCTGTGATGACTGTAATCTCTTCCACCGAAGTTTGAACGGCTTCGGACAACTTCCGCACTTCCGCTGCGACGACTGCAAATCCGCGTCCGCTCTCCCCTGCACGGGCAGCCTCAATGGAAGCATTTAATGCAAGCAGGTTGGTTTGGCGGGCGATATCATGGATTACCTGAACCAGCTGGGAGATGTCTTCATTTTTGCGGTCAAGCTGTTCCATTTTGTTCATGGATGACGACACTGCCCCAGCGATCTGCTGCATCTGTTTTACGGATTGTTCCATCGACTCGCGACCATTGAGCCCCTGTTTCAAAATAAGGTCTGACATCAGTCGAAGCTGATTTCCCTGCTCGGAATGCTCCTGGATATGGTTGTTCAATCCTTCAACAGTGCGAGCGGATTCTACAGCCGTTTCCGCCTGGCTCTCTGCCGCTTTTGCCGACTCTTCCATCGTTATGGCAATTTGGCGACTGCCGATCTTAACCTCTTCGGAGGAGATGGCCAATTCACTGCTTTGGCGATTAACGGCTTCGGCGATTCGTCTGACATTCAGTACCATCGAAGTGAGGTTACCTTTCATGTCATTCACCGCTTTGGCAAGCACACCAACTTCATCTTCATGTTTGGTATGTATATCCTGAACATTCAATTGACCTTCCGCAATCAGTTTCACGGCACTGATCACCCGGAGCAGCGGTTTAACCACTTGTGAACGAATAATTGGAATACTGATGGCCGTGATGAGAATCATCACCAGTACACCCACAATAATAATCATTCTTCCATCCTGCACGGATCGAATCGTCTGCGCAGCAGAGATGCTGGATTGTTCCTGATTGTATTCCACCATATAGTCCAGATCGACTTGCATGGCATCGAAGGAATCGGCCCCTTTTTCAGATACTTCCTTGGCCAATTGCTCCTGTCCTTCATCACTCAGCTTAATGGATTGCGTGTTGATCTTGAGGTAAGCTTCCCACTTCGTTTTGAATGCATCCCAATGTTCCTTTTCTTCCGGTGTCTTTTCCTGTTGATCGTATATTTTAATGGCCTGGGCCGTTTCCCGAATGTACTTGGTACGCTCTTCCCCAAGGGCCGCTTTGTCCCCGGCCTGTGCATCATAATGGCGATAGCTCAATGATAAAATATGTTCTGTCGTATAGTTCAAACGGTTAATCTGTTGAAGTGAAGGTATCCAGGTATCGGTAATTTTATTTGTGTTTCTTTCCATGGAGTTCATCTGTGTAACAATTGTGACGCTAAGAAGAATTAAACAGAGGATTAATAGATAGAACGCGATGCTGATACGCAGACCGATACTCTTGATCTTGAATCTGCTAAACATATGATTTCCTCCTTGGCCCATCTTCGGTTGCTTCCAAATTTAGGTTCTTTTGTCGTTGTTTTACCCTTCTTTTGGCATCTTGCAAAATACTCTTTCTATATTATTTTTTCGAAAAACAGACGTAAAGTATTATAACATTCTTTTGTTAAGAACATGCTTTATCTTGTAAAAGATTGTGAATTGATAACAAATTGAAAAAGAGCTGCAGCATACGGAATTGCTCGATCTGCAGCTCTTTAGATTTTGAAACAAAATTAGGAAGCAGGTTAGGAGTAAGCTGATGTACATCACGCTTCAGCCAGCAACCTGTAAGAGGACAACCTACGCCCGTAATCCGGTCCAGCCGTAACCACAAGCAATCGATTGGTACCCAGTCTGTCGCTCACCTGCTGTAACTTTTCCCAAACCTGCAAAGGTGTGCCTGCATAATGACGTTGTGCTTCCGTTTCGTTGGCATTGTCCAAATTATGAGCTTTCGTGTCAGGAGTGGTATGGGGATCAGGCTGGGTTGGAACCTCTTTTCCTCCCGCTCTCCGGTTCTTCGTCATTTCATGACTCCAAGACAGCGCCTCTTCCTCTGTCTCCGCACACAGAATGCTGACAGCGACCATGACCTCCGGTTCTTTCCGATGGGGACTTGGGATGAACCCCTCCCGGTAACGACGCACAGCCTCTGTACCATCTGCATCACTCATGAATTGACCAAATACATACCCCATACCGAAACGGGCAGCGAACTCAGCGCTCTTTACGTTAGTCCCAAGCATCCATACAGATAAAGGCAGCTCAGGAATCGGGCGAGCGGTCACCGGATGCTCCTCATAAGTATAACGATCCTCCAGCAATTCCGTCAGTGCAGCGAGAGATTCAGGCAGCTTGGACACATGTTGCAAGTAATTGCCACTCAAAGCCATCGTTGCATGAGGACCACCGCCTGGAGCACGCCCCAATCCGAGTTCAATTCGCCCCGGGTAGAGCGCCGCCAACATTCGGAATGACTCTGCTACCTTAAGCGGGCTATAGTGCGGAAGAAGCACAGCTCCAGAGCCAAGCTGGATCGTGCTGGTTCTCGCCCCAATATGAGCAAGCAACACTTCCGGTGATGCCGATGCAAGTTCGTCCATATCATGATGCTCAGACGTCCAATACCTTGAATACCCCCAAGTCTCGGCACGCTGCGCAAGGATAACCGATTGCTGTAGGGCCTGCTCTGCCGTAGCACCTTCCAATCTTGGAACAAGGTCAAGTACGCCCAGATTGTATTTTGCACTGATGTTCACACCCAAGCGGCTCATCCCCTCCATCTCGCTTGTCTAGTCCAGATCGTAAATGGAACCGACCTTGAGACCGTAAAGTTCATTATATATTTTCTCGGCAAAAGCATCTGTCATTCCGGCAATATAATCGATCACCATATGTTCCCACGTCCAGATTGGATTAGCCTTTGCCTGGTCCTTCTCGTACCGTTGCAGCCAATCGGATGGAATAATGGATTTGGACGTTTCCGGATCAAGGAAAGCATCCCATAAACGTTTGATCATCCATTCACTGCGCTTTTGCAGCCGCTGGACTCGCAGGTCCCGAATCATGGTCACCCAGGCGAAGCTCTTGAGCACACTCACCGTACGAAGCATGTCGAGGTCCTCAGCACCCTCGCGGACAAACGTGACCTTCTTCCAGTCGCCGTTATCAATTACCCCCAGGCTAGCGACAAAAAGGCTGACCCAGTAGGCCTTGACCTCACGGCGGGTACGTGAGTAATCATGCTCGCAGAACGGCATCTTTTCATTCCAGATACGTAGAAACGAAGCGAGCACTTCTTCTACCTTTTGCCCGATTGCTTCCCTTGTCCATCCGTTCCAGAACAGATCCTCCAGCGTGGTAATCTTATCCACAATCAGCCGATTGATATGCGGATCTTGGAGGAAATGCTCATGCACTTCAATCTTGCCAGCTTTGATACCATCCTCCAGATCATGCGCAGAGTACGCGATATCGTCGCAAAGATCCATCAATTGTGCTTCCAGCGTCTTCTTGCCATCCGGAATGTGCCAACGATTGCGAATCTCGTGGATGTACTGCCATTCATGGTGATACATGCCCTTCTTGCTCTCCGTGCCGGGGTAAGGGTACTTGTTGATTCCCAGCAGCACTGCATCGGACAGATTCAGTCCGTCGATATCCTCGCGTTTCTCCAAATACATAATAAGGCGGAAATTGTGAGCATTGCCTTCAAAATGTTCATATTTCCGCTTCAACTCCGCTCGAATCTCCGGCTCCTGCTGGGGGGACTTGGCTCCGCGGCTCTTCTTCATGATTTTCTTGACCTCAGTGTTGATGAGATCATCAAGAATGCCGTCCAGCACTTCTTCACCTTTATGTCCAAAGGGAGGGTGGCCGAAATCATGTGCAATCGCCGCACACTCCACCACTTCCGAATCAATAATCAATCCGGGGTTGTCCGCCTGACTCCAGTCTACCTCCGGAAACCGACGAAGCAGGCTCCGTGCCGCTTCCCGTGCAATCTGTGCTACCTCCAGGGAGTGGGTTAATCGTGTGCGATAATAATCGCCTGTTCCAGCGCCAAATACCTGCGATTTGCCTTGCAACCGACGGAAGGTCGGTGAATGGATCAGTCTGGAATAGTCCCGCTCATATGCCGCCCGAGCTCCATCCAGTTTGGTCAGTTCAGGGTATTGTCTATGTTCTCTCAGATCGTTCCATTGCATGTTGATCACTCCTAGCCGACTGTCTCTATTTTGAGTGATTATACACATAATCAGCGTTTTCGAAAAGCAAAACCTATCTGCGATTGTCATCTCTTCTCACATCAACTTGTGAAGCACAGTCATCTTCTTTTTATTATACCCTGCCAGACTATCATTCGTGCACCTAAATGATAATGATATAAAATGAAATCACAATTTACATTACATCACTCCGCAGACAGAAAACCTTTCGATCGCTGTTACCCCCAAATTTCCTTGATCCCCTTTTTAAAAGGGAGAAATTCGGTGATAAAGGCGAGCGCTTCGCTTCTCCAGGTCCTTTCTGTCTTCTACGTTATCATGTATATTTTAAATCCATTTCATCTGATATCTATAAGCCTTCAGGCACTTATACGATCCTCTGCCTCCCCCTACCCGATATGGGTAAGGTGAAAATAAAAAAACCGACAGGACGGAAATGCCCTGTCGGAGTGAAGATGGTGGATTAGACCATAACCTTGCAGATGTCGTTGGTGAACTCTACCGGGTCTTGAATCGGCAGTCCCTCGATCAGCAATGCTTGATGATACAGCAGGCTTGTGTAGAGGTTCAGTTTTTCTTTATCCTGTGCGAATGCGTCTTTCAGGGATTTGAAAACATCGTGATTGACGTTAATCTCCAGCACTTTATCCGCCTGTACATTCTCACTGTTCGGCATGGCTTTCAGGATTTTTTCCATCTCAATCGTCAGCTCGCCTTCCGTGGACAAACATACCGGGTGGCTTCTCAGACGTTTTGAAGCTTTAACGGCTTTTACTTTGCCGCCGAGCTGTGCTTGCATCGCTTCGAACAACTCTTTGTTATCGTTGTCCTGCGCGTCCGTCTCTTCTTTGTCTGCATTGTCCTCAATGCCCAGATCACCGCTGGAGATGGATTTAAATTCTTTCTCTTTGTAATTCATGATCATCTTGATTGCAAACTCATCGATGTCGTCGGTGAAGAACAAGACTTCATAGCCTTTGTCGAGTACACCCTCGATCTGTGGCAGCTTTTCAATCCGTTCAATGGATTCACCGGATGCATAGTAGATGTACTTCTGATCTTCCGGCATTCTGGAAACGTACTCGTCCAGGCTCACCAATTTCTTCTCTTTGGAAGAGGAGAACAGGAGCAGATCCTGTAACGTGTCCTTGTTCACACCATAGTCGCTGTATACGCCATACTTCAGTTGACGGCCAAACGCTTGGTAGAACTTCTCGTAATTCTCACGCTCGTCCTTGAGCAGGCTCTGCAGTTGGCTCTTGATCTTGTTCTTGATGTTCTTCGCGATCAGGCTGAGCTGACGATCATGTTGCAGCATTTCACGGGAGATATTCAGGGACAGATCTTCCGAATCTACCATACCTTTGACAAATCCGAAGTAATCCGGCAACAGATCACCGCACTTGTCCATGATCAATACACCATTGGAGTACAGTTCCAGACCTTTTTCATACTCTTTTGTATAATAATCAAACGGTGTGTTCTCCGGGATAAACAGGATTGCATTGTATACCACTGCGCCATCTGCGCTAATGTGCAGGTGTTTGAGCGGTTTGTCAAAACCGTAGCGTTTTTCCATATAGAAGTTCGTGTAGTCTTCTTCGGTCAATTCGCTTTTATTTTTACGCCAGATCGGCACCATGCTGTTCACGGTTTGCTCTTCTTTGTACTCCTCGAACTCATTTTCCGTACCTTCCTTCGGACGCTGTCCTGTCACATCCATCTTGATTGGGTAACGAATGAAGTCGGAGTATTTCTTGATGATGGATCTCAGGCGGTACTCTTCCAAAAATTCGTCATACGAATCTTCTTCGGTATTTTGCTTAATGGTCAGGACGATTTCCGTACCCACGGAATCTTTCTCGGCTGGAGAGATCGTGTATCCATCCGCGCCTTCGGATTCCCATTTCCATGCCTCGTCACTGCCCAGCGTTTTACTCGTTACGGTCAGCTTGTCCGCCACCATAAATGCGGAGTAGAAGCCAACCCCGAATTGTCCGATGATGTTGTGGCCGTCTTTGGCTTCATTCTCTTTCTTGAACGCCAGCGAGCCGCTCTTCGCGATAACCCCCAGATTGTTCTCCAGCTCTTCCTGGGTCATCCCGATTCCGGTATCGGTCAGCGTGAGCGTACGATTCTCTTTGTCGATGGTGAGCTTGATGTAGTAGTCCTCTTTGTTGAAGACGAGTGTGTCGTCGGTCAGTGCTTTGTAATATATTTTGTCAATGGCGTCACTGGAGTTGGAGATCAGTTCTCTCAAAAAGATTTCTCTTTGGGTGTAGATGGAGTTGATCATCATATCCAGCAAGCGTTTGGATTCAGCCTGAAATTCTTTCTTAGCCATGAATGGGTGTCTCCTTTCAAATTGGATATCGAATGAATAGATTGAATATAGAAATTAAACCTTTGAATACTCCATGCCGAACGTTACGTTGCTAGACAAGCCTTCAATCGCTTTGATCCACAGATTTTTTTGATTCACTCAATCGCTCATTTAAAATAAGTGCATGATTTTCTGCGGTCTAGCCGTTCCGGTTACGAATCGTTCTTCCGATCGCTGTTATCCCCTAATTTCCTTGATCCCCTTCTAAAAAGGGTGAAATTAGGAGATAAAGGCGAACGCTTCGCTTCTTCAGAATCGATTTCGTTCCCTTCACTATTGCCGCGCCATTCACCAACTGATTTTAAACATTGAGATTTTTTATCAATTTAAAATCTATTGATCAACCTTTCGCGTGCCAGGCCTTTTCTAGCCCTCAACTCGCATGTCCTATTCAAGTTTCACTTTATCCATATTCAAAAACAGAATCATTCCATATGTAGTCGTGTAGTCAAAACATCATTTGTTAGCACTCTGATGACCGGAGTGCTAAACCCTTCCTTTTATATAACATATGGGAAAATTGGGTGTCAATACGAAGCCTGTTATTTTAACAAAATCATCGAATAACACTTCAAGTTTGGCACATCTCTAACCATTTTAGCTCAATACATCATGCAACACAAAAGCCGCTCCGAACCAAAGTTCGAAACGGCTTGGAGGCAGATGGCAATGAGTATGTGCAGCATTGGCAAATCACACGCTAACGAACCTCACAGACGTTAATTGGCCTTTTTAGGATGATTTCATAATCTAAAGAATCGTAGACACGCTATTTCTAACCTTTAGCCGACCTTCCGAGACTTTCCGCAGGTTTTTCGCAACATAGCGTGTGTATCATTCGTTAGACTGGGGAATTGGCAGGAAATCGCAGAATAAGGCTTCCTAGGTTCGTTAGATTTGGAACAGAGTCGGAGACTTAGGTAGAGATGCAACTAGAGTTGAAACTAGAAAAGCAACCAGAGATGCAAACTTCTACTTTTTGGCCATCTTCGGATCAAGGGTGTCGCGTAAACCATCACCAAGCAAGTTGAAACCGAGCACGGTGAACATGATGGAAAGACCGGGAAAAATAAGCGTCCACGGCGCCTTTTGCAGAAACTGGCGGGAATCTGACAGCATTTTGCCCCATTCCGGGTCAGGGGGTTGCGCCCCCATGCCAAGGAACCCGAGAGCAGCCGCTTCAATAATCGCTGTCCCAATGCCCAGTGTACCTTGTACGATGAGCGGGGTAAGACTATTTGGCAAAATGTGCCTAAACAGAATCCGCATATTACTAGCCCCTAGCGTACGCGCCGACGTAATGAATTCCTCCTGTCGCAAACTAAGTACCCTTGAACGAACCAGCCGTCCGTAGGTCGGGATGTTCACGATGGCTATGGCGAGCAGTGCATTTTGCAAGGATGGACCGAGAATCGCCACAATGGCGATCGCCAGCAGAATAGCCGGAAAAGCAAGCAGGATATCGAACAAACGCGAGATGAGCATGTCTGCCCATTTTCCATAAAACCCCGCAATCAGTCCAAGCAACGCGCCCGCCACAATAGAGCCAATCACGGAGAAAAAACCAACCCATAATGAAATGCGCGCCCCGTGCAGAACTCTGGAGAATACGTCACGCCCGAGATCATCGGTACCGAACCAATGCTCGGCCGAAGGGGTTTGCAGACGATCTGTGAGTACCTGCTCTTTGTAGTCATACGGCGCAATATATGGAGCAACAAAGGCCAACAGGATGAAAAAAACGATAATGATCAAACCTGCGAGCGCTAGCCGATTTCTCCGAAACGTTCGCCAGGCTTCCCGCCATGGACCTGATGCAGGTGCAGACGCGGTATCAATTGGCGCTCCGGTATTGGTCGATAATTTGGCCATGCGGCGTCTCCCTTCTGTTCATGCTCATTTATAACTAATCCGCGGATCGAATACGGCGTACAACAAGTCCACTATCAGATTAATCACCACGAAAAAGAACGCCACGATCAGAATGCCGCTCTGGATCACCGGATAGTCCCGCGAACTAATGGCTTCATATATATAGCGACCGATTCCAGGCCAAGCAAAGATCGTTTCGGTCAGCACGGCTCCACCCAGCAAAGATCCGGTTTGTATGCCGATGACGGTGAGCACAGGAATAAATGCATTTTTCAATGCATGTCCATAGACGACGAAAAACGGTCCGAGCCCCTTCGCCTTCGCGGTACGGATATAATCTGAACTCATCACTTCGAGCATGCTGGAGCGGGTCATCCGGGCAATAACAGCCATCGGAATCGTGCCGAGTGCGATACTAGGCAGCAGCAAGTGTTTCGTTACCGTCCACAACTGATCCCAGCGTCCAGCAATCATCGTATCCAGCACATACAAGCCCGTGATGGCTTCAACTGGATCACGCGCATTCATCCTGCCGATGGACGGCAGCCAGTGCAGTTTATTCGCAAACAGCCACTGCTCCATCAATCCCAGCCAGAAGATTGGCATCGACACACCTACCAGTGCAATGACCATGCAGCAGTAATCAAACCACGAGTTATGCTTCCACGCACTAACGATCCCGGCATTCACACCGATGATGATCGCAAACAGCATACTCGCCATCGTTAATTCGAGGGTCGCCGTCAGATATGGCACAATTTCCTGGGCAATAGGAACCTTGGTTCGGATGGATGTGCCCAGATCTCCCTTAAACAGATCGCCCAGATAGGCGAAATATTGTTGA
The DNA here is from genome assembly GCF_042674385.1 of Paenibacillus sp. NPDC056933. Taxonomy (NCBI): domain Bacteria; kingdom Bacillati; phylum Bacillota; class Bacilli; order Caryophanales; family Paenibacillaceae; genus Paenibacillus; species Paenibacillus sp. NPDC056933. The sequence goes on along the minus strand of NZ_JBHUQN010000001.1, from coordinate 556,312 downwards.
AACCATGGTTTGTCCAGCCCGAGCTGGTCACGCAAAGCCTGCTTGGATTGTTCGGTTGCCTTTTGTCCGAGTATGGTCTCAGCCGGATCACCCGGAATGGCGTGGATGATGGAAAAGACGATCAGGGTCATGCCCAGCAGTACGGGCAGTAACACGAGCACACGTTTGACGATGTAACTGTTCACTCCTCATTCACCTGCCTTCGATGTATCAAGCAAAATTCATACAAGATGCAATTATAAAAAAACGCTGGCGGACATACATGCTTTGGGTAGTTTCATCCGGATGCGGGTTCTGCCAAGCAATGCGTGAACGCCAACGTTTTGAACTAATCAATTTACACTAGCCATTTCGATTGCAGTACCATCTTCCGATCGCTATTATCCCCAGGTTTTGATTCTTTTCAAATAGGAAGAAATCTGGGGATAGCTTATGCTTCTAACGTAGCTTTCTTAAAGAAAACTTTTAGGCGAACCCTTCGTTTCTTCAGATTGGTTCCGCACTCTCCGTTTTTGTGACATTAATTGATTTCAGCTCATGTATCAGTTATTCGAAGTAGGCATTGGCATAGGATTCCGTTCCCAATGGGGAAGGTACGAAATCTTTCAGGTTCGCTTTCCCTGCCAGAATTGGCGTGGTGTGCACAAGTGGTATCCATGGAGCATCTTCCTTAATAATCACTTGCGCTTGCTTGTACAGTTCTGCACGTTTGTCCTGATCCGTTTCTTTCTGCGCACTCGTCAGCAACGTATGCAATTCTTCGTTTACGTAGAAGCTGCGGTTGTTGCCAGGGATCGCATCCTTATCAAGCAGCGTGTACAGGAAGTTATCCGGGTCACCGTTATCACCGGTCCAGCCGAGCATGTAAATGTCGTCTTTCTCCCCGGCTTTGGCATCATCCAGATACGTTGCCCACTCCGGTGATTCGATGTTGACGGTCACTCCGATTTTCTCAAAATCAGCCTGGATCGCTTCGGCCACCTTCTTGCCATCAGGCATATACGGCCGGGATACCGGCATGGCATAGAATGTTACCGGGTCGGGCAATCCGTCAGGATAACCTGCTTCGGCAAGCAACGCTTTTGCTTTTTCCAAGTCATAAGCGTAGTCCTCAATACTGTCGTTATACCCCCAAAGTGTTGGCGGCATCGGGTTCACCGCTGGCTGTGCTTGTCCGGCAAAGAAGGCATCGATAATGCCCTGTTTGTTCACTGCATGATTCAGGGCTTGTCTTACTTTCACGTTATCAAACGGTTTTTTCTTAAAGTTGAAACCAATGTATGACACGTTAAAGGGTGGACGATCGATCTTTTGCAGCTCGCTATTTCCTTCAAGGATGGACAGGTCATCCGGGTTCAGATCCTCCATAACATCAATCTCGCCGTTTTGCAGTGCATTGAAGCGAGCCGTGTTATCCGGGATGGAACGCACAATCACCTTGTTCAGCTTCGGCAGGCCCTCTTTCCAATAATTCGGATTCTTCTCCAGGGTGATGGAGTCATTTCGCTTCCACTCTTTGAATACAAATGGGCCTGTGCCTACGGGCTCGCTCTTGAAATTCTCCTTTTTCTCCTGGATCGCGGTTGGGCTTGCAATGCCAAATGGCGTCATCGCAATGTTTTGCAGGAAAGGCGCTTGCGGCTGGTTCAGGGTGAACTCGACCGTTGTCTCATCAATCGCCTTCACTTCCTTGATCACACGCGCATCCTCCGGACCAAACATGGAATCGTAATAGTCAAAGGAATCTCCCTCGAATTTATATTCACTGGCCGGATCACTCCATCGGTTGAAATTGAACACCACAGCTTCTGCGTTGAAGTCGGTACCATCGTGGAATTTCACGCCGGACTTCAGCTTGAAGTCATACTTGAGCCCATCCGCCGAAATCTCCCAGCTCTCAGCCAGTCCAGGAACAACCTCGGTTCCACCTTCCTTGTAGTCCAGCAACGAGTCGAATACCTGATGTCCAATCTTCAGTGACTCCCCATCTGTAACGATTGCCGGGTCCAATGCCACGGAATCTCCGCCGCGTCCCATAATCATCGTATCTTGTGCTGCCACCTCTGCCGGAGGCTCGCTGCCTTCCGCCGGAGCAGGGGAATTACCTGTACCCTCGTTACTTGCGCTGGAGCAGCCCGAGAGAATCAACACTGTACTCATGGCCATGGCCATGACACCGGATAACCATTTTTTTCTCATTCGCATACGTACAACACCCTTCCCTGTCTCATAATGTGTGTGATACTGGCGTGAAAAAACTCCAATGATGGCGGTTTGGTGCTTTGTATCAAATGAAAGGCTTTAGAAGCCTGCGATACCTGTGTTAGAAGTTTGGATATGTTGAGGCTTAAATATAAAATGCAAAACGGATGTAACCGTACACATTTTGTTAGAATTTATGGAACACGTTATCGGTAATAGATTCTGTAGTGGTTGTTGCGCAATAATTGAACTTAGGTCAATAAGCAACAATAGAATGGTACCGACTTGGTGACGATCGACTAAGGCTGATTTGAGAGAGAACGGTCGTTTTGTCTGGTGTGGAGTTTGGCCTGGGATGTGGCTTGGAGTTAGATCGTCATGGCTAGAGTGTAATGGGCAAAAACCTGATGGTGGCGATTAAATGATAATATACAAAGTAGGTTAAACAGGACATTTTAGTGGTCCACTATGCAGGTTGGATTGGATTGTGTCATACGTTGTGAGATTGATCTACAGATGTTGGATTTTACAACAGGGAGACATTAAATTAACTTTGCATGTTAAAGTCTTGTCATGATGAGGAGGATTATGAAATTAAACAGTGGTGAAAATCGATTTCGTGTAATTTACTTTACATCACATTCATCAATTAGACAAGAGATTTACGGACATAAGTCTTCAACTTTATTATGTATGTCAATATCATTTACATGAAACACAAAAAAGGAACACCATTCGACAAAAAGCGTCGTGTGTCCCTTGTTGTGTTCTCTCTTATATAACCTAAGCCCAACTTATATTTTAAGTTAGGTCAGCTTATTTTTTGAATAAACCTCTGCGGTGCATGACCGTGATAAAACGGTAAAAATCATAACTCGCCCCATTATCGATGCTGAACAATGGATTTTTGGTATCATACGCCAGTGCTGCATCCACGGCCGCTTTCGCCCAGACCGGAACTTCCATCTGCTGGCGCTCCTGCAGTTTATCGACCTGGGATTTCAACGCATCAAACGCTGCTTTCTCTTCGGCTGTCATCGGTTCGCCCCCTTTCGGTGGTTCGGTTGGATTCGTGGGATTGGTTGGTTCGGATGGCTCTGGCGGTTTTGGTGTTGCAGTTGCATATCTTGCTCTCAATTCCGCTGCCGATCCTTCGAACTCGTTCATATCCACGTTGCCGCTGATCCCGCTCACCTTGCCCGAGTCCGTATACTGCCAGAACGTCCAACGTTGCCATGCCGGCTGCTTATCTGGAACACGCGTGTTGCTGTAACGCGCGATCCATAGATCGTATGAGCTCATCGAAGGTTCAAAATTAGCTGCAAATGAATTTCCCGTGTATATAATCGGTTTCACACCCGTGAGACGTTGAAGTTCTGTTAAAAAAGCTTTGGCTACCGTGTTGATCTGAGCTTTACTCAGGTTACCGGGATTATTCTCGTAGTCCATGACAGGAGGTAATTGCAGCGCCTTGGCGCCTCCTACTTTTTGCAGTGTCGTGGCATAATGTGCCGCTTCGGCCTTGGCACCGTCGGTAGTAGTTGCGCGAAAAAAATGATACGTCCCGACCAGCATGCCCGCCGCCAGTGCCCCGCTTACATTTTTTTGGAAATTCGGGTCGGTATACGTCTGCCCTTCGGTCGCCTTGATGAACACAAACGTCATATCGCTTGCCTTCACTTTGGCCCAATCGATCGTGCCCTGATACCGGGAGACGTCAATGCCCTGCGTGTTGCCCGAGCTTCTGGTTTGCATGTTTCTCACACCCTTTATGCGGCAAATTGCCGTTTGTATATAGTTAATGCTAGGGAATCAGGGGTTGCTTGTGTGCATGTCCTGATTGTTGGTGAAAGGTAAGTTCGGATGGCTGTGAGTATGTTGTTATGTCGTATTGCTATTTGGATAAGATTAGGTGCTGCTTACTCAATTTGTTTCGTATTTTATGTCGTTGCTATCTAACTTCTATTGGTAATCTATTGGGTTTCCATCAACCAACTAAGGAAAAAATACCGAGTCGGTACGTGACCGTTCCAGATACGGATCGTTCTTCCGATCGCTGTTGTCTCCAAATTTTCTTAATTCATTTTCTTAAAGGTAGAAATTCGGAGACAAAGGCGACCGCTATCGCTTCTTCAGAATCGATTCCGTCTCCTTCACTACTTGTAGCTAATGGATTGGACTTTCGATTCCAAAATCGCTCTATCTCTTGCTACTAGGCACATTTGAATGGATGCTAAGTCCTTACTTCGTTTCATCTCTGGTCTGTTGATCAGCGTCCTTATGGTCTGAGTGTACAAAAGATTCTTTGGAATCGGGAGTATAGTTACCAGGAATCCCCCCGCTTCCTCCCTTACCCTTGAGCACTTCAATAGCCTGCCGGATCACAGGCGGGATCGGGGCGCCCAATTTGCCTCCATTTTCAATAATGGACAACAGCTCATTCGCGATATAAAAAAAGGCGACCGCATCCCTGAACAAATGTCCGTCTCCCAGAACACCGTCCACCAGATGTGCCACCGATACCATCGCAAAAATAAATACCTTTCGCGCGATCCCAAACATCCCGATATTGCTCTCAAGCTTACCAGTCATTCCCGCCGCCGCGATGCCGGTTAGGTAGTCGAGGATGACAAAGACGAGTAGGACGCCTAGTACGCCTGACCAGCCGCCGAAGAAGTAGGTTGCTGAGCTGCTCATCAGTGCAATTCCCCATTTCCATAGGGTGTCCCATCGTTCCATGGTTTCACCTCCTTATAGTCAAAATAAAAAACCTTACCTCTCCAAATGGACAAAAAAATACGCTCCATGATCGGGCGTTCCTACTACTGACTATCCCCTTCGCCCAGTGCTTCAGCCACTTTGTCACGGCTCTCTGATGGCACTTGCTCAAGGGAGATCATCCCCTTTTGAATCAACATCACATATACAGCCAACATCGTTTCACCACCCCTCATGAGTGCTATACCACAGCGGATTAGCAGATCAGCAAACCTATCCCTTATCGGATCTATTGCCTGAAGTCATCTCCAAAATCATGGCATGCAGCTCCATAAGAGCAACTTGGTTGAGCGTGCTTTCCTCAGTCAACTGTGCATTCTTTGCTTCAGCTTCCGCCAGACGCTGCTTCAACAAGTCCAGCTCCGAAGGTTCTTTAGGCAGCGGTTTGGTCAGTTCGTCAATCTCTTCCTGACTTAATCCTTCTGCCCACAGTACGGGTTGATTCGTCTTCGGGACAGCTTCCGGAGATTCTTGGTAAGCCTCCCAGGCTTCCAGATGAAAGAGGGGACGGAACAGGCCGGATGTGATCGGAACTCCTACAATGTAACCCGCTATTACAGGCTCTTGCGGCTCATTTACCGGATTTTCCACCTCTGTGTTCTCTTCTGGATCGAAAACAGGAGGCTCCGACTTGGCATACAAAGGGACGACACCAGAAAAGGCATCGTCCACCAACACGTCCTCGATATAGAGCCCGTCTGTAGTTACTTTAGGTACGGCTTTCATATAGACCCTCCTTTATTTTGCACGATACTTAAAATCAAGGATCAAAAACGAGTTTTTTACTCCCAAATCACATTGCAAACTATTAGTCCCAACGTAAAGTGTTGACGCGTACGAGGTTGTGGGGTCGGCAGAAGTGGCGTTAACTTCAATGGGTTTATCAGGTTTATACCCTTCTGGAAAATTAAAAATTACAGTCCCGAAGGCCGTAGCCCCCCCTTTGATAAACCCTTGAACGTGAACCCATCCCTCTGAGTCTTTATAATATCCTACGGGACGGCGTACAGTATCGTAATCAACCCACCCATTAAGTAGCGTCGGCGTGATCCATGCAGGGGCGTCCTTCTCGGCCTTTTTCAACTCCACAACGCTAAGCCGAGCCGTAGCCTGTTGAACGTCCTGTACCAAGTCCGTAATCAACGACTTTTCGTTTTCTGCGATCGATCCGACAAATGACGTTGTTGGAGACGTGTCCATCATCAGGTATGTGACTCTATAGGCTACCGTCTCGTCAAAATCAGCCCAATTGATTCGTGCTTTTTCAAGACCATAAGAATTCAACGTACTTGCGTACCAAGCTGGATCATACTTACCGTTCTTATAAGCTCGAATAAACTTTTTGACTTTATATCTAGAGGGATATGACGCATCATTCATTGCAGCAGCGACGGGAGGATTTTTAGTGATAGGTGCGTACTCCCTCAACATAATCCCCATTCCGACCTCAATTTGATTGTCCCCCTCAATAAACGTCAATTGCCCCTCAGAAGCGACAGGTTCGACAGTAGCCGTTGCAAGCTGGTAGACCAGTTGGTACGGTGTCCAGTTTTGCGCTTGAGTCGTAGGCAATGCATTAGTAGCATCTGCCCAAGTACGTGCTACTCCATCTGATCGCCGTGCCCACCATTTTGTTCCTGTACCATTGTATACATTATTTGATGGCACATCTGGACTATTACCCACACCTGTACCCGCTGCTCCGTTGAACATTGTCCATCCCATGAAATACGCTTTGATCTCTTCGGCTGTCGGTGTGTATGCATCTCCCCATCCGCTGTCGGCGCTTGAGATCGCTACGCGTACCGAATTGTCGGATGCAATCCAAATCATGTCCGCCGTCTCCGGTGATGCGTATTGTCTCAGCACCTTTCCGTCGAACTTCGTCCCATACGTTACGCCGACTGGCCCCAATATAAGAGCAGGAGGCAAATTGGCTCCCGACGCTGTTACGGACTTCCACCCCGTTCCATTCGCTAAAGGAATCCATCCTGACAATGACGATAATTCCGTTATCTTCTTCCACTTCGCCAGCTTGAAGTATTGCCCATCCTTCTCGAACACTTCGTCAGCATTCGCACCAGTTAATGGATCGGCGTATAGATCCGTTTGAAACGCGAGCATGGCGTCTTCACGTGGCTTGAACGGTTGGACTGCGCTGCCAATTGTCATCGAAGCTTCGGTAAAGACTGCCGTACCTGTAGCTACAATGTTATTTGAGTCCAATGTATTAAGCACGACCTCCAAATAAACCGTTTCCTGAGACGGCGTTATCGTCCCAAAAGGATTTTTCACGCTGTCAATCCTTGTTCTGTCCTTCCGACAAAGGTAGATATACGGCCTTGCGTTTGCTCCTTGAGCTGTTACGGATAATGTATATTGTTGCGAGGGGAGAACGGGAACATAGTATCGAATGAAGCTCCCACCAACTGTCGTCGCGTTAATCGTTACTTTGTGTGGATTATCAATGGACATGTTATCACCAGCTGCAATGCCTGCTTCCCACTCGTAAAACGGAGGTAGCAGATTCTCTCCATATCGAATCGCATACGGATTTCGGACAGGCTGAACACTATCGACGTATGGGTACTTGGCTGCAACTTGCTCCGCTGTCATACTGGATAGGGACGTTAACTCTGCGGCGGTGATTTCATACAAACGTACAGAATCGACATGACTATATTGTCCGGCTTCGGTTCCACCTACTGAAATTTGCAAATTGTTAGTCGCTGCCCCTACGGCAGGTGCTGGAATCAAGAGGACGGAAGGAGTGAATTTTGACGCTGTAACTACCGTACCCGAAACGTTTACCGTCCCATTCCATAAAGATAACGATACACTCGTGGATGTCCCTTTCTTCAAATCTGCAATAGCAAGATAATTTTTACTTTTGGAAAGAATCGTCCCAAGGAGATAATATAAGCTCCCGTCGGTGTTTCCAGTTTTGGTTGTGATTTTAATACTATTGGTTCCCTGTGCCTTGTCCGATGAATCCAGTGCTGCCGCAACACCAGTGGTTGTAAACCAGTCACTCACAGCCTCACACCCACCATCACGCCCCAACAAATTCACCAGCATACGGCCCTTCAAACCTTCCAACTTAAATGCTGAGGCACGTTCTGCATTAACAACTTGCAATCCTGGCTCCAACGTAACCGATCTACGCTTCTCCGTATCCAGCCGTTCCTGAATACTGCTGACCTGCGCTGCTATCCCCTCAGCCTTTTCCTCCACCTGCTCCGCAAAATCATCAACCTTCTCCCAGTTCTGATCCAAATACTTATCCAGATCAAAATAGGTGGTCGATGGAGAGGAACGATCAATTTTGTTCAATCCAAGATTCGGTGTCTTCGGTTCACTCATTTTAAGCTCCACCTCCTAAAAATTTATCCTGCCGGGTCTGTTCGATCTCGGCCAGCGTCATGCTCTCTACCTCCGCAATCGTCAAATATCGCAAACGATACTCCACAGTCATATGCGCAGGTTTGATATCTTCAATCGCAGCCTTGAGATCGTCCAGATTAGGCGGCAGACCGTACGTGTCTACAAAACGGATCATAATCCGATATTCGCCAGAATCCACCGCTACTTCAATGCCGCCACTCTCATACGCCTGTGCTACATTTTTTAGCATCGAACCAGAGACTTTGCCACTGCCGCGCATTTTGGAAATGATGACCGATCTCCGTTGATCGTTTGGCTTGGCTTGATTCGTGGGGATTTGCAGATCCCGCTCATACCGATCCAATGCCCATGTCGCGGACTCCGGGTAAAACTGATCCAAAACGCCTTCCAATCCCACCGCAAGCTTGTACAGTTCCTCTCCTTCGGTCCGCGTGAGCAATTGCATTTCCAGCACATTCTCATACAACGGGGGCAAAAGGGACATTAATACCTCAGCCTTATTCACGTCACCTTCACCGTCCCAAGAACGGCCACTGCACCCGGTGTAATCTCCAGATTGGACGTGCCCCCATTCACCAGCAGATCGCTATAATCAATCACGGGCGGTATATCCAGAATGACATTGGCAATGCGTGTCCAACGGACCAGGGGATCGGCAAACGCCAGCTCTTTCAGATAGGTAGTAACACCATTTTCAATCAGTGTCTTCACTGCCTCGTACGTTGAGCCAGAAGCAAGCGTGACCTGCACCTCGACATGAATAGGCACTTCCTGCGCTCCCACCACCGTGACCACGGGTCCAATCGGGGCAGCGCCTTCGCCCATCCCATCCTGGGTTGGGTCGATATAATTCTGCACTGCTTCAATCACTGCCTCAGCGGGTGCGTGCATTTCATTATTTAACAGCGCCACTTTGACTGTCCCTGGACCGTCCCACAGCGGAAAAGCCTTCGCTTTACCTACTCCAGAGTTTTCTCGTGCCCACAATTCATATTGATATTTGTTCGCACTTGTTATCGGACGGGATACTTTATCCTGATAGCGATCATATAGCGCCTGATCCGTCTCTTCGTCTTCACCCGGAACCAGCAACTGTGTCATTTCGGCTGTCGTCAGTCCAGCTATATAATCGATGGGCAGCAACGCCCCTGTGTATTCATTGCCTTCCGCTCCCGCAACTTCACATTCCAACACATATTGTCCAGCCGCCATGCGTTCCACAACAACATACACCCGATCCCCCGTGGAAAAACGACTCTCCAAAGGAACTTCAACGGGTTTGCCTCCATTATCTTTGAAGCTACCGACCCAACGTGCCTGGGTTGCCGTTTTACGAGTGATGCCTGACCAGGCTACAGCCCGATCAAGGTATTCCCCCGAAGCTGTGTCTGCAAATTTCAGATTGGCGTTCACATCCAGCTCAATATACATCTGAGCCATTTCCACAGCCGCTGGCGCAACCGCATCATAGATAATGCTGCCTTCACGCTTATCCACACCATCTGGCACCCTGTCCAGCATTCGATTCAAAATGACTTCAAACGTCTGCTCCTCATACATTCATGTTCACCTCCGTCTCTTGCCTGAAGCTGCCAAAATCCGTTTCCACGGTAAAAGATACCCGTACACCATCTGCCTCGTGGACAAAATCGAACTCGGTTACATCCGAAATGCGATCATCCGGAAGCAACGCTTCTCGAATCCAGCGTTCCAATTCCGATTCAACCATGGATCGTCCAGCCATGCCTTCCCAAGACCATTCCATGCCGTAATCCGAAGAATAGATTAGGTGCTCGTAGCGGCGTGTGGACAACGCTTTGTACACGGCCTGCTTCACCGCATCTTTTCCATCCAGTTGCAGCCTCCCGATCCGCTCTCCCGATGGCTGAAGCACATACGTCAGGCTTGGAAGAACAGCAGCCTCTTCCTGATCTTCTGCACTCATCTGTGCACCCTGAGGAATCATGGCTTCACCAGCCGATCCAGCACAACAAAGCTGTCCCCACCCTGAACACGTAACAACAAGACATGGTCACCTACTGTCCAAGCTTTGTTTGCTACGGATTCCGGCAGTACCAGAAAAGGCTCAGCCAATGCCAGCCGTTGTTCAACGGTTATCTCTAGGGGTTGGGTGTTTGTCACGCTTCCGTACATTACCTGTACGGGAGACTTGGCATCTACGGCGGCCACCGCCGCCTTTTTAATCACGTCCAGCATCATTTATCGTTACACCACCTTCAAATCCAGTGACATCGTGTGCACGCCCCCCTGTACCTTGTGCGTACACTCGTCCACCAGAAAATATTGATTGATCTTCAGTTCCTCGATCTGGATGTTGACATAACTGCCCGCCCTCACCTTGAAATCGCCGAGTGCATCCACTTTCAACGTCTGCGTCTCGCGATTGCGGAGAGTCATCAGGGTTTTCAGCATGGCATCAATCTGGCCTTCGTTCAGGCCGTCATCCGCTTTTTGGTACAAAAAAAGCAGCCCCCATTGACGGATGCTGCCTGAGTCCTGATGAACAAACGTTTCTCTTTTTCCCGTATCCTTGTTATCCCGATACAGCTTGATCTTGTTATACGTCTGGTCGTCAATCGACCGCGTATAGCTGTAATCCGTAAGCAGACTGCTATCCCCAATGACAAAGCCGTAAGGCATCTCTTCCACATCCCGAAGCACAAGCTTGCCGAAATCATCGTAGAAGATGTAGTTTTTGCCGCCATAAATCAATGTCCGGTCCAAAGCCTCACAGATCATGTCGATCAGCTTCTTGTTATCAAACAACATACGAGGAATGACATATTTCGGCTGAATCAGCTCGCCCACCTTCAACTGAAAGTCAGTAGCAATTCGTTTGATCACATCCGTAGCGGTTGCGTTAACGAACTTGTACGTCTGATTTGCGGCCAGATAGCGTGTCTGGTCGTAGGCTTTGATTTTGACACTTTCATCCTTGCCGCTATCCACCGAGAAGATATATCCGTAAAAGATACCTACCTCGTTGCTGATATATTTCACGACATATCCATTCTCATATGTGAATTTCGTATTCTGGTACAGACTGCCCTTGATCAATGTGAATTCCAGAGAGGAAGGCTTGCCGATGCGGGAGGTTTTGTACGTAATGTCGCCGGCAATTTCGCTAATATCCCAGATGTTACCCTGCTTGTCATCCAGCCATAGCTGCTCTTTCATGTTTCTCCCCTTGTTATCCAAGCTAATCTGCTGCTGCATGTGTCCTCTCCTTTCACGGAAGCTTGATCATAAGTCCAATCGGCAGCTTCTTCAACTGTGCATCCTTGATGCCATTCAGCTTCTGTAGCTCTTTCCAACGAGAGCCATCTCCCAAATGGGCTTTAGCTACCGACCACAAGGAGTCGCCAGCTTTGAGCGTGATCGTCTTGGGTTGAATTTTTTCATTAGGCCGAGAGGCTTTGGTTTTCGTTTTCGAAGCAGCAGTACCCTTGCTGTCCTTGAGTGGCACTACTTTTTTGGCGGCATAGAAAATGAACTGCTTCAGCTTGATATCATACTGAATATCCCCTACCGTGCCCGCTGTCTCCTTCCAGTCGAAGCTCTCAATGGAAACTGCCATATTAATTGTGTATCTGGCACTTGAAAAGAACAGCCTCACGGGTCTGCCCGTCTGCATCCAGCGGATGATCTTTTTCACATATTCATATGGATCACGGTAAAACCGCTTCTGAACTGCCGGATGGCTTGCATCGTAGTTCAGATGATACGGACTGTAGTCTGCCGGAAAAATCCCGCTGAAACTGACTTCACGCAGCTTGGGCGATTTGATCATGTTAATCTCACCTAGCGCGCTAACATTGAACGTACTGCCATCCCCCGCATCCGAGAACTCGATGCTCTCTGGTGTCACCGGGAAATACATGTATTCGGAGCGGTTGTTGAAGCTAAGCTGGATATAATATTCCATCTAACCATACACCCCCTGGGCGCTGGAGACGATCTGACTGTTCAGTCCATCCGTAATTTTGTTAATGACACTGTCAATATCGTGTCCGCTGTTGATATCCCCAGTGGTGACCTGAACAGTTGGTGTCAGACTGACGAATCGCTGAATAGCCTGCATCTCTGCAAGCTCACGCATCAGTTTGAGATCCTCGCTTGTCACATCCACTGTGCCTTCTATGCCAGCAATTTGGTCCACTTGCCCCACGTTGTTGATCTTGTTGATGTTGCTCATGTTATTGGGGACGACTGCGGGAGCAGGAATTGTTGGCGTGGATGGCGTGGATGGCATGGAAGGTGCTTGGGGTATTAAATCCTTGCCAAAATTGCCCGGCAAACCTTTATTCTTGGAATCAGCATTCGAGGTAGGAGAAAAATTGGATACAAACTCTTCTGCTAGTTCCGGTCCCTTATTATATACTGTAGGATCGTACTCTCCATCCATTCTCATCGACTTGAATACATCTTTGTCACTTTTTGGTTCCATGGATTTCAGAGTGTCCATCCAACCCGCAATGGTCTTGCTGCCAATGTTAATATCCGATTCGGACATGACACTCAGGTTCGTACCAAAGGTATCATTGATAAAGGAAGCAACATCGCTAATGGCCCCTACAGCTTTTTTTAGGAAATCCTCAATGCCTACCATCACATTGTAGAGCGTTTGCAACACAAACATACCGAGATCATAGAACAACTTTTGGATTGCATAGACAGGATCAATGAAAAGATTAATCAAGAAATCTGCCAAGGAAGCGAATATGTTCCACACCGTAGCAATTACCACTCTGACGATCTCACCGAGCATCATAAACGTCCCGATAATAGCCCCAAGAATATCCGTACCGGTTGCGCCGAACATTTGGAAAATCATAATCAATGCAGCAATGGCTGCGATGATCAGCAATATAGGCCAGTTTACAGCCAGCCATGCCACAGCGAGCAAAAACACTTCAGCAATCACAATGCCAAGCGAAACAATCATGTTGTAAAGCAGCACCATAGCGATAGCAGTCAAAATAGGTGCAATAATATCCCAGTTTTCTTGCACGACTGTAGCAAAATTGATGAACCCATCCACGATAAACGCCACTACCTGAGCGATGATTGCAAATGCCCCACCAATCCATTCAATAAAAGCACTGAACTGGCCTGAGCTTATTGCTTCATTTAACCGATCAAGTACCGGAGACAAAACTTCCAACGCTTTCGTTCCGATTTCAGACAATATACCATTGAACTGGTTCACAAGAGCCGTCCATTTTTGCAATGGAGAATCAAGCATAGTATCAAAGGCCTGTTGTGTGTATCCCTGCATTTCAAGAACCGTCTGCAATCCTTGTATGAAGCCGTCAAGGTCTTTCGTTTGAATAAATTCACCCAAGCCGGCTCCATTCAATGCACTTTCCGGAATGTTAAATTGACTTGCCAAATCTGAGTTTTTTCCATTCATAGCACTAACAATGGCCTTTGACGCATCTGACAGACTTTTACCATCCGGTGATAACATGCTCAAACGTTGAGTCAGTTCATTTAACTGATCTACCTGACCTGTATTCTGTGCCAAAGGCAAGAAGCCTAGAGATGATTTCAGTGAATCATTAGTGTTCTGACCACTTTTAGAGGCTTGATCTCGAAACTTATTATAGATGCCTTCCCCGAGCACCGGGTCTTCAGCGGCAACCATGTAACGATACTTGAAGTCTTCTTCCTCAGCAGCCGCTTTTAACACGACACTCCCAGCCGACTTTATCATTTGCAGCCACTTGGAGAGCTTGTTCAGATTATCACCCAAGGAATCGCTTGTATCATCAGCCGTATCCTCCAGCTTTTCCATCAGATTAATGGTTACATTCAGTTGCTGGTTTACTTGATTAAAGTGGTTGGATATGTTCGTCTGATTAAATTGATTCAAATTAATCCGGTTAATCTGGTTGAAATTGTTCAAAATTTCGGTTGTTCTCACCTGGACCAGATTCAAGTTGTTGATCAGATTATTTACGGATGGAGGATTGATTACATCAATCTTTGTATCGGACATTGATTTCTCCCTCCTTCCCTTTTATTTTTTCCGGGCGCGGCTCTTGGACCGCTCTTTCTTCTCTTCCTCCACCCGGATGGAGATCATGGCGTATATGGCCGCTCTTTCACGTAAAGAGAATGCCATTAGCTCATGCGGGAGAATGTTCAATTCATGGAGAGCGTAATAAGCCAGATTGGCTTCGGAATCGCCCTCTTTAATTAGTTTTTTACGTCATCCACCAGTTCGTTCATGTCCTGATTGAAGCCGTTCAGCTTCTGGACTTGTTCTCCTAATGAAGCAAATTCCCCAGGCAGCAGCATTTTCCGCAAAAGCGATTCTGCCCCCATCACGCCATACGAACGTTGAAGCTCCGCATTTTTCAGATCAGGGAATACCACGCTGGCGCTCATCAGGCGAGCCATGTAATCGTTGGCATCGATGTCAGGTGTGTATACACCGTTCTTGCCTTTGATTTTGCGCGTTGCTGCTTTACGGCACTCCTGGTTCTCATCTTCGGTCATGCTGCGCAATTTCCAGGCAACCGGCTCGCCTTTCTCATCCTTGAAACGGGAAGATACAATAAACTCCTCCGTTGTATCCGCCGCTGCATTTTGTGCAAAAAACATACTCAATCCACTCATGTATAGTTCCTCCTCTAAAGTTAGGCTCCCCGCCGCAAGAAGCTGCGAAGAGCAAGTGTACTGTGCTGAGAATGTGCAAATTCTCTTCAAAAGAAGAGAACTTGCACGAGAATTTGGACACGACAAATAGCCCGTAACACAGGCAAGTTGAATAGGTTTATTTTACAAACCCGTTGCTAAAGTCAAACTCGTTATAGATCTATTGTTCATATGTTTGCAAGTTCTACGTTACTTAGGCAGATTAAACGATACAGGCATATCGACATCTTCAAAGGTAAAGCTTACTTCTTCCTCCAACGCCTCGGATTCGGTATCCAGGGATGCCATGATCACACTGTCGAGGTTGACGCCTTTGAGGGTCACCGTCTGTTTGCCAATCGTAGATGAAGGATCTTCGTTGGTCACTTCAATGTCGAAGTAGGTGTCCACGCCATTCTGCATGTACTGGAGCATCAACTCACGGAAACGGGATGTGGTATAAAAGATCGTCATGGAACCCGAGCCGGACCAACCAGTAGCTTTGTGCTGTACACCGCGGCGGCCAAGGGTTTTGACCTCTGCTTTTTGTTTCTCCACCGTTGCTTCCAGTGTCTTCACATAGAACATTTCTTCGGTCTGTCCATTAATCGTTGCGTATGCGCGGCCCTCCTGGCCGGAGATCGTGTCACTTGCTTTCAAAAATGCCATCTTAAACCACCTTCACTTTCATGTATACTTTTTCAACGGAATCTACTGGTTGAACCTGAATTTCGATTAGGATGCTGTCGGTTTCATTTCCCGGAGTAACGGTGATATCCGTTTTGGAATCAAAATTTTGGATCGCCCCGATATCCTGAAGCTGCTTCAGATAGGTGACACATTGGGAACGGAACAGGCTGCGCCCATCTTCGTTGTTGTTGACTTTGCCGATAAAATAGGACTCGAAAATCCGTTTCATGTCGTTGGCAATGCCATCGAGCACACGAACAACACGGTTTTTGGCAAAATGACGCGCCTTATCCGGTGTTACGGAACGGAACGTATTCACATCCTGCTCCACCACCGCGCGGTTGCTGCTCGCCGTAAAGACGAAATCACCATTGCGCAGTGCCGCTTCCGACTCGCTGTGCGTCAGTCGGCCGTTAACATCCACGGCATCGTCATAGGCACGGAACGTCAGGGATTCATTGAGATTGGCTCCCGCTGTTGCGCCGGCCGTCCATGCTACCGTTTGTTTCGGCGTCAAAACGGTACCGTCTGCGAGCACAACGCCGTTTTTGACACTGATCACTCCTTCGTGATCCGCAGCCGGATAATCTGCCAGCACCAGTTGTACCTTCTTGCCCTCAGTGTCGCGCAAACGCTTGATGTAGGCGGTGTAGACCGATTTCAATGTGGCGTCATCCGAGATCAGACCGACAGTGTTAAAATCCAGTACTTCCAGTTTCGTAAGGAAATCCGCATGCTCCTGGTTGGTTGCTGTACCATCCTGTCCACCTGTTAGTGGGAGCGCGGCTGTAGTTGTGAGGGCTCCTGCACCAGTGAATGTAACGTATGCGTTGGCTTCCAGTTCTTCGATGGTAGATGCCGTTTGTTTGTCCACTTCCTTACCCGCAAGCAAAGTGGAGACATCCAATTGGTCTGGATCATTGATATTAGCTGAGATTACAACTGCCAAATCGTTACCACGCACACCGCCGTGTTGAGCTGTCACCGTTAGTTTGTCCAGTGTTGCTTTGGCTGTTGTACCCGCATTGAGACGATAGAGAAGCAAAGTCTGTGCCCGTTTCAACGCCTCACGGATGAGCAGCAATTGGGGAGCTGTCCAGTCATAGCCTAATTTGGCTTGTACATCTTCACCCGCTTGTACAGTCAGGATCGTGCCCGCTTGTCCCCATGACAATGGCAATGCCAAAGCCACCGTTCCTCGCTCACCTACCGTACCCGGCAATGAGCCCTCCGATGCAAAATTCATATATACGCCAGGGCGTACCTTGTTTTGAGTCGTCCATGTTCCTCCAGCCATTATTGTGCCTCCCCATTCATAAATTGTTGGATGTGTTGCTGTGCTTCTTCCATGGAGTACGTATGTTGTTCCAGCAGCACCGCTGCCAAAATGTCTTTCTCCATTCGGCTCAATTGCCTGGATTCAGCGAACTGTGCTTTGCTGTATTTCTGGTTGGTTGCGGGGCTCTTACGCTCCGGTTCCTTTTTTGTAAACATCGCCAATACGCCTCCCATTCCTTTCATGTAAATCCCTCATTTGATTATTTAAAGTTCAACTAAAAAATATTTACATTTGCCACTCCGATGACAGAACAACCTTCCGATCGCTGTTATCCCCAGATTTTTTTAATTCCCTTTTTCAAAGGGGAAAATCCGGGGATAAAGGCGAGTTCATGCTTCCGAAGCAGCTTTCTTTCAGAAAGCTTTTAGCTCCGCTTCTTCAGGTTATTTCTGTCCCTCCATTCTCGTGTAAATGTTTAGTTCAATTTATATAGTTATTCTTTCGCGGCTTTAAGTGCGGTTGGGCGCTGTTCGAGTTGTTGCATGGCAGGGGCGGACTCCGACACTTTGCTGGTTCGCATCGTGTAGTACACCAGCAATCGAGGTGTAGTGCCCTCGGTCTCCCAACGCAGCTCCGTTGCTCGATAGGGGGTTCCCTCTACTTCGATGGTTTCCAGCGCTTCGAAGAGCTCGTCCGGCAGGGTGGATGGAATGTTGCCTGCATCAAGCCAGCGGATCTCAAAGGCATGGGATTGCACGAAGCGATCGCTGCGTTCCCGGGTAAGTTGGGCGGACAGCAGGCGGTAGGTGATGCCTTTGGCGTCTGGTACGGAACTTGTGCTGCCAGTTGCAGGTTGGATCGGGATGTTAGGGAAATTCTTTGTGAGAGTGGTCGCGATGGCAGTCGTTAATTGGTTTGTGGTCATGGTTCACCTCCTTTTATATGGTGAGAATTGAAATTAAGTTAGGTCTCCTATTTACAGAGACTAGCATCCGATCTTACGTGTTATAAATATACGTTCGATTGGACACTGGTCGTGTGAAAGATGTAATCGGCGCACCCAGTTTTCCTCCATTTTCAATGATGTACAGGAGCTCCATTTGCGATATAAAAAAAGGCGACCGCATCCCTGAACAAATGTCCGTCTCCCAGAACACCGTCCACCAGATGAGCCACCGATACCATTGCAAAAATAAATACATTGCTCTCCAGCTTGCCACTCACTCCCGCCGCCGCGATGCCCGTCAGGTAATCAAGGATGACGAACACGAGCAATACACCGAGCACTCCTGACCAGCCTCCGAAAAAATACGTTGCCGAACTGCTCATTAGTGCGATCCCCCATTTCCATAGGGTATCCCATCATTTCAATCGTTACAGCAGCTACAGCATATCCTGAAATGTCAGCAACTGCCCGGCCAAACACGAAAACGGATATTTGGCGGTTAAGACTATGCGGTTAAAAGCCCTCTGTTAAACATGGCCTTCATCCCTTTCAAAAAGAAAAGCCCTCTGACCACTCCAGAGAGCATAAAAAAAGCGCTCCATATAGGAACGCCTGTTACTCAGTGATTAGAAATTCCAAACGCTGTCGGTCAAAATCTCTTTAACGTCAGGTTGCAGTGTAGTCGGTACCGCTTTTTACTCGGTTTTACCCAAAATCACACGTTGAGCAGAAAACATAGCCCTCATATCTGTGTCACCTCCCTTCATGAATAACCATGTAATGAAACGCCGGATCATGTGTATACCTGGGTTGCCATTTCTGCAATAACATCCTCTACAAAATCTGCACGTTCAGTCAAGGCGCTGCTCTGTGCCTTCAAGAGTGTGTTTCCTGCGCCAATGCCTCCACTTGTTTACTGAGAGCCGGACGCGGCTCCTGCGGCGTTTCTGGGTCAACTGGGTCAGGATAAGTGAATAAGGGTTCCATTGTTTCCATATCAATACGTGTAATAATGCCGCCCTCGGCGTAGTCCGCAGAGTATGCGTCATAATCCAACTGGATCATATCAACTGTTTCGGGCACACGCTCTGCCAACGCAGCAAACGCGGCAAAGTCTTGTTCGCGTGTTGTCTCAACGACATCGCCGGAACGATGGCCTGTGTTTACGATAACGTTTCCTGTTTCTTTGTCGTAATAAATCTTAGGGCCGATTTTCATGCCGTTTCCTCCTTATGCAAAACATAAATAGTCTATCTTCGGTTGGTTTGAACTATATCCACCAATGTTTATTGTAAAGCCGTCAGACGTGATTGAGATGTCTAAAGGCCTAATGTTGGTTGGGTTATCGTTAGGATTTGCTGATACTTCCGTATACATATTTAACGGCACTGGTACAAACCAATCATTAGATATTGTGTAGTAATTAATGTCTTCCGAATATATTCCCCTCATAAACGTCCCTAAATATGGGAGGCCAGAAGTCACGATAACGGTCTTTGGTCGAAAGGAAAGACCATTAACCGTTATTATTCTTGGACTGTTAGATGCATAGGTAAAGCCAGAAGCGAATTGTTTGCCTTCGACCAACGCACCCGCAACGCCCAAGATATTTTTACCATTACGGATATTACTCGGACTCAGATCGGGCGTAAGGGCATATACCCACGATTGACCATCGTAATAGCCATCAGGAGGCATGAAAAATGTACGATCTCCGAGCCATACCTCTGTCAATTTAGCCAATTGATGGGCACTTTGGGCGCTCCGATTGGGCATTGTACCCGTTCGACCATTACCAGTAGCATTGCTAAACGTCGCTCCCGATAATACCTGTGCAGCCGTAGCATTGCCCGTGGCCCGGATCACACCAGCCATTTTACTGATTAGCTGTGCCCATGTCTCTGATGTGGATGCCGATACACCAATGGAGTTAAGCGCGGCAACCACATTCGCTTTTTGCTCAACTCCAAGCTGCTTTGCCGATAAAGCTTCACTCACTGCAGCCTTTACTGCCTTGGGAGTAGCGGCCATATTTTCCGCACTACTATCCACTGCACTCGACAACTGCACCTTCCCTTTCTGCGTCAAAGACGCATCGGGAATATCCATCTGGCTCACCGCTTCACGAAGCGTATTCAAATCCGCCTGCGTCGCTACACCTGCATCAATCTTTTCAAAAATCCCGTTAATACTCTCCCGGTTTACGTTCTCGTTCCCCAAGGGCAATGGCAATTTCAGTCGATCTGTTTCTTGTGGCATTACGCCCACACCTCCAGTTCATCCCACGTCAAGGACGCGGCGTCCAGTTCATCCCAAGTTTTCTGTTTCTTGTCCAAATCGTCCCACACCAAATATCGATACTCATACTCCACAGCCATGTGGGCCGGTTTCACTTCGTCAATCGCCCGCTTGAGATCGTCGATATTGGGCGGGATGCCCAGCGTATCCACAAAGCTCACTGTAAAACTCCACGCTTCCGGCTGAAACGTCACATCCACCTTACCCCCGGCATATGCCTCAGCCACGTTCGCAACCAGTCTCCCTGAAAACTTCCCGGCACCGCGCAGCTTCGACTCCACCACAGCACGCCGCTGATCCACAGGTTTGAGACGATCCGTCTCAATGCCAAGCTCCTGCTCCCAAAAGTCCAATCCCCACGTCGCCGTGCGGACAAAAAACTGATCCAATGTCTCATCCAGTGCCTGATAAAGCAGGTCCATCTCGGTTCCTTTGGCTTGCATATCGGCCTGCATAACACGGGACGTCTCATAATAACTCGGCAAATACGAGAACAATTCCCGCCCTTTCTCACTCGTCAATCCAACATCTACAGCAGAAGGAGCACTCATGCCCTGTCCCCTCCCTTCCTTTCACTTCGACGCTTGTATCTTCTCCCAGACTTGCTCGGTCTCCGCATTCACGAATTGCATTCTCATCCTCCATTACGCCTCTACTCATGCACATCCACCGTCCCCAGCACCGCCACCTGACTCGCTGTCATCTCGATATTCTGGTCGCTCACACCGTTCACGGTTAGCTCCGAATAATCGATAATCGGTGGAATATCCAGCAGGATCGCCGCAATGCGAGTGTAACGCACAAGTGGATCGGCAAATGCCAACTGCTTCAAATACGCGGTCACCCCGCGTTCGATTAGCGCCTTTACATCGGCCAATGTTGCATCACTTGCAAGGGTCAGCTTCACCTGAATGTTCATCGGCACTTCCTCGGCTGGCATCACGGTCACCACCGGACCTGCCGGAGCAACGCCTTCACCCTGTCCATCCTGTGTCGGGTCCACGTACTTCTGCACAGCCGCCACCAGATCGCTGCCTGCCGCACGTTTGTCCGTATCCAGCAGATACAAACCCACCGTCCCAGGCCCCTTCCATAACGGAATGACACGTGTTGCCCCAACGCCTGGCACCTCACTGGCCCATTGTACATACTGGGCTTTGTTGCCACTGGTTCCCTGGTTGCGGACCTTGGCATAAAATCGTTCCAGCAGCGCCGTATCTGCCTCGATATCCGCACCGCCTTTGATCACCTCCACGTTGGTTACAGAGGTAACGCCACTCACTGGTGTGGACAGCACGGTCACGGTGCCCGCAGGCACATTACTTTCTTTTCCGGCAACGAGCGCTCGGACGCCAACACTACCCAGACCATCTTCTCCCAACTCCACACGACCAACCGTTTCATATTCGAGCGAAGCCTCACCGGAGATTTCATCTGCCAAAGTAGCCACAACCGTGCCCGCAGGCACCACTTTCCCCGGGGTACCAGCAAACTTCACCGTACCTTGTGCCACTACAGCAGCCCGGCGCGTAATGCCATGCTCTCCTGCCCGCAGATCCAGCTCCTCTGAACGAAAATTCGGATCACTGCTCGCCGCCGTACTCGCAAATCCCCGCCGAAGCAGTTCCTGTGCCCACAATGCCGCCTCGGACAGCATAAAAGCTACAGGAGCTTCTGCATCCCACAGAAAAGAACCTTCCGACTTGTCCAGATCCGCGGGCAGACGATCCAGCATGCGCTGCATAATCTGTTCCTCCGTCTGGTCCTCCAAATAACGCGGAATCTCAGCCATCCTGTCAGATCACCTCACTTTCCAGAATAAACATCTCTTCCTGTACACTTGCCACCCGGCACGAGAACATGCACTGCTCCCGATTCCAATCAAACGTAAACTGGTCTACCGAATCCGTGCGTGGATCAGCCAGCAGCGTCTCCGTAACCATCCGGGTGATCTCACTTTCCATCACACCCCGGCTGTCACCCTGGCCCACCAGTTCTTCCAGCTCCGAACCATAATTGCGAGAGTAAATCACATGCCTGTACCGTGGCGTCTTCACCGCCTTGATGCACCACTGCACCCAGGCTTCACGAGCACCTGCCGCAGCGACTTTGCCACTTGGGGTCAGCACAAAATCCCCTGCATCGTAATCGAATCGCCAGCTCCGTCCAAATCGCACCTCTTCCGAAGCCGCACCCGACAGATCTTCCTCATCTCCCCATACCAGACCCGTTTCCGGGAACAAACTAGGCATTCGCACTCACCACCTTACACAGCACTACAATATCGTTACCGCCATTCACCCGCATCGCCAGCACCCGATCTCCCGCTTTCAGCCCTTTTCCAAGAGACCACACCGCTTCTTCCACTTCCCCTTTTTGCAAAAGAAACCGTCCCGTGCCCGTCGCTGCGCCGTTTGCCACGTCAGGTATACCGGAAATCGCGCCAGCAGCTTCGCGCTCCGGCAGTCCAAGCGTGCCCGGTAGCTCGGCCACGAGATAATCCTGCACTTCGTGCTTGAAATCATCCAGCTTCACGCCGGACGATGTCATCGTACCCAGCACCGCACCCATGCCACTCACGGCCTGACGGGTATGCGTACTCATCGCGCCGCGCATGACCTCGGCAAAATGCCCGTACGGATCATCTTTATTCAAGGTAAAACCTCCTTTTTACCAACTCGGCAGTACCCAGCTCCAACGACATCGTTCCGGGTCCAGCAGACAGGTCACGGCTAACCGACATGACGATCAGTTTCAGCCCTTTGAGCAGCACCGCGTCTCCAGCACGAATCGTATTCACATCCGGTGCAGATATCGTAAAGGTCTCCTGAATCCCCGTCAGACGGCTTTTCGCCAGCTTCTTGGCGGCGGTCGCTGTTTTGACCTGATCGTCCTCGATCAGCTTTTGCAGCGTGCCCAGTTCGGCTACACCGTCCTGCTCAATCGCCAGCACTTTGGAAGGAACCTCTTTGCCACTCGTAGACTCCGACGCTGCCATTACTTTAACTTTGGTAACCGCGCCTTCGAGCGTTCGCATCTGGGTCAGATCGATCAGCCGATCCAGCTCGTGTACCTTCGCATTGCTGCCCACCTTGAACAGCTGCAACCCACCCGGCGTCATCCGCGGATGATACATGTCCCCACCGGACTTCACCGTTTCCTTCAGATCAGCAAACATCATCGAAAAAATCGTCTGCGACCGATACACCGCTTTGCCCAGCTTCGTTTTGGTATCCGGCAGCTCGGCGTATGGAATCTTCCATTCCTTGGCGTACGTTTTGAGCCGCTGGGTGGCAGTCTGATCTTTCGGCAGCAGGAACTCATCCTCTGATTTTTCCAGATAGATCATCCGGTCGTAGACGGTCAGGGACAGCCGCTTGGTACCGCTGTTCGAGCTTTCCGCTTCCCAGATGACGGCAGGGTGCAGCAAGTGAACCATTGATTTTTCGCCAAAAGGAACCCCGCTGATCCGCACCGCCTTACCCGGTGATATCGCAGGCAAACCTGAAGATGCAGACACGGCCAGCCGGATGTTGGCCTGATACGCAATCTGGTCGAGCGAGTCCTTCAGCGTAATCGTCTCCACCAGCTTGGTGATGTCATATTTGTCGTCGACAATGACCTTGTAGGTCATGGCATCACCAGCTTTTGTCCCGGCTTGATCCGATTCGGATCACTGCCGATGGTTTTCGCGTTGAGCTTGTAGATCTCGTTCCATTTGGAACTGCTGCCCAGCTCAAGCTTTGCTATTTTGGACAGGGAATCGCCGGATTTGACGGTGTAGGTCTTGCTGCTCGTTTTCAGATCGGTACGAGAACCCGACTTGCTCGCTGATGTTGCACCGCCAACCTTCTCCACTTTGGAATCCCGCCACGTTCGCAGCGTAATGTCAAAGTAAATATCCCCGCTCTCGCCGCCCCGGAAGGTCGTATTGTGAGAGATCAGATACACGGGCACATTTACTCCCGTGTTCGTAATGATAAAGCGCAGCGGCTTTTTCGATACCAGAAACGTATTCAGCATATTCATCGCTACCCGCGGATCAGGCAAAGGCTCGTACATGCAATAGGACGCATCATATTCTTTGGGAAAAAAAGAAGAGAAGGTGATCTCCTTCACCTTCTCCCCCTGTGCAAAATCAAACTCGCCATACTCCAGCATATTAATCGTTTCGTACCCTTTGGAACGTGAAATTGTTAGTTCCTCCGGTTTCACCGGAAATTGAAACTTCGTTTTCCCGTCGATCAGGGTAAATTCCATTTTGATACCTTCCACGTTATCCTTAAATACAGTCATGACAGGCCTCCTTTCTGCTTAGGCCATAATCGTTTTTCGATTCTCCATGGCTCTTCTTAATTCTTTCACAAAATGAGCACTGATCTGTGCAACCATACCATTGTAATCAACCTTGTGACTGCCATTTGAAATTTGGATTGCTCCTGTGGGTAAAGTCACATTAATGTGCTGCGATGGAGATTTTTTATTAATAGAGCCCACCAAGTTTTGTGTTTTTCCGTTATTCAGATTTAAATTTCTAGTTGAATTGATTTTGGAAGTTTTTTCTTTGTTATAGGGCCACCAAGTTTTTGGCCAGATCTTTGTCAAACCTCTACCACTCAATTCGCCTAACTTTTCTCCTAAATAGTCACCAAGCAAGGAACCACCATAAGCTAATGCAGGAACTGTCGCCGGCTGTGCCGGAATTAATGTACCTAAGAATCCTCCTACAGCACTTAAACCAGCAGAACCAACTTTGCTAAATACAGCTTTATTAAGTTCAATAATTTTCTCATCTATTGTAGGAGCTTGAGCTACATCATTAATAGAAGACCCGATATCAAGGATTGGAAATGCTCGTTTTCCAAACGACCTGATTTTTTTTACTATGGGGCTTGACCACATGTTTTCTATCTTGGAATGGACCCCCCATCCTCTCTTTTTTCCAAACTCAATAAGCTTTTCGCCAAAGTCTTTAAAATCATTTAATGTACCTGTAAAATCAAAAAAATCATTAAACTTTTCTTTAAAATTTATACCGTTGTACCACTCTGTTAACTGATTCCATGCCGATGCGGACTTATCCCATAAGAAATTTGCCTTATCTTTTGTCCAGCCAGTCGCACTTTTTACTCCCGATACAGACTTATCCCATAAGAAATTTGCCTTATCTC